>NZ_BNAQ01000002.1 GCF_014653575.1 Sphingomonas glacialis | reverse complement strand
GGCCGAGGCGCTTGACCAATGCCTTGCGGAGATCGAAAAACAGCGCGTTGCGACGACCGGTTGAATCCGCCCAATACACCAGCGAGCAGTTTTGGCGACTGATGGCCGCCAACGGGGTAACATGCTCGATGAGCCGGTCCGGGAACGTCTGGGACAATGCTGCGATGGAGAGCTTCTTCTCCTCGCTGAAGACCGAACGGATCGCGCGCAAAACCTACCGTACGCGCAATCAGGCGAGGCAGGACGTGTTCGACTACATCGAGCGCTTCTACAATCCCACGCGCAGGCACTCGACCTTGGGGTATCTCAGCCCCATGGACTTCGAGAAGCAGGCTTATGTAGCCTAACCTCGTGTCCATGAGACCGGCAGCAGCTCAGAGATCCCCATCCGGCGGATTACCTCCTCCACCGGTGTGCCCGTCTCCGCCTGCTTCGACGCAAACGCGATCTGCTCGCTGTATACTTCGACTTCTTCATGTCCCAGCTCCTCGCCCGTAGGCTCTAAAGGGCCGGAAAACTCACTCAAACTGGAGGGAAAAGCAGGGGGGACGTCAAACAAGAGCGGTTAAGCGCTTAATCGGGGTTGACCGAACGCCTTACATCTTGAACTTCATTCCGCTTTATGTATGGGCTCGCGACGCAGCAAACGATGAATCCGCACGGTTTTTCGGCGCCGCGACCGGGTTAGTACACCCAGAAGCAGGATTTAATTGCAAAATAACAAAATAATCGTTTATTGAAGAATCCTAACGATATATCTACCAGGGGGAAAATTCTTGTGAATTACGCGCGTTTTGATGCAGCAAGCCTTCCGGGACAGGTTGGCAAGGATGGGCCAAATGGCACTCGCTTGAGCGATAACCGTAGCGGCTATATCAGCTACGGGCCTTATTTTTACGGCGAGCCTGGCTTGTACATAGGCGGTTTTTACATGCGACGCACGGGAGCTGTAGTCGACCAGTCCTTTGTTGTCGATGTCGTTGGCGGCGCAGAAGAATTCGCACAAAAATCCATTCCGCATGGTGATTTGTTCGACGACGTGCCCAGCTTGGTTTATGTCAACTTCGAGCTTCTTGAGCCCACGGACGGGATTGAATTGCGCGTGTATGTTGATGAAGGCGTTTCGATCGAGATCCAGTCACTGGTCATCATAAAGACGCCTCAGCGATCCTGGGGCGGTGTATGATTGAGGGTGCCCGTGAGCGCGTTTTGTCTTTTTGGCGTCGATCGCTGAACGCAGAATGGATCAAGCGCAAGATTGACCAACGGGTGGAGGCACGGCTTGACGAACTGCGGCAAGCGATAGGCTTCCAGCACAACGAAATCGTTCGCCTCATCGAGGTGCGTGCGATGATCGGGCTGGAGGAGGCGAAAAGGGCGGATGCGGAGGAATCCGGCGTGTTGCGCAGGTTGGTTGAGGTGCGCGCCCAAATCGCCGAGGATGAGGCAAAGAGCTACGCAGAACAACAGTTAGAAGCGCGGCTCGACCAATTGCGTCAAACGTTAGGCGCTCAGCACAACGGCACCGTTCGTCTGATCGAGGAGCGTGCGATGATCGGATTGGAAGAGGCGAAAAGGGCGTGCGCTGACGAAACCGGGGGGCTTCGCAAGTTTGTGGAGGTGCGCGCCCAAATCGCCGAGGATGAGGCCAAGGGCTACGCAGACCAACAGATGGAGGTGCGGCTTGACCAACTGCGTCAAACGCTAGGTGCTCAGCACGACGACATCGTTCGTCTTATCGAGGAGCGTGCGATGATCGGATTGGAGGAGGCGAAAAGGGCGCACGCGGACGAAACCGGGGGGCTGCGCAAGTTCGTGGAGGTGCGCGCTCAAATCGCCGAGGATCAGGCCAAGGGCTACGCAGACCAACGGGTGGAAGCACGGCTCGACCAACTGCGTCAAACGCTAGGTGCTCAGCACGACGACATCGTTCGTCTTATCGAGGAGCGTGCGATGATCGGATTGGAGGAGGCGAATCGGACGTACGCAGACGAAACCAGGGGGTTGCGCAGGTTGGTCGAGGTGCGCGCTAAAATCGCCGAGGATGAGGCCAAGTGCTATGCAGACCGGCGGGTGGAGGCGCGGCTCGACCAGCTGCATCGAGCGCTGGATGCCCAACAGCAAGACGCCGTTCGTCTTATAGAGGAGCGTGCGATGATAGGATTGGAGGAGGCGAAAAGAGCGTACGCGGACGAAACAGGAGGATTGCGCAGGTTGGTGGAAGTGCGCGCCCAAATCGCCGAGGATGAGGCCAAGTGCTACGCAGACCAACAGATGGAGGCGCGGCTTGACCAACTGCGTCAAACGCTAGGTGCACAACACAACGACATCTTCCGCCTTATTGAGGTGCGTTCGATGATCGGGCTGGAAGAGGCGAAAAGAGCGTACGCGGACGAAACAGGGGGCTTGTGCAAGTTGGTGGAAGCGCGCGCCCAAATTGCGGAGGATGCGGCTAAGTGCTATGCAGATCAACGTTTGGAGGCTCGGCTTCACCAACTGTGTAAAACGCTAGGTGTCCAGCACAATGACATCGTCCGCCTTATCGAGGTGCGTGCGATGTTCGGGCTGGAAGAGGCGAAAAGGACATACGCAGACGAAACAGGGGAATTGCGCAAATTGGTGGAGGCGCGCGCCCAAATCGCCGAAGATGAAGCCAAGTGTCACGAAAACCAACCTTTGGAAGCAAGGCTTGACCAACTGCACCAAGCGCTTGGTGCTCAGCACCACGACCTTGTCCGTCTTATAGAGGAGCGTGCGATGATAGGATTGGAGGAGGCGAAAAGAGCATACGCGGACGAAACTGGGGGGTTGCGCAAGTTGGTTGAGGTGCGCGCCCAAATAGCCGGCGATGAGGCTAAGTGCTATGCAGACCAAGGCTTGGGCGCGCTTAGTCAAAGTCTTGGGGCAGTCGGGCGGGTTGTAGTTACCGCGTCTAAACAGGTGAGTGCGCTTCAGGCCGAGTTGAATGATATTGATGATGAGTTGAGGTCTGCCCAGCAGGAAAACGCACAAAGGCTCGAGATTGCTCACGACCTCACGGCGAACCGGCTCAATATGGTTCCGGAAATCGTCACTGCCCGCTTGCAGCCTTTGAAGGCAATGCTGGCCGATCTTCAGAAAAGGGTGTCAGACGTACGCGAAGCGGACCTCGTTCGGCTCGAAGCTGTAGAACGCGATGTTAGTAGCGCGCTCGCCTCAAATGATGATCATCAAGAGCGAGACGAATTCCTCTCTCGCTTCCAGTCTATTGAGGGCGAATTGGCCCGTATCGTGAGCGATTATAATACCCAATTACGTAATGCCGAGCATCGCATTGATTTCGTTCGCAGTGAAACGATGTACGAAATGCAGGCCTCCCTCTATCGGTCGTCGGGCCAGGCGTCACCAACCCGCACGGTCGCGAGGGTCATAAACTCGGCGAAAGTCGAGTCCATGCGGAGCACCGGCTTGCGGCTTAATCTCGGCGCGGGGCATCTTCAACTGGATGATTACCTCAACGTCGATGGTCGAGCACTTCCGGGCATTGATATTGTGGCCGACGCGACCGCTATTCCTTTTGACGAATGCGAACTTGCAGAAATTCGCTCATCGCATCTCGTCGAGCATTTCTCGTCGCACATTTTGGAACGTGTTGTCCTCCCGCATTGGGCAGCGTTGCTGCAGCCAGGCGGTGTGCTGACAACCATCGCTCCCGATGGCGAGGCAATGGTAAGGGCCTTGAACGATGGCGAGATGGAGTTCGAAGACTTCAGAGAAGTGCTTTTCGGTGGCCAAGATTATGATGGTGATTTTCATTTCAATCTGATCACGCCGAAGAGTTTTTTCGAGACGCTACAACGTGCGGGATTCAACGATATTTCAGAAGATTATGTTGGGAAGCGGAATGGAAAGTGTTTCGAGTTCAAAATCACTGCTCGAAAGGCGTGATCAGGTGATGCCGCCACGATTTTCCGTTGTAATCAACACCGATAATCGTCTCGAATATTTGAAGCGGACGTTATCGGGTTTGCGGTATCTGGAGTATTCGAATTTCGAGGTCTGTGTCGTTGCTGGGCCGACGCCTGACGGAACGCGTGACTATCTCACGACGCTTGGCAATGCCATAAAGCTGGGCTTCTGCGAGCAGCGTAATCTGTCTCAATCGCGCAACATTGGGATCGCCATGGCCGACGGTGACGTCGTCGCGTTCATCGATGATGACGCCGTCCCTGAGGCTGAGTGGTTGAATGACTTGGCAAGGTCTTACGATGACGAGTCGGTTGGCGGGGTTGGCGGCTTCGTCTACGATAACACGGGTGTGCGGTTTCAGGCGCGATACGTGACGGTCAACAGGCTGGGATATCCGAGCGATGCTAATACACCATCCCCGCACCTCAACTTTCCGTTCGCCGCGGACATACCCCATTTGCTGGGAACCAACTGCTCATTTCGCCTGTCAGTGCTGCACGAGATCGGCGGGTTCGATGAGGAATATGAGTATTTTCTCGACGAAACTGACGTTTGCTACCGCGTTATTGACGCTGGTTATCGCATCATTCAGCGCCCTGACGCTTTCGTGCATCATAAATTTGCCCCCAGCCACATGCGCGATGAACGCAAAATCGTGCGCAGTTGGTACCCCCTCATCAAGAACCGCGTTTACTTCGGAATGCGCAACGGGCTCGCCCATCACAGCGTTAAGGAAGTGCTAGCTGCGGGCGCGGCGGATACTAGGACGTGGGAGGTCGGCATCGCGGACGGGCAGCGTCATTCGCTCTACTCGAACGATGATGTTCGCCGCTTTCGAGCGGAGGCGCAGGCGGCTATCGTCGACGGCCATGCGCGCGGATGTGAGCCGCCGAAACGCCTTGTCGATGAGCTTGTGCTTCGTCATCGAACGCCGTTCTCGGCGTATCCGCTGCTGGCTCATCAAGCGTCCCGCCGGACGATCTGCTTCGTCACGCAGGATTATCCCCCCGGCCAGAACGGCGGGATCGCGCGCTATTTAGCGCAATTCGCCAAAACGATGGCGTCGGACGGACATCATGTCCATGTGCTGACCAAATCGCAGGGTTCCGCTTCGGTAGACTATGAAGAAGGCGTCTGGGTCCACAGGGTTGATATTCGGCATCACCCCCTCCCGGACATTTCGCCGATCGCACCGCTCGACGTTCCCGGCCATATCTGGAGTTATACCCAGACGATGCTCGAGGAAGTCCGGGCGATCGACGCACGAAGGACGGTCGATCTGGTCTATTGTCCATTATGGGATTGCGAGCCGCTAGGCTTCGTCGTCGACGGGAGCTTTCCGCTGATCGTCGCGCTTCAGACGACGATGAAATTCTGGTTGGAGAGCCAGCCTCTCAAGGCTGCCGACCGGGATTGGATGGCAATGTACGGCCATCCCATCGTTGCGATCGAAGAATATATCCTCGAACGCGCACCCTTGTTACATTCGATCAGCCGCGCCATCGCCAGAGATATTCGAGCGCAGTACAAGGCGACCTTACCGGATTCTAAGGTTCATTATGCACCGCTTTGTCTCGAAGATTGGTCTGCGGGCATGCCGCCCCCTGTTGCGCGGTCGCGCAAGACGCGTCTACTATTTGTGGGACGCCTCGAATCGCGTAAGGGCATTGATGTCCTGCTAGATGCGATACCCGAGGTCCTCGCGCAGTTCCCAACCGCCATTTTGGACATAGTCGGCGACGATACGATTCCAAAAGCCGACGGCACGACGTACAAGGTGGAATTTCTCAAACAGGATATGCCGACAGCGGTTCGGTCGCGGATCGTCTTCCACGGGCGCGCGGACGAGCAGCAATTGCGTAAGTTTTACCGCGACTGCGATATCTTCGTTGCGCCCTCGCGCTACGAGTCGTTCGGCCTGGTCTTCCTTGAGGCGCTGATGTTCGGCAAACCAGTCATCGGTTGCGATGCCGGCGGCGGACCAGAGGTTGTGACCGACGGTGAAACAGGCCTGCTCATAGCCCCCGGCGATGTCGCGGGGTTGCAGGCGGCGCTAACCAACCTGCTTTCGGACCCAAAGCGGCGGCGGAAGATGGGCATTGCCGCTCGCGCAGACTATGAGCGTCGCTTTACGGTGCAGTCGTTAGTTTCCGATCTGACGAACATGATAGACACCCATTTCGGGCCGAGCGACAAAGTCATAGCTAGTTGATGCCGTCTCGAACAATAGCGCTCGATGGATTGGCTTCGCTCAGGATTTCCGCGGATGCGAAAACGCTCAGTTGATCAGCCCTGAAATTCTCAAGGCCGGACAGTAGGAACCGATTGATACGAACTTCGCCACGCGCTGTTTATAAAGTGGGTGCGATTTTCACGACCTCGGGGCGAACCTAGGTTAGCTGTCCGTTATTGCTGGTGCTGACGGGGGGGGGGGGGGGCTGCGACTTCGGGCCGTTCGTGAACTGGCTGTTTGCCGAACCGTCGATCCTATTGTGGCTCAGCTCGCCGATCTGATGGAGATGACAGTCTCCAAGCATTTCGATCCTTCTTCACTCTTTTTTCGCAATCGAGCGTCGAAATAGATCGATAACCGCTATCCACATGCCATAATGCGGTCGCGGGTCGGACGTGAACCGTGACCCGGCGGTCGATCAAAGGCGTGAGGTGGATGCGGCGGTGACAAAGCAGGCCATCGGAACGCCGGCGCGGTGCTGAGCGTGGCGGAGTAAAATCCGGCCGTTGGTAAGGTTGCTTCTTTTGGGAGCGGCCGGGGATGTTTGCCGTGGAGAGCTATGCCGCCGTTCGGCGTTTCGTGTTCGTGGAGGGTCACAGCCGTCGCGAGGCGGCGCGGGTGTTCGGGCTGAACCGAGAGACGGTGGCCAAGATGTGCCGGTTCTCGCTGCCACCGGGATATACGCGCAAGGAGCCGGCGGCGAAGCCGAAGCTGGGGCCGCTGCTGCCGGTGATCGATGCGATCCTGGCAGCGGACCACGCAGCGCCTGTGAAGCAGCGGCATACGGCCAAGCGGATCTTCGAACGGCTGCGCGACGAGCATGGCTTTGCCGGCGGATATACCGTGGTGAAGGATCATGTCCGGCTTTGCCGGGCGCGCGGGCGCGAGACGTTCGTTCCGCTGGCACACCCGCCGGGTCATGCGCAGGTGGATTTTGGCGAGGCGGTCGGCGTGATCGGCGGGGTGCGCCAGAAGATCCACTTCCTGTGCATGGACCTGCCGCAGTCGGATGCCTGCTTTGTTAAGGCCTATCCACGCGAGACCACCGAGGCGTTCCTCGACGGGCATGTGTCGGCGTTCGCGTTCTTCGGCGGCGTGCCGCTATCGATCCTGTACGAAAACACGACGATCGCGGTGGCGAAGATCCTGGGCGACGGGAAGCGCGAACGCACGCGCGCCTTCACCGAACTGTGCAGCCATTACCTGTTCCGCGATCGCTTCGCCCGGCCGGCCAAGGGCAACGACAAGGGCAAGGTCGAAGGGCTGGTCAAGTTCTCACGTGCCAACTTCATGGTGCCGGTCCCGCACGCCGCCAGCTTCGATGATCTGAACGCCGTGCTGGAAGAGCGCTGCCGCGCTCGGCAGCGCGATCATGCCGGCCGCCATGCCGAGACGATCGGCGAGCGGCTGGTGGCCGATCACGCAGCGCTGCGACCGCTGCCGGCGGTGCCGTTGGAGCCCTGCGAGAAGCGCGCGGCACGGGTCTCGTCGATGGCGCTCGTGCGCTATCGGACCAACGACTACTCGGTGCCGACCGCTTACGGCTTCCAGGACGTGGTGGTGAAGGGCTTCGTGGACGAGGTCGTGATCCTGTGCGGCGGCAAGGAGATCGCTCGCCACCAGCGGTGCTATGGCGAGGGCGTGTTCGTCGCCGACCCGCTCCACTATCTGGCGCTGATCGAGACCAAGCCGGGTGCGCTCGATCAGGCCGCAGCGTTGCAAGACTGGGCGTTGCCGGACGTGTTCCAGCACCTGCGACACCTGCTCGAAGCGCGGATGGGCAACCGGGGCAAGCGCGAGTTTATCCAGGTACTGCGCCTGCTGGAGGCGCTGCCGCTCGACATCGTCACGGGCGCGGTGACCCATGCGATCCAGATCGGTGCGGTCGGGTTCGATGCGATCAAGCTGATCTCGCTGGCGCGCATCGAGCGGCGACCAGCCCGGCTCGATCTGGCGGCGTATCCGCACCTGCCGCGAACGGCGGTGAAGACGACCTCGGCCGCCGATTATGCGGTGCTGGCGGCATGAGCGGCGCACCCGATACGATGCCGGTCGGCACGATGAGCGGCACACCGCAGGTGCTGCTGGCGCATCACCTCAAGCAGCTGAAGCTGCCCACCGTGCTGCGCGAGTATGATAAGGTCGCCCGCGAGTGCGCGCGCGACGGCACGGACCATCCGCGCTACCTGCTGCGGCTCATCGAGCTCGAGCTGATCGATCGCGAACGGCGCACGATCGAGCGGCGTATCCGGGCGGCACGGTTCCCGGCGGTGAAGAGCTTCGACACGTTCGAGTTTACCGCCATCCCGAGCCTCAACAAGATGCTCGTTCTGGAGCTTGCCCGTTGTGAGTATGTCCTGCGGCGCGAGAACATCATTGCGCTTGGCAACAGCGGCACGGGCAAGACGCATGTCGCGCTCGCCCTCGGCTTGGCCGCCTGCCAGAAGGGCTTTACCGTGACGTTCACGACCGCGGCCGCGCTGGTCAGCCAGCTGCTGGAAGCGCGCGACGAACGCCGCCTGCTGAAGATGCAGCGCGACCTTGCGGCGGTGAAGCTACTGATCATCGACGAGCTTGGCTATGTACCGCTGTCGCCCACGGGTGCCGAGCTGCTGTTCGAAGTGTTCTCCCAAAGGTACGAGCGTGGCTCCACGATCGTCACCTCCAACCTGCCGTTCGAGGACTGGACCCAGGTGCTGGGCAGCGAGCGGCTCACCGGTGCGCTGCTCGACCGGCTCACCCATCACGTCAGCATCCTGACCATGAGCGGCGACAGCTATCGGCTGAAGCAGTCGGCCGGACGTCGGCGCTCTGCCGCCAGGGCGGAGCAAAACCAGGCCACCGAGATCATCGACCTCGAAACCGGCGAGATCACCACCGCCTGATCGACGACGACAACGATATGAAGAGGGCCCCGATCGGGGCCCTCTTCATATCGTCAGGCCCACATCAACAATGGCCTGCTTTTACTCCGCCCCGCTGGCCTGGAATCCGACCGGCGTTGACAGGCGGATTACCTCTGCCACCGGTGTGCCCGTCTCCGCCTGCTTCAACGCAAACGCGATCTGTTCGTCTGTGTACTTCGACTTCTTCATGTCCCAGCTCCTCGCCCGTAGGCTCTAAAGGGCCGGAAAACTCTCACTCAAACTGGATGAAAAAACAGGGGGGACGTCACGCGATGTCGATAAGGGCTATGCGGTGCGACCGCTGCTCGATATGCGCAATCCTCAAATAGGGATTGATGAAACTTGGCTTCCGCGAGTTTAATAGCGAGCAGCACTTGAAAGGCCTTGGTTTCCGATTGGAATAAGCTTCGATCTGGGAATAGGTGGGTATGGTAAGTTACCGGTTGCCACCCTGATGCGGTAAGCCGCGGTATGGCTGTAAAAGCGCGATAACAGGTTCGTTCAGGGATTATATTATGCGACCGTCCAAGATGTTAGAACTTCTGGCTGCACCGGGTACGGACGAACCATTGTCGTTGGTGGTAACAGGCTACGCGGATGAAGAGGCTTATAGTGGGTGGCTGGAGGATAGCGCCGGCAAGGTCTGGGCGCGTCTGGAAGCTTTCCGGTTCAACTTCGTCAAGTTCGAGGCCGTGACGGCGGACGAGCGTCAAAAAGTGGCGGAGGTCGGCCCACAGAACGTTAAAATTCCATCACATTCATACACGAGCGCATTGGACAATCGTTTCCGGTGGACTGGCGATACGCTCGAGCTGGATGGTTATCTGAAGGGATTTGGCGGTGCTGAAATGCCCGTTGCGCTTGAATTCGAGTCAGACGCGACCGTTATCGAGATCATTTTCAATGCTCACGGTTGGTCGGGAATTGCCGCCATAGAAATTAATGGTCAATACCGTGACAATATTGATTTATTCAACAGAGAAAATAATATTGGGAGACGTTATAAAATCGGGAACAAAAAAAAAGAAAAACTGCGTTTAAAGGTTTATCCGGTTGGTAAAAACCCTCAATCTCAGGGCCGTGAAATCCTTCTGGATGGCCTTATCGAACATTACGACGATCTTATTACTCCGGTCTATTCAAAGGTGGACGCGCGGAATCGCGGCGGTGCGTTTCGCCATCGCTTTTTCGAAATCGTAGAAACACTCGGCCCCGACGCCGTGATTGTCGACGTGGGCGGCGGGCGGCGGCAGCTCGCCGATCCGCGTTATATCAATCTCGAATATTCTCCGTTCGAGGAGCCCGACATTTTTGGCGACGCAACTGCGCTTCCCTTCAAAAGTGGTAGCATCGACTTCATTTATACCGCGGCTGTGCTGGAGCATGTGCGCGATCCCTTGCAGATGGGCCGTGAAATCCATCGGGTTTTGAAGTCAGGCGCATCGTTGATCGCAAATTCAGCATTCATGCAACCGGTTCACAGTGAGGGTCAGCACTTTTTTAACCTCACGCCCTACGGGATTGATCTGACGTTCGCGATGTTTCGAAATAGAAAGGTGTGGTGGGATACCGGGTTTGCTTCGACTATTCGATGGTTCGTTGAGGTGACCGAAATGCGTAATAGTAATAATATCGAATCGGTTAACCGGTTTTTACAGTTATCTGAAGATTTATCTGAGAGTATTTCAGAGGAAAAGGGCATGTATATAGCGGAGAGCGTTTGGGTGGAGGCAATAAAATGAACATAATCAAAGTAAAGGTTTTACATTAAATTGTATTAAGTTCGAGTTTTTTGCCAAAAACCTGCAAGCCGGTGCGAGAGATCGCGTGACGGGGCTCATCAAGGTCCCGCACTCGAACTCAACTAGA
This sequence comes from Sphingomonas glacialis, assembly GCF_014653575.1. GTDB lineage: Bacteria > Pseudomonadota > Alphaproteobacteria > Sphingomonadales > Sphingomonadaceae > Sphingomonas > Sphingomonas glacialis. Next base: position 852,421 of record NZ_BNAQ01000002.1, on the reverse strand, counting down.
CCATAGACTCATCTATGGACGCCCCTTTGGTTGAAAGCGCTATTTGATAGTTTCTAGCCAGGGTCAGATGCTGACATCTGTCCGGCCTGTCACGCAGCGATAAAACTAACGGCGCGTATGGGATTTTGCAGACCGGACACATTTCATAAAGGCGTGCTCCCACGCACTATGGGTCTATCTAGGTGTTTGATCCCACGGTTTGATGGTGCGATCCTTTCGTTGGAATGGAAGGAAGCCATATGGGACAGGTACGTCACGGGAGCGCCACGACCACGCACGCCGTCAGAGCAGCAATACAGCGATCGCAAGCTTCGCTCTCGGAGTTGAGCCGGGAGCTTGGGATCAACCCCAAGACAGTGGCGAAGTGGCGGAAGCGGGCGACGGTCGAGGATATGAAGACCGGGCCGAAGGCCCCTCATTCCACGACCCTGACTGAAGCCGAGGAGGCGGCGGTCGTGGCGTTCCGGCGTCATACGTTGCTGCCACTGGATGACTGCCTTTATGCGTTGCAGCCGTCGATCCCGCATTTGACGCGGTCAGCGCTGCACCGATGTTTGCAGCGTCACGGCATCTCCCGCCTGCCGGACATTGAGGGCGACAAGCCGAAGCGACAGCGCTTCAAGCGCTACCCGATCGGCTTCTTTCACATCGATATCGCCGAGGTGCAGACCGCCGAAGGCAAGCTCTATCTGTTCGTCGGCATCGACCGCACGAGTAAATTCGCGGTCACCCAGCTCGTCGAGAAGGCTGACAGGCGAACCGCGTGGGAGTTCCTCGAACACGTGCTGAAAACTGTGCCCTACAGGATCCATACAATCCTGACCGACAATGGCATCCAGTTCGCCGAGCAACCGCGCAACCGCAACACCGCCTGGTCGCGGCAGATGCGCTTCGACATGATCTGTGAGGCGAACGATATCGAGCACCGGCTCACCAAGCCGAACCACCCTTGGACCAATGGGCAGGTCGAGCGGATGGACCGCACCATCAAGGAGGCGACCGTCAAACGCTTCCACTACGAGAACCATGACCAGCTACGGACGCACCTCGCCGACTTCATGGCTGCCTATAACTTCGCCCGCAGGCTCAAGACGCTCGGGGGCCTCACGCCTTACGAATACATCGCCAAAATCTGGACGTCAGAGCCGGATAGGTTCATCGTGGATCCGATCCACCAGATGCCGGGACTAAACACCTAGCAGGCTTTGGCAGAACTGCGGAATGCGGGGCTGGTAGCGTTTCACCGCAATGAGGACAATGCCGCTGGGGCGGGCGCAACAGGCGATCGATGATGGCCTGACGAACAGCTTGCAGACCCGGTTGAGGCGGTGGTCTGGAGCCGCTTTTTTTCCGGCCCGCCGCAGCGAGCCTTCGCGTTTGCAGGAAGGCGTAGGCGATCATCGTCATGAGCACGTGACGATGCAGCCCGGTCCAAGATCGGCCTTCAAAGTGCTCGAGGCCGAGTTCTTCCTTGAGCTGCTGATGCGCCTGTTCACAGATCCAGCGGGCCTTGATAGCCCCAGCGACGTCTTTGATCGGGGTGTCGGCGGTAAGATTGGAGAGATAGTACTTCCGCTCGCCGTTGGAGCCATGCTCGCCCACCAGCCAGGCTTCTTCGCCCGGCATATGCTGTGCGCCGGCCGCCCCGATCCGCTGTGACGCACCATCGGCAATGCGTACGCGCATGGCGGCGAAGCGGGCTGTCAAGCGGCCCTTGGTTCCCCGGCGCCAACTGACCTGTCGCCATTTCGCCTCTTCGAGCATGGCATGGGCTGCTCGTGATTTGACGTCGGGCACGTGCCGAACTCGTGGTCGGCCACGCCCCGCCACCGGGAAGGTCAGCTGTACGTCGGCGGGATACACCTTTTAGTGGCGGGAAATGCCGACCGCCCAGCACAATCCGCATGCGCTGAGCGCCTGCCGGAACGGTGCCGACAGGCCATAACCGGCATCGGCCAGGACGCAGCCGAAGCGCACACCGGCCGCGATGACGCGGTCGATCTCAGCAATGGCGATGTCGGGCTTCGTTCGATATGCTTGAAAAGTTTCGGTCACGGCGGCCCTCGACATCCGCGCGGTATCGCTTGTCCAGCTTTCCGGCAGGAATAGCCGCAGACCCAGCATCACCGGAACTTCTCCCGAACCCGGCGTCACCGAGACCAGCGTCTGGCAGTTCGCGTTCTTGCCTAGCACCGTGGCGTATTGCGGCGCGACACCGACCGAGGCCTTGCCCTTCTTGGGAAGCGCCGTGTCGTCGATAATCAGCCAGGCCTTGTCGCCTCCGACCAAAGCATCCGCTTGCCGCCAAAGGCGCGCGTCCAGCGGCGCACTGTCCCAGATCCCCCGCGCCGATGAACTGGTGCAGCCGGTCATAGCTGATCGCGTCCCCGCGCGCTGCAATCGGCTGAATGCTCTTGCGATCGCCCGGGCCGATCAGGCCAGCGATGTAGGCCGGGCACATCCGCCGTCGCTTCTTGTTGCCCAGATCCTGCAGATACGGCTCAAGCCACCGCTCGAGATCGCCCTGCCAATCCTGTTTCATCGCCAGCCCCCTTCAAAGCTGGTTCCCTACGAATCACTCATTTCCTGCGCAGGGAATCCCCGAAACTATATTTTTGCCAAAGTAGTGCTAGTTCTTACGGACCCGTTTCGCCGATTATTGTGCAATACTCTCCTTCGACAGAATGCGCCTTCCGAGGCCTCTGGCCGAATACGCGTCGTAGGACCGCTCGATCAGGCATTGAGCCCCGTTGTGGCCTTTCACATCGGCGCCGTGCACCACGCCTCTGCGCATATTGCCGAGCGTGACGATCACAATGTGGAGGTTACGAACCTTGATCTTCTTGCTGGCGTCGTAGCCGCACGGCCCGTCAGCTTCGGTGGTCTTAACGGACTGGCTGTCGATGATGCTCGCGGTTGGTTCGGCCTTGCGGCCCTCTGTAACCCGCACCCATGCCACCAGCGCCGCGTTGACGGCATCGGATTGGCCGCGGCCGCGCATCGCGTAGAGATTCTATTGTACCGTAGTGAAAGGCCGAAAGTCCTTGGGCAATTGTGCCTATTAACACCCTTTTGATATGATATTCTTAATCGTATCCCAGAGGGTCCGCGCCTTGTGCCTGCGGAGGCGTCCCACCTTGGAGGTTCGCCTTAATAACGGCCGGACGACAGCTTATTGCTCATCAGCGCAGTCTCTTGCATAGCGCAGTCTACTTCTGTCATACTCGCGCCGAGCGATTTCGGTCCAGCCCATGTGATCCTCGTATTTTTCGCAAACCTTGGTAAATTGCAAGCCGATGAAATCGATTAAATAAATTTCGGACGGAGCGCCGTGTATTTATAATAAATTATGATACAATCTTATTTGTTATTTTGATTTATTTTTTCTTAATAAAAAAATAATTTTCCATATTACAAATTGTTGAGTTATGAATATTATTGTAAAAAATCTATCATTATTATATGCTGGCTTTTTGAGTTGCGCGTCATGCTATGCTCAAGGAGCGGACGCGCATAATAAAACTGTATTATCTCAAAATGAATTGTATGATTTAATAAATCATAATAATATAATATTACAAAATAGAATATATATAATATCTTCAAATGATATTGGGAATAATCAATTATTCGACGGGAGCGGTACTACTGTCACTGCCGCGACTGGACTAAGTATATTTTCTATGACGGGGTTCCATTCAGGCGTTGCAAATGTTTACATTGCTGACAATCGCAAAGCTATTATGACTGCGATAGACGTTGGAGATGGACGATTTGAATATATAAGAGACGCAAATATTGTTAATACAGGGCAGGGAGCCGTAATATTGCACGGATCTAGTGGTAATGGTCTGGCTCAGTTGACAAATATTACGGCAGAGCAGATTTCAGGAACTGGGATTTATATTGGTTCTAATGTACACGAGGTGCGGGCATCCTCAATTTATATGGCTGGTGTTATAGACTATTTTGGAGGCCTCGGGCTTCCTAGAATTGGATCTATTGGCTGGCGCCAGAACACGCCTGTGGTTGGAGACGTAGCCGTCGGCGGGCATCAGGTCAGTCGGACAAATATGATTTCGTCGGATGTCGGATACTGGCTTACCGATGCCCAACTTTCTACTTTTTCTCAATCGATCGCCGATGCCAACCGATCCTATGGATTGATTGTTGATGGTAAAAGTGATGAGATTCTGTTCGATGATTTTTTCTGCGCCTTCAATCGTGGGATCAAAATTGCTGGAGGCAGTACGAACATTAGGCTGACTAACCTTCGAACCAAAAACATTGGTGAGATTCCATTTTGGGGACAGGGTGGGTGGTACGGCTCAATCCGCACCTTCTACGATGTTACGGTCGAGGATAAAGCGCAACTGACTATAGATGGAAATAGCTGGAAAGGAAACAAGCGCGTCTTTGTCGCGCCTGGCGCCAAATTAATCGTTACCGGAGGCGAATATTATCGCGGGAGAAGCGTAGGCGACACTCCAGGGGGGGCTTCCGTATATTTGACCGAGCGGGGCTCGGTAGATGAGCGAGACGACGCGACGTGGCGGGTAGCCGATAATGGCTATATTTTTGCCATTGATTACAATGTTAGTGCAGCGCCGGGTTTTGGTGAAAAATATACTGTCATTGTTCAGGTTAATGGTCTTGACACATCGCTACGCACAACAATTAGTGGAGCGGATAAATTTAGTTCTCAATCCTATGGCCCGATATCGGTAAAAAAAGATCAGATTATTACTTTTAAATTACAGACTAGTAATGGAGCTAATATACGCGCTAGACATACTGTAAATGTTCAGAAGCTTCCAGAATAATGCTTATCTATAAATGATATGATGAGTTGCTAGCGGTCTTATTGGCACCAAGTTAGGGTCAGGACTCATAACCACCAGGTGATGGCGGCTACGAGGTATATCGCGCCGAGGAAGTTGGTGGCGAGTTTGTCGTAGCGGGTGGCGATGCGGCGATAATCCTTGAGGCGGCAGAAAATGCGCTCGACGGCGTTTCGCCCCTTGTAGAGCGAGCGCGAGAAGCAGCTTTTCCAGCGGCGGTTGGCCTTTGATGGGATGTTGGGCACAGCGCCCTGACGTTCGATCAGTTCGCGGATCGCGTTGGTGTCATATGCGTTGTCGGCCAGCACGATGGTACGCGGCGCAAGATCATCGAGCAGGACATCGTCGGCACGGCAGTCGGCGATGTTGCCGCCGGTCAGCAGGAAGCGGAGCGGGCGACCTTGACCGTCGGTGAGCGCGTGGAGCTTGCTGTTTCGGCCACCTCGGCTGATCCCGATCGCCCGGACGAGCGCCCCCCTTTTCCGCCGCCTGCCGAGCGGTGGGCTTTCATGTGCGTGCTATCGATCAGGACTTCGGCAGGCGGCGCGCCCGTTGCTGCCAGCGTGACGAACATCTCCTGCCAGATGCCTTTTGCCGCCCACCGCATGAACCGATTGTAGAGCGTCTTTCTCGGACCGTAGCAGGCGGGGGCATCTACCCACCGGCCACCCGACTTCACCACATGGATGATGCCGCTGATCACTCGCCGGTCATCGACCCGCGCGACACCTCGGATCTTGTTCGGCAGCAACGGACGAAGCCGCTCGAACTGCTATTCGCTCAACCAGAACTCGCTCAAATTCAGGCTCCTGCTGTTGCCAAGCCTGAATCACATTCTCGCCGCCAAGGGAATCAAGCTTATGGGTCCTGACCTGCTCCCCAGAAATCATACCATTGGTAAGTTAGCTCGTCAGATGGAGACGAGCGATGCGGCGAAGCCGATTTACCAAGGATCAGATCATTGGAGTGCTGCGGGAGCATGAGGCCGGCGTGAAGACAGCCGACCTTTGCCGCAAGTATGGGATTAGCGATGCGACCTTTTACACCTGGAAGTCAAAGTACGGTGGGCTGACGGTGTCCGACGCTGCGCGGTTGCGCGCGCTGGAGGACGAGAACCGACGGCTGAAGAAGCTGCTGGCGAAGTCGATGCTCGACGTGTCTGCGCTGAAGGATTTGCTAGGAAAAAACCGACTCGGTCTGCAGAGCGCTACGCTGCGGTGGAGAAGCTGATGGCCGACCACGGCTTCTCCGAGCGTCGCGCCTGCAGGCTGATCGGGGTAAATCGGTCGGCATGGCAATATGAGCCGCTTCGCGGGCAGGAGGATGCTGTACGCGTGCGGATGCGCGAGAGCGCGAACGAGCGACGCCGGTTCGGCTATCGACGTCTGGCGATCCTGCTCAAGCGTAAGGGCAATGGCATGAACCTGAAGAAGGTCTATCGGCTATATCGCGCGGAGCGGCTGACGGTGCGCAAACGTGGCGGCCGGAAGCGCGCTGGGCACGCGGGCACCGATGGCGATCCCACAGGAACCCAACCAGCGCTGGTCGCTCGACTTCGTGTCGGACTCGTTGGTCTGCGGCCGGCGGTTCCGCCTGCTCAACATCATCGACGATTACAGCCGGGAATGCCTAGCCTGCATCGTCGATACCTCGCTGTCGGGTCGGCGGGTTGTTCGCGAGTTGAGCACTATCGCCGAACGTCGCGGCCTGCCGTGCATGGTGGTCAGCGACAACGGCACCGAGCTGACCAGTCACGCCGTTCTAGCCTGGTGCCAAGACACGGGGGTCGAGTGGCATTACATCGCGCCGGGCAAGCCACAGCAGAACGGCTTTGTGGAATCGTTTAATGGTCGCTTGCGCGACGAGTGCCTGAACGACCACCTGTTGCAATCGCTGCCTGCGGCGAGACGGATCATCGAGGCATGGCGGACGGACTACAACACCGTGCGTCCGCACAGCAGTCTTGGCGGGTTGGCACCCGCCGAGTTTACGGACCGCCCCCGCCAAGGGCATATGAACACCAAAGCTAAGGTATCAGCGGCCTGAAAACGGGGAGCACGTCACTGGAGGCGGCCTCAGCCGCGATGCCTGACAAAGTGATTCGTTCGGTCGTCGGCGCAAGCTACAGGTTCGGCCGTCGCACTTAGGGGCGACCCGCGCTTTCGTTTGATGGTCCCGGCAACCGAAGACCGAGGAGAATTGACCACGTTGCGTACAGGCTAAATCCAGGAAATCCGAACAAGCCCAATCCGATATGAAAATTCACGTCATTCCCGTAAGCCATGGAGTCGTTCGAAAAGACAGCTAAGCCGCCATTGAAGAGGAAGTTTAGACAAACGCCAACCAGACCGAGGCCAGCCACCAGACCCCAAATCTTCATCCAGCCGGGAAAGGCGATGGGGTTCTTACAATTGACGGCTACCAGCCATACGCCAACCAGGCCCATCGGAAGCATGAAGAGAATGTCGGATATCGCGACATCGACCATCGCTGCCAGTCGGAGAATTGCCACCCCAGCCAGAGCTACAACCCCCAAGATGGTCCAACCTTGGAATATTCCATTTCGACCCGGCGCCGGCGATCGCCGACCGCTCATGCCAAAAAGCCTAATCGCCACCGGAATCATCATCAGGACCTGAACAGCGAACGACAAAAACTGCACGGTCAAGAGCAGCGCGCCCATGGGCGGGACACCGCCGGACGTCTGCATCTGGAGAGACGGCGTCGTAACGTAAGCGATGAGGCTTCCGAACGCACAGATGCCAAGACCGCCGCTCATGATCGCCAGCCATGCGGTTGAACGGCTTATCGCGTGGCTGCTATCGCCAGGTGTCGAACGAGTCATACGGCCTGCCCCCAATGAAATTGAGCCACAAATCAGATCCCGACGCAGGATGGTCGAGACATTGCTGCTAGCGAACTGTGATTCAGAGAGCTTACGCGGTTTGCATAACTTTGTAGCTGCTAGTGGTTCTCTACGCCAACCTGGGATCAGACCGATCATGCGCAACGACTGCTTTCGGCTGAAGGCGCAGTTTATATCCGGTTCCTCGAATGGCCGCTACGTCCCAAATCAAGCCGTTCCGGCGCTCGCGCTCGCGACACGAACTGGCGGCCGAAGTTGGGAATGCTAAAGGGGTCCTTGAGTATCGACTTTTTGGGGCAAACTTTCTGCCCGCGAAACGGCGCTTGGCGAGATCAACTGAGGGAGATGGTGCCAAACTTTAACTCGGTTCGATCTTGCTCGTATGCGCAGCTATGAGGCGCCCGAGGGCCGAGAAGTCGAGCCGCGCGGGTACGTACTGCCCGGCGCTATACGGACTGACGGCGGCGGCGCGCATCGACTGAGGGAGCTTTGCGAGCCAGTTCGCATGCAACCTGGCGCGCGCCGCAGGGCCACACCAACCGGGTACGGTTTGACCCTGCCGCGCTTCATGACGCCAGACGCGCGTGGTGACGAGAAGGTGCGCATGTGGTGTAACGGTTGCTTGACCACCAGCATGCGTCCTGGCGTGTATCGACCATGCGACCGCGGGACCATGAGCGGCAATACTGCAGAGAGCATAATCATGGGTCATGGCGATCCAAGTATCAGGGTGTTCATTGGCAGGGAGCGTCACGACGACATGCCAGGCGCGGACATCATCGGCGGCGAGGTGATCCGTAGATTCGTCGAGTTCGCGCCAGATGCGGCCAGGTTCTTCCGCCCAGCAGGGATGATTTGCGGGAAGCTCGAGCCCGTGAGCGATGAGGTCGTCGCGGTGGCTGTAGTCGATTTGACCGCGGGCGTCGGCCCCGACCCCGCGCGTGATGTATAGGTAGTTGGCCATCGCACTGGCATGTGTGCAGCGGCGATCGCCGCTCATTTGGTGCCAGCCTGCTTTCGAGACGGGCCGGATGCTGACGGGGCGGCGATCGTGCAACGGAAAATTGGTCATGGCGTTCATGTGAATACTCCTTGAGTAGCGTGTGCCGCGCCGAAGCCCTGCACCAGGGCCAGCCCCGGCACGCTTGGCAGATTTCTGATTTGGGAGATTGGCGAGCTCGGCGTTCGACGATCAGCCGGCTTGTCGGACCCCGGCCGCATGCTCACGAAACGCCGCAAGCGCACGGCGGGCAGGATGCTCATGATCGTCGAAGTCGCCAAAGCTGTTCGTCCAACAGGCCCAACCCCTCGCTGCTTCCCGCATCATCGTGCGCTCCGCCTCTGCGGGATCGGGTAGCAATGCTGCTGGAAGCTCAGGCACGCATGGCGGATGCGGGGCGGGGCCACAGAGGCACGGCATTGCGGTTACTGGGGCCTGTTTCATGTGCCACGTCATCGATCGTGGCAGGTCACGCCAACGGCCATCCGGGTCTGCAATCGCGGCAACTGTGCGGGGATGACGAGCCGGGTCTATCAATGCTGCAAGGCGCCGCGTTACCGGCCACCAACTGTCCCAGCTGATGATGACACCCGACTGAGGTATCCGCTGTTCCAGCCAGTAAAGCAGTGCAAGTATGTCGCCATCGCGCAGGACCTGTGCATTGCTGGCGAACCGATAGCCTTCCTCCTGGGGCGTGGCAGTGAACAGGCCGACCCCAATCAAGGCACGATCGTCGGGCTGGTGGCACATCTGGTAACAGGTCGCGACGGTTCGCAGAACGATAGCGGTGGCGAAAGGCTCGAAGCCACGAGGTTCGATGGTGTCGAGAAGCATGATAGTTTCCTTGTTTATTTGAGGTTGGGGTTCCGCTGCGGAGGGGCTTCGGCTCGGCGGCGCGGATATGGTCGACCAGCTGGATGGTCAGAGCTGAGCCGACGGAAGCGCTTCCAGATGGACGGCAGCAGCGGGAAAATCGGCTGCGCGCAGCCAGGTGGCGAGGTGCCCCTCGATGACCTCGTGGACCCGGAAGCCGAGGCTCGACCTCGCCGCGATCTGATGCATGGCGAGACGCCACACGGCGATCACATCAAGTTGCAACGTGTCGACGATCTTCTCGCCGCGACCGGTGCACCAGCCAATGAAGTCGCGGGCAGGATCGGGCGTCGCGCACGGGATAGACAGCTCCGCACAGCACTCGCCGAGCGTGATCGGTTCGCCATCCTTATCGGCGCCCATGTCGATGATGGTCCTGCCGCGGCCGCCCAGATTGCGTACGGCAGCGGACGAGCGCGCTCTCGGCAGTGTCTTGAGTAGACGAACACTTTCCTTCAGCTCGAAGCCCGCGAGTGTGGTGCGATCATCGCCAAGCCGCGTCTCGAGCCAGGGGATTAAGCCTTCGCCTGGGTCCTTGGCGGTGAGTACGGCTGTATGGAGCGCGAAGGTGACGATGCCACCCTGGATAGAGCCGCTGAACGTCGCCGCACCGATGATTTGCGGGTTTGAATTTTCGAGTTCGTGGCCGACGTCGAGCCTGGCAAAACAGACGGCAGTGATAACATGAGATGCGTTCATGAGGGATGGTCCCGATGGCGCGCGATGCCGCGCGCCGCATCACCGGTCAGGGCGACGAGGTCGACGGCATGCACATTGCGTGATCGCTCCGAATGGAGCAGCGGACACCGTCTTCGAGCGACACGAGACGGTGGAAGAACCCTGGGGCGAAGCTGACTTTCGCCACCTTCCTTTTCCCTTCCCCTGGATTCTTCCCTTCGCCTTCTCTCGAAGTCTTCGAGACGGGCTGATGCCCGGCGCGGCTGAGCCTTTTCGTTGCTGCTGCTGGTTCTACAGGCTCAAGAGTGGCGGCTACGCAGGTGTTGCGCATCTTACTTTTCCTTATCGTGAGGCTGATCCGGTCCGCACACCTGTTGGTCCATCGTGTGGCCGCGCGACCGGTGCGACGAGGCCAACCAAACCTTGGCCGTCGCTGGATCTAATGTTTAGTTCTGCCACGCGACCGGAGGTTTCCCCGCGTACGGGAGGTTTTTGAAAAAGCGGAACCAGATGACCGTTTCTGATCCTTTTTGACGTCTTCGGCGCGTTTCGTAATAGGCTTCACAGCCGCTGCGCGGTCGATCAGTTCATGCAAGACGGCCGGGTGATCGCCGCAATCCTGGGCCGCTTGCAAGGCGCGCAGGTAAAGATCGTCGCAACGTTTCTTGCGCGTCACTGCGGCCTTTCCGGCTTCGCTGTTCGGCGCCGTGTCGAGGTAAAAGTCGGCCTCGTCCCGCCAGCGTGAGAACATCGCCGTTAGGGATGCCGGCATGGTAACCGGAACCACCACTGCTCGCACGGACCCGCCGCCTGCGGGTGCCAGCTTGCGTTCGATCTCCGTCACGCTCTGCGCGACAGACGCGAGACATTCGACTCGCTCTTCCTGCTGTTCGCGGTATGCGATGGTGAGCATTTCCTGGGCTCCAGGATGCAGAAGACGCATAAGGTTTGCGTCGCTCCAGCCAAGCACTTGGCGGATGTCGGGAACGACAATATTATCGACTTGGCTGAGTATCGGCGAGGTGTCGGATGGGGCGATCATCTCCCGGAAAAGCGCATCCCCCTGCGTCCATCCAGCACGCGCTGCCGCTGCGCCACGCGCACCATATCTGCCTGCGTCGTAGCGCCACATGCCGTTGGAAATCTCGCTGGGCCACGCTGCGCCAGGTTCGTAAACGGTCTCCAGAAGCTCCCCAACCTGGCTGCGAACTGCGGGGTGCTGCATGTATAGCGCGAAGCGATCGCCTAACGCTTGGTCACCACCGGCAAAAACGGGCGCATGCCGTTTTCCTTTTGTGTCGAGCTCCCAGCGCAGCACCGTGGGATCCTCTCGAATCGCGAGCAGGAACGCCGCATATTCCGGTGTTGGATTCCCGTGATCACCTTTGTGAAAGAGCGATCGGTCGAGAAGCTTTTTTCGGCGCGCGGCGAGTTTTGCTCGCTCCTTCTGCTGGGCTTGTCGCAACTGGATGAGCAGCATCGCATCACGCACCCCTGCATCGTCGGGCCGCTGCGCAGGCGGAGCGGGAAGCATGGGACCTGCCATCTTGCGCCCGGTATTCGACCTGCTGGCACCGTCCAGTTCGATGTCGAACGGGACTATTGGTGTCGATGGGCGGGGCACCTGCGCGCGCGCGGGAGCACGCACGGCGACCTTTGTGTCCGCCAAGCTACTGGATCCTGTGTCAAGAGTGGCCAGGCTATGCTTCGCGTCAAAGAAGGGGCGGGGAGGAGTCGCCTCAGCCGAGCCCGGCGTTCGTTTAACGCGGTCGGATTGTCTCTTGATAGCAGGGCGCGGCAAAGCGCGGCGAGCACCGTTTACACTCTTTGAGACCGGGATGGCGACGATGTCGGGGCGCGCCAGTGGCCGCCGCTTTTTGGCGGTCGGGCCGGCCAATTCGACTGGGCGTGAGACGGCTTTCAGGACCTCGCTTTTGAGAACCGGCACCGTGACTTCGATCGGCCGCGGGGGCATCGCCAGCTTTTCCTTAAACCACCGAAGGCGCAGTGCGGCGTACCGTTTGAGGTTGTCGGCGATAATGCGGATATTCTCTTCAACGACCCCGACATACTCGCCGCGCCGATAGGCTTCGGTCTGCTCGCGACCGACCTTCTTCGTCGGTTTCAGCGAAAGCCCGCGTTCCTGCATCGACAGCGAAGTATAAATGTGATGCCGCCCTTCCTCACGGCTGACCTGGGTCATTGTGTCTGCAACCACGGCGCGAAGGAGGCGTATGCCGATCGGTCTGGAAAGGTCGGTGCGAAGCTCGGTCGCGACCTCCCAATCAGATCCCCCAGCATAGCGCATCGGCCGGAACCCGGCTTGAATATGAGCATGGTAGTTGCGCTCGTCGCTATGTGGATCGGGCGGATGGACAGCTGCCGCATATGGCAGGCCGTGACGACCGAAAAATTCCTCGCAGACTTGGTGTACGATGCTGAAGCGCGCGTCCGGACTGATGTCCTTGGGCAAGCGCACGATGACCCGTATTTCGATATTGGCGTTGGCGCGGCTGGCGCGCGCGACATCCTCCTTGAGGTCCATGGCGGCCGCCACGAGTTCTGGCGTCGGCCCCATGTTCGAGCAGCGTGAGAGACCGCCCGACGAGAGGCGTTCTACGGCATTTTCTGCCCAGATGTAGTTCAGATGGAGACGAGCGCAGCCTGGCCGATACCGCGTATCGTTAGCGCCGACCGAGGTCATCTGGACTAAGATTCCGCGCCGACCAGCGCGGTCGAGGATGACGATGCCCATCCGGGGCAGGCGCCGTGTCGGCGGTATATCCTCACGCTTTCTACGGTTCGCCGGCACCGGCTTTTTCTTCTCATGAACATGGGCCGTTAGCCGAACCGTCACCCCTTCCAGTTCACGCTCCAGCTTCGCCGTCGCGATGATGTGACGGCGCATTGCGCGGTCGCTGCGCGTTATCGCGGCCAACCGGTTTTGCTCGATCCGCATGTCGCGCAACATAGCGCGCTCGGCATTCTCACAGCGGCCGAACTGCTGGCGAAGGCGCTCGGGCGTCGCGTCGATGAGGACGTCGCCGATGTTGAACGCAGGCTTCGAAAGTTGGGCAGGAAGGGGGGCAGGAAGGGGGGCAGGGGGGTGGGATCGGCGACTGGGTCGCCGCGCTTGCGTTTTGCAAAAACGCTTATCTCGCATCCCACCCCCAAAATTGACTGAACAACTGGTGCGAAGGTCGTGCCTCTGATTTCTGGATGCGCCCATGGTAATGGCTGCCGCGCGTTTAAATTCAGCCATTACCAAGGGCAGAAGATCTTCAGCCGGGCATCATGCCCTGGATGACGACGCAACCCGCCTCGAAAGACCGTGTACTCCCCTCGCGTAAGGCCGCCCTGCCGCGATGGGATGCGCCGCTCCTCGGCCATCCTCATCGTAGCTACTATACGCTTGGCGGTCTGGCGGTCGCGGTCGGTATGGCGGCGGACGACGCTACCGCACTGGCCGGGCTGCTAGCCGTACCCTTCCAGGACGCGACGCGCTGGGTCGAGGAAGCAGCAGCAGATTCAGCCGATCGCTATGCGATGCGTATCCTGTACCGGGCGCTCGATCGGCACCGCGGCGACTGCGAGGCAGTGGGGCGGCGGATGATCGCGGCGCGTCGGGATCGCGCCGAGCCGCCGCTGGGGTGCAGCGCGGGGGACGCCGCCCGGTTCGTGCTCGGCAGCCAGTTCCACGGCTATGGCCTGCGCTATACGCATGCGCCAGCGCTCGCCGGGCTGTGCGCACTCGGGACGCCTGTAATGCTGGAGCGCCTGCGCATCGTGCCGGGCCGGGGTCGCACGCTTGGAGGGCGACTGTTGCCTGGCCTGCGCGAGGGCTTCGCCGATCTCGATCGTATCGGGCGAGTGTCGGCGTTCAACCGGGGGGCCGCGGCTTACGCTGAACGCTGCCGCAGATTTGCCGATCGCGAAGCGGCCAGTGTCGATCGTAGTTGGCGCGATGCGCCCGTCACCCGGCGGCAACGCTGGACGATCCTTGATACGACCGATGGCCTCGGGATCGAACTGCCGGATTGCCAGACCTGCGGTGAGGCGGCCGACTGGTTGTCTGCGCACGGCGCCATCCTTAAATATCGAAAGGGAAAGCGATGAGCGGCAACACCCAATCCCTGTCCGGCGAGGCCGCCGGGGGCGATCTCGCTGAAAAGCACAACGCCCTGCTCGAGGCGCTCGGTCGCGCCGAAATCGACATCGTTCGATTGAAGAAGCAGGTCCAGCGTGCGCCGGCCGAGCAGCTGGAAACGCTGCTTGTACAGGCTGGACGACTGGTCGATGAACGCGCGCAAGTTCTGGCAGAGTTGGTGCCGGTGGAGGCCGCGCTTATATCCAGGCGATATCGTGAACTCGAAACGGCTCGGGACCGTTGGGTGGGCGATATCGAGGATGAGCAGGCAGCCGGCCATTTGCCAAGTGACGACGAGGTGTGGTGATGGAAGACTTGACCCCGCTGATCCAGCGGCTGACGCTGATGCACAAAATGCCCGAAAGAGCCGACTTGCTGATGTCGGTCCCGGCAGCATGCGGTGTGGTGGACAAAGGTGTTCTTCTCGGAGGGCTGCAGTCGGGAATCGACTATCGGCCCGGGGGCTACGAAAGCTTCTCTGGAGCGACGTCGCTAGTTGCTCGCATACCCGCCGGCATACGCATGAGCCGGCTCGCCTTTGGCGGCGACGTGCGGGCGCTGGTCGCGGTCCGGGACGGCGACGTTCCAGCAGGGCTTTTCCATCTTCCCGACGAAAAGCAGGCCCTTATCGGATTCCTCGCGGAGCGAGCCGGGTTGTGGAATGGTGATGGCGATCCGGGAAGTGAAAATATCGAGGCCTCGCTCGAGCGCTTTTACGGCTTCCGACTCGGTGATGTTGCCGAAGGCCTGCTCGAGATTGGGCGCGAGGATCGGGTGGCCTACGTGCTACTGCTCAGTCTTGAGTTTAACCTGGCACTCGCGAAGCGCCCGAGCCTGGGCGCGAGGAGCGCCCGTTTTCCGCGGCTCAAGCGCGGGCTGCTCGACGCGGTGCTCATGCTCGCCGAGCTCGAGCGACTGCGGAGCATCGTCGGCAGTCTCGCCGCTCGGCTGTACGGCGCTCGGCGGGATGATGAGGTAGGCATTCCGCTCTCCAGCGCTGAGGCGGTCCGTATGCTGAGCGGTCGAGAGGGATCATGCGACGCGTTTGATGATCGTTTCGTGGCGTATCTGGGTGATGCACAATTCCATGTCGAGACTCTACTCTGGCACGCCGACGCCGGGCCGCGGACCATCGATCCGCAGGACCCCCTGCTCAAGCTGCTGATGGACGACAGTGATGTGCGCGCATCCATGCGCCACCCGGAGGCACGAGCTCGACTTCTCAACCGGCTGAAAGAAGCGCGAAGTTCCCGGCCGAACCGGGGAGGCAAGACCATGCCGATCGGGCTTGCCCGCTTCATGGGTCTCGACATCCTCGATACGGCCACTGTCGGTCTGGTCGAGATCGGCCACGGTGTCGACCGCCTAAGCAACAAGCGCGTGACCGGATCCCAGCAGCTCGCTCGAAAGACGGCGTTCTGGACCCTCTTCCTGAAGCTGCTGGGAAACGTGGCTACGGACCTTTCTGATCGTGCGCTCGCCAGCGGGCGGCGCGGTCCGATGCCGCCGTTCGGCGAGGATGCGAAAGACCGGGAATTTGGCGAAGCTCGCATGCGCCGTGCGCAGGGCCGCAACGGCCTGATCCATGTCTATCTTCCGGTCGCGGCGACGCCCGTTGGTGCAGGACGCTTCGTGCCCGATCACTGGCTGAACCGCGATCGTCATCTGCCATTCTGGCGAGGCATCGTTCAGGATTTTCAAAGAGGCGGATTGGGCGGAGCGTTCGACGCTTTGCCCACTGAGTGGAAGCCCGCTTTGCTCGCGCGCATAACCGCGCTGCGCGAAACCTTGCATGCGATCCGCGATCGGGTCTCAGACGCAGAAAATGTGGACGTCACAGCGTCCGCGGTGTCGGCGCTGTTCACGGGGCTGACCCCCCTCACGAGCGATCCGCTGTTGGCCTATGTGCTCCAGCGTCACCGCAAGGCACGCAAGGGTGATTGGCTGCCCGGGATCGTCGCTGCCTCTCAGTCGATCCATGACGAATCGGAGATAGCGGCGGCCGTTAAGGCATCGCAGGACAAAACGACGAAATGACGAGCACCTCGACCACTCGTCATCTGTCCAGGCCGATGGCCACGATGCTGGAAGCGGCCGGGCTTACGGTCGATATCGTCGATGACGCCATTGGCGAACAGATTGCGAAAGGTCGTCCCAGCGCACTTCGCGCCGGACATCCGCTCGTGGATCGGCTTCGGGCGGAAACCGGTCTCGGCGTCGTGCTCGTTGGCCGACGGTATCGTCGTCTCATGCTTGAAATAGAGCAGCCGGTCGAACGGGAAATGCGTTGGATCTACCGAGAGCACAGCCCGGTCCGGTCCGATTTCCTATGTCGTGGGAAAATCCCGGATACCTTTGCCGCCGGTCTTGGCGGAGAACCACTCTCCCGGCTTGCGGATCCGCCATGGCAGATCGGCACTGCGATCATCGAGACCGTGACTGTTCTTCATGATGGCTGGCTGTCCGTGGCCATCACGCCCTGCTGGCTGGACTTCAAATCGGGCGAGTGATGACCGTGCTTGGCACCGGGCAAGCCTGAGCCGTACTGACGGGGCATGACCGAATCACCTACGCCTCGCCTGGGATCCGTTCACCTCGAAGATCTCGCAAGCTTTGTGTTGATGAGCGGATGCGCAGGCCAACGAGCAGAGGCCGCGCGTCCGCTGAGCGAAACCGCCCGGGCACGCCTTCGCGCCCGACTAAAGCAAATCGGTCGCGCTAATTGGCCAGCGACGATCAAGGACGATCCTCTTCTGCGCCGCGGATATACGCTGCAGCAATGCTGTCGCTTGATCACCGCGTTGCTGCTAATCGACGCCCATCTCAATCCCAGCGTCGCTATACCGATAGCGCGTGCCGGCGAGCAGCTATTCTTGCACGCGATGATTTCGCGCATGGCTCCCGATAACGGCACCCAACGAGATTCCGCCGACGATCTCATCGCCGTCATCCTCCTTGCCGAGCTGGTCGAGCTGGTCGATCCCGACCAGGCCGTGTCGCCATCATCGGCCCTGCGCCTGCTGGCGCGCAAAGACCTGCCAATGCTCTGGGACCGACCCCCCGGGCTTAAACATCCCGGCCAGCGACTTGTCGTGGATATCGGCGCAGCCGCTGCCAGCATGTGGCTCTGGATCAGCGAACGGCGCCTGCTGCCGCAGGACGCATTGTGGGAGCTCGCTTCGACGGCAGGACTAAACGATAGTCTTTGAGATAGGGAAGTATCCGAATACTTGACGCTGGGCTTGGGGCGGTATAGATCTGCCTTCGAACAGCGGAAAGGAACGTCATGTCTGTCGATCTCGCCCTCGCCCGTGTCCGCCCGTGGGGCGCATCTCTGCAGCCGGTTACGGTCGGTCGCTCGCATACGGTTCTGCAGGCGCCGGACGGTCGCCTGTGGGACAGCGTTCGCGATGTCTTCTGGGGCCAGCACCTCAACATGTGCATGTGCGAGGATCAGGAGGATCAGCTCGAGCTGATGCGAGCAACTCTGCGGTGCGTGTCCGAGGATCTGCATCGCATCGATCCTGACGCGATGACCGAGTTTCTGTTCGGCGGCAGCGAGATGTTCTTTCGTCACTATTTGCTGACGCTCGGCCATCATGAGCTCATCGAGCACGGTGCCACCGCCTTCAAGCATGCCGCGCTGTCGCCACTCGGCTGGTCGGTGCTGGCGATGCTCGAGGCAACCCGCCCCGTCATCGTCGATCAGAAGGACCCGGCAAAAACGCGAGCCGCCAAAATCCAACGCGCGGAGCGGCGCGTGTTCGCTCGATAAGGAGAGACGACATGCCCCATTACATTCCGTACGCACCTGCCTCTCACGGCAGCGATGCCGACCGCGCCGGCGACACACTCTTCGAGCGTATGCGGCGGGGGACGCAGATGCCCACCCATAATGAGGTCAAACCGGCGGACGGCGGCGCCGGGTTGAATGCCAGCGAGGGGCCGCTGGTCGCCATCGACCTGACAACCTCCGAAGGCAGCGCTGTTCGCTTCGCTAGAGCTGATTTCGACGGGAAGCCGGGCGTAGTCATGCAGGAGCAGGACGGGGAGGGCGCCTGGCGCGATGTCTGGTCTTTGCCGACGCAGTCGATCGACGCAATGGAAGGCATGATTGGCTGGCTGAACACGCAAGGTCATCGCTGGGATCGGTTCGCGCGCATGTTGCATCGTCAGGGTGCCGATGAGCTCACCGCCTGGATCTTCGAACTGATGGTAGTGCCCTCCACAGCGCACGCGACCGCGCCGCGCTTCGACCCTCGGCAAGGCTGGGCCACGATCGACCAATACGGCCGCGTGGTACGCGACGACTGCGCCTGCCGTGCGCGCTCGATCCAGCACAGCCGGCACTTCTGATCGGACGAGCCTCCTCATGTATAACGATCCAAATTGGTTCTTTACCGACGATCCGGTTCAGATGTGGGGCCGGCAGCTCGTATATCACGAAGTCCGTGACGGCGATGATCAGGTCATCACGCCGGATAACCGACGCTACACGTCGTTGCGGCGAGCGTTCGCGCTTTACCGGGTCGGACTCGGTGACCGCGGTCCCGGTGACGAGCAGCTGGACGTGATGCGACGGACGCTCAGCTGGCTCCACTGTCGCCGCTACGAACAGCCCGTGATCGAGGCGAATGCCAAATGCCCGGCGTCCGCCCGGCACGAGAAGGTCGATGACCGACGAGTGATCTGCGACGTGTTCGGAGGGTCACGCCCGCTGTTCGAACATTATTTGCTGCACCTCGACATGCTCGGGCTTACTACCCTCATCGACCGCGGCGACTACGGTCTGACCCGCGAGGGTCAGGCCGCGCTTATCATGCTCGAACTCACACGGCCGCGCTCGGGCGTGCTAACGTCGGTCCGTTGGCTGATCTATGAGATAAAGCAGGGGAAGTGGATCAGCGTCGACCCGAACCGTTGGGCGAACGGGATTATCGCCATTGAAAAAAACGCCGGCTAACCCGCCAACTCAGTGACGGACCACATTGCGAGATGAATCACACCGGGTTCGCCGGAGGCCCCACTCCTGAGAAGGAGGAGCCCGTATGAGCAAGACAACGAACAAGTTTGCGCCGGAAGTTGGCGATCTACTGCGCGAGGTGACAATTGCCCGGTCGCTCGGCCTGCCGGTTGAGGGAGTCTCCCTCTACCCGATCCTGGACCATCCCTGCTGGGACGAGGATCGCTACTGTCCCACTAACCTGCTTGCCCGTTCGGAGAACGTCGCGGACCTTATCGCGTTTCCGCCGCTTGCCGAGACGATTCTGGAAGCAAATTTGGTCTAGTCGGGGAAGAACGGGATTGTCCCGGTTGGCGCGGATCGGAAGCCGCTCCAGTCACTGGCGTTCCGCGCGCGGGGCCGCACTGTTTCGCCGAAGCGCCAGAACACGGTTTCTCGTTCATGCGGCCCCGCTTGCACGAGCGTCCGGCTTTAGCCCAAAGGCAATGCTACGATGCGGTGGATGTGACGGGCTTGAATCCAGTGAAGCGAGCCCGACTGCCGCTCGACCATCATTCTTCGTCAACCATCGTCCGGATCAAAGGTGAAAGCCTCCTCGATACATCCGCCTGACAGGATAGTGGTGTCGAACGATCAGAGATGGTCAGGCGGGTTTGCG
Organism: Sphingomonas glacialis; assembly: GCF_014653575.1. Classification (GTDB taxonomy): domain Bacteria; phylum Pseudomonadota; class Alphaproteobacteria; order Sphingomonadales; family Sphingomonadaceae; genus Sphingomonas; species Sphingomonas glacialis. Next base: position 832,395 of record NZ_BNAQ01000002.1, on the reverse strand, counting down.
CGGGGTTCGGGGGGCACGAAGCGATGCAATGCACGCCCATCGTCAAGATGGTCTTTGACGAAGGCTGGCGACATTCGCTCTGCGCGAACCATGGACGTCCCTCTAAGCGTGATTTCGCGAGATTGAACGAATGCGGATTTGCTCGGACTGCACCTGGCAGCGCTTGGAGCGGCAGAGAATACTCATAACGAGATGACTCACTCGCTGCCATAGGCCAGAGCCATCGAACCGAACGCTTCAGTCAATATTGCGTGACGAGTTGACCGATTTGCGGTCAGGGCTACGGTCGGGCCGATGAGCAGCGTTGTCGTAGAGCATCTTTCCAAGACCTTCGGTGCAGCAGACGCGTTGCACTCGACAAATCTCGCAATCGCCTCGGGCGAATTCGTCGTCATCATCGGGCCATCGGGATGCGGCAAGTCGACCCTGTTGCGATTGATCGCGGGGCTGGAAACGCCGAGCGCCGGCCGTATTGAAATCGGGGGCCGCGACGTCACCGCGGTAGAGCCCGCGGATCGCGGCATTGCCATGGTGTTCCAGTCTTATGCGCTCTACCCGCATCTTTCCGTCGCGCAGAACATCGCCTTCCCTTTGCGCATGGCGAAGCTCCCGAAACAGGTGATCGCCGACAAGGTCGCCGCCGTTGCCGCGACGCTCGAGCTCGAGGCGTTGCTCGATCGACGTCCGAGCACTCTTTCCGGGGGGCAGCGGCAACGCGTATCGATTGCCCGGGCGATAGTTCGCGATCCAGCGGTTCTGCTGCTCGACGAGCCGCTGTCCAATTTAGATACCGCGCTGCGAGTGCGGATGCGCCACGAGATCGCGCGGCTGCACCAGCGCCTCGGTGCGACGATGATCTACGTGACGCACGATCAGGTCGAGGCGATGACGCTCGCCAACCGGATCGTCGTGATGGCACAAGGTCGCATCGAGCAGGTCGGCGCACCCCTCGATCTGTATCGCGCGCCGACCTCGATCCGCGTCGCCGCGGCGATCGGTTCGCCGGCGATCAATTTGCTACCCGTGCGGATCGTGCGCGCCGAGCCGACCGTCGTAACCGTCGCGCTCCCGGATGGCGGGATCTGTCGGATCGATGCAGTGGTCCCACAAACGACGGTCGATGCCCCCGCCACGCTGGGCGTCCGGCCCGAGCATCTCCATCCCGATCCGCTCGGCGTGTTCGGGGGGCAAGTCGAACTGTTCGAGCGGTTGGGGCCATTGTCGTTCGCGCATCTCGGACACGGTGGCGATACGGCCCATTTGGTCGCGCAATTGCCGCACAACCGCCACGTCGTGCTCGGCGAGACGCTGCGCTTCGCGATCGCCGCGTCGGACGCGCTCTTGTTCGATGGCGCCGGTGCTGCCTACCCCCGACCGCGCGCGATCACCCCTTGATGCTGCCGCCGAGTATTCCAGTGAAATAATAGCGCTGCAAGGCGAGGAACAACAGCAGGACCGGAAGCGTGGTCACCACAGCCCCCGACATCATCAGTTCAGTATCCCCGCCATGTTCGCGGCTGATCGCCGCAAGCGCGACGGGAAGCGTGTAATGCTGCTGATCGGTGATCGCGATCAGCGGCCACAGAAAGTCGCTCCAGCTCGCAAGGAACGCGAACAGCGCCAGCGTTACGACCACCGGGCGCAGCAGCGGCAGCACTACGCTCAGGAAGATCCGCGCTTCGCTCGCGCCGTCGATCCGCGCCGCGTCGAGCATTTCGTCGGGGACCGCGAGCGTCGCCTGGCGGATGAACAATACCCCGTAAACGCCCGCCAGCCACGGCGCGAGCACCCCGGCATAGGTGTTCACCAATCCGACTGACTTGAGCATCAGAAAAAGCGGCAGCATCGCGACCTGCGCCGGCACGACTGCGAGCGCGAGCAAGGCCTGGAGCATGCGCGCACGCCCCCAGAAGCGCAGTTTGGCGAAGGCATAACCAGCCGGCACGCACAGCAGGAGGCTAAGCACCGTGGTAAGCGACGCAAGCACAGCGCTGTTCCCCAGCGCGGGCAGGATATGGTAGCTGGTCAGGCCGCCGGGGTGCGGCAGCAACAGCTCGCGATAATTGGCGAGTGTCGGATGCGCCGGCCAGAACGGCGGCGGAAAGGTCGCGGCGGTGCCCGGCGCCATCAGCGAGACGTTGACCATCCACAGCAGCGGCAGCACGGCGATCAGCGCAAACAGGGCGACGAGCGCGGTGCGCAACAGGCTGCCAGCGCTCACCACCATTCGTTGCGCTTTCCCAGCCGTGCCTGGACCGCCGTCACCAGCAGGATGACGACGAACACGATCATCGCGACTGCCGACGCCATGCCCAGGTTCCACCAGGTGAAGCCCTGGTCAAACATGAAATACAGCACGGTCACCGTGCTTTGTGCCGGGCCGCCGTGCGTCATCACATAGGGTTCGGTGAAAATCTGGATGAAATTGGCGACGCTCAGCACCGCCGCGAGCAGCAACGCCGGACCGATCGCGGGTAGCGTGACATGCCGGAAGCGCGCCCACGCCCCCGCGCCGTCGAGCCGCGCCGCCTCGGCAAGTTCCTGCGGCACGGTCGACAGCGCGGCGATGAAGACTAGCATGTTATAGCCGAACGCCTTCCACACGATGAAGATCAGCGTCGCGGGAATGCTCGTCCGCGGATCTCCCAGCCAGTCGACCGGCGCGATACTGATCAGCGACAGCGCGTAATTCAGCAGTCCGTTGTGCCGGTCGAACATGTAGCGCCAGACCACCGCGGTTGCGACCAGCGTCGTGACATAGGGCGCGAACAGGAGCACGCGCCAGACCGGTTTCCATCGCACCGTCGCCGAACTGATTAGCAACGCCACGCCGAGCGACGTGGCGATCGCGGCGGGAACGCCGATCGCGGTGAAAAGGGCGGTGTTCGCGACGGAGCGCCAAAATAACGGCATCCGTAGCAATTCGGCATAGTTGCCAGCCCCAACGAACCGCAAATTGGCGATATCGGCAAGCGCGTAGATATCGAAATCGGTGACGCTCAACAGTGCCGCCCCGATCGTCGGGATGACCAGCACGAGCACCGTGCCTATCATCACCGGGAGAACGAAGCCCAGCCCCGCGCGCGCCTGACGTGTCATGCCGCGCGGCCCCGCTCCGCTAGCCAGCGGCGCTTTTCGAGAATGCGATCGACCCGCTTGTCCATTTCGACCGTGGCGGCTTCGACGCCATAGTCGCCACGCACCATATGTTCGGCAACGAGCTGAACTTCGGCAACGATCCTTTCCCATTCGGGAACGGCCGGTGGTGCGACGCTGTGTGCGATCTGCGTCGCGAAGGTCGCCGACACGGGGTTGGTGCGCATCTCTGGCATCCGCCAGGCGCTCCGTCGCGTCGGGAGATCGCCGGTGATGTCGTAGACGCGGCGCTGGATCGCGGGATCGCACAGATAGCGGATCAGCGCCCATGCGGCGGCAGGGTCGCGCGCGGCGTGGCTGACGGCGAGGCTGGTGCCCCGCGCCATCGCGGCACCGGCCCCGCGCGGCCCCGGGGTTAGCGCGACGTCCCACAGATCGTGCGGCAGCAGGGTCGTGCGACGCCGCAGATCGCCGATCGACGTTGCGTTCGACGGCAGGATCGCGAACCGACCATGTCGCCAGGCGACGTAGGTATCGCCTGCCTCGGCCCCGGTCGTCACCGGGGCCAGGCGTTCGTCGAAGATTCCCTTGTAGAAGCCGAGCGCGGTGCGAAAGCCGTCGGACGAGAAATTGCCGCGCGTCGCGTGATCGCGGAGGAAGGGCACCCCCTGCTGCGCGGCAAAGGCGAACAATGGTTCGGGCCAGTCGAGCAGGTGCAGCGTCGCGAAGCGGTCGGGCTGACGGCGCTTGATCGCGCGCGCCATCTGCATCCATTCGCTCCAGACGAGCGGCGGGGCCGCATAGCCTGCCGCCGCGAGCAGATCGCGGCGATAGAATTGTACCCAGCTGTCCGCCGTCCATGGCACCGCCATCGCCCGCCCCGCAACTTCGACCGATGCTACCGCGCCCGCGACGTGATCAGCGAGCAGCGACGAACGGGCTGCGGGCGGCGCAACCGCGCCGATCAGCGTCAACTCCGGTAGCCAGGCGCTGTTGAGCATCATCACGTCGGGCAGGGAATTGCCGGCAAACCCGGTGAGCAGCTTTTCATGCGCGCCGGTCCATGGCAGCGCCTGGACCTCGACCGCCACGCCGGTGGCCGTGCGAAACGCTGGGAGCAGCTCGGGCGCATTCTCGCCAAGCGCACCGATCGCCCACCATCGCAGCCCCGGCACGGCCGCGCCGCATCCGCCGAGCGCAAGGCCGGCACCCAGAGTGAGCAGCGTGCGGCGTTGGATGAGCGTGTCGAAAGTCGGTATATCGTATTTTCGGTATGGCACTTCGACGAGGGTATGCCCCCATTCCTGGCTCGCCAACAGCAAAGAGTATGAATTTTTTGATTCGGATCATTCTCTCGATACGGTAAGGTCCGCAAAAGGCGGTTCAGCGGCAAAACCATCAATCAAAGCCGAGGCCATCCCGGATGCATCGCCGGGTGGCAAAAACCGCGTGTAGAAGGGGTATTTGATGTTACTGGCTGTGTATCGCCGCTGTTTGTTAACCGGCACCGCATTCTTCCTTGGGACCTCAGTCGCTGAAGCGCAAACCGTCCTCGCCCCGCCGCCTCCAAGCGCTGCATCGAACGGTTCCGCGACCGATCAGCAACCGCCAGCTTCCACACCGGTCGCCCCCAACGCAGCGGAGGGCAACGACATCGTGGTAACCGGCTCGCGCATCGCGCGCGCCGAATTCGCCGCGCCGAACCCGATCACCTCGTTCACCGCGGCGGCGATCCAGCAGTCGGGCAATACTAACATCACCAATTTCCTCGAGCGCGTCCCCGCGCTCACCGGATCGCGCGACTCCACGCAGACCTCGGGCGGCAATGCGGTCTATTCCAACCCGTTCGGTGCGGCGGGGCTGAACGAACTCAACCTGCGCAACCTCGGCACCAACCGGACGCTGGTCCTCGTCAACGGCCGTCGCCATGTCGCGGGCGAGGCCAACAGCGCCGCGGTCGACATCAACAGCATCCCGACCGATCTGATCGAGCGGGTCGACGTGCTGACCGGCGGGGCGTCGGCGGTCTACGGCGCGGACGGCGTCTCGGGCGTCGTCAATTTCATCCTCAAGCGCGATTTCGACGGGATCGCGACGCGCGGACAGCTCGGCATCTCATCGCGCGGCGACGCCGGCAACCGCTTTGCCTCGATTGCGGCCGGGCACAGTTTCGCAGGCGGCCGCGCCAATCTCACGCTGGCTTATGAATATAACGCCGACGACCGGCTCGAGAATGACGATCGTGCCTATCTGCGTGCCGACCAGCGGCAGTATCTCATCCCCAACGACGCGGCGGCGACCAACCCGTCGGCGCCACACAACATTCTTGTTGGCAACCTGCGCTATCCCAACGAATCACCGATCGGCGCGGTCGATGCGACGGGGAGCGGCACGCCCAATTTCAACGGGCTCGGCCAGCCCTATCAGCCCGGCACGCCTGCGGCCTATTATTCGACCGGGGGTGACGATACCCCCGTGGCCGGCTTCTACTCGGGCGACCTCGCGCCGCGGATCGAGCGACACGACGTCAACCTGCTCGGGCATTACGACGTCTCGGATGCACTCAAGGTCTCGGTCGAAGCCAAGTTCGCGCAGACCAAAGCGACCACCTTCGATTATTACATCGGCACCTATGGCGCGCCGATCACGCTCGACAATCCGTTCGTACCGCAATCGATCCGCGCCGCGGCGCTGGCCGCAGGTCAGACGCAGGTCGCGGTGACGCGCGACAATATCGATTATGGACGCCATGGTGAAACCGACCTGCGGCGTACCTATCGCGGCGTGTTCGACGTCACCGGGCGCATCAGCAGCCATGCTACCTATGACGCATATTTCGAATATGGCCGCACCGACGTTGATATCACCAAGCTCAACAACCTGCTCGACGTCAATTACCGAGCCGCGCTCGATGTCGTGACCAGCCCGACCACCGGCCAGCCGGTTTGCCGTACCAACCTGACCGGCGGCAACCCGGGCTGCGTTCCGGTCAGCCTGTTCGGTGCGGGGCCGATCAGCCCAGCGGCGCTGCGCTATTTCCAAACCGACGACACCAGCTTCGCGCGGATCACGCAACAGGTCGTCAACGCGTCGATCAGCGGCGATTTCGGCGCGTTCTTCGCCCTGCCCGGCGGAGCCGTGCAATTCTCGGTCGGCGGCGAATATCGCAAAGAGACGAGCGCGTTCGATCCGAGCGACAATCTCATCAACAACCGCTTCGTCGCCTTCACCGAACCGACGCTGGTCGTCCCGTCGGGCGGCAGCTTCGACGTGAAGGAGGCGTTCGGCGAGTTGAACGCGCCGATCTTCAAGGGCCAGCGTCTTGCCGAGACGCTCTCGGTCGCCGCGGCCTACCGCTTCTCGCAATATTCGACGATCGGCAATACGACCACCTGGCAGGTCAACGGCGTCTACGCCCCGATCCGCGACATCAGCTTCCGTGGTTCCTATGGCGAAGCGGTGCGGGCGGCCAACATCGGGGAATTGTTCCAGCCGCTTAGCGGGGATTCGAACTTCTTCATCGACCCTTGCTCGCCCAATGAGCTGGGCCACGGGACGCAATATCGCGCAGCCAATTGCGCGGCCGTCCTATCGGCAGTGGGCGCGGCGATCTCGCCGGCGCTGCAGACCGCCAGCAACGTCGTCGGCACGCGCTCGGGCAATCCAGCACTCAAGGCCGAGACGGCGCGAACCTGGACCGCTGGCGTTGTGCTGCGGCCGCGTTTCCTGCGCGGGCTGACAGCGTCGCTCGACTGGTATGATATCGATCTGCGGGGCGCGATTAGTACACCTGCACCCTCGCAACTCGCGTCGCTGTGCGTCGATCAACCCTCGGTCTCCAATCCGTTCTGTGCCGCCATCTCGCGGACGCAAGGGACCGGAATTATAAGCAACTATTCGGTCCAGCCGCAGAATGTCTCGCGCTTCCGCACCGCAGGGGCCGACCTGAACATCGATTATGTCATTCGGGCAGGCAAGCTCGGGACATTCGATTTCCGGTTGGTCGGCGGATATCTCAACCGGCTCGAATTCGTTGGGACGCCGGGCGCGGCACCCACCGACAATGTCGATCAGCCGGGCACGCCGAAGTTCAATTTTAACTTCTCGCCGAGCTGGACGCGCGGCGGTCTCACGATCGGCTACAATCTGCGCTGGGCGGACGCGACGCGGACGGTCGACAAGCTGACCACCGACAATGACCCCAATTACGCGCCGGCAGCGCAGCTGCGCTACAGGGAATTATGGCAGCACGATCTCCAGATCGCGCTTGACGTCGGCCGCGCCTATTCGATCTATGCCGGCGTACAGAACCTAACCGACCAGAAGCCCGATCCGGGCAACGCGATCAACCAGCCGATCTCTGCCATAGGACGCTATCTCTACACAGGGGTAAAAATCCGTACGGGCAAATTTCGATAAGCTGTCCCAAGCCGTTGGTGATGGGCGGATCGGGAGTTGCCGGAGGCATCAAGCCGCTTGATCACTCGCACACAGCTGGCACAGGAAAGGGAATGGACCTTGCCCCGCTCACCCATACTTCGCGCCCGACCTACGACGTCGTCATTCCCTGCTACAATCGCGCGCATGTCGTCGCCGACGCGGTCGAGAGCGTCCTGGCGCAGGACCCTGCGCCACAGCGCGTAGTCGTCGTCGATGATGGCTCAACCGATGACAGTGCCGCCATCATCCGCGCGCTGGCGGCGACGCACGACCGTGTCGAGGCAGTCGTCCTGCCGCGCAATGTCGGCGCGTCCCAGGCACGCAACACCGGCGCGGGGCTTTCGCGCGCGCCCTGGATCGCGTTCCTCGACAGCGACGACGTCTGGCTGCTGGGCGCGGCGCAGGCGTTGCTCGATGGCACCGGGCATGGCGCGTTCGAGATCGTCGTCGGTCATTTTGCGCGCGTCGAAGGGCACGGGGCACCCGGCGCCCCGGAATGTGGTTGGGATGGAGACTGTATCCGCCGTGGTCTTGCCAGCGGCGGGGTGGTTGGCCCCAGCTGGTCGATCGTTTCCCGGGCGGTCGTCGACCGCATCGGCGGTTTCGATCCCAGCTTTCACAATTGCAACGACTGGGATTTCTATACCCGTGCAGCCGCAGCCGGTGCCCGTTTCGCGAGGATCGATCATTGTGTCGCGCTATACCGCACCGTAGCGGGCAGTCGTTTAGTCGGCGATACCGACATCAGTGCACGCAACGCACTGCGCGTGCTTGCACACCCGTACCTCGCGGCCTTGACGCCTTAGTCAAGTTGATAGCGAAATGCTGCGAGGGCTTAGCAAGCGACGTTTTTGAGCGCCTTTGGCGGCTACGCAACTTTTACCATTTTTTCAGCTTATCGTTTGACCTTGGATTGCCCGGCACCCAGTCCCGAGCGCCATAGCCGATTGCCGGTGTCGAAATCAAAATCTAGCCCATCTCGCCAAAGGCGTTTTGATTCGATCGCGATTGATAGTGGACACGAAGGCATCCGTATTACACCCCACCTGCGCAGCATCCATACCGGTCTCCTACAGAGCCGAACCGAGCCCGAAACCATCGAAAAATCCGCGCCTATCGTACATCGTAAAAGGCGTGATACCGCCGACAGCGACGATCGGCACGCTACGCAGGATCACCGCTCGTTGTGCGTTGAGGGTCTTCGACGATGCTGCCTCTGCCGGGAACAGCTTCAAGCCGTTAGTCCCGCGTTAATTGCGGCAAAAGCTTCGCTTGGCATAAAATAGCCAGGCAGCGAGGGTAGCCCGAGCCGCCGGGTTGTAGATAGGCGTCGACACGAGACCCCACCATATCTTATTGTAGATACAGCAATTTGCACGATAGTATCGGTCTGGAAGGGGTCTTGATTGGTGCCGATCGGGACCCCTTGAATACGAACTTTCCATTTCCCAAACAATTACTTGCGTTTCTGACAGGTGGGGTCCCGTTTCGACGCCTATCTACACACCATGAGCGCGTAGAGGGTGCAGTCGGGATCAAACTGGTCGGTGGCCGTACCAAGAAGGAGCCAGCTATGTCTCATCCTCCGCCAGTCCCGACCGCCAGCCAGGAGCCGTTCCCGACGCTTTGAAAGCCGCACCACCCCAACGCAATGACGACTTCTCCGGATGCGATCGCGTCTAGGGTGGGTGACGGCGTCAACGCGTTGCCCGGCAAGGTTACCTCGCTCGGGGCTCAGGCGACCAAATTTGCGAAGGCCCGACTATGAGAACAGCCGCCTTGTTGGGCATGGTCACCGTAGCCTTGTTTGGAAGCCTGCGCGGGCGTCGCGGCTGACGTTGACCTGCGGGCCTATCTTGATACCCGCTTATGACGGCACTTTCTACATTAGGCCCGCCCTTCAATTCGTCGGCTTTCGCGGGGACGAATATCATTCTGCCGTGCGGATTTAGGGTAGGCCCGATCGTATCCACGGGCTTGATCGTTTGGCGCCTCAAGACATTTACTCTATCGGTACGGTTAACTGCAAATCGATCCCTTCATGCGACCGCAGCGAAGCTCCGACTTGGCAGATCAATCACGGGGAGGCGATCGAAGCCGGGGCGAGCGAGAAGATAGCCTTGGAAATAGCGGACCCCCATCGCACGCAGAATGTCATATTCGGCTAGAGTTTCGATGCCCTCGGCAATAATCACGATGCCCAGCGAGTTAGCTATGCGGATCACACCCTCGACAATCATCCTGCGTGGAAGACTCGCTTCAATCCCTCGAACGAGTTCCATGTCGAGCTTGATATAGTCGGTCTGAAATTTCGCGAGAAGCCCGAGCCCGGCGTGTCCCGCGCCGAAGTCGTCGATCGCAGTGCCGAACCCCATCGTCCGGTAGGTCTCCACGATGTTTTTCACGTGGTCGGTGTCGATCATTTCTTCATTCTCGGTAAACTCGAAAATCAATCGATCGATCGGCAAACCTGTCGCGCGCGCTGTCTTGAGGGTCAACTGGATGCAGGCTGCTGGTGAGTACACGGCGTTTGGCAGGAAGTTAATGGAGAGCTTGGCACCGGTATCGAGGATGCCTGCAGCGACCGCGCCTTCTATCGCAGCCACCCGGCAACGCTGATCGAACGCATACCGGTTTTCGCTCGAAACGCCCGAAAGCACCTCGGCCGCACTTTGCCCGTTACCGCCGCGCACCAGCGCCTCGAATGCGAAGGCGCGGCCTGTTTCGACATCGACGATCGGCTGGAACGCCATCGCAATGTCGAATTGATCGCGATCTAATTTACAGCCTTGGCATCCGCCCTGCATACTCGTTTCTCCAAGCCCAGGGTTAATTGATGAATACTAAGAGCCGGTAAATCTTGGAGAAGGCAATTGGCCTTCCGATGTTGCAAGCTAGCGCACGTCTCGTAGTAAGCCCGTCGGTTTTACGGGCGCAAGTCGATTCCCGCGTCATCAATTGACTCGCGAAGTTTCTGGAGCCCCCGGCGAACCCAGCTCTTCATCGTGCTAACGGGCACGCCTTGCATCGCAGCCATATCGGCGTGCGTCAGACCGCCAAAATAGGCGCCATAGATAGCGTCGCGCTCGCAATGCTTAAGACTTTCAAGGCACGCCAGCAGTCCCGCACTGGCTTCACCTTCTAGCAATGCCTCGCTGATGAGCGGGGTGGGATCTGCTATTTCCCACGCGCCCTCGATGGGCACCGATCGGCGGGCGTACTGAGTACGGACCCAGTCGACGCAGCGGTTTCGCGCAAGTGTCGACATCCACGCAATTGCACTCCCACGGTCAGGATCAAAAGTGCCGGCCCGATTCCAGATCTTCAAGTAGACGTCATGGAGCATGTCCTCAGCGGCGGCCTGGCTGCGGCAGACGCGAAGGCAAATGCCAAACAGCTTCGAACTAGTGAGTCTGTACAGTTCGCGAAAAGCCTCCCGATCTTCCTGACCGGTGCGGAGAAGCGCCAGCGTTAGTATCTGCTGGGGGCTAAACGGCGCGACGCCATCGACCACCGGAAACCCGATAGCCTCGCCGACTACCACAACGTAGTCGAGAGTTCCACTTGCCACGGCGTCGGGCTCCCCGAGCTTTCCTTTGTCGGAGAGATGGAAAGTCAGATTCATCGAAGCGACAACGTGGCGAAGGTCGCGAAGTTGCGATTTCGAACGAGACTGTGAATATATTATGGAAACCGTGCCTCAACACGAGCGGCAGGTTGGCCAACGCCGGTTTCTAGGGTCACGGCTCATTGGTCAGAGCCAGAAGATGACGGTGGCGGCGAGCGCGATAGCGGAAAAGCAGACGGTCGGGCATCGATCGTAGCGGGTAGCGACGCGGCGCCAGTCCCTCAGACGACCGAACATAATCTCGATACTGCTCCGGCTTCGGTAGCGGCGCTTGTCATATTTGACGGGGATGATCCGGGATTTTCGCCCCGGAGTGCAGGGCGTCATGCCCTTTGCCTGAAGGGCGTCCCTCTACCAGTCTGCGTCATAGCCGCGGTCGCCCAGTATCCACTGCGCCTTGGGTAGATCATCAAGCAGCGCGGCAGCGCCGGTGTAGTCGCTGACCTGGCCCGCGGTCATGAAGAAGCTGAGTGGTCTGCCTTCTGCATCGGTGACGGCGTGCAGCTTCGTATTCATACCGCCTTTGGTGCGACCGATGAGGCGCCCAAGGCCCCCTTTTTAACCCGCAGGCTGGACGCCGTGCGGTACGCCTTCAGATAGGTCGCGTCGATCATGATCGTCTTCGGCGTGGCGCTCGCAGCGGCCAGTCCTTCGATTATGCGGAGGAAGACACCCCTTTCGCTCCATCGCTTTCACCGGTTGTAGAGCGTCTTGTGTGGGCCATACTCCCGAGGGGCAATTTACCATCGTAGCCCGTTGCGGTTGACGAAAACGATGCCGCTCAACACTCGCCGGTCATCAACCCGTGGCTTGCCGTGGCTCTTGGGAAAATACGGTTCGAGCCGCGCCATTTGCTCGTCGGTCAGCTAGTACAGGTCACTCATCCTCGGTCTCCTCACGGAGCCTGAATCAGGTCGAGCCACTCAGATCAATAGGTCCTGACCCTAGAAGGGGTCCCGATCCGCACCGGTCGGGACCCCTTGAAAACAAACTTTCCATCTCCGAAACAATTACTTGCGTTGCGGACAGGTGGGGTCCCGTTTTGACGTCGATCGACACGCCGGCTGATAGGATGATCCAACAACCTGCTTCAGCCACGGTTACGAAAAGCCGGAAAAGCAAAAAAGGGCGGCGGCAGCGCAAAACCGGGAAAAATCTGCCCTTGCTGTGGTGACCCTATGGTCAAGCGGTGGGGCGGTGGCAACGGCGGAAAAGCGTTCCATTATGGATGCAAAGCCTATCCCAGCTGCAACGGCGTGCGAGCGGCGCCGGGCAGGGGTAGTCGACCGTAGTCGCATGAGCTCTGTCGATCGCCGCTGCGACAGGCGAAGTTGAAGCAGTCCATGGCGGGTCGCTAACCCAGAGGCAGATAGTTCCGCAGCGCCATGCCTCTAGATCTCGATGACTGCGGAAGTGGCACACCGTTCAGTGCAGGTCCCCGCAACCACACCCACATACCAAACCGTCTCAGGATACCCCGAGGCGGTTTTTTTGTGCCTGCGTTCCGTGGCTTGTCGCCAATTCGTCGCCGCTCGCCGCTCGCGCTTGGATGCCTTTTTGGCCCATGATGTCGAGTTGCATTTGGGGGTATTTCCGGGGCGGCACGTCGTAGCGCATGCCAGTCTCAGGAGCAGCCAATCGTTGCGGCAGGCGGCGGCATGGTTGATGCCGTGAATCACGCAGATTGCGATCGTCCTCTAGACCCTGGCAGTCGTCACGTTCGAAGGCGCGTATGCTGTGCTCGCCCATGTCGCGCATCAGACGGTCCAGCAGGACGATAAGATTACCGCACGCGAGATGCTCGGCGGCTTCGCCATGGCGGGACCACGCCAAGGCGCTGAACATGATTTTTGACTTCTGTCGGCTTCCCTGGTGCGGATCGCCACTCAGGCATGTGGTCGCCGCCGCTCGAGCGGATGCGCGGTGATGCAGCACTATCGAGTGCGGTGTCGGCGATCACCGCTGCGATCGTGGGCGCACTGCGCAACCGCGCGGTCGGGTCCGCGCGCCACACCACTTTTCTGCATCACCAAGCCGGTTGCGATCGGTCCGTTGCGTTTCGTTGCGCCAATCGCGACAAGCATCGACGGCGAAGGCGATTGCTACCGCCCCGATCCTCGCCGTGTTCGGGCTAAGGCTCGAGATTTTCGCGATCGTTGCTGACGTGTCGGCTGCCGGAATTCCCCCTCACAATACCGCGATGGTGGTCCGAGCGCAGCCGCCAGTATTTCGGCGGAACGCGATAGTCGATAGTCGGTCTGGCATCGCCTACACCTTCTCGTCGGTCCGATCGATCAGGATTCGCGTACGGTGTCGAGGACACGCTCGTCCTTTGGCAACGTAAGCCGTACCAGGACCGGCATCGCGAGCAATACCAAGGGGTATTGCAAGATCAGACCGGCGATAATCGCAATCGCGAGCGGTTGCTGGATCCCCGAGCCCTGACCGATAGCCAGCGCAAGTGGCAGCAGCGTGAAGATCGCCGCGAGTGTCGTCATCGTGATCGGGCGCAGACGGTTGCGGCTCGCCTCGCGCGTCGCCGCTGCGGGCGGCATGGTCCGCGCCAGCTCTTCGAATTCCGAGACGTAGAAGATCGCCATCTCGGTGCCGATGCCGATGATCATCGTCATTCCCATCAGCGCCGTGATGTTGAGATCGACCCCCGCCGCCCACAGCGCGGTGAACACAGCAGTGGTCGACAGCAGCGAACAGCCGATGATGATCACCGGTAACCAGAAGCGGCGATAGAGGAGCAGCAGCAAGACCAGCTCTGCCACCAGCGCCGCCCCGAACACCTTGATCAACCCGGCAAAAGCGATCTGTTGCTGCTGGTAGAGGCCGCCCAGTTCATACCGCACGCCGGGGCCGAGAACGCTTGGCCGGTCGAGCGCCGCCCGCACGTCGCCGACCGCAGCACCGATCCCGCGGCCTTGGATCCGCCCGGTCACCGCGATCATCGGTTCGAGGTTTTCGCGGCTGATCTGCGGCTGCCCGGTCACCGCCTCGATCGTGGCGACGCGCGACAGCGCAAAGACGTGTCCGTCGCTCGCGCGGATCGGCAATTGGGCGAGCCCGGCTTCGCTGAGCGTCAGTGCGTTGGGCAAGCGCACCCGCACGTCGACCGCCTTGCTCGGCTGGGCGAGCGTGGTTGCAATGCTCCCGGTCAGCGCGGCGCTCAACTGCGCCTCGATATCGGCGGGAGCGACACCCTCGATCCCGGCGCGGACCGGATCGACATGCACGTCGAGCGCATCGCCCGCGAGCTGCACGCCATCCTTCACCTCGACCACGCCGTCGATCTTACCGATCAGCGCAGCGACCTTGCGCGCCTCGCCCTGCAGGACCGAAGGGTCGGCGGCATAGAGCTTCACCTCGATCGGCTGCGGCACTGCGGTCAAGTCGCCGATCAGATCCTCGATCAGCTGCGCGACTTCGACCTGGACGCCGGGTACCTCCGCGGTGATCCGCTCCGCCACCGCCGCCGCGATCTCCTCGGTCGGGGCGGCATGACCGGGCTTGAGCCGCACGAAATAGTCGCCGTGATAGCTCTGCCCGAGATCGCCGCCGAGCCCGGTGCCGAGCCGGCGCGAGAAGGTCAGCACGGCCGCGTTGGCCTTCAACATCGCGTCGATCTGGCCGACCTGCCGCCCCGTTTCATCGAGCGACGTGCCGGGCGCAGTGTAATAGTCCATCACGAACCCGCCTTCGTCGACCTTGGGCATGAAGCCGCTCGGCACGTTTTCGTAGCTGACATAGCCGATCGCCAGCAGTGGCACTGCGGCGATGGCGAGCAGCCAGGGGCGTGCCGACAGGCGGTCGAGAATGCCATCGTGGAGCCGCGCCATACGCCCGACTCCGGGCGTGCCGGGGTCATGCCACGCGCTGAAATCGACCAGCCAGCGAACCAGCACCGGCACGACGAACGCGGTCATCGCCCAGGAGATCGCAAGCGCCGCCGCCATCGTCAGCGACAGTGCCTTGGAGAAGGCGCCGGTCACCCCGGTGAGGAACGACAGCGGCACGAACACGATCAGCGTTGCAAGACTCGATCCGGTGAGCGGCGCGAGGAACTCGCGCGCCGCCGGGATCACCGCGGCGTCCCCGGCGGGTCGGCCGTCAGCGCCGATCGCGCCGGCGCGGCGTGCGATATGCTCGACCATCACGATGACGTCGTCGATCAGCAGCCCGACCGCCGCGGCGATCCCGCCAAGCGTCATGATGTTGAAGCTCATCCCCAGCATGCTGAGGACGAGCACCGTTGCCGCGAGCGTCGCGGGCACGACGATGACCGCGACCAGCGTCACCCGCCAGCTGCGCAGAAAGCCCAACAGCACCACCGCTGCGAGCACGAGCCCGATCAGCACTGCATCGCGCACACTGGCGACCGATTGCGTGACGAGCTCGCTCTGGTCGTACCAGCAGACCAGCTTGACGCCGGGCGGGAGCGCGAGCGTGGCGAGCTTCTGCTGGACGGCCTGCGCGATCCGCACCGCATTGCCGTCGGGCTGTTCGTAGATGTTGAACAGCACCGCGGGCGTGCCATCCTCGACGATGCGCTGCCACACCGGGACGGCACCATTCTGCACGGTCGCTACGTCGCGAACGCGGACGACGCCCTGCGGATCGGGAGAGACGATGATTGCACCGATCTGCGCCGCGGTCGTCACGCTGCGATCGGCGATGACGAGCGACAGGCGCCCGCGATCCTGCACCTGTCCGACCGCGCTCAGCACATTGCCGTTGCGGATCGCGGTGGTGAGGTCGGCCATCGACAGAGCGTGATCGGCGAGCCGGTGCGGATCGGCGAGCACTTGCACCTCGGCGGTGTCGCCCCCCTGCACGCCGACGCGCGCGAGCCCTGGGACCGAGGAGAGCAACGGCGTGATCTGATATTTTGCGATATCCTGCAGCGCGACCGGATCGGCGGCGGTCGAGACGAGCGCGTAGGAAATGATCGGGAACACCGTCGGGTCCATCCGCCGGACGGTGTATTGGGTGCCACTCGGAAGCGACGCGATCGTCCGCGCGATCGCCGAATCGACCAGCAGCGTGCTCGCGACCATGTCGCGGCCCCAGCCGAAATCGATCGAGATCTGCGCTGCCCCGCGGCTGGTCGCGGAACGGACGTCCTGCACACCGGGGATCGCGCGGAGCGCTTCCTCGACCGGGCGGGTGACGGTCAGCGCGGTCTGATCGGCGGGGCGGCTGCCGGCATCGAGATCGACGACGACGCGCGGGAAGGACACTTGCGGAAACAGTCCGATCGGCAACGACAGCGCGGCGACGAGCCCCGCCACTGCCAGCGCGATGGCGATCAGGACGAAGGCGCGCGATTGCTCGCGCAGCAACCGCTCGAGCATCAGCGCGTCCACCGCACGGCGGCACCGTCGCTGACCTGATAGGCACCATCGACGATCAGGCGACGCCGGGGGTCGATCGCCCCGCTGACGACATCGCCCGCATCAGAGGCGAGCGCCACCGTGACGGGGACGGCGACCGCCTTGCCGCCGCTGACCTGAAAGACGTGCGTCGGCCCGCCCGCGGTGACGACGGAGCGATGCGGCACCACCCAGCCGGCGACGTGCCCAGTGGCGATCGCGACCTGCATAGCTTCGCCCGGCAACAGGCTTCCGACCGGAAACGCAACGTCGACGTCGACCAGCCGGGTCTTGGCATTGAGCGCATTGCTGACCCGTAGCACGCGTCCGGTCAGCGACGTTCCGCCCGACAGCCGGACGAGCGACGCGGATTGCCCGACCGCGACGCGACCGCGCTCGGCAGGGTCGACGCCGGCGGTCACGACGATACCCGTTCCCTTGGCGACCGTCAGGATCGGGGCGCCCGCTTGCGTCCGGTCACCCTGGGCGACGCTCACGGTGGTGACGACGCCGTCGAACGGGGCGGTCAGCGTCTGTTCGCCGTTCCCCGCGCCATCCGCCTGCAACGCCGCAAGCGCGGTCTGCGCGTCGGACACCGCCTTTTCCGCCTGGACCAACTGATCCTGCGTCGCGAGCTGTTGCGACAACAGCTGCGCGGTGGTCGTGCGTTGCTTGCGTGCCGCGCTCAGCGCATCGACCGCCTGGCGGTACAGGCTCCGCGAGGCGGGCGCGGTGGCGAAGCTGGCGAGCGGCTGCCCGCGCCGGACCGCCGTGCCGGGGGCGACCATCAGCCGCGTGATCTGGCCCGGCTGCGCTTCGTTGAAGCTACGCGTTCCGTTGAGCGCGGGCGCAACGGTGCCATAGCCGATGACCGTTTGGGGCAAGGATCCCTGGATCGGAGCGACTGTGGAAACGAGCGCGCTCGGTACTGCGGTTTGTGCGGAATCTGGGGTGCCCCCCGCACCGCAGCCCGACAGCGCCAGCGCGATCGAGAGACCGAGCGGCACCCTCATCGCGACACCGCCCGGGCGTCGTCGGCGCGCAAATCCACGGTCGGCAGGCCATCGCCGACAAGCGTCTGGATCGCAACCTGTCGGTCGAGCAATCCCAGTTCCAGCGTCATGATCTCCTGTTCCTTGGCAAAGCGGTTGTAGACGAGGTCGACATAGCCCCGCTCGTCGATGTTGGAAGCGCCGAACGCGGCCTGCGCGCGGTCGGCGGAGGACCGCGCCGCGGGTAGGTCGCGGCGCGCGACCGCGAGCTGCGCGGACAGTTGCTCCATCTCACGCAGCAACGCACCGACCGTGCCGACCGCCGTCGCAAGGCGCGCGGCATAGTCGGCCTGGAGCTGCGCACGAGTCGCGCGCGTGATCGCGACATTGCCTTGGTTGCGGTCGAAGATCGGCAGGCCGATCGCGACATTGGGGCCGCTGTTGATGACCTTCGAGCTGTCGCTGCTGACGCTGCCGCCGAGAACGACGTCGGGGAATTGCGCGACGATGGCCTGGCGCAGCTGCTCGTCGGCGGCGGCATAGCCCATCCGCAGCGCGATCAGATCGGGGCGGCGGTCGGGCAACGTCGCGAGCTCGGCGCGGATCGCGGCGGGGTCGAACCGCGGCAGATCGATCTGCGTCGCGAGCGGGACGACGACGTCCGGCGCGAGCCCGAGCAATGCATCGAGCTGATGCATCAACGCCAATTGCCGCTGATCGAGCGCATCGAGCGCGGTCCGCGCGGCCTGCAGCGCGACCCGGTCGGGCGCGACCGTCACCAGCGTGACGTTGCGCGCGGCCAGTGCCTGTTCGAGCTTGGCGTTGCGCGCGGCCAGCAACCGATAGGCCGCGACATAGCTTTGCCGACTGCCTGCGCCGAGGATCAAGTCGCCTGCGACTTGCCGCGCCTGCCCCGCGACTTGCCATTCCTGCCAGACGATATCCGCGGCGACCTGGCGCTCGCTGTCGACAGCGGCGCGGCGGCGCGTGCGGTAGGTGAGCAGCGCCTTGATGTCCTGGCTGAGGCCGATGTTCCACGCGGGCACCGCCCCGCCACCCGATAGCAGCGGGAGGAAGGCGCCGGTCAGCGACGGATTGGGCAGGACACCGGCCTGTCGCGTCTGGCCCGCGGCAATCGCGCGCCGCAGCCGTGCCGCCTTGAGGTCGGGGTTGTTGGCGAGGGCGAGGTCGACCACTTGCGCGACCGACAGCGGTTCTGTCGCGACGATCGTTTCCGCCCGCGCCAATGATCGCACGTCGGCCGCCAGCGGTGGCGCGGTCGCCAGCGGGAGCGGGGTGTAGTGCGCGCACCCGGTCACCCCGCTCAGTGCGGCGAGCGCAGCCATGGCGCGGCGCGGAAGGGTACGTCTCAACGCGGTCAACTCCGGAAGCCGAGCCACGGAAAGAACGCGCGGCCGTCGTGCGATATGGCATAGACGGATGATGATCCGGATGTTGTTTATTCCCAACTTGCGCGCGACGCGGGACGTCCGGCTAGGCGATCGTGCTACGCAGCTGGTGGAGGTGATGCGGTGAACCTGCTGCTGCTCGAGGATGACGAAGCGACCCGCACCCATCTGGAGCGCACATTGGTTGCGGCAGGGCATGTCGTCGACGCTTGCAGCAACGGTAGCGACGCGATCGTCCTCGGGTCCACCAACGATTATGCTGTCCTCATCCTCGATCGCATGGTGCCCGGAGTCGATGGGCTTGGCGTGCTCAAGGCGCTTCGCGCGGCCGGTGTTCGCGCCCCCGCGATTTTCCTCACCGCGATCGACGGCGTCCATGACCGCGTCGAGGGGCTCGACGCGGGCGCCGACGATTATCTGGTCAAGCCGTTCGCCGCGATCGAGTTTCTCGCGCGGGTCAACGCCTTGTTGCGCCGCCAGCCGGCTCGAGACGTGGCGACCGTGCTGCGCGTCGCCGATCTCGAAATCGATCTGATCAAGCGCAGCGTGCGGCGTGGCGGCCGGGCGATCCCGTTGCAGGCGCAGGAGTTCAAGCTGCTCGAATATCTCATGCGCCACGCAGGCGAGATCGTCACAAGGACGATGCTGCTCGAAAATGTGTGGTCGTTCCATTTCGACCCGCAGACCAATATCATCGAAAGCCACATGAGTCGCTTGCGCTCGAAAGTCGATCGCGGCTTCGATCAGGAACTGATCCATACGGTGCGCGGCGCGGGCTATCGGTGCGATGGCCTGGCTTAGCGGTTTCCGGAGCGGGGCGTTCCGCTTTGCCTGCCTGCTCGCGCTTGCGTTCGCGGCAGGTTCCGCGCTCGTCTTGGTCGTCGTCGAGCGGTCCATCGCGCATTATGCGGTCGATGCCACCGAAGGCGGCCTGACCAGCGAGGCCGCGATCCTTGCCGGCGAGGACCGAGAGGAGGGGCGAGCAAGCCTCCTCGGGGCGATCGCCCGGCATCGGCGCGCGAGCGGCGCGGAAGCGTTCCGATACCAGGTGATCGACCGCGCCGGACGCCTGCTGGTCGACGATATCGGCACGCCGACGGTCAGGCTCGGCTGGGGGCAGGTCGCGGTGCACGACGACCCGCAGGACCCTGCCGCCGAAACCTTGCGGAGCCTCGGGGTTGCCCTCCCCAACGGCGGGACGCTGGTCGTCGCCACCGACACTTACGACATCCAGGAATTGCGGCGTGCGCTCGACCGGTTCCTGGTCGTCGCGGGAGCGGTCATCACCGTGCTTGCGCTGGTCGGTGGCTATCTCATTGGCGCGCTGTTCATGCGCCGCCTCGACCGTGTGAACGCTGCGATCGCGCGGGTGATGGCGGGCAATACGGCCGAACGTCTGCCGCCGATCGGTATCAGCCGCGAATTCGACCAGCTCTCGGCGAACCTCAACGCGATGCTAGACCGGATCGGCGCGCTGATGGACGGCCTGCGCCAAGTCACCACCGACATCGCCCACGATCTGCGCACTCCGCTCGGGCGGCTTCGCCAGCAGCTCGAGCAAACGCGCGATGCGCGTGACCCGGAGCGGTTCGACGCCAGCATCGACACCGCCATCGCGCAGACCGACGAGATTCTCGCGATCTTCCGGGCGTTGTTGCGGATCGGGACGCTCGAGGGGGGCGACGGGCGCCAATATTTCGCTCCGCTCGATTTGAGCGAACTGGTCGGGCGAGTGATCGCCGCGTATCAGCCCGTTGCCGAGGACGATGGGAAAACCTTGATCGCGGCGCATGCCAACGGTCTGCTGATCGAGGGCGATGCCGAATTGCTGGCGCAGATGATGACCAATCTGGTCGACAATGCGATCCGCCATACGCCGGCCGGCAGCACGATCGTCAGCCGGCTAGAGCGGATCGACGGCGCGATCGTCGCGAGCGTCAGCGATGACGGACCTGGCATTCCGCCGCATGAACGCGACGCCGTGCTGACTCGCTTCTACCGCCTCGACCGCAGCCGAAACTTGCCGGGCGCAGGGCTCGGCATGGCGCTGGCCGCGGCGATCGCGGCGCTCCATCGCGTCCGCCTCGATTTGCTCGACAATCGCCCCGGCTTGCGGGTTCGCCTGACCTTCGCGCAGCCCGCACGCGTGGTCGAGACCGGGGTCGCAGCGCTGGATTAGCGATCCCTAACGTGACCGCGGTGGGGCGCTGGGGCAAAAGGCAGCCCTCATCTTCGTGGAGACCGCCATGCGCCGCCCTTCGCTTCTCGTCCTGCTCGCTGCAGCTGCCGCCACGCCGTCCGGTCTCGCCGCGACGCCCGCGCCGATCTATGCCGTCACCCAATCGATCGCTGGGCCCGACGGATCGTGGGACTATGCCCGCACCGACGACGACGGCACTTTCGTGTATGTCGCGCGCAGCAACGCGGTCACGGTGCTGGAAGTGGCGACCGGCAAGGTCACCTCGCTCGGCAGCGTGCAGCGCGGTCATGCAGTCGTGCCGTTGTCCGGCGGCAGGCTGCTGGTGACGAGCGGGACCGATGGCACCGTGCGGTTGTACGATCTGCGGTCGGGTGCCGAAATGGCGAGCATCGCCGTCGGCAAGAAACCCGACGCTGCCATTCTCGATCCGCAGAAGACCCATGCCTATGTCATGAATGCCGATAGCGGCACCGTGTCGGTGATCGACCTCGCCACCAGCAAGGTGTCTCGCACGATCCCGGTCAAGCCCGCGCTCGAATATGCCGCGTTCGGCGCGGACGGGACGCTGTTCGTCAACAACGAGGAGGCGGACCAGATCGAAACGGTCGACGTCGCGCGCGGGGTCGCCGGCAAGGCGATCGCGCTGCCGGGCTGCAAGGCACCGACCGGGCTCGGCTACGACAGCGCGCACGACCGCCTGATCGCGTCGTGCGCCAACGGCAAGGCCGCCATCGTCGACGCCCGTCGGCGGCAGCTGAGCGCACTCGTCGATATCGGCGCGGGGCCCGACGCCGTGATTATGGACGAGGCGCGCGGGCTCGCGTTCATCCCGTGCGGGAAAGACGGGGTGCTCGACATCCTCTCGCTGAAAGGTGTCCGGGTGGAAGCCGTGGGCGTCGTGACGACCGAAGTCGGCGCGCGCACCGGCGCGCTCGATCCCAAAACGGGCGCGCTGTATCTGCCAACCGCGAAGTTCGGCGCGGCTGCAGCGGGCGGCGGACGTCCCGCGATGGTGCCGGGCTCCTTTCACATTCTGGTGGTCAAACCTGCGCGTTGAAGGTGCGGTTTTGCGATCGTCGAAACTTTGTTCAACGATCGTCGGCACAGCCACGCGCGCGGCAAAAACCGCGCGCGCCGAGGAGAAGGCGGCTTCCCATCTCATCAACGTCCAGTCCGCCGAGGACATCGTCAAATATCCCACGACGCAACGCGAATTCTACGACCAAAGCTACGAGGCGGGTGTTCGGTTCAAGTTCTGACGATCTCGCGCGTTTCTCCGATGGTGATGCATACCGGCGGCGCAGCGTCCTGTAGCGTGCGTAGTTTCCGATGCTGTTCCGTCGCGGCGGCCTGCCAGATAGCGCCATCGCGACACGGCGTGCGCTTCAGAATGGGTGAAGCAGTCCCCGCCCGGTCGACGCTTTCGAGGAGACGACTGATGGCCGGCACCGACTCACGCATCAAAGACGTCGGGCCACAGCCGCAGTCGTTCGACCTCGAAAGCGCGACCAAGGACAGTGCCGAGTATCGGTCCGTCGCGTGGAGCGGCCGCTATCTGCAGGTGACGTTGATGTCGATCCCGGTCGGTGGCGATGTCGGTCTCGAGGCGCATCCCGACACCGATCAGTTCCTGCGCCTCGATGCCGGCCATGGGCGCGTGCAGATGGGTGCTGCCAAGGACGCGCTGACTTTCGAGAAAGACGTTTCGGACGGCTGGTGTGTGCTCGTTCCGGCGGGGACGTGGCACAACATCACCAACACCGGCACGACGCCGATGCAACTCTATACCGTCTATGCCCCCGCGCATCACAGGCCAGATACCGTGCAGGCGACGGCAGCGGCGGCCAAGGCCGACCAGGGCGACGAACCTGCCGCCTGGTCGGTGCAACCAAAGCCTGCAGCCGACACGCACGGTTGACGGGGGAGATGCGCAAGGTTCGGATCGACATGGCCGGGCAGCGCTATGCGCGGCTTCTGGGCGTGGATTTTTCGCACACCGATCGGCACGGCCATTGTCATTGGCTGTTCGCCTGTGATTGCGGCACCATGATCGTGGCGCATGGCGGCAACGTACGGGCAGGAAGCACCACGAGCTGTGGCTGCAGACACCGCGAGATCAGCGCCGCGCGGCTGCGCACGCATGGCGAGCGCGCTGATAAACGGCATGCGCCGACCTACCGCGCTTGGCAGGCGATGAAGAGCCTGTGCGACAATCCAAAGGTCAGCGGCTATCCGCAATGCGGCGGCCGAGGGATTGCGGTGGCTGCGCGGTGGAGAGACGATTTTCCCGCATTCCTGGCGGATATGGGCGAACGCCCGCTCGGAATGACGCTCAGGCGGGACGATGCCCAACGCGACTTCGGCCCGAACGCCTGTCATTGGGCAGTGGTGCCGACGCGCGCTGAGCGGGCTGCTCGCTCGTGGAGCCATCGCCACGCCGAGGTGTAAGGCGGATGATCGGCGCGCGCCGGGGGATCGCACGGGCTGACGTGGCGGCGACCCTATGCGGTATCGAGGGCGGCGATGATGGGGCAATCCGGTCGCCCGTCACCATGGCATCGTTCGGCGAGATCGAGCAGCGTATTTCGCATCGCCTCCAGTGCAAGAGCCTTGCGGTGAAGGTCGTCGGCGCGCGCCAAAGCGAGGCGCTTGACGTCGATGCTCTGGCGGTCGCGATCGTTCCACAGTCCCAGCAGCGAGCGGATGTCCTCGATCGGGAAGCCCAGATCGCGCGCGTTCGCGATGAAGCGGAGGCGGTGCACATCGGCATCGGCATAATCGCGATACCCGCTGTCGCGGCGGAGGGGCGCCGGGATCAGGCCGATCGTCTCATAATGGCGGATCATCCGCTGCGAGACGCCGCTCGCCTGCGATGCGGGCCCGATTTTCACAGCTTGGCCCGGTTCAATCGCAAGGCATTGGTCACCACGGTGAAGCTCGACAGCGCCATTGCCGCGCCCGCGATCATCGGTGACAGCAGCAAACCCGTGACGGGATAGAGCACGCCGGCTGCTATCGGAACTCCGATGCCGTTGAACACGAACGAGAAGAACAGGTTCTGGCGGATGTTGCGCATCGTCGCGCGGGCCAGACGGCGCGCGCGCACCATCGCCGCCAGATCGCCCTTGGTCAGCGTCATGCCCGCGCTCTCGATCGCGACGTCGGTGCCGGTGCCCATTGCCACACCCACGTCTGCCGCGGCGAGCGCGGGCGCATCGTTGATGCCGTCGCCTGCCATCGCGACCTTGGCACCCTTTGCCTGGAGCTCGCCGATGATCCGCGCCTTGTCTTCGGGTTTGAGCCCGGCATGGACCTCGTCGATCCCGCCGATTGCCGTGGAAACGGCTTGCGCGGTTGCCTCGGCATCGCCGGTGAGCATGACGATCCGCAACCCTTCCGCCTTGAGAGCGGCAATGGCGTCGCGCGCGGAGTCCCGAATGGGATCGGCGACCGCGATCAATCCGGCCGGCTTGCCCGCGATTGCGACGAGCATCACGCCCGCGCCGTCACGGCGATAGCGTTCCGCTGCCTCCGCGAGGGACCCCGCATCGACTCCGATCCGGTGCATCTGCGCCGCATTGCCCACCACGACCGCCTTGCCATCGACATGACCGCTGACACCCAATCCGGTCTGCGATGCAAACTGCGCAAGCGACCCGAGCTTCAGTTTTGCGTCCTGCGCGGCACGCAGGATGGCAGCGGCCAGCGGATGCTCCGACTGGCCCTCCACGGCCGCCGCCGCCGCGAGCACCGTATCGCGATCGAAGCCGTCACCAGGCTAGATCGCGGTCACCTTCGGGCGGCCCTCGGTCAGCGTGCCGGTCTTGTCGATCACCAGCGTGTCGACGACGGCCATCATCTGAAGCGCCTCGGCATCCTTGATCAGCACGCCGCCGCGCGCACCACGCCCGGTGCCGACCATGATCGACATCGGCGTCGCGAGCCCTAACGCACACGGGCAGGCGATGATCAGCACCGCGATGGCGTTGAGCAAGGCATGGCCGAAGCGCGGCTCCGGCCCCACCATATTCCAGACGACGAAGGTAAGGATCGCGATCCCCACCACCAGCGGCACGAACCAGCCCGACACCCGGTCGGCGATCGCCTGGATAGGCGCGCGGCTGCGCTGCGCCTCGGCGACCATCTTGACGATCCGCGCCAACACCGTGTCGGCGCCGACGGCACGCGCCTCGATCGCCAGCGAGCCGGCGCCGTTGATCGTCCCGCCGGTGACGGAAGCACCCTTCTGCTTGAGCACCGCTGCCGGTTCGCCGGTCAGCATCGCTTCGTCGACCGACGACCGGCCATCGACCACGATGCCATCAACCGGCACTGCCTCGCCGGGCCGCACCCGCAGCGTATCGCCGGTGGCGACGTCGGAGAGGGGGATTTCTTCCTCGCTGCCATCCTCGCGCAGCCGCCGCGCTGTCTTCGGCGCGAGATCCATCAACGCGCGGATGGCTCGACCCGTCGCCGCGCGCGCGCGCAGTTCGAGGACCTGCCCGAGCAGCACCAGCGTCACGACGACGCCAGCCGCCTCGTAATAGACCGGAATGACCCCGTGCATGCGGAACGAGGACGGGAACACGCCGGGCGCGATCGTCGAGACGAGACTATAGCTGAATGCCGCGCCGACGCCGAGCGAGACCAACGTAAACATGTTGAGGTGTCGCGTGCGGATCGACGTCCATCCGCGCTGAAAGAATGGCGCACCCGCCCACAGGACGATCGGTGCGGTGAGCGCGAGCTGGATCCACGGCGAATATGTCGGCGGCACGAGCGTGATGCCGAGCATCTCGGCCACCATCGAAATCGCGAGCAACGGAACGCTCAATACCCCGGCCATCCAGGCTCGTCGGGTAAAATCGGTGAGTTCAGGGTTTGGCCCCGTATCGAGCGTCGGATCTTCGGGCTCGAGCGCCATGCCGCAGAGGGGGCACGTTCCCGGACCGTCGTTCCGGATCTGGGGATGCATGGGGCATGTCCATACTCCACCGGGGCCCGCTTTGGGCGCGGGTACGGGTTTGCCGGCGCGGTAGGTCTCGGGGGCTGCGATAAATTTGCTCCGGCAGCGCGCACTGCAAAAGGAATAGCGGTGACCTTCATGGTCGGCGTGATGTGCGGTCTTTGTCGCGTCCACGGTCATGCCGCAGACGGGATCGGTCACCATCCCGTCCGCTCGAGGACTGTCGGCATCGAGGCCGTGCACGGGAACATCGCTGGTCATCTGGGTCTCCATGCGAACCCAGATAGGGTCTGACACCGTGTCAGGGTCAAGCCCGGAGCCGGTCTGGTTCATGACGCACAACGCGCCGGCCATCACTTCGGCCCTGTGAACGCGGGAGCGTGCGTTGGCGCCCGGGGCAACCGCTGCGCCGCCGCCGTCACGCTGCTCGAGCGGAGCGGCAACTCCGAGCGATGCCGACCGAATGCCGGCACCGCACCAGAAAGCGTACGGGGTTCCGCGCAGAAATGCCTATGGTCGATCACCGCCGCCCGTCGCGCGTGCCGACGCAGGACGTAGCTTGGCGCATTCACGCAAAGGAGCGTTCGTTCAATGACAGCTCGGGATATACCGATCATCTGCGTCGGCGGATCGGCGGGTGGCCTTGATGCGTACAAGCGCTTGCTCGACAATTTGCCGAGTGATCTCGGGGCGGCGATCGTGATCGTGAACCATTTGCGAACCGTTTCGACCCTGCTCCACGAAATCCTCCCGCGGCATACCGCGATGCCGGTCGAGCTCATTACCGAAGGGCTCGATATCCGACCGAACCACGTCTTCATCATCCCCGCGCAACGCGACCTGCACGTGCTGGACGGGGCATTTCGCCTCACGGCGATCTCCAAACCGCGGGGATGGCCGGATGTCATCACCGTCTTCCTGCAATCGCTGACGCACTATTGGCATGGCCGGCTCATCGCGGTGATCGTGTCGGGCTATGACGGCGACGGTGCGGACGCGCTGTGCGGGATTCGCGCGTGCGGCGGGGTCACGATCGCCCAATTGCCGGCATCGGCGATTCAGGCGGACATGCCCGACAGCGCCATTGCCAGTGGCTGTGTCGATTTTATCCTAGGTCCCGAAGATATCGCCGCTAAAATTGCAGAAATCCTCGGATCGGATAGCGAGTAGGCGTCCGTCGGCTCGCGATGGTTGTTCCGTGCGTAGTTTCCGATCCTTGGGCGGCCGTGTTCGTCACCATAGCATCTGGCCCGAGGACCGCTCCACTCCGCCGCGGTCGGCCGGAAAGACCAGCGCCATGTCAATCGAAACCAGAGCGTTTTTGCGCGACCGGGCACGCACCGAAGACCTGATCGCGGCGGCAACCGACTGTGGCCCCGCCGCATGGTCGCACGCCCATCTCGCGCGCCTCTACCGTGCGCGGTGTATCGACACGGTGGGAGAGGCCGCGGCGTGCCGCGATTGCGATATGCAGGCGGACTGCCGGACACTGATATCGGCCGGATAGCGCGGTGCAGCGGCGCTATGCTCCGCTCGACCGCTGCAACGCGCTGCCTCAGACCGCCGCGCTTTCGGTCGGGGGCAGAGCCGAACGCGGCCGTGCCGCATTCCCGTCGGCGGCGGCTTGCGCGATCCGCGCGAGTTCGGGAAGCGACTTGGCTTGCATCTTGTGCATGACCGCAGCGCGATGGTTTTCCACGGTGCGCTGGCTAATCCCGAGATCGGCGGCGATGTTCTTGTTGGGATGGCCCGCCAACACCAGGTCCATGACTTCACGCTGGCGGTCGGTCAATTCGCCGACATGCGCCGCCGCTTTCTGGTGCGCGTCATCCCGCAGCCGAAGGTCGTGTGACTGATCGATTGCACGCGCGACGCTCGCAAGCAATTCGACCCGGCCGACCGGCTTTTCGATGAAGTCGCAGGCGCCGCTTCGCATTGCTTTGACCGCAAGTCCGATATCGCCGCTCCCCGTGATCAAGATCGCGGGGAGATGGTTTGCGCGGGCGCGCAATTGCTCGATCAGCGCCACGCCGCTCATCCCCGGCAGGTGCGCGTCGACCAGCAGGCACCCGTCATTGCCCGGCGCATACGCTGCAAGAAACGCCTCTGCATTTGGGAAATCCTGGACACTGCGGCCATCGCCCTCCAGCACATCGCGGATCGTCGCCAGAATGTACGGGTCGTCGTCGACGACATAGGTGATCGATGGGCCCGCAATAGCAACAGCTCCGGCCGGGTGCAACGCCGACGGCAGTGCCCGGGCCAACAGGCGTTCGATCGCCGCGAGCAGGTCGCGCGCCTTCACCGGCTTGCTCAGTTGCACGCAGTCTTCTGCCGCGATCCGCGCCAGCGCCGCGCTCGATATGTCCCCGGTGAGGACGATCGCCGGGAGCCCGTGCGGCAGGGTCGCCCGAAGGCTGCGCAGGAGATCGAGGCCATCCCGGCCGCCGGGCAGGTTATAGTCGGTCAACAGCAGTTCCGGCTTGATCGCGCTGCCCGCAACCAGCTTGATCGCGGATGCTGCATCGGCCGCGGTCTTGACGATATGCCCCTCGCGCTTGAGGAGTTGCTCCAGCAATTCGACGACATCCGGGTCGTCGTCGACGACGACGATCTTGCAGGTGCGCCGGTGCCCGTCCGGGGCCGCATCGGGTTCGGGTGGTTTGGCGACGGCGCCCGGCGGATCGGCGGCCGGGCAGGGAAGCGTGATCGTGAAGACCGAGCCCGCGTTCGGGCGCGAGCGAACGTCGATGGCATGCCCGAGCAAATGGCCGAGGCGTTGCACGATCGACAGGCCAAGACCCAGACCGAGGCTGCGTTCGCGCGCGGCGTTGTCGATCTGGTGGAATTCCTCGAAAATCGCGTGCAACTGGTCGGCGGCGATCCCGATCCCGGTATCCCAAACTTCGATTCGAAGCGTGTCGCCGCGCCGTCGACAGCCGAGCAGGATCTTGCCCTGCTTGGTATATTTGATCGCGTTCCCCAGCAGGTTGCGAAGCATCTGCGTGAGCAGCGTGGCGTCGCTGTGAACCAACGCCGCACTGGGCAGGATGTGCAGCGACAAGTTACGGGCCTGTGCGAGATAACCGAACTCGTCGCGCAGCAGATCGAGCACGTCGGAGATCGGAAAGACCACCGGCATCGCCTCCACCACGCCGGCTTCGATCTGGTTTATGTCGAGCAGTGCATTGAGCATGCCGGACATCGCGGCCAGCGTCTGGCCCTGGCGGGAGACGAGTTTTTTGGGCTTCTCGCCCTCGACGGTCTGGCTCAGCAGTTCCTGCAGCAGCGTCAGCGACTGGAGCGGCTGGCGCAGATCGTGGCTTGCTGCCGCGAGGAAGCGCGACTTGGCAAGATTGGCGCGGTCCGCCTCGATCTTGGCGGCCTCGAGCGCCTTGGCGGTCATCTTTCGGTCGGTGGTGTCGGCGAAGGTGATGACGACGCCTTCGACGGCATCGTCATGCGTGCGATAGGGAAATACGCGGCGCAGAAACCACGTATCGTTCGGCGCGCTGATCTCGCGGTCGATCAAGCCGTGATCCGCCAGCACCTTGCGCGCATCCCCCAGCAGGTCGGGATCGGTCGCGATCGAGCGCAGGTCGGTGATCGGTCGTCCGATGTCGCCGGCGATGATGTTGAAGACCGACTTGATCGCGGGCGTATAGAACCGGATCTTCAAGTCGATGTCGAGAAAGAGCGTCGCGACATTCGTGCTGTAGAGCACGTTCTGCAGATCGTCCGAGGTCAGGCGCTGTCGTTCCAGCGTCTCCTGCAACTGGCTGTTGAGCGCGGTCAGTTCCTCGTTGAGCGACTGCAGCTCTTCCTTGGACGTCAGCAATTCCTCGTTGGTCGACTGGAACTCCTCGTTGACCGAGAGCGCTTCCTCGTTGATCGTCTTCTGTTCCTGGCTCGACGTTTCCTGGTTCAGGATCGACGTCTGCAATTCCGCCTGGGTTGCCTCCAGTTCCTGCTCGAGCTCGGTGACGCGCGCGGCGTCACCGCGATTGGGGGATGCCGTCGCACCCGCGCTCTCGCCCGGTTCCTCGACGAAGCAGACGAGCAGCATGTCGTCCTGCCCGGCGACCACCGCCATGACATCGATCCGAAACCAGATCGCGATGCCGTCCTGCATCACGCGCGTCCGGCCGCCGTCGACGCGCGGCGTCGCCTCGCTGACCTTGTCGATCGCGAGCCGCAACTTGGTGCGGAGCGTCGGGGACGCCATCGCAAGCAAGTCGAGCGTGGCATAGCCAGGCGGGATCCGCAGATAGCGATCGGTCGGCCCGA
The DNA here is from genome assembly GCF_014653575.1 of Sphingomonas glacialis. GTDB lineage: Bacteria > Pseudomonadota > Alphaproteobacteria > Sphingomonadales > Sphingomonadaceae > Sphingomonas > Sphingomonas glacialis. The sequence goes on along the minus strand of NZ_BNAQ01000002.1, from coordinate 801,999 downwards.
TCGAATAGAGACACTGCCGCTTGCGATTGATCAGGATGGCGGCGGGCGCGTGGGTGGCGATGACGGCCCGGCGGCAAATGTCCGCCAGCGTGGCCTGGCGCTGCGATGAGGCGGACCGGCCCGTCGTCCCCGGCATCGGCAGCGCGTCGCCGAAGTTGACGGGAAAGCCCGCGGTGCCGGTCCGGCCGTGCGCGACGTGCCGGTAGATGCGTTCCGACTTGGCGATCACTTCGAACCGGTCTCCGGCGCTGCCCACCGTCTCGGACGATCCGAGCAGCAGGATGCCGCCTTCGCGGAGCGCGAAATGGAACAGCGATATGACCTTGGCCTGCGCCTCGGGGTTCAGATAGATCAGCAGGTTACGGCAGGAGACGAGATCGATCTTCGAGAAGGGCGGGTCCGACAGTACGTCCTGGACGGTGAAGACGACAGTGTCCCGCAGCGCGGTCGCCACCCGGTAGCCGGCCTCGTCCCGAACAAAAAAGCGCGCGAGCAGGTCCGCGGGGACCGTGTTCTCGATATCGAACGGATACAGCCCCTCGCGTGCGGTCGCGATCGCGTCCGGGTCGACGTCGGAGGCGAAGAGCTTGAGTTTGATGTCGCGTCCCGACGCCTTGATCGCGTCGCGGCAGAGCATCGCGATCGAATAGGCCTCTTCACCGGTGCTGCATCCCGCGACCCAGATCCTGAGCGGTGTTTGCTCGGGGAGGAGCCGGACGAGGTCGGGAAGGATCGTCTGCGCCAACGCATCGAAGATCGCCGGATCTCGGAAGAAGCGCGTCACGTTGATCAGCAGGTCCTTGGCGAGCAGATCGCGCTCGGCCGGCTCTGTGCGCAGCAGATCGAGATAGCCGGCAAGATTGCCGGGCGCGAGCGTGCGTAGCACGATCCGCCGCTCGATCCGCCGTTCCAGCGTCCCCGACTTGTACTGGCGGAAGTCGTGCGCCGTGTTGTCGTTGAGGAAGGCGATGATCGCGTTCAGGTCGGTCGATGCGGGCGGGGCGGGCATGCTCGGCGGGGCGGGCACGCTCGGTGCGGCGGCGGACTGCGCGATCGCGACTTTGCGGTCCGCCAGTGCCTGGGGGATGTCTTCCAGCGCAAGGGTCTGATCGACCAGCCCCGTTTCGATCGCGCTCCGCGGCATACCGTCATAATCGGCCTGTTCGGGCTTTTGCGCGATCGCATAGCCGCCTGCGGCTTTCAGCGCGGCAAGCCCGCCACTGCCGTCTGCGCCCGTTCCCGACAGGATTACGGCAATCGTCCGGTCACCGCATTCTTCCGCCAGCGACGCCAGCAGACAATCGAACGGCAGGCGCGCGCCATGGTGCGCCTGTTGCGGGGAAAGGGCCAGCGCGCCGTCTTCGACCGAAAGATATCGGCCGGGGGGAATGACGTAGATATGGTCGCGGCGGATCACGCAGCCATCGATCGCTTCGCCGATGTCCATCGTGGTATGATCGGCCAACAGGTCGACCATCATGCTCTTGTGCGTCGGATCGAGATGCTGAACGACGATGAACGCCATGCCCGTGGTGGGTGAGATCGCGTCGAGCAGTCTGGATGCCGCCTTAAGTCCCCCCGACGAAGCGCCTATCGCGACGATCGGGACCGACTCCGCAAGCCGCGGCCCAGCGACTTTGGGGGTAGCTTTTTGCGGCATCGGCGACGCCGGATGGGGCAGAGGCTGGTCGCTTGCCCCCACCGATGGTGTTTTATTTACGGTCATGAAATGGACGTAGCACTGTCTGGTCCCATCCATCCTACGCATAGTTACGCTGAAAAATAAATCGCCGGTGCGCACCATGAGCTTGAGTATTTTCCGAGACTGACTGCGCGCATTTTTCTGAGGCAGTACCGCGGACGACCCTGATGACAACGCCGTTCACGATCGTGCCCGGGTTCATGTCTATCGCCGACGGGGTGGCCTGGAGGCTAGACAGTGTACCCGAACCCGAACAGCTTGCCCAAGATCGTGCGCGCGCAGCCACCGGCGGTGCACCACGGTGCGTCGCGGCGTGGACGTCGCGCGGATGAGGCAAGGCGTGCGCGGCTGTGAGCCCTGGACGCAGAATCCTCCTCGTCGAGGATGACGTCCTGATCGCGATGGATCTTGCCGACCTGCTGATCGCGATGGGGCACGATGTGTGCCACATCGCATCGACCGAGACCGATGCCGTGGCGGCGGCGCAGCGCTTGGCGCCCGATCTGCTGATCGTCGACGGCAATCTTGCCGAGGGCAGCGGAGTATCCGCGATGCGGCGGATCCTTGCCCGCGGCTTCGTCGCGCATTTCTATATGAGCGGCGATACGATCCAGCTCTTGAAGGCGGTGCCGGACGCCGTGGTCCTCGCCAAACCTTTCACCCTGCATGCGCTCACGACTGCGATGGACACGGCAACGCGTGCTCGGGGCGGCCAGTGAGATGCTGCTCACGGTGATCGCGGTGCTGCGTGCAGCAAAGCCGAGATCCTCGAGACAGACGCGATGGCGGACTTGAACGCCACGATCATGCCGTCATGCTGCGTGTAAATGGTACGACAGATGTCGTCCTAGACATCGATCGCCGAGAAATGATCGATGAAGCGTCGCAAGTAGCGGCGGAATTCGATTGCGCTGTGCCACGGCTCGAACGCGAACAGCGCGCCCCATTCCAACCAGAAGGTGGTCTCGAAGAAATGGGCCGCGAAGCAGTCGGTGATGCGCTTGTCGCCGAGCCTGCGCTCGGATCCACCGATGAGCGCGAGCAGGTCGATCCGGTCGTGCTCGGTGAATCCCATAGCGTGCGCATCCGAGCGAGAGCCGTCCAGATTGACGAGCCGCACCTCATTGTCCCACCGCCATTCCGCAGCGGCTGGGTTTGCTTCCTCGGGCACCGAGATCGTCGGGTCGCTCGCCGAAGGAATGTCGTCGAGCACGTCGACGGTGCATTGGTACATCGCCTCGAGCATATGGCTGCCGCTCAGGAAATATCGGTCCTCGGCGCTACCGTGCGCATCGACCGCGCCGCCGCTCTGGTAACGTTCCTCGAGGATCGTGATGTCCGCGCCCGCGACCTCTCCATCCCGCAGCAGGATGACCGCCCCGGCAAGCGCGGCAATTCCGCTGCTGACGAGAGTATAGCTGCTCATGCGTTGATCCTCTTGTCCCAAGGATCCCGCGGTAGTCCCGTTCCCCCGGCGCGAGCAGCGTCGGAAATTACGCACACCATCGGGGTACAGATCGACGCGACGAACGCTAGAATGCCACGGCAAATGCTATCTGGGGTGCGGCGTAGGACGGTGTATTGCGGCCCGCGACGGTCACTTCGACCCCCGCAATGAGCCCGGCGCGAGCCGACCAATTATATTCCAGCGCCGGCGCCAAGGTCGTTCGGCTTGCGCGCCGGCCCGTCGTTCGTCGCACTGTCCCGCCGGCATCCACGCCCGTCAGCCGCGAACCGCCGGCATCGCTCCGGACCAGATCGAGCGCAACCACCCAGCGCTGGTCGAGCGCATAGCCGGCGGCCACACCGACCTGCGCGGACACGCCCGGCATGGCGTGGCCGACAAAGCCGTCCGTCGTGCCATAGACGCTCAGATCGCGAACGCCCGCCGACGCCAGCGCCTCGGTCATCGAGGCGAAGAGGCGGAGACGAACCGGGTGGCCACCCGTGGTGTCGAACAGCGATTCGACGACGATCCCCTGTTTTGCCAGCAGCGCGCCGGTGCCGAGCCCGTCGAGCACGGTCGTCAGATGATCGTAGCGGCCGATCGGCAGCACGAGGCCGGCGCTCGCTGTGATCGAGGGCGATCCGCTTCGGCCATTCTCGTCCTTCAGTCGATATTCCAGCTCGATCGGCAGATCGGCGATCCCCAGGCCCCGCGCGTCATGCCCATCGGTCACGCGGACGACCGTCGGCAGCGCCTGGAAGCTCACCCGGTCGGTGAGCGCATATTTCACGACCGTCACCGACTGCAGCTGCTGCACGCCGTCTCCGCCGGATTGGCGATGGCCCCGATCGTCATAGGCGCCGGTATCGATCTTGTAGATGAGATAGGGTTCGATCGCGAGCGTCCCCGCCGTCGACAAGGCTGGCGACGACGCCTCGAGCGAGCCGGTGAACCATTGGTTGCGAACCGCGAGATCGCCGTCCTGCGCCAGCGTGGCGCCGGGCGATCCCAGCGCGCACAGGGCGATCGCGGCGCACACCGTCTTCATCGGCCGCCGAGCCCGGGAAACAGCACGACCAGCGCGCTCGCCATCCCGCCGACCGCGATCGCGACGACGAGCAGGCCGAAGATCTTTTCGGTGATCAGCAAGGCCTTCTCCCCGATCACCCGCGTGATCGGCGCGGCCAGGAAATCGAGCGCGACGATGATCGCGGCATTCGCCAGGATCGCGGCCATCGCGGCGAGATAGACCGGGCGGCTGCCGCTGCCCCAGGCGATGATGACCGACAAGACCCCGGGGCCCGCATAGATCGGGAAGCCAAGCGGCAGGATTCCGACCGATGCGGGGGAGGGGGCGACGGCATTGTGCGCGGCGACCGGCACATGCGTGTTGGACGCGCGGTGGTGGTGGCTGCGGACGGGCGTCGCTTCGCTCGGGATCGGGGCGTTGAGCATTTGCCAGCCGATCACGCCGATCACCGCCATTCCCGCCACGCGCAATGCGGCGATGCTGACCCCGAAGACGCCGAGCGCGGCATTGCCGACGAACAACGCGAGCAGTCCCGCGACGACATAGGTCGCCGCTGCCATCAGCGCGGTGCGACGCTGGTCCCCTTGTGTCTGGCCAGCGGTAGCGGCGACGAACAACGGCAGGACCGCGATCGGCGCGGTAATTGCGAACAGGCCGACGGTCATCGTCACCAGCACGCTGGTGTCGAGTGCCGTCATGCCGCGGTTTCGAACGGTTCGAAGTCCGAATCCGCCGCTTTCCAGTCGGGCTTGTGAAAGGCGTAGATCACGAACGGGATGGCGAGGAAGACCGCCGACCCGACCACCAGCGCGCCGACATAGAGCACCGGGCTGCCGGTGCTGATCTGCGCCGGCGGGATGAAGCTGAACCCCAGCGCGACGAGCGCCCCGGCGAGCCCCAGCAGGCCGACCAGCCACATCCCGACATTCCCGCCGGGAATGCGGAACGGCCGCTCGCGGTCGGGCTGGGTGTAGCGCAGCCGGATCGCGGCGACGTAGAGCAGGACGTACATCACCAGATAGATGATCGTCGCCATCTGGCTGAGCAGTTGATAGGCCGATTCGACCGACGGCAGCACGGTGAACGCGACGCACAGCAGCGTGACGAGCAGACCTTGCAGGATCAGGATCGCGACCGGAATACCGTGTGTGTTGGTCTTCTGAAGGACATGCGGCAAATACCCCGCCTTGCCGACCGCGAGCAGCCCGGTCGACGGCCCCGCGACGATCACGCTGACTTGCCCCAACACGCCGAACGCCAGCATCGCCGCCATCACGTTGCCGAGCCACGGCAGCCCGAACGCCGCCCACAGTTCGTTATACGCGACGAGCAGCCCGCGGTTGATGTCGATCGCCTCGCGCGGGATCACCGCACCGACCGCGAGCGTGCCGAGCACGAAGATCACCACGACCATCACCGTCGCGATCAGCACCGACAGCGGATAGTTGCGCGTCGGGTTCTTGAGGTCCTGCACATGGACCGCCTGCATCTCCATCCCCGCGAAATAGAGGAAGACGCTCGCCGCCAGCACCATGTTGTGGAAATCGCTGAAGTCGGGGATCACGCTGGCGTGCAGGTCGAGGTGCATCGGCTTGCCCGCCGCGACATAGGCCACGCCGAGCGCGATCAGGATCGCGCCGGGGATGATCGTCCCGAACAGACCGCCGAGCCAGCTCAGCCGGGTCGACGCCGCCATGCCGCGGAAGGTGACCAGCGTCACCAACCAATAGACCGCGAGCAGGACGGTGATCGTGTAGACCTTGTTGTCGGCCAGCGCCTGGTCGAACGCGGGCGGCCACCAGATATAGGCGAGCGCGGCGGCGGCGAAGATCAGCACGGTCGGGAACCAGATCACCACCGCCTGCCATTGATAATAGATCGCGGCAAAGCCCCAGCGCGGGCCGAACGCCTCGCCGATCCAGCGGAACACCCCGCCTTGCTTGGGGAAGGTCGCCGCGAGTTCAGCGGCGACCAGCGCCACGGGTACCAGGAACACGATCGCGGCGAACAGATAATAGAAGATCGACGCCATGCCGTATTCGGCCTGGGCGGGCATGCCGCGCAGGCTGACGATTGTCGTCACGTTCATGACCGCGAACGCCAGCATGCCGATCACGATCTTGGGCTGGGTCTTGGTCTGGCCGCCATGCGCGAGCCACCCCGCGGACTTGGGCTTGCCGCCGGGCATGGCGGCGGCGGGCGAGGGCTCGGTCATGGGAACAGCCTTGAAAAAGCGCGCCGCCGACTATTGCCGGCGGCGCAGACGTCGGACCAAGTGGTTAGCGCTCGAGCACTTCGTCGCGCGCTGCCGCGACGCAGTGCAGCGCCCATTGCATCGTCTCGGGCGTGATGAAGACGTTCATCGGAAACGATTTCAGCGCGTAGACGACGGCTTCGTCGTCGGTCCCGTCGCGGTTGTAGGTCGTGGCGCGAAAGCCCGTGCTGAAGCTCATGTACGGCGTGTACTTGCCGTCGATCTGCTTGCCGCTACGGAACCATTCGAACAGTTTGTTGCCGACCGCTTCGGTCAGATGGTTATGCTTGATCAGGTCGCTGCGCAGCGCCGGGTCGCTCAGCTCGCGACCGAACTGGACCTGCGCGTCGATATCCTTGGGATAGACCCGGAACAGCGTGATCAGTCCGGTGTCGTCGGGGTTGACGCACACCATGTCGGGGTGGCTGCGGATCAGGTCGTAAAGGTAGTATTTGGTCTCGAGGATGCCGCCGAGAATCGCCTGCATCCCTTCCTTGCCGAAATATTTGAGCGTCGCCCAACCGGCGAGCGACCCCGACGCGGTGCGCGAGACTTCGAGCGTGTAATACATCGGATTGTACGGCGTGCGCGCCTGCAGATAGGCGTCCGCGCCGCGGCGGTGGATCGACTCGAACTCGGTCGCGTCGCGGTACAGGAAGCAGCTGCTGACATAGGGCGCCCAGCCGACCTTGTGGAAATCGATCCCGACGCAATCGGCATGTTCGAGCGCGCGCATCGCCTCGCCGTTGCGGCGCAGCACGGGCAGGATCCGGTCGGAGAATTCGAGCGGATTGGCGTCGAAATCATAGTCCTTGAAATAGACCCACGACCATCCGACGACGGCATCGGCATAAAGCACCGCCTTGCCAAAGCCCGCGGGATTGGGATGGCGATCCATCACTTCGCGGACCAGCGCGATCGGATCGAACGCGCTCGCATCGGTCGTCCCCATCGTGCAGACGACGGTCGCGACCGGAATGCCGCGCGCCGCGAAATCGGTCAGCAATTCCTCGAGATGGCCGAGGTCCATCTGGTTGGTCGCGACATCGGTGCGGACATGGACGATATTGTCCATGCCGAGGCCCAGCCAGTCGGTCGCGTTCTGCTGGACGTAATGCGCTTGCTGCGAACAGATGACCTTGGCGTCGGTTCGCACGCCCTTGTTCCGTGAGTCCTTCAGGACGCGCGTCAGCCCGTATTTCAGCCCGTAGGTCCAGCAACCGCCACCGCCATAGGTGTAGATCGCGCCGCTGTTGACCGGGGTCCAGCCGAACATGTTGGCGACCATGCCCGCCGTCTCGAGCTCGGCACGGTGGACGTTCCACGCATATTCGCCCTCGAGGATGTTGGCGGAGAACACCTGCGACAGCATCGACGCGACGACGGCCGCGGTGTTCGACTGCGGGATGACGTTGCACATCGTCAGCGGGTTGCCCCAATTGGGCGCGCCCTCGAACAGCTTGACGACATCGTCGAGCACTTGGTCGAGATCGCCCATCGCCTGCGGCACGGTGATGTTCTTGACGTCGGGATAGGCATAGGTGAGCGCCGGGTTCTTGCCGAGAAAGGCCGGGCCACCCTTTTCGGGGCGCAACATGTCGAGCTTCTCAACGAATGTGTTGATCTGGCGCGCGAGCGGATCGTCATCGCCGCGGAAGGGCGAGGGGAATTCGCCTGCCATCTTGGCGTGGTATTTCGCCCATTTGGGCGATCGCGCGGCGGACGACTGGGTCTCGCCGTCGCTCTCGGTGGATGCCGCATGCGCAATGGCTGCAGCGGCGTGGGTCCGGTCGTGCATCGCAATACCTCTGATCGAAGGGCGGGAGAATGCCGCCTGATCGGCGCACCGCGGGCCGCGCGTCAGCCTCGGAAAATACCCAGCATGGGGCACGGCTTGGGCGCGCGACTCCCGCGACCTTGAGCGCTTGGATCAGCGCATGCAGCGCACCGGCCGGAAGGCGCCTGCCATCCGCACGGCGCAGACGCTGGCGATGTCCGCTGCGTTCGGTGCCATCAAGCACTCCGGTATCGGCGGGGAGAATGGCGTGTTCGGGCTCGAAGCCGATCTCGAACCCAAAGCCGTGATCGGCTGACGCGGCGCCATTTCGGGTATGGCGCCCAGCCGATCCTCGGCTACGATGGAGACACATGCCGCTGATCCTTTACGGATTATGGCGGCGAGAAGGGGACGCCTTGAACCACCGCCCGATCCAACCGACGCCCCAGAGCGTCCTTCGCGCCCTTTCCGCGGTGATGGCCCTCGTCCTGACCGCCCCCGTCCTGACCACCCCCGTCCTCGCCCAGCCGACGGCGCAGCCGGTCGATCCGGTCCGCGTGCTGGTCAAGCGGCTTGATCTGGAGCGCTACAAGGCGACGATCAAAGCGCTCACCCGGTTCGGCGACCGCCGCCAGGGCACCGCGCGCAACCGCGCCGCGACCGACTGGATCGAAGCCCAACTCAAGAGCTATGGCTGCACCAATACCGAGCGCTTGAAGTACACGTTCGGCGAGGAGCCCGTCCATACGGTCGCACCGGCCAGGGCAGCGGTGGTGGCCGGGTCGGACGAACCCGGCCGGTCGGTCGGTGGCGGGCGCTCGCGCGGCTTCACGCGCACGACCGGCGTGAACAGCGATCCTGGCGCGCAGCCCGACCCGCGGATCAGGGCGCTGGACACGCCGCCCGCGGTCCCGGGCGCGCGCGAGCAGGTCTATTGCACCAAGATCGGGAGCGGCCACCCTGGCGAGATGTATATCGTCAGCGCCCATATGGACGGGATCGGCTTTGGCGAAGCCGCCAATGACGACGGCTCGGGCACGGCGCTGGTGATGGAATTGGCGCGCGTGTTCAGCAGCCCCGACGTGCAGACCGATCGTTCGATCCGCTTCATCCTGTGGAACAACGAGGAGACCGGCCTCAACGGCGCGAAGGCCTATGTCGCGCAGCGGGCGGCACTGCAAGGCAAGGAGTCGCCTGCCGGATCGGGCCGCTACCCCGAGCCGAAATGGCTCGGCGTAGTGCAACACGATATGATGCTGTTCGATCACGGCATGCCCCGCGCCGACGGCAGCATGAGTCCGGTGCAGCGTCCCGAGGCCGACGTGAACATCGAATTCCAGTCTGCATCCAAGCTGGCCGGCCAATCACAGGAATTGGCTTGGGCGCTGCAGGCGGCGAACGAGCGGTACGCGACAGACTATCCGGCCGCGGTCGGACGGCACATGACCAATACCGATTCGAGCCCGTTCATGGACCTGGCACCGGCGGTCAGCCTGCGCGAGAACGACCGTGGCGCGCAGGTCGGAAGCGGCTGGGACCCCCAGTGGCACCAGCCGAGCGACCTCTACAGCACCTATGACGACAAGGATTTCCGCCTTGGGCTGAACGCGGCGCAGACCACGCTGTCTGCCACGGCGCAGCTGGCGGGTGCGACGCTCCGCTAGACGCCGCTGCCGATCCGCGGTGGCCGCGTTTCGACCGGTCGCGGTTTCCTCAGCGGATCCTCCGCGCCGTCGGGCAAACGGCCGCGCCACCACGACGCCGCCGGGCGGGGCCACGGCGTCACAGCGGCGCCCCGTCCTTGTCGAGCATCTCGAAGCGGTAGCTGCAGCCGTAGAGGGTCTTGCCGGGATGCGTCGTGGCGTTGGAGATGGTCCGCGCGACGACCAGATGGCTGCCGTAGCTTTGTCCCTCCGCCGCGGGCTCGGTGACGTCTTTCAGAATGCGCTCGCCCATGAATTTGCGGAACGGGACCGCAGCCTTCGCCTGCGCATCGGTCATGGTGCCGGTGTCGACGAGCGCGGCGATCATCGGGTCGCTGGACATGGCGTTTTCGACCTGCTCGGCGCGCGCGACCGTAGCTGGGTCGGGCAGGTCGAGGATGGCGAGGATCGCGTTCGCGGTGAACGCGATCCGGCGGGTGCTGTACGCGCCGGCGACGGTGATCGCCTGCGGCAGCTCATATTCGTTCATGAAGGCATTGCGCGAGGCGATCCGTTTCCAACGGCGCGTTTGCGCGAGTTTCTCCTCGCTATCGATCGCCATGGCGAACTGCGTGTAGCCGGGGACATCGAGGCGGCAGTGTATGGCGTCGACCTCAGATGTGCTCGCGGGACCGCCATTTGCGGTGTCGGCGTGCTGCAATGCTGAGGCTAGCGCGAGCGCGTAGAGAGACATCATCCGCCCTTGATAGCCCTACGCCCGGCATTTGCCAGCAGCTGCGCGGCACCGGACCCGGGCACGATCAGGCTCGAATCATCGACACGCGGTCGCGGCGCTGCCTCGGCCCGGTGACCAGCGCGTCGCTGGCGATCACCCCGAGCCTTAGCACAGGACCGCTCATGCAGTTTCGGCGATTCGATGCCGCCATGCCGCTTTGCAGCCCGTCGGTGTCCGGTCGCCACGCGGTGCACAGCGAACTGGCGGCGCACCGCGCGGCGCGATAGAGCTTGGCGATGGCATCCCTTACGCTCCCCACGGTCAACCGTCGCACGCTGCTGATCGCGGGCGGCGCGGGGATCGGTCTGGTGGTCGCGTGGCAGCTGTGGCCGCGTAGCTATGTCGGCAATCTCACCGCCGACCCCGGCGAGACGATCTTCGGCGCGTGGCTCAAGATCGGCGACGACGGACGCGTCATCGTCGCGGTGCCGCAGGCCGAACATGGCCAGGGCGTCTACACTGCGCTGCCGCAGATCGTCGCCGACGAGCTCGGTGCCGACTGGCGCACCGTCGGGGTCGAGGCCGCGCCGAGCAATCCGCTCTACGCCAACCCGTTCGGCGCCGAGCAATTGTTCGAACAGCCCGATAACGGCCTGCTCAAGCATTGGCGCGATGGCCATGCGGTGCGGATCGGGCTGACGCTGACCGCAGGGTCGAGCTCGGTGCGCAGTTTCGAGGATCCGCTGCGCGCGGCGGGGGCAGCGGCGCGTGTCCTGCTGTGCAAGGCAGCGGCCGCGCGGTGGAAGATCGATTGGCAGGCCTGCACCACTGGCGAGGGCTTCGTCGTGCATGGCAAGGACCGGCTGCGCTTCGGCGAGCTCGCGGTCGAAGCGGTGCGCGATTTCGGGGGGGCGGCGCTGCCCGATCCGCTTCCGCTGCGCAGCGATCCCGCCGGGCGGCTGTCGGGACAGTCGCTGCCGCGGCTCGATGCGCCGTCGAAGGTCGACGGTTCGGCGACCTTTGCCGGCGACGTCCGGCTCCCCGACATGGTCTATGCGAGCATCCGCCAGGGTCCGGTCGGCGACAGCAGATTGGCGCGCGTCGATCGTGCAGCGGCCGACCGCGTCAATGGCGTGCTGCAGGTCGTCACCAACGATCGCTGGGTCGCGGCGATCGGGAATACCTGGTGGTCGGCCAACCGCGCGCTCGATGCGCTCGCGCCGCGCTTCGAGACCAGGGGGCCGATCGTGAGCAGCGCGAGCATCGCCGCTGCGCTCGCCGCCGCGCTGGCGGCGCCCGGAACGCGGATGGTCGCGCAAGGCGATGTCGCGGCGGCGTTCAAGGGCGCGCGCCTGGTCAGCGCGGCGTATCAGGTCGGGCTCGCGCCGCACGCCGCGCTCGAGACGATGACCGCGAGCGCGCAGTTCAGCCATGGCCGGCTCGAACTGTGGCTGCCGACGCAAGCCCCGGGCGTGGCGCGCGCCGCAGCAGCGGCGGCGATCGGGCTTGCCGAGGATGCGGTGCTCGTCCACCCGATGCTCATCGGCGGGTCGTTCGGCGCCAATCTCGAGACCGAGTGCGCGGCGCAGGCCGCGGTGCTGGCGCACGCGATCAAGCGTCCGGTCCAGCTCGTCTGGAGCCGCATCGAGGATCTGCTGCACGATCGCTATCGCCCGCCGGCGCACGCGCGGATGACCGCGCGGCTCGGCACCAACGGCCAGATCCTCGGGCTTTCCGCCAAGATCGCCGCACCCGCGACGGGGCACGACCTCGCGCGGCGGATGTTCGCGCACGACGCGGGCACGAGCGCCGCGCTCGCGCTCGCCGGGGCGGCCGACCCCTATGCCGTCGCGGGCGCGATGCCGGCGTATCGCATCCCCGCCGTCGCGATCGATCACCATCCCGCCGAGATCGGCGTGCCGACCGGGCATTGGCGCTCGGGCGCGCACAGCTACACCAGTTTCTTCACCGAATGCTTCCTCGACGAGCTCGCGCATGTCGCCGGAACCGAGGCCTTGTCGTTCCGCATCGCCATGCTCGGCGGCGACGCGCGGCTCGCGCGGTGTCTCTCGACCGCCGCGTCGCTCGGCGGCTGGGAAGGCGGCGTCGCGGGAAGCGGGCAGGGGATCGCCTGCCACAGCTTCCGCGGCAGCCACATCGCGGTGCTGGTCGAGGCGCATGTCGGCGAGGGGCAGGCGGTGAGCGTCGACCGGATCGTCGCCGCGGTCGATTGCGGGCGGCAGATCAACCCCGACCTCGTCCGCCAGCAGATCGAGGGTGGGCTGTTGTTCGGCATGGCGGCGGCGACGGGCTGCACGACGGGCTTCAAGGACAGTCTTGCGACCGTTCGCGGGCTTGGCGGGCTCGGGCTGCCACGGCTCGCCGACACGCCCGACATCACCGTCGAGCTCGTGCCGAGCGAGGCCGATCCGGGCGGGGTGAGCGAACTTGCCGTGCCGCCGGTCGCGCCAGCGATTGCCAATGCGCTGCAAGCCGCTACGGGCTATCGCCTGCGGAGCTTGCCGCTAATGCCCGGAACCCTGTGATGCTGCCTGCCGATCATCCCCCCATCCCCAAGCGGAAAGTCGGCGTCTTGCTGACCAATCTCGGCACGCCCGACGGCGCCGATACCAAGTCGGTCAAACGCTATCTGGCGGAATTCCTGTCGGACCGGCGCGTGGTCGAGATTCCGCCGCTGATCTGGCAGCCGATCCTGCGCGGCATCATCCTCAACACGCGCCCGCAGAAATCGGCCGAAGCCTATGCGCAGGTATGGAGCGAGGACGGCTCGCCGCTCGCCGCGATCACCAAGGCGCAGAACAAGGCGCTGCAAGGCGCGTTCGGGCCGGGCGTGATGGTCGATTGGGCGATGCGCTATGGCAAGCCGTCGATTCCCGAGCGGTTGCAGGCGATGAAGGATGCCGGCTGCGAGCGCATCCTCGTCGCGCCGCTCTACCCGCAATATTGCGGGGCGACGACCGCGACCGCCAACGACAAGGCGTTCGAGGCATTGGCGAAGATGCGCTGGCAGCCCGCGTTGCGCACGCTCCCCCCCTATCATGACGATGCCGTCTATATCGACGCGCTCGCGACCTCGATCGAAGCGGGTGTGGCGGCGCTCGATTTCGAGCCGCAGGCGATCGTGGCGAGCTTCCACGGCATGCCGCAGCGCACGCTCGAACTCGGCGATCCGTATCACTGCCATTGCCAGAAGACCGGGCGCTTGCTTGGCGAGCGGTTGGGGAAGCCCTTGGTCGTGTCGTTCCAGTCGCGTTTCGGGCGCGCGAAATGGCTCGAGCCGGCGACCGACATCACGCTCGAGGAATTGCCGGCCAAGGGAATCACCAAGATCGCGATCGTCGCACCCGGTTTCTCGGCCGATTGTCTTGAGACGCTCGAGGAACTCGCGATCCGCGGGCGCGAGAGTTTCGAGGAGAAGGGCGGCACGCATTTCGCCTATATCCCGTGCCTTAATGCCAGCGACACTGGTGTCGAAATGTTGCGCACTTTACTCGCGCGTGAACTTGAAGGCTGGGTGACCGCCGCTTAGCGTGGGCTCGGAAACAAGATCCTTTGAGGAGAGTAGAATGGCACGCGTCGCGATCGTAACCGGCGGAACCCGCGGGATCGGCGAGGCGATCAGCCTTGCGCTCCAGGATCACGGGATGACCGTCGCAGCGACCTATGCCGGCAATGACGACCGCGCGCGCGACTTCACCGAGCGCACCGGAATCGCCGCGTACAAATGGGACGTCGCCGATTATGACGCCTGCCAGGACGGGTGCGCACGTGTCGTGGCCGATCTCGGGCCGGTCGACGTGCTCGTCAACAATGCCGGCATCACGCGCGACGGCACGATCATGAAATTGAGCTACCAGGCGTGGAAAGAGGTGATCGACACCAATCTCGGCGGCTGCTTCAACATGGCCAAGGGCGTGTTCCCGGGCATGCGCGACCGCAAATGGGGGCGGATCGTCAATATCGGGTCGATCAACGGGCAAGCCGGGCAGTACGGCCAGGTCAATTACGCTGCGGCGAAATCGGGGATCCACGGGTTCACCAAGGCTTTGGCGCAGGAGGGCGCGCGCGCTGGCGTGACGGTCAATGCGATCGCGCCGGGGTATATCGACACCGACATGGTGGCGGCGGTGCCGGCCGATGTGCTGGAGAAGATCGTCGCGAAGATCCCCGTCGGCCGGTTGGGCCAGGCGAGCGAGATCGCGCGCGGCGTTGCGTTCCTGTGCTCGGACGAGGGTGGGTTCGTGACTGGGTCGACGCTCAGCATCAATGGCGGGCAGCATATGTACTGACGGGCGCAGGCGCGGCCCCGCCCGCGCCGATGCGCCTGCGGCGCAGCGCCCGGCACGGCCGGCGGACGGGGTTCACCCCGATCCGGCCGACGGCTTTGCCGGCGGCGATCCCAGCCAGACGGATAGCTAAAGAAGAGGCCGGCCTCCTCGAGGAGAAGCCGGCCTCACACCCTCGCTTTGCGTGCGCCGAGGGTAACTCTGTAAACGCGCGGCGTCGGCGGCAAAGCCGCCGTCGGTCGGGTTCGCCCCGGGGGCGACCCGCCGGCCGTGCCGAGTGCTGCGGGCTATGCCCGCACCGGCGCGGTCGTGGCCGCGCCTGCACTCGTCATCGGCAGCGCTGTCCGTCCTTCTCGATCGCGCGCCCGGCCAGCGCACCACCGCCTGCGCCGAGCACGGTGCCGAGCGTCCGGTCGCCGCGCCCTGCGATGGTGTTGCCGAGCAGACCGCCCGCGATCGCGCCGAGGATCGTTCCCGTATTGCCCGAATTGCAGCGCGAACGGTTGTAATAGCGGCGGTCGTCATAGCGCCGCCCATCGTCATACCGGCGGTCATCGCGGTATGCGCGGCGGTCCTGATAGCCATCGTCACGATTGTAGCCGTCGCGATAGGCCTGGGCGTAGGCATAGCTCTGATCGTCATAGCGCTGCGCGGCAGCGGGCGTTGCGGCCAGGCCCGAGGCGGTCATGGCAATCGCGGTAGCGGCGAGCGTGAGCGTCTTCATCATGATGCGTCTCCTGATAAGCGGTGGTCCAATGCTGACGGTATGGCGACTCGCTGCTGAGGTAAGCCTGAATGCGCTTGTTACCCACCGTTCATCGCAGCACTGGGGCGAAACCCGGTTGCGCGCGCTTCATGCCTCCCGCAGGGGCGGGGAATGCGAATTCTGTGGTCGGTCCTGCTGTGCGTCGTTCTCGTTCCCGACTGGATGGGAGCGCAGCGGCGCGATGTGTTCGACCCAGCCTATCCCTTTCAGGTCGAGCCGGTCGAGCTCGACTTCGCCGATCCGCACCGCACGCGCGTGGGCGATCTGGCGTGGCTCGGCGGGATCGAGCTGTCGAGCGGCGACCCCGCCTTTGGCGGCTTTTCGTCGCTCCACGTCGCGGGTGACCGCTTCACGCTGCTGAGCGACGGCGGCGATGTGCTGCGCTTCACGATGGGGCGAGATTTTCGTGTCCATCGGCGCAGCATCACCACGCTTCCCGACGGACCGGGGCAGGGCTGGAGCAAGCGCGACCGCGACAGCGAATCGATGAGCGTCGACCCGAAGACCGGCGACGTCTGGGTCGGGTTCGAAAGCTATAACCAGTTCTGGCGCTACGATTCGGGCTTTCATCGCGCGCTGGCGCATGTCGCGCCGCCGGTGATGAAGAACTGGCCTGAGAATGAGGGGCCCGAGGCGATGACGCTGCTGCCGGGCGGCGGGATGGCGACGATCAACGAGACGACGCCCTGGCCCGATCAGCCCGGGCGGGGCGGGATCGTCTTCTATGGCGATCCGGTCGCGCACCCGCGCGGCGGCTTCCGCTTCAACTTCATTCCGCCCGAGGGGTATGACGTGACCGACATGACGGTCCTGCCCGACGGGCGCTGGCTGATCCTCAGCCGTCGCTTCGCGCAGCTGCGCTTTTCGAGCACGCTGACGATCGTCGACGCACAGCAGGTCAAGCCGGGCGCGAGCGTGCGCGGACGCGACGTCGCGACGATCGCGGCACCGCTGCTGCACGACAATTTCGAGGGGGTCGCCGCCACGCGCGAAGCGGGCACGACAATCATCTGGCTCGTCTCGGACGATAACCAGTTCGCGCTAGAGCGCAGCCTGCTGTTCAAGTTCAGGCTCGATCCGGTCGGGCATAAGCCCGACCGGAGCAAAGGGTAGGTTAGGCTGCGGCCTGCGGCGCAGCGGCCGTCAGCTTCTTCGACACGTCGCGCTTGAGGCGACGCGCACGCAGCGAGAGCTTGTCGTTGGTCGTCTTGACCAGCCAGTTGTCGAGCCCGCCGACATGCTCGACCGAGCGCAGGCCGTGCGCCGAGACGCGCAGCTTGACGCTGGTGCCGAGCGCGTCGGAGATCAGCGTGACGTTCTGCAGGTTCGGCAGGAACGTACGCTTGGTCTTGTTGTTCGCGTGGGAAACGTTGTTACCCACCATCCGGCCCTTGCCGGTCAGTTCGCAGATGCGCGACATCTTGAATTCCTGAATACCAGATTGAGCCGTGAAGCAGCTCGTGAAGGCGGGGCGCATACCGAACGCGAGCCAGTCGGTCAACCGCGCGTGGCGATTCGGCTGCGTGTTCGGAACCGCTTGCAACCTTCAGGAAGACGCGGCGTTGGTTACGGTAACGATTCGAATGCGCAGTGTTCGAGTGTCCTGTTGGAGAAGATCATGCGGTTTCTGTTAGCTCTGGTCGGCCTTGCCGCGCTTGTCGTGGTCGCGCTCGTATCGCTGGGTATGCTCAAGATCGACACCAGGGCGGGCTCGTTGCCGTCGCTCAGCGTCAACGGCGGCAAGGCGCCCGAGGTCACCGCCAACATGGCGACCGTGGAATTCGGCAGCAAGACCAAAGAGATCGAAGTCCCGACCGTGACCACCACGACCAAGACGATCTCGGTCCCGACGCTGCGTGTCAACAAGCCGACCGGCGCCGACGGCAACAGCGTCACCACGCAGTAATTAGCGATTCGCGCTTGAGTGGGGCATGGGGACGGTCGTGATCCCCATGCCCCTTTTCATGCGCGCCGCACTCGATGCCGCCGCCGCCGCCGGTGCCGCCGGTGAAGTGCCGGTCGGCGCGGTGGTGGTGCTCGACGGCCGCATCATCGCGACCGCGGCAAACGCCCCGCGCGCGCTGCACGATCCGACCGCGCACGCCGAGATGCTGGCGATTCGCGCCGCCGCCGCCGCGATCGGCGACGATCGGCTGCAGAACTGTGATCTGTGGGTCACGCTCGAACCCTGCGCGATGTGCGCCGGCGCGATCGCCCACGCCCGAATCGCGCGGCTCTATTACGGCGCGAGCGATTCGAAAGGCGGCGCGGTCGAGCACGGCCCGCGGCTGTTCTCGCAAAGCACGGTGCATCACCGGCCCGAGATCTTTCCCGGGATCGGCGAGGGCGAGGCTGCGGCGTTGCTGAAAGGCTTCTTCGCCGCGCGGCGCTGAGACCCGCGAACCGTCACCCCATCCGTCACCCCAGCGAAAGCTGGGGTCTCCGGCCTGGAGGCACCGCGCGAGCAGCACGAGACCCCAGCCTTCGCTGGGGTGACGGGCGCGCTGCCGCGTCTTAGCGCAGATCGGTATCGGCGATCGGCACGATCTTGATCTCGACGCGCCGATTCGTCGCCTGGCCGTCGGGCGTCTCGTTCGAGGCGATCGGCTGACCCTTGCCGAACCCCTTGGTGCCGAGCCGCGCCGCGTTGACCCCATGCGAGACGAGATACGCCGCGACCGATGCCGCGCGCTGCTCGGACAGCCGCTGATTGTACGAATCCGACCCGACCGAATCGGTGTGGCCATAGACGTCGACGAGCGCGTGATCGTACGCTTTGAGCACGCTGGCGATCTGGTCGAGCGTCGGCTGGAAGCCCGGCGCGACGCTCGCATCCTTATAGGCGAAGCTCAGTCTCGACGGAATCGTCAGGATCAGATCGTCGCCGCGCCGCGTCACTTGAACGTCGGTCCCCGTGATCCGCGCGCGCAGCTCGGCTTCCTGTCGGTCCATATAGGCGCCGATCCCGGCGCCCGCGATCCCGCCGATCCCGGCGGCGCTGATCCTCGCGGTGCGGGCGCGCCGCCCGCCGATGACGTCGTCGAGCAGATAGCCGCCGAGCGCCGCGCCGATCCCGCCGACCGCGGTGTCCGCCACGCGCGGCGTCTGCGCCGCCTGCGGCGTCGCGCACGCGCCGGTCGCGAGCAGCGCGCCGAGCGCGGCGGTGGTGGCCAAGGTGCGGAAGGTCGTCGTCATGCTGCTATCCCTTTTCCAGCCGGTACGCGCTGCTACGGCTGATCAAACCCGCCGGATGCGCCGGTTGTTCCGCTTGCGCACCGATGTCCAGCCCCGGCCTGACGCAGCGCTGCCTGCACGACGGCGTGCGAGAACGGTTGTGCAATGACCCGATTCGCGCGAAAGGTGCGCGGCGCCATGCACCCGCTTCCCCCCTTTCCCTGGATCGACGTTGCGATCATCGCCGTGTTGATCATCGTCAACGGCGTCTTCGCGATGTCGGAGCTCGCCATCGTTTCTGCGCGCAAGGCGCGGCTCGAGGCGATGGCGCGCGTCGGCGCGCGCGGCGCGCGCACCGCGCTCGCGCTCGCCGCCGATCCGGGCAAGATCCTCTCGACCACGCAGATCGGCATCACGCTGATCGGCATCCTCTCGGGCGCCTATTCGGGCGCGAGTCTGGGCGGCCCGGTCGCGGCGCGGCTGGCATTCCTCGGATTCGGCGCCGAGACGACGCAGTCGCTCGGCTTCGCGATCGTGATCGGCATCACGACGTACGCCTCGCTGGTGATCGGCGAGCTCGTCCCCAAGCAGATCGCGCTGCGCGCGCCCGAGCCGCTCGCCGCGATCATGGCGGGGCCGGTGTTGCTGCTCGCGCGGATCACCGCGCCGTTGGTGTGGCTGCTCGATTCGTCGTCGGGGCTGCTGTTCCGGCTGATGGGCCTGAAGCGCGAGAGCGAGGAGCATGTCACCGCCGAGGAACTCCATCTGATCGTCGCCGAGGCGAGCAAGTCGGGGATCATCGAGGAGCATGAACGCTCGATCATCTCGGGCGTCGTCCGCCTCGCCGATCGTCCGGTGCGCGAGGTGATGACACCGCGCACCGACATCGAGTGGATCGACGCGACGATGGACGATGCCGGGATCCGCGCCGCGCTGATGCAGGCGTCGCACAGCCGGTTGCCGGTGACCGAAGGCTCGGTCGACACGGTGATCGGCGTGGTGCAGGCGCGCGACATCGCGGTCGCCCTGCTGGAGGGCGGGGCATTCGACCTGCGCGCGCTGATGCGCCAGGCGCCGGTGGTGCTCGACCAGATCGACGCGATGGACGCGCTCGATGCGCTGCGCCAGGCCGAGGTGCCGATGGCGCTGATCCACGACGAATACGGCCATTTCGAAGGGATCGTCACGCCCGCCGATCTGCTCGCGGCGATCGCGGGCGAATTCGCCTCGGACACCGATCCCGACGATGCGCCCTCGGTGGTGACGCGCGACGACGGTTCGCTGCTGGTCGCGGGCCAGATGGCGGTCGACGCGCTCGCCGAGCGACTGGGGATCGATCTGCCCGAGGGGCGCGATTATGCGACCGTCGCGGGGCTCGCGCTAGCGGTGTTCCGCCATTTGCCGGGCGAGGGCGAGAGCTTCGTCGAACAGGGCTGGAAGTTCGAAGTGGTCGATCTCGATGGGCGCCGGATCGACAAATTGTTGGTGAGCCGCGCGCGCGAGGCCGGGTTCCGGCTGGGCTGACTCGGCGGGTTTCGCGGCGGCTGAGGCGCCGCCACGACCGGAGCGGTAGACCTCCGTTGAGAGATCAGGATCCGATCCGGCGCAGCACCGACCGGTTGCGCGGAAGCCAGACGTCCTGCGTGTCGCCATCGGGATTCACCTCCTTCAGCGTCGTCATCGTATCGCCCGCGCGCGTGGTCGTTTCGCGCACCTGCGCCACGTCGTTCCCGTCGCCGCGCCGCTCGGTCGTCACCATCGTCCAGTGCACCGCATCGACCCCAGGCACGACCGAGACGATCTTGGCGCTTCCCGAATCGGGCGCGCGGCTGCGGCGGAAGCTGGCGTAGGCCAGCGTCGCGGCGACGGGATCGACCATCGTCACCGTGGTGATCGTCACGATCCCCGTCTTGGGTCCGTCGTCGAATTGGGCGGTGCGGATCGTCGTCACCTGGTCGGGCTGCGCGGCGATCGTCACGGTCACGGGCAGCGCCTGCCAGCTGTTCGACTGGTAATCGCGATATGCGAGCTCCCCCTGCCACCGACCGGCGGTCTGCAACAGCAAGGCGGCGGCACCATCGGTCGGCGTGCTTGCCGAAAGTGCCGGAGTGGCGACGAGCGCGAACAGAAGTGCCAGATAGCGCATCGATGGTCTCCGACAGATCGCCACGACGAGTAGCCCGCCGCCGAGGATATGCCCGGGATCGGGCGTCTGCAATGGAGCGTCCGCTGACCCCGCGCTGTCCTACATCACGGGATTGTGGTATGCCTTCCAGGCTTTTTGAAATCGTCGAACGCTCCCGCCTGCATTATGCAAGGAATGGAAACGATCGCCGCTGACGATGTCGCGTCTTGGGGTCAATCGAGTCAAGCAATAGCCCCCCGACCTGCGTCCACCGTTGCCGTGCTTACCCGCCTAGCTTCCCGAACGCCGCCTCATAGCCCGCGCGGTCGCCAGCGCTCAGCAGCGTGGCCTGCTCGATCCAGCGGTCGCGCGTCATGCGGCCCTTGAACACGCCGAGTTGCGCATCGAGCGCGGCGGCCGCGTCGGGGCTCAGTGCGGCGATCTGCTCGACGCGAGTGATGCCGAGGTCGACGAGCGTTGCCGCCAGCTTGGGGCCGAGCCCCTTGATCTGCGTAAGGTCGCTCGCGATCGGTGTCGCCGCGGCGGGCGCTGCAGCCGGGGCTGGAGTGGGGACGGGCGCTGGGGCCGGGACAGGTGCTGCAACTGGGGCTGGGGTCGCAACCGGCGCTGGAGCCGCGACAGGTGCGGCAATCGGAGCCGGAGTCGGAGCCGGAGCCGGAGCAGAAACTGGTGCAGCCGCAGGCGCTGGACGCGGCATCTCCGCAGCGTCAGGCGCGCGCTCCGCCTTCGGCACGTCGGACGACACCGCCGGCGTCCCGTCGATCGACGCAGTCCCCGGCTCGGCGGTGGCGCCGTGCTCCTCGGCGATCGCGAAATTCTCCTCGACCTGCTTTGCGGCATTGCGGCGGCGGCGGGCGATGATCGTGCCGTAGATCAGGATCGCGATCGCGGCGGCGGCGAGCGCGACCATCAGGATGACGTGCGAGATGGTGATCGGCACCATCACGTCGATTGCCTGATTGGGGTTCTGGGGGCCGGAAGACATGACGCTACTCCTGATGTTTACAAAGGCTAACGCACAAGCTCAGCCCGCGTCGCGCGCAATCTCGCGCCAGCCGATGTCGCGGCGGCAGAAACCGCTCGGGAAGACGATCTGGTCGACTGCGTGATACGCCGCTTGCTGCGCGGCGGCGACGGTATCGCCAAGCGCCGTCACCGCGAGCACGCGCCCGCCCGATGCGACGAGCTGCTCGCCGTCGAGCCGCGTTCCCGCCTGGAAGACCAACGCGCCGGTCTCCTCGGCTTCTGCCACGTCGTCGATCGTCCCGCCGCTCGCCGGTGTGCCGGGATAGCCGTTGGCGGCGAGCACGACGGTCAGCGCGGTCTGCGAGACCCACTTCGCGGGCTCACGCTCGCCGAGCGTGCCGGTCGCCACCGATAGCAGCAGCTCGAGCAGATCCTCGTCGAGCCGCGCCATCAGCACCTGGCACTCGGGGTCGCCGAAGCGCGCATTGTATTCGATCAGCTTGGGGCCGTCCGCGGTCAGCATCAGCCCGGCATAGAGCACGCCCGAAAACGGCGTTCCCGCCGCCGCCATCGCCGCGACGGTCGGCTTGACGATCTCCGCGATCGCGCGGGCCTCGAGCTCGGGGGTGAGCACGCGCGCCGGGCTGTACGCGCCCATGCCGCCGGTGTTGGGGCCGGTATCGCCTTCGCCGACGCGCTTGTGGTCCTGCGCCGAGCCGAAGCTGAGGATGTCCTTGCCGTCGGTCAGCACGAACAGGCTGGCTTCCTCGCCCTCGAGGAATTCCTCGATCACAGCTTCCCCGCCGCGCGCGCCGAACAGATCGGCAAGCGCGCCTTCCGCTTCCTCACGCGTCATCGCGACCGTCACGCCCTTGCCCGCGGCGAGGCCATCGGCCTTGACCACGACGGGCACGCCGAAGCGATCGAGCGCGTGACGCGCTTCGGCGCGGCTGGTCGCGTGGACATAGCCCGCGGTCGGGATGCCCGCGCGGTCGCACAGCGCCTTGGTGAACGCCTTCGAGCCTTCGAGCTGCGCCGCCGCCTTGTCCGGGCCGAATACCGCGACACCAGCCGCGCGGAGACTATCGCCGAGCCCGTCGACCAAGGGGGCTTCGGGGCCGATCACGACCAGTTCGACCGACTGCTCGGCGCAAAAGGCCACCACCGCGGCGTGATCGGTCAACTCGAGCGATACGATCTGCGCATGCGCTGCAATGCCCGGATTGCCGGGTGCGGCGAACAGTGTACGCAGGCGCGGCGATTGCGCGAGCTTCCAGCTCAGCGCATGTTCGCGACCCCCCGAGCCGATCAACAGGACATTCAATGGCGGACCCTTTTCTAGAGATTGCGCGGCGCGAGGGGATGGGCGCCGGATTGGGCGGCCTCGTAGCCGAGCCCGCTCCCGGCGACAACGCCGCGCCGATGAGTGTCGGGGAACTCGCTGGAAAGCTCAAGCGCGTCGTCGAGACCGAATTCGGCTTCGTCCGGCTGCGCGGCGAGATCTCGGGCTACAAGCGCGTGTCGTCTGGCCACGCCTATCTCAGCCTCAAGGACGACAGCGCGGTGATCGACGGCGTCATCTGGAAGGGCAATGTCGCGCAACTGGGCTTCACCCCGCAGGACGGCGCGGAGGTGATCGCGACGGGCAAGATCACCACCTATCCGGGTCGCTCCAAATATCAGATTATCATCGATCGGATGGAGCTGGCGGGCGAGGGCGCGCTGATGGCGCTGCTCGAAAAGCTCAAGGCGAAGCTTGCGGGGGAGGGGCTGTTCGCACCTTCCGCCAAGAAGCCGCTGCCGTTCCTGCCGCGCCGGATCGGCGTCGTCACCTCGCCGACGGGCGCGGTGATCCGCGATATCCTCCACCGGCTCGAGGATCGCTGCCCGACGCACGTGCTCGTCTGGCCGGTCAAGGTGCAGGGTGCGGGCGCCGCCGAGGAGGTCGCACGCGCGATCGCCGGGTTCGACGCGATGCCGCTCGGGGACCGGCCCGACCTCGTCATCGTCGCGCGCGGTGGTGGGTCGATCGAGGATCTGTGGGCGTTCAACGAGGAAGTCGTCGTCCGTGCGATTGCGGCCTGCAGCATCCCTTTGATCTCGGCGGTCGGCCACGAGACCGACACCACGCTCGCCGATTTCGCCGCCGACCTGCGCGCGCCGACCCCCACGGCGGCGGCCGAAATGGCGGTGCCGGTGCTCGCCGATTTGCGCCTGACGCTGGCGGGCTATGGCAACCGCACCGAGAAATGCGCGCGGCGCTATGCCGAGCGCGGCCGCGAGCGGCTCGACGCGCTGGTCCGCGTGCTGCCGCGCCGCGACGCGCTCCTGGGGCCGCAGCGGCAGAAGGCCGACGATCTCGGCGCGCGGCTCGATCGGGGGCTCGAGCGCCGCGTCGTCGTCGCGCGCGGGCAGCTCGATCGCTCGGCAGGCGCCTTGCGGCTCGCGACGCTCGACCGCCAGCTCGAACGCGGGCGCGACCGGCTGAGCGCGACGTGGCGGCTGGTCGAATCGCTCGGGCCCAATGCGATCCTCGACCGCGGCTATGCCTTCGTCTCGGCCAGGCCCTCGGGCGCGGTGGTCGGCTCGGCCAGCGCCGCACGCAGCGCCGGCACCGTCACGCTCCACTTCCGCGACGGCGAGGTCGACGCCAAGGTTGAGCGCAGCGGCGCCAAGGCATATGATGGCACGTCACCCGAACAGCCCACCCTCCTCTAAAAGAGCCGCGCCATGTTGATGTCCAATACCGATCGCCCCGCGCGGCTCCACTTCATGGCGAACGGGTTTCGCGTGCTGGCGCCCGGCGATCACGTCGTCTGCGCGGTCAGCGGCACGCGCATCGCGCTCGACGATCTGCGCTATTGGAGCGTCGCCAAGCAGGAAGCCTATGCCAGCGCGGCGCTCGCGACCGAAGCGATGACGCCCGCATGAAGGCCCGGGGGGGCATTTCGATCATCGCCAACTGGACCACCGGTTTCGCCGCAATGGTCGTGCTCGGCAGTTGCGCGGCGGCGGCCGAGCGTTCGGCCCCCCAACAAGCGGCGCCCCAGCGCGTCACCGCGCCGCCGGTGCGCCGTCCGGCCAACTTTAGCTACACCGGATCGATGATCCAGGGCGGCATCGTCATCGGCATCGCGCCCGCCGGCACCAGCCTGTTGAGCTTCAACGGCGCGGCGATCCCGGTGGCGAGCGATGGCCGCTTCCTGATCGGCTTCGACCGCGATGCCGGCCCGAGCGCGACCCTCGTCGCGACGCTCGAGGACGGCCGCGTCGTGCGCGACACGCTGGCGATCGCGCCGCGCGGCTGGGACATTTCGCGCCTGTCGACGCTCCCCAAGATCCCGCTGCCGCAACCCGAATTCGACCGGCTCCGCCCCGCCGAGCTTGCACAGATCAATGCCGCACGCCACGTCCAGTCGGATTCGCAAGGCTGGCGGCAGACCTTCCTGTGGCCGACGACGGGCCGCATCTCGACGCTGTTCGGCTCACAGCGGATCTACCAGAATGGCGAGGCAGGGTCGTACCATTCGGGCCTCGATGTCGCCAAGCCGCAGGGCTCGGTGCTCCTCGCGCCCGCCGACGGCGTGGTCATTCTGGCCGCCGATCACCCCTTCACGCTCGAGGGCAACCTCTTGATGATCGATCACGGCAATGGCCTCAACACCGCGTTCCTCCACCTCGCGCGGATCGACGTGCGCGTCGGCGAGCGCGTCCGGCGCGGGCAGCCGGTGGCGCTGTCGGGGATGACCGGGCGCGCGACCGGGCCGCATCTGCACTGGAGCCTGAAGTGGCGCGAGGCGAAGATCGATCCGCTGCTGGTTGCGGGGCCGATGCCGCGTTCGGAATGAGCGGCGATCGGTGAAGCGGCATTTGTAACGCCAAACCGGTTTCATTTGAAATAGTGTGGACGCCGTCGCCGGTCACCGTGCTGACCACCGAGACGCTGTCGCGTGCCGGCATCACCAACATCAACGACGCCGTGCGTTCGATCTCGGCCGATGGCGCGGGCTCGATCTCGACCGGCTTCACCAACGGCTTCTCGGCCGGCGGCGCCGCGGTATCGCTGCGCGGCCTCGGCGTTTCGTCGACGCTGGTGCTGATCGACGGCCTGCGCTCGACCAACTTCCCGCTCAACGACGACGGCCACAACGCCTATGTCGATCTCAACTCGATCCCGTTCAGCGCGGTCGAGCGGATCGAAGTCCTCAAGGACGGCGCTTCGTCGAGCTACGGTGCAGACGCCATCGGCGGCGTCGTCAACATCATCATGAAGAAGCACTTCACCGGCGTCTCGGGCACGGTCGAAGGCGGCGTGACCGAGAAGGGCGACGGCGCCCGCTATCGCGCCAACCTGACCGCCGGCTATGGCGACTATGACGCCAAGGGCTGGAATTTCTACGTCAACGGCGAATATCAGAAGGACCAGCCGATCGGCGCGACGACGCGCGGCTTCCCGTACAACACCAACGATCTGAGCTCGATCGGTGGCCTCGACAACAATAGCGGCGACAGTTCGCTGCAGTTCCAATCGACCAACGCCGTCGTGCGCCGCGCAACGCAGACCGATCCCAACAATCCCTTCGCCGGCGGCGCCGCCTCGGGCACCTACACGCTGCTCGGCGGGACCGCGCAGTGCACGCGCGGCACCTTCACGGTGGCGGGCGCTGCGGGGGGCACGGGCTGCGCGCACGATTACGGCCAGGAATATGGCACGCGCTATAACGACATCCAGCCGTCGCAGGAGCGGTACAACTTCAGCGGGCGACTGAGCGTTCGCCTTTCCGACGCAATCGAGGGCTATGCCACCGGCAGCTATTCGCACAGCCAGGTCACGATCGGCCGCGCGCCCAACGGCATCCGCCAGACGCAGCCATACGGTGCTTCGCCGACCCAGTCGTCGAGCAACCCGGGCATCGTGCTTCCGGCCTTCGTGTGCGCAGCCGGCATCAACTGCCTGACCGCCGCAGATCGCCGCTTCAACCCCAACAACCCGTATGCGGCCGAGGGCAATGCAGCGCGCATCTATTATGCGTTCGGCGACATCCCGGTCTATTCGATCCGCAACAACGAAGTGATCCGTGGCGCAGTCGGCTTCAACGGCGACATTGCAGGCGATTATCACTGGAAGGTCGATGCGGTCGGCGCGCGCGACAATTTCTCGATCGAGAACCACGGCGTGCTCGACATTGCCGGGCTGAAGAACGCGATCAACACCGGCGCTTACAACTTCGTCAATCCGTCGCTGAACACCGAGGCGGTGCGCAACACGATCGCGCCGGTCTACACGACTCCGTCGCACACCTCGCTGATCTCGGTCGATGCATCGATCGCCAAGGACCTCTTCGCCCTGCCAGGTGGCAATCTGCAGGTCGCGGTCGGCGGGCAGTTCCGCCACGAGACCGAAGTCAACAACAGCAACAACCCGGGTCTGACCAAATACGCCAACACCTCGGCGGCGTTCGGTACGCATGACGTCTTCGCTGGCTATTTCGAAGTCAACGCGCCGATCCTCGACACGCTCGAGGTCAACGCTTCGGGCCGCTACGATCATTATTCGGAAGGCTTCAGCCACTTCTCGCCCAAGATCGGCGCCAAGTGGACACCGATCAAGCAGCTCGCGATCCGCGGCACCTATTCGAACGGCTTCCGCGCGCCGACCTTCGCCGAAAATAATCCGGCGTCGAGCTATGCCGGCTTCGTGACGGTAACGCCGCCGGCGAGCTTCCAGCTGGCACATGGTGGCCTGATCACTGGTGGCAACACCAACCCTTACGCCCAAGCCTACAGCCTTGGTTCGGGCTCGACCGGCAACCCCAATCTGAAGCCCGAGAAGTCGCGCAGCTTCACCGCCGGGATCGTGGCCGAGCCGGTCCGCAACGTCAGCTTCACGGTCGATTACTACAACATCAAGAAGACCGACGTGATCGTGACCGGTCCGGATGCGCTCACTGCCCGTGCGAACTATTTCGCTGGGACCGCCCTACCTGCAGGCTACACCGTTTCGGCCGTCGACTCGCCCGATCCGCTGTTCCCGAACGCGCTGCCGCGCGTGCTCATCATCAATGTGCCGTTCGTCAACGCCGGCTCGATCAAGAGCTCGGGCCTCGACTTCGGCGCCAACGTGACCGTTCCGATCGCCGACGGCGTGAAGTTCACCAGCCGCCTCGATATGACCTATGTGATCCAGTACGACCTCGATCCGGCGACCGGTGGGAAGATCCAGAAATATGCCGGTACGCTTGGGCCTTACGAACTGTCGTCGGGTGCTGGCACGCCGCGCGTCCGCGGCAACTGGCAGAACACGCTCGACTTCGGTCGCTTCGCGCTGACCGCGACGACCTATTACGTGTCGCGGATCAAGGAAGTCGCCGCTGACGAAGGCGACGATCTGAGCTGTGCCAATGCGAAGGGCGAGAACACCGGCAACCTGTACGGCACTGGCAACAACTTCTGCTATATCAAGCGGTTCGTCTATGCCGACGTCAACGCTGCCTTCAAGGTGAACGACAGCTTCACCTTCAACGTCTATGTCGGCAACATCACCGGCGAGAAGGCCCCGCTGGCACCGGCATCGTATTCGGGCGCCAACTACCTGCCGACCTGGCACATGGCCGGGATCGTCGGTCGCAGCTTCCGCGCTGGGGCGAACTTCAAGTTCTGATCTGGCGGCTCCCCGAGCGGGTTTGCCTGCTCGGGGTGCAGGCGGGACGGCGCAGCGTCTTGGCGAAAGCCCCGACGCTGCGCCGTTTTGCTGTGTGCGGTGCCGACGCGGCGATTGCCGCCGTCATCCGGGCCAACGCCTGGAGCGCTTCAAACCGACGCAGCGCATGCACGTCACACGATCCCAGCCTTCGCCGGGGTGCCGATGCGACCGCGTCCGAATCAGCGGAGGCGTTTCACATCGACCGCGCGGCCTTTGCCGATCTTCGCGGTATAGCGGCCCAGCATTCCCGCCTTGATGGTGACCGTGTCGCCCTTGCGCGGATCGAAGGTCGGCGATTCGGCCGTCGACTGCCATTCCCCGCCTTCGGCAAGTCCGAACGCCCACAGGCCGTAGGCCGCCTGGCGGGCGGATGTCACGGTGCTGGTGATCTCGCGAACGTCGGTGTCCGAATCGGCGCGGGGATCTTCCTTGCCGGTGCCGAACAGATTGAGGTGCGGTAGCGAGAACCCGAACAGCGAGCGCTTGGCGCGCTGGACCGCTTCGCGGTCGACGATCCTGATCTCGTGGCGATCGCGCGCGGAGATAAGGGCCGCGCTGGCCTGTTCGTAACACGCCAGGCGTTGGTCGGCGGCTGCCGTGCGACATGCAGCGAGCGCCGAGACCAAGCCTTCACCCCGGCTCTCGGTAGTCTGCGCTGCGGCAGGGAGTGGCGCCAGCACAAGGCAGGCGATCAGGGCAGTGGCGCGTGTGGGCAAGAGACCGTGCTCCCATGGTTGTAGCCGTCGTAGCGGGCGCCCGCCGGGCGGAAATCTGTCCGAACGTGGCGATCTGTATCTAAAACATCACAGCCCGAACAATATTCACACGGCGGCGTATTAGCCCGTTGCGGTCCTACCTCGGGATATCATACCCATGTGTCAACGTCCGTCCAAAATCGGGCACAGATTACACCAGCCGAACAGGCCGGAATGGGGGTTTTATGAAATCGACGACGCGGTCCATTTTGCTTGGGTCCACTCTCTTCGCCAGCGCGGCACTGGCCTCGGCGCCTGCCTTCGCACAGACCGCACCCGCAACGCCGTCCGCTGACACCACGGCGCAACCCGCGCCCGCAGCGCAGTCGACTCCCACGGAAAGCGGTGCCGATATCGTCGTCACCGGCAGCCTTATCCGCAATCCCAATCTCGTCAGCTCGACGCCGGTTGCGGTGATCGGTTCGGACGAACTGGCGCTGCGCCAGACCAACACCGCCGAACAGGTCCTGCGCGATCTGCCGGGCGCCGTCGCGAGCATCGGGTCGGCGGTCAATAACGGCAATGGCGGCGCCAGCTACGCGGATCTTCGCGGCCTCGGCAACTTCCGCAACGTAGTGCTGCTCGACGGCAACCGCATCACGCCGTCGAACACCGTCGGTCGCGTCGATCTCAACAACATCCCGCTCGCGCTCGTCCAGCGCGTCGAGACGGTCACCGGCGGCGCTGCCACGACGTATGGCGCCGACGCCGTGTCGGGCGTCATCAACTTCATCACGCGCCAGGATTTCTCGGGCGTCGAGGCGACGGTGTCGAACCAGATCACCGAGCGCGGCGATGGCCACACCTATCGCGCCGATCTGACGATTGGCGCCAATTTCGACGACGGCCGCGGCAACGCGGTGCTGTCGGTCGGCTATCAGCATTCCGACCCGGTCTATCAGGGCGCGCGCAACATCGCGGTCAACAACTACACCTCGACCAGCGGCGCGGCCGGTGGTTCGGGCACGACGGTGCCAACGCGCTTCTCGGTCGCCGGTCTTGGCACGGGGGCTGCACGCGTTTCGGGCAATCGCCAGATCAACCCGACCACGGGCGCGCTGCAGTCGCCGGTCGTGCCGTTCAACTTTAACCCGTACAACATCTTCCAGACGCCGTTCCAGCGCTACAACATCTACGGCGCGGCGCGGTATGACATCTCCGACCATGTCGAAGTCTATTCGCGCGGAATGTTCTCGAAGAACCAGGTGAGCACGATCATCGCGCCGTCGGGCAGCTTTGGTTCGTCGCTCGCGATCCCGTTCTCGAACCCGTATCTGCCAGCGGCAGCACGGCAGACCTTCTGCGATAACAACCCGACCTTCAGCGCAACGGGTGTTCAGGTCGCCCAGCTGACGGCAGCGCAGTGCGCCGCCGCAGCGACGGCTACCGCGACGACCGATCCGAACTTCCGCTACTTCACGGTGGCGACCAACCGCCGCACGACCGAAGTCGGCTCGCGTCTGTCGGATTACACCACGACGCTGTTCGATTACCGCGCCGGCGTGAAGATCGGGATCACCGATTCGATCAAGCTCGACATCAACGGTTCGTACGGCGAATCCGAGAACATCCAGTCGATCCAGAACTATGTGCTGACCTCGCGGCTTCGCGCTGCGGCGTTTGCCACCAATACCACGAGCTGCCTTCCCAACGGGCCCAACGGCGCCGCCAGCATCACTGCGGGGACCGGCTGCGTTCCGATCAACCTGTTCGGACCTGAAGGATCGATCACGCCGAATCAGGTGTCGTATCTGACCGCGAACAGCACGACGTCAAACCGCGCATCGCTGGCGCAAGCGCGCGCGCTGCTCAACGGTGATATCGGCGTGACGTCGCCCTTCGCCGATACGCCGATCGGTTTCGCGCTTGGTACCGAGTATCGCAAATACACCGCGTCGCAGGCGTCCGACACGCTGTCGCAGACGCCGGGCGAGCTCGGTGGCGCAGGCGGTGCTGCGCCGACCTTCCAGGGCGGCTATCATGTCACCGAAGGCTATGGCGAGTTGATCGTTCCGGTGGTCACCGACAAGCCGTTCTTCAAGAGCCTGACGCTCGAGGGCGGCCTGCGCTATTCGAGCTACAAGGTCGATACCGCGGGTTCGCGTGGCTATGACACGCTGACCTACAAGGGCGGCGCAACGTGGGAGCCGACGAGCGGGATCCGCATCCGTGGCACCTATCAGCGCGCGGTTCGCGCGCCGAACATCAACGAACTGTTCGCACCGGTTTCGACCGGCCTGACGAACCTGTCGTACGATGCGTGCGCCGGCACCGGGCCGACCACGAATGCCAACCTCCGCGCGGTCTGCCTTGCACAGGGCGCCCCGGCGGCCTCGATCGGCAGCATCCAGACCCCGACCGCAGCGCAGGCCAACTTCACCGGCGGCGGCAATCTCGCGCTCCAGCCCGAAAAGTCGGACTCCTACACGCTCGGCCTCGTATATCAGCCGAACTACGTTCCCGGCCTGTCGGTCTCGGTCGATTACTACAATATCTCGATCAAGAACGCGATTTCGCAGCCGACCGCAGGCGACGCCTACAATCTGTGCTTCGGCAACCGCACGGGCGCCGGGATCACCGCCGCCAGCGCGTCGAACGTGGCGTGTACGTCGATCCGCCGCAATCCGGCGACCGGTGCGCTCGACGGCGATCCCGCAACCACGGCCGGTCTGTTCATCGCTCCGAGCAACCTCGGTACGGTCCTCACCGATGGTATCGATCTCAACGTCAACTATCGCCGCAACCTCGGTTTCGCGAAGCTGAACCTCGGCTTCCTCGGCAACTGGACGTCGCGGTCGAAGTTCCAGGCGACACCCTTGTCGCTGGTCCGCAGCTGCGTAGGCTATTACGGCCAGAACTGCGGTTCGCCCGCTTCCGCTGGTCCGTCGTCGTCGGCCGGCTCGCTCCAGCCGCAGATCACGTGGAACCAGCGCACCACGCTGACCTTCAACCGCGTCGATTTCTCGGTGAACTGGCGCCACATCAGCTCGATGCGCGTCGAGCCGGGCGTCACGACGTTCAGCGGCACGATCGCCACGGGCGCACTGGCGGGCAAGGCCGTCAACTTCGGCAAGATCCCGTCGTACGATTACTTCGATCTGACGACGCGCTTTGCCATTGGCGACCATTTCGACCTGACCTTCACGGTCATGAACCTGTTCGATCGCGATCCGCCCGTCGTCGGTGGTACCGTCGGTTCGACCACGTTCAACAGCGGCAACACCTATCCGTCGACCTACGACGCGTTGGGCCGTCGCTTCGCAGTCGGCGCCACCGTCAAGTTCTGACGGATCTCCGACACGGGCAAACAGGGGGCGGGCCGCAAGGCTCGCCCCTTTTTGTATGCGTGCCGCGCTCGCGCGGGATGCACTGAGACCGTGGACTTCGTAGGCAAGGCGGCGGCACGCGCCCGCCGTCGCCGGGCCTAGTCGCCGCTGCCGAAGCGCTCGATCCACGGCGCGAGGATTGGCAGGACCGGGCCGAGCTGGTCGGCATAGCGCCGCCATTGGCCACCGCCATTGTAGAGCCCCTTGCGCACTTGCGTCTCGCTCGCGGTACGGACGCCGCGGTTCCTCGCCGTGCTGGCGAACGCTGCGAAATCCTCGGTCCAGGCGATCCCGATGAACTCGGCCAGCGCGCGGACGGTGGGTCCGAACTCCCCGACCAGGCGATCGTAACGGACGTCATGCGTCGCGATCGGCAGCGTCTCGCGGACGAGGTCGATCAGCCGCATCAGCGAATCATAATGCCGCGCGGTCTCTTCGAGATCGCTGAACGCCCAGGCACCCGCACCGGGCGTGAAATTGACGCGGAAACAGCTCAGGACGACGTCGCGCGGGTCGCGGCGCATCACGACAAAGCGCGCCTGCGGGAAGAGCCGCGCGAGGATCGGCAGCTTGATCCCATTGAACGGGTTCATGTCGACGAGCACTTTGCCCGCGACAGATGTTTCGGCGAGCGCCGCGACCCGCGCCCAATAGCGCGTCCGCAAATCGAGCAGCAGCGCGGGGTCGAGCGTATCGAGGTCGGGCATCGTGCCGTCATTGGCAAGCAGCGCGGCGTCGATATCGACCAGCGTGTCGCGTTCCTCGAGCGCGACGACATCGGTCGCGCTCGCCAGCACATTCTCGATCAACGTCGTTCCCGACCGCGGATAGCCCAGCAGGAAGACGTGCGTCGCGGCGGCACCCGCGACGCGCTCGTCGGCGGGCAGCGCCGCGATTGAGCCGGTCGCGGCAACCTGCGCGCGGATCGCATCGATGAAGGAGCGGTGCGACGGACGGTCCACCGCCGGCGCGAGCTGTTCGCGATACGCCTCGCGAAAGGTGGCTTGCGCTGCACCATACGCGTCGAACGCTTCGGCGGGGCGGTCGAGCCGGTCGAGCGCGTCGCCGAGCAAGGTCAGCGTCCGCGTGCGATCGTCCAGCGCGAGCGGCGTCTCGAGCAAGGGGCGCAGCAAGGCCTCGGCACGTGCGCCGTCGCGCGCTTCGACCGCCAGCAGCGCCAGCGCGAAGATCGCCGACGGCTCGTGCGGGTTGAGCGCCAGCGCGCGCTGTGCATAGCTTTGCGCGCTCCCAGCATCGCCGCGCCGCGCGGCGGCGTCGCTCAGCTTGCCGAGCGCCGGCGACAGCGTCGGATCGAGCGCGAGCGCGTGGTGATAGCTGTCGGTCGCCGCGGCATCGTTCCGCAGTGCATCGAGCACATAGCCACGTTCGAGCCACGCCGCCGAATGGCGCGGTTCGGCCGCAACGACGCCATCGAGCACCGCGAGCGCGTCTTCGAGGAACCCCTGTTTGCGCAGCACCGCGCCGATCGAGCCGAGGATCGCAACGTCGCCCGGGCTGAGCGTCAGCGCTTGGCGGAGCAACGCGTGTGCCGCTGCGAAATCGCCGGCTTCCTCCTTGCGCCATGCGGCGAGGTTGAGCACGAGCGGATCGGCGCGCCCCGCCGCGAGCTCGCGTTCGGCGAGCCTTGCGGCGTTCACGACATCGCCCGCTGCAAGCGCTTGATCGATCTGCGATCTTTGCGATCGAGGTGCGATCGGCGGACGGCGGTTCTGCGTGTTTCGCTTTGACATTAGTCCGCCATAATCCGTATCGTTACGCAGGCACATCGCCATATGCTGTTATGCTGTGAGGACGTCATGCTGATCCTGCTCTTGCTATCGCTGACGGCTCCCGATCCGCAGCCAACGCCCGCGCAAGCGACGAAGACGGCCGCCACCGCGCCCGAGAAGCGCGTTTGCCGGGAATTTCCGGTGACCGGCTCGCTGGTCGGAAGCCAGAAGGTGTGCAAGACGCGACGTGAATGGGACATCGACCGCGAAAGAATCCGCGCGAGCGGTCTCACATCCGGTGTCTGCGGCAATCAGGGCATCAGCGGGAATTGCTGAGCGCCTAGTCAAGCAAGCCCGCCGGGGCGATCAGCGCAATCGCGTTTGCCGCCGCGACCGCTTCTGCCCAGATCGCGACCTTTTCGATTTCGTCGGCGTGGAGCGTGTCGCCGCGTGCCAGCTCGGCGGCGCGATCGCGTGAATCGAACGCCGCGCCGGACTTAGAATGGGTGGTGAAGGCCGGTCCGTGCGCCATCGCCGCGAGCGTCACCGGATCGATCGCGCGCTGCGTCAGCGCAGCCAGACTCGCGAGCGCCGCCGACGGATCCGCCATCAACGTGGCGCTGTCGAGCGTGCGCACCCGCGCCGGCCCGAATTGCGCGACCAGCCGCGCGAAGAGCTGCTGGTGCGCGAGCCATCCGACCGCGGCGACCTGCAGGTCGGTCAGCCCGAGATAGTCGCGCGGACCAAAGCCGAGATTGACGAGCCCGTCGTCGAGCATTCCGGTCAGCAGCGTGCGCACCCAGAGCCGCCCGTCCAAACCCTTGCGCGCGATCGAGCCGAGATAGGTGCGCAGCGGCGCATAGAGCAGCACCGCACAGGCGTCGCCGCGCAGCGTCAGCAGGGCAGGGGCGAGCGCGGTGACCGCGGTCGACGGCTTGACGAACACCGCTTCGCCCGGCTCGAACGGCCGCGCCAGCAAGGTCAGCACATCGTCGAGCACTTCCGCCATGTCGGGCCCTTTGCCGCCGCGGCGACGCCAGCCGATGATGTCGTTGAGGATCACCGGCTCTTTCAGCCCCATCGCCCAGCCGGGGTGATCGAGCGCGCGCGCCAGCAGCGTCGAACAGCAGAAGGCCGAGTGAAACAGGAAGTGGATCGGCGCGGCCGTCGGTGCGGCGGCGATCGCGTCGGCGCGGCGTACGACGAGCGGGGCGAGGCCAGCGGGCAAATACTCGTCGGTCAGGAAGGTCGCGCGGCGATGCTCGGCGCGCGGCACCGGCACGAAATGCACGGCGTCGTGGCCGGGATCGTAGCGATGCGCGAGCCAGCTCGCATCGCGCACCGCTTCGGCGATCGATCCCGGCTGGCCTTGCGGGCCGCCCGACAAGGTGGCCGGCGTCATTGCGCCTGTTTGTGCAGCCGCGCGCGCGTTGTCTAGTCGGTTCGACGCCGATATGCAGGTGGCATGGACGATGCGGATATTCAGCGGATGCTTCAGGCGGCGGTCCAGGAGCGGCGCGCCGGACGGCCCGAGATCGCCGCAGGCCTGTTTCGCGACGTGCTGGCACAGGCTGGCGAGCATCCGCTGGCGCTCAACGCGCTGGGAATGCATGCCTTGGCGCTATCGCGTCCGGGAGACGCCGCGGCCTATTTCGAGCGCGCGATCGCCGCCGACGCGCTTGCCCCCGAATTGTGGATGAACCTCGCGCGCGCGCGCCGCGAGCAGCGCGACGACGCGGCCGAGGCCGCCGCGCTCGAAGGCGCGCTGGCGATCGACCAGCGGCACTTCATGGCGCTGGTGCGGATGGCGGAACTGCGCGAGCGCCAGGGGGACGAGGCCAGCGCCGCCGACCGCTGGGGCAGCGTGCTCGCGATGGAAGCCTCGATCGAGGAGCGCAGCCCGGCGCTAGAGTTGATGTTCGACCATGCGCGCGCCTTCGTTCGCGAGCAACGCGCGGCGTTCGGCGACACGATCGATCGCGGGCTTTCGGATATCCGCGGGGCGATCCCGGTGGCGGAGCGCCGCCGCGCTGATGCGTGTATCGATCATGCGCTCGGGCGGCGCGCGATCTATGCGAACGTCTGTGCCGGGATGCACTTTCCCTTCCTTCCGGCCGAGGAATATTTCGCGCGTGCGCATTTCCCGTGGCTCGCCGAGATCGAGGCCAAGACCGACATGATCCGCGCCGAGCTCGAGGCGATCCTTGCCGAGGATGCCCAGGCGATCCGCCCCTATGTCGCGATGCCGCCGGGGACGCCGCAGAACAAATGGTCGGCGCTCGATCATTCGCTGCAATGGGGGGCGCTGCATTTGTGGAAGGACGGCGTGCGCGACGACGCTGCCTGCGCGCGCGCGCCGCGTACGGCGGAAGCGATCGCGGCCTTGCCGCTGTCCGATCTGCCGGGCCGCACGCCGACGGTGTTCTTCTCGCTGCTCCAGCCGGGCGCGCATTTGCCCGCGCATACCGGGGTCAGCAACGTCCGCTCGATCGTCCATCTGCCGTTGATCGTGCCGCCCGGCTGCAGCTTTCGCGTCGGCGGCGAGGAGCGCGACTGGCGCGCGGGCGAGGCGTGGGTGTTCGACGACACGATCGAGCATGAGGCGTGGAATCGCTCGAACCAGATGCGCGCGATCCTGATCTTCGACGTGTGGAACCCGTATATCACCGAAACCGAGCGCGACCTGCTGCGCCGCTTCTACGCGGTCGCTGCCGAGACCGACGTCGCGGGGCAGTCCGCGCTCGGCGTCAGCGACTGAGCGCTGCGGCCAGAAGCGCGGCGTCGGGGGTCGCGGTCGCCGCGTGGCGTGCGACATAGGCTTCCGCCGCGTCGAGTTCGGGCGCGATCGCCGCAGCAACCTCGGCCGCGCGAGTGCGCCGCGCCGCATTGTCGAACGCGACGCTCGGATTCTTCGAATAGGTCGAAAAGAGCGGGCCCGCGACGACCGTCTCGAGCGTCTGTGGCGCGATCGGCACGCCGAACTGCGCCGCGGCGGCGCGCAGCGTCGGGAGCGGCGCGTCGAACAGCGTTTCGGCATCGAGCGTGCGGGCATTGGGCATTGCCGACAGCGCGGTGGTGAACGCCTCGACCTGCGCGAGCCATAAGGCGGCACCGCGCTCGGCATCGCCCAGCGCCGACCAGTCGCCGAGATAGGGCGCCAGTTGCGTCGTCACGTGGCGCAGCCAGCCGCGGTGATTGTCGTCGCGCAGGATCGCGAGCAGATACGCGCGCAACGGGAGATAGAGCAGGATCGCGGGCGCGTCGCGCTGTGCCGCGGCGATCTGGGGCAGCAGGAAATTGACCGGCACGTTCGCCTTCACCAGCGTCGGCGCATCACCGCGATAGCGCTTGCCGAGCATCGCCAGCACCAGCGCGAGCCGGGCAGGGTCGCGCTGGATCGCGCTCTGCCGCAGCGCGAGCGGCTCGCGCAGCACCAGGCTGGCGGCCGGATCGTCGAGCGCGCGCGCGAGCAAGGTCGATCCGCAATGCGCCATGTGGAAGATCCACGCGGTCGGCGCGCTGCCCCGCGCGCGCGGCATCAGATCGGCGAGCGGCAATGCCATGCGCTGCGCCGCCGCCGGCGAAATCCGGTGATCGAGAAAGATCGAACGATGATAGGCGGCGCGGTCCATCGGCACGAACACCGCATGGTCCTGCTCGAACGCCTGCAGGAAATGATCGGGCGAGCCGAAGAGATCGTCGAAGGTCAAGGCCACGCTTCGCTGTAGCGCGGAGCGGTGTTGGCGGCTATCCCCGGTGCGTCATGGCCGCCATCCATTTGCCCGCGCTTCACCAGCCGCACGTCGTGATCGAAGCGACCGGCGAAACCTCGATCTTCGAACTCGACCGGGCGCAGCTCATCGCGCTCTACAAGGCGCATGGCGCGCTGCTGTTTCGCGGCTTCGGCGTCGATGTCGCCGGCTTCGGGACCTTCGCTAAACAGTTCTGCGCAACCTCGGTGGTCAATGAAAGCCCCGGGCGTCAGCCGGTCGATCCTGCGGCGAACGTCTTCACGGTCGATGCCGGAAACGGCGCGTTCGCGCTCCATCCCGAACTGTCGCGCGAACCGTGGAAGCCCGATGTCGCCTTTTTCGGCTGCATCGTCGCGCCGCAATCGGGCGGGCGCACGACGATCTGCGACGGCGTCGCGCTCGCCCGTGAAATGCCCGAGCCCGTGCGCCGTGCGCTCGCCACGCGGCGCCTGCTGTACATCAAGCCGACATGGCCGGCGCTGCTCGACTATTGGCTCGGCACGCCCGAGCCGAGCGACGCGCAACTCGCGTCCCCGCCGCCCGGCTGTCCCTATTATTTCCGGCGTTATCCCGATGCGGGGATCCTGCGCGTGTTCAGTCGGCCGGCGCTGCACACGCCGATGTTCAACACTGCGCCGGCGTTCGGCAATTTCCTGCTGTTCTCGCGCTTCAACCACGGGCGCGCCGATCATCCGGTGCTCGACGACGGCCATCCGGTGCCCGAGGAGTGGTTGCAGGCGATCAAGGCGACGGGCGATCGACTCAGCGCCGAGATCGAATGGGATCCGGGCGATCTGCTGATGCTCGACAATACCCGTTTCCTGCACGGACGGACCGCGATCGTCGATACCGCCGAGCGCGTGATCCTGACCTATTTCGGCTATCTCGATTTCGCGCGGCCCGACCCCGAGGAGCCCGCGAACGCGATCTGGCGGCGCGAGGATTTCGAACCGCCGTTGCGGCCCGATCATCCGCGCCTCGAGACCGCCGGCTGAGCTGCAAGCGCTGCTCGGGGCGTGATCCAAATCACGCCGGACACCGCGTTTAACGGGTATATTTCCGCTGCATGTCCCAAGCAAGCCGCGCAGGGGAGGCGCTGTGCCCGCGCGTGCGTAACCAGCCAAACCTTGCCGTAGATTATTGCCTGGTATCAACATAGGACCGATGTGGCTGGAATGTTGCAGCGTGGTTACAGTAGGTTGCAGAAGTTTCCGCAGCGTCACTTCGCGCCTTTACAGCAATCCGGCGCGCCGCCAGTTTGACGCCATGTCTCGGGGGGCCGGGCATCTGTATGCGTCGGTCACGGGACTTGCCAATTACGCCATAGCGTCGCGATCGCGCGACGGTTGGGCGTTCGCAAGGATGAATCTGTGACCCAAACACCGTTCGATTTTTCGAAGCCGCGCTTGCTCGCTGGCGCTGCGACCTGCGCCGTTCTGTTCGCGCTGAGCACAGCGCCAGCAGTCGCGCAGACTGCGCCGGCAACCCCCGCCGATGCTGCCACGCCCGGCGCCGCTGCGGTTCAGACGCAGTCGGCGCCCGCCGACGCGCAGGCCAATGCCGACGCCGGCCAGGACATCGTCGTCACCGGCACGATCTTCCGCCGTACGAACACCGAGACGCCCTCGCCGGTGTCGGTGATCACCGCCGCCAACATCGCCGCGCGCGGGCTGAACACCACCGCCGACGTCATCCAGTCGATCTCGGCGGGCAATGGCGGCAGCGTGCCGCAGGGCTTCGGCAACGCGTTCGCATCGGGCGCGCAGGGCGTATCGCTGCGCGGTCTGTCGACCAACTCGACGCTCGTGCTGTTCGACGGTCTGCGTCCGGCGTATTATCCGCTCGCCGATGACGGCCAGCGCAGCTTCGTCGATCTCAACACCATTCCGGGCGCGATCGTCGACCGGATCGAAACGCTGCGCGACGGCGCATCGTCGACCTACGGCGCAGACGCCGTCGGCGGCGTCGTCAACGTTATCCTCAAGAAGGAAATCCGCGGCGTCAGCGGCAATGTCGAGGGCGGCATTTCCGAGCGCGGCGATGCCGGCCAGCAGCGCGCACGCCTGACCGCAGGCTATGGCAGCCTCGCCGATCAGGGCTTCAACGTTTACGTCAGCGCCGAATATCAGCACCAGAACGCGCTGTTCGCGAACCAGCGCGAATTCCCGTACAACACCAAGAACCTGTCCTGGATCCAGACGGGCGGCGGCTTCACGGGTGCCAACGGCAACACTAACTTTTTCGCCCCGAACACCGCCTCGTCGAGCAGCACGACCGCAGCGGTCGTCCGTCCGGCAACCTACACCGCTGGCAACATCTTCAGCGGCGTGCCGATCGTCGGCGGCCGCTATCAAGTGCTGCAGCAGGGCGGGTGCGCCGGTGCGGCGCAGCCCAACATCGCTCACAGCAACGTCAACGGCCAGTATTGCGAGCAGGATCTCGTCAACCAATACAGTCAGATCCTCCCCGACCAGACGCGCTTCGGCGGCACTGCGCATCTGACCGCGAACATCGGCGCCAACGCGCAGGCGTATCTGACGGGTACGTTCTACCAGAGCATCATCTTCCAGAACCGCACGCCGAGCTCGCTGCGCTCGAACAACCCGGCCTATACCTTCGGCCTGGTGCTGCCCTCGCAGTTGGCGAACGGCACGCTCAACCCGCAGAACCCCTATGCCGCGACGGGCCAGGGCGCGCTGATCTTCTATCGCTTCGGTGACATCGCCTCGACGCTCAAGAACACCTCGCAGACCTACCGCATCGCGGGCGGGATCGACGGCAAGTTCGGTGCCGACGCCGGCTGGGGCTATACGCTGCATGGCACGTACATGCGCACCAACCTGACGCAGGATCGCACCGGCAACATCAACCTTGCCGGCCTGACCACCGCGATCAACACCGGCGCGTACAATTTCGTCAATCCGGCCGCGAACACCGACGCGGTGCGGTCGCTCATCGCGCCGAACCAGCAGAGCAAGGCGCATTCGGAAACGGCTGAAATCCAGGGCATCCTGACGCATTCGTTCTTCGATCTGCCGGGTGGCCCGCTCAACGTCGGCGTCGGTGGCGAATTCCGCTACGAGAACATCTTCGATCCGACGCCGAATCCGGGTTCGCAGTTCCTCGACATTAACGCCTTCTCGGCGATCGGGCATCGTTATGTCACGTCGGGCTTCTTCGAAGTCAACGCGCCGGTGCTCAAGCAGCTCGAAGTCAACGTGTCGGGCCGCTACGATCACTATTCGACGGGCTTCGGTCGCTTCTCGCCGAAGATCGGTGCGAAGTTCACGCCGATCCCGCAGGTGGCGATCCGCGGCACCTATTCGAAGGGCTTCCGCGCACCGTCGATCCCAGAGACGAGCGGCAACGTGATCGGATTCGTCAACTACACGCCGCCCAAGGCGACGCAGGATGCGCACGGCGGCAACTCGTATGTCGGGACGTACAGCCTCGGCCTGAACTCGGTCGGCAACCCGAACCTCAAGCCCGAAACCTCGACCAGCTTCACCGGCGGCGCGGTGTTCCAGCCGGTTCGCTGGCTCAGCCTGACGGTGGATTACTACAACATCCACAAGAAGGACCTGATCTTCAACCCGGCCGATTCTACCTACGCCAACAGCTACCTTGCCGGTGGCGCGCAACCGGCCGGGATCACGATCACGCCGAACCCAGTCGATCCGGCCTTCCCGGGCCTGCGTCCGACCCCGGCGTTCGTCAACGCGGCGTATATCAACGGCCAGTCGCTGCAGACCTCGGGTATCGATGCGCAGATCTCGGCGAGCGTTCCGCTGGGCCACGGCATCAAGCTGACCTCGGCTCTCGAGGGCACGCTCGTGCTCGAGTATAAGGTCAACACCGGCGTCAACGGCGTGTACGACTATCTCGGTACGCTTGGGCCATACAACACCACCTCGGCATCGGGCACGCCGCGCTGGCGCGCCAACTGGCAAAACACGCTCGAGGCGGGGGCCTACTCGCTGACCGCAACGACGTACTTCACAAGCGGGTACAAGGGCTACGCCGCCGATTATAACGGCGTCGGCAACTGCGGTGCGAACGACACGCCGGCCTCGACCTATCTCTACAACGGGGATGTGTCGCGGACTGCGGGCGGGGCGCTGCAGTGCACGGTCAAGCACTTCCTCAGCGTCGATTTGAACGGCAGCGTCAAGGTGAACGACAAGTTCACCTTCTACATGATCGTCCAGAACCTGTTCGATGCGCACGCACCGTTCGACCCGAACACCTATGGCGGCAACAACTACAACCCGGCCTGGGCCGCATCGGGGATCATCGGCCGCTCGTTCAAGGCGGGCGCCAACTTCACGTTCTGATCCCGCCCGGATCGGACACGAAAAAGGGGCGGTCTCCATGCGGAGGCCGCCCCTTCTTGTTGGGACCGCTTGCCGTCTTCCGCCGTCACCCCGGCCTGGTGGCGGGGTGACGGCAGCAGGTCACTCGACCGCCAGCTCGAGCTTGCCGTCGCCCTCGTCGACCCGCACCGTCGCGCCGTCCTTCACGCTCCCGCGCAGGATCAAATCGGCGAGCGGGTCCTGCAGATAGCGCTGCACCGCGCGCTTCAGCGGCCGTGCGCCGTACACCGGGTCATAGCCGACGCGGCCGAGCCACAGCCGGGCGGCATCGGTGAGATCGAGCTCGACCTTGCGTTCGGCCAGCAACGTCGCGATCCGCTTGACCTGGATATCGACGATCGGTGCCATCTCCGCCTGGCCGAGCCGGTGGAACAGCACGATCTCGTCGAGCCGGTTGAGGAATTCGGGCCGGAAGTGGCCGCGGACGATCTCCATCACTTGCGGTTCGACGCTCGCGACATCCTCGCCTTCGCCCAAAGTCGTCAGCACCTGGCTGCCGAGGTTCGAGGTCAGCACGATGATCGTGTTGGTGAAGTCGACCGTGCGGCCTTGGCCGTCGGTCAGCCGCCCGTCATCGAGCACTTGCAACAGGATGTTGAAGACATCGCCATGCGCCTTCTCGACCTCGTCGAACAGCACGACCTGGTACGGCCGGCGCCGCACCGCCTCGGTCAGCACGCCGCCTTCCTCATAGCCGACATAGCCGGGAGGCGCGCCGATCAGCCGCGCGACCGCATGCTTCTCCATGAACTCGCTCATGTCGATGCGAACCATCGCGGTCGGATCATCGAACAGGAATTCGGCGAGCGCCTTGGTCAGCTCGGTCTTGCCGACGCCCGTCGGCCCGAGGAACAGGAACGAGCCGAGCGGCCGGTTCGGATCCTGCAGCCCCGCGCGCGCCCGCCGCACTGCGGTCGACACCGCGCGGATCGCGTTCTGCTGGCCGATCACGCGCTTGCCAATCGTCGCTTCCATCGCGAGCAACTTGTCGCGCTCGCCCTCGAGCATCCGCTCGACCGGGATCCCGGTCCAGCGCGCGACGACGCCCGCGATGTCCTCGGCGGTCACCTCCTCGCGCAGCATGGCGCCCTTGGTCGCGCCCGCCGCGGCATCGAGCTGGCGCTGCAGATCGGGGATGCGCCCGTAGGACAGCTCGCCCGCCTTGGCGAGGTCGCCGGCCCGTTGCGCCTGCTCGAGCTCGAGCCGCGCGGCATCGATCTGTTCCTTGAGCTTGGCCTCGGCCGAGATCTTGTCCTTCTCGCCCTGCCAGCGTGTGGTCAGCTCGCTCGATTGCTGCTCGAGATTGGCGAGCTCGCCGTCGAGCTTGACCAGCCGGTCGCGTGACGCTTCGTCGCTCTCGCGCTTCAGCGCCTCGCGTTCGATCTTGAGCTGGATGATCCGCC
Source organism: Sphingomonas glacialis (assembly GCF_014653575.1). GTDB lineage: Bacteria > Pseudomonadota > Alphaproteobacteria > Sphingomonadales > Sphingomonadaceae > Sphingomonas > Sphingomonas glacialis. The sequence goes on along the minus strand of NZ_BNAQ01000002.1, from coordinate 758,009 downwards.
GATCGAGGATCTCGATCTCCTCGGGCTTGCTCTCGACTTCCATGCGGATCCGGCTCGCGGCCTCGTCCATCAGATCGATCGCCTTGTCGGGGAGGAAGCGGTCGGTGATGTAGCGGTTCGACAAGGTCGCCGCCGCGACGATCGCCGCATCGGTGATCCGCACGCCGTGGTGCAGCTCGTACTTTTCCTTGAGCCCACGCAGGATCGAGATCGTGTCGGGCACGGTCGGCTCGCCGACGAACACCGGCTGGAAGCGGCGCTGGAGCGCGGCGTCCTTCTCGACATATTTGCGATACTCATCGAGCGTGGTAGCGCCGACGCAGTGCAGCTCGCCGCGCGCGAGCGCTGGCTTGAGCAGATTGCCCGCATCCATCGCGCCTTCGGATTTCCCTGCGCCGATCAGCTGGTGCATCTCGTCGATGAACAGGACGATGTCGCCCTCGGCAGCCTTCACTTCGTCGAGCACGCCCTTGAGCCGCTCCTCGAACTCGCCACGATATTTCGCGCCCGCGATCAGCGAGCCCATGTCGAGCGACATCAGCTTGCGGTCTTTCAGCGTGTCCGGAACGTCGCCATTTGCGATGCGCAACGCGAGCCCCTCGGCGATCGCGGTCTTGCCGACGCCGGGTTCGCCGATCAGCACCGGGTTGTTCTTGGTGCGGCGCGCGAGGATCTGGATCGTGCGGCGGATCTCCTCGTCGCGGCCGATGACGGGGTCGAGCTTGCCGTCGCGCGCCGCCTGCGTCAGGTCGCGCGCGAACTTCTTGAGCGCGTCGAACTTGTCCTCGGCCCCCGCGCTGTCGGCGACGCGGCCGTTGCGCACGTGCTCGATCGCGGCATTGAGCGCCTCCGGGGTGACGCCCGCGGTCTTCAGCGCCTTGCCGGCGACGGTGTTGAGCGACAGCGCGAGCGCGACGAGCAGTCGTTCGACCGTCACGAAACTGTCGCCCGATTTGGTCGCGATCTGCTCGGCCTGGTCGAGCACGCGCACCGCGTCGTTATCGAGCCCCGGCGTCGTTTGCGCGCCGCTACCCGACACTGCGGGGATCTTCGCGAGCGCGAGATCGGTCTCGCTCAGCGCGCGTTTGGGGTCGCCGCCGGCGGCGGTAATCAGCCCGGACGCCATGCCCTGCTCGTCCTCGAGCAACGCCTTCAACACATGTTCGGGCGCGATCCGCTGGTGGCTCATGCGGATTGCGACGGTCTGCGCCGATTGCAGGAAGCCCTTGGCGCGGTCGGTGAATTTCTCGATGTTCATTGGGAAGTGTCCCTCCTTCTTGCCAATCGATGTAGTGTTGCACTTATGCAACACAAGGGGCCGTGCCGGCGCGATCTCTCAAAACACGTCTAGCTGTAAAGACCGTCATCGGCGTGCCACGGAATCTACGCATTTCGGCAACGCAGCATGGCTAGGCACCGCGGCAGGGCGCGGGGAGTAGTGCCCCACAAACGATCAAATCGGGGATCCTATCATGCGTCGTTTCACGCTTTGCCTGCTTGCGGGCGCCGCCCTTTCCTGGCCACTGGCCGCGTCCGCGTCCGCGTCCGCGTCCGCGTCCGCGTCCGCGTCCGCGTCCGCGTCCGCGTCCGCGCGCGATGGCGCGCTCGCGCCGACGCCGGCACCCGCCGCGCCGGCACCCGAGGCCGAGCCGGTTGCGGATGATGCCGGCAACGACATCATCATCGTCGGCAAGGGCCAGACGCGGCAGGTCCAGCAACTGGGGCAAGCCGACATCGCGATCCTCGCGCCGGGCACCAGCCCGCTGAAAGCCATCGCCAAGCTGCCCAACGTCAACTTCCAGTCGGCCGACGCGTTTGGTGCGTACGAATGGTCGCAGCGCGTCTCGATCCGCAGCTTCAACCAGAACCAGATCGGCTTCACGCTCGACGGCATTCCGCTCGGCGACGGATCGTATGGCAACACCAACGGCCTCCATATCAGCCGCGCGATCTCGTCGGAGAATATCGGGCGCACGCTCGTGTCGCAGGGATCGGGCTCGATCGGCGCGCAGGCGACCAATAATCTTGGTGGGACGATCGAATTTTTCTCGAGCGATCCCAAGCCTGCCACCGCGCTGACGCTCAACGGAAGCTATGGCAGCGCGAACACGGTGCGCGCGTTCGGGCGGTTCGACACCGGCGTGCTCGGCGACAACGGGCCGAGCGCCTATGTCTCGTACGGCTTCCTCGATACCGACAAATGGAAGGGCTTCGGCATCCAGCGGCAGAACCAGGTCAACGCCAAGTTCGTCGCGCCGATCGGCGCGGTGCGGCTCGTCGGCACCTTCAATTATTCGGACCGCCGCGAGCAGGACTATCAGGATCTGTCGCTCGATATGATCAAGCGGCTCGGCTACCGCGTCGACAATATCGACGACAATTTCCCGCTCGCGGTGCTGATCGCCGATACCGGCGCGAACAGCGGCTATACGGGGGCGCCGAAGCTCAATCCGGCGGCAGGTTCGGTCACGCCCGCACCCTATGCCAATGCCGACGACGTCTATTTCGACGCGGCGGGGCTGCGTCAGGATTACCTCGCATCGCTCGGGGTCGAGACCGCCAAGGACGCAACCGTTCACGGTGAATTGAAGGCCTATTATCATGCCAATCACGGCCAGGGCCTGTGGTTCACGCCGTATGTCCCGTCGCCGTCGGGCGTGCCGATCTCGGTGCGCACGACCGAATATGACATCCACCGCAAGGGCGTGTTTGGCTCGCTCGGCACCAAGCTCGGCTTCAACGACATCACCGTCGGCGGCTGGTACGAAGTCAACGACTTCCGCCAGGCGCGCCGCTTCTACGCGCTCGACAGCCGCACCGCGCCGAGCCGCAGCGCGCGCGACTTCCAATACCTTCCGTTCGCGACGCAGTGGTACAACACCTATCAGACCGACACCGTCCAATATTACGTGCAGGACAAGATCGGGCTCGGCGATCTGACGATCGATCTCGGCTGGAAGGGGTTTGCCGTTACCAATAAAGCGACGCCGATCGTGTCGGGCGGGCTCGCCTCGGGGCGGATCCAGGTCAAGGACTTCTTCCAGCCGCACGCCGGGCTCAATTACAGGATCGGCGATGCGTTCGAACTGTTCGGCGATTTTACGCAAGTGAAGCGTGCGTTCGTTTCCGCCGCGACAAGCGGGCCGTTCGCGACCACGCAGGCGGGGTTCAATGCGCTGCTCACCACCAACAAGCTGAAGCCCGAATCGTCGGACACGTTCGAGCTCGGCGGGCGCTACCATTATCGCGGCGTGACCGCGTTGCTCGCGGGCTATTATGTCGACTTCTCGAACCGCACGCTCGCGCAGAGCGTCGGCGCCGGGATCGTCGGCAACCCGCCGATCCTGTCGAACGTCGGTTCGGTGCGGGCCTACGGGCTCGAGACCGCGCTCGAGGCCAAGCTCGGCTACGGCTTCGGCGTCTACGGCTCGTACAGCTACAACGACTCGACCTATCGCGACAATGTGACCGTCGGCGGCGTGGTGCAGGCGATCCGCGGCAAGCAGACGGTCGACACGCCCAAACACCTGATCAAGGGCGAGCTGACCTACGACAAGGGCATCTTCTTCGGCCGCGTCGGCGCGGATTATATGAGCCGCCGCTACTTCACCTACACCAACGACCAGTCGGTGCCCGGCCGCGTGCTGGTCGATGCGACGATCGGCGCGCGCGTGACGATCGCCGATCGCAAGTTCGAGATCCAGGCGAACGCGACCAATCTGTTCGACAAGACATATGTCGCGACGATCGGATCGAACGGCTTTGGCTATAAGGGCGACAACCAGACGCTGCTGGCGGGCGCGCCCGCGCAGTATTTCGTGACGATCAAGGCAGGCTTCTAAGCCATCGGAGGAGGGCAGGTCGCAAGAACGGGCTGCCCTCCATATCGCTCCGGGACGCGAATACGATATTAACCCTGACTGCCATAGGATCGCGCCGAAACCGCAGGCAATCCGGGGATACCGTGGCAACGCACTATGACACTCTGCGCTGGACCGCCGCAGCACCGGCACCCGGCTCGCTGTCCGACCCGTCGCGCGCGATCCTCGGCCCACGCCGTGATGCGCTGGTGTTCTGGGGCGCGCCGCTCGTCGCATTCCTCGCGGTCGAGCTTTGGCTCGACGGCTGGGCGCTGGCGGCACCGCACGACGCCGCGTCGGTCGCGATCAAGGGCATGTTCGCGGTGATCGCGATCACGACTTGGGCGCATCTCATCGCCGTCGTCCCGCGCGCCTATGGCAATCGCACGGTGTTCGCGGCGCATCGCGGCAAGCTGACAGTCGCGCCGATCGCGTTGATCGCGACGCTGTTCCTCTCGCCGATCGCTTTGGTCGCGGCGAGCGTGTTGGCGGTGTTCTGGGATGTCTACCACTCGGCGATGCAGAATTTCGGCTTCGCGCGGATCTACGACATGAAGGCGGGCAATCCGCCCGAGCTGCTGCGCAAGACCGATTTGCGGCTCAACACCTTGCTCTATGTCGGCCCGCTCGCGGCGGGAGCAGCGCTCGCGACGCATCTCCAGAGTTTTGCGAAGTTCGACCACACCGCGCTGGCCACGCTGGCCAGCGTGCCGGGCGTGCTTGCCGGCTACAATACCGGCATCCGCGCCGCCGCGCTGCTCGCTTATGCGATCGTGCTGGTGTGGGCGATCCTCGACTATCGGCAGGCGATGCGCGTCGGGTATCGCCTCCCCGCACACAAGGTCGCGACGCTCGTTTCGACGGGGGCTGTGTCGATCCTCGCCTGGGGCTTCACGCCGCCGATCGTCGCGCTCGCGGTGATCAATCTCTATCATGCGGTGCAATATTTCGCGCTCGTCTGGGTGAAGGAGGGCGGGCGGATGACGCAGGCGTCGGGCGGGCGGCAGGGCCGCACGATGCTGTATTTCTGGGGCGGTTGCATCCTGTTCGGCCTGGCCTATGCGGCGGCGATGACGGGGAGCGTGCGCGTGTTCCTGGCGCCGTTCATCGCCTGCTCGCTGCTGCATTTCTGGTATGACAGCTTCATTTGGTCGGTGGCGCGCAAGCACGTCTAGCCTAATCCCCCGAAGGCTGCTCTATTCGCCCCGAGAGGGGATCCGAATGCGGACGATACGATCCGGGGCGGTATGGCTGGCGGTGGTGCTGCTCGGCGCCGCAATTGCTTTGGCGGTGTGGGAGCCGTTCACCGCGGCGCGCGTCGTCGCACCGGCCGAGCGCCATTACGACAGCGTGATCGCGCGGGATCGCTTCGGCGTGCCGCACATCTTCGGCAAGACCGATCCCGATGTCGCCTACGGTGTCGCCTATGCCCATGCCGAGGACGATTTCGCGACGCTGCAGGAGGCGGTCGCGATGGCGCGCGGGCGGCTCGGCGCGATGACCGGCGCAGACGGCGCCAAGGTCGATTATACGCTCGCCTTGCTCGGCGCGCGCGAGACCGCGCAGCGCGATTACGACAAGCAGCCCGCCGATGTGCGCGCCTTGCTCGATGCCTATGCCAGCGGGCTGAACGCCTATGCCCGTCGCCACCCCGGAGAAATCCGGCTCGCGCGACTGTTCCCGGCGAATGGCGAGGATATCGCGACGGGTTTCGTGCTGCGCACGCCGTTCTTCTTCGGGCTCGACCAGACGCTCGGTGCGCTGTCGGGCGACAAGCCGCTCCCGGCCGAGACCGCGGGGGCCGTGCCCGACAGCCCCGATCCGACCGCGCTCCCCGCGACCGGCGAAGCGATGCCCAATGGCTCGAACGCCTTCGTCGTCGCGCCGAAACGCTCGGCCGACGGTTTCACGCGCGTGATCTCGAACTCGCATCAGCCGTGGAGCGGGCCAGTGGCATGGTACGAACTCAGCGTGCAATCGGGCACTGGCTGGCATTTCTCGGGCGCGACCTTCCCCGGCGTGCCGTTCCCGGTGCTCGGGCATAACGAACATCTGGGGTGGACCAACACCGTCAACCGGCCCGACCTGACCGACGTCTACAAGCTCGTGCGCAATCAAGCGGGCACCGAGTATCGCTTCGACGGCAAGTGGCTTCCGCTCGAGGCGCGCCGCGTGTGGCTAAAGGTGCGCTTCGGGCCGTTCGTGCTGCCGATCCCGAAGATGGTCTATCGCGCGGTGCAGGGGCCGGTGATCGTCAACAAGAGCGGCGCGTTCGCGATCCGCTATGCCGGTGCCGACCAGCTCCGCATGGTCGAGGAATATTACCGGCTGACGCGCGCGCGCGATTTCGGCGAGTGGCAGAAGGCGCTGGCGCTCCAGGGCGTTCCCGCGACCAACTTCCTCTATGGCGACGCCGCGGGCAACATCGCCTATGTCTACAATGCGAGCTTTCCCAACCGGAAGCCGGGGTTCGATTATCGCCACCTCCTGCGCGGCGATACCTCGCGCGATCTTGCGGCCGGCACGGTGCCGTTCGCGCAAGTGCCGCGCAACGTGAACCCCGCATCGGGCTTTCTCGCCAATGCCAACAACACGCCGTTCCAGGCGGCGGGGGCTGGGTCGGAGCTCAAGCCGGGCGACTATTCGCCGCTGCTCGGGATCGAGACCGACACGACCAATCGCGGCACGCGCGCGGTCGAGCTCCTGGGGGCCGATCCGTCGATCTCGGCCGAGGATCTGCTGCGGATCAAGTTCGACACCGGCGTCAGCAAGCTGAGCTGGGCCGCGAAATGGTATGGCGATGTCGCGCGCATCGATCCAAAGGGCGATGCGCAGCTGAAGCAAGCGATTGGCCTGCTGCGCGGCTGGAACTGGGATTTCGACGGCCATCATAGTGGCCAGGCGCTTGCCGCGATCCTGCTGCGGACGGGGCAGAAATGGCATTACCAGCGCCGCCCCGAGCTCGATCCGCGCGACGCGCTGGCCAAGGCGGCGGCATATCTGCAGACGCATTTCGGCACGCTCGATCCGCCGCTCGGCACGCTGCTGCGGTTGCGCCACGGGAGCGCCGATCTGCCACTCGACGGGGCACCCGATGTGCTGCGCGCGGCCTCGACGTGGGACGAAGCCGATGACGGGCGGCTCGTCGTCAAGCATGGCGACAGCTTCATTATGGTGATGGCGTGGGACAAGGCCGGACGTGTCGCGTCGGAGTCGATCCAGCCCTACGGCGCGGCGACGACGCGGCCCGAATCGCCGCATTATGCCGACCAGGCGCCATTGTTCGCGGCGCACCGGTTCAAGCCGGTGCTGTTCTGGCGCGACGATCTGCGGAAGAATGTCGAGCGCGTATACCGGCCCTAGTTGCTCCCCTCCCGGGAAGGGAGGGGCTGGGGGTGGGTCGGCCTAGGGCGGGTGTTACCCTACCAACGGGCCGACCCACCCCCGACCCCTCCCTTCCAGGGAGGGGAGGAGAATGCGAACCGACCCGTTCAAACGAAGGCCGAGGAAGCGTTTGCTACCGCCCAAGCGCTGCTATAGCCTCACACTACAGTTCATCTTTCCGATGCCATTCCCAGGGGATTTCCATGACCGTCAAGCTGCTCGCGCTCTCTGGTGTAGCGCTCGCAACCTTCGTCACGCCGAGCTTTGCGCAGACCGCGCCGAAGCCCGTTCCGGTGGCGGACCTCGTGAAGCAGGTCGACATCCCCTATAGCGAATTCCGCCTGCCCAACGGCCTGCGCGTCATCGTCAACACCGACCGCAAGGCGCCCGTCGTCGCGGTGTCGGTGTGGTACAATGTCGGCTCGAAGTTCGAGCCCAAGGGCAAGACCGGCTTCGCGCATCTGTTCGAGCATCTGATGTTCAACGGCAGCGAGAACGCGCCGAAGGACTATTTCACTTATACCAAGGCGATGGGCGCGACCGATCTCAACGGCACGACCTATTTCGACCGCACCAATTATTTCGAGACGGTGCCGGTCGCGGCGCTCGACCGTGCGCTGTTCCTCGAGAGCGACCGGATGGGCTACCTCCTCGGCGCGATCACGCCTGCGGTCGTCGACGAGCAGCGCGGCGTGGTGCAGAACGAGAAGCGGCAGGGCGACAACCAGCCCTACGGCCTGGTCCAGTACAAGCAGACCGAAGCGCTGTTCCCCGCGACGCATCCGTATGGCCACACCACGATCGGCGCGATGGCGGATCTCGATTCGGCAAGCGTCGAGGATGTGAAGAACTGGTTCCGCGGGCATTACGGGCCAAACAACGCCGTGCTCGTGCTCTCGGGCGACGTCGACGTCGCGACCGCGAAGACGCTCGTCACCAAATATTTCGGTGCGATCCCCAAGGGGCCCGAAAGCGTCGTGCCGACCGCCGATGTCCCCACGCTCGCCGCGCCGAAAAGCGAGGTGATGAAGGATCGCGTCGCCAATACGCGGATCTACCGGATGTGGGCGGTGCCCGGCATCAACAACCCCGACGCAGTCGCGCTCGATGTGGCGGCGGGCGTGCTCGGCGGGCTGTCGAGCAGCCGGCTCGACAATGCGCTGGTGCGCAAGGAAAAGCTCGCGGTGCGCGTCTCGGCGAACAATGAGAGCTTCGCGCAAGTCGGCATGTTCGTGGTCAGCGCCGATGCGCGTCCTGGTGTCGACCCCGCGCTTGTCGCCAAGCGGCTCGACGAGATTATCGCCGACGTCATTGCCAACGGCCCGACTGCCGACGAAGTCGCGCGCGTCGCGACGCGCGACGCCGCAGGGCGGATCGCCGGGCTCGAATCGACCGGCGGCTTCGGTGGCAAGGCGGTCGCGCTCGCCGAGGGCGCGCTCTATGAAAACGATCCCGGCTTCTACAAGAAGCAGCTCGCCGAGCTCGCCGCGCAGACGCCCGCGCGCGTCAAGGCAGCGAGCGCCAAATGGCTGACGCGCCCGGTCTATGCGCTGACCGTCATCCCCGGCGCGCGCGACGCCTATGTCGAGGCGACGCCGCCGGTGAAGGTCGCCGCCGCGCCCGAGCCGGAATTCAAGGGCACGCGCGGTGCGCTCCCGCCGGTCGGCACGCTGTCGAGCCTGGTCTTCCCCAAGGTCGAGCATGCCAAACTCAAGAACGGCATCGAGCTCATCTACGCCTATCGCAACGCCGTGCCGATCACCCAGGCGTCGATCAGCTTCGACGCGGGCGTCGCCGCCGACGTGCCGGGCAAGCTCGGCACGCAGGGGCTGACGCTCGACATGCTCGACGAGGGCACGACGACCCGCGATTCGATCGCGATCGCGGAGGCCAAGGAGCGGCTCGGCGCTAGCATCACCAGCGGTTCGGCGCCCGACCGCACGATCGTCGGCATGTTCACGCCGAGCGCCAATCTCGCGGCGTCGACCGAATTGCTCGCCGATATCGTGCGCCATCCCAAGTTCGATCCGGCCGAGGTCGCGCGGCTCAAGAACCAGCAGCTTTCGCGTATCTCCGCCGAGCTGACGAGCCCGCAGGGCCTCGCGCTGCGCGTGTTCCCCAAACTCGTCTACGGCGCGGCCTATCCCTACGCCAAGGCGCTCGGCAGCGGCGACGCCAAGGCGGTGGCGGCACTGACGCGCGACGATCTGGTCGCCTTCCAGCAAGCCTGGATCCGTCCCGACAAGGCCAAGATCTTCGTTGTCAGCGATCGTCCGCTCGCCGAGATCAAGGCCGCGTTCGACGCGCGCTTCGGCGACTGGACGCCGACCGGGCCCGCCGGCGTCAAGGATTTCAGCGTGAAGACCGCGCCGTCCGCGCCGAAAATCGTGCTGATCGACCGGCCCGATTCGCCGCAGTCGTTCATCATCGCGGGCGCACCCACCGCGCTCGTCGGCACCGACGATCTGCTGCCGCTCGAAACCGCGAACGACACGCTCGGCGGGGATTTCCTGTCGCGCGTCAACATGGACCTGCGCGAGGCGCGGCACTGGTCGTACGGCGTCAACGGATCGTTCCGTCGCGCGCAATACGCCACGCCGTATCTGCTCGGCACCGGCGTCCAGGCGGACAAGACCGGCGAATCGATCGCCGCGCTGCGCACCGACTTCGCCGATTTCGTGACGACCAAGGGGATCACGAGCGACGAGTTCGACCGCACGATCACCGATGCGATCAGCTCGCTGCCAGGCAATTTCGAGACGTCGGGCGCGGTGCTTGGCGCGCTGCAGTCGAACGACCTGTATCGCCGCCCCGACGATTATTATGCGACGCTGCCGCAAAAATATCGGGGCTTCACCGCAGGCCAGCTTGACGCTGCGGCACGCAAGGCGCTCGACCCGAAACGCTTCGTCTGGATCGTCGTTGGTGACGCAGCGAAGGTCCGCGGTCAGCTTGACAGCATCGGGTTGCCGGTCGAGGTGATCCCTGCGGCGTCCGTGGCGGACGTGCGCTAGAAATTATTGGCAGGAGACACATCATGGCTGCAGTTGATGGGACGTGGGATACGATCGTCAAGTCGCCGCTCGGCGACCAGAAGGCGGTGCTGACGGTCAAGACCGACGGCACCAGCTGGACCGGCTCGCAGAACGGCGCGATGGGTTCGGTCGAGATCACCGACGGCACGGTCGAGGGTGACACGATCAGCTGGAAGATGTCGATCGTCGTCCCGATGCCGATGACGCTCGACTGCAAGGCGACGGCCGAGGGCGACACGCTCACCGGCACCGTCGGCGCAGGCGCGTTCGGCAGCTTCCCGATGACGGGCACGCGCGCGGCGTAACGCCGTTCGTTTGAGCGATGAAGACGGCCTGCGCTCCAATCGGAGCGCGGGCCGTTTTTGTATCGCGCGACCGTCACCCTAGCCTTGTGCCGGGGCCCACCGTGCCGCACACTTTGCGCGTCGGGGTTTGCAATCCGGTGTGCCCCGGCAGCATGAGGTCGTTCGATCGCCCCACTCCCGTCACCCTCGCAAAAGCGAGGGTCCCGCTTCTTCTTCGGGGGCGGGGCCAGGCAGCGGGATCTCCGCTTTCGCGGGGATGACGGCGGGGGGGCGTCATGCGTGTGACCGGAGCGAAGAGCTGGGGAGCGGGGCATGAAAGCACGTTGGCTGTTGGGCGCGACATTGGCGGTCTCGCCGCTCACCGCGCAGGCGCAAACCTATGACGAGCGCCCGGCGAAGCTCGTCCCCCCGAGCGAAGGCTTCAACTACGAGCGTCGCATCGTCGAGATCCCGATGCGCGACGGGGTCAAGCTCCACACCGTCATCCTCCTGCCCAAGAGGGCGCACGACGCCGGCATCCTGATGACGCGCACGCCGTACAACGCCGACGGGATGACGGGCAAAGGCGGCAACAACGCCGATCTCGCGACGAGCCTTACCGGCTATGACAATGCCACCGACGTGATCGTCGACGGCGGCTACATCCGCGTCGTGCAGGACGTGCGCGGCAAATACGGGTCGCAGGGCATCGCGATGATGAACCCGCCGCTCCACGACACCGCGCTCAACCCGACGCATACCGACGACTCGACCGACACCTACGATACGATCGACTGGCTGGTGAAGCATCTGCCCGAATCGAACCGCAAGGTCGGGATCCTCGGCATTTCCTACGACGGCTTCCTGTCGCTGATGCCGCTGATCAACCCGCATCCGGCGCTAGTGGTGGCTGTCCCCGAGAACCCGATGGTCGATGGCTGGCGCGGCGACGACTGGTTCCACAACGGCGCGTTCCGCGTCGGGATCGACTATATCTGGGAGCAGATCGCGACGCGCGACAATTCGTCGCCCTATGCGCGCACCACCTATGACGAATATGACGCGGTGATGCGCGCCGGCTCGACCGGCGCGCTCGCCACGGCGCACGGGCTCGACCAGATCGGCTTCTGGCGCAAGATCGCCGCGCACCCGGCGTATGACAGCTTCTGGCAAGCGCAGGCGATGGACCAGGTGCTCAGCCGCCAGCCGCTCAAGGTACCGGTGATGCTCGTCCACGGACTGTGGGACCAGGAGGATATCTACGGCGCGACGGCGGTGTATCGCGCGCTGAAACCCAAGGATACCGCCGGGAACATGGTCTATCTGACGATGGGCCCGTGGTATCATGGTCAGCAGATCGACGACGGCAAGGCGCTCGGCGATATCCAATGGGACCAGGACACCGCCAAATGGTGGCGCCGCCAAGTGCTCGGCCCGTTCCTTGCGCATTACCTCAAGGGCACGCCCATGGACGTCGCGCCCGTCACCGCGTTCCAGAGCGGCACCAACCAGTGGCAGCGCCTACCGAGCTGGTCGGCGCAGCCGGCGATGACCAAGCTATACCTCCAACCGGGCGACGCGGTTGGTTTCGCACCGGCCGCCGGACTGGCGCAGACCGCCGATTACGTCTCCGATCCGGCGCACCCGGTGACCAACGTGCCGCGTCCGGTGCGGCCGGTTAGCTATGAGGACAATCACTGGAAGGCGTGGCTGGTCGGCGACCAGCGCATCGTCTCGAGTCGGCCCGACGTGCTGACCTTTACCGGCCCGGTGCTGACGCAGCCCGTGACGATCGCCGGGCAACCGGTCGTCCATCTCACCGCCGCGACGAGCGGCACCGACAGCGACTGGGTGGTCAAGCTGATCGACGTCTATCCCGACCAGGTGCCGAGCGACCCGAAGATGGGCGGCTATCAATTGGCGGTCGGCATGGACATCTTCCGTGGGCGCTACCGCGAGGGGCTCGATCATGCCGTCGCGCTCAAACCCGGGGTGCCGCTGGCGTATAGCTGGGCGTTGCCGCAGGCGAACCATGTGTTCCTGCCGGGGCACCGCATCATGGTGCAGGTCCAATCGAGCTGGTTCCCGCTTTATGACCGCAACCCGCAGAGCTTCGTGCCCAACATCTTCTACGCCAAGCCGGCGGATTACGTGAAGGCGACGCAGCAGGTTATGGTGAGCGGGCCCGACCAGAGCTACATCGCGCTGCCGATCGTCCCCTAAATCCTCCCTCGCCTAGCGAGCGGAGGATCAAGCGTTTACCGCCCGAGCCGCGTGACATGCCCCATCTTGCGCCCCGGCCGGCTCGCGCCCTTGCCGTAGAGATGCAGATGCGCGCCCGGCTCGGCGAGAATATCGGCCCAGCGGTCAGCGTCGTCGCCGATCAGATTCTCCATCGCGACGGTGGGCGCCGTCAGCGCGGTGTCGCCGAGCGGCAGCCCGCAGATTGCGCGGATATGGTTCTCGAATTGCGAGCAGACCGCGCCCTCGATCGTCCAATGCCCCGAATTGTGGACGCGCGGCGCCATTTCGTTGAACACCGGGCCGTTAGCACCGGCGAAGAATTCGCACGCGAGCACCCCGACATACTCGAGCCGGTCTGCGATCCGCCCGGCGAGGGCCGCCGCCTCGCCCCATTGCGCGGCAATCTCGGGCGGGGCGGGGAGGGTGGAGGTGGCGAGGATGCCGTCCTCGTGCTGGTTCCACGGCGGCGGATAGCTCACCATCTGACCGTCGGCGCGGCGCACCAGCAGGATCGAGAATTCGTGGGTAAACCGCACGAACCCCTCGAGGATCGCCGGTCGCTGCCCGATCGCGGCCCAGGCGGCGTCAACCTGGTCGAGCGCGGTGATGCGTACCTGGCCCTTGCCGTCATAGCCCATGCGCAGCGTCTTGAGGATCGCGGGCGTGCCGATCTCGACGAGCGCGGCGGCAAGGTCCGCGCGCGTTTCCACCTTTGCCCACGGTGCGGTACGCCCGCCGATCTCGGCGACGAAGGCCTTTTCGAGGGCGCGATCCTGCGCGATGCCGAGCGCGGCCGGGGCGGGATGGACCGGCACTTTGCCCGCGAGATAGGTGACAGGCGCCAGCGCGATATTCTCGAACTCGTAGGTGACGACATCAGCCGCGGCGGCGAATTCGTCGAGCACGATGTGGCTGTGATAATCGGCGCGGATGTAGCTCGACGCAGTTTGCGCGGCGACGGCTTCCTCGTCGGGGGCGAGGATCCGGGTTTGATAGCCGAGCTGCGCCGCGGCGACCGCAAGCATCCGCCCGAGTTGCCCGCCGCCGAGGATGCCGATCGTCGAGCCGGGGGGGAGGGGGGTCATGCGCGCGTGTCCGTCGAATGGGGGAGCCTCCCCTCCCTGGAAGGGAGGGGGCGAGGATGGGTTGGCCCGTGGTTCGGCCGGGCGCCCGCCCTAGGCCGACCCACCCCCAACCCCTCCCTTCCAGGGAGGGGAGGAGACGGGAAGCAGCCGTCGAGCATCATTCCGGATCGATCGCCACGCCATCGGTCTGCGCCGCGCGCCACGACTGCAGCCGCGCGCTCAGCGCCGCGTCCGACAGCGCAAGGATCGCCGCGGCGAGCAATGCCGCATTCTTCGCGCCCGCCTTGCCGATCGCCAGCGTGCCGACCGGGATCCCCGCAGGCATCTGGACGATCGAATAGAGGCTATCGAGGCCCTTCATCGTCTTGCTCTCGACCGGCACGCCGAGCACCGGCAAATGTGTCATCGCCGCCGCCATTCCGGGCAAATGCGCAGCACCGCCAGCGCCCGCGATCACCACCTGCAATCCGCGTTCCGCGGCACCGGTCGCATAATCGTAGAGCCGCTGCGGCGTACGGTGCGCCGAGACGACCTTGGTCTCGTGCGCAACGCCCAATTCGGCGAGCAAATCGGCCGCATGGTGCATCGTCTCCCAATCGGACGTGCTGCCCATGATGATACCGACAAGGGGGGACGCGCTCTGTGCCATCGCACCCGACTAGCGAGCGGGGTGCCGCAGGGCAACCACTCCGCCGTCATATCGCAAGCGGAACTTGTTCGACATGGCGCGGGTTGGGCGAGTCCATACAGTCATATCGGACACACGCCATGACCCGTTTTTCGACCCTTTCGTCCGTCGCGCTCGCCAGCGTGCTGGCATTCTCCGCCCCCGCCTTCGCCGAGGGCAAGCATGACCGCGCCGAGCAGGCGATCGCCGAAGCGCGCGCCAAGATCGACGCGTCGGCCAAGGTCGGCGCGACGACCGAGACGCCGCGGCTCCAGGCCGATGCCCAGGCGCAGCTCCGCGCCGCCGAAGAGCATCTCGCCGCTGGCAAGAAGGCCGAAGCGATCGACGATGCGCATCGCGCGTCGCAGCTTGCCGACACCGCGCTTGGCCAGGCGCAGCGTGCGCATAACGATGCCGCCCATGCCGCCACGACCAACGCCCGCAATGTCGCAATGGACGCCCAGGCCGACGCCGCAGCCGCCAACGCCCGTGCGAACGCCGCCGAGCAGGCCGCCGCTTCGGCAGCCGCCGACGCAGCCGCAGCACGGTCGGCGCCGCCGGTTGTCGTCCAGGCGCCCGCACCGACCACGACGGTAACGACCGAGACGACGAAGACCGCGGCGCCTGCCGTTCGTCACACCGCAGTCAAGCGTGTCGTGCGCAAGGCAACGACGCGCCGCGCTGCACCTGCGCGCGTGACCGAGAAGACCACGACGACGGTGACGACGGGCCAGTAAGCCCGAGCGATGGTTTGATCCCCTCCCCCGGCGACCGGGGGAGGTGGACGCCGAGCAGTCTGCGAATAGTGGAGGGGGCAACATGCGCTGTGCGCGCTGTCGATCTCCCTCCACCATCCGTTTGAAGAAGGCGGGCAGTTCCCCTTTCCGCCCAGCGACCGAGCTAAGAGCTCAGCGCTCGCTCAGATAATAACGATCGGTCGCCGCCAGCGAATCATCGAGTTCGTAAACGATCGGCTGCCCGGTCGGGATCTCGAGCGTCGTGATCTCGTCATCGGGGATCCCCGACAGATGCTTGACGAGCGCGCGCAGCGAATTGCCGTGCGCCGAGATGACGACGCGCTGCCCGTCGCGCAGAGCAGGCGCGATCCGGCCCTCCCAATATGGCAGGACGCGTGCGATTGTGTCCTTGAGGCTCTCGGTCGCGGGGATGTCGATCCCGGCGTAGCGGCGGTCCAGCGACAGATCGTATTCGCTGCCGGCTTCGAGCGGCGGCGGCGGGATGTCGAAGCTGCGGCGCCAGATATGGACTTGCTCGGCGCCGTGCTTGGCGGCGGTCTCGGCCTTGTCGAGGCCGGTCAGCCCGCCATAATGCCGCTCGTTGAGCCGCCAGTCCTTCTCGACCGGCAGCCACAGTCGCCGCATTTCCTCAAGCGCCAGGTTGAGCGTCTTGATCGCGCGCGTCTGCAGCGAGGTGAAGCAGAGATCGAAATCGAGCCCCTTCTCCGCCATCAGCCGCCCCGCGGCGCGCGCTTCCTCGACGCCCTTGTCGGTCAGATCGACGTCCCACCAGCCGGTGAAGCGGTTCTCGAGGTTCCAGGCCGACTGGCCGTGGCGGATCAGGACGAGGGTGGGCATCTGGGTCTCCTTTGCGAGGGGACCTAGATCGCGTCGATCATGTCGGCAAGCACTTCGAGGCAGGCATGCGCCAGCGTCTTCGAGCGCGCGCCCGACCAGCCGAACTCGGCGTCGGGGTTGGGGTCATGGTCCTTGAACGGCATTTCGAGCGTCATCGACACCGCACCGAACCGCTCGGCGAGCTGGTTGGTCGACATCGACAGGTTGGCCTTGCCCGGCGCCGCCTTGTCATAGCCGCGCGCGGTCTGGAAATCGGGCGAGTGCGCCGCGAGCCGCTCGCCGAACTCGGTATATTTGGCGCCGAGCGCGTCGGTCCAGGACGGGATTCCTTCGAACCCGGCGAAGAAATTCGCCGCGATCGCCTCGTCGCCGTGCACGTCGATCGCGAAGGCGACGCCGGTCGCGTCCATCGCATCGCGGACGCACAGCACTTCGGGGCTCTTCTCCGGCGTCGGCGTATGCCATTCGCGATTGAGGTTCACGCCCGCCGCATTGGTGCGCAGATGCCCGCGGAACGAGCCGTCGGGGTTCATGTTGGGGACGCAGTGGAAGGTCGCCTTTTCGCGCAAGGCGCGGGCCACCGGATTGGCGGCATCGGTCAGCCAGTCGAGCGCGCCTTCCATCCACCACTCGGCCATGCTCTCGCCGGGATGCTGGCGCGCGTAGAGCCAGACATGCTTGGGGCCGCTGCCGATATCGAGGCAATCGATCGCGCGGCCGTCGAGCGACTGGCCGAGCTCGCGATGCGTCACGCCCGGCTGCACCGCGATGCGGGCGACCAGCGCGTCGTGCTGCTCGATCGTATAGGGTTCGAAATAGGCGAACCAGACGAGATCGCTGTCGCCGTTCCACTCGAACTCGAGCATCCCGTCGACGTAGCGCGTCGGGATCATCCGCCATGCCCGGCGATCGGTGCTCGCGCGCACCTTGTAGCCCGGCCAGCCGAACGGATAGGCCGATTGCGCAGCGTTGGTGATGCGCAAGGTGAGCGTCCGCCCCTTCGCGCCCGCGACGCGGAAGTGGAACCACTGGAAGAAGTCCGACTGATGGTCGAGCCGGATGGCGAGATCGACGCGGTCGCCGTCGATGGCGACCACGTCGATGTTTCCGCTATCGAAAGCGGCGTTTATGGTGATGCTCATCGCACCGTAATAGTGCGACCCGATTCCCCGGGGAACCCCAGGAACAGCGCATGCGACAATTTCGCTGCCGCGGCGTTGGCTTGTGCCGCGGGCGCCTCGCCCGGCGAGAAGGTCTGCGCATGGCCTTCCCAGATCACCGTCGCGTCGCGGCGGCGGCGGATCTGGACGGTCAAGTCGGTCAGCACGACGGTGCGGTACTTCTGCTTGCCGATCGGGAAGGAAATGCCGCCGCCGAGGCCCACGCCGCCGCCGCCACGATAGCCGCCACCACCGCTATAGCCACCACCGCCGAGGCCGATGCTCACGCCGCTGCCGCCATTGCGCGGCGGCGCCGGGCGCGTCGTCCGCGTAAAGCCGACGACCGCGAGATATTGCGCATCGGGGTCGGTCTTGGGAACGGTGAAGCCGTGCGCCAGCGCCTCGGTCTGGACGGCGGCGGCATAGGTCTTGAACTCGAGGCTGGCGGGGCCGCCACCGGGCGCGGGTTCGACCGCGAGCGTCCCCGTCTCGAGCGGCGTCGCCGTCGATCCGAGGTGAAACCGCGTCACTTCGACCGGACCACTCGTCGTCGTCGTCGCGCAGGCGCTCAAGCTCGCTGCCGCGGCGATCGCCATTCCCAAAGCCAGCTTCATACTCTTGTCCTTGTTACCACAGTCGTTGCAGGGGTGTAACGCCTGGACCCGGCGTCCGGGTTCCGTCGCTATAGCGCGGCGTATCGACGTGGTCGCGCTTGACTTGGAGAGGGCGCGACCATATGCGCAGCCGCTCTTTTCCACATTCCAGATTTTGCAAAGCGAATCGATCATGAAGATCCGCAATTCCCTGAAGTCGCTCAAGGGCCGTCATCGCGATAACCGCGTGATCCGTCGTCGTGGGCGTACCTATATCATCAACAAGACCAACCGCCGCTTCAAGGCCCGCCAGGGCTAAGCGACGTGACGCGGGCCGTCGTCTTCGACGTCGGCAACGTCTTGTACGATTGGAATCCCAGATTCCTCTATGAGCGCCTGATCGGTGACGATCGGGCGCTCGATGCATTCCTGCGCGATGTCGCGACCAAGGAATGGCATTTCCAGCATGACGCTGGCCGTCCGTTCGCCGAGACCTCGGCCGAGCTCGCCGCCGCGCATCCGCAGCATGCCGCGCTGATCGCCGCCTGGGGGCCGCGCTTCGGCGAGCAGCTTGGCGGGATGCTTCCGGGGATGCGCGACCTCGTGCGCGAACTCGAGGAGGCGGGCGTGCCGCTCTATGCGATCACCAATTTCTCAGGCGAGTTCTGGCCGTCGTTCCGCGACCGCGAGGCCGATCTGTTCGATCGCTTCGACGACATCGTCGTCTCGGGCGACGAATTGCTGACCAAGCCCGATCCGGCGATCTACCGCCTCGCGCTCGACCGCTTCGGCTTGCGCGCCGAGGACACGCTGTTCGTCGACGATCGCGAAGACAATGTCGCGGGCGCGCAGAGCGTCGGGATGGGCGCGGTGGTCTTCACCGACGCCGCGACGCTGCGCGCGGATCTCGCGCGCTACGGCATTCTCGCCTAAGCCACACCTTCGGTTCCATCGCGTAGCACCCACTTCGTCACCCCGGCCTTGTGCCGGGGCCCACCGTGCCGCGCCCGCTCGGGCGGCAGGGTGGGCATCCCAGTGGACCCCGGGACAAGCCCGGGGTGACCGTGAGGGGTTGGACCTAGCTCGCATACCCCTTCAACTCATCGCCGCTGACCCGCACGACGTGGAGCACGTTGGTCGACCCCGGCGTCTTGAACGGCACGCCCGCGATCAGGATGATGCGGTCGCCCGCCTTGGCGAGGTTGTGGCGCAGCGCCATGCGCTTGGCCTTGGCGACCATCTCCTCGAACGAATCGACGTCCTTGGTCAGGATCGCATAGGCGCCCCACAGCAAGCCCGCCCGCCGCGCGGTCTCGGGGTTCGGGGTAAGGATCATCAGCGGGACGCCGGGCCGCTCGCGCGCGACGCGGCGGGCGGTCGAGCCCGAGGCGGTGAAGCAGATGATCGCGGCGGCCTCGACCGTCTGCGCGATGTTCTTGGCGGCTTCGGCCAGGGCATCGGCGGTGGTCGGGTCCGAGCGGATCACGGTGAAGTGGATCCGGTCGCCATGCGTCGGATCCTTTTCGACCGCCTCGCCGATCGCATTCATCATCGCGACCGATTCGGTCGGCCACGCGCCCGCCGCGCTTTCGGCCGAGAGCATGATCGCATCGGCGCCGTCATAGATCGCGGTCGCGACGTCGGACACCTCGGCGCGCGTCGGCGAGGGCGAGGTGATCATCGATTCGAGCATCTGCGTCGCGACCACCACCGGGCGGCCCAGGCGGCGCGACACTTCGATGATGCGCTTCTGCAGCGGCGGGACGCTCTCGGGCGGCATCTCGACGCCGAGATCGCCGCGCGCGACCATCACGCCGTCGCACATCTCGACGATTTCCTCGAGCCGCTGGATCGCTTGCGGCTTCTCGATCTTGGCGAGCAGCGACGCCTTGCCGCCGATCAGCTTCCGCGCCTCGGCGAGATCCTCGGGGCGCTGGACGAACGACAAAGCGATCCAGTCGACGCCCTGGTCGACCGCGAAGGCGAGATCGCTGCGGTCCTTTTCGGTCAGCGCCGCCATCGGCAGCACGACGTCGGGGACGTTCAGCCCCTTGCTGTTCGACAGTGCCCCGCCGACCACGACCTCGGTGACGATCGTCGTGTCGGTGTGGTCGGTGACGCGCAGCACGAGCTTGCCGTCGTCGAGCAGCAGGCGCGCGCCGGGCTCGATCGCCTCGAAGATCTCGCGGTGCGGCAGCTCGACGCGGGTGGTGTCGCCGGGCGTGGTGTCGCGGTCGAGCGTGAAGGTCTGGCCCTTGACGAGCTCGATCTTGCCGCCCTCGAACTTGCCGACGCGGAGCTTCGGCCCCTGCAGATCGGCGAGGATCGTGGTCGGGCGCTGATAAATCTTCTCGAGCGCGCGGATCGCCTGGATGACGGCGATCTTCGATTGCTGGTCGCCGTGGCTCATATTGACGCGGAAGGCGTCGGCGCCCGCTTCGAACAAAGCGGCGATCATCTCGGGGCTGCTGCTGGCGGGGCCGAGCGTGGCGAGGATACGTACCTTACGCGCGCGCGGGGCGATGGTCTTGATCATGGGGAGGTCCTTGCCGTGGGGAGGCTGTACGGCTGCTGCTCTACCTCCTATCTCGCCACGATCAACCGTGGAGCGAAACGATGCGCGATTTGGATGGACTGGATGATGCCGTAGCGGCGGCGGCGTTTCGGCGGCTGGTGCGCCATCTGCGCCACCGCAGCGACGCCGAGAATATCGACTTGATGGGGCTGGCCGGTTTCTGCCGCAACTGCCTGTCGGACTGGGTCGAAGAGGCAGACGGCAGCATGACCAAGGACGAGGCACGCGCGATCGTCTACGGCATGCCGTACGCGCAGTGGAAAGCCGAGCATCAGGGCGATGCGACGCCCGAGCAGCTCGAGCGGATGCGCCAGAGTGTTTCGAAGAATGCGTGACGGCGGCGCTGCGCTGGCCTAAAGCGCGCGCCTTTCACTGATTCAAACCCCGGGGGATTTACCGTGAGCGACATTATCGCCGCCGACCAGCTACGCCTTCTCATCGAGCGCATCGAGCGCCTCGAGGAAGAAAAGAAGGGCATCGCCGACGACATCAAGGACGTGTACGGCGAGGCCAAGTCGACCGGCTTCGACGTCAAGACGATCCGCTCGATCGTGCGGCTGCGCAAGATGGAGAAGCATCACCGCGAGGAAGCCGAGGCGCTGCTCGAGACCTACAAGCAAGCGCTCGGGCTCGACTAAGCCGACCCGTCATGCTGAACTCGTTTCAGCATCCATGCGATCGGCCGAGCGTCGCACATGGACCCCGGCTCCCACGTCCGGGGTGACGACACTGTAGTTTGAGAGAGATCCAATGGCAGGCCATTCCAAATATAAGAACATCATGTACCGCAAGGGCGCGCAGGATAAGAAGCGCTCGGGCATGTTCTCGAAGCTCAGCCGCGAAATCACCGTCGCGGCGAAGATGGGCCTGCCCGATCCCGACATGAACCCGCGGCTGCGCATGGCGATCAACGCCGCCAAGGCGCAGTCGATGCCCAAGGACAATATCCAGCGCGCGGTCGACAAGGCGTCGAAGGGCGACACCGAGAATTACGAGGAAATCCGCTATGAGGGCTTCGGCCCCGGCGGTGTCTCGCTGATCATCGAAGCGCTGACCGACAACCGCAACCGCACCGCGACCAACGTTCGCACCGGCATGGCGAAGAATGGCGGCAACATGGGCGCTTCGGGCTCGGTAAGCCATGCGTTCGACCGGATGGGGCTGATTTCCTATCCGGCGTCGGCGGGCGATGCCGAAAAGGTGTTCGAGGCCGCGCTCGAAGCCGGCGCCGAGGACGTCCAGTCGAGCGAGGACGGCCATGAGATCTGGACCTCGAACGATTCGCTCCACGAAGTCGTGACGGCGCTGACACCGGTGCTCGGCGAGCCAGAAGGCGCCAAGCTCGCCTGGCGGCCGCAGACGATGGTCGAAGTCGGCGAGGACGATGCGGCGACGCTGTTCAAGCTGATCGACACGCTCGACGATGACGACGACGTGCAGACCGTGTGGGGCAATTACGAAGTGTCCGACGCGATCCTCGAGAAGCTTGGGTGATCTTGGTTTCACGCGAAGGCGCGAAGGCACGAAGAGAAGAAGGTTCGTTCGCGCGGAGGCGCGGAGGCGCGGAGGTGGTGCGCTCTGGATCGGGCACTATCCCCCGCGCGTCATGCCGGGCCCGTCCCGGCATCCACCGTGCCGCATTAGCGGTACTTGTTGCTCTCGGACCCCGGTGGACCCCGGGACGAGCCCGGGGTGACGAAAGCGGCGTAGCCACCCCGCAACCTTCTTCTCCGCGCCTCCGCGCCTCCGCGCGAACAAACCCCTTCTTCGCGCCTTCGCGCCTTGGCGTGAATCCCGTTCGCGCAGCGCAATGCTGATCCTCGGCCTCGACCCGGGCCTAGGCACCACCGGCTGGGGGCTGATCCGCGCCGAGGGTAACCGGCTCAGCCATGTCGCCAACGGCAAGCTCAAGACCGACACCGCCGCCCCGCTCCCGCGCCGGCTCGCGCATCTCGACGCGATGCTCTCGGCGCTGATCATCGATCATGCGCCCGATGGGTGCGCGGTCGAGGAAGTGTTCGTCAATTCCAACCCGCAATCGACGCTCAAGCTCGGCCAGGCGCGTGGCGTCGTGCTGTGCGCGGGCGCGCGCGCGGGGCTCGACGTCGGCGAATATGCTGCGCGGCTCGTCAAGAAAGCCGTGGTCGGCACCGGCGGCGCGGAGAAGGCGCAGGTCCATGCAATGGTCTCGGTGCTGCTCCCCGGCGTCAAGATCGACGGCGCCGACGCCGCCGATGCGCTCGCGGTGGCGATCTGCCACGCGCATCATATCGCGAGCGCACGCCGCATCCCGTGATTTGGCGTTCCCGAAGCGCCCCGTTCCTGTTACGTACCGCGCATGATCGCCCATCTCAAAGGCCGCCTCGACGCGACGGGACTCGACCATGCCGTGATCGACGTCGGCGGCGTCGGCTATCTTGTCGGCGCGTCGAGCCGGACGCTCGCGAGCATCGGCCCGGTCGGCGAGGCGGTGATGCTCCACACGGAAATGCTGGTCGCCGAAGACTTCATCCGCCTCGTCGGCTTTTCGAGCGCGGCCGAGCGTGACTGGTTCCGCTTGCTCACCGGCGTGCAGGGGGTCGGCGCGCGCGTTGCTCTGGCGATTCTGTCGGCGCTCGAGCCGACCGACCTCGCGCGCGCGATCGCCGCCCAAGACAAGGCAATGGTCGCGCGTTCGAACGGCGTCGGGCCCAAGCTCGCCGAACGCATCGTGCGTGAATTGAAGGACAAGATCGGCGGGGTCGAACTCGGCCACGCCGCGTCGTCGGTCGCGCCGGTCGGGGCGGGCGCGGATGCCGTGTCGGCGATGCTCAACCTCGGCTTCCGTCCTGCCGAAGCCAGCGGTGCGGTGGCGGCGGCGGAGGAGGAATTGGGGGCGGGTGCGACGCTCGACGCCCTGGTACGGCTGGCGCTGCGCAAGGCGGCGAAGTAATGCAGAGCGAGGAGATGACGATGCACATGACCGCCGTCGTGACCGCCGCCGAAGAGGGCGGTTTCAACGCCTTCAATCCTGAAACCGGCACGGGCAGTCAAGGCGACACGCTCGAAGACGCGATCGCCAATTTGCGCGAGGCGGTCGAACTCTATCTCGAAGAGTTTCCGATGAAGGTCGGGGCGCCGCCGGTCGTGACGTCGTTCGAAATTCCCGTTCATGCCTAAGCGCCCCGTCGTCTCCGGGGCGCAAGCCATTCGCGCGCTGGAACGACTGGGATACGTCGCGGTGCGCCAGCGCGGCAGTCACGTGGTGCCGCGTCGCGCGGAGAAAGGCTGCATCGTGCCGCTGCACGGGAAGATTCGGGCCGGCACACTCGCCACCATCCTTCGTCGGGCCGACGTGCCCGCCGCTGACTTTTTCGGAGCCATTCGCTGACCGACGACCGCATCCTCGCGCCCACGCGCAAGTCCGAAGACATCGACGCCGCGCTGCGCCCCAAATCGCTCGACGATTTCGTCGGGCAGAAGGCTGCGCGCGAGAATCTGCGCGTGTTCATCGCCGCCGCCAAGGCACGCGGCGATGCGCTCGATCACGTGCTCTTCTTTGGCCCGCCCGGGCTCGGGAAGACCACGCTCGCGCAGATCGTCGCGCGCGAAATGGGCGTGGGCTTCCGCGCCACCTCGGGGCCGGTGATCGCCAAGTCGGGCGATCTTGCCGCCTTGCTCACCAATCTCGAGGATGGCGATGTCCTGTTCATCGACGAGATCCACCGGCTCCAGCCCGCGGTCGAGGAAGTGCTCTACCCCGCGATGGAGGACCGTGCGCTCGATCTGATGATCGGCGAGGGGCCGTCGGCGCGCTCGGTGCGGATCGACCTGCCGCGCTTCACGCTGATCGGCGCGACGACGCGGCAGGGGCTGCTCACTACCCCCTTGCGCGATCGCTTCGGCATCCCGGTGCGGCTGAGCTTCTACAGCATCGAGGAACTCGAAAAGGTCGTGTCGCGTGCCGCGCGGCTGCTTGAACTACCGCTGTCGCCCGATGGCGCGACCGAGGTCGCGCGGCGCTCGCGTGGGACGCCGCGGATCGCCGGGCGGTTGCTCCGCCGCGTGCGCGATTTCGCGCATGCCGCGGGGCATGACCTGGTCGATGCGAAGGCTGCCGATGCCGCGCTCAATCGGCTCGAGGTCGACCGGCTCGGGCTCGATGCGATGGACCGGCGCTATCTGATGATGATCGCCGACATCTATCGCGGCGGGCCTGTCGGGGTCGAGACGCTGGCGGCGGGGTTGAGCGAACCGCGCGACACGGTCGAGGAAGTGATCGAGCCGTATCTCATCCAGCTGGGCCTGATCGCGCGGACGGCGCGCGGGCGCTGCCTGAATGCGGGCGGGTGGAAGCATCTCGGGCTGACGCCGCCCGAGGGCGCGCAGGAGAGCCTGTTCGATAGCTGACCTAAAGCCCCTCCCTTTCAGGGGAGGGGTTGGGGTGGGGCCGTACCGGGCGCTGCCCTCTGCGAGGCACTTGCCCACCCCCGGCCCCTCCCCTGAAGGGGAGGGGAGGACCAGAGAAGCAAATCTTGTGCGGCGCACGATAGCCAAGCCCCGCACCAATCTGTTAGCCCATTCGTATGACTGCAGCCGCCTCCGCCCGCGAAATCCTCGTTCGTCTCCACGACGTGATGGCCTCGCGCACCGCGCCGCAGGCCAAGCTCAACGCCGTCGTCGCCATCGTCGGCGAAGGCATGGCGAGCGAAGTGTGCTCGATCTATTTGCTGCGCGAGGGCGTGCTCGAACTCTACGCCACGCGTGGTCTTGCGCAGGAAGCGGTCCACGTCACCAAATTGGCGCTTGGCGAGGGGCTAGTCGGCACGATCGCGCAGCAGGCCGAGATCCTCAACCTCGACGAAGCGTCGAGCCACCCCGACTTCGTCCAGAATCCCGAGACGGGCGAGGAGAAGTTTCGCAGCTTCGCCGGCGTCCCGATCATCCGGCGCGAGCGCGCGATCGGCGTGCTGTCGGTCCAGCATGTCGATCCGCGCCGCTATGACGAGGTCGAGATCGAGGCGTTGCAGACCGTTGCGATGGTGCTGTCCGAGCTGATCGCCAATGCCGAACTAGTCGATGCAAGTGGCGCCGCGACGATGCGCCCGCAATCGACCGCGCCGATGCGGATCATGGGATTGAAGCTCGTCGAGGGCATGGCGAGCGGTTACGCCGTGTTCCATCAGCCGCGCGTCCATGTCGAACATACCGTCGCCGAGGATACCGAGGCCGAGCGCCACCGCGTCTATGCCGCGTTCGACAAGATGCGCGCGCAGATCGAGCGGCTCGCCAGCCAGGCCGAGTTCGGCGGCGGCGGCGAGCATGAGGAGGTGCTCGAGACCTACAAGATGTTCGCCTATGACGAGGGCTGGGCGCGGCGGATCAACGAGGCGATCGATTCGGGGCTGACCGCCGAGGCCGCGATCGAGCGCGTCCAGCAGCGCACGCGGATGCGGATGCGCCAGATCGACGATCCGCTGCTCGCCGACCGGATGCACGATCTCGAGGATCTGTCGAACCGGCTGCTGCGCATCGTCTCGGGCCAGATGGGGACTGCGGCGCAGATGGGGCTGCGGCAGGACACGATCCTGATCGCGCGCAACTTGGGGCCCGCCGAGCTGCTCGAATATGACCGGCGGCGGCTGAAGGGCGTGCTGCTCGAGGAAGGGTCGCTCACCGCGCATGTCACGATCGTCGCGCGCGCGATGGGGGTGCCCGTGCTCGGCCGCGTTCGCGACGTGCGGCGGTTGATCGGCGAGGGCGATCTGCTGCTGCTCGACGTTACTGCCGGCAATGTCTTCGCGCGGCCGTCCTCCGCGATGGAGGAGGTTTTCGATACCGCGCTCAACCTGCGCCAGAAGCGCCGCGCGGTCTTCGCCGCGCTCAAGACCGAGGCGCCGGTGACCAAGGACGGGCATCGCCTGACGGTGATGGTCAATGCGGGCTTGCGCGATGACGTGGCGGCGCTCGACGTGACCGGCGCCGATGGGATCGGGCTGTTTCGAACCGAATTCCAGTTTCTCGTCTCGGCCACGCTGCCATCGCGCGAGCGCCAGCAGCGGCTCTACAAGGACGTGCTCGACGCCGCGGGCGACCGCCCGGTGATCTTCCGCACGGTCGATATCGGCGGCGACAAGGCGCTGCCGTATCTCAACAAGGACGATGCCGACGAGGAGAACCCGGCGATGGGGTGGCGCGCGATCCGGCTCGCGCTCGAGCGCGGCGGGTTGATGAAGGTCCAGGCGCGCGCGCTGCTCGAGGCGGCGGCGGGGCGGACGCTCAGCGTGATGTTCCCGATGGTCAGCGAGCCGTGGGAGTTCGACGAAGCGCGCGCGCTGTTCGAGGCGCAGCGCGAATGGTTGAGCGCACGCGGCAAGAAGATGCCGAGCGAGATCCGCTACGGCGCGATGCTCGAAGTCCCGGCGCTTGCCGAACAGCTCGATTTGCTGCTGCCCAACATTGCGTTCCTGTCGGTCGGCACCAACGACCTGACGCAGTTCCTGTTCGCGGCCGACCGCGCCAATCCCAAGCTGGCCGAACGCTATGACTGGCTGAGCGGCGCGATCCTGCGCTTCCTCGCAAAGCTCGTCGCGCCGACGCGCGCGGCGGGTGTGCAGCTCACCGTCTGCGGCGAGATGGGCGGGCGGCCGCTGGAGGCAATGGCGCTGATCGGGCTCGGGATCGAACGCCTGTCGATCACCCCGGCGGCGGTCGGGCCGATCAAGGCGATGGTGCGCTCGCTCGATCGCGCCGCGCTCACCGTGTTCATGGCCGATCTGCTCAAGACTCCGCCGCGCGACATGCGCGGGGCGCTGCTTGCATGGGCGGGCGAAAACGGTGTCGAACTGGCGTGATCGTACGGCGGGCGGCGTGACAAGGCGTTGACTTGTCCCGCCCCCTTTGTGAGACAGCCGCTGGGCAAGGGACATATCGGGCCGCACGCGCCTTGCCGGAGGAAGTGATGACCGAACCGATCCCGGCCGACGAGCCGAAGCTGTTTCCCAAGACCGCGGGGGACACGCTGCGCGAGGCGCGCGAGGCGCAAGGCCTGTCGCTTGCCGAAGTCGCCGCGCGGACGCGGATCCCGGTGCGCCAGCTCGAAGCGATCGAGGAGGGCAATTATGCGGCGCTTCCGTCGATCACCTATTCGGTCGGCTTCGCCAAGGCCTATGCCCGCGCGGTCGGCGTCGACGAGGTCGCGATCGCGCGCGAAGTCCGCGGCGCGAGCGACCAGCCGAGCGCCAAGCGCACCAATTACGAAGCGTACGAAATCGACGAGCCGTCGCGCGTTCCGCCGCGCGGCCTGGCGATCACCACCTTGCTGATCGCGGTCGTGGTGCTGATCGGCGCCGGGCTGTTCTACGGCACATCGCTGTTTCGCGGCGATGGCGAGCCCGCCAGCGCCCCGAGCACACAAAGCGCCAATACCATCGCGGCCGCCCCCACCGTAGCCCCGTCGCCAAGCGTGCCGACCGGTGCAGTCGTGCTGACCGCGTCCGACGAGGTGTGGCTCCGGATCTACGACACGGCCGGCAAGACGATCCATCTCGGCACGATGAAAGCGGGCGAGAGCTATACCATCCCCGCCGACGCGGTCGGCCCGATGATCAATGTCGGGCGCCCCGACAAGCTGCAGGTGACCGTCGGTGGCACCGCGGTCGCGCCGCTCGGCGACGGCAAGCGTGCGATTAAGGACGTACCGCTCGACGCCGCTGCGCTCACCGCGCGCGGCACCGCGCCCGCGGCTGCGGTGACGCCTTCGGCCGCTGCCGGACCGACGGCGCGGCGCGAGGAGACGCGCTCGACGCGGACACGCACCGCGGCATCGACTTCGGCGCCGTCGTCGTCGCTCCAGCCGCTCAACATCGCGGCGCCTGCCGCGGTGGCGCCCGAACCGGCCGCACCCGCCGCCGCTCCGACGCCCGCCCCTTAACGCTGGCGGCACAAGGCTAATGTCGGCTATGCTACTCGCTTCATCAGCACCGGGGGGTGTACGAATGCGTAACCATCTATTGACCGCTTTCCTGCTCGCCGGGAGCATGCTGAGCGCGCTGCCCGCGAATGCGCAGAGCAGCGGCGGCAACGGGCGCGCGATCGAGGGCCGGGTCGACCGGCTCGAAGGCGAGATGCGCGCGGTGCAGCGCAAGGTGTTCCCCGGCGGGAGTGGCGGGAGCGGTGGCCAGTATATCCAGCCCGACAATCGTCCGGCCGATCCCGACGCGATCCTCGGCGGATCGCCGACCAGCCCGGTCGCCGATTTGACCGCACGCGTCGATTCGCTCGAAAACCAGCTGCGCACCTTGACCGCGCAGACCGAGACCAACCAGCACCGCCTGCAAGGGCTCGACAGCCGCCTGAAGACGCTCGAGGCCAATGCCGCCGCGGCCGCTGCTGCGGCGACACCTGCGGCTGTGCCAGGGGATGACGGCGGCAGCTTCGACCGGCCCGTGCCCGCGCGCCCGACGGCGGATCGCACCCCCGATCGCGGGTTCGACCGATCCGTCACCCCGGCACGCCCCGCGCCGGCAAAGTCGACGGTGACCCCGCCGCCAGTGGTCAGCACCAAGGATCCGGCGCGCGCGCAGCAAGTCGCCGCGGTCGAGCGACCCGATTCGGGCGACGTCGCCGAGGACACCTATCTCTACGGCTATCGCCTGTGGGCGGCGCACCTCTATCCCGAGGCCGAGGCGCAGTTCACCACGGTCACGACCAAGTTCCCGACGCACAAGCGCGCGAGCTATGCGCAGAACCTGCTCGGCCGTTCGTATCTCGAGGATGGCCAGCCGTCGCGCGCGAGCCTCGCTTTCTACGACAATTACAAGAAATGGCCCGATGGTGACCGCGCGCCCGAAAGCCTCTATTTCCTCGCCCAGGCGCTGGTGAAGCTCGACAAGCCCGCCGCGCAAGTGTGCAAGGTCTATACCGAGCTCCAGCGCAGCTATGGCGCGAAGGTCGATGCCGATGCGCGGATGAAGGCGGGCGTCGCCAAGGGTCGTGCCGCTTCCAACTGCTCGTGAGATGAGTACGCCCGACCGCGTGCCGGTGGAGCCGGCACTGGTCGCGCGGTTCCGGCAGGATTTCGAACGGGCGCGCCCGCTGGGCTCGACTGAACGCCTCGCGCTCGCGGTATCGGGCGGGCCCGACAGCATGGCGCTGCTCGCGCTCGCCGCCGCCGCTTTTCCCGGACAGATCATCGCCGCGACGGTCGATCACCGGCTGCGCGTTGCCGCCGCCGACGAGGCGCGGATGGTCGCCGAGTGGTGCGCCGCGCAGGGCATCGCGCATGCGACACTGGTGGTCGACGACGCGATCGGCTCGCGCGCGGTCCAGGGTCGCGCACGCGACCGGCGCTATGCGCTGCTGCGCGACTGGGCGGTCGCGACGGGGGCGACGTGCCTCGCCACCGCACATCATGCCGACGATCAGGCCGAAACCTTCCTGATGCGCGCGGCGCGCGGGGCGGGGGTCGCCGGGCTCGGCGGTATTCGCGCGCACCAGCAGCTCGGCGCGATCGCGCTGATCCGGCCGTTGCTCGGCTGGCGGGTTGCCGAGCTGCGCTCGCTTGCTGTGACGCACGCACTGCCCTTCGTCGATGACCCGAGCAACGCCGATCCGCATTACGAGCGCACCCGCTTTCGCGCATTGCTCCGCGACACGCCGTGGCTCGACCCGTTGCAGATCGCGCGCGCCGCGGCGCACGCGGCCGAAGCCGATGCCACGATACGGGGGATGGAAGACTGGCTATGGCAGACCCGCCGCAGCCCCACCCCCAACCGTCACCCCGGCCTCGTGCCGGGGACCACCGCCGTCCACGAGCAACATCCGCAGGACGTGCGGCACGGTGGATGCCGCGACGCGCCCGGTGTGACGGGGGAGGGGGGCGTCGTCATCGACCTCGACGTCGCGGACCTACCCCGCGAGTTGAAACGCCGCCTCGCCCGCCGCGCGATCCACGCCGTCCGCGCGGCGCACGCGCTCACCACGCCAGCCTTCACCGACTCGGCCAATATCGAACCGCTGCTCGACGCGCTCGAAGCCGGCAAAACCGCGACCCATGCGGGAATCCTGGTCGCGGTGCGCGACACCATCTGGAATTTTGCGCCACAACCGCCGCGTCACTCACACTGATCGACGATTTGATCGACGATTGCGGGGGCCGTTGCATTGCCATTAATCGCGCTGTGCTTATCTTATGGGTCACGAAAGGTATCCCGTGCCCATGAACGACAATGACAAGCAGCCCGGCGGCGACTCTGGCGGGCCCAACCCCTGGATGAAATCGCTGCTGATCTGGGTCGGCATCCTCGTCGCGCTGGCGTTGTTCGTGACGCTGATCGACAATCGTTCGGTCGGCCCCAACGTCAACGGGATCGCCTATTCGCAGTTCCTCGACCGTGTCCAGAACGGGCAGGTCAAGGATGTCAACATCGCCGGCGAAGTCGTCACCGGCACGATGAGCGACAACACAAAGTTCCGCACCTATGCGCCGCAGGACCCGCGCCTGACCGATCGTTTGCGCGAGAAGAACGTGACGATCACCGCCAAGCCTGAAGAAGGCGCGCCGATCTGGCAGGTCCTGCTCGTTAATTCGCTACCCTTCTTCCTGTTCCTCGGCCTCGGCTATTTCGTGATGCGCCAGATGCAGAAGAACTCGGGCTCGGGCGCGATGGGCTTCGGCAAGAGCCGCGCGAAGATGCTGACGCAGAAGGAAGGCCGCGTGACCTTCAACGACGTCGCGGGCATCGACGAGGCACGCGAAGAGCTGCAGGAAATCGTCGAGTTCCTCAAGGACCCGACCAAGTTCGCCCGCCTCGGCGGCAAGATTCCCAAGGGCGCGTTGCTCGTCGGCTCGCCCGGCACCGGCAAGACGCTGCTTGCGCGCGCGATCGCGGGTGAGGCTGGCGTTCCGTTCTTCACGATTTCGGGGTCGGACTTCGTCGAAATGTTCGTCGGCGTCGGCGCGAGCCGTGTGCGCGACATGTTTGCCGAAGCCAAGAAGTCGGCGCCGTGCATCGTCTTCATCGACGAAATCGACGCGGTCGGCCGTCACCGTGGTGCGGGCCTCGGCAACGGCAATGACGAGCGCGAGCAGACGCTCAACCAGCTGCTGGTCGAGATGGACGGCTTCGAGGCGTCCGAGGGCATCATCATCGTCGCGGCGACGAACCGCCCCGACGTGCTCGATCCCGCACTGCTCCGTCCGGGTCGCTTCGATCGCCGCGTCACGGTGCCGCTGCCCGATATCGAGGGCCGCGTGAAGATTCTCGAAGTGCACATGAAGAAGGTGCCGCTCGCGCCCGACGTCGATGCGCGCACGCTCGCACGCGGCACGCCGGGCATGTCGGGCGCCGATCTCGCCAACCTCGTCAACGAGGCGGCGCTGATGGCGGCGCGGCTCGGCAAGCGGCTCGTCGCGATGGCGCAGTTCGAGACCGCCAAGGACCGCGTCATCATGGGCACCGAGTGGCGCTCGCTGGTGATGACCACCGACGAGAAGCGGATGACCGCCTATCACGAGGCGGGCCATGCTCTGGTTCGTATCCACACGCCCGCGTCGGACCCGATCCACAAGGCAACGATCATCCCGCGCGGTGGTGCGCTGGGCATGGTCGTGTCGATGCCCGAGCGTGACAATTACTCGTATCACCGCGACAAGATGTATGCCGATCTCGCGACCGTGATGGGCGGCCGCGTGGCGGAAGAGCTGATCTTCGGCTACGACAAGGTGTCGAGTGGGGCCTCGGGCGACATCAAGCAGGCGACCAAGCTCGCCCGCGCGATGGTGTCGCAATGGGGCATGTCGGACGCGCTCGGCCCGCTGCAATATGAAGAGCAGCAGGGCGAGACCTTCCTCGGCTACTCGCAAACGCAGCGCCAGAACATGTCGAACGAGACTGCGCTGATGATCGACAGCGAGATCCGCAAGCTGGTCGATGGCGGCCTGGCCCAGGCGCGCGAAATCCTGACCGAGCATATCGATCAGCTTCACCGGATCGCCGGTGCGCTGCTCGAATATGAGACGCTGACCGGCGACGAGATCAAGCGCCTCGCCTTCGACGGCGACATCGGCCGCGACGATGCCGATGCCAAGGTGTCGATCGTGCCCGGCGCGGGGACCTCGATTCCCAAGACGCGCCGGCCCAAGGGCGGCGGGCCGTTCGGTAATCCGGCGCCTGCCGGGGCGTAACGCCCGCGGGACTGGAACGGTAAAAAAGCCGCGTCCGACAAGTGTCGGGCGCGGCTTTTTCGTCTCTGCGCGGTGTGCGGACGCTTCTGCGCTGTTTTCCGCATCCGGTCGTCTTTGAGCGTGTCAAAGGACTATCGTTCTCGCTGCGACCGAGAGAATGGACGAGCTTCGACGCGTACAGCCCGACAGGGAATAGGCGGGTGCAACCGCAAAGCGGTCTCTCGCGCGCTCGGTTACAACGCTAAGACGCCGTTCACCCTGAGAAGCGGACCGACCGCGTAGGTAGTGCGATTTTACGGGTCCCTTAGCGAGGCACCGCAAGCCCGCCCGGCGCCGCTATTCCATGAACCCCATCGCCAGCAACAGGCAGGCGAAGGCAGTAAGCGCGATCCAGGCGAAGACGATCAGCGCGACCGTTCGCCACAGCGCCGAGCGTTTGCGCAGCGTGTAGGCACCCCGCAACTGTGCGAACATGTGCACCGGCGGCACGAACATCACGAGCAACCCGATCAGTCCACTGCCAACGCCGACCGCGCCGGCGGTGCTTAGCGAGGCGACCAGCATCATCATGAAGGCGAGTGAATAGGTCACGAAAATGGCGTGGTCGTAGAGTTTGTAGCGCCGCCGCCACAGGAAGAGCAGCGCGACGAACGGAGTCGAGATCGGGATCAGCGCCCAGCTGTATTTGTAGGCGCTCGACTGCAGCTTGTAGAGCGCCAGTCCGGGATTGGCCTTCACTTTGGCGATGCCCTTGTCGAGCGCGTGCCAGTCGGTGCGCAGCCCGGAAAGCGGGACGTCGCCGATCGTGGCGCCCGACCCGCCATCCATCACGCTACGCGCGACCTGCAGGCTGCGCAGATCTTCCTGCACCTTCGCGATCTTGGCGTCGGCATTGGCGCGGCGCGGGGCGGCCTGCAGCCGGGCGAGCTTGGCCTGTCCCTTGGCGATGTCGGCGTCGATGTTCTGCAATGAGGTTTCACGCGCGGCGGGGGGCAAGTCGGTGCCGAGCTCGCCGCCAAAGGCGTGGATCGTCGCGAACATCAGGAACACCGCGAACAGGAACAGCGCCAGCGGCGACACGAAGCGCGCGCGTTCGCCCGCGATGTAGCGCCGCGTCAGCGCGCCGGGCTGGAACACCAGCATCGGCATGGTGCGCCAGATCTTGCCTTCGAAATGGAAGACGCCGTGAAGCAGATCATGCCCGATCGAGTGGAGCGAGCGGTGGACATGCCCGCTTTGCCCGCAGGCGTGGCAGAACTCGCCGTGCAACGCGGTTCCGCAATTGAGGCACAGTCCGTGCGCGAGCGGTCTGTGCGCGGTTTCGCCTGCAGGCGGCTCGACCGCACGCGCGACAAAGAGTCCCGTGGCGATATCGCCCGCTGTATCGATTCCCCCCGACATTGCGGCAGCATAGCAGTGGCTTTGGCGAATGCGATAGCTTTTGCCGCAAGGGGCGCGGTCGTGATACCGCGAGCGTCATGACCGACGCCACGACCCTGCTCGCCACCATGACCGATCGCGCCCGCGGCGCTGCCCGCACGCTCGCGACGCTGCCGACTGCGGTGAAGGCGCGCGGACTGCTGGCGGCGGCGCAGGCGTTGCGCGATGCCGCGCCGGCAATCCTGGAGGCGAATGCCAGCGACATGGCGAAGGCGACCGCCGCCGGCTTGTCGGGCGCGATGCTCGACCGGCTCAAGCTCGACACCGCGCGCGTCGCGAGCATGGCCGACGGTGTCGCCGCGGTCGCAGCACTCGCCGATCCGGTCGGCGCGGTGATCGACGAGAGCGTGCGTCCCAACGGGCTGCGCTTGCGCCGCGTCCGTGTGCCGATCGGCGTGATCGGGATCATCTATGAAAGCCGCCCCAACGTTACCGCGGATGCCGCCGCACTCGCCGTCATGGCGGGCAATGCCGTCATCCTGCGCGGCGGTTCGGAGGCGATCGAGAGCAACCGTGCGATCCAGACCGCGCTCGTCGCGGGACTGGTGGCCGAGGGTATTCCTGCCGATGCTGCGCAACTCGTGCCGACCACCGATCGCGCTGCGGTCGGGGCGATGCTGACGGCGGACGGGTCGTCGGGCGCCGCCGCGATCGATCTGATCGTCCCGCGCGGCGGCAAGGGGCTCGTCGCGCGCGTCCAGGCCGAGGCGCGCGTCCCCGTGCTCGCGCATCTCGACGGGATCAACCATATCTATGTCGACGGCTCGGCCGATCCGGCGATGGCGAAGGCGATCGTCGTCGACGCCAAGATGCGGCGTACCGGCGTGTGCGGCGCGATGGAGACGCTGCTGATCGACCGCGCCTATCCCGATCCGGCGGGCCTCGTCGCGGCGCTTTCGGCGGCCGGCTGCGAAGTGCGCGGCGGGCCTGGCCTGCGCGCGCTGGTGCCGGGCCTCACCCCCACGACCGACGCCGATTGGGATACCGAATATCTCGACGCGATCGCGTCCGCCGGGCTGGTCGACGGCATCGATGGCGCGCTGCGCTTCATCGCGGCGCACAGCTCGCACCACACCGACGCGATCGTCACCGCCGACGAGGCCGTGGCGACCCGCTTCCTCGCCGAGGTCGACAGTGCGATCGTGCTGTGGAACGCCTCGACTCAGTTCGCCGATGGTGGCGAGTTCGGCCTCGGTGCCGAGATCGGCATCGCGACGGGGCGCCTCCACGCCCGCGGCCCCGTCGCGCTCGAAGGGCTGACGACGTACAAATGGGTGGGTTACGGCAGCGGGCAGGTGCGGGGTTGATGGCGGTCGGGCTCCGGTGTAATTTGCCGCGATGAACCATCCTGCGCCTTTTTCGCGATCGGTCACGATCGACCTGGACGATGAGACGGCTGCGCGGGTCGCCAAAGCAGCGGCTGCGCAAGGGATAACCGGAGCCGCATTTGCGGCCGAAGCCATCCGGCGAGTCGTTGAGAGCGAAGACGATCTTCTCGCCTTCGTCCAAGTCGGGATTGATGCGGCCGATCGTGGTGCCCTGACCCCGCAAGCTACCGTCTTCGAAAACCTGCGCCGCCGGAGGCAGCAGCGCGCCGTCGCATGAGGACCGTCGAATGGAGCGACCCCGCGATCGCCGATCTCGAGGAGATTGACGATTATTGGTCGGCATATTCTCCCGACGCCGCCGAGCGGATTGCAGCCCTGATTCAGGAGGCAGCCGAATTTGTCGCGGCCACCCCGGCAGCAGGGCCGGCGATTCCCGAGGTCGACGCTCGAAAATGGCGCGTCGCGCCCACCGACTATCTCCTTCTGTATCGGGTAAGCGACACGCACATCGAGGTGCTGCGTATCCGTCATGCGCGCGAAAATTGGATACGGACCTGACCCGCATCGGCATCCTCGGCGGCTCGTTCAATCCAGCGCATGCCGGCCACCGCGCGATCAGCCTTGCAGCACTCGATGCGCTGGGGCTTGACGAAGTGTGGTGGCTCGTCTCGCCCGGCAATCCGCTCAAGGAAAAGAGCGGTGACATGGCCCCCTTCGCCGCACGCTTTGCTTCCGCCGTGCGGATGGCGCGCCACGCGCCGATCCGCGTCAGCGCGATCGAGCACAAGCTCGGCACGCGCTACACCGTCGATACCGTCACCAAACTCCGCCGCGCTTTCCCCAAAAAGCGCTTCATCTGGCTGATGGGATCGGACAATCTCGCGCAGTTCGACCAGTGGAAAGGGTGGCGCCGGATCGCCCGCGAGGTTCCGATTGCGGTAATCGCGCGTCCGGGGTATGAACGTGCTGCTCTCGCGGCTCCCGCGATGGGTTGGTTGCGGCGCGCACGTCGGCCCGCACACCAGGCGAAGAACTGGACGCAGTGGAGATTGCCGGCACTCGTGCTGTTGCGCTTCCGCCCCGACCCGCGCTCCGCGACACAGCTTCGTGCTGCCGACCCCGCCTGGCAGCGGCATTTCCTGCCAGCCGTCCCGACCCCACCTTCTGCATAGGAATCATCTTGGCCTCATCTTCTCCCGTCTATCGCGCGTCCGAACCCGAAGAGGTCGACGCGCTGCTTCGGCTCGTGCTCGCGTCGCTCGACGACGATCAGGCCGTCGATGTCATCTCGATCCCGCTTGCGGGCAAATCGAGCATCGCCGATTACATGGTGATCGCGAGCGGCCGCTCGACGCGCCAGGTCGCGTCGATGGCGCAGAAGCTGTCCGAGAAGATCAAGGCCGAATACGGCCGGCCGTCGCGTATCGAGGGCCTGCCGACCGCCGATTGGGTGCTGCTCGATGCCGGCGACGTGATCGTCCATCTGTTCCGCCCCGAGGTCCGCACCTTCTACAATCTCGAGCGGATGTGGGCGTTCGGCGATGCGCCGACCCCGCCCGCCGCGCCGGTTATCGAGGACTGATCGCTGGATCTCCTGCTCCCCGGCGAAGGCCGGGGGCCAGGAGCGAGCGGTGCGGCGGAGTGCGCAGCGCCCGGCTATGGCGACCTTCGCGACTGGGCCCCGGCCTTCGCCGCGGAACGTGTAGCGGTACAGCGCTGAGCATCGCTCGCAACGGAGGCAAGCATGCTGCTCCACATCGTCGCGCGCGGGCGGATCGGGCGCAGTCCCGAGGCCGAACTGGTCGAGCGCTACGTCAAGCGGCTGTCCTGGCCGTACAAGCTGACCGAGCTGCCCGACACCGGCGGCAAGATGCCGGCGGTCGAGCACGGCTGCCGGATCGTCATGCTCGACGAGACGGGGCAGGTCCTGCCATCGCGCGATTTCGCGGCCACGCTCGAGAAATGGCGGGACTCCGCGGTGCGCGAGGCGCGTTTTCTGATCGGGGCGGCCGATGGCTTCGACGATGCGCAGCGCGCCTCGGCCGATCTGCTGCTGAGCTTCGGGCGGGCGACGTGGCCGCACTTGCTAGCCCGCGCGATGCTCGCCGAGCAATTGTACCGCGCGACGAGCATCCTTGCCAATCACCCCTACCACCGCGAAGGGTAGCGCGATGCGGGGGCGGGCTCTTATGATCGCGGGTGTCGCAGCGGCGATCGGCGCGAGCGTGGCCGTCGCGCAGGAACCCGTCGACCAGCGCACCCGGCTCGCCGAGGCCAAGGCGCAATCCGATGCCGCCGCGCGCCGCTCCGCCGCGCTCGAACGCCAGGCCGCCGCAGAGCGCGACCAGGCGCGCCAGGCGCAAGCGCAGGAAGCCGCGGTCGCCGCCCGCATCCAGCAGGCCGAGGCCGACATCGCCGCAGGGCAGGCGCGGCTCGCGATCGTCGATCGCTTGCTCGATGCCCAGCGCACCAAGCTTGCCGCCAAGCAAGTGCCCGTCGCGCGGCTGATGGGCGCCCTGCAATCGCTCGCGAGGCGGCCCGCGATCATCAGTTTAGTCCAGCCCGGATCGGTCGACGATCTCGTCCATGTACGTGCGGTGCTGGCGAACACGATGCCGGTGATCCGCGCGCGCACCGCCGACGTCCGCGCCGATCTTGCGCGCACCCGCCAGCTGCAGGCGGCAGGCGCGGTCGCGACCCGCGCGCTCGCCGAGAGCCGGTCGCGGCTCGAAGTCCAGCGGCTTGCGCTGACGCGACTCGAGGTGGCGCACCGGCTGCGCTCGCGCGCGTTCGGGCGCGATGCGCTGATCGAATCCGATCGCGCGATCGCGCTCGGCGAAAAGGCGCGCGACATCGTCGACTTGATGGACACGATCGGCAATCAGGCGGCGACGCGCGAGAGCCTTGCGACGCTGCCCGGACCGCTTGCGCGCCCGCCACGCCCGGGCGAGGTCGCCGCGCCGATCGACCGCGGCACCTGGTCGCACAGCGCACCGCCGTATCGCCTGCCGGTGGAGGGCAAGATCGTCACCGGGCTCGGCGAACTCTCGGACACCGGCGTCCATTCGCGCGGGCTGACGATCGCGCCGCTGGCAGGCGCGCAAGTCGTCGCCCCAGCGGCGGGGCGCGTCGCCTTTGCCGGGCCGTTCCGCGGCTATGGCACGATCGTCATCCTCGATCATGGCGGCGGTTGGACGACGCTCGTCTCAGGGCTCGGCAGCACCAGCGCGCGGATCGGCGAAACGATCGGCCAAGGCGCGCCGATCGGGCAGGCGGCGCGCGGCGAGGCGCCGACCGTGACGGTCGAGCTGCGCCGCCGCGATCGCGCGGTCGACATGACGCCGCTGCTCGGGTGAGGCGAAATCCGCGGCGGCAATCCCGCTCAGCTTCGGTTCAGCCCGGGCACGCCATCGATTGCCCCGCTTTGATCCCCGCGCAAACCTCGCTACGGTGCCTCCAAGACCTCTTGCTTGCCGAGTATTGACCGATGTCGCGTTTCACCACTTCGCTGCTCCAAGCTTCCGCGATCGCGGCGGTGCTGGCGATCGTGCCGATCGGTACGAGCGCAATGGCGGCGGTCGACAACGGCACCTATCGCGAGATGGCGGTGTTCCTCGACGTCTATAACCGCGTGAAGGCCGAATATGTCGACAAGGTCGACGACAAGGTGCTCGTCAAGGGCGCGATCGAGGGGATGCTCGCCGCGCTCGATCCGCACAGCGCGTACGAGACCGGGCTCGATTACGACAATCTCAAGATCCAGACGATGGGGAGCTATGGCGGGCTCGGCCTGACCGTCACGATGGAGGACGGCGCGGTCAAGGTGATGTCGCCGCAGCCCGATGCGCCGGGTGCGCGCGCCGGGATCAAGTCGGGGGACTACATCACGCATATCGACGGCAAATTGATCTTCGGCGACACGCTCGACGAATCGATCCAGAAGATGCGCGGCGTGCCCGGCAGCAAGGTTGCGCTGACGCTGCTGCGCCCGGGGCACGACAAGCCGATCGTCGTCTCGCTGATCCGCGAGAAGATCGTCCAGAAGCCCGTCAAATGGAGCGTCAAGGACGGCGTCGGGCTGATCACCATCACCGCCTTCTCCGAACATACCGGCGATGCCGTGACCGGCGCGATCCGCGGGATCGTCAAGCAGCTCGGACACGATCCGCTCGGCTATGTCATCGATCTGCGCGACAATGGCGGCGGTTTGCGCGACGAATCGATCGCGGTCGCCGACAATTTCCTGTCGTCGGGTGAGATCGTCTCGCAGCGCGGGCGCGACAAGGCCGATATCGAGCCGTTCTACGCCGAATCGTATGTGAAGGGCGATCTTGCGCACGGGCTGCCGGTGATCGTGTTGACCAATGCCGGCACTGCGTCCGCCTCCGAGATCGTCGCGGGTGCGCTGCAGGATCATCACCGCGCGCTGGTGATGGGCGAGCGCTCGTTCGGCAAGGGATCGGTCCAGACGGTGATCGACATGGGCGCCAACGCCGCGCTGCGGCTCACCACCTCGCGCTATTACACGCCGTCGGGCCGGTCGGTGCAGGAGGGCGGGATCGAACCCGATATCGCCGTGCCGCAGCTTTCCGACCCCGACTACAAGTCGCGCCCCGTGTTCCGCGAGGACGATCTGCGCCGCCATCTGATCAACGAGGCCAAGACCACCAACGCCGCGGTCGAGGAAGACGGCAAGCCCGATCCGCGCTTCGTGATGACGCCCGATCAGCTCAAGGCGAAGGGGATCGAGGATTTCCAGTTGACCTACGCGCTGAAGACGCTCGCGCGGCTGTCGAGCACGACGCAAGCGGTGGCGGCGCGGTAATGGCGCGCGACCGTTTCATCCTCGCCCGGTTGCTCGCGCTGCTGATTCCGCTCGCTCTGCTCGGCGGTGCGCTCGCCTTCCAATATATCGGCAAGCTCTACCCGTGCGAGATGTGCTGGTGGCAGCGCTACCCGCATATCGCCGCGCTGCCGCTCGCGTTGCTCGCCTTCGTCGTGCCGAGCCGTGCGCAGCGCGAGGTGTTCGTCAGCCTGGCGGCGGTCGCGATCCTCATCAGCGGCGTGATCGGCGCCTATCACGCAGGCGTCGAATATCATTGGTGGGCGGGTGTTACGGCCTGCACTTCGACCGTGTCGGGCGCGATCACGCTCGACAGCATCATGGCCGCGCCGATCATCCGCTGCGATGTCGCGCAATGGACGCTGTTCCATGTTTCGCTCGCCGGCTTCAACGCGCTCTTTTCGGTCGGCGGGGCGATCACCATCTTTGGCCTGATGCGAGGAGCAAAAGCATGAGCGGCTGGAAACCCGGCGACCCCAAGCGCGACACCGTCTCGATGGTGCGCGTCGACCAAGCGGGCGAATTCGGCGCGACGCGGATCTATGCAGGGCAGCTGGCGGTACTCGGCGACCGCAGCCCGGCGGCGCGTGCGATCGCGGGGATGGCCAATCAGGAAGAGCGCCATCGCGCCTTTTTCGATGCGATGATGGCGCGGCGCTCGGTACGGCCGACATTGCTCGCGCCGCTCTGGGATGTCGCCGGCTTCGCGCTCGGCGCGGTGACGGCGGCGCTCGGTCCCAACGCCGCAATGGCGTGCACCGCCGCGGTCGAGACCGAGATCGACAAGCATTATGAAGACCAGCTCGTCGCGCTTGGCGACAGCGATCCCGAACTGTCCGAGGCGATCCGCGATTTCCAGGCTGAGGAAGTCGAGCATCGCGAGACAGCGCTCGCTGCGGGTGCCGAAAACACGCCGGGCTATCCAGTGTTGAGCGGGCTGATCCGGCTCGGTTGCAAGGTCGCGATCGCGACCGCGAAACGTATCTGACGGGGAGACAGGATCATGCAGAACCTGATGACGAAGGGCGCGCTTGCCGCGCTCGTGCTCGCTGGCTTCGGCGCGGGTGGGCTCGCCTCTGCGCCTGCTGCGGCGCAGGGCGTGAGCAACCCGCCGCTGGTGATCTACGGCAAGCAGAAATGCCCGACCGATTCCGATGGGAATGAGATCGTCGTCTGCGTGCGGCGTGCGCCGGGCGAGCAGTTCCGCATTCCGAAGGAATTGCGCGAATTGAAGGTGACGCCCGAAAACGAAAGCTGGGCCGCCAAGGGCGCAGCCAACGATCGGGTCGGTGCGACGGGAATCGGCAGCTGCAGCAACGTCGGCGCCGGGGGCGGGATGGGCTGCTTCGCGCAGGCGGGGCGCAAGTACAAGCGCGAGAAGCAGGACGCCAAGGCCGACCAGCGCGCCGTCGACGCTGCGCTGGTTCCCTGACGCAGGCCGGGGGGATGGCGACGCCTGCGGGGGCAGGGCGGACGAATGCGAGCAAATCGCTACGCGCCGACCGCTATGAGACCGTGCTTGCCGGCGCGGCGGTGGTGCTGTTGGTCGCCATCCTCGTCGCGCTCGCCAAAGGCGCGGCGCATTGGGGAAGCGTGCCGCTCGTCGTATGGGGCCATCTCGCGACGGTTGTGATCGCGCTGGCGTTGACCCCCGTGATGCTGCTGCGTCCGCGCGGCGATGCCGCGCACCGGATGCTCGGCAAGGTGTGGGTCGTCGCGATGTTCCTGACCGCCGCCGAATCCTTCTTCGTCCGCCACGGCACGCCGCCGCGCTTCAGTTTCATCCATATCCTGTCGGCCTATGTCGTCCTCGCCGCGCCGCTCATCTGGTGGACCGCGCGGACGCACCGGATCGCGGCGCATCGCCGACAGGTCCGCGGGATGGTGACGGGCGCGCTGCTCATCGCGGGGTTCTTCACGCTGCCGCCGTTCCGGCTGCTCGGCCAATGGTTGACCGCCTGACTTTATGACACCCTCCGCTCCGATCGTTCGCGCGCCGCATGCGGTCGCGCTCCTGCTGTTCGCGCTCGTGTGGCTGTCGTGCGTGTGGTTCGGCTCGTTCGTATTCAATCCCAACAGCGCGACGCGGCTGTTCGGGACGCTGGCGCTGGTCGAGCGCGGCGAAGCGACGATCGATCGCTACCAGACGCTGACGATCGACAAGGCCGAGTTCAAGCAAGGCGGCGTGACGCATTACTATATGGACAAGGCGCCGGGCATGACGCTGATGGCGGCGCCGGTGGTGTGGGCGACCAACCGCGTCACGGGCGTCAGCTCGTACGATCATATCATCGACATCACCAATCCCCGGCTTGCCGCGTTCCTGCGGCTTCGTATGCAGCTCGCGGTCGCGTGCGGCGCGGCGATCCTCACCGCGTTTGCCGCGGTGCTGCTGCTCGATCTGGCGACGGGGATCACCGGCAGCCCGACCGCGGGGATGTTTGCCGCGCTCGGCTATTCGCTTGGGTCGATCGTGTGGGGCTGGTCGACGACGCTGTTCGGCCATGCGCCCGTTGCCGCGCTGTTCCTGATCGCGACCTGGGCGATCTGGCGCGGCACGTCGGGCGAGCGCGAGTTCGGCCGCTGGCGCTATCCGTTGATGGCAGGCGCGGCGCTCGGCTTTGCGGTGACGATCGAGTTCCAGGCGGCGCTCGGCGGGCTGGTGATCGGTGGCTGGGCGTTGTGGCGCAGCCGTGACGCGGCCTGGCCGGTGCGGCGGCGGCTGTATCTCGTCGCGGTGGCGACCGCGCTCGTCGCGGTGCTGCCGATGCTCGCCTATAACCAGTTCGCCTTCGGGACGCCGTTCATGACGGGCTATACCGGCGTGGTCGGGTTCAGCGGGATGAACCAGGGGCTGTTCGGGCTGACCTATCCCAAGATCACCGCGCTGCTCGGAATCACCTTCGGCGTGCGGCGCGGGCTGTTCTGGGTTGCGCCGATCCTGCTGCTCGGCTGGTTCGGCGTGGTGAAGCTGGTGCGCGACCCCGCGACGCGCGACCTTGGCGTGCTGTGCGTCGCGATGATCGTTATCGTACTGTCGATCAACGCATCCTATGCCTATTGGGATGGCGGCGCGTCGGTCGGCCCGCGGCATTCGGTCCCGGCGATCCCGTTTTTCGCGATTGGCCTCGCGCCAATCTGGGCGTCGATCGAGCGGCGCAGCGACAAGATCAAGGCGATCGCGCTGCTCGCCGTGTCTATCCTGCTCAACCTGATCGTCGCGGCGACCGACATCTTCGCGCCCGAGACGATGATGACGCCGGTGTGGTCGCGCAACATCATGGGGTTGCTCGCGCACGGCTATCTCAACACCGTGCCCAATATGTATTGGGGATTTTCGCCCTGGATCGGGCTGATCCTGTATCTCGATCTGGCGCTGCCGATGCTCGGGCTGATGCTGTGGTGGACCCGCCGGGCCGAGCGTCGCGGTTCAGTATAGCCGACCGCCGTTGGGGATCGGCAGATTGGGCTGGACGAGCACGACCTCGCCATTTTCATCGGGAAAGCCGAGCGTCAGCACTTCGGACATCATCGGGCCGATCTGGCGCGGCGGGAAATTGACCACCGCGGCGACTTGCCGCCCGGGCAATTCCTCGAGCGTGTAGCGCGCGGTGATCTGCGCCGAGGAGCGCTTGATCCCGATCTCGGGGCCGAAATCGATCGTCAGGCGGAATGCGGGCTTGCGCGCCTGCGGGAAGGGCAAGGCCTCGACGATCGTCCCGACACGGATGTCGAGCTTCGCGAAATCGGCGAAGGTGACCTGCTCAGAAATCGACATCGTCATAATGTTTCGGCGCCATGATCCCTTCCATCCGTTCGGACAGCAAGGGACGGAAGCTCGGGCGGCTCTTGAAGCCGCGATACCATTTCGCGGTCTGCTCGTGGTTGCGCCAGTCGATCCCGCCGAGATAATCGGCGACGGAGATCTGCGCTGCCGCCGCCAGATCGGCGAGGCTCATCGTCGCGCCGGCCATCCAGTTATGATGGTCGAGCAAATAATCGATATAATCGAGGTGGCGCACCGCCGCCTTCATCGCATCGCGCAGCCGCTTCGAATCGGGCGGTTCCTTGGTGACGAGGCGCTTCTCCATCCGCTCGTGGAGCAAGGGCGCAACGACATCGGCGAAGAATTGCGAATCGAACCAGGCGACGAGC
The DNA here is from genome assembly GCF_014653575.1 of Sphingomonas glacialis. Classification (GTDB taxonomy): domain Bacteria; phylum Pseudomonadota; class Alphaproteobacteria; order Sphingomonadales; family Sphingomonadaceae; genus Sphingomonas; species Sphingomonas glacialis. The sequence goes on along the minus strand of NZ_BNAQ01000002.1, from coordinate 713,595 downwards.
CGACGGATCTCGGCGCGGTTGACCGCGGTGCCGTTGATCATCGCGTTCTTTTCGACCGTCTCTTCGAGATATTCGCAGATCGCCATCGAATCCATCAGGCGGATGCCGCGCTGTGGATCGGTCATCACCGGCACTTGGCCGGCGGGGTTCATGTCGAGGAACTCATCGCGCTGTTCCCACGGGTTTTCGCGAACGAGCTCGCAGCCGACGCCCTTTTCGCCGAGCAGAAGCCGGACCTTGCGCGAGAACGGGCAGAGCGGGAATTGGTAGAGTTGCCACATGCTCGCTTGGTAGAACGCACGAGCCGGGAGGGGAAGGCGTCACGCGACTTTGTGTCGGGCCACCCCGGATCAGCGGGCCGCGCTGACCTCGGCCTGGGTGAGCGCAATCGCCGCGCGGAGGCGTTCGGTGGTGTGCTTGAGCTCGGCGCTGAGGCTGGCGATGTCGCGCGCGGCCTGGCTAGTCGCGGCGACCGCGCTGCGGGTCTGGTTGTGCAGGTCGCGCCGGTAATCGGGGTGGGTGCGCGCGGCGAGATCGCCGAGCGTGTCCTCGGGGCGGACATGGTCGCGCGTGTCGGTCAGCTTGGCGAGCGGGCCGACATGCGTCTGGAGCAGCGCATCGGCATATTGGTCGACCGTGGTCGCGATGATTTCCTGGACGAGCGGGCTCGACAGCAGCGCGCCGACCTGCGCCGCATCGGGGAGCGGGCGGGGCGGGGGTGCGCTCTCATTCGCGAACGCCGGAGTGGCGATGCCGCAAGCGACCAGACCGAGCAAAATTCTACGCATAATCAACCCTCGAACGCCCCCGATCGAGCGGAGCGCATAGCACGATTCGGGGCGTTTTGTCGATCCGCGAGTTGCATCGGGACAGATGCACCTGCCCCGTCATCCCCGCGAAAGCGGGGATCCCGCTTCTTTCCAGCGTCGGCAGAAGAAGCGGGACGCCCGCTTCCGCGGGGGTGACGGAGGGGCCGTCCCCCGACGGAAGGGGCCTACTCCGCCGCGACTTGCTCCTCGCGATCATCGAGCGGGTGGCTGAGGCGAGTGAGCATTTCCTTCGGCACCACCTGCCAGAAGCGATCAACCACACGCCCCCAATCGTCGAGCAACGCGCCCGACCATTTCGAATCGGTCGCGGCATGGTGCGCGCGAACGAGGCCGAGCAGCACCGCTTCCCAGTGCAGCGAAGACAGCCTGTTCCAGGTGATGTTCTCGGGGTTGGCGCGGCGTGCGAAGCTGCCGTCGGCGTCATAGACGAACGCCATCCCGCCGGTCATCCCCGCGCCGAAATTCGCGCCGACCGTCCCGAGCACGACCGCGGTGCCGCCGGTCATATATTCGCACCCGTTCGCGCCACAGCCCTCGACCACGACGGTAGCGCCAGAATTGCGCACCGCGAAGCGCTCGCCCGCCTGGCCCGCCGCGTAGAGGCTGCCCGAGGTCGCGCCATAGAGCACGGTGTTGCCGATGATCGTGTTGTCCTGCGAGGCGAGCGGCGAGCTTACCACCGGGCGTACCGCGATGATCCCGCCCGACAGCCCCTTGCCGACATAGTCGTTGGCGTCGCCGAACACTTCGAGCGTGATGCCCTTGCACAGGAATGCGCCGAGGCTCTGCCCGGCCGAGCCGCGCAGCCGCACATGGACATGCCCGTCGGCGAGTGCCGACATGCCGAAGGTGCGCGTGATCTCGCTCGACAGCCGCGTACCGACCGCGCGGTGCGTGTTGCGCACCGAATAGGTCAGCTGCATCTTCTCGCGCCGGCTGAACACCGCGGCGGCATCCTTGATGATCTGCGCGTCGAGGCTGTCGGGCACCTCGTTGCGGCGACCGGTCAGGCTGAAGCGCCGCTGATCGTCCGGCGCGTCGACCTTGGCGAGGATCGGATTGAGATCGAGGTCGTCGAGATGCTCGGCGCCACGGCTGACCTGGCGGAGCAGTTCGGTGCGGCCGATCACTTCGTCGAGGCTGCGGAAGCCGAGGCGTGCCAGAATGTCGCGGACTTCCTCGGCGATGAAGGTCATCAGGTTGATGACCTTCTCAGGGCTGCCGCTGAACTTGGCGCGGAGCTTCTCGTCCTGCGTGCAGACGCCGACGGGACAGGTGTTCGAATGGCACTGCCGCACCATGATGCAGCCCATCGCGACGAGCGACAGCGTGCCGATGCCGAATTCCTCGGCGCCGAGGATCGCGGCGATGACGATGTCGCGCCCGGTCTTGAGCCCGCCATCGGTGCGCAGCTTGATGCGACCGCGCAGGCCATTGAGCGTCAGCGTCTGGTTGACCTCCGAGAGCCCCATTTCCCACGGCGTACCGGCATATTTGATGCTGGTCTGCGGGGAGGCGCCGGTCCCGCCGACATGGCCGGCGATCAGGATGACGTCGGCATGCGCCTTGGCGACGCCCGCCGCGACGGTGCCGATCCCGGCCGAGCTCACCAGCTTGACGCAGACGCGCGCGACCGGGTTGATCTGCTTTAGGTCGTAGATGAGCTGCGCGAGATCTTCGATCGAATAGATGTCGTGATGCGGCGGCGGCGAGATCAGCGTCACGCCGGGCGTCGCATGGCGCAGCTTGGCGATGAACTCGGTCACCTTGAAGCCAGGCAGCTGCCCGCCCTCGCCGGGCTTGGCGCCTTGCGCGACCTTGATCTCGATCTCGTCGCAGGCGTTGAGATATTCCGCCGTCACGCCGAAGCGGCCGCTCGCGATCTGCTTGACGCCCGAGTTGGCGTTGTCGCCGTTGGCATAGGGTTGATAGCGCGCCTTGTCCTCGCCGCCCTCGCCCGACACCGCCTTGGCGCCGATCCGGTTCATCGCGATCGCGAGCGTCTCATGCGCCTCGGGGCTGAGCGCGCCGAGCGACATGCCCGGCGTCACGAAGCGCTTGCGGATCTCGGTGATCGCCTCGACCTGGTCGACGGGAACGCCCTCGGCGGGGAAGTTGAACTGCAGCAGGTCGCGCAGATAGACCGGCGGCAACGCCTCCACCCCGCGCGAGAATTGCAGGTAGGTCGAGTAGCTGTCGGTCGCGACCGCGTTCTGCAGCAGGTGCATCAGCTGCGCCGAATAGGCATGCGTCTCGCCGGTATGGCGCTGGCGATAGAAGCCGCCGATCGGCAGCGTCGCGACACCCTCGTCGAACGCCTTGTCGTGGCGCAGCTGCGCGTTGAGATGGAGCGAGGCATAGCCCTCGCCCGAGATCTTCGCGGGCATGCCCGGGAACAGATCGTTGACCAGCGCACGGCTCAAGCCCACCGCCTCGAAATTATAGCCGCCGCGGTAGGACGAGATTACCGCGATCCCCATCTTCGAGATGATCTTGAGCAGCCCCTCCTCGACCGCATGGCGATGCCGCGCGAGGCATTCCGCGAGGCTCAGCGCACCGAACAGCCCGCGCGCGTGGCGATCGGCGATCGACGCCTCGGCCAGATAGGCGTGGACCGTCGTCGCGCCGACGCCGATCAGCACGGCGTAGTAATGCGTGTCGAGGCATTCGGCGGTCTGGACGTTGATGCTGGCGTACGACCGCAGGCCCATCCGCACGAGATGCGTGTGGACCGCCGCCGCGGCGAGGACGCCGGCGATGCCGATCCGGTCGGGGCCGATGTTGCGATCGGTGAGGAACAGCTCGCTATGCCCCTGGCGCACCGCCGTCACCGCTTCGGCGCGGATCCGCGCGATCGCGGCGCGCAGCGTCTCTGGGCCGCCGCCCGCTTCGAAGGTGCAGTCGATCTCGGCCGCCTGGCTGCCGAAATGCGCCTTGAGCTTCGCCCAGTCGGCCCCGTCGAGCACCGGCGATTCGAGCACGAGCACGCCGTCGCGCCGGTCCTCGGTATCGAGGATGTTGGCGAGGTTGCCGAAGCGCGTCTTGAGCGACATGACGTGGCGTTCGCGCAAAGGGTCGATCGGCGGGTTGGTGACCTGGCTGAAATTCTGCCGGAAGAACTGGCTGATCAGCCGCGGCTTGTCCGAGATGACGGCGAGCGGCGTATCGTCGCCCATCGAGCCGATCGCTTCCTTCGCGCCCTCGACCATCGGCGCGAGGATCAGCTCCATATCCTCCAGCGTCTGGCCGGCAGCGACCTGGCGGCGCGTCAGATCGGCGCGCTCGAAGCGCGTGACTGGATCGCCGCCGGGCAATGGCAGGTCTTCGATGCTGGTGAACTCGCCGATCATCGCGGCATAATCATGCTCGCCCGAGATCCGGTCCTTCACCGCGCGGTCGTGCAGCAGGACGCCTTCGTCGAGGTCGATCGCGATCATCTGGCCCGGCCCCAGCCGGCCCTTCTCGATCACGGTCGATTCGGGGACGACGACCATCCCGCTCTCCGACCCGACGATCAGCAAGCCGTCGATCGTTCGGACATAGCGGAGCGGGCGCAGCGCGTTGCGGTCCATGCCCGCGACCGCCCAGCGGCCATCGGTCATCGCGAGCGCGGCGGGGCCGTCCCACGGTTCCATGACGGAGGCGAGATACTGGTACATCGCGAGATGATCGGCGGGCATGTCGATCGAATCGGCCATCGCCTCGGGGACGAGCATCAGCTTGGCGGTCGGCGCGTCGCGGCCGGAGCGGCAGATCGCTTCGAATACCGCGTCGAGCGCCGCCGTGTCCGACGCGCCCGCCGGGATCACCGGCTTGATGTCCTCCGAATGCTCACCGAAAGCGAGGCTCGCCATGCGGATCTCGTGGCTGAGCATCCAGTTCTTGTTGCCGCGGATCGTGTTGATCTCGCCGTTGTGGGCGAGCGTGCGGAAGGGTTGCGCCAGCCACCATTGCGGGAAGGTGTTGGTCGAATAGCGCTGATGGAAGATCGCGACGCGGCTCTCGAAACGCGTGTCGCGCAGATCGGGGTAGAAGATCGACAGCGATTCGGCGAGGAACAGCCCCTTGTAGATGATCGAGCGGCACGACAGGCTGCAGATGTAGAAGCCCTGGATCTGCGCCTCGATCACGCGCTTCTCGATCCGCCGACGCACCAGATAGAGGTTCTTCTCGAACTCGGCGTAGCTCGCCTCCTCGGGCAAGGGCCCGGCGATCATGATCTGCTCGATCTCGGGGCGCGTGGCCAAGCCCTTCTGGCCGATCACCGACACGTCGACCGGCACCTGGCGCCAGCCGTAGATGGTGTAGCCCTCGTCGATGATGATGCTCTCGACGATCGTGCGGCACGCTTCCTGCGCGCCGAGATCGGTGCGCGGCAGGAAGATCATCCCGACCGCGAGGCGGTTGGGGAGCGGACGGTGGCCCGACGCAGCGATCGCATCGTCGAAGAATTTGAGCGGCAAGTCGATGTGCAGCCCGGCGCCGTCGCCGGTCTTGCCATCGGCATCGACCGCGCCGCGGTGCCACACCGCCTTCAACGCATCGATCGCCGACTGGACGACGCGGCGCGATGGCGTGCCGTCGGTCGCGGCGACGAGGCCGACGCCGCAGGCATCGCCTTCGAATTCGGGGCGGTACATGCCGTGCTCGGCGAGATAGGCGTGCTGGTCGGTCATCGTTGGGACCCCTTGGTGTCGGCGGCTGTGGCGGCGCTCAGATAGCGACGCACGATCTCGCGCTTGCGGGATTGAACTTCGTTGAGGAGCTGCGGCGAGGTGAGCGCATAACGCTGCCCGACCGTCGTGCGGAAGAAGCGCGCGATCTCGTCGAGCTCGGCAGCGGTGAAGCGCCGCGCGTAGATCGTCTGGCTTGCCGCCATCAGATCGTCGAGGATCGCGGATTCGCTCGCGGCGAGCCGCGCCCTAGTCCCCGCGCTCGGGCTGACAAACGCCTGGCACGGCTTCATGTCGCGCCCTGTCGCCGCGCGATCGAGGCAATTCTCGGTCAGTTCGGACTCGGCAGCGCGGATCGCGTCCTTGATCAGCACCGCTTGCCGCGCACGGAAGCGGCTGACGACGAGCAGCCGACCGGCGGCCGCGCGGCGTTCGTCATAGTCGGCGGCGGCATCGGCATTGGCGGCGGGCGCGGGCAAAGCAGGGCGCCGCGTCTCGGCATGCGCCGTCGCGCCAGCAAGCAGCGCGACGCCGAGCGTGGCACTCCGGCCGAGCCACAGGCGGGTCCGACGCCGCATCATGCCGCTTGCTTGCTCGCCGCCATATCGGCCGCGGCCTTGGTCTTGAGATAGCGGTGCATGTTCGCCGCGACGTCGCGCCCATCGCGGATCGCCCAGACGACGAGGCTCGCGCCGCGCACGATGTCGCCCGCCGCGAACACGCCGTCGAGCGAGGTCATCAGCGTCTTGTTGTCGACCAGCACCGTGCCCCAGCGCGTCACGTTCAATTCGGGCGCGCCGAACAGCGTCGGCAGATCCTCGGCATCGAAGCCGAGCGCCTTGATCACCAGGTCGGCATTGAGCTCGAACCCGCCTTCGGGATCGATCTCGGGCGCGCGGCGGCCCGAGGCGTCGGGTGCGCCGAGCCGCATCGCGTTCGCCTTGACGGTGGAGACCGCGCCTTCGCCGGCAAAGCTCTCGGGCGCGGACAGCCAGACGAACTCGACGCCTTCTTCCTCGGCATTGGCGACTTCGCGCTGCGAGCCCGGCATATTGGCGCGGTCGCGGCGGTAGAGGCACTTCACCGACGCCGCGTCCTGGCGGATCGCGGTGCGGACGCAGTCCATCGCGGTGTCGCCGCCGCCGATCACGACGACATGCTTGCCCGCGGCGTTGAGGCTGCCATCGTCGAAGCTCGGCACGGCATCGCCAAAGCCCTTGCGGTTCGATGCGGTAAGGAAGGCGAGCGCATCGACCACGCCGTTCGCGTCGACGCCCGGCGCCTTGATCGCGCGGGCGCGGTACACGCCGGTGGCGATCAGGATCGCGTCGTGGCGTTGGCGCAGCTCGTCCATGCTGGCGTCGCGACCGACTTCGAAATTCTCGTGGAAGACGATGCCGCCGGCCTTGAGCCGCTCGACGCGGCGCGTCACGATGGGCTTTTCGAGCTTGAAGCCGGGGATGCCGTAGGTCAGCAGCCCGCCCGCGCGGTCGTAGCGATCATAGACATGGACGTCATAGCCGTTGCCGCGCAGATATTCGGCGGCGCTGAGGCCTGCCGGGCCCGCGCCGATCACGCCGACCGATTGCCCGCGCGAGCGGCCGGGGACGAGCGGCTCGACCCAGCCTTCTTCCCATGCGGTGTCGGTGATGAACTTCTCGACCGCGCCGATCGTCACCGCGCCATGGCCCGAGAATTCGATCACGCAATTGCCTTCGCACAGGCGGTCCTGTGGGCAGATCCGCCCGCAGATCTCGGGCATGGTCGAGGTCGCGTTGCTGAGCTCGTACGCCTCGCGGAGCCGGCCCTCGGCGGTCAGCCTCAGCCAGTCTGGGATGTGGTTGTGGAGCGGGCAGTGGACCGAACAATAGGGCACGCCGCATTGCGAACAGCGCCCGGCCTGGGCTTCCGCATCGGGAACCGGATAGCGCTCGGCAATCTCGCGAAAGTCTTCGGCGCGGAGCTCGGGCTCGCGCTTTGCGGGATAAACCTGCTCGCGATCGACGAATTTCAACAGGGACGTGTCAGCCATGTGCGCACCTTTCGGATGCGCAAATACCGAGCGATCGTCACGCTGTCATTACGAAAACGTGATTTATGGCAGCAAAGCTGACCTATTTAAATCGCGACGTCGGGAATGCAACGAATTTCAGCGTCGTTCACAGTCCAAATATGGCCGAAACGGACTAAATAGTCATAAGCCACACGAAAGCCGCGGTTCCGGCAATAATGCGGTACCAAGCAAACGGCACGAAGCCATAGCGTGTCACGACACCGACAAACCACTTCACGACCAGCAGCGCGACGATGAACGCGACGACGAAGCCGAGGCCGATAGCGCCAAGCCCGACGCCTTGCCCGCTCAGCAATTCGTGCCGGTTCTTGACGAGTTCGAGCGTGGTCGCGCCGAGCATCGTCGGGATTGCGAGGAAGAAGCTGAACTCGGCAGCGGTGCGCCGCTCGACCCCGAGCGCGAGCGCACCGAGGATCGTCGCGCCCGAACGGCTGACGCCCGGCACCATCGCCAGGCATTGCAGGCAGCCGATCCCGACGACCTTGCCGAGCGGAATGTCCGCGACGCCGACGATGTCGCTTTTGGGGGCGAGCCGCTCGACCGCGATGATCGCGATCCCGCCGACGACGAGCGCGATCGACACGACCACCGCATTGCCGAGCAGCGCCTCGATCTGCTTGTGGATCGCAAGCCCGAGGATCGCGGCGGGAATGAACGCGACGAGGATGTTGCGCACAAAGCGCAGCGACACCGGATCGCGCCGCGCCAGACCCATCGCGACCGCGAGGAAGGTCCGCCAGTACAGCACGACGATCGCGAGGATCGCGCCCAGCTGGATGACGATGTTGAACACTTGCCAGCGCGCCGCATCATAGCCGAGCAGCTTGGTCGCGAGGATCAGGTGGCCGGTCGACGACACCGGCAGGAATTCGGTCACCCCCTCGACGATGCCGAGCAGGATGATGCTGATAATGTCGCCCACGAAATTCCCCCTAATAGACGGCGCTTATGCCGCCGCCGGCACCGCGAAGCGTCCGCCCTTGCGGTAGCGCACCAGCCAGCCCGGCGCGACCGCGTCGAGCGGCGTCGGCGTGATGCCGAGCAGCTCTAGTCCGTTGGTCGCCGAAACCACATTGTCGTTTGCCAACATCTTCCACTGATCCTGTGTGATCGGCGCACCCGGGAGGAAGCCGACCGCAGCGATCGCCGCGCCGATCGCATCGGGCAGTTCGACGATTTTCGGCGTGCGGTTGGTCGCCTTGGCGATCCAGCGCACCAGAGCTCCCATCGACAGCACGTCGGGCCCGCCGAGCTCGAGCGTCTTGCCGGCGGCGAGCTCGGGATGGCTCAGCGCCGCGATCACGGCGTCCGCCACGTCACCGACATAAACCGGCTGGAACTTGGTGCCGGCGCGCAGCACGGGCACGACATGGACGAGCGGCATCGACGCCGCCGTCGCGACCATCGCGGCGAAGCGGTTGATGAACTGGTCCTCGCGCCCGAACACGATCGACGGGCGCAGGATCGTGGCGGTCGGGAAGGCGGCGTGGACCGCAGCCTCGCCTTCGCCCTTCGAGCGGCCATAGGCCGAGGCGGAGTGCGGATCGGCCCCGATCGCCGAGACATGGACGAGCGATGCGACCCCCGCAGCGGCAGCGGCCTCGGCGACGATCCGCGCACCCTCGACCTGGATCTTCTGGAAGTCACCGCTCAGGATGCCGACGAGATTGACCACCGCGTCGGAGCCCGCGACCGCGCGGCGGATCGAATCGGGCTTGGAAATGTCGGCAACGGCGAATTGTGTCTGACCCAAGCCACCGAGCGGCTTGAGGAAAAATGCCTGACGCGGATCGCGCTGCGCGATTCGCACGCGCGCACCGCTTGCGAGCAGCGCCTGTGCGACATAGCGGCCGAGAAACCCTCCGCCGCCGATCAGCGTAACCAGTGTATTCTTCATCGCGTGCGCCTTGTGCCTGCCATTCGCTTGGGGTGGTCAGCCCTTGCCCCAGCACACAGTGTGTTGACAAGGCCGACTCGCCTCCCCTAAGGCCCGCGACCTACCCAGTGCCCGGATGGCGGAATTGGTAGACGCACCAGCTTCAGGTGCTGGCGCTCGCAAGGGCGTGGAGGTTCGAGTCCTCTTCCGGGCACCATTCACCTAGCGCTAGGTAACTGTAAACATGGCTTAAATTGCCTCGTTTGCCGAAATCTTTCCCCACATTGTTCCCTCATTTGGAATTGTTTGTCCGTTAACAACGGTGAACAACGATGGAAATTAGCCGGGCCTTGCTAGGGTTTCTTCACCCCTATGGCTGCACGATGCGTGTTGGATATTGCAACACGGGGCGGCGGAACCTTGAACGCGCATACTACCATGACGCCGATGAAGGCAGCGCAGGTCGTCGAGGCGGCCGGCATCGAAGATGCGCAGACGATCATCGCCGACTTCGCGGCGGCCGGGTTAGTCAAAGCCTACGCGCTCGCGATCGAGACAATCGACGCGACAGGTAATAGCGCATCATTTCGCGGCGCCACGGTGCCGGTAGATTTCTGGCAGCGACTAATTCTCGATAGTATCGTGGCGGACGTGTGGGTGAGCGGCACGTTTCGGCTCGCCGGGTCCGAGCTCATCGGCGGCGCGCCGGCCGCTGTGGTGACCGGCATCACCTTCAATGCCAAGCACATCGAATGGCTAATCGCTCATCACGAGGGCACACCGATCGCTCGGCGCCGCAAGCGGAAGGCGAAGGGTGCACCGAAGCCGGCAGCGGCCCGGCCTGTCGATGAGGTCGTTGTGGACGTGGCGGACGTGCGCCCTTTGCGCCGGAAGGCGGATCCCGCCGCCATCCCCCCTGGGGCGCTGCTCGCGTCGATGGAGCAGACAATGCAGGCGCTAAACAAGAGCCGCGGGACTATTTACAACCTGATCGAACAGGGCAAGCTGACCCGTAAGGAAACGGGCTTGCGATCGGTGAGCATCGAGGTGGCGAGCATTAGGGCGTTTGCGGGGCAAATTCAGAATTGAAGCCAGGTAATCAACCCATTCGCCATTTGTCGGTGGGGCGATTCCGAAAAGTCGCGGCAAACGAATGGACTTGTCTTGCTAAACAGTCGACAACCCTTTCCTGACTTTGGGAGGGTGAGTGAGCCGAAATCTAGACTATAGAGCTCGCGCCGAGGAGGTGCTCGCATTTGCACGTGTGGCAATTCGACAGGGCTGCAATGCGATGCATGCCGAGCACTCGGCGAAGGGCATGCTTCAAAGCGGCGCAACCGTGAAGGCGGCAGTACGTGTCTTCCGCGATAGGACAGCCGAGGCCCTGCGTCAGATCTTCGAGGAAATTGGGAAGCGCATCGATCACCGGGGACAGGCTTGGAAGAAGGCCACCGCCGCTGTCTCGGCTGCGTTTTATGATCATATGCGGCAGGCCCCCGATGTTCTCGGTTCGTCGCTCCGTCTCGCTAATTCCCCTGGCCCTTCGGTGCAAACGGCAGCTCAAGCCCTGATCGACGGAGTTGGGAAGGATCTCGGCGCTGAGATCCGCGCTTTTAGCGATGGCTGGACCGCGCCCAAGCCCAAGCGCTGGAACGAACGGCATCCCGCGATCTACGCCCTTCTACTCGTAATAGCCGGCTCGCTGATCGGGGCAGCTATTTCCCACTTGGCGGCATCGGGCACCAGTCGCCCTGGTTCGGCGGTAGCTTCGTGACGCTTAATATAACTGCTTATGTCGGCACCCCGCCACCGGCGGTCGCTCACGGTTGGTTCTACGATTATCAGACGATTATCGCCAGCGGCGTTGCGCTTTGCGCCGCGCTGATCGCTGCAGAAATTTCGCGGCGTCAACTTCGCTCGAGCCGCGAACAATTGGTCGAAATGCGCAGGCAGGCCGATCGGGACCGCGCTGGTCGGCTGCGCGCCGCGCGAGCGTCGCTGCCCGCAGTGTTGAGCGCGATCTGCGACTATGCCGAGACGACGGCGCGAACGCTTAACGGGGCGTGGCCCGCAGCGGCGGCGCTCTACCCGGACGACGCCAACCCGCTTGCCGCATATCGGGTCACGCTAGCGATCGCGCCATTTCCATCTGCAACGTTGGAGTCCCTCGAGCGCATCGTTGCGCTAACGGATAGCGATGGGGTGGCCGAGCGCATCGAGAGCATATTACGGGAGGCTCAGGTCTTGGGAGCGCGCACCCGCAAGTTGACCACCGGCGACGAAGTGCGAACTTCGATGCTAGCCGTATATATCCTGCAGGCCGCCTCGATGTACGCTCGGGCGGAATCCCTTTTTGAATATGCGCGACATCAAGCCGACGGGGTAGCCGCACAGCCATTGTGGGAACGAACGTTCACGGCGTTGGATATTTTCGATGTGAGCCGCCGCGAGGTCATCGACATGGCTCGGCGTGAGCGCGACAATGGAGATCCGCCAGGCGAGGCCGACACCCGCGGTGTTTACTGATCAGGCAGAAAGCGGCTAATGCAAAACAATACGTCGCGCACGAAGCGTTGGAGAGACGTCCGGATAGTGACACGTAGCGGCTCGCCGGTGATCGTGAGCCGTTGGCGCCCATGGTGGATGCCGTTCGCTAGACGTGGAACTGTTACGGTCAGCGATGTCCCAGGTCTGCATCAATTGACGCCGCGCCTCGCCCAGCGCCTGAGCGATTACGATCTGCACCTATTCCCGCACGTACGGAGTAACGACGGCGTGGCTAGGTCAATCGTCGATGCCGAGATCCGCCGTCGAGAGCGGAGTACCGCCAGATGGGCGATAGCGATCTCGTTCGTCGCGTTGATGGTTTCGGGCTTCACCCTCATTTTGAACGTGGTGCGGCGCCCATGAGATACAGGATCAACGATCGCTATCCCGTCTAGGTGACGACAGTGCCGCATCGCAGCGGGCACCCAACGTCTCTACCGAGCACGAGTAAAAAGGCTACGGGCGCGGTCCGAGCGACACGCTCGACCGCGGGCAGCGGGTAAGGCCACCCCGGTCGCAACGCTGCGCTAGTCTGACTGGGTGTCGGCGACCTGTGCAATTTTCGGGGCGGCGGGGGGGGTAACCCAACGGGGGCCATCATGAATTACTGGAAGGGGCGGCAGCACCATACCGCTTTGCTGCGTCAGGGTTGCAAAGATCGCTCGAAAATACGGGTATGCGGAGAACCGACCAACACGAGCCAAGAATTGCTTCCCAGCGTCTTCATTGCAGATGTCAGAAAGGCGGTAGATCGCGAGATAGCGGCAGGTGACGCTCAAAATCTTCTTGCGCCCCACAACGCAAGCGGCGGTATAGGAAAAGGTCCCAGAGAGCGTGCCCTTCTCGTTATCGCATGACCAATCGTCGAGATCGTCGCTAACCTGGAATGCCCAGATTTCTCGGGCAGCCTCGATCGCCTCTGGCTTCATGTCAAACTTCGTGCCGATAAGCCGAATATCGCGAATGGTCGCGTGCGCCACCACCTGATTAAAGTGCTCCGGCGCAACTTTCTCGGTGGCGATATTTTTTTCAGGCATATCGTTTAAGCAGCCATGAGATAGGGGGCATCATAGGAAGCGTAATCATGCGCATCCTCACGTCGGCGCCTTCCTTTTTTCGCAGGAAGACTGACAACCTCATCCCAAACGTCCGGGTCGAACGGATCGAACGGCGGTCGAACTTCATCGTTCGCGGCAGGCGCGCTTTCGACGCAGGGAGCTTCTTCAGACGCATCAGCGGCCGCGCTCTCCAGTCTAATATCAGCTCGCCGTCCAAGGGCGTGAAGCACGCGGGCAATGGTCCGGAGCGTCAGGTTTCGCGCCGAATCGCCGAGCATCTGACTCACGTAGGAAGGGGCGACGCCGAGAAGCCCAGCCAAGTCTTTTTGGCTGATGCCGCGCTCGTTGATTGCAGCTTGGATCAACATTTGTGCCTGGAGAATCAACTCCTCTTCGACAAGAAGGAGGTCATAGGCAGCATCGCTGTCAACGGTGGAATTGAGGGTAATAGTCATGCTTTTTGCCTGTCGCTTGAGGCGTGAATTATATCGTGCGCGGCTTTGCCTGCTGCATCTAGTTTCTTCGGATCTGCTTTATTTTGTTTCTTAGCTACATCGATCCCAGTGACGATAAACATCGGCTTTTGGTCGACTTGCATCGTGGTGCCGTAAAGTCGGACCTGCCAGCCCTTGAAGGCGTCGATTCGAGCATTTTTACCGTTCTTCTCGTATTGAATTTCAAAAGTGAACTTCTGCGGTGGAAGGTCCTTCGGCCCAGTCTTGGTCCAAGCTGTCATAGTTACCTGGAGCTTTGCTCGGGTTTCGGGAATCACGTCCTTTTGGAATTCCTTTCACTGTTTCTCCTTGAACGCGATTGAGCCATGCAGTCCCGGCGGACCACCCTCTTTCGGAAATCGGATGGTGTAGCCGGGTGGTATGGTCATAAACTCGCGTCGCTGATTCGAGTTCATATATATGTGAAGTTTACCGGACGTGAAGGGCCTACGTGCGTTTCTCCATAATAGGCGGTTCGATCACGATACAAACATAGCTTCGACAATTGCCTGCATCAGCACCCCACGCGGCACCGGCACGCTGATCGTCGTATAGCCGCGGTTCTGCGCCCGGCGCTGGCCATAGAGCCCGATCCATTGCCGCCCGTGCTGTCGCCACGCACGCTGCAGCGCCGGCACCGGTAGCAATATGCAGGTGGCCGCGGGTGCATAGGCATAAGCGACCAGGTCGCACGCGAGCGGCTTCTGCACCCAGCCCGGCGTCTTGCGCTTCTCGTCCGACCAGCGCTCCAACAGCACGTCGGGCCAATCGTGCGTGCGTATCTTCTCATCGACCGTGAAGGTGCGCCCACAGGCCAGGGTCAGCAGCCGGTCTATTCCTGCACGCTGAGCCCAGCCGTCTTGCTCGATCGCGACGGCCGACATGAGCGTGGGGAAGGCGCGCCGGTATATCGGGATCCACCAGTCCGGGCCGTAGCTGGCCGCGAGCGCATGGCTGTCCTCGAACCGATGAACACGATCAAAGCCCGTCACCCGGGTATGACGAGCAACGGGCTGATGAAGCGGCAACCGGGCTTGCACCGGTTCCCGTGGCGCGGGGCTATTCGTAGACTTCCTCCTGCTCTCGGTCGTGGGTGTCTTCGTCGTCGTCGCGCAGATGCTCGAGGTCGGGATCGCCGTCGATCTCGTCCATGCGGTCGATCATCAGCATGGTGACCCGGGCAAGTGCTGCGCGAGGCAGCGAAGGAATCTGCTCAAGCAGGCCGCCGACATGCCCCGCGTCGCTCGGCCTGTTCCAAGGACGACGCACGCGGCGGCGCCAGACACGGGCATCGTGGATGCGGGGACGTGGGGTTGAAGATGGATGTGCCATCACAACTTGCCCTCGACCGCCGCGTGATCAACGCCATCGCGCTTGAGTTGGTCACGGGGAACGCCGCCCATCCGGATGAACTCCCGTTCCCAGAACTCCCGCATCGGACCGGCAACCGCGATCTTCAACTGGTCGCCCGAGGTCTCATACTCGTCAATCATTTCGAGCTTCTCGAGCGCATCGATCAGGTCAGGGTGGCGAAACACTCGGCCTTGCGGAAATTCGATGATCTGCGCCATCACAGAACCTCACCAGCTTGCCGGCGCTCGATCGTCCAGCGCAGCGCCTCGACCCGATCAGGGTGCCCGACGATATGCGACATGACGGCGGTCAGCTCGTCAGCCTTGCAGTCTTGCACGACGAACCAGAGTTTGCGGCCCGACGCGAGGGCATAGCCGCCGCCGATCGCGACGAGCGCGGATAGCCACGCGGCAGGATCGAAGCCCTGGACAGCGCTCATGACGGCATCGCAGCGAACGTGAGGGCGAACAGAGCCCAGAGGGCCGGCGCGAGTGCTAGGGTTGCCGCGGCACCGCCGAGGGTTAACGGAGTTCCCAAGAACCCGATGCGCGTCACGACGGCGATAAGCTGACCCGTAATCTCCCGCTCTTCGGCTACGGGATCGATCCCGCTGCGGCAAACAAGCAACATTGCAATGTCGCCGCTCGGCTCGCGCGCTGCGTCCGCAATCCACCCGCTCGCAATCTCGATCGGGAAATAGTCGGGCCTTCCGGCTTTCGCTGGAGCGCCGGTGATGGTCGCTTGCACCCCGGCGAAAGTTTCGCCTTCCCACGGCTGATAGGAGACGACAGCGGCTTTGATGGCTTGGCCGTTCATGGCTTAGCCCTCCACCACGCCGGTGCGATACCGGCGCGCGTCGTAAACGTCCCTGCAGGCAGTTCGCAGCTGCTTGCCGAGCTTGCCGTAATCGAAGTCGTCGGATTCGCTTTCACACGCGTGAAAGTCGAACAGGGTATCAATCGCAGTCGCCAAGATCGATTTTTCACGGTTGCTCGGTGGCACAGCGCTATGTGCTTGTGCGTCCTGCTCAAGCCGAATGTGGAACATCAGAACAAGCGCGTCCGGATGACTATCCGGCACCTGCGTCAGGATAGCGAACCGCAAAGCGTCCGCCTCGTATTCGTTGGCGCTGGTCGCGCGGTCTATCTTGCCGCGCTCGGCGAGATCGTGGTCGGCCGGTCGAGCCGCTTCTATCACATTATACTCAGCGTTGTTTGCTTCGAAGCGGGCATGAAGCGCTTGCAGGAGTGAAGCCGCGGCGGTGGTGGGATGATTGCCCATCGCTCAACCCTCCATTGCTGCGAGGGGCGCGGCGTGCTTGTCGGTTGCCATGCGCTGTAGATCCTCGATCGCGCCCCAAAACATGCGGGTGTAGAGGTCTGCCAACCGCAGGCCATCAGCAAAGGCCGGGGGTCGGTCATCGAATACGGCAGCGTCCGACCATGCCTCTTGCGTTACCCCAGTGAAAACACGCCGGAGCTTGATGACAGCCCCCGAAACGGTGCGTGCAGGTTCGGCGTTGAGCGCGTCGTCGGCAACGTCCATCACCGCAAAAAGCCTGTCGCTTTCCTCTTCGGGCAATTTCACTTCGGGATCGTTTCGTAACACGCGGGCGGCGGTGCGGTACTGCTCGAAAGCCGCAACTAGCGCGGGGTTTTCGCCGGTCGTGCTGATCGCGTCGGGCGAAGCGATGCGCAGCACGTCGGCAATGATCGCCTCGCAGTCGTCGCCGTCCAAGCACATCGCGTCCGGATACTCGGCTTTGACGAGCGCGCACTTCTCGGCAAGCTGCGCGAGCGTGGTGACGGGGTGCTTGGTTACGACGGCAAGCGCCGCGCTTGCCTGGTCGACCAGTTTTTCCCAGGCGGACTCTTGTGCAGGATTTTCCCAGTCGTTGGGGGAAGCAACGTCGCGTTGGCTTGCCACTTCGCGGTATGCGGAAACGGCAGCGTTCCAATCGGCAGCCTTGGCATAGGGGGCCGGGGCGCTAAGAGCGTGATTAGCCATTGTTCGTCTCCTTCAACAGACGGTGGTGGTCAGACCGGAGTAGAGGGGCCTAATCCTCTGCTTCGGTCGCTTGCACAATCGGTGCTGTTTGCACAAGTTG
This sequence comes from Sphingomonas glacialis, assembly GCF_014653575.1. Lineage (GTDB taxonomy): Bacteria > Pseudomonadota > Alphaproteobacteria > Sphingomonadales > Sphingomonadaceae > Sphingomonas > Sphingomonas glacialis. The sequence goes on along the minus strand of NZ_BNAQ01000002.1, from coordinate 696,583 downwards.
TGTCTATGTATGTCTACGGATGCGCACGGTCAAGAAACTTGTGCGAGTTGTGCGATTGGCATACCGCGTCGATATGGATCAGGAGCCAAAGGACGTTCGCCTGCCGATCATGGTGACGGCCACCGAGGCCAAGGCCATCGACGATTGGCGTTTCGACAAGCGTATCCCCACGCGCGCCGAGGCGATCCGTCAGCTCATCGCTCTTGGGTTGAGAGCGAAGGATTAGGGTCAATGCCCCCACCGCTTGCAGGGCATGGCGGTGGAGGCGAGGGGCTAACGCATCTACTTCCCGTGGTTGAAAACCACCGTGAGGATGATTGGGCCTTGGCGATGCACGTCGATGTGGCATCGGACGCACAACGCCTGCATGAACGCCCAATCGTATCGGTCAGGGTGGCCGTGCGGCATCTGGTGATGGGCTTCTTCTGCACGGCGGCGGCGGCAGCGCTGGCAGCGCGGGTGCGCATCTAGGAACAGTTTGTTGCGCTTCTGCCTGCTGTTCGGCTTCTCAGTGCGACCCTTGCCGCGCCAGGCTCGTGGATTCGACATGTCATTTTCTCCTCTGCCAGGATTGGCAAAAGGATCACTTCTGATGGGAATTGGCGGCGTGGAGCCGTCCGCATGAACTTTCGGCCGGCGTCAGCCGCTTACGCCGATCGACGAGGTCAACTGTAGGGCAGGCGCAACGCAAGGTTACGCTGCCTTTGGGCCCCAAGTGGAAACGGCTATTCGACTTTGAGCCCCGGCGGTGGCGAACCCGAGGATTGCATGGTGCAATCCGATCCGAGCACCTGGGGGTGCGACCCGCTGACGAACGGCAGCGGAACTCGCTCAGCTCCAAGTGAAAATGCGGAACGCACTTTGCGCAGTTAACCTGAGGCTCCGCCCAGGTTAACGGTATTGCGCCTAAAAATATTAACCATGTTTTGCCCGAGTTCGATTGGATCGGGCTCGCTTCTGCTCTGTCCCATGGCGAGACACTCGCGCCGCCTCGAGCACTCCTTCGTAGAAAGTGTGCTTCGTTGGAAGCTGCCTCGCGCATAAAAGAAGGGTCGAGTTCAGAATACGGAGGCAACATGCTCGACACCATCGTGAAATCAATCATCGGCAAGCTCGACGTGCACTTGGCGGAAGTCCGGGCGCAGCGCGCGCAGATCGAGCGGGAGCGGGCCGGTGGCGCTCCGCGGACGATCACCACGGCCATCTTGAAGCATCCGGAAGGCTATGCGTCGTCACCACGTGAAGCCGCCGAGTCCGCGCAGAAGGCCTATGCGAAAGCGCGGAAGGACTGGGAGAAGCAAGGCATTCCCCTGCTGGCGCTGGCGGCAACCCTCGCCATCGCGCGCGAACGTCGCGACGAAACCGCGGCCGTACTTAGCAACCACGAGGAGTCGGAGGCGATCCGCAAGAGCACGAAGGTGCATCCCGACTTCCGGCGGCTCAACGACGCGATGATAGCTCACGGCGTTCAGACCGGTCACGCTGCAACTGCGGCAGATGGGACCATCGCCATCGTCAGCGATATACTCCAATGGGCCGGCGCCGATCCTGAAATGCTCGACCCGTCGTCACCCCTGCCAGCGATCCTTCAGGTTTACGCGTCGCGCCTGATTCTCACGCCAGGCCAGTTCGGGGATCGGTCCAGATCGAAGCCCGGCGTTCCGGTGCCGCAGGTCAAATACACAGATCCCGAACACTACCTGTTCAATGGGATGGTCGAGCCGCACCACGGTTCGCCTCAACCAACAGAACGGCCAAACGTGGCGGCCAACGCAAGCGACGAAGTGGCCCGCGCCGCCACGACAAGCCGAGAGGCTTCGCCGCGAACTGATAGCGCGGAGCCGATCCAGGATGCCACCGCGTCTGCTGCGCCGGTCCTGCCCGTACAGGAATCGGAGGTAGCGCCGCCCGGTGCTGTGCAGATCACCCATACCGATGAATATGCGCTGCCGCCGCATATCTCAGAGGCAGATGCCGCGCAGATAGTCGAGGGTGGACGGCGTTGGGTCAACATTGATACCGATTGGCCGTTCGAACTGAAGGTAGCGATCGGCTTCACGACTAAGACGGATGCCGAAATAATCGCATCAGTCGAAGCGGCAGTCGCGCCGGCCGGTGAAACGCCATTCCGATATTTCCTCGATGCGGCGCGAAGCGGCGGGGTCGATGCTGGGCATGCCGCCTACCGTGAGGCGACAATACGCCGTTTCGCATACGAGTTCGCGACGAGGGACGAGTGGAAGGACGTCCGCGCGAATTTGAATGTGCCGTGGTAAGGCGCCCAACTGCGTACCGGAAGCGGGGCACCGTTGTTCACGCGCGGTAGAGTTCAGTCGGGTCGAAGTCGCAAGGCGGTTGATGGATAGATGCACTCCGGTGCATGACGCGGAAAGCCCCTGATTCTATCGAAGGCCGCGTTATGTATTTCCTCGCAATGCTTATCGCAGCCCAATCGCCTGGCGATGCCAATTCGTGGAAACTGGTCGTCTCATGGTCGCAAGGCGGGACGACGGTGATCGATTACCCGAATGAGCAGCGCTGTCGGCGCGGTCAGGCTGCCATCGAACAGGAGGCGCAGCGCCGGCAAAACGATAGTTCGAGTCGGCCGACGCCGAACGGTGGCGTCATCGTTGGCACACGGTGGACAGTCTATGGGTTTTGCATCCCAGGATAGGCTGGCGTCGAAGAACAAACCGGCTACAATCGCTTCATGACAGCACTCGAGATCGCGGGCGCTTGCGCCTTAAAGGCTGTGATTGTTGGGTTGTGGCCGAGACGGAAGCCCGCGCCGTCAATTCGGCGCGCCGCCCGAGGCAACCCAGCCCCCGCCGACAGCGCCGAGCGAAGCACCCAGGCGAGTGTTGTTAGCCCGGATGTAATCCTTGTAGAGCTGAGACGCGTTCGCGAGGTCGGAAAGCGTAGCCGCTGACGCTGCTGGGTCAGGGTTGAGCAACAACTCAGCGATGCGGTTTGCCTTCTGCGTGGCGCCTTCACCCACGCCCATAGCGATGCGGTCTCGCAAGCCAACACCAGCAATGCGGGCGGCGGTGCCGGGGATTGATGCCCCGTGCGTCATCACAGCAGCGCCAGCGTGGAGTGCGCCCTCGGCCACGGGATTTGCAAATTCTTGATCTGCGATCGTCCTGGCTGCGGTGTCAGAATTGCCCAGGATCTTGTTGTGAGCGCGCGCAAGCTGCCCCTCTAGATCGCGCTGGCGCAGAAGGTCGGCGATGCTCGGCATATCCGGGTGGAGCGCCGCCAATCGCTGTTCCGCGGCCGGCGTCCCTAGCGTCGCATCAAACGGGTTTGCATTGAAGCGAGCCGAGTTTGCCCTGGCCATCAGCGTGTCACGATAGCCCAACTGCATCTGTGCGAGATGCTCATCCGTTTGATTGCCAACCTGCATTGCCAGCTCGTTAGGATGCAGCGAATAGGCATCCTGCCCCCGCGCCATAGCGTCGCGTGCCTGGACCGGCCCCGCATAGGCGTTGCGCGCCTCGGCATAGGCTGGGTTGTGGCTGTCCACCTCGCTTAGAAATTGCTGCCGCACTTGGTTCTGCGCCCGCCCAGCTTCGTCCAGCACAAGACGTCCTGTGATCGGATTACGATGCTGCTCGAGCACGTCATCCATCCCGCGCTTCACATAGTCGAGCGTCTGTGTGGTGTAGTTTGGGATGCTCGCGGCTGCTGTCGGGTCGGGTGCGCCCGATAGGCCACCCTCTGCGCGGCGCAACGCATCGCGTGCCATGACGACACGCTGCTGTGCCTGTCCCATGTCACCGGAACCGTTGCGGGCCATGCGGTAGGCGTTCTGTGCATCGTCTAGCTCGGCACGCGCGGCGAGGTGGTCGGCGATCTGCTGGTTCGGCTGTGGATTGAGGATCGTGTTACCCTCGGAATCCTGTGCGAACCCCAACTCGCTAGGCGCGCGCCGTTCGTTGGCGGCGATCGTCTGCGCTCGGCCAAGCGCCTGACGACCGAACGGCGTGTTGAGAGTGCCCGCCAGTTCGGGGGTCCCGGGAACGGCATTGGCGTAAGCCGAGTCGTAGAGCGGGCCAGCAGCCGTGCGAGCCTGTGCGGTCATGTCTGCGCTGATCTGGGGGATATTGCCGATAGGACCTAAATCCCGCTCCACGGCATTGCCGAACCGGTCGATTTGCCCGCGCGCTCGCGGCAAGAGCGCGCTTTCTGCGGTAGCCGCGGCGTCAGGCGAGCGGCGCACCGCGGCGCCCGTCAAAGAGGTAAGCGCCGGGTGCGTATCCGCAAGCGCCATAGGGACCCCCAAGCGCTGCGCCTCGGCTAGCTGGGCTGCGATACCGTCAACCCCCGCCGATCCGGCCTTCTTCATTATCAGCGCCTCGGCAACGGACGGCTTCGGCGGTGCGACCGTTGGCGCGACTTCCGGGATATTGAGCGCGCGCCGGCCCGCGTTGCCGACTTCGTTTGCTACACCGGTTACGGCTTTTCCTGCGCTGGTACGGGCAAGCGCCGCCGCTACAGGCGAGACGACGTTGCGGCCGATCGTGCCACCGCCAGCGCCCGCAATCGAGCCGAACAAAGCGCCCGCAACCCGATTGTCTGGGCTGCCCCCGGCGCCTGCGTATGCGCCGCCGACTAGATCGGAGGTGACAGGCTTTGCGAGCAAGGCCGCGACCCTCGAGCCGCCAACGCCGCGGGCTGCTAGGCCAGCAAGGCCCGCCTCTGCGCCAACGAAAGCCGGAAGGGTGCCGATAAGCTGCCCCACGCCCTTGGCAATCGGGTGGACTTCGCCCGCAGCGTGCGCGGCAAGCTCAGACTGTCCCGGCTTGCCAGAGAGGTAATCGGCCGCGTCTCCCATCTTGCCGAACGTCAGCGAGTTCAAGCCGTCGTATGCGCCGATCCCCGCGGAACCCAAGGTACTAAGCCCGATCTCATTGCCGGCGCGGGTGTTGGCACCCTGCTCAACGTAGTGCTTCACAGAGACGAGCGGGCCCTTATACCCAGGATTGGCGCGCAACACTTCCTGCGCCTTGCTGACCGATGCGGGATCTACGCCGGGATAGCCAAGAGGCTGCAACACGCTGTTGATTTCCGCGGCGCTTTTGCCAGCTCGGATCATCTGCGCGACTTGCTTTTCGACCTTGGGATCGTCCTGATTGAGATACTGCGCGGTGGAGGCGGTCAGGCTTCCGGTGGTATCGCCGACTAGGGGCGACTGCGTGTTAGCCCCCGGCATCGAGTCACGGTTCCCGGGTGCAGCGGCGACAGTAAGGCCGTTCGTGGAGGCAGGAACCTCATAGCCCGGCTGTTTCGTCAGCGCCCTGTAGGCGTTGTTGATGCCGCCATGAATCGCAATCATGCGGTTGGCCATGTCGGCCTTCATCTGCTCGAAAGCGGCTTGCTTCTGTGCAACGCTGCCATTGCTGTTGATGGTGCTCATCGCTTCTCGACGTGCGCTATCGCTCAGCACGCCAGCACCAGATGGCGAGCCCGCCACCACCTTGGCATATTCGTTGACGAACGTGTTGTGCGCCGCGTCAGCCTTGGAAATGGTTTCTCCGCCAAAGAGGCGCTGGATAGCGTTGCTCAGCATGTTGACCGGTGTGATTGGGCTTTGGAACGGTAGCTCGGCGCTACGGTCGATATACTGCTGCCCGTTGGCGAGCGCAGTCTGCTCGTTCACGCCGATCGTTCCGGCCATGTTCTCGAGATTCGAGATCTGCTTGGTGCCCGCCTTGTAGTGCGCGATCTGGGCAGCGGCGTCGGCCCCGTTTAGCCCCGCGGCACCACCGAGACGAGCCACCTCCTGCATGATAGCCTGGCGGTTCGCCGCGGCCTGCTTGCCCATGCCGATCGCGGGCATAGGGGCGCCAGCCAGCACCTGCTGCGCATAATAGGTCGTGGTGGCAGGATCGAGCCCAGCATCCGCCTCACGGTTAGCGCGCTCGAGCGCGTCCGCCTGGGCTTGTTTGAGGCGCGCGTCTGCCGCCCGGATGGCCGGCGCGTTCCTTGCGTCAGCCTCCGCCTTTGTCGCGTCAGCCGCGGCCTTGCGCTTGTCGTAAGGCGTGACGGCATTGTCGGCGCGGGCTTTGTCGAGCCGTTCCTTCTCGATCTGAGCTGTATACGGATTGGCCCGGCCGATGATGACGCCGCCGCCTTGTGGGGCAGGGGCCGGCGTGCGGTATTTGTCCCAAGGTCCGGGCATTATCGAGATCCAATCGCGCCGAAGAGAGGCACGCGCCCATAGCCGGGCAGCGTGACGTGGATATGGTTGCCTTCGTCCAGGAAACGGGCAGGGGTGCCCGCGTAATATCGCTGGAGGTCGGGGAGGTTCGCACCAGCGTAATCGACCGCGTCACCGTCCAGATGGTGGCTATGCGGTGCGCCCCCGACAGCCGCGTTGCCCGCTACGGTCCTGCGTCCGCTAGTGACAGTGCCAGGCGCTTTCATAGGATCGGGCCAGCTAGCGAAAGGTGGCGGTCCCGCTGGGGGCCGCACCTCCCGCCGCCACAGGCTGCCAGTTGCTTGGGACCGAGGGGTCGCCGCCCGTAAATCGATGGCCGTCCTCTACAGTCCCGACCGCTGGCACCGATGGTGCGCCGGTATTCGCAGCCGCCCCTTGGAGGCCTGCGCCAAGGGGCACGCCATCCGGCCCCACGCGATAGAGCGTCTGCGTGCCGTCATGGTTATCGACTGCGATCGTGGTAACCTTGGGCGTCGGATCCTGATAGACAATGGCCGGCTTTCCATCGGCCCCGACCATGCCGAGCGAGCCGTTGTTGGTTTCCCAATAGTGCGGCGCGGTGGCTTTCGGGTGCCCCACGTCAAATACCTTACCGCCCAGTTCTGCGAGGTCTTTATTGCCGGTGGCATATGCGGCGCTAATCGCTGCATTGCCGCCACTCCCGTCTAGCAGCGCCTGCGCAACAGATGCCTGCTGCGTCTGCTGCGCCACGGCTTCCTTCTTGTTAGCGCGCGTCTCGAACGCGCCGCGCACATTGTCCACGACGCGACCAAGGCCCTGCCAAACCGACGACACCGGGGAATAATCGGATTGGGAGAGCTGCGCAGCCTGCTGCTGCTGGAAGAGCAACTGCGCGGGGGTCAGCTTCGTCCCGCCCTTGCCCCACACGAACGGGGCGGGGGCAGGCGCGGGCAGTGGCGGAGCAATGCCCGTCATCCCGCCCAGCTGGTCCTGCCCAGCGTAGCCGTTGAAATCACCTTGCAAGCCAGGATTGGCGCGACCGAAGAACGAGCCCATGCCTGCCATCATTCTGCGTCCTGCGTTTCAAGGTGGCCAGCGAGACCGAGCATCCCGCCGGGGGGCTGAGCTGGCACGCCGAGCGCTTCCACGGGGGCGTGTTGTGCAAGCAATTCCGCCACCGTCTTAGTGGACTGTGCGGATGCAAGTGGGCGCCGGTTCGGCTCCATCTCTGTTCCCCTGAAGAGAGTAATTCTTGGCCATTTCGATCACTTCGACAGGCACGGACGCCATAATCCCCTTTGCGGTTTCGACCGCCTCAGCATCGCCGGCAGCGCCTAGGCGTTCGTACAGGCTCAGCGCTTCGGCGACGCACTCCCAACCGATCGAGAACCGGCCCCGATCGCGGAACCGAAGCCCGGCGTTGAACAAGAGCATTGCAAGCATGTTCGCGTCCGTCGCGTCGCCATGCGCGGCACACAACCGAGCCAAAAGCAGCCCGCCAGCGTCCCTCAGATCGGAATCGGGGCCTTCCCGTTCCGGCGCGTAAAGGTTGGCCGACCAATCATCTCGGATATAGCGTTGCGCGCTCAAATCGCCGTTGGCGGAACCGAGCAAGGCCAGCGAGGCCACAAGTCCTACGCCGGCATTGGCATCGAATTGCGGAAGCTCGAGGCCTTCGATCGTCAAGGCGCCGTGCGTGGCGTCCATCTCAGTTGCTAACCTGGGTGAGCTCGCGCCGAAGCGCGCCGCGCACCAGCTCAGAGAGGCTAACGCCTTGCTGGCTCGCCTTGATCGCCGCATCTGCCCGCAAACCATGCGGAAGTCGCAGCGTTGTGGCGGAATCCTGTGGGGTCGTGCCGCGTGCCATAGAACACACTCCATTTGAAAAAAATATCAACATCACCGGGGTGGGGTTCAACGGCGGGAAGCGCGGAGCCCTTGGGTCAGCCGCGAAAAGGCGCGGAGGATTTCAACCGCGCAAGGGTGCGTGAAGATCGATCAACCGCACGCATTCTTGTGATACATTTCGCGCGCTATGCCAAGTGGTTTCTCGCGCGCGCGCGCGTATTGCTCTCGTAACTGCGGACCGCCCGCACTAGAGCCGTTAAATGCCCTTTATTTAACGGGGCGGCATCTTGCCCGATACTAGAGCCCAGCCCCTTTACGGCGTCCGGTTATTGCGGAACATCCGCACTCCAACGCTCTGCGGCTACGCGCGCGGCACGCTCGATTAGCTCCGGATCAAGCTCGATCGCGGCAATCAGCACCCGCAACGCTCGGGAAGGTGCAACGCGCGCCTGCTCCTGGTCCTTCATCAAGCCGAACGTGAGGCCGAACCGATCGGCGAAGGCGCTTTGCGACAGCCTTAGGCGCCGGAAGCGAAGCCGGATTAGGTCGCGGGCAAAGGCGGTCTTGGCGAAGATGCCATCGCTCACCGAGGCGGAAGCGCTCCGTATTTGCACCGTATTTTCGGGGTAGGCCATGCTGTTTCCTTCCTGTTGTTTCAGGGCAGTCGGCTGCCCCGCAGCGCGAGATCGCCATTCATCGGTCTTCGCCGCCTAGCTCGTTTAGGGGCTGGCGAAATTGCGGACGTCCAGCACCCCACCCTCTACTTCCCTGTATTTTACTGTCGCGTCATTGCCCTGCGGACCGCGGAAGGGATCACAGCTCGACATCGTCACCCCCTTCACCGGGCGCTAAGATCATCAGGGAATTAGCGGGCGCGGTGGCCCGAGAGGCCGCGCCGGTATCCCCTTTAGGGGAGGGTGTGTTTGGGGTGTCGGTCGGGGGTACTGGTCGGGGGCGGTCGGGGAGCGTGGTCGGGGGGCGGTCGGGGTGGTCGGTCGGGGAAGTTTCGGCCACCTCGCGCAGACCCGAAACGTCACGCGATTTCGCCTTGTCCCGCCATAGGATTGCCTTCTCAATCCGGTTGATCCGGAACAGCCGTTCCATCGCAGCCTTCATCCGATCATTGCCGATATTGCGCCCCTCGGGCATCTCCGCGAACACCGCCGGCGCATAGTTCGTGCCTGATCCATCGGACACTCCACGGCCCTGTCGCGTGCGTTCTGCCAGGCACGCGAGGAAGGCGGCATTGTCTGCGGTGGCCTGGATCGTGGCGGCAAGCACGCGGCGCTGATCTTCGGGCAGGTCGGAATTCAGGATCAGTGCGAAGTCGTGCCAGCGACATTCCACGGACTCGCCCTGACGCGCATAGTTCGCCTTACCAAGTGACAGCCGGCGGGCGTCCGGGTCGTCCTTGTTGTGGCGTTCCATAAGGAGCTGCGACCGCACCGCGTTGAGCCACGCCGTGCTGCCCGAGTAGGAATCGCCAGCCTTGTTGCGGTGGGCGATCAGCAGGATGGTGACGCCTAGATCGCCGCAGATCTGGTACAGCAGGTTCACGAACGCAGTGACGTGGCTGCGGTCGTTCTCGTTGCCGGCGAACAGGTGAGCAACGTTGTCGAGGGTGACTAGCTTGGCGCCGGTGTGCTCGATCGTGGCCCGCAGCGTCTTGTATGCGGGCGACGCCCGCAATTTCCCCTCGCTGTCGAAAGTCGCCAGCTCATTGTTCATCCGGCCACGGAGGCTGACAATGTGCAACCGGCCGATAAGGCGGTCGACGGTTGTGCCGATGGTTTGGGCGATCTTGTCGAGCCGCCAATGGTTCTCGCGCTGGTCGTCTTCGGCGGTGATGTAGAGCGCGGGGCCGGGCACGACGTCCATGCCGAGCAACCGCTTCCCGGCAGCTGCGCAGGCACTGATCTGCAGCGCGAGCGTCGATTTGTTGGTCCCGCCGTCGCCGGTGATGATCACGACGTCATCGCGTGGAATGAACGGCGCCATGATGAACGCCTTCGGGGACGGCGCGGTGCGTGCCCATACCGCCAGGTCGGCGATGTCGAATATGTCGGCCTTCGCCACAGGCGCGGTCAAGGCGCCCTCTGACAACTGCGTCAAATCAAAGACGCGGTTCGAACCTATGCTGCTCTTGGTGTCGAGCCAGTCGCTGACGTCACCCTTCGGCGGCAAATCGGGGAGCTTAAGCGCCGCCGCTTGGCCGGCGACACCGGCAAGCACCTTCAGCACTGCGGCAACATGGGCTGCGCCGGGAGCGTCATTATCCTCGAGCGCCACGACACGACGCCCGGCGAGATGGACGGCTAGATCTGCGGTAAACTTGCCAGCGCCGCCCGGATTGGTGGTCGCGACCAGTCCTTCGCGCGTAAGGCGGTCGACGTCCTTCTCGCCCTCGCAGACGTAGACGATCGCCGCAGGATCGGCCGCCAGAAGCTCGGGCAAGCGATAGGGCACGCGAGCCACGCCCTGCATGCACCCGCGGGCGGAATGGAAGCCGCCGCACCCGTCCGGACCGTGCTGCAGGAACGGCGGTGACATGTCTTTGCCGCGCCGCTCGACGCGGAAAAGAACTGTCCCATCAGGCCCGCGATAATCGTAGAACTTTCTGGCGATTGTCCCAGCGACCACGGGGGTGCGATCCTTCAAGCCCTGATCCTCGAGCCAACGCAGCGCGCCTGCTCGGTCGCAGCGCTGGCGATGCTGGATCAGGTCTAGGACGCCACCGCGCGCGCTACGGTCACCATCCGACTCGTGATTGCAGAACCAACCCTCGTCAGTGTCGATTTCCATCGATCCGTGCGTGCCAAAGCGGAGGCGGGAGCCTTTCGACATGCGTTCGTTGGGCGTGCCGAGCAGGCGGGTCGCGACTTGGGTCATCAGTTGCGCGAAGTCGAGCGGCTCGGGCAGGTTTGCTGCGGTCGCCATCATGCGGCCCTCTCGATTGTATTGTCGGATGAACGAGCGGCAGCATGGATCGGTGGCTCGTTGAGGTTGCGGAAGAACGGGCGCATGTAGCGTTCACCATGGTAAGCCCACAGCAGCGGGAGCCGGTGCTGGTCCCAGGCATCGAGCGCGGCTTTCCGCGCGTCGGGCAGAGTGCTCCATCCGCATAGCCAGGTCGGCGGCTTCCAGATGCCAAAGCGCCATTCATGGATGCCGACGATCCACGATCCATTCGCACCCTGCCGAAGCAGGATAGCACGCCGAACCGCGAGGCGAGGGGCCTTTCCGCGGCTTGCGCGAAGGTCCCGGGCGCGCTTCCAGGCAGCGCCCCAATAGATGCGCGCGCTCAATGCACGGCTCCGCGCGGAACCGCGACGGGGACCGCGGCCCGAACGGCATGACGATCGAGCAGGATCGACAGCCAATTGATCTGCTTTTCTGTCAGCGGCCCGAAATCGAAAGCGCAACCGCCGAGGAACTGCCCCTCTTTCCGACTGAGGACCGCGCCGCTAGTGAGGATTGCCATCGCCGCCTCGCGATGGTTCGCGAACTCATGGGTCATGATCCGCCTCCCGCGATCCATACGATTGCAAACTTGCCGCTGAAATTATGCCGCCGGCCGCCGCTGTCCCGGATCAAGCCGCGCTTCCGCAATTCCGACGTGCGGGGTTGCATGGTATCGCGGTGTATGTTGACCCGCGCCGCCAGCTCGTGCGTGGTAAGCCCGCGTCCGCCCGCCTCGCGAATAGCGACAAGAGCGATGCGCTGGAGGCGACTGACTCCAACGTCGAGCGATCTTGCCGCCCGACGCGAAGTGTCGGTGGCGCCATCTGCCGCACCATGGGGGTAAGACTGAATGTTCATGCGAACGCCTCGCCCCAGGCCAAGCCTGCGATGAGGTGCGCGCGGTTCCCGTTAACCCCGCAACGGGTATTCAAATGTTGAAGGCGAATGGTCGCGGTGCTATCATCGGCTTCGCTGGTGATGAGCATTTTCGTAAAGGGTCGCACGGCTGGCGTTGTGCGACCCTTTCGCGCTTTAACGGGCGCGGTCCTGGCTGTGATGAGCATGGTCGATCACGCAGCGATCTGCTCAAGCAGCTTGTTCTTCAGCCGGTTGATCGAGCGGCCAGTGATAAGGCTCTTCCGGCCGAGCTTCACCAGTTCGAGATCGCCACGGTTGATCAGGTTGTAAGCGTTCGCCCGGCTAATGCCGCCAAGCTCGGCTTGGGCCTGGGGTATGGAGAGAAACGGCTCGTCCATTGCGTTGCTCCTAATGGATGCCGGTATGCACCGGCGGGCAACGAGAGATTTCCGCCCCGAATCCCGGAGAAAACACCCGGGGGTTTTCGACTATTTCACCGGTTCCCCTTTGATCGTTTGCCAGTTTCCAGTTTCGGTTGCCGGCGCGAGATAGTTCAGGTGCCATATGGCGAGCGTTACGGCTTTCGCCGGCCCGTAGTCGGCGGCATACCCGTCGATCATTCGGCGGACCGACATAGCGGTGTAAACGATCGGATGATCGAATTGCTTGGCGCGACGGTGCTTGCTGGCTTTCTTTCGTGCGGTGAGAAGATCGTCAGCATCGATGTCCGATCCGAAAAAACGGCCGCGGAGTCGGCGAGCCGCCTCCGCCAGTTGCTGATCACCACGCGGATGTATCTCGATCCAGAACTGCGCCATCGCGGCGAGCGCCCCCGTTCTATGCTGCTCGTCTGGCGAGGTTCTCTGCCTTCCGCCTTGCTCGTTGCGGCGTTCCGCGAACATGGGATCGAGCCCATTATTGTACTGTTCCACGAGGGCTTCTATCGGGCGGTGAGCGGGCTTGAGCACATTGGGGTTGAAGCCCTGGCCAATCAGGAATTCCTGGATGGCGTTGAGCGCGTCAACGACGGCATACCGCTGATCATCCAGACCACCCGTTTCGTATAGCTCGGTAGATGTGGTGAGCTTCGCGTGAAGCTGATCCAGAGTGGCGCGCACACCCAGTTTGGCTGGCCCACGCGCATACCAATGCGTTGCACGCACTTCTGCAGCCGCGGCCTTGAAATCCGCTTCAGTCGGCATCGGCAGTAGCCCGTCTGCAGTATCAGTTCCCATTGATCGCAGCCCTAATAGCATTCGTCATGATGTATCCGCCCCACGCTTCGAGGAGCTTCCGGCGCATCTCGATGAAGTTCGTGCGCTTGTAGGCGCGGACCACTTTGTCCGGCACGATGTGGGCTATAGCAGCCTCAGCGACAGGGTCTGGGACGTCGGGCATCGTCTCGGCTGCCCAATCGCGAAACGAACTGCGGAAGCCATGCACGTCATACGGCCGATTGGCAGTGCGCATCACCTTGTTCATCGTCATATCGGACATGATCGCCCCGCGCTCACCCGGGAAGATCAAGTCGTTCGGATTGGGGGTAGACGCTCCTTTGATCTCCATCAGGAGAGCAATTGCAGGCGAGTTAAGCGTGACGGTGTGGGCCGGGGCATGCACACCCTTCATGATTTCCTCGGGGCGGTTCCAATCGCATTTATCCAGATCGATCTGTCCCCACCGCGCGCGCCGAACTTCGCCGCCCCGGGCGGCGGTAAGGATATGCAGCATTAAGGCGCGTCGGCCTTTCGTCGGTGCGCTGGATCGAAGTTCCTGCATGAACGCCGGCACGTCAGCAAACGGCATTGATTTGTAGTTGCCGCCCTTAGGCTGGCGGGGCAGTCCCACGGTCACCGACTTCCCGGGCGCCTCAGTCGTCCTCCACCCTTTGCCGTGGGCAAAGTTGAGCACCGTTCCGATACGCTGCCGCACCTTGCGCGCCATATCGGGCTTGCTGGTCCAGATCGGCGCGAGTGCGGTTGTTATTTGGGCGGCGGTAATCTGATCGACACGCACATTGCCTAACGTTGGAAAGGCGTGGTTTTCGAGCGAACTGAGGAAGGTCTTGGCTCCCTTCTCCTTCCATCCCGATTTCAGCGCTTCGTGCGCGTTCTTGGCGGCTTTCTCGAAACTGGGGATCTCCTGCCGGCTACGATCGCGCTCAACGACCGGGTTCAGCCCATCTTTGGCCGCGCGCCGCAATATTTCCGCCTTCTGGCGTGCTTCGGCCAACGTCAGCAGCTTCCGCTGAAGGATCGACAGGTCGGCGACCGGAATTGCGATGCGCGGCGTGGTCTTCTTCGGCCCAAGCCGGGCGACATCCACGGTGCCCAACCCAATATCGCGGCGCTTGCCATCGACTTGGACGCGCAGCACCCAGGTCTTCGTATGGACGGTCTTCGCAGTGGCCTTAGCGCTACCCAGCTTAGTGCGAATAGGCTGTGTCAGCAGGTAAAGGCCGTCGCCATCGGCTAGCCTGCCAGGCTGTGCGCTCAACACTTCAGCAGGCGTCAGCTTACCCATTTTGTTTCCCCACATTGTTCCCTCACATTGGCTTGGTTGTCGGTGAGCGTCAATGAACATCTGTGGAACGTCGAGCGTGAATCAAACGAGAACGCTAAGGGCTCAATGGGCAGCGGTGAGCAACCATGCTCAATAGGTTAGATGCTTCTTCCGGGACTCGAACCACCTACCGTTGAAAAATATGGATATTATCCGATCTATAGCGAGGACTCGAACCGAGAACCCGATGGCGCTCCTCTTCCGGGCACCATTCGTTCTTCGCAGGACATCCGACAACCATCGACAAAACCGCAGATTTTTGCCAGCTTGTCCTGTGTGGTGTCGGATGCTGTCCGAGCAGATTTCGGTCGATCTTAGCTCAATATGGGCCATGGCCCGAACCATTGGTGGCCCGTCTGAAAGATTGCCCGGCGGGCCATCCCGACGCGGTTGGCTGGATGTTTTCGATCGAGACCGATCATATCGGGATGTGCAGGCGCCCCTCACATAAGGAGCGCGAACGCGGGATTTGTGATCTAACGCAGGCGCGATGACAAAGCCTTTGCCACGACCGCCCGCTGCCCTGTTGCGGAACGCTTCGCTGTTCCTCGATTTCGACGGAACGCTCGTCGCGCTTGCCGCGCGTCCCGATCTGGTCGCGGTCGATGCGCGGCTTGCGGCGTTGATCGCGCGGTTGACGGAACGGCTCGATGGCCGCGTCGCCTTGATCAGCGGGCGCTCGGTCGATGGCATCGCCGCGCTGTTCGGCAGCCTGCCGCTCACGATCGCGGGGAGCCACGGCACGGAGGTGCGCTGGCGCGACGGAACGGTATCCGTACCGGAACGACCGGCTGCTCTCGATCGTATTCATGCCATCATGACAGAAGTAGCACACGCAACGCCGGGCCTGTTGGTCGAGACGAAGACGCTGGGCGAGGCGCTGCACTATCGCGGCGCCCCCCATATGGAAGCCGCGGCACACGCGCTCGCCGGAAAGCTTGCGGACGAGACGGGGCTGCACTTGCAGACCGGCAAGATGATGGTCGAACTGCGCGTCGGTGGGGCCGACAAGGGAAGCGCGCTACGCCAGTTGATGCAGCGGGCGCCGATGGCGGGGCATCGCCCGGTCTTCCTCGGCGACGACGACACCGACGAACCGGCTATGGCCGCTGCCGCTGCGCTCGGGGGTGCGGGCATCCTCGTGGGCGACCCGCGCCCGAGCAGCGCACTCTACGGTCTGCACGATGTCGCCGACACGCTCGCCTGGCTCGAAACCGCGTGCGAGCAGGCGGCATGAGCTCGGTCGATCTGTGGCCGATCGGCAATTGCCAGGTCAGCGCGCTCGTCGATCGGGCGGGCCAGTTCGTGTGGGGCTGCGTGCCGCGGATCGACGGCGACCCGGTGTTCTCGTCGCTGCTTGGCGGCGAGACGCCCGAGGCCGGCTTCTGGGCGATCGAGATCGAAGACAGCGTGCAAGTCGAGCAGCACTATGTTCGCAACACGCCGATCCTGGTGAGCCGCCATACCGACGCGACGGGCAACGCGATCGACGTGATCGATTTCTGTCCGCGTTTCGAGCGGCAGGGGCGCAGCTATCGCCCGGTGTCCTATGCGCGGATCGTGCGGCCGGTGACCGGCAGCCCGCGCATCCGCGTGCGGTTGCGTCCGACGTGCGGTTGGGGCGGGTCCTGCGGCGAGCAGACCGGCGGGTCGAACCACATCCGCTTCCTGATGCCCGGCATGGCGCTGCGTCTGACGACGACCGCGCCGGTCGGGATGGTCGAGGAAGAGCGCGCGTTCCGCGTCGAGCGGCCGCTGCATTTCTTCCTCGGGCCCGACGAGGGGTTTGCGGGCGATCTCGCCGCGACGCTCGACACGATGCTCGCCGATACCACGCGCTACTGGCAGGAATGGGTGCGCGGCCTCGCCATTCCGCTCGAATGGCAGGACGTGGTGATCCGTTCGGCGATCACGCTGAAGCTGTGTCAGCATGAGGAAACCGGCGCGATCGTCGCGGCGATGACGACCTCGATCCCCGAACATGCCGGATCGCAGCGCAACTGGGATTACCGCTACTGCTGGGTGCGCGACGCCTATTATACCGTGCAGGCGCTCAACCGCCTCGGTGCGCTCGACGTGCTCGAAAGCTATCTCGGCTACCTGCGCAACATCGTCGATGATGCCGCTGGCGGGCACATCCAGCCGCTGTACGGCGTGCTCGGCGAGGCGCGGCTCGAGGAGCGGATCGAACCGGCGCTCGCGGGGTATCGCGGCATGGGGCCGGTTCGCGTCGGCAACCAGGCCTATGAACAAATCCAGCACGATGCCTACGGCCAGATCGTGCTGTGCGCGGTGCACGCCTTTTTCGACACGCGCCTGTTCCGCATGGCGGGCCTCGAGGATTTCGAATCGCTCGAGCGCGTGGGCGAGCGCGCCTGGCTTAATTACGACGCGCCCGATGCCGGTCTGTGGGAGCTGCGCACGCGCAAGAGCGTCCACACCTATTCGTCGGCGATGTGCTGGGCGGCGTGCGACCGGCTCGCCAATGCCGCGCTGGCGCTCGGCCTGACCGATCGCGCGACCTTCTGGCAGGAGCGCGCCGACACGATCCGTGCGCGGATCGAGACCGCCGCATGGCGGCCCGAGACCAAGCGCATGTCGGCGACCTTCGCGGGCGACGATCTCGACGCGAGCGTGCTGCAATTGCTCGACCTGCGCTTCCTGTCGCCCGACGATCCCCGCTTCCTCGATACGCTGACGGCGGTCGAAGCGGGGCTGCGCCGTGGGTCGTTCATGCTGCGCTACGCGATCGAGGACGATTTCGGCCTGCCCGAGACCGCGTTCAACGTCTGCACCTTCTGGCTGATCGAGGCGCTGCACTTCACCGGGCGCAGTGCCGACGCGCGCGCGCTGTTCGAGGAGATGCTCGCCCGGCGGACCGCGGCGGGGCTGCTGTCGGAGGATATCGAGCCCGAGACCGGCGAATTGTGGGGCAATTACCCGCAAACCTATTCGCTGGTCGGCATGATCAATTGCGCCGTCCTGCTCAGCAAGCCGTGGAGCGCGATCCGATGAGCCGGCTGATCGTCATCTCGAACCGCGTGTCGGCTCCCAAGGGATCGCAGTCCGGCGCTCAGGGTGGGCTGGCGGTCGCGCTCGCATCGGCGCTGCGCGAGCATGACGGCCTGTGGTTCGGCTGGTCGGGCGAACGGATCGATACGTTCACTGGCGAGATCGACTATCAGGTCAATCAGGGTGTCACGACCGCCACGATCGACCTGGAGGACCAGGACATCGACGAATATTATAACGGCTATGCCAACCGGACGCTGTGGCCGCTATTCCACTACCGCGTCGATCTGGCCGAATATGAGCGCGATTTCGCGGGCGGTTACCAGCGGGTCAACGCGCGCTTCGCCGACATGGTCGCGCCGCTGCTCGAGGCCGACGACGTCGTGTGGATCCAGGATTACCATTTGTTCCCGCTTGGCGACGAACTGCGCCAGCGCGGCTGCGGCAATCGGCTCGGTTTCTTCCTCCACATTCCCTGGCCGCCGCGTCGGCTGCTGTCGATCCTGCCCGAAGCGGCGGAATTGGTGCGGCGGATGTTCGCCTATGACGTGATCGGCTTCCACACCGCCGAATGGCTCGAATCGTTTCTCGACTTCGTCCGTCTCGAGCTCGGCGGAACGATCGGTGCGGACGGGATCGTGACGCTCGGCGACCGCAGCGTGCGCGCCTTGGTGTGCCCGATCGGGATCGACACGCCCGAATTCGTCGAGCTCGCAGCGGGCGTGCCGGCGCGCCTGGCGTACCGGAAGATGCGCGACAG
This sequence comes from Sphingomonas glacialis, assembly GCF_014653575.1. Taxonomy (GTDB): domain Bacteria; phylum Pseudomonadota; class Alphaproteobacteria; order Sphingomonadales; family Sphingomonadaceae; genus Sphingomonas; species Sphingomonas glacialis. The sequence continues at coordinate 678,398 of NZ_BNAQ01000002.1, read as the reverse complement.
CGCCGATGGTCGCGATATGATCGTCGGGGTCGACCGGCTCGATTATTCGAAGGGGCTGGAGGAGCGCTTCCTCGGCTACGAACGGTTCCTGGTCGAGCATCCCGAAGAGCGCAAGGAAGTGTTTCTCCTGCAGATCGCGCCGCCGTCGCGTGGCGCGGTCGGCAGCTACCAGCGGATTCGCGACACGCTGCAGGGCCTGTCGGGGCGGATCAACGGTGCCTATGCCGATGTCGATTGGGTCCCGATCCGCTACGTCAACCAGGGCTATGGCCGCGATACGTTGGCCGGCATCTATCGAGCGGCGAAGATCGGGCTGGTCACGCCGCTGCGCGACGGGATGAACCTGGTGGCGAAGGAATACGTCGCCGCGCAGGATCCCGAGGATCCCGGCGTCCTGATCCTGTCGCGCTTCGCGGGGGCGGCCGCCCAGTTGACCGAGGCGATCCTGGTCAACCCGTATAGCGCCGAGGAAGTGTCCGACGCGATCCTGAAGGCCATGCGAATGGATCGCGCGGAGCGCATCCGCCGTTGGCGCGCGTGCATGGATTCGATTGAATCGCAGGACATCAATTGGTGGCGGCAGACGTTTCTCGACGCGCTCATGCTGCCGCGAGCCGGCGCCTAGGGTCTTGCGTGCCTGGACAGCGATCCTCCAATCCGAGCGGATTGACCGCAGACCCCGGCTAACCGGAGCGTTGGCTTGAACCCGGTGTGACAAGGCGCAGGGTCGTGGGGGCGGGGATATCCGCGCTCGGCAGGCGCAGCGGTGTCCCGTCGGAGCGCCCCCACTGAACCAGATTGCGGCCGAGCGCAGGGGCGATCGGCAGATCGATGATGCGCGACAAGCCGCCGGCCTCGTCGGTCGGCGCGATCGAGCCTAGCTCCGCCCAGCATCCTTTCGCTCGGAATAGCGGTCGACGAGCTGTGCGGTATGGGGTCGCAGCACGATCGTGAAGCGGACCAGCTCCTCCATCACGTCGACGATCCGATCATAGTAAGCCGACGGCTTCATGCGGCCCGTTTCGTCGAACTCCTGATACGCCTTTGCAACGCTCGACTGGTTCGGGATCGTGAACATCCGCATCCAGCGCCCGAGGAGGCGTAGCGTGTTGACGCTATTGAACGACTGCGACCCTGCCGATACCTGCATGACCGCGAGCGTGCGCCCTTGCGTCGGGCGCATCCCACCCATGGCGAGCGGCAGGTGGTCGATCTGCGTCTTCATGATGCCGGTGACTTGTCCGTGCCGCTCCGGGCTGCACCACACATGGCCTTCGGACCATAGCGACAGTGCGCGCAATTCGTGCACCGCGGGATGGTCGTCGCCTGCCACCTGATCGGGCAGCGGCAAGGTCGAGGGATCGAAGATCCGTGTTTGCGCACCGAAGAACTCGAGCAGCCGCGCGGCTTCCTCGACGCACAGGCGCGAGAACGAGCGTTCGCGAAGCGACCCGTAGAGCAGCAGGATGCGCGGGGCGGGATCATCCGGTCCAAGGCCGATCGCCGGACGCCGCCGGGCATAGCGCGGATCGAGCGCGGGGAGATGGGTTGGATCGGGCAGCGAGCGCAGCGGCATCAGCGAAAGCTGAGCCGTAGCGCCAACGCCGCGAGCGTCACCAGCAGGATCGGGATAGTCAGCGTCACGCCGACGCGGAAGTAATAGCCCCAGCCGATCTTCACGTCCTTCTGCGCGAGGACGTGGAGCCACAGCAGCGTCGCCAGCGAGCCGATCGGCGTGATCTTTGGCCCGAGATCGCAGCCGATGACATTGGCGTAGATCATTGCATCCTTGATCGCGCCGGTGGCGTGGGTCGCATCGATCGAGAGCGATCCGACGAGCACGGTCGGCATGTTGTTCATGATCGATGACAACAGCGCTGCGATCATGCCGGTGCCGAACGCCGCGCCCCATACGCCGCCATGTGCCGCGTAATCGAGCGCGACCGCCAGATGATCGGTCAGGCCCGCATTCTTGAGGCCGTAGACCACCAGATACATGCCGAGCGAAAAGATCACGACTTGCCACGGCGCCCCGCGGACGACCTTGCGGGTTTCGATCACAGAACCGCGCGCGGCGATGACGATCAACACCAGCGCCCCCACCGCGGCGGTCGCGCTGACCGGGACGCCCAGCGGCTCAAGCAGGAAAAACCCGGCAAGCAGCAGCGCCAACACCACCCATCCGGCGCGGAACGTCGCGCGGTCGCGGATCGCTTCGATGGGCAAGCGAAGCTGCGTCACGTCGTAATCGGAGGGGATGTCGCGGCCGAAGAACAGGAGAAGCGCCGCGAGCGTCGCCGCGATAGCCGCCAAATCGACCGGCACCATGACGAGCGCATAGTGCGCAAAGCCGAGCTTGAAGAAGTCGGCCGAAACGATGTTGACGAGGTTCGAGACGACGAGCGGCAAGCTGGCCGTGTGCCTTGGTGCCATAGCCGAGCGCCCGCAGCATCGCGATCACGATCGGGGTCAGGATCAACGCCGCGCCGTCATTGGCGAACAGCGAGGACACTGCCGCCCCCAGCAGCACGACGAGCGCGAACAGCCGCTTGTCGTTGCCGCCACCCCAGCGCGCGACGTGGAGCGCCGCCCATTCGAAAAAGCCTGCTTCGTCGAGGATGAGGCTGATCAGGATGATCGCGACGAACGCGCCGGTCGCGTTCCACACGATCCCCCACACCACCGGCACGTCCGTCAGCGTGACCGCGCCCGCCAGCAACGCGACGAGCGCACCGGCCATCGCGCTCCACCCGATCCCGAGCCCCCTGGGCTGCCAGATGACCAGCGCGAGCGTCGCGAGGAAAATCAGCACGGCGATCGTCATCAGGCGATCCGCGCGCCATCCGCGTCGATGACCGCCTCGCCATCTTCCTTGGTGAACGCCCCGATATGCGTTGTGGGCAACAGGTCGAGGACGATTTCGGACGGACGGCACAGCTTCACGCCGAGCGGCGAGACGACGATTGGGCGATTGATCAGGATCGGATGCGCGATCATCGCATCGAGCAGGGCATCATCGCTCAGCGTTTCGTCGGCCAAGCCCAGGTCGGCGTAGGGGGTGCCTTTTTCGCGCAACAGGTCGCGCGGGCTTAGGCCCGCCCGGTCGATCAAGCGGACGAGCAACGCCCGCGACGGCGGCGTCTTGAGATATTCGACGACGTGGGGCTCGATCCCGGCATTGCGGATCATCGCCAGCGTATTGCGCGACGTTCCACAGGCGGGATTGTGATAGATGATGATATCGGCGGTCATGCCAGGCGCGCGCGCGTCGGGCGTCGCGTCTTCGGGCACGCTGGTATCGATACGGTCGCTCATGCGGTGCCCTCTTCTACGCAGCGGCCACGCAGCACCATGTCGCCCATGCGCGCGCAGATTTCCGGATTGCCATCGCAACAATCCTCCAGGAGATATTCGAGCAGGTTGGCCATGCTCTCGTATCGTGCCGAGTAGATCAGCGACCGGCCATCGCGGCGGTTCTCGACCAGATCGGCATTGGTCAGGATGGTGAGGTTGGACGATAGGGTATTGGGCGGGACGTCGAGCCGCCGCGCAATCTCGCCGGCCGCGATCCCCTCATGCCCAGCCTGTACCAGCATCCGAAAGACGGCGAGCCGACTCGGATGGGCAAGCGCCGAGAGCGCTGTGACCGCGTTTTTTAGTTCCATTGTTCGACTATAGCCGAAATATCGTATTGTGCAATGAAAAGCGCTGACCTGTGTCGGGCCGACCCCGACACAGGATCCGTCGTTCGTGCGATCGTTATTGGATGCGGAACGCGCCGGTATACGCGTTGTCGGCATCGCCCAGCGTCGTGCTGCTGAACTGGAACATCCCGCCCCGGCGCGTCAGCGGAGCCTGGAAGCGGATCGTGGCGCGTTCGCCCGCTGCAAGGACGATCTGCCCGTCGCGCACGACACCACGGTCTTCGCGGCTCAGGCGCGCCGCGGCGAAAAAGGCCTTCTGCGTGAGGTTGTGGCCCTTGTCCGACCGGTTCGCGATATGCAGCACGTACGAGCCGCCGCGGCGCAGAGCGATATTGCGGGGGACAAAGCCATGATCGGTCATCGTGATCGTCACTGGCTGCACCGAGCGCGAAGCGGGGGTTTGCGCGAGGGCAGGGGTGGCCAGGGCAACCATGGCAAGCAGGACGGTTTTCATTGCGGTGTCTCCGTGTCGCATTCGCAGATGCAAATGACGGAGGGCGTGGATCGTTCCGCGCGCCGTCGGCTGTCGCGGTGTTCGGACCTTTGGGTGGGATCGCCCGTTTTAGAGCGTTCAAGCACCGCGCGAGAACTGAGGCAGGTCGTATCGTAAAAGGCCGCCGCGTCTCCGCGGCGGCCCCTGACAAGATCAGCGTTTGTTTAGATCTTGTCGCCGAGTGCGCCCTTGACGCTGCCCTTGACGTCCTGCGCGGTGCCCTTGAGCTGCTGCGCTTCGCCTTCGGCGACCAGCTTCTCATTGTCGGTCGCCTTGCCGATTGCTTCCTTGACGTTGCCGGCGATCTTGTTGCCTGCGGCGTTCAGCTTGTCGGTGAGTTCGCCCATGATTTTTCTCCATGACACCGCCGGGACCGCCTGCCGGCCCGGTCGTTTCGCGAACAGAACAGGCAAAGGCGACGTCGGTTCCGTGGTCGGCCGCGATCGTGCGTTATGCGTCGAATGTCGCGAACATGCCGATCGCCGCCAACGCCATCGTCGCGGTCGCCAGCCAGCCGGTGATCGACAGCATCCGCGGCAGGCGGAAGGCGCCCATCGCTCTCGGGTTGTGCGCCAGAAGCATCATCATGATCATCACGGGAACGGCGACGATGCCATTGATGACCGCGCTCCAGAACAGCGCCTTGATCGGGTCGATCGGCGTGAAGTTGAGCGCTCCGCCCACCAGCGTCGCGGCGGCGATCATTCCGTAGAAGCGCTTGGCCCGGCCCGGTTTGCGGGTGAGGCCGACATGCCATCCAAAGACTTCGCCCAGCGCATATGCCGATGATCCGGCGAGCACCGGCAGCGCCAGTAATCCCGTCCCGATGATGCCAAGCGCGAAGATCAGGAAGGCGAAGCGCCCGGCGATCGGTTGCAGCGCCTGCGCTGCCTGCGCCGAGGTCTGGATGTCGGTGACGCCGTGCGCGTGCAGCGTGGCAGCGGTCGTCAGGATGATGAACAGCGCGACGACGTTCGAAAAGCCCATGCCGACGATCGTGTCCCAGCGAATCCGGCGCAATTCGGACGGGGCCTGTTCGGGCGCGCGAATGAGCGGCTTGGCGCCGGCGCGTTCCTTGACGTCCTCGGCTTCTTCCTCCGCCTGCCAGAAAAACAGATAGGGGCTGATCGTCGTGCCGAGGATCGCGACGACCACGGTCAGATAGGCGGCGTTGAAGGTAATATCCGGGATGACCACCGCATGCGCGACGATGCCCCACGGCAGCTTCACGATGAATGCGACGCCGACATAGGCGAACAGCGATACGGTCAGCCATTTGAGCACCGAGACATAGCGCGCGTAGCGCACGAAGATCTCGAGCAGCGCGGACGCCACGGCGAACAAGGCGACATAGAGGAGTTGCGGCCCGCCGATCAGCAGCTGCAACGCCGCCGCCATCGCGCCGAGATCGGCACCGAGATTGATCGTATTGGCCACGACCAGCAGCGTGACGATCGCGTGGAGCAAGGGCGCCGGATAGTGTCGTTTGAGGTTGCCGGCGATCCCGCGGCCGGTGATCCGGCCGATCCGTGCGCTGATCTCCTGGATCGCGCACATCAGCGGCCAGCTGAACAGCATGATCCACCCGAGGGTGTAGCCGAACTGCGCGCCTGCTTGCGAATAGGTCGCGATGCCGCTCGGATCGTCGTCTGACGCACCGGTAATGAGGCCGGGGCCGAGCACATCGCGGAGCCTGGGGCGCTGGGGCTGTTTGACCGCGTCGGGTGGATTGGGCGATGCTGCCAGATCGGTCACGTATGCAGTCGCCTTGGTACGGCCGAAGGCCGGTTGCCGGACGCGTACTCCCGAAACGCGCTTTCTCCATAGCGTGTTCGATGCGCTACTCAACGCACGTTACACGGTTCCGACTGTGGGCGCGCCGCACCGACTTCGCTCGACGCCGTCGACCGGGATGACCCCGGCGACGCCTCTCCGGCGCGCCCGGGAAGAGCAACGCTCTCCCCAGGCCCGACGGGTTACGCCAGCTGGCAGATATCCAGCACGGTCATGTCGGTATAGTCCTGGTTCTCGCCCGCCATCGCCCAGATGAAGGCATAGGCCTTGGTGCCCGAGCCCATGTGGATCGACCAGGGCGGGCTGATCACGGCTTCCTCGTTCGCCATCACGATGTGCCGGGTGGCCTCGCCCTCGCCCATGTAATGAAACACGCGATCCTTCTCGAGATCGTCGAGCTCGAAGTAGAAATAGATTTCGCTGCGGCGCTCGTGGATGTGCGGCGGCATCGTATTCCACACGCTGCCTTCCTTGAGCACGGTGAGGCCCATCACCAGCTGCGCGCTGTCGCAAATGCCGGGGATGACCATCTGGAAGATCGTGCGCTCGTTCGATTCGGCGAGGGTGCCGCGCTCGAGCGCGGTCGCATCCTTGGTCGAGATCAGTTTGGTCGTGAACGCCTTGTGCGCTGGGCACGACGCTAGATAGAAGCGCGCGCCGTCGCCCGAGAATTGCACGTCCTTGGCGCCCATCGTCACGTACAGGCAATCCTTGTTGCCGAGCGTAAACGCCTCGCCATCGACCGTTACGATGCCCTTGGCCTTGCCGACATTGACGATCGCCAGTTCGCGGCGCTCGAGGAAGGGATGCCCCGCCGCCGAGGCCGGCTCGGTCTGATCGGGCAGCTTGACCGATCCCGTCGCCACCGCAACGCCGCCGATCACGAAGCGCTCGGCATGCGTATAATTGAGCACGCATTCGCCGGCGCGGAACAGATCCTGGATCAAATAGCGGTCGCGCAGCTCGTCATTGGAGACGCACTCCATCATGTCGGGGTGCGTGGCGTAATAGGTGCGGTCGAACATGTGAAACTCCGTTTCAGATATCGGACCGCCTGCGCCGCGAATGCGCGGAGGTCAAGCGGCTACGCGTTCGATCCGCTGCGCCGCACGCCAGAATGCCCCAGTACGGTCCCGACCGCCTCGGCCGCCTGTTTCACCCACGGCGCAAGCTCGGCCATCCGTGCGTCGCTGAGATAGGGGGCCGCGGCGGCGACGTTGATCGCGGCGACGATGCGGCCGGTGGCATCGCGCACCGGCGCTGCGACCGAGCAGATCGAATCGGGCGGCGGTCCGCGCTGCAGCACGACGCCGCTCGCCGCCGCGGCCTCGAGCGCCGGCAACAAGGCGTCGGGGCGATGCTCCGGTCCGATCAGCGTCTGCAGTCGCGCCCATTCGGCGGGCGTGTCGTCGAGCATCAGTGCCTTGCCCATGCCGGTCTCGGGCAACAGGCGGCGCGTGCCAGGCTGGGTCGTCACGGCAACACGCTCGCTGCCCTGCGAGCGCAGCAAATGCACCGAATACTCGCCGTCGCGCCGGCCGAGGAACGCGCTCAGCCCGGTGCGCTCCGACAGTGCGTCGAGATGCGGGCGTGCGATCGCGGCGATGTCGGTCTGCTCGCCCGCGCGGTGGCTCAGCCGCAACAGGCTCGGGCCACCACGAAAGCGACCGTTGCCCGATTGTGCGAGAAACTCGCGCCCGGCGAGCGCGGTCACCAGGCGATACGCCACGCCGCGCGGCAAGCCCGAGCGCGTCGTCAGCTCGGCGAGCGTGAGCGACTCGTTGACCGCAAGTTCGAGCAAATCGAGCCCGCGCTCGAGCGTCTGCGTCCCGGTCTTGCGCGAATCATCGGCGTCGCTGTTCGCCGCCTTGTCGCTCATGCGGAAAGACCAAGGGGGCGGGGGAAGGCGGGGAGAAGCGCGGACATGCGCTGTCCTAGCAGATTTGCGGCTGCGCTTGCCAGCGGCTCGATGATGGCGGGAGCGGTCGGATCGGTTCGCCGATCGCGTCGCGGCAACACACGCCGACTTCCAACTTGTAGTGTATCGGTTCGCAGTGCGGGATTGTCGCGTGCGTGTCAGGTGGGTACCCCTACCGAACACCACGCGACACATCGTGGATCGGGAGGTCGGTATGCACAGCCATGGCAGAGCGCGCGCGGGCGCCGTCGGGACCGCGACTTCCCGCTGGCTGGGTGTCGCGGCGCTGCTCGCCTCGACTGCCGCGTCTGGGCAGACGGTTGTTCAAATCGATGCCAGCCAGCCGCCGCCGCCGCTGCGCAGCGCCCATCTGCTCATGGGGACCGCTACCGGCCCTGGCGGCACGATCGGCGTCAACAGCCTCTATCTGACGCGCGATGGCAAGCCGTGGCTGCCGGTGATGGGCGAGTTTCACTTCACGCGGACGCCCGCGGCCGAGTGGGAGGCGGAACTGCTCAAGATGAAGGCCGCGGGGATCGACATCGTGTCGACCTACGCGATCTGGAATCAGCTCGAACTGGCGCCCGGTCGGCTCGATTTCACGGGCACCCGCGATCTGCGCCGCTTTGCCGAGCTCTGCCGCAAGCACGGGCTGCTGCTATTCCTCCGTCCAGGCCCGTGGGCGCATGCCGAGGCGCGCTTCGGCGGCATCCCCGATTGGGTGGTCGCGCGCTCGCGCCCGCGCAGCGACGATGCCGCGTATCTCGCCGAGGTCGACCGCTTCTGGCGCGGGCTTTACGGACAGCTCGAGGGGCTCCTGTGGAAAGACGGCGGGCCGGTGATCGGCCTTCAGATCGAGAATGAATATAATCTCGACGGCCCGGGCCAGGGGCGTCAGCATATCGCGACGCTGAAGGCGCTGGCGCAGCGGATCGGGTTCGACGTGCCGCTCTATACCGTCACCGGCTGGGACCATACGGTCTATCCGCGCGGGCAAGTGCTGCCGGTGATGGGTGGCTATGTCGACGAGCCCTGGTCGGCCAAGACCGGGCCGCTGTTGCCCAAGGAGAATTACCTGTTCCGCTTCGGCAGCCGGGTGAGCGGCGATCTCGGCGCGCAGACGCGCGGGCGGGCGCGGGGCGACGCCGAGGATGACGCGGACGACACGCCGTTCCTCGGCGCGGAATATGGCGCCGGGGTGCCGGTGATGTATCGCCGCCGCCCGATCGTGTCGCCGAGCGACATCGGTGCGGCGATCACCACGCAGCTCGGTTCGGGCGTCAATCTGCTCGGCTATTACATGTTCCACGGCGGCGCGAACCCGCTGGTCGACGGTCGTGCGGTCGAGGAGACGCAGGCGTCGGGCGGGTATAATGACGTGCCGCAGATCGGCTACGACTTCCAGGCACCGCTCGGCCAATATGGCGAGGTCAATCCGGTGAGCGGCGCGCTGCGGCCGATCCATGCGTTCCTTGCCGCATATGGCGATCGCCTGGCGCCGATGGCTGCGCATGCGCCGACGCGGTTGCCGGCAGCCGCCGCGGATGTGGCTACGCTGCGCTGGTCGGTGCGATCGGACGCGCGCGCGGGCTTCCTGTTCGTCAACAACCATGTCCGGCAATATCCGATGGCAGCGCACCCGGACATGCGCTTTGCGGTGAAGCTTGGTGCGGAGACGCTGTCGCTGCCGTCGCACGGGGTGACGGTGCCGAGCGGCGCGAGCTTCTTCTGGCCGATCAACATGGACCTTGACGGTGCAACGCTCGTCTGGGCGACGGCGCAACCGCTCACGCGGCTGCAGGATGGGGCGAGGCCGATCCATGTCCTGGCGGCGACGCTGCCGGGTGCAGTCGAGCTTGCCTTCGCCGCGAGCAGCGTCACGCGGCTCTCGGTCGCGGCGCGCAGCGACGGCGCCGGTCGGTTGATCGCCGCAGTAATGCCATCACGACGCCCCATCAGCGTGACGCTGCGCGACGGCAGCGTCGTCCGCGTGCTGGTGCTGAGCGTAGAAGATGCCGCGCGCGCCTCGGTCGGCGCGCTCGCGGGACAGCGACGATTGGTTCTCACCACGGCCGGGGTGAGCTTCGATGCCGATCGTCTGAGCTTGAGCCAGCGCGGCAACGCCCGGTTCGATTTCGCCATCCTGCCAGCGCCGCAATCGATCAGCGCAGACGCCGCCGTCGGGCGCGCCAAAGACGGCGCCTATTCCGCAACGATGCCGCTGCGCGCCATGCTTGCGGTTATGCCCACCGTCGTGCGCGAGGCCGGCGTCGCACCGCCGGTTGCAATCGGCGGTCCCGCCAAGGCGGCGCTGCAGCCGCTGCCCGAGGCGCATCGCGCAGCCGCTGCTTGGTCGTTTACGCTGCCGCGCAGCGTGCTGGCGGGGCAGGGCGATGCGTGGCTCGAGATCGACTATCGCGCCGACATCGCCCGGCTGTTCGATGGCGCCGACATGCTCGACGACGCATTCTGGGATGGCCGGGTCTGGCGGATCGGATTGCGGCGCTTCGCCGATCGGCTCGGCAAGCCGTGGACGCTCACCGCGCTCCCGCTGCGCAGCGACGCGCCGATCTACCTCGACGACAGCGCACGCACGCTGCTCCCGGCGACGGGTCAGGTGGCGGACCTGCGGACGATCCGCGTGGTGCCCGAATATACGCTCAGCGTCCGCGCGCGCTGACGGGTAAGCGAGGGGCGAACGGCGCGCCCCCCGCGCCCTCCGACTACAGCTTGAAGTTCACGCCGAAGGTGAAGGTCCGCCCGATGCGCGTCTGGAACAGCGTGTCCTGGCGCACGCTGTCGGTGTAGAGCCGGTTCTGCTCGCCCGTCAGGTTGGTGCCCTCGACGATCAGCTTGATGTTGTCGTTGACGTTGTACGAGGCCGAGGCGTCGACGAACAGCGTCTGCGAATTGCCTTGCAGATCGCTGCCCGGCGACGCCGGGATGCCGCGGATGAAGCCATCGCGCCAATTGGCGGTGCTGCGGATGCTGAACTTGCGGTCCTCATAATATAGCGTGCCCGAAGCGGTGTTCTTCGACAGGCCGACCAAATCGGCAGTGGTGGTCACGGTCGGCACGCCGTTCACGCTCGCCAGGATGTAGCGGATGCGTGAGGTGACGTGCGTGTAGTTCGCCAGCGCGCCGAAATTCTTGAGGAAACCGGGGAGAAAGGTGAAGGGCATTTGCACATTCGCCTCGATCCCCTTGAGCTTGCCGCCGGGCGTGTTGGTCGGGCGCGAGATCGTGAAGATCTCGGTCGGGGCGGTGTTGGTGCCGTTGAGCAAGGCCGCCGGTAGGCCGAGCGTGTTGAACACTTCCTGCGTGTTGACGTTCTGCACATAGGACTTGATGTCCTTGTAGAAGAACGCCGCCGACAGCAGCGCACCCGGGCGGAAATACCATTCGACCGCGGCATCGAACGTCGTCGCGCGGATCGGATCGAGCTGCGGATTCTGGAAGCTGCCGACGCGTGTCGTCGCGGTGATGCTGCTGGTCGGGGTCAACTGCGCGAGTTCGGGGCGCGCGAGCACCTTGGCGCCCGAGAAGCGGAACAGCAGGTTGCGGACCGGCTCGATCACCAGATTCCCCGATGGCAGCCAGTCGCTGTAGCGCTTCGACGCGCTCTGGAAACTGCCGGTCACGCCGGTCGGCGACGAGGGCAAGGCGACCGAGATATAGCCCGACGAATTCTGGTCGGTGTGGACGTAGCGCACCCCGGCATCGCCGCGTACGCCGATACCCCCCAGCCGCTCCCCGAGGTCGAACGCCGCCATGGCATAGGCCGACGAGACTTCCTCGAGCACACGGCTCGACTGCGCGCCGCACTCGATCCCGCAATAGCGCACGGCATCGAGGTTGAAGGTCGAGATCAGCTTGTCGGGATCGAGCGCTGCCCAGCTTGCCGGGGCGCCATTGCCCCAGAGCTGGTCGACACCCTTGATCTGCGTGGTCAGGCTGGCCAGCGTCGTCCCGGCGGGCAACGCCTTCGTGACGACGTCGGCGGTGTAGGGGACGAGGTTGCGCACGGTGAAGTCGGCACGGCGATACTGGCCGCCCGCCTTGAGCGTCAGGCTGTCGCTGACCTTCCAGTGGAAGTTGAGCTCGCCGGTCGTGCCGTTGTTGGTGTTGACCGACGGCTTGCCCTGGAAGTTGTAGCCGCCGCGCACCGTGCCGTCGGCCAGCGCGGGCCCATAGGCGAACGCGTTGGGATCGGCGACGTTGAAGCCGAAGCCGAGCAGCGGCGTGTCATTGCCCTTGCGATAGTCGACCGAGAAATTGGGCGTGTCGATCGCATCCATGAACGACTGGAAGCGCTGCTTGTTGTCGAATACCGATTCGTTGATGCCGAACAGGCCGGTGACGCCGAAGCGGTCGGTGAAATCGTGCTTCAAGTTGAGGTTGGCTTGCTTGAAGGTCGAAACGAAGCGATCGACCAACCCTTCCGAGCGGACGTCGACGCCGTCGAACAGCCCATAGACCAGGCTGCCCTTCGGGCTGAGCTGCACGTCCTTGACCGAGGTGACCGGCTGGCCGTTGTTCGTCGCCGAGCGTCCGAACGACAGGCCGGCGATGTAATTGTCGCGGCGCACGACATCGAACCGCGAATAGAGCAAGTCGAGCGAGATGTCGGTGGCGCTGTCGGGCTGCCACTGGAAGGTCAGCGTGCCGCCGATCCGCTTCTGGTTCTGCGTCGAGTTGAGGTAGCGCGGAATGCGCGGCAGGAAGGCGCCGCTGCCCGGCGTGTTGGGCAAGTCGGCACGCCGCGCGTTGACGATGGTGTTGTAGGCAGCCGCGGTGCTGGTGCGCGGTACGCCCGGATAGCATTCGGTCGCCGAGGCGCCTTTGCTGCCGACCGCCGGGTTCACCGGCGTGAAACCGACCGGCGAGCAGAATCCGCCATTGGTGTTCGACGACAGGATGTCGACCGCCGAATAGCCGACTTCGCGGATGTCGCGCTGCTGATAGGCGACCGAAGCGAGCACGCCGAAGGTGCCGTCGGCAAACTTCTTCGAAACGAGCAGCGAGGCGCGCGGGTTCACCTTCTTGGACAGCTCGTTGTAGATGCCGCGCGCGGTCGCGGTCAGCGTGAAGTCACGCTTGCCGGCGAGCGGCTTGGGCGCGGTCAGATCGACCGTCGCGCCGAGCGAGCCTTCCTCGACATCGGCGGACGGCGTCTTGCGAACCGCCAGTTCGGAGAAGATTTCGGTCGGGAAGACGTTGAAGTCGAAGCTGCGGCCGCTGTTGCCGGCGCCGTAAATGTCCGACGATCCGGTCTGCGCGGTGCCCTCCATGCCGTTGATGCGCACGCGCGTGAAGGCGGCGCCGAGTCCGCGGACCGAGATGTTGCGCCCCTCGCCGCCATCACCGCGCGCCAGCGCGACGCCGGGAATGCGCTGCATCGATTCGGCGAGATTGGAATCGGGGAACTTGCCGATGTCTTCGGCGACGATGCTGTCGACCGCGGCGGTCTCGCGGCGCTTCTGATTGATCGCGGCGTTGAGCGAGGCGCGAAAGCCGGTCACGACGATGTCGGGCGCCTGCGCGTCATCGGCCGGAGCGGCGGCGGTTTCGGGCGGGGTGGCTTGGGGGGCGCTCGCCTGCTGCGCCCAGGACGGGGTCGCGGCGACCATAAGGGCCAGCGTGGAAACTTGAGCGGCTGCGAGCGCTACGCGACGATAGGTCATGATATCCTCCCCGAAAATCACGCGGGTCAGTCGTTGCTGATCCCAATATGTGAAGTGCGTTATCTATATACGGCTAATTAAATGCCATATGAAAGGATAAATGTACGAAATGTGAAATTCTGTGTCGTGCGCGACATAAGCTCGCCTATCGGGTTGCCCGTTCCGCGCAAGCGTTCGTCGGGTCCGTTCAACGCTTTAGCGGGGTCGCCAGTCGGATAACGTGGAGGAAGCGCGGGCCATGCGCGCCGCGAACATAGGTGCCCTCGATGTCGGTCGTGCCCGAAACGCCCGTCACCCAGTAATGCGCGCGCGGCTGTGCGCCTGGCAGGATCGCGTCCTCGAGATGCGCGACCAGCGTGGGGACGATCACGAGATGATGCAGCGCGAGGAAGTTCGGCAGCATCGGCGCTTCGGGGCTGGTCTCGAACACCAGCGATCCGGTTTCGGCGACGCCGCACCGCGCGATCGCCAACGCCGCGTCTTCATCGGGGGCGGCCCCGTCGTGGAGCGTCACGCCGTCCCAGTCGAGCGCGGTGAGCCGCGGGTCGGGGGGCAGGCACAGCACAACCGGCAGGCCGTTCGCTGCGCAATAGCGCCGCACGGCCTCGGGGACTTCGCTCCAGTCCGCGATGCGGTCATAGCTTGCCGCCACACTTGGCAGCGCGAGCCGCTCCGCGAAGGTTTCCTCGAGCGCGGTCATGGCGACGGGTGGCCGTTCGGGCGCGACCAGCAAAGCGGCGGCTTCGTCCGCGATCGCCGAGGGCGTCATGGTGCCGCCGAGCCGCGACAGGATTGCGTCGCGCGCGGTCATTGGCGCTGCCCTTTTTTATATTGCGCCATGAAGCTTTCCGCCGCCGGCTTCGGCAAGTCGCGATGCCGCGTCCAGCCGCCAGCGAGCGGCACATTGCTCAGCCAGCCCGTGCGCCCCAGCAAGCGCAGCGCGGTGAGCGCGGTCGCGGTCGCCGTGCGGTAGAGCCGCGGGCGGCGTGCGGCCCACGCCCAGAGTCCGATCCCGGCGCGGGTCGCTTTCGGCTCGAGCCCCTCGCGCCAGCTCTTCTCGCGCCAGCCGCGCAGCAGCGTGGGCAGCGGGATGCGCACCGGGCACACTTCCTGGCACTTGCCGTTGAGCGTGCAAGCGTTGGGCAAGTCGCGGTTCGCCGCCAGGCCGTCGATCGCCGGGGTCAGCACCGCGCCCATCGGGCCGGGATAGGTGCCGCCGTAAGCATGGCCGCCGATCTGCCGGAACACCACGCAATGGTTCATGCACGCGCCGCAGCGGATGCAGCGCAGCATCTCGGCAAGCCCGTCCTCGCGCATCGCAGTGCGGCCGTTGTCGACCAGCACGATGTGCATTTCCTCGGGCCCGTCGCGGTCGCCGGGGCGCTTGGGGCCGGTGTAGAAGGTCGTATATTGCGTCAGCGGCGCGCCGGTTGCCGAGCGCGCGAGCATCCGCAGCATGTGCACGGCGTGCCCCATCGACGGCACGATCTTCTCGATCCCGGCGGTGACGATCTGCATCCGCGGCGGCACCAGTGACAGTTCGGCATTGCCTTCGTTGGTGACGGTGCACACCGCGCCGGTGTCGGCGATCAGGAAGTTCGCACCGCAAATGCCGACATCGGCCGCGAGCATCCCCTCGCGCAGATGGCGCCTGGCGCTCTCCGCCATCGCCGCGATCGTCTCTTCGGTGTGCGGATCGCGGTGGTTGGCCTTGAACAGCACCGAGACTTGCTCGCGCGTCTTGTGCATCGCGGGCCAGATGATGTGCGACGGGCGCTCGCCCGACAATTGGATGATATGTTCGGCAAGATCGGTTTCGACGCGGGTGATGCCGGCCTCGGCGAGCGCGTGCGGCAGGCCGATTTCCTCGCCGAGCATCGATTTCGAGCGCGCGACGCTCTTGGCGCCGGCCGCCTTGCACAGGCCGATGACGATGTCGCACGCCTCCTGCGAGGTGCGCGCCCAGTGGACGACGGCGCCCGCCGCCACCGCGTTCGCCTCGAAGCGTTCGAGGTAGCCGCCGAGATTGGCGATGACATGATCCTTGATCGCCGCCGCGCGATCGCGCGCGGCTTCGAAATCGGCGAACGCGTCGATCGCGAGCGTGCGCTTGGCCTCGGCGGTGCCGGCGGTGCGCTCGACCGCGAGCTTGAGGATTGGATCGGCGAGGGCTGCGTCGACGCGTTCCGCGAACCCGCCGCTCATGCCTCTTCGCCGATCGCCGGGCCGTCGCCCATGCCCGCGAGCAGTTCGACCGCGTGGAACGCGCGGACCGGCGAGCCGTCGCGGTGGAGCTTGCCCGCCATGTTCATCAGGCAACCCAGATCGCCCGCGAGCAGCAGGTCGGCGCCGGCGGCATCGATCGCCGCCGTCTTTTCGCCGACGATCGAGTTCGAAATAGCGGGGTACTTCACGCAGAACGTGCCGCCGAAGCCGCAGCACGTCTCCGCACCCGCCAGCGGCTTCAGCTCCAGCCCGTCGATCGCGGCGAGCAGGCGGCGCGGCTGGCGCTTGATACCGAGCTCGCGCAGGCCCGAGCAGCTGTCGTGATAGGTCGCGGTCGTCGGCAGCGCGACGCCCTCGGGCTTCCAGCCACGGACTTCGTCGAGATAGGCGAGGATCTCGAACGTCTTGGCGGCCAGTGCTTGCGCGCGCGGGAACCACGCCGCGTCATGCTCGAGGATTTCGGGATAGTGGACGCGGATCGTCGCCGCGCACGAACCCGACGGGACGACGACCTGGTCATAGCCTTCGAGCAGCGCGATGTTGCGGCGCGCGAAGTCCTCGGCGGTCTTGCGATCGCCCGAATTGAGCGCGGGCTGGCCGCAACAGGTCTGCGCCTCAGGCACGACGACCTCGCACCCCGCCGCCTCCAGCGCGGCGATAGAGGCGAAGCCGATGCGCGGGCGGATCAGATCGACCAGACAGGTGACGAATAGTGCGACGCGCGGCGTGGTGGTCATACGCCGTGCCGCCCGAGGAAACCTGCCACCAGCTCGGGCCAGTTCGCCACGGCCGGCTTGGTGGTGCCGAGCCCGAAGCCGTGACCGCCGGACTCAAGCAAATGCACCTCCACCGCGCCTTTGCGCGCGCGCAGTGCCTCGGCCATCAGCAGGCTGTTCTGATAGGGCACGGCGGGATCGTCGAGCGCATGCACCAGCACCGCTGGCGGCGGCGTCGCCATCACGTTCTCCTCGAGCGAATAGGCCGCGATCCGCGCGGGAGTAGCATCGGCGCCGAGCAACTGCTCGCGCGAGCCCTTGTGCGCGACCGGATCGCGCAGCGCGATCACCGGATAGACGAAGGCGGCGGCGGTGACGCTGGCCGGCAGCCGGTCGATCGCATCGACCGGCGCGGCGATCTCGCGCACGTCGCGCGTCGCGAGCCAGGCGGCGAGATGCCCGCCCGCCGAGAAGCCGACCACGCCGATCCGCCCCGGATCGAAGCCCTCGCGCGGGGCGAGGCTGCGGATCGTGCGGACGGCGCGCTGCGCATCCTGCAGCGGTACGTCGGCACCGGCGGACCAGCCATCGGCGGGCAGGCGATAGAGCAGGATGAAGCAAGTGTACCCCGCTTCGGCGAAGCGCCGCGCGACGGGAAAGCCTTCATTGCCCATCGACACGAAGCGATAGCCACCGCCGGGGATCAGCAGCAGAGCGGCGCCGTTGGGCTTGGCGGGCTTGAGCATCGTCAGCGTCGGCTTGCGGACATGTTCGACGATGTAATTGCCGTCGGCCGTCGCCGGCTGGCGCTCGACCCGGTTCTCGGTCGCGGTGACGCGCGCGCCGCCTGGGGGCTTGCCCGGCCAGAGCGGCATCGTGCGGAACGCGCCCACACCTACGTCAGCGCCCTGCGCCACGGCAGGAACCGCGCCGGCAAAAGACAGCGCGCCAGCGCCCGCGAGCACGCTCCGACGATCCCATAGACTGTCGCGCACTGCAGCATCCTCTCGTTCGCCCGAGTCTGTATTTGACGCGGCTCTTTCCATCAACTAACGATCTATCTCATAAAGTGAGACCATGCAAACGGCCCGGGAGAGGCTGCCAGCTTCGGCGCGGTGCCCCGGAACGTCTGCTTAGTGGAGGACCGCTTCGCATCCGTGAAGCGATGATGAGGAGCAGAGACACGTGGCGATCGTCCAGTTGCCCAAGATCAAGCATGTCCGCGCATTCACCGTGCGCGGCGGCGGGGCCGACTATCACGACCAAGGCGCCGGCCACTGGATCGACGACCATATCGCCACGCCGATGAGCCGCTATCCCGAATATCGCCAGAGCCGGCAGAGCTTCGGGATCAACGTGCTGGGCACGCTGGTGGTCGAGATCGAGGCTGAGGACGGCACGATCGGTTTCGCGGTCACCACGGGTGGCGAGCCCGCGGCGTTCATCGTCGAGAAGCATCTCGCGCGCTTCCTCGAGGGCCGCAGCCCGACCGAATATGAGAAGATCTGGGACCAGATGTACTTCTCGACCCAATATTACGGCCGCAAGGGCCTGGTGGTGAATGCCATTTCGGGGGTCGATCTCGCTTTGTGGGATCTGCTCGGCAAGCTGCGGCAGGAGCCGGTCTATCATTTGCTCGGCGGTGCGGTGCGCGACGAGTTGCAATTCTACGCGACCGGCGCGCGGCCCGATATCGCCAAGGAGCTCGGCTTCATCGGCGGGAAGATGCCGCTGCACCATGGTCCTGCCGAAGGGCTCGAGGGCTTCCACAAGAACATCGCCGAGCTGGCCGAGATGCGCGAGCGCGTCGGGCCCGATTTCTGGCTGATGTGGGATTGCTGGATGGCGCTCGACCTCGATTACGCGACGCGGCTCGCGATCGCGGCGCACGAGCATGGCCTTAAATGGATCGAGGAGGCGATCAGCCCCGACGATTATTGGGGCTATCAGCAGCTCAAGCGCAACGTGCCCAAGGGCATGCTGGTCACCACCGGCGAGCATGAGGCGACCCGCTGGGGCTTCCGCATGCTGCTCGAGATGGAATGCTGCGACATCATCCAGCCCGACGTCGGCTGGTGCGGCGGCGTGACCGAATTGCTCAAGATCTCGGCGCTCGCCGATGCCGCGGGCAAGATGGTCGTGCCGCACGGATCGTCGGTCTACAGCTATCACTTCGTGATCACGCGCCACAATTCGCCCTTCGCCGAGTTCCTGATGATGCATCCGGGGCCAACCGAAGTGGTGCCGATGTTCCACCCGCAGCTGATCGGCGAGCCGGTGCCCGAGAATGGCCGGCTCAAGGCCAGCGCGCTCGATGCGCCGGGCTTCGGCGTCGAGCTCAATCGCGAGATCGCGATGCACCGTCCCTACACGCACTGATAACGAAAGACCGTCTCATGAAGCTCTGCCGCTATGGCCAGCCCGGCCAAGAAAAGCCCGGTATCGTCGACGCCGACGGTACGCTCCGCGACCTCTCGGGCGTCATCGCCGACCTGACGATCGCAACGCTGCCGCAGGCGCTCGCCGCCGATGTCGCGTCGCTGCCGGTGGTTGAGGGAACGCCGCGCTACGGCGTGCCGATCAGCGGGATCAGCAAGATCGTCGCGATCGGGCTCAACTACCGCGACCATGCGATCGAGTCCGGCTTGCCGATCCCGACCGAGCCGGTGATGTTCGCCAAGGCGCTGTCGAGCCTCAGCGGCCCCAACGACGACGTCGTGTTGCCCAAGGGCTCGACGCACAGCGACTGGGAAGTCGAGCTCGGCGTGATCATCGGCAAGACCTGCCGCTATATTGCGAAGGAAGACGCGCTCGACGCGATCGCGGGCTTCACGCTCGTCAACGACGTGTCCGAGCGCTTCAACCAGAAGGAGCGCGGCAGCCAATGGTCGAAGGGCAAGGGCCACGACACCTTCTGTCCGACCGGCCCGTGGCTGGTGACGCCCGATGAAGTCGGCGACGCGCAGGATCTCGACATGACGCTCGATGTGAACGGCGTGCGGATGCAGACCGGCAACACCAAGACGATGATCTTCGATCTCGCCGAGCTGATCTCCTATGCCAGCGAATATGTCACGCTGATGCCGGGCGACCTGGTCATCACCGGCACGCCGCCGGGCGTCGGCGAGGGCAAGAAGCCCGACAAGATCTTCTTGAAGGCCGGCGACGTGATGGCGCTGTCGATCGCCAAGCTCGGCACGCAGACGCAGACCGTCGTCGAGTGGCGCCATCTCGGCGAAGGAAAACTCGCATGAGCGTCTACGAAGGACGTTTCGCAGGGCGCTGCGCGGTCATCACCGGCGGTGCTTCGGGGCTCGGCAAGGATGTCGCCCGGCGGATCATCGCAGAGGGCGGCAAGGCCGTGCTGTGGGATCGCAACGCCGCGGCGCTGGCCGCGACCAAGGACGAGATCGGCGCGACGCATGTCGTCGCGCTCGACGTGTCGGATGCCGATGCGGTCGCTGCTGCCGCTAAGGAAAGTGCCGAGGTTCTGGGCAAGATCGACGTGCTGATCTGCTCGGCCGGGATCACCGGGGCAACCGTGCCGCTGCACGAATTCCCGATCGACAGCTGGCTGCAGGTCGTGAACGTCAACCTCAACGGGCTGTTCTACTGCAACCGCGCGGTCGTGCCGTATCTGCTCGAGAATGGCTATGGCCGGATCGTCAACGTCTCGTCGGTGGCGGGCAAGGAAGGCAATCCCAACGCCAGCGCGTATTCGGCGACCAAGGCGGCGGTGATCGGCCTGACCAAGAGCCTCGGCAAGGAACTCGCCGGCAAGGGCGTGATCGCCAATGCGATCACCCCGGCGACCTTCGAGAGCCCGATCCTCGAGCAGCTGCCGCCGAGCCAAGTCGAATATATGCGCTCGAAGATCCCGATGGGGCGCCTGGGCGAAATCCACGAATCGACCGCGATGGTGTGCTTCGCGGCGTCGGAAGAGTGCAGCTTCACCACGGCGGCGACCTTCGACACGTCGGGCGGTCGCACGACTTTCTGATCGCCCATATGGCCGCGACCGTCCGAAAGACGACGGCGCGGCCTTGCTCAGCCGGAGAGGCTTCGTGACCATCCCGTTCGTCGATGCGCACATCCATTTGTGGGAGCTCGGCCGGATCCGCTATCCGTGGCTGACGCCGCCGTTTGCGGAGGACGGGCCCAACGGCTCGGTCGAAGCGATCGCCCGCGATTACACGCTCGCCGACTATCGCGCCGACATGGCGCGCTGGAACGTCGTCGGCGCGGTGCACATCGATGCCGGGGCGGACCCGGCGCAGGCGCTC
Source organism: Sphingomonas glacialis (assembly GCF_014653575.1). GTDB lineage: Bacteria > Pseudomonadota > Alphaproteobacteria > Sphingomonadales > Sphingomonadaceae > Sphingomonas > Sphingomonas glacialis. The sequence continues at coordinate 657,580 of NZ_BNAQ01000002.1, read as the reverse complement.
GACGAGACCGAATGGCTCGAAGGCGTCGCCGACGCGGGTGGCTTGCCGAGCGCGATCGTGGCGTTCGCGCGGCTCGACGATCCCGACGTCGAAGCGTTGCTCGCGCAGCAGGCGGCGCATCCGCGCGTTCGCGGCATCCGCCACATCGTCAACTGGCACGCCGATCCGCTGCGCAGCTACACGCCGCGCGACGTGACGCAGGACGCGCAGTGGGGGGCGGGTTTTGCGTTGCTCGCGAAATACGGCCTGTCGTTCGACCTGCAATGCTATCCCGCGCAGATGGCCGGGCTCGCGCCGCTGATCGCGCGGCATCCCGACGTGCCGGTGATCATCAACCATCTCGGGATGCCGGTGATCAGCGACCCTGACGGCATCGCGCAGTGGCGCGCCGGGCTCGAGACGCTCGCCGCGCTGCCGCATGTCGCGATCAAGCTGTCGGGGCTCGGCTTCATCGATCGCGACTGGACGCTCGACAGCGTGCGGCCGTTCCTGCTCGCGGCGATCGACCTGTTCGGCACCGACCGCTGCCTGTTCGCCAGCGATAGCCCGACCGACACGCTCTTCGCGTCGATCGAGCGCACGATGGCGGCATTCCACGCAATCGCCGCCGACTTCAGCGACGACGAGCAACGCGACCTGTTCGCGCGCAACGCCAACCGCCTCTATCGCCTGGGATTAGACCTATGAACCCGTTGCTCGGCGTTCTTTACCACTGGCTTGGCGGCCTTGCTTCGGCGAGCTTCTACGTGCCCTATCGCGGGGTGAAGCGCTGGTCGTGGGAGATTTACTGGCTGACCGGCGGTGTGTTTTCCTGGCTGTTCGCGCCGTGGTTCTTCGCCAGCCTCCAGACCAACGATCTGCTCGGCGTGCTCCACGGCGCCACGCCAACGGCATTCTGGTGGCCGATTGTCTTCGGCGTGCTGTGGGGGTTCGGCGGGCTCGGCTACGGGCTGGTAATGCGCTATCTCGGGCTGTCGCTCGGCATGGCGGTGGTGCTGGGGTTGTGCACCGTGTTCGGCACGCTGATCCCGCCGTTGTTCGCGGGGGAATTCCACGCGAAGCTGCTCGCCAACGCCTCGGGCCGGATCGTGCTGCTCGGTATCGCGCTGACGCTGCTCGGCATCATCGTCGTGGCGATCGCGGGTGCGAAAAAGGATGCGCTGCTGACCCCCGAACAGAAGGCGGCGGTGGTCGCCGAGTTCGATTTCAAGAAGGGCATCCTCGTCGCGATCTTCGCGGGCATCATGTCGGCCTGCTTCGCCTTCGGCCTCGCTGCGGGCGAGCCGATCAAGGCGCTGTCGGCTGCGGCGGGGACGGGGCCGCTATGGACCGGGCTGCCGGTGCTGTGCCTGGTGATGTTCGGCGGGCTGATCACCAACGGAGCATGGTGCGCGTTCCTCATCACCAAGAACCGCAGCGCGCCCGAATGGCGCGGCGTCACCAAGGCCGATGTCGGCCGGCCGCCGTTGCTGCGCAACTATCTGCTCAGCGCGCTGGCGGGAGTGACCTGGTACTTCCAATTCTTCTTCTACACGATGGGCGAGAGCCAGATGGGCCGGCTGTTCTTCTCGAGCTGGACGCTGCACATGGCGAGCATCATCATCTTCGGCACGCTGTGGGGCTTCGCCTTTCGCGAGTGGAAGGAAGCCGGCGCGCGGATCAAGGCGACCGTGTGGGGCGGGGTCGGCCTGTTGCTGATCGCCACCGTGGTGATCGGCTATGGCAACAGCATCGCGGTCGCGCCATGAAGTGGCTGTTCGCCGCTGCCGCGTTGCTCGGATTGACGGGGGCGGCCCCCGCCGCACCGCAGGGCGACGCGCCGCTCGTGCTGACCGCGATGCACCTGCACGATCCGTGGATCGTCGCCGACGCCGCAAGCAAGACCTATTACCTGTTTACCCGCAACGAGGCGGCGATGAGCGGCGACCAGCGGCTCGGCACGATGGTCTATGCCAGCCGCGACCTGAAGCATTGGAGCAAGCCCAAGCTCGCCTTCGTCCTGCCCGCCGGGCTGTGGGCCAAGGCCGGCAGCTGGGCGCCCGAAGTACATCGCTGGCGCGGCAAATGGTATCTGTTCACAACCTTCCACAACCCCGACCTGCCGCTCGGCAAGAACGGCACGCGGGCGACCTATCGGCGCGGTACGGTGCTGGCGGTCGCTGACAGAGTCGACGGGCCCTACCGCTTGGTGCGCGGCGGCGAGCCGATCGTCGATGGCAGCCTGATGACGCTCGACGGTTCGCTCTACGTCGATCCGAAGGGCAAGCCGTGGCTCGTCTATGCGCATGAATGGTGGCAGACGACGGTCGGCACGATGGAAGCGCTGCCGCTCACCGACGATCTCGCCGCTGCCGGCTCGCCGCAAACCTTGTTCAAGGCGAACGACGCGCCGTGGGCGGTCGGCCAGAAGCAGTCGAACGGCGACGTCGTCTATGTCACCGACGGCCCCGAACTCTATCGATCGAAGACCGGCACGCTGCTGATGCTGTGGTCGAGCTATGGCCAGAAGGGCTATGTCGAGGCGCAGGCGCGCTCGACCTCGGGGACGATTGCCGGGCCGTGGGAGCAGCTCGGGCCGCTGGTGTAGCGCGACAGCGGGCACGGCATGCTGTTCCACACCTTCGACGGCAGACTGATGATGATCCTGCATCGGCCGTTCAATTATGCGCTCGGCAAGCTGTACGAGATGCGCGACGATGGCGACCGGTTGTCGGTGGTGCGCGAGGCGGTCGAGCTCGACGGCGAGGCCTATCCGACGCATCCGTGCGTTGCCGGCCACTCGTCGTTCGACGGGGCGCATCCGGGATGCTGATGCTCGGTGCCGATCAGGTGCGCACGCTCGATGGCGCGGCGGTGCGCGCCGATGCGGTGACGTTCGATCCCGCCTTCGCCGATCCGGCGCAAGCGGTGGTGACCGCGGTGACCCAGCCGGTGCTGCTGAGCTTCGTACCTGCGCAGCCCAATGGTCGCGCGATGCTGGTGCTGGGCGGCGGCGGGTACGTCCAGCTGATGGCGGGGCGCGAGGGCGTCCAGGTGGCGCGCTGGCTGACGGCGCTTGGCTATCATGCGCATGTCTTGCTCCATCGCTTCCCCGACGCGGCGAACGGGGCTGTCGCGGCGCTTGCCGATGCGTTGGCGGCGATGCGGCTGCTGCGCGAGGATGATAGCGCGCTCGGTGTCGTCGGGTTGTCGTCGGGCGGGCATCTCGCGGCGTGCCTCGCGGCGGCGGTGCCGGAAGAATGGCGCGTGTCCTGCGATGCGACGACGCGGCCCGATGTGCTGGTGATTGGCTATGCGCCGATTTCGACCAATGCCGCAGGCCGCACGATCGTCGCCGACAAGCCGCCGCTGCCCCCGGTCGAGAAGCAGGCGATGTACGATCGGCTGCAGCCCGACGCGCAACTGCTGCAAGACCCGCCGCCCGCGTTCATCGTTTATTCGGGCAACGATCCGGTCGTCCCGGTCGAGAATGCGCGGCGGCTGCACGCCGCTTGGGAGCAAGCCGGCGGTGCAGCGGAGTGCCACATCTTCGCCGATGCCCCGCACGGCTTCGCGCTCGATACGCAGGGCCTGCCGGTGTCGGTGTGGCCGCAGCTGTGCGCGGCTTGGTTGCGGCAGGTCGGGTTTCTCTAGGTCACCTTCGAATTGGCGTGATCCGCCAACGCCGTTCGGGCTGAGCTTGTCGAAGCCCTGCTCTCCGCGTGAGGCCTGGCTCGGTGTGGAGAGGTGCCCTTCGACCGGCTCAGGGCGAACGGGCGGGGGGGGGCGTTCGGGAAAGCGCCAAGCGTACTCGACCCCTTAGCGCCCGCGTTCAGCGGCGCAGCAGCCGTACATGGGCCGGCGCGTTGCGATCGACCGTGAGGATGCCGTCGACCTCGTTCAGCTCTGCGATCTGGAGCACGCTGCGGCGGTGCCACTCGGGATCGGACGCGGCCTGCGGCTCGCCCGACTGGTGGACGAAATAGACGAGATACGCGCGCTCGCCCGCCACTATCACATCCGGATGCTGGCCCTTCGCGCGGTCGGTCGCGGCGGTGCCGGGGGCGGCGAGCAGATAGTCGCTCTGGCGCGTCCAATGCTCGCCATCGGCCGAGCGCATCACCAGCAGCCCCTTCCACGCATCGGACACCAGCCACCAGCGCCCGCGCCAGCGGAACGCCTTGGGCGCTTCGCCGGGCGTGTCGGTCAGCCGGTCCCTGAGCGTCCAATGCACCAGATCCCGGCTGTCGGCGGTGCGGATCGCCTTGTTCATCCGCTCGTCGTTGAAGAACAGCCGGTAGCCACCGCGCGGCAACGCGACGACGCTCGCATCGATCACCCGGTCCGAGCCCAGCTCGACTCGCCCGCCGCAGCGCCAGCTTTTGAGGTCGCGGCTGGTCAGGTGGACGAGGAATCGCGGCGCGTTCCAGTCGCGATAGATGCCGGGGACGACGGTCACCCACATGTGCCATTGCCCCGCGAACCGCTCGACATCGGGTGCCCACAGCGTCGCGCCGGTGCACGCGACCGGGATCGCCGCGGTGCCGCCGTAGCGCCACTGCGCGCCGTCCTTCGAGCGGGCGATACCGATCGCGGTGCCGTGGACCCAGCGAACGTCCGTGGTATCGTCCATCGGCAAATCGGCGCGGCGGTTGGTGTAGAACATCACCCACTCGCGCGTCGCCGGATCGTAGACCGTCGACGGGTCGGCCGCGCCGTCATGCACGGGATCGCGGAACAGCGGCTTGGGCGCCAGCACCGCGGCCTGCGCGAGCAAGGCCGCGGCGACCAGCGCGATCATTTCTGCGCTTCCACCACCGGATTGTTGCCCCACAGCCGGTCATACGACCAGCCCGACAGATCCTCGACCACGGCGGCATGCTCGGGATCGGACGGCGTGCGTGAGCCGCTGCGCAGATGCTCGATCTCCTCGAGCAGGATCGCATGCGTGCGGGGGTCGAGCCGGAAGCGCGTCGACACGAACATGCCGAACAGCAGCATCGCGATCGTGCCCGCACCCATCACCCCGACGATGCCGACCAGCGCGCCGGCGCTTTGCGTCTTCGCGCCCGAGACGAAGCCGGATGCCTGCATCACCTGGCCGACGAGGATGATCGCGGCGGCCTGGCTCATCTTGCGCACGAAGGTCATCACGCCCGCGAACGCGCCCTCGCGGCGCCGCCCGGTGACGATCTCGTCGACATCGGCCATGTAATTGTAGGTCGCCCACGGGATGTAGTTGAGCGCGCCGCGGCCGAGCCCGGCGAACAGCACCGGCACCCAGAACAGCATCGCGGTCGCGGTATAGCCCGCGGCGTACATTGCGAGGAACAGGATCACGCCGATGCCGAAGCTGATCGCCGCCATCCGGTATGCGGCGGCGGGGGAGAGTTTCAGCGCGAAGTTGATCGCCAGGATCACCGCGACGAACTGGACGATATAGGTCACGCCGACGAGGTTCGCGACGATCGCCGCCGAGCCGGCCAGCGCGAAGATCACGAAATAGGTGAAGGCGGCATTGTAGATGTCCTGGCTGATATAGCCGCCGAGATACATGCCGAGATGCAGCCGGAACGCGCGGATCCGCAGCGTCGAGAAGAGGTTGCGATAGAGCGCCTTGAACGCCGCGCCGAGCGTCGGCTTGGCGCGCGCATCTTCCTCGGCATCGAGCCCGGGCGGGCGCTGCCGCTCCCAGCTGAACGCATAGAGCAGGCCCGCCGCGCCCATGAAGAGCCCCGAGAAGATAATCCCCATATAGAGATAGGTGTCGGGCGAGCCCTCGCCGAGATACTGGATCAGCGCCTTGGGCAGGAACGCCGCGCCGATCGCCGAGAGCTGGCCGAGCAGGATGCGCGCACCGGCGAACTTCGCCTTGGTCTTGTAATCGGTCGCCATTTCGCTGGCGAGCGTCTCGTACGGGATGATCTCCATCGCATAGACCATCTCGAACAGCACATAGGTAACGAGGTAATACCAGAAGCCTTGCCCCGCGACCCACATGATCGCGAACGACGGCAGCAGCGGGATCGCGGCGAGGATGAAGAAGCGCCGCCGCCCGAACTTGCGCCCGAGCCACGAGCGGCCGAGGCTGTCGGAGAGGTGGCCGATCAGCGGGCTGGTGAACGCGTCGAGCACGCGCGCGATGCCGAAGATCGCGGTCGCCTGCAGCGCCGACAGCCCGCAGAAGGTGGTGTAGAAGAACAGGATCCAGGTGCTGATCACCGCCATCGAACCCGCGCCGAGCACGTCATTCGAGCCATAGGCGAGCAGCGTGTACCAACGCACCGGGCGCGTCGGCGCGATCGGGTTGGCGGGCGCGGCGGCGATAGGGTCGGTGGCCATGGCGGTCAGTCCTTTGCGCCGGCGGGCGGCAAGCTGGCGGGAAGCGGATCGAAACGGAAGCGATCGAGGATCAGCGCGGGATCGGCGAGTCCGACGGTGAAGCGATGGCGGCCGGCCGCGAGCGCGGTCGGCAGCGCAAGCTCGAGCCGATTGTCGAGTACCGCGCGCGCCCAGGCGGCATCGCCGGTGACGCGCGGTGCGGCAAGTGTGACGGGCGCGGCGTCGTCGAGCGCGAGCGTCAGGCGCAGCGGATCGCCGTCGTGCGTGGCGTAGCTCGGCAGGAGCTCGGCGACGAGGCGCCAGCGGCCGGGCGGCAGGTCGATCGTGTAAGACAGCTGCGCCGGCAGTGCCGCGCCGACCGCGGCCCCGTTGCGGCCGAGCCCGTCGATCACGCGCCAGCCGGTGCGCGCGCCCTCGGCGGCTTCGGCTTCCACGACGGGTGCGGCAGCGGCGGCAGCGGGAGCTTGCGGTCGGGCTACAGCCTCCGCCGGCAGGAGCGCAGCGGCGGGCAGGATCGGCGGGGTCAGGCGATAGCGCCGCCATTGGCCATCGGCCGGCTCCATCGCGATCATCCCGCGCCATTTGCCGCTGGCGAGCGTGTCGTTGTAGCGGCGCGTCAGGCGCGTGAGGTCGGCATCGGCGGCGCGTGCGCGGGCACCCGCTTGCGCCGCGGCTGCCGGATCGCTGTCGTGGAGGCGATCATAGGCTTCGGCATCGAACAGCCGGATATTGGCGAGCGCGGCGGCGGTGACGGGATAGTCGACCAGCTCGAAGAACGCATCCCGGCGGTCAGCGGCGATGCGCGGCGCGAGCGCACGGACGCGGGCGTCGAGCGTGTCGAACGCGGCGAGGCGGGTGGCGATCTCGGGCGGCGAAAGCGGGCTGGGGCGCGACAGCTCGCCGGGCAGCCACCATTGCAGATGCTCGGGCCGCCGCGCGAAATTGAGGCGGTGATGCTCGGCGAGGATCGTCGTGGTGTCCGCCGCGACATCGCCGCCGAGCGTGCCGGCCGCCCACTCGCGCACGACGGCGTCGATCGGTTGCGCGCGCGTCGCCGGCACGTCCCACGCCAGTTGCAGGAAATAGTCGGTGGCGAGTTCGCCCGGCTTGAGATCGCCGACGTTGGCGACCCACATCTGCCGCGCGCCGGCATCCCAGGCGCGGCCCAGTTCCTCGCGGATCAGCGCGGGCGGGGTGGTCGACAGCCACAGATACGACAGCGGCGCGCCGAGATAGGAGAGGTGGTAATAGACGCCCGATCCGCCGGGCCGCTGGCGCTCGGCGGCGTCGGGGAGGTGGCGGATATAGCCGAAATTATCGTCGGGCCACAGCAGCGTGACGTCGCGCGGCACCTTCAGCCCGCTGCGATAGACGTCGAGCACTTCCTTATACGGGGTGAACACCTGCGGCGCGTCCTTCGGCAGCATAGCGCGCTGGTCGGCGAAGATGCGCTCGAGCAGCGCACGGCGTCCGGCATCGTCGCTCGGGCCGACCATCCCGCTGTCGTGAATGCCGCGCATGCCGAGCGTCCAGAGGCTCTCGTAGCGCGCGTTGGTCGCCACGCGCTCGCGCCAGTAGCGCGCGACACCGGCGGCATTGGTGGCGTAATTGAAGCGCTCCGCCGGCGCGGTCCATTCGCCGACATTGTTGCGCAGCATCGGCTCGGAATGGCTCGAGCCCATGACGATCGCATAGCGATCGGCAAGCGCGGCATTGCCGGGGTCGGCGTTGAACGGGCGCGTCACCTTGTGCATCGCCGGCCAGACGAGGTTGGCCTTGAGCCGCAGCATCAGTTCGAACAGCTTGGCGTAGGTCTTCGGGCCGATCGTGCCCGCCGCGGGCTCGAAGGTGTGCGCGGCCCAGGGTTGCAGCCCCCAATCCTCGTCGTTGAGGAACACCCCGCGATATTTGACCGAGGGCGGACCGAAGCGCGCGACGCCTGCGGGCGCTCGCAACAGCGCATGGTGTTCGGGCGTGACGTCCGCCCACCAATGCCACGGCGACACGCCGATCGCGCGCGACAGTTCGTAGGCGCCGAACGCGGTGCCGCGGCGGTCGCTGCCGACGATCACCAGCGCCGAGGCGACGCCGGGCGCGGGGCGATCGACCGTGGCGATCACGAAGCTCTCCCACGCGCCGCGCAATTTGCTGACGTCGAGCAAGCCGCGCCGCGCGAGGCCGTCGATCGCGGCGCTGCGACCGAGCGTGCCGAGCCAGATCTGCGTACCGTTGCCGGTCGCCGTGCCCGACACGCGGGCGAGATCGGCAGAGAGGTCGGCGGCGGCGATCCTTACCACCGCATGGTCGCGCGGGTCGGTCACCACGCGCGCGACGCCGCGCGCATCCGCCAGCACGACACCCGGCCCGGCATCGAACGCGACCAGTGGAGTCTCCGCCACCGCCGATCGGGCCGCGCCGCCGAGTGCCAGAAGGAGCGCGAGCGCGCCGGCCGGGCGGCGCCAGGCGGCCCAACGCGACGCTACGCGGTGGAAGCCGGGAAGCGCCGCCTGCTGCATTAGATGTAGGTACGCAGGAACTCGCCGAGCGCGATCATCGCCAGGCTCTGCCCATAGGGCATCGAGGTCAGCTCGATGTCCTTGTAGAATTGCTGCGTGTCGCCCATCGCCGTGCCGAACGACACCTGCTTGAGCTCGCCCGCCGCGTCGATATTGGCGAGCACGCCCTGCACCGCCTTGATGCCGACCGCCTCATAGTGCCGCGGCAGATAGCCCTTCCGCACGCCCTTGAGGATGCCGTAGGCAAACCCAGCCGTCGCCGACGCCTCGAGATAGCTGGTCGGATCGACGATCAGCGTGTGCCACAGCCCCGTCGCGGGATCCTGCGTCTCGGCGAGCGTCTTCACCTGCGCCGCGAGCGTGTCGATCAGGAAGGTGCGCAGCGCGTCGCCTTGCGGCAGATCGAGGATCTCGATGATCTCGGGGATCGCGATCGTCACCCAGCAATTGCCGCGCGCCCACAGCGCCTCGGCGAAATTGTGCCGGCCGTTGAAGTCCCAGCCGTGGAACCACAGCCCGGTCTTCTTGTCGAACAGGTATTTGATGTGGACGAGGAACTGCCGCTTGGCTTCCTCGACATAATGCGGGCGGCCGAGCAGCAGGCCGATCTTGGCGAGCGGCAGCACCGACATCATCAGCGTGTCGTCCCACATCTCGCCGGGATTCTCGTCATTGTAGACGATGTGCTGGAAGCCGCCTTCCTCGGTCTTGGGCAGCCCGTCGGGCGCCATCAGCCACTCGGCCCAGGTGTCGAGATAGGGGATGTAGCGCGGGTCGCGTTCGAGCTCGTAAAGGTAGGCGAGCGTGATGAACGGCGCCATCGTGTTGATGTTCTTGGTCGGCGTGCCCTCGACGAAGCGATCCTCGAACCATTGCTTGATGATCGCGAGTGCCGTGCTGTCGCCGGTCTGCTCGTAATAGCGCCACATCCCGAACAGGCCGACGCCGTGGGTCCATTCCCAGCCGGCCCAGCCCTTGGTGTCGATGATGCGCCCGTCTTCGAGATGGAGCAGGAACTCGCCGGTCTCGTCCGTGATGTTGACGAGATTGTCCATCAGTCGGGCGATCGCGGCGGTCACGTCTGCACGCGGCACGTCGTGGGTAAGGGCGGCCAATTAACTTCTCCTGGTAGGAAGGCGCACGGGCTTCAGACCGTAATCGTGCGCCATGGTGCGATAGAGAGTGCGGAACTGGGGATCGATGTCGTACCGGCCCTGAAGGCCGTCGGGCGGCGTCTGGGTCGGCACGCCGGGCGCGGCGCCGGGGGCTTCCGCGGCGTTGATGCCCTGGCTGAGCAGATCGGGGCGGGCGCCTTCGCCGGCGGGCTTGCCGTCGTGGCGGAAGATCGCTTCCTGGTGGCGCGTCGGCTCCCAGATATAGCTGCCCCAGCCGTGCGGTTCGGCATGGACGAGATCGTTGAGATAGCGTTTGCGCGCGGAATATTCCATCGCGAGGAAGCCAAGATCGGGATAGGCCTTGGCGAATTCGGCGAACGTATGCTGCCAGTCGCCCTGCGCCGCCTGCTGGTAGCAGGAGAAGCCGATGGCATCGGGGCGGACGCCGCGCTGGAGCAAGTTGTCCGTCCAATATTGCGTGATCGGCCAGTGGCGGCCGAGATGGTTGTGCAGCACCACCTTGGCGCGCGGCGCCGCAGCGCGCGCGCCGGCGATCCCCGCCTTGAGCAGCGCGGCGAAGTGATCGTAGCCGCCCGCGCCGGCAGCATTGAGATGCACGCCGTCGGTCTGCGGGTTGCCGGTCGGAATGGTCAGCGGCACGCGGCCGTCGGGCCAGAGCATGCCGAAGGTGGTCTCGTTGCCGATCACCACCATGTCGGGCGCGGCCCCGCCGCGGACGAGCGCGGCGATCGTGTCGGCGGTATAGCCACCGACGCGCTCGACCAGCCGGGGAAACGGCAGGTCGGCCCAGGCGGCGGGTTTCGTCTGCTTCTGCGGATCGGCCCAGTCGTCCGAATAGTGCAGCGTCAGCGAGAAATGGAAGCCGGCGGCCTTGATGCGACGGCCGAACGCCAGCGTCTGCTGCAGGTCACACCACGGGCCGCCGGGCTTGCGCTTGCTATAGCCGTTGGCGGGATCGACGAAGGTGCGCAGCTTGATCGCATTGAACCCGGCGTCGGCGAGGATCGCGAGCGGATCGCGCTGCCGGCCATCCTGCCAATAGGTCGCGCCGACCGCCTCGTCCTCGGGGATCCACGAGACATCGGCGCCGATCAGATACGGCCACGGCCGCGCCGCTCCGGCAGCGAAGGCGGGGCGCGTCATCGCTGCGAGCGCGGCGGCACCGGCGATGCCGCCGAAGCCGCGGCGGGTGATCGCCGCGTCGCTCATTGCAGCTGGTCCGGCCGGCTGGGCGCGGCGACCATCTGGACGGGCACGCCGCCCTTCACGCTGCGCAGCGTGACGAGCTTGACCTGTTCGAGCGCATTGCCCGCCGCGCCATCCGACGTGACGGCGAGCGCGATCGTGTTCGCGCCGTGATGGTTGAGGATACCCTCGGGGATCGGGAAGACGCGCTGCGGGCCGACATGCGCGATGAACTGGCCCATGTTCCAGCCGTTGACGAACAGCAGCGCACGATAGCGCGCGACCGAGCGCGGCGTGGTGGTGTCGCCGAACGTCACCGCAACGGTGGTATCCTGCGCCTTGGGCAGGTCGAGCGTGAAGCGCGTGCGATACCAGGTGGTGCCGGCGGTCGTCGTGGCGGCGGGCAGCGTCGCCGTGGTCCATCGCGCGTCGTCGAAGCCGGGCAGATGCCAGCCCATCCGCTCGCCATATTGGCCGCCAGTGTTGGCGGCGCCGCGCGCGGGATCGAGCAGATCTTCGCCGCCTTGCTTGCCCTGGATCTTCCACGCGATCGGCACGGCGAAGCTGCGCCCGCCCGGCGCCTCGAGCGAGGCCGAGACGAGCCCGCGCGCTTCCTTATGGAAGTCGTCGGAGTCGAGGTCCCAATTGTGCCCGTTGTTGCGGACCATGATCGCTAGCACATGCTCGCCCGGCGTCTGCGCGGCGGTGGGGAGGTCGAAGCGTGGCGCGGCGGTGGTGATCGGGCGCGGCAGGCCGCCGGGGAGCTCGTCCTGGCCGACCAGCTTCCCGTCGAGGAACACCTGCACCATGCCAGCGCCGCCGCCGCCGTAGAACAAGGCCAGCTGCCTGGCGTCGGGCGTGCCGGTGAAGCGGCCGCGATACCAGACATCGCCGTCGTGGAAGCCGTAAGCGTCCATCACCAGCGTCGGCTCGCCGTCGGGCTTGGCGGTGGTCGTCGCCGACCCGCGTCGGTCGATCGCCTGCCACCCGCTGTCGTCGAAATCGGGGCGCGCCTCGGCCGTCCCTTCGGCGACGCGCCAGTTGGTGAGGACGGGGAGGGTGACCGGGGCCGGGCCGGCGAGCGGGCGGAGCGCGCGACGGCTGCCGATCGCACTGGTCTCGAGCGGCACCGCGACGCCGTTCCAGCGCACCGAGGTGAGCCGCGCGGGCGTCCACAGTTCGAGCGGCGTGGCCTCCTTCGTGTCGCCGGTCAGCGCGAGCGTCGCGCCGGTCGCGTCGGCGCGGCGGACGAGCGCGGGCCCACGGACGAGCACCGGGCCGGCGGCGGTGTCGCGGCGCCAGTAGCGCACGCCCTCGGCCTCGTCGGCGAGCAGCAGCGTCAGCGGCGGTCGGCCGCCGCCGGTGATCCGCACTACGGTCCGCCCAGCCAGCGCGTAGGTCAGCTTGAGATCGCCCTTGGCGGCATCGAACGCGCTGGTGGCGGCGCCCTCGAGCACCTCCACCTTAGGCGCAGACACATAGCGCAGCACGGTCTCGTTCGCTTCGCCCGCGCGGCCGTAGAGCAGCAGCAGGTCGCGGCCATCGGCGGTCAGTGTCGCCTGCAATTCGGAAGTCGAGTAAACGAGCCGCTGGCCGCCGAGCGTCACCCCCGCGAGCAGCCACTTGGCGTCGAAGCCGTTGAGCCGCATCGGAAAGCTGTACGCGCCGTCGGGCAGGGTCGCGGCGACGGTGAAGCTGTCGTCGCTTTGGCCGTTCGACGGCTTGTGCGTGACCATCAGGAAGCGCGCGTCGCTCTGCGGGTTGCGGTCGTGATAGACTTGCACATTGGGCGACGACACCGTCACCGCGCCAGCCGGGACCATGCCGGCGAGATCGGGCACCGCGGCGATCATCCCGCCGAGCTGCTTCATCTCCTCGGCCTTTTCGCGCAGCTCGCGCGCTTCGGAGATTGCCGAGCCGTAATCGTAGCTGGTGAACACGACGGGCGCGGGCAGCCAGCCCCAGCTGGTGCCGCCATAGCCCATGTAGAAGCTCTGGATGTCGATGCCGTTGGCGAGGTTGGTGCCATAGAACACGCGCTGGAAGCGCTTGCCGCGCTGGATCGCGTTACAGTCATAGCCGCCGTTCGACCCCCAATAATCGAACCAGCCGCCGCCGAACTCGGCGAGGAAGGCGGGGGTGTCGGGCGAGGCGGATGCGCCGCCCTTGGCGCCGCCCGGGCCGTAATAGCCCCAATCGGGCGCCGCCGAACTGCGCGTCGGCTTGCCCGCGACGGTGCAGGTGCCGCCGGGATAGCCGTCGAAGGCATAGAGATCGTTGGGCCCGTGGACGACGTTTTCGACCTTCGACGTCTCCGGCACCCAGTAGCCGTTGCGCCCCTGGTCGTTGTGGAACAGCGGCACGGTGATGCCGTCGGCGCGCGCCTTGGCGGCGAGATGGTCCATATAGCGCCGCTGCGCCGGGGTGGTCAGCGCGAGTTCGTTCTCGATCTGGTGGAGGATGACGGTGCCGCTATGGCCCTTGCCGTCGCCGTTGATCTGGTGCCGCGCGACGATCGCGTTGATCCGCGTCAGCCATTCATCGGCCGCGGCGAGATAGGCGGGGTCGTCGGTGCGCGCGCGACCCTTCTGGTTGACCAGCCAGCCGGGGAAGCCGCCGCGCGACAGTTCGGCGTTCACGTACGGCCCGGCGCGGGTGATGACGTACAGGCCTTCCTCCGCCGCCATGTCGAGCACGCGATCCATGTCGCGGATGCCGCTGAAATCGTACACGCCCTGCTTGGGCGAGTGATAGCCCCAGTCGAAATAGAGCGCGACGGTGTTGAACCCGCTGGCCTTCATCTTCTGCAGCACGTCGCGCCACAGATCGGGCGAGGGCAGGCGGAAGGGGTGGAACTCGCTCGACCAGATGATGCGGCGCTGGCCGTCGATCATCAGCGAGCGCGCGTCGTAGCTGACGCGGCCGAAGGTCTTGACCGAGGCTTGCAGGTTCTGCGTCGGGCGCGCGACTTGCGCGCCGGCAGGCGCGGCAAGCGCGATGGCGAGCGCGGCGATCGAGCGCGCGGCGCGCTTACGCATGGTGGAAGATCAGCGGCAATGCCCATTCCTTGGGGCGATTGTCGGGTTCGACCTCCATCAGCGGCGCCATGGAATCCCACCAGCGCTTCATCACCGGATGGTCGGGCAGCGCATCGCGATTGCTGTCCGCACGGACGCGCAGCACGGCGAACAGGCTCAGCGTCTGCTCGTCGAGGAAGATCGAATAATCGTAGATGCCGCTCTCGGTCAGCAGCGCGGAGAGCTCGGGCCAGATCTCGTCATGGCGCTTGCGATATTCGTCGAGAACGCCGGGCTTCAGCTGCATCTTGAACGCATGGATCGACACAGCCTTCTCCCTCTCCGGCCATTATATGGCACCGATTTGTATTATTTGGTACCGCTGAATGGGGGGAAGGTCAAACCCAAAGCGCGTCAGAGCTGGGTATTGTGCACGCTCAAGCGGTCGACATGGTCGGCGAGGAAGCGCGGCCGGGCATCGGGCGTGGCAGTCTCCAGTCGTAGGCCGTCGATCGTGACGTCGCGCGCATGGCGCAGCCACAGGCCCCAGGCGGGCAGGGTCCCGAACATGCTCGGTTCGGGATACGCGGAGGCGTGTTCCTCCGGGCGGTTCGCGGCATCCTCGGTGGTGCCGCCGCCGCGATAGGTGAGCGCGATGTTGCGCAGCGTGACATGCTCGATCGGATGGTCGGGCAGGCCGGCGAGCGCCGCCGGGTAGCGATGATCGATCCCGGTCGCGGTGACGTCCTCGATCGTCACGTCGCGGATCGCGCCGATGCCGGTGCCGGCAGGCCCGCGCCGCCGATCGCCGAGCCGCAGGAACAGCGGCGCGGTGGTGACGTCGGTCATCGTGAGGCGGCGCGCGACGATCTGCTCCATCACCCCGCCGTCGACCGTCTCGAGCGCGAGGCCGCGGCAGTGCGTGAAGCTGCAATCCTCGATCAGCACGTTGCGATAGCCGCCATTGCTCTCGGTCCCTAGCTTGATCCGCCCGGTGACGCGGTCGCGGTCTGGCGCAAGGTCCTGCGTGGTGCGGCGCGTGCCGTCGAGCAGCGTGCCGAGATCGAAGCCTGAAACGGCGCAGTGGCGGATGACGATGTTCTCCGCCGCCACGGCGTGGCCGAGCGCATAGCTGCTCTTGACCACGATCGCGTCGTCATTGGGCGTGTTGACGCGGCAGCGCTCGACCACGACGTCGCGCACGCAATCCAAGTCGATGCCGTCGCGATCGGTGTCGATCGTCAGGTCGCGGATCGCCAGATGGCGCGTGCGGGTGGCGAGGATCGCGAAATGCCCGCATTGGCGCATCGTGAACCCCGACAGCACGATGTCGCGACCGTTCTTGAGCGCGATCGCCTTGTTGCCCTGGCCGTTCATCGCCGCGGTGGCGGGTTCGAGCTGGTCGATCTGGCGCTGGCTCATGCCCTGCATCGACAGCGGGCGCTCGCCGGTCTGCGCCTTCCAGCGCGCGCCCGGGCCGTTTCGGGTAAGCCCGGCGCCGTCGATCAGCCCGGGGCCGGTGATCGCCACTTCGACGACATCGTCGCCCCACAGCAAGCTGTTGTGCCAGTGGCTGTGGCCGAAATCCTGGTAGAGCTGTTCGACCCCGGACTCGGGCAGGTCATAGCTGCCGGAATGCCGTGCAGGATCCGCCGCCTCGATGATCGCGCCCTTAGCGAGCTGGAGCGTGACCTTGCTCTTCAGCCGGATCGAGAAACAGAGATAGCGCCCCGGCGGGACGATCACGGTTCCGCCGCCCGCCGCCGCGGCGATCGCGGCGTTGAAGGCAGCGGTGTCGAGCGTCCGCCCGTCGCCGCGCGCGCCGAAGCGCCGCACGTCGAACAGACGCGCGGCATGCGCCGGGAAGGGGAGCGCGGCCGCCATGAGCCCCAGGGCCAGGTCGCGCCGCGTCCAGTTCATCTCACTGCAGGTTCACATAGGCGCCGCCGTCGACCAGCAGCGAGGCGCCGGTGACATATTGGGCGAGGTCGGAGGCAAGGAACACCGTCGGCCCGACGAGATCGTCGGGCTGGCCGAGCCGGCCGAGCGGGATGCGGCCTTCCATGTATTCGCGCTTCTTGGTGTCGGCGAGATCGTCCTTGTTGATGTCGGTGAGGATCGTGCCGGGGAAGAGCGAGTTGCAGCGGATCTTGTGCTTGCCGAGCGCGATCGCGACCGACTGCATCAGCGAGTGGAGCCCCGCCTTGGTCGGCGTGTAATGCGTCTGATACTCGCCGCCGACCAGCGCCGAGATCGACGACATTGCGATAATCGAGCCGCCATCGCCTTGCTTGACCATCTGGTTGGCGGCGGCCTGCACCATGAAATAGGCGCCGTGCAGATTGACCTGCATCGTCCGCTCGAAGGTCTCGACCGGCATGTCGAGGAAGGCGTGGAACGGGCAGATGCCGGCATTGTTGACGAACACGTCGACTCGCCCGAGTGCGGCGACCGCCTTGGTGACGAAGTCGGTCGCGGTCTTGGGATCGGCGACGTCGCCCTGGATCGCCACGCCCTTGCGGCCGAGCGCCTCGATCTCGGCGACCGCGCTTTCGGCACCCGCCACGTCGCGCGCGAAGTTGAGCGCGACGTCGGCGCCGTGGCGCGCACAGCCGATCGCCACTGCGCGGCCAATGCCGGCCGATGCACCGGTGACGAGCACCGTCTTGCCTGCGAGTAACATGCGGGTCTCCTGGGGATACGAAGGAAGGGTCAGGCGTCGGCGGGGTCGAAGCCGAGTTCGCGGCTGATCGCCAGCGCCACCGCGCAGACGTCGTCGGTGAGCGTGGTCATGCGGTCGTCGCTCATATATTGTGCGGCGCTCGACACGCTGATCGCGCCGACGATGCGCTTGCCGGCATCGCGGATCGGCGCGGCAACGCAGCGTACTTGATCCTCATTCTCCTCGAGATCGAACGCGCGACCGCGGCTGGCATAGCCCGACATGCGCTCGAACCACAGAGCGGGGTCGACATGCGGTGCGCCATCGGCCTGGTCGGCGGCGAAACGCTCGCGCCAGTAAGCGGGCGTGTGGTCGATGATCAGCGCCTTGCCGAGGCCGGTCGAGGTCAGCCGTTGGCGATCGCCGATCCGGCTCGAGATGGTGATGCGCCGGCGTCCGGGCACCTTGTCGAGATACAGCGCCGAATCACCATCGAGGATGCCGAGATGGACCGTATCCTCGGTCGCGGCGGAAAGATCCTCGAGATACGGCCGCGCGACCTGGACGAGATCGGCCTGCGCTTGCGCCAGCGTACCAAGCAGCAGCAGTTTCGGCCCGAGCCGATAGCCTGCGCGCGGCGTAAAGGCGAGGTAGCCACGATCGACCAGCGCCGACAGCAAGCGGTGCGTTGTGCTCTTGGTGAGGTCGAGCTTGACCGCGAGTTCGCTCAGCGTGAGCACTTCGTGGCTCACCGCTTCGATCAGGTCGAGCCCGCGCATCAGCGTCTGGCTGCCGGCGCCGACGGCTGGCCCTGCAGTTTCAGGCATTTCGGTGTCGATGATCGGGGCGTTCATGTCCATCCCTTAGAATGTCGCGCCGTATGTTGGCAATCGACCAGCCAGTGTCGGTCCAGCGCCCCCGGGAAAAACCGGCTGGCCATCCGTTAGGATAGCCAGCCGCAGGGGGGGAGGGAAGGTGCTTGGCGCAAGCGCTAGAACTTGAGCTGAAGGCCGGCGAACAGCCGCTGGCCGGCGTAATAGGCTTCCGACGTGCCGATCCCCTTCACGAAGGAGCGCGAGTACGCCTTGTTGATGTTCTGCATCTCGACGAACAGGCTGGTGTGATATTTCGGGAAGCGCAGCGTGATCTTCCCGTCGAGATAGCCTTCGCCCTGGCGGTAGATCGGCAAATTGCCGTTGTTCGAATCCGCCGCCGTCACCAGCCAGTCGGAGCGATAATTGTAGCTCAGCCGTGCGTTGAGGAAGCCCTTGTCGTAGAAAATGCTGGCGTTGTAGGTCCACTTCGACAGGCCGGGATATTCGAGCAGCGGCTGACCGGTCGCCGAGTTGGTCAGGTTGGTCCTGATCGCCCGCGCGAAGGTGACGTTGGCCGACGCGCCGAAGCCATCGAACGGCTTTGGCAGGAAGGTGAATGCGGTCTGCGCGCTGCCTTCGATGCCGTCGAGCAAGGCGCCGAACCCGTTGATGGGCTGGCGCACGGTATAGAGGACGCCGTCCTTGAACAGATCGACGCCCGAGCGGGTGACGTTCGGCACGACGAAGCTGCTCTCGTACTTCTTGTAATAGCCGACGCTGACGAGCGTATCCCGGTTCGGATACCAGGCCATGTTGAGCTCCCACTGATCGGCGCGGTACGGCACCAGATCGGGGTTGCCCGCGGTGCAGGTGTCATCGGCTGCGGCGACGGTGGCGTCATCGGTGCAGGTGATCGTCGCGACCAGATCGGTCGGCTTGGGGCGCGCGAGGTTCTTTGCCCAGTTCGCCCGCAGCACCAGGTTCGGCGTGAATTCGAGCGCCGCGTTGAACGCAGGCAGCACGTCGCCATAGCTGTTCTTGAGCGTCGATTGCTGCGCCTTGAGCACCACCGTCTCGACCGCACCGGTCGGCGTGAAGCGCGTCACGCGGCTGATGTTGACGCCGGTGCCGTCGTCGCGCGTGTAGGTATAGCGTACGCCGGCGTTCCCGGTCAGCCGCATGCCGAACACGCGCGTTTCGAAATTGCCCTTGAGATAGCCCGCGGCGATCTTCTCGTTGATCGTGTAGGACGGGATCTGCGGCAGGCCATTGGCGGCAAGCGTCAGATCCTGGTCGAACCCCGACAGATCGTAATATTTGGAAATTTCCCCGGCATTGAAATTGGCAAAGGCGATCCGGTCGGGAATGCCGCCGGGTGCGCCGCGCAGCCCGGTGAACAGCGGCGCGCCGCCGCTGGTGACGCCGAGCGCGTTGATGAGCGACGCGTATTCGGCCTGCGTCAGCTGGTTGGTGTAGGTGCCGTTGCCCGTCTTCGTCGTGCGCGCGGTGACCGCCGAGACGATGTTGGTCGAATAGGAGACGTTCGCGGTGTCCTGATAGACTTGCGGCGTCACACCGACCGCGGTCAGCAAGCGCGAGCCGCCGCCATTGTACGACACATAGTCCTGGTCGCGATATTGGCCGCCATATTCGATGGTCTTGAGCGGCCCGAAATCGACCTCCCAATCGACGTCGAGCTTGGCTTGCTTCTCGCTGTTCGAGGTCTGCGTCGGACGATACTGCACCGTCGGCCCCGATTGCGCGACGTTACCGGGACGCGTGAGATCGGTGTAGATGCCCGGGTCGGCCGGATTGACGCTGCTCGGATAGGTGAAGACCGGGATGCCGAGCGCGTTCGACGTATCGACGTTCACGCCGGAGATGCCGGTGTTGATCGAGATCAGATTGGTTTCGCCGACCGTCTTGGCCTTGGCATAGGACACCATGCCCTTGACCTTGAAACGATCGAGATTCCAGTCGAAGCCGCCCTGGAAATATTGCGACTTCTGGTCGTACTGGAAATCGCGCCGTTGCACGCCGAGGATATTGCTCGAGCCGCTGGTGACCGTGCTGCTGACCGCGACCGAATTGAGCGCGGTGGTGTAGCCCGTTACGACATGGTCGGGATTGATCGTCGCGGTGCCGAGCTTGACCTGCTGGGTCGAGCTGGTGCCGAGCACCGGGTCGAGCTGGTAGCGTTGGACGCGGCCCATATCGAGCGAGTAATTGGTGTCGAACAGCCGCTGGTCGCGGTTGTTGATCTGCGCTTCGGCATAAGCGCGGAAATTGTGCGCGAGCTCATATTGGACTGTGAAGTCGCCCGACAGGCGCTTGTCGCGGCGGACGAGGTTGCGATAGCGCGGCACGGTCGGCGCCCAGTCGAAGAACTGGTTTTCGCACGCCGCACGCCGCGTCGCGAAGGTCTGGGTCGAGGTGGTGCCGACGTTGCCGCAGCTCGCATAGGTCGGAAAGGCCGCATAGGCGGCGTTGGCGACCGTCGGCTTGTCCGAATGGTCGAAGTCCGCAAGGCGGTTATAATTGGTGTTGCTGGCATAATCCTGCCGCGTCGACTTGTCGTCATAGGTGACGTTGAGCAGGACGCCGAGACCATCCATCAGGAACCGCGGCGTGCCGAGCACGAGCGTGCCGCGCGGACGCCAGTCCTGCGTCGTCTCGAGATGCTGCGCCGACACGACGACGCTGCCGAGTGCCTTCTTCAGTTCAAGCGGCTTGCGCGTTTCGACCAGCACGGTGCCGCCAAGACCGCCTTCGGTCAAATCGGCGGCATAGCCCTTGAAGACGTCGATCGACTTGACGAGTTCGGTCGCGAGTTCGCGGAAATCGCCGGCGCGGCTGCCGCCGGCCGAGACCTGGCTGACGCCGTTGATCTCGACGCGATTGAGATCGGGCTCGACGCCGCGGATCGACACCTGCGTCCCTTCGCCGAAATCGCGGCTGAGCTGGACACCGGTGATACGCGACAGCGAGTCGCCGACATTCTTGTCGGGGAAGCTGGCAATGTCGTCGGCGACGATCGAGTCGACGATCGTGCCGGCGTTGCGCTTGCGGTTGATCGCCGACTGCAACGAAGCGCGCGTGCCGACGACGACGATGTCCTGCGCGGTAGCGACGTCGGGGCTGGTGCGTCCGGCGTTCTGCGGCTCGTCCTGCGCGGATTGCGTCTCGGCCGGCGGCGACACGTCACCCGAAGCGCGGTCGCGCGTGGCCGGCTCGACCGTGGCGGAGGAGGGCGCGATGGTCTGGTCGTTCTGCGGCGCGGTCTGTGGCTGCGGCT
Organism: Sphingomonas glacialis; assembly: GCF_014653575.1. Lineage (GTDB taxonomy): Bacteria > Pseudomonadota > Alphaproteobacteria > Sphingomonadales > Sphingomonadaceae > Sphingomonas > Sphingomonas glacialis. Next base: position 636,633 of record NZ_BNAQ01000002.1, on the reverse strand, counting down.
GGACCGCGGGGTTGGGCGTTGTGGACCGCGGCTGAGCAGTCTGTGCTTGGGCGATCGCGGGCAGGACGCAGCCAAGCGTCAATGCGAGGATCGAGGTCGTGCGGAAAAGCTGCCGACGCGGTGCCGAACGAATAATGGTCATGAAATTCCTCCCCCTGGGGCGTCCTGGCTTTTCGAACCATTCGGACGTCCTGCTATGATCTGATGCTGCTTCAGCTATGCCGCGCGCTGTCGTGACGGCGCGGATCGAACCGGCGTTCATGCATGCGTTGGCCGTTTCACGTCATCCCCCCTCGTAGTGCAGCGCGGTTCGTGCCAGCGCCATCGACTTCGTTCTGTAACATCCACATTGTGGATCGCTGTTCCGTTCTATGTTGCCATTTGGTGAAATGCAATCATAATTGTTGAGATATGGCGAGGCTGACCGTCGCCAGGGGAGAGACAGGATGATCCGGATGCGCAGCTACTTTTGGGCGAGCGTCGCGCTCGGTGCCGTGGCGGCAGCAGCAGCAGCGGCTCCGCCGCCGCGTGCGATCGAGACGCTCGATCGCGGGCTCGTCGCGACGCCAGCAAAGGGTGGCGGCTGGCTGGTGAGCTGGCGCTTGCTGGCGAGCGATCCGCGCGCGACCGCGTTCGACGTCTATCGCGATGGTCGCAAGATCACGCCGCGCCCGGTCACCAACGCCACCGCCTTCGTCGATCCGCAGGGGAGTGCCGACGCGCGCTATACGCTCGCAGTCGCGAACGGCGCTCCTGAAAAGCGGTCCGCCCTGATGGCGCCCAACGGCTATCTGTCGATCCCGCTGACCCCGCCGCCGGGCGGTACGACCCCCGCTGGAGAGGCGTATAGCTACACCGCCAACGATGCCGGCGTCGGCGATCTCGACGGCGATGGCCGCTATGAGATCGTGCTCAAATGGGATCCGACCAACAGCCACGACAACAGCCAGGCGGGCTATACCGGCGACGTGTTCGTCGATGCCTATACGCTCGAGGGCAAGCGGCTGTGGCGGATCGACCTCGGCAAAAACATCCGCGCGGGCGCGCATTACACGCAGTTCCAGATCGCCGACTATGACGGCGACGGCCGCGCCGAGATCGCGATGAAGACCGCCGACGGGACCGTCGACGGCACCGGCACGGTGATCGGCGACGCCACGGCCGACTGGCGCGAGCATGGCGGCGAAGTGCCGCAGCCCGACCGGACCGGCGCGAAGGTGCTTGCCGACGGCAGCAAGGTCGCGCCGCTGGTCGGGCGGATCCTCAAGGGGCCCGAATATCTCACCGTGTTCGACGGCCGCAGCGGCCGCGCGCTCGACACCAAGCCCTATGATCCGCCGCGCTATCCCGGCGGCAACCCCACCTTCGAGCAGCTGCGCGACACGTGGGGCGACGGCTATGTCAACCGCGCCGACCGCTTCCTCGCGGGCACCGCCTATCTCGACGGGCAGCATCCGAGCATGGTGTTCGGCCGCGGCTATTATGCGCGCACCGTCGTCGCCACCTGGGATTTTCGCGCGGGCAAGCTGGTCAAGCGCTGGACCTTCGATTCGTCCGCACCGGGCAATGGCGATTATGCCGATCGCGGCAATCACCAGCTCAGCATCGCCGATGTCGACGGCGACGGGCGCGACGAGGTGATCTACGGATCGATGGCGCTCGACGATGACGGCAAGGGGCTGTGGACCGATCCGCTGTTCCACGGCGATGCGATGCACGTCGCCGATCTCGACCCGCTGCGGCCGGGGCTCGAAAAATGGGGCGTGCACGAGCAGGTGAAGACCAATGGCGGGATCGGCTCCGCGCTGCTCGACGCGCGGACCGGGCAAGTGCTGTGGACCAAGCCCGCCGACACCGACACCGGCCGCGGGCTCGCCGCCGATATCGACCCGCGGCATGTCGGCGCCGAACTGTGGGGCTCGAACAGCCGCGACCTGTTCGACGTGAAGGGCAATGCGATCGGCCCGGCGCCGCGCCAAACCAACTTTGCGCTCTATTGGGATGGCGACCTGCTGCAGGAGCTGCTCGACAAGACGACGATCAGCAAATGGGACTGGAAGACCGCCACCGCCGTCCCGCTCTTGTCGCCCGAGGGGCTCGCGTCGAACAACGGGACCAAGGCAACCCCGGCGCTGCAGGCCGACCTATTGGGCGACTGGCGTGAGGAAGTGGTGTGGCGCACCGCCGACAATCGCGCATTGCGGATCTACGTCACGCCCTATCCGACCACGCACCGGCTGGTCACGCTGATGCAGGACCCGGTCTATCGCGCCGGGGTGGCGTGGCAGAACACGGCGTATAACCAGCCGCCGCATCTCGGCTATTTCCCCGGCAGCCTGACCGCGTCCGAGACGGCGGAGTAAGCCGGGGAGCGTCCAGCGCGGCGTCACGCCCGCCGGACGCGCTACCGCGCCTTGTCCGTCGCGACGGCGTAGATCGCCGCCTTGCCCTCGATGTTGGCGCGGAAGAACAGCCAGCGGCCATCGGGCGAGAAGCGCCCGTTGGGCTCGAGCTTGTAATCCTGCCTGGCGAGATCAACGAGCTTCTCGGTCGCGAAAGTACCCGGCGCGATCAGCGCGCCGGCATTGTCGGCATGGATGCCCGCAACGTCGGGGATCGCGCGCGGGCGGAACAGGTACATATATTTGCCGTCGGGCGCGTGCGCGACCATCTCGGGGTCGCCGCCATCGCCCGAGAACAGCGTCTGGTCGGCAGAGACGTTATAATGCACCGACCATTCGTTGCGCTCGAGGTGGAACCAGCGGCGCTTGGCGGTGGCGACGTCATAGCCCGCGAGCCAGAAATCCTCGCCGCGCGGGGTCTGTAGATCGTACCAGATCGTCTTGCCGTCGGGCGACCAGAATTCGTGGCCGGCAATCTCCATGTTCATCGTGCGCGTGTGGATCTTGGTATTGCGGCTGCCATCGGTGCGGACGGTCCAGATGCGGTCGACCTTGTGCCACGGGCCTTCGTGGCAATACATGAGCAGCGTCGGATCGGTCGGCGAGAATTGCAGATGGTTTAGCCAGTCGGTCGCGGTGACGATCGTGCGGCGCGCGCCAGTCTTCACGTCGAGCGTGAAGATCTCCATCGGGATTTTCGCCGCGAGCCGATCGTTGAGGCGGACCTCCTTGGCCTCGGCATAGGGCAGCGGCTTGCCGTCTGGACCATTGGCGGCATAGGCGGCCTGGTCGGTGCGCGGGTCGCGACCGGCGGTGCCGGGCTGGAGCTCGACCGGGCGGGTGGTGAACTGCCCGGCGAGCAGCGTTTCGTCGGCGTTGATCGTGTCGATCTGGCTGCCGCGCGGCACCTCGGCGATCTTGCGCACGACGCCTGTATCGATGTCGGCGGCGGAGATGGTGACCGGGGCGTCGGGTTTGCTGCGGTCGGTCTCGGAGAAATAGGCGGTGCGCGTCTTGTGGCCGGCGAACAACAAGTGGACGCCGCGCCGCTTGAGCACGGTGCGCAGCGTCCACGTCTTGAGGTCCATCGCCTGGATGCCCTCGGTGGTCGAGAAGAGCATCGTGTCGCCGTTGGGCGTGTAGGCGTTGTAGTTGAAGTAGAGCGCGTAATTGCCGGGTGCATCGGTGATGCGGACGATCTTGTGGCCGGTCTTGGCATCGACCCAGCTCTTCATGTCGGCGGTCTGCGCCGCGGCAGGCGCGGCGAGCAGGGCGAGCGGCAGGAGCGCCGCGACGGTGATACGCATGGTCATTTCCTTGCTCGGGGCGTCGGGTCAGGCGGGCCAGCCATGATCCCCGGCCCAGTCGGCGAACATCTGCTGCCAGGGGACGATCGTCCCGTCGCGACGCTTGGCGGGTGGACCGTGCCCGCCTTTTTCGAACACCATCAGCGAAGCCGGGACTTTCGCTGCGTGCAGCGCCTCGATCATCAGCAGGCTGTTCTTGAAGAGGACGACAGGATCGTCCGCGTTGCACGCGATGAAGGTCGGCGGCATGTCGGCGGGCAGGTCGACCTGCGCCGAATAGCGGCGCTGGAAGTCGGGGCTGGCGGCGTTGGCGCCGAGCAATTCGCGGCGCGACTGCGCGTGGACGCCCTCGTCGAACATCGTAATGACGGGGTAGAACAGCCCGGCGACCGTCGGCGTCGCCGACAGCCGGTCCGCGGCGTCCTGCGGATCATAGACCGCGAGCGTCGAGCGCGCCGCGAGCTTCGCGGCGACATGGCCGCCCGCCGAAAAGCCGGTGATCGCGACGCGCGCGGGATCGACCGTCCAGCGCGTGCCCGCGCCCGCGCGGATCACGCGCATCGCGCGCTGCGCATCCTGCAACGCGACGTCGGGCCCCGCCGCCCAGCCGTCGTGCGGCAGCCGGTACAGCAGTTCGAACGCGGTCACGCCGCGATCGGCGAACCATTGCGAGATCGCGCCGGGATTGCGCCCGACCGCGACGCGGACATAGCCGCCGCCGGGGCAGATCAGCACCGCGGCGCCGTTCGGCCGGGCAGGCTTGAGCACGGTGAGCATCGGCGTCGCGACATGCGGCCAGGCGATATCGTCGGGGCCGCCCGTGGGGGAACGCTTGACCCAGGCGTCGGTCACCGTGGTCTGCTGGGCGCCGGGCGGCGTCTTCGGCCATAACGGGAAGCGCTCGGCCGTGCCGCTGCCGGCGCGCCCGCCCGCGCCGACACCGGGATCCTGCGCGAAGGCGGGAAGGGGAAGGCTCGCGGCGAGCCCGCAGGCGAGGAAGGTGCGGCGTGAGGTCATGTCAGCTTCCGTCGGGTCGGGTGGTGTCGTGGGCGATACTGGGCGCGAGGCGGAAGGTCGCGGGATCGGGCGGCCGGGCCGGATCGAACGCCCGCAGATCGGGCGCGAGATGCGCGGCGAGCGGCAGCCCGGCGTCGGCAATGCCCTTGGCGACACTGCGCGCGAGCACCCACGCGCCGTAATTGTCGTGATGCGTCGCGTCCTTGCCGCCATCGTTGAACGCCAGCGGCGCGCGTTGCGGCCCGAGCGCTTCGTAGAAGGCGATGCTCGCGGCGTTGAGATCGATCACCGCGACCTGCTGCTCGGCGCCGACCGCCTTTACCGCCGCGACATAGTCGGCGAGCGTCGACGTGATCTTCGTGCCGTTCCACATCCGGCGATCGGGCGAGGTGACGAGCACCGGCGTGACGCCGCGGCGGCGGAACTCGGCGATCCAGGTGCGCAGATAGGCGCGATAGGTCGTCTCGGCGGCGGCATAGGTCTGCGGCCAGTTCGCTTTCTGGTCGTTATGGCCGAACTGGATGACCGCCCAGTCGCCGGGCTTCACCGACTCGAGCACCTTGGCGAAACGCAATTCGGCGATGAACGATTTGAGCGTCTCGCCGCTCTCGGCATGGTTGGCGATCGCGATGTCGGGTTTGAAGAAAGCGGGCAGCATCTGGCCCCAACTCGCGGCGGGTTCGGCGCCCTGGTCGGTGACGGTCGAATCGCCGAGCAGGAAGACGGTCGGCACCTGCACCGGCGCGATCGAAATCGCGGTGACGCCGGGATGATCGCCGAGGATCTCGAGCGTGAGCTTGTCGTCCCAGCTGAACGAGCTCCGCTCGCGCGGTTTGAGGAGCACCGCACTGCCGCCGGGCGCGTTGAGCGGCGGGGGGAGGAGCGCGGCATTGCGGACATCGACGATGAAGCTGCGCGTGATGCTGTGCCCAGCGGGCACGCGGACCGCATCGAGCATCAACCGGCGCGACTCCGCCTTGATCGTCGTCTCGGTCGCCTGCTTGGGCAGGCCGAGCGTGACAGTGACTCTGTAGTTGCCCGGCGCGGCAGCGACCGAGAACAACCGCGTCGAACCGGGTTCGTAGCCGACGCCGTCGGCATGAGCGTGATCGGGGGCGACGGACGTCGCGCCGGGTGCCGCCTTGCCCGCGAGCGTGAAGCTGCGCGTCTGCGCGTGCGCGGGAAGCGCCACGGCGAGGCTCAGCGCGAGACCGGCGATCAGGCGCAAGACGGGCCGCCGGCGGGCGTCGTGCGGGTCAGCGCCGGGACATGCGGCGTGACGTAGCGCGACACCGGCAGCTTGAGCGCGCGCAGCTCGACCGCGACGAGGTCGGCGACATGGCGCGCGCCGAGTTCGCTGAAATGCGTATTGTCGTGCACGCCATTGGGATAGCCCGGCGCCCCGGCGCTGCCGTCGTAATGGAGGTAATAGGCCGCCGCCGCCTGCTCCCCGAGCGCCTGCACCATCGCCTCGGACAGCTTGCCGAGATCGATCAGCGGCGTGTGCGTGTCGCGCGCGACCTGGCGCGCGGCGTTGGCGTAGAGCGGATAGGTCTGCTGCTCGATCCCGTCCTTGAAGTCGCGGCGCGCGACGGGGGTGAGGATCACCGCCTTTGCCCCGGCCGTCTTCGCTACGGCGAGGAAGCGGTGGAGATTGGCGATGTACTGGTCGACCGTGGTGTAGCGTTCGGGCTTGTCGGCGCTCTGATCGTTATGCCCGAACTGGATCATCAGCGTGTCGCCCTTCCGAAGATCGGCCGCGATCGTGTCGAGCCGGCCTTCGCGGATGAAGCTGTTGGTGCTGCGCCCGCCGATCGCTCGGTTCTCGAGCGTGACATTGGGCGCGAGCGCGCAGCGTAGCATCGTCCCCCAGCCCGATTGCGGATATTTTTCGGGCTTATAGTCCTGCGCGGTGGAATCGCTGGCGATGAAGATGCGCAGCGGCGGCGGCGCTTTGGCGCCGATCGCTGGCACGGTGACGATAGCCAGCAATGTACTCAGCAGGATTTTCGCCTTCATGGCATCCTCTCTTTTCTTTGTGTCCCGCATCATGCGATTTGATTCCATAAATCGCAACATCTCATATCGGCTGACGTCGAGCAGAAGTTTCCACAATATGACCATTGATTATAGATTACGGGAATATCTTGGCAACGCACCCTGTGTCGGCCTATGCTGACGCAAACGCTGAACAGAGGCGGGGAGAGGGTATGCAGAGCGTAAAGCTCCTCGGCAGCATCGCCGCGCTGACGCTGCTCGGCGCCTCGCCACAGGCGTCGCTCGACGGCTGGCGGGTCGAGGCCGAGTCGCCGGCTGCGCGGGTCACCGAAGCCGACGGCGTTATCGACATCGACACGCCCAAGGGGCTGACCCTGTGGTCGACCACGCCGATCACCGCGCCGACGACGATCACCTTCGAAGCGATGGCGGTGTCCGCCGGCGGTGCCAATGACCAGGTCAGCGACCTCAACGCCTTCTGGATGGCGACCAACCGCGACGGATCGTCGGTGCTGACCACGCCGCGCTCCGGCGCGTTCGCCGGCTATGACGACCTCATCACCTATTATGTCGGGATCGGCGGCAACCGGAACAGCACGACGCGCTTCCGCCGCTATATCGGCGTGCCCGGCAACCGCCCGATCCTGCCCGAGCATGACACGGCAGCCCCCGCCGACATGCTCGTCGCCAATCGCTGGACGCGGATCGCGCTGATCGCCGACGGCCACATCATCGCGGTCGAGCGCGACGGCAAGCGGCTGTTCACGCTCGACGACGCCCAACCCTACACGCGCGGCCATTGGGGGCTGCGCACCACGTGGAGCCACCTGCGCATCCGGCGCGTGTCGGTGACGCACCGTTGATGGAGAGAGATATGCTCAATCGCCGCGAGACGCTCAAGGCGGCTTTGCTCGGGAGCGGCGTCGCGTTGCTGCCGGCGCGGTTGGGCGCGGCCCCGGTCGCGGCGTTTCAGTCGGCGCCGGTGCGCTGGATCGACGGCGCGGCGCCCGCGCTCCAGCCCGGCCAGACCTTCGGCGTCGCCTGGCCGCGCGGCGCGGTCAAGCGCGGCACGGCGCTGAGCGTGACGGCGCGTGACGGCACGCCGGTCCCGTCGCAAGGCTGGACCACCGCGAGCTGGCCTGACGGCTCGATCAAGTGGAGCGCGCACGCGATCCCCGCCGACATCGCGCCCGACGGCTTGAGCGTCAAGCGCGGCCGCCCCGCGATGCCAGCCCGCCCCGTCCGCGTGACCGAGAGCGCCGATGCGGTAACGATCAGCGTCGGCGATCTGCAATGGCGCATCGGCAAATCGGGCGCGGCGTTGGTGCAGCAAGCGAGCATCGCCGGCCGCGCGGTGCTCGGCCCGGTCACCCTCATCGGTGCCGCGCGCACCGAGCCGCTCCACGGCGCCGACCTGCCCTTCGCGGGACAGATCGAGCGCGTCACCGTCGAGCAGACCGGGCCGGTGCGCGCGGTCGTGAAGATCGAGGGCGCGCACGTGTCGGGCGAGCGCCGCTGGCTGCCGTTCGTCGTCCGGCTCTATGCCTATGCCGGGTCGAGCGGGTTGCGGATGGTCCACAGCGTCGTGTTCGACGGCAGCGCGTCGAAGGATTTCATCTCGGCGCTGGGCGTGCGCGCGAGCGTGCCGGTGAAGGACGCCGCGCTCCACGATCGCCACGTGCGCTTCGCCACCGACGCGCAATTCTTCGCCGAAGGGGTCCGCTCGCTGACCGGGTTGCGGCGCGATCCGGGAATGGCGTTCAAGGCGGCACAGGTCGCCGGCCGCGCGGTGCCGCCGCTCGACACGATGGCCAAGGCGGTGCGCGCGACGCTCGAGCGGATCCCCGCATGGGGCGATTTCCGGCTCGAGCAGCCGACCGCCAATGGCTGGACGATCACCAAGCGCACCGCGCCCGAGCAGGGCTGGATCGACGCCGATGAAGGCCATCGCGCACCGGGGCTGGCGTATGTCGGGTCGCCACAGGGCGGGGCGGCGCTCGGCGTGCGCTATTTTTGGCAGCGGCATCCGACCGCGCTGCACATCGCTGGCGCGACCGGCGACGCCGCCGCGCTGACGGCGTGGCTGTGGTCGCCCGAGGCGGCGGCGATGGACATGCGGCCGTATCACGGCACGATGGGGATGGAGCGCTTCGACGCGCAGAACGAAGGCCTGTCGGTCACCTACGAGGATTACGAGCCCGGCTGGGACGATGCCGCGGGGATCGCACGGACCAGCGAGCTGATGCTCTGGGCATTCCCGTCGACCCCCGACAGCGCGCTGCTGCAGGGGCTCGCGACGATGCAGGCCGCGCCGCCGCAGTTGATGGTCGCACCCGCGCACCTCCACGCCGCGCAGGTGTTCGGCGACTGGGGCCTGCCCGACCGGTCGACCCCCAACCGCGCCGCGATCGAGAACCAGCTGAGCAACCTCGTCGATTTCTACGCTGGCGAAGTCGATCGCCGCGCCTGGTACGGTTTCTGGAACCATGGCGACGTGATGCACACCTATGACAGCGACCGGCATCGCTGGCGCTACGACATTGGCGGCTTTGCGTGGGACAATAGCGAACTCTCGCCCGACCTGTGGCTGTGGTACCAGGTGCTGCGCACCGGCGATGCGAAGACCTGGCGCTTCGCCGAGGCGATGACGCGGCATACTGGCGAAGTCGACGTGTACCATAGCGGCCGCTTCAAGGGGATGGGGACGCGCCACGGCGTGCAGCATTGGAGCGACAGCTCGAAACAGCCGCGCGTCAGCAATGCGAGCTATCGCCGGCCGTTCTACTACCTCACCGCCGACGAGCGGGTCGGCGATCTGCTCCACGATCTGATCACGTCGGACCAGACGCTGACCACGGTCGAGATCGGCCGCAAGGTGCCGAACGCGGCGAAGAAGCCCGCGCTGCCGGCGGGGACGATCGAGATGACCTTCGGCACCACTTGGTGCCCGCTCGCTGCGGCGTGGCTGACCGAATGGGAGCGGACCGGCGACGTGCGCTGGCGCGATCGCGTGACGGCGGGTCTCGACAGCATCGGGCGGCTGCCCAAGGGCTGGATGACGGGGAGCGCGCCCTTCGACCTGGCGAGCGGACGCTTTCTCGACCAGGGGCGCGGCATCCAGTTCTCGCATCTCAACGCCGTGTTCGGCGCGGTAGAGGTGAGTTCGGAGCTGATTCGCCTGTTCGACGTGCCGCGCTACCGTGCCGCATGGCTCGACTATTGCCGCTGGTACAATGCGCCGCAGGGCGATTATCTCGCCAAGTTCGGCGCGCCGTTCGGTCCGCGCAACCTGCGCGAGGGGCATTCGCGGCTCACCGCTTATGCGGCGTTCGTGGAAAAGGATGCGGCGCTCGCGACGCGCGCCGCAGACGAGTTCCTGTCGGGCGATGCCGGGCTCGGTACCTGGCCATCCGACCCGCGGCATCGCGTCGATGGGGTACTCGAATGGCCGGGCGTTTCGACCAATGCCTCGGCGCAATGGGGCCTCGCGGCGATCCAGAATCTCGCGCTGGTGCCCGAAGCGCTCGACCGCGCGACGATCACCGCCCCGGACGCTCCGGGGCGGCGGCGACAGGGCGATGCCGGGCGCGATTAAGCGAGCCGGGACACTCGCCCCGATGCTGCGAGGCCGCCCGGCACGCGCCGGACGGCCATCGCTCAGGCCGCGTCGACCAGGACGATCTCGCTGTCCTCGAGCGCGGTGATCACCACCGTCGGCTGATCGCTGATCGCGACGCCGTCGCGCGCGGCGATGCGCTTGCCCTCGATCTCGATCGCGCCGGTGGCGGGAACGAGATAGCCGCGGCGGTCGTTGCCGAGCCGATAGGTCGCGGTTTCGCCGGCTTTGAGTGTCGCGCCGACGACGCGCGCATCGGTGCGGATCGGCAAGGCGTCGGTGTCGTCGGCAAAACCGCTGGCGAGCACCACGAACTGTCCGGCGCGATCATCCTTGGGGAAGGGACGCGCGCCCCAGCTCGGCTTCTCGCCGGTCTGTGTCGGCTGGATCCAGATCTGGAAGATCTTCGTCGTCACGTCTTCCTTGTTATATTCGGCATGCGTGATGCCGGTGCCCGCCGACATCACTTGCACGTCACCCGCCTCGGTGCGGCCGAGATTGCCGAGATTGTCCTGATGCGTAATCGCGCCTTCGCGGACATAGGTGATGATCTCCATGTCGCGGTGCGGGTGGGGCGGAAAGCCCGATTGCGGGGCGATCGTGTCGTCGTTCCAGACGCGCAGATTGCCCCAGCTTTCGCGCGCCGGATCGTAATAGTTGGCGAACGAGAAATGGTGCTTGGCATCGAGCCAACCGTGATTGGCGCCACCGAGGCTGGCGAACGGGCGAATGTCGATCATGGCGTGTCTCCTTTGTGTTGCGACGGATATAGATGGCCTCGACATGCCCGATCAGTCGGATAAAATAGACTGAAACGTTCGATGGAATTGATATGTCCAACCCCGGTACGCCGACCTTCGACCAGCTCCGCGTGTTCCTCACCGTGGTCGAGACGGGGAGTTTTGCCGCCGCTGCGCGCAAACTGAACCGCGCGGTTTCGGTGATCAGCTACGGGATCGGCAATCTCGAGACACAGCTCGGGCTGACGCTGTTCGACCGCGAAGGCACGCGCAAGCCGCAGCTGACCGATGCCGGGCGCGCGGTGCTGGCCGAGGCGCGCACCGTTGCGCAGGGGATCGACGGGCTGCGCGCCAAGGTGAAGGGGCTGCTCGACGGGCTCGAGGCGGAGGTCAATCTCGCGGTCGACGTGATGCTGCCGACGCACCGGCTCGGCATGGTGCTGCGCAGCTTTGCCGCGGCGTTCCCGACCGTGACGTTGCGGCTGCACGTCGAGGCTTTGGGTGCGATCACGTCGCTGGTCCTCAACCGCAACGCGGTCGTGGGGATTTCCGGGCCGCTCGCCGCCGGGGTCGAAGGGGTCGAATGCGTCGGTGCTGGATCGGTGGTGCTCGTGCCGGTCGCAGCGCCCGACCATCCGCTCGGCAAGATGGAGCGGATCGCGCCCGGTGCAGGGCGCGATTACGTCCAGCTCGTGCTGACCGATCGGTCTCCGCTGACGCAGGGACAGGATTTCTCGGTGCTGAGCCCGCGGACCTGGCGGCTGGCGGATCTCGGCGCCAAGCACGCGCTGCTGCGCGAGGGGATCGGGTGGGGCAACATGCCGCTGCCGCTGATCCAGCCCGATCTGATCGCGGGCACGCTCAAACGCCTCGCGATGCCCGATCACCCCGGCGGCACCTATCGCTTTGCGGGCGTGTTTCGGCGCGACACCCCGCCCGGACCGGCCGCCGCGTGGCTGCTCGACCAGTTCGTCGCGCTGGGCGCGGACGATCGTGGCGAGGACGGGATGCGCGACGTCTAGTCGCGGCGGCGGCGGCAAGATGCTCCCCAACGGATCGACGCAGGCGCGATCCGTTGGGGCTTGTTGCCATACCGCCGCGGCGTGAGGCCGGGTCAGCTGCGCGCGAAGGCGAGCAAATCGGCGTTGATCACGTCGCCGTTTACGCTGAGCATGCCATGCGAGAAGCCGGGATAGATTTTCAGCGTCGCGTTCGGGAGCAGTTCGGCCTGCATCACAGAGGCGTTCTTGTACGGCACGACCTGATCGTCATCGCCCTGCAGCACCAGCGTCGGCACGGTGATCGCTTTGAGATCCGCGGTCTGGTCGGTTTCCGAAAAGGCGGCGATGCCGTCGTAGTGCGCCTGTGCGCTGCCCATCATGCCCTGGCGCCACCAATTGTCGATCGTCGCCTGGACGACGGTCGCACCGGGGCGGTTGAAGCCGTAGAACGGCCCTGCGGCAAAATCGTGGAACAGCTGCGCGCGGTTGGCGGCGAGCCCGGCGCGGATCCCGTCGAACACCGCCATCGGCAGGCCGTCGGGGTTGCCCTCGGTCTGGAGCATCAGCGGCGGCACCGCGCTGACCAGCACCGCCTTGGCGACGCGGCCCTGCGGTTGACCGTGTTGGGCGACATAGCGCGCGACTTCGCCACCGCCGGTCGAATGGCCGATATGAATGACGTTGTTGAGGTCGAGATGCTCGACCACCGCAGCTGCATCGGCGGCATAATGGTCCATATCGTGGCCGGTGCCGATCTGCGTCGAGCGACCGTGCCCGCGACGATCATGCGCGACGACGCGGTAGCCGTTGGCGAGGAAGAACAGCATCTGCGAGTCCCAATCGTCCGACGACAGCGGCCAGCCGTGGTGGAACATGATCGGCTGCGCGTCCTTCGCGCCCCAGTCCTTGAAGAAAATCTCGACGCCGTCTTGGGTGGTGACATAGCTCATGGGTCAGTCCTTTTTGGCCAGGGGGGAATTCGGTCGGGAGGCGCTAGCGGTTCACCTGTTCGGCGGGGGCGGCGCTGCTGGCGAGCGGCGCATGGCGTCCGGCGTGTGCAGTGCTCGACATGGCAGCGTTCCCCGATGAGGCAGTGTGAAGCGGTGCGTCTGAGAGCGGTTTAGAGCAGTGCTCTTGTCGAAATCACCTAGATAAAACTGTCGTGACTATTCGATGAAGTTGAAAAGGTCAGTCGGTTTTCGCTCGGCCTCACGCCGATCGTCGAAAGCGTGGCAGATCGCGGATCGTCGCACGCCTTTTTCACAGGTGCCGACGTCATCGCGATCCGAGTCTTGGTGTTTATACAACGCAACGGTCTGATCGTCTTCGACAATATCCCAGGGCAGCACGTGCAATAGCGGCAAAAGCGAAACCCGCGCGCGACCGCGAGCGCGATGAACCCCGCACCGACTCCGCCGAGCGTGGTTACCAACGCCCGGGAACGATCCGTCGCCGGCTCAGCCGTCATCACTGGCCCACGTCCGCGACCGGATGCGGCGACTCGCTCCCCCCGAAACGTCGAGCAGAGCGACGCGCAGCGGATCGAACAGACGCGCCGACAGGTCCCGAATTCACCACCTCGGTCTCGGCAATCGCCCGGCAGTCGCGGGCGAGCATCGATGTCTCAGGTGTTCGAGCGGAACTGGCGATGGCAGCCGCCGCACACTGCGCCGGTCGCCTTCGCCTGCGCGCCGATCGCCGCGGCATCGCCGCTGTTCGCGACCGCGACGAGCGTGTCGGCGGCGGTGACGAGCTTGGCCATCTGCGCGTCGAAGGTCGCGCGGTCGGTCCAGATGATGGGCAGCGCATTGGTCTTGACGCCGGGCGCAGGCCCGCTGCCGGCGGGGAACAGCTTGCCCTGCGCGCGCGCGGTCTCGGCGATCATCTGCGCGGCGGCGACCATCGTCGCCTTGACGGGCGCGTCGCTCTTCAACTCATCGTTGAGCGCCTTCATCGCTCCACCCATCTTCTTGAAGCCATCGACTCGCGTGGCGATCACGGCGTCGGTCGACGGGCCTGCACCGGCGGCGAGCGATCCCGCCACTATGGTCGCGCAAAGCGCACAGGCGGCGAGCGACACAGTCTTGAAGGTACGCAGTCTCAGCATCGCGAATATCCATGAGGAAAGAGGAAACGATCCATCCGCGCCGTCGCCGGCACCGGGTGCCTGTGTCCCGCATCTGTGCGTTTGACGCCAGAGCGATCGGAAAATTGGTCGTGCGGAACCGCTCTGATCCCCGACAGTTCGGCATCCGCCATCAGGCGCGGCGGCGGTTGCCCTTGCCGACCAGACGCGATAACCGGCCTCGCTTCGGCGGGCCGCCATCGCGCCGCCATACGGAGTGTCGCGTCATGAGCACCGCCGCCAGCCCCCAGCTCTATTACATTCCGCACGACGATTTCGTCGCTGATACGCAAGCCGTCGCGCACGCCGTCGCGCGCGGGGACTGGATGCCCGATTTCGTCGTCGGGATCGGGCGCGGCGGGCTCGTGCCCGCGGTGTTCCTGTCGCACGCGCTGAAAGTGCACATGCTGTCGATCGATCATTCGTCGAAAGTGCCGGGCTTTGCCGACGAATTGCTCGGCAAGGTCGCGGCCAAGAGCGCGGATGGCGTCCGGCTGCTCTTCGTCGACGACATCAACGACAGCGGCGGGACGATCGCCGACATCCGGCGCCTGCTCGCGGAGGCGGGGTGTGACACCGGCAACGTGCGATTCGCCGTGCTGCTCGACAATGTCCGCTCGCGAGTGCGCGTCGATTATCACGCCAAGACGATCGATCGCGCGGAGGACAAGCGCTGGTTCGTCTTCCCGTGGGAAGCCGTCGGCATGAGCGAGACGATCGTTGAGGAAGCGCTGTCGGTCCCGCATCGCCTCGCCTGACGCGAGGGCGTCACCGATCGGCGTGTTTGTCCCACACGCACTCGCCGAGCACATAGGTCCGGGTGATTGCGCGGTCATCGCCGAGGACCTGCAGCGCGAACAGCTTCTCGGCGAGGCTCGCGCCTGTCGTGCGGCGTGCGAGCAAGGACGTCGCGGCGGTATCGAGCACGACGAAATCGGCTTCCTGCCCGGGTTCGAGGCTGCCGACCCGATCCGCGATGTGGAGCAAACCGGCACTGCCCGCGGTCGCCAGATACAGCGCACGGAACGGATCGAGCCGATCGCCGCGCGCGAGCGCCGCCTGATAGGCGAGCCCCGCGGTCGACAGCAGCGAGAACGACGTTCCTGCGCCGACATCGGTGCCGAGCCCGAGCCGTAGCGAGTGGCGGTCGGCTTGCCCGAAGTCGAAGAAGCCCGAACCGAGGAACAGGTTCGAACTCGGGCACACCGCGATACCCGCACCGCTTTCGTGGAGCCGCGCGCAGGCACGGTCGGACAGATGCACGCCGTGCGCGAAGACCGAGCGCGGGCCGACCAGCCCGAAGCGATCGTACACGTCGAGATAATCGCGCGCGTCGCGGAAGCGCTCGGCAACCGCAGCGCACTCGCCCAGATTTTCGGCGAGATGCGTGTGGAGCAGGACGTCGGGATGCGCCGCGAGGAGCGCGCCGGTATCGGCCAGTTGCGCATCGGACGAGGTCAGCGCGAAACGCGGCGTCACCGCATAGCCGAGCCGCTTGTGGCCATGCCAGCGCCGGATCAGCACCTCGCTCTCGGCGCGGCCCGAATGCGGGGTATCGGCGAGGCCCTCTGGCCCCAAGTCCATCAGCACCTTGCCCGCTACGATCCGCATATTGCGGCGCGCGGCGGCCTCGAACAGCGCATCGAGCGACTGCGGGTGGACGGTTGCGAACACGAGCGCGCTGGTCGTGCCGTTGCGCAGCAATTCGGTGAGGAACGCCGCGGCGACGGCGTCGGCATGTGCGCGGTCGGCAAACGCCTTCTCCGCGGGGAAGATGTGGGTGTCGAGCCAGTCGAGCAATTGCGCACCGTGCGACGCTATGCGATCCATCTGCGGATAGTGGATATGCGCATCGATAAAGCCGGGGACGATCAGTCCGGGCAGTGCCTCGATCGCGAGTCCCGGATAGCGCGGCGCCACGTCCTGATAGTCGCCACGCGCGACGACGATCCCGTTCTCGACGATCAGCAGTCCATCGGGTTCGTGGCGGATCGCATCGGCATGATCTCGCGGATCGTGCGCGACCGAGAGCAGCGCGCCGCGAAAGCCGCGCGCGCTCATGCTGCGCGGCCGAGCTGGGCGGTCTTTCGCGCCGCGCTGCGGCTTGTCGCTGCGACGAGCACGATCGCTTGGCCGATGCTCGGCAAACAGCAACTGCCGTAGCCATTCGCCTTCGCGCAACGGCCGGCCGACGCGCTCGAAGATCGCGGGATAGGTGCGGCGCTGCCGGCGCAGCTTGCTAGCTTTTGCGCGTTCGCTGCGGTCCTGCCGTCGCGCAGCATGGCGAGCCCGGCCTGCGCGGCGAGGTGGTGCGGCGCGGTGACCATGCCGCGATCGGATCGGACGGTGTGGCGCATCAGCTCATGCCCCCGCGCTCATCCACACGAAGCGCACGACGAACAACCCGGCAAGCAGCAGCAGGAACCAGTCCGCGGTGGTGATCCGCCCGCGGATCAGCTTCAACAGCGCATGCGCGGTGATGCCGAAGGCGAGGCCGTTGGCGATCGAGAAGGTCAGCGGGATCATCGCCACGGTGAGGAAGGCGGGAATCGCCGAATAGGCATCCTCCCAGTCGACTTCGCGCAACGGGAGCAGCATCAGCCCGCCGACGATGATCAACGCGGGCGCGGTCGCGGCCAGCGGGATCAGCT
This sequence comes from Sphingomonas glacialis, assembly GCF_014653575.1. Taxonomy (GTDB): domain Bacteria; phylum Pseudomonadota; class Alphaproteobacteria; order Sphingomonadales; family Sphingomonadaceae; genus Sphingomonas; species Sphingomonas glacialis. Next base: position 619,776 of record NZ_BNAQ01000002.1, on the reverse strand, counting down.
GCGCATAGGGCGCGACGAACATGGTGAGCAGGAACAGCACGCCCGTCACCACCGCGGTCAGCCCGGTGCGGCCGCCCGCCTGCACGCCAGCCGCGCTCTCGACATACGACGTCACCGTGCTCGTGCCCGCGAGCGAGCCGACGATCGTCGCGACGGCATCGGTCATCAGGATGCGGTTGAGCCCGGGGATGCGCCCGGCGGCGTCCATCAGCCCGGCGCGCTTGGTCACCGCGACGAGCGTGCCGATATTGTCGAACAGATCGACGAACAGGAAGACGAACAGGATCTCGATCAGCCCGAGCCCGTGCCGCCCGCCGATCCCGAACACGCCGGGCAGATCGAGCTTGAACGCGGTGCCGGTGAGCGCCGAGAGGCTGTAGGGCTCGGGCTTGAACACGACTTGGCCCGCGAACCAGCCGACCAGGGTGGTGCCGATGATCCCGATCAGCATCGCACCGCGCACGTTCCACACGCTCAACGCGCCGATCACGAGCAGGCCGAACAAGGCGAGCGCCGCGCCGGGTGCCGTGAGATCGCCGAGCGCGACCAGCGTCGCCGGGCTGGCGACGACAATCCCGGCATTCTTCAACCCGATAAAGCCGATGAACAGTCCGATCCCGCCAGCCACCGCGGCGAACAGTTGCTGCGGGATGACGGCGACGATCATCTGCCGCACGCCGGTGAGCGTCAGCAGCAGGAAGGCGACGCCCGAGATCAGCACGCAGCCGAGCGCGACCGGCCACGGCACGCCCATCTGCTGGACGACGGTGAAGCTGAAATAGGCGTTGAGCCCCATGCCCGGCGCGAGCGCCAAGGGGGTATTGGCGACCATACCCATCAGGATCGAGGCGAAGGCGGCGGCAAAGCACGTCGCAGCGGCGACCGAAGCGACCGGCATCCCGGCCAGGCCCAGGATCGCGGGGTTGACCAGCACGATATAGGCCATCGTCAGGAAGGTGGTGATCCCCGCCAGCACCTCGGTCCGCGCCGTCGTGCCGCGCTCGCTCATCCGGAAATAGCGGTCGAGGCGGTGCGCGCCCACGATCGGCGGGGCTCCCGGATCGATCGGTCGGGTCGCTTGCGTCATCGATAGTCCCCCTGAAATGCCCCGCCCGGCGAGGAAGCCCCGGTCAGCCCCCGTTCCTCCAGCATCGCCGCGGAACGGAACAGCGTCCGCTCGGCCCCCGGCCGGCCAATCACCTGCAAGCCCAGCGGCCGCAGCACATGCCCGGCGAGAAAGGGCAGCAGCAATTGCAGCGCGACTGCGCCGCCGCCCGCGACGTGCAGGAACACGCCGACCAAGAGCGGTGTCAGGAAAATGCCCAGCAGGTTCGACAACGATGCGCTGCACACCGCCGCGGCGACATTCCCGCGCGCCATTGCCGTGACCGCGATCGACGATTGCACCGTCGAGGGCAGCAGCGTGAGGTAGAGCATGCCGGAGAGCAGCACTGGATCGACCCAGCCCGTCGCCGCCCCGCGCGCGGGCAGCAGGCTTGCCAGCACCACGGTGGCAATCAGCCAGAGGAGAAAGCGATCGATCGAAAGAAGAAGTTTGACGGCGCGCGACATGGCGCACGTCATGGCCTGCTTTAGGCGCACGATCCAACATAATGACCGGCATGCTCCGTTGCCAAAAAACCGTGCACTCGCAGGGGGCAGTGGTCGGGCGTCCGCTGGCCGGGATGGCATGGGCAAATCTGCGTTGGTGCCTCTAACACGCCGCGGCGTCCGCACGCGCCGTCACATACGTATTCACCGTGCTCCCCGCCCGAGCAGTGGCATAAGCGCCCCAAGATAAAACGGGAGGAATGCGATGCGGGCGATGCGGATGGGTGCGCTTGGACTGGCGATGGTCGCGCTGCTGTCCTCGGGCATGGCCTCAGCCAAGCAAGCGGCCGCTCCGGGCAGCGCCGCGATCGACGCGCGCTATCAGCCGCGGCCCTATGTTTCGCTGCACCATCCCGCCTGGACCAAGACGGCGGTGCTCTATCAGATCAACACGCGCCAGTTCACCCCCGAGGGAACGTTCCGCGCTGCGCAAGCGCAACTGCCGCGGTTGAAGGCGCTCGGCGTCGACATCCTGTGGCTGATGCCGGTCCATCCGATCGGCGAGAAGAACCGCAAGGGCGGGCTCGGCAGCCCCTATGCGGTCAAGGACTATCGCGCGGTGAACCCCGAGTTCGGGACGGTCGACGATCTCAAGGCGTTCGTCGCGGCGGCGCATGCGCAGGGGATGCATGTCATCCTCGACTGGGTCGCCAACCATACCGCGTGGGACAATGTCATCCACACCACGCATCCCGACTGGTACGAGCATGACTGGAAGGGCGCGAACCGGCCGACCCCGTTCTGGGACTGGTCCGACATCATCGATCTCGACTATTCCAAGCCCGGGCTGCGGCAATACATGACCGAGTCGATGAAATATTGGGTGCGCGATGTCGGTGTCGACGGCTTCCGCTGCGACGTCGCGGGCTATGTGCCGCTCGATTTCTGGGAGACGGCACGCGACGAACTCGACGCGATCAAGCCCGTCTTCATGCTCGCCGAATTCGACCAGCGCGATGTCCACGCCAAGGCGTTCGACGCGTCCTATGCCTGGAAATGGAACAATGCGATGGCCGACATCGGCGCCGGCAAGGCCGACGTGAACGCGCTGTTCGGGTATTATTCCGAAGTGCAGAGCGCATGGCCGGCCGAGGCGATGCGGATGACCTATACCGAGAATCACGACCAGAATGCGTGGGAAGGCACCGAGTTCGAACGCTTCGGTCCCGCGCTTCCCGCCGCGATCGCGCTGTCGTTCGTCGGCGAGGGGATGCCGCTGATCCATAACGGGCAGGAGGCGGGCAACCCGCGGCGGCTCAAATTCTTCGACCGTGACCCGATCACCTGGCGCGACCATCCCAATGCCGCGCTGTTTCGCCAGTTGATCGCATTCCGCGATGCGCACCCGGCGTTGTGGAACGCGCCGTGGGGCGCGCGCATGACGCCGGTGGTCAACAGCGCGCCGACCAAGGTCTTCTCGTTCGTGCGCGAAAAGGGCGGCGACACAGTCCTCGCGCTGTTCAACCTGTCGGGCGCGCCGCAGACGGTGTCGTTCAGCGACGGCCCGGTCGCGGGTCGCTATGTCGATGCCGCGGACGGATCGGCGCTGGTGATCGATACCGCGAGCAAGGTCACCTTGCCGGCATGGGGGTATCGCCTGCTCGCCGGCGCACGCTGATCTGACGCGGCCGCACTGCGCGCACGCGCAATGCATTTTGCGCTTTAGCTTTGTAATACACTGCGCTAGCTTTCCTCCTGATACAGGGGGAAATCATGCTCGAACTCGAACACGTTACGCATGTCTATGCCAACGGAACGCGGGCGCTCGACGATGTCACGCTGTCGATACCCAAGGGCATGTTCGGGCTGCTCGGCCCCAATGGCGCGGGCAAGTCGACACTGATGCGGACCGTGGCGACGCTGCAGGCGCCGACCTCGGGCAGCATCCGCTTCGGCGAGATCGACATCCTCGCGACCCCCGACGCGTTGCGCGAGCGGCTCGGCTATCTGCCGCAGGATTTCGGCGTCTATCCGCGCGTTTCGGCGTACGACATGCTCGATCACATGGCGGTGCTCAAAGGCGTCGCCTCGGCGCAGGAGCGTAAAGCAACGGTCGAGACGCTGCTCAACCAGACCAATTTGTGGAACGTCCGCAAAAAGGCGATCGCGGGTTTCTCGGGCGGGATGCGGCAGCGCTTCGGGATCGCGCAGGCGCTGATCGGCAACCCCGAGCTGATCATCGTCGACGAGCCGACCGCCGGCCTCGACCCCGAGGAGCGCAACCGCTTCCTCAATTTGCTTGCCGAGATCGGCGAGAATGTCGTCATCATCCTGTCGACGCATATCGTCGAGGATGTCGCCGATCTGTGCCCGCGCATGGCGGTGCTCGCCGCCGGGCGGATCCAGCTCGAGGGCGCGCCGCAGGATCTGATCCAGGCGTCGCGCGGCACCGTCTGGGCCAAGACGATCGCACGCGACGACATGGCGCACTATGCGCAGACGCAGAAGGTCATCTCGACCCGCCTGTTCGCGGGCCGCACGATCATCCACGTCCTGTCCGACACCGATCCCGGCGACGGCTTTGCGCCCGTGATCGGCGGGCTCGAGGATGTCTATTTCTCGACATTGTCGCGCTCGCGCAGCGGCGACGCAGCCTTGGTCCATCCCACCGTCGCAGCCGCGTGAAGGGAGCCGGGGGCATGTTCGGCAAGATCGCGCGCTTCGAGCTCGGCTATCAATTCCGCAACCCGGTGTTCTGGGTCGTCTCGGTCCTGTTCTTCCTGCTGCCGTTCGGCGCGATGACGACCGAGCAGATCCAGATCGGCGGCGGCGGCAATATCCACAAGAACGCGCCCGTCGCGATCGCGCAGATCTCGCTGATCCTGACGCTGTTCTACATGTTCGTGACGACGGCGTTCGTCGCCAACGTGATCGTGCGCGACGATGAGAGCGGCTTCGGGCCGATGGTGCGCTCGACGCGCGTCTCGCGCTTCGATTATCTGATGGGGCGCTTCCTCGGCGCGTTCGTCGCCGCGGCGATCACGTTCATCGTCGTGCCGCTGGCGATCTATCTCGGCTCGCTGATGCCGTGGGTCGATGCCGATACGATGGGGGCGAACCGGCTGCTCGATTATGTGTCGGTCTATTTCCTGCTGGCGCTGCCCAATTTGTTCCTGACGGCGTCGATCTTCTTCGCGGTCGCGACGATGACGCGGTCGATGATGTATTCGTATCTCGGCGTCGTCGTGTTCCTCGTCGCCTATGTCGTGCTCAACACCATGATCCGCGCGAAGCCCGAATATCGCGAGCTGGGCGCGTATATCGAGCCGTTCGGGCTCGGCGCGCTCGCCAAGACGACTCGCTATTTCACCGCAAGCGAATCGAACACGAATCTGCCGTCGTTTGCCGGCGTGCTGTTGTGGAACCGGCTGATCTGGCTCGTCGTGTCGTTCGCCGCGCTCGCGCTGGCCTATTCGCGCTTCACTTTTTCCGAACGCGGCGCGTCGAAGCGTCAGTTGCGGCGACAGCAGCGCAAGGACGCCAAGCTCGCCGCGTCGGCGCCGCTGCTCGTCGATCGCCTGCCGCCGGTCCGCCCGGCAGCAGCGAACGGCGCGCGGCTGTGGTTGCGCTGCCGCTTCGAGATGGGGCTGGTGTTTCGCAGCCCGGCATTCTTCGTGCTGCTGCTGATCGGTCTGTTCAACGCGCTCGGCGGTCTGCTGTTCGCAGGCGAGATGTACGGCACAGCAGCGCGCCCGCTGACCTTTGCGGTGATCGGCACGCTGATGGGCGCGTTCGGCGTCTTCCCGCTGATCATCGCGATCTATTACGGCGGCGAGGTCGTCTGGCGCGACCGCGAGCGGCGGATGCACGAGATCATCGATGCGACGTCGCTGCCCAATTGGGCGTACATCGTGCCCAAGGCACTCGCGGTTTCGGGCGTGCTGTTTGCGACGCTGGTCATCTCGGCGGTAGCGGCGATGCTCGTCCAGCTCGCGCGCGGCGTGACCGCGCTCGAGCCGCTGCAGTATCTCGGCTGGTATCTGCTGCCGATGACGGTCGACATGGTGCTGATCGCGATCCTGTCGGTGTTCGTCCAGGCGCTCAGCCCGAACAAGTTCGTCGGCTGGGGGATCATGGTGATCTACCTCGTCGCGACGCTGACGCTGCAGAATATCGGGTTCGAGCATCCGCTCTACAATTACGGCAGCAGCGGCAACCTCCAGCTGTCGGACATGAACGGCGACCAGATCGGCGGGCCGCTCAGCTGGTGGCTGCGGCTCTATTGGTCGGGGATCGCGCTCGCGCTCGCGGTGGTCGCGCATCTGCTGTGGCGGCGCGGGACCGAGACGCGGCTCGCGCCGCGGCTCCGCCAGCTCCCGGCGCGGCTCAAGGGGCCGGCGGGCGCAGTGCTTGCCGGCGGGTTGCTCGTGTCGATCGTAACGGGGGTGTGGCTCTATCGGCAGATGGACGTGCTCAATGTCTATCGCACGCGCGAAAACCGCGAGGCGCGGCTGGCGACGTATGAAAAGAAGTATCTGAAGTACGAAAAGGTCCTCCAGCCGTCGACCACCGACATCAAGCTCGATGTCGCGCTCTATCCGGCGCAGCGCCGGATGGAGGCGAAGGGTAGCTATCGCTTCGTCAACGATACCGGCGCGCCGTTGCGCGACCTGCACGTGCGGCTCGCCAACGAGGATACCACGATCGTGTCGATCGCGGTTCCGGGCGCCACGCTCGCGATGGACGATGCCGATCTCAAATACCGCATCTACCGCTTCGCCACGCCGCTCGCGCCGGGGGCGACGGGGACGCTGTCGTTCGTGACGCATCGCCAGAGCGTCGCGCTGCGCGCCAATGGCGATGACGCGCGGCTCGTCGGCAACGGCACCTTCCTCAGCAATTCGGAATTCGCGCCCCAGATCGGGATGGACCGCGACGGCCTGCTCAGCGACCGCGCCAAGCGCCGCAAATACGGGCTGACGCCGGAGTTGCGAAAGGCCAAGCTCGAGGACGTGTCGGCACAGCGGCGCAACTATATCGGCGATGCCGATTGGGTGAATTCGGACATCACCGTCTCGACCGATGCCGGCCAGACGCCGATCGCGCCGGGGCGCAAGCTGTCCGACACCGTCGCGAACGGACGACGCACCGCGCACTTCGTCTCGCCCGCGCCGATCCTCGCGTTCTTCTCGGTTCAGTCGGCGGCCTATGCCGAGAAGTCCGAAATGGCCGACGGGGTCAAACTGTCGGTCTTCTACGATGCGAAGCACGGCTATAACGTCGATCGCATGCTGGCTGCGATGAAGAGCGCGCTTGGCTATTACCGCGCCAATTTCGGCCCGTATCAGTTCGACTATGCGCGGATCATCGAATTCCCGGGCTATGCGAGCTTTGCACAGGCGTTCGCGGGGACGATCCCGTATTCCGAGCGGATCGGCTTCCTCGCCGATGCCAATGCGCCAGACAAGATCGACTATGTCACCTATGTCACCGCGCACGAGCTGGGGCATCAATATTGGGCGCACCAGATCATCAGCGCCGACATGCAGGGCGGCACGATCCTGGTCGAGACGATGGCGCAATATTCGGCGCTGATGGTGATGAAGCACCTCAATGGCGAGGACAAGATCCGCCGCTTCCTCAAGTACGAGCTCGACAGCTATCTGCGGTCGCGCGGATCGGAGCGGATCGAGGAGCTGCCGCTCGACCGGGTCGAGGACCAGGGATACATTCATTATCGCAAGGGCGCGGTGGTGATGTACCTGCTTCAGGACCGGCTCGGCGAGGCGCGCGTCAACGCGATGCTGCGCGACCTGCTCGCCAAATATCGCTTCAAGAGCCAGCCGTATCCGCGCTCGCTCGATCTGGTGAACGGCTTCCTCGGCCTCGCGCGGACCCCCGCCGAGCGCGAGCTCGTCCGCGACGTGCTCGATCGCATCACGCTCTACGATCTCAAGGCGAAGACCGCGACCGTGCGGAAATTGCCCGACGGGACGTTCGAGACGCTGCTCAGCGTCGATGCCGCGAAATTCTACGCAAGCGGCACGGGCAAGGAGACGCCGGCGCCGCTGTCCGACACGATCGCGGTCGGGCTGTTCGACCACAAGCCCGATTACGGCGCCTTCTCGTCCAAGGACGTCGTATCGATGGAGCGCCTGCCCGTGCGGTCGGGCGTGCAGACGCTGCGCATCGTCAGCAAGCGCAAGCCGGCGTTTGCCGGGATCGATCCCTACACCACCTATATCGATCGCAATTCGGACGATAATATCGTGCCGGTGACCGGGTGATGCGCTAACGCGTCACCCGGGCGCAGCGGGGAGCGCTGCGCTGGATATGTGGGGACGATGATGGGCGAATTGCTGGGCCAGGCGTGGCAGGCGCTGGGCGGGGTGCTGGGGGCGCACGGCCCTGCGGTAAATGCCGTCAAGAGCTATACGCCGGGCGATTTCAGCGTCCATTTCTTTCTTCAGCTCGCGGTGATCATCCTCGCATGCCGCGTCGTCGGCTGGCTCGGGCAGAAGCTGCTGCGCCAGCCGCAAGTCGTCGGCGAGATGATCGCGGGCGTCGTGCTCGGCCCGTCGCTGTTCGGGCTGCTGCTGCCCGACCTGCAGCTCGCGATCTTCCCCAAGGAGACGCGCAACGTCCTCTATGTCGGCGCGCAATTGGGCGTCGGCCTGTACATGTTCATCGTCGGGCTGACGCTCCAGCTCGACCATTTCAAGTCGAAGGCGCGCAGCGCGGCGATGGTGTCGGCAGCGGGGATCGCCGCGCCGTTCCTGCTCGCGGTGCTGATCACGCCCTTCCTGCTGACCGTGCCCGGCCTGTTTGCGCCGGGTATCGACCGCGCGAGCGCGACGCTGTTCATGGGCGCGTGCATCGCGCTGACCGCCTTCCCGATGCTCGCGCGGATCATCAACGAGCGCGGGCTCGCCAATTCGGCGCTCGGTACGCTGTCGCTCACCGCCGGCGCGTTCGACGATGCGGCGTCGTGGTGCGTGCTCGCGATCGTGCTCGCGACCTTCGGGGCGGGGGCGGGCGTGGCGGTGCTCGCGATCGGCGGGGCGCTGATCTATACCGGCTTCATGCTGTTGCTCGGACGGCGGCTGCTTGCGCCGCTCGGCCGGATCGTCGAGGCGCGCGGCGAGATGACCAGCGGAATGCTCGCGGTCGCGTTGCTGCTGTTCTGCCTGTCGGCGTTCGTGATGGACGCGATCGGCATCCATGCGATCTTCGGCGGCTTCCTGATGGGGGTGTGCATGCCGCGCGGGCTGTTCGTCGCGGAACTCAAGCGCAAGGTCGAGCCCCTTGCGGTCGTGCTGCTGCTGCCGATGTTCTTCACATATTCGGGGCTCAACACGCGGATGGACATGGTCGCGTCGGGGTCGCTGCTGCTGATCACGCTCGGCATTCTGGTCGTGTCGATCCTCGCCAAGTTCGGCGCCTGCTATGCTGCCGCGCGGCTTTCGGGTGAGGACAATTCCACCGCGCTCGGCATCGGCGCACTGATGAACTCGCGCGGGCTGATGGAGCTGATCATCATCAATATCGGGCTGCAAAAGGGCATCATCGGGCCGACGCTGTTCGCGATGCTCGTGCTGATGGCGATCGTCACCACCGTGATGGCGACCCCCTTGTTCGAGGCGGTCTATGGCCGCGCGGCGCGTGCGCGCGGCGATCTGGCGGCGGTCGACGAGGACTTGGCGACGGTCTGACGCGTGGCGCGGGATCAGCCGGTCTTGCGCCGCTGCGCCGAGCGGATCGTGCCGACCAGCCGCGAGAGGATCAGTTCCTCGATCCCTGCATAGCCCATCCCGAGATGATCGGGGCGCACGCCAGTCGCGTCGCCGAGTTTCAGCCGGCCGGTGCGCAAGCCGGCGCGCCCGATCCGCGCCCAGCGCCGCGCGGTTTCCCAGCGGATCAGAGCAAGGCTCTCGGCGTCGGGCGCGTGGCGGCGGATGAAATCGTCCTGCAGCGCGACGAGCGTCTCGCCGACACGCTCGAAGGTCGCGCGGTCTGGAACCGGCTGTTGCGCCATCACGTAGCGGCCGATCAACGCCGCGGCATCATCCGCCGCATCGCCGAACAGCGGGGCATAGGCATCGGCCAGGACTTCGCTCGCACGCTCGCGCATCGCCGTCGCCTGGCGCTGGGACGCGCCGCCGCCATGCCGGCGATAGGTCAGCAATTCGTCGTCGATCCGAGCGATTCCCCCAAATGCGGAGATACGGTGATACAGATCGAAGTCCTCGGCATAGACGCGCTCGGGGCGCTGGAACGGATCGAGCTTGCGCGCCACGTCGGCGCGCATCATCACCGACGACCAGACCAGCGGGTTCTCGATCCGCATCAGCCATTCGATCAGCGCCGGGGTCGATAGCGGCGCGAGCGCGGACGGCAGAATCGCGCCCTCGAACAGCACGTTCGCCGCGCTGCCGACCAGCACGATCTCGGGATGCGAGTCGAGATAGGCGACCTGGCGCGCGAGCCGCGTCGGGTGGCACAGATCGTCATGGTCGAGCGCGGCGATGTAGCGCCCGCGCGCCTCGACAAAGGCGGCGTTTCGCGTCAGCACGACGCGGCGATTGGACGGCGCCTCGAGTACGCGGATGCGCGGATCGGCAAAGCTGCGCGCGACCGCGACGGTATCGTCGGTCGAGCAGTCGTCGACGATGATCAGTTCGAAATCGGCAAACGTCTGCGCCTGCAGCGAAACGATCGTCTCACCGATCAAGTCCGCCCCGTTATAGGCGGGCATGATGACGCTAACGGTAGGGGCAGTCATGCCACCGCTCGTGCGCCATCGCCGAGCACCTGGTCAACGATCATCGCGCCGACATCGTTCTGCCATTGCCACAGTCCGTTCGCTTGCCCCGAGAAGCTCGCTTCGCCGCCAAGCCGGCCCCACGGCACGAAGCCCGCCGCCAGGCCGATGCCGAACAGCCCCGGGATCGCCACACCGCTCGCATCGAGGATGCGGCAATGCCGATCGACCATCGCGCTGCCCTGGTGCGCCGCAAGCGCGATCGCGCGGCCATCCTGATCGTGCACCGGCAGCGCGCGCGGGCGATAGCCGAGCGCTGCGATGACGAGATCGGCCTCGGCGAGATGCGCGCGCGCGACGGCATCGTCGTCGCCGCGCACCTGATGGACGGTGAGCCGTGGATCGGGCGTGCGTCCGTCGACGCGGAGTTCGCGCAGGACGAGTTCGCGCGCCTCGAGCCGGAAGCCCGCGAGGCGATAGACGAAGCCGCTGACCGGGCAGATGTCGTCGGGCCCGAAGTCTGTGAAGCCCTCGGCCTGCGCCGCGGCAGGGGTGGGATAGAAGGGGCGAAGCGGGCGGCGGTGGAGCAGCGTGATCGCGCCGGCGCCAAGCGGGAGGCTCGCGGTCTTGAGCAGCAGGACGATCGTCGCGATCGCGCTTGTCGATCCGCCGATCACGACGATCTTGGGATTGCGCTTGGTCGAGAGCAGATCGATGATCTTGGTCGGGCCGCCGAGCGCGAGCGCTTCGTCCGACTGCATCAGCCGATCGCCGACCTCGCTCACAAGCGATACCCCGCCGACGCGTTGCGCCGCGAGCCGGTCGAGCGGCTGGTGGCCGCCCGTCGCAATCGCGACCGCGCTCGAGAGTTGGTCGAACTCGTGCCCATCGGCGCGCCGCCGCATACGGCTCGACCACAGCCCGCCTGCCACGCGCGTCGTGCCGAGCACGTCGTGTCCGGTCAGGACCGTCCCGCCATGCTGCGCCACCAGCGTCTGGAGGCGATGACCGGTGGCTTGGACGAACGGGCCCACTTCGACGAGCGGCACGCCGAGCGCGCCGATATAGTGACCCACGGCTTGTCCGGTCGGATGATCGACCAGCGCGGCGAGTTCGGGATGCGGATTGTCGCGCACCGCGCTGAGAAAAGTCTCGGCGGTGCTGTCCGAGGTGATCGCGTAGCGACCGATCCGCCCTTCGCCGAGCGTCGCTTCGCGTTCGGCGACGATCAGTCCCAATGCTGCCAGCTCGGGCAGACGACCCCGTTTGCTCGCGGCGGTGAGCAGCGCGGTGCCGGCAGGGCCGCCGCCGACGATGAGCAGCGAGGCGACCGCGTGCTGGCGCGGCCGGGCGGCGCTGCGCGTTTCGCGCGCCAGGATGCGGTTGAAGGCCTTGGCGATCACCGCGACGTCGGCGATGGTCATCGCGTCGGTGACGGGCAACGAGAGCGACCGCGCCCCGATCGAATCGGCGACCGGCGTCGGCAGGATCGTCGCGGTGCGCTGGAACAGCGGCTGTTCGCCGAGATGCGGGCTGAAATACTGGCCCGACCCGATCCCGACCGCTGCGAGCGCGGCGGCAATTTCGCTCCGACGATGTGCCACCGCTTCGGGCAGCAGCACCGGCATGAACTGGCTGGCGCGGCGCTGCCCTTCCGCCTGCTGGAACGCGACGCCCTTCAATTGCGTACGATAGGCATGCTCGAGCGCGGCGCGCTGGTCGCATACCGTGTCGATCTCGGCGAGCTTGGCGCGCGCCATAACCGCGAGCACTTCGGGCAATTTGGCGTTGAGGCCGAACAGCGTCGCGCTGCGATTGGCCTCGAAACCGAAATTGGTCATCGCGCGCAGCCGGGCGATCAAGTCGGTGTCGCCCGAATGGATCAACCCGCCCTCGGCAACGGCAAAGGTCTTGGTCGCGTGCATCGAATGGACCACCGCGAACGGCGCCCCCGCGCCAAACCCGCCGCCGCCGGCGTCGCGCGTGCCAAGCGAGGCGGCCGCATCGACCACCACGCCGACGCTGTGTTCGCGCTGGAGCCAGGCATAGCGGTCGAGGTCGATCGCGGTGCCGAAGGTCGCATAGGGCAGCAGCACCGCGATGCGATCGCCATAGTCGCGCAGCAGCCGCTCCTCGGCCTCGGCGCTGGCGGTCCAGTCGGCAGGGTTGATGTCGCAGATCAAGGGGGTGAGCCCCGCCCACAAGGCCGCTTGCGCGGTCGCGGCGAAGGTCAGCGCGGGCATCAGCGCGTAGCAGCCGGCGGTGCGCTCGCCCGCAGCTTCGCGGATCGCGATCATCAGGCCGAGCGTTGCATTGTTGACCGCAAGGCAGGCGCCTTGGCCGTCGAAGAGCTGCGCGGTCGCCGCGGCCTCGAACGCGCGGACCTCGGGGCCGTTGTTGCTGAAATGGCCCGACGCCTCGACGCGCTGCAGTGCGTCGACATGATCGCTGAGCCGCGGAGGGTTGGGAGCGATCAAGGGGTAGCGCATGGTGGTCGGGCCTGTCTGGACTACGGACCCGAGCCTTGTGGCGTCGAGCCCCCTAAAATCTCGTTACACGCCTGACATATGCTGCGATCCGCTGCGGACCGTGTGCGGTGCGATCAGCTTTCGCGCGCCACGGCAAACCCCGCGAACGACTGGTTGACCGGCATGAGTTCGAGCGTGTTGATGTTGAGGTGCGCCGGCAGTTCGGCGATCCACAGCAGCGTTGCCGCGATGTCGCCGCCGGTCATCGGGTTGGCGCCGGCATAGAGCGTGTCCGACGCGGCCTGGTTACCGCCGGTGCGCACCACGGTGAATTCGGTCTCGACCATGCCGGGCTCGATCGAGGTGACGCGCACGCCGGTGCCGTGGAGATCGGCGCGCAGGCCGAGGCTGAACTGGCGGACAAACGCCTTGGTCCCGCCATAGACGTTGCCACCCGCGTAAGGGTAGGTCGCCGCCACTGACGACAAATTGAGGATCGCGCCCTTGCGCGCGACGAGGCCCGGCAGCAGCGCCCGGGTGACGGCGACCAGCGCCGACACGTTGGTGTCGATCATCGTCTGCCAGTCGTCGAGCTTTGCGTCCTGCGCGGGCGCTGTGCCGAGCGCGAGGCCGGCATTGTTGATCAGCGCGTCGATCTGCGCGAACTCGGGCGGCAGGCCGGCGATCGCGGCCTCCATCGCCGCGCGGTCGCGAATGTCGAAGGCGAGCGTGTGGACCGTGTCACCGAGCGAATCGGCCAGCGCTTTCAGCCGATCGGCCCGGCGCCCGGTGGTGACGACGCGCCAGCCAGCGCCAGCGAACGCGCGGACCGCGGCCTCGCCGATGCCCGAGGTTCCGCCCGTGATGAAGACCGTACGCATCGTCATCACCATGTCTCCGACGCTGTCAGGAAAATGGTGCCCGAGGGCGGATTCGAACCACCGACACTGCGATTTTCAGTCGCATGCTCTACCAACTGAGCTACTCGGGCACTCCCGAATTGCTCCGGGGAAGCGGCCTCTTAGTCGCGGTCGTGGGGCGTGTCTAGCCCGTCTTCATCATCTTCGCTCGGCAAAGTGCGCACCGGGATCGCATACCCCTCGCCGAGCCACTGCAGCAGGTCGCGGTCGCGACAGCCTTGCGAGCAGAACGGGGAGAAGGCCGCGAGCGGCGCTTTGCCGCAGAGCGGACAGGGTTTGGAACGCGCCATCATGCCACCTCGAAGACCGGGGTGACGCCGGTACGCCGGGCGAGCTCGGCGATCCAGTGCGGATTGGCGGCGAGTGCGCTTCGCACGCGCGGCGACACGCGGTGCTGCGTCGGGGACGGCGGCGGGGTGCGCTCGATTCGGCGGAGCAGCGCACGCGCCTCGGCGGCGGCGGGATCGGCGCGGAGCAGCTCGGGGAGCGAGACGCGGGTGCGGCGGCGGATGATCTGGACGAAGCCGAAGCCGTTCATCGCGGTGCGTTCGAACGGCTGGGGCAAGCCGGCATCGAGCGCGGCATCGACCGCGCCGCGCGCCGCCTTGCCGGTGAGCGTCGGGAAGTCCACGCCGATCGACCCGCCGATGTCGAAGCGCACGATCGCGGCGGCAACCGCGCGCGCGGCGGCGAGCGCGAGCGGTTCGAGCGGGGGATAGCCGTCGACGTCGAACAGCGTCATCGCCGGGGTCGGGCTCATCCGCAGCGCGCCGCCGACGGGGCCGGAAAAGACGATGTCGCCGGTCTGCGCTTCCTCGAGCGTTTCGGACCAGCCGGCGGCCTCGAAATGGTCGGGCTCGTGCGCGTGGCAGGTCCGCACGGCCACGCCGCTTGCGGTGATTCGCTCGTACAGGCTCGGCCCGGCGCGCTCGGGGCCGTCAGCGGGGACGCAGCGTGGCAGCTTGGTGCGGCGCCCCTCGGGGATCGCCTCGCGCACCAGCTCGACCAGCAGCGTGGCCCCTTGCGTGATGCCGGGCGGGAGCGGCGCGAGCATCGCCTCGCCGCCGGCAAAGGCGACGCGGCCCTCGCGGCCCTTCACCGTGATCTCGACCAGCCGGGCGGGCAGCACCGCGCCGATCCGCGGGCCTTCGCGGTCAAGCTCGATCCGCGCCTCGACGATCGCGCCGCCCGCGACCAGGATCGCGCGGGCCTCGCCGATCCCGGCCTCGTAGAGCCATTCGCTCATCGGCGCTCAGCCAAGCGCCACGCCCGCTGCCAGCAACAGCGCGCGCGTCTCGAACAGCGGCAAGCCGACGACGCCCGAATGCGACCCCGACAGGAAGCGCACGAACGCCTCGGCGCGGCCCTGGATGGCATAGCCGCCAGCCTTGCCGAGCCCCTCGCCGCTGGCGACATAGCTGTCGATCTCGGCCGCGGAGAGCGGCTTGAACGCGACGATCGTGTCCGACAGCCGGGTGCGCGGCGTGCCGTCGGCGGCGATGACGCACACCGCACTCAGGCAATGATGGCGCCGGCCCGAGAGCAGGCCGAGCAAGCCGCGCTGGATCTCTTCGGTGTCGGCGGGCGGCAGGATGCGGCGTCCGCATGCGATCGTCGTGTCGCCGGCGAGGACGATCTCGCCCGCGGCACGCGCCACCGCCTGCGCCTTGGCGATCGCGAGCCGCAGCGCATAGACGCGGGGCGCCTCGCCGGGCAGCGGGCTCTCGTCGATGTCGGGCGATTCGATTCGCGACGGCGTCACCCCGATCCGCGCGAGCAGATCGCGGCGGCGCGGCGAGGAGGAAGCGAGGACGAGGGTCATATCATACCTTCCCCGGCGACGGCCGCCGGCCGAGCGCGCAGGTCGTTGTCATCACGCGCGGCAGAGCCCGCGGCAGTTCACGACCGGGCCACAACCGGACCCCGGCCGGACCCCGGCCGTCGCCGGGGCGGAACGGGGTCGGCGCGCTTACTTGAAGCGGTAGGTGATCCGCCCCTTGGTCAGATCGTACGGCGTCAGCTCGACCAGCACCTCGTCGCCGACGAGCACGCGGATGCGGTTCTTGCGCATCTTGCCGGCGGTGTGACCGAGGATTTCGTGATCGTTCTCAAGCTTCACGCGGAACATGGCGTTGGGCAGAAGCTCCACCACCTGGCCGCGCATTTCGAGCAGTTCTTCTTTTGCCAAACAAACCTCTGAGGATGTGGGTGATCTTGTGCGGTGTTCGCGAAGCGCGGCGCATAGCCGAACACGCCCGAAAAGGAAAGCGGTGCGACGAACCGAGCCGTGCCTGACTCGATTGACCCCTGGAGCTGGTGTTATCGAGTTCGATCGTTTCCGTTTTTGTGATGATCGCGCGGGGGTGGGCGCGCGGGGGATGCGGTTGACGGGTTGACGCTGAGAAAGAGCGGCGCTGTGGGGCGCGAGTCGAGTGGGAGGATGACAAAAAGGGGGCGTGTAGGACAGCGGTTTTCGAGGGGGGCGCTCAGGCGGGATTGTTCTCTTTCAGGAACGCCTCGAGCTCGGTGAGAAATTGCACCCGGTCGGCCTCGCGCGAGAAATGGTGGTCGCCGAGCGGCTGCTCGACATAGCGGTACGGCTTTCCCGCCGCCTTGAGCCGCGCGACCATGCTGCGCGATTGCGCAACCGGCACGACGGTGTCCTTCTTGCCGTGGAGGATCAGGATCGGCATCGCGAAATGCGCGGCGTCATAGACCGGCGAGACCGCCTTTAGATCGGGCGCCTGCTCGCGGAAATAATCCTTTGCGCGCCCGCCGTTGAGGAAGGCGCCGTCATAACGCAGCATCGCGGGCATGTCGGCGACGCCGGCATAGGACACCGCGCAGCGATAGACCGCGGCATCGCGCCCCGCTGCCCGGAACGCGGCATAGCCGCCATAGGAGCCGCCGACGATGCAGACACGCTTGGCATCGGCCAGCCCGCTTTCGGCCGCCCATTTGACCGCATCGGTCAGATCGTCCTGCATCGCGAGGCCCCATTGCCCGCGACCCTTTCTAGTGAAATCCCCGCCATAGCCCGAAGACCCGCGATAATTAGGCTGGAGCACGGCATAGCCGCGGCTGGCGAGAAATTGCGCCCACCAGTCCCAGCTCTCGTCATCGCGCGCGAACGGGCCGCCATGCGGCATCAGGATCAGCGGGAGCGCCTTGGCGGGTCTGCCGCGCGGGACCGTCAGCACCGCTGCTATGTCCAGCCCGTCGCGCGCCTTGTAATGGATCGTCGAGACCGGCGCATAGGCTTTGATGCCGAGCCCATCGTTAAGCGTCGCAAATATGTGCATCACGCCTTCTTCGGGGCGGAAGACGTAATAGGCGCCCAACCGATCGGCGCCGCCAACGCGCACCAGCAACACGCTGAAGTCGCGGCTCCACGACACGATCTGTGCGGTGCGCGCACCCACCGCTGCATCGATCTTGGCCTGCACATCGGCCAGCTTTGAGTCGAACCAGCGCGTGCGTTCGCGCGTGTCGGTATAGCGCACCCCGACGAGCCGCGACCCGCCATCTCCGGTGATGACGCTGTCGATGTCATAGCCGGGAACGCCGAATAGCTTCGGCCCGGTCTTGAGCGTCGCGAGATCGAGCGGATAGAGGGCGTTGAACCCGTCGGCATCGTCGAAGGCGAGCGCTTTGCCGGACTCGGGAAGGAAGATCGCGGGGGTGTTGCCAAGGTCGGCATCGCGTCCCCGCGCACGGCTGACGGTGCGGAAGGTCTGCTTGGCGGTGTCGCGGTAGAGCAAGCGATAGCTGCGCGACGCATCGTCATAGCCCATGCCGAGCCGAACGGTCCCGGCAGGATCGGCAAACCAGTCCATCACGGTCTCGACCGACCGCTGGACAAGCGTGCTGTGACCGTTGGTCACGTCATAATCGCGCACTTCGGGCCAGAAGCCGGCCGCATCGCTGTAGATCGAGGTTTGCAGCGCGATCCGAACATGCGGGCTGCCATCCTGCGCGATCCAAAGCACGTCGTCAGCGCTTTGCGCCGCGTCATCCTTGCCAAGCATGGTGATCGTCTTGCCGTCGGCGCTGATGCCGAGCGTGCGACGCAGGTACCAGCTGTCACCCTCGACCGGCGCGGTGGCGCCGATCTGGGCGATCAGCCAGTCGTTGTTGACCCACGACCAGCCATTGATGTCCGACGCGCCGGGATTGATGACTCCGACATGCTGCGTGTCATCCAGCGCGAAGATGGCGAGCCGCTGCTGACCCTTGATCGCGATCTTTGCGGCGACGCGCTTTCCGTCCGGCGAAAGCTTGGGAGCTTCCATGAAGGGAAGCTGGCCGAAGCTTTCTACGGGGATCGGCGCGACCGCGGGGGGCGGGTTGGCAGGGGCGGGCTCGGTCGCGGCGAGCGGGCTTGCCGCAAACAGCGCCGTCCAGCCGAGTAGGCCTCGAAATCCCCGATATCGCATCATGTTGTCCCCCGACCGGCGAGCGCGTCGCCGGTGCCATCCTAGCCGCCCGTGGGGCCGAGGCAAGGCGGCAGGGCGGCGGTATTACAGCGCCTTACGCTCCGCCCACGAACGGCAGCACGCGTTCGTAATCGGCGCGCGCGCCGCGGCCGTGTTGGGCGTGGTAGCCGTTGGTGGTCAGCACGTAATCGCCGACGATCGCCGCCTGCTGCTCGATGTTGAAGCGGGTGAAGGGGCGGTTGGTGTCGGCGAGGTCGCCGTAATGGTAGCGCCCGGCGGCGAGCGTGCCGCGCAGGCGGACCCACATGCCGTGCTGGTGCTGCCAGACATGGGTGAGTTCGTGGAGGATCCAGGCGAGATCGGGGACGGTCGTCGAGAAGTCCGGCTTGTAGCTGGGCTTCGGGAAATAGATGTGGCCGTTGGGGGCCATCGCGACGCTGCGTGGCTGGAAGGGGAGGTAGCGGCGGGCGTGGACCTTGATGCCGTCGTACGCGATCGCGTCGCCGAATAGCGCTTGCGCGTGGTCGAGCTCGCCGGGGGAGAGGGGGCGGTGGGGCATTTTTGCTGGGTAGCGGGTTTTGGGGTTGGGGGGAAATTTGGGGGGGATTCCCCCCAACCGTCACCCCGGCCTTGTGCCGGGGTCCACCGGGATACGCGCGCAACGCGCGTTGCGCGCGCGGCACGGTGGGCCCCGGCACAAGGCCGGGGTGACGAGGGGGTAAGTAGGGGCGGCGTGGCAAAGCCACGCCGTCGGTCGGGGGCGTCGGGCGCCCCCGCCGGCCGGTCGCGCGTGCTGAAGCTTTCGCTTCAGCCTGTGCTCGCGGCGAGAGCCGCGAGCAGCAGCAGCGCGACAATATTGGTAATCTTGATCATCGGATTAACCGCCGGCCCCGCGGTATCCTTGTACGGATCCCCCACGGTATCGCCCGTCACCGCCGCCTTGTGCGCCTCCGAGCCCTTGCCGCCATAATGCCCGTCCTCGATATATTTCTTGGCATTGTCCCACGCCCCGCCGCCGCTCGTCATCGAGATCGCGACGAACAGCCCCGAGACGATCACCCCGAGCAGCATCGCGCCGAGCGCCGCGAAGCCCTCGGCCTGCCCCGCGACGAAGCGGATCACGAAGAACACCAGGATCGGCGAAAGCACCGGGAGCAGCGAGGGGACGATCATCTCCTTGATCGCCGCCTTGGTGACGAGATCGACGGTGCGTGCGTAATCGGGGCGGCTGGTGCCCGCCATGATGCCGGGATTCTCGCGGAACTGGTGGCGCACTTCCTCGACGACGGCACCCGCCGCGCGGCCGACCGCGGTCATCCCCATCGCGCCGAACAGATAGGGGAGCAGCGCGCCGAGCAGCAGCCCGACGATGACGTACGGGTTCGACAGAGCGAAATTGACCGTGAGATCGGGGAAATCGCGCGCGAGGTCCGAGGTGTAGGCGTTGAACAGCACGAGGGCTGCGAGCGCCGCCGAGCCGATCGCATAGCCCTTGGTCACCGCCTTGGTGGTGTTGCCGACCGCGTCGAGCGCATCGGTGCGGTGGCGGACGTCGTCGGGCAGCCCCGCCATCTCGGCGATGCCGCCGGCATTGTCGGTCACCGGGCCGTAGGCGTCCAAAGCGACGACCATCCCCGCCTGCGCGAGCATCGCGGTCGCGGCAAAGGCGATGCCGATCACGCCGGCGAGCTGATACGCCGCGATCACCGCGACGACGATGACGAGGGTGGGCAGCGCGGTCGATTCGAGGCTGATCGCAAGGCCCTGGATGACGTTGGTGCCGTGGCCGGTCTGCGATGCCTTGGCGATGCTGCGGACGGGTCTGAAGTTGGTGCCGGTGTAATATTCGGTGATCCACACCAGCAGCCCGGTGACCGCGAGCCCGACCATCATCGACCAGAACAGCTCCCAGCCGGTGAAGGTCGCCGCCGCGATGCCGGAGGCTGCGACCTGCGTCCCGCCGTCGAGGAAGGCGTTGCCGCCGATGATCGCGCTCATGTCGCCGAGCACATAGCGCGTGACGAGGTAGATCGCCGGGATCGACAGCAGGATGCTGACCCAGAACCCCTTGTAGAGCGCGCCCATGATCGACTGGCCGCGCCCGAGGCGGACGAAATAGGTGCCGATGATCGAGGTCAGGATGCACACCCCGCCGACGATCAGCGGGAGCGTCATCACCTGCAGCAGCGCATCGGCCTGGCGCAGCGCGAGCGCGACCGAGATCATCGTCACGCCGATCGTGACGACATAGGTCTCGAACAGATCGGCCGCCATGCCGGCGCAATCGCCGACATTGTCGCCGACGTTATCGGC
Organism: Sphingomonas glacialis; assembly: GCF_014653575.1. Lineage (GTDB taxonomy): Bacteria > Pseudomonadota > Alphaproteobacteria > Sphingomonadales > Sphingomonadaceae > Sphingomonas > Sphingomonas glacialis. The sequence continues at coordinate 599,327 of NZ_BNAQ01000002.1, read as the reverse complement.
GATGGTGGCGGGGTTGCGCGGGTCGTCTTCGGGGATGCCCGCCTCGACCTTGCCGACGAGATCGGCGCCGACATCGGCCGCCTTGGTGAAGATCCCGCCGCCGAGCCGCGCGAAGATCGAGATGAGCGAAGCACCGAACGCGAGCGCGGTGAGCGCCTTCACCACCACCGGCGCGCCGGCATCGGCGCCGTTCGGACCGGCGAGGAACCAGAAGGTGCCCGAGATCGCGAGCAGGCCGAGGCCTGCGACGAGCAACCCGGTAACCGCGCCCGAGCGGAACGCCATCGTCAGGCCGCCCTGCAGCGAGGTCCGCGCGGCTTCCGCGGTGCGGACGTTGGCGCGGACCGAGATGTTCATGCCGACATAGCCCGCCACGCCCGACAGCACCGCGCCGAGCGCGAAGCTCACCGCCGAGACGGGGGTGCGCATGCCGTCGAGGAAGATCCAGACGAGCACGAGGACGATCACCCCGACGATCGCGATCGTGCGGTATTGCCGACCGAGATAGGCCTTGGCGCCTTCCTGGATCGCGGCGGCGATGTCCTGCATCTTTTCGTTGCCCGCGGGCGCTCGGAGGACTTGGGCGGAGGTGAGGAGGCCGTAGGCTACGGCAAGCAAGCCACAGATGATGGCGGCATAGACGATCGTCATGCGTGTCCTTTCCCATGGATTATCGGTGGGACGGTACGCGACGGCGGCCCCCACGCTTGCCCGGCAGAGTAACGCGGCGGCGGGGCTTGGCAAGCGGCGTGGTTCGGGCGGGTTAGCCCGCGTGCTGATAGCCGAGCGCGCCGGGGAGCGACAGCGGCGCCCCGGCGTCGTGTAGCGTCAGGCCCGCGCCCGATGCGAAGACGCCGATCCGCGTCGCGGGGGCGGCGGGCGCGCGGTGCGGCGCGAGCGCGAAAAGCAATTGATAGTCGTCCCCCGCGGTCGCCGCGGCGCACCGCGCGGCGCGGGTGTCGCCGGCCTGCGCGCGGTACGCGTCGGACAGCGGGATCGCCGCGAGGTCGATCGTGACGGCGAGCCCGCTTGCCGCCGCCATGCGCTGCGCGTCGATCAACAGGCCGTCGGACACGTCCATCATCGCATGGACCTGCGGGGCGAGCGCTTGACCTGCGGCAAGCTGCGGCTGCGGGCGGCGATAGGCGGCAAGCAGCTCGGCGGGGCCTGGCTGGCCGTGCGCGATGGCGAGCCCTGCGCCGGCATCGCCGATCGTGCCGGTGACCCAAAGCGCATCCCCGGCCTGCGCGCCGCTGCGGGGGGGGGCGTGTGCGGCGTCGCCGAGCGCGGTGAGCGTGATGACGCGCGGGGCGTGGGCGGGGAGCGAGACGGTGTCGCCGCCAAGGATCGGCGCGGCGAAGGTGGTGAGCGCGTCGGCGAGGCCGGCGAGGAAGGCGCTGTCCCAGCCTTCGCTCGGCGAGGCTTCGCCCGCTGTCGCGTCGCCTGGAGGGGGGACGGCAGCGCGTCGCAGCGGGTAGTTGAGCATCACCCCGACGGGCACTGCGCCCTTGGCGGCGAGATCCGACAGGTTGGTCGCGACCAGCTTCCACGCGACATCGCCCGGCGGATCGCCGGCGAGGTAGTGCACGCCTTCGACCAGCGTATCGCTCGTCAGCACGAGCCGCCCGAGCCGCGCGGCATCGTCGCGCAAGCCCAGCGCGCCGGGATGAAGCGGCAGCGCGCGCACCGCGGCGAGGAAATCGGCTTCGGTCATGCGCGCCGGTCTAGCCGGGGTGGGCGCGGATGTCTGCTTTTGGTGGAATGCGGACCGTCCGCTATTGGGAAGGCGGATAGCGTTGGCGGACGTGCCCGACGCTATCTGCCTTTCCCGAAAAGAATCGAATTTCGGGAAAGGGGCGGCTTGTTTGCTGCGAGAGCGCAAGCGAACAACGCCGCCCTCTACCAAGCTATTTCAGTGGCAGGAACAATTCCGCGACCGCCTTATGCTCAGGCACCTCCGGAAAGAAGGCGACGCGCTGGCAGTAGAGTGGAAAATCCCGTGCCTCCTCGCCGCTGGCGGGTAGCCAATCGCGGTAAAGGTACAGCGCGGCCGGCTCCAGATTATCTGTATTTCCGACGACGCGCAGCACCGCGCAGCGTCCGCCGGGGATGGTGCCGGCCTCGATCCGCTCGCCGTTTGCCTCGACGGGTCGATCGGTGCCGACGCATAGGTCCATGCGATACTGGGCCGGGGGGGTCGTGCGCGGATCGGAGTGGAATACGTTGAATGTCGGGCTGACCGTCGGCGACAGGCCGGTTGCCTTCCGCCAAGCGATAAACCGCTGGATGGTAGCGCCGATCGTCGCCGGATCGCCGCGATGCTTCATGATCGCCACCGGGGTCGGCGCTACGTCGCGGATTGTCACATCGTGGGGTGTGTAGGTGGTCTGCATGAGCTTGCTCCTCGCGTTGTTGAGAGGCCCGAAGGCCGCAAGCCACGGTTCCCAATCGGGAGCCTTCCGAAACGACGAGGGCGATTGCCCGACCCGTTGCCGGAAGGCGCGGGCAAAGGCATCCGGGGCGTCGTATCCAGCGTCCATTGCTATTTCAGTGATACTCTGCGCGTCCCTGTAGGCCAGCCGATAAGATGCACGCTTCATGCGGGCGAGCTGGACGTAGCGATGCACGGATAGCCCGAAGGTCGCCACGAACTGCCGGTGGAAGTGGAATTTCGAAAAGGCCGCGACGCCGCTCATCGCATCGAGATCTAGATCATCGTCCAAATGCCGGTCGATGTGATCTAGTACCCGCTGCATCCGGGCATGGTAAATGGGAAGCGCCGCCTTCATCGTCCTGTCCTCCGTGGCGTCGCTAGCTAGGCGCGACCGGATATGAAGCGCTCGACCGATCTTGCGGTTCTAGCATGGCTCGCAGGCTTTCCCGAAAACGAACCCGCAAGCGCGACACTAGCCCGGGCGATCGCACAGAGAGCCGTGCGGAGCACCCCCCTTTCCCGAAATCTGTTCCCGATTGCACTTCCCCGAAATGTGCCGTTGGAGACGGGGAGACGGGAAAGATCGAGCTGAACGAATGGCCGTTATCGGGAGCCCGGATCGCCAGCCTGAACGTCCGGCGGTGGGCGATTTGAGACCGACCGCTTTGCCGCCTGATCGCTGCCGGTCGGCTTTCAGGCGATGCTCGCGCGGTCTCGAGGGCGACACGGCGAAACGGCGATACGGGGTGGAGACCGCCCGGCCGCTTTGGGGAAGGCGGATGGCGATCGCCGACGCTGCGCGGCGTTGCTGCCTTTTCCAGGAAGGATGCCGAAACGGGAAAGCAGGATCATGCCGCTCAGCGCGGAGGCGACAGGCTCTGCACGACCCGCCGGATCATCGTCTGGTGATCGGGATCGAAGGGCGGCAAGGATCGCGCGGGATCGATGCCGACCCCTTCCTGCGATCGGCCAGCGGGATCGCGATAGTCCTCGGCCGGCAGCATCAACGTCCAGCCATTCGGCAAGGGCTTGGCGAGCTGATCGGACAGCGCGCCGCGCGTTCTTCCGCCGATCTGCCTCACGTTTGGCAGCGCCCGCATCGCCAGGGTGAAGGTTTCGCCCGCACTGACCGTCACGTCGCTGGTCAGCAGCGCGACCGTGCCGAGATACCGGACGCGATCGCTCGGCACGACTTCGAACCGCTGATAGGCGCCCTTCGCGCCGACCGCTCGTTTCGAGAAGGCTAACCGGCGTTCGCGCGCGAACCGACCGGCGATGTGGAGGCCGATCGCATCATACCCACCCCGGTTGTTGGTCACGTCCACGATCACCCCCGGAAGCCCTTGGAAGGCGGTGAGAGCATCATCGAGCGCCGCGTCCAGTGCGTGCATGTCGTCGGGTGGAGCATCCTTGTCGAACGCGCCCATCGCCACGATGTTGAGGTAGCCGATCCGACCTATGGTGCCCCACAGGATGCGGCGGTTCGCGACGTGATGCCCGCCGCCGTCGAGCAGACCGGTAATCCCCTCGCGATAGGATTTGGACCAGGCTCGCTCCCTCTCGGCGGGATCGGCCCCCATTGCCGGGTTGGCTCGTGCGCTCGATATGGTTGGCGCTTCACCGCCTTCGAAAGCGTGATCGACACCGGCGATCGTGGCCTGCAAGCCCACATGCGCATCGTCGAGCCGCGCGAGCGCCTGGGTCGTACGCTGGAAAAAGACGAGGTCGGGAGGTCGGGTATCCGGAGTGGCAAGGGCAGCGGTGAGCGTGCCCAACGTTCGTCCGCGTCGGCCGAAGCCGGGATACAGATCGGCAAAGGTGGCTGCGATCACCTCGCCAAGCTCGTGCGCCGTCCAACCTCGTTGCACGGTGCAGCGCCGCGGAAGCGCGGCGATACGATCGAAGCCATAGCGCGTCTGGTCGGCCGAGGCGGCGAATACGATGTGCGTCGGGCTTACGATCGACACGAGCCGATACGTATCGTCGTCGGTTTCGCCGGTCGGATCACGATAACAGAACGCGCCGGCGACGTGATACAGCGTGCGCGCGCCGCCGTGCACCACGAGGATATGCCCGTAGCCGCGGGATCGCCAAACACCGTCGGCAGCCTTACCCGCTGTTGCCATCGGCACCCATGGGCCGGCCAAGGCGGGAGACATGCCCGCTGCGACGAGCGTCGCACACGCGGCATATCGGATGAGCTTACCCGTCAGTGTCACCGCCATCGCCTTTTCCTCGAACCATAAGCGAGGTGTCTTGCTGCGGCAATACAGTTACGGGTGTTTTGCTTTCCCAAACTCTGTGCTCGAGCGCGCATCCTCCTCCCGCCTGGCGGCGAGGCGCGCGGAAGCATGGGGATCGCCCGGCGGTCGCGACCGCAGGGTCATTCTTCGCGTTTGGCTCCGTCGAGCGCGCGTCCGGCGCGTGCCGCGTCGTGCGCTGTCGCGGCGCGTTCGGCCTTGCTGCGGCCGAACGCGGCGCGGTTGGTGGCGGCGGTCGTCTCGGCGGTGTCGCGGGCGCGGGCTTTCCGCGCGCGGCGGAGGTTGACGACCTCGCCCATGGTCAGGCGCGGACGTCCTTGGCGATACCGTCGAGCAGGCCGTTGACGAAGCCCGCCTCGCGCTTGTCGAAGAAGGCGTGCGCGACGTCGACATATTCGGTGATGACGGTGCCGACCGGCACGTCGGCGCGCGCGAGCAGCTCGTAGGTGCCCGCGCGCAGGATCGCGCGCATCGCCTTGTCGAGCCGCGCGAGGTTCCAGCCCTTGGCGAGCTTGGCGGCGATCGTCGTGTCGATCTCGGCGAGGCGGGCCTCGGTGCCCTTTACGACATCGTCGAAGAAATCGACCTCGGGCTCGGCATATTCGGCGTCCTCGATCGTCGCGCCGAGGCGGTGGTTGTGGAACTCGTTGAGCAGCTGCGCGACAGGGGTCGCTTCCATGTCGTGCTGGTACAGCGCCTGGACGGCGGCGAGACGGGCGGCGGCGCGCGCTTTGGAGCGGGCGGCCGTGCGGGGAGTGGCGTGGGAGGACATGGGCGGGCGCCATAGGGGAAAAAGCGGGGAACGGGAAGATTGGTGTGTGGGGGCCTGTTACCTCCTCGGGGAAGGGAGGCGCTGGCGGATCAGTGCGCGCGCAGGGTTGCCCCGCAAGCCTCCCCTCCCGGGAAGGAAGGGGCGGGGGTGGGTCGGCCCGTAATCGGGCGTGACGCGCGCCATAGATGCGGCGGCGACACCGCTTGCGTCAGAGCGCCGCGCGCCCGGGAGGCCGACCCACCCCCAGCCCCTCCCTTTCAGGGAGGGGAGGAGGTTAGCGGAGCCGGAGCGCGACCGATCTTGCGTGGGCGGGGAGGCCTTCGGCTTGCGCCAGCGCTACTGCGGCCGGGCCGATGGCGGCGAGGCCTTCGGGTCCTAGCTGCAGGAAGCTGGTGCGCTTCATGAAATCGAGCACCGACAGCCCGCTGGCAAAGCGCGCGCGCCGCCCGGTCGGCAGCACGTGGTTCGGTCCGGCGACATAATCGCCGATCGCCTCGGGCGTGTGGCGGCCCATGAACACCGAGCCGGCGTGGCGCAGCTTGTCGAACAGCGCCTGCGGATCGTCGCATGCCAGTTCGAGATGCTCGGCGGCGAGGCGGTCGACCAGTGGGAGCGCCTCTTCCAGCGTGCGCACGACGATGATCGCGCCGTTCGCGTCCCATGCCGCGCGCGCGACCTTCGACGTTGCGAGCGTCTCGATCTGGGCGTCGACCGCGGCGGCGACGGCGTCGGCGAATTCGGCCGAGTCGGTGAACAGGATCGACTGGCTGGTCGGGTCGTGCTCGGACTGGCTGAGCAGATCGGCGGCGATCCAGTCGGCGCGGTTCTCGCCGTCGGCGACGACGACGATCTCGGACGGACCTGCGACCATGTCGATGCCGACGACGCCGTAGAGCTGGCGCTTGGCCTCGGCGACCCAGGCGTTGCCCGGGCCGGTGATGACGTCGACCGGGCGGAGCCGGTCGGTGCCGTAGGCGAGCGCGGCGATCGCCTGCGCGCCACCGATCCGCCACAGCTCGTCGACGCCGACGATGTGCGCGGCGGCGAGCACCAGCGGGTTGACCTCGCCGTCGGGGGTCGGGGTTACCATGACGATGCGATCGACACCGGCGACCTTGGCGGGGATCGCGTTCATCAGCACCGAGCTCGGATAGGCCGCGCGGCCGCCGGGGATGTAGATCCCGGCATGTTCGATCGCGTTCCAGCGCGCGCCGGTGCGGATGCCGTTGGCGTCGGTGCTGTCGGTGCCCTGCGGCTTCTGCTTCTCGTGATAGGTGGCGATGCGCTCTGCCGCGAGCTCGAGCGCGGTGCGGAGGTCGGGGGCGAGGCCGTCATAGGCGGCGCGCCATTCGCTGGGGTCGATCTGCCAGCCGGTGGCGTCGAGATCGTGGCGGTCGAAGCTCTGCGTATAGGCGTGGACCGCGGAATCGCCTTCGTCGCGCACGCGCGCGATGATCGCGCGGACGTCGCGCGCGACGTCGGCATCGGCTTCGCGGCGGGCGTTGACCAGCGTGGTGAAGTCGGCGGCGAAGGTGGGCGATGTGGTGGTGAGCTTGATCATAAGATGCTCCCCTCCTCCCTTTCAGCGAGGCGAGTCGTAAAGGCGCTCATGCCGCCATCTCCTGTGCAACAGCCTGCCGGAACGCCTCGACCAGCGGTACGACTTCGCCGCGCGTCTTGAACGCCGCGCGGTTGACGATCAGCCGCGAGGTGACCTCGCAAATCACCTCGACCTCGACCAGGCCGTTCTCTTTCAGCGTGCGGCCCGACGACACCAGATCGACGATCCGCGGCGCGAGGCCGAGCAGCGGCGCCAGCTCCATCGCGCCGTTGAGCTTGACGCACTCGGCCGACACGCCGCGGCGCGCGAAATGCGCTTCGGTGACGTGGGGGTATTTGGTCGCGACGCGGACATGGCTCCAGCCGCGCGGATCGTCGTTCGCGGCCATGTCGGCGGGCTCCGCGACCGACAGGCGGCAATGGCCGATGCCGAGATCGACCGGCGCGTAGAGTTCGGAATAGTCGAACTCGGCGAGCACGTCGGACCCGACGATGCCGAGCTGCGCCGCACCGTGCGCGACGAAGGTCGCGACGTCGAACGCGCGGACGCGGATGAGGTCGATTCCGGGGGTGTTGGTGGTGAAGCGCAGCGCGCGGCTGTTTTCGTCGCTGAACGCGGCTTCGGGGACGATTCCGGCGCGTTCGAGCAAGGGGATCGCTTCGGCGAGGATGCGGCCCTTGGGGACGGCGATGATGATCGGGTCTGCCATGCCGCGGGCTTTACTTGGCGGCGGGGGTGGGCGCAACAACGCGACCGACGGAGAAAATCGATCATGGCCGATGAGCAGACCAATCGTGACGCGTTCCGGATCCAGCAGCAGTATTGCGAGGCCAATGCCGCGCCGGTCTATGCCCGGATGTGCGCGGCGCTCGTCGACGGGCTGACGCGGCGATCGGTCATCGGGGCGCGGGTGCTCGACTGGGCGGGCGAGCCGACGCGCGATGCTCTGCCGTTGCGGCTGTTCGGGGGGCTTCACGCGTTGGTGCAGGCGGGGCGCGATGCCGGGTTGGCGGCGGTGTATTCGGGGGCGGTGACCGATGCGCGCGCTATCCTCGCGACGATCGAGCGCGTGCTGGTGGAGCATGAGGCGGCGTTGCTGCCGTGGCTCGACGGGCCGCCGCAGACCAACGAGCCGGGGCGGTCGGCGGCGCTGCTGCTGGGGTTGCGCGAGATTGCGCGGGCGTGCGGGCCGCGGGTGGAGGTGCTCGAGATCGGGTCGAGTGCTGGGCTCAACCTGCTGATCGGGCGGTATCGCTTCGATCTTGGCGGCGTGGCATTCGGGCCCGCCGATTCGCCGGTGACGATCACGCCGCGCTGGAGCGGGCCGCCGCCCGATCCGGTGCCGCTCGAGATCGTGTCGGTGCGCGGGTGCGACGTCGCGCCGATCGACGCGACCGATCCGGCGGTGGCGGCGCGGCTTGCGGCCTATGTCTGGCCCGAGACGCCCGAACGCCTCGCGCGGGTGCGCGCGGCGGTGGAGATGGTGCGCGCGCATGGCGTGGCGCTCGCGCGGGCGGATGCGGCCGACTGGATCGAGGCGCGGCTCGCCGAGCCGCAGGCGGAAGGCGTGACGCGCGTGCTGATGCATTCGGTGGTGTGGCAGTATCTGCCCGAGCCGGTGGCCGAGCGCGTGCGCGTGGCGATGGCCGCAGCGGGCGCGCGTGCGACGGTCGAGCGCCCGCTTGGCTGGGTTGCGATGGAGCCCGATCGGTCGGTGGGGCACCAGGTGGTGCGGGCGCGGTGGTGGCCGGGGGGCGCGGAGTGGACGACAGTGGCGACGAGCCATGCGCATGGGGCGTGGATCGATACGGGAGCTGGCGCGGGGGCCGCGCCTTTGGTGGAGTTGCCCGCGGCGGCGCAGGTCAGGGTTTGATCCTCCCCGGCACGGGGAGGGGGACCGCCAGCCTTTTTCAGGCTGGTGGTGGAGGGGGGCCGCCACACGCGTAACGCCCGCGGAGAGCCCCCTCCACCATTTGCCGGAAGAGGCAAATGGTCCCCCTCCCCGTGCCGGGGAGGATTTAGGTGGCCTCCCACTCTCGGATCGCGGCGACGATCGCGTCGGGGTTTTCCCACGGGACGAAGTGCCCGGCATCGACCTTCACCAGCGTGAGATCGGGCACCAGCGTGTCGAGCCCGTCGAGCTGGCTCGGCAGCAGCGCGGCGTCGCCGAGACCCCACACCACCAGCGTCGGCTGCGTCACCGGCGGGAACGCGCCGTCGAGGAACGCGGGACGCGAGGGCGTCTCGTCCATTGCGGGGACGAGGATCGGGCTCGCGCGGTACCAGTTGAGCATCGCGGTCATCGCGCCGGGTTGGCTCCATTGGTCGAGATAGACCGGCTTTTCATCGGCGATCTTTGAGAAATCGGTGTGGCGCAGGAAGCTGCTGTCGAAGAAATTCGAGAGCCCGATGCTGTCGATATAGGTCTCGAACCCGGGATTGCGGAAGGCGGTGATGTACTGGCTCGCCTCGCGCTGCGCCATGTCGTCGAACAGCGTGCGCTGGAAGACGAAGGGGTGCGGCGCGTTGACGATGACGAGGCGGGTGATGCGGCTGGGGTTCTGCAACGCCGCCATCCAGGCGATCGCGCCGCCCCAGTCGTGGCCGACGAGCGTGAAGGTGGTCAGCCCGAAATGGTCAGCGAGCGCGAGCAAGTCGGCGACCATCTTGTCGGGGGTGTAGTCGCCAATCGCGGCGGGCTTGGAAGACCGCGCGAAGCCGCGCTGGTCGGGGGCGATGACGAAATGATCGGCGCTGAGCTGCGGGATGACGTGGCGCCAGGTGCGGTGCGATTCGGGGAAGCCGTGGAGCAGGAGGATCGGCGGGTGCGCAGGGTTGCCGGCGGTGGCGACATCGAGCTCGACGCCGGTGGGGAGGGCGATTCGGTTCAGGGTGAAGGCGGTCATTTTGATACTCCCCTCCCGCTTGCGGGAGGGGTCGGGGGTGGGCGCCCGGCCTCCACGTGCGGTTCGTTTCGAAAGCGCGAGCCCACCCCCAGCTCCTCCCGCAAGCGGGAGGGGAGAGGCATTACGGATAGCTGACCGTCTTGGGAATGGCCGGAATCGGAATCCATTCCTTGTCGTCGCCGGGCACTTTCGGAAACTCGCCCGCGGTCCAGGCGCGCTTGGCTTCGTCGATCCGATCGCGCCTCGAGGAGACGAAGTTCCACCAGACGTGGCGCGGCGTGGTGAACGCCTCGCCGCCGCACAGCATCGCGCGCGCGCCCGTCGTCGAGCGAAGCGTCGCCGCGGTGCCGGGCTTGAGCACGTAGAGCGTCATCGGTTCGAGCGTCATGCCGTCGAGCGTAGCCTCGCCGAGCGCGATGTAGAGCGCACGTTCGTCGGCCTCCGCATCGATCGGAATGGATCCGCCCGCGTCGAGCACGATGTCGGCGTAGATCGTCTCGGCATAGGTCGTGGTCGGTGCGGTCGCGCCCCAGAGACTCCCCATCACGACGCGTGCGCGGGCGTTCGACGCTTCGACCGTCGGCAGATCGGCGCGCGCGACATGCTCGAACGCGGGCGACATCTCCTCGTCCTGCTCGGGCATGGCGAGCCAGGTCTGGATGCCCGATAGCTCGGGGCCGTCGGCGCGCGCCGCGTCGGGGGTGCGCTCGGAATGGACGATGCCGTTCCCCGCGGTCATCAGATTGACCGCGCCGGGCTCGATCACGACGTCGCTGCCGAGCGAATCGCGGTGGCCTAGCGCGCCGCCGAACAGATAAGTGACGGTCGACAGGTTGATGTGCGGGTGCGGGCGCACGTCGATCCCTTCGCCCATGCCGAGCCGCGACGGGCCCATCTGGTCGAAGAAGATGAACGGCCCGACCATCGTGCGCGGTCGCGAGGGGAGCGTGCGGTGGACCTTGAAGCCGCCGAGGTCGTGCGTGACGGGCGTGATCGTCTGCAGGATGAGGTCGTCGTTGGTCATTCGGAGCCCTCCAGCGCGTCGAGGATCGCGGGGAGATCCTCGGGGAAATAGGGTTCGGTGGCGGCGGCGAGTTCGGCGCGCGTGAACCAGTGGAAGCGCGTCATCACCCGCTGTTCGAGCGCGGTGTGGCCGCTCGTGTCGACCGCATCGTGCGGCGCGCGGACGCGGAAATAGCGCTCGTCGGCGCTGACCTCGACGCCCTCGATCGTCAGGAACTCGACATGGCGTTGCAGCACTTGCGGCCCGCAATCGAGCTCTAGCCCGGTCTCCTCGCGCAGCTCGCGGCGCGCGGCGGCTTCATAGCTCTCGCCGGGATCGACCGCGCCGCCCGGCGTACACCAGAAGGGCGGGCGATCGTCGGGATCGAAGCGGAACAGCAGCACGCGATCGGCTTCGTCGAGCAGCAGGATGCGCGCCGCCGGGCGGGGGACGCGGCTCATGCCCGCTTGTCTCCGGCGACGTCGAGCTCGGGATAGTGGCGGAAGATGCCCTGCTCGTTGAACGCGATGCGCCGGTCGCTCTCGAGATAGGCACGGATACCCGGCAGCGCGGCGACCTGATCGTGGATGCGGAGCACCGCCGGATACGCGCCCTCGATCGCCGCCATCCGCTTGGGGAACATGTAGCGCAGGCCCTCGACCAGCTGGAACAGCGAGGTGTCGCCATAGCTCCAGCGATCGCCGATCAGCCATTCGCCGGGATTGGCCTCCGCCGCGCGTTCGAAATAGCCGAGGAACTTGGGGATGCGATCTTCGCGAAACGCGGCCGCGGCGATCAGTGCGGCGTCCTGCTGGTCCTCGTAATAGGCGTTGCCGTCGAGCGGGTGATGGACGTTGTGCGCCTCGGCGACGACATCGGCGATCGTCAGCTGGAGCTGATTGAGCCACAGCCGGTCGGCGATTGTTGCGCCCCCGATATGGTGCTGGTCGCCGAGGTAGAGCAGAATGTTGGCGACTTGCGCGATCACCATTCCGTCGAGTTCCAGATAGGGCGGCGCGAACGGCCCGCGCGCCGCCGCGTGGCGTTCCATGTCGTCGAGCAGCGCCTCGGCGCCGTGCTGCCGCGCGCAATCGTCATAGCCGATCCCCGCCGCTTCGAGCGCGAGCCGGACGAACTCGCCGCGCCCCTGCAGATCGGACCAGTACCACAGCTTGTAGCGCGCGCTCATTCGCCCGGCGCCCGTGCGCGGATCGCCAGCGCGTGGATCCGGTCGCGCAGCAGATCGGCGAGCGCGGTGTTGACGAGGCGCTGCCGCGCGACGCGCGACAGGCCGGCAAAGGCGGGCGATTCGACGCTCACGCTGAAATGCGATTCGCCGGTGCCGTCGTCGCCGAGATGGCCGGCATGCTGGGCGCTGTCGTTCGACACGTCGAGCGCGATCGGATCGAGCGCGACGACCAGGCGCTCGCGGATCTCATCGACGAGCGGGCGCGGGGGTGCGCCAGGAATCGGGGCGGGGGCGGTGGCAGGGTCGGTCATCGCGCCTATATAGGCCGTTTTTGCAGTTAGGGAGCCCCGCGTGGCGCGCGAGGACGACAAGAAAGATGGCGCGAGAGAGCGGCCCGCCCCGCGCTTCCACGGCCGGGTCGAGGGGACCGGGCGCGTGTGCGAGGAACCGGGGTGCGACGAAGCGGGTGAATTCCGCGCGCCCGCAGGCGATTCGCCGCGGATGAGCGGCGATGGGCCGCGGCCGTATCGCTGGTTCTGCCTCGATCATGTCCGCGCGTTCAATGCGCGCTACAATTTCTTCACGGGCATGAGCGCCGAGGAAATCCACGCGCAGCAGCGCCCGTTCGCCGGATGGGAGCGCGAGACGCGTGCCTTTGCGCATTCGGGCGCCGACGTGCCGCCGAAATGGGGCGATTTCAGCGATCCGCTCGATGCGATCGGCGCGCGCTTCCGGCGCGCGGCCGAGCCGGCGCGCAAGGACGGGCGGCCGTTGTCGGAGGTCGACCGGCGCTCGCTCAAGGTGCTCGGGCTGGCAGCGGATGTCGACCGGCGGGGGTTGCGCGAGCGCTATGCCGAGCTGGTGCGCAAATATCATCCCGATCGCAACGGCGGGGACCGCGGTTTCGAGACCAAGCTGCAGGAGGTGATTGCCGCCTATACGCAGCTGAAGGGCGCACCGGCGTTCGCGTGATGCGGCCGGGCGCGATCGCGACGCTCAGCCCGCCGCCCCCGGACCGACCACGCCGAACACGACGCCGTGCGGATCGCTCGCGACGATGATGCGGTCGCCGCCGGGCACGTCCATCGGACCCGACAGGACGCTGCCGCCCGCCTCGGCCACGCGCACGGCGGCGGCCTCGATATCGGGCGCGCGGAAATAGAAGCGCCAGCCGGGGTGCCGCGCTTCGCCGGAATGCCGCATCGTCGCGCCGAAGGTCTGCTCGCCGACCGCGATGAAGCGGTACTCGCCGATCGGGCCCATCGGCATCACGTCGAGATAGCTCCAGTGGAAGATGTGGCGGTAGAAGGCGTCGCCGGCGTCCTGATCGGGGGTGATCAGCTCGTTCCAGTTGCATTTGCCCATGCCGCTGCGGTCATAGGCGGTGCTGTCTTTGTCGCTGTCGCCGCGCATGATGTAGAACGGAATGCCCTGCGGATCGGTGACCACCGCCATACGGCCGACGCCGGGGATGCTCCACGGGCCCATGAGGACCGCGCCGCCGGCGGCGTTGATCGCCTCGGCCGAGGCATCGACATCGTCGACTCCGATGTAGAACAGCCAGCCAGGTTTTGCCCCGCCGGCAGCCATTTCGGGCGTGAGCCGCATCACGCCACCGACGAGTCCGTGGCCGGTCTCGATCATGCGATAGTCCATGTCGGGGGCGGGTTCGCCGATCTGCCAGCCGATGACATGATCGTAGAACGCTTTCGACGCGGGCGGATCGGCGCTCACCAATTCGTACCAGATCGGCGTGCCATGCAGGTTGGTCATCGCTCGGGCTTCCTCATACGGCGGGGACGGCTTGCTCGGCGTACACCGCGAGCTGGTCGGCGAGCGCGCGTTCGAAGGCGGGCCGCGCGGTGCAGCGCGCGAGATAGGCGGCGAGCGTCGGGAGGCCTTCGAACAGTTCGTCGGTCGGACCGATGCGCAACACTGCTGCCATCATCAGGTCGCCGACGGTGAAGGCGTCGCCGCCGAGATAGGGCTGGTCGCCGAGCGCCATCGCCACCCCGCCGAGCCGCGCGCGCGCCGTTTCCAGGACGCTCGGGCGGCGTTGCGCCGACCACGGCTTGTCGGCCTCGAACAGGTCGCAGCGCACCAGATCCATCACCGCCGGCTCGACCGAATTGAGCGCGGCGATGACCCATTGCTCGGCGATCGCGCGGCCCGCGGCATCGTCGGGGAGCAGCCCCGCGCCGCGGCGCGCCATGTGCAGCACGATCGCGCCCGATTCGAACAGCGCGACGCCGTCGTCGCGATAGGTCGGCACCTGGCCGAAGGGTTGCAGGCGGCGATACTCGGGCGTCTTGGCGTCGCGGATCAGGTCGACCGTGTAGCGCTCGCCAATTTCCTCGAACGCCCAGCGTGCGCGAAGATCGCGGACCTGGCCGCGCGCAAATTTGGGTACCCAGGCGAAGGTGGTGATGGTCGGAGTCATCGATAGCGCTCCTCGATTGGCCGGATCAGTCGGCGAGTGCCGCCTCGGGAGGCGCGGCGGGCGCGGCCGCCGCGTCCATCCAGAACGGCCCGACGCCGTGGCCGTCAGGATCCTCGACACCGCGCGAATACATGAAGCCTTCGTCCTCGGCGCCGTGGACTTCGCGTCCGCCCGCCGCGATCGCGGCGGCGGCGAAGGCATCGACTGCTTCGCGCGAATCGAGCGCCAGCGCGAAGAGCGGGCCGCCGGTCGCGCGCGCATCGCCCGGCGGCTTGGGTGAGATGCCGCGATAGACCGGGTGGCTGAGCAGGTTGAAGGTGATGGTGTCGGACCACGCCATCGAGGCGGCGGCATCGCTGGAGAAGGCTTGGTTCTTGGTGCAGCCGATCGCCTCGTAAAAGGCGGTGGACGCCGCGACGTCGGCAACCGGCAGGCTGATGAAGATCCGCTGTGTCATGGCGTCACTCTCCGGTGCGATTCGACGTTTGCAAAGGATGCTGCCGACGGTTACGAAATGCAACTATGAAGTTAGAAAAAGTGACTGATGCACCTGATGGGACAATCAAGCGCTGGTATGACGATGCGTGCGGCACCGCGCTCGCGCTCGAATTCGTCGGCGAGCGCTGGTCGCTGCTGGTGATCCGCGAGTTGCTGCTCGGCCCGCGGCGCTTCGGCGAGATCCGCAGCGGATTGCCGGGGCTGAGCGCGAACGTGCTGACGCAGCGGCTGCAGGGGCTCGAGGCGGCGGGCGTGCTGACGCGCGAGACGCTGCCGCCGCCGGCCAATGTGCAGGTCTATGCCTTGACGCCGTGGGGGTATGAGGCCGAGCCGATCGTCATGGCGCTCGGCCGCTGGGCGCTGCGTTCGCCCGCGCACGACCCGTCGCTGCCGTTCTCGCGCGTCGCGCTGATGCTTGCGTTGCGGATGATGTTCGATCCCGCAAAAGCGGAGGGCTTTGCCGCGCGGATCGGATTTTCGCTGGGGAACGAGCGGTATGTGGCGGCGATCGGCGATGGCGGTCTGACCCTTGTCCGCGATGGAATCGCGCAGGCGGACGCGGTGCTGGCCGGCGAGCCCAACGCGTTCCTGCCGGCGCTGTTCGGTACGACGCCGCTCGCCGAGGTGGTCGCGGGCGGGCGGCTTTCGGTCAGCGGCGATGTGGCGCGTGCGGCGCATTTCTGCACGCTGTTTGCGCTGCCCCCCACGATTGCGTGAAACTCGCGTCTCGACTTGGCGCGATCCGACCGGCTAGGGAGGGGCGACCTTCTTGCAGAGCATTTTCAGCATGACCACGATTCCGAACACCCAGCCCGACAGCCGCGAGACGACGATCCTCGACGCGCCCGACCAGATGAAGAAAGTCCGCGACCTGTTCGGGATCGATTCGGACATGGAAGTCCCGGCCTTCTCGCTCGCCGACGAGCGCGTGCCCGATCTCGACCCGGCCTATGTCTTCGACAAGGACACGACGCTCGCGATCTGCGCGGGCTTCGCGTTCAACCGCCGCGTGATGGTGCAGGGCTATCACGGCACCGGCAAGTCGACGCATATCGAGCAGATCGCGGCACGCCTCAACTGGCCGTGCATCCGCATCAACCTCGACGCACATATCAGCCGCATCGATCTCGTCGGCCGCGATGCGATCGTGCTCAAGGACGGCCAGCAGGTCACCGAATTCAAGGAGGGTCTGCTGCCGTGGGCGCTGCAGACGCCGACCGCGCTCGTGTTCGACGAATATGACGCGGGCCGCCCCGACGTGATGTTCGTGATCCAGCGCGTGCTCGAGACCGAGGGCAAGCTGACGCTGCTCGACCAGAATCGCGTGATCCGCCCGAACCCGTTCTTCCGCATGTTCGCCACCGCCAACACGGTTGGGCTCGGTGATACGTCGGGCCTGTACCATGGCACGCAGCAGATCAACCAGGGCCAGATGGACCGCTGGAACATCGTCGTCACGCTCAACTATCTGCCCGCTGCCGTCGAGGCGCAGATCGTGCTCGCCAAGTCGGGCGAGTATGACCAGCCCGAGGGCAAACGCCAAGTCGACAACATGGTGCGCGTGGCCGACCTCACGCGCCGTGGTTTCATGAACGGCGACATCTCGACCGTGATGAGCCCGCGGACCGTTATCACCTGGGCGCAGAACACGCTGATCTTCGGCGATGTCGGCTTCGCCTTCCGGCTGTCGTTCCTCAACAAGTGCGACGAAACCGAGCGCAGCCTGGTCGCGGAATATTACCAGCGCGTGTTCGGCAAGGATCTGCCCGAGAGCGTCGTCGGCGCAGCCCCCAAGGCCGGCGCAAAGTGATGATGGCGCTGCTCCTGCTCCAGGCGGCAGCGCCCGTCGCTCCGGCGACGCCAGCACCCTGGGCGGTGCAGACGCGCCCGAGCGGCAAGACGATCGCGACCTCGAGCTCGGCCTGGTCGACCGACAACAGCGCGCGGCTCGTGGTGCGCTGCGACACGACGGGCGAGAAGATCGTCTCGCTCCAGTTCATCCCGAAGGCCGGCTTTGCCGCCGCGTTGCCGCGGCCGGTGTCGATCAACGTCGATGACGGCGGCTGGCTCGGCACCAACTGGCAGTTCCCGGGGAGCGGCGCGTTCATCAGCGACGATGTCGTCGTCACCAACCTCGCGGCGATGATCGCGGGGGGCAAGTCGATCCGCGTGCGGGTTATCGATCCCGACAACAAGCCGGTCGATGCGGTGTTTGTCGGACCGGGGCCAGCACCGATCCGGCAAGTGCTTTCGGCGTGCGGCTATGAATTCGGCAAGGCGCCGGCGCGCGTCTTGGCACCCGCGACGCGCGTGCCCGCCGATCCGGCGACGGCCAAGAAAGCCCCTGCTCCCGAAGACGAATAAGGCCGTTACGATGACCGATTCCGCCGCCATCACGCTTGGGCGCCTCAACCATGTCGGCGTCGCGACGCCCTCGATCGAACGCTCGATCGCGCTGTACCGCGATCTGCTCGGCGCGACGCAGATCGGGGAGCCGTTCGACCTGCCCGCGCAAGGCGTGAAGGTCTGCTTCATCGACACGCCCAACACGCAGATCGAGCTGATCGAGCCGTATGACGAGACCTCGCCGATCGCGGGGTTCCTGCGCAAGAACCCGGCGGGCGGGCAGCATCACGTCTGTTTCGAGGTGCCCGACATCCAGGTCGCGGTCGCCGATTTGAAGGCCAAGGGTGCGACCGTGCTCGGGACCCCGCGGATCGGCGCGCATGGCACGCCGATCGTTTTCGTCCATCCCAAGGACATGGGCGGGCTGCTGGTCGAGCTGATGGAGACGCCGGCGCACGGCTAGCGTGGCGCTGGGTTTCGGCGTATGTTCGGACTGTGAACGACCCTAATCCCAGGCTTCAGCCGGTCGATGATGCCATCGGTCCGCTCGACGAGCATGGCCAGCAGATCTGGTCGCCCGAGGCTCAGGCAATGGTCGCCCGCGTGCACGCTGATCCAGACTATTGGGCAGGGATCGAAGACGCGGAGGCCGACATCGCCGCCGGGCGCGTCTACACCACCGATGAAGTCTGGGAGCATCTGGCGGAGACCAAGCGGCGTTGGCGGGCCGAACGCGGCCTGTGAAGGTACGGTGGTCGGCGCGTGCCACTGCCGATGTGCAGCGGCTCTGGCTCTTTGCCGCTGACCGCGACATCGGCCTGGCCGAGCGACTGGAAGATGAGCTTCGCCAACGCGCGGAGCTGCTGGCGGCTTTTCCGAATATGGGGCGTCGTATCAGCGACAACGGGCACCGTGAGATATCGCTGGTGAACCTGCAATGCATCCTCAGATATCGTCTTGCGGATGACGTGATTCTTATCATCCGCGTCCACCACGCCCGCGAAAACAGGGAAACACCATGACCACGATGATCCAGTCCGAACGGCGCGGCGACGTGCTTGTCCTCACGCTCGACCGGCCCGAGCGGCTGAACGCTGCGCCGCCCGCGATGTTCGTCGAATTGCGCGCGGCGCTGGCGTCGCTCGACGGCGCGCGCGCGGTGCTGATCGCCGGGGCGGGGCGCGCTTTCTGCTCGGGGGCCGATGTCGGCGGCGGGGCGCTCGGTAGTGAGGATCCGGGCAATGCGACGTTCGCGGCGCTGACGGAGAGCTACAATCCGACGATGGCGGCGATCGCCGATCTGGCGGTGCCCGTCGTCAGCGCGGTGCGCGGGCCGGCGGCGGGGATCGGCTGCAGCCTCGCGCTCGCCGCCGATTTCTGCGTGGCGAGCGAGACGGCGTATTTCCTCCAGGCGTTCGTCAATATCGGGCTGGTGCCCGATGGCGGCGCGAGCTGGATGCTGCCGCGCCTGATCGGCAAGGCGCGGGCGAGCGAGATGATGCTGCTCGGCGAGAAGGTGCCCGCGGCCAAGGCGCTCGACTGGGGGATGATCCACAGCGTCGTCGCCGACGACGTGCTCGATGCTACGGCGTTCGCGCTGGCCGAGCGGCTCGCGGCGGGGCCGACGGTCGCGATCGGGCTGATGCGCCGCCAGATCCGCAGCGCGTATGAAGGCGATTATGCCGCGGCGATGCTGCAGGAGGCGGAGAACCAGCGCACCGCGCGGGGATCGGCCGATTCGATGGAGGGCGGGATCGCCTTCCTGCAGAAGCGCAAGGCCGCCTTCAAGGGCGCCTGAGGCGCGGCGATCAGCGCAGCGTGACGCCGTAGAGCGCGCGGTGGGTCAGGACCCGCCTCGCATCGCGGGCTTGCCCGGCCACCGCTGCCTCGACGTCGGCAAACGGGGGCGAACACGATCGGATCGGGGGCAGGCGCCTGTGCGGTCACTGGCGCGGCGACCGACAGCAGCGACGTCATGCGCGACCAGATCGCCGGATCGTGTGATCCTCGCGCGCGATGATGATCCCGACGCCCGAGGCTGAAGCGCTCGGCCTGATCGCCGATGGCGAGCCGATCGCGTGCTGCGGATGATCGCGGGACGCGGTACGGAAAAGGCGCGCCCGGCTGGTGAAAGCCGGACGCGCCCCGCCGTGATCGATGCCGTGATCGATGCCGCGCGCGTTACTGCGCGGCGTTCTTGACGTCGCTCTTGCGCATCGCCGAGACGAGCACGTCGCCCGACCCCGAGAAATTGGCCGCAGGAAGCGTGGCGACGCGATTGCCGACGCGGACCAGCACATCGCTCAGCGCGCCGTTCGCGCCTGCGCGGACCGCCTGGACCGTGCCGATCGCGCGCCCTGCAGTGTCGCGGATCGCCATACCGGGCGCGACCGGGAAGGCCCCGGCGCGCGCCGCACCCGATCCCGCCAGCGCGAGGCCGCCGGTCGCGTTGGCGGCATTGCCCATCGTCGATGCCGCGCCAGAGGCCATGCCGTTGGCCGAAGCCCCGACCACATTGACCGCGCCGGTGGTACGCGAGGCTGCGGTGCCTGCCGCGCTCCGGCTGCGATCGGCGATGCTGCGCGTCGCGCCGACCGCACGATCCGCGCGCGAGCGGACCGCGCCGGTCGCCTGGCCCGCGGTGCTGCGGACCGCGTCGGTGCCGACCAGTTGTGCGTCGATGCTGCCGCCGAGCGAAGCACTGCCGCTGCCGCTACCGGTGAGCGAGCGATCGCCGATGCGGTTGGTCGAATCGAGCGCGGAGGCGCTGCTCGTGGTGTTCGAGGCGTTCACCGTGCCCTTGCGCGTATCGACCGTCTTGCTCGTGCGCGTCGAATGCGTGCTGCGCGTGACGCTGTCGGTGCTGAGCGGTCCGCGCTCGAGCGTGCTGCCGAGCATGCCGTTGGTCGAGCCGCTCAGCCCGCCCAATCCGCCCCCCAGCGAACCACCGAGCGCGCCGCCGAGGCCACCGCCGCCACCGCCGCCGAGAAGCTGCGCCGAAGCGGGCGACGCCGCGATGGCGAGGGCAAGCGTTGCAGTGCCAAACAGGGTCTTGATCATGATGAGTCTCCGTTGCTGCTGCAGGGAGAACGGGGCCCGCTTGCGATTTAATCCCGCGCTGTGCGAAAATTATTTCGCGGGTGGCGTGCGACACGTCCCGCAGACCAGCCCGCGGCCATATTTTGGATCGGGCCCGCGCGCGCCAAGATCGACCGCACCGGCATCGACCTGCGCGAGCGCGGCGGGCATCGCGGTGGGATCGAGCGCCGGGTACACGCGCGCGATCGTCGCGGCGACGAGCGGCGCGGCGAACGAGGTGCCGCGCACCGTCATGCTGCGGCCGCCGGTCGCGGCGGCGCGCAAATCGGCGCCGGGCGCGGCATAGTCGAGATGCCGCGCACGCCCCGCCTCGATCAGCACGCGGTTGCGCGCGTCGACGCCGGTCACCGCGATCACGCCGGGATAGGACGCCGGGTAGCTCGGCGGCGCGGCCGGGCCGTCATTGCCCACCGCGGCGACGATCATCAGCCCGCGCGCTTGCGCCGCCGCGACGACGCGGCCGAGCAGCGGGTTGGCCGGGCCGACCAGGCTGATCGTCACGACGGCGACGCGCTGCGCGACCATCCAGCCGAGCGCCTTGGCGATCGCGGTCGCGTTGCCGCCGGCGGGATCGGCGCCATAGACGTCGGCCGAGGCGATCCGCGCGCCGGGCAAGGCACCGCGCACGCTGCCCGATCCGGGGATCCCCGATCCGGCGATCAACGATGCGACCGCGCTGGCATGGTCGTTCGCGCGCGGTGCGCCGGTCGCAAAGCCGCTCGACAGCGCCGCCCCCGCGACGCCACCGTCGATCACCCCGACCAGCGGCCCCGCACCGCGCTCTGCTGGCGCGGCAGCGACAGGCGCGATACCGCTCGCGAAATGCAGCTGGTCCGCGCTGACCTCGGCATCGCCGAGCTGGCGAAGATCGCCGATCGCCGCTTTCAGCGAGCGGTTGGCCGGGACAGCCAGGCGCGCGAAGCCGACGCCGAGAATGTCGCCGCGTTCGAGCAGCCGATAGCCCTTGGCTTGCGCGGCGGCGAGCCAGGCGTCGCTCGGCGCATCGACGACGATCTCTCCGGCGCGTGCCGCGAACCCGTCGGGATCGCGCGCGATCTCGCGCGGATGCTGGCGCACCAGCCGGTCGATCGTCGCGCGGCGGACGTCCTCGAGCCGGTCGATCGCGGTGCCGGGCAGGCGCAGCGCGCTGTCGGCGAGCCCCTCGATCCGCGGTAATGCGCCGACCACCGGCACTTGCGGGAGCAATTGCGCCTGCGCCGCGGCGAGGCCGAGCGGCAGGATCGCCGCGAGCAGGACGATTCGTTTGGGCAAGGCGGATCCCCGTATTGGCCTTTTGGCCTGTGCGTGGATTAAACGGGCGACGCCATCCGTTTCATCCGCTCGAGAAGGAAAACACTATTGGCCGCGTTCGAGGACGATCTGCTGGGACTGCTGCCGCGCTTGCGGCGGTTCGCCCGCGCGCTCGCCCGCGACGCGGCGGATGCCGACGATCTGTGCCAGGTGACGGTCGAGAAGGCGTTGCTGGCGCGGGCGCAGTGGCAGGCGGGCACGAGGATGGATAGCTGGATGTACCGGATCATGCGCAATAGCTGGATCGACACGACGCGCGCGCGAAGCCGCGCGGCGCAGACCTTCGTCGCCGAAGCGGCCGGGCTCGGCGTCGGCAGCGACGGCGGGGGCGAGGCGCGCGTCGCGCTCGGCGAGATCGACCGCGCGATGCAGGCCCTGCCCGACGAACAGCGCGAGGCGGTCGCGCTCGTGCTGGTCGAGGGGCTCGCATATAAGGAGGCGGCAGCCGTGCTCGACATTCCGATGGGAACACTGACCTCGCGGCTGGTGCGCGGGCGCCAGGCGCTGATGGCGCACTTGGGAGAAGCGGCGTGACGGTCGATCCCGAACTTCTGATGGCCTATGCCGATGGGGAGCTCGACCCGCTCAGCGCCAAGCGCGTCGAGCGCGCGATCGCGCAGGATCCGGCGCTCGCCGCGCAAGTCGAGCGCCACCGCGAACTCCGCGCGCGGATTGCGGGCCGCTTTGCGCCGGTCGCCGCGGAAGAAGTGCCCGATCGGCTCGCGGCGCTGATCCGTGCGGCGCCGGTTGCGCTGCCGGTGCGGCGCCCGATCGCGACGCGCTGGCGCGAGGCGATTGCGATGGCGGCGTGCCTGGTGATCGGCGTTTCGGTCGGGCTCGGCTGGGATCGCGGTCCGGTCACGACGCAGGGCGGTTGGCTGTATGCAGCGGGACCGCTCGCGACCGCCCTCGACACGCAATTGGCGTCGGCTGCGGGCGCGGTGCGCGTTCCGGTCAGCTTCAAGGACCAGGCAGGCCGCTATTGCCGCGTCTTCAGCGCGGCCGCGATCGACGGCATCGCCTGCCATGACGCGACAGGCTGGGCGCTGCGCCAGACGCGCAACGGCGCGACCGGCGCGACGACCGAGTACCGACAGGCCGGATCGAGCGACGCGGCGTTGATGGCGGATGCGCAAGCGCTGATGGCAGGCGATCCGCTCGACGCGACCGCCGAGCGCACCGCGCGGGCCGGGGGGTGGCGGTGATGCGTCAGGCGCTGGTGAGTGCGCTCACGCGGTAGCGCGAAGGTATACGCGTTCTTTATGGAAAGCGGCTGACTTCCCTCGGGAATCTTTACGGCGGGATCGATACCGCGCTGGGCATCGACCCCGGCAAAGGATTCCACACGTGCGTTTTTGTATACTAGCGACGCGGGCTCGCGGCGCGCTCGGTCCGCGCCGTCTCGCGCTGGTCGGCGGTGGCGCGCTGCTTTTCGCGTCGTCTGCCGCCTTCGCCGATCCGGCGGCGTCGCCCGGCTTCTCCGGGCCGCTCGCCCCTAATCCGCATCCGATCGCGGTGAATGCCGGACCCTTTGGCGACGTGACGGTCACCGGCCAGGTCAGCGGTCTCGCGATCGCGCAGAGCCATGTCACGAACGTGGCCGGCACCGTGACGTCGGATACGGCGGCCGACATTTCGAACGCGCAGGTCGAGATCCAGACCACCACCGGTCCGCTTCAGCTCTATGTACAGGCCGGCGCCTATTCGCTGCCCGCGCTCGGCACGTCGTACCTTCGGTCGGGCAAGGCGCAGGACCTGCTCTTCGGTCCCGTTCCCGTGGCCTATGCCAAGGCGGTTCTCAGCAAGGATCTGTCGATCACCGCGGGCTTGCTGCCGACCATGGTGGGTGCGGAATCGACCTTCACCTTCCAGAACATGAACGTCGAGCGCGGCCTTCTCTGGAACCAGGAACCCTCGATCAGCCGCGGTGCGCAGGTCAATTACGCGCATGGCAAGCTGAGCGCGGCGGTCTCGCTCAACGACGGCTATTATTCGGGCAAGTTCAACTGGGTCTCGGGGACTGTGGCCTATGCGTTCGACGGCTCGAACACGCTTACGCTGATCGGCGCGGGCAGCGTTTCGCGGTCGCGGCACGCGTCTTATGCAACGCCGCTGGCGCAAAACAACGGCAGCATATTCAATATCATCTACACATACAGCAAGGGGCCGCTCACCCTTACCCCCTATCTCCAATACAACCGGGTCGAGCGCGACGACGCTTTGGGTCTCAACCGCTCGGCAGCGACGTTCGGGGGCGCCCTGCTCGCCAAATATACGCTTGCCAAGGGCTTCTCGCTCGCCGCGCGCGGCGAATATCTGAAGTCTTCGGGAAAGGATTGCGGGCTGGCGAGTGCCTGTGTGCCGACCAACTTGCTTTACGGGCCGCACAGCGATGCCTGGTCGGCAACCTTCACGCCGACCTATCAGAAGGGGATCTTCTTCGCGCGGGGCGAAGTCTCCTATACCCGGATCGGCAAGCTCGAACCCGGTTTGGGCTTCGGGGCCGATGCCAATCGGCGCGATCAGGTTCGCGGCTTGCTCGAAACCGGCTTCCTGTTCTGACGCTCGGGCGCGGGGCGGCCAGCTCCAGGCTGCCGCCCCGCGCACTTTACGCAATCAAGCGATAGCCGATCCCCGGCTCGTTCAGGAGGAAGCTGGGTGCTGCGGGATCGGCTTCGAGTTTTAGCCTGAGCGCGCGGATCGCGACCCTGAGATAGGCGACATCCTCGACATGTCCGTCGCCCCACACGCGACGCAGCAGATGCGTGTGCGTCAGCAGCTTGCCGGCGTGGCGCGCGAGTTCGGCAAGCAGCGCAAACTCCTTGCGCGTCAGTTTGACCGGCGCGCCGTCGCGCCAGACCTGGTGCGCGGCAAGGTCGATCTCGACTGGCCCCGCACGGAGACGGTTCTGACCGACCGAGGACACAGTGTGCCGGCGCAGCGCGACGCGGACGCGGGCGAGCAGTTCGTCGGTGTCGAACGGCTTTACGACATAGTCGTCGGCACCCAGATCGAGCGCCGCGACCTTCTCGGTGATCGCGTCGCGCGCGGTGAGGACGATGACGGTACGCTCGAGCGCCTTGAGATGGGGGATGAGCTCGATCCCGTCGCGATCGGGAAGCCCCAGGTCGAGCAGGACGAGCTCGCAGCCCGGGCGCCGCGCACAGGTGAGCGCCTCGGCGGCGTTGGCGGCCTCTTCCGCGCTCAGCCCGCCGCGCTCGATAGCGCCGCGCACCAGTCGGCGGATCGCCGCTTCGTCGTCGACGATCAAAATCTGGCCGGTCATGGGAGCCGCACCGCGATCAGCTGTCGTCTCATGGGCCTCATTCCGATGTCGTGCGCCGGATCAGGGCATTCGGCCAGGTGACGACGAACGCCGAACCCTCGTCGTCGCGGTTGGCGGCGCTGACGCGCAATCCCATCGCCTGCGCAAAGCCCTGGACGATCGCGAGGCCGAGCCCGGTGCCGCCGGTCCGATCATTGCCGTCGACGCGGGTGAAGCGGTCGAACAGATGCGCCTCGCTGCCGACCGGAAGGCCGGGCCCCTGATCGAGCACGCCAAGCGTCAGCCCGTCGGGCGTGCGGCGGCCCTCGATCACGATGTCGGTATCGGCGGGGGCGAACTTGGCGGCGTTGCCGAGCAGGTTGATGAGGACGTGATGCAGCATCCGCGGATCGGCCTCGACGAGCGGCAGCGTCGGCGGCACGTCGAGCACCAGCCGATGCCGTGCGAGCTCGGCGCGCAAATCGCGCGCGGCGGCGGCGACGGCATCGGTCAGGTCGGTCGCCTCGCGCTTGACGACGAGCGCGCCCGCCTCGATCCGCGTCATCTCGACCAGATCGTCGAACACGCGCCGCAACCGCCGCGCTTCGCTCTTGAGCGTCGCGGTGGCGGGGGAGGTGCCGTGTGCGACCGCGAGTTCGTCGGCGGCGGCGACGACTGCGGTGAGCGGCGTCTTGAGATCATGCCCGATCGACGACAGCAGGGTCGCGCGCAGATCGTCGCGTTGCTTGAGCGCATTGACCTCGCGTGCCTGCGCCTCGAGCTGCAGCCGCTCATGCGCCAGCGCGGCCTGACCGACCAAGGTCGAGAACAGCACGCGCTTGTCGGCGGGGATCGGATCGCCGCCTTCGCGTGCCACGCCGAGCACGCCGAGCACGCCCAAAGCGGTCTTGAGCGGATGGAACTGCCACTCGCTGGCGGTGAGCGTGCCGCTGTCGCGCCCGGTGACCTCGCCGCGGTCGAACGCCCATTCGGCGGCGGCGGTATCGATCGGGCTCAGCTCGACCATCGACGGCGCGGCGGCGATCGCGACATGGCGGCCGTCGCGATTGGCGAGCAGGATCGTCGAGACGCCGAGCAACGCGGCGATCTCCTCGCACGTCGCGGTCGCGGTGCCGTTCTCGTCGGAGACGCCGGCAAGGCGCTGGCCGAATGCGGCGAGCGCGGCATTCTCGGTCGCGGTGCGTGCGCCGACATTGGCCTCGCGCCGGACTTGCCCCGCCAGCTGGCTCGCCACCACCGCGACGATCACGAACACGGTCAGCGTGACGACATTGTGCGGGTCGGTGATCGTCAGCGTGTAGAGCGGCGGCAGGAAGAAGAAATTGTAGGCCAGCGCCGCGCCGACGCTCGCGATCAGCGACGAGCGCAGGCCGTAGAGCGTCGCGGTGGCGATCACCGGGAGCAGATAGAGCAAGTCGATCGCATCGGCCCCGACCACCGGCAGCAGCAACTGCGACAGCGCGGTACTCGCGGCGACGAAGGCGAGGCCGATCGCGCTGCCGCGCGCGAGGATGGGACGCGTCGTCGGCGTTTCGCGGCGCGTCTCGCTGGCCTCCGCGACGGGGACGACGTGGATCGCCACGCCGTCGAGCGCGCGCACCAGCCGGTCGACCACCGAGCCGTGACGCAGCTCGAACCACCACGAGCGCCGCGACTTGCCGATCACCACTGCGGTCGCGCGCGCCTCGCGGATATGCGCGCAGAGCCCTTCGAGTACGTTGCCCGCCGGCACCGTCGCGATCGTCGCGCCGAGCCCGGTGGCGAGGTCGAGCGCAGCGGCCATCCGCGCGCGGGCGGGGGCCGAGAGCGTGGCGGAGCGCGGCGTCTCGACCACGACCGCGGTCCAGCTCGCGTGCAGCGCATCGGCGAGCCGCTTGGCCGAGCGGATCAGCACGTCGCTGCCGGGCTGGTCGCCGACCGCCACGACAAGGCGCTCGCCGCCCGCCCAGGTGCCGCTCTCGCCCAGACTCGCGACATGGTCGAGCAAGTGGCGATCGACGGTCTGCGCGGCGCGGCGCAGCGCGAGTTCGCGAAGCGCCGACAGGTTCGACTTGGAAAAGAAATGGCCGAGCGCGCGCGTCGCTTCGGCCGGGATATAGACCTTGCCTTCTTTCAGCCGCGCGATCAGCTCGTCGGGGGGGACGTCGACGACTTCGATCTCGGCATCGTCGAGCACCGCATCGGGCACCGTCTCGCGCACGCGGACGCGGGTGAAGCCGGCGACGACGTCGTTGAGGCTCTCGACATGCTGGATGTTGAGCGTGCTGAGCACGTCGATCCCGGCCTCGCGCAGCTCCTCGATGTCCTGCCAACGCTTGGGATGGCGGCTACCCGGCGCATTGGTGTGCGCGAATTCGTCGATCAGCGCGACCTTGGGGTGCCGCGCGAGCATCGCGTCGAGATCGAATTCCTCAAGCGTATGCGCGCCATGCTCGAGCTTCGCGCGCGGCAGGATCTCGAACGGGGCGGTGAGCCGGTCGGTGTCGGCGCGGCCGTGCGTCTCGATCACGCCGGCGACGACGTCGGTGCCGCTGCGCAGCAATTCGGCGCCCTCGCGCAGCATCTCGAAGGTCTTGCCGACACCGGGTGCGGCGCCGAGGAAGATCTTGAGGCGGCCACGTCCCTCGCGGCGGGCGGCTTTCAGCAGCGCGTCGGGGGAGGGGCGGGTGTCGGTCATCGCGCGGCCCCTTCCGTCACCCCGGACGTGTTCCGGGGCCCACCGTGCCGCGCGCGCAGCAGCGGCAGCATGCGCGGCACGGTGGACCCCGGGACGAGCCCGGGGTGACGGTAGAAGGGGAGGCGCGTCAGGGTCATTGACCCGGCGTGGTAGCGGAAAGGGTAGCGAGCTGTCGATTGAGCAGCAGGACATTGACGTGGGGTTCGCCGATGATGCCGAGCACCGGCGTGTCGGTCTGCGCTTCGATCAGCGACTTGACCTTGGCGACAGCGAGGCCGCGTGCCTTGGCGACACGTGGGGCTTGCAGCAACGCCGCCTCGGGGCTCAGATCGGGATCGAGCCCCGACGCGCTCGTGGTGACCAGGTCGGCGGGGAGATCCCCGGTCATCCCTTCCGCGCGCGCGCTCGAAACGCGCTTGGCGATGGCATCGCGCAGGTCCTTCGAACCCGGCGCGAGGTTGGTCGCGGCCGACGAACTCGCATCGTAGCCATCCTTGCCGGCGGCAGAGGGACGCGGATGGAAATAGGTCGGACCCGTGAAATTCTGCGCGATCAGCGCGGAGCCGATCGGCTCGCCCTTGGCGTTGCTCAGTACACTGCCATTGGCCTGCACCGGCAGCGCGACTTGCGCGACGCCGGTGATCGCGGCGGGGTAGAGCAGGCCGAGGACGAGCGTCATCAGCAGCAGCAGGACGGCGGCGGGGCGCAGCGCGCGAAGCGTTTCGGTCAACATCTGGAGATCCTCAAGCAAGGTGCAAAGCGGCGACGACGAGGTCGATCGCCTTGATGCCGATGAACGGGGCGATCAGCCCGCCGACGCCGTAAATGGCGAGGTTGCGCGCGAGCAGCGTGCCGGCCGGAGCAGGGCGGTACTTCACGCCCTTGAGCGCGAGCGGCACCAAGGCCGGGATGATGAGCGCGTTAAAGATGATCGCCGACAGGATCGCGCTCTCGGGGCTCGCGAGCCGCATCACGTTCAGCCCGCCCAAGCCCGGATAGAGCGCGACGAAGATCGCCGGCAGGATCGCGAAATATTTGGCGACGTCGTTCGAGATCGAGAAGGTGGTCAGCGCGCCGCGGGTCATGAGGAGCTGCTTGCCGAGACCGACGATCTCGATCAGCTTGGTCGGATCGCTGTCGAGGTCGACCATGTTGCCCGCCTCGCGCGCCGCCTGCGTGCCGGTGTTCATCGCCACGCCGACGTCCGACTGGGCAAGGGCAGGCGCGTCGTTGGTGCCGTCGCCGCACATCGCGACGAGCTTGCCGCCTTCCTGCTCCTTGCGGATCAGCGCGAGCTTGTCCTCGGGCGTCGCCTCGGCGAGGAAATCGTCGACCCCGCTTTCGGCGGCGATGCTCGCGGCGGTGAGCGGGTTGTCGCCGGTGATCATCACCGTGCGGATCCCCATCCGGCGCAGCTCGCCGAACCGCTCGCGGATGCCCGCCTTGACGATGTCCTTGAGCTGGACGACGCCGAGCAGGCGATTGCCGTCTGCGACGGCGAGCGGGGTGGCACCCCCGCGCGCGATCTCGTCGGCGATTTTCCGAAGCGCCTCGCCGTTGGGCGCATCGGGGAGCCGCTTGAGGATCGCGTCGACCGCGCCCTTGACGAGCGAGCGGTCGCCGATCTGGAGACCCGAGACGCGCGTCTGCGAGGTGAATTTGATCTCCTCGGCACCCGCCGGCATCGCGACGGCGGCGCTGCCGTCCTGATTGGCGAGCACGACGATCGAGCGGCCCTCGGGCGTTTCGTCCGACAGGCTGGCGAGGCGCGCGGCTGCGGTCAGTTCTGCGACCGTGACGCCGGGGACGGGGAGGAAGGCCGTCGCCTGGCGATCGCCGATCGTGATCGTGCCCGTCTTGTCGAGCAGCAGCGTGTCGATGTCGCCCGCGGCTTCCACCGCGCGGCCCGACTTGGCGAGCACGTTGAAGCGGACGAGGCGGTCCATGCCTGCGATGCCGATCGCCGAAAGCAAGGCCGAGATCGTCGTCGGGATCAGCGTGACGAACAAGGCAACGAGCACCGGAATGGCGAGCATCCCGCCCGCATAGGAGGCGAACGCCGGCAGCGTGCCGACCGCTATCAGGAAGATCAGCGTCAGGCCGGCCAGCAGGATCGTCAGCGCGATCTCGTTCGGCGTCTTCTGGCGCTGCGCGCCCTCGACCAAGGCGATCATGCGATCGAGAAAGCCCTGGCCAGCGCCTGCGGTCACGCGAACCGTGATCGCATCGGCAATCACGCGCGTCCCCGCGGTGACGGCGGAGCGGTCGCCGCCGCCTTCACGAATGACGGGCGCGCTCTCGCCGGTGATCGCCGCCTCGTTGACCGAGGCCACGCCGGCGATGACTTCGCCGTCGGCGGGGACGAGGTCGCCGGTCTCGACCAGCACTTCGTCGCCGACCTGCAGGCTGGTCGCATCGACCATCTCCCAGGCGCCCGCGACGCCGATCAGCTTCTTGGCGCGGAGTTCGGCCTTGGTGGCGCGGAGCGACGCGGCCTGCGCCTTGCCGCGCCCCTCGGCGAGCGCCTCGGCGACATTGCCGAACAGCACCGTCAGCCACAGCCAGAAGACCAACTGGCCCTCGAACAGCGGGTGGCCAGTGCCGGTGACGAGCCCCTTAACGAGGAGGATCGTTGACAGGCTCGCGACGATTGCCGTCACGAACATCACCGGGGTCTTGATCAGCTTGCGCGGATCGAGCTTGAGGACGGCATCCCGGGCCGCTGCTGCGAGCAGCGGGCCGGTGAAGAGCGAAGCGTTCTGGTTTGCCATGGTACGATGACCTTTTAGAGCACGGTGCCGGCGGCGACCTGCGCCTGGTCCGCAATCGGACCGAGCGCGAGCGACGGCAGGAAGGTGAGGCCACCGACGATCACGATGATCGCCGCGAGCAGGCCGATCCACAGCAGCCCGGTGGTCGGGAACGACCCCGCGCCCTCGGGCACGCGCCGCTTGGCGGCGAGGCCACCGGCGATCGCGAGGACGGGCAGGATCACCCCGAAGCGGCCGACGAACATGTCGAGCGCGAGCAGCAGATTGTAGAACGGCGTGTTGCCGCTGAGCCCGCCGAACGCCGAGCCGTTATTGGCCGCGCCCGAGGTGAAGGCGTAGAGGATCTCGCTGAACCCGTGCGCGCCCTTGGCGGCGGGCCCCGCAAGCCCCGCGCCGGTGATGCACGCCACCGCGGTCAGCCCGAGAATCGCGAGCGGCGGGACGGCGATGGCGATCACGGCGAGCTTCATCTCGCGCGATTCGATCTTCTTGCCGACATATTCGGGCGTGCGGCCGACCATGAGTCCGGCGATGAACACCGCGAGGATGCAGTAGATCAGCACGGCATAGAGCCCCGAGCCGACGCCACCGATCACGAGCTCGCCGAGCTGCATGTTGAACAGCGGCACCAGCCCGCCGATCGCGGTGAAGCTGTCATGCATGCCGATTACCGCGCCGCACGAGCTGGCGGTGGTGACGACCGCAAACAGCGCCGTCGCGGCAATGCCGAAGCGGACTTCTTTGCCCTCCATATTCCCGCCGGCGACGCCGAGTGCGTGATGGATCGGGTTGCCCGCGGCCTCCGCGCCGTACGCGACCGCGACACCGGCGACGAAGAGTAGCATCATGGCGGCGAGGATCGCCCAGCCCTGGCGGACATTGCCGACCGCCTTGCCGAAGGTGAGCGTCAGGCCGGCACCGAGCACGAAGATCGACAGCATCTGGAGGAAGTTGCTGAGCGCGGTCGGGTTCTCGAACGGATGCGCCGAGTTGGCGTTGAAGAAGCCGCCGCCATTGGTGCCGAGCATCTTGATCGCAAGCTGCGAGGCGACCGGGCCGACCGCGATGGTCTGCTTGGCGCCTTCGATCGTCGTCGCGACGACCGACGGGCCGAAGGTCTGTGGCACGCCCAGCACGACATAAACCAGCGCCAGCACGACCGAGATCGGCAGCAGCAGGTACAGCGTGGCGCGCGTCACATCGACCCAGAAATTGCCGATTCCGCTCGCCTGCTTGCGCGCGAACCCGCGGATGAAGGCGAAGGCGACGGCGATGCCGACCGCGGCCGACAGGAAGTTCTGCACCGTCAGGCCCGCCATCTGGCTGAGGTTCGACAGCGCGGATTCCCCGCCGTAATTCTGCCAGTTGGTGTTGGTGACGAAGCTGACCGCGGTGTTGAACGCGAGCAGGCTTTCCATGCCGGTGAAGCCTTGCGGGTTCATCGGCAACACGCCCTGGAGCTTGAGGATCGCGAACAGCAGCGCGATCCCGCCGAGGTTGAACATCATCAGCGAGGCGGCATAGCCGACCCAGCTCTGCTCGGCCTTGGGGTCGATCCCGGCAAGCTTGTAAAAGCCGCGTTCGACAAAGCCCAACGGCAGCGTCTCGCGCGCATACAGGGCGTGCATCCAGGCGCCGGCCGGTTTGGCCAGCGCGACGATCAGCACAACGAAGAGGAGGATCATGCTCCAGCCGGCAAGCGTCATGGTGCCGCGCTCCTCAATACCGCTCGGGCTGTGCGAGCACAGCGAGCAGGTAGATAAGGACTAAGACGGCGACGATGCCGCCGAGGATAAGGTCGAAGGACATGGGGAGCCCGCCTGTTATGGTTTTCAGGCGGTCGCTGTGCGGCGTATCGGCGTTAGCGCGCGCGGTGGAAGACGATCGATTCGCATAAAGACACCGTAAAGTGGCGCGGCGCGCGTGCCGTGATGCGCGCGTGTCGGCGCGGGCGTGTTGCGGATTGACCGCGAACGGCGAATGCGCGCACCTATCGCCGGGGCGACGAACCCGTCGCTTGGAGGGGATCATGAAGACGCTGGCTTTGGTGGCGGTTGCCGCACTTGGGATAGGGATGCCTGCAGCGATCGGCGCCCGGCACACGCACCACCGGGTATCGCCCCCGGCGAAAACGGTATCCGAAGGCGCCCGCGGCGGAATCTTCATCGGGGCGTTCGGCGGAACAACCAATCGCCCCGGGCACCACCGGATGTTCTGGGCGCCGCAACGCTGACGCGTCCGCACGCGCACCGGGTTCGACTGGGACGGGGATCGAGATGAAGACCGACTTGAGGATCACGACGGCGATTGCCGCGGCGTTGCTTGCAGGTGCGTGCAGCCAGCAGAACGACGACGATTGGGGCGAGACCGCGCAACGCGCCACCGCGATCTGTACCGACCGCAACGGGCAGCGTGTCCCCGACGCGAACTGCCAGCAGCAGCGTGTCGCAGGCGGCGGGGGCGGTGGGGCCGCAAACGCCTTCCTGTGGTACTATCTCGCGCGCAGCAGCGTGATCCCGTATTACGGTGATCGCGTTGGGGGCGGGTCGTTTCAACGCAGCGCGAACACGCCCTATTTCCGTGCACCCGCAGCAGCGGCGATGACGCGTGCGACGGCGATTTCACGCGGCGGCTTCGGCGCGTCGGCCAGGGGCTTTGGTGGCGGCCATGGCGGCGCGGGCGAATGATCCGGCGCGACATCGCCGCGCGGCCCGACTGGCGCGCAAGGGTCGAGGCGGACGGGCTGATCTGGCACACCGCGGCCGGCGATCCATATTGGTTCGAAAGCGCCTATTACGCCTTCACCGGCGCGCAGATCGCCGAGCTCGAGGCGAGCACCGCCGAGCTCTACCGCTTGCTGCTGCTCGCCGGCCAGGCGATTGTCGACGACCAGGCCCTGCTCGACCGCTTCGGCATCCCGCGCGCCTTCCACCAGCCGATCCGCGATGCGTGGAATGCCGAACCCCCGGCGCTCAACTATGGCCGTTTCGACCTTGGCTATGACGGCAAGAGCCCGCCCAAGCTGTTCGAGTTCAA
This sequence comes from Sphingomonas glacialis, assembly GCF_014653575.1. Classification (GTDB taxonomy): domain Bacteria; phylum Pseudomonadota; class Alphaproteobacteria; order Sphingomonadales; family Sphingomonadaceae; genus Sphingomonas; species Sphingomonas glacialis. The sequence goes on along the minus strand of NZ_BNAQ01000002.1, from coordinate 565,737 downwards.
CTGCGACACGCCGACGTCACTGCTCGAGGCGGCCGTCGTGCAATGGAGCTGGAAGGAGGAGTGCTTCCCGCAGCTCGACCAGTTCACCAGCCTGCACGACATGCTCGTCGCGAAATGGGCCGACATCGCGCCGCTGCTCCCGCCGGGCGTGCTGTTCGCCCATGTCGCCGACAGCGCCGGCGAGGATACGATCACGACGTCGTATCTGCGCGATACCGCCGAGGCGGCCGGGATCGAGACCGGCGCGATCGTGATCGACGACCTCGGCTGGGACAGCGACCGCGCCTGCTTCGTCGATCTGGACGACCAGCCGATCGCAGCGCTGTTCAAGCTGTATCCGTGGGAATGGCTGGTGAACGAAGCGTTCGCGCCGCATCTGGTCAAAAGCCTTGCCGACGGGGTGGTCTGGATCGAGCCGATCTGGAAGATGCTCTGGTCGAACAAGGCGATTCTCACGGTGCTGTGGGACCTGTTCCCCGATCACCCGAACCTGCTCGCGGCGACGATGACGGCGCCGAGCGGCGATGCCGTCGCCAAGCCGCTGCTCGCGCGCGAAGGGGCGAACGTGTCGATCCGCAGGGCCGGCACCGTCGTCGCGCAAACCGACGGCGATTATGGCGACGAAGGATACGTCTATCAGGCGCTATACCCCTTGCCCGAGACGGCGCCCGGTGTGTTTCCGGTCATCGGCAGTTGGGTTGTCGACGGCACACCGGCGGGAATCGGGATTCGCGAGGATGGCTTGATCACGGGCAACACGGCGCGCTTCGTGCCACACGTGATCGAAGGCTGACAGGCCGACAGGCGCCGCCGAGCATCGCGCCTACATAGCCGACGCCTTGCAAATCATGCCCCGGCACCGGGATGACGAACGGGTCCGAGCCGGTCGCGAGGATCAGCGTGTCATCGCGCTCGACGCGGCCCGAGCGTGAGGTTGTCGTTTCCATCGTGCTCCGCACCGAAGATCGTGATGCGATAGCCCGCGGCGGCCCGCCGTTCGGTTACCGATCACGATCAAATGCGCGGTCGTCGTCTCAATATACCCAGTTGAGCGAAAGCCAGAATTTCTTGGTGTCGGTCGCGAAGCGGTCGGCGCGGTAATCGGCATATTTGACGAGCGCGGTGTACCGGCCCTGCTTCACGCTGACCTGCGCATCGACCTCGTTGCCGTAATGCTGGCCGAGCCGATCGCTGTCGAAGCGGTGATAGGCCGCGCTCAGCGCGATCGCGTCGAGCCCGGCTACTTTCTTCCAGCCATAGCTGACCGACCCATAGGCATCGCGCAGGCCGTTGGGCGGCGTGACGAGGAACTTGTCGGCCCAGCCGTTGAACTTGTGGAGCGCGGCGAGCGGCGTCTGGAAGCTGGTGACCGCCACGCCCTGGTCCGCGCCGAGCACTTCATAGCCCCCCGTCAGCGTCAGCGCGGTGACCGCGACGCCGAGTTCGCCGGCATAATAGTCGGCGTGATAGCGGTTGGGATTGCGGTGATAGTCGCTCTGCGAGGCGAAACTCGCCAGGTAGGTGAGCGTCACCGTCTTGCTCAGCGGATAGGCGCCGGCAAAGCGTCCGCCATAGGTCTGGCTCGATTCGACGAACACCGGCGCCTGGTCCTGGTCGACCAGATAGGCAAAGCCGGTCAGCGTGCCGAAGCGGGTCTTGTAGCCGAGATTGGCGAAGACGTTGTCGCCGCCGATATGCCCCAGCCGCGTCGGCCCGAAGCGGTTGCCGCCGTCGATCCCGTAGATCGTGTTGACGGTGTTGGCATAGGTCAGATCGGCCTTGAGGTTCTTGATGCCCGACCATTCGACGCGAACCGCATCGTAGGTCTGCTCGTTCTGGCGCCACGCCGCCGCGCCGACGAAGCGCTGGTCGTCGAGATTGATCACTTGCCGCCCGACGGTGACGACCGTGTGCTGCAGCCCGCGATATTGCAGCTGGAGCCGGTTGAGTTCGATCGTCTGCGGGTCGCTGACCTGGGGAAAGGCGGTCTTGCCGTTGAGCCCGCTATTGTAGCTCGGGTCGATCGCCAGATTGGCTTCGGATTCGGCGAGGAAACTGAAGTCGCTGAGCTTCGCCTCGAAGCCGCTGCGCAGCCGGAGCGTGACGGCATTGGCATCCTTGGTCAGCGGTGCTTGTTCGACATGTTCGTAGCGCAGCTGCGCGTCGATCAGGGGCGTGAAGACGAGGGGGTCTGCAAGAGCTGGGGTCGCCACCAGCCCTCCCAGCGAAAGAAGGGATACCGAGATCGCGCGCATCAAATTCGTGCTCCGTTGGCGGCCGTCCACGTGCCGCGCCAGTGGGTCTTGATGGCAAGGATGCCGACCAAGGCCGGGACCGCTAGCGCGGCAAAGATCAGGAAGCCAGACGAGGCGCTGCCGCTTCATCGCTTGGCAAAGCCGAGCGAGGAAGCGAGGGAGAAGCCGCCGATCCCGCCGCCGAAGCCGCCAAAGCCGGTCATCACGCCGATCTCGCTGCGGAAGCGCTGCGGTTCGAGCCTCGCAATCCCCCATGCCGATGCGGCGCCAAGCTATACGGTTTCGACGACAGGCAACCTGCCGAAAGCGTAGCGCGGTGCCGTAACACGCTGAAAAGGGCGAAGAGGGTGTGGCGTGGATGGCACGCTATACGGCGCTGGTGACCCCTACGAGAATCGAACTCGTGCTTACGCCGTGAGAGGGCGTCGTCCTAACCGCTAGACGAAGGGGCCGCTTGCGCGAAACGGCGCAATACGCATCGGCGCACGCGCCGTCAAGACGGTGCGGTCGAGCCGGGGCAATTCACAGATGAAGCGGAACTTGCCGCGCGGACGGACGTTTTCGTTTCAGATGCGGTTTGAATTTCCGGCTGCAAATAAAGGGGTTCTCCGATGCTTTGGACTATCGTCGTCGTTCTGCTCGTTCTCTGGGCACTCGGGTTTGCCGTGCATATCGGCGGTGGCTTGATCCATCTGCTGCTCGTCATCGCGCTGATCGTCGTCGTCGTCCGCCTCCTGCAGGGCCGCAGCGCGCTTTGACCCCGCGCGGCGCGGGGCGGCTCAGGCCGCCGCGCGCCGCCGTTCGGCCATTTCCTCGTTGAGCATTTCGGCTAGCAGGAACGCGAGCTCGAGCGACTGACCGGCATTCAGCCGTGGGTCGCAATGCGTATGATAGCGGTCCGCCAAGGACTGCTCGGTGACGTCGACCGCACCGCCGGTGCACTCCGTCACATTCTGCCCCGTCATCTCGGCATGGATGCCGCCCGCGATCGAGCCTTCGGCGCGGTGTACCGCGAAGAAGCCGCGCACCTCCGCCAGGATCCGGTCGAACGGCCGCGTCTTGTAACCCGTCGCGGCCTTGACGGTGTTGCCGTGCATCGGGTCGCAGCTCCACACCACCGGATGCCCCTCGCGCAGCACCGCGCGCACCAGCTTGGGCAGGTTGGCCTCAATCTTGTCATGACCGTAGCGCGTGATCAGCGTCATGCGGCCGGGGACGCGGTTGGGGTTGAGCGTGTCGAGCAGGCGCAGCAGCGCGTCGGGCTCGAGGCTCGGGCCGCACTTCATCCCGATCGGATTGCCGATGCCGCGCAGATACTCGACATGCGCCGAGCCTTCGAAGCGCGTGCGGTCGCCGATCCACAGGAAATGCGCCGACGTGTCGTACCAGTCGCCCGTCAGCGAATCCTGCCGCGTCAGCGCCTGTTCGTAGCGCAACAGCAGCGCCTCGTGGCTCGTATAGAATTGCGTCTGCGCGAGTTGTGGCACCGTCTCGGGGCTGATCCCGCACGCTTCCATGAAGTCGAGCGCCTCGCCGATCCGGTCGGCGACATGGCTGTATTTCTCGGCCCACGGGCTGCGGCCCATATAATCGTGCGTCCAGCGATGGACCTGGTGCAAATTGGCGTACCCGCCCGTTGCGAACGCGCGAAGCAGGTTGAGCGTCGCGGCCGATTGCGAATACGCGCGGATCATCCGCTGCGGGTCGTTCTGCCGGCTCTCGGGGGTGAAGGCGATGTCGTTGACGATGTCGCCGCGATAGGATGGCAGCGTCACGTCGCCGATCGTCTCGGTATCGGCCGAGCGCGGCTTGGCGAACTGGCCCGCCATGCGCCCGAGCTTCACCGTCGGCAGCTTCGAGGCGAAGGTGAGCACCACCGCCATCTGCAGGATCACGCGGAAGGTGTCGCGGATATTGTTCGCGCTATGCTCGGCGAACGATTCGGCGCAGTCGCCGCCTTGCAGCAGGAACGCCTTGCCCTCGGCGACACGGCCGAGATCGGCGGTAAGGTTGCGCGCCTCGCCTGCGAAGACGAGCGGCGGGAAGGAGGCGAGCTGGTCGGTCGCGGCGTCGAGCGCGGCAGCGTCGGGATAGGTCGGCATCTGCCGCGCGTCGGCGCGCGTCCAGCTATCGGGGGCCCAGCTGCTCATGTCATTCTCCGTGCGAATCTGTACGTACCAATCGGCGTGGCTGGCGATGGCGTTGGCGGCGATCTGATTGACGACCGGGCCGCTGGCGCGCTTGCCATCCTCTTCCCAGCCCTGGACGGTCGAGCCCGGCGCGCCGTACCACGCCCCGAACGCGGCGCGGGTAAGGCTGCGTTCTTCGCGGAAGCGTTTGATCTTGAGGCCGGCCATCGTCGTCATGGACAGCGCATTACCCAGCCAGGGTAAAAGAGGCAAGGGCGATTTTCCCTGATAGGGTAAATCGTTTTGGGCAGGCCGCACGTGGGCCGAAGGAAAACCTGCGCTGGATTTACGACCGTTTTGGGACTATTGTTTCGAGACCGTTTCGAAGGGGGTCGTTATGCGCCGTCTGATCGTGATCGCGTCCGCAGCTGCGGTGTTGACGGCCAGTTCTGTCCTGGCGCAACGCAAGCCCGCCCCGAAAACCACCAGACCCGCATCGAGCCAGACCGTCACCGGGCCCAAGGCGCGCTATGCGATGGATGTCGGGACGATGACGGGCATCGGCGGGATGGGCGGCATGGGTGGCATGGCCGGTGGCGGCGGCCGACCGAACATCGGCGAGATGATGGCGGGAATGGGCGGGCGTCGCGGCGGCGACCAGCATGAACTCCGCCTGCGTCTCGGATCGACGCTTGCCGCGACGGGCGCGGCGCAGGGCGACCATTATTTCCTCCCGCAAGCGGCGATGGGCGCGTCGGTCCCGCTGCTCGCGCCACAGCGCACCGGCGGGCGCGAGGATGTGCCCGAATCGTTCGAGCGACCCAAGGGGCGCTTGCTGATCTTCTGGGGATGCGGCGCGCATGCGCGGCCGGGCCAGCCGGTCGTGATCGATTTCGCGAAGCTGGCGGCGGGGCAGATGCCGCCCGATTTGTTCAGCGCGCGCGTTCCGGTCGATCGCGGGCCGACGCTCGCCAACAGCCGCAGCTATGCCGAATGGCCCAACCCGCGCTCGGGCCGGCAGCCGCAGGGCGGGTCGCTGCTCGGCGATCACCGCATCCAATCAACCTTTGCGCCGTCGATCAATTTCAACCTCCAGCAGGACTATCTGCAGGGGCTCCACGTCCGCACCGGGGGCGGCCCCGACGGCGCGGTCCAGCTGTCGTGGAACGGGGTGCCGATGGCGACGGGCTATTACGCCTGGATGATGGGGGCGAAGGACGCCGGGCGGCGCGGCAACACCGACACCGGCGACATCGTCTGGTGGTCGTCCTCGACCAGCCGCGAGTTCGGCGGTGCGTTGTGGGACTGGATCAGCCCGGCCATTGCGCAGCGGCTCGTCTCAGATGGTACGTTGCTCGCACCGACGCAGACCAATTGCGTCGTGCCCGCCGAAGTGAAGCAGGCGGCGGGCGAGATGATGTTCGGGACGCTGATCGGCTACGGTCCCGAATCGACCTTCGTCTATCCCGAACGGCCCGCGACCGGGCCGTGGAACCAGGAATGGAGCGCACGCGTGCGCTTCCGCACCTCGGCGACCTTCTTCCCCGGAATGCCCGAAATGGACGACGAATCGGGGAGTGAGCGCTCGAACGGCGACCGTTCGAGCAGCGAACGCCCGCGGAAACGCTGCAAGCCAAGCCTGCTCGGTGCGGTCACCGGGCTTGGCGGCTGTTGAGACGCGCCGTGTGAGGTTGCGCGTCGAGATTCTCGACGTGCCGACGCTCGGTGCCGAAGACTCTGGCGAACCCTAAAGCGTCGCTTCGTGTATTCGAATGCCCCGTCAGCAATGGCGGCGCATTCGTCGTCCTGGCGATCGGCGACGTTAACCTTGGCTGCATCCTGCGTTCAGCCTCGGCGCATCGCGCGATTGCTAGACGATGGCGATCGGCCTCTTGCCGACGAGGAGTTCGCGCATGTTTCGTAAATTGATCCTTCCGGCGTCGCTCGGCCTGACGGCCCTGCTGGCGATCATCCCCGGCGCGGCCTCGGCACAGCGCTACGATGGCTGGAACAGCCAGTCGCAGTATCAGGACGGCTATCACGACCGCGGCGACCGCCGGTATGACGATCGCGGCTATCGCGACGGGGGCTATGCCCGCCAGCGCTGGATCGAGCATCGTCGCTGGCAGGAGCAGGCCCGCCGCCGCCACTGGCAGCGCGAGCGCTTCGAGCATGGCGGCTGGGGCCGCGGTCGCGATTGGCGCAACGACGGCTATTGATCGGCAGGACGGCGCCCGAATGGATCGGGCGCCGTTGTCGCCTCAATAGCCGGCGTCGAGATCGACCACATTTTCCATCGGCCTACCCGCCAGGAACGCATCGAGGTTGCGCAGGAAGAGCGCAGCCGCCCGCTGGAACATCTTGGTCTGGCTGCGGCCCGACAGATGCATCGAATGAATCGTGTTGGGCGCCGACCACAGCGGATGGTCAGCGGGCAACGGCTCGGGCGTGACGGTGTCGAGATAGGCGCCGGCGATCGTCTTTGCGGTGAGCGCGACGATCAGCGCGTCCTGGTCGATCATGTCGCCGCGCGCGATGTTGATCAACCAGGCGCTGGGCTTCATCGCGGCGAGCTCTTCGGCGCCGATCATCGCCTTGGTCGTGTCGGTCGAGGGGGCGGCGAGGATCACCCAGTCATACTCGCCGAGCCGGGCTTTCCACGCATCGGGGGTCAGCGTGCCGTCGCGCCCCGAACGGGTGACGCCAGTCACCGCGACGCCGAACGCGCGCAGCCGCTCGGCGACGAGCGTGCCGATCGCGCCATAGCCGACGATCAGCGCGCGGCTTTCGAACAATTCGATCCGGCCGGGCGCCGAATCGGGCCATTCGTGGCGGTCGGCGATCCGCACCACCTGGTCGAAGCGCTTCGCCGCGGCGAGGATGCCGAGCACGGTGTATTCGGCGACCGCGATCGCGTTGATCCCGGTGCCGTTGGTGACGATCGTCCCGCGCCGCGCCAATGCCGGCAGATCGAGCGAATCGAGTCCGGCGATCGCGGTGAACAGCCATTTGAGCGCGGTGCCCGCGGCGACGGCTTCCTCGGTCAGCCCGTGCGGATAGAGGTCGACCCAGCCGATATCGGCATCGGCCATCGCCGCGGTCGCCTCTTCGCGCGTCATGACCCAGCTGATGTCGAGCCCAGCGGGGAGCTTGGGCTCAAGCAGTGCGCGGGCGAGGGCGGGGAGGACGACTTTCATGGCGAGGCTCCAAATAGGCGCGGTGAGCAGGCACCGTCGCCCTCGATAGCGCAAGAGCGTAGCGCGCACGGGCGAGAAGGGAAGCGGTGCGATCCGCTTGCGGACCGTTTCGCCGTCACCCCGGCGCAGGCCGGGGCCGCCCCGTTGGTCGAACCGACGCGCGCGGTTACGAAGCGGCCCCGGCCTGCGCCGGGGCGACGGGTTCAGAGCGCCAGCTTCCAGTCCCAGCAGAGCGGATCGCCGTCCATCACTTCGACGCCCGCTGCGGCGAGCGCGTCGCGAATCGCATCCGATGCCGCGAAATCCTTTGCCGCACGCGCATCCTTGCGCGCGGCGAGCTGCGCATCGATCGCGGCGTCGTCGAGCGTCGCATCGACCGGGCGGAGCCGCAGCGCCGCACGCTTGAGCGTGACGAGCTCGAGCCCAAGCACCGCATCGAAATCCTCGAGCGCGCGAAGCCGCGTCGCGGGCGACAGCCGCTTGTCGGCGAGCATCTCGTCGAGCGCGATCAGGGCGCGCGGGGTGTTGAGGTCGTCGCTCACCGCGGCGTCGAGCTGCGCGAGATACGGCTCGGGATCGCCCTTGAGCACGTAATCATCGCGCGCGCGCAAGGCGTCGCGCGCGATCACCAGCCGCTTGAGCCGCGTGAAGGCGGCGGCGAGGTTCTCCCAAGTGAATTCCAATTCGCTGCGATACTGCGCCTGGAGGCACATCAGGCGATAGGCGAGCGGATGGACGCCGGCGTCGACCAGCGTCTGCAGGCGGAGGAAGTCGCCGGTCGACTTCGACATCTTCGCGCCGCGGTCCACCAGGAAATTGTTGTGCATCCAGATCCGTGCGCCGCTGTCGTCGCAGCCGCAGAAGGACTGGTTCTGCGCGATCTCGTTGGGATGGTGGATCTCGCGGTGGTCGATTCCCCCGGTGTGGATGTCGAAGGGATGGCCGAGATGCTGGCGGCTCATCACCGAGCATTCGAGATGCCAGCCCGGTGCGCCCGACCCCCACGGCGACTCCCATTCCATCTGGCGCTGCTCGCCCGGCGGCGAGCGCCGCCAGATCGCGAAGTCCTGTGGATGGCGCTTGCCCGAGACGGGATCGATCCGGCTTTCGCCCTCGTCCGAAACCGCACGCGCCAGGCTGCCATAGTTCGGCACGCGCGTCGTATCGAAATAGAGTCCGCCTTCGATCAGGTAGCAGTCCTTTTCGATCGCTTGCGCGAAGGCGATCATCTGCGGGATGTGCTCGGTCGCGACGGTCCACTCGGCGGGCGGATCGATGTTGAGCCGCGCGACGTCGGCCTTGAACGCCTGCGTATAGTGCGCCGCGATCTCCCAGATCGACTTGGCCTCGGCCGCAGCGGCCTTCTCCATCTTGTCGTCGCCGGCATCGGCGTCCGAGGTCAGATGGCCGACGTCGGTGATGTTGATGACATGCTTGGTCGGATACCCCTTCCAGCGCAACACGCGCCCGAGCGTGTCGGCGAACAGGAAGGCGCGCATGTTGCCGATATGCTGATAATTGTAGACCGTCGGCCCGCAGGTGTAGACCCGCACCAGCGCCGGATCGATCGGGACGAACGGCGTCAGGCTGCGCGTGAGGCTGTTGTAGAGCGTGAGCGGGGTTGCGGTCATCCCGCTCGCTTACAGACCGGGCGAGCCCAAAGTCACGTAAAAGGTGACGGATCGCTTGAAAGTTGGGCACCTCCCGTGTAGGGCGCCTGCCTTGCGACGCGGGCCGTGGGTTTGCGGCGGCGCTTTTCTATCGATTCGGAGCTGTTCGGTTTTATGCAAATCATCGTACGCGACAACAATGTCGACCAGGCGCTGCGCGCGCTCAAGAAGAAGCTGCAGCGCGAGGGCGTCTATCGCGAGATGAAGCTGCGCCGGCATTACGAAAAGCCGAGCGAGAAGCGCGCCCGCGAGCGTGCCGCTGCGGTTCGTCGCGCGCGCAAGCTCGAGCGCAAGCGCATGGAACGCGACGGCGCACGGTAAGACGATAAAGCGGGCCGTCGCGCCCGCTTTGCCTGCCTCAAGTCCGTAAAGACCTCACGACCCCCGCCCGGGAGCCACCATGTCGATCACCGCTGTCCCGCTAAAGCCCGTGAAGCGGGGTATTTTGGTGTACCTGTGGATCGGCATTGCCGTGCTGGTGATCGCCGCGATCGCGCTGGCGTTCCAGACGCCGGTCGATCCGTCGACCAGCTTCCTGGCGCGCAATGCGCGTGCGGCGGGCGTCCTGACCACGCCGTCGGGTCTGCAGTATCAGGTGCTGACCCCGGGGACCGGCGCGTCGCCGACCGACGACGATGTCGCTTTGGTCAACTATGAAGGCCGCCTGCTCGACGGCACGGTATTCGACAAGTCGCAGCAGCCGACGCCGATGCCCGTCGCGGGCGTCGTGCCGGGCTTCAGCGAAGCGCTCAAGCTGATGCGCAAGGGTGCGAAGTATCGCATCTGGCTCAAGCCGACCTTGGCCTATGGCGACAAATCGCCTCCCGGCATCCCGGCCAATTCGACGCTCGCCTTCGATGTCGAGATGCTCGAATTCATCCCGATGAGCACCTATCGCCAGATCCAGCAGCAGCAACAGATGATGCAGCAGCAGGGTGGGGCCGGTGGCATGCCGCCGGGCGCGGGCGCGGGCGGACCGCCGACCGGCCGCTGAGATGCGCAACCTCGCGATTGCCGGCGTGATCGGCGCGATTCTTCTCCCAGCGGCGCCACTGCACGCGGCGACCCACAAGGTGGTGCACCGTGCGGTCAAGGCGAAGCCCGCTGCGGTGGCCGTGCCGCTAAGTCCTGCTGAAGCCTTCCTCGCCAGCAACGGCAAGCAGCGCGGCGTCGTGACGACGCCGTCGGGCCTGCAATATCGCGTGCTGACCCCCGGCGTCGGCCCCGCCAAGCCAACCGATGCGGACGTCACGCTGGTCAATTATGTCGGCAAGCTGATCGACGGCACGACCTTCGACCAGAGCGCGCGCCCGACGCCGATGCCCGTTTCCGGCGTCGTCCCGGGCTTTAGCGAAGCGTTGAAGCTGATGCCGAAGGGTGCGAAATACCGCGTCTGGATCAAGCCGAGCCTCGGCTATGGCGATCGGGCGACCGGGCCGATCCCGGCTGGATCGGTACTGGCGTTCGATATCGAACTGCTCGATTTCGTCTCCGGCGCGCAATTCCAGCAGATGCAGCAACAGGCGGCGCCCGCCACACAATGAGCGCACTCGCGTGGAAGGCGTCGTTACTTTCTTTCGCGATGTACGCGGCGTATAAAGTGTGTCCAAATATCTTGAAATCGAAGGACGTCGATGCCAATCAAGCCATTGCGTAAAGCCGTTTTTCCCGTTGGTGGTTTGGGGACGCGCTTCCTGCCTGCGACCAAGGCGATGCCCAAGGAAATGCTGCCGATCGTTGATCGTCCGCTGATCCAATATGCCGTGGACGAAGCGCTCGAAGCAGGAATCGAGCAGATGATCTTCGTTACCGGACGGGGTAAATCGGCGATCGAGGACCATTTCGACATCGCCTATGAGCTCGAGGCGACGATGGCGGCGCGCGGCAAGTCGCTTCAAGTGCTCGATCAGACGCGTCTGGCCCCGGGCGCGGTTGCTTATGTCCGCCAGCAAGAGCCGATGGGGCTTGGCCATGCGGTGTGGTGCGCGCGCGACATCGTCGGCGACGAGCCGTTCGCGGTGCTGCTCGCCGACGATTTCATGCTCGGCAAGCCAGGCTGCCTCAAGCAGATGGTCGATGCGTACATGCAGGTCGGTGGCAATCTGATCTGCGCGCAGGAAGTCCCCGAGAACCAGACGCACATGTACGGCGTGATCACGCCGGGCGTCCGCAACGGGCCGCTGACCGAGGTCAAAGGTCTGGTCGAGAAGCCGGCCAAGGGCACCGCGCCGTCGAATCTGTCGGTGATCGGCCGCTACATCCTCCAGCCCGAGGTGATGCGCGTGCTCGAAAATCAGGAGAAGGGCGCGGGCGGCGAGATCCAGCTGACCGACGCGATGGCGCGGATGATCGGCGACCAGCCGTTCCACGGGCTGACCTTCGACGGCAAGCGCTATGATTGCGGCGACAAGGCCGGGTACGTCACCGCCAATCTGTCGGTCGCGATCGGGCGCGAGGATATCGGCGAAACGGTGCGCGCGTTCGCGGTGGATCTGCTGCGCTAAACCGAGCGGATCAGGGGGGCCGTCGCTAGATACCGTCGCCCAGTGCCCTCGATGCACAGCGCCGTCAGCACGCCACTGGCATAGGCGCCGGTATCGATCCCGATCCGGTTGGGTCGCTCGTCGGGGCGCTCGCTGATCGTATGCCCGTGGACCACGAACAGCGGATGCGCGGCCTCGCTGTCGAGGAAATCCTCGCGAATCCAGCGCAGGTCGCCGGTCCGCTGATGCTCGAGCGCGATGCCGGGGCGGATGCCGGCATGGACGAAGAGATAGTCGCCGAAGCGGAAGCTGTCGGCAAAACCGTCGATAAAGGCGAGGTCGCCGCGTGGGATCGCAGCGCGGATCACCGCGGCGGCGGCGGCGGGATCGAGCTCGGCGACGTCGCCTGCATCGACGCCGTAACTCTCGACGCATTCGGCGCCGCCGAATTTGAGCCAGTCGCGCAGCCGCTGCGGCTGCGCGCCAAGCGCGCGCACCAGCATTTCTTCGTGATTGCCCATCAGGACGACAGCGTGGAGCGTCGGGTCATCGAGCCCGCGCAGCCGCGCGACGACCCCTTGCGAATCGGGACCACGATCGATCACGTCGCCGAGCAGGACGAGGAATTCGCGCGCACAAGGCCGGGCCTGGCGATCCGCCGCGATCTGTTCGAGCAGTGCGTCGAGCAAGTCGAGTCGGCCATGGACGTCGCCGATCGCATACGCGCGCGATTCGGGTGGTCCGCTGGGCGGGCGGGGGTCAGTCGTCAGCACTCGTGGGACCTTTCATCGCGACCCGACTCGCAGCAACCGCGCGGGTCGGCGGCCACGCGCGTCAGCTCGCCAGTCGTAACGCTTCGCCGCGCGGAACGCTGCGCGGTTGATCGGGCCAGATGCCGCGCGTGTCATAGACGTGCTTGTCGGCGCGCTCGTCGAGTGGGACCGATTTGAAGACGTCGTGGTCGACCAGCACGATCATGATCCCGCACGTCTCGATCGCGCTGTCGATGTCGATCAGCGTCGTGCCGCTGCCATCGAAGCTCGGCGGGAGCGTGTCGGTATAGGGTTCGACGACACACAGCCGGTCGCCGAAGCGCGCCGCCAGCGCGAGCGCCACCTTCAACGCGGGGCTCTCGCGGAAATCGTCGATATTGGCCTTGAACGCGAGGCCGAGGCACGCGACGCGCATAGCGGGATTGGCCGCGACCATGGCTTCGGCGCGCTCGACGACATAGTCGATCTTGGCGTCGTTCACTTCGCGCGCGGTGCGGATCAAGGGCGTGTTGGCGGGGTCGGCATGGACCAGGAACCACGGATCGACCGCGATGCAATGCCCGCCGACGCCGGGGCCGGGCGACAGGATATTGACGCGCGGATGGCGGTTGGCGAGGCGGATCACCTCCCATACATCGACATCCATCGTGTCGGCGACGCGGCTCAGTTCGTTGGCGAAGGCGATATTGACGTCGCGGAAGGCGTTTTCGGTCAGCTTGGTCATCTCCGCCGCGCGGCTCGTCGTCGTGACGCACGCGCCGCGCACGAAGCGCCGGTAGAATTGGAGCGCCTTGCGCGCACAGCGCGGGGTGATGCCGCCGATCACGCGGTCATTGTCGATCAGCTCGACGAGGATTCGACCGGGCAGGACGCGCTCGGGGCAATAGGCGATCGCGACGTCGGGGCTGTCGCCGTTGCTCTTGCCGGGCACCTTGAGATCGGGGCGCAGCTCGGCGAGCAGATCGCGCACCTTCTCGGTCGTGCCGACCGGCGAAGTCGATTCGAGCACCACCACGTCGCCGGCCTTCAACACGCTCGCGATCGACTTCGCGGCGTCGAGCACATAGCCGATATCGGGCGCATGATCGGCGGCGAACGGCGTCGGCACCGCGATGACGAACACGTCGGCGGCTTCGATCCGCGTCGATGCGCGCAGCGTACCGCGCGCGACGACGCCCGAGACGAGGCCGTCGAGATCGACCTCCTCGATATGCACCTTGCCCGAATTGACCGTCTCGACGACATGCGCCGACACATCGATGCCGAGCACGCTCGCGCCGGTCCGCGCAATCACCGCAGCGGTCGGCAAGCCGATATAGCCCAGACCAACGACAACGACCTTCAGGTCAGCGTGCGACATCATCGATCCTGCGCCTTTACTTGCTCACGCTCCGGCTCATGCGCGCGGAGCGTTGATATTTCGGAAACGCGGCGTGCGCTCACGGCAATGCCACACCAAAGCCCTTGGCGACGATGCTGGCAATCCGTTCGCTCGCATGGCCGTCGCCGAACGGATTGTGCGCGCGTGCCATTGCGGCATAGGCGGCGGGGTCGTCGAGCAGCGTGGTGACCTCGGCGACGATCCGCTCCGGGTCGGTGCCGATCAGCTTGGCGGTGCCCGCGGCGACGCCTTCGGGGCGTTCGGTCGTCTCGCGCATCACCAGCACGGGCTTGGCAAGCGCGGGGGCTTCCTCCTGCACCCCGCCCGAATCGGTCAGCGCGATATGGCACAGGCCGAGCGCGCGGATGAAGTGCGGGTAATCGAGCGGATCGATCCGCGCGATGTTGGGGCGGTCGCCCAGCACGCGGTTCATCGCCTCGACGACATTGGGGTTGGGATGCATCGGGAAGACGATCGCAACGTCATCGCGCTCCGCGATCTGCCCGAGCGCGTGCGCGATATTGTCCATCCCGCCGCCGAAATTCTCGCGTCGATGCGTCGTGACGAGCACGATCTTCTTGCCCGCAAAGCGTGTCGCGATGTCGTCGAGCCCGGCGGCGAGCGACGGGTCGGCGGCAAGCTTCGCGCGCGTCGCGTGAAGCGCGTCGATCACGGTGTTGCCGGTGACATGGATCATCGCCGGATCGATATTCTCGCGCAACAGCGCATCGGCGGCGGTCTGCGTCGGCGCGAAATGCTGGTCGGCGATCGGCGCGACGATGCGGCGGTTCACTTCCTCGGGCCAGGGCTGGTAGATGTCGCCCGAGCGCAAGCCCGCCTCGACATGGCTGGCTGGGACCTTGCGGTAATAGGCCGCGAGCGCACCGACCATCGCGGTCGCGGTATCGCCCTGGACGATCACGCGGTCGGGCTTTTCCGCGTCCATCACGTCACCGAGGCCGGTCAGCAGCCGCGCGGTGAGGCGGTCGAGCGACTGGCCCGGCTCCATCAAATCGAGATCGACGTCGGGGGTGAGCCCGGCGATCGCGAGCACTTGGTCGAGCAGCCCGCGATGCTGCGCGGTGACGCAGGTGCGCACGTCGAGCCCGGGCACCGCCTTGAGCGCGGCGACAACCGGGAAGAGCTTGATCGCTTCGGGGCGGGTGCCGAAGATGACGAGGATGCGCGCGCGTTTCATGAGACTGTCCTAGCGTGCCACCCTTAAGGTGCTGCTAACCGCAGCCCGGGCAGCCGGGATCCTTGGGCAAGGCGATCGTGCGAAAGCGGAAGGCGAGCGCGTCGACCAGCAGCAACTTGCCCGCCGTATCCTCGCCGAAACCGACGATCGCGCGGAGCGCCTCGAGCGCGGCGAGGCTGCCCATGACGCCCGCCATCGCGCCGAGCACGCCCTGCTCGGAGCAACTGTCGCCCGCGCGGTCGCGCGCGTCGCCGACGAAGCAGCGATAGCACGGCTTGTCCTGCTCCCAGCCGCGGTACACGCCGAGCTGGCCCTCGAACTGCCCGACCGAGGCCGACACGAGGGGAATGCGCAGCGCGTGCGCGGCATCGGATACCGCGAGCCGCGTCGCGAACGAATCGCTGCCGTCGAGCACGACCGAGACCCCGCCGAGCAAATCGGCGGCATTGGCGGGCGTCAGCCGCGCGGGGCGTGCGTCGATCACGACATGCGCGTTGATCGCGCGTGCCGCGTCGGCCGCGGCGGCGACTTTCGATGCGCCGATGTCGCCTTCGCCGAACAGCGTCTGGCGCTGGAAGTTCGACAGATCGACGGTATCGTCGTCGATCAGCACGAGCCGTCCGACACCCGCTGCGGCGAGATACTGGATCGCCGGGCTGCCGATCCCGCCCGCGCCGATCAGCGCGACGCTCGCTGCCTTGAGTGCAAGCTGTCCCGCCCCGCCGACCTCGCGCAGCACGATATGGCGCGCATAGCGCTCGAGCTCGGCGTCGGAGAGCGTCATTCGCGCCAGTCGAACACGATGGTCGCGCGGTACCAATGATCGGTGGTCCCGGCGCGCAGCGCGAGGTTGCCGCGCGCGAACCCCGTCACGAGACCCGCGGCATATTGCTCGACCGTCGGGCAGTTGATCGCGTGCGGCACGGTGCGGCGGACGATGCCATCCGCGCCGACCAGCGTCGCGACGTCGACCTTGACGACGTAATGCCCGTCGGCGGGCTTGGCCATCGGGCAGCGATTGGCGGTGATCTCGCTCGCGACGAAGCTCGTCAATTGCGGCGTGAGGCGTGGCGCCGCGACATAGGGCAGCGGCGCGAGCGTCGCCCAGTCAGCGGGGACCGCGGGAAGCTCCGCAGCCTGCAGCAGCAGCATGAAAAGTATCATCGTCCGGTCGATCCAAAGCCCCCGGTTCCGCGCTCGGTATCGTCGAGCGTGGCGACTTCGTCGAGGATCGCGCGTTGAACCGGGGCCGGAACGAGTTGGGCAATCCGGTCGCCGCGCGCGATCTCGAACGGCGCCTGGCCGAGATTGGCGAGGATCACCTTCACTTCGCCGCGATAATCGCTGTCGATCGTGCCGGGGGTGTTGAGGCACGTGATGCCATGTTTCAGCGCGAGTCCCGAGCGCGGGCGAACCTGCACCTCGAAGCCATGCGGGATCGCGATCGCAAACCCCGTCGCGACCGCGGCACGCGCGCCTGGCGCGAGCGTCAACGCCTCGGCGGCGACGACGTCGAGCCCGGCGGCGCCATCGGTCGCATACGCGGGCAGGGGCAAGTCTTCGCCGTGCGGCAAGCGCTTTAGCGCAATCGTGATCGGCGGCGTGGCAGGCGTATGCATGCGGACGGCCTTAGCAAGTCTGGCAGTCGGTGTCGAAGCCTGCCGCGTGCAACGGAACCGCGCGGCGTCTCGGTGGTTCAGAACATACCAGAAACATGCGAGTATCCCATGGCCGACACCCCGCACAATCCGAAGCTCGACGAGCATCCGGGATCGAACACCGAGAAGAACCCCGACCAGTGGGTTTCGGGCGGTGACCCAATGACCGGCGCGCAGGAATCGTATCTGACGACGCTCAGCGAAGAAGCGCATGTCGAGCCGCCAAGCCCCGACCTGAGCAAGGCCGATGCGTCGAAGCGGATCGACGAATTGAAGGGCAAGCTCGACCTGTAAGGGTTTGCCCTCCCCGTGCGCCCAAACCGTCACCCCGGCCCCGTGCCGGGGTCCACCGTGCCGCGCGCCATGACGGCCACTATTCGCGGCACGGTGGGCCCCGGCACAAGGCCGGGGTGACGGGGAGGGGGGAGGCGGTTCGTTAGTCGGCCAAGGCTTGGACGATCCGCTCCGCAAGCCGTTCCGCGACCGCTTCCTTGGCCATCCGCGCCCAGCTCTCGACCCCGTCCTCTGTGACGATATGCACGCTGTTCGCAGCACCCCCCATCACATCCCCCGACACATCGTTCGCAACGATCCAGTCAACCTGCTTGCGCACGCGCTTGGCGGTGGCGTGGTCGATCACATGTTCGGTCTCCGCCGCAAACCCGACCAGCAACCGCGGACGCTGCGGGCTGCGCGCGAGCCCCGCAAGAATGTCGGGATTCTCGACGAGATGCAGCACCGGCGGACCGCTCGCGCCCTTCTTGATCTTCTGCCCCGCGCTGTCGACGCGCCAGTCGGCGACCGCCGCGACGAGCACAGCCGCATCGGCGGGGAGCGCGGCTGCCACCGCCGCCTCCATTTCGAGCGCGGTCTCGACATCGACTCGCGTCACCCCGGTAGGCGTCGCGAGCGTCACCGGCCCCGCGATCAGCGTGACGCGCGCGCCCCGCGCGGCAAGCGCCGCGGCGATCGCGAAGCCCTGTTTCCCCGACGAGCGATTGGCGAGATAGCGCACCGGATCGATCGGCTCGTGCGTCGGGCCGGCGGTGACGAGGATATGCAGTCCGGCAAGCGCGCTCACCGGGCGAGTGCCTGGATCGCGGCGAAGATCGCCGCAGGTTCGGGCAACCGCCCCGGGCCGAATTCGCCGCACGCCATCGCCCCTTCGTCGGGCTCGAGCACGGTGATCCCGTCGCCGCGCAGCGTGGCGACGTTGCGGCGCGTCGCGGCGTGCTGCCACATCCGCACGTTCATCGCGGGCGCCGCGAGCACCGCCTTGTCGGTCGCGAGCAGCAGCGTGGTCGCAAGATCGTCGGCGATTCCCCCCGCCATCTTCGCCATCAAATCGGCGGTCGCAGGCGCCACGACCACCAGATCGGCCTCGCGGCTGAGCTGGATATGCCCCATCTCGGCCTCGTCCTTGAGATCCCACAGCGAGGTATAGACTTGGTTCTCGGACAAGGCCGCGAGCGTCATCGGCGTGACGAAATGCGCGCCGCCCGCGGTCAGCACGCATTTCACGCCGATCCCGGCCTTGCGGCACAGCCGGATCAGCTCGCACGCCTTGTACGCGGCGATCCCGCCGCCGACGATCAGCAGGATCTTCACCGCGTCACCCGCGTCACGATGATTTTCCGTCGCGGCTCGCGCGCAGCGGCGATCAGGTCGCGCAGGCCGTCGGGCGCGAAGGCCAGGCCGATCAGGAGCGTGGGGGCGATCATCAGTCCCCAATAGAAGGTGTCGGTCCGCCCGAACAGCGCCAGCAGCAGCGCATAGGCAGTGAACACGCCGAGCGCGCGCAGCGCAAGCGGACTGCGCCACGCCGACCAGCCGAACAGCGCCAACCCGACGAGCGGGGCGGCGATCCACAGCGGCGCAAGATCGAGCGCGGTCGAGATCTGCATCGTCTTCACGAAAAAGCCGAAGCCGAGCAGTCCGGCCCAGCCGGGCGAGGCGGGATCGGTCTCGCGCACCACCATCGCCACGGCGTGCGCGTGGAGCGCGACGACGATCGCGAGCACGCCGAGCGTCGCTGCCCAGCCGATCGCCTCGCGCCGCCGCCCCTCGGCGAGCGCGAACAGCACCATCACCCCGACATAGAGCGCGGCGTTCTCGCGGATCAGCATCGCGATCAGCCCGATCGCGACCGCCTCGATCCATTTGTCCTCGCGCCGCACGGCGAGCGACAGCGCTATCAGCAGCCCGCCCCAGATCTCATGGAAGGCGATGAGATCGCTTTGCACGAACGCCATCAGCCCGCTGGCGAGCAGCGCAAGCGCGATAAGGCGCGGCGCGGGGCGATTGAACACCCCGCCAAGCCGCAGGTACCAGGCGTAGCCGACGCCAGCGACGAGCGCGTAGAGCAACGCGATCGTCGCAAGGCGCGGCAGCGCGGCCTGGACGACCGCGAGCGTCGGCAAGCGGAAGGTCACGAACGGGCGCATCGGATAGTCGCCGGTGCGCAGCGCCTGTGCGGTCACGCTGTAATAATCGCCCCCGGCGCGGATGCCCTGGACGATCGTCTCGTACAGCATGACGTCGCGCTGGTCGTCGGCGCGCGACGCGGGCGTGTGGCTCACCGGCGGCGGCCCGGGGCTGGCGAGCGCGAGCAGCGTCGCAAGCAGCAGCAAGGCGAGCAAAGCCGCGGCGATCCGCGCGCGCGGTTGCGACAGCGCGGCATAGCGCGATGGCTCGGCCAGCCAGAAGGGCGGCCGTGGACTCACGCCAGCGCGTCGCGCCGCGGCGAGCGGAGGCGCCGCCTCACCCCCACAGCATCCACCCCAGACCCAGACTGGCACCCGCGCTCAGCACCGCGACGAGCGCATAGCGCCAGCCGCCGCCGATCCGCACGACCTCGATTTCGCGCAAGGGGGGCTCGGGCGGCGCGCCGGGCGGATTGGGGAAGCGCCGTTCGATATTGCGGATCAGGTCGGGAAGTCGCGCGAGCGTACGGAAATCCTCGACCAACCGGTCGGCGACCGCAGCCTCGGGGCCAAGCTCGGTGCGGATCCATTCGCGCACGAACGGTGACGCTGCGTTCCACAGATTGATCTCGGGATCGAGGCTCGTCGCGACGCCTTCGACCATCACCATCGTCTTCTGCAGCAGCAGCAGATGCGGCTGGGTCTGCATATCGAAGTCGCGCGTGATGTTGAACAGCCCGTCGAGCATCATCCCGATCGACATGTCCTTGACCGACATGCCGCGCATCGGCTCGCCGACCGCACGCAGCGCCGTCGCAAACTCGGCGACACTGTGGTGCGGCGGGACATAGCCCGCCTCGAAATGGATTTCGGCGACGCGCTTATAATTGCCGGTGATCAGCCCGTAGAGGATCTCGGCGAGCCAGACGCGCGCGCGCCGGTCGATCCGCCCCATGATGCCGAAGTCGATCGCCGCGATCTTGTTGCCGGGCAGCGCGAACAGGTTGCCCTGGTGCATGTCGGCATGGAAGAACCCCTCGGCGATCGCCTGGCGCAGGAAGGCGTGGACGAGTGTGTTGGCGAGCAGCGGCAAGTCGTAGCCCGCCGCGACCAGCGCGGGGCGGTTCGACAGCTTGATCCCGTTGATCCATTCGAGCGTCAGCACCTTGCCGGTGGTGCGCTGCCAGTCGATCTTGGGCACCAGGAAATCGGGCTCGGCGGTCATCGCGTCGGCGAGTTCGGATGCCGAGGCGGCCTCGCGCCGCAAGTCGAGCTCGCGCGCGGTCCAGCGCTTGAAGGTTTCGATGACGAGGCGTGGGCGCAGGCGGGCGAGTTCGCCGCCATAGCCTTCGACTTGCGCCGCGGCCCATTGATAGGTCTCGATCGCGCGCGCGAAATCGACTTCGACGCCGGGGCGCAGCACCTTGATCGCGACGGTGCGGCCATCGGTGGTGACGCCGCGGTGGACTTGCGCGATCGACGCTGCGCCGACGGGCACCGGGTCGATCGAGGCGAACAGCTCGGCCGGATCGCGCCCGAAGGCGCGCGTCATCGCGGCGTGGATCGTCTCGTAGGGGACGGGCGGGAGCGCGTCCTGGAGCCGCATCAGATCGTTCGACGCCGCCTCGCCGACGATATCGGGACGCGTCGCGAGCGTCTGGCCGAGCTTGATCGCGGCGGGGCCGATCGCCTGGAGCGCATCGGCATAGCGCGGCACGGCGGGAACACGCGCGCCGATGCGCGCGATCCGCGCGAGGCGACGGATCGGCAGCGGGGTGTTCTGATCGCGCTCGATGCCGCTCAGCGCGCCGTGGCGCGCGAGGATGCGGCCCCATTTGAGCAAGCGCCATACGTGGGTTGCGGGGGCGGTCATATCGTAAGCCCCTCCCCTTCAGGGGAGGGGTTGGGGGTGGGGGACGCCTCGCAGAGCGCAGCACCTGTTACGGCCCCACCCCAACCCCTCCCCTGAAGGGGAGGGGCTTTTGTTTCGCGCCCCATCAAATCTTCCACCCGTGGTGGATCGCGACCAGCCCGCCAAGCATCGGCTCGACCCCCGTCTGCACGAAGCCCGCATCGCGGATCATGCCTTCAAAGGTCGGCATGTCGGGGAACCGCCGGATCGATTCGATCAGATAGCGATAGCTGTCCTCGTCCTGCGCGAGCAGCTTGCCGAGCTTGGGGACGAGCTTGTGCGAATAGGCGTCATAGACGTCGGCGAATCCCGGCCACAGCGTGGTCGAGAATTCGAGGCAGAAGAACCGCCCGCCACGCCGCAGCACGCGGTTCGCCTCGCGCAGCGCCTTGGGGATGTCGGTCACGTTCCGGATGCCGAACGCGATCGTGTAGGCATCGAAGAAGCGGTCGGGGAAGACCAGCGTCTCGGCATTCGCCTCGGTCCACACCAAGCCGTCGATCCCGCGCTTGGCCGCGCGGTCGACGCCGACTTCGAGCATTTGCGGGTTGATGTCGGCAACGGTGACGCTCGCGCCCGATTCGGCGAGGCGGAAGGCGATGTCGCCGGTGCCGCCGGCCATGTCGAGGATCTGCTCGCCGTCGCGCGGCTTCACGCGGCGCACGAAGCGGTCCTTCCACACGCGGTGCATCCCGCCCGACATGGCATCGTTCATGATGTCATAGCTGCGTGCGACGCTCGAGAAGACGCCGCCGACGCGCGCGGTCTTTTCGGTGGCGGGGATGTCTTCGTAGCCGAAGGAGACGGTGCCAGAGTTTGGATCGTTCATGTCGCACGCTCTAGCCGAGCAAAGCGGCGGCGCAAACCGCTGCGTTGCAGCTCGGACAAATCGTCTCGCGCGGCCCATTCATCCTTCTTCTCCGCGTCTCCGCGGCTCCGCGTGAATCCAATCTTCTTTTCACGCGGAGACGCGGAGAAGAAGAAGGGCGCGGCGGGTGCTACGCAGTGGAAGCGCCCTTTGGCCCGAGCGCCAAGTGGCCTCGGTGTGGGTCGCCGCTTGCGCGGCGGGCGTGGAAGCGGGCAGGGACGGGGGATGCCAGAACTTCCCGAAGTCGAGACCACCGTGCGCGGGCTCCGGCCCGTGCTCGAGCGCCAG
This sequence comes from Sphingomonas glacialis, assembly GCF_014653575.1. Taxonomy (GTDB): domain Bacteria; phylum Pseudomonadota; class Alphaproteobacteria; order Sphingomonadales; family Sphingomonadaceae; genus Sphingomonas; species Sphingomonas glacialis. Next base: position 543,502 of record NZ_BNAQ01000002.1, on the reverse strand, counting down.
CGCATCACGCTGGTGCAAACCCGTCGCGGTGATCTGCGGCGGCCGTTTCCCGACGATCTCGGGCAGCGGCTGACCGGCGCGACCGTGACGGGCCTGTCGCGCCGCGCGAAATACGGGCTGATCGAGACCGATCGCGGCGACACGATGATCTTCCACCTCGGCATGTCGGGGCGCTGGCGAGTCGATCCCTCCGAGCTGCTGCCGCACGACCATTTGATTCTCGAAACCGCGACTCAGCGCCTCGCGCTCAACGATCCGCGGCGCTTCGGCTCGGTCGATCTGCTCCCGACCGAATCGCTTGCGGATTTCCCCGCGTTCAAGGCGCTCGGCCCCGAACCGCTCGGCCCCGAACTGACCGTGCCCTATCTCCACGCCAAGCTCGCCGGGCGAATCGCCTCGATCAAGTTGATGCTGCTCGACCAGCGACTCGTTGCGGGGCTCGGCAATATCTATGTGTGCGAAGCGCTGTTCGCCGCGGGAATCTCGCCCAAGCGCGCCGCCGGGACCGTCTCGCGCGCCAAGCTCGCGCGACTCGTGCCGGCGATTCGGGAGGTCTTGCTCGCGGCGATCGACGCAGGCGGCTCGTCGTTGCGCGATTACGCCCGCCCCGACGGCGAGCTCGGCTATTTCTCCAAGCAATTCGCGGTCTATGGCCGCGAGGGCGAGCCGTGCAGCTGCGGCGGCACCGTCGAGCGCTATGCCGAAGGCGGCCGCTCGACTTTCTGGTGCCCGAAATGCCAGAAATGATTGACCGCCACCGCCGTTCTGCGTAAGGCGCACGGCTTCCGGGGCCGGGAGCGATCTCCCGCCCTTTCTTATTTACAGATCAGAGGGCTTCATGGCGAACACGCCACAGGCGAAAAAGCGCATCCGTCGTAACGCCGCGCGGACCATCGTGAACGGCAACCGTACCGGCCGCATCCGCACCTTCGTCAAGAAGGCCGAGACTGCGCTCGAAGCGGGCGACAAGGCTGCTGCAACCGCCGCGATGGCGATGGTTCAGCCCGAGCTGATGCGCGGCGTTGCCAAGGGCGTGCTGCACAAGAACACCGCGAGCCGCAAGTTCTCGCGCCTGACCAAGCGCCTCACCGCGCTCGCTTAATCCCAATCGGGTTACGCAACGGCTGATCGCCCGCTGGACACAGGTCCGGCGGGCTTTTTGTCGTGGTCTACGCTTTTCGACGCGGCGATGGGTCTCGCAGTGTCGACTTAACCCCTATCAAGGAACGTTGCGCGAACGCTTTTGACCGTCCAAACGGCAAAGGCGCAGTTTACCGCGATTCGCAGAACCTTCATCAAAGTGTCACTGACGAAACGCCCTGATTTCATAGGCTTGTGAGATTTTCGACGCGAAACCTTCGCTCAATCCGAGTCAACCGGGTATATTTAGAAAATGTGACAGGTCGGGGCCTTGCTCGACTCGCTGCGATCTTCATAAATGGCCCTCCGCCGCGAGCGGTGTTTCTGGCTCGCGACCTACTTTGAATGGCAAGCGTCAGACGGATCGTGATTCCGCCTGGGGGGATGTTTGTCTGTCGTAATTTCAGCGGTGCGGGGTCTCCCGCAGCTCGCAATGCAAAGGTTTTGGCGTGGTCTTGACGGTGAACAGGGGGGGTGACGCGCACGATACCGACTTTGCCGGCGGGCAGGCCGATACGGTCGCGCGCGCCTGGAATACGGTGCGGACGCATCTGCGCGAATCGGCCGGGGTGCGGTTGTTCGATCAATGGCTCAAGCCGATCGCGCTCGTCGCGGGCGGGGACGGCGAGACGGTACGGCTGACGCTGCCGTCGGCGTTCATGACGAACTGGGTGCGCAACCATTACGGCGACCGGCTGCTGCAGGAATTCCGCGCGCTGGTGCCGAGCGTCCGCAGCGTGGCGATCGAGACCGGGATGGCGGCGGCGCCGACGCCCGTGCTCAAGGCCGAGCCAGCGCCCGCACCCGTCGCGCCGGCCGAGCCCGTGGTGATCGCCGACCGTCCGACGCTCGATCCGCGCTTCACCTTCGACCGCTTCGTCGTCGATGCGTCGAACCGCGTCGCGTTCAACGCCGCCAAGGCGCTCGCCGAGCCCGGCGTGCCGCGTTTCAGCCCACTCTTCCTCCATAGCGGCACGGGGCAGGGCAAGAGCCACTTGATGCACGCGATCGGCGCTGCCTACCTCGCGGCAGTGCCCGAGGCGCGTGTGCTGATGATGTCGGCCGAACGCTTCATGTTCGACTTCGTCCAGGCGCTGCGCAGCCGCGACACGCACAGCTTCAAGCTGCGGCTGCGCTCGGCCGATCTGCTGCTGGTCGACGACCTCCAGTTCATCGCCGGCAAGGATTCGACGCAGGAAGAGTTCTTCCACACGATCAACGAAGTGATGGGCGCGGGCAAACGCCTCGTCATCTCGGCCGATCGCTGCCCGCAGGGGCTCGACGGGGTCGAGGCGCGGATCATGTCGCGGCTGTCGTGCGGCCTCGTCGCCGATATCAAGAATTCCGACTTGGCGCTGCGCCGCGCGGTGCTGACCCGCAAGCTGCTCGACATGCCCGGCGCGAAGGTGCCGGGCGACGTGCTCGACCTGCTCGCCGCGCGCATCACCGCAAGCATCCGCGACCTCGAGGGCGCGCTCAACCGCGTCGTTGCCTATGCGCAGCTCACTGGGGTCGAAGTCGATCTCGAATTTGCCGTGGCGACGCTTGGCGACGTGCTGCGCGGGGCGGAACGCCGCGTGACGATCGACGAGATCCAGAAGGCGGTCTCGGCGCATTTCGAATTGAAGCCGGTCGATCTGGTGTCGGCGCGCCGCGCGGTGGTGGTGGCCCGCCCGCGCCAGATCGCGATGTACCTCGCCAAGCGGCTGACGACGCGCTCGCTCCCTGAGATCGGGCGCAAGTTCGGCGGGCGCGACCATTCGACGGTGATCCACGCGGTCCGCCGGATCGAGGAACTGCGCGACACCGATCGCGAGATCGACACCGCGGTGCGCGTGCTGCTGCGCGAGCTCGAGGGATAGCGAGCGCGCCGAAATTCCGGTATGGCCAAGGCCGTATTCGGAGGCAGGCGATGCAGTTGGCGAAGTGGGGCGACGACTTCGCGGTCCGTTTGCCCAGGGAAATGGTCGAGGCGCTCGCGGTGGAGCTTGGCGAGGAGCTCGATGTGAAGGTTCAGAACGGGTCGATCCGCATTTCGCGCAAGATGACGCCCGAAGAGGCGATCATAGGTCTGCGGCAGTTTCGGGGGATGATGCCCGCGGACTTCAAGTTCGACCGTGACGAAGCGAATGCCCGGTAGCTTTTTCGACAGCAATGTTCCGCTCTATCTCGCTGCGGGCACGTCGCCAAAAGCCGATCGCGCCGAGTCGCTCCTGTCGAAGGGTGGCGTGATCAGCGTTCAGGTCCTGAACGAGATCGCCAATGTCGGGCTCCGCAAATTCGGGATGTCGATGGCCCAACTCGACCTATTCCTAGCCGGGATTCGCGGCGCGATGCGAACGATCCCGGTTTCGATCGAGATTCACGAATTGGCGCTGGAAGTCCGCGAACGGCACCGCTTTGCGTTTTACGACTGTGCGATTGTCGCCGCCGCACTGCTGGCGGATTGCGACACGCTCTGGTCCGAAGACATGCACGATGGCCTCGTCATCGAGCGCCGCCTGACGATCCGCAACCCGTTCGCCGCTGCCTAGACCTGCAGCCCCACCGCCGCCTGCGCCTTGGCGAGCGTCGGCGCCGCCAGCACTGCCGCACGCGCCGCGCCGTCGGCGAGCACCGCGCTCACCGCCGCGCGATCATCCAGCAATGCCGTCAGCCGCTCGCGGATCGGGGAGAGTGTCGCCACGGCCAGATCGGCGAGCGCAGGCTTGAACGCGCCGAAGCCTTGCCCCGCGAACTGTGCCAGCACCGCGTCCGGCGTGCTCCCTTCGAGCGCTGCATAGATCGTCACGAGGTTCTTCGCCTCGGGCCGCTCGGCAAGACCCGCGACCTCGCCCGGCAGCCCGTCGGCATCCGACTTGGCCTTGCGGACCTTGCTCGCGATCAGCTCGTCCGAATCGACCAGGTTGATCCGCGACGCATCGCTCGGGTCCGACTTCGACATCTTCCCGCTCGCATCGCGCAAGCTCATGATCCGCGGTGCGGCCTTCGAGATGAACGGCTCGGGCAGCGTGAAGGTGTCGCCATAATCGCTGTTGAACTTGACCGCGATGTCGCGCGCGAGCTCGAGATGCTGCTTCTGGTCCTCGCCCACCGGCACGTGCGTCGCCTGGTAGAGCAGGACGTCGGCGGCTTGCAGCACGGGATAGGTGAACAGCCCGACGCTTTGCGTCTCGCCCTTCTTGCCGGCCTTGTCCTTCCACTGCGTCATGCGGCTGAGCCAGCCCATCCGCGCGGTGCCGCCAAGGATCCAGTGCAGCGCCGAATGCGCCGGCACGCGTGCCTGGTTGAACAGGATCGAGCGCTGCGGGTCGATCCCGCACGCGAGCAGCGTCGCCGCCATCTCGGTGGTGTGCGCGTTCAGCTCAGCCGGCACGACCGGCTGCGACAGCGCGTGCAGATCCGCCAGGAAGAACAGGCATTCGTCGCCCGCCGCCATCGTGTCCTGCATCGCCACCCACTGGCGGATCGCGCCGAGATAGTTGCCGAGGTGGAGGTTGCCGGTGGGCTGGATGCCGGAGAGAACGCGCATGGGTTATTCCTGAACGGGTTTTGAGGTCGCGCCGCGCTTGCGCAGCAGCGCCTTGATGTCGGCGATGCGATACGCGCCGGTGACGAAGCACGCCACGCCATAGACCGCGCCGCCCGCGCCGACCAGCACGCCGAGCGCGCCGTAGCGCACGATCAGCGGCCCGCCGAGATACGGATCGAGCCATTGCTCGAACGCATAGATCGTCGCGCCCATCAGCAGTGCTGCCAGCAGTAGCCGCGGCACCTTGCGACGCAGCCCCGCATCGGCGACGAAATGCCCGCGTACGGCGAGCGTGCGGTAGAGCATCGCCACGTTGACGGTGGAGGCGAGCGCGGTCGCCAGCGGCGGGCCGACATGGCCGATCAGCGGGATCAGCACGAGGTTGCCGACGATATTGACCGCAATCGAGATCATCGCATAGCGCACCGGCGTCCGCGTATCGCCGCGCGCGTAATAGCCCGGTGTCAGCACCTTGACGAGCACGTACGACGGCAGCCCGATCGAGAAAGCGCTCAGCGCCCAGCCGCAGCGCTTGGCGTCCATCGCGCCGAACTTGCCATATTCGAACAGCCCGCGGACGATCGGCTCGGCGGCGACGAGGAAGGCGATCGTCGCGGGAAGCGTGAGGAACAGCGCAAGCTCGATCCCGCGATTCTGCGTGTCCATCGCCGCCGCGTCCTGGCCCGAGGACAGCAGCCGCGAGATCGTCGGCAGCAGGATCGTGCCGAGCCCGATCCCGATCAGCCCGAGTGGGAGCTGGTTGAGCCGGTCGGCATAATAGATGTACGTGATCGAGCCCGACGCGAGCAGGCTGCCCGCAAGCGAGGTCGAGATCAGCAGATTGATCTGCGACGCGCCCGCACCCGCGGCGGCCGGGACGATGAGGCGCAGCATCTCGCGCACATCCGCATCGAGCCGCGGCATGCGCAGCCGCATGTCGACGCCCGCGCGGTGGCACGCGAGGATCAGCCAGGCGAGTTGCAGCACGCCCCCGACCGTGACCGAGATCGCCTGGACGCGCGCGGTCTCATATTCGTCGGCGCCGTGGAAGAACCACAGCCCGCCGATCATCGCGAGGTTGAGCAGGATCGGCGCGGCGGCATTGACCCAGAATTTGTCGAGCGAGTTGAGGATCCCGCCGAGCAGCGAGGCGAGCGAGATCAAAGCGAGATAGGGCAGGGTGATCCGCGAGAGCATGACCGCGAAGGCGAATTGCGCGTGGCTCGGATGCTGGCGCGCAAAGCCGCCCGACAGGAGATAGGTGATCGGCCAGGCCGCGAGCAGCATCGCCACCGTGAAGACGATCAGCACCGGCAGCAGCACCGCCAGCGCGCGCTCGGCAAAGGCATAGCCGGCGGGGAGGCCCTCGGGACCCGCGGCCTTCTTGTTGAACAGCGGAATGAAGGCGGCGGAGAAGGCGCCCTCCGCGAAGAGCGCGCGGAACATGTTGGGCAAGCGGAAGGCGACGCCGTTGAAGGCATCCGATGCGAACCCCGCGCCGACATAGCGTGCGGCGAGCGAATCGCGCAGCAAGGCGAGCACCCGGCTGACGAGCGTCAGCCCGCCGACCGAGCCAAGGGATTTGACGAGGTTCATTGCGCCATCAGCCCGACACCCATTTCGTCACCCCGGACTTGTTCCGGGGTCCACCGGGCCGCGCGCCGATCGGCGGAGAGTGTGCGGCGCGGTGGACCCCGGGACAAGCCCGGGGTGACGCGGCAAGATTACGCCGTGCCGAACGCGCCCGAGGCTTCGCCGGCTTCCTGCTGCTGCAGGAACACCGCGCCGAAATCGATCGGCTCGAGCAGCAGCGGCGGGAAGCCGCCGTCGCGGACCGCATCGGCGAGCACGCGGCGCGCGAACGGGAAGATCAGCCGCGGCGCTTCGGCGAGCAGGAACGGCTGGAGATGCTCGAGCGGGAAATTGCGCAAGCCGAACAGCCCGGCATAGGAAAGGTCGACCAGGAACGCGACCGTACCCTCGGCCTCGGCCTTCACTTCGATCCGCAGGACGATCTCATAGACGTCCTCGCCGACCTGCGCCGAGGCGATGTTGAACTGGACGTCGATCGCCGGCGGCGTCGGGTTCTGGAAGATCGCCGGGGCGTTGGGGTTCTCGAACGAGAAGTCCTTGACGTATTGCGAGATCAGACCCGCCGCCGGGGTCGTATCGGCCCCATTTGCCAACGGCGCGCCGTCGACCGTGGTGGTGATGAAGCCGTCATCCTGCTCGCTCATGGAACTCGTCCTTGCTTTGGCCGTATAGTCGCCACAGCGTTGTGGCATGGAAGGCGCGCGCCTAGCAGGGGGTGGGACCGAGTTCAACCGAGGCCCCACGGCTTTGACAGGCACCGCGTACAATCACGTCGTTTGAAACAGCGGCGGTTTATGCCTATGTAGCGTGTCTAGTGAAAGCCCTGGAGGCCGCGTGTTCCTGATTGTTATCCTCGCGATGGTCGCCGGTTTTCTGGCGCTGCGTCTGTACATGGTGCTCGGCAAGCGCACCGGGCATGAGCAGCCCTTGCCCAAACCCGCCGAGGACCGCGCGCCGCTGACGCTGGTGCAACGCCCGACCGAAATTGCCGGCGAAAGCCGCGAGCCGGTCAGCCGGTTGGTCGAGCCCAAGGCCGAGGCCGGCATCCGCGCGATTATCGCCGGCGACTCGTCGTTCGACGTGGCGCGCTTCCTCGATGGATCGAAGGCGGCGTATCGCATGATCCTCGAGGCGTTCTGGAAGGGCGACGAGGAAGAACTCGCCTGGCTCGCCGAGGACGATGTGCGCGAGGCGTTCGTCGCTGCGATCGAAGCGCGCAACACCGCGGGCCACGTCCTCGAAAATCGCCTGGTCTCGATCGAACGCGCGGTGATCTCCGACGCGACGCTCGAGGGCAAGGTTGCGCGCATCACGGTGCGCTTCGACGCCGATATCGCTGCGGTCACGCGCGATGCCGAGAATACCGTCATCGCCGGCTCGATGAGCGACGCGGTCGAGACGCACGACGCCTGGACCTTCGCGCGGACGCTCAAGAGCAGCGATCCGAACTGGAAGCTCGCCGACACCGACGAGGCGTGATCGCGGTGCGGGGGGACGTTCGGGTTTCGCTTTCCGGCCTTCGGTACGGGAAGTCCGTTGGCGTAACCGCGTTGGCGCTTTTCCTCGCGGCCTGCGGCGGTGGGCAGATCGAACGCCCCCGCGCTATCGGCAACGGGCAAACTCCCGTCCGGCGCCCCGTACCGGCAACGCCGATCGCTCCGACCCAGGCCGTCACCGCGCCCGGGCCGACCGCGCGTAGCGCGGGCGTCATCGCCGGGCCGCCGCTCTACAGCTTGCCGATCGACGATGCGCAGGCCGAGCGCGCGCTCGTCGCCTTCCGCGCGACCTGCCCCTCACTGCAACGCCGCACCGACGCCACGGGGCTGACGCACGGCGCCGACTGGCAGCCGGCGTGCGCCGCCGCGCCGAGCGTCCGTTCGGGCGGGGCGCGTGCGTTCTTCGCGCAATATTTTGAAGCAGTCCAAGTCGGCGACGGCAAGGCGTTCGCGACGGGCTATTACGAGCCCGAGATCCGCGGCTCGCGCGATCGGCGACGCGGGTACGAGGTGCCGATCTACGCGCGTCCGTCCGACCTCGTCGATGTCGATCTCGGGCTGTTCAGCGATACGCTCAAGGGCAAGAAGATCCGCGGTCGTGTCGCGGGCAAGAGCTTCGTCCCCTATGACGATCGCACCGCGATCGAGCAGGGCTCGCTCGACGGCCGTGCGCCGATCATCGCCTGGGCGGCCGATCCGATCGAACTGTTCTTCCTGCAAGTCCAGGGCTCGGGCCGGCTGCGGCTGCCCGACGGGTCGGTGATGCGGATCGGCTATGAGAGCCAGAACGGCCGCGATTACACCGGCATCGGCGCGCTGATGAAGCAGCGCGGGCTGCTCGCGCCGGGGCAGAGCTCGATGCAGGGCATCGTCGGTTGGCTGCACGATCATCCCGACGAGGGCCGCGCGATCATGCGCGAGAACAAGAGCTACGTGTTCTTCCGCGAACAGACCGGGCCGGCGCTCGGCGCGCTCGGCATTGCGGTAACGGGCGGGGTGAGTGCTGCGGCTGATCCGCATTTCGTGCCGCTCGGCGCGCCGGTTTTGCTGTCGATGGACCGCGCCGATGCGAGCCGCTTGTGGATCGCACAGGATACCGGCGGCGCGATCAAGGGCGCCAACCGGATCGACACCTTCTGGGGCGCAGGCGCCGATGCGGCGGCGACGGCGGGCGGAATGGCGGCGCGCGGCACCGCGTTCCTGCTGCTGCCGGTCGGCACGCTGCAGCGCCTGGGTGCTGCGACGGCGGGCTGACAGGGGTGGGATCGCGCCCGCTCCGTCCCGAGGAAGCCGCGCTGTGGGCGCGCGTGATGGCGGGGGTCCGCCCGCTGCGCGCGGTCGCGCCCGCCGCCAAGGCGGTCCCGATCGCGCCGGTCGAACGTCGTCCCGTTCCCGCGATGCGCGTCCCCGAAAAACCTCTCCCATCGTTCGGCGCGTTGCTCGGCAAGGGGACGGTCGGCTCGGTCCCGCCGCTTGGCCGCAAGGGCATTTCGATCGCCGCGCCCCCCAAGCCGCCCGGCAACACGCTCGACGGCAGCTGGGATCGCCAGCTGTCGCGCGGGCTCGTCTCGCCCGACCGCACGATCGACCTCCACGGCCATACGCTGCACTCGGCCTATGACCTGCTCGACGCCGCGCTCGATGCAGCGATCCGCGCCGGCGACCGTGTGATCCTGCTCGTTACCGGCAAGCCGCCGCGCCCGGCGAGCGAACGTCCGCATGCGCGCGGTGCGATCCGCGCAGCGACGGGCGACTGGCTCGCCGGATCGCGCCACTCCGCAGCGATCGCGGCGGTGCGCGGGGCGCATCCGCGGCATGGCGGGGCGGGGGCTTTGTATATTGTCCTCAAGCGTTTGCGGGCATCACAAAACTCTTAACCTTTTGCTGCGAAGGTCCTGCCAAGCCCGCGCAAACGATCGGGTCAGGAGTCGCGCACTGCTACAATGGACGAGGTCACGCTCAAGAGTCGCGCGGTCGTTTTTGCGATTTGCGCTGGGGCTGTCGCCTTCTTCCTCGCGGTGCTTGCGACGTCGGCGGGGGGCGTCCAGCTCGATAATCTGACGCGGGCGTTGATCCCCGCGGTGGTCTGCGCGGCGATGTGCTGGGCCTCGGCCGAGCGCAGCATCGCCGGCACCGCCGGCGCGATCGACGCCGCGATCGAACGGCTGGCGCATGCCGCCGAGGGCGACCTCGCCAGCGCGATCCCGCCCGAGATCGGCGAGAACGTTCCGCAACTCGCGCGCGCGATGGAAAGCCTGTTCACGCAGATGACCGCGCATCTCGACGGCGTCCAGCGCCTAGCGATGTTCGATCCGGTGACGGGCCTCGCCAACCGCAGCAACTTCCGCGCGACGTGCGAGCGAATGCTCGCGACGCCGCCCGCGACCGCGCGGGACACGCGCGGTGGCCTGTTCTTCATCGATCTCGATCGCTTCAAGGTGGTCAACGATACGATGGGGCATGCCTGTGGCGACGCATTGCTCGGCATGGTTGCCAACCGTCTGCGCGCCGTTGCCGACAGCATCGCTCGCGAGCCCGACGGCGTGCCGCCACTGATCGGCCGGCTTGCCGGCGACGAATTCACGATGTTCTTCCCCGCGATCGGCGCGGCCGGCGATGCCGCGAAGATAGGCTGCGACATTCTGCGCGCGCTCGCCGAGCCGTTCGACCTGGGCGGCGCCAACGTTTCGATCGGCGCGTCGATCGGCATGGCGCTGTGCCCCGAACACGGCGTGACGCTGACCGAGCTGATGCGTGCCGCCGATGCCGCGATGTATCATGCCAAGGGCAGCGGACGCGGTCGCGCCGAACCGTTCAGCGTCGAGCTCGCCGCGCGCATCGCCGCGCGTGCGACGCTCGAGGGCGATCTGCGCGAAGCGATCGACCGCGACGAATTCGCGCTCGTCTTCCAGCCGCAGATCAGCGTCGATCACGGCCGGATCGTCGGGGCCGAAGCGCTACTCCGCTGGCGCCACCCGCGCGAGGGGCTGCGCTTGCCGCTGACCTTCCTCGATTGCGCCGAGGAGACCGGGATGATCGTCGATATCGGCGACTGGGTGGTCGATTCGGTCGCCGCGACGATCGCGCGTTGGGGGCGGATCGGGATCGAGCAGCGGCTTTCGGTCAACGTTTCGCCGCGCCAGATCGATCATGCGCGCTTCTTCCACGGACTGCGCGCCGCGCTCCACCGCGCCCGCGCCCCCGCGCATCTGCTCGAGCTCGAGATCAGCGAGACGCTGGCGATGCAGTGCAGCGACGACGTCCTCGATGCGATCGTGCAGCTCCGCGCCGCCGGCGCGACGATCGCGATCGACGATTTCGGGACGGGCTATTCGAACCTCTCGCGGCTGCGCGCGCTGCCGATCGACCGGATCAAGCTCGACCGCAGTCTGGTCGCGCCCGTCGCCGACGATGCCGCCGCGCGGATGATCGCGCAGGCGGTGGTCGGCGTGATCCACGCGCTCGGCTGCGAGGCGGTTGCCGAAGGGGTCGAGACGCAAGCGCAAGTCGATATCCTGCGCATCATCGGCTGCGACGTGATGCAGGGCTATGCGATCGCGGCGCCGATGGAGGAATCGGCGTTCGTCGCGTGGAGCCGCGGCAGCGTGCGCCGCGCGGTCGGCGATGGTGCGGTCCTGGCGGGTGTCGGCTGGCGCGGCTGACGGCGCGTGCCGCTCAGCGTTTCACGCCGCGCAGCATCTGCCACACCTTCATCCCGCCGGTCGGCTTGGCGACGCCGTCGAGCCGCTCGGCGCGGACGATCGTGACGGGCTTGGCCATCATCTGCCCCTTGAACGCACCGTCGCCGCCGGGCAGCGTCGGCCGCGCGAGCATCCGCTTGACCACATCCATCCCGACGATCACGCGCCCGAACGCGGCATAGCCAATGAACCCCGGCCGCGCGTCGAGCGAGGGATTGGCGCCGACCATGATCGAGAAATTGCCCGACCCCGAATCGCTGCGCTCGTAGCGCGCCATCGAGAGCGTGCCGTCGAGATGCTTGATCCCGGTCTTGTTGGTCGGCTCGAGCGGGACGACGCCGAGCATGCGGTGCGAATCGGTGCCGATCCCGCCCTGGACGAAACCGGTATTGGGCGCGGTCTTGCGCCGCGTCGCGCGGTAGAAGCTGGTGCCCTCGAAGCGCCCGTCATCGACATAGGCGAGGAAATTGGCGACCGTCCCCGGTGCGCGGCGCGCATCGAGCGCGACGACGATCGGCCCTGCCGCGGTGACGAAGCGCACGCGGACCACCGCTGGCTCGCGCGGCGCGGCCGCGGGGGAGGCGCCCGCGGCGATCCCCGTACCTGCCATCGCCAGCGCCAAAAGACTCGTTCGAAACCGCATCGCATCCAACCTTGTTGTCGTTCGCCCGCGCGGCGCGCGCCGAGACCCTGGCGATACAGCGCGCTGCGACGTGCGCAACCGTCGCGGGCTGCATGGTGCCCGGCGCTTGGTGAACGCCCCATAAATGGCGCATTCCAGACCCGTTCAGGCCGACTCGCCTACAGCTTGCAACAAGCTAGCCCGCTGATGCGTTATTTGGCGATGCACGGGGAATGCTTGGAATGAGGAGATACGAGATGAACCACCTGATGAAGAAGATCGGTCTCGGCCTTGCCCTTGGCGCGACCGCATTGACCGCAGCAGCACCCGCCGAAGCGCAGCGCTGGGGCGGCTATCGTGGCCATGGCGGCTATTATCGAGGCGGCGGCGGTGGCGGGACCGCGATCGTCGCCGGGATTGCCGGCCTCGCCGTCGGCGCAGCGCTCGCGTCGAACTCCAACCGTGGCTATTACCGCGACCGCGGGTACTATCGCGGTGGCTATTACAATGACGGCTATTACCGCGATCGCGGGTATTACAGCGGCTATTATGCCGAGCCGGTCTATGAGCAGCGCTGCTTCATCGAGCGTCGCTGGGATGGCTATTACGATCGTCCGGTCAACGTTCGCGTCTGCCGCTAAACTGGCGACTGCGCGAGGCGATGCGGCGCGGGACTTCGGTTCCGCGCCGTTTTCGTGTCTGGCGTGGGGGCGATTTTTCCGTCATGAGCCCGGGGCATGACCGATACAGATCAGACCCCAGACCGCCTGTCCTCCAACCCGCGCAGCCCGCATTATGACGAGGCTGCGCTCGCCCGCGGGATCGGCATCCGCTTCAAGGGCCAGCAGCGCCACGACGTCGAGGAATATAGCCGCTCCGAGGGCTGGATCCGCGTCGCGCTCGGCAAGAAGGTCGACCGCCACGGCCAGCCGCTGACGCTCAAGCTGTCGGGCGAGGTCGAGGCGTGGTTCGAGCGGCCGGCTGACGGCGCGGATACCGCCGAGGGCTGATTTCGTCTTAGCCCCTCCCCTGAAGGGGAGGGGAGAAGTTCATATCAGTGCACGAACCGCGCGACCACGTCGCGATAGCTGCGCGACACCTTCACCTGCGCGTTCGACTGCAACACCAGGAAACACTCCCCATTGGTGTGCGGCTTCACTTCCTTGACCAGGTCGAGGTTGACGATCGTCGAGCGATGCACCCGCTGGAACCGGCGCGGATCGAGCCGCTTCTCCAGATCCTTCATCGTCTCGCGCAGGATCAGCGTGTTGTCGCCGGTGTAGATGCACATGTAATCGCCCGCCGCATCGATCCGCTCGATCGTGTCGACATCGACGCGGAAGATCTGCCCGCGATCCTTGATGTTGATCAGCTTCTCGAAGCGATTGGCCGAAACCTGCTCGCCGCCCTCGGCGAGGTTCTCGACCGAATCGGGCGCGATCTCGGCGATCACTTCCTTCAAGCGGTCGACTTCCTCGACCCCGCGCTTCTCGGTCAGCCGCTGGCGCACGCGGTCGAGCGTATCGGCGAGGCGCGATTCCTCGACCGGCTTCATCAGATAATCGACCGCGTCGGTCTCGAACGCCTTCAGCGCATGGTCGGAATAGGCGGTGACGAACACGAATAGCGGCGGCTCGACTTCCATCAGCCCCTGGACGACCGAGAAGCCGTCGAACCCCGGCATCTGGATGTCGAGAAAGACCAGATCGGGCTTGTGCGTCTTGATCGCACGGATCGCCTCGCGACCGTTCATGCAGGTGTCGACGATTTCCACGTCTTCATGCGCGGCAAGGCGCAGCGCGAGCCCCTGGGTAGCTAGTTTTTCGTCATCGACGAGGATGGTGCGGATCGTCATGCAAACTCTTTCTTCGGTTCCTCGAGCTGGAACGGGATTTCAATCTCGACCCCGAAACCGCCCCCCGGGATCGATCGCGTCTCGAATTTGTGGTCCGGCCCGTAAGCCTGGGCCAGCCTCTCCCTGATATTGGCAAGGCCAACCCCGGTTGAAAGAGCCTGGCTTGGAGAAACGCTCTGCCGCGCCTTTGTTTCGTTCAAGCCGGGGCCGGTGTCGGATACGACGATCTGCACCCGATCCCCGGTGAGCCGCGCGGTAACGGCGATTTCGGCGCCATCTTCCTGCGGGGTCACCGCGTATTTGATCGCGTTTTCGACGAGCGGCTGGAGCAGCAGCGACGGCAGCCGCGCCTTGGCGACGCGCACGTCGACGTCGAAGGTCGGCCGCAACCGCTCCTCGAAGCGCATCTTCTCGATCTCGAGATACAGTTTCAGCGTCTCGAACTCCTGCTGCACCGTGACGTGCGCGGTCGGCTCGTTGGCGAGCGTGTAGCGCAGGAACGACGACAGCCGCCCGAGCATCGCATTGGCGCGCTCGGTTTCCTTGAGCAGCACCAGCGTCGAGATCGAATTGAGCGTGTTGAACAGGAAATGCGGGTTGAGCTGATAGCGCAGCATCGCGAGCTGCGCCGACGACGCGGTGTTCTCGAGCGTGGCGAGCTGGTCGATCTGATCCTCGACGATCAGGTAGAAATTGATCCCGAAATAGAGCGCGGTCCACCCCGCGAGCACGGTGAAGTTGAGGAAGATCGTGCCGAGCACCAAGCTGATATTGAGCCCCGGGCTCTGCAGCTTGATGAACGAGAAGGAGAAGGCGTCGAGCACCGCGTAGAGCAAGGTCGCGGCGGCGAGCGTGATGATCGTCAGGATCGCCATCGCGAAGCGCGGCTGGCGGCGGTAATAATGGTACACCGTCGCGAGCAGCAGCGTGATGCTGTAGCCGACGATCGATTCGATCACGACAGGCACCACCACCGACACGTCGGCGGCATTCGACACGCTCGAGACGCCGCGGAGGATGAGATAGCCGGTCCAGCCGGCCGCTTGCAGCGTCCAGAAGGCGCGGCCCTTATCCTCGAAGAAGGGCCGCGAGAAGATCGCGGGTCGGGTGAAAAGCGGCATCCGACCATCTTAGCCCGGCTGGGCGCGTTGCGCAAAGCACCCGTCACCCCGGGCTTGTCCCGGGGTCCACCGCACCGCATATTCTGCGGGCTGTGTCCACGAGGCACGGTGGACCCCGGGACAAGCCCGGGGTGACGATAACACCGTGGAGAGCATCATGAACGACCAGCCCGACCGCGCGCAGTTCACCGCGATGGAGCACGGCACCCAGGCCGACTGGAGCCTGATCGCCGGCCATTTCGGCCAATTCGCCAGGACGCTCCCCAACCGCGTGCTGACACACCTCAAGCTGCTCGACGGCGATTATGGCGGCTTCCCGGTCGACCGGCTCGAACATTCGCTCCAGACCGCGACGCGCGCGCACCGCGACGGGCGCGACGAGGCCTATGTCGTGATGGCGCTGCTCCACGACATCGGCGATACGCTCGGCACCTACAACCATCCCGAGATCGGCGCTGCCATGCTGCGCCCGTTCGTGTCGGAGGAAGTCCACTGGATCGCCAACACCCACGGCGTGTTCCAGGGCTATTACTTCTTCCACTATATCGGCGGCGATCGCGACTTGCGCGAGCAATATCGCGGGCATCCGCATTTCGAGGCGTGTGCCGAATTCTGCGAGAAATACGATCAGGCGGCGTTCGACCCGACCTATGACAGCGCGCCTTTGTCGTTCTTCGAGCCGATGGTCGGCCGCGTCTTCGCGCGCCCGATCCAGTCGCTCTACGCCAAGGCCGCAGCGGAAGCGTGAGGCCCAAACGAAAACCGCCGCCCCCTTGCGGGGACGGCGGCCATCGTGACGAACTGTAAGAAGGCTTAGAGCCCGATCACCAGCGAGCCGGTGATCGACCGTGGCGTGCCGATGACGGCATTGCCGATCGAGTAGCGGTTGGGCAGGCCGACGAAGCCGCCCGAGCCGCTCAGGCCGCCGATATAGACCTTGTCGAACAGGTTGCTGACGTTGACCTGGAAGAAGGTCTTGCGGTTGTTGCCGAGCAGCTGGCCGATGTTGATGCGAACGTCGAGGTCGACGATCGTGTAGCTCGGGATCTTCGCACCGTAGATCTGGTTCTGCGATGCCACCGGGCACAGCCCGCCCGAAACGGTGCCGGTGCAGGTGTAGACCGGCAGGTTCTCGTCGTTGACGAAGCGCGAACCGGTGTACTTGGCCTGCGCGCCGAGATCGAAGATCCCGACGGTGCCCTGCAGACGACCGCCGCCCATCCAGGTCGGCGCGCCGCCCTCGCGCTTGCCCGCCGTCTGGAAGTAGTTGATCGTCGTGCCGGTACGACCCGCTTCGAAATTGTCGCGGATCTTCGAGTGCAGGTACGAACCGAACAGATACGCGGTCAGGTTGCGGACCGGCGTGTACGACACCGAGCCGTCGAAGCCGTATTTGTCGACCGTGCCGAGGTTGCGCGACACGCTGGCGTCGCTCTCGACGTCATAGATGGTGACGGTACGGTTCTTGAACTTGGTGTACCAGCCAGCGATCTGCGCCTGGACCTTGCCCGTCGTGTAGCGTGCACCGAGTTCGTAGCTGTCGGTCGTCTCGGGCTTGGGCTTCGACTGCGGCGAACCGTCGGCATAATAGAACGAGCTGTAGAGGTTGTCCGTGCTCGGCACCGACAGACCCTGCGAGAAGCTCGCATACATGCTGATCGCGTTGGTGAAGTTGTAGGTCAGGCCGACATTGGGCAGCGCGCGGTTGTAGTTGCGGATGCGGTTCTGCGGCGGCGCGAAGCCGACGACGCACGCCGAGGTCAACACCGCGCACGACGTACCCGCGACGACCGGACGGTTGACGCCGTTCACCGTCGTCACGCCCGGCGCGAAGTAGGTGTATGGGTTCGCTGCGGCATAGGCCGCGGTCTGCGGCGGCGAGACGCACGACACGTTGGTGTTGGCAGCGACCGTGAAGCAGTTCTGCGTCAAGTCGCGGCGGAAGAACGTGCCACGCACGCCGAGCGTCGCGACGAGCTTGTCGTCGAAGAACTTGCCGCGATATTCGGCCGAGACCTGGTTGAGGATCGCGAGCGACTTGCGGTTGCGCTTCTCGATCAGCGCGCCCTTGGCGTCGACGATGCCGCTGTTGACCGGGAACACGTCGAGCGGGGTGCCGTCGGTGTTGAGGAAGCCGGCTTCGCCCGTCTGGCGGTGGCGGCCGTAATCGCCGGTATAGGCGATGCGGACGCGGTTGTTCTCGTCGAACTCATAGGCGAGACCGGCGACGCCGACGAAGCGACGCGTCTGCGTCTGGCTCGGCGCGATTGCGAGAACGCTTGTGGTCGGGCTGATCACGCCGTCGCCGTTGAGATCGCGACCGGTGTAATAGCCAAAGCCGCCGGGCGCGCCGTTACCCGTGTTGCCCGTGGTGTTGATTACGCCGAGCACGCTGTTGGGGCCGCACGTGCGGACCGTCGTGCTGCCGAGATTGCCGCAACCTTCGAGCAGCGACACCGTGCCGCCGCCATTGGCCTTGACGTACTGATAGCTGGCATCGAGCGTGAGGACGAGCTTCGGCGTGAGCGTAAAGCGCGACCCGAAGCGGACGTTGCCCGTGTTCGACGGGTTGAAGCGACGGTCGAACTCGGTACCGCAGGCAGCGCCGGCGGTTGCGCCGGTCGGCGTCGGGCCACCGATGACGCACGGATAGTTGATGTTGTAGAAACGCTCTGCCCCGGTGAGCGGGGCGCGGTTCGAGGAGTTCGGACCGACGACGCGTGCGAAGGCGCCGTTGGTCAGATCGTTGCGCAGCGGCACCGAACCGAGGAAGTTGTTGCGGTTCTCGTTCCACTGGCCGGCGAGCGACAGGAAGTCGCCATTGTCGCCGAGATCCTTGAAGATGCGCGCGTTATACTGCTGCTTCTTCAGGCGCGAATAGTTGCTGAAGGGGTTGTCGGCGCTGATGCTCGACCCCGTGAAGAACGCGCGGACGCCGGTGTGCGCGATTTCGCCGGTGTCGACCGAGCCGTAGACGCGGAAGATCGAGCGGTTGAGCGGGTCGCCCTGGCCGAGATAGGTGCCGTAGGTGCCGCTCATCATCGCGCTGAAGTCTTGCGTCGGCTTGCGCGTGCGGATGTTGACGGTGCCGCCGACGGCCGAAGCGGTCGGGCTGTCGACGTCGGTCGAGCCGAGGTTGACGCTGATCGAGTCGAGCGTCTCGGGATCCTGCTGCTGGTTCGAATAGATCGCGTAGTTGCCGGTGTCGTTGAGCGGGATACCGTCGAGCGTCTGCGAGATGCGCGAGCTGTCGAAGCCGCGGATCGTGAAGGTGCCGCCGGCGGCGCCGGTCGCGTCGTTGTTCTGGAAGCTGACGCCGGGGACCAGATTGATGATCTCGTTGACGGTCTGGCCCGGACGCTGGCGGCTGATCGTGTCGGCGCCGACGGTGATGCGCGTCTTGGGGACGTCGGGAACGGTGATGCCGCCCTTGCCGGTCTTCGTGCCGGTGACGACGATGTCGGTGCCCGCGTCAAAGTCGGTCGAACCCGACGACTGCGCGAAGGCTACGCCCGGAATCAGGAGCGCGGCAAACGCCACGCCAGTGAATAGCTTCGTGTTCATGCTCGTTCCCCACAGAATATCGTGATCGTCGGCGTTCGGCCTCTAGCCGTCACGCTCCGTCGACCGGAGCCCCTGCACGCGTTATATTTCTGTTCAATGACAAGTCATGCAGACTGTTCATCTTCGGTTGAAAACGGTTGGGAACCGTTGCATATTAGCATCACAGGGTAACCGACGGGGCGTCCGGGACTTAGCGGGCGGCGGCGACGATCTCGGCCCAACCTGCTTCGTCGATCACCGTAACTTTCAGATCCGCCGCCTTTTTCAGTTTCGATCCTGCGCCAGGCCCCGCGACGACGAGATCGGTCTTGGCCGAGACCGATCCGGCCACGCGCGCACCGAGCAGTTCGGCCTGCGCCTTGGCCTCGTCGCGACTCATCGTCTCGAGGCTGCCGGTGAACACCACGGTCTTGCCGCTGACCGGCGACTCGCGGGTCTGATGGACGACGTCGGTCGGCGTCACTTCGCGCAGCAGCGCCGCGACGACGTCGCGATTGTGCGGCTCGGCGAAGAACTCGATCAGCGCGTCGGCGACTTCGGGGCCGATCCCCGCGGTCTCGATCGCATCGGCGAGCACGCGGCCGCGCCGCACGACGAACTTCGCCTCGGTTTCGCCGAGTGCGGGCACCGTCGCTTCGCGCACCGCGCGAACGCGCGCGATCATCTCGGCGAACGCCGCATAGCTGACATAGCGTCGCGCAAGGTCACGCGCGGTGATCTCGCCAACATGGCGGATGCCGAGCGCGAACAGGAAACGGTCGAGCCCGATCTCGCGCCGCAGGTCGATCGCCGCGAGCAATTTGTCGACGACGAGTTCGGACATCCGCTCGCGCGTCACCAGCGCGGCGCGGTGTTCGTGGAGCCGGAAGATATCGGCGGGCGAGGCGATCAGCCCGTCGCGGAAGAACTCCTCGATCCGCACCAGCCCGAGGCCGCTAATGTCATAGGCGTGGCGCGAGACGAAATGGATCAGCCGCTCGACGCGCTGCGCCGGGCAGATCAGCCCGCCGGTGCAGCGCACGACGACCTCGCCCTCGCCACGCTCGGCGAGCGAGCCGCATTCGGGGCAGGTGGTCGGGAAGGCGAAGGCGGGGCGCTCCTCGCTTTGCGTCAGCACCTCGACGATCTGCGGGATGACGTCGCCCGCGCGCTGCAGCACGACGCGGTCGCCGACGCGCGCGCCGAGCCGCTCGATCTCGTCGGCATTGTGCAGCGTGGCATTGGTGACGACGACGCCGCCGACCGTCACGGGCGCGAGCCGCGCGACCGGGGTCAGCGCGCCGGTGCGACCGACCTGGATGTCGATCGCCGTCAGCGTGGTCTCGGCGCGCTCGGCGGGGAATTTGTGCGCGATCGCCCAGCGCGGGGTGCGCCCGACGGTGCCGAGCCGCGCCTGCCAGTCGAGCCGGTCGAGCTTGTAGACGACGCCGTCGATGTCGAACGGGAGGTCGGCGCGCTGGTGTTCGATCGCGCGGTAGACGGCGAGCGCGGCGTCGGTCGTTGGTGCGTGCGCGAAACCGCTCGCGACCTGGAAGCCCCAGTCGCAGAGTTTGGCAACGTTGGCGCTTTGCGTCTCGCCGGGGAGCGCGCTGGTTTCGCCCCAGCCCCAGGCGAAGAAGCGGAGCGGCCGCGTCGCGGTGACCGCGGCGTCCTTCTGGCGGAGCGACCCTGCGGCGGCGTTGCGGGGGTTGGCGAACTGGCGCGCGTCCTTGCCGGCGGCTTCGGCCTCGGCGAGCAGCCGGGCGTTGAGGCCGGCGAAATCGGCCTTCGCCATATACACCTCGCCGCGCACCTCGAAAATGTCGGGCGCGTCGGCGGGGAGGCTCTGCGGGATATCGGGGATGTGCGCGACATTGGCGGTGACGTCCTCGCCGACCTGCCCGTCGCCGCGGGTCAATGCCTGGACGAGCCGACGCTGTTCGTAGCGCAGCGAGCAGGACAGGCCGTCGATCTTGGGCTCGGCGGTCAGCTCGACCGGCGCATCGTCGGCCAGCGCGAGGAAGCGCCGCACACGCGCGACGAATTCGGCGACGTCCTCGTCGGTAAAGGCATTGTCGAGGCTGGTCATCGCGCGGGCATGCGCGACCTTGGCGAGATGCGCGGCGGGTGCGGCGCCGACCTGGAGCGCTGGCGAATCGGCGCGGACGAGCTGCGGGAAGGCCGCTTCTAGCGCGGTGTTGCGCGCGCGGAGCGCATCGAAGGCGGCGTCGCTGATCTCGGGCGCGTCATCGGTGTGATAGCGCGCGTTGTGATAGGCGATCTGCTCCGCCAGCCGCGCGAGTTCGGCAGCGGCGTCGGTTTCGGTGGCGGGGAGGGGAGCGCTCATCGCTCGGCGTTACCGGAGAGCGGGGGGCGGCATCAAGCTGTGGCGTCGTCCCGGAGATACCGATTGGCGGGAATTATTGGGAGACAACCGTTCCCCAGAAATCCTCCCCCTGGTGGAAAGCGATCCTACGCCATCGCCGTCACCCCGGCGAAAGCCGGGGCCGCCCTCCTGGTGTCCCGCCGCCCGCCACGCCGTCGGAAGGCCCCGGCTTCCGCCGGGGCGACGGCTAAGGCCATGTCTGGCTTTGGGTGGTTAGGCGACGGGCAGCTTCCGGAGCGGGGACAGTGGAAAGCAGCCGTTCACTGTGGCAAGCTGGCAATATGATCGATATTCCCGCATGGCCTGCGAAGTTGACGCGGGAACAGCAAAAAGCGGTAAAGCAACGCAACAATGATTTCGACGCTGCGCTGAAACGCGATGCTCGTGCAGCCGGTTGGCGTTATGCTCGGGGAACAATTTTCCGTCAGTCTGCCGATTGGTTTATCAGCATTCTGCCTTCGTTGCTATGGGAGCGCGGCGCTGTCGTCCGTATGGAGGTCAAACCAATGGCGATAGACCCGCTATTCTGGGACATCGTCGGATTAAGCGATAACAACAAGCTGCCCCTTTCTTTTCGGGCAACAGGGGCATGGGTTTTGCGACCACCTTCGACCGAAAGCTGTGTTGGACTGCATACAATTGAAGTCGAGCTGCTTGCCAAAGACGTTTTCGAATGGGGCAACAAACAGGTGAGCCAGATTCTGACGAGCATCTCCGTTGCGTCCATGCTGGGCGCACTGCCGGGAAGCCATAAAGTCCGGGCTCACCGCGCATTGGCCATCTGCCTTCACATTTTGGCGAAGGACATGGACGGCGCATTCGAGCTTTGTCGGTTGAACGATCCTGATACTCACCCCTTGATGCAAGAGAACGGTGGCTTCACGACGCACAATGGCGACGGTTCAGTTTCGACGTTTCTTGACCAAGCGCGCGACTGGATCGCTCGCAAGCGGCGAGAAGAAATGATTGTCGTTTGACGCCGACGATCCTCGGTTTCGGCGGCTTTCGGGCGGCGCTTGCTGGTCGATTTTCGACCGACATTGGTCGAAAGCAGACACGGCGCTGTCCTCCACCCGCCGTTCATGATATGTACCGAAACCGCTCTTTGAAATCGTCTAACTCGCACAACAGCATTATGCCGCGAACGGAAACGATCGCCTTCGCAAACACCGCGTCTTGGGGTCAATCGAGTCAACCCAGTTGCGACCGTTCGCAATAAGCTCACGCCCTAATCGTCATCCTCGTTCATCTCAGCCGCAAGCTTGGCTTCTTCGTTGACCGACTTGCGCTCGGCGGTCTTTTCGGCGCGGGTCGCCATTTCGTCCCACGCCTTGGCGGCGCGCAGATGGCGCGTGCGGACGTTGTCGAGCGTGGCGGTGGCAGCTTCGGACTCGGCCTGGCGGGCGCGGTCGCGATAGAAGATGGCGGTGGTGTTCGTCGGAGGTCTCCTGAGCGAGGGAGGGGCCACATAAAAAGGGGTGCCGCCGGTTGGCGACACCCCCAAACGCGTCAGGCCTGGGCGAGACGGACGGCCGAGACCTTGCCGCGGCGATCTTCTTCCAGCTCGTACGAAACGCGCTGGTCGCGATCGAGCGTCGCCATGCCGGCGGCTTCGACCGCGCTGATATGGACGAACGCATCGCCGCCGCCGCCCTCAGGCGCAATGAAACCGTAACCCTTGTCGGCGTTGAAGAACTTAACGGTGCCGATAGCCATAGTGTATTCCTTAGTGCCGGATCGCCGCGCAGATCATGCGAAAGCGCCGGAGTGGGGCCGAGATCAAAGACGGATGCGACGTCCGGCCCCGGCCGGCGCATCCGATGACGGTGTCACCCGCGCGCGGTGGGTCCGCAGCGGGCTGGGTGACGAAAGGGGGTGAACAGAGAAACCAAAATGCGCGTCCGGTGCCAATCAAGCGGGAGCGCAGGGGGTCTCTCAGTCGCGAAAAAGCTTGTACGGACTCGCGCGATGCAAGTGCTATAGCAGGTCGTTACGCAAAAGTCGCGCGCTATACAGCACCGGGCGGGCGCGCTAGCCTTTGCGCATCCGGGATGGGGTTTGCCGACATGATCTTGCCGCTGCTCGTTGCATTGCAGACCGCCGATTCCCCCGAGCCGCAACGCGCGGCGCGCGCGAGCGTCGATCTCCCGGCGGCCTGGCATCCCGGCGGCTGTTCGAGCACCGAGCCGTCGCGCGACATCGTCGTCTGCGGCAAGCGCGACGCGGGCGAACAGTATCGCGTCCGGCCTCTGCCCGAGAAATATGCCGAGGTCGGCGGGCCCGGGATCGGGGTCGATCTCGGCAAGGGCGCGCGGGGGAACCTCCATACCGAGCCTGGCGCGACGATCGACGGCAAGCTCGCCAAGCGGATCCTGTTCACGGTGACGATGCCGTTTTGAGCGGAGCGTCGACCCCGATAGCCGCCACCCCGGCCCTGTGCCGGGGTCCACCGTGCCGCGCATCCTGCCCACCCAGCACGCGTGGGACGGTGCGCCCCGGCACAAGGCCGGGGTGACGACGGGGAAGGGCTTCGAGGAGTCCCTCAGGCCGTCTCGATCAACCGCTCCGCCTGTGCGCGCGCTTCCGGGGTGATCGTCGCGCCAGACAGCATCCGCGCGATCTCCTCGCGGCGCTGCGCGATGTCGAGCGCGGTCACGCCGGTCCGCGTGACCACGCCGTCGTGGCGCTTGGCGATCAGCAGATGATGCCCGCCGCGCGCCGCGACCTGCGGGCTGTGCGTGACGACGAGCAATTGCGTGGCATCGGCAAGCCGGGCGAGCCGCTCGCCGATCGCGCTCGCCACGGCACCGCCGACACCGCGGTCGATCTCGTCGAAGATCATCGTCGCGGCACCGCCCTGCTCGGCGAGCGCGACCTTCAGCGCGAGAATGAAGCGCGACAATTCTCCACCCGACGCGATCTTGACGAGCGGTGCGAACGGCGCGCCGGGGTTGGTCGAGATCTCGAACTCGACACGGTCCTTGCCCGCCGCCGACCATGCCTCGGGCGGGGCAGGTGCGACAACGGTCCGGAAACGCGCGGCGTCGAGCTTGAGCGGAACGAGCTCGCCCTTCACCGCAGCATCGAGCTGGAGCGCGGCGGCGGTACGCGCCTTGGTCAGCGCGGCGGCGGCAGTGTCATAGGCGGCGCGCGCCTTGGTCAGTTTCACCTCGAGCGCGGCAAGCCCCTCTTCGCCGGCTTCGAGCGCCGCGAGCTTGGCTTCGAGCTCGCTCGCCAGACCCGCCAGCTCGTCAGGCTGGACGCGGTGCTTGCGCGCCATTGCGCGCAACTCGAACAGCCGCGTCTCGTCATCCTCGAGGCTGGCGGGATCGAACCACAGATCGGTCTTCGCCTCGCGCAGCTTCTCCTCGGCGACCGCGCCCTCGATCACCGCGCGGTCGACCGCGGCGAGCGCGTCGGCGAGCGCACTATGATCCTCGGCGATGCGTTCGAGCACGCGCGCCGCCTGGCGGAGTTGGGCGAGCCCGCCATCCGATCCCTCGAGCCAATTCTCGATCGCAAGCAGATCCTCGGCGATCTTTTCCGAGCGCTGCATCGTCCGGCGGCGATCGGCGAGAGCCTCTTCTTCACCCGGCTCGGGCGCGAGTGTGCGGAGTTCGCCGACGGCATGTTCGAGCCACTCGCGGTCGCGCGCCGCGGTGTCGATCGTCGCGCGCGCTTCGGCGAGCGCCGCCTCGGCATCGCGCAGCGCCTTGTAGCTGGCGGCGGTCGATCCCGCCGCAACGCGCCCGAACGCGTCGAGCAGCGCACGATGACCGCGCGCGTTGAGCAGCCCGCGATCGTCATGCTGCCCGTGGATCTCGACGAGATACGGCGCGAGTTCGCGCAGCAGCCCGGCAGACGCAGGCTGATCGTTGACGAAGGCGCGGCTGCCGCCATCGGCCTTGACGATGCGGCGGATCATCAGCGGCTCGCCGGGGTCGAGCTCGAGCCCGTTTTCGGTAAGCAGCGCAACGACCGGGCCATCCGGCGCGGGGGTGTCGAAGGTGGCGGTGACGATCGCCTGCGCGGCACCCTGGCGGACGAGGCCGGCTTCGCCGCGCGCGCCGAGCGCAAGCCCGAGCGCGTCGAGCAGGATCGACTTGCCCGCGCCGGTCTCGCCCGTCAGCACGCCGAGGCCCTGCCCGAACTGCAGGTCCAGCGCTTCGATCAGCACGACGTCGCGAATGGCCAGGGAGATCAGCATGGGGTCGCCTTGCCCTTTAGCCGAGTTGACCGCGTTCCGGTAACGTTCTTTTCAATCGAACCGGCGCCGGCGCGACTCAGTTGCCCGGATTGGGGTTGCCCGGGTTGGTCCCCGAGCCGCCGCCGATCGGGGCGGCTGCGCTGGTGTCGCGCTTGATGTCGTTGCTCTTGCCCGGAATCGAATCGGCGACGCTGGTCCGGTCGGCAACGATCTGCTGCCCCGGCGCGAGCGCGGCGACGTTCACCGGGGGATGCTCGTTGCTGAGCTTGTAGGCGCGCTCGTACCACTGCGTTCCGGGATAATTGGCGCCGAGCACGGCGGCCGACTTGCGCGCCTCGTCAGGAACGCCGAGCGCAAGATAAGTCTCGGTCAGCCGCATCAGCGCCTCGGGCGTGTGCGTCGTCGTCTGATATTCCTCGACGACCTTGCGGAAGCGGCCGTTGGCGGCGAGCCACTGCCCGCGCACTTCGTAGAAGCGCCCGATCTCCATTTCCTTGCCGGCGAGATGGTCACGGACCAGATCGACCTTCAGCCGCGCATCGGCGGCGTAGCGCGTGTTGGGATAGCGGCGCATCAGCTCGCCGAGCGAATCGAGCGCCTGCTGCGTGATTTTCTGGTCGCGTGTGACGTCGCTGATCTGCTCGTAATAGCCGAGCGAGACGAGGTAATAGGCATAGGCGGCGTCGCGGTTGCCCGGATGCACCGTCAAAAAGCGCTGCGCCGACTGGATCGAGGCGGTGTAGTCATGCGCGAGATAGTAACTGAACGCGCTCATCAACTGCGCGCGGCGCGCCCATACCGAATAGGGGTGCTGGCGCTCGACTTCGTCGAACAGCGCGGCGGCGATCTTGTAATTGCGCTGATCGAGCTGTTTCCGCGCTGCCGTATAAAGCGTGCCGACGTCGCGCGCGACATAGGGGATGTCGCCCTTGGTCCTGTTGCGCGCGCACCCCGTGGTGGTGAGCGCGGTCGCGGCGATCAGACCGATCGCGAGGCTGCGGAGAAAGGGCGAGCGGGGCAGGGGGGTGCGCATTGGCGCCAGCCTTAGCGCAACCGCCGACGCGCGAACAATCCTTTTAACGCGCACGGATCGCTTGGACGCGACGATGCGTTGGCATATGAGGCACCGACAGGAGAATCATCGCCGTGACTGCCACTCTGCTCGCCACCAAACGCGTCGAAAAGCCCTGGGGGCGTCATACCTTGTGGCCCGGTTTTGCCGATCCTGCGCCCGGTGGTGAAAAGGTCGGCGAAGTGTGGTTCCAGACGCCGCATGCGGGCGAGCCAGAATTGCTGATCAAATATCTGTTCACCAGCGAGAAATTGTCGGTGCAGGTGCATCCGGATGACGCTGCCGCGCAGGCCGCGGGCTATCCGCGCGGCAAGGACGAAGCGTGGCTGATCCTCGCCGCCGAACCCGATTCGACCATCGCGATCGGGACGCTCGAGCCGATGACCCATGAGCAGTTGCGCACCGCCTCGCTCGACGGCTCGATCGAGCATCTGCTCGATTGGAAGCCGGTCAAGGCGGGCGACTTTTACTATAACGAGGCCGGCACGATCCACGCGATCGGCGCAGGGATCACGACGATCGAAGTCCAGCAGAACGTCGATCTGACCTATCGCCTGTACGATTATGGCAGCGACCGCGAACTGCATCTCGATGCCGGGGTCAAGGTGTCCGACCCAGTGCCGTTCGTGCCGCTGCCGACGCCCCCCTCTGACGGCAAGGACCATCAGATCCTGTCCGAGGGCCCCAAGTTCGTGACCGAGCGCTTCGCTGGCGGCCACCGCGTGATCGACCTTCCCCAAGGCGTTCCGGGCTGGTTCGTCCCCGTGGCGGGTTCGGGCACGGTCGATGGTGTCGCGTTCAAGGCGGGCGAGTGCCTGTTGCTCGAGGGCCGCTGCGAGATTTCGTCCGACGCCGAGAGCGACTTGCTGCTCGCCTATCCGGGCGACAAGCGCATCTGATCGATCGCGTCTCCCCTCGCGGACACGCGAGGGGAGAAGACCTTTACACTCTCGTGCTAGCGATGCGGCCATGCTCCGTGTCCTCACCCTCTCCACGCTGTTCCCCGATGCGTCGCGGCCGAACTTCGGCGTTTTCGTCGAGCGGCAGACGTTGGGACTGGCGGCCCATCCGGACATCGATCTCAGGCTGGTCGCGCCGGTCGGGCTGCCGCCGTGGCCGCTGTCGCGCCATGCCCATTATGCGGCGCTATCCGCGCTTCCCGAGCGCGAGACGTGGAAGGGTCTCGCGACCTGTCGCCCACGCTTTACGACGCTACCGGGGACGGCGGGGCGATTCCATGCACGCGCGCTGACTAAGCGGCTGATCCCACTCCTCACCCAGATCCGCCGCGACTTCGCCTTCGACGTAATCGACGCCGAGTTCTTCTTTCCCGACGGCCCCGCCGCAGTCGCGCTCGGCCAGTATTTCGGTGTGCCGGTGTCGATCAAGGCACGCGGCGCCGATATCCACCATTGGGGCACCACATCCGCCACCAGCGCACAGGTCGTGACGGCCGGGCAAACGGCGAACGGCGTGCTGGCGGTATCGCAGGCGATGCGCGCCGACATGATCGCGCTTGGTATCCCGGCGGAGCGGATCCGCGTCCATCATACCGGCGTCGATCTCGACCGTTTCGCGCCGCGCGACCGCAGCGTGGGTAAGGCAAGGTACGGCGTGACGGGGCCATTGGTCGTCTCGGTCGGCGCTCTCATCCCGCGCAAGGGCCATGACGTCGTGATCGACGCGGTCGCGTCGCTGCCTGGCACCACGTTGCTGATCGCTGGCGAAGGTCCTGCGCGCGCCGCGCTCGAGTCGCAGATCGCTACGCGCGGCGTCGGCGACCGCGTGCGCTTGCTCGGCGCGATCCCGCATGGCGACTTGCCGGGGCTGTTGGCGGCGGCCGACCTGATGGCGCTTGCATCAGCGTCCGAGGGGCTGGCGAACGCTTGGGTCGAGGCGCTCGCATGCGGCACGCCAATCGTCATCACCGGCGCCGGCGGGGCGATGGAGGTGGTGACCGACGCCGCTTATGGCCGTATCGCCGACCGCACAGCGCAGGCCTTTGCTGCAGCGATCGCAGCGCTGCTCGCCGATCCGCCGCCGCCCGCGGCAGTGCGAACCGGCGCCGCGCGCTTCACCTGGGCGGCGAACACCGCCGCCTTGGTCGATCACCTCAGCCAGTTGGTTTCACTGCGCCGCTGAAATCGCCTGCTTGCCCGCCCAGACCTTCGCCTGTGCATCGCTCAGTTCGACCAGATTGCCCATCACGACGGGCATGTCGACCAAGTGCAGTCCCCAATCCTTCAGCATGCGCGTGCCAACCACGACATCGCCGACGATCGTCGGCGTGCGTTTGTCGGTCGGCTTGGCGTTTACCGACACCGCCAGATAGCTGAACTTGCCGTTGGTGGTGCAGGCGGTGCTGATCAGCCCAGGAACCTTGACGAAGGGCGTGGTCACCGCCGCGGCGTCCGTCGTCCATGGGCCCATCGGCGCGCTCGCCATTCCGGCGCCACGCGTGCCGAGATAGGCGTCGCTCACCGCCGTGCCGCCGCCGAGTGCGGCCGGATTGACGCACGCCGCGACCATCCCGGGCTGCGGCACGACGCCGAAGCGGCTGTTCTCGGGCGGGGGCGAATCGGCGCGGAAGCTGACATAGCTGACGACGCAGCCGACATCCTTGGCGGTGTGGCAGAGCGGCGTCGCTTTGAGATCGCCGCCGACATCCTTGCCCGCGGGCACCGCGACATTGGTGCCTGGGATGAGCACCGAAATGATGAGTCTCTGCGTCGGCGTCCCCTCGATCGCATCGGCGACGAGCTGCTTGAGGATTCCCGAACCCTGACTGTGGCCAATCAGCACGACGCCGCGGCCGTGATTGTCATAGGCGAGATATTCGTCCCACGCCGCCTTCACGTCGCGATACGCCATCGCGCGGTCGGCAAGGACGGGCTTGCCCAGCAGCAATGCCTGGAGGGCGGTGAGCGTGACCTGGCGGTAGAGCGGCGCGAAGACGCGGCAGTGCGCGGCGAAGCGTCCGGCTTGTGCTGCGGCGACGGTGTTCTCCTCGGGGCCGGCGATCATGTCGCTGTTCGGAGTGCGATCGAGCGAAACCGTCGGATAGACGTAGAAGCAGTCGAACTTGGGGTTGCTGGTCGGCGAAAATTTCTCGGTGCTACGCGAACCATCGGCCTTGATGATCGTCGCGTCCTGGTTCGCATCGCACGGATCAACCTTGCCCGGCCGACATAGCCAGTTCTCGGGCTTGCCATAGTCCGGCGAAGCGGCGGGAGCGGCGGCGGGCTGCGTCTGCGCGGCAACGGCGCCCGGCGCGACAAACAGGCTCAAGCCCAGCACGATCGATTTCATGAAACGTCTCCCCCCAACATCTTTGGGCAGGAGGATAGCGCTGCAGCGCCAGCCTTCAAAGCGGATACAGCGCGCCCACGACCCAACGCGTCTCACCGCGCAATACTGCCCAGGCGCGCGCGGCGGCGCGGCTGTCCATCGCCTCGACGCCGATGCCGAGCGCTTCGCACCCCCGCACGAAGCTCGGGGGCGGGCGCTGCATCGTCGCGCCAGTTCCGAGCAGCAGGAATTCCGGGCGCGGATCGAGCGCAAGCAGCGCGCCGAGCGCTTCGACCGTCAATGCTGCGATCGGCGGCGGCGCCCATTCCTCCGACCCGTCGGGCCAGATCCGCAGCGCACGGTACACGCCGATGAATTCGCCCGCCTCGACCTTGAAGCCACCGCCCGAAAAGGCGGTGATCAGCGGCCCGACGCCGCGCTCGCGCTCGACTCGCATCAGCGTGCCTTGGGCGTTCCGGCAGTTACGGCGGGGACGTCGTCGACCCGCGGATCGGGACGCAGGCCGAGCGTGATCAGCAGCGACGACGACACGTAGATCGACGAATAGGTGCCGACGAAGATGCCGAGGATCATCGCCGCGGTGAAGCCGCGCAGCACGTGACCGCCGAAGATCAGCAGCGCGAACAGCGCCAGCAGGATCGTTAGCGAGGTCATCACGGTGCGGGGCAGCGTCTCGTTGACCGAGAGATCGACGATGCTCGACATGTCCATCTTGCGATAGCGGCGCATGTTCTCGCGGATGCGGTCGTCGATCACGATCTTGTCGTTGATCGAATAGCCGATGATCGTGAGCACTGCGGCGACGATGTTGAGGTCGAATTCGTACCAGGTCAGCGCGAAGAAGCCCAAGGTCATCAGCACGTCGTGGACGATCGCGACGACGGTCGAGACGCCGAACTGCCATTCGAAACGGAAGATCGCGAACAGGCCAATGCCGACCACCGCGAGCACGACCGCGAGGATGCCCTTCCAGATCAGTTCGCCGGAGACCTTGCCGCTCACCGCATCCTGCTTGGAGAATTTGGCGTCGGGGAAATCCTTGACGATTGCGGCCTGCACCGTCGCGACGACGCGATCGGTCGCGTCCTTGGCCTGGCTCTTGACCGGCGGGAGCTTGATCGAAATCGTCTTTCCGTCAGTGCCCACGACCTGCAAGCGGGCATCGCCGAGGTTGAGCCGATCGATGGTGGTGCGCAACTTGTCGACCGACGGCGGAGTGGTGAACTTCTCCTCGATCATCAGACCGCCGACGAAATCGACGCCGAGGTTGAGCCCGCGCGCGAAGACGAGGCCGATCGCGGCGAGCGACAGCAGGATGGTCAGCCCGAACGCCCATTTGCGGAGCGAGACGAACGGCAGGTTGGTGTTGTCGGGAACGAGTTTCAGCAGGCGCATGTCACATCCTCGTCATGCCGGCGAACGCTGGCATCTTTTTGGGCGAGGGCGATGCCTGCCGCAGGGAGACCCCAGCTTTCGCTGGGGTGACGGAAAAAGGGGGTCATATGTGGATCTCGGTCGGGCGGTTCTTGCGAATCCACAGCACCACCAGCATCCGCGTGAAGGTCACCGAGGTGAACACCGAGGTGATGATGCCGATCAGCAGCACGACCGCGAAACCCTTCACCGGGCCCGAGCCGAGCATCAGCATGATCAGCCCCGAAATCGCGTGCGTCGCGTTCGCCTCGAAGATCGTCCGGCTCGCTTCCTTGTAGCCCAGTTCGACCGACTGGATCACGCTGCGACCGCGGCGGCGTTCCTCGCGGATGCGCTCGTTGATCAGCACGTTGGCGTCGACCGCGGTGCCGATCGTCAGCACGAACCCCGCAATCCCCGGCAGCGTCAGCGTACCGTTGAGAAGCGCGAGCACGCCCATGATGACGACGACGTTGATGACCACGGCATAGTCGGCATAGAAACCGAAGCGGCCATAGGTCGCGATCATGAACAGCACGACGAGGGCGACTGCGATGCCAGAGGCAAGCAGGCCCGCATGGATCGAATCCGCGCCAAGATCGGGGCCGACGGTGCGTTCCTCGACGACCTTGAGCGAGATCGGCAGCTTGCCCGAGCTCAGCGCGATCGCGAGATTGTTCGCCGATTCGACGGTGAACGAGCCGTGGATGTACCCCGAGCCGCCGAGGATCGGGGTGTCGATCTTCGGCGCTGAGATAACCTTGTCATCGACGATCACCGCGAAGCGGCGGCCGCCATTTTCCTGCGTCACGCGCGCAAACTTCTTGCCGCCCTCGCTATTGAAACCGAAGTTGACGATCGGCTCATTGGTGTCTTGCGCGAAGCCCTGGCTTGCGGTCAGCAACTGGTCGCCGGTGAGGATCGCCTGGCGCTTGACCAGGATCTGCGCGCCGGGGCCGGCCTCGGAATAGGGGAGTGCCTGGCTGCCCGCGGGGACGATGCCGCCGGGCACGTACGGCGTGTCGTCGACCATCTTGAATTCGAGCTTGGCGGTCTTGCCGAGCAGTTCGCGCAGCGCCTTGGGGTCCTTCAGACCCGGCACCTGGACGACGATACGGTCGTTGCCCTGGCGGACGATCGTCGGCTCCTTGGTGCCGAGCTTGTCGATGCGCGTGCGTACGACGTCAGTCGCGGTCGCCATCGCGGTGTTGATCGCCGCGGCGATGCCCGCCTGTGTCGGCGTCATCACGACGCGCGACGAGTCGACCACCTGCAAGTCCCAGTCGCGCTGGCCGGTGTATCCGACGCCGCCGGTGAGCTTGTTGAGCCGCTCGCGCGCGGCATCGAGCTGCGTCACGTCGCGCAGCAGGAAGCTGAGCTTGCCGCCGTCGGTCGCGATGTCGCCGATCGAGATCGGCGGGCCCTTCGCCATTTCGGTGACGATCTGCTCGCGCATCGCCTCGAGCCGGTTCTTGACCAGCTCGTCCGTGTCGGCCTCGATCAGCATGTAGCTGCCGCCGGCGAGATCGAGCCCGAGATTGACCTTGGGGTGCGGAAAGGCGCCCCATTTCGACGTGACCGAATCGGGCAGGAAACTCGGGATCGCCAGCGCCATCAGGCAGGCGAGGAACCCGAGGATCGAGACGACCTTCCAGCGCGGGAAATCGAGCATCGGATCAGTCGTTCGCGGGCTTGGAGCCGAGCGGCGTCACGTCGGCGAGCGTCGACTTGACGACCCGGATCTTGATCGACGGAGCGATCTCGACTTCGACGAACGCGTCCTCGACCTTGGTCACCTTGCCGAGCACGCCACCGGCCGTGACGACCGAATCGCCCTTCTTGACCGCGCCGATCGTCGCTGCCTGGTCACGCGCGCGCTTTTGCTGCGGGCGCAGGATCAGGAAGTAGAAGACGACGAAGACGAGCAGCAACGGCGCGAACTGGATGATCATCGCGAGGAAACCATCGGGGCCTGCGGCAGTGGCACCGGCGGTCTGGGCAAAGGCTGGGGTGGCGAACATGGGCTACCTTGGTAAGACTGGACCCGCCTGCGTTTCGACACGCGGGATCGCGCACCCTTTCGGGCACGCCACAAGCCCGCCGCGCTATCAGGTACGCTCCGCCCGCGCAACGCTAACTCGCCGACACCGCGTGCTCCGGGGGGCGGCAAAGGGCGACGTCAGGCCCGCGCCGATCCCACGCGACGGGTTGATCGCGCGCCGAAAGATCGTACCATTTCGGCTCTTCTTGTTGAGTAGCGAAGCCCGCGATGAAATCTCTCCTGACCTTAGCGCTCTTTCTGCTGGCGGTACCGAGCGTCGCCGCCGCCGATAGCGGGCGCGAGACGCTGATCCAGACCGCCTTTGTCGTGCGCGACCGCGGCGCCGCGCTGTCGCAGCTCGCCAGCGTCGAGGCGGCGGCCGCGTCGGCGCTCGCCAAGACGCCGGGTGACAGCGAAGCGTTGCTGTCGCGCGCAATGGCGACGAGCTATCGCGCCAAGCTGACGCACAGCCGGACCGAAGCGCTCTCCGCCAAAGCGCAATTCGAAGCGCTGGTGGCCAAGAACCCGCGCGATCCCGAAGCGCTTGCGGCGCTCGGCGCGTGGCATCTGAGCGCGGTCAAGGCGCTCGGTGCGATGGTCGCGCGCGGCGGGCTCGGCGCGCGCAAGGCGGTGGGTCTCGCGGTGATCGACCGCGCGCTCGCGGCGGGCGGCGACCGCGCGCTGTTCCCCGGGATCGCCGGGATGCTGCGGCTTGCGATCGATCCCGGCGATGCGCGCGGCATGGCGCTGATCGGGCAGTCGGTGCATGCCTCGGCCGCCACGACGATCGACCGGCTGATGCAACGCCGCGCGGCGCAGCTCGAACTGGTGCTCAAGGGCGGCGATGCCAAGCTGATCCAGGCGCTCGCCAATCGCTTGCTCCCGCTTGGCCAATTTGGTTGAGCTTTACCGCCAATTTTGCGAAGTGGCTTGCATCCAGACGCAGGTCAGCCTAGACGCGCCTCCCTCGGTCGGGGCGTAGCGCAGCCTGGTAGCGCATCACACTGGGGGTGTGGGGGTCGCAGGTTCGAATCCTGTCGCCCCGACCAGAGACACATTGCCTTACGAGCCTGTAAGGCTGTACCGCGATGAGAGTTTCCATCTCGGCAAGCTCCGTTTTTATCGTGGTCGCTCTGGCACTGTGGCAGCTTGGCTCCCGCGGTCGGGCTATTGCGATTCGTCCATGCGCAGGACGACAAAGCTCCAACGAAGTCTTAATCATTGCGCGCGTAGCATAGCGTGTCTCTAGGTTGGGAAAGCTTGAATGCGCCGGAAACTTCAATTGTTCGCAACCGGGATCGCGCTCACGGTCGCTTTCCCTGTCGGAGCCGAACCGATCTCGAGCGAGCTTCGAATTACCGGTGTGGTCCCGACCATTTGCAACGTGAGTTTTCGCGCTGGCATGGCCACGTCTACCGGGTCCGCGATCGATTTGGGGACTATGTCCCGCTTCTGCAACGATTCGGCTGGCTACCGGGTGGTGCTACAGACGCCACATGGCTTGTCCAATGCGACCTTCGTCTATGGCTCGGTCCGCGTACCGCTATCGGCCGACGGCGAAACCGTCATCATCGACAGCAGCCAGCCTGAACTCGGCGCCGAACCGGCGCGGATCGAAATCGACGGAAAGGCGGCCTTGCCCGACAATTTCAATCTCAGCGTCCGCGCGGAGCCGAAGGGCACCATCTACTAAGCGACGCGAATTACGGCGCCGTCGCTGTCGTCGCGGTGCAAGTCGATCCGGCATAGCCGTCGCTCGGGCGGAAGGTCAGCGTGATCGTGTCGCTATAGTCACCGGCCGGCTGGCTGGCGACCGCGGCCGGATCGAGCGCGACTTCGACGAGCTTGACGTCGCCCACTGGCATTTGCGTGACGGGGCAGGCGATCGTCGTTGCGCCGGGCACGGTGATCCCCGCATATTTGAGACGATAGCCGATCGCGCCGGTCTGATCGCGGCCGCGGCGTAGACGCTGGCCGTTGTCCGTCGCGATATCGACCGCATAGGGCAGCGTGCTGAGCGCGGTGACCGATGCGGTACGGACGAGCGCCGCGCCGTTGCCCAATTCGCCAAACGCGATCTCGCCGCGCTGCTGGCCGGTCCCGCCGACATAGGCCGATACGATCCGCGGCACGGTGACCGCAAGTTCGGTCTGGCCATTATACTGTTCCTGCTGCGTGCCGAACAGGTCGCTGCCGGCATAGCATTGGTAGCGGACCACCAGCCGCTCGGCATAGCGACCGGCATAGGCCTGCTGCCCGCGCCCGATACTGAGCCGGAAGACCGTCTCGCTCATATCGCGCGCGCGTGCAAAGCCGACGCGCGCCGAATTGAGATCGGTCACCGACTCGGCGGTCGTCACGAACACGCGCCGCCCGCGATCCTCGATCCAGTCGATCGTGTAGAGATCGGGACCGTCGGTCCCGAACTTCGGCGCGCCGTTGCGCCCGGTCGAATCGACCAGGAGGAAGCGAACCGAGCTGACATTCGGATCGGTGCGCACCACGCGCAGCGTGAACACATCGACATATTCGGACGGGCTGAACGGGTTGTACGTCCGCTGGATCCCCTGGTTGAGGATCTCGAACTGCGCGCAATTGGTCGGGCCGGCCCAGGCTGCTACCGGGCTCGCCAGCATCGCCGCGGCGATAAGGATAGAAGCGCGCATCATTTCGTCTCCAGCTTCACATCGTTCAGGCGCACCACGCCGCTTGCATCCTTGGCGATCTCGATGATCGCGCTGCTCTTGGGCTCGGTCGGCATTTCGATCCGCCACTTGCCGGGGCGCAAACCCGACAGGCCGAAGCGGCCTTCGCGATTGGTGAACACCGTCACCGGCTTGGCGCCGGGCTTGGCGAGCTCGAACGCTTCGCCCGCGAGCAGGCTGACCGGCGACCCGTCCTCGAGCTTGAAGGTGCCGATCGCGGTGATCGAATAATCGGATCCGACGGTGACGAGATACCCGGCCTTGTACGGCGGATAGACGCGAATGTTGCCGGCGCCCAGATCATAGCCCGCGGGCGCCTTGGGCGCGTCGAAGGTGACGACGCGGTCGGCAAAGGCCGACAGATCGTTTGCGACCGCGCCGCCGAGCAAGCCCGAGCGCGCGGTATAATGCCCGTCGGACGGATTGACGACGACTTGCGTGCCCTTCAGCGAGCGATGCGGCGTGACCAGCGCGAACCCGTCATAGACCGGCCGCGAGATCGCGAAATGGCCATCGGCGAACACCAGCGCGGTGCCGAGCCGTGCCGAGGTGCGCTGATCGGTGACCTTGAACCCGCCAGAATCGAAAGCCGTGGTGTGCGAGACCGCGAGCTCGGCGCGATTGGCGGTATAGCTGACGCCGCCGTCAACCCCGAACGCGCCCTGGCCGTAATCGGCGTTGACCGCGAGCGAGGTGGCGCCGACGCCGGTGCCCGACGAGGTCTGATAGCCGATCCGGCCGCGTCCGCCGCGCGATTCATATTCGGCAGTGGCGCTGCTGCGCCCGCCCAGCCGCAATGTGAGGCCGAGGCGCCCGCCATAGGACGAACCGCCGACGTTGCGATTGTCGTAAAGGCCCTGCGCCTGCAGGTTGAGTCGTTGCGACAGGCGGAAACCGTAGGTCAGCCGCGCCGATTGCTGGTCCGAAAAGCCGCTGCGCCCCTTCGAATAGCGGCCGTCGACCGAAACGAACTGGAACTCGCCGATCGCCTGCGAATAGGTCGCGCCGGCCTCGAAGGCATAGCGATTGTCGGCCGCGATATCGTTCGGGGTCGCGAATTTGGGGCTGCGCGTTTCGAACGTCAGTGCAAACGCCTTGCCGCGCGACCCAGTGCCGCCGAACGTCCGCTGGATCGAGGCATTGAGCGCATAGCCCGTGCCGACGCCGCTGACACGCGAGGCGGCAAGATCGAATCCCACCGTCCCGAGCGGGCTCGCCCAGACGACCTCGACCCCCGCCGTCGCGCCGCGCTTCTGTGCCTGGAAATTGGCGCCGGCGGTGAGCGTGTCGGAGATGCCGCGCCGGATGAACCCGCTCGCGACCGGCTGGTTGAAGCGATAGTTGCGCCCGGTATTGGTCGTCGGCGCGAGCACACCGCCATAGACGCCGAACTCGGTGAGGCCCTTGGCGAGCAGCGTGCGGTCGAAGAACAGCGAGAATTCGAGCGTTTCCTGCCGCCCGCTGTCGTCGGTAATCTGCAATCGGACGTCGTTGAGGCCCTGCACGAACGGGAAATCGCGGACGTTGTAGGTGCCGGGCTCGAGCCGGATCTGCCGGATCTGCTGGCCGTTGATGAAGGCGACGACGTTCGACGGGCGCAGGACGGTGAAGGTCTGGCTGCCCGTCGGCTGGACGTTGCGCTGCGGCTGCAGCACCGAGTAGGTGCGCGCGAACGACACGCCCGCCATTTGTGGCGCACCCGAGAAACCGCGCGTCACTGGCAGCAGATCGCCGACGGTTACCCGTGCGAGCAGCCGATCATTGTCATAGACGAAGCGCGTGCCCTCGCGCTGGAAGAGCGTCGGCGAACCACGCTGGCCGATCTGCAGCGTGCCTTCGCCCTCGAGCACGACGCCGTGCGCGCGCAGCGCCCAATCGGTCGAGACGATCGGGCTCTGCAGGCCGCGGTTCGAACCCTGCCATTCATAATCGGCGCTCGTCCGCAGATTGACGTAGCCCGCGACTCCGGCGGGGCGGTCGACGTCGCCGACGACGTCCTGGCTCAACTGCGCGAGGCGGACGTCGCGCCGCGTCCGCGCAGTCGGCGGAATGACGATGACCAGCCCGATCGTCTGGGGATCGTAACTGATGAGATAGCCGAACGCCGAGAATTGCTCGACTGGCGTATCGCCCAACCCGCCGAGCCCGCTGGCCAATTTGTCATAGGCGAGTGGATCGATGACGGGCTTGACCGCCTTGAGCACTGCCGGCGCGTTGACCAGGACATGATCGTCGCGCGTCAGCGTGAACGGCACTTCGCCCAGCGCGAACGGCCCGTCGCGGAGCGGCGCGGTGAGCACGATGTCGCGTCCGGTCGGATTGAGCTTGGGGCCGGTGGCGTCGGCCGGCGCCGCTGGCGGAGGCGCCGCGGACCGCTGCGGTTGCGGCGCGTCGCCGAGGAACGCATTGCTGCCGCCCGACACCACTGGCGCACCTGCATCTGCGGCGAATTTCGGCAGCAGCGGTCCACGGTCGCGCCCGGGCGGCGGCGCGGTGGTCCCCGCGGCTCGGGCATCGCAGATCAGGTGGCAGAGCTGCGCGCGCGGCTCGGCGCGGTCCGGCCGCCACGGCACCGTTCGATCGACGAACAGGGTGGAGCGGGCCGCAGCCGGAGCTTCGGCGAGCAGCAACGCGCTGCTCGCCAACAGCGCTGCCATCACGCTAGCGCCGTGATTTGGACGTGTAGACTGCCTCAACTGACCCCCCGTCGAGCGGCAACTCTAAAGGAGTCTGCAGCTTCCGTACTTGCCCCGCCCCAACCAGACCGTATCCAAACTGCTGCTGGATTTCGGCGCTGTTCATCGACTTCTTGAAGACTTCCTTGCCTTGCCGGTCCTTCTGCAAGATTTTCAGCGTTCCTTCGGCCAGATAGCCATAGGTGTTCGACTGGTTCTGCAGGTTGAGCAGCAAGCGAACCTTGCCATCCACCCCTTTGACCGCTTCGGCCGACTTGACCTCGATCGCCGATTTCGCCCCCGGCGCGGCGACGCTAACGATCACCTGGAAATTGTAGAGGATCTGCACCGCCGACTGGCCGGCGGGCAGCTTCACGGGCAATTGCGCCACGGTCAGGAAGAAGTGCCGGCTGGTCTTGATGTCGGGATCGCCGATCCACTGAATGCGGAACGATTGTGATCGCCCCGGCGGCACGATCGCCTGCGGTGGGAAGATCAGCAGATCCTTCGCCTCCCGGGTCGAGGCGACGAGCGCCCCGTCCTTGAAATCGGATTCGGTCGCACGCAGTTCGATCGGCAGCGGGGTCGTGAACGAATTCTCGACCGTCACCACTTGCGACGTACGGCTGCCGGTCGTCGACAGATCGACGATCACCGGCTGAACCGTCATCGCCACCGCCGCCGCCGCGAAGATCGCGACGCCGACGGTAAATATCAGCATCATGCGCAAGCGCGCCAGGTACGTCACGTAATGTCCCCCCCACCCATCCTGATCAGGATGTTGCTTCGACCCGTATCGTTACGGTGTCGTTGTAAATGCCCGCGACGAGCGGCGTGCCGCCGCCGGGAATGCGAATGCCGATCTGCGCGGTGCCGGTCGCAGCGTTGCCGACAAGCGTCTGCACCGTGCGTGCCGTGCTGGTATCGAACCCCGCGCTGGTCCCGGCCCATTCCAGCGACACGCTGAAATCGAGCCGGTTGCGCAAGGCGCCGGTCGGGCCGCTGGTCGCTTCGTTCACCAGCCCGCCATTGCGGCTTTCGATCTGGATGCGGTGCGCGGTGTTGCAGGTGATCGGCAACGCGATGCGAATGGCGGCCGGATTGGGCACGCCGGTTAGCGGATTGATGAACCCGGGGCCGCCCAGCGCGACGTCGAGACCGCCCGATTGCGCGACGGTGACGCGCGCATTGTCCTGCTCGGTCGCGCTCGGCGATCCGATGACGCAGCCGGGCGGCGCGGTACCCTCGACCACCAGATCGCGCGCGCCGGCAGTGCCTTCGCCCGACAGCACGCCCGCCGAGCTGGTTTGCGCAAATGTCGCGGTCGGGAGCGCGATCGTCAGCGTCGCGAGCAGGAGCGCGATCCGCATCATTGCGCTCCCAGCGTGACGGTGAGGGTGTCGGTATAGTCGCCCGCGACGAGCGGCGCATTGGCCAGCGCGTTGGTCGCGCCGGGCAGGACGCGGAAATCGATCGTGATCGTCCCGGCCGCCGCCGTCGCCGAGCTGAAACCCGCCGATTTGGGTGCGCGCGTTGTCGCATCGGCGTCCAGGCGAACGCTGTTTTCCTGCCACGTGACATCGGCGAGATAGGGAACGGCATTGCCGAAGCCATTGGGCGTCGGCGTGCCGATTGTCTGGCGCCACAGCCCGTTGTTCCGCGACGCGACCGTCAGCGTGTAGGGATAGTTGCACGCGGCATCGAAGGCGAGTGATGCGCGCACCGGCCGGGTCGACAGGTTGGTCGGATCGGTCAGCGCTGCGATCCGCAGGATCCGTCCGGTCAGCGCGTTGACGTTGAGCGCCGCGCTGCCCGTGTCGAGCCGCGGGTCGCCGAGGATGCAAAGATCGGGCACGCTGCCGGTGACGGGGAGCGCCGACGTCGGTTGCGGTGCTGCAGGCGCGATCTGCGCAGTGGCCGGCATCGCGCATGCCATCAGCAGGAGCGCGGGTGCGAGGCGAACGGGCAGGGCGGTCATGGCAGCGGCCTCAAGGTCACGCGGATCGCGCCGAGATAGGCACGGCTCGCCAGCGGACGCGTGGCGCTGCCCTCGCGCAGCCGGAAATCGCTGGCGGTGATAATGAGCGGGACGACGCGCGGATCGGGGGCGGTCTGCACCGCGTCGCGCTGGGTGGTCGCGCCGTCGGTACGATAGGTTGCTGCGATATCGGTCCAGCCCGACGCGGTTGCAGTATAGTGGATGGCGTTCGTGAAGCCGCTGCGCAATTGCGCGGTCGCGCCTTGCGGGGTCAGTTCGATCGCGGAAATCTCGATTTCGGATGGAGCGTTGCACCAGGTGTCGCCGAGTTCCTTCTGCGGCGGCGCGAGATTGCGGCGCAGCAAGCCGGTCTGCGTATCGATCAGCACGCCCAGATCGAAGCTGCCGCGCGTATCGGTCGATCCGCCGATCTGGCACACGGGTGGCACGCCGCCGACGAAACGGACGGTGACGCTGTCGGGTCCGGTCGGGTCGGTCTGGGCATGGGCAGGCATCGCCGTCGCCAGCAGCGCCATTGCTCCAAGACAGAACCGGAAATCGCTCAACGCGGTACTTTCGACGGAAGGAAAAAGGCCGGGGCGGGAGGATCCCGCCCCGGCGGGTAGTCTTACAGGCCAGGCGTCAGCGTCAGCGTGACGGTGCTGGTGTAATTGCCGGCGACCAGACGGGCGGTCGACGTGTCGTAGCTTGCGCGCGGCAGCGTGCCGGCGCCGGCAAGCGAGGTTGCGCTCGAGGCGGCACCGAAGTTCACGAAGGTCAGCGCCGCGCCCGTACCAGTCGGGCCAAAGCGACCGACGGTTGGACCGCCGGTGCCATCTTCGGTGGCTTCGATCAGATCGTCCGAGCGATCCGAGCGGGTCAGGCCTTCGATCTTGAGCGCGAGGTCATAGACGATGTTCTGCGCGAAACCGCTGTCGGTCAGGCCACCGGACGAGCCATCCTTCTGCAGCGACGTGCGCGTCAGCACGACCCCGTTGCCGCCGCCGTTGCACCAGGCCTTCATGTTGAGGCCGGTCAGTGCGCTGCCAATCGTCGTGCCGACATTATCACGCGCTTGGCCATTGCTGTTGGTGAGATCGTAATTGGCAAGCGTGACGGTCTGGTCGTCGGCCGCGATGTTGCACTTGGCGGGGGTGTTAGCCTGAACCGTGACGGCGACATCATGGTTGTTCGAGGACTCCTCCGCGAAGGCGGGGGTGGCGATGACGGCCGTTGCGGCCGCGAGGATATAAAGCGTCTTCATGATGATAGTCCTTTCACTGATGGATTATGGGCGAGGGTGGATCAGTTCGGGGTCAGCGTAAGCGTGACGGTGCCCGAGTAGGTGCCAGCGACCATGCGCGCCGCATTGTTCTCGAAACCGTTGAACGCAGCGCGGCTGACTTCAGCGCCGCCCTGGCCGTTGCTGACCGCCGCGACCGACGTGCCGGGTTCGGTGACGAAG
Source organism: Sphingomonas glacialis (assembly GCF_014653575.1). GTDB lineage: Bacteria > Pseudomonadota > Alphaproteobacteria > Sphingomonadales > Sphingomonadaceae > Sphingomonas > Sphingomonas glacialis. The sequence continues at coordinate 501,648 of NZ_BNAQ01000002.1, read as the reverse complement.
CTGATCTTCGAACCCTGGCCGGTCGGACCGAAGGCGGGAACGGCGATGCCCGAGCCGGCGCCGATGCCAGGGCCGTTGGCCGGGCCATCGCTCGTGCCGTCGAAGAACGCTGCGCCATCGCGCGTCGCGCCTTCGATCAGCACGTTGAGATCGTAGACGATCGCCTGGTTGAAGCCATTTGCCGCGTTGCCATTGCCGGTGATCAGCGCCGAACGCGAAACCGCAACGCCGTTGCGGGCCCCGTTGCACCAGGCCTTCAGCTGGAGGCCGCTAAGGGCAGTCGCTACCTTCTGGTCGACGTCAGCGCGAACTTTGCCCTGGCCGTCGGTCAGGTCATAGCCTGTCAGGATAATCGTCGAATCGTCGGCAGCGATGTTGCACTTTGGCGGCGTAGTGCCCTGCACGGTCAGCGTGACGTCGTGATTGTTGCTGTCCTGCGCGAAGGCAGGCGTGGCGATCGCGGCGACGGCCGCGGTCGCGAGGATGGTGATGGTCTTCATGTCGTAGGTCTCCCACCTGGTTGCTGCGCTCGACTATCGTTCCGATCGCAGCCGCGCGGTGCGACCTTGATTGGACTCCTGTTGGACGGAGCGCGCGTCCAACGTTGGAATGGCGGGATCACCAGCGCAGGGGCGCGGCGCATCATGTGCGCGGCCCGACGACGATGGTGAGCGTATCCTGATAAGTGCCCGCGGCGCGGCGGATGCCGTCGTCGCCGCCGCGCCAGCCGACGATGACGCGGCCGTTGCGGCGGATCGCGGTGCGGCGGCCCGACGACAGGCCCTGGCCGGCGACAGTGCCGTAGAACGGACAGGCGCTGCCGGCCGCGACGAGGTCGGCGGCATCGCAGGGCCGCGTCGCGATCGGCGCATCGTCGGTTTCGAGCGCCAGCGCGACCGAATAGGCCTTGCGGTTCGAAAAGCCCGTTTCGGTCCGGCCGACAGGGCCCGCGCGCGTCGGATCGTCGAGCACCATCGCCCCGTTGCTCGAGCTCACCGCGATCGCGAAGGGCGTGTTGCAATCGAGCTGAAAATCGAAACCGAGGGTCTGCGCGGTTTCGAGGTCGGGCAAGGCGGCGCTCGCCAGTGTTGCGGGACCGCGGGCAATGCCGCACCGCTCGGCGATCGTCGCGGTAACGTCGATCGCGATATGGTCGGCGTCGGCGGCAAAGGCGGTCGACGGCGCCACGAGCGCGATCGCCAATGCCCATGCCTTTCCACGACCGTATGCCATCGGTTTGCAAGCCCCCGTTGCCAGCCCCGGGGTCCGCCTCGACTCGACGAGGTCAGTTCCGAGCTGGTAAAGAAAGCGTTAAGGGCGGGACCGATCCGGCCGCATCACCACCATTGATTAGAGACTTATTTAAAACGGGATATTAACCTTACATGCCGGGCTCCGCCGCGGCATCTGTCCCTTATTGACACGTTAAGAACATCATAGCGCGACCGGAACCGGATGGCCGAGCGCGCAGAGGGGAGAGGCGGGGCGCAATGTCGATCGAGTCGCGGACGATCGACGTGGCAATCGTCGGCGGGGGATTACACGGAAGTCTGGTCGCCCTGGCACTGGCGCGCTGGCGGCCCGAGGCGCGGGTCCTCCTCATCGAAGCGTGCGATCGCTTCGGCGGTGGCCCGATCGCGCCGTTCCGGCTGCGCGACGTAGGGACGGCGATGTCGCTGGTCATCGAGCCCCTGATCGTCGGGGAATGGCCGCGCTACTATGTCGAGCTGGGCGACGAGACGCACAGCGTGGCCGACGCGCTTGGTTTGATCGACCCGGCACAACTCCATGCCGAAGTGTTTGCCCACCTTGGCTCGGCGCGATGCTGGCGCAACGTCTCGGCGATTCCTCGCGGCGACCAGATCATCGCGACGCCGCGCGGCGAAATTCGGGCCGGCCTCGTGCTCGATCTCCGACCACCGCCGCCCACCGCGGGGCCAGCGATCCTGGCCACCATGATCGATTATCGCAGTCCCGATCCGCTCGGGCTTCGCTACCCTATTCTGCTCGACTCGGTGCTCGCGGGGCGGACCGGGGCGGCAGTCTGGCAGTATTTCCCGATCGGACGGCACGGCGTGATGGCGCGCGCCTTACGCTTCGATGCGACACCGCTTACTTTGCCGGTGCGCTTTGCGGTCACGACCCTGCGGGCGCCGCGCGAGATTGCGCTGTCCTTTGCCGCCGATCCGCGCTGGTCATCGCTTCCGCCGCATCCGCTGCTGCCGTCGGCGATGGGATCGGCGGCGGCGCTGGCCCAGGCCGTCATCGCGCTCCCCGAATGGACGCCGGCAGCCTATGCCGCGGCTCGCGCACGCGCGGCCGCAAAGATTGCGCCCGCAGTCGCCGCGCGCGCCGCGTTGTTCGCCACGCTGCGCGATGATCCCGATCGTCGCTGCACGGTCCTCGCCGAGATGGCGATGGATATGACGGTGTGACGGCCGGACCGGTCTAAGCGGGCATGCGCGCGACTGGCGCAGCAGCGCTCTGCAGCGCTGGCCTGAGCGTCGGCAACGGCAGCCAGTGCGTGGGCACAACCGCGCGGCAGAGATCGTCGCTCCACCAGCATGCGGGTTGACCAGAACTTTCGGCGAGCCACTGGCAGCGACCGATCAACGTGAGGCGATCACCGTCGGCAACCGCGAAGAGAATCTCGCTGCCATCGGTCTGCGCAGAAGAAATGACACGCCAATATTGCATAGGAGGATTCTGCAGCGCCACTATTCTGTCGAAACCGAACGCTATCCCAGCGCGGCGCGCGTATCAATATGCATCACCAATATTGGTGATGACCGGGGCGCCGCGCGGGTGATCGCAGGTCACAGCACATAGGCCATGACCTTGTGGAACAGTCCTTCGCGCGACGAGACATCGAGCTTTGCGTAGATCGACCTGATTTGGGTACGCACTGTATCGAGCGAGACCCCGTGACATTCGGCGATGCCGTCGGCGACGCTGCCATTCAGCAACTTCAGCAGCACCGCATGTTCGGCCTTGGTGAGATCGAACACCCGGCTGAGATTGGCAAAGCGCGGCGTTTCGGTGCGCCAGAAGGTGACGGCGATGAGCGGTCGATCGAGATCGCTGAGGCGGCGGATCTGCATCACGATATGATTGTCGTCTGCGCTGAGCAATTCCCAGCAGCGCGTCGTATCGGTACCGGCACCGATCGCATCGACCAGCTGCGCCTGTTGCGCGCTATCGACCGCGCCCAGCGCGGCCTTGCGCACTTCGAGATCGTGACGCTGCGCCAGGAACGAGTCCGCGGCTTCGTTAGCCCAGACGAGTCGCAGGTTGCGATCGACCAGCACACGCGGCACGGGATCGGTCATCAGCCAGTGGCACAGGCTGCCGTCATGCGACGCGGGTGCCTCGGCCGCGTGGCTCCGCGCGAAAATAGGAGGTGCGCTCTGCAAAGGTATGGAACGCTCGACTACCATGCGCAGCGCCGTCCCAACCCCGTGCATCGGCTCGACGCACACGGTTTTGCGCAAAAGTCTGTAGAGCTCGCGCGTGCTTGTTCGACGCCCGTTCGAAACGGCCCATCGTTACTATCCCCGTCCTTGTTACCCGTGGTTGCTCCATTTTATTGTTAATGGTTGCTTAACCGCGGCAATTACGTCGCATGTGTAACGATAGAATGACAAGAGCAAAATAGTTGAAGAACCGTACCGAGTCAGGACGCCAGATCGCGAGCCGTTTGCGCGCCGACGAGACCGCGATATTCGCGCGGCGTCATGCCGAAGCGCGTGCGGAAACTGCGGCTCAAGTGCGAAGCGTCGCTAAACCCCAGCCGGTGCGCAATGGCGCCGATCGTTTCGCCGCGGTCGACTTCGGCGATTGCGGTCCGCGCCCGCTCCAGGCGCTGCGAGACGATATAGGCATGCAGGCCACCCGTCTCGGCGAACGCGGCGAATAGCCGCGCACGCGGCACGCCAAGCACCTCTGACAAATTCGCCGCGGTGATATTGCCGGCTCCCAGTCGCCGTTCGATCTCTTCCTTGGCGCGCGACAGCAGAGCCTGTTCGGGCGACGTCCTCGGCGTTTCGCCCGGCGCGACGTCGCCAACCAATATCTCGATCAAATCGAGGAAGACGCGACCGAGCGCGGGCGCCAGCGCGGCGCTCAGCCGCGGGAGCGATCGACGCACCTGCGCAGCGTGCGCGAACAGCATGTCGCTTTTCGGTGGGGAAACGACAAGACCGTGAAGCGCGCTGAGCGGCCCGAAACGCGCGTGGGCGACGGCGCGCGGGATGATGACGGCATAGGTCTTGCTGGCGGTAGAGACGTGCAGCGACGGCAGACCGAGATCGTGGAAATGCAGCGATCCAGCGGGTTCGTAAAAGGCTTGCCCGTTCATATCCCCCTGCGCCAGCCCTTCGATCATCAGATTGATGATGATGGGATCGAAATCCGACTCGCGAATGTCTTCCTTGCGGCGTTCCCAGCGCTGTCCGGTGATCTCCGTGTAGACGAACGTCACCTCGCCCAGTTGGGATGCTTCCCAGCATGTGTTGAATGGCTCGGTAGGTTCGGTACGGTAGACGGCTCTCTCGCGGGGCCAATTGCGCATGCGCCAAGCCCGATAGCGGTCCTCCGCAGGCAAACCCCCGGTTGAATAATAGTCGATTGGAATCGTGGTCGCCGCCGCTTCGTTCTGCTCGTTGCGGCAAGCGCTCATGGGCGACACGGAGTCGATAGCGGCAGGTGGAATTCTTCGCGTTATCGAACCATCAACCGCCATCGGCGCATCCTGTCGCGCGTACTTTGTTCGGTCAATGTCGTTTTAACCATCGTCCGCTCCAGAGTATGGGAGAAGTGCCAAGCGGCTGTGTGCCGAACGCCTTGACGCGGACCCTCCGCCGTCTGAGAGCCGCGTCATGATCCTTTCTCCCGCGTCTGTCCTGCTGCCCGATCGGACGGGGCTGTCCGACGAAATCGCCTATTTGCGTGCGGCCTATCCTGCGGCGAAGTGGCAAAGCCATCGCAATTATGGCGAGCTGACCGCGTTTTGGCTGCACGTCCATGCCAGCCTGCGCGAACAGGCCGCGCGACTCGACGGCATGACCGCGAGCTTTCGCGAGGGCCGCATGGCGGTCGGCGCGTTTCAGGCTGCGGTCGTTCCGGGGCTCAATCACTTCCTGCACCATTTGAGCGGACATCACGGAATCGAAGACCAGGCCTATTTCCCCAAATTCCGTGCGCTCGATCCGCGCATGGCGGCGGGGTTCGATGTGCTCGAGAGCGACCATGGGATCATCCATGCCGGGCTAGAGGCGACGCTCGACGCTGCACGCACGATGCTGCGCGCATTCGGCATGCCGGGCGATTCTCGCCCCGCAGTCGATGCCTATGCCGGCACGAGCCACATCCTGTTCGCGCAACTCGTCCGGCATCTGGCCGACGAGGAAGAAATCGTCATTCCCGCAATGCTCGAACACGGCGAACGCCGCGTCAGCTGAGCTGTGGCGATAGCGGTTCCTTAACCGCACGATGGCTATCCCGCGAAATGACCGAGATGGATCACGCCTTCGGTGCCGTCGCCGGAAACGACGAAACGCGCCGCCTTGCAATGCTCGATGGCCTGAACATTCTCGACACGCCCCCCGAGGCAGAATTCGAAACGATCATCGCCTGTGCGCAGCGATTGCTCGGCACCAAGATCGCCTTGCTGTCGCTGGTCGGCGAGGATCGCCAATGGTTCAAGGCGAAGCGCGGGCTCGATGCGAGCGAGACGCCGCGCACGCAGTCGTTCTGCGCGCATGCGATCCGCGACGACGGGTTGCTGGTCGTGCCCGATGCGACGCTCGATCCGCGTTTTGCCGACAATCCGCTGGTGCTCGGGGAGCCGCACATCCGCTTCTATGCCGGCGTGCCGATCCGCGCGACCGATCCCGCGATGCCCGAGCGCAGCTATCCGATGGGCACGGTGTGCGTCATCGATGATCAGCCACGTACGCTCAGCCCCGACGAAGCGACCGTGCTGTGCGAGCTCGGGCATCTGGCCGAATCGCTGCTTTCCGCGCGTGCGCTCGCCGCGCGCGCGAGCATCCTTGCGCAGGAGCGCGGCGCGGCGATGCAGCGGCTCGACATCACGCATCGCCAGTTCCGACAGGCTGAGCGGATGGCCAATATCGGATCGTGGCGGCTGACGCTCGACGACAATCGCACCGAATGGTCCGATCAGATCTATGCGATCCACGGCATGGCGCTGGGGGTGAAGCCCGGTCTCGAAGAGGCGCTCGCTTTCTATCCGCCAGCGGCGCGGAGCCAAGTGGTCGATGCGCTGGGGCGCACGATCGAGACCGGCGTTCCCTTTTCGGTCGAAACCGATTTCGTGACCGCGCAGGGCGCCATTCGCCGGATCTGCTCGATGGGCGAGCTCGAATTGCGCGACGGCAAGGCAGTCGCGGTGATCGGCGTGATGCAGGACATCACGATTCGCTATCGGATGGAGCAGCAATTGCGCCACAGCGCGCGGCGCGACGACCTCACTGGCCTCGCCAATCGCGCCTATTTCAACGAGACGCTCGACGAGGCGCTGGCGACGGCGCGGCGGCAAGACACGCGGCTCGCGCTCGCGCTGATCGACCTCGACCATTTCAAGACGATCAATGACACGCAGGGGCATCTCGCGGGCGATGCGGTGTTGCGACAAGTGGCGACGTGCCTTGGCGCCGAATATCTCGACGGGACCTTTGCGGCGCGGCTCGGCGGTGACGAATTCGTCCTGCTGATCACGCGCGACACCGCGTTGCAGGATCTCACCGGGCTGCTCGATCGGCTGGCGCGCGACTTGGGCCGGCTCGGCGGTACGGGTGAGGACGGGCAGACGGTGTCGGCGACGATCGGCGCGGCATGGCTCGACCGCGAGGTGCGCGATCGCAGCGACTTGCTCCACCGCGCCGATATCGCGCTGTACGAAGCAAAGCGCGCACGCCGCGGGACGGTGAGCGTCTATCGGCGCTCCGCGGGATAGCCGCACGCGTACGGCAAAGGTATGGTGGCAGGACGGGGCAATCGCCTAAGGGAGCATTACACCGCGCCGCCAGGAGAGTTTCGATGAACGCCAGTTGCTGTGCCGCACGGCTCGCGCCACAGGGCTGAGCCGTGGCAAAGAAGCGCTACCTCACCGCGACGCTGCCGGACGGCTATGTCAAGACGATTGGGCCGACGAGCACGGCGTTCACGCATTATTGGCGGATCGTCGCGCTGCTCGCCAACGGCAAGAGCGAGGTGTTTTGGGGCCATACCAAGTCGCTTGCCGAGGCCAGGCGCAAGAAGTCGGCGCTCGCGGAGGCGGCGGCGCAGCGCGGCTGGAAAAGCCATGTCTTCGAGATCGCCGAACTGGTCGAAACCCAGCCCTGACGCGCGACCCGCGTTATGCCTCGGGCGGGGTGCGCCAGCGGCGCGCCAGCGCGCGCGGTACGGTCGCGATCATCAGCAGCGCCGACAGCACCAGCGCGGTGCCGATCACCTTGGGAAAGGTCGCGTGCGAGCGTGCGATCAGGATCAGCCCGAGGATCGCGCCCGCTGCACCTGCCAGCCGCGTGCCGGTGATCAGGAAATAGCGATTGCGCGCGGTGGTGTCGGCGTCCGTCATGCGATCGGTTCCTGCATCAAACGCGGCAACGCCGGGACCACATCGGCAACGGCATGTGCGCCGGCAGCGGTCAGCTCGCCGACCGGATGATAGCCCCAGGCCACGCCGAGCGCGCGCACACCGGCGGCGCGCGCCATCAGCATGTCGAAGCTCGTATCGCCGATCATCACCGTCGTCGCCGGGACCGCGCCGGCATCGGCCATCGCCGTCGCGATCATCGAGGGGTGCGGTTTCGAGGGGTGACGGTCAGCGGTCTGCAGCGTGACGAAGCGCGCGGCGATGCCGTGATGCGCGAGGATATGCGCGAGGCCACGGTCGGACTTCCCCGTCGCGACACCGAGCACCCAGCCGTCTGCCGCGAGGCTGTCGAGCACGTCGACGATCCCCTCGTACAGCGGCTCCTCGGCCATCGCGCCCGAGGTCCGCAGCCGGAAGAAGGCGTCCTTGTAATCCTGCGCCAGACTGCGGTGGAGCGCGTCGTCGCCCGTCGGCAGCAGCATCCGCATCGCCTCGACCAGGCTCAGCCCGACGATCCGGCGGATCGCGGCGCGCGGTGGCGCCTCGATTCGCGCGATCGAAAACGCTTCCTCGACCGAGCGGCAGATATTGTCCTGGCTGTCGACCAGCGTGCCGTCGCAATCGAACAAAGCGAGGCGGTTGGGGGTAGAGGTCTGGATCGTGGTCATGCGTTGCGCATCCAATAGGCGATCCCGCGCCGTCCGGCCGCTTCGACGCCGTCCGCCGCCGAGAGGCGCGCCGCGTCGGGCTTGTTCTGCCCGAGCTTGCGCGTGCCGCGCCAGCCTTGCACCTCGAGCGTGAAGCCGACGATCCCGCGCGTCATCTGCTCGAACACGGAAGGGGTCATCTTCGCGCGCGTCCAGGCGGGCTTGGGCGCGAGCCGTGCTTCCTGTTCGGCCGAGAGCTGATCGAGCTGTGCCACCAGTCCCGCTTGATCCATCCGCCGCATCCGTCCCTCGAGCTCGACCGCGACGTAGTTCCACGTCGGCACTTGCTCGTTGCCGAGATCGTACCAGTCGGGGCTGATATAGCCGTCAGGCCCTTGCGCGACGAACAGTCCCGTCGCGCCATCGAGATGCTTGGTGATGCCGTTGCCGCGCGAAACATGCAGCGCGAGCGTGGTCTCATCGCGCCACACCACCGGCAAATGCACCACGCGCGGCCCGTCGGGCGTCGCGGCGAACAGCGTGCCGAATCCGAGCTCGCGCACCAGATCGCGCATCTCCGCGCGGTCTTCCCAGCGAAAGGTCGAATCGGGATGCATCAGCCGCGCGCGACGCTCAGGTCGCTGCGCCGCGCCGGCGGCGTTCGCCCTTGCGGTCCTTGCGCATCGTCTTGTTGTGCTGGCGCGCCTGCTGCTTCTTGACCGCGCGGCTCGGGGGTGGCGGCTCCTCGAGCGGCATGGTGTTGCCGAGCATCTCGTCGAAACCGAGTTGCTTGAGGCTCTCGGCGAAATGCGTCGGCAGTTCGGCCTGGACGTCGATCTGCCCGCCATCGGGGTGATCGATCCGGATGCGCCGCGAATGCAGATGCATTTTGCGGCTGATGTTGCCCGTCAGGAACGCGGCCTGCCCGCCATATTTGCCGTCGCCGACGATCGGATGGCCGATCGCCGCGAGATGGACGCGGAGCTGGTGCGTGCGCCCGGTATAGGGGATCAGCTCGACCCAGGCGGTGGTCGTGCCCGCCATCTCGATCACGCGGTAGCGCGTGCGGGCGGGCGAGCCCTCCTTCTCGTCGACGTGCATCTTCTCGCCGCCCGAGCCGGGCTGCTTGCCGATCGGCAGTTCGATCGTGCCGTCCTCGATCGAGGGAACGCCGACGACCAGCGCCCAATAGGTCTTCCGCGCGGTGCGCGACGAGAAGGACTTCGACAGGAAACCCGCCGCGCGCGCGGTGCGCGCGATGACGAGTGCGCCCGACGTGTCCTTGTCGAGCCGGTGGACGAGCTTGGGACGACCCTCGAGATCGTCCTGCAGCGCGTCGAGCAGGCCGTCGACATGCTCGATCGTCTTGGTCCCGCCCTGCGTGGCGAGGCCGGGCGGCTTGTTGAGCACGATCACTTGCGCGTCGCGGTGGATCACCATTTCGCGCGCGAAGGTCATTTCGTCGTCGCTCAGCGGCGGACGCTCGCGCTTGACGGGCGCATCGACGCGGACCGGCTCGGCCGGGGGCACGCGGATCGACTGGCCGGCGACGATGTGATCGCCGGGCTTGGCGCGCGCACCGTCGACGCGAAGCTGGCCGGTGCGCGCCCATTTGGCGACCGTGGTGAAACTGGTGTCGGGCAGATGCCGCTTGAACCAGCGATCGAGCCGGATGCCATCATCGTCGGCGCCGACGTTGAACTGGCGGACGTCCGATGTCGCCTTGCTCGGCTTGGGCGTGTCGATGCTCATGCCGCCACCCGCGTGAGCGAGAGGCCGAGGAACAGCGCAACGATCGCGCCGACGACCGAGAGCAGTGTATAGCCGAGCGCGGTCGCGAGATCGCCGCGTTCGATCAGCGACACGACGTCGAGCGAGAAGGACGAGAAAGTGGTGAAGCCGCCGAGTACGCCGACGCCGAGCAGCAGGCGCCAGTTCTCGCCCGCACTGTGGCGGGCGAGGATGCCGACGAGCAGCCCCATCGCGAAGCCGCCGACCAAATTCACGGTCAGCGTGCCAAAGGGATAATCGGGGCCGAAGCGCGCGAGCGTGGCGCGGCCGACGAGGAAACGCGCAGCGGAACCGAGCGCGCCGCCCGCCATGACGAGGATGAGATGATACATGCTGCGTGCGTTAGCGCGAATTGCGCACAATGAGAACCTCGCGTGCAACGGTGGCGGTTTTGCCCGGCCTCCGGCGTCAGCAGCGCGGGCCGCTAGCGTCCGTTATTGGCTACCATATCGACATCGGTCCCGCCATCGCGGCGGCTGGTGAGGAAGAGCACATACGCCCCGCCATCGCGCTGCCGCGTCCCACCAAGCGTGTGCTCGGCGCCGTCGGACTGATGATCGGCGCTGAACCCGGCATTGGTGACGCGGGTATAATACCAGTCGATCACGGTCTTCAGCGACGCGTTGGTCGCAAAGCTGACCGCGCGCAAATGGCACGCTGCGGTATCGGCGCCAGCCGCCTCGACGACGCGCGCGCCGGGATAGAGCGGCACGTCGCCGGGCACACGGTCGGCCCAGGCCGCCGAATAGCGCATCGACCCGGCGCATGCGCTGGTGCGCTTGTCGGTTTGATTCGCGGCCAATGCGCCGAGTGTGAGCGAATTGCGCGCCGCTTGGCAGTTCGGGCAGTCCTTCGACGCCGGCGCTGGGGCTTGCTTGGCGCGCTGGCTGACTGCGCTGCCTTGAGTACCAGCCGCGCCACCGGCGGTCTGGGCGATCGTCACGGGCGGCACGCCGCCCGAATAGGGTTGCGCCGGGGGCCGGACGGTGTTCGCGTTCGATTGTTGCGCGAGCGACGGGTCGACCATGATCTGATCGTGCAGCGCCGACGTCATCGCCGGGTCGCTGCTATTGGGCGCGCCAGTGCCGGCATCGACCAGTTCGTTGTCGAGCGTGTCGAGATCGCGCTCGCCATCGCGCTTGCCGCACGCCATCAACGCGAGCGGCAGCACCAGAACGCTCAGAAAGACCCGCTTACGACTCATCGACGTGACGCTCCACACCCACTGCACCCTTTGGACCGGCTGCAGTTAATAATTGATTGGGCATAGCATACCCGTTTGCGGCGCGCTTGCGCAGGCGGCTTATCTTGGTTCATGGTCCGGATATGGGACTCATCGTCAATCTGATTTCGATCTTGGCCGGACTCGTCGCCTTGCCGGTGGCGCTGGTCGGCTTGGTGCCGTTCTTCGGCCTCGCCAATTATCTGGCGATCCCGATCGCCATTGTCGGCGCGGCGCTCGGGATGCTGTCGGGCTATCGCTCGGGCCGCAATTTCAACCTGTTCGTGCTGATCGTCGCGGTGATCCGTCTCGTCCTTGGCGGCGGCGTGATCTGACAGCAAAAGGCCCGACGCTTTCGCGCCGGGCCCTGTGGTTAAGTACGTGTCGCGCTCAGCGGCACTGGACCTGGCCGCGATCGACCGACTGGCCGAGCAGCGCGCCCGCGCCGCCACCGATCAACGCACCCAGCGTGCGCGATCCACCGCTCGCGAGCGAATTGCCGAGCAGGCCGCCGGCGAGACCGCCGATGATCAGGCCGGTCGTGCCGTCGCTGCGGCGGCAGTAATAGCGGTTGTCGCCACCGCGATAGATGCGGTCGTTGCGACCGAGCCGGCGCGGCTGATAATAGCTACCGTCGCGATAATAGCGGTCGGCCAGATAGGTCCGCTGGCCTGGCTCGTAGCGATTATAGTCGTAGCTGCGATACTGCTGCCAATTGCGCTGGCGCGCATCCTGGCGGCGGTCTTGGCGCCAATCCGGACGTGCGTCCTGGCGATAGTCGCGGCGGTCATCGCGGCGGTCGGCCCGGTCGTCACGGCGATCGTCGCGGCGGTCGGCGCGGTCATCGCGGCGCTGGTCCTGGCGGTCGCCGCGATAGTCTTGCGCGGTCGCGGGGATCGCCGAAAGCGAGGTCGCGGCCATTACGGCGGCGAGAAGAAACTTGCGCATGTCGAATGCTCCTTGAGACAATCCGTGCTGGATTGCAGGTAGAACCGTCGGCATGCCCGGAGGTTGCGTGAACGGGAAACTACGGCCCGTTCACGCCCCCGCAAGAGATCAGGCGTTGAGACTGTGGGTCAGCGTCACTTCGGCGTTGAGCACTTTCGAAACCGGGCAATTCTGCTTTGCATCGAGCGCGATCGTCTCGAATTGCTCGGGCGAGATACCCGCGACGCTCGCCTTGAGATCGAGCGCCGATTTGGTGATGGTGAAGCCGTCGCCGTCCTTGTCGATCGTGACCTTCGCGGTCGTCTCGAGCTTGCCGTCGTTGAACCCGGCACCCGCGAGCGCGAAGCTCAGCGCCATCGTGAAGCAACTCGCATGCGCGGCGGCGATCAGTTCCTCGGGGTTGGTGCCCGCGCCCTCTTCGAAGCGGCTGTTGAAGCCGTACTGCGTGTCGGACAGCACGCCCGATTGCGTCGAGACATGGCCTTTACCATCCTTGCCAAGGCCATCATAGCTGGCCGATCCGCTGCGAGTCGTCATGGGGTGTTCTCCAAAAGATAAGGCGCGGACCGTTGCCGATCCGCGCCTATGGTATACGCCGTAGGAGACAGGTTAGTTGCAGCGGCGGTCCGCGGTGCTGGCGCGATCGAGCGCGCGGCCACCGAAGGCGCCGGCAACGCCACCGAGCACGGTGCCGAGCGTCTTGTCGCCGCGCCCCGCGATCGAATTGCCGAGCAGCGCGCCGCCGACGCCGCCGACCAGCAGGCCGGTCGTGCCGTCCGAGTGGCGGCAATAGCGACGACCGTCGCGGCCCTCATAGACGCGCGGCTGATAGTGATGGCGGTGGTCCCGCGCTTCGGCGTGCGTCGCGGGGGCGACCATCGTTGCGGGGATAGTGACGGCTGCCGCGCTGAGTGCGAGGATCAAGGTGCGCATTGGTAAAACTCCCGTGGAATGGATTCTGCTCTGGATGAAGTCCAAAGCGGTAACGATGGGCGTTTTAGTCAGGTTGCATGAACCTGAAACAACCTCGCGTTCAGAAAGTCGAAGCGCCGCGACAAAGCCGAGAATGACGAGGCGGATCTGTTCACGCTTTCCGCACTATTCACAGCGCGGCGATAGCATTTGCGGCCTTGGTGCAACTCGCAAGTCGTGAGGGCATCTCGACTGTCGGCGAGCGACGGCGCGACCGGAAACAGGAGCGGCATCAGGCGCTTATGTCGCGACGTCAGCCTAGGTGCCCGCGGGAAACCAGGCCAGTGTCGTAACGAAGGCATCGGGCGGAAGGGCAGGCGCCTCCCCAGGGGTTTACGGCCGCGAGAAAAGATCTCGCAAGCGTGGCGTGCGATTCAGCTTGAGCGCCGTGCTGGCCACCGGGATGTCGGGCGCCACGGTTCGCACGAGCCGACCCGCGCCTGGCGACCGAACGCAAGACCTGGCGTCGCTTGGCGGCGCAGGGGGCGCGAGCCGCCGAAACCTGATGGCGCGGGTAGGGGTGCTAGCAACCCACCAAGCGGATCGAGGTCCGGCGACAGGGGGCGGCAGCACTGCCGGCCCCTTTTTGTCGAAGATTCGCGACGCAGAGGCGCCGGCTCAGCGGGGCTCGGCCGCCAGAATGTCTCGCGCGCGCGCGCAGTCGGCATCCATCTGCGTCGTCAGCGCCTCGAGCGTGTCGAATTTCGCTTCGGGGCGCAGATACTCGATCAGCTCGACTTCGATCTGTTGGCCATACAGGTCTTCGGAAAAATCGAAGAAATACGGCTCGAGCAATTCTTTCGGCGGATCGAAGCTCGGCCGGATCCCGAGGTTCGCCGCACCGTCGAGCACACGCCCATCGGCCAGCCGCCCGCGCACCGCATAAATGCCGTACGCAGGCCGGAGATATTTCCCCATGTCGAGATTGGCGGTGGGATAGCCGATCGTCCGACCGAGCTTGTCACCATGCTGCACCGTTCCCGCGACCGTGAAGGGGCGCGTCAGCAGCTTGGCCGCGCCGCGCGGGTCCCCCGCCTTGAGCAAGTCGCGGATCCGGCTCGACGAGACGGCAACACCGTCGAGCGTCACTGCGCCGACCGTCTCGACCGCAAAGCCGTGCTCGATGCCAAGTGTGGCGAGCACCGCGACATTGCCGCTCTTGGCCTTGCCGAAGGTAAAATCCGCGCCGGTCACCACGCCGCCGACCCCGAGCTTGTCGATCAGCCGATCGGTGACGAATTCGCGCGCGGTCAACGCGGCGAGCGCTGCGTCGAACTGGAAGACGACCATCGCATCGGCACCCGCCGCAGCGAACAGCCGCTCGCGCTGGTCGAGTGTGGTCAAGCGGAAGGGGGCGTTGTCGGGCTGGAAATGCCGTACGGGATGCGGATCGAACGTCGCGACCAGCGCGGGCCGCCCCTCGGCGCGCGCGCGCGCGACGGCAAGCCCGACCACAGCCTGATGCCCCAGGTGAAATCCATCGAAATTCCCGAGCGCGACGATGCCAGCGCGCATCGCCGCCGGAACCGTCGAGCCGCCGTCGAGCCGCTTCATGGCGTCGGCTATACGGTCGGCTTCGCGCGCGCGCTAGGGGGCGGGCGCGATCCCGGCGCGGAGCACGCGCAGCACGTTGCCGCCCATCACCTTGGCCACATCGGCGTCGCTGAAGCCGCGGTCGATCAGCGCTTGCGTGACGGCGGCAAGCTGGCTCGCATCGAACCCCGTCGTCACCGCGCCGTCGAAGTCGGAACCGAGCCCGACATGGTCGATCCCGGCCACGTCGCGGACATGCGCGATCGCGGCGGCGGCCGCTGCGGGTTTGGTCGAGCAGATCGCGGCATCCCAATAGCCGATGCCGATCACCCCGCCGGTGCGCGCGATCCCGCGAATCTCGTCGTCGGTCAGGTTGCGGTTGACCTTGCACGTCGCTTGCACCCCGCCATGGCTCGCGACGATCGGGCGGCGTGCCATGCTGATCACCTCGGCGATCGTCGCGTGGCTCGAATGCGCGACATCGACGATCATGCCGATCGCTTCCATCCGCCGCACCACCTGCCGTCCGAGCGGGGTCAGCCCGCGCTTCGCTACGCCGTGCATCGAACCCGAGACTTCGGTGTCGAAGAAATGCGCAAGCCCCGCCATGCGGAACCCGGCGGCGTGGAGCCTCTCGAGATTGGCGAGCTTGCCCTCGAGATCCTGCAACCCCTCGATCGACAGCAGGCCGCCGACGACCTTCTGCCCGCGCGCGCGGTCGGCGAGGAGGCGGTCGAGCTCGGCGGGGGTGCGGATCACGCGCAGCTGGCCGTTCGAGGCGGCGGCATAGCGATCGAGCTTCTGCGCGTGCCACAGCGAGCGCTCGAGCAGCGAACCCCAAGTCCGCGGCGGCTGGAGATCGGCGATCGCGAGCGCGGTGATGTTGTCGCTGTCGGCGCGGTTCGAATCGTAATTCTGGTGTTTCGGCGTCTTGGTCACCGAAGAGAAGATCTGCAGCGCGTAATTGCCCGCGAGCAAGCGCGGCAGGTCGATCTGCCCACGGTCGGCGCGGTCGAGCAGGCTGCGCTGCCACAGCAGCGTATCGGCGTGCATGTCGGCGATCTGTAGCGTGGCGTGCAGCGCGCGGGCGCGCGGGCTGATGGCAAGCGCTATGGGTTCGACTTTGTTCATCGACCGCTCGACGATCCCGGGGGCGAGCACGAAGAAGGCGATCAGGCCGAGCACGATGAGCACCGCTACCCCAGCCAGCACCTTGCGCATCTCGCTCTCCCCGTCGTGCCGGCTTTCTCGGGCAGGGTCTGCCGCGTCCGGTCAGCGCGGGGTATGCGGGATCGTCGGCGCGGCGACAAGCCGCTGGCGGTCACCGCCTGCTGAGCGTCACGAAGGTATAGGCTGGACGCGCGCCGTCGGCCGGATGCGGGTCGCGAGCCCGCTCGTGCCAGCCGTCGAAGGGGGGGACGACGGCATCGCCGGGCGGGCTCACATGCACCTCGGTCAGCTCGATGGCTTCGGCGCGGGGCAGCAGCAGCGCGAAGATCTCGGCACCGCCGATCACTGCGATATCGCCGTCGCCCGCCAGCGCGAGCGCGGCGTCGACCGAATGCGCCACCTCTGCGCCAGCCGCAGCCCAAAGCGGGTCGCGCGTCAGCACGATATGGCGGCGGCCGGGCAGGGGCGACGGGAAGCTCTCGAAGGTCTTGCGCCCCATCACCATCGGCTTGCCCATCGTCAGCGCCTTGAAGCGCTTGAGGTCGGCGGGCAGGTGCCACGGCAGTTTGCCATCGACACCGATGACGCCATTGTCGGCGCGCGCGAGATACAGCGTGATCATGCCGCCGTCATGCCCGCACGCGCCGCGATTGGCGAGAGGGCTCAGTCTGGTGCGTGATCCTTGACCCACGTCTTGGGATCCTTGTCGACCGCCTTGACGCCGGTGAGATGCTCGGCCTCGAAGGTGGCGAATTTGACCCCGAGATCGTGGCGCTCCTGCAGCGTCGCATTGAGGCGGAAGTCGGTCAGGCCCTGGCGTTCTTCCTCCGCCATATGGTCGCTGTTGGCCTTGTTGCATTCGCCGAGCGCCTCGAACCACGCCGTGCTGCCGACCTTCTCCTTGTCGACCGCGGCGGCGGTGTCGCGGATGTCGTTATGATCCTCGATCGCGTCCTCGGTCTCCTCGGCGGCCGAATCGGCATCGTTGCCGCCTTCGCCGATCTGCATGAGGCGCGGATAGAAGAAGCGCTCCTCGGCCTCGGCATGCGAATCGAGCAATGCGTGGAGGCGGTTCCACAGCGCCGACAGCGCGGTCGTGTCCTTGGGATCGATCTGTTCGATCTGCGCGAACAGCGCGCGCTGCTGGCCGTGTTCGTCGAGAATGAGTTGCGTGATGTCCATGATCGGCCCCTGCGTGAATTTCAGGAGCTAAGCGCGCATCGCGCCGCGCGGTTCCGTGTCAAACCGCGACGGGCGCCTTGATATGGGGCTGCGCGACGTAATCGTGCAGCACGAAATCCTCATAGGCATAGCCGTCGATCGCGTCCGCCTTGCGCAGGATCTCGAGCCGCGGCGGTGATCCCGGCGTGCGCGACAGCTGTTCGCGTGCCTGGTCGAGATGGTTCGAATACAGGTGGCAATCGCCCCCGGTCCAGATGAACTCGCCGGGCTCGAGCCCGCATTGCTGCGCGAGCAGCATCGTCAGCAGCGCATAGCTCGCGATGTTGAAGGGCACGCCGAGAAAGATGTCGGCGCTGCGCTGGTAGAGCTGGAGCGAGAGCTTGCCATTCGCGACATGCGTCTGGAACAGGCAATGGCACGGCGCGAGCGCCATCGCGTGGAGATCGCCCGGGTTCCACGCGCTGACGATCTGGCGGCGCGAGGCGGGGTTGGTCTTGATCTGCTCGATCAGCTCGGCGATCTGGTCCATGTGGCGGCCGTCGGCGGTTTCCCAGTCGCGCCATTGCTTGCCGTACACCGGGCCGAGATCGCCCTTCTCGTCGGCCCATTCGTCCCAGATGCTGACTTTGCGCTCGCGCAGCCAGTCGACATTGGTGTCGCCGCGCAGGAACCACAGCAATTCGATCACGATCGAGCGCAGATGCAGCTTCTTGGTGGTCAGCAGCGGGAAGCCAGCGGCCAAATCAAAACGCATTTGGTGGCCGAACACCGACAACGTCCCCGTGCCGGTGCGGTCCATCTGGGGGGTGCCGTGGTCGAGCACGCGGCGCATCAGGTCGAGATAGGCTTGCATGGCCGGGGGTCTAGCGCGCCCGTGCCGCGACGCCAACCATTGCCGTTTCGGAGACGCTTTGTGTGGCGCCGTGCTGAGCCGCTGCGCAGAGCGGGGCATGGGGACGGGGCTTTTCGAGGAGCGCGCGAATCGCGGCGCTTGCGCGGCGCTCGATCTGCCCGACGCCGTGCTCGCGCGCTTCCTGCCGATCGCGACCGCCGCGCAGGAGGTCGCGGCGTTCGGCTATTTCGATCCGGAATGGCGGCTTCTCGCGATGCGACACCTTCCGCCGCGCTGCGTCGATGCGGTGACAATCCCGTTTCGCACGATCGTCGCCGATGCGCTGGCGTCCGACTGCGCGCTGGTGGTGATGGCGCACAACCATCCGAGCGGCGATCCGACGCCGAGCGCCGCCGATTACAGGCTCACGCGCCGGATCGCGCAGGCGTTGCAATTCATCGACGTGGCGCTGTTCGATCATCTCGTGATCGCAGCGCACGGCTATCGCAGTTTTCGCGCGCGCGGACTGCTATGAGCGGGCGTGGAGCCGGCACGCCTTGATCGCGCTCGGCTCGGGGCGCGGGCCCGTCGCGCGGAAGGCGGCGAGATAGCCGCCCGCCGACGGCATGTCATAGGTCGCGACTTCGCTATAGCCGACCGCGGCAAACTCGCATTTGAGCAAGGCGGGCGGGGTGCCGTGATTCTGCGTCGGGCGATCGGCGTCGACGACGATCGCGAGGCCACCGGGCTTGAGCGACGGGCGCATCCGCCACAGGAATTCGTAGGGCTGCTCGATCTCGTGATACATATGGACCATCAGGATCCGATCGAAGCTGGCGGCCGGCAGCCGCGGATCGTTCGGCGCGCCGAGCCGGACGCTGACGCTCTCGAGATGCTCGCGCGCCACCCGCAGCGCGAGCGCATCGCGGACGTCAGCGACGATGTCCTCGGCGAGCACACGGCCTTCCTTGCCGACGCGGTTGGCGAGGCGGATCGTGTAATAGCCTTCGCCCGCGCCGATATCGGCGACGGTCATGCCGGGCTTGATCCCGGCCTTGGCCATCACTTCGCCCGCTTCATTGAGCCGGTCGCGATTCTCCTCGGTCGACCAGCGCGCCGAGACGATCGCGGCGACCGGCCGATCGGCGGCGGGGAAGGGGCCGACCTTCGGGCTGCGATCTGGCACCGTCGCCGAACCGCCGTCGCACGCAGCAAGCGCGAGAAGCGCCACGCCGACCAGGGCGGCCTTCCCCCGTCTCGCCGGGGACGGACAGACGGGGGAAGCGCGCATTATTCGACGTCCTCGACCTCGACCGTCTCGCCGGTCACACGCTGCGACAATGCGGCCGCCATGAACGCTTCGAGATCGCCGTCGAGCACGTCGGACGGGCTCGACGAGGTCACGCCGGTGCGCAAATCCTTCACCATCTGATACGGCTGGAGCACGTAGGAGCGGATCTGGTGGCCCCAGCCGATGTCGGTCTTGCCGGCATTCTCGGCATTGGCCGCGGCTTCGCGGATCGCGAGCTCGCGCTCGTAGAGTCGCGCGCGGAGCTGGTTGTACGCCTCGGCCTTGTTCTTGTGCTGGCTGCGCTGGTTCTGGCACTGGACGACGATACCGGTCGGGATGTGCGTGATGCGCACCGCCGAATCGGTCGTGTTGATGTGCTGCCCGCCCGCGCCCGATGCGCGATAGGTGTCGATGCGCAGGTCGCTCTCGTTATATTCGACCTCGATATTGTCGTCGACGACCGGGTAGACCCAAACGCTGGCGAACGAAGTGTGGCGGCGTGCGGCGCTGTCGTACGGGCTGATGCGGACGAGGCGGTGGACGCCGCTCTCGGTCTTGGCATAGCCATAGGCGTTCTCGCCCTTGAGCAGCAGCGTCGCCGACTTGATCCCGGCCTGCTCGCCCGAATGCTGGTCGATCAGCTCGACCTTAAGGCCGTGACGCTCGCCCCAGCGCGAATACATCCGGCTGAGCATGCCCGCCCAATCCTGGCTCTCGGTCCCGCCGGCACCGGCATTGACCTCGATATAGGTGTCGTTGCCATCGGCCTCGCCCGCGAGCAGCGCCTTGACCTTGTCCTTGTCGGCGCGCGCGGCGAGATCGGCGAGCGCGGATACGCCCTCGGCCTCCATCTCGGTATCGCCTTCGGCCTCGGCCATCTCGATCAGCTCCGCGGTGTCGTTGAGCTCGCTCTCGATTGCGCGCGTCGCGGTGATCGCCTCCTCGAGCCGGCGACGCTCGCGCATCACGACCTGTGCCGCCTTGGGGTCGTTCCACAAGGCCTGGTCCTCGACGCGCGCGTTGAGCTCGTCGAGCCGGCGCAGCGCGCGGTCCCAGTCGAGGAAGCGGCGGAGCAGCGCGAGCGCGTCCTTGATCGAATCGATATGAGCCTGCGCTTCAGCGCGCATGGGGTTACTCCAGACTTGAATTCGTCGCCCCGGCGAAGGCCGGGGCCGCTATATAGGATGCGAGACGCCAATTGTCCCGCGACAACCGGGCGGCCCCGGCCCCCCTTTGAGATTGGCGCCGGGGCGACGGATATATATCGCTAGTAGATGCCGCCCTGCTTTTGCAAGAAGTCGCTGTCCTTGCGTGCCTCGCTCTGCGCCTGCGTCGCCGCGCGTGCGCGTGCCGCGGAGGCCGCAGCGGCAGCGGTCGCTGCGGCAGCGGGATCGGGCACGATCGTACCGCGATGGATCACGCGACGCGGCTCGCTCTCGGGCTTGAACGCTTCCCAGATCACCGATGCCTTGGGGTCGTCGCTCGGCCAGGCGCCGAACACCGGCTTGCCGCTCTGCCGGTCGATGCGGACCATGCGGATCCCGGCGGGCGCGCGGAACGGGAGCTTGTCCATCCCCTCATAGGCTTTCACCGCGAACGCCTTGAAGATCGGCGCAGCGAGCGTCCCGCCCTGCGCGCCGCCGCCGAGCGAATGCGGCGTGTCATAGCCGATATACAGCCCGCCGATCATCTGCGGCGTGCCGCCGATGAACCACACGTCGGTCGGCCCGGTATTGGTGCCGGTCTTGCCGAAGATCGGCCGGTCGAGATCGCGCAATACGGTCGCGGTGCCGCGCTGGATCACGCCCTCGGCGATGTGGATCATCTGGTACGCGCTCATCGCATCGACGATCTGCTTGCCGCCCGCGACCGGTCGCGGCATCGGCCGGCCGTTCCAGTCGGGCGCGTTGCAGCGGTCGCACGCATGCCAATTCTCGGGCCAGACCACCTTGCCGTGGCGATCCTGGACGAAATCGATCAGCGACGAGGGGTGCGAACGCCCTTGGTTGGCGAGGATCGCATAGGCGTTGACCATCCGCGACACCGTCGTCTCCCCAGCACCCAGCGCGAAGGAGAGGTAGGGCGGGTATTTGCCTACGCCGATGCGGTCCATCAGCGACACGACATGCGGCATGCCGGTGGTGGCGGCGGCGCGCACCGTCATCAAATTGCGTGACTGCTCGACGCCCCAGCGCATCGTATGCGCGCCCGATCCGCCGACGCCGCCGAAATTCTTGAAGCATTTTTGGCCGAGCCGCGCTCCCTGATAGACGCAGAACGGACCGTCAACGATGATCGAGGCCGGCGTCATCCCACCCTCGAGTGCTGCGGCATAGACGATCGGTTTGATCGTCGACCCCGGCTGACGCATCGCCTGAGTCGCGCGGTTGAACGCCTGGACGCGGAAGTCGAACCCGCCCTGCATCGCGAGCACGCGGCCGGTCTGCGGCTGCTCGACGACGAACGCGCCGGAAATCTTGGGCACCGAGCGCAAGGCGAATTCGCTCCCGCTGGGCGCGACCGCGATGATGTCGCCGGGTACCATCTTGGCGAACGCGGTTCCGCCGCCGCCCCGCACCGGCATTTGCGCGGCGAAGCGGGGGAGCGTCCCGGTGCTGCCGTCGGAGAAGCCAAGTTGCGCCGCGCTGGCATCGCGCGCGATCACGATCGCGGCGCGCCAGTCATCATAGTCGAGCCCGATATTGGTGTTGAGCAACGCGCCCTGCCACCTGTCGTCGGTGATTTCGGCATGCCCGATCGGCCCGGACCAGCCGCGCCCCTGGTCGAAGCGCAGCAGCCCCTGGCGCAACGCGGTCTGCGCGTAATCCTGCATCTTCTCGTCGAGCGAGGTCCGCACCCAGAGCCCGCCCGAATAGACGCTGTACGGCCCGGCGCGCTCGTCTTCGCCGAACTTGTCGATCAGCTGGCGGCGCACTTCCTCGACGAAATAGCCCGATCCCGCGGTCTCGGTCTTGGGGGTCTGGCGCGGCACGGTGCCGAGCGGCTCGGCGCGCGCCTGGTCGTGCTGCGCCTGGGTGATGAAGCCGTTCTTGAGCATCTCGCGCAGCACATACGCGCGGCGGCCGAGCGCGCGGTCGGCGTGGCGAACGGGATCGTAGTTCGACGGGCCCTTGGGCAGAATCGCGAGATACGCCATCTGCGCGAGATCGAGCTGCGTCAGATCCTTGCCGAAATAGGCATAGCTCGCCGCCTCGACGCCGAACGCGTTGCGGCCGAGCGCGATCTGGTTGAGGTAGAGCTCGAGGATCTGCGGCTTGGTCAGCGTATCCTCGATCCGGTAGGCGAGGATCGCCTCCTTGATCTTGCGCGCATAGCTCGTCTCGTTGCCGATCAGCAGGTTCTTGGCGACTTGCTGCGTGATCGTCGAGGCGCCGGCGGGGCGCTTGCCGCTGGTCAGATTGTTGACCGCCGCACTCGCAATGCCGAGATAGTCGACGCCGTGATGCTCGAAGAAGTTCTTGTCCTCGGCGGCGAGGAAGGCGCGCACCAGCAGCGTCGGATATTCGTCGTAGCTCAGCTCGACGCGGCGCTCGCGCGCATACGCGTGGATCGGCATGCCATCGACGTCGCGGACATTGGTCGGCAACGGCGGCTCATAGGTGCGCAACTTGTCGACCGAGGGCAGGCCTGCGGCAAACGCGAAATAGAACACCGTCGCGCCGAGCACACCAAGCACGCCGAGCGCGGCGAGCGTCTTGACCCACCAGCGCCCCCAGACACGCTGGACCACGCCGGCGAACCCGTCGATCTCGCGACGGATACGAAAATTCACGCTGTTTTCGGGTTCGGCCATATCGGGGTGAGGCTCTAGCAAGATTCGCGAGGCTTGCCAGCCTTGTCCCTCTCCACTTGGGGAAGGAGGAGCGAAGCGACGGGACATTGCGGGCGATGGTGACGGGCGCTGCCCTCACCCTCCCACTCGGCTGCGTCGAGCGGGCCCCTCCCTCTCCCGTTGGGAGAGGGGGTTAGTCTCTGGATGCCATCCGCCGCGCGAAATGGACCTGGACCGCGCGTTCGATGCTTTGCGCGATCTTGTGGCGGCCCTCGGCGCTGTCGATGAAGTCGGCGTCGTGCGGGTTCGAGATATAGCCCGTCTCGAACAGGATCGAGGGCATGTCGGGCGCCTTCAGCACCATCAGCGAGGCCATGCGGTGGAAGTTGGCCTTGACCGGAATCAGCGGCTGCGCCTCGCGGCCGAGCAGCCGGGCGAAGCTCGCCGAGGCGTTCATCGTCTCGCGCTGCGTCAGGTCGATCAGGATCGAGGAGATGTCGGCCGACGTCGAGGCGAGGTTCACGCCCGAGATGATGTCGGCCTTGTTCTCGCGCGCCGCGAGCTTGGCCGATTCCTTGTCGGAGGCGACTTCGGACAGCGTGTAGACCGACGCTCCGCTCGCATTGCCCGAGCCGACGCTGTCGCAATGGATCGAAATGAACAGATCCCCGCGCAGCCGTCGCGCGATGCC
Source organism: Sphingomonas glacialis (assembly GCF_014653575.1). Taxonomy (GTDB): domain Bacteria; phylum Pseudomonadota; class Alphaproteobacteria; order Sphingomonadales; family Sphingomonadaceae; genus Sphingomonas; species Sphingomonas glacialis. Next base: position 477,958 of record NZ_BNAQ01000002.1, on the reverse strand, counting down.
GAAGCGTTCCTGCAGCACGAGGAAGCGATCGTCGTCGCGCGTCAGCGCCACCCGCACGCGGCCCGAGCGGAGCAATTCGTCGCGGATCGCCTTGGCGATCTTGAGCGTCACGTCCTTCTCGCGCCGCCCGTCGAGCGGCGAGATTGCGCCCGGATCGACGCCACCATGCCCGGCATCGATCACCACCAGCGGGCGGCTGTCGTCGTCGCCATAGATCCGCGGCAGGCCTGCGCTGCGCCGCGCGGGCGGGATCGGCACGGTGACCTGGTAGCCGCTCGTATCGACCGCCTGCGCTAGCCCCATCGTGAAGGGCGGCAGGAAGTGCATCCGGCGCTCGCTTGCGGCGCGGGCAAAGGTCGTGTCGTCGACGGTACGCAATTCGAGCGTCAGCTCGCGCCCGTCGCGGCCGAACTGGCCTTCGGTGATCAGCGTCGGCCGCGCGAGATCGAACACGATGCGCACGCCGTCGGGACCGCGTGGCGCGAGCCGCATCGCCGAGATCGCGCCGCCACTCGTCAGCGCGCCGCCCGGCCGCGCGCCCTTGAGGTCGAGCGCGATGCGCTGCGGCTGCGCAAGGATGAAGCTCGACGCATCGGCGATCGGCTGGTCGAAGCGCAGCACGATCCGGTCGTGCTTCACCTCGACGCGTTCGATCGACGCCGCCCAGCCGGGAGCACCGGCAAACCAGCAGGCCAGCAATGCGAGGAGGAACGACACCGCCTTGTAATGCAGCCGGATCGCAGGGGCGGTAAAGCGAAAAGGCGTTGGCTGCCCGGTGCAGGCACGACAATCGGCGGGAGCGGGGGATGCGGTCATGCAGCTTGGGTAGAGGGCGAGGTCGCAAGACCGCCTTGCCGGGTGCGGTTAATGCCGGGGTAGGCATAGATTTGCCGGTGCCCGGCAAAAAGCTGCCAGTTGCTGCGCACGACAGGGGATGCTACGCAATAGACAGTACCCCGTCCTCTGCCTGGTTCAGGCAGCGTTCAGGGCCACTTGGCCGCCCCACAATCCTTTGGCGCGGCCCATCCAGGTTGACGTTCGCATGCTGCATTTATCCCGTCCCTCGCTCCGCCCGGCTTTCGCCGGCGGAATCGCGAGCGCGCGGGGTGCTCCAAGCCGGAAGGCAGAGCGTGCAGCGCGAGCAGAGGCAGTTTTCGTAACAACCCAGGGCGGCGAACCAGGCGACCTTTTCGCCGGGACCAGCCCTTTCATTGATCGCGCGCGACCAGCGCCACGGCGCCCAGCGCCCTTGGACCCTGCGTCGCGCGACCGGAGAATATTACATGACCACGCGTATGCTGATCGACGCACGGCACCGGGAGGAAACCCGCGTTGCTGTCGTCAAGGGAAACCGAATCGAAGAGTTTGATTTCGAGAGTGCCGAGCGCAAGCAGCTCAAGGGGAATATCTATCTTGCCAAGGTGACGCGCGTCGAGCCGTCGCTGCAGGCCGCATTCATCGATTACGGCGGCAACCGCCACGGGTTCCTCGCCTTCAGCGAGATTCATCCCGATTATTACCAGATCCCCAAGGAAGATCGCGACGCGCTCCTGCGCGAAGAGGCCGAGCATGCCGCTGAAGAAGCTGCATTGCGCGCCCAGCAGGACGCCGAAGACGATCTCCATGACGACGAGCATGAAGATGACGGCTTCGAGCGCGATTCGGACGTAGACGAAACGTCGGTCGAGCGTTTCGACGACGCCGATGAGCTTGGGGGCGGGCACGAGCCCGACACCGAAGTCGTCGCCGAGGGCGAAGCGCGCGGTGGCGAAGGCCGTGGCCGTCGCCGCAAGCGTTCGGCATCGGACGATGCCGCCGACGATCTGCAGCAGCGCCGCACCTCGCTGCGCCATCGCTACAAGATCCAGGACGTCATCCGGCGCCGCCAAGTGCTGCTCGTCCAGGTCGTGAAGGAAGAGCGCGGCAACAAGGGCGCCGCGCTGACGACCTATCTGTCGCTCGCCGGCCGCTATTGCGTGCTGATGCCCAACACGTCGCACGGCGGCGGGATCAGCCGCAAGATTTCGAACGCGGGCGATCGCAAGCGTCTGAAGTCGATCATGGCCGACATGAAGCTGCCCCCGTCGATGGGCTGCATCGTGCGCACCGCAGGCCTCCAGCGCACGCGCCAGGAGATCAAGCGCGACTTCGATTATCTCGCCCGGCTGTGGGACGGGATCCGCGAGACGACGCTCACCTCGTCGGCGCCTGCGCTCGTCTATGGCGACAGCGACCTGATGAAGCGCGCGATCCGCGACATCTATAACAAGGAGATCGACGAGGTCATCGTCGAGGGCACCGAGGGCTATCAGCACGCCCGCGAGTTCATGAAGCTCCTGATGCCGAGCCACGCGCGCAAGGTGAAGCATTACAGCGACCCCGTGCCGCTGTTCCAGCGCGCCGGCGTCGAAGAGCAGCTTTCGGCGATGTACCACCCGGTCGTGCAGCTCAAGTCGGGCGGCTATCTCGTCATCAACCCGACCGAAGCGCTGGTGTCGATCGATATCAACTCGGGCCGTTCGACGCGCGAGCATTCGATCGAGCAGACCGCGACCGCGACCAACCTCGAGGCTGCCGCCGAGATCGCCCGCCAGCTGCGCCTGCGCGACATGGCCGGGCTCGTCGTCATCGACTTTATCGACATGGACAACGGGTCCAACGTCCGGAAGGTCGAGAAGGCGATGAAGGAAGCGCTCAAGAACGATCGTGCGCGCATCCAGATCGGTCGCATCTCGTCGTTCGGGCTGATGGAAATGAGCCGCCAGCGCTTGCGCACCGGCGTGCTCGAAGCGTCGACCCGGCCGTGCCCGCATTGCGAAGGGACGGGCTTCGTCCGCACCGCGTCGTCGTCGGGGATCGCTGCATTGCGCATGCTCGAGGATGAAGCCGCGCAGGGTCGCGGGTCGCAGCTGCTGTTGCGCGCGAGCCAGGAAGCGGCGTTCTACCTGCTCAACCGCAAGCGCGGCGAGCTGGCCGAGATCGAGGAGCGCTACGGCGTGATGATCGAGATCGCGCCCGACGGCGAGCAGGAAGGCGCGCGCGTCTCGGTCGAGGTCTCGGGTCCGCCGCCGGCCTACACGCCGCGCTTCGACGCGCCGATCGAGGAAGTCGAAGACGATTTCGTCGAGGAAGAAATCGAAGACGAGATCGAGGAAGAGGAAGAGGAACAGCCCAAGGCCGCCCGCGAGCCACGCGAGCCGCGTGCTCCGCGCGAGCGTAGCGAAGCGGCGGCTGGCGAGGACGAGGCCGGTTCGCGCCGCCGCCGTCGTCGTCGCGGGCGTCGCGGCCGCGCACGTCCCGAGGGTGAGGGTGCCGCCGAGGGCGAGGCGCTTGGCGAGGGCGAACTGTCCGACGCCGAGGATTCGGTCGAGGCCGAAGCCGAGCTCAAGACGGCCGAGCAGGACGAGGATGCCGAGGCGGCATTCGCAGCCGACGGTGAAGCCGCAGGCGAAGGCGCCGGTGGCGAAGGCGGTCGTCGTCGTCGCGGACGTCGCGGTCGTCGCGGCGGACGTCGCGCAGAGGGCGAGCAGGTCGCGAGCGAAACCGGCGCGCCCGACGCCGAGGACGCGGTAGCGAGCGAAGCCGTCGAAGCCGAGGCACCCGTTGCCGAAGCGCCGATGGTCGAAGCCGAAGCCGAGGCCGAAGCCCCGAAAAAGGGTCGCCGCCGTCCCAAGGCACGCGATGCCGAGGTCAAGGCCAAGCCTGCCAAGGCCAAGCCTGCGGCTGCCCCCGTGGTCGAGGCTCCGGCCGAGGTTGCGGCTGAAGCGCCGGTCGACGCCGACGCCAAGCCGAAGCGCACGCGTCGCAAGAAGGCGGTCGAGCCCGTTGCGGCCGAAGCGGCGCCTGCGGACGAAACCAGCGCGACGATGGACGTGCCGGTCTCGCAGGAGCCCGCGCCTAAGCCCAAGCGCACGCGCAAGCCCAAGGCAGCGGCGGTCGACGCCGTGACGCCCGAAGCGGCAGCGCCCGAAGCCGAAACACCGGCGGTCGTGCTGGCCGACGGTCTCGACGGCGCGGCACCGGCTGATGACGCCGCGGCCGGTCCCGACGGCGGGATCGATCCCGATCCGGGCGAAGCCGGCAGCCCGCGTCGCGGCTGGTGGCAGCGCACGTTCGGCGCATGATGAACGGGCCGCAGTCCCTTCCAGGTGAAGGGACTGCGGCCGCGTCATTCTAGGTTTTCTGATCCATCGTCACCCCGGGACAAGCCCGGGGTGACGTTTGAGCGGCGGGGCCGATACCCGCTCGAACGCAACGGACGCCCGGGAGGCTATCCGCCCCCGGCTCAAACCACCCGGTTCGCCACCAGATCATCGACCACCGCCGGATCGGCGAGCGTGCTCGTATCCCCCAGGCTCGACACGTCGCCCTCGGCGATCTTGCGCAAGATGCGGCGCATGATCTTGCCCGAGCGCGTCTTGGGCAGGCCGGCTGCGAAATGCACCTTGTCGGGCGCGGCGATCGGGCCGATTTCCTTGCGCACCCAGCCGACCAGCTCCTTGCGCAGGTCGTCGGACGGATCCTGCCCCGAATTGAGCGTCACGTACGCGTAGATGCCCTGGCCCTTGATCTCGTGCGGCATCCCGACGACCGCCGCCTCGGCGACGTGCGGATGCAGCACGAGCGCGCTCTCGACTTCGGCCGTCCCCATCCGGTGTCCCGACACGTTGATCACGTCGTCGACCCGGCCGGTGATCCAGTAGTAGCCGTCTTCGTCACGCCGCGCGCCGTCGCCGGTGATGTATTTGCCGGGATAGGTGGTGAAATAGGTCTGGAAGAAGCGATCGCTATCGCCCCACACGCCGCGCATCTGGCCGGGCCAGCTCCGCGCGATGACGAGATTGCCCGAGGTCGCGCCGTTCAGCACGACACCCTCGGGATCGAGCAGTTGCGGGTCGATTCCCGGCAGCGGCTTGGTCGCCGAACCGGGTTTCAGCGCGGTGGCGCCGGGCAGCGGGGCGATCATCGCGCCGCCGGTCTCGGTCTGCCACCAGGTGTCGATGATCGGGCAGCGCCCTTCGCCGACGACGTCGTGATACCAGCGCCACGCCTCGGGGTTGATCGGCTCGCCGACGGTGCCGAGCAGCTTCAGCGAGCTGCGATCGGTCGCGGTGACGAAGCGGTCGCCTTCCTTCATCAGCGCGCGCAGCGCAGTCGGCGCGGTGTAGAGCGTAGTGACCTTGTGGCGGTCGACGATCTGCCACATCCGGCTCGCGTCGGGCCAGGTCGGCAGCCCCTCGAACATCAGCGTCGTCGCGCCATTGGCGAGCGGGCCGTAGAGGATATAGGTGTGCCCCGTCACCCAGCCGATATCGGCGGCGCACCACCACACATCGCCGGGACGATAGTCGAAGGCGAGCTCGTGCGTCAGGCTTGCCCACAGCAGATAGCCGCCGCTGGTGTGGAGCACGCCCTTGGGCTGCCCCGTGCTGCCCGAAGTATAGAGGATGAACAGCGGATCCTCGGCACCCATCGGCTCGGGCGGGCAGATGGTGGCGACACCCTCGGCCGCCTCGTGATACCAGACGTCGCGCTCGTCGTGCATCGTCACCGCGCCGCCGGTCGCCTTGACGACGATGACGGTGCTGAGGCTCGGCGCGTTCGCTGCGGCGGCATCGACATTGGCTTTCAGCGGCACGCGCTTGCCGCCGCGGCGGCCCTCGTCGGCGGTGATGACGATGGTCGACCCGCAATCCTCGATCCGCCCCGCAAGCGCCTCGGGCGAGAAGCCGCCGAACACCACCGAATGGATCGCGCCGATCCGCGCGCAAGCGAGCACTGCGAACGCCGCCTCGGGGATCATCGGCATGTAGATCGTGACGCGGTTGCCCTTCACCACGCCCTGGCCCTTGAGCACGTTGGCGAAGCGGCACACTTCGGCATGAAGCTCGGCATAGGTGAAGCGGCGCGGGTCTTCGCTCGGTTCGTCGGGTTCCCAGATCAACGCGGTCTCGCCGCCGCGTTTGGCGAGATGCCGGTCGAGGCAATTGGCCGACACGTTGAGCTTGCCGTCGGCGAACCAGCGGATGTGGAAGTCGTTTCTGTCGAACGACCAGTCACCCGCGATCTCGGGGCGCTTGATCCAGTCGAGCCGCTTGGCCTGGTCGAGCCAGAAGCTGCCGGGATCGGCGAGCGAGCGCCCGTACATCTGATCGTAGCCCGCGCCATCGACGCGCGCATGCGCGGCCCATTCGGGGGGGACGGGGTAGAGATCCTGATCGGCCATTGCGCGCTCTCCTGCGCGCGCCATGTGCGACGGGAGCGGGCGGCTTGGCAAGGTCAAGTCGCTTTGCGTGCAACACGTTTCGATCTACAACTGATCGCCAGGCAGAGGTGGAGCGCGCGATGACGAAGACGGTCCTGGTTACCGGTGGCAGCGGTTATATTGCAGGCTTCCTGATCCGCCAGCTCGTCGCGCGCGGGTGGCACGTCAACACCACGGTGCGATCGCTCGCGCGCGAGGCCGAGGTCCGCGCGACGCTCGGCGTGGCGCCCGATGCGCTGACGTTTTTCGCCGCCGATCTGCTGAGCGATGCCGGTTGGGCCGAGGCGGTCGCCGGGTGCAGCCATGTCGCGCATGTCGCCTCGCCCTTTCCGGCGGGTGCGCCGAGGAACGACGACGATCTGATCGTCCCGGCGCGCGACGGTGCGCTGCGCGCGCTGCACTTCGCGCAGGCAGCGGGGGTTTCGCGCTTCGTGCTCACCTCGTCGGTCGCGGCGATCGCATACGGGCACAGCGGCGATGCGCGGCGCTACACCGAAGTCGACTGGACCGATCCGACCGCGCCCGGCGTCGGCGCCTATATCAAGTCGAAGACGATCGCCGAGCGCGCCGCGCGCGACTGGATCGCGGCGCACGGCACGGGGATGGAGTTCTGCTCGGTCAATCCGTCGGCGGTGCTGGGGCCACTGCTCAGCGACGATTTCTCGAGCTCGATCCAGTTCGTCCAGCGGCTGCTCGACGGGTCAGTGCCGGGGACGCCGCGGCTCGGTTTCGCGGTGGTCGACGTGCGCGATCTCGCCGATCTGCATGTGCTCGCGCTCGAGACGCCGGGGCTCGACGGCGAACGTTTCATCGGCGCGGGCCCGTTCCTGTGGATGAACGAGGTCGGCGCGATCCTGCGCGATGGCCTCGGCCCGCAAGCGCGCAAGGTGCCGAAGCACGGCATCCCCGATTTCGTCGTACGTTTGCTCGCGCTGTTCGATCCGACGATCCGCCAGGTCACCGGCGAGCTCGGACGCACGCGTGCGCTCGATGCCGGCCACGCGCTCGCGCGGCTCGGGTGGCAGACGCGCGATGCGCGCACGACGATTCTCGATACCGCGCACAGCTTGCTCGAGCGCGGGATCGTCCGGGTTTGAGCGCGGCGGCGGGCGCGAAATCCTCGCTGTAGCGTCGCGGACGCTAAGATTGCGGCTTTCCGCGCCGCGCTCATCTGATAGCAGGGGCGCATGATGTATCGCTCTGCTCTTCCTGCCCCTGCGCGTACCGCATTGCCGGAGTCGAACCGTGGCCACTGATACCCCGCTCGATCGTTTCAAGGCGGTGCTCGGCGGCACTGCGCGCGCGGTCGCGCACGAGCCCGAGATCGAGCTCGCCTTCACTGCCGACGCGCCCGCGCAAAGCGGCAAGCATATCAAGGTGCCGATGCCTGCGCGCACGCTCCCGCCCGAGCAAGTCGCCGAGGCGCGTGGGTTCGCCGATGGCTTCGCGCTGCGGCTGCGGCATCACGACACCGCGCTTCACGCCAAGGGCGCACCCGGCGACGCGGTGGCGCGCGCGGTGTTCGATGCGGTCGAGACGGCGCGGGTCGAGGCGCTCGGGAGCCGAGGCTATGCCGGGATCACCGCCAATCTCGACCGCGCGCTCGAGACGCGGCTGCGCGCCGATCCGATCACGCGCGCACGAAACCGCGACGAAGTTCCGCTGTCGACCGCGCTCGCGCTGATGGTGCGCGAGCGGCTGACGGGAGCGCCGCCGCCCGAGGGAACGGTCGCCGGGCTCGATCTGGTGCGCGACTGGATCGAGCAGAAGGCGGGGCGCGACCTCGATGCGCTCGGCCTCGCGATCGACGATCAGCGCGCCTTTGCGGGCCTTGCCACCAAGCTGCTTGAGGATCTCGAGCTGATCGAAGGCGACATGATCCCCGACGAGGCCGATGAAGGCGGATCGGAGGAAGAGGGCAGCGAGGATCAGCAGGACGATCAGGGCGACGAGGGCGAGGACGAAGGCGAGCAGGGCCAGGGCGAGATCGAGGCGCGCGGCTCTGAGACCGAGGCCGATAGCGAAGAGGGCGAGGGCACCGAGCAGGGCGACGATTCGTTCGACGACATGGATGGCGAACCCGGTGACGAAGGCGAGGAGGGGATGCTCCCCGTCCGCCCCAACCGCCCGCTGTCCGACCCGTCGTCGCAGTTCGAGTACAAGGCGTGGACCACGTCTTACGACGAGGTAATCGCGGCGACCGACCTGTGCGACGCCGACGAGCTCGCGCGGCTGCGCTCGTATCTCGACCAGCAGCTCGTCCATCTGCAGGGCGCGGTGACCAAGCTCGCCAACCGGCTCCAGCGCCGCCTCATGGCGCAGCAGAACCGCAGCTGGGATTTCGACCAGGAGGAAGGGATCCTCGATGCGGCGCGGCTCGCGCGGATCATCGTCAACCCGACACTGTCGCTGAGCTACAAGATCGAGCGCGAGACCGATTTCCGCGACACCGTCGTCACGCTGCTGATCGACAATTCGGGCTCGATGCGCGGCCGCCCGATCTCGATCGCGGCGATCAGCGCCGACATCCTGGCGCGCACGCTCGAGCGTTGCGGCGTCAAGACCGAGATCCTCGGCTTCACCACGCGCGCCTGGAAGGGCGGGCAGAGCCGCGAGACCTGGCTCGCCGCGGGGCGACCGCCGCAACCGGGGCGGCTCAACGACGTGCGCCACATCGTCTACAAGAAGGCCGACGAGCCGTGGCGCCGCGCGCGGCCATCGCTCGGGCTGATGATGCGCGAGGGTCTGCTCAAGGAGAATATCGACGGCGAGGCGCTGCTCTGGGCGCATTCGCGGCTGATCGCGCGGCCCGAGGAGCGCAAGATCCTGATGGTCATCTCGGACGGCGCGCCGGTCGATGATTCGACGCTGTCGGTCAATTCGGGGTCGTACCTCGAGCGGCACCTGCGCCAGGTGATCGGCTGGATCGAGTCGAAATCGCCGGTCGAGCTGGCGGCGATCGGGATCGGGCACGACGTGACGCGCTATTATGCGCGCGCAGTGACGATCATGGATGCCGAGCAGTTGGGCGGGACGATCATCGAGCAGTTGGCGGCACTGTTCGATACGCCTTGAGGGTGGCGGTTCGGCGGGGGCTGGGAAGTCGCGATGGGCAGGTCTGGCTTTGGCGGTTAGCCGCCCTTCGCCTGAAGCAGGTGCTTCGCGTTCATAGGCGTCACTCCAAGCAAGCGGGCGATCTCGTCAACGGTGATTTCGGGACGCGCCTTTTGCAAATCGTGTGCTGACCAGATCAATGATCCTGACATTGGGTCCACGAAAACACACGGTGTGGCGAATGTGTGGCCAATTTTCAAAACGCGCTCGTAGGTTATGAATTCATCTGGCCAAGCATGCTCTAGAATACCTTTTGCCGTTTCTTTGCTGACACGTCGCAAAAAGTATTCGTCAAAAATGCGCTCCTCCTGAGCGATCATCCAATGCTGGCCACACGCGCTACATTTCGAAAGGTGAAGCCACCAAAGATCGCCTCCGTGATCTCGGACATTTTCAATCGTCGCAAATACACGCTCATCAAGTCCGTCACCACCCATCGGAATGGCGGCAAGGTCCGGAATTGAAGCACATTTGCACTTCTCGTGCGCCTCGAGGCGCTGAGCAAGCGAATTACGAAGCTCCCATACGACGTCCCTGTCGCGATAATCGGCTGAAGCAAGGTTCCAGTGCAGGCCTCCGCCGAGCGGCACTTCGAGATCGTCCTGCGCGAGAAACCACCTTTCGAAGCTGATCTCGTCGCTCTCCCCCCGAACGAAGGCCCATAGTCTGGCATGTTGTTCGGCGGTCATCCTCACAGTGTTACTCGCCAATGCCAAATCTTCGCAATTGTTTGTTTGTTCCGATCTTTGCTGTCATCGCGCTGTCCTACATCGCCGCTATTATGGTATGATCGGCACGTTCTTTGAAATCGTCGAACCTGCACGCCGCCATCCGCGCAAAACGGAAACGATCGCCGTTGTAAACTGCACGTCTTGGGGTCAATCGAGTCAAGCACGTAACCGACACTCTCGACACTGACAGACTTCAAGGTCCGAGCATTGTCGAAACGGATCCCGCCCATGGTATGACCAGCCCCATGACCGTCACACCACCCGCCGCCGGCTTTATCGGCCCCGTCAAACGCTCGGTGACGATCGCGGGGCATGCCACGTCGATCAGTCTCGAGCCCGTCTTCTGGCACGTGCTCGAAGCCGCGGCGGCGCGGCGCGCGCTGCCGCTCAACGCGCTCATCGCGCAGATCGACGCGCTGCGGATCGTTGCCGAGGATCCGCCCAACCTCGCAAGCGCGCTGCGAAGCTGGATCCTTTCCGACATCCAAGCAATCACTAGTGATACTCATTCGCAACAAGGTTGACAGTGCGAGTGACTCGCAATAGCGGTGGTCCCACAAGGGGAAACCGCTTTGACACCTTCTGCCGTCCGCAAGCCCGTCTATCTCGCTCTCTCGTGCGTCGGCGCGTTCGCCAGCCATCCGGCGTTCGCCGAGGATGCGCCGCCCGCCGCGGCGAACGACATGGATCCCGACGCCAAGCTCGATATCGTCGTCCAGGGCCAGCGCCGCACCGATCCCAAGCAAGTCGCGCCGCTGCTCGACACGCCCAAGTCGATCCTCGTGCTCAACAAGGACACGATCGCGCAGACCGGATCGAACAGCCTCGCCGACGCGCTGCGCACCGTTCCCGGCATCACCTTCGGCGCGGCCGAGGGCGGCAACCCGATCGGCGACCGCCCGTTCATCCGCGGGTTCGACAGCCAGGGCAGCCTTTACGTCGACGGCGTGCGCGATCTCGCCTCGCAGAGCCGCGAAGTGTTCGCGGTCGATTCGGTGCAGATCGTGCGCGGCTCGGACTCGACGCTCGGCGGCCGCGGGAGCGCCGGTGGGACGATCAACATCCTCTCGAAGCTCCCACAAGCGAGCAGCTTCGGATCGGCGAGCGTCTCGTACGGCAATGCCGATTACAAGCGCGTCACCGCCGATGTGAACCTGCGCGTCAGCGACACCGCGGCGTTCCGGATCGAGGGCGTGTGGCACGACCAGGACGTCGCCGGGCGCGACGCGGTCTCCGCGCGGCGCTGGGGCATCGCGCCGAGCGTCACCTTCGGGCTCGGCACGCCGACGAGGCTAACGGTCGGCTTCTACCGGCTCGAGAGCCATGAGCTCCCCGACAGCGGTATTCCCTATCTCAACGTCTGCACGGCCACCAATTGCGCGCTGCCCGCGGGCACTGTCTTCACGACGCCCGCGATCGGCACCGTCACGACGCGCGGCGGCCAGACGGGGACGATCTCGCGCAACACCTTCTACGGTCTCAAGAACCGCGACTTCCGCGACGCGACGACCAACCAGGCGACGCTGCGGGTCGAGCATGATTTCGGCGGCGGGATCACGCTGCGCAACACCGCGCGCTTCAACCATGACACGCAGGCCTATATCTTCCTGCTGCCCGACGACAGCACGGGCAACGTCTTCGGCACGACGACGACCAATACCGGCGGCAATCTGACGAGTGGCGGCTATGTCTGGCGGCGCGCGAACACGCGCTATGGCTATAGCAAGGCGCTGATCAACCAGACCGATCTCAGCGGCAGCTTCAAGACCGGCAGCATCAAGCACAGCTTCGCGGTCGGCACCGAACTCGCGTGGGAGAAGACGCGGCGCGGCACCTATGTCGTCGCCTCGGGCTCGACGCTGACGCCGCGCTGCACGACCGCGACGCTTGCGCGCTATTATTGCACGAGCCTGTTCAACCCCAACCCCAACGACCCCTTCGTCAACTATACCAGCGACACGTCGAGCGTGCAGACACCGATCGTCCGCGGCGCCAGCAACACCGAGACGCAGAACGACGCGCAGACGATCGCGCTCTATGGCTTCGACTCGATCACGCTGCTCCCACAACTGATCCTCAATGTCGGTGCGCGCTTCGATCGCTTCAAATCGACCGTGACGCTGCCCTTCGCGGTCGGCGCGGTGCCGCTGCGCGTGTCGCGCACCGACGAACTGTTCAACTGGCAGGCCGGCCTCGTGTTCAAGCCGACCAAGGAAACCAGCCTCTACGCCAGCTACGCCACCGCCGCGACGCCGCCCAACAGCCTGCTCGGCGAGGGTCGCGAGGACAATGCGCTGCCGACGACGGTTGCCACGCTTTCGGTGCTCGACTCGCTCAAGGTGCAGAAGACCAAGTCGTACGAGCTCGGCGCGAAGGCGAGCGTGTTCCACGAAAAGCTCGCGCTCGCAGCAGCGGTGTTCCAGACCGACATCCAGAACGCGCGCGTCACCGCCGATGGCGGCAGCGTCGCCTTTATCGGCCGCACGCGGATCCGCGGGCTCGAGCTCACCGCATCGGGCGCGGTGCTGCCGGGATGGACGGTGTTCGGCGGTTACACCTATCTCGATGCCAAGGTGGTCGATGGCGGTCGGAGCGCGCTCGCCGTGGCGGCGAATGGCGCTGCGGCGGCAACCACGGTCTATGTCGCCTCGGCCAATACCGGCCGGCAAGTGCCGCAGATCGCGAAACACAGCTTCACCGCGACGACCAATTACGAAGTCACCAAGCGCTTCCAGCTCGGCGGCAGCGCGATCTACTCGAGCCGCATCTATGGCGGCTACGCCGACAATCGCAGCGCGACGCAGAATGCGGCAGGCGTGGTGACGGTCGCCCCCGCGACGGTCCAGTTCGCGCGCGGCGTGCCCGCCTATTGGCGCTTCGATGCCCGCGCGAGCTATCAGCTAACGCCGAACCTCCAGCTCTCGGTCAACGCGCAAAACCTGACCGACAAGGTCTATTTCAACCAGACCTACACCAACCATTACGCATCGATCGCTCCCGGACGCACCGTGTTCGGCACGCTCACGGCGAAGTTCTGATGGAGGATGTCACGGCGCTGTCACGCGACGAGATCGCCGCGCGGCTTGCCGCACCACCGGCGGAACGCGCGGCGTTCATCCGCGCCTGTGCCGAAGCGGGCGAGGCCGAGGCGCAGGCGGTCTATGGGCAGATGCTGCTCGACGGGATCGGCGTCGCCACGGATCCACGCGCCGCGCTCGGCTGGTTCACGCGCGCGGCGGCGCAGCATCACCTGATGGCGATCAACATGGTCGGTCGGTGCTACGATCTCGGCTGGGGCACGCCGCCCGACAAACGCCGCGCGGCGGATTGCTACCGCATCGCGGCCGAGCGTGGGCTCGACTGGGGAATGTACAATTACGCGACCCTGCTCGCGCTCGGCGACGGCGTGGCCGAGGACCGACCGGCGGCGCTCGCGTGGTTCCGCAAGGCAGCGGCGCTCGGTAGAAATTTGGCAGGGGCCAAGGCGATCAACTTCGTCGGCAGCTTCCATGAAGACGGCTGGGTCGTCGCACGCGACATGCGTGCGGCGGCGTTGTGCTATGCCCGCGCGGCGCAGGGCGGCGATTTTCGCGGGTGCTTCAACCATGCGCGGATGCTCGGCGCGGCGGGCCGGATCGAGGATGCGATCGGCTGGCTCAAGCGCGCCGGCGCGAGCGCGACGCCGGCGTTCGTCGAGAAAGCCGCGGCGTGGCTTGCGGCCTCCGACATCGGTGCCTTCCGCGTACGCGGGGTTCAGGCGATCCGGGGGGCCGCATGCTGACGGTCATCCCGGATCTCTTCGATGCGGCACAGGTCGCTACGCTCCGCGCGATGATCGATGCGAGCGACTGGATCGACGGCAACGCCACGTCGGGGCACCAGTCCGCGCTCGCCAAGCACAATGCGCAACTGCCCGAGGATTCGCAGGCTGCACGCGCTGGTGGAGCGATCGTGCTCGATGCGCTCGCCGCCTCGCCACTGTTCGTTGCGGCGGCGCTTCCGCTCAAGGTGTTTCCGCCGCTGTTCAACCGCTACGCGACCGGCGACGGGTTCGGCGCGCATGTCGACAGCGCGATCCGCATCCGCCGCGGCAGCGACTATCGCATCCGCAGCGACCTGTCGGCGACGCTCTTCCTCGCCGACCCCGACAGCTATGACGGCGGCGAGCTCGTCATCCAGACGCAGTTCGGCGAGCAAAGCGTCAAGCTGCCCGCGGGTCATTTGGTGCTCTATCCGGCGTCGAGCCTGCACCATGTCGCGCCGGTGACCCGCGGGATGCGTGTCGCCTCGTTCTTCTGGATCCAGTCGATGGTGCGCGACACCGAAGCGCGCGCGATGCTGTTCGAGCTCGACACCGCGATCCAGTCGCTCGGCGCGCGTGTCGGGCAGGGGGATGCCGAGATCGTTCGGCTGACCGGCGTCTATCATAATCTTTTACGCCGTTGGGCGGAGGTCTGAGTGAGCAAGATCGGAATGCGCAACGCCTGGTTCCAGGTGCACAAATGGATCGGCCTGATCCTCGCGGTGGCGATCATCCCGCTCTCGGTGACCGGCGCCGCCCTGGTGTGGGACGATGCACTCGACCACGCGATCAACCCGCAGCGCTATGCGACGAGCGGAAGCGGGCTGCAGCCGATGCAGCGCTATGTCGCTTCGGCGCGCGGCGTGCTCGCGTCTGGCGACCGGATCGCCTCGCTCGCGCTGCCGGCGGCGGCGGGCGAGCCCGTCATCGTGGTGGCGAGCACCGCATCGACCGCCAAGCGTACCGCCGGACCGCCGCCCCGCAAGACCGTCTGGATCGATCCGGCGACCGCGCATGTGCTCGACAGCGCGGGTAGCGGCGGAGGGCTGATCCGCACCTTCCACATGATCCACGGATCGCTGCTGATTCCCGGCGTCGGGCGGCAAGTGGTCGGCTGGATCGGGGTGGCGATGCTGCTGTCCTGCGTGTCGGGGCTGTGGCTTTGGTGGCCGACCGTCGGGCGCTGGGCCAGGGGCCTGCGCTGGCGGCGGCATCGCAACACCGATACCAATCTGCATCACCTGCTCGGCTTCTGGATCGCGCTACCGCTGTTCGTGTTGTCGCTGACGGGGGCTTGGATCTCGTTCCCGCAAGTGTTCGGCGGCGCGCAGGGTGGGGCGGGCGGCAAGCCCGGTGCGCGGGCGGGTGGCCAGCGGCCGCTGCCGCTTGCGACACCCAAGCTCGCGCTCGACGCGGTCATCGCGCGCGGCAACGCCGTGTCGCCGGGTGCCATCACCAAGGTCGATTGGCCGACCGATCAAAAGCCGGTGTGGACGCTCGGCATCGCGCACGATGCCCGCGCCGTGACGGTCGCCGACGCCGATGGTGCCGCAAAGGTCGTGCCCGAGCCACGCGAACCACTCGCGCGGACGATGCGGCGGATCCACGACGGCACCCGGATGGGGCTCGTCTGGCAGATCGTGATCTTCCTCGGCGGGCTGCTGCCCGCGATCCTCGCGGTTACCGGGATCATCATGTGGTGGCGGTCGCGCGGCTGGCGCGCGCAGCTCAAGGCGCGCCAGCGCGCGCGGGGTGAAGCTGTTGTCCTAAGCTGATCTGGCTGGCCTACTTCTGAAACGTCACCCCGGGCTCGTCCCGGGGTCCACCGTGCCGCACGAACTGCCAAGGCAGGTCGCGCATCCCGGTGGACCCCGGAACAGGTCCGGGGTGACGGTTGTGGAGGGCTGCTACCGGCCCAGCAGAACGCGCGCCTGGCCCGCGATCTGCGCCAGCATCGCCGCATTCGGCGCCGGCGCAAGCCGCGCGCGATCGATCACCGCCTTGAACTGCGCGACGCGGCCGGCATTCTCCGCCAGCCAGCCTTCGACCAGCGCCTGCGGATCGCTCCCGTTCCCGTTCGCGCCGCGACCGAGGAACTCGAGCCGCAGCTGCTGGAAATCGCGCGCCAGCCCTGCGATCAGCAACCGCTCCCACGGGTCGCTCGAGGCGATCCGCGCGGCATTGGCCTGCGCCCAGTCGAGACCCAGCGCTTGCCCCAGCCGCGTGAAGGCGCGCGTCAGCACCGCCTCGTCGATCCCGAGCCGCTCGCCGAGATCGGCCAGCCCGACCGCACCATCGAGCTCGAACAGCCGCACGACCTTCTGCACCAATTTGCCCGGCGCGCCTGCGGTCTCGAGCGTCGCGGCGATCCGCGCGCTCTGCGCACTCGCTTCCTCGAGCAGCAGCGCCTTGGTCTGCTTATCGAGTTCGCGAATGCCCTTCGACAGCCGCGCGAGCACGTCACCCGGACGGCTGCCGCCGCGCGTGACGCGCAACAGATCGGCGATCTGCGAGCGCGTCGCCACCGCGACCTCGTCGAACAGCGCGATCCGCGCCGCTTCGGGCATCTCGGCGGTCTCGATCTCGCGCCACAATTCGGGCAGGTCGAACAGCCGTTCGGCGACGACGAAGTTCGCCGCGATGTCGCTCATCGCCGCGCCCTCTTCCTCGGCGAGCTCGAAGGGATAGAGCACGCCCATCCGGTTGACGATCCGGTTGGCAAGCTTGGTCGCGATGATCTCGCCGCGGAGGCGATGCTGGTCGATTGCGCTCGCGAACTTCTTGCGCATCGCCGGCGGGAAGGCGGCGTGGAGATCGGGCAGGAGTTCGGCATCCGCCCCCAGATCCGACCGCTCGATCGCGGCCTGCAGCGCGAGCTTGGCGGTTGCCAGCAGCACGGCGAGCTCGGGTCGCGTAAGCCCGCGCCCTTCGGCCGAGCGGCGCAGCAGATCGTCATTGCCCGCCAGCCCTTCGACGACGCGGTCGAGCGAACCGCTCGCCTCGAAGATCTCGATCAGCCGGACATAGCTCGGCACGTCGCGCGCGCCGTCAGCCTCGGCGATCGACAAAGCGAGCGTCTGCAGGCGATTGTCCTCGAGCACGATGTGCGCGACGTCGTCGGTCATGCTCGCGAGGAAGGTGTTGCGCTTCTCATAGCCAAGCCGGCCCTCGATCATCTCGCGGTTGAGCGCGATCTTGATGTTGACCTCGTTATCCGAGCAATCGACGCCTGCCGAATTGTCGATGAAGTCGGTGTTGATCCGTCCACCACGCGCCGAAAAGGCGATGCGCGCGGCCTGCGTGACGCCCAGGTTCGCGCCTTCGCCGATCGCGGTGGCGCGCAGGTCCTCCGCATCGACGCGCAGCCGGTCGTTCGCGGGGTCGCCGACCGCGATGTTGTTCTCGGCGCGCGCCTTCACATAGGTGCCGATGCCGCCGAACCAGATCAGGTCGACCGGAGCCTTGAGGATCAGCGAAATCAGCGCACCGGGCTCGATCTCGCTCGCCTCGATGCCGAGCGCGGCGCGGATCTGCTTGGAGAGCTTGATCACCTTGTCGGTGCGCGCGAACACGCCGCCGCCCTTCGAGATGACCGACGCGTCGTAATCCGCCCATGACGAGCGGGGGAGGGCGAACATGCGCGCGCGCTCGGCCCAGCTCTTCGCAGGATCGGGGTCGGGATCGAGGAAGATGTGGCGATGGTCGAACGCCGCGACGATCTTCAATGTCTGGCTGAGCAGCATGCCGTTGCCGAACACGTCGCCCGACATGTCGCCGCAGCCGACGACGCGAATCGGTTGCGTTTGCACGTCGATGCCGCGCTCGGCGAAGTGGCGCTGGACGCTGACCCACGCGCCCTTGGCAGTGATCCCCATCGCCTTGTGATCGTAGCCGACCGATCCACCACTCGCGAACGCATCGCCGAGCCAGAAATTGTGCTCGAGCGCGATCGCATTGGCGACGTCGGAGAAGGTCGCGGTGCCCTTGTCGGCGGCGACGACGAAATAGGGATCGTCGCCGTCATGGATCACGACGTCGGCGGGGTGCACCACCGCGCCCTCGACGATATTGTCGGTGATCGACAGCAGCGTGCGGATGAAAACGCGGTAGCTCTCGGTCCCCTCGGCGAGCCACGCGTCGCGGTTCGACGCCGACGGGAGCTGCTTGGGGTAGAAGCCGCCCTTCGCGCCGGTCGGCACGATCACGGCGTTCTTGACGCGCTGCGCCTTCATCAGCCCGAGAATTTCCGTCCTGAAATCGTCGCGTCGGTCGGACCAGCGCAGGCCCCCGCGCGCGACCGGGCCGGCGCGCAAATGGATGCCCTCGACGCGCGGTGAATAGACCCAGATCTCGCGCCACGGCACGGGGGCGGGGAGGCCGGGGATGAGGTGGCTGTCGAGCTTGAACGCGAGCGCGATCTGCCCGGCTGAGGCAAACGCGTTCGTGCGCAGCGTCGCTGCGATCACGCTGCGCAAGCTGCGCAGGATGCGATCGTCGTCGATCGCCGAGACCGCGTCGAGCCCGGTGTCGATCGCCGCATCGGCGGCCTCGACGCCTGAGCGCGCGCGCGCCGGATCGTGCGCAGCGGCGAAACGCTCGATCAGCGCCGCGGCGACCTTCGGCGCACGCCGCAGCGCATCGACCACGGTGACGAGACCATAGGTCAGCCCGGCCTGGCGCAGATAGCGGAACCACGCGCGGAACAGCAGCACCGACGCCGGCGCCATCGCGGCATCGACGATCAGCCGGTTGAACGCGTCATTCTCGGCCTTGCCCTCGAGCACCGCCTGGATCGCATCCTCGAGCACCGTCGTATCGGCCGAAAGCCGCACGCCCGCCGCCTCGACGAGGAATTCATGCACGAAGCCCTGCTCGTCATCGGCAAGCGCGGTCGGCAACTCCTCGATCACGCGGAAGCCGAAATTCTCGAGCACCGGGACCGCGTCGGACAGTGCCAGCGCGCCGCCCTGGCGGTAGATCTTCAACCGCGCCGCGCCGTGTGCGTCGCGGTACATCCGCACCGACCGGTCCTCGGCGTTCTCGAGCCGCGCGAGGCGGATGATGTCCTGCGCGGCTTCCTCGGCGGTGTTGGCGGCGCGATAGCCCGCCGGGAAGGTGGTTGCATGGCGCAACGCAAGCCGCGTGGCGCGCGCCGGCTCGACCAAATCGGCAAGCGCAGCCTCAACCGCAGGCACCCAGCCGCGCACCATCCGCGCGATCCGCGCATCGAGCGTCGCCGTATCGGGCATCACCCCGCCGCCGCGCACGTCGATCGTGAAACGGATGAGCGCGGTGACGTCGTCCATCGCGATCGCCCAGTTGAGCAGCCCGCCATGCGCCGCCTCGACCAGCATGTCCCCGATCGCGATGCGCCGCGCGGTGGTCAGGTCGTCGCGCGGCAGCCAGACGAAGGCGAACAGATGCCGCCCGAGCACGCTGCGCACCAGGACCAATTTCGGCCGCGGGCGGTCCGCCAGCGACATCGCGGTGAGCGCGACCTCTTCGAGCGCTTCGGGGGTGAAGGCGGTGATCAGATCATGCGGCAGCGCGGCGAGCGCGTGCGTCAGCGCCTTGCCGGTATGCCCCTTGGGATCGAAGCCGAACTTCTGCTCAAGCGCGGCCAGATGCTTGCGCAGCACGGGCACATCCTGCGGCGCGGCGTTGAGCGCGCTGCTGGTCCACAGCCCGGCATGGATCGAAACGCCGACGATCTTCTTCTTCTCGCGCACCGGCACGACGGCAAGATCGAGCGGGAGATGGCGATGGACGCTCGAGATGAGATTGGACTTGAGCAGCAGCGGCGCCTCGCCACCCTTTTCGAACCACTGGATCGCGAGTGTGCGCGATGCTTCGGCAAGCATCGGCACCGGCTGCGGATTGCGCGCGAGGCCGAGCGTCGTCTCGGTCGTGCCGCGCCACAGTTCGTGGCCGAGCAAGGTGAAGTTGCGATCGAGCAACCAGGCGAGCATCTCGGCGCCTTCGCCCGCCGGGAGCGTCGCGATGTCGGCTGCCATCGCGTCCTGCAGCGCCTGCCAGTCCTGCACCGCGGCGCGGACATCGGCGAGATTGCGTTCGAGCTCGGCCACCAGATCGCGCCGCTCGCGCGCATCGGCGCGTTCGAGCTCGATATAGATCATCGATTCGGCAGGCCCCGAATCGTCGACGTCGACCAACTGGCCGTCGGCGTCGCGAATCACACCGAGCACGGGGTGGATGATCCGGTCGATCGAAATGTCGTGTGCTCCGATCGTCGCGGCGATCGAGTCGACGAGGAAGGGCATGTCGTCATTGACGATCGCCAGCCGCATCCGGCGGCGCGGGTCGGTACCGGGCAGCGGCTCGAGCGCGATCCTCGCGGTGCCGGGACTGCGCCGCTCGGCAGTCGCGGCGACGAACGCGGCAGCGTCGATTCGCTCGGTCTTGCCGAACCCCTGTATTTCGCCCGGAAGAGCACCCTTGGTCAGTCGGGCAGCAAGCGCGTCCGACAGCGATTTCAGCGTGGTTTTAGCCATGCGGGCCCCTATGCGCCCGACGCTGCGCGACCTCAAGACTTGTGGCGGTGCACAATTTTCGAGGTCGTGCCGCGCGGTGCGCGCGTCAGACCGCGCTGCGCATCGCCCGCTCGGTCAGCGCCGTGTCGTCTCCAAGCGTCGCGACGATGTCGAGCATTCCGCCATCGTTGGCGCGCGCCAGCAGCACGACATAAGCGCCGCGCTCGAGCGGGGTTTCGATCGCCACGCTGGCGAGCGTCGGGCGCGAGGCGAGCAAGCCCGCGCTGCTCGCGCGCGGTTTGGCGACGGGCGTCCGTGCGGCGCGTTCGGCTTTGACGATCCCCTTGATGCCACCCTCGAAGCCTTCGAGAAACTCGCCGAGCTGTCCCGTCGCGACGTCGATCCGGCGCGCGTAGGACAGCACCGCGGCATATTCGGTCAACCGCGTCTTGTCGTAATCGGACCCGAAGACGAGCTTGACCACTGGCGTCATCGGCGCGCGGAGCTGGACGACGATCCCGGCCGATTCGAGCAACGCGCGGTAGCTCTGCGGATCGGCATCGGCGGCGGCGGCGAAATCATGCGCCCGCCCGAGCGCACGATAGAGCGTCGCGCGGCCACGGACGTCTGCAGCGCGCACCGCGGCGGCGGTTTGCTGCGCAAGCATCAACTGATCGGCAAGATTGCCGCCGGTAGCCGCGGCTGCCGCATCGTCGATATCATCGGCTTCCGCCGAATCGAATCCAGCGCTCGGCCCGTCGGCCCAGATCGGTGCTGCCGGCGGCGCCATCGGCGCACTGCTGACCGCCGCTGCGATTTCGGCGTGAAGCTTGGCCTGCGTCTCGGCGTCGACCAACTCCTTCCAGTTAATCACGCCATAGATGAAGTCGATCGATTCGTCGTCCGACGAGAAGGGCATCAAGATGCCGCGATACAGCGTGTTGTGGCCTCGCACGCCGACGAATTCGGCCTCGAAGCCGATCGGCGAGCGATTCGCGATGATCTGCAGATAATGGTCGGTCAGCCGCGACAGCAGCGAGCGGCTGGGCACTTGCGAGATGTGCGTCACCGACGAATCGAGGCTGCACTCCTCGCGCAGCGCGCGGCCGAGATAGGCGATCGCCGGGTTTTCGATCCCGAGCGAGAAATCGAGCAGGACGCTGTGCGGGCCGAAATCGGCGATATTGGCGGGGTCGAGATCCTCGATCGAGGGATAGGCGCGACCGCCAAGCAGCGACACCCAATGGTTATAGGCGCGAACGTGCATGCGGCGCTCGTCGGTGCCGACGTCGATCTGTGTCTCGGCAACGCCGTTTCCCGCGCTGTCGACGGGCGTGTCGTCGATCTCGTCGCCCTCGACTTCGCTGTCGAAGCGACCGTCCCCGAATCCGCGAACACTGTCCATTGCACAACCGTCCTATTTGGCCCGCCCCGCCGATCGGGCGACTGTCCTAACCGGCTTGTGCACCGCGCGTGGTAAACGCGGAGTAAAGCCTCGCTTTTTTGCGCGCCATTGCGCCTGAGGGGGCGAAGCGGCTTGTCAGCACGAAAACCACCTGTTAAGCGCCCGCCCTCGCACCCGTTCACCCGAACGGCGCGACGCCGCTTTAGCTCAGTTGGTAGAGCATCGCATTCGTAATGCGGGGGTCACAGGTTCGAGTCCTGTAAGCGGCACCATTTCAAACCATTGAAATACTACGGTTTCTTAGGCCAGCGTATCCACGCCTGTGATACCCGCAATTTGGTATCGCACCTCGTAGTCTTGCAACGATTCAAGCCGCGTCAGGACGCGTTCCGAACTGATGAGGCCTGACGAATCGGTTGGGATTGCAGAGGTTTCTAAGGCTTTGTCATCCTCATAAGACCGCCAATGGAATCGACGCCCGTTGCTGATGATCTGGTGTTGAACCGGCGAACTGCGATCAGGCGCTAGAAACCGGCAGATCTGGTGGAAACCGGACCGGCGGCTTTCGGGTCGCGCTCACTGTAACCGGCTCTTCGTGAATGGGGCGAGCAGGTGCCTTGATACCCGGCATGGGTGGTAATCAGCCCTTCGCTAATCCAGGCTGGTAAGGCGCGGGGATGTCCAAAGGTCAGTCGCGTGGACTGACCGGTATGTCGAGGTCGGACGGCTCGGCGAGCAACGCCGCCGCGACGCGGACTGTGCCCGGATGTGCCGGAACTCGGTCGGACGACTGCTGAATCGGATTAGACGCCTGATGAAGCGCTAGGCTATCCACCCTGGGCGCCCGAGGATGAGGCGCTGGATCGCGACCTATCGGTAACGGGCTGTCCGATCGGGCGGCGCAGGATCGAGATTCCTCAATGATCTGCGTGCCCAACCATGTCCCCTGTGGGGCACCAACTTTTGCAACCCTCTGAGAACAGGGGGCTGTCAAATTTCCTGGACGGCTGTCCGAGAACCGGGCGGAGCCCCAGACAACCGAGCATGATCAGCCAACTTTGCGCCGCCGCCGCACCGATGAACGGGAGCGGTCGGTTTCAAGCACGGGCATTTGCAGGGTTTTCACGGAGGTGAAATACCCGATCAAACCCCGCCGGAGCCTCATCGATCGTCAGATCAGATTCGCCCGTTCCGCATCCTCGGTATTCAAATCGGCGCGTCAGAAGCGGAAGCTGATCGTTGCCGACGTTGCGCGAGGGTTCAGCACGCGCGCCAGGCCGAGGCCGGAGGCGGGGATCGTCCCCTCGTTCAGTGCCGCGATCGCGAGCACGTCGAACAGATTATTCGCGTTCACCGACACCGTCATGCGGTCGTTCAGAGTGTACCGCATAAAGGCATCGGTGGTGATGTAGCCCGGCTGCCGTAATCGATTGATCGTATCGGTAAAGCTGCTTATCGTTCCGATGAAGGCGGCGCCCACGCTGAAGGTCTTGGTGGTGATCTGGGGGATCGCCTGGAAGATCCAGTCCGGCTGGCGACCCGGCTTGTTCCCGACGTTCGATGGGGTCAGATTGTCGGCGGAAATCTTGGCGTTGGTATAGGTGGCACCGGTGTTGATCCGGAACCAGCCGCGCTGGAACTCGCCTTCGAACTCGAAGCCCTTGGCATCATAAGTACGCGTGAACGGCACACCGCGCAGCGCGTTGGTGTCGTCCGCCTTGGCCGAGAAACCCGTGATCTGCAGTGTCAGCCCATTATTGCGATACTTCACGCCGCCTTCGAGCTGTTTGACGATGTCGACGGCCGCGCTGCTTTTCGTCAAGTCACCCGTCGTCAGATCGACAAAGCCGTTGCGGACGAGGCGGTCAGCATTGGCGCGACCGCCCCGGCTGTAGCGCGCGAAGGCGGACAGGCTCTGTGCAAAGCGATAGTTCGCGCTGGCCGAATAGGAGAGATAGCGAGCCGAATAAGCGAGCGGCGAAGCCGTCGTCAGGTTGAATTGCGAAACACGCTTTTCCGCCGCAGAGAGCGTTCCGTCGCCGTTCACGTCGACCGCCGAATACCCGGGCGCGCGGCGATAGCTCCCCTTGGCATCGACGAAATCGTAGCGCAGGCTCCCGCCCAGCGAGAGCTTGCCGACCTTGAAATTGGCAGAGCCATACGGCGCAGAGATATTGTACGCCGTCTTCAGGCTCAAATGGCCCAGGCCGATCGAACCGAACCCCGGGCCGAACGAATAATAGCCGTTCTGCGTAACCGGTGTCCCGTTGGCGCTGGTCAGGTTGATCAAGGCCGCCTGGCCGCCGCCCTTGACCTCGGACAGGACGGATCCCCAGAGATAATCGACGTCGATCTGCTGGCGCGATTTGTAGAACCCGGCGGTCACCGTGAGTTCGGTCTTGCCCATGGCAAACGTACGGCTGGCGCGCGCGTCGTTGGTGAAATCGTCGAGGCCGCGGAAATCGAGGTTGGCGAAATTGATCGGCACCAGCAATCCGTTGCCGTTGAGCGTAGCGGGGTTGGTGATGAGCTGACCGGCAGTGGGGCCATTGGCATAGCTCAGCGTGGCGCCCGCGCCGCCATATTGCGTGGCGATTGCGGTCGCGGTGTTGGTCACGACTTGCTCGGCGCTGCGAAAGCCGCCGGAAATGCCCGAATAGCGAGCGCGGTCGATGATCGTCCATCCGGCGACCTCGAACTGCGCCTCGAAGCCAGCCGACTTGACGACCGGGTGCTGGCCATCGGTCAGATCATAGCTCGCCACCTGATTGGTGCCATCGAGCGTCAGCAAGGTGGTCGCATATTTCGACATCAACGTGTCGTGCGTCGGATCAAAGCCGACGACGGCACCATATTTCGGATCGGCATTGCTACCAGTGATGGTGACCGGCACAGTGCTGTAGGCCGGGGTGCGATCGTTCAGATATTTGCCGTAGAAGCGAACATAGCCGCCAGTGAATTCCTTGGTGATGTTCAGCTTGATCTGGACGCCGCGTTCACCTTCGAAGCCCACTGCGCGCGGACCTTCGCCCTGGCGATAGAAGCCGCCGATATGCATCCGCACCGTGTCCGACAGCTTGGCGCCGTAATCGAAGTCCAGGCGATAGCGCTCGAAATCGAGCCCGACCGTCGCTGCGATCGTGCCACCCTCTGTGACGCCGGTCTTCGAGATGAAGTTGATCACGCCGCCTGGCGAATTGGAAGCAAAGGTCGAGGCCGAACCGCCGCGGATCGCCTGCACGCCGGCAAGATTGAGGTCGGTCCTCAGGAATACGTCGCTGCTGGCCCAGCCGATGTCGCCGAATTCAAGGACGGGCAGGCCATCTTCCTCGAACTGGGCATATTTTGCACCGTTGGCCGACAGCGGTAGACCGCGAATCGTCACATTGCCATATCCTTCGCCGGAGCTCGCTTCAGAGCGAATGCCGGGGATCAAGCGCAGCAGGTCTGGAACGCCGCGTGGCCCAAGATCCACGATTGTCTCGCTGTCCAACATGCTGGTCGATGTCGCGCTGTCGAGCTGATCTCGTGCCTTTGCCACGCCGGTGGAGAAGGATTCCTTGCTGGCTATCGCGCTCGCCTGTCGGTCGCTGGCGCGCGCCTCCGACGACGGCGTCGCCGTGGAGGTGGCCTCTGCCGGTGTGGCGGTTTGGGCCATAGCGGCGCTCGCCACGGCGAAGGAGGACACAGATACCAGCAGGGCAAGTCGCTTCATGAGCAATCCTTCGAAACAGGGCGGATGAGGGTCGTTGCCGCGGCGTGCCGACGCCGTCGGCGCGGGCAAGCAGACCATCCCCGATCCTTCTTTATAGCGGACCGCGGCGACGAGCGGCCGACACGGTGCATTTTGCGGCCATTACGAAGGCTCGAAGTCCGAGAGACGTCGTCCCGGCGCCCTGTTCCGGTGCGCCCTGTTCCAGTGCGCCCGTGTCCGGCTACGCAGAGGCGCTGCGGTCGGTGAGGACTGCCGCGCGTTCGCCGCGCTCGATACCGTCAAGGGCGACATGGCAGGCGCCAGCGCCGACGCCAAACAGGTGCGCGTCGAGATCGCGATGCAGGGCGGAACCCGCATTCGCACGCGCGTGGGCAATCAGGTTGCGTCAGGCGATCGAGCGCTACCGACGGGAACGCCAGGACTCGCTGCTACTGTGCGCGCGCGCGCCGTTCGTCGGCTGATGCTGGGCCCTTCCCGGAGCTCACGACCGATTTCGGTGCAGCTGCGCCTACCCTTGCGAAGGTTTCTGGGGCTCTGCCATCCGCATGGGACCGCCGATGGCACCGACGCTCGCTGCGATGAGCTGGTTCGAACCGGCGAACTGCGATCAGTGGCTAGAATTGATGAGCTCGGGTGAAGACCGGAACGACCGGTCTTGGCGCGCACGGGACACTATCGGACACTCGGTCACCGCCACACCGGATTTTGGTTCGGCGAGGGTGTGGGAAGCTGTCCCCATTTTTGCGAAGGCGTTGACCAAGCCTTTCGCTGTTCCCATCACTTTTCTGCCGTTGGTCGGGTCTGAGGGCCGGGGCCAAGCGCGGCCTCGGTGTCGAGCTGCGCCTGCCGCACCAAAATTTCGGTCGTGTGCCGCGCCGCGACCGGATCGGCGTTGGCGATCGCCTCGAACAGGATGCGATGCTCTGGCAATCCGTCGCGCGGATGGCGGGACGCCCGATATTTGAAGAAGGTCGTCCAGCGCACGGCCGCCGCGATCGTGGCGGAGAGGCTGACGAGCAGTTCGTTGCGCGTCGCCTCGAGCATGATGGCGTGGAACTGCTGGTCCGCCTTCTGCCCGACCGCGGTGGCGAGGCCGTGTTCCGCCATGAGTTCGAGACAATGGCCCATGCGGGACAATTGCTGCGCGGTGCGCTCGTTCGCCGCGATCTCGGCCGCGGCGGGTTCGACGATCATGCGCAGTTGAAACAGGCTTTGCACGAAATGGCGCGGGGGCACGCCCTCGAACATCCAGCCGAGCAGTTCGGGGTCGAGCAGATTCCATCCGGCGCGGTCGCGGACGCGGGTCCCGGTCTTGGGGCGACTTTCGATGAGACCCTTGGCGCCGAGGACGCGCAGCGCCTCGCGGATCACGCTGCGCGATACGCCGTGCTGCGCGGCGATCTCGATCTCGCCGGGCAAGGTGGAGCCGGGCGCGTGGACCCCGGTGACGATCGCCACGCCCCATGTCCTGGCGATGCAGATATGTGCGGGCAGATACCGCCCTTCTTCGGTCAATGTCATCGCTCCGTCTTTGCCATGACCATAAGAGCGCGGAAAGCGATGACAACGCCCGTGGCGCACGGCGCCGCAGCCGGCGCGCGCGGCAACCGCCACCGGAGCGGAAGGATCGCGGTCAATCCGTGAACGCGATCTGGTATGCCGCGATCTGGCGCGCGTGCGTTGCATTGTGGAGCTGGCGCAGTCGCTCGACCTGCGCGAGCGAGGCGGCCATCACCGCCGCCGGCGCGAGCTGGTCGGCGCGGTGCAGCGCCACCACGGTCGCATCGTCGAGCGCCGCCAGCGCCTCCTCGTCGAGACCGTAAAGCCCGGCAACGACATGCTCGCGCCCGTCGCTCAGCTGGAGCGTGATCGACAGCGGCCGGATCACCCGCAGCCGGGCATAGTCGTCGATCAGCGCCTGCGCCGCGGCGATGTCGGCAACGATCCGCTCCAAACCGGCGCGGATGTCTGCCAGGATCGGCGCAGGAGACCGGTCGGCCGCGAACAGCGCTTCGCCCCGCGCGCCCATCGCCGGATCGGCTTCGTCGACCGCCAGCCCGCCGGCCCCCGCCGCATCGAGCCGGAAGCCCGTCAGCGAGGCGGCGCGCGGCAGATAGGTCGCCCGCATTTCCCCGTCGTGCCAGAACAGGTTGCGCGGCTCGATCAGCCCGAGCAACGCGATCAGCGTGAAGCGGCCGGTCTGCGCATCCTTGACCAGGCACAGCGGCATGTCGGCGGCGGCGAGCGCGATTTCCGACAGGCCGATCTGGACGAACTGCCGCGCGGCCGCACCCGCCATCGCATCGCTGTGGAGCGCATGATGGCGCATGGGATCGAGCATCACGATGCGGCTCATACCGCCTGCAGCCCGTGTTCGCGGATCGCGCGCAGCAGGTCGCGATTGCGTGGCATCTGCGCCACCGCATCGGCGCGCATCCGCTCGATCCGCCCCGTCCAGCGCCGCGCGATCGCTGCGTCGGGAGTCGTCGCGGCAATGGCCGGATAGTGCGTCTCGAAGCCCATGCCGTGCAGGACATATTGATAGCTCGGCCAGGAGAACACTTCGCGTGCATGGGCGAAGTCCTGCGGCGCCGGCGGATGCTCCCGCCACAGCGCGAGCCGTTCCTTGAGCGAATCCGGGATCGAACGCGCCGCGGCATTGTCGCGCCAGAACGCGGTGTCGACGCGCTTGGTGATCGCATAATGCAGCTTCAGGAATTCGATGATCCGCGCCCAATGGTGGGTGAACGATTCGTTGAACTGGCGGGCGGCGGTGTCCATTGCGGCGCGGGTGCGCGGCAAGCGATCGGCGATCGCGTCCATCGATGCCTCGATCAGCATCAGCGCGGATGCTTCGAGCGGTTCGAGGAACCCCGCCGACAGCCCGACCGCAACGCAATTGTTCTGCCAGAAGCGCTCGCGGTGGCCCGCCTCGATCGTGATCCGCCGGGCCGACAATTGTTCGGCGGCGGGGCCGACATAGGCGCGCAAGGCGGCTTCCGCCGCATCGTCGTCGATATGTGCGCTGCTATAGACATAGCCGGTGCCGCGCCGCGCCCACAGGCCGATGTCCCAGATCCAGCCGGCGTCCTGCGCGGTCGACACGGTGTGGCTGGTGATCGGCGCGTCCTCCTCGGCATAGGGCACTTGCATCGCGATCGCGCGATCGGCGAACAGGACGTCGCGACACGACCGGAACGGGACGTCATAGACCTTGCCGATCAGCAGCGCGGCAAATCCCGTGCAGTCGACGAACAGATCCCCCGCCACGCTGCCGCCATCGGCCAGTTCGAGGCGCGCAATGTCGCCATTGTCGGCCATCGTCACGCCGGTGACATCGGCGACGATGTGCTCGACCCCGAGCCTGCCAACCGCGTGGTCGCGCAGCAGCGTAGCGAACTTGCCTGCGTCGAGATGGTAGGCGTAATTGGCGACACCGCCATATTCGGGCGCGGTGATCGTCTTGGGCGCAAGCCCCGCATCGCACAGCGCGGCCTGGAAATCGGCCCAGTCGGCAAATGCCCGATCGGGCGCCGCGCCGGCGAGATGCTGCCAATGCGGCGACAGATTGACCTCGGTCGCCCCCGCCGGGGGATTGAGCGGGTGGTAATAGGCATCGCCCGGCGACCCGTCCTTCCAGCCGACGAACTGCGCCCCCTGTTTGAAGGCCGCGTCGCACGACCGCAGGAAGTCGGTTTCGCCGATGCCGATCTTGGCGAGCGTGTTGCGCATCGTCGGCCAGGTGCCCTCGCCGACGCCGATCGTCGGGACGGTCGAGGATTCGACGAGCTTGACGACGATGTCGTCGGTGCCGCGGGCGTGGCGCGCCGCCAGCCGCGCCGCCGCGATCCACCCTGCCGAACCACCGCCGACCACCACGATCGTCCGGATCGCGCCTGTTCGGGCCTCGCCTTGCTGCGTTTCCATGCCACTCTCCCTGCGCCCACTATAGCTGTGATTACGGTGTCAGAAAGACGCTTGATTAACCGGACAAATGCAATATCATTTCCATGTTAAATTCGTGCAGTGATACGAAAAACACATAAAGGGGAGAGGGTATATGTCTGGTTTTTCAGGCGCGACGTCCATTGAACGGCGTATCGCACGGGTGATGGGCGGATCGGGCATCGCGGTCTTCGCACTGTTTGCCGCCACCACGCCGGCGCTGGCGCAGCAGGCGCCGTCGGCAGCACAGGCCCCCGCCGCTACCGCGCCGACCGCACAACAGGATGTGGCGGAGGCTACCGCCGAGGACATCGTCGTGACCGGCATTCGCGCCAGCCTTGCCTCGTCGGCGGCGCAGAAGCGCAATGCCTCGGGTATCCTCGATGCGATCTCGTCCGAGGATCTCGGCAAGTTCCCCGATGCCAACGTCGCTGAGTCGCTGCAGCGTATTCCCGGCGTCGCGATCGACCGCAGCAATGGCGAGGGCCAGCGCGTCACGGTGCGCGGCCTCGGGCCGGCGTTCAACAC
The DNA here is from genome assembly GCF_014653575.1 of Sphingomonas glacialis. GTDB lineage: Bacteria > Pseudomonadota > Alphaproteobacteria > Sphingomonadales > Sphingomonadaceae > Sphingomonas > Sphingomonas glacialis. The sequence continues at coordinate 447,962 of NZ_BNAQ01000002.1, read as the reverse complement.
GGTGCTGTTCAACGGGCGCAGCTTCGCGTCGGACAGCTACAGCCGCGCCTTCTCGTTCGATCTCATCCCGGCCGAACTGATCAGCGGTGCGCAAGTGTACAAGAGCACGCAGGCGCCGCTGCAGGGCGGCGGTATCGGCGCGACGATCAACGTCCAGACGCCGCGTCCGCTCGATCTCAAGGGATTCAAGGGCGTCTTCGTCGCCAAGGGGCTGTACGAAAAGAACAGCAAGAAGGCGACGCCGCAGCTGTTCAAGTTGCTCAGCGATACCTTCGCCGACGGCAAGCTCGGCATCCTCGCGTCGCTCTCCTATCAGCGCCGCATCGCCTCGGTCGATGCGATCACCGATGACGGCTATCTGCCGGGCCAGTCCGTCGGGCCGGTCAACGCGCCGATCTACACCAATGTCTATGCCCCGCGCACCCAGGCGATCGGCAATACGGTCGACCGGCGCACCCGCCTCGGCGCGACGCTCGTCGCGCAATATGCGCCGAGCGACGAACTGACCTTCACCGTCGACGGCCTCTACAACCGGTTCAAGAGCGACCAGCAAGGCCATGCGCTCGGCAGCTGGTTCGAACCCTCGAGCTACACCGCGGCGACGATCGACAGCAACCGGACGATCACGTCGCTCACCACCAACGGCAATGCCGATTTCGTCTCGTCGGGGTCGGTCCGCGATACGACGACCTATGAATTCGGCGGCAATGTCGAATGGCGCCCGAGCGAGTCGGTCAAGGTGGTGCTCGATGCGAGCCAGTCGCGCGCCAAGAATTCGGCCGGCGGCAAGGGCTATTTCGTCGTGATCGGCACGCCGACGCAGTACAGCTTCAAGGCGCCGACGGGGAATGGCATTCCCTCGACCTTCGGCTATTCGGCCGGCGCGCTGACCAACCCGGCGCTCGGGCGGACGCACATCGCCGGCATCGGCGGCGACGACGTGACCGAGAAGGTCACCGAATATCGCCTCAATACCGAGTGGAAGGCGGAATCGGGCGCGCTCAAGACGCTGCGCTTCGGCCTGATGCGCACGGCGCGCGACAAGACCGACGTGCCGATCGCGTCGAACCCGAACATCGGCTGTTTCTATTGCGGCTATCTGACCCCGGCAGACCCTTCGCTGCTGTCACCGTTCACGGTGCAATCGTTCGGTGGCGGCGCCGTTCCCACCACCTTCCTGCAGTTCGATCCGCAAGCGTATTTGAAGTTCCTCACCAGCCCGGCGGCGACGCTGGCGATCGATGCGGCGCGCGGCCTCCGCCCCGGCACGATCGGGGCGCTTTACGCCGCGAGCAACGGCTATGCCGCGACGCCGCAGCCATCGACGCAAGTCAAGGAAGTCGTCTACGCAGGCTATGCCGACGTCGATTTCGCAGGCGATCTGGGCGGCGTGCCATGGTTCGTCAACATCGGCGCGCGCTACGAACATACCGAGGTTCGCTCGTTCGGCCAGCAGCAGCAATTGCTCGATCTGGTGCAGAACGATCCGACGATCTACACCGGCGTCTACGCCAATAACGGCGCTGCGGTGAGCATCGACAAGTCGTCGTCCTACGACACCTTCCTCCCCAATCTGAACGTGCGGGTGAATCTGGCGCCGAAGTTCCAGGCGCGTTTCGCGGCGTACAAGTCGCTCACCCGTCCCGCGCTCAGCGATCTCGCGCCGAGTCTCACCTATACCACGCTGCGCCCGGCAACGCTGACGGCCGCTGGCGGCAATCCCGACCTGAAGCCGTACCGGGCGACCAACTTCGACCTGTCGTTCGAATTCTATCCGACGCGGACGACGACGCTGTCGGCGGCGGTGTTCTACAAGCATGTCGAGGATTTCATCACCCAGGTGTTCGCGCCCGAAGTCTTCACGATCGCCAACGCGCAGAACATCTCGGGTCAGTTCGTCAGCGGGAAATCGGCGACGTTCAGCGTCAAGCGGCCGCGCAACGGCGGTTCGCTCGACATTCGCGGGCTCGAGCTGAACGCGGTGCACTCGCTCGACTGGGCGCCGGGTTTCCTGAGCGGTTTTGGCGTGCAGGCAAACGCGACCTTCGTCAGCAGCAACCGGCCGTTCGACGTCACCAAGACCAACCAGTCGTTCGCCGCCGAGGGGATCGGCAATTCGCAGAATGCGACGGTCTTCTACGAGAAATACGGCGTGTCGGCGCGGATCGCCTATAACCGCCGCGAGAAGTTCCTGCAGACGCTTGCGGGTGGCCCGGGCAACGAGCCGGTGTTCGTGCGGACCTATGGTCAGTTCGACGGCAGTGCCGCCTACAGCGTCACCGAGAATGCGCAGATCTTCATCGAGGGCACCAACCTGTTCAACGCCAAGTACGTCACGACCGGGCGCTTCGACAATCAGGTGCTGAACTATCAGAACACCGGGCCGCGCTACGATATCGGGTTCCGCCTGAACTTCTGAGCAGGGCAGGGTGGCAAGACTACGGGGCCGGCGCGATGCGCCGGCCCCGTTTTCGTGTGTGCAGCGACGCGAACAGCGTCCTCGGGCGGTCTGTTATCGGAGGGCCGGGAGGCCGCTGCGACTCTTCTCCCTGAGAGGGAGGGGCAGGGGGTGGGTGGGCTTCCAGTCGCGCGTCACGCCCGCCTTATGCCGACCCGCCCCCGACCCCTCCCTTCCAGGGAGGGGAGACCGAAGCGCCTCTATCAAGCCCGAAGAGTCGTCCCGGATCCTATGCCGCGGCCCGCGCCCGACGGGCCGAGCCGATCAGCAGCGTCGCCCGTCCACCCAGCACCAGCCGATTGACCGCCAGCGCGACGCCGACGCTTGCGAACAGCGTCACCGCCATCATGTGGATATAGTGCAGCGGCGACCAGACGAAGGTCGAGAAGCCATAAAGCGCAAGGCCGAACAGCATCCCCGAGATCGCCGCGCGCGGATCGACCCCGCGGAACAGGAGCGCCACCACGAAAACCGACAGCACCGGCATCGAGATCAGCCCGTTGAGCTGCTGCACCAGGTTGATGATGCTCGGCGCGCCGTCGTAGAACGGCACGATCGCGATCGCGAGGATCACGAAGCCGACGATGCTCCACAGATTGAGCTTGGCGACATTGGGGTTGGGATTCACGAACTTCTCGTGAATGTCGCAGACGTAGAGCGCAGCCGACGAATTGAGCAGGCTGGTGAAATGCGCCAGCACCGCCGATGCGATTGCCGCGGCGAAGATGCCCGACAACCAGTTGGGCAGCACGTGCCACACGATCTTGCCATACGCCGCATCGCCGAGATGGCCGAACAGCTTGTACGACACCACGCCGGGAATGACGACGATCGCCGGCACCACCAGCAACCGGATCACCGTCGCCGCGACCACGCCCTTCTGCGCCTCGCGCAGGTTCGGTGCGGCCATCGCGCGCTGCGTGATCGTCTGGTTGGTCGACCAGTAGAAGGTCTGGATGAAGATCATCCCCGTCAGCAGCGTTGGCCAGGGGATCGGCGAATCCGGGCCGCCGATCATCGAGATCCGTTCGGGCGGAATGCCTGAAAAGTCCCAGTGGATCGCGGCGAGCGACAGGAACACGACGAGCATCGCCATGAACAGCAGCAGGATGCCGCTATAGGTATCGACCACCGCCGCGGCGCGCAGGCCCCCGAAGATCGCATAGAGCGACCCGGCCACCCCGAAGATCGCCGCCAGCAGCACGGTCGGAATCGGCAGCGCGAACATCGACTTCATCATCAGCGCGCCCGAATAGAGCACGATCGGCTGGAACACCGCGATATTGCCGAACAGGAACATCGCGGCGATCACCGCGCGGACGTTCTTGTCGCCATATTTCTTTTCGAGCAGCTCGGTTACGGTGGTGCAGTCGTTGCGATAATAGATCGGCAGGAACACCCAGGCGAGGATGCTGAGGCCGACCACGCCCGACAGCTCCCACCACGCGAGCAACGCCATCTGGTTGCCGTTCATCCCGAGCAACTGGTCGGTCGACAAATTGGTGATGGTGATCGAGCCAGCGATGTAGAGCCAGGACAGCCCGCCGCCGGCGAGGAAGAATTCCTTGTTGCTGTTGCCTGCGTGGCGCGCCTCGCCGCGGCATTTGAGATAGGTGATGAAGGCGATCGCGGCGGTCAGGGCGGCGGCGATCCAGGCCTGGGTCAGCTGCAGGTTCATTTCGCCACCGTCGGCAAGTCGTGATGCAATTCGAGCCCGAGCGCCCAGCGGCGCTGGAAGCCCGGCCAATACCCCTTCGACCCCGCATCGTCGGGCGCGGCGAACCGGGCGCCGACGCTCGCCCCCTGAGCGAGCGGCCAGACGCCGTCGTCAGCCTTCAGCGTCGGCACCGCGAGGAAAGCGGCATGCGCCGCGTCGCCCTTGAGCGTCGCGTCGAGGAAGGCGGTGACGAAATGCCGGTTGATCGCGAGGATCCGGTCGCGGCGCCACACTGGCTCCTCGAGCTGCTCGACCTTCGCAAAATCGACCGCCGGCAGGCCGGTGGTGCCGTCGCCGGCAATATTGTGGTGCGCATTCTGGTACACGAGCATCCGCCGGTCCGCGCCCGTCATCTGGCCGTAGAGCCAGGCCACCCCGTCGGTGTAGCCGCTGACATCGTCATGATCGCCGACGACGAGCAGCGTCGGCGTCTTGATCTGGCCGAGCGCGGCGCCGGTCCAGGCGCGCAGCGGCGTGCCGCCGCCCCATGGCGCGAAGGCGACGATCGCCTTGACCCCGGCGGGCGCTCCCTGCGTGACCAACGGGGCACCGGCGGCATAGGGCGCGAGCAGTCCGCCGGGCGCGATCTTGTACAAGGTGCTGGCAGGGTCGAACCCAGCGCCGGCGGTGGCGAGCGCGCCGAAGCCGCCCATCGAATAGCCCATCAGCGCGATCCTGGTGGCGTCGTAGGTGCCCGCCAGCGGACCGCTGCCTGCGCGGCGGGTGAGCTCGGCGATGACGAAGCGCTGGTCGGCGCTGCGGCTGATGACGGTCATGCCGAACGCGGCGAGCTGCGACAGCTTGGTATCGCGCGGGGCGTCGGCATGGTCGATCGAGGCGACGACATAGCCGCGCGACGCGAGATGCTCGGCGAGATCGGCAAAGCCCGTCGCCCAATTGTGGAAGCCGTGCGAGAACACCACCAGCGGGAAATGCCCGCGGATCGGCGCGGCGGCGAGGGAAGCGGTGCCGGTGCGCCCGCCGATCGCCTGCGGTCCGGGCTGGTAGGGCACATAATGCGCCGCCACGCCGCGCGCCGGGCGCGTCGCAGGGTACCAGATCGTCAGCGGAAGCACGCGGTCGTGCCGCGCGATCCCGTTGGCAGCGAGCGTCAGGAGATCGGGCTGGTCGGGATTGGTGACGTCGATCCGCTGCACCCCGACCGTATAGGACCCCGGCACTGCGAGTTGCGGCGCATCGGGCAAGGCCTGTGGGAGCGCAGGGGTTGCCACCACCGCCGCCGCCAGCGTCAGTCCGGCGCCGATCCGTTTCATCCAGCCGCTCATGCCCGTTCCCTCCAGATTGCCACGTCGCGCGCGCCGATCTCTCGGCCGCCGATCAAGAATGTTGTACCCTCCGGTGCCGGGGCGGTGGCTGGCACCGCGCCGTAATTGAGCGCGAAGACGAGGTCGCCCCGCCGCCGGAGCCGCAGATCGTCGGGAAGGCGCAGCGTCGCCACGCCCGCCTCGGCACACAGTGCCTCGAGCAGGTCGGTGGTGAAGGCCGTATCGCTCAGCGTCGCCAGATACAGCACGCGGCCGCGGCGCAGCAGCGCGGCCCCGCCATCGTCATAGCGTGCCAGCGTCTCGACCCCGTCGCCGGGCTCGACCGTCTCGCGCCAGAATCCCGATGGGTAGGACCGACCGTTCCACGCGAATGCGTCCTCGCACCCCGGACGCAGCGTCTCGACCGACAGCACGCGCATCGGCAGCAGCGCGCGCAACGGCCCCGGTGGCAACCCCTCGGGATAGGTCAGCTCGGGCGTCTTCGCACCCGAGCGCGGCCCGAACAGCACGATCGCCCCGCCGCTCGCGAGCCGTTCGGCCATGCCCGGGCGCGGCATCGCCAGCGCGGGCACGACGATCAGCGCGTAATCCGCCGGGTCGCTATCGGGCGCGATGAAGTCGACATCGACGTCGATGCCGCGCAGCGCCGAATAATGCTGCAGCAGGATGCTCGTGTAATCATAGCTCTGGCCCTGCTGCTCGATCTCGCCGAGCCATTGCGCCTCGACATCGACCACCAGTGCGACGCGCGCACGCGTCGCCGGCGTGGCATTGAGGTCGAGCAAGGCGAGATCGCGCACCACCGCCTCGATCTCGGGCCAAGCGGCGGCTTCGCTGCTGTCGGGGCGGAGCAGGCCGGCGTGCATCTGCTCCTGCGCGAACGGCGCCTGCCGCCAGCGAAAATAGCTCACCACGCCGGCACCATGCGCGAACGCCTCGAGCGTCCACAGCCGCACCATGCCCGGCGCGGGCGCGGGGTTATGCGTCGCCCAGTTCACCGGCCCGGGCTGCTGCTCCATGATCCAGAACGCACCCGGCGCGAGCCCGCGCGTCTGGTCGAAGTAGAACGCGCTGTAATCGGGGTGGCCGGTGCGCATGAAGCGCTTGAAGTCGGCCGGCGCAGCATCGGCCATGCGCAAGTCGGTGCGGCCGAGCGGGTAATTGTCATACGAGGCGAAATCGAGATCGCGCGCGAGCCGGTGATTGTCGATCCCGGTCTCGTCCATCGGGATGAAATTGTGCGTGACGAACCGGCCGGGCGACAGGCGCCGCAGCACCTCGACTTGCGCATCGTGGAAGCGCACGACTTCGTCCGACGAGAAGCGATACCAGGCGAGGCGATGCGCCGGGCTGGTCTCGGTCACCGCGCCGACGGGCAGCTCGATCTCGTCGAAGCTGCGATATTCCATCGACCAGAAGACGTTGCCCCAAGCATGGTTGAGCGCAGCGACATCGCCATAGCGGTCGCGGCACCACAGCCGGAACGCGTCGCGCGCGACGGGCGAGGCGCTCAGCGTGGTGTGGTGGCAGCACAGTTCGTTGTCGGTCTGCCACCCAGCGACGCCGGGATGCGCGCCATAGCGCTCGGCGAGCGCGGTGACGATCTTGACCGCGGCATCGCGATAGACGTCGCTCGAAAAGTCATAGTGCCGGCGTGAGCCGAAGCCCCGCGTGCGGCCGGTCGCAGGATCGACGGGCAAGATTTCGGGATGCGCGTCGATCAGCCATTTCGGCGGGGTCGCGGTCGGCGTGCCGATCACGACCTTCAGCCCGGCAGCGGCGAGCGTCGCAAGCGCTGCATCGAACCATTCGAAATCATATCGACCGGGATCGGGCTCGAGCCGCGACCACGCGAATTCGCCGATGCGAACGTAGCGCAAGCCGAGCGCCGCCATGCGCCGCGCATCGTCTGGCCACTGGTCGCGCGGCCAGTGTTCCGGATAATAGCAAACCCCGAGCACGTCGCTCTCCTCCCGCCGCTTTCACCGAAGCGGTGTTTGTGCACCCATCTCGCGCCGTTCTCGTGACGAGAAGCAGCCGGCGGGGTATACGAGCATATTTATCGGATAAATTGACCGGGTCAATCGCTCCGGATAGCGTTGTCAGAAAAATTGACCCTTGCTTTAGAGAGACATCGCCAATGCCAGCTGCCGCACCGCTGCCCGCCTTCGTTCGGCTCGATGGAGCACGGACCAGCTTGGTAATCGATTGTCGGGGCGGGGCGCCGGTGGTGCTGCACTGGGGCGCTCGGCTCGCCGAAAGCGCCGATCCGGCGACGCTCGCTTTGCTCGGCGCGCGCGAGGAAGCGCCATGCTCGCCCGCACAGACGCCGCCATTGTCGCTCACGCCCTTGATCGGCACGGGGTTTCCGGGACGGCCGGGGCTGTCGTGCCACCGGGACGGGCAGGGCTGGGCAAGCTGGACGGAGATCGTTGCCGTCCAATGCGGTGAGGACAGCGTCGAGATTGTCTCGCGCGACGCGGCCAATGGCATGACGCTGCGCCATACCCTCCGGCTTGCGGCGGCGGGCGACGTGCTGCGCGCATGCACCACGGTGACCAACGATGGCGCGACCCCCTTGGCGATCGAGGCGTGCGACGCCCCCGCGCTGCCGGTGCCGGCGGCGGTGTCCGACTGGGTGCTGTTCGACGGGCGCTGGTCGGGCGAGTTCCAGATGCAGCGCGTCGCACGCACGATGGGCGCGGTGTCGCGCGAGAACCGCCGCGGACGGACCAGCCACGATGCCTTCCCGGCGCTTCTCGCCGAGGTCGCGCCGTGCGGCGAGCAACTCGGCGAAGTATTCGGCTTCCACCTCGCATGGAGCGGCAACCACCGGCTCTGGGCCGAGACGCTGTCCGACGACCGCGCCTATGTCCAGCTCGGCGAACTGCTCCTGCCCGGCGAGATCCGCCTCGCGCCTGGCGCTGCGTATGCGAGCCCCGAACTCGTCTGCGCCTGGTCGGACCGAGGGCGCAGCGGCCTCTCCCAGGCGATCCACGCCCATGTCCGCGCGCGTCCACAGCATGCGCGGCTGCGCGCGAAGCCACGCCCGGTGCATTACAACACTTGGGAGGCGGTCTATTTCGACCATGATCCGGCCAAGCTCATCGCGCTCGCCGAGCGCGCCGCGGCGATCGGGGTCGAGCGCTTCGTGCTCGACGACGGCTGGTTCCCCGCGCGGCGCAACGATCGCGCCGGGCTTGGCGACTGGACCGTCGATCGAAGCGTCTATCCAGAGGGGCTTGCGCCGCTGATCGAGCGCGTGCGCGCGCTCGGGATGGAGTTCGGGCTGTGGGTCGAGCCCGAGATGGTCAATCCCGACAGCGACCTGTTCCGCGCGCATCCCGAATGGGTGCTGGCGACCCCGCCGGCACCGCAGCTCGGCTTTCGCCACCAGCTTGTGCTCGATTTCGGCCGTGCCGAGGTGCGCGACCATCTGTTCGCCGCGATCGACGCGCTGCTGCGCGACCATCCCGTCGCGTATCTCAAATGGGACATGAATCGCGATCTCAGCCACCCCGGCGACGCCGATGGCCGAGCGGGAGCACATGCCCATGTTCGCGGGCTGTACGACCTGCTGGCGCGTCTTCGTGCGGCACATCCTGCAGTCGAGATCGAAAGCTGTTCCAGCGGGGGCGGGCGCGCCGATCTGGGCATTCTCGACCTGACCGACCGGGTGTGGACGTCGGACACCAACGATGCGCTCGATCGCCTTGCGATCCAGCGGGGGCTGTCGACCTTCCTGCCGGCCGAAGTGCTGGGCGCGCATGTCGGCCCGACCGATTGCCACATCACCGGCCGGCGCGTTTCAATGGCAACGCGCGTGGCGACGGCGCTGTTCGGGCATTTCGGTGTCGAGGCCGATCTCGGCGCGTTGAGCGAGAGCGAGGGCGCCGAACTCGCGGCCGGGATCGCGCTCCACAAGCGGCACCGCGCGCTGATCCATTCGGGCGATCTCGTCCGGCTCGATCGCGGGGAGGGCGAAATCGCATTCGGGATCGTCGCCGCCGACCGTGGCGAGGCGGTGTTCAGTTACACCCAGGTGCGCGAACAGCGCGGCTATTTCGCCGATCCGCTCCGGCTGGCGGGGCTCGATCGCGAGGCGGACTATCGCGTGCGCTGGGTTTGGCCGGTTGAGCCCGTCGTCGGGTCGCCGCTGTTCGCGGCCTTGCGCGATGGCTTGATCGTGTCGGGCCAGTCGCTGATCGCAGTTGGCCTGCAACCGCCACGCTTGAAGCCACAAGCGGGGTTCCTGCTCCACGTCGAACGGGTCTGACGTCGGGCGCTGGAGCCCGTCGAAGGTTCCCGCCCGGCTTTATCCCTGCACTGGATTGGGGACTTCGATCTCCCGGCGCTGGGCACTCGCGCCCAGCAGGCCGAGCGGACCGGCGAGGCCGCGCAGGGCGTATCCCGCTAGCGCACCTTACTGCGCCATCTGGCGGGGATGCTTGCGTGCCCAATCGCGGTTCAGCGCAAGCGCCGCAAGCGTGCAGAGCGCCCCGGACAACAAATAGGCGCCAACCGACATCAATCCGAACGTGCTCGCCAGCCATAGCGCCGCAAGCGGTGCGAAGGCGGCGCCGATGAACCAGGATGCGGTCGCGGTCGTGCCCGCGCCCGTGTAGCGGTGCCGGGGCGAGAAGCTGCCGTTGACCGCCCCCGAAGACTGGCCGAACGACAGGCCGAGCAGGACGAAGCCCAGCATCATGTACGTCCATTCCCCCGCCGCCCCGCGGCCGAGCAGTTGCGGGGCAAAGCCGCTGTAACCGGCGATCAGCGCGGCCGAGACGCCGAGCAAGGTGCGGCGGCCGACCCGGTCGGCGATGACGCCGGACAGCGTTACCGCGACGAGGCAGACCAGCGCACCGACCAGCTCGATCACCAGGAAGCGAACCGGCGGCTCCCCCGAGGTGAGCACGAACCACGACAAGGGGAATACGGTGACGAGGTGGAACAACGCGAAGCTCGCCAGCGGCGCGAACGCCCCGAGCACGACCGTACCCCCTTCTTCGCGAACCAGCGCGGAAAGCGACGATGGCTGCAGCTCGCGGCTTTCGAACAGCTGCTGGAACCCTGGTGTCGAGATCAGCCGCAGTCGTGCGAATAACGCCACCACGTTGATGACAAAGGCGACGAAGAAGGGAAAGCGCCAGCCCCAATCGAGGAAATCAGCGGTGCTGAGCGCGCTGAGCAGATACGCGAAGACCGCGGCGGCCACGAACAAGCCGACGGGGGCGCCGAGCTGCGGGATCATCGCAAACCAGCCGCGGCGCCCGGCGGGCGCGTTGAGCGACAGCAGTGCCGGAAGGCCGTCCCAGGTGCCGCCGAGCGCGAAACCCTGCCCGATGCGGAACAGCGCCAGCAGGATGACCGCCCAGGCGCCGGCCTGCGCGTGGCTGGGGACGAAGGCGATCGCCGCGGTCGATCCGCCGAGCAGGAACATCGCGGCGGTCAGTTTGACGCCGCGGCCGTGCTTGCGGTCGATCCAGATGAAGGCCAGTGCGCCGATCGGTCGTGCGATGAAGGCAAGCGCGAAGAGTGCGAACGAATAGAGCGTGCCCGTCAAGGCATCGACGTACGGGAAGATGACCGACGGAAAGACCAGCACCGACGCGATCGCAAAGACAAAGAAGTCGAAGAATTCCGACGACCGCCCGATGATCACCCCGACGGCGATGTCGCCCGGTCGGACCTGATGGTCGCGCGCGTTGATCAGCTGCGCATCGCGCTCCAAGGGGGTCGAGTTCCCCGCGTCGAGTGCCGTCCCTACCATCGCGTTCCGTCCTATCTGCTCAGTCGTGTTTTGCAGCGACTGCGGCGGCACGCCGTGATCGATCAGCGATGCCGACACTCCCGCTGTAGCGATTCACAAACCGCAAAACTTTGATCGCGGACAAAGTTCTGCATTCGTTCAGCGGCTACGCGTCAGGCATGGGCAGCATAACATCACATCGCATCCGCACGGCCTTGCGCCTTCCCCTCCTAGGGATTCCGGCATTGCTGAGCGGTTGCAACATGGTGGTGTTGAATCCGACCGGTGATATTGCCCTGCAACAGCGCAACCTCATCCTGTTCGCGACCGGGATCATGCTGCTGATCATCGTGCCGGTGATGGTGCTGACAGTGCTTTTCGCCTGGCGGTACCGCCGCGGCAACCCCAACAAGGTCTACGATCCCAATTTCGACCATTCGACCACGCTCGAGCTCGTGATCTGGGCATGCCCGTTGCTGATCATCATCGCGCTCAGCGTCGTGACCTGGACGAGCACGCATCTGCTCGATCCGTTCCGCCCGCTCGAGCGTCTGTCGGCGGGCCGGCCGATCGCGCCCAACACCAAGCCGCTCGAGGTGCAGGTCGTCGCGCTCGACTGGAAATGGCTGTTCATTTATCCCGAACAGGGCATCGCCACCGTCAACGAACTGGCGCTGCCGGTGGACGTGCCGGTACACTTCTCGATCACGTCGACGAGCCAGTTCAGCACCTTCTACGCGCCGACGATGGCCGGGATGATCTACGCCATGCCGGGCATGCAGTCCGTGCTCAACGCGGTGCTCAACCAGCCCGGCGACAGCTGGGGCTATTCGGGCAATTATACCGGGCGCGGTCACACCGAGATGCGCTTCAAGCTGCGCGGCATGGCACCGGCGGATTTCGCGCGCTGGGTCGCCCGGGTGAACGCCAGCAAGGGCACGCTCGCCGCGGCCAATTATGGCGCGCTGGAGAAACCCAGCATCAAGGTGCCAGCGCTGTATTTCGGGTCGGTCATGCCGGGCTTGTTCGACCGGGTGGTCAATCGCTGCGTCGCCCCGGGTGCGCCATGCACGATCGACGTGATGCGCCGCGACATGGCGCGCAGTCGGGGCGATGTTGCGGGCCGCAGCGCCGCGCCGCTGCATGGCACCACGCCGACTCCGGCGCTCTTCAAGGCCCCCGAGGACAAGGGCACGGGGCCCAACGTCACCAAGCCGGCCAAACCCGGCGCACCCGGCGAGCGCAAGCAAGGCGATCCGCGCAATCGCGATCTGTCGGCCACGCAGCCTTTCCTCGCCCCCGGTGCGCTTCGCACCGCGCGGTCTGATCCCCAAGCATCGGGACACTCATGAGCGATCATCTTCTCAAATCGATCTTCGGGCGGCTGACCTGGGAATCGTTTCCGCTGCACGAACCGATCCTGCTGGGGACGTTCATCGTCGTCGCGGCGCTCGGCCTCGCGCTTTTCGGCGCGCTGACCTACTTCCGGCTGTGGGGCTATCTGTGGACCGAATGGTTCACGAGTGTCGATCACAAGCGGATCGGCATCATGTACGTCATCCTCGGCATCATCATGCTGCTGCGCGGATTTTCGGATGCGCTGATGATGCGCGCACAGCAGGCGATTGCCTTCGGCGACAACCAGGGTTTCCTCGAGGCGCATCATTACGATCAGATCTTCACCGCGCACGGTACGATCATGATCTTCTTCGTGGCGATCCCGCTGGTGGTCGGCCTGGTCAACTTCGTCATGCCGCTGCAGCTCGGCGCGCGCGACGTGGCCTTTCCGTTCCTCAATAATCTCAGTTTCTGGCTGACCGCGGCGGGTGCGGTCCTCGTGATGATTTCGCTGTTCGTCGGCGAGTTCGCCAGCACCGGCTGGCTCTCTTACGCACCGCTCGCCGGGCTGGCGTACAGCCCCGAAACGGGGGTCGATTACTATCTGTGGTCGCTGCAGATCGCCGGTGTCGGCACGACGCTGTCGGCGATCAACATGGTCGCGACCGTCATCAAGATGCGCGCGCCCGGCATGACGATGATGAAGATGCCGGTGTTCTGCTGGACGGCGTTGTGTTCGAACGTGCTCGCGATCGCCATCTTCCCCGCACTGACCGCCGCTTTCTTCCTGCTCATGCTCGATCGCTATATCGGCACGCACTTCTTCACCAACGAGCTCGGCGGTTCGCCGATGATGTATTGGAACATGGTGTGGATCTGGGGGCACCCGGAAGTCTATGTCCTCGTCCTCCCCGCATTCGGCATCTATTCGGAAATCACCTCGACCTTCACGGGCAAGCGGCTCTTCGGCTATACGTCGATGGTCTATGCGACCGTGGTGATCACGATCCTGTCGTATCTCGTCTGGCTGCACCATTTCTTCACCATGGGTGCGGGACCGAGCGTCAACAGCTTCTTCGGCATCGCCACGATGGTCATCGCCATCCCGACCGGCGCCAAGATCTTCAACTGGCTGTTCACCATGTATCGCGGCGACATCCGCTTCGAACTGCCGATGATGTGGGTGGTGGCGTTCATGCTGACCTTCGTGGTCGGCGGGATGACCGGCGTGCTGCTAGCGATTCCGCCCGCCGATTTCGTGTTGCACAATTCGCTGTTCCTGGTGGCGCATTTCCACAACGTGATCATCGGCGGCGTGGTATTCGGGCTGTTCGCCGGGATGGTCTATTGGTTCCCCAAGGCGTTCGGCTTCAAGCTCGACGAGTTCTGGGGCAAGGTCGCCTTCTGGGGCTGGGTGATCGGCTACTGGGTCGCCTGGACGCCGATCTACGTCGTCGGACTGATGGGCACCACGCGCCGCGTGAACCATTTCGACGATCCCACGCTGCAACCCTATTTCATCGTCGCCGCGATCGGCGCGCTCATCATCCTGGTCGGCATCCTCGGCTTCGTGATGAGCATCGTGATGGGCTTCGTGAAGCGCGACCAGCTGCGCGATCTGACCGGCGACCCGTGGGACGGCCGCACGCTCGAATGGTCGACCACCTCGCCGCCGCCAGCGTACAACTTCGCCTTCACGCCGGTGATCCACGATCTGGATGCGTGGTACGACATGAAGAGCCGCGGTTACGAGCGGCCCGCCGGGGGCTATCGCCCGATTCACATGCCGCGCAACACCGGCGCCGGAATCATCCTGGCCGGACTCGCGCTCAGCCTCGGCTTCGGCATGGTGTGGTACATGTGGTGGCTCGCCGCACTGAGCTTCGCCGGGCTGATCGTCGTCGCGGTGGCGCATACCTTCAACTTCGCGCGCGACTATTTCATTCCGGCGGACGAGGTCGCGCTGACCGAGAGCAAGCGCCACCAGCCGGCCGTGGGAGCCTGACATGACCGACCACACGCGCCTCCCGAGCGACGCCGCGCCGAGCTGGCACCTGGCCGAAGACGACGATCACGATTCCGGCGGCAACGGTGCCACCGTGCTCGGCTTCTGGATCTACTTGATGAGCGACGCGCTGATCTTCGCGTCGCTGTTCGCGATGTTCGGCGTGGTCCGGACGAATTATGCCGGCGGGCAGATGCCGCATGAGATCTTCGAGCTGCCGCTCGTCGCGCTCAACACCGCGTTGCTGCTGGCGTCGTCGATCACCTTCGGCCAGGCGATGCCGCATATCGAAGCCGGGCGGGTCCGCGCGACCCGCTTTTGGCTGGCGGTGACCGGCCTGCTCGGCGCTGGCTTTATTGGCATCGAACTGTACGAATTCTCGACGCTGATCGCCGAAGGCGCAGGGCCGCAGCGTAGCGCCTTCCTCTCGGCCTTCTTCACGCTCGTCGGCACGCATGGCGCGCACGTCACGATCGGGCTGCTGTGGATCGGCGTCATACTCGTCCAGCTCGGGCAGCACGGCCTCAGCCAGCCGATGAAGCGCCGGCTGATCTGCCTGTCGATGTTCTGGCACTTCCTCGACATCATCTGGATCGGTGTCTTCACCTTCGTCTATCTGTTTGGAGTCCTCCGGTGAGCCAGCCCTCGATCGCGCCAGAAACCGCACATGGCGCCACGTCCGGCCACAGCCAGCGGGGCTACCGCATCGGCACGATCCTCGCGATCATCCTGACGGCGGTGCCGTTCTGGCTGGTGATGTCCGGAGTGCTGCACGATGCGCAGACGACAGCGGCGCTGATCTTCGCCATGGGCTTTGCCCAGATCATCGTTCACGTGCTTTGCTTCCTGCATCTCGACACGCGATCCGAAGGCGGCTGGACGTTGCTCGCTTTCCTGTTCACCACGGTGATCGTCGTGTTGACGATCGCCGGGTCGATCTGGGTGATGTATCACCTCAACGCCAACATGATGCCGATGCCGATGCCTGGCGGCCTGGTGATCCCGGCGCACTGAGCGCGGACACCACCCGCGCGAGGGTGCCTCGTTCGCGACGCGGCCTACCTGCCTGACGCCTTCGGCATATACCTAGGTATGCCGAATTGATGCAGGTTTATCATCTCGTGGGCGTATGAAACTTCCTATGCTCAGCATGGATATCTGCGCCGATGATACGGCACCCGACCCGAGGGTGTGCGCGAGCGTGATGCGCAGCGAACGCGCGGCATTGGATACGATCGGGCGGTATAAAAACGTTTCTCGTGG
Source organism: Sphingomonas glacialis (assembly GCF_014653575.1). GTDB lineage: Bacteria > Pseudomonadota > Alphaproteobacteria > Sphingomonadales > Sphingomonadaceae > Sphingomonas > Sphingomonas glacialis. Next base: position 432,143 of record NZ_BNAQ01000002.1, on the reverse strand, counting down.
CGAAACGGTGATCTGGGCCGGTGACGAAAGCACCATCTGCGGCAATTTGCTGTCCGGCGTGCTCAAGCTCGTCGCCTGCACCACGCAGGGTCGTGAGCAGATCGTCGGGCTGCTGTACCCAGCCGATTTCGTCGGGCAGCCCTATCCAGGGCGCGCTGAATTCACGATCACGGCGATGACGGATGCCGAGTTATGTGTCTACTCGCGCAGAGCATTCGAGCGGCTGCTGACCGATCAGGCCGGGATGGAGCGCTTGTTGCTTCAGCGCACATTGGCAGCCCTGAACATTGCCCGTCGGCAGATGTGGACGCTGGCCCGGACGTCGGCGGCTGAAAAGGTCGCAGGGTTTTTGATCGACATGACCTCACGCACAGCGTCGAGCGGATGCAGGGCGACCTACGACGCCCCGGTGACCTTCGATTTGCCTTTGTCGCGCGGACAGATCGCCGACGTCCTGGGGCTCACCATTCAAACGGTGAGCCGGCAGATGACCCATTTGAAGGCGGCCGGGATTATTCGGCTTCCCGGCGGACGCGCGATCACGATCACGGACTCGATCGGACTGGAAGCGCGGGCGGTCGCTGCTTAGCGGCCTGGCGTACCGCGTCATCGTACCGCGCGCGATCTCGGGTCGCTGCCGAGCAGGGTGCCCGGGGGTATGGTCGCTCGCGCTCCTCGATCCGGGGGGCATGGACGCAATATATGCGATCTTCATTCGATTACGCGCACGGATGACCGATGCGTTTGGCGAGGTCTCCGCGAAGCCGACGGCGTTGCGGTGCCGGCAACCCGAAGATGCCTGGACCGCGCCCGCAATCATCGAACGCTAGCTCGGTCGGACCGAGATGTGCATCCGAATGTATGATTGTGCCGCTTAGAGGTTGTCGGCAAGTTCCGTCAGCTATGCTTAACAGATCGTTCAAAGACGTCGATGGAGGTATTCGGACGCGCCTGGTCCAGGGGCCGATCCAGCTGACCTTCGCATCGATTGTGCGTCAGCGTTGAACGCGCTTGTTTTTGACGACGATCTGATCGCCGAGCTCGATCGATCCGTCGGCGCTGCAGGTCGCAATGCCTTGTTGTCCGAACTCGCAGACTGGACCGAAAAGATCGGAGACCGGCTCGATCTGTTGATCGGCGCGGGGGACTTGAAGGGCGCGCGTCAAGAGGCGCATTTGCTACGAAACGCGACCGCCCGTGTCGGTGCCTTCCGCTTGATCGACTGTCTGGTCGAGGTGGAACTTTATGCTGGTGTGCAGCTGACCGAAGCCGTCTTTGCCTCGAAGCTCGCTGGTGCTGTCGAGGAATTCGTCCAACACGCACGGCTCTTTGCCGGTCAATCGTTCGCCATCAATTCCCATACGACCGTGGCGGTGATATCGCCGCCGCCGTAAATCGGCGTAAAATCGTGTGTACGCGGGGGGGCGTACACAGGGGCGGCTTTGGCTCACCAACCCGGTGCATCCGGCAAGACATGCAGTCGCATGATTTGTTAACCATTTATCGGCACGTCGTTAGGTAATTATCCGTAGGGGCGAGTATGCGGCACCTTCCTGACAAGGCGATGAATAGGCGCAGTCCCGGCGGCGCCGCGACGCCATATCCGACCACACACTCATGGCGCCCGATGCTTCAAACGTCGCTATGCCAATCCCGATGATACCGACGGCCGAAGATTTACGGATCGCCTCGCTTCGAGAACACGCCATTCTGGGAACAGAGCGCGAAGACCGTTTCGACCGGATCGCGAAGCTTGCAGCGGGGTATTTCAAGGCGCCGATCGCGCTGGTTTCGTTGATCGACGAACAGCGCCAGTGGTTCAAGGCGTGCATCGGCCTCGACGTCGGTGAGACGCCGCGCGATTGGGCCTTTTGCGATCATGCGATCAATCTGGCCCCTGGCTCGGTCATGGTGGTCGAGAACGCGCTTGCCGACGCCAGGTTCGACACCAACCCGCTGGTCTTGGGCGCGCCCGCTATCCGCTTTTATGCTGGGGCTGTCCTGACGACGTCGGATGGGCACAATCTCGGCACCTTGTGCGTCATCGATACGGAGCCCAGGCCGCGCCCCAGCGAGGCGGATATCGACTATCTTCGGTCGCTTGCGCAACTGGTCGTCGACCAGCTCGAACTGTCGAAGGCACGGTCGATCCTCGACGAGCAGAACCGCCTGTTACGGACCGCCGAGGCGATGTCCGGCGTCGGCCACTGGCGTTTCGATCTCGTTGCGCAAAAAGTCATCTGGTCTGACGAAGTCTTCCGAATCCACGGTCTTCCGGTTTCCCAAGCGGTCCCGGACTATGAGGCAATCCAGAAGTTATACCATGAGGACGACCGCGAAACGCTGACGCGGTTCGTCGCGAACGCGGTCGAAACCGGCGAAGGCTATGATTTTGGATTGCGAATCCGCCGGCCCGACGGAGAAATCCGTCACGTGATCGCGCGCGCCGAGTGCTCCGCCGATGCCAGCGGCAAAACGACGTCGCTCTTCGGCGTATTCCAGGACGTTACCGCGCAACATCTGGCCGCCGCCTGCGTCGCCGAAAGCGAGCGCCATTACCGGCTGCTCGCGGACAATGTCAGCGACGTGATCGCGCTCTATGGGGCAGACGGCATCTTTCGCTACGTTTCCCCGTCGGTCACCGATTTGCTCGGTTACGTACCCGACGACCTGATCGGCAAAACCCCGTTTGCGTTCATGCATCCGGATGATCACGCGCGCGTCGCCGAAGCGTTCAGCGCGGCATCGGTCGCGGGGGACGGACGGACGATCGAATATCGCGCGCTCACCAAAGCGGGCGAGGCGCGGTGGCTCGAAGCACGCCCGAAATTCCATTGGGATCGCGCGGGCAAGCTGCTCGAAATCTCGGATTCCGTGCGAGACGTGACGGCGCGCGTAACCGCGAAGCGGGCGCTGGAGGACAGCGAAACGCGCTTCAGGCGCCTGGCAGAATCGGCCCCGATCGGCATTTTCAGGGCCGACGCCGACGGCAACGTCACCTACGTCAATCGCGAGTGGGTCGCCAAGGTCGGTCTCAGTTTCGAGGAATCGCTGGGCAATGGGTGGATGCGGGCCTTGGCCGATCCGACGCCCTTTATCGAGCGGCCGGCATGGATCGGCTTCGTTCCGGGTGAAGTCCGCGTCCGCCAATCGAAGTTCAAGCGCGCCCAAGGCGGAGAGATGTGGGTCGAAACGGTCAACAGCGCCGAATTCGACGACCAAGGTAGCCTGACGGGGTTCATCGGCGCGGTCATCGACATTACCGAACAGCGTCAGTCGCAGATCGACCTTGCCGAGAGCAAACGCCTTTTCGAGACGCTGGCCAGCCTGTCGCCGGCGGGCATCTTCCGAACCGATTCATCGGGCAACTGCACCTATGTCAACGACGCATGGCTGAAATTGTCGGGGTTGGTCGAAGCCGAGGCGTTCGGGAGCGGTTGGGCGTCGGCGATCCACCCCGATGATCGGGATCGGCTCTTCGGGGATTGGATCGGCGCAGTCGAACAGCGTATCGGTCTGCGGAGTGAATTTCGCTTTCAGCACCGCGATGGTCGCACATGCTGGGTCGAAGTGATTAGCGAACCCGAGATTGACGAGCATGGCAGCCTGGTGGGCTATATCGGCGTCAACATCGACATCACCCAGCGCAAGCTGGCGGAGAAGGCGCTCGGCGAGCGCGAGGAGCAGCTCAGCCTGTTGGCCGCGAACGCCACCGATGCCGTATTTCGGCTAAGCCTCGACGGAACGTGCATCTACGCGTCGCCTTCGGTCGCCAGGTTGCTTGGCGTCGATCCCGCAGGCCTCATCGGCCGGAACATGTTGACCAGATTCCATCCCGAGGATGCAGCACGGGTCAATGCGCAGTATAAGCGGCTTGCGACGGGGGATGAGGACCAGCTGATCGTCGCGTATCGGGCCGAGCCGATTGACCGGCCCGGAATCTGGGTGTGGCTCGAGGCAAACAGCGGCTTGGTGCGAGATCCGGCGACGGGATTGCCTTCGGAGATCATCGTTTCGGTGCGCGACATATCCGAACGCAAGCGCCTCGAACTCGATCTCGAGCGCGCGCTCGCCGCCGCGGAGGGCGCTGCCGAGGCGAAGACGAGCTTTCTCGCCAATATGAGCCACGAAATCAGGACGCCGATGAACGGTGTGCTCGGGTTTACCGAGTTGCTGCTTGCGGATACGCTGACCCCCGACCAGCGGCGCAAGGTCGAACTCATCGCCGACTCCGGCACCGCCATGATGCGCTTGCTCAACGACATTCTCGATCTGACGAAGATCGAGGCGGGACAGTTGGTCATCTTTCACGATGTGGTCGACCTGCCGCATCTCGTCGGCGCGTGCATCAAACTGATGGCGCCGCTCGCGCTCGGGAAATCGCTGCCGATCACGTTCTCGATGGCCGACGGCGTTCCCTCGAACATCATCGGCGATGGTCTGCGCTTGCGGCAGATCATCCTCAATCTGCTCGGCAATGCGATCAAGTTCACGACGGTCGGATCGATCACGATCCGGGCCGAGGTGCAGGGCGCGATGCTCTCGCTCAGTGTCGAAGACACGGGCATCGGCATCGATGAGGACCGGCAGGCTGCCGTTATGGGGAAATTCGTGCAGGCCGAGGACGGCACGGCGCGGCGGTTCGGCGGGAGCGGGCTTGGCCTCAGCATCAGCGCGGAGTTGTCGCAGCTGATGGGCGGGACGCTGACCCTCAACAGCACGAAAGCCGTCGGCACGACGCTGACCCTCGCGCTTCCGCTCCGCGTGGCCGAAGACCAGGCACGAATTGCACGCACTGCCGATCAGGCGAAGCAGAGCGATGCCGTCTCGTCTGACTTGGGCTTGCATATCTTGGTTGCCGAAGATCATGAGATCAATCAGCATTTGGTCAAGGCGATGTTGGCTCGGCTCGGGTGCAAGACCACCATCGCGCAAAACGGTGCCGTCGCCGTGGCCGCGGTCGACCAGATGATCAGGTCGGGCGAGGCGTTCGATCTGGTCCTCATGGATATGCAGATGCCGACGCTCAACGGCGTCGATGCCACGCAGCGCATCCGTGCCGCGGGGGTCGATACCGCGATGCTTCCGATCGTTGCGTTGACGGCCAACGCCTATGAATCGGACATCGAGATGTGTCGTAAAGCCGGGATGCAGGATCATCTCAGCAAGCCGATTACGATCGACGCCCTTCGCGCCGTGATCCAGAAATACCGTCGTGCGTCCGATCCGGCACCCGGGGATGCCGCTCCGTTTCGAGTCAGCAGCGCGCTCGCGAAGAAATTCGCGGATCGGACCGACCGCCTGATCGCCAGGATCGAGACCGTCGTCGCGGCCGGAGACCTGGATCCGCAGACCGCGGACGAATTGCAGGACGAGCTCCACAAGGTCGCCGGCAGTGCGGGGTTCTTCGATGACGACGGCATGGGCGAAATCGCTGCCGAATTCGCCGAGACGCTGGCGCGGCTTCCCATCCCGGAAAAGCTGGCGTTTCTAAGCGCTGGAATGCCACGGCTGCGAAGATCGGATCCAGCGGTCTGGTGAGCCGAGCTTGCACCACATTTCAAGGAAGATGGATGGCGACGATCGTAATTGTCGAGGATGACGAACTGGTACAAGAAATCGTTGCGCGGGCGCTGGAAAGCGCGGCGCACACTGTCATTCCCGTCGCGGATGGTTTGGACGCGATCGATTGTCTCTGGGAAAGCGATCCGGATCTCATCATTCTCGATTGCGCGCTACCCGGAAAAGGTGGGCTGCCGATTTTGCAGGAATTGCGCGCTTCGCCGCGGTTTCAGGCGATCCCGGTGCTCATGCTCACCGCGCGCCGGAGCGATTGGCACGCCCGGCTCGCGATGGATGCAGGCGCAAGCGCGTATCTTCGCAAACCCTTCAAAGTGGAAGATTTGCTGCGCATCGTCGGCGAGCTTCTCCAGAAAGCGGATGCGGTGCAGCCCATCGTCGATCGGAGCGGCGCCGAGGCCGAACCGCTGATCGATATCGATTATCTGAGCATGCTGCGATCGTCGCTGGGGCTGCACGATACGCACGTCTTGCTTGGCATGATGGCTGACACCTTGGATCAGTCGATTCAAACCCTCGTCCAAGCGCTTGAAGCGGGCGATCGCGCGCGAGTCGCGCAAGAAGCCCATGCGCTGGCAGGCGCGGCAACCACCGTCGGTGCGGCGCGATTGGCCGAAATGTGCCGCACGATCGAACGCGCTCCCGACGATCGCAGCGATAGGAGCAACCAGCTGGCGGCGACGGGCAGAGCGACGCGCGAAGCGATCGAAAGCGTCCTGTCCGAAGATGCCGCAGTGTCGCTCTCGGATCCTCTCTCCTAGGGCGTTTCGTCGCCGCGCGCTTCGAGCGCCTGGAAGGCAAGAACGGCTTGCGTCCGGTTGCCGACGGCAAGCTTGCGGAAGATCGCCGCGAGGTGCGATTTGATCGTCGGCTCGGCGAGCCCGAGCTCGTAGGCGATCTGCTTGTTCTGCTGCCCGCCCGCAATCGCCCGCAGCACGCGGAGTTGCGCGGTCGACAGCTCCCCGAGGCGTCGCGCCAGATCTTCGTGCTCGGTTGCCGCCCCGTCCGCCATTGCGGCATCGGGGAACCACTGGCCACCCGCCAGGATCACCCTGATCGCCGCAATCATCTCGTCGATTTCGGCAGATTTCGAAATAAAGCCCTTCGCGCCCAGGCCGCGGCCTTGCCGGATCGTCGTCATGTCGTCGCGACCGGAAACGATGGCGACAGGGGTTGCCGACGAAAGCGAGCGCACCATGGCGAGCCCGGAAAGTCCGTTCACGTCCGGCAGCATCAGATCGAGCAAGACGAGGTCGAAACGCCTTTCCCGCAGCGCGGTCTCGACTTCCGTCATGGTGCTTACCGTCGTCACGACCGCCTCGCCATCGACCGCGCGTGAAGCCATGGATAGCGCCGCTGCGCAGATCGGATGGTCGTCGACGACAAGGATCGAGGGTGGCGTTGTCATAGGTCTCTGGGCCCCGGGGTAACGATTCGTTTATCGATCCAACTGCGGCGGTTCCGGCAAGAATCCGCAGCCGTACCGCTAATGTGTCTATCGCTGATCTGAAAGGATTAGTCATCGGTTTGGCGATCTCGTCTTTTCGGATGAAGCCGCCGGATGGCAAGATAGGCTTAACGGGTTCGGCCGTGAATGGCCTGGCTATGACAAAAAACACCTCCTTCTTGCCCGCTTCGACGCCCCGCTGCACTGGCATTCCCGCGGTCGCGATGACCGCGCTGACGCTGGTCTTCGCGTCCCCCGTCCACGCCGAAGGCGTCAAGGCCGGAACAATCATCAACAACAGTGCGACCGCGACCTATCCCGAGGGCGGGACGCAAGCGACGATCACGTCCAACACGGTTTCGATCCGCGTCGATGAGATGCTCGACGTGGCGGTGGCGGCGCGGGAAACGGCCGACGTGGCGACGACGGCGGGGAGCGCGGCGCAGGTCTTGGCCTTCACGGTCACCAACAAGGGCAACGGTGAGGAAAGCTTCGCGCTGGCGGCTGTCGGGACCGTCACCGGCAACGCGTTCGATCCCACCATCACCCAGCTCGCGATCGATACGAACGGCAATGGCCAGTACGAGCCGGGGGTCGATGCGGTGGTCGCAGCGGGTGGCGCAACGCCGGTGCTGGCGCCGGAAAGCGGCGTCACCGTCTTCGTCGTCTCCTCGATCCCGGCCGACGCTCTTGATGCAAAGCATGGCCTCGTCCGGTTGAGCGCTACGGCAACGACCGGCAGCGGGGCGCCGGGAACGCTGTTTGCCGCGCAGGGCACGGGCGGCGGCGACGCCGTCGTAGGCGCGACCCACGCGATGCGTGACGGTACGAGCGGATTTGTCGTCAGCCGCGGGACCGTCAACCTGGTGAAGTCGGCAACAGTGACCGATCCGTTCGGGGGCACACGCGCCGTGCCGGGATCGATCATCACCTGGCGTCTGGTTTCGACCGTGACGGGCTCGGGCAGCGTTGCGGGCCTGCATGTGATCGACGCGATACCCGCGGGCACCGGCTACCAGGCGAGCTCGCTCACGCTCGACGGCGCCAATCTGTCGGATGCCGCCGACGCCGACGTCGGGACTGCGTCGAGCGCCGGTATCGATGTCGCGCTGGGCGCGCAGACCGCCGGAACGACCCACACCGTCGAATTCAAAACCCGCATCAATTGAGGATGATCGCTATGAAACTCTTTGCTCTTCTCGCTGCTGTCGCTTTGCCCGTGGTCGCCGTTGCGGCGACCAACGCGGTGTCGCTCAGCAGCACCGTGACGACCGAGAAAACGGTCCTGACCAACGGGCATCCGGAAACCGTGGTGTCGGACGCGAAACACGTGGTCCCCGGTGATCGGCTGATCCTGGCGACGAATTATCGCAACGTGACCACGCAGCCGGTCGTGCACTTCGTCGTGACCAACCCTGTGCCGAACGGCGTCATCTTCACCGGCGACAGTACGCCTGGAGCACAGGTGTCGGTCGACGGGGGGCGCACCTTCGGGGCGCTTGCCGCGCTCCGGATCGCGGTTGCGGGTGTCGCACCACGACAGGCTCAAGCAACCGACGTTACCCATTTGCGCTGGACGCTGCCCAGCATCGCGCCGGGCGCGAGTGGGTCTCTGAAGTACCGCGGCATCGTCCGCTAACCAACCGCTGCGCGCGCCGGCGGGGCAAGGCGCGCACACCCTAATCGGAGACTATCATGACACGTGCCAGCACCCTGCTGGGCGCGGGGAGCCTTGTCGCGCTCGCCGTACTTGGCTCTACTCCCGCATTCGCGGCCGGGACTCAGGCCGGATCGACCATCACCAACACGGTTCAGGTCAACTACCAAGTGGGCGGCGTGGCCCAGAACCAGATTGCCGCGTCGGACAGCTTCACCGTCGACCGCAAGGTCAATCTCGTGGTTGCGGCGGTCGGAACGTCGACCACCCAGGTTTCACCGGGACAACTCGCCGCAGTCACGGCGTTCTCGGTCACCAATACATCCAACGCCACGCTCGACTTCGCACTCGCCGTTTCGCAGCAGACGGGGGGCGCCGGAGCGCATTCGAACACCGACACGTTCGACGCGACCAATTTGCGCATCTACGTCGATACGAACGCCAACGGCGTCTACGATGCCGGCGACAGCCAGGTCGCCTATCTCGACGAGCTGGCAGCCGACACGTCCAAGACGGTGTTCGTCGTTGCCGACATCCCGCTCGGCCGCGCCACCAATGATGTCGCTGCAGTGACTTTGACCGCGACCGGGCGCGAAGGCGGTACGGCAGGGACCCAGGGTAACGCCCTGGTGCAGACCACCGGCAGCAATACCGCTGGCATGGATACCGTGTTCGCCGACGGTGCCGGTGCGACAGACGCCGCGCGAGACGCAGCGTATTCGGCAAAGAACGATTACACCGTCTTTGCCGCCGCGTTGAGCGTGACCAAGGTCAGCCGGATCGTCAGCGATCCGTTCAACGGCACGACCAACCCCAAGATGATCCCGGGCGCGACGATCGAATATTGCATTTCGGTCGCCAATGCGGCCGGCGGTGCAAATGCCACCAACGTGGCGCTGGCGGACGTCTTGCCGACCACGATCACCTACCTCTCGTCGTTCGGCATCTTTCTCAACGGAACCGTGACGGGGTCGACCTGCAATGCGGATGGCGCGAGCGGCGGGAGCTTTGCCTCCGGCACCATCACGGGAACGCTGTCGAGCGTCGCTGCGGGCGACGCCCGCACCCTGCTGTTCCGCGCGACCATAAACTGACGAAATTCGCCGGTGGTTCAAATCCTTGCTTCGACCCGGAGCCACCGGCGGACCCGCTCCTGTCTTGAAATCGAGATGCGCAAACTCTTTCTGATCCTCTGTGCATGGATGGTGGCGATCGTGGCGTGCTGCGCCGCGCTGGCAAGCGCATGCCAGGCGCAGACGCGGATCGAGAATGTCGCGCGGGCTGACTGGTCCAACGGCAGCATCGCCTCCAATCCGGTCACCGTTACTGTCGAGGCTATAGCGGTCACGCTGACCACCTACCGTCCAGACGTCGGTTCGCCGCTCGTCTTTTCGGTGCGGACGCCGCTGTGTCAGGCCGTCGCCCCGCAAGCGGCCGCGCCGATCGGTCCGGCAAGCGCAGCCGGGATCGGCGGCGTTACGCCCTCGACGGAGGTTCGGGCCGGCGAACCGTTGATCTTCAAGCTGGCGGCGCCGAGTGCGAACCGCGATCCCCAAGCGATCGATACCGTCACGGTCACCCTGGTGACGACGAGTGGCGATCGCGAAACGCTCGTGGTGTCCGAAAACGCCGTGAACAGTGGCGAATTCGTCGGGATCATCGCCACGCGTGCCGCGCCGCCCGCGCTCGCCACCGGCGATTGCGCGCTGAGCCTGAGCGCGGACGACAAGATCTCGATCGAATGCCGTCGCGACGGCACGCAGAAGCCGATCGCAACGGCCATCATCGACACTCTGGTGGATCCCGCCGGGGTGGCGTTCGACAGCGAAGACGGCACTCCGGTCTCCGGCGCGCGCGTCACGATGCTTGATGCCGTGACGGGCCTGCCCGCGGTGGTGTACGCCGCCGACGGAAAGACGCGATATCCGTCGAGCATCGTCACCGGGCAAACCGTGACCGATGGCGCCGGACAGACGTACGCGCTGCCGCCGGGCGAGTATCGCTTCCCACAGGCCAACGCCGGACGCTATCGCCTCAAGGTCGAGGCCCCGGCGCCCCATGTGGCACCATCGAGTTTGACGCCGATCCAGTTCGCCACCTTGCTCCGACCCGGTGGTCAGCCCTTTGTCGTCAACGGCGCGTCTTATGGCGAGGTGTTCACGCTGAGCGGACCGGCGGAAGTTCGGATCGACATTCCGCTCGACCGGCCGCCTGTGGCTATCAACCTCACCAAGACGGCGTCGCGCGGCGTGGCATCGCCGGGCGATCGGGTCGTCTACACGATCACGGCGCGCAATCCGGACACGACGCATGCCAAGCGCGGCGTCATCCTGACCGACATCCTGCCGACGGTCATGCGTTTGCGACCCGACACGATCCGCGTCGATGGAGCGAGCGATCCCGCCGCGGTGACGATTGCCGCGGACGGACGCACGATTACCGTCGATCTCGGGACGATCGCGGCGGGCGCACAGCGCACGCTTACCTATGTCCTGCAGGTTCGGCCGGATGCCCCGGCAGGGCAAGCGCTCAACCGCGCCCGGACGATCGACGTGCGTGGCGCAGAGAGCAATGCCAGCGTCGCCGTCAGGATCGATCGCGACACGATCGCGGCACGCATGACGATCGTCGGCCGGATCATGGCGGGTGGCTGCGCCGCGATACCGCGGGTTGCGGCAGGCATCGCGGACGTGCGCGTCTTTCTCGAGGATGGCAGCTACGCGATCACCGACCGCGATGGCCGCTATCATTTCGAGGGCGTTTTGCCGGGGCGGCATGTGGTGCAGGTCGATCCGACCAGCCTTTCCCCAGCGAGCAGCTTCGTCGACTGCGTGCGCAGCACGCGGTCGGCCGGCAGTGCCATTTCGCGCTTTGTCGAAGGGCAGGGCGGGGCGCTCGTCACGGCCGATTTCCACGCCGTGATTTCGGCACAGCCCGGGGTGGCGCGCACCGATGTACCAGAACCCGTCTCGGACCGCGTCGCCGCCGCTGGCGAGCGCGACTGGTTCGCCGATGGCAAAGCCGATATCTCCTGGCTCTTCCCGGAACCCGACCACAACCCGCGGGCGCCAGCGGTGCGCGTCGCAATCCGCCATCTGCCAGGCCAGAAACTCACCTTGTTCGCGAACGGCACGCCGGTCGATCCCGTCGCGTTCGACGGGAGCCGCACCGAAGCGGCGCAGCGCTTCGCCGTCAGCATGTGGCGTGGGGTGCCGCTCGGCGACGGTACGACGCATCTGACCGCCGAAGTCCGTGGCAGCGACGGCGCGCTGGTCACGACGCTGTCGCGCGACGTCCATTTCGTGCGAACGGCGGCGCGCGCGCAGTATCTGCCCGAAAAATCCGTGCTCGTCGCCGATGGCGTCCGCCGCCCGGTCCTCGCGGTCCGCCTCATCGATCGCGACGGCCGCCCGGTTCACGCCGGGACCGTCGGCGATATCGCCGTGTCTGCGCCCTATGCGACGGCGATGGAGATCGACGCCGAACAGGCACGGGCGCTGACCGGGCTCGGCCGGGCCAAACCCGTGTGGCACGTGACGGGCGACGACGGCATCGCCTATATCGCGCTCGCCCCGACCACGGTGAGCGGCGCCGTCACGATCACGTTCAGCTTCCGCGATCGCGATACCGTCCGCTCGCAGCAAGTCGAGACATGGCTCGAACCGGGCGCCCGCGCCTGGACCATCGTTGGCTTGGCCGAGGCCGGTGTCGACCGCGCGGGGCTGGCAGGCCATATCGAAGCGATCGAGCGTGCGGACAAGATCCGCGCCGACGGTCGGATCGCCTTCTACGCAAAGGGGCGAATTCTGGGAAAATGGCTGCTGACGCTCGCCTATGACAGCGCAAAGCGGCGCGAGGACCAGCGCCTTTCGGGCGCGATCGACCCCAACACTTATTATACGCTCTATGCCGATCGCTCCGAGCGAAGGTTCGACGCGGCATCGACGCGCAAGCTCTACGTCAAGCTCGAGCGGCGCCAGTTCTATGCGCTGTTCGGTGATTTCGAGACGGGCTTCGGCGAAACCGATCTCGGCCGCTACACCCGGACGGCGACCGGCTTCAAGGCGGAAGCGCGGGGCCGTCGCCTTGCCGCCAGCGGTTTTGCCGCCCGCATCGCGACTCGGCATCGTCGCGACGAGATCCAGGGCAATGGCCTGTCGGGCCCCTATGCGCTGGCGTCGCGCGACGTGCTCGCCAATAGCGAGCAGATCGTCATCGAAGTCCGCGACCGGCTGCGCTCCGAGCGGATCATGGACCGCCGCGCGCTGACTCGTTTCGTCGATTACGATATCGATTATGCTGCCGGAACGATCCGCTTCTCGGCACCCGTCCTGAGCCGGTCGAGTGACCTGAACCCGCAGTTCATCGTCGCCGATTACGAGGTCGATCGGGACGATTCCGGCGCGCTCAATGGCGGCGCGCGCGTGCGGTATGACGGCAGGGGCGGCGCGCTGCGCGTCGGGGCCACCGTGCTGCACGACGATGGCGATCAGGGGCGGACCGATCTGATCGCGACCGATCTCCGCCTGCGGTTTGCGCGCGACACCGAGATCCGCGCCGAACTCGCCGCCAGCCGGGGCAATCGGTCGCTTTCGGGCGCCGCGAACACCCAGCCCGGCCAGAGCAGCGGAATGGCCTGGCAGGTCGAGGTCGAGCATCATGATCGACGCTTCGATCTGCTCGGCTATGCGCGGCAACAGGATCTTGGCTTCGGGCTTGGCCAGCAAAACGGCGCCGAACGTGGCCGCCGCAAGATCGGCGCCGATCTTCGCGCCAAGGTCACGGAAAACCTCTCTGCAACGGCGAGCGTTTGGAACGACGCTAGCCTGGTCGATGCGACCACCCGCCGCGCGGCGCAGCTGCGGCTCGACTATCGCGGCGCGCGGACCGATTTTCGCATCGCGCTGGCGCATGCGGAGGATCGCCTCGCCAATGGCGGCGCGGCGGTCTCGACGCTGATCGAGGGTGGCGCGACGCAGCGGCTGTTCGACAATCGACTGGAGCTCGATGCGAGCAGCAGTCTCGCCTTGGGCAATGCCGGCAGCATCGACTTCCCGCAACGCCACCGCGCCGGGGCGCGCTTCGCGCTGAGCGATTCCGTCACGCTGGTCGGCACGTACGAGCTGGCGCATGGCGACAAGATCGATGCACGGACCGCGCGCCTGGGCTTCGACCTCAAGCCCTGGGCCGGCGGCCGCATCACGAGCAGCGTGTCGGATCAGATGCTGAGCGAATATGGCCGGCGCAGCTACGCAGCCTATGGTCTTGCGCAATCGTTCGAGCTCGGCAAGCATTGGACGATCGATGCGACGATCGATGGCAACCGTACGCTCGGCGGGATCGATCCGGCGACGGTCGTCACCGCCGCACAGCCCGTCGCCAGCGGTGGTTTCGTCGGCAACGGTGCGACGCTGACCGAGGATTTCAACGCGCTGACGTTGGGGCTGGGCTATCGCGGCGGCCGGTGGAGCAGCACGGCGCGTGCCGAATATCGGCTCGGCTCGCTCGGTGACCGGGCCGCGCTGACGCTCGGCTTGCTGCGTCAGCTTGGCGAGGGGCAGGCACTTGGCGGCCTTGCGACCTGGTCGCGTGTCCAGGTCGGGGGCACCACCACCAGCGTCGCCAACGTCGCCGTGTCGGCGGCATCGCGACCGGCATCCCGTCAGGTCGCGTTCTTGGCCAAGCTCGAATACCGCGCCGACAGTGTGAGCGGCGCGGTCAGGGGTGCGACGGCGCCCGGCGGCGGCGTGTTGCTCGTCACCGGCGATGCGCGTTCCGGCCGGTTGCTCGGCAGCCTGTCGTTCGATTGGGCACCGTATGGCCGCGACGAAACCGGCCTGTATCAGCGCAGCGAGATCGGCATCTTCCTCGCCGCGCGCTATACCAGCGACCGGATCGCGAGCTATGACCTTCGCGGCGTGACCGCCGTGGCGGGGCTCGACGGACATCTCGGCCTGGCGGACTGGCTCGAAGTCGGGGTGCACGCAACCGCGCGCGGCGATCTCGACGGGCGCACCCTGGCCTATGCCGTCGGCCCGGTGATCGGACTTCGCCCGGCCGCCAATATGCTGGTCACCGCCGGCTGGAATTTTTCCGGCTTTGCCGACCGCGACTTTGCGGCGGAGCGGTCGACGCATCATGGCGCATTCCTCACCGCACGTCTGAAGTTCGATCAGACGCGCTTCGCTTTCCTGGGACTATCGGGTCGATGAAAAGGGTTTTTGCCGCGCTCATGGCGCTCGTGGCGCCCGCTGTGGCGCACGCCTCGTGCGATGTCGCGAGCCAGTACACTTTCGCCTTTGCCAACCAGCCGGCGGCGACGCTCAATTACGGTTCCACCTATGCCTACACCGCCGTCAGCAGCGCTGGCGCTTCGCTGCCCTTTTCCGTGGCGATTGCGCAGAACGGCCTGAGCTCGACGGCCATTGCGAACACGCAGATGCCGGCGATCGGGACGTTGATCACAGGCCCCGATGCGACCAAACGCGACCTCGTCTTCGGCGGAATTTTTGCGGGCCGGACCACCGACCTGACCAGCGGAACGCGGGTCATCACGGTGACCTTCACATTCTCCACGCCAATTCGCGACTTCTCGGTCGTCACGCACGATATCGATTTCACGCTCAACCAGTATCGGGATTGGATCATGATAACGGGGGCGAGCGGCGCGACCACCTATACGCCTGTGCTCACCACCCCCTGGGGGAACGGGAACGGCGCAACGGCGCCACGGACGGCAACCGGATCCGCGCTCACGTCAGGCGCCACGACTGCGCCGGTAACGCTCGCTGCGACGCAAGCGGCCGGCACCGGCGCTTCGAACAACAATTCCGATGACGGCACGATCACTGCGACGTTTGCGCAACCCGTCACGACGGTCGTGCTGCGGTACGGAAACTATCCGTTTCAGTCGGGCGAAACCACGACGGGTCAACAGGGCGCTGGCATTGCGTCGATCAGTGCGTGTCCGATGCCGTCGCTGTCGGTGACCAAAGCATCGGCGCCACGCTCCGGAAATCTCGGGGCGTACAACCTGCCCGGCACCGACGTGGTTTACGTGTTTTCGGTGTCGAATACTGGAAACAGTCCGGTCGATCCGGGTACGATCATCCTTACCGACATCTTTCCCGCCGGGATAACCTACCTCAACACAAATTTCGATGGCACCACCGCGTTGCCCGTCAAGCTCGTTTCCGGGACGAGCGGGGTTACACTCGCCGCTGCCAATATAAGCTACTCGAACGACAAGGGGGTGACCTGGTCCTATGCCCCGTCGAATGGCTACGACCCATTGGTGAACGCCATTCGGATCACGCCCTCGGGCAATATGGCCGCGAATTCCAATTTCACCTTGTCGTTCGCAGCCTCGATCAAATAGCAATGCGAGGCCCTGATCGACATCGGAAGTTGGCTTGAGCGACCGCGAATGGGTCGATTGCCGGTGCGCTGCGCTCGCCGCAGGATCGCGGCGCTTCATCGAGTCTCCCCCCCCTATCGGCGGTCGGTCGGCACGCGAAAATCGACGGGGGCGGTAAGGGTGTAGCGGTCCCACTCGCCGCGCGTGCAAGGGCCGCCGACGCCCTCGTCCCACGCCGAGCCGTAATAATAGACGAACGGCTTGCCCGGCTCGACCTTGAGCGCGATCGCCATGCGCGCCAGCCTGGGCGCTCCAGAGAGCGGACGCCGTGCGCGCGGTCGACCGACAGCGCGCCTTCGCTCGCGCCGATCGTGTGGCGGCCGATGCCGATGCCGACGATCAGCGGACCCGGCTTGTCCGACGACAGCGTCGAGACCATCCGCGTGAACTGCGTGCCGAGCGGCAGCGTGAAGCGGCGCGTCTCCCATACACGGCGATCGACATCGACTGGCCAGGGCGCATAATCGACCTCGAAGTCAGCGGCATCGGGGCCGTTCGTGAGGATGCGGTGGCGGGTGCAATTGCGCGAGGTGCACAGCTTGTTGTCGTGCCAGATCCTAAGCCCGAGGGCGGCTCGGCCGCCTCGGAGTGGCGGCCTGCTACGCGACGGCGGCACCGGCCAAGAGGAGCAGCGTGCCGGCGAGCGGGCGCGAGGGCGCGCGCGCGGTCACTGGATCACCTCCGACACGCCCGTCGCCGACGCGGGCCGGGCGAGCGTCGGGGTGGTGCCCGCGCCGTTGAACGGGGTCAGCCGGAAGCCGAAGCTGCGCGGCGCGAGCGCGATCCGGTAGCGCGGGAGCGCTCGCCCGGTCTGGTCCCATTGCGTATCGCCGCCGATCCCGGACTGGGCTGCATCGATCATCAACGAAACCGCATCATGCGGAACGATGTCCGAGCTGCGGCGCGTGCCCGGCGCGCGGTGCGACAGATCGTCGTACGGGAAGGCGAGCGCGTTCATCGACAGCGGCGCGTCGCCCTGGACGCGCAGGCCGCCGGCGGCGTGATCCGACAGCTCCATCCAGCGCACATCGACCTTGTTGCCGGTTTCCTGCGGCCGCATGTAATCGTGGTTCTGCTCGGCGATTGCTCCGCGCCACAGGCCGATGGGCGCGCTGGTCTTGCGGTCCGCATAGCTTTCGTGCGGGCCGCGGCCATACCATTCGAGCGTGTCGAAGCTGGCGGGCATGGCATAGGCCAGGCCGATCCGCAGCGGATCGGGCAAATCGGTGCGCAGCGGCGTGAAGCTGCCCTCGACCGCCACGCTGCCGTCGCCCGCCATCGCGTAACGCGTGACGAAACGCGCGACGTCCTGGCCGATGCGGTAGCGGATCGTGATGTCGGCGCCGCCGGGCGTCGCATGCTGCTCGACTGCCTCGACGGTGCGATCGCTCGAGGCTGCCTTCCAGACGGCATGGGTGCGCTCGACGCCGACGCCGACGTCGTTGTCGGTCAGGGCGCGGTAGAAATCGGGCGTTCCGCCGCGCAGCAGCGTGCGACCGTTGGCGGCATAGCGGACGAGCAGCCCGGTCTTGCGATCGAGCACGAGTTCGGCCCCGGCGGCGCGCAGCGTGATCGTGGTGCCCGCCTGCGAGACGTCGACCTTGCCCGTGGGGGCGGGCTTGGCGACCTCCACTGCGTTGCCGAGGGGGAACTGTTCCCAGCCGATCACCTGGCCCGCGGCGATCCCCGGGGTGCCACCGTCTTTGGCCCGGGCGATGACGTTGAGCAAATATTCGGCGCCAGGCTTGCGCGCGATCGCGGGCAGAGCGATCGTCGTCGTTTCGTGGCCATGCGCTGCAGTGGCGAGCGCGGGTATCGTCCCGCGCGCGACGACGACGCCGTCCTCGAGCATTTGCCAGCCGAGATCGAGCCCGGCGAGGCTCGCGAAATCATAATGGTTGGCGACGTGCAGTGCGCCGCTGGCGGGGTCGAAGCCCTCGAACTGGATCGGCGCATAGACCTTGGTCAGCTCGAACAGCTGCGGGTTGGGCGTGCGATCGGACTGGACCAGGCCGTCGCCGAATTCGAGCTCGCCGCCGGGATTGGGGCCATATTCGCCGCCCATCCCCCAATAGCGCCGCCCGTCCTTGGTCTTGCGATACATCGACTGGTCGACCCAGTCCCAAATGAAGCCGCCTTGGAGCTTGTCGGGATGCGCGTAGATCGCGTCCCAATATTCCTTCAGGTCACCGCCCGAATTGCCCATCATGTGCGCATATTCACACATGATCAGCGGCTGGCGGAACGACCAGTTGGTCGCGTAATCGACGAGCTTGGCGGCGGTGTCGTACATCGGCGCATAGATGTCCGCAAAGTCGTTGGGGTGGTGCTCGAACCGCCCGTCCCACGTGCCCCAGCCGAGATAGCTGACGAGCCGCGCCGGATCGCGCTGCTTGGCTGCCGCTGCCGCTGCGGCGAAGTTCGGGCCGATCCCGGCCTCGTTGCCAAGCGACCAGAAGATGATCGAGGGGTGGTTCTTGTCGCGCTCGATCATGTTGGTGACGCGCGCGACGTGCGCGGCCTTCCACGCGGGATCGAAGCCGAGCTGATAGGCGCCACGCTGCTCGGGATGCTTGTTGGCAAAGTCCATATAGGCGTGGCTCTCGATATCGGCCTCGTCCATGACATAGAGGCCATAGCGATCGGCCAGCTCGTAAAGCCGTGGATCGTTGGGATAATGCGAGGTGCGGATCGCGTTGATGTTGGCGCGCTTCATCAGCTGGATGTCGCGCTCCATCGATTCGAGCGAGATGACGTGGAAGGTCTCGGGATCATGCTCGTGGCGGTTGACGCCGCGGATCGTGATCGGCTGGCCGTTGACGGTGACGAGGCCGTTCTGGATCACTACGCTGCGAAAGCCGATCCGGCTGTAGGTCGACTGCACGATCGCGCCTTTCGCGTCGTAGAGCTCGACCAGCAGCATGTAGAGGTTGGGTGTCTCGGCGGTCCAGGGCTTCACTTGCGGGATCGTGGTTGCGATCGAGACGGAGCGTTCGGCCTGACCTGCGGCGATCGCGGTCGACTTTTCCGTGACGACGCGGTCGCCATCGAGCAGCACGATCCGCGCGCTGGTCGCTGCCTTGGCGGGCGTGACCGCGAGATCGACCGCGAGCTTGCCGTCGCGGTAGCGCTCGTCGAGCCCGGCATGGACGAAGAAATCGCGGATCCGGGTCTTGGGCGCCGCCATCAGGAACACTTCGCGCTCGATCCCCGAGACGCGCCAGAAATCCTGGTCCTCGAGATAGCTGCCGTCGGACCAGCGATAGACCTGGATCGCGATCGTGTTGTGGCCGGGCTTGAGATAGCGGCTGACATCGAATTCGGACGGCAGCTTGCTGTCCTCGGAATAGCCGACCTTGGCGCCGTTGACCCAGACGTAATAGGCCGAGCCCGCGGCACCGATATGCAGGATCACGTCGCTGCCCGACCAGCCCGCCGGGATCTCGACATCGCGACGGTACGATCCGACCGGGTTGGTCGCGTGCGGGATCAGCGGGCGGTTGGCGGGGAAGGGGTAGGTGATGTTGTTGTAGCGCGCCTGGTCGAAGCCTTCGGCCTGCCAGTCGGCGGGGACCTTGATCGTCTTCCACTGCGAGACGTCGTAGTCGGGCTTCTCGAACCCCGCCGGCAGCTGGTCGGCATTGGGCGACAGCGCGAACGCCCATTGTCCGCTCAGCAGCAGGAAGCGATCGGACTTGGTGCGGTGCCCGGCGATCGCCTTGGCGCGGCTCTCGAACGGGAAGCCCGTCGCGCGCGGCGGTTCCTTTCCGATGGCGAAGACGGCAGGATTTTCCCAATCCGGGCGATCGGGCGACACTTGCGGCTGGATCGGCGCGACCGGCGCGCCTTGCGCTGCCGCCGCCATGGGCGTGAGACACGCGACACCGCTGAGGAATAGGGGGAATACCGACCGCACGATGCGCCTCTCCGTTGACCGTAGCGCTCAGCGCTCTTCGATGTCAGCAGTTATGCTACAACTGCAAAATTAGTCTGACAAGAAGTTAGCGCTCCGGTGCATTGGGGGCGGTGGGAGGGAAATGGCGATGGCCCGAAATTCTGCATCGTTGACCGATGGGCTGTTCGCCAAGCTCGAAGAACGGATCCGTACGGGCGCAATGCCGCCGGGCTCGCGTTTCCCGACACAGCTCGAAATCTCAGCGGCGGAGAATGTCAGCCGGACGGTGGTACGCGAGGCGGTCGCGCGGCTGTCGGCGCAGGGGCTGACGACCTCGCGCCAGGGATCGGGCGTGTTCGTCGCCGCAACCGCGCAATACCGCGCGTTCCAGGTGACGCGCGACCGTGCTTACGCCGCCAAGGTCCAGGGCGAGCATGAGGCGATCCTCGCCGCGATCGTACGGATGGACTCTACGCGTGCGCGCGAGGCGGCGCGGCATCACATGCAGGAAAGCCTCAGCCGCCACTCGCAGTTGAGCGAGACGACCAGCCTGCGCCCGAAAGGGGAGGGAAGCGGCGCGAGCGACTGAAGAGCGCATTCAGGTTGTCCTACAAATGGCGCAATCCCGACGTCAAACTCCGGAGCAGCCGGGTCGGTGAACGGCCGGAATGCCTAGGTGATGCCGATCGGGCCTTCGACCATCCCGTGCCGCGAAACGCCTCCAGCTCTGACCGCGACCGCAGCCACGATTACCGATGCCGCGCGCCGCGCCGGATCGTATCGCTGAATGATCTGCGGGCTGCTGTTTGCCGCCACCGCGATCAACTCTGTCGACCGCCAGATGATCGGCGTGCTCACGCCGTTGCTGCAGGTCGATCTCGGCCCCGACGACCGCGTGTTCCATTACACGGGGCAGGAGAGGCGCTGCGGCATCTCGTGCTGGCGAACGATGCGGCGGTGATCTCGCCGCCGCTGAGGTTGAACGCAGGGTTGAAACGCGCGCCTCCCTCGAGTTCGACGCCGCGCGTGCGCAGTTTGCCGAGCTTGGCGAGGCGGAATGTGGGGTTTTTCCGCCGGCAAGCGTCTCGATGCGCGGCACTTGGGATTTGTCGACGTCGTCCTGGGGTATCAAGCCGTCAGGCGAGACGCCAACCTGTAGCACAGCGTTCGATGCTCGCGTCACCCGTGGGCGCACGACTGGACGAGCAGGCGGCATAACGCAGCTTGCGCGCGTGTCCTAAAGCGCGCGCGGCTCACCCTCGGCCAGCACATGCGTGCACAGCTGCGCCCCGGGTGTGTCGCCGGCCTCGAGCGCGGCGACGGTGACCCAGCCTGCCGCGCGCATCGCTGCCGCCACAGCCGGATCGGTCCCCAGCGGCACGAACAGCCGGCGCCGGTCGACCTCAGCGAGCCCCGCCGCGACGATCGCATCGGCATAGAGCGAGAAGCCGACCGCCGTCTCTTCCGCGCCATTCTCGTGAACGATCGTATACGTGCCGCCGCGGCCGATCTCGCCGAGCACGCCGCCAGCGAAGATCGAGAAGCCGAGCCAGCTCTGATATTCGAAACCGTGGCGCTCGGTCGGATCGAGCGTGAGCGCGACGCGGCCCTTGAGCCCCTCGGCGATCTGCCACAGCCCGTCGAGCCGCGAGGTCAGCGCGCCGCCCGCATCGAACGCGCACAGCCGGTCGTGCGCCGACTCGAACGGGCCAGCGGCCTCGATCAGCGGGAGATAGGCGGGCGCCAGCGCGGCGACAGCACCAGCGTCCTTGGCGTCGAGCCGGTCGCGCAGGGTATCGATCTGGCCGGGTTCGACCGGGAAGGGGCCGCGCGCCAGCACGTCGATCAGGTCGGGCAGCGTGAAGTCGATCGAGACGTTGGAAACACCGGCGGCGGCGAGTGCGGCAACCGCGACCTCGACGATCTCGCGCGCGGCGGCGATCGTGTCGAGGCCGATCAACTCGCAGCCGATCTGGCGCATTTCCCGCTCGGGGGAGAGTTGCGAGGCGCGCAGCTTGAGCACGGGGCCGGCATAGGACAGGCGGACGGGCCGTGGATGGTGGCCCATCCGCGTCGCGGCGATGCGGCCGATCTGCGCGGTCATGTCGGGGCGGATCGCGAGCGTCGCCTGGGAGACGGGGTCGACGAAACGCACCGCGTCCTGTGCGCGTGCGGCCTTGAGGCGACCGGCCAGCCCGGCCTCAAACTCGGCGAGGGCAGGGTCGGCGCGTTCGTAGCCATAAGCATGTGCTGCGCCGAGCAGCGCTTGCTCGAGCCGCGCGGCGGCGTCGGCGAAGGGCGGGAGCCGGTCGTGGAAGCCGGTCGGGAGGAGGGAAGATGTCATGCGCGCGCCTTGCCCGAAGCGCGATTGCAGCGAAAGCCGCAATCGCGCTTCGGAGAGGATCAGAACGCCAAGCCCATCGCGGTCTTCACGCCCGCCAGCGCGCGGACTTGCGCGAGCAGATCGGGCGTCAGCGCTTCGTCGATCGACAGGAGCAACACCGCCTCGCCCCCCGCCGAACGGCGGCCGAGATGGAAGGTGCCGATGTTGACCCCGCCCGTGCCGAGCAAGGTGCCCAGGCGCCCGATAAAGCCGGGCGCATCCTCGTTGACGACGTAGAGCATGTGCCCGGCGAGATCGGCTTCGACCTTGATGCCGAACAGTTCGACCAAGCGCGGCGCGGCGTCTCCGAACAGCGTGCCCGCAACCGACCGCTCGCCCGCATCGGTCTTGACCGAGACGCGCAGCAGCGTGTGGTAATCGCCTTCGCGCTCGGTGCGGACTTCGCGCACTTCCATCCCGCGCTCCTTGGCGAGGAGCGGTGCGTTGACCATGTTGACCGTGTCGGTCTGCGTCCGCAGGAAGCCGGCGAGGACTGCCGACACCATCGGCTTCTGGTTGAGCTCGGCGGCAGCGCCTTCGCTGTGGATCGAGATCCGCCCGATCGAGCCCGTCGTGAGCTGGCCGACCAGCGACCCGAGCTTCTCGGCGAGCGCCATGTACGGCTTCAAGCGCGGCGCTTCCTCGGCGGACAGCGACGGCACGTTGAGCGCGTTGGTGATGCCGCCCGACATCAGATAATCCGACATCTGCTCGGCGACCTGGATCGCGACATTGACCTGCGCTTCATCGGTCGAGGCGCCGAGGTGCGGGGTCGAGACGAAGTTGGGCGTGCCGAACAGCGGGTTGCTCTTGGCCGGCTCCTCGACAAACACATCGAGCGCCGCGCCGCCGATGTGCCCCGAATCGAGCCCGGCCTTGAGCGCGGCCTCGTCGATCAAGCCGCCGCGCGCGCAGTTGATGATACGAACGCCCTGCTTCGTCTTGGCGAGATTCTCGGCCGACAGGATGTTGCGCGTCTGGTCGGTGAGCGGGGTGTGGAGGGTGATGAAGTCGGCGCGTGCGAGCAGTTCGTCGAGCTCGACCTTCTCGACGCCGAGTTCGACGGCGCGCTCGGGCGACAGGAACGGATCGTAGGCGACGACCTTCATCCGCAGGCCGAGCGCACGGTCGGCGACGATGCCGCCGATGTTGCCCGCGCCGATCAGGCCGAGCGTCTTGGCGGTGAGCTCGACGCCCATGAAGCGGTTCTTCTCCCACTTGCCGGCCTGGGTCGAGGCGTCGGCCTCGGGCAGCTGGCGGGCGAGCGCGAACATCAAGGCGATGGCGTGCTCGGCAGTGGTGATCGAGTTACCGAACGGGGTGTTCATCACGACGACGCCCTGCGCCGATGCGGCGGGGATATCGACATTATCGACGCCGATGCCGGCGCGGCCGATGACCTTGAGGTTGGTCGCGGCGGCGAGAATGGCCTTGGTCACCTTGGTCGAGCTGCGGATCGCGAGGCCGTCATACTGGCCGATGATCGCGATGACTTCCTCGGGGGTCTTGCCGGTGATCTCGTCGACCTCGATGCCGCGTTCGCGGAAGATCTGGGCGGCTTTGGGGTCCATTTTGTCGGAAATGAGGACTTTTGGCATGGATTCTACTCCGTCGCCCCGGCGTAGGCCGGGGCCGCTATGGGGGATGTGCTGCGGTCAGTTGCGCAGCGGCCCCGGCCTCCGGGCCCCATCAAAGTATCACTTTGATGGGAGCCCTCCGCCGAGGCGACGTCAATCAGGCGGCCTTGGCGGTCGCGTAGGCCCAGTCGAGCCACGGGCCGAGCGCGACAACGTCGGCGGTGTCGACCGTCGCGCCGCACCAGATGCGCAGGCCCGGCGGCGCGTCGCGATAGCCGGCGACGTCATACGCGGCGCCCTGCTTTTCGAGCAGGCCGGCGAAGGTCTTGATGAACGCCTCGTCGGCGCCCTCGACCGTCAGGCACACGCTGGTCTTCGAGCGCGTTGCCTCGTCGGCCGCCAGGTGACCGAGCCACGAACGCTCCGCCACGATCTGGTCGAGTGCTGCGGCATTGGCGTCCGAGCGGGCGATCAGCCCGTCCGCGCCGCCGATCGACTTCGCCCATTCGAGTGCTGCGATGCAATCCTCGACCGCGAGCATCGATGGCGTATTGATCGTCTCGCCCTTGAACACGCCTTCGGTGAGCTTGCCCTTCGACACGAGGCGGAACACCTTCGGCAGCGGCCAGGCGGGGGTGTAGCTCTCGAGCCGCTCGACGGCACGCGGACCGAGGATCAGCACGCCGTGTGCGCCCTCGCCGCCGAGCACCTTCTGCCACGAGAAGGTCGCGACATCGATCTTCGCCCAGTCGATGTCGTAGGCAAACACCGCGCTGGTCGCGTCGGCGAAGGACAGGCCTTCGCGGGTCTCGGGGATCCAGTCGGCGTTCGGCACGCGGACGCCCGAGGTGGTGCCGTTCCAGGTGAACAAAACGTCGTTCGACCAATCGACCGCGTCCAGATCGGGCAGCTGGCCATAATCGGCGCGCACGACGGTGGGATCGATCTTGAGCTGCTTGACCGCATCGGTGACCCAGCCTTCGCCGAAGCTTTCCCAGGCAAGCGCGGTGACGGCACGCGCGCCCAGCATCGTCCACATCGCCATTTCATAGGCACCCGTGTCGGAGCCGGGGACGATGCCGATGCGGTGCGTGTCGGGGAGCTTGAGCAGTTCGCGCATCAGATCGATGCAGAGCTGGAGGCGCGTCTTGCCGATCTTCGAACGGTGCGAGCGGCCGAGCGATTCGGTAGCGAGGTTTTCAGGGGACCAGCCGGGCGGTTTCGCACACGGGCCGGATGAGAAGTAGGGGCGCGCCGGTTTGATCGCCGGGACGGCAGGTACGTCAGTCATGTAGTCTCTCCTTACAGAGAGCACGCGCGGCGTTGGGACCGCGTGGCCCGTCGACGGTCCTAGAGCCCGCGCAGCGCGCGTCAAGCGATGAGTCGTTCGTCGCAAGGTTGTGGCGGCGTTAACCAACGGGTTGGTATCGAGTCGCCATGTCGCGCCGCTCTCTCACCGTCCTCGTGTCGCTGCTGCTCGCCGCCTGTTCGAGCGGACACGACCAGCGCCCGCCGACTCGCCCGCGCGGGAGCCGGCCGATCACGCTCAGCCTGCCGACGAGTCGCGAGACGCAAGCGTGCTTCGCCGATCTGTCGCGCGAGGATGTGCGCTATTCGCCCTTGCCCGATCGCGATTATGGCGGTGGGTGCCAGATCGTCGGGGCGGTGCAACTGATCGACATCGGCGTACCCGTCACCAATCTCAAGGCGATGCGCTGCGGCCTCGCGCGCAGTTTCACCGGCTGGATCGAACATGCCGTCGCGCCTGCCGCGCGGCAGATGCTCGGCAGCGACGTGGTCCGCGTCGAAAGCATGGGAACATATGCGTGTCGCGCCGTGATCGGATCGGCGGCGGGGGCGGGGCGGTTGTCGGGGCACGCGCTTGCCAATGCGGTCGATGTGTCCGCGGTCGTGCTGAGGAACGGGCGGCGAATCACGGTTCAGCAGGACTGGAACGGCGGCGATCCCAATGCGCGGGCGTTCCTGCGCGCGATCCACGATTCGGCGTGCCGCCGCTTCGGCACGGTGCTCAGCCCGGACTACAATGCGGCGCATGCCAACCACTTCCATTTCGAGGACGATCACAAGGCGTTCTGCCGCTAGGCTTCAAATTCGCGCGCGCGGCGCTTAGATGCGGTGGATGACAGAGACACCGAAATCGGGAACGCCCGACGCCACGCACGCTGACAGCCACAGCCCCGACACGCATACGCATGTCCCAGCCCGCGTCTTTGCGCGCGCACGCCAGGACGCCGAGAATGCCAAGGCCGCCGTCAGCACCCCGCAGACCGAGAACCCGGCCTATCGCCTCGCCTTCCAGGACATGGACTTCCTGCTGCGCGAGGATCTGCGCCCGGTCCGCTTCCAGCTCGAGTTGCTCAAGCCGCAGCTGATCCTCGACGAGGCCAAGATCGGCTCGACCTTCGTGATGTACGGATCGGCGCGGATCCCCGAACCGTCCAAGGCGCAGGCGCTGCTCGATCTCGCGCGCAACGCGGTCGATCGCAACGAAGCGTCGATCCGCATTGCCGAGAGCTTGGTCGAGAAGTCGAAATATTACGACGTCGCCTATGAACTCGCGCAGCTCGTCAGCGCCTTCCCGGTCGACGAGGAGGGCAAGCGCCAATTCGTCGTCTGCTCGGGCGGCGGGCCGTCGATCATGGAAGCGGCTAACCGCGGTGCGGCCGAGGCGGGGTACGAATCGGTCGGGCTCAACATCGTGCTGCCGCACGAGCAAGCGCCGAACCCCTATGTGACGCCCGCGCTGTCGATGCAGTTCCACTATTTCGCGCTGCGCAAGATGCAC
Organism: Sphingomonas glacialis; assembly: GCF_014653575.1. GTDB lineage: Bacteria > Pseudomonadota > Alphaproteobacteria > Sphingomonadales > Sphingomonadaceae > Sphingomonas > Sphingomonas glacialis. The sequence goes on along the minus strand of NZ_BNAQ01000002.1, from coordinate 405,381 downwards.
TTCCTGCTCCACGCGCGCGCGCTGGCGGCGTTCCCGGGCGGGTTCGGGACATTCGACGAGCTGTTCGAGCTGCTGACGCTGATCCAGACGGGCAAGATCGCGCCGATCCCGGTGCTGCTCTACGGTCGCAAATTCTGGGAACGCGTCGTCAATTTCGAGGCGCTGGTCGAGGAAGGCGTCGTCTCGGCGAAGGATCTGAGCATCTTCACCTTCGTCGAAACCGCCGAGGAAGGCTGGGCGGTGGTGAAGGACTTCTACCGCGACAAGGACTGAGCCCTTCTTCGCCCCTCCCCTAAAGGGGAGGGGCTTTTCCTTCTGAGGTTATTTGGCGACCGGCGCCGCGGTCTCGCGGCCGAGCGGCGAGGAGGAGACCTTGCCGGCTGCGGCGGGCGCGGTCTCGTTGCCGAGACCCGCTGCGCTCGGCGAGGCCTTGCCGCCCGGATCGGCCGCGCCAGCCGCTGGCGGCGCCTTGGCGTCGGTTGCGGTCGGCGCACCGGCCGCGGGGGCGGGCAGCGGCAGGTTCGACCCCTGCGTGTTGAGATAGAGGATCACGTCGGCACGATCCTTGGCGTCGGTCAGACCGGCAAAGGTCATCTTGGTGCCTGCGGCATAGGCGCGCGGGCTGGTCAGCCACTTGTTAAGCTGATCGAAATCCCACTTCTTGCCGGCGCCCGCGGTCTTGAGCGCGTCGGAGAAGGCGTAGCCCGCCTTGCCTTGCGCGATCGCCTCGCCGACGGTGCCCCACAGGTTCGGGCCGATGCCGTTGGCGCCGCCCTGCGCGACGGTGTGGCAGGCGCCGCACTTCTTGAAGACATCGGCGCCGTGCGTCGCGTCGGCGGTGGCGAGCAGATCGGCGATCGGCTTGTCGGGCGCGGCGGGGCCGCCGCCACCAGCGTCGTCGGCCGGTGCCTCGATCGGATAGCCTTCTTTCTCAGACGTGATCGGCGCGACAATCATGTGGCCGGCAATACCGAGCGCGAGCGCAGCCGCCATGCTGCCCAAAATCCAGCCCGCAATCGTGTTGGTCCGGTTATCCATGCTCGTTTTTCCGCCTCTGCCGCAGGAGGGTCCCCCTGAAGGACCACGTAGTTGGTTTGACCCATAGATTCGCGCGGGGCGCACCGCAAGCCAAGCTTGCCGCACGGATGCAAGGCGGTTACCGCCCGGCTCCCATGGAAAATTTCGCCGAACCCGCCCGCGCGCTCGTCGCCCAGATGACCCAGGCCGCCGCCGCCGCGCCCGACCGCGCGGTCGCCTTTCAGGGCGCGCCCGGCGCCAATTCGCATATCGCCGCAGTGGAGGCGTTCCCCGACGGGCTGCCGCTGCCGTGCTTCGACTTCGCCGACGCGATCGACGCGGTGCGCGACGGGCGGGCGGATTGCGCGATCATCCCGATCGAGAATTCGCTCCACGGGCGCGTCGCCGACATCCATTTCTTGCTCCCCGAATCGGGGCTGGTGATCACCGGCGAGCATTTCCTCGGCATTCGCTATGCGCTGATGGGGCAGGGGCCGCTCTCGGGCGTGCGCGAGGCGATGAGCCATCCGCAAGCGCTCGGCCAATGCCGCCACTGGCTGCGCGAGCGCGGCATCGCGCCGGTCGCCTATCCCGACACCGCGGGTGCTGCGGCGGTGGTGGCCGAGCGTGGCGACCCGACGCTCGCGGCGCTCGCCCCGCCGGGTGCGGCGGCGCTGTACGGGCTCGAGACGCTCGCCAGCGACATTGCCGACGCCGATCACAACACGACGCGCTTCGTCGTGCTGGCGCGCGCTGGGCATCCCCCGATTGGTGAGGGTGCGTGGATGACGACGCTGATCTTCGAAGTGAAGAACGTCCCCGCCGCGCTCTACAAGGCGATGGGGGGCTTTGCGACCAACGGCGTCAACATGACCAAGCTCGAAAGCTATCAGCGCGGCGGGAGCTTTGCCGCGACCGAGTTCTACGCCGATGTCGAGGGGCGGCCGGGCGAGCATGGGCTCGACCGCGCGCTCGAGGAACTGGGGTTCCATTCGAAATGGGTGCGCGTGCTGGGGACGTATCGGCGCGCGCGGGCGCGGGGGTGAGGGGAGGCGGTTGGTTGACTCGATTGACCCCTGAACGTGGTGTTTACAACGGCGATCGTTTCCATTTCTGCGCTATTGCGGTTGCGCGGGCTCGACGATTTCAAAGAGCGGCGTGGTACATATCATGAACGTCGCTTGTAGGACAGGGCTATCGCCGATTGATGTGGAGGAGACGCGCGCGTTCCTGCGGACTGTCGTCACGCCTTTGGCTTTATTGCCTCCACGCCAAGCAGGACCGTTGCGCGATGGCGCAAATCCATGCCCACACTATGATCATAGGCTTGCCAGGCGCCGGCAACGAGCATGGCCCACAGGATGCTAAACAGCGAACCGACCAGAAAGTATTCGGCAAAGTCGCGCTTATCCAAATCCTTGAAGCGTGACACGGTTTTGAGCGCGATGACGGCAGCGAGGATTTCCCAGCGCTGCAGGATGACCCCGATCGCAAGGATGATCCGTTCAAGCGTGCCGATCCACCGGCCGGCGTTGTGCGCTGGCGCGTCATCGCTCGCCGTCGCGTCTTTGAGCCCCGTCAAACTGAAGATCTGGCGACAAAGAACATTGCCAAACCAGGTAAGGAGAAAATATCCCGCGATCGTGTATGCCAGCGCGTGAAGGATCTGTTGCATCACCCGCCTCCAGACTTGCGATCGATGGCGGCAAGTGCTTCGTAAATAGCCTGCCATTGGGTCTGGTAGAGATCAAGCTCGCCCGACCGCTGCACTTTGTATACCGTATGCACCGACACGTTACGCCGCGCGGCAATGTCCGTTGCGTTCAAACCGTCGAGGGCGGCGAGAACGTCACTGCGCTGTGTTTCGGTCCAGCGCCGCTCGATGGCGGTCAGGCCCGCCCCGATTGCATCAAGCAGCTGCTCCAGGAGAGGATCGTTCGGAAAGGAAAAGCGGTAGAGCGATGACGCCCGCTTGTCGTTGAGTTTGGCGCGTGCCGCGCTGAGTCCCGGTCCCATCATGTTCCACGCCCGCTTGTCGTTGAGCGGAGTACGAAGCGAAATCGCCCCGATGACGAACCGACATTCGATGCCATGGCCAAACAGCTCGAGCCGCATTGCGCGCGCCGCGAAGGCCGCTTCACGGAATGACAGCATCAATCCCTGGAATTCATCCCCTAGCGTGATGGTGAGCGGCGATGCCAAGGCGGGCCTTCGCTCATCGTTTTGGCGATCGACGGCATTGTTGAAATGATCATGTAGCGCGTCGATGGCCTCGCTGCTTTCGCTGCGCACCAGGTCGCCCATCAGGGCTGCATAGGAGTGATCACTTGCCATATTAGGGTCAATAGTAGTTTTTACCCAAATATGGGTCAACGTACGAATTAGCCCAAAAGAGGGTCATCAGCTTAGGTGGCGGGTCGGCGTTACAACAGGGAACGAGGCCTGCACGCGGGCAATTATCCCTCGGCCCAAGCCTTCAACAACGTATACGCAATCGCGTAAGGCGGCGGCGGCAAAAACGGGCCGTCGCCGCCCGCCAGCACCGCGCGCACGTCGTCGCGCGACACCCAGATCGCGTCCTCGAGCTCGTTGGTGTCGAGCGTGATCGCGTCGTCCTCGGCGCTGCCGACACAGGCGATCATCAGCGAGGAGGGGAAGGGCCAGGGCTGGCTCGCGATGTAGCGCACGCCCGAAACGCGGACGCCCGCTTCCTCCATGATTTCGCGCGCGACGGCTTCCTCGATCGATTCGCCGGGCTCGAGGAACCCCGCCAGCGCAGAGTAGCGGCCCGGCGGGAACGCCGGCTGGCGGCCGAGCAGCGCGCGGCCATCATGTTCCGCGATCATGATCACCACTGGGTCGACGCGCGGGAAATGCTCGGCCTTGCAATTGGGGCAGGCGCGGCCCCAGCCGGCGCGGAACAGCGCGGTCTGGTGCCCGCAATTCGCGCAGAACTGGTGGCGGCTGTGCCAGTCGAGCACCGAGCGCGCCGCGGCGTAGGTCGCCGCCTCGCCCGGCGCGAACTGGTCGAGCAGCGCGAACAGCCGCGGCGAGCGCCCGGCCGGTGCGCGCATCCCCGGCAGATACGCCGCGAAATGCGGGCGGCGCGCTTCGTCGAAACCGAGCAGGATCAGCTCGGCCTCCTCGGGCGTCTCGGCGAGCGAGGACCAGCCGAGCCGGCCCTCGCCATCGAGCTCGGGCTCGAAGCGGTCGAGCCGCAGCACGCGTGCGCGCCAGTCGCTGCGTGCCGCGGCTAACCCCTCGGGATCGTGGCGCAGCGCATCGGCGCGGTCGAGCAGACCGCCGGTAAAGCCTGGGGACATCACGCTATGCCGATCACTTGCGCTGGAGCGAGGGGGCAAGGTCGGCATACACCGCCTTGGTCGATTCGACGCGCAGCGGCCATTTGTCGCCCGGCAGGTAATTGACCATGATCGTCGCGCGGACCTGGTTGACCGGATCGACCCAGGCGATCGTGCCCGCAGCCCCGCCCCAGCCATAGGTGCCCTTGGCCGGGCCGCCGGGCGTGTCGTTGAGCGTGACCGAGCCGCCCGCGCCGAAGCCCTGCGGGTTGGTCGTGCCGCCGGTCGCCGAGACCGCGCCGGGGTAGATCACGCCGGTCGGCAGCAGGTTCGACATGGCGAGCCTGGCGGTGGCGGGCTTGAGGATGCGGACGCCGTCGAGGCTGCCGCCGTTCTGCAGCATGTGGAGGAAGCGGTCGTAATCGGTTGCCGACGTCACCAGCCCGGCGCCGCCATAGGGGAAGCTCGGCTTCTGGAGAAAGACCGAGGTCGCGCCGGGATCGAGCGGGACGCGCGTGTTGCCGGCGATGAAATAGCCCGTCGCCAGGCGGCGCGCGTTCGATGCGGGGACCTGGAAATAGCTCGAGTTCATCTTGAGCGGGGTGAAGATGCGCTGCTGGAGGAAGCCGTCGAACGACTGGCCCGAGGCGACCTCGATCACGCGGCCCATCACGTCGAGGCCGATCGAATAGCTCCATTTGGTGCCGGGCTCGGCGATCAGCGGGAGCGTGGCGACCTTGTTAGCAAAGGCTTCCAGCGTCGCGGGGCGCTTGAGGCGGAGCTGCGCCTCGGTCTTGGCGTCGGAGGTGAAGGGGGTGATGCCGGCGTCTTCATACGCTTTCAGCAGCGGGCCCTTGGTGATGATCGTGTAGCCGAGCCCTGCGGTGTGGGTGAGCAGGTTGCGGATCGTGATCGGCTTGGTCGCAGGGCGCGTCTCGAGCGAATCGGGGCTGATCTGGACGCGCATGGTTTTGAACGCGGGGATGAAGTCGCTGACCGGCTGATCGAGGCGCATCTTGCCCTCTTCGATCAGGATCATCGCGGCCATCGCGGTGATCGGCTTGGTCATCGAATAGACGCGCCACAGGCTGTCCTTGTCCACACGCGGAGCGCCTGGCTCGTCGCCGAGCTTGCCGGAGGCGACGATCGCGGTTGGCGTCTGACCTTGGCCGAACGCGCCGACCACGCCGGGGATTTTGTTGCTGTTGATGTAATCGGTGAACAGCCCGAAGGTCTTCGGGAAGCGCGCCAGATCTTTGCTGCCAAGCCGTTCGGTCACGACGAAATCGTCGTTCGCAGCTGTCGCTGGAGCGGACTGCTGGGGGACGGGCTGCGGTGACGCCTGCCCGGCGAGCGCCGCGGATCCGGCGATCGTCGCCAGCAACGTGATCGGAATCATCGCTCGAATCATGGTCTTGCCCTCCTGATGGCGTCCGCCGCCTTGGCGAATACCGTCGGCAGGCCCGCCGAGTCGATCTCGGTCACATCCCACCATTCGCCGTCGTCCGAATGCCCATCCACGCGCGCGACCGCAAGCGACAGTTCGAGCCGGAAGTGCGTGAAAACATGCGCGACGGTTTCGGGCAGCATCTGCCAGCCGGCGGCGAGTGGCGGATCGGCGAGGCCGGGCGGGGTGTCGGCCCACGGCCCGGTCGGCAGCGCGCGCATTCCGCCGAGCAGCCCGCGTGGCGGGCGGCGGACGAGCAGGACCTTGTCGTCATGCTGCGCCCAGAAGATCGTGCCGTGGCGCTGCGGCTTGGCGAGTTTCGCCGCCTTGATCGGGAAGCCCTCGGGATTGCCGAGCCGGTAGCCCTCGCACACGCTCGAGAGCGGGCAGGCGAGGCAGCGCGGGCTGCGCGGGGTGCAGACCGAGGAGCCGAGGTCCATCATCGCCTGCGCGAAATCGCCTGAGCGGGTGTCGGGGGTGATCTCGTCAGTCGCCGCGCGCACTTCGGGCATACCCCCGGGCAGCGGGCGTTCGATCGCGAACAGCCGCGCGACAACGCGCGCGACATTGGCGTCGACCACCACCGCGCGTTCGCCGAACGCGATCGCGGCGATGGCGGCGGCGGTGTACGCGCCGACGCCGGGCAGCGCGCGCAGGCCGTCTTCGGTCGTCGGGAAATCGCCCAAGGCGACGACGGCGCGGGCGCAGGCGTGGAGGTTGCGGGCGCGGGCATAGTAACCGAGCCCCGCCCATGCCGCCATCAGATCGGCCTCGGGCGCGGCGGCGAGTGCCTCGACGCTGGGCCAGCGCGCGACGAACGCCTCGAACTTCGGGCGCACCGCGGCGACCGTCGTCTGCTGGAGCATGATCTCGGAGAGCCACACCCGGTACGGATCGGGCGCGTTGCTACCGGGCGCGGCGCGCCACGGCAGATCGCGCGCGTGGCTATCGTACCAATCGAGCAGGAGTTTTGCTGGCGGGGCGGAAGGACGCTTGGCGGACACGGCTCCGCTATGGCATGGACGACGCAATGAGCAAGCGCGCCACTCCTGCACCCGTCGCCGAACGCCCGCGCGGCGGCCGTGCGCGATCGGTCGCCGAGCTGCTGCCCGATGCGGGCCGCGCCGCGTTTCGCCGCTTCGGTTTCGTCCAGAGCGCGGTCGTCAGCCGCTGGAGCGAGATCGTCGGGCCGCGCTATGCCGGCGTGTCGTCGCCCGAATCGATCAAATTCCCGCACGGCGAGCGTATCGGCGGCACGCTCAATCTCGTCGTGCGCGGCGCGCATGCGACGATGATGCAGCATATCGCGCCCGAGATCATCGAGCGCGTCAATCGCTTCTTCGGCTATGCCGCGGTCGCCAAGGTGCAGTTCCGCCAGGGCGACGTCCCCGTGCCGCGACCGCGCGCCGCGCCGCCGTCGTTGAAGCCGGTGCCGGTCGATCTCGGCGCGAGCCTCAGGACGATCGCCGATCCCGAATTGAAGGCGGTGCTCGAGGCCTTGGCGGCGGGTGTCGCAGCGACGCGCGGGGCGCCGAGCGTGGGTGGAGACGAATGATGCGATTTGGTCTGGTGGCGCTGGTGTTGGGCGTCGCTCTGGTTTCTTCGGCTGAGGCCGCTCCGCCGAAAAAGGCATCGGCGCACGCCGCGTGGCTGCAGACCGTCGTCGCGACGCCCGAGGGCGGGGTGCGGATGGGCAACCCGGCGGCGAAGGTCAAGCTGATCGAGTTCGGCTCGCGGACCTGCCCCTTGTGTGCGCGCTTCGATGTCGAGGGCCTTCCGGCGCTCAAGGCCGGCTATATCGCAAGCGGCAAGGTCAGCTACGAATTCCGCGATTATCCGGTGCATGGCGCGCTCGATCTCGGGCCGATCCTGCTCGGCCAGTGCGTCCCGACGCGTGCGTTCTTCCCGGTCCTCGATGCGATGATGGCCGAGCAAAAGACGCTGGTCGGGCGTAGCGACGCGATCCCCGATGCCAAGCAGAAGGAATTGCAGACCGCGACGCCCAACGCCGTCGCGAGCTACCTCGCCGGATTCTATGGCTATACCGATTTCGTGGTGAAGCGCGGCCTGCCGCTCGCCAAGGCCAATGCCTGCCTCGCCGATCGCAAGAAGATCGATGTGCTCGTCGCGCGCGCTGACGCCGCCAACAAGGCCTATGCGGTTTCCGGAACACCGACGTTCGTGCTCAACGGCGCGGCGCAAGCCAATGTGTACGACTGGGCGGCGCTCGAGCCGCTCGTGCGCGCCGCCGTCGCCAAATGATCTTACTGACTAGGAGCCTATCGATGACCCCTCGTATCCTGTTCGCCGCGGTTGCCGCGCTGTCGCTCGCGTCGTGCGGTGGAAACGATGCCGTTTCGGGCGGCAACAGCGCCGGCGGCACGACGTCGGGCGGCACCGTTGCGGGCACCAGCACCGCGGCAGTGACGCCTTCGGCCGCCGGGCAGAAGTGGATCGACACCGTCGTCAAGACGCCCGAGGGCGGTTATCGGATGGGCAATCCCGATGCGGCGATCAAGGTCGTGGAATATGGCTCGCGCACGTGCCCGACGTGCGGTGCGTTCGGCCAGACCGGGCAGAAGCCGCTGACCGACAATTACGTTTCGACCGGCAAGGTGAGTTACGAGTTCCGCGACTATCTGGTTCACGGCCAGCCCGATTTCGCGCCGAGCCTGCTCGGCCGCTGCGTCGGCACCGCGACCTTCTTCCCGCTGCTCGAAGCGATGTACGTGGCGCAGCCGCAATTCGAGGCGAAGCTCGCCGACCAGGCGGCGACCACCGCGCTGCAGACGCAGCTCCAGGGCAAGACCCCGAACGAGGCCGCCGCAGCGTGGGGCGATTATCTCGGCTATGTCGAGTTCGTGAAGCAGCGCGGCATCCCCGAGGCCAAGGCGCGCGCGTGCATCGCCGACAAGGCGGCGCTCGACGAGATCATCGGCATGATGAGCAAGGGTGACGGCGCGGCGGTGACGGGTACGCCGACCTTCATCATCAACGGCGCCAAGGTCGACGGCGTGACCTGGGCTGACGTCGAGGCAGCGCTCAAGCGCGCCGGGGCGTAACGCACCTAGCCCGTCATGCCGGGCTTGTCCCGGCATCCACGGTGCCGCATGGTCCGCGATCATGGGGTGCCGACGACGGTGGACCCCGGGACAGGCCCGGGGTGACGGCCTAGTTTTGGGAGGACGCCCCGCTGTTTTCACTCCGGCCGGGGGGCTCTGAATGCAGATCAAGCGGCTCCGCCTCTCCGGCTTCAAGAGCTTCGTCGACGCGGCCGATCTGCGGATCGAGCCGGGTCTGACGGGCATCGTCGGCCCCAACGGCTGCGGCAAGTCGAACCTGCTCGAGGCGTTGCGCTGGACGATGGGCGAGACCTCGGCGCGGTCGCTGCGCGGCGCGGGGATGGACGACGTCATCTTCGCCGGCACCAATACGCGGCCCGCGCGCGATTTCGCCGAAGTGTCGATGCTGATCGAGGCGGAGGGCGAGGAAAGCGAAGTCGTCCGCCGGATCGAGCGCGGGGCGGGCTCGGCGTACCGGATCGACGGGCGCGACGTGCGCGCGAAGGACGTGGCGTTGCTGTTCGCGGACTCGGCGACGGGCGCGCATTCGCCCGCGCTCGTCAGCCAGGGGCGGATCGGCGCGATCATCGCCGCCAAGCCGCAGGAACGCCGCGCGATGCTCGAGGAGGCGGCAGGGATCGCCGGGCTCCACGTCCGCCGCAAGGACGCCGAGCAGAAGCTGCGCGCGACCGAAGCCAATCTGACGCGGCTTGACGAACTGATCGCCGAACAGGACGGCCGCGCCAATGCTTTGCGGCGCCAAGCGCGGCAGGCCGAACGCTACCGCGCGCTCTCCGACCAGATCCGCATCGCCGAGGCGCGGATGATCTTCGCGCGCTGGCGCGATGCGCAAGCGGCAGCGGATGCGGCCAAGGCCGAGGCGGTGGCGTGCGAGGCGAGCGTCGTCGCCGCCGCCGAGGCGCAGCGCTCCGCCGCCGCCCATGCGCTGGCGGCGACCGAGGCACTGGCGCAGGCGCGCGGCGCGGCACAGGCGCTGCGCGAGGCGGCGAGCGAAGCGGGACACCGGCTCGGCGGATTGCGCGGTGAACAGGCCGCGGCGGTGCGCCGGACGCAGGAGCTGGCGGCGGCGCGGCTGCGGCTTGCCGACGACCGCGCGCGCGAAGGGTCGCTCGCGAGCGATGCCGCCGAGGCGATCGCGCGGATGACCGACGAGACCGAGCGGCTCGATGCGGCGCTTGCCGCGGCGATTGCGCGCGTGCCCGAGCTCGAGACGCGGCTGAGCGATACCGAACGCGCCGGACGCGACGCCGAGGTCGCGCTCGCGCAAGCGCTTGCCGCGCAAGCGACCGAGGCAGCCGACGCGCGTGTTGCCGATGCGGCGCTTTCGGCAGCGCTCGCGCGCGCCGAGCGCAGCGCGCGCGATCTCGCGCGCGTGACCGCCGAGGCTGCGGCGCTCGGCGATGCCGCGCCGCTCGTCGCGCAGCGCTCCGAGGCCGGAGCCGCGCGAACCCAGGCGCTCCACGACGGTGAAGATGCGCGCGCCGCGCTCACCCGCGCCGATGCCGATGAGCGCGGCGGCATCGCGCAGCGCGACGGCGCACAGGCGACGCGCGCGACGGCGCACGCCGATCTCGCCGCGCTCGACAGCGAGGCGACCGCGCTGACCAAGGCGACGCGCCGCGACGGGCGTGACCGGCTGCTCGACCAAGTCCAGCCCGAGCCGGGCTATGAGCGCGCGCTCGCCGCGGCGCTGGGCGACGATCTCGAAGCCGGGCTCGATCCGGCGGGCGAGCGGCACTGGGCGGGCGCCACGGTCGCGCCGGGCGACCCGCCGCCGCCGCAGGGAACGGTGCCGCTCGGGCAGCACGTCGTCGCGCCCGCGGCGCTCGCGCGGAGGCTCGCGCAGGTCATGGTGGTCGACAGCGACGACGGCGCTGCGCTCGCGGTCGGGCAGCGGCTGGTAACGCTGGGCGGCGTGCTGCGGCGCTGGGATGGCTATGTCGCCAAGTCGGGTGGTGCGGCGGCCGCCGAGCGGCTCGAGCGGATCAATCGCTTGCGCGCGATCACCGCGCTGCGTCCCGCAGCGGTGCTGGCGGTCGAGGCTGCGGACGCCGAGCTCTCGCGCATCGCCACGACGATCGCCAACGCGCGCGCGGCAGCGGTGGCGGCTCGGCGGACGCTGGAAAGCGCGGAAATGCGTGCGCGAGAAGCGGCGCGGGCTGAGGACCGCGCGACAGCGGCGATCGAACGGATCGAGGCGCAACGCGCCGATCTGGCGTCGCGGCGCGCGCGGATCGATGCCGAGCATGACGAGGCGGGAGCCGAGGTCGCCCGCGCGACCGCGCTGCATGCTGCGCTCCCCGATGGCAGCGCGACGCGCGAGCGCGTCCGCACGCTGTCGGCCGAGGCAGAGGCGCGGCGCAGCGCGATCGCAACCGCGCGCGCCGATCGTGCCGGGATCGACCGCGATGTTGCGAGTGCGCGCGAACGGCTCGCGGCGATGGCGGCCGAAGCGAAGGGCTGGCGGACGCGCGCGGGCGAGGCGGCGCGGCGGATCGCCGAGATGGACAAGCGCGATGGCGAGCTTGCCACGGAAGCCGAAGCTTTGATCGGCCGCCCGGAGGCGCTTGCGAACGAGGTCGCAGCGCTCGAACAGTCGCACGCCGCAGCACGCGCCGAGGCCGAGGACGCGGCGAGGACCGAGCGCGCCGCCGAAACCGCGCTGCGTGACACCGAGGCGCGTGCGGCAGCGGCGGCGGAAGCGCTGGCGCAAGCGCGTGAAGCCCGAGCAGGCGCGACGGCACGCGCGGAAAATCAGGAATTGCGCCGCGTCGAGATGAACCGGCTGGCGGGCGAGCGCTTTCAATGCCCTTCGGTGCTACTCCCCGAGCGCGTCGGGTTCGAGGGGGGCACGGTGCGCAGCCCGGCCGAGGAGTCGGCCGCCCACGAAAAGCTGATGCTCGATCGCGACCGCATCGGCCCGGTCAATCTCGTCGCCGAGACCGAGCTCGCCGAACTCGAAGCGGCAAGTTCGGGCAATGCCGCCGAGCGTGAGGAACTGGGGCTCGCGGTCAACCGGCTGCGCGGCTCGATCGGCACGCTCAATCGCGAAGGGCGGCAGCGGCTGCTCGCCGCGTTCGAGGCGGTCGACGGGCATTTCCGGCGGCTGTTTACGACGCTGTTCAACGGCGGCAGCGCGCATCTAGACCTGATCGATTCGGACGACCCGCTCGAGGCCGGGCTCGAGATCATGGCGCAGCCGCCGGGCAAGAAGCTCCAGTCGCTGACGCTGCTATCGGGTGGGGAACAGGCGCTGACCGCGGTCGCGCTGATCTTCGGGCTGTTTCTCACCAACCCGGCGCCGATCTGCGTGCTCGACGAGGTCGATGCGCCGCTCGACGATGCCAATATCGAGCGCTTCTGCGGGCTGCTCGACGCGATGACGCGCGAAACGCAGACACGCTATCTGATCGTGACCCACAATGCGGTGACGATGAGCCGGATGCACCGGCTGTTCGGGGTAACGATGGTCGAGCAAGGCGTCAGCCGGCTCGTCTCGGTAGATCTCGGCGGCGCGGAAAGCCTCCTCGCCGCCGAGTAGTCGGATCAGCAGCCGTTGCGACGGTTCTGCGCAGCGTCGTGACGCTTGTCGAGATGCTTGCCGAGGAGCGCACCGCCGACGCCGCCGGCCACCGTGCCGAGCACGCCGCCACCGAGCGCATTACCGGCGAGCGCACCACCGGCACCGCCGACGAGCAGGCCGGTCGTTCCCGACGAACGGCGGCACGAATAATGGCGGTTCGACTTGCCGTAATAGCGATGCTTGCGCGCTTCGGCCTTGTCGGTGGGGAGGGCCATCGTTGCCGGAATGACGAGCGAAGCGGCGGCGAGCGAGAGGAAGAGGTGACGCATGATGGTATAATCCCTTTTTGACCCTATTCGGGTGCGTAACGTTCCGTCGCGGCGAGGGTTGCATCGCCGAGCGAACAATCTCGTCTTGGCGATCATTTGATTAACCTTTGTTGAGCAATATGGCGGGTGAAATGAGCAAGGCTGAAATGGGCAAGGCAAGGCAACGTGCATGAACGATGCCACACTATACGGGCCGCAGAGCGACATCATTCCATACGCGGCCATGCCGACGATGGTGAAAACCGGCCTTTGGGCGTGCGACCTTGCAACGGAAACGCTGACGTGGAGCGAAGGCGTCTACGATCTGTTCGGGTTCCCGCGCGGCAGCGTGCTCGATCGCGCCACGGCGGCGGCATGCTACACACCTGAATCGCGTATCGCGCTCGAATGCCTGCGCATGGCTGCGATCCGCGACAAGACCGGCTTCATGCTCGACGCCGAGATCGAGATCGACGGCAAGCGACGTTGGGTGCGGATCGTCGCGCAAGTCGAATGCGTCGACGGCAAGGCCGGGCGGCTGGTCGGCTCGAAGAGCGACGTGACGCACGAGAAGCGGGTGGGGCTTCATTCGGGCTTCTGAATTCTAACTTGGGTTGCGTCTGGGCGGCGCGGAACATATATCGAACGTATGGCCCAGCTCGACGTCCAGCAGAAACTCGCGATCCTTGCCGACGCCGCCAAATACGATGCGTCGTGCGCCTCTTCGGGATCGGTGAAACGTACGTCGCGCGACGGCAAAGGGATCGGCTCGACCGATCAGGGGATGGGCATCTGCCACGCCTATGCGCCCGATGGCCGCTGCATCTCGCTGCTCAAGATCCTGCTGACCAACAGCTGCATCTTCGACTGCCATTATTGCATCAACCGCAAGAGCTCGAACGTGCGGCGCGCGCGCTTCACCGCGGAGGAGGTCGTGCGGCTGACGCTGTCCTTTTACCGGCGCAATTATATCGAGGGACTGTTCCTGTCGTCGGGGATCATCGGATCGTCGAACTATACCATGGAGCAGATGGTCGAGGTCGCGCGCAGCTTGCGCGAGGATCATGATTTCCGCGGCTACATTCATTTGAAGACGATCCCCGACGCCGATCCCGAACTCGTCCATCAGGCCGGGCTCCACGCCGATCGCCTCTCGATCAATGTCGAGCTGCCGACCGTCGCGGGACTGACGCGGCTCGCACCCGAAAAGTCGGCGGCGCGGATCGAGGGCGCGATGGGCGACACCAAGACCGCGATCCTCGATACGAGCGATGCCAAGAAGCGCTTCAAGTCGGCGCCGCGCTTCGCGCCTGCCGGGCAATCGACGCAGATGATCGTCGGGGCGGATGCGGCGACCGACGGCGATATCGTCACCAAGGCGTCGACGCTGTACGATCGCTTCGGCCTGCGTCGCGTCTATTATTCGGCGTTCAGCCCGATCCCCGATGCGAGTGCTGTGCTCCCGCTCCAGCGCCCGCCGCTGATGCGCGAACACCGGCTGTATCAGTCGGACTGGCTGATGCGCTTTTACGACTACACGCCGGCCGATGTCGTCGCCGCCGCCGACGCGACGACGGGGATGCTGCCGCTCGACATCGACCCGAAACTTGCCTGGGCGCTCAAGTTCCGCGGGTCGTTCCCGGTCGACGTCAACCGCGCGCCGCGCGAGGCGTTGCTGCGCGTGCCGGGGCTGGGGGTGAAGGCGGTGACCGCGATCCTGGCAGCGCGGCGCTGGCGGCGGCTGCATCTCGCCGATGTCGCCCGGCTCACGGTGTCCGTCGCGAAAGTGCGACCGTTCCTGATCGCCGAAGATTGGCGCCCGGTCGCGCTCAGCGATCGCGCCGAATTGCGACCGGTGGTTGCACCCAAGACCGAGCAATTGGAGTTGTTCGCGGCATAAGGGGAGCTTGATGCGCGCGATTACTCTTGCCGAACCCGATGATTTCGACGGCTGGCGCGATGCCGCGCGCAGTCTCGCCGCTGCGGGCGTGCCGCCCGAGGACGTCGTCTGGCAGGGCGCGGGCAACCCGACCGACCTGTTCGCGGCGACCGCCGACACGATGGTGCCGACCGGCCCGGCCTTTGCGGTGCCGCGCGCGTTTATCGATCTGGCGAAGAAGGCCGTGCTCCACCGCGATCCCGAGCGCTTCGCCTTGCTCTACACGCTGCTTGCGCGAATCCGCGTGCAGCCTGGCGCGATCGAGGATCATGCCGATCCGCTGCTCCGGCGGCTCGAGCATCTCGCGCACGAAGTGCGCAAGGACATCCACAAGATGCGCGCCTTCCTGCGCTTCCGCGAGGTCGACGAGGATGGCGTCGCGCGTTTCGTCGCCTGGTTCGAGCCCGAGCATCATATCGTGCGCGCCAATGCCGGCTTTTTCCTCGATCGCTTTTCGAGCATGCGCTGGTCGATCCTGACGCCCGAGCTGTCGCTGCATTGGGACGGCGAGACGCTCGCCGAAGGCCCCTGTGCCGCCAAGAGCGACGCGCCCGACGGCGACCCGATCGAGGAAGTGTGGAAGACCTATTACGCCTCGATCTTCAACCCGGCCCGGCTCAAGATCGGCATGATGCTGAAGGAAATGCCGCGCAAATATTGGAAGAACATGCCCGAGACCGCCTTGGTGGCAGGCCTCATCGCGGGCGCGCAGGCGCGCGAGAGCGGGATGATGGCGACGGCGCAGACGAAGCGCGACATCGGCGACAATATCGACGCGGCGTGGGCGGCTTTGCGGGGTGAAGCGGCGGGGTGCACGCGCTGTTCGCTCTACGGGCCCGCGACGCAGACGGTGTTCGGCGAAGGGCCGGTCGATGCCAGCTTGATGTTCGTCGGCGAGCAGCCCGGCGACCAGGAGGATCTGGCGGGCAAGCCGTTCGTCGGGCCGGCGGGGCAGGTGTTCGACCGCGCGCTGGCGGCCGCGGGGATCGAGCGCGCGGGTGTCTACGTCACCAACGCGGTCAAGCATTTCAAGTTCGAACCGCGCGGCAAGCGCCGCATCCATGCGAAGCCCGACGCCGGCGAAATCGACGCGTGCCGCTGGTGGGTCGAGCAGGAGCAATTGCTCGTCCGGCCGAAGGTGACGGTGGCGCTCGGCGCGACCGCGGCGCGCAGCCTGTTCGGGCGCGTGGTGACGATCGGCAAGGAGCGCGGGCGCGCGCTGACGCTGCCCGGTGGGGGCGAGGCGTGGATCACGGTGCATCCGAGCTATTTGCTGCGGATTCCCGACCGCGCGCAGGCGGATGCGGAATATGCGCGCTTCGTCGAGGATCTGCAGCGGGTCGGGGAGCGGGTGGCGTAGCGGCATCGTTCCCCGGCGAAGGCCGGGGCCCAGTCGTGGGCGCTATGGGACGGAGGCTGTGCTAGAACCGCCAACGCTCGCAACTGGGCCCCGGCCTTCGCCGGGGAACGACGGGCGCTACAGCAACAACGTTGCCTGCTCGGTCGCTTCCTCATTGTCGGTGATGCCCGACAGCGTCAGCCCGAGTAAGCGCACGCCGAGCGGCACCGGAAGCTGCGCATCGAGCAACGCACGTCCGCCCGCGACGAAGCTTGTGCGGTCGAACGCCCCGCGACTGAGCGAGCGCGCCCGCGTGATCGTGCGGAAATCCGAGAAGCGCAGCTTGAGCGTCACCGTCCGTCCGCGCACGCCGTGCCGCTCGATCCGCACCAGCGCCGCCTCGGCGACCCGGTCGAGCGCGGCGTGGAGATCGGCAGGGGACGCGATGTCGGTCTCGAACGTCCGCTCGGCGCCGACCGACTTGGTCGCGCGGTTGCTGCGTACCGGGCGATGGTCGATCCCGCGCGCCGCGCCGTAGAGATAGTCGGCATAGCTCCCGAAATGCGCGTGGAGGAAGGCGAGCGGTTGCTCGCGCAGGTCGGCGCCGGTCTCGATTCCGAGCGCCGCCATCCGCGTCGCGGTCACCGGGCCGACGCCGTGGAAGCGCTTGACCGGCAGGCTCGCGACGAACGCCGCGCCGCGCGCCGGGGGAATGACGCAGATCCCGTCGGGCTTGTTCTGGTCCGAGGCGAGCTTGGCAATGAACTTGTTGTAGCTAACGCCCGCCGACGCGGTGAGCCCAGTCTCGGCCTTGATCCGCGCGCGGATCTGCTCGGCGATCGCCTTGGCCGAGCCGAGGCCGTGGCGGTCCTCGGTCACGTCGAGATACGCCTCGTCGAGCGAGAGCGGTTCGATCTGGTCGGTATAGTCGGCGAAGATCGCCCGGATCTGCTGCGAGATCGCGCCGTAGACGTCGAAACGCGGCGGCACGAACACCAAATCAGGGCAGCGTCGCAGCGCGGTGACCGAGGGCATCGCCGAGCGCACGCCGAAGGTCCGTGCTTCATAGCTCGCCGCCGCGACCACGCCGCGCGCGCGTGATCCGCCGACCGCGACGGGCTTGCCACGCAACGCCGGATCGTCGCGCTGTTCGACCGAGGCATAGAAGGCATCCATGTCGATATGGATGATCTTGCGCTGTGGGGGCGGGGGCGGGGGTGGGGCGCTGTCGGAGTCGGCCATGCTTCGCGTAACGCTACTCGCCGCAGGATAGGTGGGGAGCTTCTGTTGCTCGGTGCCCCCCGGACCGCCGGTGTCCGCTTCTGTTGCCCGGTGCGGCCCGGACCGCGCTTTTAACTTAGTAACTTAGACCGTTAGGCCTTAGTGTTACGCAGCAATCGCGAGTGCATGGTTATCGTTTGCACTTGTGGTTATGAGCCTTGAACAGGTTACTCAGCCTGGGCAAAAACAGCGCCTTTCAATACACGTCGATCCTAGTTCGACCCCGTCATACCCCCTCTGGAGAGAGGGGGTGTGGTGGAGTCGCCGGGTACTGCCCCCGGGTCCGCTGCATCTATTCTACGCCGCACTTTATCACCATAGCCGGGCAAGCCCGGCATGGGCGATATAGGCATGTTACAGCCGCGTGAAAAGGGGCGTTGCAACATGATGAAAAGGCCCGGTTTGACACCTTCCGCCTTTCACTCGCCACAAATCGGGTGCATGGGTTAGTATATCATGTTGACGCAACGTTCCCGCTACGCACTCCGCGCGATGATGTTCCTGGCGCAAGCCCCCGACGGAAGCCCCCCGATCCCGATGAACCGCATCGCCGCCGAGGCGAACGTGCCGCGCAAGTTCCTCGAGCTGATCCTCGCCGATCTGCGCGAGGCGGGGTTTCTCCACAGCCATCGCGGCAAGATGGGCGGGTACTGCCTGTCGCGCCCGCCGCACCTGATTTCGCTCGGCGAGATCATCCGCGTGATCGAGGGGCCGCTCGCGCTTGTGCCGTGCGTCAGCCGTACCGCATACCGCTCGTGCAAGGACTGCAAGGACGAGGCGACCTGCGCGATCCGCCACGCGATGATGCGCGTGCGCGACGAGACCGCACGGATTCTCGATGGCACCAGTCTTGCCGATGCGACTGCCGAGGAATTGGTCGCTGCCTGACGTGCTCCCCTCCCCGTCAGGGGTGGGGTTGGGGGTGGGGCCGAGTCTCACCGAGACCTGCCCTGTGCCTAGACGTCCCCACCCCAACCCCTCCCCTGAAGGGGAGGGGCTATCCGCGTTTCACGGGCGCTTCTTCAGCTCGTCGCGAATTTCGCGCAGCAAGGTGACATCGGTCGGCTCTACGGGCTCGGCAACGACTTCGGGCGCCTTGGGCATCAGCCGGTTCACGGCGCGCACGATCAGGAAGATGATAAAGGCGACGATCACGAAGTTCACCGCGGCGGTGATGAACGTCCCATAGCCCAACAGCGGCACGCCGGCCTTTTTCAGCGCGGCATAATCCGATGATCCGGCAAGCGCCGGCGGCACCTTGCCCAGCACGACGAAATAGCTTGAAAAGTCGAGTCCGCCGAAGATCTTGCCGATGACCGGCATGATCACGTCGTCGGTCAGCGAAGTCACGATCTTGCCGAACGCGGCGCCGATGATCACCGCGACGGCGAGATCGAGCACGTTCCCCCGCGCGATGAATGCCTTGAACTCCTTGAACATCGCGCGCCCCCTTCCGATTTCATTTCGCGAGGCCATCGTACCCGGCTATCATGGTGACGCAAGATCTGAAGGGATCCCTACGATATGAAGTACCGCACTCCGCTCGTTCTCCTCGGCGCCGTCACCTTGGCTGGCTGCGGGCTCAACAGCGTTCCGACCGCGGAAGAGAATGCCAAGGCCAAATGGGCCGATGTCGAGAACTATTACCAGCGCCGCGCCGACCTCATCCCCAACCTCGTCTCGACGGTGAAGGCCGCGGGCGCGCAGGAAAAGTCGATTCTGGTCGAAGTGACGCAGGCGCGCGCCTCGGCGTCGCAGGTCAAGGTTTCGGGTGCCGATCTCTCCGATCCGGCCAAGGTCGCCAGTTACGAGAAGGCGCAGGCCGGCGTGACGATGTCGCTGCAGCGGCTCCAGGAAGCCTATCCCGAGCTCAAGTCGCAGGGCAATTACGCCACGCTGATGACGCAGCTCGAAGGCACCGAGAACCGCATCTCGACCGCGCGCCACGATTATAACGACGCGGTGCAATCGTATAACACGACGATCCGCACCTTCCCCGACGCGATCGGCGCGAAGGTGTTCTACGGCGCGAAGCCGCTCGTCCCGTTCAAGGCGACGAGCACGGGCGCGGAAGAGGCGCCTGCGGTCAATTTCGGCAACACCAACTAAAGTAACCGGGCCGAAGGCCCTGAAGGCGATGTGATGCCGATGCGCCTGATTCAGGCCTTGCTTGCGACGTTGGTCGCGCTGCTGCTGGGGCTCGTCCCGGCAGCGGCGCAGACCTATCCGAAATTTACCGGATTGGTGGTCGATGCCGCCAACGTCCTGCCGCCAGAGACCGAGGCCGATCTTACCGCCAAGCTCGAGGCGTTGCAGAAGGACACCAAGCGGCAATTGGTCGTCGTCACGCTCCCCGATTTGCAGGGGCGCGAGCTGTCCGAATATGGCGTCGGGCTCGGGCGTGCCTGGGGCGTCGGCCTCAAGGACGTCGACAACGGCGCGATCCTGATGATCGCGCCGAACGAGGCCGCCGGGCATCGCGGGCCGCGGCTCGAAGTCGGCTATGGTCTCGAACCTTTCCTGACCGATGCGTTTTCGGGCGTGATGATCCGCGAGAAGATGCTGCCGCTGCTCAAGAAGCAGCCGAGCGACATTCCCGGCGCGATGGAGGCCGGCACCGACGCCGTCATCGCGCAGTTGCGAGCATCGCCCGAGGAACAGAAGGCCAATCTCGACAAGGCGGCAGCCGCGTTCGATGCGACGCACAAGCGCAGCACATCGCGCGGCGGCGGCGGGATTCCGTTCGGGATGATCTTCTGGGGCCTTGTGATCGGCTTCGTCATCCTGTCGAGCCTGCGCCGGCGCGGCGGCGGGCGGCAGTATAATGACGGGATCGGCTCGGCGGTGTTGTGGGGCTCTGTGCTCAGCAGTCTTAGCGATTCGCGTCGCGATTCGGGCGGCGGCTGGGGCGGTGGCGGCGGCGGTGGCGGCGGCGGTGGCGGCGGCGGTTCCGATGGCAGCTGGGGCGGCGGTGGCTTCACCGGCGGCGGCGGCGGATCCTTTGGGGGCGGTGGCGCCTCGGGAGACTGGTAATGCCGCGCACAGCGCATCTCACGGCGGCGGACCACGCGGTCGTGCTCGCGGCGGTCAAGGCTGCTGAGGCGGGGACCGACGGCGAGATCGTGACGATCGTCAGCGATCGCTCGGACGAGTATCGTGACGCCGCGCTGCACTATGCGGTGGCGGCGATGCTGCTCGTCGTCGCGCTGTTCACGATCGATCCGGCCGCGATCGAGCGGTGGCCCGCAGGCTTTTCGGACGGGTGGGAATCGCCCGCCGATCCGCGGTTGCTGCTGTCGGCGCTGCTCGTGGTCGAGGCGATCGTCTTCCTGATCGTCCGCTATGCGCTCGGGCGTGCCGCGTGGCGGATCGCGCTGGTGCCGAAGGCGACGCGCGCGCGGCGCGTGCGGCGTCGCGCGATCCAGTATTTCAAGGTCGGTGCCGAGCTGCGCACCACCGCGCGCGTCGGGATCCTGCTGTATCTGTCGCGCGACGAGCGCATGGCCGAAATCGTCGCCGACGAAGCGATCCACCGCGCGGTCCCGGCCGAGCGCTGGGGCGCGGCGATGGCGGCGCTGGTCGCGCACTCGCGCGCGGGACGGCCCGCCGCCGGAATGGCAGCGGCGGTCGAGCAGATCGGCACGATCCTGTCCGAAACCTTTCCCAAGACCTCCGACGACCGCAACGAACTCCCCGATAGGCTGATCGAAGTATGACCGCAGAGACGGTGTGGGACGGCAAGTTCATCAAGGTTATCAAAGACGGGACCTGGGAATATGTCGCGCGCGCGCGCGGGATCGGCGCCGCGGTCATCCTCGCGATCGACGATGGCGCGGTGATCCTGGTCGAGCAATACCGCGTGCCGCTCGGGAAGCGCTGTCTGGAGTTGCCGGCTGGCCTTGTCGGCGATGAAACCGAAGGCGAGGGCATCCACACCTCGGCCGCGCGCGAGCTCGAGGAGGAAACGGGCTATACCGCGGCGACGATCGAAACGATCGGCTTCTTCCATTCCTCGCCGGGGATGGTCTCGGAGGGCTTTACGCTCGTCCGCGCCACCGGGTTGACGCAGGTGAGTGCCGGCGGCGGGGTCGAGGGCGAGAACATCACCGTCCACCGCGTCCCGCTCGGCGAGATCGCGGCGTTCGTCGCCGCAAAGCGCGCCGAGGGCGTGGCGATCGACGTCAAGATGCTACTACTGCTCAGCGGCGGAATTCTGGCTGGCTGAATCGGCGAGGGGCAATCCGCTCCCGATCAACCCTCGCCGTCAGCGGAAGTTGTCGGCGTAGCTTTGCAGCTTGAGCGTCCGCGTCGGCGCGGCGACGACGGTGAAGGCAAGACCTTCACGCTCGGCATAGGCGATCGCGGCTTCCTGTGTCGGGAAGCTCAGCCGCACCTGGTCGCGCGTGTCGCCCGAGCCGGCCCAGCCGGTCAGCGGGTCGGCTTGCTTGGCTTCGGCAGGGGCGAAATCGAGCACCCAGCTGGTGGTGCGGGCACGGCCCGACGACATGGCGTTCTTGGGGCGCTGATAGATTCGGGCGATCGACATGGCGTCTCCTTATCGTGCTTCTTGGCGCCGCGCATCTGCGTTTTTCGTGCGGAGCGTTGCAGAGGCGGCGGCGGGGTCGTCGGGCCAGGGGTGGCGCGGGTAACGGCCGCGCATTTCCTTCGCCACCGCCGACCAACTTCCCGCCCAGAAGCCGGGCAAATCGCGCGTCGTCTGGATCGGCCGGCCGCCGGGCGAGGTAAGGCTGAGCACCAGCGCCACGCGCCCGCCCGCGATCATCGGATGCGTCGCGAGCCCGAACAGCGTTTGTGGGCGCAGCTCGACGCGCGGGCCACCTTCGGCATCGTAATCGATCGGGTGGGTCGAGCCAGCGGGGCTGGTGAAGTGCGTCGGGGCGAGGCGCTCGATCGTTTTCAGCGCGTCCCAGCCGATCAGGGTGCGCAGCGCTTCGGTCAGTGCGCCCGAGTCGATCGCGTCGAGCCGGCGCTTGCCCGTCAGCAGCGGGACGAGCCATTCGTCGGCGCGCGCGAGCAACGCCGCGTCGTCGAGCGCGAGTTCGGTGCCGCCATACTCCTGCGCAAAGGCGGCGCGGTGGCGCAGCGCGAGCGCGGCGTCGCTCCACGGGAGGCGGGCGAGGCCAGTCGCGTGGACTCCTTCGAGCAGTGCTGCGGCGATGGCATCGGGGTCGGCGTTCGAATCGGGGCCGCTCGACAGCCGCAGCGCGCCGAGCCGGCGTTCGCGCAACGCCCGGATGCCGCCGGTCGCGGGGTCGAAGGCGACGGTGCGATGCGTCGCGATGCGCTCGCTGAACAGCGCCTCGATCGTCGCGAGGTCGATCGCGGCGGCCGAGAGGATGCGCGCGCCCGACGCCATGCCTTGCGTCTCGGCGACGGCGAGCCACTCTTCGCGCGCGAGACTGCTGGTCGGATCGAGCTTGAACCCGCGTCCGCCGACCGAAGCCCAGGTTTCGCCCGAGCTGTCGCGGCGGCGCGCGATGCGATCGGGGAAGGCGAGCGCGATGGCGATGGCTTCTTGTCCCCCTCCCGCTTGCGGGAGGGGATTGGCGGGTGGGCTCGCGCTATCGCGGTTAGCGCTGGTTGAAGGCGCGCGCCCACCCCCAGCCCCTCCCGCAAGCGGGAGGGGAGCGAGCCCGCTCCACCGTTTCGCCAATTTCCGCCCGGCCTCCGCCCGTGGCCCGCGCTCGCTGCGCCAGCGGCGGCGGCGCGTTTCGAGATCGACGTCGTTCCCGCCAAGTCCGCGCTCGCCGAGCAGCACCGCGACCTCGGCCGCGACGTCGGCCAGACCAAGCTCCCCCGCCCGCACCAGCATATGCCCCAGCCGCGGTGCGAGCGGCAGCCGCGCGATTGCATGGCCATGCGGCGTCGGGCGTCCATCCGCATCGAGCGCGTCGAGCGCCGCGAGCCGCGCGCGCGCTTCCTGCACCGCCGCCTCGGGCGGCGGATCGAGCCAGCGCAACTGTCGCGGATCGGCGACGCCCCACAGCGCGCAGTCGAGCGTCAGCGCCGACAGATCGGCCTCGAGGATCTCGGGCGGATCGAAGCGCGGCAACCCGGCGGTCGCGGCTTCCTCCCACAGCCGATACGCCACCCCCGGCGTCTGGCGCGCGGCGCGGCCCGCACGTTGCGTGACGGCAGCCTGGCTCGCGCGTTCGGTGACGAGCCGCGTCATCCCCGCGGCACGATCGTAGCGCGGTCGACGCGCGAGACCCGAATCGACCACCACCGCGATCCCGTCGAGCGTCAGGCTGGTCTCGGCGATCGAGGTCGCGAGCACGACCTTGCGGCGCCCCGCGGCGTCGGGCGCGATCGCGGCGCGCTGCGCTGCCGGATCGAGGCTGCCGTGGAGCTTGTGGAGCACGATCCCCTCGCCGAGCCCGTCGAGCCGTTCGGCGGTGCGCTCGATCTCGGCGACGCCCGGCAGGAAGGCGAGGACTCCGCCCTTCTCCTCGCGCAACGCGAGCCGCACCGCGCCCGCGACCGAATCCTCGATCCGCGCCTCGGCCGCACGCCCGAGATGGCGCAGCGTCAGCGGGTGCATCCGCCCCGCGCTCTCGATCACCGGCGCGCCCTCCATCAGCCCCGAGAAGCGCGCGCCGTCGAGCGTCGCCGACATCGCGACGAGCCGCAGATCGGGGCGCAGCCCGGCCTGCGCATCGAGCGCGAGCGCGAGCCCGAAATCGCTGTCGAGGCTGCGCTCATGGACTTCGTCGAACAGCACCGCCGAGACGCCTGCCAGTTCGGGGTCGTTCTGGATGCGCGCGACGAAGATTCCCTCGGTCACGACGGTTACGCGGGTCGCCGCGGAGCGCTTCGAATCCATCCGCGTGGCATAGCCGAAGGTCTGGCCGACGGCCTGCCCGGCGGTCGCCGCCATGCGCTCGGCGGCGGCGCGCGCGGCGAGGCGGCGTGGCGAAAGCAGCAGGATCTCGCCGCTGCACCACGCTTCGACAAGCAAAGCGGGCGCGACGGCGGTGGTCTTGCCCGCGCCCGGCGGCGCGACGAGGACGGCGTTGCTCGCGTCGCGCAGCCGCGCGAGCAGATCGGGCAGGACGGCGTGGATCGGCAGCGTCATGCCAAACACCGCAGATGGGGAAGGGGAAGGGTGGCCACGATACGCAGCGCCTTGCCCGATCGCGCGCCACGGGGACAGCGCGATATCGTGCGATCGATCGACGCATGGCGAGGGAACTGCGGCGGCATTCCCAACGTCCTAGTATATCCCGCAATCGCGATGCTAGGCGGGCGTCCAGAGTTTCGGAGATCGTCGTGGCCGGCCATTCGCATCATCATCACGGGCATTCGCATGGCGCAGGCCATAGCCATGCCGGGCACGACCACGGTCCGCCCGCCGCGGGCCACGACCGGGCGTTTGCGATCGGCATCACGCTCAACCTCGGCTTCATCGTCGCCGAAGTCGTGTTTGGGCTGATCGCGGGGTCGGTCGCGCTGCTCGCCGATGCCGGGCACAATCTGTCCGACGTGCTCGGGCTCGGCGCGGCCTGGGCGGCGATCGCGCTCGGGCGGCGCGCGGCGTCGAAGCGCTTCACCTATGGGCTCAAGGGCTCGACGATCCTCGCGGCCTTGCTCAACGCGCTGCTGCTGCTCGTCGCGCTCGGCGCGATCGTGCTCGAGGCGGTGCAGCGGATCGCGACGCCCGCGCCGGTCGACGGGCCGACCGTCGCCTGGGTCGCGGGCGCGGGGATCGTCGTGAACGGGGTGACCGCGTTGCTGTTCATGCGCGGCCGCAAGGACGATCTCAACATCCGCGGCGCCTATCTCCACATGCTGAGCGATGCGATGGTGTCCGCGGGGGTCGTCGTGTCGGGACTGGTGATCTGGCTCTCGGGGGCGACCTGGATCGATCCGATCGTCAGCATCGTCATCGCGGTGCTGATCTTCCTGCAGACCTGGGGCTTGCTCCGCGAATCGGTCGAGATGGCGCTGGCGGCGGTGCCGCGCAGCATCGATTCGGACGCGGTGTGGGAAGAATTGCGCGAACTGCCGGGCGTCGCGCGGGTGCATCACGTCCATATCTGGCCGATGAGCACGACCGAGACCGTGCTGACCGCGCATCTCGTCATGCCCGGCGGGCATCCGGGCGATGCCTTCCTCGACCGCGCGCGGACGATGCTCAAGGCGCATTTCGGGATCGGCCATGCGACGTTGCAAGTCGAACTCGACGGGGCCGACGCGACCGAGCCGAAGCTCGGCTGCTAACCGCCGGGGCGGTGTCGCGCGTCAGTGCTTGAACATCGCCACCACGGCGTCGAACAGCGTCGCGCCGGCGAGCGGGCCGACCAAGAGCATCACGAGATTGAAACCGATGATCCAGGCGGTGATCGACTCGGCGCGTTTGTTCTGCCGTGGCGCGGGCTTTGGCGCGGGGGGCTCGGGTGGGCTCCACTGGTTCTGGAAATCGACGAACATACTCGATCCTCTTGTTGCGATCGTCCGCTCGACGTCCAACCGCGCCGCCACTATGCGCCTTTCCGTGGCATTGGAAAGATCGAAAGGCCGACCGGGCGCGCGGCTTAGTAGGCGCGCGCGATCGCGAATTCGACGGCTTCGACCATTGCGTCCTTGGCCTTGCCGTTGGCGAAGATCGCCAGCGCATCGATCGCGCGCTGGCCGTAATGGCGCGCCCGCGCGAGCGTGTCGTCGACCGCGCGCGTCGCCCGAACGAGCTCGATCGCACGCTCGAAATCCGCGTCGCTGTTGCGATGCCCTTCGATTGCCGCCTTCCAGAACACGCGATCCTCCGGATTGCCGCGCGCATAAGCGAGGATCACCGGGAGCGTCGCCTTGCCTTCGCGGAAATCGTCGCCGGCATCCTTGCCCATCGTCCCCGCGTCGGAGACATAGTCGATCGCATCGTCGACCAGCTGGAACGCGATGCCGAGGTTGCGCCCGTACGAATCGAGCGCGAGCTCTTCGGCCTCGGGGCGCTCGGCGACGACCGCAGAGACGCGGCAGGCCGCGGCGAACAAAGCCGCGGTCTTCGCGCCGATAATGTCGAGATAGCGCTCCTCGGGCGTGTCGATCCGACGCGCGGCGGTGAGCTGGTTGACCTCGCCCTCGGCGATGATCGCGCTTGCGCCCGCGAGGATCCCGAGCACTTTCAGCGATCCGTCCTCGACCATCAGCTCGAACGAGCGGCTGAACAGGAAATCGCCGACGAGCACGCTCGCCGGGTTGCCCCAGATGAGGTTGGCGGTGCGCTTCCCGCGGCGCAGATCGGATCCGTCGACGACATCGTCGTGGAGCAGCGTGGCAGTGTGGATGAACTCGACCGCGGCGGCGAGGCGGTGATGCCGCGTGCCCGAATAGCTCAGCAGCCGTGCGCTCGCGAGCGTCAGCATCGGGCGCATCCGCTTGCCGCCGCCGGCGATCAAATGCCCGGCGAGTTCGGGGATCAGCGGAATCTCGGACTGCATCCGCGACAGGATCACGGCATTGACCATGTTCATGTCGCCGGTGACGAGTTGCACCATCGGCTCCAGCGAGGGCTGGGCGCGGCTCGGATCGAGGCGGAGAAGGGTGGCGCTCATGTGGCGTGCGATGTGGCCGCGCGCGCGCCCAAAGGCAAGCGTTTCCCGGCTTGCATGGGCCCTCCCGTGCCCGCAATAGGGCGAGGACATCAGATGGGGAGCAATCGGTGGCCGACGAGACGCTGAACGGATACCGCCAGAGCATCGACAATATCGATGCGGCGCTGGTCTTTCTGCTCGCCGAGCGCTTCAAGACGACGCAGGCGGTCGGGCGCTACAAGGCGTCCGCTGGGTTGCCGCCCGCCGATCCGGGGCGTGAGGAATCGCAGATCGCGCGGCTGCGCGGGCTCGCCAAGCAAGCCGATCTCGACCCCGATTTCAGCGAGAAGTTCCTGCGCTTCATCATCGACGAAGTGATCCGCCATCACGAGCGCGTGCGCGACGCCGGATAACCCGCTGCGCGCCGGGCTGGCGGGATGCGTCTTGCCGCACGGGCGAAACCGCTTATCGTCGCGCCGGACCCGAAGCATGGGTGGGGATGGTGAGAATGGCGACGATCTTGGCGAGCGATGTGGGGCCGGACGTGCCGGTGACGCCGAGCCGCAAGGACATCCAGCTCATCATCACTGCCTCGTCGCTCGGCACGATCTTCGAATGGTATGATTTCTTCATCTACGGCACGCTTGCTGCCTCGGGGATCATCGGGCGGACCTTCTTTCCCGCGCAAAGCGAGCTGCTCCAGACGCTCTACGCCTGGGCGGGGTTCGCGGTCGGGTTCGGCTTCCGCCCGCTCGGCGCGATCCTGTTCGGCTTTCTCGGCGACAAGCTCGGGCGCAAATATACCTTCCTCGTCACGATCACGCTGATGGGCCTCGCCACCGCCGGAGTCGGCCTGGTGCCGAGCGCGGCGACGATCGGGCTCGCCGCGCCGTTCGTCGTGATCGGACTGCGAATCCTGCAGGGGCTCGCGCTCGGCGGTGAATATGGCGGCGCGGCGATCTATGTCGCCGAGCATTCGCCACCCGGGCGGAGCGGCTATTTCACGAGCTTCATTCAAGCGAGTGTGGCTGGCGGATTCATCCTCAGCCTCGCCGTCGTGTTGCTCGCCAAGGCGCTGATGCTGGCAGGAATGTGGGACGCATGGGGCTGGCGGGTGCCGTTCGTCTTCTCGCTCGTGCTGCTCGGCGTGTCGCTGTGGATGCGGCTCAAACTGTCCGAGAGCCCGGTATTCAAACAAATGAAGGCGGCGGGCGAGACCGCGAAGAACCCGTTCACCGAAAGCTTCACCTATCCCGGCAACCTCAAGCGGCTGTTCGTCGCGCTGTTCGGCATCGCCGCCGGGCTGACGGTGATCTGGTACACCGCGATGTTCACTGTGCTGTCGTTCCTGCAAGGCACGATGCGCGTCCAGGAAACCGCCGCCCAGTTGATCGTCGGATTCGGCGCGCTCGGCGGGCTTGGGTTCTTCGTGCTGTTCGGCTGGCTGTCGGACCGAGTCGGGCGCAAGACGCCGATCGTGATCGGCTATGCGCTGACGCTCGTGCTGCTCTTTCCGATCTTCTGGGTGATGGGCAGCGCCGCCAACCCCGAACTCGCGCATGCCGCCAAGCGCGCGCCCGTCGTCGTGTCGGGGCCTGCGTGCCAATACGACCTGTTTCCGGCCAAGCCGACCGAATGCCGCCGCTTGCTCGACTATCTGTCGAAAAAGGGCGTGCCGTATACCAAGGCGCACACCCCGGTGACGCTGGTGCTGATCGGCGGCGTGGGCGTCGACGATCTCAGCGATGCCGGGCTCGATGCCGCGCTCGCGAACGGCGGGTACGATCTGCGCCCGGTCGTGCCGTCGCCGGGCAATATCGTGCTGATCCTGCTCGCGATCCTTGCGCTCAGCGCGCTCGCCGGAATCACTTATGGCCCGGTCGCCGCCCTGCTGTCGGAGATGTTCCCGCCGCGGATCCGCTACAGCTCGATGTCGATCCCCTATCATTTCGGCACCGGCTATTTCGGCGGCTTCCTGCCGCTGATCAGCCAGGTGATCGTCGCGCGCACGGGCAATCCCTATGCCGGGCTGTGGTACACGATCGCGGTGGTGGCGATGGCGCTGGTCGTCACGCTCTATGGCCTCGAGGAAAGCAAGCCCGGTCGCGCGAGCGCCGACTGAACGCCGGGCTGGCGCGTGCCTGCCGCGGCGGCTAACCGCTCTGGCATGACCGATGCCGCGCTCCGCCTCCGCCTCGACACCGCCGCGCTCGTCGCGAACTGGCGCGCGCTCGACGCGCTGAGCGGCGCGGCGGCGTGCGGCGCGGCGATCAAGGCCGATGGCTATGGCCTCGGCGCAGCGGGTGTCGCCGAGCGCCTGGCGGGGGCGGGATGCCGCGATTTCTTCGTCGCGAGCTGGGGCGAGGCCGAGCGCCTTGCCGGGCTCGGCTTCGACATCGCCGTGCTGCACGGCGTGCGCGCCGAGGACATGACGGCGGCCACGAGCGGTATCGCGCGCCCGGTGCTCAATACTGCGGCGCACGTCGCGCGCTGGCGCGAGAGTGGCGGCGGGCGGTGCGACGTGATGGTCGATACCGGCATGAACCGGCTCGGCGTATCGATCGCCGAGGTCGCAAGCGGGTTGCTCGATGGCCTGGCGATCGACACGCTGATGAGCCATCTCGCCTGCGCCGACGAAGACAGCGCGATGAATGCGCGGCAGGCAGCGGCGTTGCGCGGGCTCGGCGGGCGCACCGCCGCACGGCGGCTGAGCCTCGCCAATTCGGCGGGAATCGCGCTTGGCGCCGACTATGCCTTCGACCTCACGCGACCCGGGCTCGCGCTCTACGGGGGCGTGCCGCGCGGCGAACTGGCGGGCGTGGTCGGGCAAGTGGTGACCCCCGAAGCGCAGATCCTCCAGCGCCGTACCCTCCAGGCGGGCGATTCGATCGGCTATAATGCGCAGTTCACGGCCGCGGCCCCGCTCGAGGTGGCGATCCTCAACATCGGCTATGCCGACGGCTATTGGCGCGGGTTCAGCAATGCCGGCGCCGCGCACGTCGGTGCTGCCGCGCTGCCGGTGATCGGCCGCGTGTCGATGGACTTGACGGCGATCTCGGTCGCGGCGGCGCCGGAGCTCGGCGAGGGCGATTGGGTCGCGCTCGACTATGCGTTGCCGGCGGCAGCGGCCGCCGCGGGCATGTCGCAATATGAATTGCTGACAGGGTTGGGGCGGCGGTTCGAAAGGCGCTGGGGCTGAGCGGACGCGGCTATGGCCGTGGCGGGTTCCACGGGTCGTAAGCGCGCGCGCGGATCCAGCGAGTCGCCAGCCGCTTGATCCCGTGCGTCACGGGCAGCCCGGCATGGATCGCGCGCTGATCGATCCGCCCATCGGGCAGCACGTTCGAAAAGACGATCGCGTCGCCGATCCGCGGTGAAACCTTCAGCCCCGTCGCGGTGAACATCGTTTCTCCCCCGCTATACCCCTCATTGAGATAGACGAGCACGGTCAGCACGCGCTGGTTGGCGGTGCCGGTGATCGTGTCGAGGTGCGGACGATATTGCTGGCCGGGCGCGTAGCGCAGCACCGCGAGCGGTTCGCCCTGCTGCGGCTGCGTCGCGCTCACCGCGGCGATCCGCCGATTGATCGCGTGGATCGCGAGCGTCTCGCGCGCCGGGCTGATTACCGCGCCGTCCGAGGTGCGGATCGGATGGACCATCGTCCGGCCCGTTTGCGGATCGATCACTACCGCCGGCTGCAACAGGCCCTCGGTCCACTCGATGATATGCGCGCATTCGGCGGGGCTCAGCAACGCGGGGTAGCGCCGCACCTGCGGGGCCGCGCTGAGCAGTTCGTCTTGCGGGAGCGACACCGGATCGCCGGTTTCGCGCAACGTCATTTCGGTGAGCAGCGCTACATGGCTGGCGGCAACCGGGTCGGTCCTTGCCGCCTGTCGCAGCAGTGCAAGCGCATGCTGCCAGTCCGTCGGGGCGCCCGCTCCCGTTGCGGCGAGCGCGACTTCGATCATCGCCGCATCGCGGTGCCCCGTTGCGACGCAGCGCCGGAGAACGCCGCGCGCACGCGGCAGATCGCGCGGTGTCGGATCCCCCGACATCAGCCAGATGGCGAGCGTGAACAGCGCGTCGGGCTCACCCGCGGCCGCGGCCTGTTCGATCAGCGCGATGGCGCGCGGGCGGTTGCCGGATGCCAGCAATGCATTGGCCTGGCCGACGCTGTCGAAGGTGCTCATCACCGAGCGCTAACAAAAAAAAGGGACCGGCGAAACATCGCCGGCCCCTTATTGAGGTAGATCGTGATCCGATCAGA
Source organism: Sphingomonas glacialis (assembly GCF_014653575.1). Classification (GTDB taxonomy): domain Bacteria; phylum Pseudomonadota; class Alphaproteobacteria; order Sphingomonadales; family Sphingomonadaceae; genus Sphingomonas; species Sphingomonas glacialis. The sequence continues at coordinate 374,324 of NZ_BNAQ01000002.1, read as the reverse complement.
ACTTCGCGGTGAAGCCCGCATAGAAACGACGACCGATCGGTTCGAAGATACCCGAACCAGCGCCGATGCCGGTCGAGCCGAGCGGCGGGGCCTGGTTCGTGAGGTTGTCGACGCCGAAGTAGAAGTTCGAGCCACCCTTAACGTTGAAGCCCAGACGCGCGTTCATGTAAACGACATCAGGGTAGAACGGGGTGGTGAAATCGTCGAGGTTCTGCGGCTCGCGCCCCTGGAACGTCTCGTGATTTTCAATCGCGCCGACCGACTGCTTCGACAGATAGCGGATCTCGTAACTGGCGAAGACCGGACCGAAGTCGCTGGTCAGCGTCAGGTTTGCCGCATCGCGCGGCGCACCAAGCTCGCCCAGCGTGGTATCGGCGAAGCCGGGCTGGGTCGGATCGGTGTACGAGTTCTTCTGCGTTGCGTGTGTGTAGACCGCATGGGCGCCGAGCGTCACGTCGCCGAACTTGTGCGAATAGGCGACATCGACGTCGATACCACTCACCGCGAGCTTGGCGTAGTTTAGCACCGTTTGCTGCAGGCTGCCTTCGATGATCCGGAACGGGTTGCCCGTCACCGCGCCGGATGCGTTGTCACGCTTGAACAGGGCGCAGAACTGATTGTTCGTGGTCGGCGAATCGTAGCAGCTGTTTACGATTCCCTGCGCCGACGGCGCGGTGATCACGTTGTTGACCCGAATCTTGTAGTAATCGACCGAGATCGTCAGACCCGGCACGAACCGTGGCTTGAGCACCACACCGTAGGTGTAAGAGTCCGAGGTTTCGGGGCTTAGGTTAGGATTGCCGCCGCTCACGATCTGCAGCGACTGCGAATATTGGAAGTTGTACGGGTTTGCACCGCCGGTCGGGATGCCTGCCGCGGTGCAGTTGGCAGCGCGATATTGAGTCCCGCTTGCGATGTTTACGGCTGAACACGGATCACCAAAGCCCGGCGCAAAGTTCTGGCTCTGCGGCGAGTACAGATCCGATAGGTTCGGTGCACGCACCGAGCGCGCATATTGTACGCGGAAGCGGATGTCGCTGATGGGCGCCCAGTCACCACCGACATTGTACGTGTAGGTTGTGCCCGCTGAGCCCTTGTAGTTCGAGATCCGGCCTGCGGCATCGACCTCGAGCGATTCGGCGAAGGGCAGGTTCTTCAGGAACGGCAAGCGGAGCTCGCCATAGGCTTCCTTCACTTCGAACGCGGTCGGGTTGAAAACCGGGATCGAGTTATAGAAGGTGTAGCCGTTCTCTACGAGTGGATCCTGACGATAATAGGCCGTCTCACGACGATATTCGCCGCCGACTGCGAAGCCGACCGGGCCGCCTGGCAGGTTGAAGAACTGACCGGTGTTACCGCCAACGAACGCGTTGATGTCGAGCTGCGTGATCTTGCCCGACGAAATCGTGTTCTGGAGGATGTAGTTCTTGGCCGCCGCCGACGGGCTGCCAAGGCCGAACGGGTTCAGCGGCTGGCACGCCGCGATGTCGGCGTTGAGCGTCGTCTGGTTCGGCACGTTGCCGTAATCGATCGCACGGGTCGGGTCGATCTGCGCGGCGCAGACGATCTGGCCGGCGGCGTTGCGCGTCGTGTCGAGCGCGAGCAGTTCACGCTGGACGTTGACGTTGCCAAGGACCTTCGTCTTTTCGTCGAACTCGCCGTAGTTGACCGAGACTTCGTAGTTCCAGTCCTTGTTGAACACGCCCTTGACGCCGCCAACGAAGCGATACGTCTCACGCTTGGCCTGCTCGGAGCGAACCCCCAAATCGGTGAGATTCTTGCGCAGGATGAAGCGATAGCTGCCGTTGTTGACCTGCGTGGTCAGTGTTGCTGCCGTTGCCGCGGAGATTGCTGCGCCGGTGGTAGGGCTCTGGCCGTTGGCGATCGAAGCCAACGCTTGAGCTGCGATCACACCACGTGCCTGCGCGCTCAGATACGGGTTGTCGAGGCGCGGGCGCTCATACAATCCACCGATCGTCGAACCGGTGAAGAACGCCGGGCCGCTACCGCCCTGACCGTACGAGTCTGTGCGGACATACTTGGCTTCGATGAACGGAACGAACGCTGGCGAGACTTCGAAGTGGCCGATCAGGTTCGCCGAGTAGCGGTTGAGCGCCGGCGTGATCTGGACGAGCTCGCCCTCACGACGCGTGTTGCCGTTGCCGCCGATGAAGCTGCCGGCCGGCGTTGCGCTCGGGCCCGTTGCGCTGCCGCCGGAGATGCCGACGCGCGTTCCCGTCTGGGCGACGAGCGTGCCATCGGGCTGGAACAGGAAGTTGCAAGTGAAGGCGCGGCCGTCCTTGTCGCGGCCGCACGGTGCGGTTGCGGTTGCGCTGAGCGGGCCGGCGAAGGAGACGAGGCCGCCATCGCTGATCGTCGAGCTGCGGATGTCGTGGAAGAACGACGCATCCGGGTTGCCGTCATTGTTGATGGTCAGGTTCGGCTGCGTGGTGCCGAGACCGGGCTGATCGGTGTCGACGGTGACGAAGCCCGATGCCGTGCGCAGGCGCGTACGATCGGACGCGTACAAGATGTTTTGGCGCGCATATTCGAGATCGATCGCGATGTTGCCGCGGCCGTCAGCGAAGTTCTTGCCGGCGAGGACGCTGCCATAATAGGTGCCGGCATCGCCATATTGCGAGATGCCGCCTTGGCCGCGGACCTGAAGGCCCTGGAAGTGATCCTTGAGCACGAAGTTGACGACGCCCGCGAGCGCGTCCGAACCGTAGACTGCCGAGTTGCCGCCGGTGACGACGTCGACGCGCTCGATCAGATCGGTCGGGAAGGTGTTCGTGTCGGGCGACACGGCGTTGCTGAGCACGTCCGAACCGACGTGGCGACGGCCGTTGACGAGCACGAGCGTACGCTGCGTGCCGAGACCGCGCAGATCGAGCAGGTTGAGACCCGCGGTGCCGAGGAAGCGAGTCGAGTTCGACTGGCTGAAGGTGCTCTGCAGCTGCGGAAGGTCGTTAAGCACGTCGCCGATCGAGACCTGCGCGGTCTGGCGCAGTTCCTGGGCGCTGACGCTGCTGATCGGGACCGAGGAATTGTCGTTCGGCCGCGAAATGCGCGAACCCGTAACGATGATTTCCTTGTTCGATGCTGCATCCTGGTCATCGGCCTGACCAGCGTCGGTGGTGGTACCAACCGGCGCGGTCTGCGCCAAGGCGATCGACGGGAATGCCGCCAGAACGCCAACGAGCGCAGTCGCGCCCATAAGCTTCTTGATGTTCATATATAGGCCCCACTTGTTTTCGGCTTGTTTGCCTTGACAGTGGGGCATTGAAACTTTTTTGCGCGGCTCACGCAAGGCTACATGAACGTTTGATGACTGAGCGGTTCAGAATGTAACTAAATGTGGCAGTAATGCAACATGTGGCCGGATCGGTGGTACCGCTCACGGTCTTACCGCTCGACGCAGACCGCAATTCCCATTCCGCCGCCAATACAAAGCGTTGCCAGACCCTTGTGCACATCGCGCTTGGCCATCTCGTACAGCAGCGTCGTCAGCACGCGCGCGCCCGAGGCGCCGATCGGGTGGCCGATCGCGATCGCACCGCCGTTGACGTTGACGCGCTCGGGATCCCAGCCGAGTTCCTTGCCGACCGACAGCGCCTGCGCGGCAAACGCTTCGTTCGCTTCGATCAGGTCGAGATCGCCAATGCTCCACCCGGCCTTTTCGAGCGCGCGGCGAGTCGCGGGGACGGGGCCGATCCCCATGATCGACGGATCGACCCCGGCCGACGCCCAGCTCGCGATCCGTGCGAGAATCGGGCTTCCACGCGTCTCGGCCTCGGCGCGCGTCATCAGCACCAGCGCGGCGGCGCCGTCGTTGAGGCCGCTCGCATTGGCCGCGGTGACGGTGCCGTCCTTCTTGAACGCCGGGCGCAGGCCGGCAACGCTCTCGAGCGTCGCCCCGGCGCGGATATATTCGTCGTCCGCGACGATCGTGTCGCCCTTGCGGCCCTTGATCGTGACGGGCGCGATCTCGTCGCGAAAGCGGCCGGCGGTGCGGGCGGCTTCGGCGAGGTTTTGCGAGCGGACCGCGAACACGTCCTGTGCCTCGCGCGAGATCTGGTACTGCTCGGCGAGATTCTCGGCAGTGATGCCCATGTGATAGTTGTTGAACACGTCGGTCAGCCCGTCGCTGATCATCGTGTCGACCAGCGTGACGTTGCCCATCTTGGTACCGCCGCGCAGGTTCTGTGCGTGCGCGCTGAGCGACATCGATTCCTGCCCGCCCGCGACCATGATGCGCGCATCGCCGCACGCGATCGACTGCGCCGCCAGCGCCACCGCGCGCAAGCCCGAACCGCACACCTGGTTGACGCCCCAGGCAGGGATTTCCTTGGGTACGCCTGCGGCCATTGCCGCCTGGCGCGCCGGGTTCTGCCCTTGGCCGGCGGTCAGCACCTGGCCGAGGATGACCTCGGAGACTTCGTCACCCGCGACACCGGCCTGCGCGAGCGCCGCCTCGATCGCGATCCGGCCGAGCTCGTGCGCCGGCGTTCCGGCGAACGCGCCGAGGAAGCTGCCGACGGGCGTGCGCTTGGCGGCGGTGATGACGATGTCCTGCATGGCTCTGCTCCGGCGGTAGGGTGTGGCCGCTATCTAGCCGGGGAACACGCGTTTAACCACCCCGCGAGCGGCTCCCACAGCTGCGCGCGGGCGCCGCTGCCGACGATCATCCCGACATGCCCCGCGCCGAGATCGTGGCGGTCGGCGAGATCGGCGGCGGTGGCGGCGGGCACGATACGGTCGTTGCGCGAGACGAAGTCGACGCTCGGGCAGTGCAGCGCCGCGGGGGCGATCGTGGTGCCCGCGATCTGCCAGCCGCCGCTGCCGGGCACGTCGTGGGCGATACAATGCTCGAACAATTGTCGTCCGGCGGCATAGGGCAGGGGGGCGCCGCCATTCGCCCAATCCTCCATCGCGATGAAGCGCTGCGCCGCGGCGCTGTCGGGGTCGAGCGCGGCGAACGATTCGTATTTGGCGACCGTTCGCGCCGGGTCGAGCCGCCAGAAGCCCGCTTGCAGCACTTCCATGGGCACGAGCCCCATCGCCTCGCACGCGGGTTTGGCCGACGCCCACAAGCCCGCCATATCGGCGCGCGCCGCCTCGCCGAAGCCAGCGAAATGCCACGGCGCGGCGATCAGCGCCAATCCCGCGACTTCGGCGAGGCAGGCGGCGGCAAGCGCCAGCGTGCCGCCGAGACAATAGCCGACGAGGATCGGCGGCGAGTCGAACTTGGCGATCAGCGGCAGCAGCACGCGCGTGACATGCGCGTCGAGATCGAGCGCGCGCCCCGCCGGGGCTTGCGTCCCCCAGTCGAGCAGGAAGGGGCGGTGGCCTTGCGCGGCCAGCCAGCGGAGCAGAGAGACGTCGGGCAGCAAATCGAGGATGTGCGGCGGATTGATCAGCGACGGCACGAACACGATCGCGCGCCCGGTCGCGCCCTTCGCGCCGTAATCGCGCAGCCGTGCTTTCCCTTTTCGGTAGCGCGCCGGCATCGGCTTGCGCACGCGACCGCGCGGCGCGTCCTGATACGCGCGCAGTCCCGCCAGTGCTGCGACGCGGCGATCGGGTTCGGTCGCGGTCTCGGCAAGCAGCATTTCGAGGAATAAGGGTAGCGGACGCGGGCCGTGTTGCGATGCGGTAATAATTGGTGGTAGGTTCTGGCCAAACATTCGTCGGGGAGCCCTTCTGCATGAAAAAGACCATTCCGGGCGACGGCCCGGTGACGATCAAGAAGTATGCGAACCGCCGGCTCTACAATACCGAGACGTCTTCCTACATCACCCTCGAACATCTCGCCGCGATGACGCGCGAGGGGCGCGACTTCAAGGTGCTCGACGCGAAGACCGAAGAAGACATCACGCACAACATCCTTACCCAGATCATCATGGAAGAGGAACAGCGCGGCCAGACGATGTTGCCGGTCAACTTCCTGCGCCAGCTGATCGCGATGTATGGCGATTCGATGCAGGCGATGGTGCCGGGCTATCTCGAGGCGTCGATGGACAGCTTCCGCCACAACCAGCAGCAGTTCAAGTCGGCGGTCGAGGGCGCGTTCGCGCAGTCGCCCTTCGCCAACACGCCGTTCGCCGAGATCGCCAAGCAGAACATGGCGATGTTCGAAGCGGCGACCGCGGCGTTCAAGCCCGGCGCTGTGCCCGGTGGGGCGGCCAAGCCTGCTCCGGCTGCCGCGATGAGCAAGGATGACGAGATCGCCGCGCTCAAGGCCGAACTTGGCCGGTTGAACGAAAAGATCGAGAAGCTCGGCGACTGAGGCATGCTGTGGTGGATCGGAGCGGGCGTCGCGGTGGTGGTCGCGGTGCTCGCCGGAGTCGCCGATTGGCGGCGCGACCGGCGCGATGATCTCGACCGCGTCGGCTGGGTCGATTGGCGCTCGATGCAGATGTTCGCGCTGATCGCGGCGGCGGGATGCGCGATCATCGCGCAGCACGGGTAGCAAGCGGGTTCGCTCGCTTGCGCGGAACCTAAACCCCGTTCGCCCTGAGCCTGTCGAAGGGCCTTCTCCGCTGCGGGCGGCTGGCGTGCGCGGGGCTTCGACAGGCTCAGCCCGAACGGAAATTGGTGGTCGCGCTCGCGCCTAAGCGGCCGTTACCTGCCCGCCTTACAGGCACGCCTCGAGATACGCCTGGTCGAACCCGAAGGTCCGCGCCTTTTCGAGCGTATACGGCCGCAGGCCCATCGAGCGATATTCGCCGATGATCTTCCCGTCGGCCGATTCGTCGAGATATTCGAACTTGAAGAGCTCCTGCGTGACGATCACCGGGCCTTCCATGCCGATCACTTCGGTCACGTTGGTCACGCGGCGCGAGCCATCGCGCAGGCGCTTCACCTGGATGATCATCTCGACCGAATCGGCGATCTGGCGCGAGATCGCTTCCTTCGGCACCTTGATGTCGGACATCATCACCATGTTCTCCATACGCGCGAGCGCCTCGCGCGGGGAGTTGGCGTGGAGCGTACACATCGAGCCGTCGTGACCGGTGTTCATGGCCGCGAGCATGTCGAAACACTCGGACCCACGAATTTCGCCGAGGATGATGCGATCCGGGCGCATACGCAGCGCGTTCTTGACGAGATCGCGGATGCTGATCTCGCCCTGGCCCTCGAGGTTGGCGGGGCGCGTTTCGAGCGGGAGCCAGTGCGGCTGCTGGAGCCGTAATTCGGCCGCGTCCTCGATCGTCAGCACGCGCTCGCCCGGGTCGATCATCTTCGACAGCGCGTTGAGCATCGTCGTCTTGCCCGAGCCGGTACCGCCCGAGATGACGACGTTGAAGCGACACGCGCCGGCGATCTTCAGCGCGGTCGCCATCTTCGGGCTCATCGAGCCGAAGCCTGCCATCATGTCGAGCGTGATCGGCTTGGCGGAGAATTTACGAATCGAGATCGCGGTGCCGCGCAGCGACAGCGGCGGCACGATGACGTTGACGCGCGAGCCGTCCTTCAAGCGGGCGTCGGCGAGTGGCGTGGTCTGATCGACGCGGCGGCCGACCGAGTTGCAGATGCGCTGCGCGATCTGGAAGAGGTGCTCCTCGTCGCGGAACTGGATCTGCGCGAGTTCGAGTTTGCCCTTGCGCTCGACATAGGTCTGCTCGGGGCCGTTCACCATGATGTCGGTGATGTTCGGATCGGCGAGCAATTCCTCGAGCGGTCCCAGGCCGAGCAATTCGTCGACCAGCACCTTTTCGAGTGCGAACTGTTCGCGCCGGTTGAGCGTCAGCTTCAGCTCGGCGAGCACTTCGCCGATGATCGGGCGGAATTCCTCGGCGAGCTCATCCTTGTCGAGCGTTGCCGCCGCCTCGGGATCGACGCGTTCGAGCAAGCGCGGGAGGACCTGCTCCTTGATCTTGTGGATCGAGCTTTCGAAGCCCTCGACCTTCGAGCTGCCCGATTCGCCCGACAACGCCTGGCGGTCGGCAAGGCGCTGCATTGCGTCCTGCTGCGTACCTGGCATCGTGCCGAGCGGCTCGGGGTCGAGGCCACCGGGCAGCGGCGGGAACTGTTCGCCCGCGCCGGGAGCCGATTCGCCATCCGCCGGACGCGAACCACCGCCCTGCATCGGGCGTGCCACGCCGAACGCGGGTCTCGCGCTCGCGCCCGCCATGCCAGGTCGACGCCCAAATGCACTCATGCCGCCAGTTTCCTCATGCTTGGCAACAAGCGTTAGGCGAGAGTGTTTGACATTTTCCTAACCAAACCGCGCGCTCGGGTGGCGCTGACCGCTAAAACGAAAAGGGCACCGTCATCATGACGATGACAGTGCCCGATCGCGGGAGAGCGTAAACCTTAAGCGGTGCGCTCGGCGAGTACCGTGAGGCCAGTCGCGCTGACTTCGGCGAACCCGCCTTCGATCGCGATCAGCTCGGGCTCGCCCTTTTCGGTGCGATAGACCGACAGCGCGCCGTCGCGGATCGTCGACATGACGGGCGCATGGCCCTCGAGCACGCCGAAATCGCCCTCGGTGCCGGGGACGACGACCATATAGACGTCCTCGGACCGGACGAGCTTTTCGGGGGTGACGAGTTCGAAGTGCAGCATGTCTTGTCCTTCTCCAGGCCCTCTCCCGCTTTCGCGCGAGAGGCTACGGAGACTTGGTCCGCCTTCTTCAGGCGGACCTAGTCGAAGTCGGTGAGGGCCTTCTTCTTGTCCGGGGCGCGGCGAACAAGAAGACCCTCACCCAACCCTCTCCCGCGAAGGCGGGAGAGGGCTAGTAGGGAAGAAGCCTTAGGCTTCCTTGGCCATCTTTTCTGCCTTGGCGATCACTTCGTCGATACCGCCGACCATGTAGAAGGCGCTCTCGGGCAGGTGATCATACTCGCCGTCGACGACCGCCTTGAACGACTTCACGGTATCCTCGACCTGGACGAACTTGCCGCTGATGCCGGTGAAGACCTCGGCGACGTGGAACGGCTGGCTGAGGAAGCGCTGGATTTTCCGTGCGCGCGACACGGTCGACTTATCTTCTTCCGACAGCTCGTCCATGCCGAGAATGGCGATGATGTCCTGGAGCGACTTGTAGCGCTGGAGGGTTTCCTGAACCCGCCGCGCCGTGTCGTAATGCTCCTGGCCGACGATCGCCGGGGTCAGCACGCGGCTGGTCGAGTCGAGCGGATCGACCGCCGGGTAGATGCCCAACTCCGAGATCGCGCGGTTGAGGTTGGTCGTTGCGTCCAAATGCGCGAACGACGTGGCCGGCGCCGGATCGGTAAGATCGTCGGCCGGAACGTAGATCGCCTGCACCGAGGTGATCGAGCCCTTGTTGGTCGACGTGATGCGCTCCTGCAGCGCGCCCATGTCGGTCGACAGCGTCGGCTGATAGCCCACCGCCGACGGGATACGGCCGAGCAGTGCCGACACTTCCGAACCCGCCTGGGTGAAGCGGAAGATGTTGTCGACGAAGAACAGCACGTCCTGGCCTTCGACGTCGCGGAAATATTCGGCGATCGTCAGGCCCGAGAGCGCAACGCGCGCACGCGCGCCTGGCGGCTCGTTCATCTGGCCGAACACGAGCGCGACCTTCGAGCCCTCGGGCGTCGGGTTGCCGTCGGCGTCCTTGGCGATGACGCCTGCGTCGAGGAACTCGTGGTACAGATCGTTACCCTCGCGGGTGCGCTCGCCGACGCCCGCGAACACCGAGGTGCCGCCATGGCCCTTGGCGATGTTGTTGATCAGTTCCTGGATGAGCACGGTCTTGCCGACGCCGGCGCCGCCGAACAGGCCGATCTTGCCGCCCTTTGCGTACGGCGCGAGCAGATCGATGACCTTGATGCCGGTGACGAGAATCGCGCTCTCGGTCGACTGGTCGACGAACAGCGGCGCCGGTGCGTGGATCGGCATCGTCTCGGTGTGGCCGACGGGACCACGCTCGTCGATCGGCTCGCCGATGACGTTGAGAATGCGGCCGAGCGTCTGCGGGCCGACGGGAACACGGATCTGCGAGCCGGTGTCGGTGACTTCCTGGCCGCGGGTCAGGCCCTCGGTCGAGTCCATCGCGATCGTGCGGACGGTGTTCTCACCGAGATGCTGCGCGACTTCGAGCACGAGGCGGTTGCCGTTGTTCGACGTCTCGAGCGCGTTGAGAATCGCGGGAAGGCGATCCTGCTCGAAGGTCACGTCGACGACGGCGCCGATGACCTGGCTGATACGGCCGACGCTGTTGGTGGTCGCGACCGGGGGGAGTGTGTCTGGGGCGGTTGCCATGATGCTTTCCTCGTATCGACTACTTGAGCGCTTCGGCGCCGGAGATGATTTCCACCAGCTCGGTGGTGATCGCGGCCTGGCGGCTGCGGTTGTACTGGATCGTCAGGCGATTGATCATGTCGCCGGCATTGCGCGTCGCATTGTCCATCGCGGTCATGCGGCTGCCCTGCTCCGACGCGGCATTCTCGAGCAATGCGCCGAAGATCTGGATCGCGATGTTGCGCGGCAGCAGCGCGGCGAGGATCGATTCCTCGTCGGGCTCATATTCGACCGCGGCGGTCGCCGACGACGCGGCGACGTCGTTCGCGGCCGACGGCAGCGCGACCGGAATGATCTGGCGGCCGACCGGCTCCTGCACCAGCGCCGACTGGAAGCGGGCGTAGAACAAATGCGCGATGTCGAACTCGCCGGCTTCGTAGCGTGCGATCAGATCGTCGGTGATCGCCTTGGCGTCGGCGAAGGCGACGGTCTTGATGTGGCTCATTTCATGATCGGCGAGGATCTGCGTCGGGAAGAAGCGCTTGATCACGCGGCCCTTCTTGCCGGCGACGTAGAACTTCACCGTCTTGCCGGCACGCTCGAGCTCCTCGGCCTTGCGGCGCGCCGCACGGACGATGTTCGAGTTGAACGCGCCCGCGAGGCCGCGCTCCGAGGTCGCGATGACCAGCAGATGGACCTGGTCCTTGCCGGTACCGGCGAGCAGCTTGGGGCTCGATTCGCTGACGGTCACCTTCGATGCGAGGCTCGCCATCACTTGCTCGAGGCGCAGCGCGTACGGGCGTGCGGCAATCGCCGCTTCCTGCGCACGGCGCAGCTTGGCAGCGGCGACCATCTTCATCGCCTTGGTGATCTTCTGCGTCGACTTCACCGAGCCGATGCGGATCTTGAGGGCTTTAAGCGAGGCCATTCTAGTCCTTCTTATCCGCTCCCGCGTGCGGGAGAGGCTACGGAGACTTGGGTCGCGTCCTTCACGCGGCCCTAGTCGAAGTCGGTGAGGGTCTTCTGCTTGTCGGGCGTCGACGAGAAGAAGACCCTCACCCAACCCTCTCCCGCGAAAGCGGGAGAGGGCTAGGCATTACGCAAACGTCTTCGAAAACGCACCGAGCGCGGTTTTCAGCGCTTCGGTCGTCTCCTTCGACAGGTCGCGCTTGTCGCGGATGTCGGTGAGGAGAGCGGCGTGGCTGCTGCGCATCTCGGCGAGCATCGCCTGCTCGTAGCGGACGACCGCATTGACCGGGACGGTATCGAGGAAACCGTTGGTGCCAGCGAAGATCGACACGGTCTGCTCTTCGAACGGCATCGGCGCGAACTGAGCCTGCTTGAGCAGCTCGGTCAGACGCGCACCGCGGTTGAGCAGCTTCTGCGTCGAAGCATCGAGGTCCGAACCGAACTGTGCGAACGCCGCCATTTCGCGATACTGCGCGAGCTCGAGCTTGATCGAGCCCGAGACCTTCTTCATCGCCTTGGTCTGGGCGGCCGAGCCGACGCGCGACACCGACAGACCGACGTTGATCGCCGGGCGGATGCCCGCGAAGAACAGGTCGGTCTCGAGGAAGATCTGGCCGTCGGTGATCGAAATCACGTTGGTCGGGATGTAGGCCGACACGTCGCCCGCCTGCGTCTCGATGATCGGCAGCGCGGTGAGCGAGCCGCCCCCGTTGGCGTCGTTCATCTTTGCAGCGCGCTCGAGCAAACGGCTGTGGAGATAGAACACGTCGCCGGGATAGGCTTCGCGGCCCGGCGGGCGGCGCAGCAGCAGCGACATCTGGCGGTAGGCGACGGCCTGCTTCGATAGATCGTCATAGACGATGACGGCATGCATGCCGTTGTCGCGGAAATATTCGCCCATCGCGCAACCGGTGTAGGGTGCGAGGAACTGCAGCGGGGCAGGGTCCGACGCGGTCGCCGCGACGACGATCGAGTAATCCATCGCGCCCTGCTCGGTCAGCGTGCGGACGAGCTGGGCGACGGTCGAGCGCTTCTGGCCGACCGCGACGTAGATGCAATAGAGCTTCTTCGACTCGTCGTCGCCCTGATGCGCCGCCTTCTGGTTGATGAAGGTGTCGATCGCGACCGCCGACTTGCCGGTCTGGCGATCGCCGATGATCAGCTCGCGCTGGCCACGGCCGACGGGAACGAGCGCGTCGATCGCCTTGAGGCCGGTTTGGACCGGCTCGTTGACCGAGGTGCGCGGGATGATGCCCGGTGCCTTGACTTCGACGCGGCTGCGCTGCGTCGTCTCGATCGGGCCCTTGCCGTCGATCGGGTTGCCGAGGCCATCGACGACGCGGCCGAGCAGGCCCTTGCCGACGGGGACGTCGACGATCGTGCCGGTGCGCTTGACGACGTCACCTTCCTTGATCTGCGAGTCGGACCCGAAGATCACGACGCCGACATTGTCGGCCTCGAGGTTGAGCGCCATGCCCTGCACGCCGTTCGAGAATTCGACCATCTCGCCCGCCTGGACGTTGTCGAGCCCGAAGATGCGCGCGATGCCGTCACCGACGCTGAGCACCTGGCCGGTTTCCGAAACCTGCGCTTCGGTGCCGAAATTGGCGATCTGGTCCTTGATGACCTTCGAGATTTCTGCGGCGCGGATATCCATGACTTAACCTTTCATCGCGTGCGCGAGAGCATTGAGACGAGTGCGAATCGAGCTGTCGATCCGCTGCGAGCCGATCTGGACGACCAGACCGCCGAGGAGGGTGGGGTCGACCGAGAGATCGACCGAAACGTCGGTGCCGATGCGGGTGCGCAGCTGCTGCTTGAGCGCCTCGACCTGCTCTTCGGTGAGCGGATGCGCCGAGGTCACTTCCGCGGTTGTCTCGCCGCGGTGGCGCGCGGCCAGATCGCGGAAGGCGCGGATGATCGCCGGGAGCTGCGACAGACGCCGGTTGTCGGCGAGCACGCCGAGGAACTTCGCCGTCGTATCGTCGACGTCGATCATCTCCGCGGCCGACGCGACGGCCTTGGCCGCCTGCTGGCGCGAGACGACCGGGCTGCCGATCAGCTGTGCGAACTCGCTCGACTGGGCGATGGCGGCGCGCACGCGGCCAAGGCTGGCCTCGACCGCGTCGATGCTTTTGGTGTCACGCGCGAGCTCGAACAAAGCGGTGGCATAGCGGCCGCTTAAGCTTGCTTGAATACCGCCGGATGCTTCCACGCGATTGAGGTCCTCTTGGGCACGAATGGTGGCCCCATGCAAAAAGAGGGCGCTGGGGAATGCGCCTTCAGATGGGATGGCGAGCGGTTAGCATCGGCTCGGGTCGCTTGCAAGCCATGCGCACCAAGCGGCCCTATTGCGGCAAGAACTCGCGTCTTTCACGCAACTGTAACATTCGCTTAACCATTGCTTGGCAGCTTCGAGACCATAGCGTCGGACATGAAACGAATCGCTTTCGCTCCGAAGGTCCCCCTGCTCGATCGCTGGATCGGCCGTTTTGCCTCGCGCTGGGATGCCGGCGGGCGCAACGTGCGTATCCAGCTGCGGCGGATCGTCGGGGCGTTGCTGGCAATCCAGGCTTTGCTCGCGCTCGCGCTGGTCGGCACCACCGCCGCGACCAGCCACCGCGTCAACGTGCTCGTGCTCGACCGCTTGTATCCGATCGGCGAGCTGCAGCGTGTCAATGCGAGCTACGCCAACGCGTTGCTGACGGCGAACAAGGTGCGCAGCGGCAATCTCTCGGCGGCGGGCGCGATCGCGACGATCCAGGCGACGCGTGCCGAAATCGCAACCAACTGGAGCGCGTTCACGCACCACCATCTCGATACGCGTCGGGCGAGCCAGGTCGCGCACGTCGAATCCGCGCGCCACGATGCCGATGCCGCGCTCGATACGCTCCACGACTTGTTGCGCGCCAAACGGATCGACCAACTCGACTTTTTCGTCAGCGGCCCGCTTTATGCCGCGATCGATCCGCTGACCGCGTCGAGCACGACGCTGATGACCGATCTGCGTGCCGACGCAGCGCGCGAGCGAGCCGCGCTCGATGCCGGGTTCCTCCAGGTCTTTCTGCTCGTCGCCTTCGTCACTGCAGCGGCCTTGCTCGTGGCGGTATGGGGGATGCGGATGCTGACGCTGCGAGTCGTTCGCCCGCTCGCGCTGATCGCCGAGGCGACGCGCGACATCACGCTCGAGCGCGCCGACGCGCCGATCCCCGCGCTCGACCGCAGCGACGAGATCGGCGACATCGCGCGCGCGCTGGTGTTTGCGCGGCAGCGCTCGGCCGATGCGCGCCGGCTGAGCGAGGAAGCGCGTCGGACCGCCGACGCGCTCTACGCCAACGAGCGGCGCGAGGACGCCGCGCGCGCGAAACGCGCCGCGCATCTCGACGCGCTGTTCGAAGTGTTCGAGCGGACCGCCGGGATCTCGGTGCGCCAGCTCGCCTCGACCGGCCCGGCGCTGCGCGAGACCGCCGCGGCGATGTCGAGCGAGGCGGGGACGACCGAGAAACATGCGATGGCGACCGCCGCGCTGACCGAGCAAAGCGCGAACAATGCCCGCACGATCACGCAATCGGCGACCGCGCTTGCCGGCGCGATCGAGCGGATCAGCCGTGCGGCGAACGAATCGCGCGCCGGCGTGGCGACGGTGCGCGAGCGCACGCTCGAAGGGCGCGGGCACGCCGAATCGATGGGGGCGCTGGTGGCGGAGATCGCCGCCGTGCTCGACATGATCGCCGCGGTCGCCGGGCAGACCAATCTGCTCGCCTTGAACGCGACGATCGAGGCGGCGCGCGCGGGCGAGGCGGGGCGCGGCTTCGCGGTCGTCGCCGAGGAAGTGAAGGGCCTCGCGCGCCAGACGCAGACCGCGGCCGGGCGGATCGAGGCGCGGCTCGCCGCCGTGCGCACCGCGAGCGACACCGTACTTGCGACGATCGAATCGGTCGACGGGCTGGTCGCCGAGCTCGATCAGTCGTCGGCCAATGTCGCGCACGCGGTCGATCAGCAGCGCGGCATGACGCAAGCGATCGCTTATGCCATCGCCGAGGTCGAGGACGGCACCGCCGACGCCGCCGCCAACATGCAGACGCTGCGCGAACGCGCCCAGCGCTCGCGCCAGACGTCGGACGACGTGACGCGCACCGCCGAGGATGTCGCGGGCAGCGTCGAGCGGCTGCGCGGGCAGATCAACCAGCTGATGGCCGACGTCCGCGCCGCCTGATCGCGCTTCCGTGGACGCTGCAATGTTGCTAGCGGCGCGAGCACGGGGCGACAGCGACGGAGAGTAGAATGACCGGCCAGATGCAGCAGATGACGATGTCCGACGGCGCCACCATCGGCGTCTATCACGCGCAGCCGAGCGGCGCGCGCAAGGGCGGGCTGGTGCTGGTCCAGGAGATTTTCGGCGTCACCGCGCACATTCGCGACCTCTGCGATGGGTACGCCGCCGATGGCTATGAAGTGCTCGCGCCCGCGATCTTCGACCGCGAGCATCCCGGCTTCGAGGCCGACCACGATGCCGAGGGCATGGCGCAGGGGATCAAGCTCGCGCGCGAAGTCCATCCGTTCGACCTCAGCCTCGCCGACGTCCAGACCTGCGTCGATACGCTCGCCAAGGACGGCCCGGTGTTCGTCGTCGGCTATTGCTATGGCGGTTCGGTCGCGTGGTTCGCGGCGACGCGGATGCACAATGTCGCGGCGGCCTCGGCCTATTACGGCAGCATGGTCCCCGCCGCCGCCGACGAGGAGCCCAAGGTTCCCGTCATCCTCCATTTCGGGCGCGAGGATCAGGGCATCCCGATGGACGGCGTCGAAAAGGTCATCGCCAAGGATTGGCCCAACGCGACGGTCTATGTCTACGAAGCGGGCCACGGCTTCAACTCGGACCGCCGCGAAGCCTATGACGCCGAGAGCGCCAAGCTCGCCAAGGCACGCACGCTCGAGCTGTTCGCCGCCAACGCGGGCTGACGCTGCGCTTTGAGCGCAAGCGCCGGGATGGCGCGGTACGGGGCAGCGGGTACATAAGACCGCATGACCATGCCGCGCCTCCCGCTCGACCCAGACGCCGCGTGGCGCGCCTTCGAAGCGCGCGACCGGCATTCCGATGGCCGCTTCGTCGGCGCGGTGAAAACGACGGGCATCTATTGCAAGCCGAGCTGCCCGGCACGCCGCCCCAAGCGCGAGAATATGGACTTCTACCGCACGCCCGAGGAAGCGCGGGGCGCGGGGTTCCGCGCGTGTCTGCGCTGCACCCCCGACGCGGTCGGGCGCGACCGCATCGCCGTGGCGCGCGCGGTGGAGTTGATCGAGGCGGCCGACGAACTGGTCGCGCTCGACACGATCGCGGCGTGCGTCGGCTATGCGCCGCACCATTTCCACCGGCTGTTCAAGCGCGCGACGGGCGTGACGCCTGCCGCCTATGGGCGCGGCCTGATGGCGCGCCGCGCCGCGCGCGCGCTGACCGAGGAGAGCACCGTGACCGCTGCGATCTACGAAGCCGGCTATTCCGCCCCGAGCCGGTTCTATGAAGGCGGCGCCAAGCGCCTCGGCATGAGTCCGAGCGCGTGGCAGCGCGGTGGCGAGGGGGTGACGATCCGCTGGATCCTCGCCGAGACCTCGCTCGGGCCGATGCTCGTCGCGGCGACCGACAAGGGGCTGTGCCGCGTCTCGTTCGACGAGGACGAGGGCGCGTTGCGCGCCCGCTTCCCGCACGCCGCGATCGTCCCCGGCGGCGCGGCGCTCGCCGATCTCGCCGCGCGCGTCGTTGCCAGCGTCGAATCGCCCGAGCGCGACCAGGATCTGCCGCTCGACGTCCGCGGGACGGCGTTCCAGGAAGCGATCTGGCAGGCACTGCGCGAAATCCCCTTGGGCGAGACACGCAGCTATGCCGAACTCGCCGCGGCCGCGGGCAACCCCAAGGCCGTCCGCGCGGCGGGGAGCGCGTGCGGCGCCAACCCCGTGTCGATCGTCGTGCCATGCCACCGTGCCCAGCGCAGCGACGGGACGCTCGGCGGCTATGCGTACGGGATCGACCGCAAGGTCGCGCTGCGCGATCGCGAGGGCGTAGCGTAGACGCTCCGCGCCGTTACTCGACGGGCACCGCGGAAGCGGGCGGCCCGCCGGCCTGCGCCGCCTCGCACTGATAGACGATCTTCTCGTTCGGCCGTGCGGGCAGGCTCGTGCGGATCGCGGCCTGTTGCGAGGCGAGGTTGGCGCGTCCGGCTTCGTCGGGCGAGCACGCCTTGAGCGTCACTTGCGCGCGGATTTTGCGGATATCGTCCATCTGGTCGGCACCCAGGAAATAGCGCGTCGTGACATAGCTGCGCGTCGCCGGATCGAACTGCAGCACCGATACCGTCTGCTCCTGTGCGGGCACCAGGATGCGATCCCATTTGCTGCCATTCTCGGCATATTGCGTGCGACCGTTCATGCAGCCCGCCTGGCCCCAGTCGATCACCGTGTCGGTTGTTGCCGAGGAGACGACGCGGCTGCGCTCGGGCACCAGGTGGCACACCAGCTTGCCGAGCGGCGCGCGCGACGACATCGGCGCGACGGGCGAGTCGATCTTCGCGGTTTCGCTGGGAGTGGCAAGCATCGGCGTCCCCGTCGGGCGCAGCAGGAACAGCACGACCGCGCCCGCCATCATCAGCGCGCCGATCCCCCACGCCCAGATCGCCCCGCGCCGCAGCGCCTGCGCATCGAGCAGCCCGCCCGCGCCGATCGCCATCGCGCCGAGCACGAGCAGCAGCGTGGCGATCGCCATCACGTTCTCGCGGTGCCGATCGGCGGCGTCGCGCGCGGCGATCCAGGCGGCATCGCGCGCGACCAGCGCCTTGCCCGCGGCATCGCGCCGCGCGCCGTCGGCGAGCGCGGCGGCCTTGGCCTCGGCCTGCGCATCGACCTTGTCGATATCGGCGATGCTGGTGCACGGCGTGCCGACCGCGGCATAGGGTTGCTTGGCGCGGATCAGGAAGGCGGTGAGCTCGCTATTGGCGATCGCGAAGCCGAAGCTCGAATCGCCTTCCTCGCCGCGCGTGATCGCCGAATTGACACCGATCACACGCCCGCACGGATCGAGCAAAGGCCCGCCCGAATTGCCGCGCGCGATCTGCGCGGTGTGGAGCAAAACGGCGGTCCCCGACATCTGCCGCCGCCCCGAAAACACGCCTTCGGACCGGATCGGCGAGAGGGGGTGGATGTAATCGACCGCCGATTTCGCGGTCGCCATGTCGACATTGCCGGGATAGCCGAGCGCGGTGACCATGCTCCCCTCGTCGACCGGCCCGGTATAGATTGCGGTGGTCGGGATCGGCTTGCCGGTGAATTCGATCAGCGCGAGGTCGTGCACGGTATCGAGCGCGATGACCTTGCCCTGATAGCTTTTCGAGCCCTCCGACGGCACGATGCCGATCACGACATTGCCGGGATAGCGCGCCAGCAGTTCGACGACATGCGCGTTGGTGACGATCCGGTTGGGCGCGACCGCAAAGCCGCTGCCGTGACCGAAGCCGACCACTTCATCATCGACGATCGCGATCGTCACGACGCGCACCACACCGCGCGCAGTGGCGGAGATATCGTCGGCGCGCGCCGGTGCTGCCGAAAGCAGTGCGGTCGCCAGCACCGCGATGACCATCGCCCAAGACCGCAGGAGGCAAAGGGCAAGGCTCTGGCGCGACGCGGCGCGACGGCCGCTGTCGGCGGGGAAGACGGAGGGCAGGCAGGACATGCCAACGATTCTGACAGGATAGCGCCGCGCGGGACAGGGGAAAGTGCGTGTCCGAGGCATTCGCGCGCTGGCCCGAGCCCGGGGGCGTGCCTTCAGCCAACACGGCGCCGACCAGCCAGCGTCACGCCAGCGACGGGGAGCACGATCCGGTATGCCGGACATATGCAGCCGGAAAATCCGGTCGCGAAAAGCCGCTACGAGGCCAGGATGCAGCTGTTCTTGGTCAGGGGAATCGCTGCTTCATACTGTGAAAGACCGGACAGGATTTTGCGAGCGAGGCAGCTTACGCCGTAGCGTGAGAGAGGTTTCGAAAGTTCGTCATGCTCGTCGATCGACGCTTTCCTGTCCCAGACGATGAGGCCTCTCGGCTCGACGCCCTGAAGCGCTATGCGATCCTCGATACCGCGCCCGAGCCCGTGTTCAACGATGTCGTACGGATCGCGCAACGCGTGTTCAGCGTGCCGTCGAGCGCGGTGTCGTTCGTCGACGACGACCGGCAATGGTTGAAGGCGCGGCGCGGAATCGATTTTGCCGAGACCCGGCGCGAGGACGCCTTTTGCGCGCATACGATCCTGTCGAACGCGCCGATGGTCGTCCCCGACGCGATGGTCGATCCGCGCTTCAACGAAAATGCACTGGTGGTGCACGCGCCGCACATCCGGTTCTACGCTGGCGCGCCGCTGACGACGCCGGGCGGTTTCAACATCGGCACGGTCTGCATCATCGATTCGGTCCCACGCGCGGATTTTTGCGCGCGCGAGCGGCGGCAATTGGCCGCGCTGGCGACGGTGGCGATGGCGGAACTCGATCGCCGCGCTCCGCCGGGCGACCAGCGCGGCTTGCTGCGCCACGGCGTCGCGCTGCACGGCTCGGTGAGCGGCTACGGGATCGTCCAGACGCTGGTCGAGATCGCCAACATTTCCACGCGCGGCGCGCTGATCCGCGGCAGCCTGCCGCCGCTGCAGCACCAGGGCGGCCTGATCCTGACGATCGGCAACACGGTCGTCGTCACGACGGTCGCCTGGTGCCGCGACGACACCGCCGGCCTCGCCTTCCAGAACCCGATCGACCCGATCCTGCTCGCCTGGATGAACGACCGCATCCTGGCCGGCGACCGGCGGCCCGTCGCGGCGGGCGAGCGGGCGCCGATCGCCGTGCCGCCGCCGCTGGCGTGAGTCGATCGCGTCTCGGCGCGCGTCAGCTTTCCGCCGGTTTAGCCGCCGTGGCACCCCCCGCGCGCCGCTTCTCGAGCCGCTCGAGCATCTCGCGCGCGGTCTCCTCCTTGGCCCCCGCGCCGGCGAGCCGGTATTTCACCGACAGCTTGTCGTCGCGCGCCTTGTCCTTGGCGCTCTGTTCGCCGCTCGCGCGTGTCCTGAAGGCCAGCGGCCGGATCGTGTCGATGGCATCGTCCAGCATGTCGCGGGCCTCGAAATCGGACGCGACCATCCGCCGCAGCTCGGCGTTTTCCGGCATCGTGTCGAAGGCGGCGAGCAAGCCGTTCTGCGCCCCCGCAGGCGGCAGCACGCCCTGTGCGGTAAAGCTCTCATAATAGGCCTTGAGGATGCGGGGCGTGTGCGGCGCAAGCCGGTTGGCGGCGAGGATCGACTGGCGCGCGGCGGTCCAGCGTGCCGGATCGGTGACCTTGGCGACACGCAGTCCCTCCACATCGAGCATTCCCTGGAACATCAGCGCGCGCGGATCCTGCGGCGCGACCTTCAGCCAATGCGCGACGGTGGCGCGCGCCGCATCGTGATGCTGGACGAGCATTTGCGCATCGCTCAGCACCGCGAGCGCCGACGGATCATCGGGATAGGAGGCCACGACGCTGCCGAGCCGCTGTTCGAAATCGGCGAAATTGGCAGCGGGGACACCCGCGCTCAGCCGGATCTGGAAGGGGACGAGCGCGCTTTGCGCGGGGCTCAGCGTCTGAACCGTGATCGGGCCGGGATCGAGCTTTTTGAACGGCAGATCGAGCACCTGGTGGTTCCGCACCGCCGCATAGTCGCGCAATTCCGCATCGAGCGCCGAAACATTGCCGAACGCCTTGGTCGCCGCGGCCTCGAAGCTGCTGCCGTCGTTGATCGCCTTGAGATAGGCGGTCAGCTGGCCGGGCCGCTTCTGCGTCGTCGAGAGATAATGCACGAGCAGCCAGCCCTCGGCATAGAGCAGATAGACGTTGGTCACATCGCTGTACCGGCGGGCCGAGAGGACTTGCGAGATCGGTATCCAGGCGTTGTCGTTCAGCGACTTGTAGCGGTTCTCCAGCGGGATCCCGACCGTCGTTACATCCTTTGCGCCGATCTTGGTCGTGCCGTAATAGTCGGCAAAGCCCTCGATGTACCAAGTCGGGTAGGCGCCCGAAAAGTTATGGAACATGAACTGGTGCGCCAGTTCGTGGAACAGCACGACCTGCGCGAACGAGCCGTCATCCCCTTCGATCCCGGCGCGCGGCATGACGGTGTACGATCCGCGAATGTCGTCGTCATAATAGCCCGCGACGCCGCTGCTGGGGAACGGCATCGTGTCTTGCACCGCAGTCTGGCTGGGTACCATGAAGACGCGGATCGGAGTCGTATTGGGGGTCGTCTTGGCGCCGGAGATGACCCGCAGCACGTTCTCATACTTTTCGAGCCGCTCCGCCAGCGCACGCGCGCTCGTTTCGCTCCCCTCGGTATAGACGATGAAATTGGTCGAAGTGGCCGTCCGCCACGTCGCGCCGGCAGCGCTCGACGTGGCCGCCAACAGCGCCGCACATACCCATTTCCGTACCATGTTTCAGCCCCCGCCAAATGTCGCCGACCAGCGTATCGGCCGGGTGCGGGCACGGCAAGCTAGGTCATACGAAGCTGTACGGATCGACATCGACGACGACGCGCACCTTGCTCGGCCAGTCGAGCCCGCCGAGCCAGTCGCGCACGACGTCCTGCACCGCCAGCCCGCGCTTGGCGTGGATCAACAGGCGGAAGCGGTGGCGCCCGCGCAGCATCGCGAGCGGGGCAGGGGCGGGGCCGTAGACTTCCATCGCCTCGAGCTGCGGCGCGGCGCGGCCGATCAGCCGCGCGGTCTCGAGCGCCGCCTGCTGGTCCTCGCTCGACACGACGATCCCGGCGAAACGCCCGAACGGCGGCGCATTGGCCTCGCGGCGATGCTCGGTCTCGGCGCTGTAGAACGCCTCCGTATCGCCCGAGACGAGCGCCTTCATCACCGCGGCGTCGGGGCTGTGCGTCTGGATGTAGACATGCCCCGGCTTGGCGCCGCGCCCGGCGCGGCCGGCGACCTGGCAGATCTGCTGGAAGGTCCGCTCGCTCGCGCGCAGATCGCCGCCGTCGAGCCCGAGATCGGCGTCGATCACCCCCACCAGCGTGAGGTTGGGGAAGTGATAGCCCTTGGTCACCAGCTGTGTGCCGACGACGATGTCGATGTCGTGCGCCTCCATCCGCGCGACGAACTCGGCGGCCTTGGCGGGGGACCACATCGTGTCCGAGGTGACCACCGCGATCTTGGCGGTGGGGAACAGCTCGGTCACTTCGTCGGCGATCCGCTCGACCCCCGGGCCGACCGCGGCGAGCGTATCCTCGTTATGGCATTCGGGGCAGATCTTGGGGACTGGCTCGGTATGGCCGCAATGGTGGCACGCGAGCCGGCGGACGAGGCGATGCTCGACCATCCATGCGGTGCAATTGGGGCATTGGAAGCGGTGGCCGCAGGTGCGGCACAAGGTGAGGGGCGCGTAGCCGCGGCGGTTGAGGAAGAGCAGCGACTGTTCGCGCCGCTCCAGCGTCGCCTCCATCGCTTTCACGAGGCGCGGCGCGATCCAGCGGCCGCGTTCGGGCGGTTCGGCGATCAAGTCGATCGCCTCGATCGCGGGCATCTCGGCGGCGCCCCAGCGGCCGGGGAGCTTGACCTCGGCATAGCGGCCGAGCGCGACTTGCTGGCGCGTCTCGATCGCCGGGGTCGCCGAGGCGAGGATCACGGGAATCTCCTCGAACTTGCCGCGCATCACCGCGACGTCGCGCGCGTGATAATGCACGCCCTCTTCCTGTTTGAAGCTCGTCTCGTGCGCTTCGTCGACGACGATCAGCCCGAGATTGGCATACGGCAGGAAGAGCGCCGAGCGCGCGCCGACGGTGACGAGCGCTTGCCCGCTGGCGATGCCGCGCCACGCGCGCCGCCGTTGCGACTGGCGCAGGCCCGAATGCCACGCCACCGGCTGGACGCCGAAGCGCGCGGCGAAGCGCTTGAGGAAGGGCTCGGTCAGCGCGATTTCGGGAAGCAACACGAGGCACTGGCGGTTCTCGCGGATCGCGGCGGCGACCGCTTCGAAATAGACTTCGGTCTTGCCCGAGCCCGTGACGCCGTCGAGCAAGGTCGGTGCGAACGCACGCGCGGTAACGTCGGCGACGAGCGTGGCCGAGGCGGCGCGCTGGTCGGGCGAGAGCGCGGGCGCTGCGAAATCGGGATCGGGCGCGGGGAAGGGGCTGTCGATATCGACCTCGACCGCTTCGAGTGCGCCGACCTTGACCAGCCCGCGGATCACCGCGTCGGACACCTCGCCAAGCGCAGCGAGCTCGCGGATCAGCCCTTGGAAGCTGCCGATCTTTTCGAGCGCCTGCTCGCGCTGCGGCGTCAGGCGCGCAGGGACTTCGCCGGTCGCGCGATATTCGGTGATCGTCTTGCTGCCCTCGAGCGCCGAGGTCGACGACAGCGCCATCCGCACCACCGCTGCGGGCGAGGCGAGATAATAATCGGCGGTCCATTCGATCAGCCGCCGCAGCGGCGCGGCGAGCGGCGGCACCGGCGCGACGCCGACGAGGTTGCGTAGCCGGTTGTCGCCGACTTCGGCATCCGACGGCATCCGCTCAGGCTCCCACACCACGCCGAGCAACTGCCGCGGGCCCAGCGGCGCGACGACCACCGAGCCCGGCATGACGCTCATGCCATGCGGCACGCGGTAATCGAGCGGGCCGAGCGCTGAGTTGAGGACGAGGACGCGGGCGCGGGACATGGAGCGCATATGGCGGGTCGAGGGGGCGGGTGCAAAGGGGGCGAGTGTTTCCAACCGGTTCGTCACCCCGGCCTTGTGCCGGAGTCCACCATGCCGCGAGGTTGCGGCAGGATAAGCGGCGTCGCGCCCGCGGCTGGGTAGACCCCGGCACGAGGCCGGGGTGACGGCGGTGGGTGAGGTCCGCTACACCCCCGCCATGTCAGACCTCCCCCGCCTCTACGCCGAGCACCTCGCGCGCGACCGGCGGCGTTCGGTCCACACCGTGCGCGCCTATGAGGCGACCGCGACGCGGCTGTGTGGGTTCCTCACCCAGCATTGGGGCGAGGCCGTAGACCGTACCGCGCTCGCCCGGACCGACACCGCCGATCTGCGCGCCTTCCTCGCCCAGCGCCGCAGCGACGGGCTGAGCAACGCGTCCGCCGCGCGCGAACTGTCGGCGGTGCGCGGCTTCCTCGCCTTCGCAACGGGCGAGGGCACCACGCCGCGGCTCAAGGGCCCGCGCGTCAAGAAAGGCGTGCCGCGCCCGGTGTCGCCCGACGAAGCTGTCGCGCTCGCCGACGATGTCGCCGACGATGCCAGCGAACCGTGGATCGGCGCGCGCGACCTCGCGGTCCTGCTGCTGCTGTACGGCGCGGGCTTGCGCGTTGCCGAGGCGCTGTCGCTGACCGGCGCGGTGCTCCCGCTCGGCGCGACGCTCGTCGTGACGGGCAAGCGCGACAAGACGCGGATTGTCCCGCTGCTCCCGCAAGTGCGCGCGGCGGTCGAGGCGTATGTCGCGCTCAGCCCGTACGGCACCGCGCGCGACGCGCCGATCTTCCGCGGCGCGAAGGGCGGTCCGTTGTCACCCCGCCTGGTGCGGCGCGCGGTGCAGGGCGCGCGCGTGCGGCTCGGCCTGCCCGACCGCACGACGCCGCACGCGCTGCGGCATTCGTTCGCGACGCATCTGCTCGGCCGCGGCGCCGATCTGCGCGCGTTGCAAGAGCTGCTCGGCCATGCGAGCCTCAGTTCGACGCAGATCTATACGCAGGTCGATGCCGCGCATCTGCTCGACGTCTACCGCAACGCGCATCCGCGGGCTTAGGCGCTTTTTCATCACCCCGGCCTCGTGCCGGGGTCCACCGCTCCGCGCGAGCCTCGCGGGCAGGGCGCGTATCCCGGTGGACCCCGGGACAAGCCCGGGGTGACGGTGGGGGAGGGCGCGCGGTCAAGCCCTAGGCGCGTGGCCTCCAGCGCAGCAGCCGCCACAGATAGCCAACCACGATCGCCACCGTCAGCGCGATCGCGGCAGGACCGATAAACCGATCGAGCTCGCGGAAATTCGCGCCGAGATAATAGCCCGCAACCGCCAGCCCGGTGTTCCAGATCGCCGAGCCCGCCGCAGTCCACAGCAGGAAGCGGACGTGCGACATCCGCGCCATCCCGGCGGGCAGCGACACCATCGTGCGAAAGGCGGGCATGAAGCGGAACACGAACACCACCCATTGCCCGCGCGACTGGAAGAAGGCCTCGAGCGCGACGACATGCTGCCAGTCGAGCGTCAGCCAGCGGCCGTAACGATCGACGAACGGCCGCAGCCGGTGATAGCCGAGCCGGTAGCCGATCGCGTACCAGAAATAATTGCCGACGACCGTTCCAACGGTGCCCGCGGCGATCAGCGGGACGAGCGTCATCTGCCCGCGCGCGACCGCGATCCCGCCCAGGCCCATGATCACTTCGGACGGGATCGGCGGGAAGACGTTCTCGAGCACCATCAGCACGAAGATGCCGAAATAGCCGCCCCACGCCGTGAGGTTGACGATGAAGTCGGTCATCGACTTGCCTCCCCTCCCGCTTGCGGGAGGGGCTGGGGGTGGGCGCGCGCTTTCAACGCTAGCGCCCGCTGATAGCGCGCGCCCACCCCCGACCCCTCCCGCAAGCGGGAGGGGGGAAGAAGGGGAGGGTCTCACCCACGCGCTGCAACACTCCGCTCGATCGCATCCCAGATCAGCCCCGCCACATCGGTCCCGTCGAACCGCTCGATCGCAACGATCCCGGTCGGTGATGTGACGTTGATCTCGGTCAACCACTCGCCGCCGATCACGTCGATCCCGACGAACAGCAGCCCGCGCCGCTTGAGCTCGGGCCCGAGCACCGCACAGATCTCGCGCTCCTTGTCCGTCAACTCGGTCTTCACCGCCGACCCGCCGACCGCGAGGTTCGAGCGGATCTCGCCTTCGCCGGGCAGCCGGTTGATCGCGCCGGCAACCTCTCCGTCGATCAGTACGATCCGTTTGTCACCCTTGGCGACCGCCGGAAGGAACGCCTGCACCATGTGCGGCTCGCGCCACATCGTGTTGAACACCTCGATCAGCGCCGACAGGTTCGCGCCGTCCGACCCGACCTTGAAGATCGCCTTGCCGCCATTGCCGTGGAGCGGCTTGATGACGATCTCGCCGTGCTGCGCGAGGAAGGCACGCGCCTCGTCGAGGCTGCGCGTGACGAGCGTCGGCGGCATGAACTGCGGGTAATCGAGCACGAACACCTTCTCGGGCGCGTTGCGGACCGAAGCGGGGTCGTTGACCACCAGCGTCTTGTGCGCGATCCGCTCGAGCAAATGCGTCGCGGTGATATAGCCGAGATCGAACGGCGGATCCTGCCGCATCAGCACGACGTCGGCCTCATCGCCGAGATCGAGGCTGACGGGTTCGCCGAAACTGTAATGATCGCCGACGACGCGCTGCACGGTGACGGGATCGGCCTTGGTCCAGACGCGGCCGTTCGCATAGTTAAGGTCTTCGGCATTGTAGTGGAACAGTTTGTGCCCGCGCTGCTGCGCGGCGAGCATCAGCGCGAAGGTCGAATCGCCCGCGATGTTGATATGCGCGATCGGATCCATCTGGACGGCGACAGTGAGGGACATGTTCGACTCCTGCCGCTTGCCGTCACCCCAGCGGAGGCTGGGGTCTCTGTGGCGCGGGCGCTGCGCGTCAACCGCGAGATGCCAGCCTGCGCTGGCATGACGGTTGGGGCAAAGCGCATCTAAGGTGCCGAGCCTGCGATGTCACCCGATCCACGCATTCTCGATGTGGCGCGGCTGCGTGCCGGGCGCGAGCAGGATGACATCGACGCGGATGTCATCGCCGGGGCCGGCATATTTGGCCATGAGATATTCGGCTGCCGCGGCGACGCGGGCGAGGCGGCGCTCGTCGATCGCGAAGTCGAGTTCGGCGGCGGTGGCGCGCATTTTCACTTCGACGAAGGCAACCAGCGTGTCCTTGCGGGCGATCAGATCAACTTCGCCCGCGGGGGTACGCACGCGGCGCGCGAGAATCTGCCAGCCCTTGAGGCGCAGCCACCAGCCGGCCAAGCGCTCGCCGCGACGACCGGAGGCTTCGGCCGCTTGCCGCTTCGCATTCCCCTCCCGCTTGCGGGAGGGGCTAGGGGAGGGGATGTCGCGCGGCACGCCTGAACATGCCCTCCCCTAACCCCTCCCGCAAGCGGGAGGGGAGGAGGAGCCACTACGCCTTCAGCTCCAGCGCCCGCGCGTAGAGCGTCTTGCGATCCAACCCCAGCGCCTTGGCCACTTCGCTCGCCGCCTGCCCGGTCGACAGCCGCGTCAGCGCCTCGGCGAGCGCGCTGTCGGCATCCGCCGCGCTCGCCGCTTCGGGCGCGCCGGGGCCTGCCACCACGACGACGATCTCGCCCTTGGGCGGCGCATCGGCATAGCGCGCGGCAAGCTCAGACAACGTCCCCGTCACCGCTTCCTCGAAATGCTTGGTGATCTCACGCGTCACCGCCGCCTCGCGATCCCCCAGCCCCTCGGCGAGTGCCGCAAGCATCACGCCGAGCCGCGGGCCCGATTCGTACAGCACCAGCGTCGCGCGTACCGCCGCCACCTCGGCGATCGCGGCGGCGCGCGCTTGCGCCTTCGACGGCAGGAAGCCGAGGAACAGGAAGCGGTCGGTCGGCAACCCGGCGAGCGTCAGCGCCGCCACCGCCGCACACGGCCCCGGAATGGTCCACACGGTATGCCCCGCCGCGCGCGCATCGCGCACCAGCTTGTAGCCGGGGTCGGAGATCAGCGGCGTCCCCGCATCCGACACCAAGGCTACCGCTTCGGTCCCCATGCGGGCGATCAGGCCGGGGCGAACGTCCTCGGCATTGTGGTCGTGATACGGCGTCATCGGTCGCTTGACGCCGATATGGTTCAGCAACTTGCCCGTCACCCGGCTGTCCTCGACCGCGATGATCGCGGCGTGGCTGAGGATATGCGCCGCACGCGGCGTGAGATCGCCGAGATTGCCGATCGGGGTGGCAACGATGTAGAGGCCGGGGGAAAGATCAGGGTTCATCGGGAGTGGTCATGGCAGAGCGGGATATGGGCGCGCAACGTCCCATCGGGTTTAAGCGGCTTTTGCGCGGGGCAGCGTTGGTCGGCGCGGTGCTGCTCGCGGGCTGCCAGACGGTCGTGCCCGGGCCCGGCCCATCGCGGCGCCCCCCGGCGGAGCGCCCGTCGCAGAGCCAGCAGCCTGCGGTCGAGCCGGGCATCCCGACCGATACGCAGCGCCACCGCGTCGCCTTGCTCGTGCCGCTCTCGGGGGCGAATGCCGGCGTCGGGCAGAGTCTGGCCAACGCAACGCAGATGGCCCTGCTCGATTCGCGCAACGAGCGCGTCCGCATCACCAGCTACGACACCGCCGCCGGTGCCGCGCAGGCCGCGCAGCGCGCGCTTGCCGATGGCAACCAGCTGATTCTCGGCCCCTTGCTCGCCGACGACGTCCGCGCGGTGACGCCGATCGCGCGGCGCGCCGGCGTTCCCGTGGTGAGCTTCTCGAACGATGCCACCGCGGCGGGCAACGGCGCGTATCTGATGGGCTATGTCCCCGCGCAGTCGATCATCCGCGTCGTCAAATATGCGCACGACCAGGGCGTGGCGAGCTTCGGCGGCCTCGTCCCCAACGGCGTGTACGGCGAACGCGCCTCGACTGCGTTCCTGCGTGCGGTCGAATCGGCCGGCGGCCGCGTCGGCGCGCTGCAGACCTATGATCGCGCGCCGGGCTCGATGACCGCGGCGATCACGCGGATGGCCAAGAGCGCACCGTATCAGGCGATCCTGATCGCCGATGGCGGCTCTGCGGCGGCGGCGGGCGTGCCCGTGCTGCGGCGCAATGGCATGGGCGGCGCGCGCATCCTCGGCACCGAATTGTGGAATTCGGAAAGTTCGATCGCGAGCAAGCCAGCGCTCGAGGGCGCGTGGTTCGCGAGCGTCTCGGACGGGCTGTACCGCCAATATGCCGCAAAATACCGCGCCCGCTTCGGCGCCGCGCCGTTCCGGCTGTCGAGCCTCGGCTATGATTCGGTGCTGCTGACGATCCGCATCATGCGCGACTGGCCGATGGGGAGCGCGTTCCCCGAGGACCGGCTCAAGGATCGCGGCGGTTTTTCAGGGATCGACGGCGCATTCCGCTTCGGCCGCGACAATGTCGCCGAGCGTGCGCTCGAAGTGCAGGAGATCCACAGCGGAACGACGGTGACGGTGTCGCCGGCACCGAGCGGGTTCTGATGTTCTAAAGCCCCTCCCCTGAAGGGGAGGGGCTGAGGACGATCAGCGGCAGGATCGCATCGAGCAGCAGCATCCCTGCGTCGGTGACGCGCAGATGGTCGCCAGAGCGTGCAACCAAGCCCTGCGTTTCGAGCCGCGCCGCCGCCGTCCAGTCGATCAGCGCCTCGACCGTCGTCTCGCCCAGCCCCGCGATCCGCGCGAGATCGACCCCTTCGCGCAACCGCAACCCCATCAGCAGCGCTTCGGTCGAGCGCTCGCCCGGCACCAGCGGCTGCTCGATCTGCGCGCCGTGGCCGTTGCGCGCGACCGCGCCGATCCAGTTCTCGGGCTTCTTGTGCCGTGCGGTCGCAAGGCCACCGCGCCGCCCGTGCGCGCCCGGACCGACCCCGGCATAATCGCGGTAGCGCCAGTAAACGAGGTTGTGGCGGCTCTCCGCCCCCAGCCGCGCATGGTTCGAAATCTCATACGCCGGCAGCCCCGCCGCCGCGGTCGTCGCGCGCGTCGCCTCGAACAGATCGGCGGCGGAATCGCCATCGGGAATCACGATCCGCCCCGCCGCCGCCTCGGTCGCAAAGCGCGTGCCGGGTTCGATCGTCA
Source organism: Sphingomonas glacialis (assembly GCF_014653575.1). Classification (GTDB taxonomy): domain Bacteria; phylum Pseudomonadota; class Alphaproteobacteria; order Sphingomonadales; family Sphingomonadaceae; genus Sphingomonas; species Sphingomonas glacialis. The sequence continues at coordinate 344,276 of NZ_BNAQ01000002.1, read as the reverse complement.
GCTGGTAGAGCGAGAGATGCTCGGTCCCGAACGACAGCGCGCGGGTGAGCTCGGCATCCCAGGCCGCGAGCGTCTGGCCGGGGCGCGCATAGATCAGGTCGAAGCTGACGCGCGCAAAGGCCGCTTGCGCGGTCGCCAGCGCGGCGAGGCCTTCGTCGACCCCGTGCGCCCGGCCGAGGAACACCAGCGCTTGGTCGTCGAGCGCCTGCAGGCCGAGCGACACGCGGTTGACCCCGGCGCGCGCGATATCGGCAAAGCGCGCCGCCTCGACCGAGGAGGGATTGGCCTCGAGCGTGATCTCGATATCGGGCTCTGGCGGCCAATAGCTGGTCGCCGCATCGATGATCGCGGCGACCGTCGCGGGCGGCATCAGCGAGGGCGTGCCACCGCCGAAGAAGATCGACCCGAGCCGCCGTCCGGGCAGCGCCGCCGCCTCATACGCCAGGTCGGCAAGCAGCGCGTCGCGCCACGCCGCCTGGTCGACGCTCTCGCGGACATGGCTGTTGAAATCGCAATAAGGGCATTTCGAGACGCAGAACGGCCAATGGACATAAAGCGCGAGCGGCGGCGTTAGCAGGGGCGTATCGGGGGCATTCATCAACCGGAGCCTATGGGCGTGTCGGGGAGATTACGAAAGATGCGCGTTCATTGGCTGGCGCTGGCCCTGGTGGCGGGACTGACGGGATGCGCCGCGTCCGACCCGGACGAACCGCCGCGCGTCACCGAGCCACGACTGAGCGAGGCGTCCGCTGCGCGCGGCGAATCGCTGCTGCAGCGCGCGATGCTCGACGGGCACAATCGTGCGCGCGCTGCGGTCGGCGCGCCGCCGCTGGAGTGGAACGCCGAACTTGCCGACGATGCCGCGCGCTATGCCGCGGTGCTCGCCGAGACGCGCGACTTCAAACATTCGACCGGCGTGCGCGGCCGGATCCCCGAGGGCGAGAACCTCTTCATGGGGTCGCGCGGCGCGTATCGCTATGACGAGATGGTGCAGCTGTGGGTCGACGAGCGACGCGGCTACCGGGCAGGCGTCGTGCCCGACATCAGCACGACGGGGCGCTGGCAGGATGTCGCGCATTACACGCAGATCGTCTGGCGGCGGACCAGCGCGGTCGGCTGCGCGCTCGCGAGCAGCGCGCGCGACGACTATCTGGTGTGCCGCTATTCGCCGCCGGGGAATGTCGTGGGGCGGCGCGTGGCGGACTAAGGGCGCTTACGCATGGGTCGTCCCCGGCTTCCGTTCCCCGGCGAAGGCCGGGGCCCAGTCGTGGCGCAGGCCGAGGCGGGCGCAACGCGCGCCTGTTGAAGCCATCGCACCTGGGCCCCGGCCTTCGCCGGGGAACAGATGCGTGCGATGACCGGGCGGCTTACACCACCGCCGCAATAAGCTGCGCGAAGGCATCGGCGCGGTGGCTGATCGCGTGCTTCTGCGCCGGGTCCATCTCGGCATAGGTCTGGTCGCCGCCTGCAGGCACGAACACCGGATCATAACCGAACCCGACATCGCCGCGCGGCGGCCAGGTCAGCGTGCCCTCGGCACGGCCTTCGAACCATTGCACATGCCCATCGGGCCACGCCAGCGCGAGCACGCAGACGAAGTGCGCCGCGCGGCTCGCGTCTGGCCCCTTGGTCGCAAGCGCCTGCTCGACCTTGGTCATCGCCAGGTTCCAGTCGCGCCCGTTCGGCGTTTCCGCCCAATTGGCGGTGTAGACGCCGGGATCGCCGCCAAGCGCCTCGACGCACAGCCCGCTATCATCGGCGAGCGCGGGGAGGCCCGACAGGTCCGCCGCCTGCAACGCCTTCAGTTCGGCATTGGCGACGAAGGTCGTGCCGGTCTCCTCGGGCTCGGGCAAATCAAGGTCGGCCGCCGAGATCGCCTCGATGCCGTGCTCGGCGAGCAAGGCGCCGATCTCGCGCACCTTGCCGGCATTGTGGCTGGCGATGACGAGCTTGCCGGGTGCGAGCTTGCGAATGGCCTGCGGCGCGACCTCTTGCGTCATTTTGCGACCGCCTTGGCTTGTGCTGCAAAGATGTCGGTGCAGCCGATCCGCGCGAGACGCAGCAAGCGCAGCAGCGCCTCCTCGTCATAGGTCGCGCCCTCGGCGGTCGCCTGGACTTCGGCGATGTTGCCGTTTTCGAGCAGCACGAAGTTCGCGTCGGCGTCGGCGTTCGAATCCTCGTCATAGTCGAGGTCGAGCACTGGCGTGCCCTTGAAGATCCCGCAGCTGATCGCCGCGACCTTCTGCGTCAGCGGGTCGGCGGTGAGCTTGCCGCTCGCCATCAGCCCGTCGATCGCGAGCCGCAGCGCGACCCACGCGCCCGAGATCGACGCGGTGCGCGTCCCGCCATCGGCTTGGATCACGTCGCAATCGAGCACGATCTGGCGCTCGCCGAGCAGCTTGAGGTCGGTCACCGCGCGCAGCGAACGGCCGATCAGCCGCTGGATTTCCTGCGTGCGGCCCGACTGCTTGCCCTTGGCGGCCTCGCGGCTGCCGCGCGTGTGCGTGGCGCGCGGGAGCATGCCGTATTCGGCCGTCACCCAGCCTTCGCCCTTGCCGCGCAGGAACGGCGGGACCTTCTCCTCGATCGACGCCGTGACCAGCACCTTGGTGTCGCCGAAGCCGATCAGCACCGACCCTTCGGCATGTTTGGTGAAGCGCGGCTCGATCGTGATCGTGCGCATCTGGTCGGGGGTGCGGCCGCTTGGGCGCATGGGGACTCTCCTGGAAATGATCGAGTCGCCCTAGCTGTGCGTTGGGCGGGTGTCACCCCTTGGCTGGGGGCGGCGGATGCCCACATTCGGGGCCAAGGACGACGCAAAGACATGACCGGCTACGCACCAGCTTCACGACAGGACCGGATCATCGGCGCGGGCGGCGCGGCGGCGCTGGTCGGCCTGATCGGCTATGGGCTGGTGATGGGGCTCGGCGTCGATTTCCAGCGACGCATCGTCGATGATTTGACGGTGATTTCGGTGCTGCCGGACTCGCCGCCGCCCAAGCCCGATCCGGTGCCCGCGCCCAAAAAGGCCGAGAAACGCAAGGAAGGCGCGGCGTCGCCGCCCAATCTCAAGTCGAAGGCAACCGAGATCGTCGCGCCGCCGCCGCCGATCGTGCTGCAACAGCCGCCCCCGGTCGTGGTTGCGCCGATCGCCGGGGTCGGCGCCGAGCGCTCGACCGGCGCGGCGCCGGTTGCCGGACCGGGCACGGGGAGTGGCGGGCAGGGCAATGGGACGGGCAGCGGCGATGGTGGCGACGGCGATGGCGGGGGCGGCGGGACCGACGCCGAACTTGTCAGCAACGAACTGCGCTACCGCGATCTGCCGCGCGACGTGTACGAATCGCAGGCGGCCGGGATGGTGACGTATCGCGCGACGATCGGGGTGAACGGGCGGCTCAGCGATTGTCGCGTCGTTAAGTCGAGCGGCAACCGCGCGCTCGATGCCGCGACCTGCGCGCTGGCGCTGCAGCACGTCCGCTTCCGCCCGGCGCGCGATGCGAACGGGCGCAAGGTGGCGGATTCGGCGCTGTTCGAACAGGAATGGACCGTTACGCGGGATCCGGATCGCGACGATCGGGATCGCTAGCCCGCGCGCCGAGCGTCACTGCCCACCGTCGTCATCCCAGCGAAGGCTGGGATCTCCCGCGGCGCGCGGGGGCGCAGAGACTGGGAGACCCCAGCTTTCGCTGGGGTGACGCGGGGGGTGTGGGCGGCGCATGGTTGGGCATCCGTCATCGGCCACGCCGCTATCGCATCATACCCGCCCGCCCACCACGCTCGTCATCCCAGCGAAAGCTGGGATCTCCCGCGGCCGCGCGGGCGCGCGAAAACGGGGAGACCCCAGCGTGCGCTGGGGTGACGGGCGGGCGCTGTCCTACACGGCGTGCTTATGGTATGTCCGTGTCGGCTTTTTGATATCGTCGGCTGTCCAGTAACCGCTCGCGTCCGGCGAAGGGTCGGAGACGAACGCCGATCATCGCAAAAATGGAAACGATATCGTCGGTCGTTTTCGCTCCGGGGGTCAATCGAGTCAACCAACGCACCGTCGGTCGCAACACGCAACCGGTTGAGCCCCGCGCCACACCGCCCCATATAGACGATATGCGGCTGCCCCCGATCACCGAGCTTAACGACCGCGCCCGCGACGTCTTCCGCGTCGTCGTCCAGAGCTATCTCGACACCGGCGCGCCGATCGGGTCGCGCACCATCGCGCATCTGTCTGGGCTCAATTTGTCGCCCGCCTCGATCCGCAACGTCATGCAGGATCTCGAAGAACTCGGCCTGCTCGCAGCCCCGCATACCAGCGCCGGCCGGATGCCGACCGAGATCGGCCTGCGCTTGTTCGTCGACGGCATGATGCAGGCGCTCGAGCCCTCGCTCGAGGAGCGCGCCGCGATCGAGCGCCAACTCGTCCAGAGCGGTCCGGTCGAGGAGGCGATCGCCGCCACCACTGCGGCGCTGTCGGGCCTGTCGGCGTGCGCCGGGATGGTGATGGTCGCCAAGCGCGAGCTTGTGCTGCGCCAGATGAGCTTCGTGCCGCTTTCCGCCGACAAGGCGCTCGCGGTGCTCGTCGGCGAGGACGGCTCGATCGAGAACCGCGTAATCGATCTGCCGGCCGGCCTGCCGGTCTCGGCATTGATCGAGGCGGGTAATTACATGAGCGCGATGCTCGGCGGCCTCACGCTGTTCGAGGCGCGCGCGAAGATCGAGCGCGAGCTGCTCGCCGAACGCGCCGAGCTCGACGGCGCCGCGCGCGCGCTGATCGAACGCGGCCTCGCGATCTGGAGCGAGGATGGCGAGCGCCGCCCGGTGCTGATCGTGCGCGGCCAGGCGCGGCTGATCGACGATGCCGCCGCCGCCGATCTCGAACGCGTGCGCTTCCTGCTCGACGATCTCGAGGGCAAGCAGGACATCGCGCGGCTGCTCGACAATGCCAGCGCGGGCGATGCGACGCGGATCTTCATCGGCGCGGAGACCAAATTGTTCTCGCTGTCGGGCTCGTCGGTGATCGCCAAACCGTTCCGCGGATTGGACGGTCGCGTGGTCGGCGTGGTGGGTGTGATTGGGCCGACGCGGTTGAACTATGCGCGCGTCGTGCCCATGGTGGATTATACCGCCGCGACACTCGCGCGGCTGATGGCTTGAATGGACTAGGGACGACATGACCGAAGACGAAAACACCGTGGCGAACGACGCGGCCGAGCTGCGCGAAGAGACCGCCGCAGCGGCGCCCGAAGTTGCCGAGCATGACGAGACCGCCAAGCTGCGCGCCGAACTCGCCGAGTCGAAGGCCGCCGTGCTGTACGCGCACGCCGAGGCGCAGAACGTCCGCCGCCGCGCCGAGAAGGAAACCGCCGACGCACGCGCCTACGCCTCGACCAACTTCGCGCGCGACCTGCTGTCGGTCGCCGACAATCTCGCGCGCGGGCTCGACGCGATCCCGGCCGAGCTGCGCGCCGACGAGAAGATGAAGGGCCTGGTCGCGGGCCTCGAAGCGACGGGCCGCGAGCTCGAGGCGGTGTTCCAGCGCCACGGCATCAAGAAGATGGTGGCGATCGGCGAGAAGCTCGACCCGAACTTCCACCAGGCGATGTTCGAACTGCCGAGCGATGAGACGCCGGGCACCGTCGTGCAGGAGATGCAGGCCGGGTACATGATCAAGGACCGTCTGTTGCGGCCGGCTCTGGTAGGCGTGGCTAAGGCGGGATGAGCCTGATGGGCGGGGGGATTGTTCGATGAGATCCCTCCGCCCCGATTTTGAAAAAGCCTTGCGGTTCTTCGGGCGCGCCGGTCTTGGATTTCGGGCGAAAGGAATCCAGGCGCCGGTTTTAGTTGGCGGCGCTGCGGTAGAGTTGTTCTCGAATAATCTGATTGCGACGGGCGACTTCGATATCGCAACCGCACGGCAGGAGGCTTTCGAAACCGAGCTGGTAGCGCTCGGCTTTACGAGACCGCAGGGCCCGGGGGTTGCGACGCGTGGCTGGATACATCCGGATTTCAAATTGGGGTTTGAGGTTGTTTCCGCGACGCTTCTTGACGGATTGGCGGAACGTGATCGGCTCGTTTTGATCGATCTCGGCGAGGACGGGGTCGCGGCAATCCTGTCCAGGGAGGACATGATCGCCGACCGCATGGGCCAGTTCCATTCAGGCGCCGCGCCCGAAATGTTGGGGCAAGCGAAAGTGTTGGCATCGCTTCACAACGATCTCGACCGTGCCTATTTGGAACGTCGTATCAGAGAAGAAACAGCAGGTGACCTCGGTGTTCAAGACCTCTCAGCCGATCCCGCTTGACGCATTCGTTGCGGAGATCGAGCGACGCCGCGCCGCGGCTGGCTACCCGGACATGCCGCGCAACGCCGGCAACCGCCGCACCGAAAGCAAGCGCGCGCTGCTAAAGGCAATCGAAGTTGCGGGGGGCAAGTGGTGATCAATTCGAACCTTACCGCCGACCGCTCGACCTTCGTCACGCATCTCGAGTGCTCGATGACGGGCGAGCGCTACGAGGCCGATCAGCTCCACGGCCTGTCGCGCGTCGGGCGCCCGCTGCTCGTCCGCTACGATCTCGACGCGGTCAAAGCCGCGCTTCCCAAGGCAACGCTAGAGGCGCGCCAGACCGATCTGTGGCGCTGGCGCGAGCTGCTGCCCGTGCGGCGGACAGGGAACATCGTCAGCCTCGGCGAGATCGAGACGCCGCTCGTGCCGATCCCCAAGAGCGCGGGCAGCGCGAACGTGCTGGTCAAGGACGAAGGCCGCTTGCCGACGGGCAGCTTCAAGGCGCGCGGGCTCGTGATGGCGGTGGCGATGGCGAAGGAGCTGGGCGTCACCCGGATCGCGATGCCGACCAACGGCAATGCCGGTGCCGCGCTCGCCGCCTATGCGACGCGCTGCGCGATCGAGACGATCGTGCTGGCGCCCGAGGAAACGCCAGAGGTCAATATCCGCGAGATCGCCGCGCAGGGCGCGCGCGTGTACCGCGTCAACGGCCAGATCGACGATTGCGGCGCGATCGTCGGGCGCGGTGCCGCCGAGGGGCGCTGGTTCGATTTCTCGACCCTGAAGGAGCCCTACCGGATCGAGGGCAAGAAAACGATGGGGCTCGAGCTCGCCGCGCAGTTCGGCTGGAAGCTCCCCGATGCGATCTTCTATCCGACCGGCGGGGGCACCGGGTTGATCGGCATGTGGAAGGCGTTCGACGAGCTCGAAAAGCTCGGCTGGATCGGCTCCGAGCGACCGCGCATGTATGCTATCCAGGCAAGCGGCTGCGCGCCGATCGTCCGCGCGTTCGAGGCGGGCGAGGAACATGCCGAGCGCTGGGAAGACGCCGCGACCGTCGCCGCCGGGATCCGCGTCCCCAAGGCGGTCGGCGATTTCCTGATCCTGCGCGCCGTCCGTGAAAGCGGTGGCAAGGCGCTCGGCGTCGGCGATCCCGCGATCCTCAAGGCGGTCGAGGATTGCGCGAAAAAGGACGGTTTGCTGCTCTGTCCCGAGGGCGGCGCGACGCTCGCCGCCTATCGCGCGGCGCTGCGCAGCGGCGAAGTCGATGAGGACGAGCGCGTCGTTCTGTTCAACTGCGCGACGGGCCTCAAATATCCGATGCCCGAGGCCAATGCCGCGGTCGATCGGTTTGGCGAGATCGATCTTGGCGCACTGTGAGGCACGCTAATATTGCTTAATTTTTTCGGCCGTATCGTGCCGTGTTGACAGCCTTGCCATGAGCTCGCACGCTTTGGTCGCCGCCGTCCGGCGCTGCCGTGCCCATGTGCGAGATCTGAGCCTATGGCCGTTGAACATCCCGTACCCGATCTCGTCCCGAGGTCGAATGTGGAATCGATCTCGGCAAAGCTGCGCTTTCTCGACGGTGCGGGGCCGATCGCGACGCTGTTGCGCACCCACGACTGGAGCGGGCATCCGCTCGGGCCCCCCGAGGATTGGCCCGCCACGCTCAAGCTGAGTGTCAGCCTGTGCCTGCGCGCGCGCTTCCCGAGCGCGGTCTATTGGGGGGCGGACTTCTGGCTGATCTTCAATGCTGCGTGGACCGGCATGGCCGGTCCCGACGCGTCGAAGCTCGCGCGTCCGGTGGCGGAGACGCGGCCTGAATTGTGGTCGATGATCGAGCCGCACTTCCGGCGGGCGTTCGAGACCGGCGAAGGCGCGACCTTCTCGTCACAGCCAGTGACCATGCTGCGCGACGGGGTACCGACGCTCACCTATTGGACCTACAACATTTCGCCGATCCAGGACGAGAACGGCACGGTCGTCGGCCTGTTCAACCAGGGCCTCGAGGTGACCGACTATGTCGAGACCGACAATGCCTTGCGCGCGGCGAAGCGCGAGCGCGATTTCATCCTGACCCTCGTCGAGGAACAGCGCATCCAGCCAAGCCCGGATGACGTCATGCAGCGCACGGCCGAGGCGTTGGGGCGGTTCCTCGAGGTCGACCGGGTCGGATTTTTCGAGGTCACGCCCGAGGATCTGCTGATCTACGGAGCGTGCTGGGTCAGCGGACGCTTGCCGCCGCTGACGGGCACGACGCCTTCGGCGGTGTTCGGCAAGATCATCGGCAAGACCGTGCAACGCGGCAACACGCTGGTATTCAACGCTCCCGACGATCCGGCCGCGCCACCGCCGGTCGTCCTCGGCGCGATCGGGACCAAGGCCGGGCTGAGCGTTCCGCTGGTGCGTGGCGGCGCATTGCAAGGTGCGCTCTATGTCAGCCATGCCGAGCCGCGCGCGTGGACGCGTGGCGAGATCGCCTTGGTCGAGGAGGTCGCCGAGCTCAGCTGGGACGCGGTCGCGCGGGTCCGCGCGGTGACCGAGTTGCGCGCGCTCAACGCCGACCTTGCGCGCAAGGTCGCGGCGCGAACTGCGGAGCGCGATCAATTGTGGGAGTTCAGCACCGATCTGCTTGGCATTGCCGAGCAGGACGGGTCCTGGATTGCGGTTAATCCTGCGTGGGAGCGCGCGCTCGGCTGGTCGAACGAGGAGATCGTCGGGCGCGACAGCCAGTGGCTGCGACATCCCGACGACGAAGGCGGCAGCTCGGCCGAGATCGCGCAGATCGCGGCGGCCGGAACGACGCATCGGCTCGAACGGCGGCTGCGCACGCGCGACGGCGGCTATCGTATCTTTGCCTGGCAGACGACGCTGGTCGGCGACCGGCTCTACACCAACGCGCGCGATATTACCGAAGAGAGGCGCCAGCAGGCCGCGTTGCGGGCCGCCGATGCCCGTACGCGGATCGTGCTCAACGCGATGGAGGGCATCGGGGTCTGGACCTATGACGTCGCGCGCGACCGGTTCGATGGCGAAATCGGCTTTGCCGAGCTGTACGGCTTTACCCCCGAGCAATTGGAAACGGGGGTCTCGCTCGCCGATGTCGCGGCGCGGGTCCATCCCGATGACCAAGCGATTCTGACGGCCGCCGTCGAGCTTGCGCGCAAGACCGGACAGGACGGCGCGCACGAATATCGCCTGCGGCTGCCCGATGGCAGCGTGCGCTGGGTGATGGCGCGCAACCATGTCCAGCACGACGCGGCTGGCGGACGGGAGACCGTCGTCGGCGTCGGCGTCGATGTCAGCCGCCAGCGCGAGCTCGAGGAGCGATTGCGCCAAGCACAGAAGATGGAAGCGGTTGGCCAGCTCACCGGGGGGCTCGCGCATGACTTCAACAATCTGCTGACGGGCATTTCGGGCGCGCTAGAGCTGATGCAGCTGCGGGTGACGCAGGGGCGCACCGAAGACCTGCCGCGCTACATCAATGCGGCGCAGGCCGGCGCGGTGCGCGCGGCGGCGTTGACGCACCGGTTGCTCGCGTTCTCGCGCCGCCAGCCGCTCGATCCGCGCCCGGTCGATGTCCCGCAGCTGATCGCCGGGATGGAGGATCTCGTCCGTGGCACGCTCGGCCCGTCGATCACGCTCGAGATCGCCGCGCAGCCCAACAGCTGGCCAGTGCTGGCCGACGCCAACCAGCTCGAGAATGCGCTGCTCAACCTGTGTATCAATGCGCGCGATGCGAGCCCGGCTGGCGGGACGGTGCGGATCACGGCGCATAACGAGACTTTCGATCCGTCCGCGGCGGCAGTGCGCGACCTCCCGCCCGGCGCATATCTCGTAGTGTGCGTCGCCGATTCGGGGACGGGGATGCGTGCCGACGTCATCGCCCGCGCGTTCGATCCGTTCTTCACGACCAAGCCGATCGGGCAGGGAACGGGGCTCGGCCTGTCGATGATCTACGGCTTCGTCCGGCAATCGGGTGGGCAGATCCAGATCCACTCGACGCTCGGCGAAGGGACGACGATCTGCCTGTATCTGCCACGGCATGACGGCGCGGTCGGTGACCGCGCGCCTGCCCAGACGGGGCCCACGCTCGGCGCCGCGCGGCGCGGCGAGACCGTGCTCGTCGTCGATGACGAGCCGAGCGTGCGGATGCTGGTGAGCGAAGTGCTCGGCGAGCTCGGCTATGTCGCGCTCGAGGCCGAGACCGGCGCGGCGGCGCTCGAACTGCTGCGTTCGGCCGAGCGGATCGATTTGCTGGTAACCGATGTCGGGTTGCCCGGCGGCCTCAACGGCCGGCAAGTCGCCGACGCCGCGCGGGTCGCGCGGCCGACGCTGCCGGTGCTGTTCATCACGGGCTTTGCCGAGAATGCCGTCGTCGGCGACGGCGCGCTCGAGCCGGGGATGGCGTTGCTCGCCAAGCCGTTCGCGATGGAGGCGCTGGTCGAGCGGATCCGCACGATGCTGGGGGCGTAGGGCTGCGCTACGCCGCCCGGTCGCGCGTCACCGCGTCGCGGCGGCGCAGATACGGCGCGACGAGATTGCGCGCGCGAAACCACTCCTGACGCTCCTGCGACAGCGTCGAGAAATTGCCGATGACGCGGCGGCAGTCGGCGCTGCGGCACTGGCAGATCATGTGCCAGTTCGATTCGGCGAGGGTCGTCGAATAGTCCCACGCGATCTCCTCGCCCGCTGCGATGTCGCGCACCGCGACCAGCGTCACGCTGCCGCCGGCGAAGCGCAGCCCAGCATTGGGGTCGCAGCTATGGTTGATGAGATCGTCGATCTTGCCCGATGGCCCCATGAAATGCTGCGGCGTCACTTGGACGAAGCGATCGCTCGATCCGCGCATCAGGCTGGGCACCTGGTCCGCGCGGAAGCGGCGACCGGTGAAGCGGATGATCGCGTCGCCTTCGGCAAAGCCCTGTGCGGCATAGACCGCCTTGCCGAGATGCGTCTCACCGACCGCGAACAGATTGGCGGCGGGGCCGTACGCGTCGAGCACGTAGAAGCGGCCCTGCCGGAAGCCGAGCGAGCGCAGCGGGTTGATCGTCGCCAGGCCGACCATGAACCACACGCTGGCGTGGCACAGCAATTCGACGAGGATATAGGCATATTCGCCGACGTGCTGGTCGCCGCTGCGGGTCGCGACGAGCAGCGTCGCAAGGTCGCCGATCGACCACAGGCCCCAGGCAGGCGAGCGTTCGCGCGTGCGGTCCTGCAGCACGCTTTGCCAAGTCGGCCAGAAGCTCACCGGCACCGCGACCACCACGAGCATATGCGCCCAGAAGGCATTGTGCGAAACGATCCACAGCGTCAGCGCGGCAAGGCAAGTGCCGGTGCAGAACAGCTCGCCGCGCGACGGCGCGCTCCACACCGAGCGGCGCCAGATCCCGATCGTCACCGCGGCGCATGCGAGAGCCGACAGCGCGAACACCCAGCCGGGGAGCGCGTTCGGGTTGACCGCGGCGTAGGTGGCGGCCTCGACGGTGGTGGCGGCGCTCCAGATCAGCCAGGAGGCGCGGTTGGGCTGGACGAGGTGCCGACGCAGCCCGACCAAGTACAGGCCATAGCCGGCCACGCTGCACGCGATCGCAATCAGGAACCAGGGATCGATCGGCATGCCCGCGCACCGTTAAGGTTAATTCTATGCGTATCGCATCTGCCGACTCGCGTCCACGAAAACGTAGGAATATCCACGAGTCGCACCGAAGCTCGATGATTTGGACTCGGTTAAAGCTGTGCGACCCGCGCGATGATCTCGGCATAGATCGCGGTGAGCGCGGTCAAGTCGGCGAGCGCCACGGCTTCGTCGAGCTTGTGCATCGTTGCGTTGACCAACCCGAATTCGACTGTCGGGCACAGCGCCGAGAGGAAACGCGCATCGGACGTCCCGCCCGTGGTCGACAGCGCGGGCGCAAAACCGGTCTGCGCTTCGATCGCGGCGCCGATCAGCGCGGAGAACGCGCCCGGCGCGGTGAGGAAGGCTTCGCCCGATATCCGCGCGGTGACGATTGCGGCGGGATCATGCCGACGGACGAGCGCTTCGATCCGCTCGACCAGAGCGCCCCCGCGCTGCTCGTCGTTGAAGCGGATGCTCAGCCGCGCGCTCGCCTTGGCCGGGATGATGTTGGTGGCCGGGTTGCCGACGGTGATGTCGGTGACCTCGATGTTCGACGGCTGGAACCAGGCATTGCCCGTGTCGAGCACGATGGCGTCGATCTCGGCGAGTATCGCGATCAGCCGCGGGATCGGATTGTCGGCGAGGTGGGGGTAGGCGACATGGCCCTGCTTGCCCGGCACCGCGATCCACAGATTGACCGAGCCGCGGCGGCCGATCTTGACCATGTCGCCGAGCATTGCCGACGAGGTCGGTTCGCCGACGAGGCAGAAATCGGGGCGGACGCCCGTTTCCGCCATCCGCTCGATCAGGCTGCGCGTGCCGTAGGTGGCGGGGCCTTCCTCGTCGCCGGTCAGGATCAAGCTGAGCGGGGCGGTGGGCTCGGCGGGGATTGCGGCGATGAACGCGGCGATCGCGCCCTTCATGTCGACCGCGCCGCGGCCGTAGAGCAAGTCGCCGCGAATCTCGGGCGCGAACGCGCCGCTCGTCCAACCCTCGCCGGGGGGCACGACGTCGAGATGCCCGGCAAAGGCGAGATGCGCGCCGGTGCCGCCGCGCGTCGCAAGCAGGTTCTCGACCGGGCCGTCGGGGGCTTCACCGAGGGTAAACCGATCGACCGTGAAGCCAAGCGGCAGCAGCGCGGCTTCGACCACGTCGAACACGGTGCCCCGCGCCGGGGGCACGCTCTCGCAAGCGAGCAGCGCCTTGGCGAGGGTGACGCAATCGGGCAGGTTCGGGGTGCTATCCATGGAGGCGACATTGCCCAAGCTCGACCTCGATACAATCCCGCAAACCAACGCGACGGGCTATCCGCCGCCGTTCGATGCGCCGGTGCAGGGGCGCTGGTACCGCCGGCTCGCGCCGCTTGCTGGGCTGACGCATTTCGGGGCGAGCCATGTCACGCTCGAACCCGGCGGCTGGTCGTCGCAGCGGCACTGGCATGCCGATGAGGACGAACTGGTCGTGATGCTGTCGGGCGAGGCGGTGCTGGTCGAGGACGGCGGTGAGACGCTGTTGCGCGCGGGCGACGTCGCGACGTTCGCGGCGGGGGTCGCGGACGGGCACCATCTGCAGAACCGCAGCGACACGGCCTGCGTGTTCGTCGCGATCGGCGCGGGGCCGCGGCTGCAGGGCGGGGAGTATTCCGATATCGACATGCGCTTCCTGCCCGGCCGTTACGAGCGGAAGGACGGGACGCCGTATCGGACCGAGCGCGTGCCGTAGCGTCGCTTCTACCCAGGCTGAACCATGTGCCGTTCGCCCTGAGCCTGTCGAAGGGCACCTCGCAGCAGGCTGGCGTTCAGCGTGCTAAGAGCAGGGCTTCGGCAGGCGCAGCCCGAACGGATTTGGAGTGTCAGGCCGTCGGCGCCGGCTGCTCGAATTGCTCGATCACCCATTCCTCTTCCTGCGCGCTCGCGATCCAGTCCTGCATAAACGGGTGGTGGAGCACCGCGTCCATATAGGGTGCTGCAAAGCGCGCGATCGGCAGGCTGTAGGTGACGATCCGCGTCACGACCGGCGCGTACATGATGTCGGCCGCGCCGAACGCGCCGAACAGGAAATCGCCCTCGCCGCCGAAGCGCGCGCGCGCCTGTGCCCACAGCTCCATGATCCGCTCGAGATCGGCGAGCACGTCGGCGTCGGGCTGGGCGGGCGGGAAGATCTGGCGGACGTTCATGCTGTGCTTGCGGCGCAAAGCGGTGAAGCTCGAATGCATCTCCGCCGCCATCGACCGAGCCATCGCGCGCGCGGCGTCATCGGCCGGCCAGAACAGGTCGCGCGAGGTCTTCTCGGCGAGGTATTCGACGATCGCGAGGCTGTCCCACACCACGGCGTCGCCATCCCACAGGATCGGCACCTTGCCCGAGGAAGGAGCGAATTCGTCGCCTTCGCGGCGCTTGTCCCACTCGGCGTCGTAGAGCGGCACGACGGCTTCTTCGAACAGCAAGTCCGATTGCTTGCACGCGAGCCAGCCGCGCAGCGACCAGGAGGAATAGGCCTTGTTGCCGATGATGAGTTTCATGGCCCCTGCCTAAGCGAGCGCGGAACGCCGCGCAACCGCATCCGCGGGTGGTGTCCAGCGCCGCAATCGCGCATGAGCGCGGGCATGAATCGCAATGCGCCTTATGCCGTCCGCCTCGTCTCGATCGTGTGGCGCCGACGCGGTGCGCGCCAGGCCGGGATGCAAATCGGTCGGTTGCGGCGGCGGCTGGCGACCGGGGTCGGCGCGGTACTGCTCGGGCTGGTCGCGTTGCTGTTTGCCGGGGCGAGCGACCGCGCGCAGGCGGTTTTCGATGTGTTCGTCGCGCGCTTCCCGTATGCGCCGCTCGCTTTGACCCCGGCGGTGTTCGCGCTGGTCGTGTGGGTGACGCACCGTACCGCGCCCTACGCCCGCGGATCGGGTATTCCGCAGGTGATTGCCGCCAGCCGCGCGCCCGATACGCCGCCGAGCAACGCGCTCGTCTCGCTGTGGACGGCGTGCGTCAAACTCGTGCTGACGATCGTGATGCTGTTCGGCGGCGCGTCGGTCGGGCGCGAGGGGCCGACGGTGCAGATCAGCGCGGCGATCATGGTGAAGGTCCATCGCTATCTGCGCGTGCCGATCACCTCGGGCGTGCTGATCGCGGGCGGCGCAGCGGGTGTGGCGGCGGCGTTCAACACGCCGCTCGCGGGGGTTGCCTTCGCGATCGAGGAGCTTGCGGCCGCTTACGAGCAGCGTGTCGCGGTGCTGGTGATGGGGGCGGTGATGATCGCGGGCCTGGTGAGCCTCGGGATCGCGGGCGACTATGTCTATTTCGGCGTGATGCACGAGACGCTGGGAGTGTCGGCGGTCTTGCTCGTCACCCCGGTTGCAGGCGTGCTCGGCGGTGCCGCGGGCGGGCTGTTCTCGCGGCTGGTGCTCGGCTTTGCGGGCGCGCGCTGGCGGCCGATCGCGGCGGCGCGGGCGCATCCGATCCTGTTCGCTGGCGGATGCGGGTTGGTTGTCGCGCTGCTCGGGATTGTCACCGGGGGCGCGACGTGGGGCACTGGCTATGGCGCGACGCGCGCCTTGGTCGAAGGGCATGGCCAGTCGGACTGGTTCGGGCCGGCTAAGTTCCTCGCAGCGCTCGCCACGACGCTCAGCGGCGCGCCGGGCGGCATTTTCGCGCCATCGCTCGCGGTGGGGGCGGGGTTCGGCAATCTGCTGACCGGGCTGTTTGCGGGTGAGCCGGCGGGTGCGGTCGTTCTGCTCGGCATGACCGCCTATTTCGTCGGCGTGGTGCGCGCGCCGCTGACCGCGGTGATCATCGTGATGGAGGCGACCGCGGCGCGCGGGCTGATCCTGCCGCTGTTCGCGACCGCGCTGATCGCCGATGCGGCGAGCACATTGGTGTGCCGTGAGCGGCTGTATCACGGGCTCGCCAAACCGTTCGTGGCGCTGGTGGAGGGTAAGGCATGACACAACACGATTTCACCGCGCGAATCGCCTGGACGGGCGACCGCGGGGCGGGGACCTCTACCTATCGCGGTTACGACCGGACGTGGGACATCGCGACGCCCGGTGGGGCGGTGGTGGCGTGCTCGAACGATCCGCGGCTCGGCGGCGATCCGGCGTTGCCCAACCCCGAGGACCTGTTGCTGGCGAGCTTAGCGGGGTGCCACATGCTGTGGTACCTGCATCTGGCGAGCGTCGCTGGCGTCGTGGTGACCGGCTATGCCGACGATCCGCTCGGCATGGGCGAGAGCGCGCCCGACGGCACCGGGTGCTTCGTCAAGGCAGTGCTGCGGCCTCGGATCGAGGTCGCGGCGGGGAGTGACCTGACGGTGGCGGATGCGATCCACGCGCAGATCCACGCGCACTGCTTCATCGCGCGGTCGGTAAACTTTCCGGTCGAGGTAGCGGCAACCTACGTCGAGGTTTGAACCGCGTCGGTCGATGGACCGACGCGCGCAAGTCTCAGCGTACCGCCTCGATTACCGCTGCGCGCAGTTCGGGGATGCCGAGCCCGGTCTCGCTCGACGTCACCAGGATCTCGGGATGCGCTGCCGGGCGCTTGCGCGCTTCGACCGCGGTCGCTTCGGTGACCTCGACCAGCTCCGACGCCTTGATCTTGTCGGCCTTGGTAATGACCATGCGGTAGCTCACCGCCGCCTTGTCGAGCATCTCGAGAATGTCGCGATCGACCTCCTTGATGCCGTGGCGCGCGTCGATCAGCACCAGCGCGCGCTTGAGCACGTCGCGCCCGCGCAGGAAATCGTTGACCATGAAGCGCCACTTCTTGACCAGGTCCTTCGGCGCCTTGGCATAGCCATAGCCAGGCATGTCGACGAGGCGGAACGCCAGCGGATTGCCGACGTCGAAGAAGTTCAGCTCCTGCGTGCGGCCCGGCGTGTTCGACGTGCGCGCGAGCGAGTTGCGATTGGTCAGCGCGTTGAGCAGCGACGATTTGCCGACGTTCGAGCGGCCGGCGAAGGCGACTTCGTTGACCGTCGGCTCGGGGATAAACTCGAGCGTCGGCGCGGATTTGAGGAACGCGATCGGCCCGGCGAAGAGCTTGCGCGCAATCTCGATATCTTCTGGTTCGAAGCTCACTTTTTCACCGCCGGCTCTTTGAGGCCCGGGTGCCGCGCGTACAGCAGGCGCTGCTGCGCGACGGTCCACAGGTTCGAGGTGATCCAATAGACCTGCAGGCCGACCGCGAACGGCGCCATCACGAACATCAGCACCCACGGCATGATCGCGAACACCTGCTTCTGCGCGTCGTCCATCGGCGCCGGGTTCAACTTGAACTGGAAGAACATCGAGATGCCGAGCAGCACCGGCACGATGCCGATCGCGAGGAAGGGCGGCAGATGGTACGGCAGATAGCCGAACAGGTTGAGGATCGTCGCGGGATCGGGCGCCGACAGATCGTGGATCCAGCCGACGAACGGCTGATGGCGCATTTCGATCGTCAGCAGCAACACCTTGTACAGCGAATACATGATCGGGATCTGGATCAGCGTCGGCAGGCAGCCCGCGAGCGGGTTGACCTTCTCGGCCTTGTACAGCGCCATCACTTCCTGCTGTGCGCGCGCCTTGTCGTCCTTATGCTTCTCCTGGATCGCCTTCATCTTCGGCTGGATCGCCTTCATCGCGGCCATCGAGGCGAACTGGCGTTGCGCGACCGGGAAGATCAGCGTGCGGATCGTGACGGTGAGCAGGATGATCGCGACACCGAAATTGCCGATCATGCGGAACAGCCAGTCGAGATATTTGAAGATCGGCTTTTCGACGACCTCGAACCAGCCCCAGTCGATCGCCTTGCCGAAATGCTGGATGCCGAGGCGATCCTCATAGCGGTCGAGCGTGTTGGTCTCCTTTGCGCCTGCAAAGAACTTCGCGGTCGAAACGAGCGCCTTGCCCGGCGCGATGACGCGCGGCGCCTGTGTGAAATCGCCCTGGAAGGTGTCCCCATTGGCGGCGTGGAAGCCGGCATGGACCTGCGCCTTGGGGTCGGGGATCACGGCGGCGAGGAAATATTTGTCGCCGAAGCCGAGCCAGCCGCCCTTTGCGTCGAAGAAGTTGTCGCCGGCCTTCGCATTGCTGCCCCAGATGCGGCCCATGAAGGTTGCGTCCTTGCCCTTCAGATTGTCGAAGGTGATGTCGTAGGTCGCGCCTTTGTCGAACACGCCGATCGGGCCGATGTGATTGGTCCAGGTATCGGGCTCGGTGCCGACGCCCGAGCGCGAGATGAGCGAATAGGGGCGCAGCGCTACGGCCGCGGGGCCGGCATTGCCGACGCTCTGGCGTACCGTGAACATGTATTTGTCGTCGATCGCGAAGGTGAGCGCGAAGACCTGGCCCTTGCCGTTCGCCCAGCGCAGCGTGACCGGCGTGGTGGGGGTGAGCGCACCACCGCTCGCGGTGAAGACCGTGTCGCCATTGGGAACGCTGACGCCGTCGCCATTCCAGCCGAAGCCCGCAAAATACGCGTCCTTGGTGCCGCGCGGCGATAGCAAGCGGATCGGCGGTGAATTCTTGTCGATCGTCTGCTTGTATTTGGTCAGCGTCAGATCATCGATCCGCGCGCCCTTGAGGTTGATCGAGCCTTGGAGGTCGGCGGTGCGGATCGGCACGCGCGGGCTCTCGGCCTGGACGATCTTGAGATCGCGCACGGCCGCGGCACCCGTCGCGGCAGGGCCGGTCGGCGTGGCGACGACCTGGCTCTTGCCGTCGACCAGCTTGGTGGCAGGCGGGTTCGCCGCGCGCGGGAAGAAGCGCGCCGACAGGAAATTGCCGCCGAACAGGATGATCGCGGCGAGCACCGCGAACAGGATGAAATTGCGGGTGTCTTGTTTCACGCTGGCGTTATCCGTTCGTCACTCGCGGGAGTCTTCAGGGCACGGGATCGGGTCCGAACCCGCCCCAGGGATGGCATCGCGCGATTCGCTTGGCCGCCAACCACCCACCTTTGATCGCGCCATAGCGGCGTAAAGCGGTGATTGCATAGGCGGAACAGCTTGGTTGATAGCGGCAGGAGGGCGGGAGGATCGCCGAAGGGCCGATCTGCCAGCCGCGGACGAGCAGCACGAGGAGGCGGGTCAGCATGGCTGCGCTCCGGCGCGAATCGCCCATCCGTCACCCCGGCCTCGTGCCGGGGTCCACCGGGCGGCTCGCGCAGCCCTTGCAAGCCGGGCGTTGCGCGGGGTGGGAAGTGGGCCCCGGCACAAGGCCGGGGTGACGGTAGGGTGGGGGCTGCTCACCGTGCCACCTTCGCCAGCGCCTTGATCAGCTCGGCGCGCAGCACGGCGTAATCGCGCTCGATCCCGCCATTGCGGCCGATCAGCACATGGTCCGCCCCGCGCACGCCCGAATCGGGGAGCACATCACGCGCCAAAGCGCGCAACCGGCGTTTCATCCGGTTCCGCACCACGGCATTGCCGATTTTCTTGGTGACGGTGAAGCCGACACGCATGTCGCTCGATCCGTCGTCGCGGGCGCGCACTTGCAGGACAAAGCCCGGCATCGGCGCTCGCTTGCCAGTATTCGCCGCGAGAAAATCGCGGCGAATCTGCAATGTCCGTATGTCGGCTCCGCCGACGGGGTTGCTTAGGCCGACAGCTTCTTGCGGCCGCGGTTGCGGCGCGCGCGAATCACGTTGCGGCCGCCTGGCGTCGCCATGCGCGAGCGGAACCCGTGGCGGCGTGCGCGCACCAGATTGCTCGGCTGAAAGGTCCGCTTCATCGTTCATTCCCTAAAATTCTGCCCGGGGCACGTCTAAATAGAAAACGGCCGCCACGAGGACGGCCTTGGTGGGCTGCGCTTAACGACCGACCTGCGCAAAGTCAACGCGGGCGATCGTTCGTCGGCGGGGCGAGAATCTCGGCGAGGCGCTGGCGGAAGGTCGGCGGCGGACCCTCGGGCATCACCGCCTTGTCGCGCGCACGGCGGCGCGCCGCGCTTTTGCGGCGCAGCCCCATGTCGGCATAATGGCCGAGCGCTGGCCAGCGACGCTTGGTGTCGACGAAGATTCGCTTGGTGCGGTGCGAATTCTGCAACATCAGCGCAAGGCCTGCGGCGAACACGAAAATGCCGCCCGGTCCGGGAATCGCGCCGACCAGCGGCGAGAGAATCACCAGGACGACGCCCGTGGAAAACCATAGCGTACGGAGCATCGGATGGCGTTGCGGCTTCATTGTCGTCCGATGTGGGTCGCGCGAGCCGGTTCGGCAAGGCGCGATCGCGCCACGCCAGCACGCCCGCTATCGTGGCGGGCAAAAGACGCTATGCTGTCGATACTTGCTGGGGGGTGGGGATGGTCGCGAGCGTGTCGACGGTGGCGTATCTCGGGCTCGAGGCGCGCGCCGTCGAGGTCCAGGTGCAGCTCATTCCCGGATTGCCGGGCTTCTATGTCGTCGGGCTCGGCGACAAGGCGGTCGGCGAGAGCCGCGAGCGCGTGCGCGGCGCGATCGCGGCGATGGGGCTCGCGCTGCCGCCCAAGCGGATCGTGGTCAATCTCTCGCCCGCCGACTTGCCCAAGGAAGGGTCGCATTTCGACTTGCCGATCGCGCTCGGGTTGCTCGCCGCGATGGGCGTGGTCGATGCCGAGACGCTGAGCGACTATCTCGTCGTCGGCGAATTGAGCCTCGATGCACGGATTGCGCCGTCGCCCGGGGTGCTGCTCGCGGCGCTGCATGCCTCCGAGCGTGGGCTCGGGCTGATCTGCCCGGCGGCGCAGGGCGCCGAGGCGGCATGGGCGGGGCAGGCGGTGCTCGCCGCGCCCGACATCCTGTCGCTGATCAACCATTTCAAGGGGCATGGCCTGCTCGGTGCACCGCAGCCGGGCGTGGTCGAGGCGGCGCTTGCCGGACCCGATCTGCGCCAGGTCAAGGGGCAGGAAACCGCCAAGCGCGCGCTCGAGATCGCGGCGGCTGGCGGGCACAATCTGCTGATGGTCGGCCCGCCGGGGTCGGGCAAGTCGCTGATGGCGTCGTGCCTGCCCGGCATTCTGCCACCGCTCGATCCGGCCGAGGCGCTCGAAGTGTCGATGGTGGCGAGTGTCGCGGGAACGCTCACCGGCGGGCGCCTGACCCGGTCGCGGCCGTACCGCGCGCCGCATCATTCGGCGTCGATGGCGGCGCTGGTCGGCGGTGGGCTGAAGGTCAAGCCGGGCGAGGTCAGCCTCGCGCATCTCGGCGTGCTGTTCCTCGACGAACTGCCCGAGTTTCAGCGCGCGGTGCTCGATTCGCTGCGCCAGCCGCTGGAGACGGGAACGGTCAGCGTCGCACGCGCCAATGCGCACGTTACCTTCCCGGCGCGCGTCCAGTTGATCGCGGCGATGAATCCGTGCCGCTGCGGGCATCTCGGCGATGCCGCGCTGGCGTGCTCGCGCGCGCCGCGCTGTGCCGCGGATTACCAGGCGAAGGTGTCGGGCCCGCTACTCGACCGGATCGATCTGCATCTCGAAGTGCCGGCGGTGAGCGCGGCGGATCTCGTGCTGCCATCGCCCGCCGAGGGATCGACACAGGTCGCGGCGCGCGTTGCGACGGCGCGCGGCGTCCAGACGCTGCGCTACGCCGATCATCCGGTGCGGACCAATGCCGAGGCCGATGGCGAATTGCTCGATACGGTCGCGACGCCCGACGATCCCGGGCGCGCGTTGCTGGCGCAGGCATCGGCGGCGATGCGCCTGTCGGCGCGGGGCTATACGCGCATCCTGCGCGTCGCGCGGACGATCGCCGATCTCGCCGGGGCCGAGCAGGTCGGGCGGCTGCACGTCGCCGAGGCGTTGAGCTATCGCCGCCAAGCGCCGCGGAATTGAAGGACTTGCTCCCGCAATGTTTGGCCGCAACACTATAAGCATGCGCAGCCCGCGCCAGGGGACAGACGATGGAATGGATGATCTTGCCGTTGAAGCGCTACGCGCAATTCAATGGCCGCTCGCGCCGCAAGGAATATTGGATGTGGATCCTGTTCCAGGTGATCGTCGGCATCGTGCTCAGCTTTGTCGATGCAGCGCTCGGACTTGGCGGACAGGCCACCGGCACGACGAGCGCAGTGCCGGGTAGCGTCGCTGCGGCGGGCAATCTGCGCGGCGGGATCCTCAGCAATATCTTCTCGCTTGCGGTGCTGCTGCCCAACATCGCGGTCGCGGTGCGGCGGATGCACGACATCGACCGCAGCGGCTGGTACATCCTGCTGCCGATGGTCCCGGTATTCGTCGCGATCTTCGCTGTGGCGGGCAGCGCGGCGTCGGGAAACATGGGCGTGATGGTTCTGGCAGGCGTCGCCGGGCTTGCCGCGCTGGTCTGCAGCATCCTCGTGTTCGTCTGGTATTGCACCGCCGGCACGCCGGGCCCCAACCGCTTCGGCAACGATCCCAAGGCGGACGTTCCTGCCGACCTCGCGCGCACCTTCGAGTAACGCGCCCCGTCGCGTGACGCGAGGACGGCGCTGCGATCGGGGCGATCGGGTCGGCCGCCCCCACCGCTACGGCGTGGTGCGAAGCTCGTAGGGGATCCGCCCACGCCGGTCGGGATCGATGTGCAAATCGCTCGCGGCCGGCGGGAAGGCGCGCTGGTCGCAATCGGCGCGCGGGCAAACGCGGCACGAGCTGCCGATCGGCGTCGCGCTGCTGTCGGTGCGCAAGCCATCGGCATAGACGAAGGCCGACGCGTACCGCTCCTCGCAGCCGAGCGCGACGGCGTAGCGGCGCGGGGCGCGCGTATAGCTGTTCGACGGTTTGACGAGCCCCTTTGCCATCGAGACGTAGCGCACGCTGTCGGGCGTCTCGGCGAGCTGGACGAGGATGCGATCGGGGATCGCCACGGCTTCGTGCACCACCCACAGCGGACACGCCCCGCCGAAGCGCGCAAATTCGAGTCGTGTCGCCGAATGCCGCTTGGTGATGTTGCCCGCCATGTCGACGCGGCAGAAGAACACCGGAATGCCGAGTGCGCCAGGACGCTGGAGCGTCGAGAGGCGGTGGCAGGTTTGCTCGAAGCTCGTCCCGAACTGGAGCCGGAGCTGGTCGACGTCGTGGCGACACTCGCGCGCGGCCTGGCGGAAGGCGAGGTACGGCATCAGCAATGCCCCGGCGGCGTAATTGGTGATGCCCGCGCCGAGCAGTTGGCGTCCGACGCTCGTCTGCGATCCGCGCGCGGCGATGCTCGCGACGAGATCGCCGAATTCGAGCCGCGCGAGCTGATACGCGACCGAGAACAGGATGCTTTCGGCCGGCTGCGACGGATCGACATGCAGCACGCCCGCCGGATCGAACGCGCGGATCGCGCTGTCGCCCTTTGCGATCGGCGCGACGCGCACGCCGAACCGGTCGAGCAGCCGCGCCTCGATCTGCTGCAGCGCCGGGCCGTCGGCGAATTCGGCGGCGATCCGCTCGGCGGCGCGGTCGATCTCGTCGATGTAGTTCTGCTGCGCGTGAAACCAGTCGCGCACTTCTTCCCACGGCAGGCGGCGTGCGCTGCCCTCGGCGCCGACCTGATCGTCGAGCGCGCGCAATTGCGCGAGATTTGCGCGCTGCGTCGCATAGAGCGCGGCGAGGCGGCGCGCGATCAACGGGTGCTGGCGGATGACGCGTTCGATATCGCTGAGATCACCAACGACGTCGCCGACGCTCGGGTCCGAGCAGGCGTCGACCACATCCGACAGCAGCGTCTCGGTCTCGCTCGGGTCGATCGCCGACCAGTCATGCGGATAGTGCGTCGCGAGCGCTGCCAGCACGTTGCCCGTGATCGGCCGGTCGCCGCTCTCGATCTGTGACAGGTACGACACCGAGATGGCGAGTGCCCGCGCCATCTCGGCCTGGCTCAAGCCGAGCTGCTTGCGCACCGCGCGGACACGGTAGCCGTCGAACGATCTGCGCGACTGGGGGACGGGCATTGTGAAGTTTCCACACGCATATTTGCAAAACCACATTTGCATAGTGCGCGCAGAGCGGCAAGACGAGCGCGACCTAAGGGAGTGCGCATGTCTTCGACCCTCGCCGAACTGGACCGCAAGCGCGAAGCCGCCCGCATGGGTGGCGGTGAAAAGCGCATCGCCGCGCAACACGCCAAGGGCAAGCTGACCGCGCGCGAGCGGCTCAATGTCCTGCTCGACGAGGGCTCGTTCGAAGAGCTCGACATGTATGTCGAGCACAATTGCGTCGATTTCGGGATGCAGGAGCAGATCATCCCGGGCGACGGCGTCGTCACGGGGTCGGGCACGATCAACGGCCGGCTGGTGTTCGTCTTCAGCCAAGATTTCACCGTGTTCGGCGGTTCGCTCAGCGAGCGCCATGCGCAGAAGATCTGCAAGATCATGGACATGGCGCTCAAGGTCGGCGCGCCGGTGATCGGGCTCAACGACAGCGGCGGCGCGCGTATCCAGGAGGGCGTCGCCTCGCTCGGCGGCTATGCCGAGGTGTTCCAGCGCAACGTTCTGGCGAGCGGCGTCGTGCCGCAAATCTCTCTCATCATGGGGCCATGCGCCGGGGGTGCCGTCTATTCCCCGGCGATGACCGACTTCATCTTCATGGTGAAGGATAGTTCCTACATGTTCGTCACCGGCCCAGATGTAGTGAAGACCGTTACCAACGAGATCGTCACGCAGGAGGAACTGGGTGGAGCGGTGACGCATACCACGAAGTCGGGGGTCGCCGATGTGGCCTTCGAGAACGATATCGAGGCGCTGCTCGCGGCCCGCGACTTCGTGGATTTCCTTCCCGCCTCGAACCGCGAAGCTTCGCCCGAACGGCCATCGTCCGATCCGTGGGACCGGATCGAGCACAGCCTCGACCAGTTGGTGCCGGCCAGCGCCAACCAGCCGTACGACATGCACGAGCTGATCCGGAAGACGGTCGACGAGGGCGATTTCTTCGAGGTCCAGCCGACGCATGCCGGCAACATCATCATCGGGTTCGGGCGGATCGAGGGGCGCACCGTCGGCTTCGTCGCGAACCAGCCGATGGTGCTCGCCGGCTGCCTCGACATCAATTCGTCGAAAAAGGCGGCGCGCTTCGTCCGCTTCTGCGACGCGTTCGAGATCCCGATCGTCACCTTCGTCGATGTGCCGGGCTTCCTGCCGGGCACCGCGCAGGAATTGAACGGCATCATCAAGCACGGCGCCAAGCTGCTCTTCGCCTATGCCGAGGCGACCGTGCCGAAGATCACCGTGATCACGCGGAAAGCTTACGGCGGCGCGTATGACGTGATGGCGTCGAAGCATTTGCGCGGCGACCTCAATTACGCTTGGCCGACCGCCGAGATCGCGGTGATGGGCGCGAAGGGTGCGGTCGAGATCATCTTCCGCGGCCGCTCGCCCGAGGAGATCGCCGAGCAGACCGCGCAGTACGAGGCGCGCTTCGCCAACCCGTTCGTCGCGGCGAGCAAGGGGTTCATCGACGAGGTGATCCAGCCGCACTCGACGCGCCGCCGGATCGCGCTGGGCTTGCGCAAGCTGCGCGGCAAGGCGCTCGAAAACCCGTGGAAAAAGCACGACAACATCCCATTATGACCGACAAACCAACGCTGAGCGACTGGCAGGCGGCTGCTGCCAAGGAAGTCAAAGGTCGCGACCTGACCTGGCAGACGCCCGAGGGGATCGCGGTCAAGCCGCTCTATACCGCGGCCGATGTCGAGGGGATCGACCCCGGCCTCCCCGGCTTCGCGCCGTTCACGCGCGGGGTGCGCGCGTCGATGTATGCGGGGCGGCCGTGGACGATCCGGCAATATGCGGGCTTCTCGACCGCCGAGGCGTCGAACGCCTTCTACCGCCGCAACCTGGCGGCGGGGCAGAAGGGGCTGTCGGTCGCGTTCGATCTGGCGACGCATCGCGGGTATGACTCGGACCATCCGCGCGTGACCGGCGATGTCGGCAAGGCGGGCGTCGCGATCGACACGATCGACGACATGAAGATCCTGTTCGACGGGATCCCGCTCGACAAGATGTCGGTCTCGATGACGATGAACGGCGCGGTGATCCCGATCCTCGCCTTCTTCATCGTCGCGGGCGAGGAGCAGGGGGTGCCTCAGGCGCTTCTCGACGGGACCATCCAGAACGACATCCTCAAGGAGTTCATGGTCCGCAACACCTATATCTACCCGCCCGAGCCGAGCATGCGGATCATCTCGGACATCATCGCCTACACCTCGGCGCATATGCCAAAGTTCAACTCGATCTCGATTTCCGGCTATCACATGCAGGAAGCCGGCGCGACGCAGCTGCAGGAGCTGGCGTTCACGATCGCCGACGGGCGCGAATATGCCAAGGCGGCGATGGCGAGCGGGCTCGACCTCGATGCGTTCGCCGGGCGGCTGTCGTTCTTCTTCGCGATCGGCATGAACTTCTTCATGGAAGTCGCCAAGCTGCGCGCCGCGCGCAAGCTTTGGCACCGCGTGATGACCGATCTTGGCGCCAAGGACGAGCGCTCGAAGATGCTGCGCACGCATTGCCAGACGTCGGGCGTGTCGCTGACCGAGCAGGATCCGTACAACAACGTGATCCGCACGACGGTCGAGGCGATGGCGGCGATGCTGGGGGGGACGCAGTCGCTCCACACCAACGCGCTCGACGAGGCGATCGCGCTGCCGACCGATTTCTCGGCGCGGATCGCGCGCAATACGCAGATCGTGCTGCAGGAAGAGACGGGGATGACCAAGGTCGTCGATCCGCTCGGCGGCAGCTATTACATCGAGGCGCTCACCGAGGAGCTCGTCGACAAGGCGTGGGAGATCATCCAGCGCGTCGAGGCCGAGGGCGGTATGGCGCAGGCGGTCGCGGCGGGCTGGCCCAAGGCGATGATCGAGGAAGCCTCGGCCGGCCGCGCGGCGCGCGTCGACAAGGGCGAGGACGTCATCGTCGGCGTCAACAAGTACAAGCTCGCCGAGCAGGACCCGATCGACATTCTCGACGTCGACAACGTCGCGGTGCGCGAATCGCAGATCGCACGGATCGCGCGGTCGAAGGCGGGGCGCGACGAGGCGAAATGCACGGCGGCGCTTGACGCGTTGCGCGAAGGTGCGCGCGGTACGACCAATGTGCTCGCGCTCGCGGTCGAGTGCGCCCGCCAGCGCGCGACGCTCGGCGAGATTTCCTCCGCCATGGAGGATATCTTCGGCCGCTACGACACAGTCCCCACCCCGGTGTCGGGCATTTACGGCGGCGCGCACGAATTCGACGCGGCATGGCAGGGGCTCAAGGAAGGCGTCGTCTCGCTCGAGACGCGCAACGGCCGCCGTCCGCGCATGCTCGTCGCCAAGATGGGGCAGGACGGGCATGACCGCGGCGCCAACCTCGTGTCGTCGGCGTTTGGCGACCTTGGGTTCGACGTGGTGCCGGGGCCGTTGTTCCAGACGCCGTCCGAAGCGGCCAAGCTCGCGATCGAAAGCGATGTCGACGTGGTCGGCGCATCGTCGCTCGCGGCGGGGCACAAGACGCTGATCCCCGAGCTGATCGGGCATCTGCGCGAGGCCGGGCGCGGCGATATCAAGGTGATCGCGGGCGGGGTGATCCCCGCGCAGGATTATCAGGTGTTGCGCGACGCCGGCGTGCAGGGGATTTTCGGACCCGGGACCAATTTGGTCGAGGCGGCGGGCGAAGTGTTGCGGTTGCTGGGGCACAATATGCCGCCGGTCGAGGAAGATGTGAAATGACTGTAGATACGCTCCGTCACCCCGGACCTGTTCCGGGGTCCACCGCGCCACACGCGCCGACCTTGCAAGCTGAGGCGGAACAGGTCCGGGGTGACGACGTGCGCACCGACTGGACCCGCGCCGAGATAGCCGCTTTGTTCGATCTCCCGTTCGACGAACTGATGTTCCGCGCCCAGACCACGCACCGCGCACACCACGCTGCGGGGCAGGTGCAGCTCTGCACGCTCTTGTCGATCAAGACCGGCGGCTGCCCCGAGGATTGCGGCTATTGCAACCAGTCCGCCTCGGCCGAGACCGAGCTCAAGGCGAGCAAGCTGATGGACGT
The DNA here is from genome assembly GCF_014653575.1 of Sphingomonas glacialis. Lineage (GTDB taxonomy): Bacteria > Pseudomonadota > Alphaproteobacteria > Sphingomonadales > Sphingomonadaceae > Sphingomonas > Sphingomonas glacialis. The sequence continues at coordinate 316,441 of NZ_BNAQ01000002.1, read as the reverse complement.
CCGCGCCGTGCTGCAATCCGCCGCGCAGGCACGCGACGCGGGGAGCCAGCGCTTCTGCATGGGCGCCGCTTGGCGCAACCCCAAGGACAAGGACATGCCCGCGATCATCGAGATGGTGCAGGGCGTCCGCCAGATGGGGATGGAGACCTGCATGACGCTCGGCATGCTGACACCCGCCCAGGCCGAGCAGCTCGCCGAAGCGGGGCTCGATTACTACAACCACAACATCGACACCTCGCCGGAAAAATACGCCGAGGTCATCACGACGCGGACCTTCCAGGACCGGCTCGACACGCTCGAGAACGTGCGTGAGGCGGGCATCAATGTCTGCTGCGGCGGGATCGTCGGGATGGGCGAGACGCGCGCCGATCGCGTCGGTTTCGTCCATGCGCTCGCTACGCTGCCGCGGCATCCCGAGAGCGTGCCGGTCAATGCGCTGGTGCCGGTCAAGGGCACGGTGCTCGGCAACATGCTCGCCGACACGCCGCTCGCCGCGATCGACGACATCGAGTTCGTGCGGACGGTCGCGGTCGCGCGCATCACGATGCCGCTGAGCATGGTGCGGCTGTCGGCGGGGCGTGAGAGCATGTCCGAGGCGACGCAGGCTTTGTGCTTCATGGCGGGCGCGAACTCGATCTTCACCGGCGACAAGCTGCTCACCACGGGCAATGCCGGCGACGACAAGGACGCCGCGCTGCTCGCCAAGCTCGGGCTCGTCCCGATGGTCGGCGAGGAACCGATGCGGAAGGAAAAGACGTGCTGCTGATCGCGCTGCTCCTCACCGCGGCCGCCCCGGTCCAGACCCAGGCGGCGATGAACCGCTCGGGCGGCGCGAGTTACGCGCAGGCTGACGCGGCGATGACCGCGCAGTGGAAGCGGACCTATGCCTATATGAAGGGCCGCGATGCGCAGGATACGTCGCGCGGCGGCGGGTTCGGTTATGCGGGCGCCTTGCTCGAGAGCCAGCGTGCGTGGCTCGAGTATCGCGATACGCAGTGCGTCATCGAGGGCGGGCAATATGCCGGCGGATCGGCGCAAGGCATGACGATGGCGGCGTGCCGGACCGACCTGACGCGAGCGCGGACGGCGCAACTGAAATCGATGATCTGGTACCAGTGATGACGAGTTCCCCTCCCGGTTACGGGAGGGGTTAGGGGGAGGGGCCATCCTCCCTCCAGGTTTCACCTCTTGCGGACGGGCCTTCCTCTGGTCCTTCCCGCAAGCGGGAGGGGAGAAGTTAGCGTGTTCAAGAAGATCCTCGTCGCCAATCGCGGTGAAATCGCCTGCCGCGTGATGCGCACCGCCAAGAAGATGGGGATCGCCACCGTCGCGGTCTATTCCGACGCCGACGCGCGCTCCCCGCACGTGCTGATGGCCGACGAAGCCGTCCGGCTCGGGCCGCCCCCCGCGGGCGAGAGTTACCTGCTCGCCGACTTGATCCTGCTCGCCGCCAAGGAAACCGGCGCCGACTGTATCCACCCAGGCTACGGCTTCCTGTCCGAGCGCGAGAGCTTCGCGCGCGCCTGCGCCGATGCCGGGATCGCGTTTGTCGGCCCGCCCCCGAAAGCGATCGCCGCGATGGGCGACAAGATCGAATCGAAGAAGCTCGCCAAGGCGGCGGGCGTCAACGTCGTGCCGGGCTTTCTTGGCGAGATCGACAGCACCGATCATGCGGTCGAGATCGCCTCGGGCATCGGTTACCCGGTGATGATGAAGGCCTCGGCCGGCGGCGGCGGCAAGGGGATGCGGCTCGCTTACTCCGAGCAGGACGTGCGCGAAGGCTTCGAGGCGACCAAGCGCGAGGGGCTCGCGTCGTTCGGCGACGACCGCGTGTTCATCGAGAAGTTCATCGAAAGCCCGCGCCACATCGAGATCCAGGTGATGGGCGACCAGCACGGCAACATCGTCTATCTCGGCGAGCGCGAATGCTCGATTCAGCGCCGCCACCAGAAGGTGGTCGAGGAAGCGCCGTCGCCGTTCGTCACGCCGAAGATGCGCAAAGCCATGGGCGAGCAGGCGGTAGCCCTCGCCCGCGCGGTGGGCTATTTCTCGGCGGGGACGGTCGAGTTGATCGTGTCGGGCGCCGATACCACCGGCGAAGGCTTCTACTTCCTCGAGATGAACACCCGGCTGCAGGTCGAGCATCCGGTCACCGAGGCGGTGACCGGGCTCGATCTGGTCGAGCTGATGATCCGCGTGGCGGCGGGGGAACCGCTCGGCTTCTCGCAGGACGACGTCCAGCTCAACGGCTGGGCGATCGAGAACCGCGTCTATGCCGAGGACCCGTATCGCGGATTCCTGCCGAGCATTGGCCGGCTGGTGCGGTACAATCCGCCCGAAAGCAGCGAGACGCCCTACCTTTCCCCCTCCCGCTTGCGGGAGGGGCTAGGGGAGGGGCGTGCCGCGAGCGCGAACCTCTCCGGCACGCCCCTCCCCCAACCCCTCCCGCAAGCGGGAGGGGGGCAAGAAGAAGCCTATACCCGCGTCGATGACGGCGTCCGCGAGGGCGGCGAGGTCAGCATGTTCTACGACCCTATGATCGCCAAGCTGATCACCTGGGCGCCGACCCGCGAGGACGCGATCGACGAGCAGATCGCCGCGCTCGACGCGTTCGAGATCGAAGGCCCCGGCAACAACATCGATTTCCTCTCGGCGCTGATGCAGCACCCGCGCTTCCGCTCGGGCAATATCACGACCGGCTTCATCGCCGAGGAATATCCCGACGGCTTCCACGGTGCCCCCGCCGACGCAGACCTGATCGAAGCGCTCGCCGCGATTGCCGCCTTCGCCGCGACCGCCGAGGCCGACCGCGCGCGCCGCATCGACGGGCAGCTCGGCAAGCGGCTGCGCCCGCCGTCGGAATGGTCGGTGCGGATCGGCGACAGCGATCATCTCGTGTCGATCTCGACCGACGGGATCACCGTAGACGATGCCGATCTCGACATCGCGCTCGAATATACGCCGGGCGACCGCTACGTAGACGCCGAGCTCGACGATGCGCCGCTCACCGTCAAGATTTCGCGCACCCGCACCGGCTTCAAGCTCACCACGCGCGGCGCGAGTCACGTCGCGCGCGTGCTCCCGGCGCATGTCGCGCCCTACGCGCAGCACATGATCACCAAGATCCCGCCCGATCTGTCGAAGTTCCTGCTCTGCCCGATGCCCGGCCTGCTGATGCGGCTCGATGTCGGCGCGGGCGACAAGGTCGAGGCGGGGCAGCCGCTCGCGGTGGTGGAAGCCATGAAGATGGAAAATATCCTGCGCGCCGAGAAGGCGGGTACGGTCAAATCGGTCAACGCTGCGCCCGGCGACAGCCTCGCGGTCGATGCGGTGATCCTTGAGATGGAATAGCCGTGGGCGGCGTCTCGCGCTGATGCGATCCGCGATACCGACATTTCGTATCGCGTCAGGACGGAACCGCGACAGGTTGCGACAATAAATCGGTGGACCTCGCACGGTGTGCTAGTCCACACGAACACCATGCGTCACCGCCTTTCCCTGCTGCTCGCCGTCACCGTACCGCTGGCGGCGTGTACGGTTGGCCCCAATTACCACCCCGCCACGCCCGCGACGCTCGGCGTGCCCGATGTGTATTCGGTGCCGAGCGACGGCCGCCCCGCCGCCGATCTCACCGCCTGGTGGACGCAGTTCAACGATCCGCTGCTGGCGAGCATCGTCGAGCGCGCGCGGACCAACAATCTCGACATCGCCCAAGCCGTCGCGCGGCTGCGCCAGGCGCGCGAAGCGCTGGTCCAGTCGCGCGCGCAATTGCTGCCGACGCTGAGCGGATCGGGCGGCTATACGCGCTCGCAAAGTATCCGCGGCGGCACGACGACCTTGCCCGGCGGCGCGACGGTCATCACCGGGCGCGGATCGGGCGACACGCTGTCGCTCGGGCTCGACGTGCAATATCAGGTCGGGCTGTTCGGCGAAGTGCGCCGCACGGTCGAGGCGAGCCGCGCGCAATATCAGGCGTCGGGCTATGATTACGCGACGGTCGTGCTGTCGACCCAGGCCGAGACCGCGCGCAACTACATGCTCGCGCGGCTGTATCAAGCGCAGCTCGCCAATGCGCGCGATTCGCTGCGATTGCAGGACGACAACCTCCAGATCGCGGGCTTCCGCGTCCAGGCGGGGCTCGTCTCCTCGCTCGATGCCGAGCAGGCGCGTTCGCAGCGCGCCTCTACCGCGGCGACGATCCCGACGATCGAGCAGAATTACAACGCTGCGGTGTCGCGATTGGGCGTGCTGACCGGCCAGGCCCCCGGCGCGCTCAAGGCCGAGCTGGCGGCGGCGCGGCCGATCCCGACGGGGCCGGCATCGGTCGCGGTCGGCATCCCGATCGACACGCTGCGCCAGCGCCCCGATGTCCGCGCCGCGGAGCGCGCGCTTGCCGCTGCGACGGCGCAGATCGGCATATCGAAGGCGGCGCTCTATCCGGCGCTGGCGATCAGCGGCAGCGTCTCGACCGATGCATCGCATCTCGGCGACCTGTTCCAGAGCATCGCGGGCCAGGTGTTCGCCGGGCTGACACAGGCGATCTTCAACGGCGGGCGGCTGCGCTCGCAAGTCCGCGCGAGCGAGGCGGCGGCCGAGGGTTCGTTCGCGGCGTACAGATCGACCGTGCTGAGTGGGCTCGAGGATGTCGAAAACGCGGTCGTCGCGCTCGATAGTGCCAAGCGTCGTGCAGCACAGTTCGCGATCGCGCTCGATGCCGCGAACAACAGCGCGATTCTGTCGCGCACGCAATACCGCGCGGGGCTGACCGATTTCACCACGCTCAACACGTCGGAGGCGAGCTTGCTGACCGCGCGCAACGGCCTCAGTCAGGCGCAGTCCGACCAGGCGACGGCGCTCGTCCAGCTCTATCTCGCGCTCGGCGGTGGCTGGGACAGTGCCGCCGATCCGGCCGCCCTCCCGACCGCCCTCCCGCTCTCTCCCGCACAGGTACGATAGATGGCCGATCCCGCGCGCACCGATCTGAACGAATTTCTCGGCGCCAAGTCGGTTCCCGCCTGGCGCCGCTGGGCGAAATGGGCTGCGGTCGGCGTCGGCGTCCTGTTGCTGCTGATCCTGCTCAAGAGCTGCTTCGGGGGCACTGCCAAGCCCGAATATGCGACCGACACCGTCGCGCGCGGCGCATTGGCGGTCAGCGTCTCGGCAACGGGCAAGCTTGCACCGACCAACCAGGTCAATGTCGGTTCGGAATTGTCGGGGCTCGTCACCAAGGTCGTCGTCGACGTCAACGATCGCGTGACCAAGGGACAGCCGCTCGCATTGGTCGATCCGTCGCGTTTCCAGGATACGGTCAACCAAAGCCAGGCCGCGCTCGATGCCGCGGTCGCGACGGTCGCGCAGAATCAGGCGACGCTGTCGCAGTCGAATGCGACGCTCGCGCGCTTCCAGGAGGTCAGCCGCCTGTCGGGCGGGCGCGTCCCCGCCAAGACCGAGATGGACCAGGCTATCGCCGACCGGAACCGCGCGATCGCCAATGTGCGGGCGGCGCAAGCCAACGTCGCCTCGGCACGCGCGACGCTGTCGTCGAACGCGACGCAGCTCGTGAAGACGGTGATCCGCTCGCCCGTAAACGGCGTCGTGCTCGCGCGACAGATCGAACCGGGCCAGACCGTCGCCGCCTCGTTCAGCACGCCGACGCTGTTCGTCATCGCCGAGGATCTCAGCCGGATGAAGCTCCAGGTCGCGATCGACGAAGCCGATGTCGGATCGGTCAAGGAAGGGCAGAGCGCGGTCTTCACGGTCGACGCCTTCCCGGGCAAGACCTTCCCCGCGGCGATCACGCGCGTCGATCTCGGATCGAACCTGTCGGCGCAAGCGAGCACGACGACCACGACGACGACCACGACCGGGCAAGTCGTCTCGTACAGCGCGACGCTGAGCGTCGGTAACGCCAATCTCCAATTGCGCCCGGGCATGACCGCGACTGCCGACATCACCACGACCGCCAAGACCAACGTGCTGCTCGTCCCCAATGCCGCGTTGCGCTTCAAGCCGACCGACACGGGCGCGAGCGCCAACAAGGGCATCGCCGGCGCGCTGATCCCCGGTCGTCCACGGCGTGGCGGCGCGGGTACGGGCAAGGGCGAGACGGTCAAGCGCGGCGGATCGCAGACGGTCTATATCGCCGATGCGCAGGGCACGCCGCAGCCGGTGCAGATCACCACGGGTGAGAGCAACGGCGCGATGACCGAAGTGATCGGCGGCAATCTCAAGCCCGGCGACAAGGTCATCACCGGGCAGCTCGCGGCGGGCGCGAGCGCATCGGGGGCGGGCAAGCGCAAGCGGTCGGGCGGGCAGGCCGGTGGCCAGTAACGCCCCCGCCGTCCACGTCGCCGGCCAATATGTGCCGGCCGCGGGCGCACCGATCATCGCGCTGCGTCAGGTCATCAAGACGTACGGCGAGGGCGCGACCGCGTTCCAGGCGCTCAAGGGCATCGACCTCGACATCGCGCAGGGCGATTTCGTCGCGGTGATGGGGGCGTCGGGCTCGGGCAAGTCGACGACGATGAACATCCTCGGCTGTCTCGACGTGCCGAGCGGCGGGACGTTCGTGTTCAAGGGCGTCCATGTTGAGACGCTCGACCGCGACCAGCGCGCGTTGCTGCGGCGGAAGTATCTCGGCTTTGTGTTCCAGGGGTTCAATTTGCTCGCGCGCACGACCGCGCTCGAGAATGTCGAGCTGCCCTTGCTGTATCGCGGCGATGCGAAGAAGGAGCGGCGCGCTTTGGCGATGGCGGCGCTCGACAAGGTCGGGCTCGCCGACTGGTGGGACCATACGCCGGCCGAGCTGTCGGGCGGGCAACAGCAGCGCGTCGCGATCGCGCGCGCGATCGTGACGTCGCCGTCGGTGCTGCTGGCGGACGAGCCGACCGGCAACCTCGATTCGGAGCGGTCGATCGAGATCATGGAGCTGCTGTCGGGGCTCAATCGCGACAGCGGGATCACGGTGATCATGGTGACGCACGAGCCCGACATGGCGGCGTTCGCGCATACTATCGTCCATTTCAAGGACGGGCTGGTCGAGCGCGTCGAGGCGCAGCATCGGCCGGGGGAGACTCCCGACGAATCCCCCTCCCGCTTGCGGGAGGGGTTAGGGGAGGGCAGTGCCTCGAGCGATAGCCCCACCGGCACGCCCCTCCCGCAAGCGGGCGGGGAATCATAATGTTCGGCACGACCCTCCTCCTCGCGCTGCGTTCGATCGCGCGGCACAAGCTGCGTTCGTTCCTCACCACGCTCGGCATCATCATCGGTGTCGCGGCGGTCGTGACGATGGTGACGCTCGGCCAGGCGACGACCGCAGCGGTGCAGAAATCGATCGCCGCGCTCGGCACCAACATCCTCCAGATTCGCCCCGGCCAGGGTTTCGGCCGCGGCGGCGGCGGACCGCGTCCGCCCGACTTCAAGGCCGACGACCCCGCCGCTATCCGCGACCAGATCGCCGGTGTGACTGCGGTCGCGGCGCAGGCCGGCACGACCGGCACCGCGATCTACGAAGGCGCGAACTGGTCGACCACCGTCAACGGCACGACCAATGCCTATTTCCAGGTCCAGCCGTGGCCGCTCGCCGAGGGGCGCATTTTCACCCCGGCGGAGGAAGCCGCAGGCAAATCGATCTGCATCATCGGCAATACCGTCAACGACAATCTCTATCGCGGCGCGTCGCCGCTCGGCACGCGGCTGCGCATCGCCGGGATTTCGTGCGACGTGATCGGCTTGTTGTCGAAGCGCGGGCAGGCGGGTTTCGGCGGCGATCAGGACGATGTCATTATCATGCCGCTGAAGACGGTGCAGCGCCGCTTCACCGGCACGACCGACCTCAAGCTGATGCTGGTCGGCGTCGACCAGGCCTATTCGAGCGCGGCGGTGCAATCCTCGATCGAGGACCTGTTGCGCGAACGCCGCAACATCACCGGCGGCAAGGACGACGATTTCAACATCTTCGATACAGCCCAGATCTCGGCGACGCTGACGCAATCGACCACCTTGCTGACCGGGATCGTCACCGCAGTGGCGGCGATCAGCCTGATCGTCGGCGGGATCGGGATCATGAACATCATGCTGGTGTCGGTGACCGAGCGCACGCGCGAGATCGGCATCCGCCTCGCGATCGGCGCGGTCGCGAACGAGGTGCTGATGCAGTTCCTCGTCGAGGCGATCGCGCTGTCGATGCTCGGCGGGTTGATCGGGCTCGTCGTCGCGCAGCTCGCGATCCTCGGCCTGGCGCCGGTGATGAAGGTCGACTTCCTGTTCGTGCCGCAGATCAACCTGATCGCATTCGGCATCTCGGCGGTGATCGGCGTCGTCTTCGGCTATTTCCCCGCGCGCCGCGCCGCAGCACTCAACCCGATCGACGCGCTCCGCCACGAATAACCGCGTAGCGCTACGCCCTTTCTTCTACGCGTCTCCGCGTCTCCGCGTGAAATCAATTTCTTGTTCACGCGGAGACGCGAAGACGCGGAGAGAAGTGGGGATGCCCGCTTGCGCGGGGCGGGCGGCGCGGGCAGGACGCAGCGATGACCAGCTGGAAAGTGACGCTCCCCTGCACCCGCGCCGAGGCCGAGGCCATCGATGCCGCCGATGATATCGCCGAGGGTATGGTGCTGATGACGACCGAACTCGAGGAGGACGATCGCGAGCATTGGCGGCTCGACGCCTATATCGAGGTGGCGCCGACACCCGCGGCAATCGCCGCGATCCGCCTGCTCGCGCCGAGTGCGGGGGAGACCGCGCCGCTGGTCGAGGAACTGCCCGACGAGGATTGGGTGACGCTGAGCCAGGACGGGCTCGAGCCGATCGCCGAGGGGCGCTTCGTCGTCCATACCAGCGCGCATCCCGTCGCCGCCCCCGCAGGCGGTCGCGCCTTCCTGATCGAGGCGGGGCAGGCGTTCGGCACCGGACACCATGCGACCACGTCGGGGTGTCTCGCGATGCTCGATCGCCTCGCCGACCAATCGTTCGCGCGGATCATCGATATCGGCACCGGCACCGGGCTGCTCGCTTTCGCCGCACAGCATCTGTGGCCGACGGCCGAGATCGTCGCGACCGATATCGACCCGCGCGCGATCATCGTCACGCGCGAGAATGCCGAGCTCAATGCGCTCGACGGCATCGCGCTGATCGTCGCCGACGGTGCGCTCGACGATACGATCACCGCGCGAGCGCCGTACGATCTGGTGATCGCCAATATCCTGGCGGGCCCCTTGGTGTCGATGGCGCCCGAGCTCGCCGCAATTGCCGCGCCCGGCGCGACGATCGTCCTGGCGGGCTTGCTCGACACGCAGCGCGCCGACGTCGTCGCGGCGTTTGCCGGCTGCGGCTGCACGCTGGCCGAGACCGACCGGCGTGGCGACTGGACGATCCTGCGGCTCGTCGCGGGCGCGGTGCGCTATGTCCCGACCAAGCCGATCGACCCGAAGGGACGCGACGGCTGGGCGCTCGATCTCTAGCGGCGCGTCAGGCCGGCTGCCACTCGGCCTTCTCGCGCCGGAGCGAGGCGAGCAGCGAATCGTAGATCACCTTGGCGCGCGTCAGCCCGGCCTGGCTGCGCCCGCGATCGTCGATCGGCAGCTCGCCGCGCACGCCGAAGCCGTCGCGCAGGAACTCGCGGTCGTCATAGCGTGTCTTGAACGTCTGGAGAAAATCGCGGCATTCGCTCGCCATCGTCGCGCGTTCGTCGAAGCTCAGCTGTGGCAGCGCCTCGGCGATTTCGGCATGCAGCGCCTTCAAATGGCCGAAAACATGGAGCCGCTCGGTCATGAACGCCTGCAGCGTCGGCCACTGTTCCTCGGCCATCGCCCAGCGCTCGCGTTCGGCGCGGCTCACGACGCCTTCGCCAGCGCATAGGCCTGCGACCCGCGCGTCAGCAGCATGTCGTCGGGCAGGATTTGCGCGACCGGCACGTCGGGCATCTCAGCAAGCTTGGTATAGAGCGGGGCGAAGTCGGTCTCGACCGTTACGCGCAGCAGATCCTCGAAGCTCGGGATGACGAAATAGTTCTGCTGGAAGTCGTCGATCCGGTACTCGGTGCGCATCACACGTTCGAGATCGAAGGCGATGCGATTGGGGCTCGGGTCATCGAGTGCGAACCGGCTCTCTGCAAAGCTCGACACGATCCCCGCGCCGTACAGCCGCAAGCCCTCGGGCTCGGCGACGAGGCCGAACTCGACCGTGTACCAATACAGCCGGCCGAGATATTTCAGCGCATCGAGCCCCTGTGCCCGCTGCCCGCCGCGGCCGTATGCCGCGAGGTAATCGGCGAAGACGGGATCGGCGAGCATCGGGACATGGCCGAACACGTCGTGGAACACGTCGGGTTCCTGGAGATAATCGAGCTGGTCGGCGCGGCGGATGAAATTGCCCGCGACGAAGCGGCGGTTCGCCATATGGTCGAAGAACACGGCGTCGGGGACGAGCCCGGGCACCGCGACGACTTGCCAGCCGGTGAGCTTCATCAGCCGGTCGGACAGTTCCTCGAAATCGGGAATCCCCGGTTTAGACAGCTTGAGTACATCTAGCCCGCGCAAATAGGCGTCCGACGCGCGACCGGGCAGCAGTTTTGCCTGGCGCGCGAACAAGGTGTCCCAGACGTGGTGTTCTTCTTGGCTGAAATGCGCCCAATCCTGCGGGATCGTCCAATCGGCGGAGGCGCCGGGCGGGGGGCGGTCGAGAACGTGCGTATCATCGGTCATTGCTGCAGGGTATCACAGCCACTGCGGGTCTGGAATGCTTACGCATGAAACGAATTCTTGGGCGGGTAGTCAGCGTGGCTGGCATAATCGCCGTATTGCTCGTCGCTTATGGCGCGGCGGGGATGGCGGGTGGCGCCGTGCCGAGCAACGCCGGCTGGAGCCAGCCGCGCGACGGCGTGCGAATCCTGGTCGAGAGCAATGGCGTGCATACCGATCTGGTGCTGCCCAAGGTCGCCGCCGGGGTCGATTGGCGCGATCTGTTGCCGGGGGATGATCTCGCCGATCCGCGCTATGCCGGCTTCGATCATGTCGCGATCGGCTGGGGCGAGCGGACCTTCTACCTCGAGACGCCGCGCTGGAGCGACGTGAAGCCGCTGACCGTGCTGCGTGCAGCGATCGGCAGCGATCGCACCGTGCTGCATGTCGAGCACATCGCGCCGCCCGCCGCGGCCGACGATGCGCGCGAGGTAGTGCTGCGGCCTGACGAATATCGCCGGCTCGCGGCCTTTATCCGCGCGAGCTTTGCGGGGCGGCAGGCGTGGCACCGCGCGGGCTACGGCAGCAACGATGCCTTCTACCAGGCGCGCGGGCGCTACAGCGCGATCGAGACGTGCAACGCCTGGACCGGTGACGCCTTGCGAGCGGCCGGGGTGCGGATCGGGGTGTGGACGCCGTTTCCGGTGACGGTACTCGGCTGGTTTGCCCCGCCGCGACATCCGCTACGAGATGCGACGTGAAGCCGCCGTCGAAAGCATTGCTCGCGCTCGAAGTGCCGCGCGGGGCGTGGGGACTTGCGTCGCTGCTCGGGTCGCGGTCGCTGCTGGCCAAGGGGCCGCGCGGCGATGGGCGACCGGTGCTGTTGCTGCCGGGACTGTTCAACAGTGATCTGTCGGGGGTGTTCCTGCAGCGCTATCTCGTCTCGCTCGGCTATCGCGCCGAGGGGTGGGCGCTCGGGCGCAATCTCGGCGCGCGGACGATCGGCGTCGATGGCGAGCGGCTGCACGACCGGATCGCCGCGCTGGCTGCGGCGAGCGGCGAGCCGGTGACGTTGGTCGGCGTCAGTCTCGGCGGGATCATGGCGCGTTTCGCGGCGCATCGCTGGCCCGAGCTGGTGCGCGAAGTGGTGACGATCAGCTCGCCTTATGCCGGCAGCCCGCGTGCGACTAATGTGTGGCGCGCGTTCGAATTCTTCACCGGCGACCGGATCGACGCGCCCGAGATCGTCGCGCACAGCGCATTGGTCGCGCAGACCCCGCCGGTGCCGGCAACCGCGATCTGGAGCCGCAGCGATGGGCTGGTCAATGGCATGATCTGCCACGACGCCGCGGGGCGATCGGTCGAGGTGCGCAGCAGCCATGTCGGCGTGCAGGTGCGCCCGGCGGTGTTGCTCGCGGTGGCGCAGGTGCTGGGCGGCGCTGCGGTCTGAACGAACGTCGTACCGACCGTCACCCCGGCCTCGTGCCGGGGCCCACCGTGCCGCGCGTGCTACGCGGGCCGGATGTGCGGGCCGGTGGACCCCGGCACAAGGCCGGGGTGAAGAAGGGGCCTTCAGCGCCCGGCTTGATACCCGTCGTAGCGATTGCAATCGGGGCGCTGCTCGCGGCGGCATTCCTGCGCCCAGCGGCGGCGTTCGGCGCCTTCGCGCGCTTCCTGCTTGCGCATCTTGCGGCCGTAGTTGCGATCGGCTTCGGACTGGCTCGTCGTCGTCCAGTCGACCGCCTTGCCCGCGGCCTTGACGGGGAAGGTGACGATGCTGGCAGCGGTGCGGACGCAGCCTCCCATCATCAGCGGGAGCAAGGCGGCGGCGATCAAGGGGCGGTACTGCATCATTTTTCCTTTAGGGCGTTGCGCACCTTTACGCCAATCCCTGGAAAATCGGTAAAGAAGCCGTCGATTCCGAGCGCGAGATAGCGCCGCATCGCATCTTCGATCCGCCCGTGGACCGCCGGATCGGTGCCGGTCTGCAGGCTCGGCGGCAGGAAGATGTTTTCGGCGCGGAAGGTCCAGGGGTGGAGCCGCAGCCCGGCGGCATGCGCATCGGCGACAAGGGTCGTCGGCGGCGCATCGCCATTCTCGATCATCGCGAGGCCGGGGCCAATGCCATACGCGTATTTCGCGACCGCCTTGAGCCCCTCGGGCGTGACCATCGCGGCATAGCTCGGCACGGCATGGTCGGCAGGGCCGCCGCTCGCGTCCATCAGCTGGATCAGCCGCAGCCCCGTCATCGCGTGGATGCGCTTGAGATTGTCGACCTCGAACGACTGGATGAACACCGGGTCGCTCGGTTTGTCCCAGCCTGCCGCCTTGAGCTCCGCGACGAGCCGCGCTTCCATCGGATGGCCGATGCGCGCGAAATAGCTCGGATGCTTGGTCTCGGGATAGATGCCGACGACGCGCCCGCCGACCGAATGCTGTTTCGCCAGAGCGATCACCTCGGCGAGCGTGGGAACTTCGAACTGGCCGTCATATTTGACGTTGCCGGGGCGCAGCTTGGGCAAACGCTCGACCGCGCGCAGCGTTTTCAGCTCGGTGAGCGTGAAATCCTCGGTGAACCAGCCGGTATGGCTCTCGCCGTCGATCACCTTGGTCGTGCGGCGCGCGGCAAATTCAGGGTGCTTGGCGACATCGGTGGTGCCGGTGATGTCGTTCTCGTGCCGCGCGACAAAGACGTCGTCCTTGGTCAGCACGAGGTCGGGCTCAATGAAATCGGCGCCTTGCTCGATCGCGAGCGTGTACGAGGCGATGGTATGCTCGGGCCGAAGCCCGCTCGCGCCGCGGTGCGCGATGACGATCGGCGGGGAGAGCGGCTGCGCGGCAGCAGGGGTGGTGACGGGGGCGGGGACGGGGTGGGGCATCGCGCCAGTCTGCGCGATCGCCGCGCTCGACGCCAGCGACAGCAACAGCGCCGCGACTGTCTGGGCGGCCTTGGCGGTGCTCGAATGCGTCATCGTCGTGAAAATCCTCTTGGCAGCGTCGTGTCCACCCGCATGGGGCAAGACGATGACAGTTTGACGATAGCGCGCCACGCGAAAAGCCTCGATAGCGCAGCGCTGTGCGGACCATATCGGCGGCGGCGCGCGTTGATGCCGCAGGGCGAGGGGCAGCCGCGCCGGAGAACCGAGATGATCGCGATCGACGACTATGTGCTGATCCTGCTCGCCGCGGGGCGGTCCGAACGCTTCGGCGATGCCGACAAGTTGCAGCAGGACTTTCTCGGCAAGCCGCTCGCCTTCCACGTCGTCACCGCGCTCGAGGATGTGCCGTTCAAGGCGCGTTTTGCGGTCTGTTCGAACACCGCGCTCGATTTCGGCAGTCGGGGCTACACCGTGCTCCACAATGCCGACCCCGGCGATGGCATGGCGGGATCGGTCAAGCTCGGCGTGCGCGCCGCGATCGAGCTCGGCTGTGCGGGTGCGGTGATCGCGCTTGCGGACATGCCGCGCGTGACCGCGTCGCACATCTATCGCCTCGCCGACGCGGTCGACGGCGATGGCGAGAATGCCGTGATCGCCTCGAGCAACGGCGTCCAGACGAGCCCGCCCGCGCTGTTCGGCGCAGCGCGGCTTCCGGCGCTGCTCGAACTGGCGGGCGACGAAGGCGCGCGCGCGATGGTCCGCGCCGGGCGCCACGTCATCGCGCCCGAAGCGGAGCTACTCGACATCGACCGGCCCGAGGATCTCGAGCGGCTCCGCGCGCTGCGCTAACGGACGTAGCTCGCGCCGTTGATGTCGAGCACCGCGCCCGTCATCGACGCCGGCGCGGTCAGCGCGAGGAAGCGCGCGGCCTCGGCAACTTCCTCGGGCATCGCGACGCGCCCGAGCGGAATGTCGGCGAGTAGCGCGTCGCCGCCGCGGCTCTCGAGATAATCCTCGGCCATCCCGGTCATCGTGAAGCCCGGGCAGATCGCGAACGCGAGGATCCCGTTACGGGCATAGCCGCGCGCGATCGACTTGGTCATCGCGACCATCCCGGCCTTCGACGCGGCATAATGCCAATGCGCCGGCGAATCGCCGCGATAGGCCGCGCGGCTGGCGATGTTGACGATCCGCCCGCCGACGCCGCGTTCCTGCCAGTGGCGCACCGCAAAGCGGCAGAGCTCGGCCGAGGCGGTCAGGTTGATCCGCAGCGTGCGCTCCCATTGCTCGACCCAGACCGCATCGTCGGACTCGATCGGGTTCGCTTCGAACACCCCGGCATTGTTGATCAGCACGTCGATCCGCCCATCGCAGCGCGCGAGTGCTGCGTCCCACAAGGCGCGCGGTGCGGCGGGATCGGCGAAGTCGGCGGGTATGCCCGAGCGGGTGCCCTGGCCGATGACGGTGGCGCCCGCCGCTTCGAGCGCGGTGAGCGTGGCGGCACCGATCCCGCGCGATGAACCGGTGAGGAGGATGTTGGTCATGGGCGGTGTTTAGCGGGCCGTTCGCCCAAGCGCTACGGGCCTCCCCTCCCTTCAGGGAGGGGAGAGACGGGAGGAGGTCAGGCCGCCACGCTTGCCGAGAAGGTGTCGGCCGCGCCTTTCAGCTCGCCCAGCCGATCGTCGACGGTGCCGAACTCGCGTTCGAGCGTGTCGATCTCGCCCGCGACTCGCTCGGTGCCCGCCCGGATCGCGGTGATCGTCCCCGACATCGAATCGGCGGCGAGCGCGGTTTCGTCGACTGCCGCGGTGATCGCGGTAACGGTCTGCGCTTGCGCCTGCATTGCGAACCGGATGCGGTTGGCGCTTTCCTGGACCTCGACGACGGTCGATTTGATCGAGGCGTTGGTCTCGACGGTCGAGCGCGTCGCCGACTGGATCGCGGCGATCTTGGCGGCGATGTCGTCGGTCGCACGCGCGGTCTGGTTGGCGAGGCTTTTCACTTCCTGCGCGACCACCGCGAAACCACGGCCGGCATCGCCCGCGCGCGCCGCCTCGATCGTCGCGTTGAGCGCGAGCAGATTGGTCTGTCCGGCAATGTCGCGGATCAGCCCGAGGATCGATTCGATAGACTTTGCGTGATCGCTGAGCGTCTCCGACATGCCGACCGCCGTCGTCGCCTGGGTCGAGGCGCGCGTTGCGATTTCGGCGGCGGCTTCGACTTCGCTGCGCGCATCCTCGATCGCGCGAATGAGGCCAGCGGCAGTCTGCGCGGCTTCGCGCATCGCCATCGCCGACTGTTCGGCCGCGGCGGCGACTTCGCTCGTCTGGCCGAGCATCCCGCGCGCCGCGCGCGATGCACCTTGCGCCTGGACGCGAATGCGGTTGCCGAGCGCGGCGGCGCCCTCGATCGAGCTGGCGATCGTCGCGCTGAAATCGGCCGAGCGGGTGCGCCGTTCGGAGCGTGCGCGTTCGGCATCGTGCGCGCCGAGATACGATGCCATCACATCGGCCTCGACGAGCGCGAGCCGCTGGACGCAATCGGCGAGCGCGCCGATCCGCGACGACCCGCTGCCGAGCTTGGCTTCGATCGCGACCAGCGTGCGGGTATGCGCAAAGCTCAACGACGAGAGCAGTGCTTGCAACGGCACGCCCGCCTTTTGCGACGATGCGGCATGGCGCGTCGCCATTCGCATCCAGTCATCCTCGTACGGCGCGGCATATTTGACGCGGGTGTAGCGCGCGCTGTTGTCGACTCGCGTGTCGAGATAGTCCGCGGTGAATTGCGAGCGGATGTGCGCGCTCACCGGCAGCGAGAGATAATGCTCCCAGAAAGCACGCGAGATTTCGGCTTCGTGTCCGGCGATCGCCTGCGTGATCTCCGCCGCGCACGCGCGGATGCTGCCGTCCCAATCATAGTCGGCGACACGGGCGGCGGCGGTGCGGTGTTCGCCGCTCCACCCACCCGGGATCGCGCCTACAAGCGCGTCGCTTACTGCCATCTCAGTTCCTCGTTCCCGGTTTACGCCGCGACTTTTGCGACAAAGTCGCTCGCGCGGTTCTTTAGGGTCCCCAGCTTGTGGTCGAGCGAATCGAAGCCGCGACCGACGCTGTCGATCTCGGAGGCGACCGATTCGGTGTCCTCGCGGATCGCGGTGATGGTGTTCGACATCGAATCGGCGGCAAGCGCGGTCTCGTCGACCGCGGCGGTGATCGCGGTGACGGTGTGCGCTTGCGCCTCCATCGCATAGCGGATGCGGTTGGCGCTTTCCTGGACCTCGGCGACGGTCGATTTGATCGAGGCGTTGGTCGCGACGGTCGAGCGCGTCGCCGACTGGATCGCGGCGATCTTGGCGGCGATGTCGTCGGTTGCGCGCGCGGTCTGGTTGGCCAAGGACTTCACCTCTTGCGCGACGACCGCGAAGCCACGCCCCGAATCGCCGGCGCGCGCCGCCTCGATCGTTGCGTTGAGCGCGAGCAGATTGGTCTGCCCGGCGATGTCGCGGATGAGCCCGAGGATCGATTCGATCGACTTGGCATGGTCGCTGAGCGTTTCCGACATGCCGACCGCAGCGCTTGCCTGGGTCGAGGCGCGTGTCGCGATCTCGGCGGCGGCTTCGACTTCGGAGCGCGCATCCTCGATCGCGCGGATCAGCCCGGCGGCGGTCTGCGCCGCTTCGCGCATCGCCATCGCCGATTGCTCGGCGGCGGCGGCGACTTCGCTCGTCTTGCCGAGCATGCCGCGCGCGGACGTCGAGGTGCGGACCGACTGGCCGCGCAGCACTTCGGATTCCTGCGTCGCTTCCTCGACCGTCGCGGCGATGCGCTCGCGGAACTCGGTGGCGAGTCGGTCGCGCTCGCCTTGCGCGCTGTTGAGGCGGAAGGCGTTGTAGATTTCGACGGTGATCTCGGCTTCGAGCCCGGTCAGCCGCATCAGCGTATCGATGAAGCCGGGCAGGCGCGGGTCGTCGCCCTTGACGCGCTTGAACAGGATGTCGAGCGCGGCGCGGTCGCTCGCGCAGGTCATCGACAGCAGCGCCATCGTCGACACGCCCTCCTTGTAGCCCGACGCGACCGATCGCTCCATCGACTCGATCCAGGCACGCCCCGAAACGTCGCAGAAGCGATTGCGCAGGAAGGTCACGCCAAGCTCGATCATCTTGGTTTCTTCGTGCGGCTGCCAGCTCTTTTCGCCCGGGCTCGCGCGGCGCCATTGCGCCCAGAACGCCAGCGCGATCTCGGCGGCATCGGCCTCGAGGACGCTCCACACGTCGCGCGCGGCGGCTTCCAGCGTATTGTCGAAATCGAAGGCGCGCAGGCGCGCCCGGATATCGATGGTCGCGGCGACCGTACCGGGGGCAGGCAATGCAGTGGGGTTCAAGGCGAAGCTCCGTATCTGCCGCAGCCATGGGCTGT
Organism: Sphingomonas glacialis; assembly: GCF_014653575.1. Taxonomy (GTDB): domain Bacteria; phylum Pseudomonadota; class Alphaproteobacteria; order Sphingomonadales; family Sphingomonadaceae; genus Sphingomonas; species Sphingomonas glacialis. The sequence goes on along the minus strand of NZ_BNAQ01000002.1, from coordinate 298,465 downwards.
ACGCTACTGGTCGGCGGTCACCCGATGGCTTAACGCGATTTGGTTAACGCTCGGTAAGCCCTGCGTGCGGCCTGCTCAGGCCCTTGGGCAAAGTGCCCAGCTGCAATTGCTGCATGTGCGTGGCATGCCAGAAACCTTGCATCGCAGCGCTTGCCGACTAAAGGAGCCACAACCCAATATGACGAGGACGTCCTAGCCTTGGCCAGCCCAACACCCCGCGCCCGACCGCTCAGTCCGCATCTGTCGATCTGGAAACCCGGTCCGCACATGGTGGTCTCGATCCTCCACCGCATTACCGGCGACGGTATGGCGACAGTCGGCACCGTCGTGCTCGTCTGGTGGCTCGCCGCGATCGCGGCGGGGCGCGAGAGCTATCACACTTTCTACCATGTGTTCGGCGAAGTTGCCGGCGGTGCGCTCGGCTACCTGTTCGCCATCGGCATGACGCTGTGCTTCTTCCAGCACATGGCGACCGGCATCCGCCACTTCTTCCTCGATGCCGGCGCCGGTTACGAGTTGAAGATCAATCGCTCGGGCTCGATCGCGACGATGGTCTTCGCGGTGGTGGCAACCGTGCTCGTCTGGGCCTATATCGTGGGGGTCAAGTAAGATGGGTAACGGAACCGAACTCGGCCGCGTCCGCGGTCTCGGCAGCGCCAAGGAAGGCGCGCACCATTGGTGGGCGCAACGCGTCACCGCCGGATCGAACCTGTTTCTTACCTTGTGGTTCTTCGTCGCGCTCGTCCGCCTGCCGGCCTACGATTACGACTCGGTCCACACCTGGCTCGGCTCGCCCTGGGCGGCGATCCCGCTGGTGCTGCTGATCCTCTCGGTCTTCTATCACTTCCGGCTCGGGCTGCAGGTGCTGATCGAGGATTACCAACACGGCGCCAGCCGGGTTGCTTTGATGCTGCTGCTCAACTTCTTCACCTTCGGCAGCGGCGCCGTCGCCCTTTTTGCGATCCTCAAGGTCGCGTTCACCGCCACCACCGGAGTGCCGCATGTCTGAGGCATATAAGATTATCGATCATACCTACGACGCCGTCGTCGTAGGTGCCGGCGGGTCCGGCCTTCGTGCCACGATGGGGATCGCCGAAAGCGGGCTGAAAACCGCGTGCATCACCAAGGTGTTCCCGACGCGCAGCCACACCGTGGCCGCGCAGGGCGGTATCGCCGCGTCGCTCGGCAACAACAGCCCCGACCATTGGACGTGGCACATGTTCGACACCGTCAAGGGGTCGGACTGGCTCGGCGACCAGGACGCGATCGAGTATATGGTGCGCGAAGCACCGGCGGCGGTGTATGAGCTCGAGCATGCCGGCGTGCCGTTCAGCCGCAACGAGAATGGCACGATCTACCAGCGTCCGTTCGGCGGCCACATGCAGAACATGGGCGAGGGGCCTCCGGTCCAGCGCACCGCCGCTGCCGCCGATCGTACCGGTCACGCCATGCTCCACGCGCTCTACCAGCAGAGCCTGAAGTATGACGCCGACTTCTACATCGAATATTTCGCGCTCGACCTGATCATGGAAGACGGCGTGTGCCGCGGCGTGATCGCTCTGTGCATGGACGACGGCTCGATCCACCGTTTCCGCTCGCACAACGTCGTGCTCGCGACGGGTGGCTATGGTCGCTGCTATTATTCGGCGACGTCGGCGCACACCTGCACCGGCGACGGCAATGCGATGGTGCTGCGCGCGGGGCTCCCGCTGCAGGACATGGAGTTCGTCCAGTTCCACCCGACCGGCATCTATGGTGCGGGCGTGCTCATTACCGAAGGCGCGCGCGGCGAGGGCGGTTACCTCACCAATTCCGAGGGCGAGCGCTTCATGGAGCGCTATGCCCCGTCGGCGAAGGATCTCGCGTCGCGCGACGTCGTGTCGCGCTCGATGGCGCTCGAAATGCGCGAGGGCCGCGGCGTCGGCAAGAATGGCGACCATATCTGGCTCCATCTCGACCATATCGATCCCAAGGTGCTTGCCGAGCGCCTGCCGGGCATCACCGAGACCGGCAAGATCTTCGCCGGCGTCGATCTGACGCGCCAGCCGCTGCCGGTCACGCCGACGGTGCATTACAACATGGGCGGCATCCCGACCAATTATCACGGCGAAGTCGTCCATATGAAGGATGGCAACCCCGATGCGGTCGTCCCCGGCCTGTTCGCGGTGGGCGAGGCGGCATGCGTCTCGGTCCACGGCGCCAACCGCCTGGGCTCGAATTCGCTGATCGATCTGGTCGTGTTCGGCCGTGCGACGGGGCTGCGGATCAAGGATATCCTCAAGCCCAACACGCCGCACCAGCCGCTGCCCAAGGGGTCGGAAGAGCTGTCGCTCAGCCGCCTCGACCGCTTCCGCAACGCGACGGGCACGATCCCGACCGCGCAGATCCGCCTCGAGATGCAGCGCACGATGCAAAAGAACTGCGCCGTGTTCCGCGACAACGAGCTGCTGAACGAGGGCGTCGAGCAGATCAAGGCGACCTACGCCAAGCTCAATGACGTCGCGGTCACGGATCGCTCGCTGATCTGGAACACCGATCTGGTCGAGACGCTTGAGCTCGACAATCTGCTCGCGCAGTCGATGGTGACGATGCAGTCGGCGGCGAACCGCAAGGAATCGCGCGGCGCGCATGTCAACGAGGATCATCCCGATCGCGACGACGCGAACTGGATGAAGCACACCACCGCGACCTTCACGGGTTGGGGCGGCGTCGGCGGCAAGGTCGAGATCGGCTATCGCCCGGTCCACGACTACACGCTCACCGACGAGGCCGAATACATCAAGCCGAAGAAGCGGGTTTATTGAGCGGCCGGAGGGGCGAGGACAGCCTTGCCCCTCCGCATCAGGCGGCGATGATAGTGCGCTAGAGTGCGAACATGCCCGTCAGCACCGAAAGCGCCGCCGCCACTGTAGCGGGTTGAAGCGCGCCAAGCCTCGTCACCAACCGTGCCCGGTCGACCGTCCGGATCTGGTCTAGCAAGATAAGACCGGATTTCCGGCGAAAGGTTACCGGCACGCGAAATGGCGCTGGGTGGCTGCCGCTCGTCAGCGGGGCGACGATCGTCCGCCGCAATACCCCGTTGAGATCATCGGGCGATAACACCAGACACGGGCGGGTTTTCTGAATTTCGCTTCCGACGGTCGGATCGAGCGAAATCAACCAGACCTCGCCACGTTTCACCACGTCGAGGCGTCGTCGCCGTCATTGCCGAATGCGGTCCAGGCGGTTTCGTCGGGATCCTCTTCCGCCGCCGCGACCAGCGCTGCGGCCTCTGCCCAGCCCTTGCGCGGCACGTCTCGGATCGGGGTTGCGATCAATCGACCATCCTCGACACGCAAATCCATGGCCGCGCCGGTGGTGACGCCGATCTCGCCTAGGATCGAGCCTGGGAGGATCATTCCGGTCGAATTGCCGATCTTGCGGAGCGAAGTTTGCATTCCCCGAAATACCATTCGCGCAGTGATGTGGCAACTTCGTTATAACTGCGTCGCGTTGCGGTGGCGTTCTGTAAGCAATCGGTCGCGATATTCCGCACCGTGGCGGAACCAGCCCCAGCGTCGCCGGTTGGCGCGGGCATGACTGCCACCCGCTACCCCTTGCTCGCCAATCCGCACATCCGCCTGTCGGGTCCGGTCGACCAGCTGATGTACACCAACTTCCGCCAGCAGCTCGACGCCTGCCCGGACGAGGGGACGATCGTCATCGCGCTGACGACGCTCGGCGGCGACCCCGAGGTCGCGCGGACGATGGCCGACGATATCCGCTTGCTCGACGAGCATGACGGGCGCGAGATCCTGTTCCTCGGTAAGGTCGCGGTCTATTCGGCCGGCGCGACCTTCATGGCGGCGTTCCCGGTCGAGCGCCGGTTTCTCACGCGGCACACGCGGCTGATGATCCACGAGCGCAAGATCTCGAAGACGATCACGCTCGATGGGCCACTGCGGATGGTGGTCGCGTCGATCAAGGCGGCGCTCCACGAGGTCGAGCATTCGATCGAGATCGAGGAAGAGGGCTTCCGCGCGATCGTCAAGGACAGCCAGGTCGATTTCGAGGAACTGCGCGAGAAGGCGCCGTCGAACTGGTATATCGAGGCCGAGCAGGCGCGCGATCTCGGGCTGGTGCTCGACGTGATTTGAGGGCTTGCTCCCCTCCCGTTAAGCGCGCGCGAGAGCGATGCCGCGGCTGGGACAAATTGCCCACCCTCTTTCAATTGCATGCTGCAATGCAGAGCTAGGGTTTGCGGCCCGCGCTCACTCTGTGTACGAGCGGTCGCAAACCCGGCGCTCTTGGGCGCTACGCATCACGGAAACGAGACAGCGATGGCCGAATTCTCCCTTCCCGCCAATTCGAAGATCAAGAAGACCGGCACGGTGCACAAAGCGGCATCGGACGCGACTCGGATCAAGAACTTCAAGATCTATCGCTACGATCCCGATGCCGGCCAGAACCCGCATTACGATACGTTCGAGGTCGATCTCGATTCGTGCGGCCCGATGGTGCTCGACGCGCTGATCAAGATGAAGTCCGAGCAGGATTCGTCGCTCACCTTCCGCCGTTCGTGCCGCGAGGGCATTTGCGGATCGTGCGCGATGAACATCGACGGCACCAACACGCTCGCTTGCACCAAGGCGATCGAGGACGTGAAGGGCGAGATCCGCATCACCCCGCTGCCGCACATGGAAGTGATCAAGGATCTCGTCCCCGATTTCACGCACTTCTATGCGCAGTACGGCTCGATCAAGCCGTGGCTGCAGACCGTCACCCCGCCGCCCTCGGGCAAGGAGCGGCTCCAGTCGCCGGCCGAGCGCGAGAAGGACGGCGTGCCCGAGCTATTGGTGGAATTCGGACAAGTTCCTGGGCCCAGCGATCCTGTTGCAAGCCTATCGCTGGCTCGCCGACAGCCGCGACGAGATGACCGGCGAGCGTTTGGACGAGCTCGAGGATCCGTTCCGCCTGTATCGCTGCCACACGATCATGAACTGCGCGAACGTCTGCCCCAAGGGTCTCAACCCCGCCAAGGCGATCGCCGAGATCAAGAAGATGGAAATCGAACGCGTCGTTTGATTTTTCTCCCTCTCCCTCCGGCCGAGGGAAGGGGCTCCGCCAACGGCGTGGGAAGGGTGAGGGTGACGCGGGCGATATCGCGCAGCACCCTCATCCGGCGCTTCGCGCCAGCTTCTCCCACCGGGAGAAGGATTTGAGGGATCACCTCGCGGTAACTGCAGCTCCGTGGGAATCCATGTGAGGTGCGTTACGGAATGACCGACATCCTCAAGCGCTACGCCGCGCTCCTCGCTTCGGGCGAGCTGAAACCCGATCCCGAGCAAGCCGCCGCCGCCCAGCGCCTCGCCGATCTCGCGACCGCGCTCCAGGCCACCCCAAAACGCGGCTCCACGCTGTGGCGCGTGCTCGGACGCAAGCCAGAGCCGCCGCGCGGGCTCTACATCTGGGGCGGGGTGGGGCGCGGCAAGTCGATGCTGATGGACCTGTTCTTCGACAGTCTCGACATCCGCCGCAAGCGCCGCGTCCATTTCGCCGAATTCATGCTCGAAGTGCACCAGCGCCTCGCCGCCGAGCGTGCCAAGGAACTCGGCGACCCGATCCCGCCGCTCGCCAGAACCTTTGCCGAGGAAACGCGCCTGCTCGCGTTCGACGAGATGATGGTCACCAACAGCCCAGACGCGATGATCCTGTCGCGGCTGTTCACGCATTTGCTCGACGAGGGCGTGACCGTGGTGACCACTTCGAACCGCCCGCCCGCCGATCTCTACAAGAACGGGCTCAACCGCGAGCATTTCCTGCCGTTCATCGCGCTGATCGAGCAAAAGCTCGACGTGCTCGCGCTCAACGGCCCGACCGATTACCGCCGCGATCGCCTGGGGCAGGTCGACACCTGGCTCGTCCCCAACGGCCCGCAGGCGACCGCGACGCTATCGGGCGACTTTTTCCGCCTCACCGATTTCCCGGTCGAGGACCGCGCCCACGTTCCCTCCGAAGAGATGATCGTCCAGGGCCGCACGCTCCACGTTCCAAAGGCGCTCAAGGGTGTCGCGGTCTTCAGCTTCAAGCGGCTCTGCGGGGAGGCGCGCGGTGCCGCCGACTACATCGCGATCGCGCGGCGCTTCCACACCGTGATCCTCGTCGGCATCCCCAAGCTCGGCCCCGATATGCGCAACGAGGCGGCGCGATTCGTCGCTTTGATCGATGCGCTGTACGAACATAAGGTCAAGCTGCTCGCCGCCGCCGACGCCGAGCCGGCGCAGTTGTATGAGGCAGGCGATGGCCGCTTCGAGTTCGAACGCACGATCAGCCGCCTGGAAGAAATGCGTTCGGAAGCGTATCTCGCGCAAGGCCATGGCACCGACTGAGCGCTGTCGCGTTCATCCTAGGTACAGAGTGTAAGCCTGCCTAATTGCACTTGCGAATTAGTCGCAATACTGCTTGTTAACCCACTCGCCTTTACGGTTGCCCCGAGGCGCAAACCGGCCTAAGCCGCGCGCCATCTGCCCCGCCGCGCGTCCGCGGCCCCAATCACAACGCCCGGATGCGGGCGATAGTCGGAAGGATCCCAGATGGCTCGCAAGAAGATCGCGCTGATCGGCGCCGGTAACATCGGTGGCACGCTCGCGCACCTCGCAGCGCTCAAGGGTCTGGGCGACGTCGTGCTGTTCGACGTGGTCGAAGGCGTCCCGCAGGGCAAGGCGCTCGATCTCAGCCAGTGCTCGCCGGTCGAGGGCTTCGACGCCAAGGTCACCGGCACCAACGATTACAAGGACATCGCCGGCGCCGACGTGATTATCGTCACCGCTGGTGTCGCGCGCAAGCCCGGCATGAGCCGCGACGATCTGCTCGGTATCAACCTCAAGGTCATGAAGGCCGTCGGCGAGGGCATCGCTGCCAACGCCCCCGACGCGTTCGTCATCTGCATCACCAACCCGCTCGACGCGATGGTGTGGGCGCTGCGCGAATTCTCGGGGCTGCCGCATCACATGGTGGTCGGCATGGCCGGCGTGCTCGACTCGGCGCGCTTCAGCCACTTCCTCGCCGAGGAATTCGAGGTTTCGGTCAAGGACGTCACCAGCTTCGTGCTTGGCGGCCACGGCGACACGATGGTCCCGGTCATCCAGTATTCGACCGTCTCGGGCATCCCGGTCCCCGATCTGATCGCGATGGGCCGTTCGACCCAGGAGAAGATCGACGCGATCGTCAAGCGCACGCGCGGCGGCGGCGGCGAGATCGTCGCTTTGCTCAAGACCGGTTCGGCTTATTATGCGCCCGCCACCAGCGGTATCGCGATGGCCGAAGCCTATCTCTACGACCAGAAGCGCGTCCTCCCGGCAGCGGCGCACCTCACCGGCCAGTACGGCATCGACAATCTCTATGTCGGCGTTCCGGTGGTGATCGGTGCGGGCGGCGTCGAGCAGATCGTCGAGATCGCACTCGACGACGAAGCCAAGGGCAACCTCTCGGTCTCGGTCGACGCGGTCAAGGAACTGCTGGTCGCGTGCAAGGCGATCGACGGGTCGCTCAACTGATTTTTCTGCCGGTGGTGCGCTGATCGCACCACCGCTTTCTCCCAACAGGAAGAACGCTGCATGAGCATTCTCGTCGACAAGAACACCAAGGTCATCACCCAGGGCATGACCGGTGAGACCGGCAGCTTCCACACCAAGGCGGCGCTCGAATACGGCACGCAGATGGTTGGCGGCGTGACGCCCGGCAAGGGCGGCACCACCCACCTCGACCTGCCGGTGTACGACACCGTCGCCGAGGCTGTCGCCAAGACCGGCGCGACCGCGTCCGTGATCTACGTTCCGCCCCCCTTCGCGGCCGATTCGATCCTCGAGGCGATCGACGCGCAGGTTCCGCTGATCGTCACGATCACGGAAGGGATTCCGGTGCTCGACATGGTTCGCGTCAAGCGCGCGCTGTCGGGTTCGAAGTCGCGGCTGATCGGCCCGAACTGCCCGGGCGTGCTGACGCCGGGCGAGTGCAAGATCGGCATCATGCCCGGCAGCATCTTCCGCAAGGGCTCGGTCGGCGTTGTCAGCCGTTCAGGCACGCTCACCTATGAGGCGGTGTTCCAGACGTCGAACGCTGGCCTTGGCCAGACGACCGCGGTCGGCATCGGTGGCGATCCGGTGAACGGCACGAACTTCATCGACGTGCTCGAGCTGTTCCTCGCCGACGACGAGACCAAGTCGATCATCATGATCGGCGAAATCGGCGGTTCGGCCGAAGAGGAAGCCGCGCAGTTCCTGCGTGACGAAGCCAAGCGCGGTCGCAGCAAGCCGATGGCCGGCTTCATCGCGGGCCGCACGGCGCCTCCGGGTCGTCGCATGGGCCATGCCGGGGCGATCGTCTCGGGCGGCCAGGGCGGCGCCGAGGACAAGATCGCGGCGATGGAAGCGGCGGGTATCCGCGTTGCGGACAGCCCCTCGGAACTGGGCACGACCTTGCTGGCAGTGCTGAACGGTTAATCTCGGGCGTCGCCCCGGCGAAGGCCGGGGCCGCTGCGTTACTGTTGCGCAGCGGTTGCCCCAAACACAGCGACCCCGGCCTACGCCGGGGTGACGAGGACTCGATATGGGCATTGAAGGCCAGGATTTCGCGGATGTTGCGGGCAGCGTAAGCCCCGCCTTCATCGAGTCGCTCTACGCGCGGTTCAAGGCGTCGCCCGACAGCGTCGAGCCGTCGTGGCGCTCCTGGTTCGAAGGCCTCGAAGGCTCGACCGAAGGCGCTTCGTGGCAGCAGGCGAACTGGCCGCTCTCCTCGACCGACGATCTCACCTCGGCGCTCGACCCGACCCAGATGGAGCCCGCGCCCAAGCCCGCGCGCGGTGGCGCCAAGCCAGCTCCCGCCGCGGCGGCTGTCCCGGCGCCCTCGCAGGACGCGATCCTGCGCGCCGCGAGCGATTCGATCCGCGCGATGATGCTGATCCGCACCTACCGCGTGCGCGGCCATCTCGCCGCCAATCTCGATCCGCTCGGTCTGTCGACGCGCGACATGCCCGATGATCTGAAGACCGAATATCACGGCTTCTCCGACGCCGATATCGACCGCAAGGTCTATCTCGGCGGCGCGATGGGGCTCGAATGGGCGACGATCCGCGAGCTCGTCGACACGCTGCGCACCAACTATTGCGGCAATGTCGGCCTCGAATACATGCACATCGCCGACGTTGAAGAGCGTCGCTTCCTGCAGGACCGCATGGAAGGCAAGGACAAGGCGATCGAGTTCACCGACCTCGGCAAGAAGGCGATCCTCAACAAGGTGATCGAAGCCGAGCAGTGGGAACGCTTCTGCGGCAAGAAGTATGTCGGCACCAAGCGCTTCGGCCTCGATGGCGGCGAAAGCATGATCCCGGCGCTCGAGTCGGTCATCAAATATGGTGGCGCGCTCGGCATCAACGATATCGTCTTCGGCATGGCGCATCGCGGCCGCTTGAACGTCCTCACCAACGTGATGGCCAAGCCGTTCCGCATCATCTTCCACGAATTCGGCGGCGGGTCGGACAATCCCGACGACGTCGCGGGTTCGGGCGACGTGAAGTACCACCTCGGCACCTCGACCGACCGCGAGTTCGACGGGATCAGCGTCCATATGTCGCTGGTCGCCAACCCGTCGCACCTCGAGGCGGAAGACCCGGTCGTGCTCGGCAAGACGCGCGCGATCCAGACGATCGCGGGCGATCTCGACGAGCACAAGGCATCGCTCCCCGTCCTCATCCACGGCGACGCGGCGTTCGCGGGACAGGGGATCGTCTGGGAGTGCCTCGGCTTCTCCGGCATCCGCGGCTACAACACCGGCGGCTGCGTCCACTTCATCATCAACAACCAGGTCGGCTTCACGACGTCGCCGCAGTTCGCGCGTTCGTCGCCATACCCGTCGGACGTCGCCAAGGGCGTCCAGGCGCCGATCTTCCACGTCAACGGCGACGATCCCGAGGCGGTGACCTTCGCCACCAAGATGGCGATCGAATATCGCCAGAAGTTCCACCGCGACGTGGTGATCGACATGTGGTGCTATCGCCGCAACGGCCACAACGAGGGCGACGAGCCGTCCTTCACCCAGCCTTTGATGTACGACGTGATCCGCAAGCATCAGCCGGTCAGCGAAATCTATGGCGCCAAGCTGATCGAGCAGAAGGTGATCGACCGCGCGTGGATCGACGCCAATATCGCGCAGTTCACGACGCTGCTCGAAGGCGAGTTCGAGGCTGGCGCGACGTACAAGCCCAACAAGGCCGACTGGTTCGCCGGTCGCTGGTCGGGGCTGCACTCGCCCGCCGATTCGGAAAGCGCGCGCCGCAACGTCGAGACGGGCATCGAGCAGAAGCTGTTCGACTCGCTCGGCCGTACGCTGACGACGATCCCCGAGGGGCTGACCGTCCACAAGACGCTCAACCGCGTGCTCGACGCCAAGCGGGCGATGTTCAAGACCGGCGAGAATTTCGACTGGGCGACCGGCGAAGCGCTCGCGTTCGGCTCGCTGCTCTCTGAAGGCTATGGCGTCCGCCTGTCGGGCCAGGATTCGGGCCGCGGCACTTTCTCGCAGCGCCATGCGGTGTGGGTCGATCAGACCAACGAGGACAAGTATCGCCCGCTCTCGACGGTCGAGCATGGCCGCTTCGAAGTGCTCGACTCGCCGCTGAGCGAGTACGGCGTGCTCGGGTTCGAGTACGGCTATGCGCTCGCCGATCCCAAGACGCTGGTCCTGTGGGAGGCGCAGTTCGGCGACTTCATGAACGGCGCACAGATCATGATCGATCAGTTCATCGCGAGCGGCGAGGCCAAGTGGCTGCGCGCCAACGGCCTCGTGATGCTGCTGCCGCATGGCTATGAAGGACAGGGGCCGGAGCATTCGTCCGCCCGCGTCGAGCGCTTCCTGCAGCTCTGCGCGCAGGACAATATCCAGGTCGCCAACTGCACCACGCCGGCCAATTACTTCCACCTGCTGCGCCGGCAGATGCACCGCTCGTTCCGCAAGCCCTTGATCATCTTCACACCCAAGTCGCTGCTGCGGCACAAGCTGGCCGTGTCGAAGACCGCGGACTTCATCGGCGACAGCCACTTCCAGCGGATGCTGAGCGACCCTTCGGCGCCCGCCGATGTGGACGTGAAGCGCCTCGTGCTCTGCACCGGCAAGGTTGCGTACGATTTGATGGAAGCGCGCGATGCCGCGGGCGACCAGAACACGGCGATCGTCCGCGTCGAGCAGCTCTACCCCTTCCCGGGTGAGCCGCTGGTCGAGCGCCTGAAGCGCATGCCCAACCTCGAGACGGTGGTGTGGGCGCAGGAAGAGCCGAAGAACAACGGCGCGTGGACCTTCGTCGATCCGTTCATCGAGGAATGCCTGATCGAAGCGGGCGGCACGGTGCAGCGTGCGCGCTATGCCGGGCGTGCGGCCTCGGCCTCGCCGGCGACGGGCCTGATGAAGCGCCACCAGACCGAGCAGGCGGCGCTCGTCGCCGACGCACTCGGCCACAGCGTTCGCGAGGAAATTCGCCGGACGCGCAAGGTTTGATCGTTACCCCGGCTGCGCGAGCAGCCGGGCCTTCGTAATTTCGCGCAGCGCTTGATCGGCAAGCGTTGCGCACCTGGGCCCCGGCCTTCGCCGGGGAAGAGAAAAGAGGCTGATATGGCAACCGAAGTCACAGTACCGGTACTCGGTGAATCGATCACCGAAGCGACGCTCGGCGAATGGCTCAAGCAGCCCGGCGACAAGGTCGCGGTCGACGAGCCGATCGCCAGCCTCGAGACCGACAAGGTCTCGGTCGAAGTCCCGTCGCCCGTCGCCGGCGTGATGGGCCAGCACGCGGTGCAGGTCGGTGACACCGTCTTGGTCGGCGCCATGATCGCGACGATCGACGCAGGCGAGGGCGCGCCCGCCACCGCTGCCGCGCCGCAGCCCGCCGTGCTCCAGTCGCCCGCGGCTGAGGCCCAGGCATCGCCCGCCGCGACCGCCGGCCAGCAGGCGCCTGCCTCCGACCCGCGCGACACCCCCGCCGCGCTTTCGCCGTCGGTCCGCCGCGCGGTGCTCGAGCACGGAGTCGACCCCGCGACCGTCAAGGGCACCGGCAAGGATGGCCGCCTGACCAAGGACGACGTCGCCGCCGCTGCCGCCTCGACCCCGGCGCCCGCCCCGGCACCCGCCGCCGCGCCGCCGGTCTCGGCTTCGGTTGCTGCCTCGACCGGTCGCAAGGAAGAGCGCGTCCGCATGACGCGCCTGCGCCAGACGATCGCCAAGCGCCTCAAGGAAGCGCAGAACACGGCAGCGCTGCTGACGACCTTCAACGACGTCGACATGACCGCGGTCATCGAGGCGCGCGCGAAGTACAAGGATCTGTTCGAGAAGAAGCACGGCGTCCGCCTCGGCTTTATGGGCTTCTTCGTGAAGGCGGCGTGCCTCGCGCTCAAGGACATCCCCAGCGTCAACGCTTCGATCGAGGGCGATGAGATCGTCTATCACGATTATGCCGACATCTCGGTCGCGGTGTCGTCGCCGGGCGGGCTCGTCGTGCCGGTGGTGCGCGATGCCGATCAGATGTCGGTCGCGCAGGTCGAGAAGACGATCGGCGATTTCGGCAAGCGCGCCAAGGACGGCACGCTCAAGATGGACGAGATGAAGGGCGGTACCTTCACCATCTCGAACGGCGGCGTGTTCGGCTCGCTGATGTCGACCCCGATCATCAACCCGCCGCAGGCCGCCGTGCTTGGCCTGCACCGCATCGAGGACCGCGCGGTCGTCGTCAACGGCCAGATCGTGATCCGCCCGATGATGTACCTCGCTTTGAGCTACGATCACCGCCTGATCGACGGTCGCGAAGCGGTGACGTTCCTCGTCGCGCTCAAGAATGCGATCGAAGATCCGACGCGGATCCTGATCGACCTGTAATATCGGATCGCATCTACCCATATTCCGTTCGTGCTGAGCTTGTCGAAGCACTGTCCTTGTCTGTCGGACGGAAGAGAAGGCAGCCCCTCGGCAAGCTCGGGGCGAACGGAGTGACACATGGCTGACTACGATTACGACGTTCTCATCATCGGCTCGGGCCCCGGCGGCTACGTCGCGGCGATCCGCGCCGCCCAGCTCGGCCTGCGCACTGCCTGCGTCGAATCGCGCGAGACGTTAGGCGGCACCTGCCTCAACGTCGGCTGCATCCCGTCGAAGGCGCTGCTCCACGCGAGCGAGTATTTCGACGCCGCCGCCAACGGCACGATGGCCAAGCTCGGCATCAAGGTCACGCCCGAGCTCGACCTTCCGCAGATGCACGCGCAGCGGCTCGACGCGGTCAACCAGCTGACCGGCGGCATCGCCTTCCTGTTCAAGAAGAACAAGGTCACCTGGCTCAAGGGCCGCGGCGCGTTCGTCGACGCGCATACCGTCCAGGTCGGCGAGCAGACCGTCACCGCCAAGGACATCGTCATCGCGACGGGCTCGTCGGTCACCCCGCTCCCCGGCGTCACCGTTGACCAGAAGATCATCGTCGATTCGACCGGCGCGCTCGAGCTCGACAAGGTGCCCGAGCATATGGTCGTGATCGGCGGCGGCGTGATCGGGCTCGAGCTCGGCAGCGTGTGGCGCCGGCTCGGCGCGCGCGTCACCTGCGTCGAGTATCTCGACCAGATCCTTCCCGGCTTCGACGGCGATATCCGCAAGGAATCGAACAAGGTCTTCAAGAAGCAGGGCATCGAATTCAAGCTCTCGACCAAGGTCACCGGCGTCACCGTCAACGGCGACAAGGCGACACTGACGGTCGAGCCGTCGGCCGGCGGCCCAGCCGAGACGATCGAAGCGGATTGCGTGCTCGTCTCGATCGGCCGCCGTCCCAACACCGACGGCCTCGCGCTCGAGAACGCGGGTCTCTCGACCAACCCGCGCGGCCAGATCGACACCGATCACCGCTTCCAGACGAGCGTCCCCGGCGTATGGGCGATCGGCGACGTGATTCCGGGCCCGATGCTCGCGCACAAGGCCGAGGACGAGGGCATTGCGGTCGCCGAGAACATCGCGGGCCACACCGGCATCGTGAACCACGCGGTGATCCCGAGCGTGGTCTACACTTGGCCCGAGATCGCCGGCGTCGGCCTCACCGAGGAAGTCGCGCGCGAGCAGGCGACCAAGAACGGCGGCGAGATCAAGGTCGGCAAGTTCCCGATGGCGGGCAACAGCCGCGCCAAGACCAATCATGATCCCGACGGCTTCGTGAAGATCATCGCCGATGCCAAGTCCGACCGCGTGCTCGGCGTCTGGGCGATCGCGGTGCCTGCGGGCACGATGATCGCCGAGGCTGCGCTCGGCATGGAGATGGGCGCGACGAGCGAGGACATCGCCTACACCTGCCATGCGCATCCGACGCATAGCGAGGCGATCAAGGAAGCGGCGATGGCGGTGAGAGGGAAGGCGATCCACGTCTGAGGCTGATCGCGCCAAGCCGTAGCAAAGCTACGGCGCGGCCCCGCCGCGATCAGACCGGCCGGCGGCGCCCAAAGCGCCGACCGACGGCGTGGCTTTGCCACGCCGCTGCCAACTAGGAAGCCAACCGGCCACACCCCCGTTCCCCGGCGAAGGCCGGGGCCCAGTAGCAAGGGCGGAGGTAAGCGAGCGGTGTCGCGCGATCGTCGCCTCCAGCACGACTGGGCCCCGGCCTTCGCCGGGGAACGGCTCGGTTGCATCTGCTCGGTCGGCCCGCGCCCTTACGCCGTATCGCGCTGCGTAGCCCGCGCCCCAACCGTCAGCACCGCCGCCGCCCCCGCCGCGATCCACAGCGCGCCGGTCCCGTACGCCGCATAACACCGCGCGCCCGTGATCACCCCCGCGCCGAACCCCAGCCACAACCCAAGATAGCGCGCCCAGTCCCAGCGTGGTCCTTCGCCCATCAGCGCGGCGGCGAGCCCCTGGCCGATCCGCACCAGCGCGCCGGTCATGTAGGTCAGCCCGATGCTGACCTCGCCATCGCGCGTGAACACGCCGTTCTCCGCCCCCATCGCGGTCGCCAGCAGCAGCAGCGGCACGATGACCGGATGATATGGCGCAAACAGCGCCGCGCCGCCGAGCAGCAGCGTGACCAGCGCCATCACCGCGACGCGCTGATGGTGTGGCCGCGAACGTCCGATGATCGCCGCCGCCACCACGCCGCTGACGAAGCTCAAGATCAACCCCGCCCCGATCCGCGCATCGTGCGTCGCGCCGGTTGCCAGCGACACGCCGAGCCGCGTCGTGTTGCCGCTCATGAACGAAGCGAAGAAGCCGCCCATGCTCGAATAGGCGAGCGCATCGACGAACCCCGCCAACCCGGTGAGGCACGCTGCAAAGAGGAGGGTGGAGCGCTGATACCGTCGCATCGCGCGATCATGCCCGATGCCCCGCGCCGATGCCAGCGTCGCGCTCGCTGCGCAGGCGGAACGATCCGCGCGCACGGCGGTTTTCCCGCGCGTACCATCACGGTACGTGTCCAACAGGGGTTTCACATGAAGAAGACGATGATCGCGGCGCTGGCGCTGGTCGCACTCCCGCTCGCCGCATGCGGCGGCAATGGCGACGGCAAGCTCGCCAAGCAAGTCGAGAAGGCTGCCGACAACCGCGCCGACGCGATGGAGGCCAACGCCAAGGACCTCGAGGAGCAGGCCAAGCAGGAGCGCAAGACCGGCGACGAACGCGCCGACGCGATCCGCGCCGCCGATGTCAACGCAAGCGCGATGACGCCCGAACAGCGCGGCGAAGTCGTCGCCAACGAAGCGGCGGCCGTCCGCTGATCGCTGCGGCGCGCGACCCGGTGTCGCGCGCCGCATTCCCTCGCGCGCCTTGCGCGGGTAGAGCGCTGCGATGCCCTCGCAATTTCCCTGGCAATTCGGCTCTGCGCTGCCCTGGCTCGATCTGTTCGGGATCGCCGTGTTCGCGATCACCGGTGCGCTCGCCGCAATCCGGCATCGCCAGACGCTTGTCACCGCCACCTTCTTCGCGCTGATTACCGGGGTCGGCGGCGGATCGGTGCGCGACCTGCTGATCGGCGCGCCGGTCTTCTGGGTGCATGATCGCTTCGTCGCGGGGATCTGCCTTGCGGTCGCGGTGCTGGTGTGGACGACGCCCGAGCGCTGGTGGAAGGGCACTGCGCTCGACTGGCTCGATGCGGTAGGCCTGGCCGCCTATGCCGTGTTCGGCGCGGCGAAGGCGCTCGCATTCGGCATCCCGCCGGTGCCGGCGGCGCTGATGGGCGTGGTGACGGCGTGCATCGGCGGCGTCATCCGCGACGTGCTCGCGGGCGAGCCGTCGATCTTGATGCGGCCGGAATTGTATGTGACCGCGGCGGCGCTGGCGTCGGGGTCGTATGTCGTTCTGGTGAGCGCGGGCGTCGCGCCAAGCCTCGCCGCGCCGATCGCCGCTGCGTGCGGTTTTGCCCTGCGGGCTGCGGCCATCAGGTGGCGGCTGGCGTTGCCGGCCTATGGCAAGATCTGACGGATTTTCGAGGCGCCCGAGCGGCGCCTAACTCTAATACGGCAGGCGCCAGACAATTTTGCGCATGGCGTGCCGCACCTGTGGCGTTCCATCGACCCCGAGCGGGGGCTGATACCGGCCGCGCTTGCTGATCGCGCCGCAGGACGCGTCGTCCAACGCTTTTGATCCGCTCGACTGGACGACCCGACAATCGCCGACCTTGCCGTCGGTCCGTATGGTCCAGACGATGGTCGAAGTACCCTGTATTCCAGCCCCCACGGCCGATGAGGGATAATCGTCATTTGTGATCCACTGTGCAGGCGATGCACTACCGTTCGCCAGCGACGGCAAATCGCGCTCTGCCGGGTCGATCCCCCACTGGTGAAGCAGATCGTCCTGGCATGCCTTTAGCGCACCCGCTGCCCCCGACATCCCCGGTATGGCAAACGCAGTACGCGATCCATTCGCCAAGGTGACGGACAAGGATGACGAGCGCAGGATTTCGGTTGCCACATCCCCCTCGGTCGTGAGGGTCGTAATGGTCTGGTTCTTCTCCTTGATCTCGTAAACCGAGATATCGCTGTCGATCGTCCGGCCCGACGGTTGGAGCGTGAGCGTGCCTTTCATCGGACGGTATCGCGTCGTCTTCGCGCCTGGCGTGACGGTTACGACTTCGAGGCCTGAAGCAAGCGGCGAAGGATTGATGCCGAGCGCCATTCGCGCATTGCTTGGACCATAGTCGCGTGACAGGATGCACGCCGCATCGGCATATTCGACGGTCCATTTGCCGGTCGGCTGCAATGGCACGTCGGCGGGCGCGGGCCCCGCGAGCGCGAGCAGCGCCGCAATCAGCATCGTCTTCATCGCTTGCCCCCAAACCTTGTCGTTGCGAGTTTAACGCCCCATCTCGCCCCTGCAACCGGTCGCTTGCGCCATCCGAACAAATCTGGAACAAACCGCTCCCATGCTGACTCATATTTCCGTGCGCGGCGCGCGCGAGCACAATCTCAAGGACGTCTCGGTCGATATCCCGCGCGATACGCTGACGGTCATCACCGGGCTGTCGGGCAGCGGTAAGTCGAGCCTCGCCTTCGACACGATCTACGCCGAGGGTCAACGACGGTACGTAGAGTCGCTCAGCGCCTATGCGCGGCAGTTCCTCGAGCTGATGCAGAAGCCCGACGTCGATCATATCGAGGGCCTCAGCCCCGCGATCTCGATCGAGCAGAAGACCACCAGCCGCAACCCGCGCTCGACCGTCGCGACCGTCACCGAGATCTACGATTACATGCGCCTGCTGTGGGCGCGCGTCGGCATTCCATACTCCCCCGCGACCGGCGAGCCGATCGCCGCGCAGACCGTCAGCCAGATGGTCGACCGCGTGATGGCGCTTCCCGAGGGCACGCGGCTGTACCTGCTCGCCCCCGTCGTGCGCGGCCGCAAGGGCGAGTATAAGAAGGAACTGCTCGAGTGGCAGAAGGCGGGCTTCACCCGCGTCCGCATCGATGGCGAGATCCACGAGATCGACGAAGCCCCCGCGATCGACAAGAAGTACAAGCATGACCTCGAGGTCGTGGTCGACCGCCTCGTCATCGGCCCCGACATCGCGACGCGTCTGGCGGAAAGCTTCGAGGCCGCGCTGAAGCTCGCCGACGGGCTCGCCTATGTCGACCCGGCCGACCCGGTCGAGCCGCACACCCCCAAGAACGAAGTGCTCGGCGACAACGCGCCCCCCGGCCGCATCGTGTTCAGCGAGAAGTTCGCCTGCCCGGTCTCGGGCTTCACCATCGCCGAGATCGAGCCGCGGCTCTTCTCGTTCAACGCGCCGCAGGGCGCGTGCCCGGCGTGCGATGGCCTCGGCGAGAAGATGCTGTTCGACGAGGAGCTCGTCGTCCCCAACCATGCGCTCAGCATCAAGAAGGGCGCGGTCGTGCCCTGGGCCAAGTCCAACCCGCCGAGCCCGTACTACATGCAGGTGCTCGGCAGCCTCGCGCGCGAGTTCAAGTTCGAGCTCGACACGCCGTGGGAAGACCTGCCCGAAACCGCCCGCGACACGATTCTCTACGGCACCAAGGGCAAGGCGGTCACGCTGACCTTCATCGACGGCAAAAAGTCGTACGACGTCAAGAAGCCGTTCGAGGGCGTCATCGGCAACCTCAACCGCCGCATGCTCTCGACCGAGAGCGCGTGGATGCGCGAGGAGCTGAGCAAATACCAATCCTCCGCCGCGTGCGAAGTCTGCAAGGGCGCGCGCCTCAAGCCCGAGGCGCTCGCCGTCAAGATCGGCATGCGCGACATTTCGAGCGTCACGCGCCTGTCAGTGGTCGACGCGCTCGCCTGGTTCGAGCAGGTCCCGAGCCAGCTCGGCGACCAGCAGAATGCGATTGCCGAGCGCATCCTCAAGGAGATCCTCGAGCGGATCGGCTTCCTCAACAATGTCGGGCTCGATTACCTCAACCTCGACCGCACCTCCGGCACGCTGTCCGGCGGCGAATCGCAGCGCATCCGTCTTGCGTCGCAGATCGGCAGCGGCCTGTCGGGCGTACTCTACGTGCTCGACGAGCCCTCGATCGGCCTGCACCAGCGCGACAACGACATGCTGCTCAAGACCCTTCGCAGGCTCCGCGATCTCGGCAACACCGTGCTCGTCGTCGAGCATGACGAGGACGCGATCCGCACCGCCGACTATGTCATCGACATGGGGCCGGGCGCCGGCGTCCATGGCGGCCATATCGTCGCGCAAGGGACCTTCGAGGAAGTCCTCGCCAACGAGAACAGCATCACCGCCGATTATCTCTCAGGGAGGCGCGAAGTCGCCGTCCCCAAGACTCGGCGCAAAGGCAACGGCAAGAAGATCACCGTCCACAACGCCACCGCCAACAACCTCAAGGGCGTCACCGCAAGCCTGCCGCTCGGCACCTTCACCTGCATCACCGGCGTCTCGGGGTCGGGCAAGTCGAGCTTCACGATCGACACGCTGTTCGCCGCCGCCTCGCGCACGCTCAACGGCGCGCGCATCGTCCAGGGCAAGCACGACAAGATCACCGGCCTGCAATATCTCGACAAGGTCATCGACATCGACCAGTCGCCGATCGGCCGCACCCCGCGCTCGAACCCGGCGACCTATACCGGCAGCTTCACCCAGATCCGCGACTGGTTCGCCGGCCTCCCCGAAAGCCTCGCGCGCGGCTACAAGCCCGGGCGCTTCAGCTTCAACGTCAAGGGCGGCCGCTGCGAGGCGTGCCAGGGCGACGGGCTGCTCAAGATCGAGATGCACTTCCTCCCCGACGTCTATGTGACGTGCGACGTCTGCCACGGCGAGCGCTACAATCGCGAGACGCTCGAGGTGAAGTTCAAGGGCAAGAGCATCGCCGACGTGCTCGACATGACGGTCGAGGATGCGGTCGAATTCTTCAAGGCGGTCCCGCCGATCCGCGACAAGATGGCGATGCTGCAGGAAGTGGGCCTCGGCTACGTCAAGGTCGGCCAGCAGGCGACGACGCTGTCGGGCGGCGAGGCGCAGCGCGTCAAGCTCGCCAAGGAACTGTCGCGCCGCGCCACCGGGCAGACGCTGTATATTCTGGATGAGCCGACGACGGGGCTGCATTTCGAGGACGTGCGCAAGCTGCTCGAAGTGCTCCACCAGCTGGTCGAGCAGGGGAATACGGTGGTGGTGATCGAGCACAACCTCGACGTCATCAAGACAGCCGACTGGGTGCTCGACCTTGGGCCCGAGGGCGGCGTGAAGGGCGGCGAGATCGTCGCGCAGGGGACGCCTGAGGTGGTGGCGAAGGCGAAGGGGTCGTTTACTGGGAAGTATCTGGCGCCATTGTTGGGACTTCGTGACTCGGCGGCTGCATGACGGCGACGGGGTTGCGGTGGTCGCAGGTCGAGGAGGTCGGGGGTATGATCGACTGACCGGGTGCGAAGCATGACGTCTTCAATACCACCGACTGGGTGCTAGAAGGTGGGCGTAAGGGAGGCTTCAATGGCGGCGAGATGTCAGCGCAGGTCGCCCCGGAAAAGTTGGCCAAGACGGAAGGAAGCATCGCCGGTTGCTATCGCAAGCTGCTGTTGGAGAACCGCCCCGGACAAGCCTGGCCTAAGTGTATCGGGAACATAGGCGCAGGTGTCATTGAAAGGCTCGCTGTTCCGGCGCAGGCTAATTGATCGTCTCCACAAAGTATGCTGACTGCTGCGTTTGTGCTCGAGTACCATGGCTGCGAAGCTAAATCGCGGGATTTTTAACAGAAACTGCGAGACGAGCGGTCCACTTACCCAATTGTCGGAAAAGGTTCGTTCCAACGTCTAAGGTCTGTAGCGCCACGCCTACGCCATCTATAAGCTCACGTTATGCAGGCACTTTGAGGGTAGGAAATGGCACATCCAAGGGTATTTTTGAGCTCTACTTATTACGACCTAAAGAACGTGCGTGTAGCAATATCAGCATTCATCCGAAGCATGGGTTATGATGTTACCTTGAACGAAGTTGGGAGTATCGCCTATGGCAAAACTTCCCCCTTAGATATGTATTGCTACGATGAAATACGAAGTTGTGATATCGTAGTATCTATAATCGGTGGTCGATTCGGTTCGACGTCCTCGGATGGGAATGGGTCTATTAGTCAAAATGAGTTGAGAACTGCTTTAGAACTTGGCAAGCAAGTATATATATTTGTAGATAGAAACGTTTTATCTGAATTTAATACATACAGGAAAAACAAAAATGCTCAAATAAGCTGGGCTCACGTAGACAATGTTGCTATATATCAATTCATCGAGGACCTATATGATCTTCCGTTTAATAATGCTATCTTCTCATTCGATGATTCTGAATCGATTATTACGATATTGAAAGAGCAGTGGTCAGGATTGTTTCAAAGGTTATTGCAGGAGTCTGGAATATCCGGCCAAGTCACAATAGCTCAAGAGCTGTCCCAAGGATTGACAACCTTACGCCAGATTATCGACGAAATTTCTTCTAAAAATGCCGATAGCTCGCCCACGGTTAGTTCGCTAGTTGCATTGCAGCACCCAGCCTTTTCGAGACTAAAGAAATTGCTAAATGTAAAGTATAGGGTGTTCTTCTCGACTAACCAAGAAATGCAGGACTGGCTTAGATCTCGGCAATTCTTTATGGTCGATAAGCTAAAGTGGGACGAACCCGACGTTCAAGAGTGGATTAGTAAGAAATATGATTCGGTTGAAAGTCCGCATCCACTGTTAAAAATACACAACATAATATTCGATGAAGAAGGTGTATTAAAATCATTGGACGAACTTGATTGGAGCGATAAGCTAATAGACTTTGTAACATATGATCCAAGCTCTGATGTAGATATCGATTAACGGCTCGGATAGTTTTGCTGCGGTAGATCGCCTCCTTATGAATTGAGGTTCGCGGAAGAGTACCCCGTGGTGCTTTTAACAACAGACGGTGAACCGAGGCTATTTACAACCCAACCGCCTTCCTAAGCGCCGCATTCATCCGTCCCTGCCACCCCGGCCCCTCGGCGCGGAAGCGGTTGCTTACGTCTGGGTCGTGCCGCAGTGTCACTCGCCGCTTCGCCGCGCCGCGCCGCGCTCGGGCGGGCGGCCGCGCATGACGCCGTTCGGGCCGAGATAGCCCGTCGCCGGGCGGCTCACCGTCCCGCCGATTGCGAATTCGGCAGTGTCGAGTATCTCGCCGGTCCATTCTGGCGCGTCGTCGGCTGGATCAAGCCAGGCGGGATCGGGATTTGGTGACTGGTCGGTCATTCGCCTTCCTCATCGAAATGATGCGTCGTCGCTCTTCAGCTTCGGCCCAGACCAGGACGATCAAGCGATCCTCTATCAGCCCAAACGTCGCATAGCGCCGTTCCGGGTAGGGGAAGCGGATGTCCTCGAGCGTGAACTGCGGCCCGTCGAACACTTGTCCGGCGTCGACGAAGTCAAGTCCGCGCTCGCTTAGCGCGAGAGCACGCTGGCGGGGTCAAAGCTGATCTTCACGTCGGTGATTATGTAATTACCGGACGCCGGGAGTTAATTAGGGGGCGTCGCGGCAAAGCCGCGTCGGGCACCCCACAAAGTCATACTTTGTGGGGACCCGGCCGTCGGTCGGCGCTGTAGCGCCGCCGGCCGGGCCGCGCTTGAGCGCTCGGCTACACCCACGGCTCCATCACCCCGCTCACCACCAACAACCCACAAACCCCCGCCAGCATCGCCGCATTCGCCCGCCGCCCCTTCACCAGCAGCAGCGCGATCAGCAGCCCCAGCACCCCGAACCCGCTCACCAGATACACCAGCACCACCAGCCCGTTCCCCACCGGCTCCACCACCTCGGGCCGCGGATGGAGCGTGTCGAGCACGACGCCCCCGACCCAGCTCGCCACATTCGCGGTGAGCAGCCCGCCGATCACCAGCCGGTTCTGCTTGTCGTACCATTCGTCGAAATCGGGCCAGTCCTCGGGCGTGTCGGGAAAGATCAGCGTCGCCGCGAGATAATAGACGCCGACCATCGCCAGCACGCTGAGCAGCGTGACGTAGTTCGCGCTGATCTGCTCGCGCGCATCGAAGGCGAGCAGCCAGAAACTCGTCAGGTCGAGCATTACCACGAGCCCGAGCAACGGCGTCAGCCAGCCGATCCGCACCGGCCGCACGCCGCGCTTCAATTTCAACGCACGCGAAAAGCCGTTGAGCACCGCGGCGAGCGCCAGGCCCAGCACCAGGCCGAACAGCGTGAACACCAAACCAAATGGACTCATCGTGATTTCCCCCCGGATATCAGGGGGTAGGCTAGCGCGGCCGAGGCGGGGCGTCGAGTCTTGCGCGCCGCGGGGAGGGGGGGGGCGCCGCAGCAAAGCCGCGCTGCGGCACCACACCGTCTGCCGCTGTGGCAAACCCCGTTCGTCGGCCAACGCTGTCGCGCCGCGGTCCGGGCCACGGGCGGGGGCGCTCGTCGCTTGCTGCGCAAAAGCCTCGGCGGCGCGGCGTAAAAAATCTTGCGGATGGGGCTGTCCTACAGCGCATTGTTCTGTATATGTTCCGAATCCTCGCTACCCATGGAGAGGACCGACTCATGCCGTCAGACTCGACCCAGCCGCCATCCGACGCCGCGCCCGTGCGCGAGTCCGCGGCCGATCACCCCGCGCCCCCGCAAACCCCCGACGCGCCACCCCAGCCGCGCACCCGCCACGATCCCCACGCCGCGATCAGGGCGCGGATCCGCAAGCTCCAGCGTGCCGAGGCGGCGCGCGCGCGCGAGGCCACGCCCCATCCCGCGCGCGCGCCGGAGGCCGCCCCGAAGCGCCGTCGCCGCGCGAACGGCATGGTGTGGCGCGACGTCTCCGCCACCGGCTGGACGACCGACAAGCAGCGCGCCTTTCTCGAACATCTCGCGACGCACGGCTGCGTCAGCCACGCCGCGGCCTATGTCGGCCTGTCGAAGCAATCGGCCTATGCGCTGCGCCACCGCGGTGGGCGCACGATGTTCGCGCTCGCCTGGGAGGTCGCGGTCCGCTCGGCGCGCAAAGCGCTGCTCGACGAAGCGTTGGAGCGCGCCTTTGCCGGGCGGTCGCTGCCCGTCTGGTATCGCGGCGAGCACGTCGGCGAGCGCATCGTCCATAACGACCGGCTGCTGATGCAATTGCTCGCGCATACCTTCGAGCCGATCGATTCGGCGTATGACGCGGCGTCGCTGGCGCAGGCCTGGCCGACGTTGCTCGCGCAGGTCGATGCCGAGCTGCCGTTCGACATGAAGATGCTGCGCACGCGCGACGCCGATCATGACGAAAACGGAAACGATGACGAGCGATAAGGACAGCTCCGGGGGTCAATCGAGTCAAGCGCGCACGCTTCGTCGCACGCTCCTGACCGTATCGCGCGCCGCGCGGGATCGCTCCGCCGCGCGGCGGGGCGGCGTCGGCGGGCAACCTTATCGCCGCCCGCGCATTGCGCTTGGATACGATAACAGGAGGATTCGAATGCGCACCCTCACTCTCGGCCTGTTGGCCGCATGTACCCTGGTCGCCGGCTGCGACGAATATGGCGACAGTTACGGCGGCGGCCCGCGCCGCGGCTATGGCGGCGGCTATTCGCAATACGATTACGACCGGCCCGATCCGGCGTATAACGGCTACGATGCCTCGCGCTATTACCGCGACGACAACCGCCGCTATCAGGAGCGCCGGCTGAGCAACAACGACCGCGTCTATCGCGGCAGCGACGGGCGTTACTATTGCCGCCATAGCGACGGCACGACCGGTCTCGTCGTCGGCGGAATCGCGGGCGGCGCGCTCGGCGCGGCGATCGCACCGGGTGGTTCGGGCGTGCTCGGCGCCTTGCTCGGCGGTGTCGGCGGTGCGCTTGCCGGCCAGGCGATCGACAAGGACAGCACGCGCGACGCGCGCTGCCGCTAACTTCCTCGCGCGCGGTGGCCTCGGTCGCCGCGCGCCCGATTTTGCAGAATGAGATGTGACATGGCCAAGACCCAGATTCCCAAAAGCGCCACCAAGCGCGCTCCCGCGCCGGAGGCTGCCAGCGCCACGCCTGCGATCAGCCGCACCGCGGCCTGGTCGATCGGCGCGGTCGTCGTCGCGGCGGGCGCCGGGCTCGCCGCGTTCCTGACGCGCGGGCGGATCGCGAGCGCGCTCGCCAAGGCGTCGGGAACGGCCGAGGGGCATGTGCCGACCGACCTGCTCGATCCCAAGCGCAATGCCGACGACCGCGCGATCGCCGATTTCCGTCCCGACATGGATGCGGTGATGACCGCCGCCGAGCGCGAGGCGCTGCGCCCGCCGGTCGGCAAGCCGTCGATCACCGCGTCGAACGGCTCGATGAACGCAATGACCGCGCCGTCGAACTGACGCGCACCGCGGCGCTTCGCCCGCCGCTCGGCTCAGGCCGATGCGCGGGCGAGGCGCCGCAAGACGCGTCGCCGCAGCAACCATTGCCACAAAGGGATCGTGATGAGCCCGACCTGGCTCAGCGGCGCGATGAAGAACGCCATGCCCAACGCGACGAGCGCGCCGAGCACCACGCCGCCGCCGCGCGCGCGCGCAAGCGCGATGTCGGCTGCCGGCGCATCGGCGCGCACCACGCCCGGGCTGGTCGTCAGCCGTGTGAGCCGCATGCTCAGGAACCCGGTCACGATCAGCGTCAGCGCGTAGAGCAGCGATGGGACCAGCGTCCCGAGGTTCGCGCTCATGAAGGCGGTGGCGAACGGCATGAACACGATCGCGCACAGCATCTGCAAATTGGGCGCGACGAGCGTGTCGGAATAGTGCCCGGCGAGCCCGAACGCCCGGTGGTGCCCCGACCAGAAGGCGCCGATCACGAAGAAGCTGACGAAGAAGCCGAAGAAGTTGGGCGTGAGCGCGAGCAGGGCGCTGGTATAGGCCTGCCACGGCGCGCCATGCGGCAGGTGCGGCGGGTGCACCTCGATGATCAGCAGCGTGATCGCGATCGCGAACACCGCATCGGAAAAGAAGATCAGCCGCTCGAGCGGGTGATCGGGCCCTGCATGGCCGTGCTGGTCGCTCATACGTATCGTTCCCCCGCGCCTCCTATCGCCGAGCAGGGCGCGCCGACGCAAGCCGGATTGCACAGCGCGACCCCGCATCCCATATCGCCCCCCATGAGCGAGAACAAAAGTGTGTGGCACGGCACCACGATCCTGTCCGTGCGCAAGAATGGCCGCGTCATCGTCGCCGGCGACGGCCAGGTGACGCAGGGCCAGACGGTGATGAAACCCAATGCGAAGAAGGTGCGGCGCCTCGGCGACGGATCGGTGATCGGCGGCTTCGCCGGAGCAACCGCCGACGCCTTCACGCTGTTCGAGCGGCTCGAGCGCAAGCTCGAACAGCATCACGGCCAGCTGCTGCGCAGCGCGGTCGAGCTCGCCAAGGACTGGCGGACCGATAAATATCTGCGCAACCTCGAGGCGATGATGATCGTCGCCGACAAGGACGTGACGCTGATCCTGACGGGCAATGGCGACGTGCTCGAGCCCGAGGCGGGGATCGCGGCGATCGGATCGGGCGGCAATTTCGCGCTCGCCGCGGCGCGCGCGCTGGCGGATTACGAAGCCGATGCCGAGACGATCGCGCGCAAGGCGATGGGAATTGCAGGCGAGCTGTGCGTCTATACCAACGACCGGCTGACGGTCGAAGGGCTCGACACGAGCGCGTGATGCGCGTCGCCCCGGCGGAGGCCGGGGCCGCTAGGCTCTAGCGCGCGCCCTTGCACCATAGCGGCCCCGGCCTCCGCCGGGGCGACGGAAGCAGATATGAACCAAGACCTCACCCCCAAAGCCATCGTCGCCGCGCTCGACGCGCACATCATCGGCCAGGCCGACGCCAAGCGCGCGGTCGCGGTCGCGATGCGCAACCGCTGGCGCCGCCAGCAGCTCGCACCCGATCTGCGCGACGAGGTCAGCCCCAAGAACATCCTGATGATCGGGCCGACCGGCTGCGGCAAGACCGAGATCAGCCGCCGGCTGGCCAAGCTCGCCGACGCGCCGTTCATCAAGGTCGAGGCGACCAAGTTCACCGAAGTCGGCTATGTCGGCCGCGACGTCGAACAGATTGCGCGCGACCTGGTCGAGGAAGCGATCCGGCTCGAGAAGGAGCGTCGCCGCGGCGCGGTCAAGGACAAGGCCGAGGAAGCCGCGATGGCGCGCCTCCTCGACGCGCTGACCGGCAAGGGCGCGAGCGAGGCGACACGCGAGGCCTTTCGGCAACGTCTCCATGACGGGCATCTGCGCGACACCGAGATCGAGATCGAACTCGAGGCGGCGCCCGCGATGCCGTTCGAAATGCCCGGCGGCGGCGCGCAGATGATCAACCTGTCCGAGATGATGGGCAAGGCGTTCGGCGGCGGCCAGCTCAAGCGCCGCAAGCTGAGCGTCCCCGCCGCCTGGGACAAGCTCGTCGAGGAAGAGGCCGACAAGCGGCTCGACCAGGACGAGCTCAGCCGCGCGGCGATCGCCGACGCCGAGGCCAACGGTATCGTCTTCCTCGACGAGATCGACAAGATCGCGGTGAGCGACGGGCGCGGCGGATCGGTCAGCCGCGAGGGCGTGCAGCGCGATCTCCTGCCGCTGATCGAGGGAACGACCGTTGCAACCAAATACGGGCCGATGAAGACCGATCACGTGCTCTTCATCGCGAGCGGCGCGTTCCATGTCGCCAAGCCGTCCGACCTGTTGCCCGAGTTGCAGGGCCGCCTGCCCATCCGCGTCGAATTGAAGGCCCTGACCGAGGACGATTTCGTTGCGATCCTCTCCGACACCAAGGCGTCGCTGACGCAGCAATATGTCGCGTTGATCGCGACCGAGGGCGTTGCGGTAGAGTTCACCGCGGAGGGTATCCGCGCCGTCGCGCGGATCGCCGCCGAAGTGAATGGCGAGATTGAGAATATCGGTGCGCGGCGCTTGCAGACGGTGATGGAAAAGCTGCTCGAGGATGTCAGCTTCAATGCCGAGGATCGCGGTGGCGAGACCGTGGTGGTCGACGCGGCGTATGTCGAAACGCATCTGGCGAGCATCGCGCGCAACACTGACCTCAGCCGGTTCGTGCTCTAACAAGGCGGGGCATCGTCTTCGCCTTCAGGACTGTCGCAGCCCCTCCCGTTCGCCCTGAGCCTGTCGAAGGGCACCTCGCCGCTTGCGCAGGGGGTGTGGGTGCGGCGGGGCTTCGACAGGCTCAGCCCGAACGGGTCTGGAGTGGCGCGCTTTAGCGAGGCTGCGGCGGCTTCGCCCTGGAAACGGCCCGGTTCCTACCGCCGCTTGTCCCACGGCACGAAGCTCCCCAGCCGACACCGCGGCCCAGGGATCGTGCTGCCCGTGCGTTCGAGCGTGTAGAATTGATCGTTGCGGCACAATTGCCCACCATAGACCTCGGTAACGACGATCGCATCGTCGTCGAGCCCGGGGCAGCCATCGGGCAAATCGTTGCGCCACATCCGGCTGCCGTCGCGGTACAGCAAGGTGTGGTCGCCGATAACCTGCGGCGCGCCGACGCGGCTGGGCGAAACGCAGGTCTCGGGCTTGCCCGGCGTCCGGCCCAAGAGCGCCTTGGCGAGATCCTTCGCATCGTCCGATGCGGTCGCCCCGCCCAGCGCCGCCACCAGCAGCAGCCCGCGGATCACGGCCTGCGATAGGGGACGAAGTCGCCGAAGCTGCAGCTCCCGCTCGGCGTGCTCGTTATGAGATCGGCCGTCCGCACGATATCGCCGCGGCAGAACTGGCTGCCGAAGGTCTTGGTGATGATTGCATCGCCACGCCGTAGGCCGAAGCAGCCGCCGCCGGTATCGTTGACCATCACGTCGTTGCGGCCGTTCTTGTAGAGGATCTTGTCGCCGACGCGCGTCGAGTCGCGATACCGGAAGGTGTCGATGCAGCTTTGCGGCTTGCCCGGCACGAGGCCGGCAAGCTGCTTGTCGAGCTCGACCTGATCGCGCGCCGCTTCACGTGCGCGATACTCTTTCGAGTCGGCGGACAGCGCGGCGCTCGCGCCAGCCAGCACGATGAGCGGAAGGATGAAGCGGAACATGCGATCGGTCCTTTTCAAAACGCTTGCGGCCCCATCCGCGTCATACCGCAGATACGGCTAGAATGCATCCTTGGCTGCACGCCGCTCGGCGAGCTGGTCGGCCGATGTCGCGCGCAGGAACGGGTTGGTCGCTAGCTCAAGCGCGATCGTCGTCGGAACGGTCGGCTCCCCCGCTGCGCGCTGCGCGTCAACCGTAGCCATCCGGTCGGTGACGGCCTGATTGTCGGGCTCGGCAGCGGCGGCGTAGCGGCCGTTCGACTGCGTATATTCGTGCGCGCAATAAACGATGGTCTCGGGTGGCAGCGCCGCGAGGCGTTGCATATTGCCGTACATCTGCGCGGCATCGCCCTCGAACAGCCGCCCACAGCCCATCGCGAACAGCGTGTCGCCGCTGAACAGTGCAGCGTCGTCGGCCATGTAGAACACGACGTGCCCGGCGGTGTGGCCGGGCGTCTCGATGACCCGCGCGACATGCGTGCCGATGCGCACCGAATCGCCTTCGCGCACGCCGTAATCGAGCGTCGGGATCTTGCCGGCCTCGGCGGCGGGGCCACTAACCACCGCGCCGAGCGCCTTGATCGCGGCGTTGCCGCCGGTGTGATCGGGGTGCCAGTGCGTGTTCCAGATCTGCGAGATCGTCCAGCCGCGCGCCTCGGCCGCGGCGAGCACGGGGGCGGCGTCGCTCGGATCGATCACCACGGTCTCGTCGGAGACGGGATCATGCACCAGCCAGACATAATTGTCGCTCAGTGCCGGGATGCGGACGATCTCGAGCGCGCCTGCCATCACCATTCGCCGGTGTTGGGCATCGACGCCCACGGCTCGGCCGGCGCCAGCGCGCCGCCTTCCTGGAGCAGTTCGATCGAGATGTTGTCGGGGGTGCGGACGAACGCCATGTGGCCGTCGCGCGGCGGGCGATTGATCGTCACGCCGCCGTCGTGCAACCGCTGGCACGTCTCGTAGATATTATCGACGCGGTAGGCGAGATGCCCGAAATTGCGCCCGCCGGTATAGGGTTCGGGATCCCAATTGTGCGTCAGCTCGACCTGCGCGTCATGGTCGCCGGGGGCGGCGAGGAAGATCAGCGTGAAGCGGCCCTTCTCGCTGTCCATCCGCCGCACTTCCTCGAGCCCGAGCAGCTTGAAGAACGCGATCGTCCCATCGGGATCGGTGACGCGGATCATGGTGTGGAGATATTTCATCGGCGCGCTCCATTGTGCTTTGCGCCGAGATAGGCGTGCGCGAGCAGCGATGCCACCCCGACGCGTTCCAAAAGCGTCAGGGCTTGGCGGTGAACTGCAGCAATGCGGCGGCGGCGGCCTTTCCGGCGGCGCTGTCGGGCCGCAGCGTGACCGCTTGCTGCCACGCGGCCCGCGCGCCGGCTTCGTCCTTCGCGAACGCCGCGATATTGCCCGCCTCGAGCTGGACCGCTGGGTCGTCGCTGCCGCGCCGCAGCGCTTCGGCGATGTCGTGCTGCGCGCGGACGATCTGGCTCTGCCGCCGCGCGAGCGTCGCCGAGAGCAGCCAAGCGAGCGGGTCTTCGGGCACCTCAGCAAGCGCGCGGTCGAGATCGTCGCGCGCACCGTCGAGATCGCCCCCGGCAACCATCGCGCGCGCGCGGTCGAGATGCGCTTCGCCCAGCGGCAGGCCGGTCAGCGATCCGCCCGCCAGCGCGGCATCGAGCGCGGCGCGCGCCTTGGTCGCATCGCCCGAGGCAAGCCAGGCATTGCCCGCTTGCGCCCAGTAATTGACCGCACGGCCGTCGCCGGCCTTTTCGGCGGCACGCGCGGCGGCATCGAACGCGGTCGCGGCGGCGGGCCAGCGCTGTTCATTGGCATAGGCCATGCCGAGGCACTGCCCGGCGAGGAAACCACCGCCCGCGAGCTGCCATTGCCCGGCTTCGGCTTCGGCCAAGCTCGGGTTGTTGGTCGCGAGATCGAGGCACTTTTCGTAGCGCTGCGACGGCGGCGGGGCGGGCGGGCCGATCGGCGCGGCGCTTTGCGCGAACAACAGGGGAGCGAGCAGCAACAGGGTCATAGATCGGCCATCACACTTTCGAGCGTCGCCTCGAGCAACGCGAGGTCGGCGTCGCGCGACAGGCGGTGGTCGCCTCCCTTCACCAAAGCAAGCTGCACATCGGCTGAACGGAGCTGCTCGACCAGATGGATCGAGCGGTTGGCGGGCACTTCGGTATCGGCCATGCCGTGGAGCAGCCGCACCGGCACATCGATCGCCAATCCGGCGAAGAGCACGCGATTGGCCTCGCCCGATTGCCAGAAGGCGCGGGTATAGACCATCGGCAGGTCGGCATAGCGCCCGACCTTTTCGAGCCGACCTTCGGACAGGATCGCGAGCTTCTGCTCGACGGTGAAACCCCAATCGGTGAAATCGGGCGCCGCCGCGATCCCGACCAGCGCCGCCACCTTTTCGGGATGGTCGCGCGCGACGAGCAGCATCAGCCAGCCGCCCATCGATGATCCGACCAGCACCGCGGGGCCACCTGCGGCTGCGTCGAGCATCGCGACGACATCGTCGCGCCAGCCGGCGAGCGTCTGCTCCTCGAAGTCGCCCTCGCTGCTGCCGCAGCCGCCATAATCGAAGCGCAGATAGGCGCGGCCTTTGCGCTTTGCCCACGCCTCGAGCGCGAGCGCCTTGCTGCCCTCCATGTCCGAGCCATAGCCCGGTAGGAAGACGATCGTCGGGCCCGCGCCCTCGGTCAGATGATAGGCGAGCGCGGGGCGGGCGGGGGTGGGGGAGAGCGTGTCGGTCATGGCGCCGGGGCTTAGCGCAAGATCGCGGGAGGGGAAATCGCGCTTTCCTCAGCCTCCCGTTCCCCGGCGCAGGCCGGGGCCCAGTCGCGGGCAGCTGCAGGGAAGCGCTGCGCTCGACCGGCTCCGCACTTCGCTGCTGGGCCCCTGCCTTCGCCGGGGAACAGGAGCGCGTTGGCCCTTTACTTCGCCTCGACGAAGGCGAGCACCGCCTCCTTGAACGCGTCGGGCTGGTCGAGCATCACCATGTGCGCACTCTCGGCAATGTCGGCGAAGGCGATATGCGGCGCGGCGGCGTATTGCTTGCGATAGAAGGCGTCGGCCTTCGCCTTTGGCAACGTCGCCGCATTCCACGGATAGAGCATCGTGATCGGCGTCGCGATGGTCGCGAGCGACGGGCGCAGGTCGGTCGTCAGATCCTCGTACATCGCCTCGCCGGTGACGCGCGGATCGGCGGCCTTCGCCCAGGCGGACATCGTGACGACGCTGCCGGGCTTGAGCGCGAGTCCCCGCGTTTGCGCCGCGACCATTTCGTCGCTCAGCGGCTTGCCATAACTGGCCACGATCCCGTCGCGCATCTTGGCAGCGTACGGCGCGACCATCGCGGGCGTCGGATCGACCTCGGGCGGGGCCATGATCACCGCGAAGAACGGCAGCGAATCGACGATCATCAATCGCGACAGGTCGCTCGGATGCGCTTTTGCGAGCATCAGGCCGACCAGCCCGCCCATCGAATGCCCGACGACCAGCGCCTTCTGCAGCTTCTCCGCCGCGATATAGCCGTCGAGATCTGCGACGATCCCATCGAGCACGCGGGGCTGGAGATTGGCCCCCGGATCGTCGCCGCCGAAACCGTTGACCTGCACCAGGATGACACGGTGCTTCACGGCGAGCGCGGGCGCGACGCCGTCCCATACCGCGCGCGGGGAGGCGAGGCCGGGGATCAGGATCACCGGGCTGCCCGTGCCGATCGTCACGATCGAGATATGCGGCAACCGCACCTCGGGTGTCGCCGCAAGCGGCGCCGCGAGGGCGGGCGTGGCGGGAAGCAGCGCGAGCGCGGCAACGAGGCAGGCTTTGAGGACAGGCTTCACGCTACATCTCCTTTGGAGGGACTGGCGAAAATCGCTTCGATCGGAAGCTCGAACAGTTCGGCGATGCGGAAGGCGAGCGGGAGCGAGGGGTCGTAGCGTCCGGTCTCGATCGCGTTGACGCTTTGGCGCGACACGTCGAGCCGTTCGGCGAGATCGCCCTGGCTCCAGTTGCGCTCGGCCCGCAGCACCTTGAGGCGGTTGATCATGCCGCGTCCTCGCTGCGCCGCTCGATCACGGCGTTGACCGCCGATCCGAGGCCCAGCCCGGCAAACCATGCGATCGGCACGAAGAACAGCGGCACGTGCGGCGCGTGAGCATAGACTTCGAGAAACCCCCAGCCGGTCGCCAGCGTCATCGCAAAGCCCGTCGCGACCAGCGCCTTGCGCACTTCGAGCATCCGCCGATATTCGTCGCGCAGGTCGATCAGATAGCGCCCGATGATCCAGAACACCGCGCTAAGCGGGAACGCGGGGAGCAAGGCGATCAGCCACAGCAGCGGCCCCTCGGCGTGGAGCGCGCGGATCAGGAAGGGCGATGCCCAGACCAGCACGACATAGAGCGCCATCGTCGGGACGAAGCGACGCAGATAAGCGCGGTCGGCCGGGTCGATGCGGCGGCTCACAGCGCGGCGTCCGCGCCCGTGAGGCGGTTCGCGCAGTTGCCCAGACCCAGTCCGCCGAACCACAGCACCGCGACGTAATAGGGCTCGACATGGCCGACGAGGTCGAACGCCTCGAGGAACCCCCACAAGGTCGCGGCGCTCAGCGCGAAGCCGCTTGCCCACAGCGTCTGGCGGACCATCAGCATGCGCAGATATTCGTCCTGCTCGTCGGCCAGATAGCGCCCGATCGCGACGAACACCCCGATGATCGGCAGCGCGGGCAGCACCGCAACGACCCACGCCGCCGGACCGCCAACGAGCTGATGCTTGAAGGCATAGACCGCGCCAAGCAACGCGGCGGCGTACAGCAGCGCCAGCCAGATCGTGCGGACTTGATAGCGGCGGGCGGCAACGGTGCGCGACATGGAAAGCTCCCTTTCACGTTTGTGAAGGAGGCTTTACAGTCAAGGTCGCTTGTCTGTCAAGCTAGCTTTCCATCCGGTTTATGTTGCGGGTGTGCCTCTCCGTCACCCCGGCCTTGTGCCGGGGTCTACCGGGATGCGCGTACTACAGCGACCGCTCGCGCGGCACGGTGGACCCCGGGACGAGCCCGGGGTGACGACGGGGCGAGTGAAACAGCCCGAACTTACGCGCTCATCGCCCGCGCGACCGCCTCCGCCACCTTGATCCCGTCGACTGCAGCCGACAAAATCCCCCCGGCGTACCCAGCGCCTTCGCCTGCCGGGAACAGCCCGGCAGTGTTGAGGCTCTGGAAATCGTCGCCGCGCGTGATGCGGAGCGGCGAGGAGGTGCGCGTTTCGACGCCGGTCAGAACCGCGTCGGGATGGTCGTAACCGGGGATCTCGCGGCCGAACTGGACGAGCGCCTCGCGCATCGCGGTCACCGCGAACTCGGGCAGGCATTCCGCGAGATCGGTCATGTGGACGCCGGGCTTGTACGACGGCACGACGCTGGCGAGCTTGGTCGAGGCGCGCCCGGCAAGGAAATCGCCGAGCAATTGCGCCGGCGCGGCATAGGTCGATCCGCCCGCGACGAAGGCGCGCGATTCCCAATGGCGTTGCAATGCTATCCCGGCGAGCGGATCGCCGGGATAATCGCGCGCCGGGTCGATCCCGACGACGAGCCCCGAATTGGCGTTGCGCTCGTTGCGCGAATATTGGCTCATGCCGTTGGTCGCGACACGGCCTTCCTCCGATGTCGCCGCCACCACCGTTCCGCCCGGGCACATGCAGAAGCTGTACGCCGTGCGCCCGTTCTTGGCGTGGTGCGACAGCGCGTAATCGGCCGCGCCGAGGATCGGGTTGCCGGCATTGGGACCGAAGCGCGCATCGTCGATCCACGATTGCGGATGCTCGATGCGGACGCCGATCGAGAAGGGCTTGGCCTCGAGATAGACGCCCTTGTCATGCAGCATCGCAAAGGTGTCGCGCGCGCTGTGGCCGACCGCGAGCACGACCTGTTCGGCCTCCAGATAATCGCCCGTATGCAGGTGCAGTCCGCGCACTTTCCGCATGCCATCGGCGGCGGTCGCCACGTCGATCCCGTCGACACGCGTCTCGAAGCGATATTCGCCGCCGAGCGCCTCGATCGTCGCGCGCATGCTCTCGACCATCGTGACGAGGCGGAAGGTGCCGATATGCGGGTGCGCCTCGGTCAGGATCTCAGGCGGCGCGCCCGCCTTGACGAATTCGATCAGCACCTTGCGATCGAGATGCCGCGGGTCCTTGATCCGGCTGTAGAGCTTGCCGTCGGAGAAGGTCCCCGCGCCGCCCTCGCCGAACTGGACGTTAGATTCGGGGTTGAGCACGGATCTGCGCCACAGCCCCCAAGTGTCCTTGGTGCGTTCGCGCACGACCTTGCCGCGATCGACGATGATCGGCTTGTAGCCCATCTGCGCGAGGATCAGCCCGGCGAACAGGCCGCACGGGCCGGTGCCGATGACGACCGGGCGCGGGCCGCTATAATCCGCGGGGGCCTGGGCGACGAATTTGTACGCCGTGTTTGGCGTCGGCTGGACGTGGCGGTCCTTCTTGAAGCGCGCGAGCACGGGGGCTTCGTTGCGCAGCGTGACGTCGACCGAATAGACGAGCTGGATGTCGCTCTTGATCCGCGCATCGTGCGCACGCCGCGCGATCGAAAAGCGGACGAGGTCGCGCGGGGTGATCCGCAAGCGATTGCGGATCGCGGCGGTCAGTTCCTCGTCGGCGTGATGGAGCGGGAGCTTGAGTTCGGTGATGCGGAGCATCGCGACGCTGTAGCGGGGAAGCGCGCGTTCGGGAACTGAGTCGCTCAACCCTCCCTCGCGAAGCGGGGGAGGTGAAGGTTCAGATCACATATTCGACGGTGCGGCGCTGCAATTCATCCGCGCTCGCCGCCGCGCGCTTCGCCACGATCTGCGCGTTCAACCGCATCACTGTGCGGCTCCCGGTGGTCTTGAACGCGAACGGCAGGAACGCATGCACCACGCCGGCAAGCCCGCCGCCGATCATCGTCATGCCAAAGCGCGAGGCGACGAGGAAATGCTCGCCAAAGGTCTCGCCGACCGAGGCGGGGTGATCGAGAAACAGGCGGCGAAACATAAGGCGGCTCCTTGTAGGTCAGCGCAGTCTAGCGGCAATCTGTGGCAACATGTCGGCAGCAAGCTGGCTCAGCGTATCGTCGCGCGCCCCCATTACCACGATCCGGTCGCCGGGTCGCGCCTGCGCAATGATCCACGCGGCGGCATCGGCGCGGTCGGCGAGGTGATGGGCTTGCGGACCGATTTCGGCGACGATGTCGGCGCTGGTCACTTCGCGCGCGACGGTGCCGCCCTGATAGACCGGGTCGGGCAAGACGAGCCGGTCGTCGCCGCCGAGCGCATCGCGGAACATCGCGACCAGTTCGATCCGCATGACCTTGAGCGGGCCGTAGCCATGCGGCTGGAACAGTACGAGCAGCCGCCCGGGGAAAGCATGCAACGTCGCCAGCGTCGCGGCGATCTTGTCGGGGTTGTGCCCGAAATCGTCGAGCACGGTGACACCGTCAGCCTCGCCGACCAGCTCGAAGCGGCGCTTGAGGCCGGTGAAGCCACCGATCGCGGCGATTGCTTCGCGAAGCGGCACGCCGGCTGCGCGCGCCGCGCCAAGCGCCGCGAGCGCGTTCGACACGTTGTGCCGCCCCGGAACGGCGAGCCGGACCGCGTGGGTCGCGCCATCGGCGATCAGGTCGAACCCGATGGCGAACGGCTCCGGCGCAAGGTTGCGCGCGCTCAGGTCGGCGTCGGCATCGACCGCGAAGGTGACCAGCTTTGCCGAGTCGAGCGTCGAGGCCAGCGCGGCGGTTTCGGCGTCCCCGATGTTGAGAACCGTCGTCTGCGCCTTACCCGCGAACTCGCCGAACAGCGCACGCAATTCCTCGAGCGACTTATGGTCGAGGCTGACATTGTTGAGCACCGCGATCTTCGGCGCGTACAGCGCGATCGACCCGTCGCTCTCATCGACTTCGCTGACGAACGCCTCGCCCGCGCCGACCAGCGCGCTGGCAAACGGCGCGTCGGGGCTCGCAAAGTTCTTCATCACCGCGCCGTTCATCACGGTCGGGTCGCGCCCGCAGGCGTGGAGGATCCAGCCGATCATCCCCGTCACGGTCGACTTGCCGCTCGTCCCCGCAACGCCGATCGGCAGCGCGCTCGCGTTGAACAGCGAGGCGAGCAGTTCGGGCCGGCTAAGCCGTTGCGCCCCGACGCGCTCGGCAGCGACGATGTCGGCCACCGAGGCTTCCACAGCGGCCGAAGCGACGACGATCTGCGCGGCCGAGGTCACGCCCGAGCCGTCCTGCGGGAACAGCGTCACGCCCTTTGCGGCAAGATCGGCGAACTTGGCGGGCAGGGCGCCGCGATCGAGCGAACGGTCCGAACCCGCCACGCGCGCGCCGCGCCCGGCGAGGATCATCGCGAGCGGCATCATGCCGCTGCCGCCAATGCCCACGAAGAAATAGGGGGCGAAGAAGTATGATTTGCCGTTGCTCATGGCCGGGGGCTATCGCGGGCAGCGACGGAGTGCAACGGAGCTGAACATGCGAATTGGGATCGTGGCACCCGCCAAGGGGATTGACGAAGCGCTCGCCTCGCGGGCGCTCGGCCTTGCGGCGGTGGCGATGCCTTCGGTCGATCTCGTCTTCCATCCGCAATGCTTCCTGTCCGACGGTCATTTCGCCGGCCCCGACGCGGCGCGCGCGGCGGCTTTCCTCGAAATTGCCAATGATCCTGCGTTCGACGCGATCTGGTTCGCGCGCGGCGGCTATGGCTCGAACCGCATCCTCCACACCGTCATGCCGCAGCTCGGCGAGGCCGCGCGGCGGAAGACCTATCTTGGTTTCTCCGACATGGGGTTCCTGCTCGGCGCGCTCTATGCCGCCAAGATCGGGCGGCCGGCGCACGGCCCGATGATCCTCGATGCGCGGCGCAGCGATGGCGGCTTCGCCTTCGCGCGGGGCTTGCGCTGGCTCGCCACCAAGGACCGCGCGGTGCTCGAACCCGGGCTCGACGGCCACCCCGCCGCCGCCTTCAACCTCGCGATCCTGACCGCGTTGATCGGCACGCCGTGGCTGCCCGATCTCACCGATCACGTGCTGCTGATCGAGGAAGTGTCCGAACCGCTCTACCGCATCGACCGGATGCTCTTCACGATGGCGCACGCGACGCAGTTGAAGGGGCTGGCGGGCGTGCGGCTCGGCAATGTCACCGATATCCAGGCCAACGAACCGCCGTGGGGCGAAAGCCTCGAGACGATGATCGTGCGCTGGTGCGGCGAGATGGGGGTGCGCTATCTCGGGCGCGCCGAAATTGGCCATGGGGCGGGCAATCACGTCGTCCCGTTCGGCCTGGCGTAGCGCCGCATGGGCGTTGCCCCGCCCGCCAATCTCGGCGATACGGGGCGGATGAAGCGACTCTTCGCGGCGTGCGCGCTCTCCCTCCTCGCCTGGGCGCAACCGGCGGCAGCGCAATCGATCCTGCGCGATGCCGAGACCGAAGCGATGTTCAACGACATGTCGCGTCCGCTGATCCTGGCGGCGGGGCTCTCGCCGAGGAACGTCAAGGTCGTCCTGATCAACGACGATTCGATCAACGCCTTCACCGCGGGCGGGCAGACGATCTATGTCCATTCGGGGCTGATCCAGGCCGCCGACAACGCCAACCAAGTCCAGGGCGTGATCGCGCACGAGCTCGGCCATGTCGCCGACGGGCACGTCGTGCTGATGGATGCGGGCATCAAGCCCGCGCTCGGCGTCTCGATCCTCAGCATGGTGCTCGGTGTCGCGGCGATCGCCGCGGGCGCGCCCGAGGCGGGGGCCGGGATCCTCTCGGCCGGCACGACCGCGGCGCAGGGCAAGTTCCTCGCGTTCAGCCGCGTCCAGGAATCGACGGCCGACGCCACCGGCGCGAAATTCCTGCGCGAGGCCGGCGTCACCGGCAAGGGCATGCTGACCTTCTTCAAGAAGCTGCAGAACGAGGAATATGCGTACGGCCTCAAGAACATCGACCCGTTCGCGCAGAGCCATCCGCTGTCGGGCGAGCGCATCGCCAGCCTGACTGCCGACGTCATCGCCTCGCCGGCCTATGGCAAGAAGCCCGACCAGGCGCTCGAGGAACAGTTCAAGCGCGTCAAGGCCAAGCTGCTCGGCTATGTTGCCGACCCCAAGACCACGCTCAACACCTATACCGACGAGGATCAGAGCCTCTATGCGCACTATGCCCGCGCCTATGCCTGGCACAAATCGGCGTACCCCGAGAAAGCCGATGCCGAGGCCGCTGCGCTGATCAAGGCAGCCCCGCACGACCCCTATTTCCTCGAGATCCAGGGCCAGATCCTGCTCGAAGCGGGCAAGCCGGTCCAGGCGCTGGCCCCGTTGCGCGAGGCGACCGAGCTGTCGCGCAACGCGCCGCTGATCGCGACGACCTTCGGCCACGCGCTGATCGCGACCGAGGACAAGGCGAATTACCCCGAGGCGATCAAGGTGCTGCGCCAGGCAGTGGCGCGCGACGACGAAAATCCCTTCGCCTGGTATCAGCTCGGCACCGTCTACGAGGCGATGGGCGACCAGCCGCGCGCGATGCTGTCAAGCGCCGAGCAAGCGAGCCTGACGGGCAACGTCCCGCTCGCCGCGTATAGCGCGCGCGGCGCGATGCAAGGGCTCGCCCCCAACAGCGTCGACTGGATCCGCGCGCAGGACATCGCGCTCGCCGCGCAGAACGAAATCGACGACAATCCGAAGAAATATAAGAAGAAACGCTGATGCGCCCGGCCTGGAATTCCATAACCCTCGCGCTCGTCGCGGGGCTGATCGGCGCGGCCGGTTTTGCCAGCCTCGAACGGCTGATTCCGGCGAGCGGGGGGGAGCGCGCACGCGTCGAAGGCATGGTGCACGATTATCTGATGGCGCATCCCGAGATCCTTCCCGCGGCGATGGACGCGCTGCGCGACCGTGGCCATGCCGAGACGATCGCCGCCAACCGCAGCGCGATCTACACGCCGGTCGGCAGCGCCTGGGCGGGGAGCACCAACCCGGATGTCACCGTGGTCGAATATTTCGATTACAATTGCGGCTATTGCCGCGCCAGCCTCCCGACCATCGCGGCTTTGCTCAAGAGCGACCCGAAGATCCGCATCGTCTATCGCGACTTCCCGATCCTCGCGCAAAGCAGCATCGATGCCGCGCGGATGAGCTTGGCGGCGGCCGAGCAGGGCAAGTTCCAGGCGTTCCACGACGCACTCTATGCCGGCGGCCCGGTCAGCACGCAGAGCATCGCCGCGGCGGCGAAGACCGCGGGCGTCGATGCCGCGCGCGCCGCGGCCTATGCGCCGCGCGCCGAGCAGGAGATCACTTCGAACGCAACGATCGCACGCGCGCTCGGCATGACCGGCACGCCGAGCTGGGTGATCGGCACCAAGGTGGTTTCCTCCGCGCTCCCGCTCGAGGACTTGCAAAAGGCGGTCGCCGAAGCGCGCGCGGCTGGGCTCAAGTAACACCCGTCACCCCGGCCTTGTGCCGGGGGCCACCGTGCGGCGCGCGGTCCGGCGGCAGTTCGCGCGGCACAGTGGACCCCGGCACGAGGCCGGGGTGACGGCGCGATAGGCATCGCGACTTTCATACCGAGCGGTTGTTATCTCCCCGCTACCGCCCTATCTGCGCGACAACAATCGGGGGCAGCATGGACACCATTCTATCGATCGTGGGCGTGTCGAAGACCTACGCCTCGGGACATCGCGCACTCGAGCCGGTCGATCTTGACATCGCGCGCGGCGAGATCTTCGCGTTGCTCGGGCCCAACGGCGCGGGCAAGACGACGCTGATCTCGATCATTTGCGGGATCGTCACGCCCAGCACGGGGACCGTGACGGTGCTCGGCCATGACGCGCAGAAGGATTTCCGCAGCGCACGCCGTGCGATCGGCCTCGTGCCGCAGGAACTGTCGGTCGACATGTTCGAGACGGTGCTCGCCACCGTCAAGTTCAGCCGCCGCCTGTTCGGCAAGGGCCCGAACGACGCGCATATCGAGCAAGTGTTGCGCGACCTGTCGCTGTGGGACAAGCGCGACGCCAAGATCCGCGAGCTGTCGGGCGGCATGAAGCGCCGCGTGCTGATCGCCAAGGCGCTCAGCCACGAACCCGAGATCCTGTTCCTCGACGAGCCGACCGCGGGCGTCGACGTGGCTTTGCGCCGCGACATGTGGAAGCTCGTCCACAAGCTCCGCGCCGCCGGCACGACGATCATCCTGACGACGCATTACATCGAGGAGGCCGAGGAGATGGCCGACCGCGTCGGCGTGATCGACAAGGGGCGGATCATCCTGGTCGAACGGAAGGCCGCGCTGATGAAGAAGCTCGGCAAGCGGCGGATGCTGATCGCGCTGCAGGCGCCGATGACCGCGGTGCCCGCCGATCTCGCGGCATGGAACCTCGCACTGGAGGATGAGGGCGCGACGTTGCTCTACACCTTCGATTCGGAGAATGAGGACATTCCGGGGTTGCTCGCGAAGCTCGGCACGCTCGGCATCGGCTATCGCGATCTCGAGACGCACAAGAGCTCGCTCGAAGACATTTTCGTCGACCTCGTCGAACAGAAGGACGCGGCATGAGCGCCTGGGCATCTCTCCCACCCGTTCGCCCTGAGCCTGTCGAAGGGCTGCTCTCAACGGACGGTCCGCTCGTGGTGGGCAGTGCTTCGACAGGCTCAGCACGAACGGAAACAGGGAGGATCGCGACATGAGCACGCACGCCGCAACCAAGGCCCCCGCGGTCAATTTCCACGGCATCTGGGCGATCTATCGCTTCGAGATGGCGCGCGCGCTGCGCACCTTGTGGCAGAGCCTCGTCACGCCGGTGATCACCACCTCGCTCTATTTCGTCGTGTTCGGCGGGGCGATCGGGTCGAAGATCAGTACGGTCGGCGGGGTCGGCTACGGCAGCTTCATCGTGCCCGGCCTGATCATGCTCTCGCTGCTGACGCAGAGCATCTCGAACGCCTCGATCGGCATCTATTTCCCCAAATTCACCGGCACCGTTTACGAGCTGCTCTCGGCTCCCGTGTCGGCGATGGAGATGGTGATCGGCTATGTAGGCGCGGCGGCGACCAAATCGATCGTGCTCGGGCTGATCATCCTCGCGACCGCGTCGCTGTTCGTGCCGCTCAGCATCGTCCATCCGGTCGCGATGCTCGCCTTCCTCGTGCTGACGAGCATCACCTTCAGTCTGCTCGGCTTCATCATTGGCGTGTGGGCGAACGGCTTCGAGCAGCTGAACTTCATCCCCGCGCTGTTGATCACCCCGCTGACCTTCCTCGGCGGCGCCTTCTATTCGATCGACATGCTGCCGCAGCCGTGGCGGACGGTGAGCCTGTTCAACCCGGTGGTGTATCTGGTGAGCGGCTTCCGCTGGGCGTTCTTCGACAAGGGCGACGTGTCGGTGGGTTTGAGCCTGGGCGTGACCGCGCTGTTTTTGGTCGTGTGCCTTGCCGTCATCTCGTGGATCTTCAAGACCGGCTGGCGAATGAAGAACTAATCTCCCTCTCCCTGTGGGAGAGGGAAGGGGCACGCGCCCAAAGGGCGTGGGAAGGGTGAGGGCAGTGCGGTCCGGCGGCGTGGACTGCCCTCCCCCGACCTCGCTGCGCTCGGCCACCCTCTCCCGAAGGGAGAGGGATTTAGGGCATTACCGGCAGCACGATCTTCGACCCGGCGCACACCTTCTGCGTTGCCTTGACGAAATCCCCCGGCTTCGCCCGCGCGATATTGGGTACGAAGCGCTGCGGGTTGCGGTCGATCACCGGGAACCAGCTCGACTGAACCTGCACCATCAGCCGGTGGCCCTTCAAGAACACATGGTCGTGCTCGCGCAGCGCCACTTCCCAGCGCGTCACCTTGCCCGGCACCAACGGCTGCGGGTTCGTGTCGCTCGCAAGGAAACGCCCCCGCCGGACATCCATCGCGATCGGCAGCTGATAGCCGTTGAGCGACTTGGCATAGTCGCCGGGCTTGGGCGATTCGGCGTTCTGCACTTGGTTGTCCGGATAGACGTCGATCAACTTGACGACGAAGTCGCTGTCGGTCCCGCTGGTCGAGGCGGCAAGCTGCGCGAGGACATGCCCAGTAACCGTCAGATCCTTCTCGAGCGGCGCGCTCGTATAGCTCAGCACATCGGGCCGGCCGCCGAGGAAACGCTGGTCGGCCGCCTCCCACCACGACCAGTCGGGCGACAGATACGTCCCCGACATCGGGCGCGCGCGGAACGGCACCGGGTTGGCCGGGTCCGACACATAATCGCGGCACGCTTCGCCCGGTGCCGGTGCCTTGAACGACAGCGAGCCGTCGGCGTGGAGATACAGGTCGGTCGGCTTGGTGCCCGCCGCCGGCCACGCCGTGTAGCTCTTCCACGTCCAGCTGCCGCTCTGGAAGCTCTTCACGCCGGTCGTCGGCTTCGCGCCCGTCCCGTGGAGCCAATAGGCGAAGAACGGCGCCTGGATCTGCTCCTGGAACTGCGTCCCGCTCGGCACGCCGTACGGGATGGGCCCGAGCGCATTGGTCGGGCGCTGCCACCAGCCATGCGCCCAGGGGCCGGCGACCATCGTCGCGAGATGATCGGGATCGTTCTGCGCCTGCTTGAAATAGATCTGCCACGATCCCGACGGATCTTCCTGATCCCAATAGCCCGCGACGTTGAGCGTCGGCACCGTCGTCTTGCCGAGCCGGTCGCTCCAGCGCTGATCGGTGTAGAAGGCGTCGTGATTGGGATGGTCGAGCAGCGCGGTGAACATCGGCACCTTGCCCTTGAACTCGGTCTTGTCGATCTGCTCGACCGGGCCCTTGGCGAGGAACCAGTCGTACGTGTCGTAGCGATCGTATTGGAACGACGTGTCCTGCGTCTTGTCGAGCTGGAGCATTGCCAGCCAGTCGGTCGCATACGACAGGCGTAGCGCGCCGTTTCGGTGAAGATCGTCGGACTGCCAGTAATCGACCCAAGCCGCCTGCGGGCTGACCGCCTTCAGCGCGGGATGCGGGCCGATCAGCGCGATCGCCGCGGCGAAGCCCG
Source organism: Sphingomonas glacialis (assembly GCF_014653575.1). Taxonomy (GTDB): domain Bacteria; phylum Pseudomonadota; class Alphaproteobacteria; order Sphingomonadales; family Sphingomonadaceae; genus Sphingomonas; species Sphingomonas glacialis. Next base: position 254,452 of record NZ_BNAQ01000002.1, on the reverse strand, counting down.
GGTAGGACACGCCCCACATCCCGACCTTGCCGCTGTTTTGCGGCACGTTCTTCACCAGCCAGTCGATGCTGTCATAGGCGTCGGTCGATTCGTCGACCTGCTTCGGATCGCCCGGATGCACCGCGGTGGAAAGCGTAAACACGCCGTCGGACTTGAAGCGCCCGCGCATCGACTGCTCGACATAAATATAGCCGTCGCGGTCGAGCGCGACTTGGTTGCCCGGCGTCTTCTTCGGCGCGGAGTCGGGCACGCCATAGGGGGTGCGCGAAAACAGGATCGGCAGGGGTCCGGTTTGGTTCCGCGGACGCAAGATCACGGTCTGGAGCCGCGCGCCGTCGCGCATTGGGACCATCACTTCTTCGTAGGTGTAGGGGGAGAGCGCGGGGGCAGGGGCGGCCGTCGGGGCCGATGCCGCTTGCGGTCGGGCGGCGATCGGGCCTGCCAGCGCTACACCTGCAGCCAGCGCCGCCACAACTTTCCGCATGCCCAACCCCTAAACGTCACCCCGGCCTCGTGCCGGGGTCCACCGTGCCGCAAATGCTCACGCAGCAAGTGTGCGGCACGGTGGACCCCGGGACAAGCCCGGGGTGACGATATGGTTAGGGTCTGGGGCTTAGGCGCGCCTCAGATCCGGTGTTCGCCCTTGACCCAGCGCACCGTGCCCGAGCTCGCGCGCATCACGACGCTCTCGGTCGTCATGATGTGCCCCTTGCGCTTCACGCCGGCGAGCAGCGAGCCGTCGGTCACGCCGGTCGCCGCAAAGATGCAGTCGCCGCGCGCGAGTTCGGTCAGGTCGTATTGCTTGTCGAGATCGGTCACGCCCCACTTCGCGGCGCGCGCACGCTCGTCGTCATTGCGGAACAGCAGGCGGCCCTTGAACTGCCCGCCGACGCAGCGCAGCGCCGCGCACGCGAGCACGCCCTCGGGCGCGCCGCCCGAACCCATGTAGATGTCGATCGTCGTGTCGGGGTTGGTCGTCGCGATCACGCCGGCCACGTCGCCGTCACCGATCAGCATGATTCCGCAGCCGAGTGCACGTAACTCGGCGATGATCTTGGCGTGGCGCGGACGATCGAGCACGCAGGCGATGACCTCCGACGGCTTGACGCCCTTGGCAGCCGCCAGCGCGGTGACGTTCTCGGTCGGCGACTTGTCGAGATCGATGATGCCCTCGGGATAGCCCGGGCCGCACGCGATCTTGTCCATATAGACGTCCGGCGCGTTGAGCAGCCCGCCTTCCTCGGCGATCGCGAGCACCGCGAGCGCGTTCGGGCCGGCGGTGGCGCAGATCGTCGTGCCCTCGAGCGGATCGAGCGCGATGTCGATCTTCGGCCCCTTGCCGATCGCCGAACCGACCTTCTCGCCGATGAACAGCATCGGCGCCTCATCGCGCTCGCCTTCGCCGATGACGACGGTGCCGTCCATGTAGAGCGAGTTGAGCGCAGTGCGCATCGCATCGACCGCCGCCGCATCCGCCGCCTTTTCATCGCCGCGCCCGGTGAGCGTCGACGCGGCGATCGCCGCCGCCTCGGTCACGCGGACCATTTCGAGGACGAGAACACGGTCGAGCGTTTTGGAAGCGGTGGTGGTCATTGACGAAGCATCCTCTTGTTTGGGGAGGGACTAGGCGGGGCGCGTTACGTTGTCGAGACGTTGCTACTCCCCTCCCGCTTGCGGGAGGGGCTGGGGGTGGGCGCGCGCTTTCAGCGACAGTTGCCGTCGATAGCGCGCGCCCACCCCCGACCCCTCCCGCAAGCGGGAGGGGGGAAGAAGGGTCAGTCGCGCAGCAGTTCGTTGATGCTGGTCTTCGAGCGCGTCTGCGCATCAACGCGCTTGACGATCACCGCGCAATACAGCGCCGGCTTGCCGTCGCCGCCACCGGTCGAGCCCGGCACCACCACCGAATAGGGCGGCACTTCGCCGCGGAAAACTTCGCCGGTCGCGCGGTCGATGATCTTGGTGCTCGCACCGAGATACACGCCCATCGACAGCACCGCACCTTCGCCGACGCGCACACCCTCGGCGACCTCGGCCCGCGCGCCGATGAACGCGCCGTCGCCGATGATCACCGGGTCCGCCTGCAGCGGCTCGAGCACGCCGCCGATCCCGGCACCGCCCGACAGATGCACGCCCTTGCCGATCTGCGCGCACGACCCGACCGTCGCCCAGGTGTCGACCATCGTGCCCTCACCGACATAGGCGCCGATGTTGACGAAGCTCGGCATCAGGATCGCGCCCTTGCCGATGAAGCTCCCGCGCCGCGCAACCGCGCCGGGAACGACGCGGAAGCCACCTGCGCGGAACTCGGCCTCGCCCCAGCCGGCGAACTTCGAGGGCACCTTGTCGAACGCCGGAGCGCCGCCGGCACCGCCCTCGACCAGGCTGTTGTCGTTGAGCCGGAAAGACAGCAGCACCGCCTTCTTGAGCCACTGGTTGACCTGCCAGCCGCCGTCCCCGGTCGGCTCGGCGACGCGCATCGCGCCCGAATCGAGCTGGAGCAGCGCCTGCTCGACCGCGTCGCGCACCGCGCCCTTGGTCGCGAAGCTGATCGTGTCGCGCGCGTCCCACGCGCCGTCGATGGTCTGCTGCAGGTCGCTCATATATCCCCCGTATGGTCGTGGAGCCACGCCGTGATGTCGGCGCAGGTGAAGTCGATGAAGGAGCGGTCCTCGCCGCCCGGCGTCTGTTCCGAGCCATTGTCGACCCACAGCGTCGTCATGCCGATTGCCTTGGCGGGCGCGAGGTTGCGCGCCATGTCCTCGGCGAACAGGCAGGTCGTCGGGTCGAGATCGAACGCCGCGCACAGCCCGGCATAAGCCGAGGCTTGCGGCTTCGGGATCAGGTCCATCGCATGGACGTCGTGGATCGCCTCGAAGCTTTCGCCGAGCCCGAGCTTCGCCAGCACCTTGCTGGCATAGGGCGTGTCGGCGTTGGTGAAGACGAGCTTGCGCCCCGGCAGCTTGGCGATCGCCGCGGCGAGCGGGGCGTTTTCCTCGAGCACGTCCATCTCGATGTCGTGGACATGGTCGAGAAAGGCGTGCGGGTCGACGTCATGCTCTGCCATCAGCCCGGCGAGCGTCGTGCCGTGCGCGTGGAAATAGCCCTTCTGGATGCGGCGCGCCTCGACATGGTCGACCGCGAACTTGTCGGCGATATAGCCCGTCATCCGCGAATCGATCTGGTCGAACAGCCGCGCGCTCGAGGGGTAGAGCGTGTTGTCGAGATCGAAGATCCAGGTGCGGATATGGGCGAGGCGTGGGTCCATGCGGTGGCTCTAAGCGGGAGGGGACGTAGGGGCAAGGCGGAGACGCATCTTCGCCCCTCCCCTTCAGGGGAGGGGACGGGGGTGGGGCGTGCCTCGCAGAGACGCCGGCGCTTTTGACTTCCCCACCCCAACCCCTCCCCTTCAGGGGAGGGGCTTTGAAACGACCGCCGTCCTCCCCACATCCCTAACATGACCCAATATTCCCTGCTCGATCTCGTCCCCGTCATCGAAGGCGGCACCGTGTCCCAGGCGCTCGCCAACGCCGCGGACCTCGCAAAGCACGCCGAGCGCAACGGCTTCCACCGCTACTGGACCGCCGAGCATCACGGCATGACCGGCATCGCCAGCGCCGCCACCTCGGTCGTGCTCGGCCACATCGCCGCGAACACCGCGACGATCCGCGTCGGCGCGGGCGGGATCATGCTGCCCAACCACGCCCCGCTCGCGATCGCCGAGCAGTTCGGCACGCTCGACGCGCTGTTCCCCGGCCGGATCGACCTCGGCCTCGGCCGCGCGCCGGGCTCGGACCAGATCGTCGCGCGCGCGATGCGCCGCAATCTCGAGACCGACGCCAACGCCTTCCCGCGCGACGTGGTCGAGCTGCAGAGCTATTTCGCCAATGACGGCCAGACCGGCATCGTCGCGACGCCGGGCGCCGGTGCAGACGTCTCGCTGTGGATTCTCGGCTCGAGCACCTTCGGCGCGCAGCTCGCCGCGATGCTCGGGCTGCCCTATGCCTTCGCGTCGCACTTCGCGCCCGATTCGCTGATGGCGGCGATCGACATCTACCGTCGCACCTTCCGCCCCTCGGCCGCGCTTGCCAAACCGCACGTCATGGCCGGCTTCAACGTCTTCGCCGCCGATACCGATGCGCAGGGCGAGTTGCTGGCGAGCTCGCAGCAACAGGCGTTCGTCGCGCTGCGCACCGGCAACCCGCGCCAGCTTCCGCCGCCCGTCGCGGGCTATCGCGAGAGCCTCGGCGCGCAAGGGGCCGCGATCCTCGATCACGTCCTGTCCTGCTCGGCAGTCGGCGGCCCGGCCAAGGTCGCGCGCGAGATCGCCGCGTTCGTCGCCCGTACCGGCGTCGACGAGCTGATGATCGCCAGTTCGATCTACGATCACGAAGCGCGCAAGCGCAGCCTGACGATCACCGCGGAAGCGATGCAGGACGTCGCCATCGCGGCGTAAAGCCGCGCACGCCGGACTTGGTTCGACGTGCGCGCGGACGCCCCCCGCCGTCACCCCGGCCTTGTGCCGGGGCCCACCGCGATGCGCGGGATGCCGCTGGAGCGTGCGCGGCCCGGTGGACCCCGGGACAAGCCCGGGGTGACGAGGGAGGGGCGTAGTATTCCATCGCTCCCCTTGCTGTGTTACGTCAGTGCACCACAGCAAGGGCCTCTCCAACCATGCGCTACGACATCGCCGGCACCGTAATGCAGACCGTCTCGATCGATCTCGATCGCGGTGAACGGATCGTCAGCCAGACGCACGCGATGGCGTGGATGAGCGACGGCATCCGGATGGACACGCACACCGGCGGCGGGCTGTTCGCGGGGCTCAAGCGTGCGATGTCGGGCGGCAGCATCTTCATCACCGAATATATCGCCGACGAGGCCGCGCACGTCGCCTTCGCGCCGCGCTTTCCCGGCAAGATCATCGCGCGCACCCTCCGCGCCGGCGAGTCCTTGATCTGCCGCAAGGAGACCTTCCTCTGCGCCGAATATTCGGTGTCGCTCGACATCGCCTTCCAGCAGCGCCTCGGCGCCGGCGTGTTCGCGGGCGAGGGCTTCATCCTCCAGCGCGTTACTGGCCCTGGCACCGTGTTCCTCGACCTGTCGGGCGAAGTGATCGAGAAGGACCTCGCCCCCGGCGAGCGCCTCCGCGTCCATGCCGGGCATATCGGCATCCAGGAGCCGACCGTCTCGACCGACATTCAGATGGTGCGCGGCTTCCGCAACATCCTGTTCGGCGGCGAGGGGCTGTTCCTCGCGACGCTGACCGGGCCGGGCAAGGTCTGGCTGCAATCGATGCCGATCATGAATCTGGCGGAGGAAGTCGCGCGCCATCTGCCGGGGAATGAGGAGCGCGGCGCGGCAGCAGGCGCGGGGATCGGACGCCTGGTCGGCGGTGGTGCGGCCGGCGCGGTGGTCGGCGGGCTGCTCGGCGGGTTATTGGGGAACGAGTGAGGCGAGGGCGCTTTACGACCGCAGCGCCTGACCGAACCACTTCGCCATGTCATCGAGCGGCTTGCGAGCGACGGGTAATAGCGTGTCGGTCTGCGCCGACGCTGCGGTGCCGAGCGAATGGCCAAGCCCCGGATAGCCGATCAACGTGACGCGCGCACGCGCTTCGGGGCGGCGTGCAAACGCCTGAGCCGCGTCGGGCGCGATCATCGAGTCGTTCAACCCCTGCAGCAGCAGGATCCGCGCATTGGTCGCCGGGAAGGCGTCGGCAACCCCTTTAAGCGAGCGCGCCGTCGCGGCGATCCCGAGCCCACTTTCGGGACCATCGGCATACCAGGAAGCCAGGATCGGATCGGCCTCGGCAAAGCTGATCCGCCCATCGCAGTTGGTGTCGAGCAGCGGATTGACGCGTTCGCCGGGCCGAAAACCGCGGAACATGCGAACGAAGATGTGCGCGAGATCGCCGCCGGGGCCGGCATCGGCGCGCGCGATCGCATCGGCATCGAGCGCACCGTCGACCGCAAAGCGCGCGAGATAGGGCTTGCCGATGCGTTGATATTGCGCCTGCGCGACATGGGCGGGCGTGTCGACGACCGGGCCCATCAGCGCCACCGCGCGAACCGCCGGCTCCCCGCTCGCGACCGCCATCGCGACCGTGGTGCCCTCGCTCCACCCGACCAGGCCGAGCGGCAGGCCGCGCGCTTCCGGGCGTGCCGTGACCCATGCGACTGCGGCGCGCCCGTCGGCTGCGAGATCGGATCCGTTCAACGTGTCGAACTTGGCGCGGTCCACGGTCGTCGGCCCGGTGACATAGCGCTTGTTGTAACGGAACGAGACGATCCCGGCGCACGCAAGGCGATTGGCGACCTGAAGCATCGGCCGCGAGGTGATCGTGTGGTTCGGCCCCTCGATTGCACCGTCCATGTCCGCAACATCGGACCCGGGGAACAGCACGACCACGCCGCGCCGCGCGATCCCGGCTGGCGGTGTTACGAGTTCACCCGCGGTCGTCACGCTGGGAAGCGCCAAGGCGACTGGCGCGCGTTGCGGCACGCAGTCCTGGGCGAAGGCCGGTGCCACGAGCATCGTGGAGGCCGCTGCTACAGCGAAATAAAACGATCCCCGCACGTCGTCACCCCAACCCGATTTGACTGCCCGGATGCGGTTCTGGCAGCTGCCTCATCGCTAGGCAAGCGCAGCACTCAGTTCGCCGCAGGCAACCGCAAACGTACCAGCAACCCGCCGAGGTCCTCGCTTTCCTCGAGGCTCACCGTGCCCTCGTAGATCTCCGCCACGTCGCGCACGATCGCCATGCCGAGCCCCGTGCCAGGCTTGCCCGAATCGAGCCGCACGCCGCGGTCGAAGATGCGGATGCGCTGTTCCTCGGGAATGCCGACGCCGTCATCCTCGATCAGGAATTCGACGAAGCCCGAATGCTTCGAGACGGTGACGAACACCGATCCGCCGCCGTACTTCGCGGCATTCTCGATCAGATTGCCGAGCATCTCGTCGAGATCCTGCCGCTCGACATGGACTTGCAGGTCCTTCGGCCCGTCGCTGTCGATGCGGACGTGGCGATAGAGGATGCCGACCGCGCGCTCGACCGATTCGAGGCTCGGCCAGACGTCCGCCCGGCTGTGCGCCGACCCGCGCCGCCCGACCGCGCGGGCGCGGGCGAGGTGATGATCGACCTGCCGCCGCATCGTCCGCGCCTCGCGCACGACGGTCTCGCCGAGATCGTTAGCCTCGGCGGTCGCGGCGTTCATGATCACGGTGAGCGGCGTCTTGAGCGCATGCGCGAGGTTGCCGGCGTGACGCCGCGCTTCCTCGGCCTGGCGTTCGTTATGTGCGATCAGCGCGTTCAGTTCTTCGACCATCGGCGCGACCTCGATCGGCATCGGCCGCTCGATCTGGCGTGCTTTCCCGGCGCGCATCCGGGCGATCTCCTCGCGCACCTTGCGCAGCGGCCACAGCCCGTAAAAGGTCTGCAGGCCCGCCATCACGATCAGCCCGAAGCCAAGCAACGCGAAGCTGCGCACCAAAGTCTTGCGCAGCACCTTGATCTGCGCGTCGAGCCCGTCGCGATTCTGCGCGACCTGGAAGCGCCAGCGCACCTTCGACCCCGGCAGCGTGACGTCGCGCTCGACGATCCGCAGCCGTTCGGGATTCTCCGCCTTGGGATCGACGAACTGCTTGCTGTCATAGGCATGGACGCCGAGATCGTTGTGCTTGCCGCCATAGGCCAGCCGCCGATCCCACAGCGAGCGCGACGCATACGGTTCCTGGCCCGGCGCGCCGATCTGATAGTAAAGGCCGGAATTTGGCTCGATGAAGCGCTGATCGGCGAGCTCGCGATTCGACAGGACTTCGCCCTGCGGCCCGATCTCGGCCGAGACGATCAAGGCGGTCAGCACATATTCGAGCTGGTCGTCGAAATTGCGCGTGATCGCGGTGGTCAGCACGCGGTCGAGCGCGAACCCGCCGCCGGCGAGCAGCAGCAGGATCCAGCCCGCCGCGATCAGGATCATCCGGCGCGACAACGACCCCGTGGTGCGCACCGGGATCGCCGGATGCGCATCGCCCTCGAGCGCGGGCAGCGGCGGCGCTACGAGATCGGACGCGTCGGCTTCAGCCACGGTCAGGCATCCGGGTCTTCAAGGCTGTAGCCAAGCCCGCGGATCGTTGTGATCACGTCCTGCCCGAGCTTCTTGCGGATACGCGTGACGAACACTTCGATCGTGTTCGAATCGCGGTCGAAATCCTGGTCGTAGATATGTTCGATCAGCTCGGTGCGGCTGACCACCTTGCCCTTGTGGTGGAGCAGATAGCTGAGCAGCTTGTATTCCTGCGCGGTCATCTTGACCGGCTCGCCGTTGAGCGTGACCTTGCCCGAGCGCGTGTCGAGCCGCACGCCGCCCGCGGTCAGTTCGGACGAGGCATTGCCCGAGGCGCGGCGGATCAATGCGCGCAGGCGGGCGATCAGTTCCTCCGACTGGAACGGCTTGGCGACATAATCGTCGGCGCCGGCATCGAGCCCGGCGACCTTGTCCGACCAGCTGTCGCGCGCGGTGAGTACGAGCACGGGGGCGGTGCGGCCTTCCTTGCGCCAGCGGTCGAGCACGGTCAGCCCGTCGATCTCGGGCAGGCCGAGATCGAGGATGATCGCGTCGTAATTCTCGGTCGAGCCCATGAAATGCCCTTCCTCGCCATCGGTGGCGAGGTCGATTGCATAGCCGGCGCCTTCCAGCGTGGCCTTGAGCTGCTGGCCCAGGCTCGGTTCGTCCTCGACGATCAATACGCGCATGTCTGTGTTCCCTTTACGAGCGCGGACGCGCTCAATTGCCGGTGCGGCCGATGATCTGGCCGGTACGGCCGTCGACCTCGACCCAGATGACGGTTCCATCGCGCAGGAACTTGAGCGTGTAAATCCCGCGGTCGGCGTCGAAATCGAAGCCGAGATACTGGCTGCCACGCATCGTCGGCAGCACGCGCCCCTCGATCTCGCGGATCGGCAGGATGCGGCCCTCGCGCCGCGCGCGCCACGCTTCGCGTTGATCGACATGTTGCAGCCAGACGCCCGCCAGCGGGGGCGGGGCGGTGGCAGTGGCCAGTCCCAACAAGACGGTTACGAGCATCGACATCGGCTTTGCATAGGGGCGCAGGATTGAACAGCCTGTGAATGAGCCGAAGCGCGGCAGCCGGCCACGCCCGGCTGACCCGCGCAAGGCCGGACGGCGGGTCGCGCCAGCGAACCCGTCCGACGACGCGGCTTGGCCGCGGCGGGGCGCACCGTCCGTTTCCTCGCCAGAGCCAGTCGTCGTCACCCCGGCCTCGTGCCGGGGTCCACCAAGCAGCGGGCACAAACCGCAATTCGTCACGATGACCGCGCGGCCCGGTGAGCCCCGGCACAAGGCCGGGGTGACGGCTAGGATCCTGCTCGAGCGGACCGCGCTTCATGCGGCCTCACCCGCGCCCGCGCTTTAGCCTCGATTTACCCACGCTAAATCGCTAGGCCGCGCGGCCATGGCATTAGCACCAATCCTCGCATACGAAAATCTCGGCGTCATCCAGGGCTCCGGATGGCTCTTTCGGAACCTCGACATCCATATCGGCCCGCGCGATCGGCTCGCGCTGATCGGGCGCAACGGCGCTGGCAAGACCACGCTGATGAAGCTGCTCGGCAACAAGATCGACAGCGACGAAGGCCGCCGCACGATCGTCCCCGGCACGCGCGTGATCCTGCTCGAACAGGAGCCGGCAATGACCGGCTGCACGACGCTCGCCGACTACGTTCTCGGCGGCGACGACGCCCCGCGCCAGCACGAGGCCGAGGCGATCGCCGACCAGCTCGGCATCGATCTCACCCGCGAGGCCGCCAAGGCCTCGGGCGGCGAGCGCCGCCGCGCCGCGATCGTCCGCGCCTTCGCGCAGAACCCCGACGTGCTGCTGCTCGACGAGCCGACCAACCATCTCGACATCGGCGCGATCGAATGGATCGAGGAATGGCTCCAGCGCTTCCGCGGCGCCTTCGTCGTGATCAGCCATGACCGCACTTTCCTCACCAAGCTGACCAAGCAGACGCTATGGATGGACCGCGGCAACTTGCGCCGTGCCGAGATCGGCTTCGGTGGCTTCGACGCCTGGACCGAAGCGGTCTATGCCGACGAGGCGCGCAACGCCGAGAAGCTCGACGCCAAATTGAAGCTCGAGGAGCATTGGCTGCTGCGCGGCGTCACCGGCCGCCGCAAGCGCAACCAGGGCCGCCTCACCAAGCTGGTCGAGATGCGCGCCGAACGCGCGTCGATGGTCGGCCCGGCGGGCGCCGCCAACCTCTCGATCGGCACGGGCGACGCCAAGTCGAAGGTGGTGATCGACGCCAAGCACATCACCAAGGCGTTCGGCGACCGCACGATCATCGACGATCTGACGCTGCGCGTGACGCGGAAAGATCGCATCGGCATCGTCGGCGCGAACGGCGCGGGCAAGTCGACCTTGCTCAAGCTGCTCACCGGCGAACTCGCGCCCGACCACGGCACGATCAAGATGGCGCAGGGGCTCGAGCGTATCGTCATCGACCAGCAGCGCAGCAAGATGGAGCCTGACAAGACGATCCGCGACGTGCTCGCCGACGGCGGTGACTGGGTCGAGGTGCAGGGCTCGCGCAAGCACGTGGTTGGGTACCTGAAGGACTTTCTGTTCGAGCCCGGCGTGCTCGACGCCAAGATCGGCACGCTGTCGGGCGGCGAGCGCTCGCGCCTGCTGCTCGCGCGCGAATTCGCCAAGCCGTCGAACCTGCTCATCCTCGACGAGCCGACCAACGATCTCGATCTCGAGACGCTCGACCTGCTGCAGGACGTGATCGGCGATTATGAAGGCACCGTGCTGATCGTCAGCCACGACCGCGACTTCCTCGATCGCACGGTGACGATCACGCTCGGGCTCGACGGCTCGGGTACGGTCGATGTCGTCGCGGGCGGCTATGAGGATTGGGAGCGTCGGCGCAAGGCGAAGGCGCCGACCAAGCGCGGCGCGATCGCGCGCAACGCTGTCTCGGCCACCGCCGCACCCGCGCCGGGCGCCAAGGTCAAGCTGACCTATAAGGATCAGCGCGATTACGAGCAGCTGCCCAAGCGGATCGAGGCGCTCGACGCCGCGATCGCGCGCGACCAGACGCTGCTCGAGGATCCCGATCTCTACACGCGCGACCCCGACGCGTTCGAGCGGCTGATGGAGGCGATCGGCCAGGCGCAGGAAGACAAAACGGCGGCCGAACTGCGCTGGCTCGAGCTGGCGGAAATGGTCGAAGGGCAGGGGTGAGCCTGCGGGCGATCTATCGTTCCTAGCCCTCTCCCGCTTGCGGGAGAGGGTTGGGTGAGGGCCTTCTTCTTCAAGCGCGACAGAAGGCCCTCACCGACTGCGACTAGGTCCGCCTGAAGGAGGCGAACCAAGTCTCCGTAGCCTCTCCCGCATGCGGGAGAGGGCGGGGCGACTCCGTTACCCCAGCGCTCGCCCATTCCGCCCGGCCAGATCGACGATGTAATGCCACGCGACGCGCCCCGAGCGCGCGCCACGCCGCGTGGCAAAACCGACAGCATCCATCGGATCGAACGGCAATGCATACGCCTGCGCATAGCTCGCGACGATCGCCAAATACCCTTCCTGGTCGACCACGTGAAAACCAAGGCTCAGCCCGAAGCGATCGGCGAGGGCCAGCGCGTCGTCGGCGGCATCGCGCGGGTTCACCGCATTCGGCTGGTCGATCATCTCGCGCGGGACGAGATGGCGGCGGTTCGAGGTGACGACGAGCCGGGCATTGGCCGGCCGCGCTTCCGCCCCGCCATCGAGCATCGAGCGCAAGGCGCGCCCGTCGGCGGCGGCGTCGAATCCGAGATCGTCGATGAACAGCAGGAACGCACGGGGGCACTCGGCGATCAGGGCGAACAACGCGGGCAGCGTGTCGAGCTGCGCCGTCACGATCTCGACCAGCGCCAGCGCGCCGCCCTCGGCCTGCACCGCGCCGGTCACCGCCTTGACCAGCGCGGACTTGCCGGTACCGCGCGCGCCCCACAGCAGCACGTCGTGCGCTGCGGCCTTGACCGCCAGATGGCGCGCATTGTCGAGCATCGCGCGGCGCTGCGCATCGACGCCGTGAAGCCGTTCCAGCGGCAAGGGACGGAAGTCGCGCACCGGTTCCAGCACTGTGCCACGCCACACATAAGCCGGGTGCGCGAGCGGATCGGCGCTTGCGGGCAGTGGCGGTGCAAGGCGTTCGAGCGCGGCGGCGATGCGGGCGAGGGGGTCGGTGCTGGGCTCGGTCATGCCGCGCCTGCTACACTGCGGGCGGCGGCTTCGCTAGTTGAGCCAGCGCGTCGCCTCTGCATGGCATACCCGCGGCCGCGATCGCGCGGCTAGCCGAGCACTTTCAGCGCCGCGAGCGCCGCGGCACGATCCTCGAAGCTCGGATCGGCAAGCGCCGCGCGGATCTGCGTCTTGGCCTCGGCATTGCGATCGAGATCGGCATAGGCCTGGCCAAGGTGCCAGCGCAGTTCCGACTTCTCGGGTGCGATCGACGCGGCTTTTTCGAGCAGTTGCAAAGCCAGCGCGCTCTTGCCCTGCTGGTACAGCGCCCAGCCATAGGCATCGGTCGTCGCCGGGTTCATCGGCGCGAGCGCATAGGCGGCCTTGCCGAACACGCCGCCCGTCACCGCATCGCCTTCGCCGGTATAGGCATAGGACAGTTCGGCGAGCAAAGCCGCGTCGCGATTGCCGATCCGCTGCCGCAAGCTTTCGAGCGTCTCGATCGCCGCGTCCCAATCGCCGCCGGCGATCTGCCAATGCGCGGTGAGGCGCTGGCCCGCGATGTTCTGCGGGTTTTGCGACACGAACAAGGCGAGGACATTCGCGGCCTCGGCGCGGCGGCCCGCGCGGTCGAGCGCATCGACCGTGCGCAGCATCGTCGGTTCGTCGAAGCGGATGTCGATCGCGTGGCGATAGGCATTGGCGGCGTCGCCTGCGCGGTTCATCGCCATCAGCGTGTCGCCAAGCGCGAGATAAGCGCTGGGCGCGCCCGGTGTCAGCGCGACGAGGCTCTGCGCCTTGGCGAGCGCGGCGGCGGTATCCCCCGCTTCGAGCAGGCCGCGTACCAGCCCAAGCTGCGCGACCGGCTCGTCGGGCGCGGTGTGTGCGGCGAGGCTCAATCCGGCCAGACCGTCATCGGTGCCGAATGGCGTCGACCCGACCTGCACGGGAAGCGCCGAGCGGTCGAGATATGTCGCCGCCCAGTCGCGCTCGCCCGACTGTTCGAACGCGCGCCCGACGAGCGACAGCGTATAGCTGTCGGCATCGGCCCGGAGCGCGATCGGCTTGAGCATATCGAGCGCGCCGCGCGCATCGCCCGAGCGCAGCAGGGCGGCGCCGAGCAACCGCCGCGCGACGATGTTGGTGGGTTGCTGGCCGACGAGCAGCGTCCAGGAATCGATCGCCTGCTGGTACACGCCGGCCTTGTACGCGAGCGTCCCGTTGAGCAGCAGCGCGCCGGGCATGGCGTCGAGCTGGCCCTTGGTGCGGGCCATCAGCTGGCGTGCCAGATCGTCCTTGCCGGCGCGCGCGGCGAGCACCGCCTGGAGATAGAGCGCTTGCACGCTGCCCGGGCGCGCGGCGAGCGCCTTGCGCGTCGCGGCGAGCATGTCCTGATAGCGCCCGACCTCGCCGAGCGTCGCGGCATATTCGATCAAGGCGGGGACGTAATAGGCGTCGTGCGCGAGCGCGGCCTCGAACCACGGAAGCGCCGCGACCAGCCCATATTGCGCGCGGACGAGTTCGCCGCGCAGCGTCAGCGCCTCGACATTGTTGGCGTTCGCGGCGGTCGCGCGCTGCGCGGCGCTGATCGCGCCTGCGAGATTGCCCATCTGATACTGGATGCGGCCAAGATCGGACCAGGCGAAGCTGTCGTTCGGCGTATCGGCGAGCAGCGTGGCGAGCACGCCTTGCGCGCGCGCCGGATCGCCCCCCGCCGCCAAGGCGTGAGCGCCGACGCGAATTGCGTAGCCGGCATAGCGCGGCGGCGCCTTGCCAGCCTCGGTGAGCGCGCGGTTGGCTTGCCCCTGAAGCAGCCAGGCCTGTGCGAGCAAATGATGCGTGCGGGCCGGATCGAATCCGGCCGCACGAGCGCGCATGACTTCGCCCTCCGCGGCGATCCCGTCGCCGACCGACACGAAGCTGCGCGCGAGCATCGCATGCGCGAGCCCCGATTTCGGATCCGCCTTGATCGCGGCTTGGGCATGGTTGCGCGCGGCACTGTAGTTTCCGATTCCGAGCGCCTTCGCGCTCAGCGCGAGCTCGGTGCGGGCGGTGGTGGCATCGGCGCGCGCCGGCGCGCTGCATCCGACCGCGAGCAGGCCCGCAGCGGCTATCGTGGCGACCGATCCGAGGAGATACGGCAGGGACTTATGCATGCAGGTCATAGCTCTTCAGCAGATCATAGAGCGTCGGTCGGCTGACGCCCAACAATTTGGCAGTGTTGGAAATATTGCCCTCGGCGCGGGCCAGCGCCTGGGTGATCGTCGCGCGGTCGGCGCCTTCACGCGCTGCGCGCAGATTGAGCGGCAGCTCGTCGCGACCCTCGGCAAGATCGAGATCGGCGGCGGTCACGAGCTTGCCCTCGGCCATGATCACGGCGCGCTTCATGCGGTTCTCGAGCTCGCGGACATTGCCCGGCCATGGCCACGACGCGATCGCCGCGCGTGCGTCGGGCGCGAGGCCGGTGACCCCCGAGCGCATCGACGCGGCATAGAGTTTGAGGAAATGCTGCGCGAGCAGGGCAGCGTCGCCGCTGCGTTCGGCGAGCGCGGGGATGCGTACGACGATCTCGGCGAGGCGATAGTAGAGATCCTCGCGGAACGTGCCCGCCGCGACCATCGCGTCGACGTCCTGGTGCGTCGCGCACACGATCCGTGTGTCGACCGCGATCGCCTTGCGGCCGCCGATCCGCTCGATCGTGCGCTCCTGCAGGAAGCGTAGCAGCTTGACCTGGAGCGGCAGCGGCACGTCGCCGATTTCGTCGAGGAACAGCGTGCCGCCCTGTGCTTGTTCGATCTTGCCTTCGGTGGTCTTGACCGCGCCGGTGAACGCCCCCTTTTCGTGGCCGAACAGCTCGCTTTCGAGCAAGGTCTCGGGGATGGCGGCGCAGTTGATCGCGACGAACGCGCCCTTCGCGCGCGGGCTGGCATCGTGCAGGCCGCGCGCGAGCAGTTCCTTGCCCGTGCCGCTCGCGCCGAGCAGCATCACCGACACGTCGGCACCCGCGACGCGTTCGATCGTGCGTGTGACCTTGAGCATTTCGGGGCTCGCGGTGATCATGCCGCCGAGCCCGGTACCGCTGCTGCGCGCAGCAAGACGGCGGTTTTCGGCTTCGAGCGCGTGAACGTGGAACGCGCGCGCGACGATCAGGCCGAGCGCGTCGATGTCGATCGGCTTGGCATAGAAGTCCCACGCGCCATCGGCGATCGCCTGGCGCGCGCTGTCGCGTGCGCCGTGGCCAGATGCGACGATCACTTTGGTATCGGGCTTGAGCCGAAGGATTTCGGCAAGCGTGGCAAAGCCTTCGCTGGTGCCGTCGGGGTCTGGCGGCAGGCCGAGATCGAGCGTGACGACCGCGGGCTCCTCGGCGCGGATCGCGTCGAGCGCGGTAGTGCGATCGACCGCGGTGACGACAGAATAGCCTTCATACGCCCAGCGCAACTGGCGCTGCAGGCCGAGATCGTCCTCGACGATCAGCAATTTGGGTTTGTCGGTCATGCGGCCTGGTCCAGCGAGATCGTCCGCGCTGCAGTGAGCGTGACATGGAAAGTCGTGCCGGCGCCCTCGCGGCTTTCGACCGCGACGCTGCCGCCCATCGCCTCGGCCAGCTGCCGCGCCTCGAACGCACCGATGCCGAAGCCGCCCGGTTTGGACGACGCGAAGGGCTTGAAGAGCTGTTCGCGCAGGAACGCCGGGCTCATCCCGCAGCCTTGGTCGATCACCGCGATCGATACGCGCTTGGCATCGCCCGAAACCGCGAGCGTGACGGGTTCGGTCGGTGGGCTTGCCTCGATCGCATTCTGCAGCAGGTGGCCGAGCGCTTGCTCGAGCCGGAAGGGATCGGCGTGTGCGAATACGGGTGTGCCGCTCACCACGACCGGATGCTGGGCGCGTCGCCGCGCCGCGACCAGTTCGGCGAGCGCGAGCACCTCGACCGGGCGAAGCTCCTCGGCGCGCGTGTGATGATGCTGCGACAGCCGCGCGAGCAAATCATTCATCCGCCCCGCCGAATCCTGCAGCGTTGCGATCATGTCGGCGCGGAAGGCCGGGTTGTCGGCATGGCGCTCGGCATTGCGCGCGACGAGGCTCAACTGGCTGACGAGATTCTTGATGTCGTGCAGGATGAAGGCGAAGCGGCGGTTGAATTCGTCGAAGCGCTTGGCCTCGGCGAGCGCCGATTGCGCGCGCTCTTCCGCCAGATAGCTCGCGACCTGGCGTCCGGCGATGCGCAACAGGTCGAAATCCTCCCAGTCGAGCGCGCGGTCGATCGGCGGGCGGGCGAGAAGGATCGCGCCTTGCAGCCGGTCGAGATGGACGAGCGGCAGCAACACCCAGCCATCGCTGTCGAGCATCCAGATCGGTACGCTCGCGCTTTCCGCCGCGTCGGTCGTATCGGCGCGGACCGCATCGAGTTCGACGATCCGCCCCGTCCTTGCGAGATGCGTGACCAGCGCGGCCTCGGCGCCAGCGCTGGGCGCGTCCCAATTCCACCCGGCGCCGACGCCGAGTCCCGCGCCATCGGGCACGAGCAACAGCCCGGCGGGAGAATCGGTAAGATCGGCGACCGCCTTGACGATCCGCGCGTCGAGCGAGGCGGCATCGTCGGGCTTCCCGAGCGTGTCGGTGAAACGGATCCACTCGGCGCGATAATCGTAGCGATGCCGGAAGAAGTGTTTGGAGACCTTCACCTTGGCCCAGGCGCGCACCCATGGCGACGACAGGATCGTCACCCCGGCAGCGGTCGAACCGAAGACGAAGGCGGTCTGCCATAGCCGCGCATTGTCGCCGCTGATCGAAGCGATCGCGCTGGTCGCGACGAACATCACCGCGGCGTAGAGCAAGGTCACCGCGAACGAGACGGTCTGCCACGCGACGGTGCGCGAGACTTGCAGCGTCCACTCGCCATTGCGCTGGACCGCGACCGCGAGCACCGGCGCGACGAGCGCCATCACGAAACCGCGCCCGATCGTCAGCGCGGTCGGTGCGCCGCCGCTGATATATGCCGAAACATAGAGCAGCAAGTCGATGCCCCACATCGCCCCGAGCGCGAAGACGACCAGGCGTAACCCTGCGCGCGAGCGCGGCGTGGCGGTGGCGTAAAGGTGGTGGACCAGCAACAGCGCCACGATCGCGACCATGCTGCGCAGGAGCAAGCGCACGGCGGCGACTTGCGGAATTAGGGTAACGCCGACGGCCTGTTCGAGGATCGCGAGCCCGATCCCGGCGGCGCTGACTAGGGCGACCACGCCGTAGATGACGCCGATCGCGCGGCGCTCGCGCACCGGGAGGTCGTGCCGTACGAGCGCATGCATGAAGGCTAGCCAGGCAAGATTGCGCAGTCCTTCGGCGACGCGCGTGACGACATCGCTCGCTTCGATCCCGGCGACCGCCAGTGCCCACAAAGCGGTCAGCCCGAGCGCGCAGACCAGCGGCAAACGCGGCAGGCCCTTGCCGCGCTCGCGCAGCCGCGACGCGGCGACGCCCGCGAAGAGGAAGGCGGCGAGCGCATGGCTCCACAGGATGAGCGTGGCGGTGCCCGTCATCGCGCGCCCTCTGGCCACAACACGACGCGGACCGTCTGCAGGAGGATCAACAGATCGAGAAAGGGCGAATAGTTCTTCGCGTAATAGAGATCGTATTCGAGCTTTTGCCGGCTGTCCTCGATCGACGCACCGTACGGATAGTTGATCTGCGCCCAGCCGGTGATCCCCGGCTTCACCATGTGCCGTTCCGCGTAATAGGGCAGCTGTTGCTCGAGATCCTCGACGAATTGCGGACGCTCGGGCCGCGGGCCGACAAAGCTCATCTCGCCCTTGAGCACCGACCAGGTCTGCGGCAGTTCGTCGATCCGGAGCTTGCGGATGATGCGCCCGACGCGCGTGATCCGCGGATCGTTCTTTTCGGCCCAGACGGCTTGCCCGGCGACCTCGGCATCGATCCGCATCGAGCGCAGTTTCACGCAGTCGAAGCCGACATTGTAAAGCCCGACGCGGCGCTGCCGATAAAACGCCGGCCCCTTGCTCTCGAGCTTGATCGCGATCGCCGTGAGCAGGATCAGCGGGAGCGTGAGCGTGAGCAGGATAAGGCTCGCGGTGACGTCGAACACGCGCTTGAACAGGCTCGAGAAGACACGGCCGGACGAAAAGCCGTCGGAGAAGATCAGCCAGCTCGGGTTGACGCTTTGCAAGTCGACTCGGCCGGTTTCGCGTTCGAGGAAGGTCGAGATTTCATTGACGTGGACGCCGGTGGTCTTAATCCGCAGCAGGTCCTTGAGCGGCAAGGCGTTGCGGCGTTCCTCGAGCGCGAGCACGACTTCGCTGGCGTTGAGCAAGACGACGTGATCGGCGAGGTTATAGATCGCATCGCGCGCAATCGCCTCGGGAATGACGCGCGCGGCCTCGCTCATCGAGATATAGCCGACGACGACGAACCCCGCGCCCGGCGTCTGCGCGAGCGCCTTGAGCCGCGCTGCGCGCGCGCCGGCACCGAGCACGACGACGCGCCGCTTGAACGCCTGCCCGCCGATCAGCTTGCCGATGAGGATTCGCAGCGCGATCAGCAGCAGCGCGGCGATTCCCATCGCGTAGAACAGATTGGACCGCCAGAAGCTCGCCGACGGCAGGAGGAAGAAGACGACGCTCAGGAAGATCACGCCAAGCGAAATCGCCACGAGCAGCCGCGCCGTCGCGTAGCGCAACGACTGCAGCGCGCCCGCGCCGTACACCCCAACCGCGACCATCGCTATTTCGAGCGACGCGGCGAAGGTCAGCAGTTGCGGGATGCGCGCTTGCATCGGCGTCATCGGCATGAGCAACTGGCCCATCCGCAGCGTGTAGCCGATCTCCCCCGCCGCGATCAGCAGGACGAAGTCGATCATCCCGAGCAGCAGCACGGCGTTGGGAATATAGTGCTTGAACAACCTGATCATCAGCGGTGGACCTCGTCCGCGCCCGCGCGGGGGATGTAAGCGATTCCGACACGGGCATGCCGCTGTCGCAGAAATTGACAAAGAAAAGCTAAAAGGGCCGGATCGGGATGGAACAAGGGATTACCTTCCGCCGCGCGAGCCGCTACAGCGCCGCGACCTAGGAGGAACTTTATGCCACAGCCACAGACCATTGTCCCTGTAATCCTATCGGGCGGGTCGGGCACGCGACTGTGGCCGATGTCCACGCCAGCCATGCCCAAGCAGATGCTGGCGCTGACCTCCGACGAAACGATGCTCCAGCTTACCGCCCGTCGCGCCCAGGGCGCGCGGTTCAGGGCGCCGATCGTCGTCGCCAATGCCAAGCATGCAGCGATGGTGGAAGAGCAACTCGAAGCAGCGTCCGCCACGGCCGATGCGCTTATCCTCGAGCCGATCGGGCGCAATACCGCACCGGCGATCGCTTTGGCAGCGATCGCGGCGGGGTCGGGGGACGCCGCGCTGTTGATCATGCCGTCGGATCACGTGATCCTCGACGTGCCGGCGTTTCATGCCGCGATCGAAGCTGCGTTGCCACTGGTCCAGCAGGGCTGGCTTGTCACCTTCGGGATCGATCCGCATGCGCCCGAGACGGGCTACGGCTATATCCATATGGGCGAGAAACTGGCGACCGGCGTCCATCGCGTCGCAAAGTTTGTCGAAAAGCCGCCGCGCGACGCGGCGGAGGCGATGCTTGCCGCGGGCGACCATGCCTGGAACGGTGGTATTTTCCTGTTCCGCGCCGATTCGTATCTCGAAGCGTTGGCGCAGCATGATCCCGAGACGCTCACCGCGTGCAAGGCATCGATGGAAAACGCGCGCCACGAGGGCAAGCGGATCTATCCCGAGGCCGAAGCTTTTGCTGCTTCGCCCGCAGAGTCGATCGATTACGCGGTGATGGAAAAGGCCGAGCGCGTTGCCGTCGTGCCGGTGAAGATGGGCTGGAGCGATCTCGGCAGCTGGGACGCGCTGCAGGACATCAGCGAGCGCGACGCTGCGGGCAATTCGCATCAAGGCGAAGTGATCGCGATCGACACGACCAATTGCCTGGTGCGCAGCGATGGTGTCCGGATCGCCATGGTCGGGGTCGACAATCTGATCGTCGTTGCCAGCGGCAATGACATCTTGATCCTGCCAAGCGGTCGGAGCCAGGAGGTCAAGGCGCTGATCGAGGCGATGAAGAAGAAGTAAGGCGGGGCAGGGGGTAAGCGACGATGACGGGCCTGACGATTCACGCCTATAGCGACGCGCTTGCCCCCGCCTTCCACGACATCAACGCGCAGTGGATCGGCGCGATGTATCGGCTCGAGCAGACCGATCGCGATGTGCTCGAACATCCGTTCGAGCGGATTATCGCGCCGGGCGGCGATATCCTGTTCGTCGAGGCGGCGGGTCTCGGCATTGTCGGCGCGTGCGCGCTGCAGCGGACCGGGCAGGACCAATATGAGCTGACCAAGATGGGCGTGCTCGACACCGCGCGCGGGCGTGGTGCGGGGGCGTTCCTGCTCGACGCCGTCATCGCGCGCGCCACGGCGATGGGCGCGCGGCGGCTGTATCTGCTGAGCAATACCAAGAGCGCGACGGCGATCCGCCTCTACGAGAAAGCCGGCTTCCGCCATGATGCGGGAATCATGGCGGAGTTCGGCGCCCGATACGAACGCTGCAACGTCGCGATGCTGTATCCGCTCGCCGCCGCCGCTCAATAAGCGAGCTGAACGCCGATACGAAAGGTCTGGCGATAGCGCTCGTTCTCGATCAGCTGCGTCTTGACCGCCTGGTAGCGCCGCCAGGGGGAATCGAGCAGATTGCTCGCCTCGACGAACACGGTGAACCGCTTGACCGGCGAATAGCCGATCCGCGCGTCGAGCGAATTGTTCTCGTCGGTATATTGGTCGGTCGCCGCACTCGTACCGAGCGTGTCGAGATAGGCCGAGCGATAGGTGTAGGCGAGCCGTCCGGTCAGGCCGTATTTCTCGTAATAGAGCTGCGCCGTGCCGATATATTTCGACTGGAGCAGATTGCGCACCGACCCCGCCCGGCCGATCACGCCGCGCGACGATCCATCGGTATAGGTGAAATTCCCCGACACGCCGAAGCCCGACAACGCACCCGGCAGGAAGGTCAGCTGCGCCTGGAGATTGGCCTCGACGCCGTAGATCTTGGCGCTGTCGCCATTGACCGGCTGCGTGACCAGTGCGCGAGTGAAGGTCGTGCCGCCGAAGGTGCCGCCTTGCGTCGTGCCGACGGTGAAGATCGGGTCGTCGAGATGCTTGTAGAAGCCCGCTATCGAAACGATTCCCTGGCCCGCGAGATAATATTCGGCCGATAGATCGCCCGACACCGCCTTGTAGGGCTTGAGGTTGGGGTTCCCGAGCGCGACGACGCCGGCGTTGGGCGTGGTGTCGCTCACGTTCACATAGGGCGCGAGCAGATTATAATCCGGCCGGCCGATCGCGGTGGTGACGGCGGCGCGCAGCACGAGGCGGTCGGTTGCGTCGAGGCGCACGGTGAGATCGGGGAAGGCGTCGGTATAGGCGCGCGAATTCGAGACGTTGTAACCTTGGCTCACCAGCGAGGTCGCGGTGAAGGCCTTGCCCTTGTAGGTTCCGTCGGTGTGCTCGACGCGCACGCCGGGGACGATCGTCAGCTTAGCGAACGTGAACGTGCCCATGATGTAGCCGGCATAGACCTTCTCGCTGAGGTCGTAATCGTTGACCAGCGAGTTGGCGACCGACGTCGCCGCGTCCGACGCGCTCTGCGTCCGCGCGGCGGGATTGGTGACGGTGTAATAGGTCTGCGCCTGATCGTAGTTGATTCGCGGGCCGACCGGATAGCGGCCGTCATAGATCGCGCTGCCGTCGTCGCCCGCAGCCCCGGTCGCGGCGAGCGTGCTGCCGAGCGAATATTGCTGGAAGTCGCGATTGTTGGACTTGTCGGTCTGCTGGAACTTGCCGCCGAGCTTGATCGTGCTGTCGCTGCCGACGCCGATCGGGATCGTCAGGTCGGCGCGCGCCTGGTAGAGGTTTTCCGCGGCGCGACGGCGGTCGTACGTCACGCGATAGCCGTTGTAGAGCGCGCTGTTGTACGGCGTGCCATTGGCGGTGTTGACCCTGAACAGCGTGTCGGCGAGGTCGAGCGACAGGCCGGTCAGCGCGGTGCTGCCGCTACGGAACGAGAATTCCGAGCGCAGCGGGTCTTTCTTGAGCGCCTTGCTGTAGGTGCCCTCGACCTGCAGCTCCGACCCGCCGAAGCGGAACTTGCCGCCGAGCTCGCCCGAGAAGGTCGAGTCATCCTCGTTGCGCAGCCGCAGGAAGCGCGTGCCGCGGCCGCTGAAGGTGCTGCCGTTCGAGATCGCGGCATTGACCGCCTGCTGCGCTGCGGTCGGCTGCGTGGTGACGCCAGCGGCGTTGGTCGTTGCATAGGTAACCGGGATCTCGATCCGCGACTGATCGCGCGTCTCGTGGTCCTTGAAGGTCGAATAGAGCGTGCGGAGATAGACGCTGACGTCGGAGCTCGGCCGCCAGTCGAAATTGCCGACCACGCCGTAGCGGGTGCGGTTGAGATTGTAGTCGCGCAACCGGTAATCGTCGGGCAGCGCGCGGCTCGCGCCGGTCGGCGTGCCCCAGTTCGACGAGCCCTGCAGGTTCTCGGACTCGATCGGGCGGCTGGAATAGTTGCCCGAGAGCACGACGCCGAAGGTCCTGTCGGGACCGAAGCGCGTTCCCGCAGTGATATCGCCCTCATACGGGCTGCGGCTGTTGAGCGTATTGTAGCCGCTGACGATCCGCGCGTTGGCGAACGCCTTGGTGCGGTCGAAAGCGGTCAGCGTGTTGATGTCGACCTGACCCGCGATCGCATTGGCGTCGCGGTCGGGGGTGAGCGATTTGACGACGGTGACCGAGCCGATCAGCGAGGAGGGGATGTCGTCGAGCTTGACCTGGCGGCTCTCGGGCTCGGGTGCGGGGGCGGTCTGGCCGTTGACGGTGACGTTGGCGAGGTTGGGATTGACGCCCCGGATGATGACGTAGCGCCCTTCGCCCTGGTCGTTGGCGACCGAGATGCCGGGCAGGCGGCGCACCGCTTCGGCGACGTTCTGGTCGGGCAGCTTGCCGACGTCATTGGCGTTGAGCGTGTCGGAGATGGCGTTGGACGAGCGCTTGACCTGGAGTGCGCGGCGCTCGGCGGCGCGCTGTCCGGTGACGACGATCTCGCCGCCGCTCGTGTCGCCCGATGGCGGATCGAGCCGGAACTCGACGATCGTCGCGCCGTCGCTCGAGGTCGCGCTGCGCGTCACGGTCGGATAGCCGATATAGGTGAAGGTCAGCTCGACCGGACCGGGCGCGAGATCGCGGATCACGAACATGCCGTCGCGGTCGGCAACCGCGGTGCGACCCGCAGCGGAGATCGTCGCGCCCGGCAAGGCCGCGCCGGTCTGCGGATCGAGGACGCGGCCCGCTACATCGGCGGCATATGCCGGTAGCGCGGTGGAGCCGAGCAATGCGCACAGGCCTGCCTTGGACGCGAAGCTACGCGCCCGGATTTGTCCGAACATCATGATTTTCCCCCGCTCGCGGCGTTGATTGGGGATTCTCAATGTGCCCGCGTCGCCGAGGCCCTATCCGCGTCGCGTGACGGGAGCGTGACGTTTTCGCTATGTTTCGGAGAAGGCGCGAGTCGGCGACCGGTCTATGGTAGGGGAGACGCTCAAACCGAATCAGGCGGAGGACACCGATGCGTCGCACCCCCATAGTCTACGGCCTGAGCGCGCTGCTGATCGGCTCGATCGCGGCCGTGAGCGGCCATGCGCAAGAGCGCGACAGCCTCGGGCATGTCGTGACGCAGCCACTGCGCGACACGCGGATCGAGAAGACCAAGATTCCGCCTGTCCTTCAGCTCGCGGCGTCGGCGCCGTATTCCGCAGCGCATACGCAAAGCTGCGCGACGATTGCGGGCGAAGTTCGGAAGCTCGACGGTGCACTCGGCGCCGATGTCGACGTGCCGGGCAAGGCCAAGGGCGAGGGCAGCGAAATCGCGGCGGTGGCGGCGCGGACGGCGGTCAGTACGCTGATCCCGGGGCTGGGGCTCGTCCGGGTCATCACCGGGGCGGACAAGGAGCAGCGCCGCGCCGAGGCGGCGGTCTATGCCGGGCAGACACGGCGCGCGTTTCTGAAGGGGCTGGGCTATGCGCGCAAATGCGCGGCACCAGCGGCACCGACGCGTGCGGCGGTAGCGGATACGCCTAGCTCGAACTGAGCCGTCAGTCGCGCGCGAAGATTTCAGCGTGGGGAATCGTGAGGTTCAGCGAGGGTATCGTCAGGTCGTCGCCCGTCGCGAGCCAGTCGGCGGTCCAGCCGCCGGTGGGCGCGCGCTGGACGAGATGGATGCGCTCTTCCGCGGGGTCGACGAGGATCACCTCGCGCATGCCGGCAAGCGCGCAATATTCCGCAAGCTTGACCTTCTGGTCGTGTGTCGACGTGGAGGGCGACAGCACTTCGAACACCACCTGCGGATCGCCGAGCAATTTCTTGCGGGCGTTCTCGGGGGCGGCCGGGTTGTTGCAATAGACGCTGACGTCGGGGAGGCGCACCGTGCGTATGTCGGTCTGGGCGGCGAGGTCGGAGCCGTACGGGCGACAGCCTGAGCCGCGAAGGCGCGGGCCGAGCGCCATAAGAATATTGAAGGCTATCCGCGCATGCTCTTCGCTGCCGCCCGCCATCATATAGATCATGCCGTCTTCGAGCTCGGCCTTGGCGCCGCCAAAATCCATTTCGAGGAATTCCTCGACGCTGACGCGGCGATAGGCTGGGTCGAGGGCGATCGCGGGCATGACACGCAATATACGCCGAATCACCCGACAAACAAAGGGCCGGCGGATCGCTCCGTCGGCCCTTCGTCTTGGTCCAGCCGGGAGGCCGGGCGTTGGTTCCGGCACCGGCAAAGCCGGTGCTGCGTCGGACGGGATCGTCGAGCATGCTCGACGACCCACCGGCCGGAGCCACGCGAGTCCTGACATAGCTCTCGCTATGTCACGCCGCGTTGGCTCAGAAGTCCATACCGCCCATGCCGCCCATGCCGCCGCCGCCCATCGGCATTGCGGGCTTGTCTTCCGGCAGCTCGCTCACGGCCGCTTCGGTCGTGATGAGCAGGCCGGCGACCGATGCTGCGTTCTGCAGTGCGGTACGGACGACCTTGGTCGGATCGATCACGCCGGCTTCGACCAGGTTCTCGTACGTGTCGGTCGCAGCGTTGAAGCCGATCGTCGGATCGTTGCCGTCGAGCAGCTTGCCCGAGACGACTGCGCCGTCATGGCCTGCGTTGGTGGCGATCTGGCGCACCAGCGAGGTCAGCGACTTGCGGACGATGTCGATGCCGCGCGTCTGGTCTTCGTTCGCGCCGGTCAGGCCGTCGAGGACCTTGCTGGCGTAAAGGAGCGCCGTGCCGCCGCCGGGGACGATGCCTTCTTCAACGGCTGCGCGCGTTGCGTGCAGCGCGTCGTCGACGCGATCCTTGCGCTCCTTGACTTCGACTTCCGAAGAACCGCCGACCTTGATGACAGCAACGCCGCCAGCAAGCTTGGCGAGACGCTCCTGGAGCTTCTCCTTGTCGTAGTCCGACGTCGTGTTCTCGATCTGCTGACGGATCGCATCGGTGCGGCCCTTGATCGCGTCCGAGTCACCAGCACCGTCGACGATGACGGTGTTGTCCTTGTCGATCGTGACGCGCTTGGCGGTGCCGAGCATGCCGATCGTGACCGACTCGAGCTTGATGCCGAGGTCTTCCGAGATCATCTCGCCCTTGGTCAGGATCGCGATGTCCTCGAGCATCGCCTTGCGACGATCGCCGAAACCCGGTGCCTTGACCGCTGCGACCTTCAGGCCGCCGCGCAGCTTGTTGACGACGAGCGTGGCGAGTGCCTCGCCCTCGATGTCCTCGGCGATAATCAGGAGCGGACGGCCCGACTGGACGACGGCTTCCAGGATCGGGAGCATCGCCTGCAGGTTCGACAGCTTCTTCTCGTGGATCAGGATGTAGGGATCCTGAAGCTCGACCGACATCTTCTCGGGGTTGGTGATGAAGTACGGCGAGAGGTAGCCGCGGTCGAACTGCATGCCTTCGACGACGTCCAGCTCGAATTCGAGACCCTTGGCTTCCTCGACGGTGATCACGCCTTCCTTACCGACCTTCTCCATCGCTTCGGCGATCTTCTCGCCGACTTCACGATCGCCATTGGCCGAGATGATGCCGACCTGAGCGACTTCGTGCGAACCCGAAACCGGCTTCGAACGCGACTTGACGTCCTCGACGACCTTGATGACGGCGAGATCGATACCGCGCTTGAGGTCCATCGGGTTCATGCCCGCTGCGACCGACTTCATGCCCTCGCGAACGATCGCCTGAGCGAGCACCGTTGCGGTGGTCGTGCCGTCGCCGGCGATGTCGTTGGTTTTCGAGGCGACTTCGCGCAGCATCTGCGCGCCCATGTTCTCGAACTTGTCCTTGAGCTCGATTTCCTTGGCGACGGTGACGCCGTCCTTGGTGATGCGCGGTGCGCCGAAGCTCTTGTCGATCACGACGTTGCGGCCCTTTGGCCCCAGCGTGACCTTGACGGCGTCGGCGAGGATGTCGACGCCACGGAGGATGCGCTCGCGCGCGTCACGGCCGAATTTTACGTCCTTGGCTGCCATGATGAGGCTACCCTTTCAGATGAGAAATGTGGTGAAAGTTACGCGAAGAAGGATTTAACCGACGATCCCGAGGATGTCCGATTCCTTCATGATCAGCAGGTCTTCGCCGTCGATCTTGACCTCGGTGCCCGACCATTTGCCGAACAGGATCTTGTCGCCGGCCTTGACTTCGAGCGGGTGGATTTCACCGGCTTCGTTGCGGGCGCCGGTGCCGACGGAGACGACTTCGCCTTCCTGCGGCTTTTCCTTGGCGGTCTCGGGGATGATGATCCCGCCGGCGGTCTTTTCTTCTGCCTCTACGCGGCGGACGAGCACGCGATCGTGCAACGGACGAAAGGTCATGGGCGAAGTCCCTTTATAATGAACAGGTGTTAGCACTCGACGTTGGTGAGTGCCAGCAGGGCGGATATGATGGCGAGGTCTCGCATCGTCAACGGGCGCAGCCAAATTTCTGCGGAACCAAATGCAAAATCGGCGAATTGCCGTGTTGGTCGTATAGCACGCATTTACTCGGCTGGTGGCTTGCCGTAGCGAGGCGATGTGATCTCCGCCAACAAGGAGCGGCCAAGTGAAACTCGTACGCGGCGCGTGGAAAATTCTCGTCGGCATCAAGGACGCGCTGGTCCTTATCGCGATGCTGCTGTTCTTTGGCCTGCTGTTCGCAGCGCTCGCCTCGAAACCGAACAAGGCGGCGATCGGCGACGGTGCGCTCGTGCTCAAGCTCGATGGCCCGATCGTCGAGCAGACGCAGGAGGCAAGCGCCTTCGCCAGCCTGAGCGGCAACGGCATCCAGCGCGAATATCGCCTGCGCGACGTGGTCCGCAGCCTCGACAAGGCGGCCAAGGACGACCGCGTCAAGGTGGTCGTGCTCGATCTCGACTCGTTCGGCGGCGGTTATCCAGCGGCGCTCGAGGATGTCGGCGCGGCGCTGCGCCGCGTTCGCGACGGTTCCGATGGGAAGGGGGGCAAGCCGGTGCTGGCCTATGCCACCGCGTATACCGATTCCGGCTACCGCCTCGCCGCGAACGCCAGCGAGATCTGGGAAAGCCCGATGGGCGGCACGCTGTTCATGGGGCCGGGCGGATCGCAGCTCTATTACAAAGGCCTGATCGACAAGCTCGGCGTCAATGCGCACGTCTACCGCGTCGGCAAGTACAAGTCGTTCGTCGAGCCCTATACCCGCACCGAAGCCTCGCCCGAGGCGAAGGAGGAAGTGGTCAAGCTCTACCAGGTGCTGTTCGCCAACTGGCAGCAGTCGGTCGCGCGTGCACGCCCCAAGGCGAAGTTCGCGCCTTTCCTCGCGACGCCGGGCGCGGTCATCACCGCGGCGCAGGGCGACATCGCCAAGGCCAATATGGACGCGGGGTTGGTCGACAAGCTCGGCACGCGGCTCGACTTCGGCAAGCGGGTCGCCGCGATCGCCGGGGTCGACAGCGGCAAGGCGGCCGGGCTGTTCAAGACGATCAAATACGACGCCTATGTCGCCGCCAATCCGCTGCCGACCGGCGGCGACAAGGTCGGCGTGCTGACGATCGCGGGCGACATCATCGACGGCAAGTCGAAGGCCGGCTCGGTCGGGTCGGACACGGTGTCGAAGCTGCTGCTCGATGCGCTGGCCAAGAAGGATCTCAAGGCGCTCGTCGTGCGCGTCGATTCGCCTGGCGGCTCGGCGCTCGCATCGGAAGACATGCGCCGCGCGATCGAGGAGGCGAAGGCGCAGAAGCTGCCGATCGTCGTCTCGATGGGCTCGGTCGCGGCATCGGGCGGCTATTGGGTGTCGACCGCGGGCGACATGGTGTTCGCGCAGCCGACGACGATCACCGGCTCGATCGGCATCTTCGGGATCATCCCGACCTTCGAGAACACGCTCAAGAAGGTCGGGCTGACCACCGACGGCGTCCGCACGACGCCGCTCTCGGGGCAGCCCGACATCTATGGCGGCACCAACCCGGAGACCGATGCGATCTTCCAGGCGGGGATCGAGAATGGCTATCGCCAGTTCATCACGCGCGTTGCCGGCGCGCGGAAAATGACGCCCGCGCAAGTCAACGAGATCGCGCAGGGGCGCGTCTGGGATGGCGGGACTGCGCTCCAGCTCCATCTGGTCGACAAATTCGGCGGGTTGCAGGATGCGATCGCCGAGGCGGCGCGGCGCGCGGGGCTAAAGGCCGACGGCTATCACGCCGAATATCTCGAGAAGAAGCCCAGCGCGTTCGCCAAGATGATCCAGCAGTTCGCCGATTCGAACAAGGATGAAGATGCGTCGGCAGGCGATGCCTTCACGCGGATGGCGGCCGAGCGGCGTGCGGTGTTCGCGCGCGCGCTGGGCGACGTGACGAGGATCGGCACGGGGGCTGCGATCCAGGCGCGCTGCCTCGAATGCGACGGCGTCGGCGGTAACGCACCGCGCGCCGGCGACGCGCGGTTGATGGACTTCGTGCTCGCACGGTTCGGGCTGTGAGCCTGGACCGCGCCCCGACGCGGATCGCGATCCGGCCCGCGACCCCCGACGATGCCGCAGCGATCGCGGCGATCTACCGCCCTTATGTCGAGCGCGGGACGGTGTCGTTCGAGACCGAGGCGCCCGATGCCGGCGTGATCGCGCAGCGGATGGCGGCGTCGCGCGGGCTGTATCCGTGGCTGGTCGCGACCGAAGGCGAGGGCGGGGCGGTGCTTGGCTATGCCTATGCCTCGGCGTTTCGCGATCGGCCGGCGTATCGCTTCACGATCGAGACGACGGTCTATCTCGAGACGGGTACGCAGGGGCGCGGCAACGGGCGGCAGCTGTACGATGCGCTGATCGACACGGTGCGCGCGCAGGGGTTCACGCATGCGATCGGCGTGATTGCGCTGCCCAACGATCATTCGATCCGGCTGCACGAGTCGGTTGGTTTCAAGCGCGCGGGGTTCTTCCGCGAGGCGGGGTATAAGGACGGGCGCTGGATCGACGTCGGATACTGGCACTGCGACCTCAACGACGCGACGATCCCGCCGATGGAACCCAAGCCGTTCAGCGAGACGGGGATGGTGTGGAATTGGTGATGCGCTGAGCAAATAAGCCCCTCCCCTTCAGGGGAGGGGTTGGGGTGGGGAAGTGGTGGCCACTGAGGCTGAGCTCCTGAAACGCGCGCACGAGATGCGCAAAAATCCGACCGAGCCGGAGATCCGGCTTTGGCGGGCGCTGTCTAATTCGCAGCTGGATGGGCTGAAGTTTCGCCGCCAGCATGTGGTTCTAGAAGCTCAGGCGATTCTCGACTTCTTCTGTCCCGCAATCGGTCTCGGGATCGAAGTTGATGGCGATACGCACGACGCCGATCGAGACGCGCGTCGTGACGCGCGGCTCGCCGCGCTAGGCTTCACGATCGTCCGCTTTAGCAATCCCGACGTCATGTCGAACTTGGCCGGCGTAGCGGAATCGATCTCCACCACAGCCTCCACCCTATCAAACCGCTGGCAGCGTACTTCCCCACCCCAACCCCTCCCCTGAAGGGGAGGGGCTTTCTACGCGCCCGGCTTCACGCTAAGCGCGCTTTACCTATGACCGACACACCAGCCCCCGCCCGCGATTACCGCGACACCGTCTTCCTGCCGAAGACCGACTTCCCGATGAAGGCCGGCCTGCCCGCCAAGGAGCCCGGCATCCTCGCGCGCTGGCAGGCGATGAACCTCTACGAGAAGACCCGCGAAGCCCGCCGCGGCCGCGAGAAGTTCATCCTGCACGACGGCCCGCCGTACGCGAACGGCGACATGCATATCGGCCATGCGCTCAACCATATCCTCAAGGACACGGTGTGCCGCACGCAGGGGCTGCTCGGCAAGGACGCGCCGTACGTGCCCGGCTGGGACTGCCACGGCCTGCCGATCGAGTGGAAGGTCGAGGAAAAATATCGCGCGAAGAAGCTCAACAAGGACGAGGTCCCCCCGGCCGAGTTCCGCGCCGAGTGCCGCGCCTATGCGCAGCATTGGGTCGACGTGCAGCGCGAGCAGTTGACGCGGCTCGGCATCAATGGC
Organism: Sphingomonas glacialis; assembly: GCF_014653575.1. Classification (GTDB taxonomy): domain Bacteria; phylum Pseudomonadota; class Alphaproteobacteria; order Sphingomonadales; family Sphingomonadaceae; genus Sphingomonas; species Sphingomonas glacialis. The sequence goes on along the minus strand of NZ_BNAQ01000002.1, from coordinate 223,546 downwards.
GATTGGGACCATCCCTATCTGACGATGGATTTCGCTGCCGAAGCGACGATCGTCACCGAGCTGATGAAATTCGCGGAGAGCGGCCAGCTCTATCGCGGCGCCAAGCCTGTGATGTGGTCGCCCGTTGAAAAGACCGCGCTCGCCGAGGCCGAGGTCGAATATGAGGACGTCGTGTCGACGCAGATCGACGTGGCGTTCGAGATTGTCGATGCGCCGAACGCGCCCGAGCTGGTCGGTGCCCATGCGGTGATCTGGACGACGACGCCGTGGACGATCCCGGTGAATCAGGCGCTGAGCTATGGGCCTGAGATTGAATATTCGGTTGTCGAGTGCATCCTTGGCTTCCTAACCGCTACGGTGACAAAGGAGCAATCGGAGGTCGCCCGCGCGCGCGTCAACGAGCAAATGCCGTGGTTCGATGATCGTCGCCGCTTGGTCATTGCCACCGAACTTCTTCCCACATTTGCGAAGAGACTTGCGCGCGTTTTCGATAGCATCGAAGTCACAGACATCGGCCTCGATCGCCTCAGCTTTGTGCTTGATCCAGCGGAAGACTGCGAAGAGTGGACCGTGAGGGGCTCGCAGCTCGAAGGCGCCACCGCACGCCATCCGATGCACGAACTCGGCGGGTTCTTCGCAAAGCCGCGGCCGTTCCTGCCGGGCGATTTCGTCACCACCGACGCGGGCACCGGGCTCGTCCATATGGCGCCCGATCACGGCGAGGACGATTTCGTGCTGTGCAAGCAATATGGCATCGAGCCGGTCTTCGCGGTCGACGGTGCGGGGATGTATCGCGACGATTGGGCGTGGCTCGGCGGGCAGGGCTCGGTGATCAACAAGAAGTTCGTCTCCGCCGAGGGGCCGATCTGTGCGGACCTGCGCGCAGCGGGCGCGTTGCTCGCGGCGAGCGATGATTTTGCGCATTCGTATCCGCATTCGTGGCGGTCGAAGGCGAAGGTCATTTTCCGGGCTACGCCGCAGTGGTTCATTCCGATGGATCAGGCGCTGCCGGAAAGCCCCTCTCCTTCAGGGGAGGGGTTGGGGTGGGGCCGTGCCGCGAACGCAAGCGTCGGTCTCGGTGAGACCTCCCCCACCCCCAGCCCCTCCCCTGAAGGGGAGGGGAGTCTTGGGCGGACTTTGCGGGAAACCGCGCTCGCGGCAATCGAAGCGACCACCTGGTATCCGCCCAAGGGCCAGAACCGCATCACCGCGATGGTCGCCGGGCGCCCCGACTGGGTGATCAGCCGCCAGCGCGCTTGGGGCGTGCCGATCACGCTGTTCGTCAACCGCCTGACCGGCCAGTATCTCGTCGATCCCGCGGTCAATGCGCGCATCATCGCCGCGATCAACGCCGAGGGCGTCGATGCGTGGTCCGAGGAAGCGGCGCAGGACCTGCTCGGCCCCGACTACGACCTCGCCGATTACGAGCGCGTCACCGACATTCTCGACGTGTGGTTCGACAGCGGTTGCACGCACGCCTTCGTGCTCGAGAGCGGGCGCTGGCCCGATCTGCAATGGCCGGCCGATCTCTATCTCGAAGGGTCGGACCAGCATCGCGGCTGGTTCCAGTCGTCGCTGATGGAGGCGTGCGGTACGCGTGGGCGCGCGCCGTACAATGCGGTGCTGACGCATGGCTTCACGATGGACTCCAAGGGCATGAAGATGTCCAAGTCGCTCGGCAACACGATCAACCCGCTCGATCTGATGAAGGAATCGGGCGCGGACATCCTGCGGCTGTGGGCGCTGTCGGTCGATTTCACCGAGGACCACCGCATCGGCAAGGAGATCCTCGGCGGCGTCTCCGACCAGTATCGCAAGCTGCGCAACACCTTCCGCTACCTGCTCGGCGCGCTCGACGGGTTCGAGGAGAGCGAGCGGCTGCCGGTCGCGGAGATGCCCGAGCTCGAACGCTACGTGCTCCATTTGCTCGCCGAGCTCGACGCCAAGCTCAAGGCGGCGGTGCTGGTGTACGATTTCAACAGCTATGTCCGGCTGCTGACCGAGTTCGCGCAGGAGGATCTGTCGGCCTTCTATTTCGATATCCGCAAGGATTCGCTGTACTGCGACGCGCCGACCGATCCCAAGCGCCGCGCGGTGCGGACGGTGTTCGACACGCTGTTCCACGCACTCGTCCGCTATGCCGCGCCGGTGCTGTGCTTCACCGCCGAGGAGACGTGGCAAGCGCGCTTCCCGAGCGAGGATGGCTCGGTCCATCTGCTCGAATGGCCGGAGGTCGCTGAGAACGCGTTAGGTGAGGACCTCTCGGGAAAATGGTCCACGGTTCGAGGAGCTCGGTCCCATGTAAACGAGGTTCTGGAAAAACTTCGCGCAGGCAAAGAGATTCGCTCAAGTCTCGAAGCTGAAGTGCGGATTTGGCCAGCGAAGCGCGAGAATTTAGAGCCTTTGAGGTCGATGGATTTGGCCGAGATCTTTATTGCTGCAAAGGTGTCGATCTTCGAATCCGACGGCTACCCAGTATTGCCAAATCCCGACGTGGCAGGCTCGGAATGGGGATACGGCGGTGGTGTGGTCGAAGCGGAGCGCACGACCTTCCACAAATGCGGGCGCTGCTGGCGGCTGCTTCCCGAGGTCGAGGAAGACGGCGATCTGTGCGATCGCTGCGAGGCGGTGGTGGCATGAGGCTCCCGCTCGCAGGCTTCGCGACCGCGGTCGCGCTCTTCGTCGCCGACCAGGCCGCCAAGCTCGGCGTGACCGAGGGGCTCAAGCTCGATGCGATGACCAACGCGCATTACGTCACGTCGTTCTTCAACCTGCGCTTCGTCGCCAATCGCGGCGTGTCGCTCGGGCTGCTCCACGCCGATACCGATACGACGCGCTGGCTACTGGTGCTGATGACCGGCGCAATCGCGGTCGGGGTGCTGGTGTGGATGCTGCGCGAGACCAAGCGCGCCGACCAGATGGCGCTCGGGCTCGTGCTCGGCGGCGCGTTCGGCAACATCCTCGACCGGATCCGGCTCGGCTATGTCGTCGATTTCGCCGATCTGCATTTCGGCGCGTGGCAGCCGTTTCTGGTGTTCAACATCGCCGACGCGGCGATCAGTATCGGCGTGCTCATCTTGCTCGCGCGCGCGCTTCTGATACGAGATACACCGAACCAAGATTCTGGGACCAAAGCATCTGGGGCGGACCAGGGCCCAACGGAGAATATCCATGCGTAAGATTTCGATTTTGTCGGCCGGCGTGGCGCTGCTCGCGTTGGGCGCTTGCGCGCATGGCAAGGGTGGCCGCAGCGGACCCGACGAATTCTCGGTCGCGCGCCAGGCTCCGCTCGTCATTCCGCCCGATTTCTCGCTGACCCCGCCAAAGCCAGGTGCGGCGCGTGCGAACGACACCAGCGCCAACGCGCAGGCGCTCGACGCGCTGTTCGGCGGCACCGCGCCGCGCAGCGCCGCCGAAAGCGCTGCGATCTCGCAGGCGGGTGTCGATTCGGACGATCCCGGCATCCGCTCGTCGGTTGGCGATCCGGGCACGACCGTGGTCGACAAGGGCACGACGACGCGCGACGTGGTCGCAGCGCCCGAGGGCGACGGTCAGGCAGCCAAGGCGACCGCGCCGAAGTGACCCAAAACAAAACCCTCCCCCGCGGCCGCGGGAGAGGGTTTCGGGACCGATCAGAGGGAGTGCCCGCAAGGGCGCTCCCTTCTTCGTATCAGAAGTTCACGCCGACATAGGCGAGCACGGTCGAGCCGCGGCCGAAGCGCGACGCATAGCCGTGCCGGTACAGTCCGCCGACCTTGTTGTTCGTGATGTCGGTATCGACATAGCTCACGCCGACCTTGAACGGACCCCCGACGGCTTCGGCGGTGGCCGACCAGTCGAGATAGTTGCGGTCGTTGCCATTGAGGTTGGCGAGGCCGAGCGAGCCGTCGGTATAGCCGAGATGGCCCTTCAGCGTGATCGGCGTCTTGGGCACCGCGACCGAGGCTTCGCCATAGACGTAGATATTGTCGTCCTTGTTGTTCGGCGTGAAATCGAGGCCCTTCTGGCCGCCCCACGCATAGTTGCCGCCGACCTTGGTCGAGACCGGGCCGAGCGTGTAGCTGACCGAAGCGTAAGGCTCGAAGAAGTCGGTGTTGAGGCCCTTCACGCCGCTCGGATAGTAATAATAGAGCAGGCCGCCATCGACCGTCAGGCCGCTGAAGGTCTTGGTATAGCCGGCGTACAGATCGACCTCGGCATCGCCGTATCCGGTGAGGAGCGGGGTCTTGCCGCTGCCGTCGATCGTCGAGGCCCAGGTGCCGACATAGAAGCCGGCCGAGCTGTTGATGTTGATCGTGCCCTGGACGGCGCCTTCGCCGTTGGTCTGGGTCAAACCGCGGAAGCGGTAATCGCTGATCAGCGTTGCGCCGCCGGTGATCTTGAACGGCTTGTCGGGCGCGGCAGGCGCCGCGGCGGGCGCGTCCTTGGCGTCGGGCGTGGTGGTGGTGGTTGGGACATCCTGCGCAAAGGCGGGCGTGGCGGAGGCGGCGAGCAAGAGCGCGCCAAGCGTAGATGTGGAGAAGCGCATCGTTTCCCTTTCGAAAATGCGACTGTCCCAGCCTGCTTTACCGATGCGGCGTCTGTCGGAGGCGCAAGACCTCCCGCGCAGCTAAGCGGCAAGATCTTTCATTGCCGAGCTACGCTGCATCGCACAACTTAATTCGCGCGCGTGCGCGGGATACCGCGCTATTGTAGCTGTTGCGCAACACCCGTGTTTCAAATCATTGCTGAGCGGAAAAGCGCGCCAGGCCAGCGGCGAGGTCGGCGATCAGATCTGCCGGATCCTCGAGGCCGATCTGCAGCCGGACGAGTGGCCCGGCATCGGCGCGGCGCGTGACGCTGCGATGGCGTTGTGGGTCGACCGGCAGCGCGAGGCTTTCGAACCCGCCCCAGCTATAGCCGATCCCGAAATGCTCGAGCCCGTCGATCAGCCGTGCGCGATCGGCCTCGCCGCCGCCGTTGAGGACGAACGAGAACAGCCCCGACGACCCCTTGAAGTCGCGCAGGAAGTGCGCGTGGCCGGGGCAGCACGGCAAAGCCGGGTGGAGCACGGTCGCGACTTCGGGCTGCTGCTCGAGCCAGTGCGCGATCTCGAGCGCGCTTGCCTGATGCTGCTTGAGCCGGATCGCCATCGTGCGCAGGCCGCGGCTGGCGAGCCAGCTGTCGTCGGGGCTGGCGATCTGGCCGAGCTGGAAGCTGGTGTCGCGCAGCCGCGCGAAATGGCCCGGCGCGGCAGTGACCGAGCCGAGCATCACGTCGCTATGGCCGACGATATATTTTGTGCACGCGAGGATCGTGAGGTCGACGCCGTGCGCGATCGCGGGAAAGAACAGCGGCGTCGCCCAGGTGTTGTCGAGCAGCGTGGTGATGCCGCGCGCCTTGGCGACGGCGACGATCGCGGGGATGTCCTGAACGTCGAAGGTCAGGCTGCCGGGGCTCTCGAGCAGGATCGCGCGAGTCGCATCGGTGATCACGTCGGCGATGCCCGCGCCGATCATCGGATCATAGAAGCGCGTCGTGATTCCCATCCGCTTGAGCAGCCCCATGCCCATCGCGCGGGTCGGGTCATAGGCGCTGTCGGGAAGGAGCAGTTCGTCGCCGGGCGAGAGCACCGACAGCAAGGCGGCAGCGATCGCCGCGACGCCCGAGGGGTAAAGGAAGGTGCCTTCGGCGCCGGGCTCGAGCTCGGTCAGCGCATCGGCGAGGCTCCACTGCGTCGGCGTGCCCTTGCGACCGTAGAACAGCCGGTGGTGCGTATCGCGCCCACCCGCCTCGCGCAGATCCGCGACCGAATCGTAGAGGATCGTCGAGGCGCGCCAGACCGGCGTGTTGACGATCCCCTGCGTCCATTCCTTGCGGCGGCCGGCGGTGACGACGCGGGTCGAATCGCCCTTGGGGGCATCGGTCTTCTTCATGGCGCGAAATCCTGCAATGCAGGCCCTGCAAAGCCGGAGACCGTGAAGAAGGCAAGAGCGTCGCGCGTATTGTTGGAAGCCCCTCCCGTTCAGGGGAGGGGCTTTCGAGATGCGCTTACGCCGCGCCGGTCGCCTTTGGCGTGGTGCGGTCGGCACCCCATTCGGACCAGCTGCCGTCATAGACCGCCGCCTGGTTGCCGAGCAGATGCGCACCGAACGCCAGCGCCGAGGCGGTGATGCCCGAGCCGCAGGTCGTGACGAGCGGCTTGGCGACATCGATGCCCGCGCCTTCGAACGCCGACTTCAACGCGTCGCCGGTCTTCCACGTGCCATCGGCATTGAAGAGCTCGCCGACGGGGAGGTTCTTCGAGCCCGGGATATGGCCGGCATGCGTCACCGGGCGCGGATCGGGTTCCTCGCCGGTGAAGCGTGCGGCCGAGCGCGCGTCGAGCACTTGCTCGGCGCCGCTGTCGACATTGGCCTTCATCTGATCGAGCGTGCGGACGCCCTTGTCGTCGGCCCAGACGGTGAAGTGGCGGTGGCGGAGCTGCTCCTTGCCGCTGGCGGTCTCACGCCCTTCGGCCTGCCACTTGGCGAGCCCGCCATCGAGGATCGCGACATCATGCGCGCCGAAGGTGCGCAGCATGAACCAGGCGCGCGCCGAGGTGTGGAGCGGCGAATTGTCGTAGAGCACGATGCGGCTGCCATCGCCGAGACCGAGCGACTGCATCCGGCTGGCGAACTTTTCGGGCGCCGGGAGCATCGAGGGCAGCGTGCTGCTGGTGTCGGCGATCTCGGCGAGATCCATGAACACGGCGCCCGGGATGTGCGCGGCTTCATATTCGGCGGCGGGGTCGCGGTCGACGAGTCCGGCGAAATAGGTGGCGTCGACAATCCTCAGGTCGTTCGCGCCCAGCTCGTTTGCGAGCCATTCGGTTGTCACCAGCGAATCCATCGATCGTCTCCTTGGTTTTTTGATAGCCTAACCATCCGATCGCGCGCCGTCGAGACGCTCAAGGATCATCCGCGTGGGATGATCGGTGCGGGATGACGGGGGCGGATCGCTTCCCTATATCGCTGTGCATGACTCCTATGCATCTCGGCCAAACCAGCGCGCTCCCCACTTCGCCCGAGGAGGCGGTGCTCGATTACGTTCCCAACCCGCGGCCCGGTCGCCTGTATTTGGTGCGCTTCGCGGTGCCCGAATTCACCTCGCTTTGCCCGGTGACGGCACAGCCCGATTTCGCGCATCTCGTGATCGATTACGCACCTGCAGCAACGATCGTCGAATCGAAGTCGCTCAAGCTGTTTCTCGGCGCGTTCCGCAACCACCAGGCGTTCCATGAGGATTGCACCGTCGGGATTGGCGAACGGCTGTTCACCGAGATGCAGCCGACATGGTTGCGAATCGGTGGGTATTGGTACCCGCGCGGTGGCATTCCGATCGACGTTTTCTGGCAATCGGGCGCACCGCCCGAGAGCCTGTGGCTGCCGTCGCAGGACGTTCCGGGCTATCGCGGGCGCGGTTGAGCGCTGGGCCGGTTCATCCTACCGCAAGGTTGATTTGGATCAGACAATTCCCATTGTTGCAATGCAACATTCTTGCAACCATATTGAAACTTGGCCGTTCGGGAGAGGTAACTCGAGGGTATAAGCCCCGTCAGAAATAGGATTTGCGAACATGGTGCAACTGGCGGATGTCGTGAACTCGATCGACCACCTGGCTTTGGTCGGTAATTTTCTGCCGCGTAAATGTGGTCTTGCAACCTATACCACCGATACCTTCACCGCGCTGAAGAGCCGGTTTCCGGATCTTAAGATCGACGTCTATGCGATGGACGATCACCCCGGCCGCTACGAATATCCCCCCGAGGTGACGCGCAGCATCCCCGAGCAGGACCGGATGCAGTATCTCGAAGCCGCGCGCGAGATCGAGGCGAGCGGTGCGCAGGCGTTGTGGCTGCAGCACGAATACGGCATTTTCGGCGGCGCAGCGGGCGAGCATATCCTCGCCTTGCTCGAGCGCGTGTCGATGCCGGTGATCGTCACGCTCCACACGATCCTCGAAAAGCCCAACGCCGATCAGCGTCGCGTGATGGAAGGCCTGTTGCGGCGTGCGTCGCGCGTCATCGTCATGGCCGAGCGTGGTCGTGAGATCCTCGAGCGCGTTTATGGTGCAACCGGCCGGTCGATCGTGATGATCCCGCACGGTGTTCCCGATCGCGAGTTCGTCGATCCCAACACGCTCAAGTCGCGCTTTGGCTGGGAACGGCGCGACGTCGTCCTGACCTTCGGCCTGCTAGCGCCGGGCAAGGGCATCGAAGTGATGATCAATGCGCTGCCCGCGATCGTCGAGCAGAACCCCAACGTGCTCTATGCCGTACTCGGTGCGACGCATCCGAACCTCGTCGCACACGAAGGCGAGAAGTATCGCGACAAGTTGAAGGCGCTTGCGCTCGATCTCGGGGTCGGCCGCAACATCGAATTCATCGATGCGTTTCTCGAGCATGACGAGCTCATCGACTATCTGCAGGCTGCAGACATCTATGCGACGCCGTATCTCAATCCGGCGCAGATCACGTCGGGGACCTTGTCCTACGCAGTCGGCGTCGGCAAGGCGGTCGTCTCGACGCCGTATGTCCATGCCACCGAGATTCTCGCAGATGGGTACGGCGTGCTCGTCGACTTTGGGGATTCTGCAGCGTTCGCGCGCGAGATCAACGCCTTGCTCGGCAGCGAGCGCAACCGGATCAAGCTTTCGGAGCGTGCCTATGCGCGTGGCCGTACGATGATCTGGCCGCGTCTCGCCGAACTCGCGATGCGCGAGATTGGGCAGATGGTCGCCTCCAAGCCGTTGCGCATGCCGAGCAGTACTGCGGCGCTGACTCCGCTCGCGCCCGATTTCGCGGCGGTCGAGCGGATGAGCGATTCGACCGGAATGCTGCAGCATTCGATCTTCTCGATCCCCGATCGCCGCCATGGCTATTGCATCGACGACAATGCCCGTGCGCTGATGCTGGTCAGCCAGATGACGTCGCTCGACGAGGTCCAGCGCGACAAGTGGATGACGATTTATGCGTCGTTCCTGCAATATGCCTGGAACCCCGAGGAGCGGCGTTTCCGCAACTTCATGAATTTCGATCGCACCTGGTGCGAGGATTTCGGTTCGGAGGATTCGAACGGTCGCACGCTGTGGGCCTTCGGCGTGACCGCGCGCGATGCGCAGATGGACAAGCACAAGATGTGGGCCGCGTCGATGTTCGACATGACGGCGTCGCTGTCGCTCGAACTGGGATCGCCACGCGCCCACGCCTTTGCGATGCTGGGTGCCGCGGCGATGCTCGAGGTGGTTCCGACGCATTCCCTCGCCCGGACGATCCTGGCGCGCTTCGGCGACGATCTGCTCGCCTTGCTCGAGGATGCGCGCCGTCCGCAGTGGGAATGGTTCGAGATCGTGTTGGCGTATGATAATGCGCGTCTGCCCGAGGCCCTGCTGCGTGCCGGTCTTGCGCTCCAGCGCGACGACATGATCCAGTGCGGCCTGAAGACGCTCGAATGGATCGTCGCCAAGCAGACCTCGCCCGACGGCCGCTTCCGCGCGGTCGGCAGCGAGAGCTTCGGGCGGGTCTATGCCGAGCCGTTGCAGTTCGACCAGCAGCCGCTCGAGGCGCAGGCGACGATCGACGCGTGCAGCGCGGCATTCGATGCCTCGCGGGACGCGCGTTGGGTCGAGGAAGCCAACCGCGCGTATCGCTGGTATCTCGGGCAGAACGATCTCGATTTGCCGCTGGCAACCGTCCAGGATGGCGGCTGCTTCGACGGCTTGATGCCTAGCGGGCTCAACCGGAATCAGGGTGCCGAGTCGATTTTGGCGCTGCAATTGGCCGGTTGCACGATTTCCGGGCTGGCAAAGCGGGCGCAAAGCGTGGCAGGACCGGATCGCGCCGTCGCGTAGCCTCGCTCGCGACGTCGCCAAGGCGTTACGCGAGGCGATATTGTGATCGAGCTGTTTGAACACCCATTGCGACTCCACGCCGACCCGTCACGGGTCGTCGTGCGACCGTTCCACCTTGCCTGGAGCGGCAATGGTGGCAACCGCACCGAGCGGATCGTCAATGCCGTGATGGCGCTCGATGCTGCAGAGACGCGCGCCGAGCTCGAGGTGGTGCTCAAGGATTTCGAGGCGCGGCATTGGCAGACGCGGCGCGTCTTCATGACGCGCTACGACGAGATCGAGGCGATGCTCGGGCTCGACGGCAGCGAGATCGGCGACGAAAAGCGCCAGCTGATCGGTGCCTATTTCTGCCACGAATACAGCTATGCTGCGGCGGCGTTGATGAACCCCAGCGCGGTGCCGCATTTCGACCAGTCGGGCATGCCTGCGGGATCGCAGCGCATCCTGATGAGCTTGCGCGCGGTGGGCGAAGGGCACATCTCCTCGGTCGCGTTCCGCGAAGGCATCATTACCGACGGCAACCAGTTGAAGCTCGCGCCCGAGCCCCCGTTCGCGACCGCGACCGATGCGGTCGGGCTCGACGAGGAAGAGCTGCCCGAGGGGCCGATCACCGTCTATCGCCATCGTGATTCGACGCTGTCGGGTACGGTGATCTTTCCGATCACCGCGGCACAGTCGAAGGGGCTCGAGGATCTTCGCCTCGTCCAGTTCCAGCATGACGATGGCAGCTACGAATGGCTCGGCACGTACACCGCGTATAACGGCTCGACGATCCAGTCGGAGCTTATGCGCACGCGCGATTTCCGCGCGTTCGATCTGGTGCCGATGTCGGGTTCGGCGTCGCGCAACAAGGGCATGGGGCTGTTCCCGCGCAAGGTGAACGGCCAGTACATGATGATCGGCCGGCAGGACGGCGAAAACCTGTATCTGATCAAATCCGACACGCTGACGCATTGGGACGAGGGCGAAAAGCTGCTCGGGCCGATGTATCCGTGGGAGCTGGTCCAGATCGGCAATTGCGGCCCGCCGATCGAGCTCGACGAGGGCTGGCTGCTGCTGACGCACGGCGTTGGCGCAATGCGCAAATATGCGATCGGTGCGGTGCTGCTCGACAAGACCAACCCGGCCAAGGTGATCGGCCGCACACGCGAGCCGATCCTCGCTGCGGCGAACCAGGACCGCGAGGGCTATGTGCCCAACGTCGTCTATACGTGCGGCGCGATCCGGCATGGCGACACGCTGTTCGTGCCCTACGGCGTGGCCGATAGCTCGGTCGCGTTCGCGTTCATCGACATCAAGACGCTGCTCGAGGCGATGGCCTAACCTCCCTCTTCCTTCGGGAGAGGGAAGGGGCCCGCTCGGCGAAGCCGCGGGGGAAGGGTGAGGGCAGTTCGTCCTCTTCCCTCACCCGGCCTCGCTGCGCTCGGCCACCCTCTCCCAAAGGGAGGGGCGGGTCAGCGCGTCGCCGCCACCGCGCGGCGATACAGCATCGCCGCGATCGCGAAGAACAAGAGCGTCCCCCCGATCAACGCCTCGGTCTCGTGGCCCGACATCAGCTTGAGCGGCGCATCGCTGCCGCTCAGCCACACGACCAGCGCGAACACCACGCCCCACAGGCTTTCGCCGACGATCATGCCCGTCGCGGTCAGCGTCCCCATCCGCTCGGCAACCTCAGGGTTCGCGCTGCGGTGTGCCCAACGGTTGTAGAACCAGCCGAACACCGAGCCGAGCACGGTCGGCAGGATCACCGCCATCGGCAGGTAGATGCCGAGCGCGACGCCGAGCGGCGGCAGGCGCAACAGCCGGAGCCGACCAAGCAGCTCGTCGAGCGCGATCAGCACGACGCCCGCGGCGACGCCATAGCCGAGCATCGTCCAATTGGCATCGCCCGACAGCACACCCTTCGCCAGCGCCGAGATCAGCCCAGCCTGTGGCGCCGCAAGCGCGTTCGGCCCAGCGCCGGGGACGCCGACGAACCCCATCCCGCTGTTGAGCACGTTGAGCACCGGCGGAATGATCAGCGATCCGAACACCACGCCGATCACCAGCGCGACCTGCTGCTTCCACGGCGTCGCACCGACCAGTTGTCCGGTCTTGAGGTCCTGCAGATTGTCGTTCGAGATCGTCGCGACGCCGAACACGATCCCGGTGACGATCAGCGCATAGGCGATCAGCGCGCGCGTCGTGTCGGCGCCCGGGTTCTGCCCGAACAGACCGACGAGCATCAGCGACGATCCGATCACCGCGAGGATACCGATCCCCGACACGGGCGAGTTCGACGCCCCGATCAGCCCCGCCATATAGCCGCACACCGCCGCGATCATGAGCCCGGCGACAAGCACGAACACCAGCGCCCCCGCGATCAGCAGGAATGCCGAGCCGACCAGCGCGCCGCCCGCGATCACGTCCCACAACAGCCAGCCGATCGGCAGCAGCGTCAGCAGCGCGACGAGCGCGACCCAGGCGATCGGCAAATCGCGTTCCTCGAGCGCGAGCGTCTCGCCCTTGCCGCGCGCGGCGCTGGCGGCGAGTGCTGAGCGCACGCCACCGATCACGGGGCCGGCGATCTTGACCAGGGTCCAGATCGCCGAAATGCCGATCACGCCCGCGCCGAAGAAGCGCACGTCGCCCTTCCACACGGTGTTGACCCAGTCGGCGATGTCGCCCGGCGCGGGATGCGCCGCGGTCAGCATCGGCACGAGCACGAACCAACCGATCACGAGCCCCAGCGCCATCGCCGCGCCGACCGAGATGCCGACGAGATGCCCGACGCCGATCAGCGCGAACGACAGGCTGCCCGAGATTCCCGTTGCGCCCGCGCCGACGCGGAAGCTGGTTGCGGCGGTATCGGTAATGATCTTGGTCTGCGTGAAGATCGCGAAAGCCGCCGAGGCGATGCTGTTCCAGATCAAAACGAGCAATCCCTGGCGGGCTTCGGCCTCGCCCTCGCGCGATCCGGCGCCGATCTGGAGCACTTCGGCGGCGGCGACACCCTCGGGATAGGGCAGGTCGGTATCGACGACGAGCGCACGCCGCAGCGGCACCGAGAACATGACGCCGAGGATCCCGCCGGTCATCGTGATTGCGGCGGTCTGGACATAGGGGAAGTCCTGCCACCAGCCGATCATCACCAGCCCCGGCAGCACGAAGATGATCGCGGCGAGTGTGCCCGCTGCACTGGCGACCGTCTGGACGATGTTGTTCTCGAGGATCGTCGATCCCTTGAACAGCTTGAGGATCGCCATCGAGATCACCGCGGCGGGGATCGAGGTCGCGAAGGTCAGCCCGACCTTGAGCCCGAGATAGACGTTGGCGGCGGTGAACAGCAGCGTGATGAGCCCGCCAAGCAGCACGCCGCGCAGCGTGAGTTCGGCGATCGGGGCGGGACGAGAGTCAGTCATCGCCCCATCTCGCACAAGCGACGCCCTGAACGACAGCGCTTTTTGCGCGGGACATCGCGCGGCGCCCGAGGAAACGCTGGATATTTTGAGTATGCTTATTATACCGCGTGCCATGCAAGATTCGATCGCCTTCATGATCAGTGACGTTTCGCGACTGATGCGCCGTCGCTTCGACGAGCGCGCGCGCGCGATTGGCGTGACGCGGACGCAGTGGCGCGTGCTGAAGTTTCTTCAGCGAGGCGAGGGGATCAATCAGGGCGGACTAGCCGAAATGCTCGAGGTCGAGCCGATCACCGCGTGCCGGATGATCGACCGGCTCGAGGAAGCCGGGTTGGTCGAGCGGCGACGCGACCCGAGCGACCGGCGCGCGTGGCAAATCTACCTGACCGAGCGCGCGCGGCCTTTGCTCGACGATCTCGGGCATCTTGCCGACGAAATGCTCGGCAGTGCGCTGGCGGGGGTCTCGGATGCCGAGCAGGCGCGCGTAATCGCGACGTTGCAACAGATCCGGGCCAATTTGTCCGATGCACAGCCTGCGAAGGACGCCGCCAACGCGTGATTGCCGCGCAGGATCGCGTTTTTTTCCGTTGCGCAGGAGTCACTTCTGACCGCGCTGTGCGTTGAGCGCGCCATGCAGAGACTGTGGTTCATCACCAATATCAAATCGGGCACCGCGACCCCCGCCAAGGCCGATGCCATCGCGGCGTCGCTCGCCGGGCAGGGGCTGACGCTGGTCGGACGCACCGCTTTCCCGAGCGATCCCTTGCCAACCGCCGAATCGCTCGATGCGGCTGACGTCGACACAGCAGTGCTGTTCGCGGGGGATGGGACGATCAATGCGGCGGTCAGTGCGCTGGCGGAATGGCGCGGCGCGGTGTTGATCCTGCCCGGCGGCACGATGAACCTGCTCGCCAAGATGCTTCACGGCTCGACCGATCCTGCCGCGATTGTCACCGCGGCGATCGCCCATGGTCGCAAGATCGCGCTTCCGGTGGTCGACCTGCCGGAGCATCGCGCGCTGGTCGGGCTGATCCTCGGGCCGGCCGCCACCTGGGTCCGCGCGCGCGAGCTGGTGCGGGCGGGGCGGTTGCGGGGATTGGGTCGCGCCCTGCGCCAGGCGTGGCGACGGACGTTCGGGCACGGCATCCGGCTCGACGGCGTGCCTGGCCTCAAGCACGGCGCGCAAGCGGTGTTGGTGCGGGCAGAGTCAGGGCGGCTCGATATCGCGGCGATCGACGCGCGCGATTTTCGCGCGCTGACGCGGCTCGGCTGGGAATGGGTGACCGGCGACTGGGTCGAGGCGTCCGAAGTGACGCAATGCCATGCCGAGCAATTCCGGACACGCGGCGACAAGCCGGCGCTTGCGCTGGTCGACGGCGAACCGGTGATGCTCGAACCAGGCAGCACGATCCGGCTCGGCACCACGCGCGAGCTCTTCATTACGACCAAGAAGGACGCGTGATGCGGCTGTTCCATGTCAGCGACGTGCATTTCGGGCGCGAGGATGCGGCAGCGGTCGCCTGGTTCGGGGGGCTGGTCAAGGCCGAGCAGCCCGACGCGGTGATCATGACGGGCGACCTGACGATGCGCGCACGACGCCGCGAGTTCTCCGCCGGGCTCGCATGGTTGCAGGGGCTCGGCGTGCCGGTGACGGTCGAAGTCGGCAATCACGATTTGCCCTATTTCAACCCGATCGACCGGTTCTTCCGGCCTTATCGGCGGATGAGCAAAATCGAACGGATGGTCGAGCAGCCGCTCGACTTGCCCGGCGTCGCGATCGTCCCGCTCGTGACGACGGCGCGCGCGCAATGGCGGCTCAACTGGTCGAAGGGCAAGGTGAGCCGCGGCGCGCTCGATCGCACGCTGGCCTTGCTGGCCGAAGTGCCTGCGGGAAAGCTGGTCTTCATCGCCTGTCATCATCCGCTGGTCGAACCCGAGACGCGGATGTCGGCGCAGACGCATAACGGCGCGGCTGCGCTTCGGGCGCTGGCCGACGCCGGCGCGGATGCGGTGCTGACCGGACATGTCCATGATCCGTTCGATATTGCGCATAGCGTCGATGGCACCGTGGTGCGGATGATCGGCGCAGGGACGCTGTCCGAACGCACGCGCACGACGCCGCCCTCGTTCAACGAAATCCGCATCGCCGACGGGCGTTTCGACGTGCTGCTGCGGACGATGACGCCGGCGCCCGATCGTCCGCTCGAGCGGGAACGCGCGGAATAATCCGGGCATGCCGAAGGGCTTGTAACGCCCCCGTTGCGCGATACGCTGGCGTAATGAAAACATTCCTCTTTCTCGCACCGCTCCTGCTCGCCACAGCACCCGCTTATGCAGCGCCGTCCGACATCGACGCTCGCGTCGCGCGCGTGCTGAAAGACACGCCGCTGATCGACGGGCATAACGACTGGGCCGAGACGCTCGTCGGCCGCGCCGGCGACGCGCGCTGGACTGTCGATCTGACGACGCTCGACCCGGCCAAATACGACACCGACATAACGCGGCTGCGCAAGGGCGGCGTCGGCGGGCAATTCTGGTCGGTCTATGTCGATGCCAGCTTGCCCGGCCCGCAACAGGTCGAGGCGACGCTCGAGCAGATCGGGCTGATGCAGCAGATCTTCGCGCGCTATCCGAATGTGTTCGAGGCCGCGACCACCGCTGCCGACGTCCGCCGGATCCAGGCGAAGGGCCGGATCGCGTCGCTGCTCGGGGTCGAGGGCGGGGGGCAGATCGACGGCAAGTTCGCGGTGCTGCGCGCCTATCGCCAGCTCGGCGCATCCTACCTAACGCTGACGCATTCGCGGACGATCGCCTGGGCCGATTCGGCGACCGACGATCCGAAGCATGGCGGGCTGACCAAGTTCGGCGAGGCGGTGGTGCACGAACTCAACCGGCTCGGCATGCTGGTCGATCTCAGCCACGTCAACGAAGCGACGATGCGCGCTGCGCTGCGCGTGTCGAGCGCACCGGTGATCTTCTCGCATTCGAGCGCGCGCGCGTTGTGCGATCATCCGCGCAACGTGTCCGACGCCGTGCTCAAGCTGCTCGCCGCCAATGGCGGGATCGTGATGGTCAATTTCGCGCCGAGTTATGTCTCGGAGCAGCGCCGACTATGGGAGGCGGCGCACAATGGCGAGATCGCCAGCTACAATGCGCCGCCGTTCGGCGGGCTCTATATCGGCCAACCCGACAAGGCCAAGGCGGCGCTGGCGGCGTGGGAGCTGGCGCACCCCAAGCCAGCGGTGACGCTGACGATGGTCGCCGACCATATCGACCATATCGCCAAGGTGGCGGGGATCGACCATGTCGGGATCGGATCCGATTTCGATGGGCTTAGCGAATTGCCGCAAGGGCTCGACGGCGTCGAAACCTATCCCGCCTTGCTCGCCGAACTGGCGCGGCGTGGGTGGAGCGACCGCGATCTCGCCAAGCTGGCGGGCGGCAACATCATGCGCGTGATGGCGGGCGCCGAACGCGCCGCACTCGCGCTCAAGGGCGAGCCCGCGGCGACCGCGACGATCGCGCAACTCGACGGGACGTAAACGCGCCGGTCTCAGCCGTGCGCTGGCTTCGCCGGAAAGGTGATGGCGAACCACGCCCCCCCATCGGATCCGGCGTCGATCACGCCGTCGAGACTGCGCACCAGAGTCCGGATCAGCTGCATACCCAGGCTCGTCGACGATCGGCTCGTCAGGTCGAACGCCTCGGGCAACCCCTTGCCGAAATCGCGCACCGTCACGACGATCGCGCTGTCCTGCGCCTTCGCGGTGACGACGACGCGCCCCCCGGCATCGCCATAGGCATATTTGGCGGCATTGGTGACAAGCTCGGTGAGCAGCAGACCGACCGCGACGGCCTGGTCGGCATGAAGCGAGATGTCGTCGGCGCTGCACTCCAGCGTGACGGTGGCGAGCTGCGTCGAAAGGCTCGCGCACAGATCCTTGATCAGCGCGGGGATCTCGATCCGTCCGGTATCCTGGCGCCACAATTGATCGTGCGTCCGGGCGATCGCGATGACGTGGCCCGACGCCTCGTTTAGCGCGCTCGAGACCTCGGGGAGCGGATTGCTGCGCGATTGCAGATGGAGGATGCTCGACAGCATCGTCAGGCTGTTCTTGACGCGGTGGCTCGCCTCGCGGACGAGCACCTTCTGGTAATCGATCGCTTCGGCGAGGCGGCGTTCGCCCTCCTGGCGGTCCATCGCGACGCCGAGCAAATTGGCGAAGCCCTGGAGGAATGCGATATCGGCGGCCTCGAACTGGCCGGCGCTCGGGCTGTCGACCTCAAGCACGCCCCACGGGCCCGCGGTGGTCGAGATCAGCACGTTGATCGCGCGGCGTACGCCGTGTTCGACCATGATCTTCGGCGTGCGGAAGCGCTCCTCGCCCTCGAGATGGTTCGAGATGACGGGCGTGCCGTTCTGATAGGCGAAGCCCGCGGGGGACTTGTCGTCGGCGGCGAGGCTGACCTTGCCGATCACCCCGGCGCGCCACCCCACGCCCGCGCGGAAGATCAAGTCGTGCTGTTCGGCGCGGTACTCGAGCACTTTGCAAAGGCTGGTTTGCATCCCGTCGGCGGCCATTTCGGCAGCCTTGGCGAGCAGCGCTTCATTGTCGCGGCATTGAAGCGCGAACAGCCCGAAATCGGACAGGATCGCCTGTTGCTGCAAGCGGTAACCGAGCAGCGACCCGGCCCCGACCTGTTCGATCGCTTCGGCAAACGATGTCGGCTCGTTCGATGCGCAGTCGGTCGTCTCGACGACGTCGTCCGATGGCCCGTCGAGCAAGGCGGTCTGGTTGGTCGCCTGCGGCGCGCGATCGTCGGTCAAACCCGGACTTCCCTTTGTCGTTTTTTCTGGTGCTGTCGCGTATTTCGGCATGGCAGCGTGGCAATGCAAGATCGCGCCCAACCGGCTCGCGGTATACCGAGCAGGTCGACCAGAACCGAAAAGGGCGGCCCGTTGCCGGACCGCCCCTTTGCGTACCACAGTTTCGTGGAAGCTTAGCGCTTCGAGAACTGGAAGCTACGACGGGCCTTCGCCTTGCCGTACTTCTTACGCTCGACCGTACGGCTGTCGCGGGTCAGGAACCCGGCTGCCTTGACGGGCGCACGCAGGATCGGCTCGAAACGAGTCAGCGCCTGGCTGATGCCATGCTTGACCGCGCCGGCCTGGCCCGAGAGGCCACCGCCCTTGACGGTGCAGACGACGTCATACGCGCCATCACGCTCGGTCACGCCGAACGGCTGGTTGATGACGAGACGCAGCGTCGGACGTGCGAAATACACTTCCTGGTCGCGGCCGTTGATCGTGATCTTGCCGGTGCCCGGCTTGATCCAGACGCGTGCGACGGCGTCCTTACGACGACCGGTCGCATAGGCGCGGCCGTACTGGTCGAGGATCTGCTCGCGCAGTGGCATCGGCTCGTGCGTCGGCGCTGAGGGGGCAGCAACGTAATCTTCGCCGGTGGCAGGCGCGGTCGTTGCAGCGGCAGGCGCTGCAACCGGTGCCGGCGTGTTGGTCAGGCCGGCGAGATCGGCGAGGGACTGGCGGTTGTCGGACATCAGTTGCCCACCTTGTTCTTGCGGTTCATGCTGCCGATGTCGAGGACTTCGGGGTTCTGCGCTTCGTGCGGATGCTCGGTACCAGCGAAGACGCGCAGGTTGCGCAGCTGGGCGCGACCCAGCGGACCGCGCGGAATCATCCGCTCGATGGCCTTTTCGATGATCCGCTCGGGGAAACGACCCTCGAGGATCTTGCCGGCCGCGACGCCCTTGATGCCGCCGGCATAGCCGGTGTGGCGGTAATAGATCTTGTCCTTGAGCTTGTTGCCCGTGAACCGCACCTTGTCCGCGTTGATGATGATGACATTGTCACCGCAATCGACGTGCGGGGTGAAGCTCGGCTTATGCTTGCCGCGCAGGATGTTCGCGATGATCGACGCCATACGGCCGACGACCAGACCGTCGGCATCGACGATGATCCATTTCTTCTCCACCTCATGCGGCAACGCCGGCTTGGTGGTCTTCATCAGCGCCTTCATGGGGCTTGTGACCTTTACATGCTAAAATGACAGATGCCGCCCCCCATCTCCCATGAAGCTGGGCTTCATGGGCACCCGGGCAAGGCGGCACCGTTGGAGGCGCTATTGCTGCTTGGCCTTGCGAAAGTCAAGCAAAGTGCGGGTTTGCTGACGGGTATTCTGATACCGTAGCGCTTTGCGGAGGGTCAGATCGCGCGGCGGCCGACGGCGTGCGCCGCTGCGGCGGTCGCGATCACGAGCAGGGCGGCATTGGCCTGGTGCGCGACCGCGACGGCGATCTCGACCCCGCTCAGCAACGTCACGATGCCGAGCACGATCTGCGCACAGACCAGGCCGATCAGCGCCAGCCCAAGGCGCGGCGAGCCGGCGCGGCGGGCGCGCGCGGCGAGCATCATCACGCCGAACGCGACGGCGAAGGCGAGCCAGCGATGGACGAACTGGACGACGATCGGGTTGTCGAACAGGTTGCGCCACAGCGGATCGGTAAACGGCGTCGCCATCGGGAAGATCGCGTCGCCCATCAACGGCCAGCTCGAAAACGCATAGCCCGCGCGCAGGCCAGCGGTCAGCGCGCCGAACAGGATCTGCGCGAACAGCAGCGCGATCGCGATCGCCGGGATCAGCCGCAGCCGGGCAGGGCGTGCCAGCCGGTTGTCGGCGAGCGCGCGAAGATCGAGCGCGGTCCACACCATGCCGGCGAGCGTGAACAAGGCGGTGAGCAAATGCGTCGCGAGCCAGCCCGGCGCGACCTCGGTCCGCCCACTGAGCCCCGAGCGGACCATCAGCCAGCCGAACGTGCCCTGCAGCGCGATCAGCGAGAACAAAGCGACGAGCCGCACCAGATACCCGCGCGGGATCCGCCGCCGCACCGCGAACCACACCAGCGGCACGAGAAAGGCGAGGCCGATCACGCGGCCAAGCATGCGGTGGAGATATTCCCAGAAGAAGATCGCCTTGAACCCGGCGAGCGTCATTCCCTGATTGAAGGCCTCGTATTGCGGGATCGTGCGGTAATTGGCGAATTCGGCCTGCCACTGCGCATCTGTTATCGGGGGAATGCTGCCGCTGAGCGGTTTCCATGACGTGATCGACAGCCCCGATTCGGTCAGCCGCGTGATCCCGCCGATCACGACGATCGCGACGATCAGCGCGGCCACGACGAACAGCCAGGTGGAGAGCGTCCGCGGGCGGACGGTGGAGGGGAGCGAAGACGCCTGGAGCATCGAGCGACCTTACGCGGTTGTCTGCGGCGCGTCGATTGGACAAACTGCCACGGGGGGCGGTTATCCGGGCTGGTGTTGATAGCCCTCGAGTTGCTTCGCCTGATCGACCAGCGGCGGGACATTGGTCGCCTGGCGCAGCGCATCGGACAGCAGGTCGCGCTGATACGGCTCCTGCGTCCAGGCGTGTCCCGGAGCGCGCTGGAATTGCGTGCCATAGATTTGCGGCTGACCGATCCGTTGAAGATAGCGGTCGAGCGTCGCCGCAGCGATCCACACCGCCTCGGGTTTGCCGCGGGCGGTTGCGACCACCGCGAGCGTATGCGCCTTGAGGAAATCCGCGGGCGTCTCGCCATGCTGGAACAGATAGGCCGCGTGATAGAAATCGTCCCCGCTGTGCAGGGCACCCGTGTCGAGCAGCACCTGCGTCCGCGCCCGCCGG
This sequence comes from Sphingomonas glacialis, assembly GCF_014653575.1. GTDB lineage: Bacteria > Pseudomonadota > Alphaproteobacteria > Sphingomonadales > Sphingomonadaceae > Sphingomonas > Sphingomonas glacialis. The sequence goes on along the minus strand of NZ_BNAQ01000002.1, from coordinate 202,572 downwards.
GCGCGATCCGCCGGCCACAGCACCTTCCAGTCGATCGTGGCGGGGGCGTTGCGCGCCTTTTGGTCGGCGTCGAACAGCGCGGTCATCTCTGGGTTGCTGGCGGGTTGCGCCACGGGCGCGGGCCGCGTGGAGGTTTCTGCCGGGGCGGGGGAGGCAGCCGACGCGGGGGTCGCCCACAGCATCAGCCCGACGATAGCGCAGCGCATTTCCACTCCCGACCCCAAGCAGTTCAGGCACCATGATGCGATGCGGCATGACAGCACGCCAGTCCGACGAAAGGCCACCACAAAAAATCGTCGATGATATGTTGTAACCTGACCCTCGACATGCCACATGGCGTCCAACATGACGACTCTCGCCCACACCCCCGCAGTCCGCTGGATCGAACAGCGGTTCGACACGATGGCGATCGGCCTGTCGGGGCTGTGCATGGTGCATTGCATCGCGAGCTCGGTGTTCATCGCGCTGGCCTCGACTGCGGGCGGGCTGCTGCTTAACCCGCTGTTTCACGAGATCGGGCTGACGATCGCGATCGGTTTCGGCGTGTTTGCGCTCGGGCGCGGGATTTTCACGCACGGCTATATGATGCCGGCTGTGGTCGGCTCGGCCGGGCTCGGCACGATGGCGGGCGCGATCTCGTTGCCGCATGACGGATCGGGGATGGAGACGGTGTGGACGCTGATCGGCGTGGCGACGCTCGCGCTCGGCCACGACCTGAACCGCCGCGCCGCCAACTGACGCGACTGAGTCGCGCCGTTGCGGGGAGGGCCCGCACCGCCTATCTCGGCCGCATGGCCACACATCATCATGCCGAGCCGCAAGGCGCCGATCTCGCCGTCGCTGCGCAGGCGACGCTCGAACGCTCGGGCGAGCAATGGACCGCGATGCGCGCGCAAATCTTCCGCGCGCTCGCCGGGTTCGACAAGCCGGCATCGGCCTATGACATCGCCGAGGCGGTCTCCAAGGCCGAGGGGCGTCGCGTCGCCGCCAACAGCGTGTACCGCATCCTCGACCTGTTCGTCGGTGCCAATCTGGCGCGGCGAGTCGAGAGCTCGAACGCCTATATCGCCAACGCGCACCCCGATTGCCTCCACGACTGCATCTTCCTGGTGTGCGACAGCTGCGGGCAGACGACGCATCTCGACGACGATCGGATCACCAAGGGCGTGCGCTCGGCAGCGGAAGCCGCCGGGTTCTCGCCGGTGCGCCCGGTGATCGAAGTCCGCGGCAAGTGCGCCCACTGCGGCTGAGCCGCGCTCAGCCAAGATCCTTTCCCATCCGTAACCCCGGCACCGGCGTCCCGCGATCGGCCATCTTGGCGACGCGCTCGATCTCCTGATAGCCCGCGGCGCGATAGAGCGGCTCGCCCGACAGCGTCGCCATCAGCTCGACCCGCGTGAAGCCAGCGCCCCGCGCAGCCGCTTCGCATAGGCCGAGCACCAAGCGTCCAATGCCGCGGCGTACGAAGCCGGGATCGGTGTACATCGCGCGAATCCGGCCAGGCTCGGAAGCCGGATCGAGCATCCGCGCATCGCGCGGCGCGGCGCCGGCATTGCCGCCATAGAGGGTCGCGCGGTAGCTCCAGCCGCCGCAGCCCGCGAGTTGGCCGTCCTGCTCGACCACGAAATACGTGCGGTCGGCGATCAATTGGGTGTCGAGTCCCATGCTCAACCGGCTTGCGGCGATCTCCTCGGGTGACAGGAAACCGTGCTGCAGCTCGGCGATCGCGCGCTCCATCAACGCGGCGATCGCGGGGATATCGGCCTCGGCAGCAAGGCGATGGCTAAGCGCGGTCATGGCATTTCCCCCGGTACGATCGGCGCGATGTGATGCCGCGACGCACGGCGCGTCAAGAATGTGCGCAGCGCAATCGAGGTAATCGACAGGCGGATTGCACCACGCTAAGCAGGCTGGATGGTCGATATTCTCCAAACGCCGCTGCTCGACACGGTGAACATTCCCGCCGATCTTCGGACGCTTGCCCCCACCCAGCTTCGCCAGCTTGCCGACGAGCTCCGCCAGGAGACGATCGCCGCCGTCGGCGTAACAGGTGGCCACCTGGGCTCGGGGCTCGGCGTGGTCGAGCTGACGGTTGCGATTCACTACGTGTTCGACACGCCCAACGACAAGCTCGTCTGGGACGTCGGGCATCAATGCTATCCGCACAAGATCCTCACCGGCCGACGCGACCGGATCCGGACGCTGCGCATGGGCGGGGGCCTGTCGGGCTTCACCAAGCGCTCCGAGAGCGAATACGACCCGTTCGGCGCGGCGCACAGCTCGACCTCGATTTCGGCCGCACTCGGCTTCGGCGTCGCCAACAAGATCGCCGACAAGCCCGGCAAGGGCATTGCGGTGATCGGCGACGGCGCGATGTCCGCCGGCATGGCGTATGAGGCGATGAACAACGCGGCGCAGGCGGGCAACCGGCTGGTCGTGATCCTCAACGACAACGACATGTCGATCGCCCCACCGGTCGGCGGGCTCTCGGCCTATCTCAGCCGCATCGTGTCGAGCCGCGAGTTCCTCGGCTTCCGCGATCTGGCGCGCAAACTCGCCAAGCGGCTGCCCAAGCCGATCGCGACCGGCATGCGCAAGACCGAGGAATTCGCCCGCGGCATGGCGATGGGCGGCACCTTGTTCGAGGAGCTCGGCTTCTATTATGTCGGGCCGATCGATGGGCATAACCTCGACCAGCTGATTCCCGTGCTCGAGAACGTGCGCGATGCCGAGGAGGGCCCGATCCTCGTCCATGTCGTGACCAAGAAGGGCAAGGGCTATGCCCCGGCCGAGGCCGCGGCGGACAAGTATCACGGCGTCCAGAAGTTCGATGTCATCTCGGGCGTGCAGACCAAGGCACCCCCGGGGCCGCCGCAGTACCAGAACGTGTTCGGCGCGCAGCTTTCGAAGGAAGCCGAGACCGACCCGCGGATCTGCGCGATCACCGCGGCGATGCCGTCGGGCACTGGGCTCGACGCCTTTGCCAAGGCGCATCCCGAGCGCTTCTTCGATGTCGGCATCGCCGAGCAGCATGCCGTCACCTTCGCCGCGGGTCTTGCCGCGCAGGGGATGCGGCCGTTCTGCGCGATCTATTCGACCTTCCTCCAGCGCGCCTATGACCAGGTCGTCCACGACGTCTGCATCCAGAATTTGCCGGTGCGCTTCGCGATCGACCGTGCGGGCCTGGTCGGGGCCGACGGCGCGACGCATGCCGGGTCGTTCGATCTGGCTTATCTCGCCACTTTGCCCAACATGGTGGTGATGGCGCCGGCCGACGAAGCCGAGCTGGTGCATATGACGCACACCGCGATCCTGCATGACAGCGGGCCGATCGCGGTGCGCTATCCACGCGGCAACGGCACCGGCGTCGCGCTTCCCGCGGTTGCCGAGGCGCTCGAGATCGGCAAGGGGCGGATCGTGCGGCAGGGGCACAAGGTCGCGATCCTGTCGCTCGGCACGCGGCTCGAAGAGGCGATGCGCGCGGCCGAGGCGCTCGAGGCGAAGGGGCTGTCGACGACGGTCGCCGATCTGCGCTTCGCCAAGCCGCTCGACGAGGATCTGATCCGCAAGCTGCTGACGACGCACGAAGTCGCGGTGACGATCGAGGAAGGCGCGGTCGGGGGCTTGGGCGCGCATGTGCTGACCTTCGCAAGCGACTCGGGGCTGATCGACGCGGGGCTCAAGCTGCGCACGATGCGGCTGCCCGACACGTTCCAGGACCAGGACAAGCCCGAGCTGCAATATGCCCAGGCCGGGCTCGACGCCGAGGCGATCGTCGAGACGGTGCTGAAAGCGCTGCGGCACAATTCGAGCAGCGTCGTCGAGGGCGCGCGCGCCTGAACGGCGCGGCGGCGGATCCCCGCGGTGGTGGGGATACGCCGGCGGGTTGGGTGCTGCGTCGATCCTGCGGACGGTGCGACGAACCGAGTGCGTGCTTGACTCGATTGACCCCTGGACGGTGAGTCTTCGATCGCGATCGTTTCCGTTTTTGTGATGATAGCCGCCGGGCAGCACATGTCGTCGCTCCGGCGGAGGCCGGGGCCGCTCTGTGGTGGGACCGAACCGGCGATGCGCGCGAGAGCGGCGCGGCCCCGGCCTTCGCCGGGGCGACGGGATGGGGTCTTGGCGAGCGTGAGGATCGGCATGCCCGGCTCCCTGAAATCTGAGATGCGCCTTATATAACCCAATTGGTTCGTGTAGGACAGGGGTTTGTAGCGGCAGCGGTTCGATCGGTGATCGGGCGTCGAACGCGGGCGTTGGCTGGCAGCATCGCCGCGGCGGAGGGCGAGGCCGCCGTGTGGCGGCGGGTTCGCACGCCGAGCGCGCACCCGCGACGGGCCCGGTCGCTGCCGGGGGTCGCGTCGCGGCCGCCGCCGCGAAATCCTGCTGGCATTCCACGGCGTTGCGCCCCAGAGCGGACGTCTCTCCTGCTCGTGAAGGTCAGCGCATGTGCTTTTCGGCCACCGCCAGTTTTACCGCGTCGGCGGTCCTCGGCGTGGTCGGCGTCGCGACGCTACGGCATGTCCGCGAGCCGCGCGCGCTGCTCTTCGCGTGCGTTCCGCTGCTGTTCGCGGTGCACCAGTTTTCCGAAGGGATGGTGTGGCTCGCGCTCGAGGGGCGGCTCGGGGCCACGGCGGTCGACCATAGCGTGTTCCTCTTCACGCTCTATGCGATCGGGATCCTGCCGCTGCTGATGCCCGTCGCGGTGGTGCTGATGGAGCCGCCGGGGTGGCGGCGGCGCGTGATCCTTGGCCTGTGCGGCGTGGGGGCGGTGGTGTTCGCGTGGGACATGACCGGGCTCGTCGTCGCGCCGACCTGCGCGGTGATCGAGCAGCATTCGATCACCTATACCAACCCGATCACCAGCCAGATGTGGGTGTCGCTGCTCTACATCCTCGCGACGTGCGGGGCGCTGCTGCTGTCGACGCACCGCGTGGTGCGGGGCTATGGGCTGCTCAACGTGATCGGGCTGACGATCGTGCATCTGGTCAAGGGCTATGCGTTCGCGTCGGTGTGGTGCTTCTATGCCGCGGTGCTGAGCGTGGTGCTGTATCGGCAGTTCAACCGGCAGGACATCGATGTGGCGACGCCTAATGGGACGAGTGCGCCGCGGCGGCCGTTTGTTTTGTCTTGGTTGCGGGGGTGACCTTCAATCCTCCCCCGCCAGGGGGAGGTGGCGCGTATGCGCCGGAGGGGGAGGTAAGCGGGCGCTCTCCTGCAAAGGACACCGCTTCCGCCCCCTCCGTCGGCCTGCGGCCGCCACCTCCCCCTGGCGGAGGAGGATTGAGCGGTCGCAAGTGGTGATTTTCGGAATGCGCAAACGGTGATATGCTCGCAAGCATGGATCCGAAGCCAACCCTGTTCGAGTCTGTCGATCCCGCCGCCGAAGCGGCAGCGGACGAACGCGCCGAGGCCGATGTCGCGGCGGGCCGCTTAATCAGCCATGAAGCGGTGAAGCGCTGGGCCGCATCCTGGGGCAGTGACGCGCCGTTGCCACGGCCGCGCATCGGCGACTGATTTGCGCAAGATCGTCTGGACCGATGATGCGATCGCCCACCTCGAAGCGATCGTCGCCTATATATCCACATTCAATCCGGCAGCAGCGCAAACCTTGGGCGAGCGCCTAATCGCCGTAGCGGACAGCCTTGCCGAGTTTTCGGAGCGTGGACGCGATGCGGGTGGCGGCAAGCGCGAGATGACCACGGTGTGGCCGTATGTACTGCGCTACCGCGTCGACGCGGAGCGGGTGATCATCCTGCGCATCCGGCATGGCGCGCGGGATGAGGAGGACAGGATGCGTTGATGAAGTTATCCACTCGCACCTACAATCGCGCGCAGAGCGGTGGCGGTTTTTGTGTGTCGGGTTGACCGCCAACCCCGCGGACAGCAGCCCATCTTGCGTTTCGCTCCGGCGGAGGCGGCTATCGAGGCAAGACCGCCGAACGCGTTATAACGCAAACTAGCCGCGTCTCAAAGCGTACCGAAGACGACAATCAAGCGGCCCGGTTCTTCGGGAACATCGTCCGATTGCCCCTGCCGGCGAGCAGGCCGGCGATGGAAATGTCCTCGTCGAGCGATTCCCAATGCAGGCCGTGCTGGCTGATCTGCACTGCGCCGAGATCGGTCGGGCTGGCATCGAACAGCCGCGGAAACCAGGCGAGCGGCACGCCGAGCGTGCGGCCGTCGTCGAGCTCGACCCACATCTTGTCGGCATCGAAGCGAATTTCGGTAGCTTTGGGCGAAAAAATAGTCATGCCAGGCGCTTTCGATCTCGGCGCTGCGAGCGGCGACAATGCGGCTGAGCATCGTGAGCGTTCGCGCGTTGATGAGGCGGTATCCGTTGCGGCGAAAGACGACGGGCATGATCCATCATGACTTCATTGGCGGCTTACCTGCTGCGGCCAGTTTAGCGCTGAGACTAGCGCGCCGTGCGGCCGCTTTTGCGGGGGCGACATAATAATGGTCGAACATGTCGAGCAAAATCTGTAGACACCATTCTGCTTCTCCCTCTTCAACATCGACAATTTGAAGAGTCGTTTGGTCAGTTATAGGGTGGGCTGAAAAATTGCCGAAATTTCTAATGGCATCGATATTATCTCGCAGGGAGGACGGAAGTGATTTTGCTGCATCCGTCTCCCCAATTGCTGATTCTACTTGTTTGACCAAGTTGTTATTATTGTACCCGTGGGCGGACAAAATAGACTGAAGGCATCGGCGTGATAGCGCCGCAGAGGCTTTCGGACTGATCGCCAACACCTCGTTCGCTTCAGCATAGTCTTGCGAGATGGTTGCAGGCACCTCGGGCGGGGACGGGGGGAACCGTCCACCGCGAGGAAATACCTGGGATTTGTAATAAACGGTGTCGTCAGCAGGAGATTCAAAAATAAGCTCTACCGTGGGCCCCTTGCAATTCGGACAAGTGGCAATTCTGCCGATAGGATGAATCGTGTAGCCATTAAAAGTTCCCCCTTTCATCAGGGGCTCATTGTACTTGTTTATGATGGTTGCCGCCCAACTTTCGAAGAACTCGACTTGGCAGTGAGGACATTTCATTTTTTCACTCCGCCGCAACCCCCGCGCGCGAGAACATATCCCCCGCGTCGCCGGCATCCTCGTTCGCCACCGGAACCCCGACGCCTGCCTTAGCCTTCTGGCGCTTGTCGAACCCGTCCCACACTTCGTTCCAATTCCCGCGCGTCGCCGCCTTCGAATATTCGGTGGCGCGCTGTTCGAAGAAGTTGGCGTGCTCGACGCCGTTGAGCATCGGCGCGAGCCAGGGGAGGGGGTGTTCGTCGATCATGTAGATCGGCTTCATCCCCAACTGCCCCAGCCGCCAGTCGGCGATGTAGCGGATGTACTTCTTGATCTCCTTGGGGGTCATGCCGTTGACCGGGCCCATCTCGAACGCGAGATCGATGAAATTGTCCTCGAGCCGGACGGTGTGCTGGCACATGTCGGCAATGTCGTCGCGCACCGACTTGGTCATGCAGTTGCGCTCGGCGCAGAAGGCGTGGAACAGCTTGATAATGCCCTCGCAGTGGAGGCTCTCGTCGCGGATCGACCAGGTGACGATCTGCCCCATGCCCTTCATCTTGTTGAAGCGCGGGAAGTTCATCAGCATGGCGAAGCTGGCGAAGAGCTGCAGCCCCTCGGTGAAGCCGCCGAACATCGCGAGCGTCTTGGCGATGTCCTCGTCGGTGTCGACGCCGAAGGTCTGCAGGTAATCGTGCTTGTCCTTCATCTCGCTATATTCGAGGAAGGCGCCGTATTCGCTCTCGGGCATGCCGATCGTGTCGAGCAGATGGCTGTACGCGGCGATGTGCACCGTTTCCATGTTGCTGAACGCGGCGAGCATCATCTTGATCTCGGTCGGCTTGAAGATGCGGCCGTATTTCTCGTGATAGCAATCCTGCACCTCGACATCGGCCTGGGTGAAGAAGCGGAAGATCTGCGTCAGCAGGTTGCGCTCATGGTCGCTGAGCTTCTGCGCCCAGTCGCGGCAATCCTCGCCCAAGGGCACTTCCTCGGGCATCCAGTGGATCTGCTGCTGGCGCTTCCAGAAATCGAACGCCCATGGGTATTCGAACGGCTTGTACTGCTTGCGGGCTTCGGTGAGGGACATGCGGTTTACTCCGGATACGAATTAGGAAGAATGGCTGAGGAGAACGGGAATCTGGACGGCGCCGAGGAAGAGCACATAGAGGGCGACGTAGCGGCGATTGCGGCGCTTGCGTTCGACATAGTCATGCGCCGCGTCGGGATCATCGGGTGCGTCGCGGACAGACACGGGGCGATAGACCAGCAGGGTGAGGCCCATCAGCAGCTCGGCCGCGACGATCGCTGGTCTGATATAGGCATCCCAGATCATGCCGCCACGCTCCAGCGCCACATCGCGCTCGCCGACATCAGCAGCACGATGCCGAGCGACAGCGCCATGATGCCGATCATGCGGAAGGCGTAGACCTTGCCGGGCGCGCTCGGCCGCGTGAGCGACAGCAGCAGGCCGGCGCCTAGAGCCGTGAACAGCGCGGCGACCGCGTACATGATGCCGATCGACAGGCTCATCGCGGGTCCCCGATCGGGCGGACCGCATGGAAGGCGTTGCGGAAGCGTAATGTTGGGATCATGCTGTGCCTCGTGCATCCAATGCCCCGACGGCGCGTTGGGGGATCGCAATCATAGCACAGGAGCTACCATCATGGTCGACGCATCGCAGATCAAAGAACATGCCGAAGTCATCGGCGCCGACGGCGTCCATGTCGGCACCGTCGACCATGTCGAGGGCGGCCGCATCAAGCTGACCAAGAAGGATTCGGGCGCGCAGGTCAACGAGGGCTCGGGGTCGCACGAAGGGCATCACCATTACATCTCGCTCGGCCTGGTCGCCGATGTCGAAGACGGCAAGGTGCGGCTCTCGGCGAACGGCGATGTCGCTGTGACCTTCGAAGAAGAGAAATGATCCCGCCTCCCTCTCCCCTTGTGGGAGAGGGAAGGGGCCCGCGCCGCAGGCGTGGGAAGGGTGAGGGGGCCGCTCAGTCACTGAGTGGCCCCTTTGCACATGTCCGGCAGATGCGGTGCGATCGCCGCGATCACGCCGTCGACGTTCGCCATCACGTCGGTGTTCCAGAAACGCAGCACGCTGTAGCCCTCGTCTTCGATGAAGCGCGTGCGCGCTTCGTCCGAAGTCGCGGTCTGCGCATGGGTGGCGCCGTCGATCTCGATCACCAGCCGTGCGGCGTGCGAGCAGAAATCGGCATGATAGGCCCCGAGCGGCACCTGGAAGCGGAACTTCGCGTCCGGGAAGGCCGAGCGGAGCGCGCGACGCATGTGCTTTTCCGGCTCGGTGGCATTGCGGCGGAGGTCGCGCGAGCGGAACGGGGTTAGCGCGGGCAGCAGCTGGCGCGTGGTCAGGCCGTCCGCATTCCCCCTCACCCTTCCCACGCCCTGCGGGCGCGGGCCCCTTCCCTCTCCCACAAGGGGAGAGGGAGGAAGGTCAGGAGGCGCTCCGTCCTTCACCTCACTGGCACGCCAGACACTCGTCGTAATCGGTCGTTTCGAACTCGTATTGCGGCTTCTCGATCGTGTTGTCGTTCTCGACCCCGCCGGCGAACCCAGCGCGTTGAATGCTCTTCGAGCGCAGGTAGTAGAGCGACTTCACGCCCAATTCCCACGCGCGGAAGTGGAGCATCAGCAAGTCCCACTTCTCGACGTCGGCGGGGATGAACAGGTTGAGCGAGGTCGACTGATCGATGAACGGCGTGCGATCGGCCTGGAGTTCGATCAGCCAGCGCTGGTCGATCTCGAAGCTCGTCTTGTAGCAATCCTTCTCGTCCTGGCTGAGGAAATCGAGATGCTGGACCGAGCCGCCCTGCTCGAGGATCGAATTCCAGATCGCGTCCGAATTCTTCGACTTCTCGATCAGCAGCTTTTCGAGATACGGATTCTTGATCGAGAACGAGCCCGACAGCGTCTTGTGCGTGTAGATGTTCGCCGGGATCGGCTCGATGCACGCCGAGGTGCCGCCGCAGATGATCGAGATCGACGCGGTCGGCGCGATCGCCATCTTGCAGCTGAAGCGCTCCATCACGCCCATGTCGGCGGCGTCGGGGCAGGGGCCGCGCTCCATCGCGAGGTGCATCGAGGCTTCGTCGACCTGGCCCTTGATGTGGCGGAACATCCGCAGGTTCCACGACTTGGCCATCGCGCCCTCGAAGGGCAGGCCGCGCGCCTGGAGGAAGCTGTGATAGCCCATCACGCCGAGGCCGACCGAGCGCTCGCGCATCGCCGAATAGGCGGCGCGCTCCATGCCGGGTTCGGCGCGGTCGATGAAATCCTGCAGGACGTTGTCGAGGAAGCGCATCACGTCCTCGATAAAGCCCTTCTCGTCCTTCCACTGGTCCCACGTCTCGAGGTTGAGCGAGGACAGGCAGCACACCGCGGTGCGGTCGTTGCCGAGATGGTCCTTGCCGGTCGGCAGCGTGATCTCCGAGCACAGGTTCGAGGTCGAGACCTTGAGCCCCAAGTCGCGGTGATGCTTGGGCATGCCCTTGTTCACGTGATCGGCGAAGACGATGTACGGCTCGCCGGTGGCAAGCCGCGTCTCGACGAGCTTCTGGAACAGGCCGCGCGCATCGACCGTCGCGCGGACCGAGCCGTCCTTCGGGCTCGTCAAATTCCACTCTTCGCCCGCGCGCACCGCTTCCATGAAGGCGTCGGTGATCAGCACGCCGTGATGGAGGTTGAGCGCCTTGCGGTTGAAATCGCCCGAGGGCTTACGGATTTCGAGGAATTCCTCGATCTCGGGGTGCGAGATGTCGAGATAGCAGGCCGCCGACCCGCGGCGCAGCGAGCCTTGCGAGATTGCGAGCGTCAGCGAATCCATCACGCGGACGAACGGGATGATGCCCGAGGTCTTGCCGTTGAGGCCGACCGGCTCGCCGATGCCGCGGACATTGCCCCAATAGGTGCCGATGCCGCCGCCGCGCGACGCGAGCCAGACGTTCTCGTTCCACGTGTCGACGATTCCGCCGAGGCTGTCGGGCACCGAATTGAGGAAGCACGAGATCGGCAGGCCGCGCCCGGTGCCGCCGTTCGACAGAACGGGCGTCGCGGGCATGAACCACAGCTTCGAGATATAGCCGTAGAGGCGCTGGGCGTGTGCGCCGTCATCGGCATAAGCCGAGGCGACACGCACGAACAGATCCTGGAAGGTCTCGCCCGGGAGCAGATAGCGATCGCGCAGCGTGTCCTTGCCGAAATCGGTCAACAGCGCATCGCGCGAATGATCGACCTCGACGGGATAGAGCTGGACGTGGATCTCCTTCGAATCGCCACGCGCGGCGAGCTTGCGATCGGCGGTGCCGCGACCGTCCTTGGCGGCGTCGTCGGCGGGTGCCGCAGCGGCGGCGAGCGCCTCGATCATATCGGTGGCCATGTCGGTACTCACTTCCCCGGTATCCCGAAAATCCATGTTTCGCGTCCCTGTAAACTCGTTCAAAATCGTGTCGACCGGGACCGCCTCTGTTCCCGATCCGTTCGAATCGGGAAGCGAGCTCCCAGCATAGCATTCCGTGGGCAAACGCGAGAACAAAAACAGACCGTCCCGCGCTACAATCGCAGTCCAGATCATTACCGCAATATAGGGTTGCGGTGTCTGATTCACTAGCTCTTGGGTTCGCCCCCGAACTCAACCCCTACAGATTGTGCCGGATCGCGCGGAGACACAAGACGGTAAATGACAGATTGGGGACTCGGTTCGTCGCTAATCCGCGGCGCTTCGCGGGCGTGCGGGCCAGGCCGGATACCGCGACGCGCGGTCAAAGCTGGCTTCGCTCAAACGCAAGAGACCGAAGCGGGAACGTGACAATATTTTCACGCCTCGGAGAAAAGCGTCGTCGGCAGCGTAACGATCGCATCGAGACCCCCGAGCGATGCTGCATCGAGCACCAGCGAGCCCCCATAGAGTGTCGCGAGTTCGTGTGCGATCGACAGGCCGAAGCCGTGGCCATCGCCGCGTTCATCGAGTCGCTGCCCGGCGGTGAGCGCGGCGGCGCGGGCCGCGGGCGCAATGCCCTGGCCGTCATCGGCGATGCTCAGGCGGATGAAGCGCGGATCGGGTGCGGGGGCGGCGTCGATCGTGATTCGCGATGCGGCGAAGCGCCACGCATTGTCGAGCAGATTGCCGATCAGCTCGTCGAGATCCTGCCGGTCGACCGCGACGCTGAGCGCGGGATCGATCGTCGCGCTCGCGCTGACGCCGCGATCGGCGTGGATCCGCGACAGCGCGGTGGTCAGGTCGGCGACGACGGGGGCGAGCGGGGTTGCGAAGCGCAAGCCGCTCCCCGGCGTCGCGGCGCGCGCGCGGCCGAGATGGTGGCGCACCGCCTGGTCGATCCGCGCGACCTGCGCGGCGAGCGTGCCGTCGGGATCGTGCGGCGGCAGCGCGAGCGCGAGTGTGGCGAGCGGCGTCTTGAGGCCGTGCGCGAGATTGGCGACGTGGGCGCGGGCATTGGCGAGCGCGGTCGCATTTTCGTCGAGCAGCGCGTTGATCTCGCGCGCGAGCGGGGCGAGCTCGGTCGGCTGGTCCTCGGGCAGCGCGCGCGCGGTTCCGGCGCGGATCGCGGCGAGGCCGGTGCGCATCGTCTTCAAGGGGCGCAGGCCGATGCGGAGCTGGACCAGCGTCGCTGTCGCCAGCGCGACGCCGAGCAGCAGCAGCGAGCCGAGCAGCGGCACCATCGCCGCGCGGAGCGGGCGGTCGACGAGCGCGCGCGGCGCCGAGGCGGTGATCCGCACCGCGCCGGCGGGGGTGGCGAGCGTCAGACTGCGCGCGTGGCGCATGCCATCCTCGCCATGCCAGTCGAGCGCTTGCGTGCCGTCGTGGTCGCGCGGGCCGTCGCCGTGTGCGCGTCGGCCATCGGGCGGGGGCGGCGGGCCGATCAGCGCTGACGCGGCGGATGAGGGAGCGGAGGGCGCTGGCAGGGAAAGCGGCGGCAAAGCGGGCGGCGGTGCGCGCCGCTGGCCGCGCGCTTGCAGCGCGGTGAGGGCGGGCGCGGCGGGCGAGGTGATCGTGCGGCCCGGCGCATCGATCCGCCAGCCCCAGCCGCCTTGCAGATCGTCATAGGGCGCGGCGAGGACGAGCCGCGCGCGGTCGATGCTGCCGTCGGGGCGGACGGCTTGCGCGAGCACCGCGATCTGCGCGTCGAGCCGGTCGTCGAGCCCGTGCATCACGAAGCGATCGAGCACCGCGCCGATCGTCACCGCGGCAAAGGCGAGCGCGGCGAGCGTGGCAACGAGCGCGGTGACGAGCAGGCGTCCGTAGAGCGAGCGTGGGAGGAGGGTCATGTCAGCCCTTTCGTCACCCCGGCCTTGTGCCGGGGCCCACCGTTCAACACCGGCTGCCGCGCGAGGGGCGAAGTGGACCCCGGCACAAGGCCGGGGTGACGGAAGAGGGCGGGGCCGCTCACCCCTCCACCACGCGATAGCCGCGTCCGCGGACGGTCTCGATCGCCTCGGCGCCGATCTTCTTGCGCAGCCGCCCGATGATCACTTCGAGCGAGTTCGAATCGGGATCCGAATCGCCTTCATAGACATGGTCGAGCAAATACAGCCGCTCGACGACGACGCCCTTCCTCAGCATCAGCGCCGAGAGCACGCGCCATTCGAGCGCGGTGAGCCGCAGCGGGAGACCGTCTAGCTCGACCTGCCCAGTCAGCGAATCGAAGGCGACACGGCCGCACACGATCCGCGCCGCGGCATTGCCCGTCGCGCGGCGGACCAGCGCGCGCAGCCGCATGACGAGTTCCTCGACGCGGAACGGCTTGGTCAGATAGTCGTCGGCGCCGGCGCGGAAGCCCGCGACCTTTTCCGACCAGCCGTCGCGCGCGGTGAGGATCAGTACGGGGAGCACGCGCCCCGCGGCGCGCCATTCCTCGAGCACGGTGATCCCCGATTTGATCGGCAGCCCGAGATCGAGCACCGCCGCGTCATAGCCGCCGGTATCGCCGAGATGCGCGCCGTCCTCGCCATTGGCGGCGACGTCGACCGCGAAATGCTCGGCGCGCAGGGCTTTCGCGATTCCCTCGGCGAGCGCCGTGTCGTCCTCGACCAATAAGATCCGCATGTCCTCAGTCCTTTGCACCGCGCGCTAGGCGGACTGCTTAAACCGAGACTGAACCGACAAGTTCAGCGCGGTGTCGGAACGCTCCCGTAGAAAGCGGGCATCAACCACGCAGGAGTGCAATGATGACCGACCAAATCGAAGGCCCCCAGGCCCCTCACGATACCGTGGCGGACGACCGCCCGCGCCGCAAGCTGCCTGTCCGCACCGCGATCGTGGGTGCCGCGCTGCTCGCGCTCGGCATCGGCGGCGGCGCGACGATCGCGCAGATGACCGGCCCTTCGGTCGAGATGGCGCCGCTCAAGGCGGTGGCGATCCGCTCGCTGACCGACAATGGCAGCGTGATCAGCGTGCGCGGCCGCGTTGCCGAAACCTATGGCCCGATGTTCGTGCTGACCGATGGCAGCGGGCGTGCGCTGGTCGATCTCGGGCGGCAGGGTGACGGCACCGGTCTCGTGAGCGCCGGGCAGGCCGTGACCGTTCAGGGGCATTATCGCCGCGGGATGATCCACGCTTCGTTCCTGGTGAGCGCCGACGGCAAGGTCGTCGCGCTGCGGCCGATGGGCCCGCCGCATCACGGTCCGGGTGGGCCGGATGGACCGGATGGGCCCGACGGTCCGCGCCACGGTCCGCGCGGTCCGGGCGTCGGACCCGATGGCGGCCCCGGCGCGAACGACGCTCCGCCGCCGCCACCCCCGCCTGCGATAGGCACGACCGCTCCGGTCGCCCCGGTGGTTCCGGGCGCCGTTCCGGCAGCGCCGGTAGCTCCTGCAGCAACCGGCAACTCCGCACGCTAAGGTGCCAACGGCTCCCCTCCCTTTCAGGGAGGGGAGGCGAAGGATGAGCGTCGCTCGCACCCCGCGGTGGCGCTCGGCAGGTGTGGCGCTTATCCCGCCTTGCGCACCGGGGCGGTGGTGGCCGCCGCGAGGCGCTCGAGGTTGAAGCTCTCTGCGAAGGCGAGGCCGGCCTTGCCATCGGCTGCCCAGCGCAGCGTGGCAGGGAACATCTGGTCCTCGAGCAGTTCGATCAACACTTCGAACTCGCCTGCTCCGGCCTCGACATCGATCCCGTCGATCATCGCGCCCGTCGTCGAGAGGTTGCGGATCCGCACCTCGCCGACAATGTCGCCCGCCTGAATCCGCGCAGTCCGCAGCATCGCGGTGCGTGGGCTCCGGCTGACGCGGAAGCCGTTGGCGATCGCGCGGCCGCCGCCCGCCGCGAGCTGCTCGAGCACGTCGGGCGCGCGCGCCGGCTTGCCATAGACATAGCCCTGGATGTGGCTGCAGCCGAGCTCGCGGATCAGCGCGATCTCGTCGTGATTCTCGACGCCCTCGGCGGTCGTCTCCATGCCGAGCGTCTCGGCGAGGCTGACGATCGCCTTGATGATCGCGGCGTTGCGGTTGCCCGCGATCGCCGCGCCGCGCACGAAGCTCTGGTCGATCTTGATCTTGTCGAACGGCGCCTTCTTCAAATAGCCGAGCGACGAATAGCCCGTCCCGAAATCGTCGAGCGCGAGCCGCACGCCGCAGCCCTTGAGCGTCCTGAACATCTGCTCGGTCGCGGCGTTTTCGTTGACGAACACGCCTTCGGTGATCTCGAGCTCGAGCCGATCGGGCGCGATCCCCGATTTGGCGAGCGCCGAGGTGACGACCGTCGGCAGTGCTGGATTGGCGAACTGGATCGGCGAGACGTTGACCGCGACGCGCACGTCCTTCGGCCAACACGCCGCATCGAGACACGCGGTGCGCAACACCCATTCGCCGATCGATTCGATCAGCCCGCAATCCTCGGCGACGGGGACGAAGTCGGCCGGGCTGATCAGCCCGCGCGTCGGATGCTCCCAGCGCAGCAGCGCCTCATAGCCGACGATCCGCTCGGTCTTGGTGCTGACGACGGGCTGATAGGCGACGAAGAACTGGTTGGCGGCAAGCGCGTCGCGCAGATCGTCCTCGAGCTGCTTGCGGCTCTGCGCGCCGGCGAGCATTTCGGGGCGGAAGAAGCGGTGGATGCCGCGCCCGTCGCCCTTGGCGGCATAGAGCGCGAGATCGGCGTTGCGCACCAGCGTCTCGGCGTCATGCCCGTCCTCGGGCGCGATCGCGACGCCGATCGAGCAGCCGATGCTGATCGCCGAGCCCTCGATCGTATAGGGTTGCGACAGGTCGAAGATCACGCGCCGCGCGAGATCGCCGAGCCGCGTGCGATCGGTCTCATTGGGCAGGATCACCTGGAATTCGTCGCCGCCCAGGCGTCCGACCAGCCCGTTGCCGCCAATCGCGCGCTGCAAGCGCTGCGCCACCTGCTTGAGCAGCGCGTCGCCGGTGTGGTGGCCGAGCGTGTCGTTGACGGCCTTGAAGCGATCGAGATCGAGCAGGAGCAGCGCGCTGGTGCGCGGCGCGACGCTGCTCGCGCTCAGCGTCTGTTCGAGCGATAGCCGCAGCCGCTGGCGGTTGGCGAGGCCGGTGAGCCCGTCGAACAGCGCGAGCCGCGTGATCTCGGCATCGGCGCGGCGCGTCTCGGTGAGATCGCTTCCGCTCCCGACAAAGCCGAGGAACGCGCCCGACGAATCGGCGATCGGCCGCCCCGAGATCGACCACCAGCGCTCGAGCTTGGCGCGGCTCGCGGGGCGGACCGAATAGTTCGAAAAGGCGGTGCGTGCGGCGAGGTGGAAGCCGAGCGTGCGCTCGGTCTCGGGCGAGGCGCTGTCCATGCGGAACAGCGTCGGCAGCGGCTGGCCGAGCGCGGGCGCATCGGGCGCGTCGAGTTCGGCGGCGACCTTGGCCGAGAGATAGCTGAGGCAGCCCTCGGCGTCGGTGCGCCAGAACCAGCCGTTCGAATGTCCTTCGAATTCATCGACCAGCAGCCGCGCGAGGCGATCGTGCGAGTCGCGTTCGGGGCAGATCGTAACGCTGCGCCGACGGGCCCAGAGGACACCGGCCGCAACGCCGCTAAGCCCCAGAGCGAGGGCCAGAATCAGGAGAAGAAGCGGCGAAATGGGCATCGTCGCCGCTATAGCGGGCGATCCTTTCCAAAATCCTTGTACCCTAGACAATCTTCGCGAGAACCGCGTGCGGCGGATGGCTTGGCGCGCGGCGGACATGGCTTTAAGGCCCGGCCCATAGGAGTAGCCCCATGACGACCATCATCCGCGAAGCCGATCTGATCGAAAGCGTCGCCGACGCGCTGCAATTCATCTCCTTCTATCATCCGATGGATTATATTCGCGCGCTGGGCGAAGCGTATGACGCCGAGCAGGGGCCGGCGGCGAAGGACGCGATCGCGCAGATCCTGACCAATTCGCGGATGTGCGCCGAGGGGCATCGCCCGATCTGCCAGGATACCGGCATCGTCAACGTCTTCATCAAATGGGGCATGGACTGCCGCTTCGACGATACCAGCCGCTCGCTGCAGGAGATCGTCGATCAGGGCGTGCGGCTCGCCTATCTCAACCCCGAAAACAAGCTGCGCGCCTCGGTGCTGGCGGACCCCGCCTTCACGCGCCGCAACACCAAGGACAACACGCCGTGCGTGCTGCATGTCGACATGGTGCCGGGGTCGCGCGTCTCGGTCGATGTCGCGGCGAAGGGCGGTGGCAGCGAGAACAAGTCGAAGTTCAAGATGATGAACCCGTCCGATTCGATCGTCGACTGGGTGCTCGAGATGCTGCCGCAGATGGGCGCCGGGTGGTGCCCGCCGGGGATGCTCGGGATCGGCATCGGCGGGACCGCCGAGCATTGCGTGCTGCTGGCGAAGCAGGCGCTGATGGAGCCGATCGACATGGGGCCTTTGAAGGCACGCGGGCCGAAGACCGACATCGAGGCGCTGCGGATCGAGATCTTCGACAAGGTCAACGCGCTCGGCATCGGCGCGCAGGGGCTCGGCGGGCTGTCGACCATCCTCGACGTCAAGATCATGGACGCGCCGTGCCATGCCGCGGGCAAGCCCGTCGCGATGATCCCCAATTGCGCGGCGACGCGGCACGCACATTTCGTGCTCGATGGATCGGGGCCGAGCTTCCTCGAGGCGCCCAAGCTGGATGAGTGGCCCAAGGTCGACTGGCAGCCCGACAGCGCCGCGATCCGCGTCGATCTCGATACGCTGACGCCCGAGATGGTGCAGGGCTGGAAGCAGGGCGACCGGCTTTTGCTCAACGGCAAGATGCTCACTGGGCGTGACGCCGCGCACAAGCGGATCAAGGACATGCTCGATGCCGGCGAGCCGCTGCCGGTCGATTTCGCCGGGCGTGTCATTTATTACGTCGGGCCGGTCGATCCGGTCGGTGATGAAGTGGTGGGGCCGGCGGGTCCGACGACGGCGACGCGGATGGACAAGTTCACGCGGATGATGCTCGACCAGGGGCTGCTCGCGATGGTCGGCAAGGCCGAGCGCGGGCCCGATGCGACCAAGGCGATCGCGGAAGGGCGGAGCGCCTATCTGATGGCGGTCGGTGGCGCTGCGTATCTGGTCGCGCGCGCGATCAAGGGATCGAAGGTGGTCGGCTTCGCGGATCTCGGGATGGAGGCGATCTACGAGTTCGAGGTCGAGGATTTCCCGGTGACGGTGGCGGTCGATTCGACTGGGGCGAACGTGCACCAGTTGGCGCCGCTGGTGTGGAAGGAGAAGATCGCACGCGAGGGGTTGCTGGTGTGAGGGGGCGATTGTCGGGAAACTCGCGTTCCGCTATTCGGAGTAGGTAGTACCTCCGACTACCGAGGTGGATACCATGCCGACATCGCTCAAGATCGATCCTGAAATGAAAAGCCGGATCCAGGCGCTGGCGCAGCAACGCGACCGCTCGGCGCACTGGATCATGCGCGAGGCGATCCGCGAATATGTCGATCGCGAAGAGGCTCGCGAAGGCTTCCGGCAAGAGGCGCTGGATGCCTGGATGGCGTATCAGGAAACCGGACGGCATCTCACGGCTGCGGAAACGATCGGCTGGCTCGAAAGCTGGGGGTCGGAGATTGAGCGCGAGGCGCCCGAGTGCCACGACTGATCGTCACGGAAGGCGCGGTTCGCGGGATCGCGCGCTGCCGCACTTTCCTTGCCGAGAAGAGCCCGCAAGCGGCGCAACGTGCCGGTGCCGAGATTTCCCGGCAGCTTCGCTTGCTCGAACGCAATCCGGCGATCGGCCGCCCCTATGCGGGCGACGCCGACCTGCGCGAGGTGGTCATCGGTTTTGGCACGGCGGGCTATGTCGCGCTGTATCGGCACGATCCGGCGGACGACGCCGTCTATGTCGTCGCGTTCCGCCATCAACGAGAGGCAGGCTATTGAAAGCGTTTCCGGTCGATCAAGCTGAGATTCGGTGATCGCCACTCCATTATGGCTCCCCGCCGCGCTGATCGGCGGGGCGTTGCAGGCGTGGCGGACGGCGGTGCAGCGGCGGGTGTCGCGCACGCTTTCGGTCAACGCTGCCGGATTGGTGCGCTATCTCTACGGCCTCCCGGTCGCGGTGTTTCTGGTCGTCGGGTATCAATACCTTGTGGCACCGGCCCCGTTTCCGACGCTCGGCGCGTGGTTTCTGCCCTTCTGCCTCGGCGGCGGGATCGCGCAGATCATCGCGACCAATTTGCTGCTGATGGCGTTCGGTGAGCGCAATTTCGTCGTCGGGACGGCCTATTCGAAGACCGAGGCGGTGCAGAGCGCCTTGCTGTCGGTGCTGCTGCTCGGCGATCATCTGAGCCTCTCGACCTGGACCGGCATCGGCTTCGGCGTGGCGGGCGTCATGGTGCTGTCGACGGGCGGCAAGCGGATGGGGCCGCTCGCCTTCCTGCGCGCGCTCGGGCAGCCGGCGGCGCGGTACGGGATTGCTTCGGGCTTCGCCTTTGCGTTGACGACGATTGGCATCCGCGCCGCGACGCAGGAAGTGCACACGCCCGATCACATCCGCGCCGCGCTGATCGTGCTGGCGGTGACGGTGGCGGCGCAGACGGTGCTGCAGGGCGCGTACGTCTATCTGCGCGAGCGCGACCAGGTTGCGCGCGTTTTCTCCGAATGGCGCGTTGCCGGGCAAGTCGGGCTGATGTCGTCGGTCGCCTCGGCGTGCTGGTTCACCGGGTTCGCGTCGGCGCCGGTCGCTTTGGTGCGGATCGTCGGTCAGGTCGAGGTCGCCTTCACGATGGCGTTTGCGCATTTCTATCTCGGCGAGAAGACCAGCCCGAGCGAGGTCGCCGGGCTTGTGTTGGTCGCGATCGGGGTCGTGCTGGCGTTGGCCGGCAGCCTGTGACGCGGGCGTGCGCACTGCTGGACCTCGCACGAAGTGTAGGTACGGCTGCGTAACGAGATCTGCTTGGGGGCGGCGCGGGAGAGTGCTAAGCGGCACGCGGGGGGATCCGACGTGGCGACATCGATGGTACCGGCGGGATATGAAGCATCACTCGATCGCGCGGGGCTCGCGCTCGGTGCGGGGGGCGTCGTCGGGGGGCTGTTCGCCGCGGGGTTGGTGACGATCGGCAGCGGGTTCGATCCGTTTCCGATGCTGATCGGTTTCCTCGTCGGCGCGGTGATCACCGCGATGGCGGCGGTCGCGATCGGCGGGCCGGTCTGGCTCGCGTGCCACGCGCTTGGGCGGCGCGGACCCGTGAGCGCGGTGAGCGTCGGGGCGCTGGCGGGCTTCGCGCTGTTTCTTGGCGGGCAGACCTATGGGTTCGGGATTTTCGCGATGCCGCAGGAAGACACGCCGACGCTGCTCTATCGCTGGATGAGCGCGATCGCGACGAGCCTGGTGCTGGCACTGGTGTCCGCGCTGATCGGCTTGACGATGTGGCGCGTGGCGTATCGCCGGGCGGGGTAGGTGGTGGCGGTGGGCGTGCGCCCATAAACCCCAAACCGCCACCCCGGCCTTGTGCCGGGCGCCACCGTGCCGCTTATCCCGCCGCCGCAGACTGTGCGGCACAGTGGACCCCGGGACGAGCCCGGGGTGACGCAGTGGGGTGATCGCGGTGCGGGCTCATACCTTCACCGGCATAATTCCCGCCCCGCGTGCTTACGGCTTCGCCGCCGGAGCGACCGGTGCCGGCGCTGCCGCCGGCGCTTCGGGCGGAGTGATGTCGCCGGGCTTGCAGTCGCCGGCGCGGGTCGAGACGATGCGCATCTGCATCGTGCCTTCCTTCGCGCCGGTGGCGGCATAGCCCTCGGTCTGCATCGTCATGTCCTGCTTGGTCGCGCTGTTGCTGCCATCGATCGTCATCTTGACGGTGCCGCCGGTCGGCTGCTTGCAGGTCGCCGCGACATGGATAGTGCCGCCCGACACGTCCTTCTTGCCAAAGGTGCAGTTCTGGCCGCGCGACGCCATCTGCTCCATCGCCTTGCCGAAATCTTCCTTGGCGGCGGCGGTGGGGGTCAAGCAGACCGATGTGCCCGCCATCGAATCGAACATCTTCTGCATCTGCGTCTTGGTTTCGGGCGTCGCGCCGCGGCCCTCGAGCTTGAGAATCTCGATCTTCTGCGACCAACTGCCGGCCTGGCGCTTGACCGGACCCGAGGGCGAACAGGCGACGAGCGCGAGGGAAGGCAAAGCGAGCAGCGTGGCCAGCGTGCGGAACGACATTGAAGAATCTCCCCGGGAGTGCGCGCGCCGGCGGTCGGCGTGCGTTGTCTGTTGGCGTGTTCCTTCCCATATTGCGCAGCTATGGCAATCCAGATTCGCACCAGTCTCGACGAGCCCGAAACCGGGCAGAGCTTCGTCCCCCATCGCCCGGCGCGTCCGCCCAAGGCCGAAGGCGGCAAGCGCTTCACGCTCGCCTCCGAATATACCGCGGCGGGCGACCAGCCGACCGCGATCGCCGAACTCGTCGCGCAGACGGAAGCCGGCGAGCGCGACCAAGTGCTGCTCGGCGTGACCGGATCGGGCAAGACCTTCACCATGGCCAAGGTGATCGAGGCGGTGCAGCGCCCCGCGCTGATTCTCGCGCCGAACAAGATCCTGGCGGCGCAGCTGTACGGGGAAATGAAGTCGTTCTTCCCCGACAATGCCGTCGAATATTTCGTATCCTATTACGATTATTATCAGCCCGAGGCGTATGTCGCGCGCTCGGACACCTACATCGAAAAGGAGTCGTCGACCAACGAGGCGATCGACCGGATGCGGCATTCGGCCACCCGCTCGCTGTTGGAGCGCGACGATGTGATCATCGTCGCCTCGGTGTCGTGCCTCTACGGTATCGGCTCGGTCGAGACTTATTCGGCGATGATCTTCGACCTCAAGAAGGGGCAGACAGTCGACCAGCGCGAGATCGTGCGCAAGCTCGTGGCGTTGCAATACAAGCGCAACGACGCGGCGTTCCAGCGCGGCAATTTCCGCGTGCGCGGCGACAATCTCGAGCTGTTCCCGTCGCATTACGACGACACCGCCTGGCGCATCTCGTTCTTCGGCGACGAGATCGAGGAGATCGTCGAGTTCGATCCGCTGACGGGGAAGAAGATCGCGAGCCTCAATTCGGTGCGCGTCTATGCCAACAGCCACTATGTGACGCCGGGGCCGACGCTCAAGCAGGCGATGGAGGCGATCAAGTTCGAACTGTCCGAGCGGCTCAAGGAACTGGTGCCCGAGGGTAAGCTGCTCGAGGCGCAGCGGCTGGAGCAGCGGACGAACTTCGACCTCGAGATGATCGCGGCGACGGGTAGCTGCGCAGGGATCGAGAATTATTCGCGCTTCCTTACCGGCCGGATGCCGGGCGAGCCGCCACCCACTTTGTTCGAATATCTGCCCGAGAATGCGCTGCTGTTCGTCGACGAGAGCCATGTCACCGTCGGCCAGATCAACGGCATGTCGCGCGGCGATCACCGCCGCAAGCTGACGCTCGCCGAATATGGTTTCCGCCTGCCGTCGGCGATCGACAACCGCCCGCTGCGCTTCAACGAGTGGGACGCGATGCGCCCGCAGACGACCTATGTCTCGGCGACGCCGGGCGCGTGGGAGATGGAGCAGACCGGTGGCGTGTTCGCCGAGCAGGTCATCCGCCCGACCGGGCTGATCGACCCGCCGATCGAGATCAAGCCGGTCGAGGAGCAGGTGCAGGATCTGATCGTCGAGGCGCGCAAGACCGCCGAGCTCGGCTATCGCACGCTGGTGACGACGCTGACCAAGCGGATGGCGGAGGATCTCACCGAGTTCATGCACGAAGCAGGCCTGCGCGTTCGCTACATGCACAGCGACGTCGAGACGTTGGAGCGTATCGAGTTGATCCGCGACCTGCGGCTTGGCGTGTACGACGTGCTGATCGGCATCAACCTGCTGCGCGAGGGGCTCGATATCCCGGAGTGCGGGCTGGTCGCGATCCTCGATGCCGACAAGGAGGGCTTCCTGCGCTCCGAGACGTCGCTGATCCAGACGATCGGCCGCGCGGCGCGTAACGTCGACGGGCGCGTGATCCTTTATGCCGATCGCATCACGGGCTCGATGGAGCGGGCGATGAACGAGACCGGGCGGCGGCGCGAGAAGCAGCTGGCGTACAATGCCGAGCATGGCATCACCCCGACGACGATCCGCCGCAATATCGGCGACATCATCCAGGACGTCGCTAGCCGCGACCAGGTGACGGTGGAGATCGACGAGGACCGGCCGCACATGGTCGGGCATAACCTGCGCGCGTATATCGAGGATCTCGAGAAGCAGATGCGCACGGCCGCGGCGGATCTCGAGTTCGAGACTGCGGGCAGGTTGCGCGACGAGATCCGGCAATTGGAGCAGGAGGAGCTCGGGCTGCCGGTCGACCAGCAGAAGGCGCCGGTGATGGGGCGCTCGGGGCGCTCGAACGAGGGCAAGCCGGGGACGCGCAAGACACGCTATGGCAAGAGCCAGAAGATCCGGGCTGGAATGGCGGGGAGTTCGCGGCGGGCGCGGTGACATATGGGTGGAAGCTGCCTGCCTTCATGGTTGGCTATTCCCGCAGCGTGATCCATGAGAATGCCCCAAGGAGCATTTTCATGATCCGCACTTTCGCTGACTCGGAAAGCGAGCGCGTCTGGAACCGAGAGCGTAGCCGAAAGCTGCTGCCCGATATTCAGCAACGCGCGATGCGCAAGCTTACGGTTTTGGATGCTGCCCTGTCGCTTGACGAACTTGGAAACCAGCGCGGGAACCGGCTTCACGCGTTGAGGGATGATCGCGCAGGCCAGCACAGCATTTCAATTAATGACCAATGGCGTATATGTTTCGTCTGGAAGGCTGGAGACGCGTATGACGTCGAGATTGCAGACTATCACTAATCCGGATTGGCTCGACAACGATCATGCCGGTCAAATGCTGGTCACCGAGTTTCTCGAACCCGAAGAGTTGAGCGTCGAGCGGCTTGCCGACGATATCGGGGTCGCGTCAGAGCGCCTCACCGAGGTCATCGAAGGCATCCGTCCGGTCGACGCCGATCTCGATCTGCGCCTTGGCCGCTATTTCGGTATGTCAGAAGGCTTTTTTCTGCGCCTTCAGGACCGGTACGAAATCGTCGAAGCCAAGCGCGCCCTGAACGGCGCGCTCGACCGCATCGTGCCGCGCGCCGCTTAACCCAGCGACAGATCCTCGCCCGCCACATCATAATATTTCGAGACGCGATCGGCATAGGCCTGGTCGAACTCGGGCGCATTCGCCGCCCAGCTCGGGCCGCCCTCGAGCACGCGGCGGTCGATCGTCACGACGTAGGTGTCGTTGACCGGATCGAATGCGAGCAGCGAGAAGGGGATCGGATAGTAGGCCTTGCCCATGCCGAGGAAGCCGCCGATCGACAGCACCGCATAGACCGCGCGGCCGGTGCGCTTGTTGACCATCAACGAGAACAGCGTGCCGATCTTGTCGCCGTCGCGACTGCGGATCGGCATCGTGTCGGCTTTGTTCGACTGGAGCAGCAATTGGGTCGGTTCGGTCTGGGCCATGGATCTCTTCCTTCGTGTCGCGAGCGTAACGGCGCGTGGGCCATTGCGGTTCCCTGGGACATCAACGATCGCACCCCGGGGGCTGGTTCCCGCGGATAAGCGCGTTTGGTGAGCGCCAGTCGACACGGATTCGGGGTGGAGCGCGGGCGGCAGCGGTTGAGCGAGGCGATCGCTTCGCGCATAGACCTGCCATGTCCCTGACTCCCGCTCGCTTCGCCCCGCCACGCCTTGCTGTCGTCGCCACGCTCCTGGTCCTTGCCGGTTGCGTCGGAAATCCCGCACCGCCGCGTGCCGTCGCCCCGACGGTTGCGGCGCCGCGCCCGGTTCCGGTGGCGCCGCCCCCCGCGCCGCTCGCCGCCGACTGGCGCGATTGGCCGGTGACGCCGGGCGACTGGACGTACCGCGTCGACACACGCGGATCGATCGCGCTGTTCGGGGTGCCCGGCGCCGACGCGGTGTTGACGCTGCGCTGCGACCGGCAGACCAACACGGTGTATCTCTCGCGCCAAGGGCAGGCGCGCGGCCCGCTGACGCTGCGGACGTCGAGCCTGGCGCGCAGCGTGACGGTCCAGCCGACCGGCGCCGCGCCGGCCTATGTCGCGACCGCGCTGACGCCGCGCGACGGGATCCTCGATGCGATGGTGTTCAGCCGCGGGCGGTTCCTGGTCGAGCAGGCCGGGATGCCGACGCTGGTCGTTCCCGCCTGGGCCGAAGTCGGCCGCGTGACCGAGGATTGCCGCCGCTGATCGGGATGCCGCGCGGTACGATAAACCGACTTTGGGCAGGCCGAAGAGAATCGTCGAAACAGGCCCATAATACAAGACTTGTTTCGTCTAAAAATATGATTCAAACCTGAGTCGTGACCAGGCCTGGTCACGCTGTTTTAACTGGCGAAAGGAGGTGATCCGATGTCTCATGGTTCAGCAATGGGGTCGGTTCAGTTCGTTCGGAGGACGCACCGCTAGGCCTTTGAGGCTAGTCCTGCGACGATGGGGCGGGGGGTATTCTCCCCCAGTCAACGCCACCGATTGTCGAGGCTTTGCGGTACGCATGGTCCTCCAAGCTGGAGCTTCCGGCCGCTGACCATGTCAGGAGGTTGCCGATGTCCTCGAAAAGGGCATCGGCAGCCTCTTTTCATGTCCGGGGTCGGGGGCGGGCGGGCTTCGCGATTGTGCTCTTGCCAGTGACGATCTGCTTGTCGCCGATGCGGCGATGACCCATGATCGCGCGATGGCGCGGGTCTGGCTGCGTCGCTCGACCGGAGACCAAGATGCGCTTCACGCTGTCGCTGCTGCTTTCGACCATTCTCGCCGGAGCCGCGCACGCGCAGACGCTCCCGGACGTTACCGAAAAATCGATCGATCAGGTCCAGGCGATGATGGCGGCGGGCACGAGCAGCGCGGCGATCACCCAGGCCTATCTCGCGCGCATCGCGGCGATGGACCGGACCGGGCCGACGCTGCGCGCGGTGATCGCGACCAATCCCGATGCGATCGCGCAGGCGCGCGCTGCCGATGCGCGGCGCAAGGCGGGCAAGCCGCTCGGGCCGCTCGACGGCGTGCCGGTGCTGATCAAGGACAATATCGAGACCAGGGATCCGATCGCGACGACCGCGGGGAGCCTCGCGCTCAAGGACAACATCACGCGCCGCGACGCGCCGCTGGTGACGAGCCTGCGCAAGCAGGGCGCGGTGATTCTCGGCAAGACCAACCTGTCCGAATGGGCCAATATCCGCTCGACGCACTCGATGAGCGGATGGAGCGCGGTCGGCGGGCTGGTGCGCAATCCGTATGCGCTCGACCGGACCTCGTGCGGCTCGTCGAGCGGATCGGGCGCGGCGGTGGCGGCGAGCTTTGCCGCGGCAGCGGTCGGGACCGAGACCGATGGATCGGTGGTGTGTCCGTCCTCGATGAACGGGCTGGTCGGTTTGAAACCGACGCTCGGCATGATCAGCCGGACGCATGTCGTGCCGATCAGCCACAGCCAGGACACGCCCGGCCCGATGGCGCGCAGCGTGCGCGACGCGGCGGTGCTGTTCAACGGGATGATCGGCGTCGATCCGGCCGATCCGGCGACCAAGGGCACCGCCAAATATGCGCATGACTTCGCCGCGCCGCTGGCGAGCGCTTCGCTGGCCGGGGTGCGTATCGCCGTGCTGCATCCCGAAATGTCCGAGTTGCTCAAGGCCAAATATGCCGCGGCGCTGGCGGTGTTGAAGGCGCAGGGCGCGGTGCTGGTCGATGTCACGCCGCCCAAGCTCGACGGGTTGGGCGAGGCCGAATTGCTGGTGCTGCAGACCGAACTCAAGGCCGATCTCAACACCTATCTCGCGACCACGCCGCAAGCGGTGAAGACGCGCACAGTCGCCGATGTCATCGCGTTCGATCGCGCCGAAGCGACGCGCGAAATGCCGTTCTTCCAGCAGGAGACCTTCGAGGCAGCCGAACAGACGCGCGGCCTCGCCGATGCTGAATATCTCGGCGCGCGCGCGAAATCGCTGCGGCTGGCGGGCAAGGAGGGGATCGACGCGATGCTGGCAACCGCCAATGCGACGCTGATCGTCGCGCCGACCTACGGCATGCCGTGGCTGTCCGACACGGTCTCGGGTGATGGCGGTGAGGGGCCGAGTGCTGCCGGGCTGCCCGCGGTGGCGGGATATCCGCATCTGACGGTGCCGATGGGGCTGGTGCGCGGGGTGCCGGTCGGGGTGTCGTTCATTGCGACCGCGTGGGCCGACCAGAGCGTGCTCAACGCTGGGTATGTCTATGAACAAGCGGCGCATGCGCGGGTTATACCGACCTATTCCGCGACCAATGATGCCGGGCCGGGGCTGGACGGCGCACGCTGAGCTAACTCCCCTCCCTTCCAGGGAGGGGAGGCGTCCCCCGGGAGGCGGGCGCGATTCAGCGTTCGAGCAGCTCGCTGCGGACGTGGATCGCCGATAGCGAGATGCGCACCTCTAGCAGGAACCCGATCAGCGAGGAAATCAGCAGCGCCATCGCGAGAATGAAGATCACCGCGACGATCGTGCCGATATGCAGTGCGAACAGGCTGGCGACGAACAGCAAGGCAACGACGATGCACGTCATCGCAGCGCTCGACACCGCAAGCACGAGCGAGCGATTGATCACCGTCATCCGCCGGTCGAGCAGCCGGAGTTCCCAGACGTGACGGTCATGCTCGGGGCCGCTCGACAGCGGGTGCCATTCCTCGACGACACGCGCGCGATCGACGACGCGCGCCAGCCGCCCGGCGAGCACGTTGAGCAGCTGCCCGATCGCGGCGAGCATGAAGATCGGCGAAAGCGACAGCTGGATCGTCTGGGCGATCGTCGAGACGGCGGGGTAGGGGTTCATCGTGGCCCTTTGTGGAATGCGGCTGGCGCGGGCGCAAGGCGTCGGCCACAGATTGGTAACCCTGCTGCTTTAGACGTGTTCCAATGACCAAGCCGATGCTGCTCTCCGACTTCACCCGGCTGCCGTCGCGCACGCGTGCCAGCGTGGGCGCCGGGCTGTCGGGCGCGATCGACATCGTTGCCGATGCAGCGGCACCGAGCCACGCGTTCCTGCGCTATGCCTGGTATGCGGCGGCGCTTGCGGCGTATGGCGGGGCGGCGCGGACGATAATGGTCGAGGAAGACGACCTGCCGGTGATCGCGCTGCCGTTCGTGCGAGTCGGGCCGGCGATCGCACGGGTCGCGACGATCCCTGGAAGCTATTGGCCGTTTCGCAGCTTTCCGATTCACCGCCACGCCGATGTGCCTGCGGTCGATGCCTTGCTCGACATGCTCTCGCGCAGCGTCAACGCATTGCGGATCGGCCCGGTGGTCGATGGCGATCCGGCGCTCGAGGCGCTGCTGCCGCGGGCGCGCACAAAGGGGTGGGCAGTGCTCGACCGCTTCGTCGCGAACAGCTTCGTGCTCGACGTGCAGCAGCCCGACTGGCCGCGCGGATCGACGCTGCGCAAGAACCGCTTTCACGAGAAGCATCTCGCCGAGCATGGCGCGCTCGACTGGCGCTTCGTCGGCGCGGGGGAGTGGGATGCGGCGTTCGATCAGCTTGCGGCGGTCGAGCAGAAGAGCTGGATCGCGGCGAGGACCGATGGTCGCGATGCCAAGTTCACGGACGAGGGGCATGGCGGCTTCTGGCGAGAAGTGGCGCGCGATCCGGTCGTCGCCGCGATGCTGTCGGCCGCGGTGCTGAGCATCGATGGCGCGCCGTCGGCGTTTTCGTTCGATCTCGATGCCGGCACGACGCGCTATGCGATCGCCAACAGCTATGACCCGGCGTTCGCCAAGCATTCGCCGGGCAAGCTGCTCTATTATCGCAACCTCGTTCGCGCACGGGCGGCAGGCTTGCGCAGCGTCGATTGGGGCGCGGGCGACAGCGGCTACAAGACGACGCTCGGCGCGGAGCAGGGCCCGGCGTTGCGCGACTGGCTGCTGGTACGGCCCGGTGTGCCGGCGTTCGTCGGGGCGATGTTCAAGAGGCGCTGGGCGGCGAGTGGGAATCCGGGCGGGTAAGGCAGCAACGACAGGACCCAAGCCGGTCTCGCGGCGTTTAGACGGGCATGGATGAGATCGAACGCGTTCGGATTGAAATGGAAGCTGCGGCGGAGGCGCTCGATTTCGAGCAAGCGCGGCGACTGCGCGACCGGCTCGCTTTGCTGCGCGGCGGCGCCAGCGCCGCGGAAGCCGCCGAGGCCGAGACCGTCGGCCTGATCCGCCAGCAGCCCGGCGCAATGGGGCTGGGGACGAGCCAGCAACGGATGACACCTCCGCCGGGGTGGAAGAAGCCGGTCAAGCCCGATCCGATGACCAAAGGGCGTTCGCGCAAGAGGTGATTAGCGCGCCGTCGTCACCCCGGCCTTGTGCCGGGGCCCACCGTGATCCGCGTACTGAGGTCGTGGCGCGCGCGTCCCGGTGGGCCCCGGCACAAGGCCGGGGTGACGGGCGTGGGGAGCGGATCACACCGGCGGCAAGTGATCCAGCAGCTTGTCGACCGTGATCGGATAGTCGCGCACGCGGATGCCCGTTGCGTTGAACACCGCATTGCCGATCGCTGCGCCGCAGCCCGAGATGCCGAGCTCGCCGATGCCCTTGGCATGGATCGGGTTGGCGAACTGGTCGCGCTCCTCGAGGAAATGCACCTCGATCTGCGGCACGTCGGCATTCACTGGCACGTGATATTCGCCGAGATCGTGGTTCACCAGCTTGCCGTTGCGCGGGTCGTGGACGAGGTCCTCGGTCAGCGCCGCGCCGATCCCGAAGGTCATCCCGCCGAGGCACTGCGAGCGCGCGGTCTTGGCGTTGAGGATGCGCCCTGCCGAGAACACGCCGAGCATCCGGCGGACGCGGACTTCGCCGGTGGTCGCGTTGACGCCGACTTCGACGAAATGCGCGCCGTAGCTCGACTGCTTGCGCTCCTTCTCCATCTTGCCCGGTGCGATCGATCCGACCGCCTCGATCCCGTCGCCGACGAGCGAGCCGAGCGAGACCTGGCGGTTGTCGGCGATCGCCCGGCCATCCTTCAGCGTCAGCGCCTCGGGGTCGCAGCCCATCGCCTTGGCAAGCTTCTCGCGCAGCATCTCGCACGCGAGATAGACCGCCGAGCCGCTCGACCCTGCGCCCCACGAGCCGCCCGAACCTGCCGCATCGGGCAGATCGGTATCGCCGAGCACGACGCTGACCTGATCGAGCGGGAGCCCGAGCAGTTCGCCGGCGATCTGGCCGAGGATCGTGTAGCTGCCGGTGCCGATGTCGGTCATCGCCGAGCTGACGGTCGCGCGACCATTGGCGTCGATCGCGACCTTGGCCGAGGATTCCATCAGCATGTTGGTGCGCACCGCAATGGCGACGCCCATGCCGATCATCCACTCGCCGTCGCGCACCTGGCCCGGCGTCGCGTTGCGCTTCGACCAGCCGAACTTTTTTGCGCCCTCTTCCAGGCAGCGGACGAGCTGGCGCGTCGAGAAGGGGATTTTCTCCTCGGGGTCCTCGCTCGGCTCGTTCTGCTTCCAGAAGTCGATCGGGTCGACGCCGAGCTTGTGACACAGTTCGTCGAGCGCAGCCTCGGTCGCCATCATGCCGACCGCTTCGCCGGGCGCGCGCATCGACCCCGACAGCAGCCAGTCGAGCTCGACCAGATCATGGTTGATCAGCCGGTTCTCGCCCGAATAAGCGAAATGCGTGCCGATGCCGGTCGGCTCGAAAAAGCCCTCGCCGGGGAGGTTGCTCGTCAGCGTCTCGTGGCCGACGCCGGTCAGCTTGCCCGCGCCATCAACCGAAAAGCGCACGCGCTGCTCGGTGTTCGAGCGTCGAACGGTGGTTTCGAACACTTGCGGGCGCGTCATCACGGCTTTGACCGGGCGGCCGAGCTGCTTTGCGGCAACCGCGGCGGCGACCGATTCGGGCGCGATGCCGAGCTTGGAGCCGAACCCGCCGCCGATGTAATGCGCGATGATCCGGACCTTCTTGTCGCTGACGCCGAGCGACTTGGCGAGCTGGCTCTTGTCCGAGGTCGGCATCTGGTACGAGCCGTACAGCGTCAGCGCGCCGTCTTCGTCCCATACCGCGATCGAGGCGTGCGGCTCCATCGCGGAGCTGTTCTGGCTCGGCGTTGTATAGGTGACATCGACCGAGGTCGCGGCGTCCGCCATCGCCTTTTCGACATCGCCCTGCTTGAAGTGTGCGGGGATATTGTTGGGCGGCGGCTTGGTGGTTTCGTCCTTGTGGGCCTCGAAATCGAAGCGGCCCTCGGCTTCCTCATATTCGACCTTGAGGCGAATGCCGGCGTCGCGCGCGGCTTCATAGCTTTCGGCGAGCACGATCGCGACGATCTCGCCGAAATAATGGACGTCCTGCACGCCCTGCGTCGGGGCGCTGGTTTCGCCGCCCTGCTGCGAGTTCTGCAGGAAGGTCTTGAAGTCGGTGACGACGTCGATCACGCCGGGGATCGCGCGGACGCTGTCGGCATCAACCTTGTTGACCTTGCCGCGCCCGAACTTGGTGCCGACGAGATAGCCGTAAGCGAGGTTGGGGATCTGATACTCGGCCGAATAGGTCGCCTGGCCGGTGACCTTGAGCGGGCCTTCCTTGCGGTCGAGCGGGCGGCCGATGATCCCCTGGCTGCCGCTGTCGAGCAGGCTGGCGGGGACGGGCTTGTCCATCTTGAGGCTGTTGGTGTTGCTCATGCGGTCAACTCACGCAGGCACGCGATCAGCGTGCGTTTCATCAGCGGGATCTTGAAGTCGTTCGACCCGTAGCCCTGTGCATCGGCGAGTAGGATATCTGCCGCCGCGGCGAAGACTTCGTCGGACGGCGCCATGCCGATCAGCGCTTCCTCGACGCGGCTGTCGCGCCACGGCATCGGCCCGAGCCCGCCGAAAGCGAGCTGTGCCGTGGCGATCTTGCCGTTCTCGACCGAGACGAGCCCGGCGACCGAGACCAAAGCGAACGCATAAGACGCGCGGTCGCGGACCTTGCGGTAAAGCTGCTTGCCGGCGACGGGGGCGGGCAGTTCGACATGCGTGATCAGCTCGCCGGGCTCCAGCACGGTCTCGATTTCGGGCGTGTCGCCGGGGAGGCGATAGAAATCGTGGATGCTGATCCGGCGGCGGTCGCCGCCCGGGGTGAGCGTGATGATCGTCGCGTCGAGCGCGCGCATCGCGACGGGCATGTCGCCGGGGTGCGTGGCGATGCACGAGTCGCTGGCGCCGAGGATCGCGAGGATGCGATTGTATCCGCCGATCGCCGAGCAGCCGCTGCCGGGTGTGCGCTTGTTGCACGCCATTGCGGGGTCGTAGAAATAGTAGCAGCGCGTCCGCTGGAGCAGATTGCCGCCGGTCGTCGCCTTGTTGCGCAGCTGGCCCGAGGCGCCCGCGAGCAGGGCGCGGCTGAGCACTTCGTATTTCTCGCGCACGCGAGTGTCGGCGGCGAGATCGCTGTTGGGGACGAGCGCGCCGATCAGCAGGCCGCCGTTGTCGGTGTCTTCGATCTTGGCGAGATCGAGCCGGCTGATGTCGACGAGCTTGTCGGGCGTCTCGACCTGCAGCTTCATCAAGTCGAGCAAATTGGTGCCGCCCGCGATGAAGCGCGTGCCCGCGCCGACGAAGCCGACGGCTTCCTCGACGCTCGCGGGCTTTTCGTAGGTGAAGGTCTTCATGCCTTGGCCTCCGCCACGTCGCGGATCGCGTCGACGATGTTGGGATAGGCGGCGCAGCGGCAGAGGTTGCCGCTCATCCGCTCGGAGATTTCGCCATCGTTGAACTCGACGTCGCCGAGCGTCTCGCTGACGTGGCTCGGCCAGCCCTTCTTGACCTCGTCGAGCATGCCGACCGCCGAGCAGATCTGCCCCGGGGTGCAATAACCGCACTGGTAGCCGTCATGCTTGACGAACGCGGCTTGCAGCGGGTGGAGATCCTCGGGCGTGCCGAGGCCCTCGATCGTGGTGATCTCGTCGTCCTGGTGCATCACCGCGAGCGACAGGCAGCTGTTGATGCGACGGCCGTTGACCAGAACGGTGCAGGCGCCGCACTGGCCGTGATCGCAGCCCTTTTTCGAGCCGGTCAGGCCAAGATGCTCGCGCAGCAGATCGAGCAGCGAGGTTCGAATGTCGGGTTCGGCGGTGTAGGCCGTTCCATTGATGGTGAAGTGCATGTCAGACCCCTGCGGTTCGGCGAGGTAAACGCGCATTTCGGAATTCAGGTCCGCACGCGCGGAGATATTGCGCGCCGATCCTCGCTGCCCGGCATCGGCCGGTCGCGTTCGGTCAGGGGCGGCGCGGCCAGTGCATGCGGATCCGCCAGACAATGCCGGTCTTGCGCACCGCACTGCCGCAGCGCGCCTGTGCGAACAGCCGCGCGTAGCTGAGATCGTGGACTGGCTTGGACGGGGTGAGGCGCTCATGCTCGCGCGCGGCGTCGAGCGCGGTCTGGCAGGCCTGCTCGCTCGGGAAACTCGCATCGAGCAAGGCGGCGGCGGAGTGCGGCGTCCAGGCCTTGGCGTGCACAGGCGTCGTGGCCGCCAGCGCCAAAGCCAGCGACGGCAGCGCGATCATTTGCTGAGCCGCACGGCCGACGCCGAGGCGATCTCGGTCTTCGGCTGCGCGCACGACCGTAGTGCGGCGAGTCCACCGACCGCGTCGAGCCGCGTGCGCGCTTCGCGGGCGAGCGCGGCCTTGTCGATCGGCCAGCCGATCTTGGCGTCCTTGGCGCTTCCCGGGAAGACGACATAGGCGATCCGCCCGTCGGGCAGCCCCTCGCCGTTGCGCGGGTTGGGCGCCTGGGCGCCGAGCGCGTGCCAGAACGCGACCGACGCCTCGCCGAGTCGTTCGACCGGGCCTTCGTCGGCGATGACGAACGGCGTCGTCTGGCCGGTATCGAGGTTGGTCGCGAAGCCGATATCGCCCATCTCGCCCATGCCATCGGTGCGATAGATCGGCGCGGGGAGCACGATATACGGGATCGCCGCGGCATCGACATAGCTGGCGGTGCTCGCGGGCCCGGCGAACGCGGTGTTCCGAAGCGACGTCATCGAGACGAAAAAGCCCTTGTACGGCCCGTCCTGCTGGATCGCTGGCCGGGTCGGATCTTCAGGGTCGGCGACGAGCACGGTCTGCCACCACGACCCGTCGGGATAGCCCGCCGCGGCGAGGCAATCGATCCCGCGCCCCGTCGCGGGGCAAGTGTTGGGCACGTCGGCGGGGTGATAGGCGTTGGGCGCACCATCGGCGTCGACGAGTTTGTGGTCGGTCGCGAAATAATAGGCCGCGTGATCAGGGCTGAACGCGATCGGCACGCCCATGTAATCGAATCCGCCCGCGGGGCAGGACTGCGCAATCGCGCTCGTGCTCGAAAAGAGGCAGCAGCTCAAAGCGGTCGCCAGCAGGCGCCGGACGGTGGACACGGTTGAATTTCCCTCGGGGGCTGGATGCACCCGCGTCGAACGAGGCAGCAGGACCGAGGGTTCCGCTCCCGCCGTACGGCGTGCGCGCAGCGCGACGAGGGGAGCGGTTATGCCGCTGGCTGGTAGATGTAGCGGAAGTACCAGACCTCGCGTCCCTGACGGCGTGCCTTGCGTTCGTAGCGCGTCTCGGGCCAGTCGTCGGGGCGGGTGAGGAAATCAGCGGCTGTTTGCGCGCTCCACACGAAATCGCGGCGTTGCCCGAGCACCATCATCGCCCAGCGGCAATAGGTCGGATCGTCGGTGCCGAGCCGGAATTCGGCGCCGGGCTTGAGCTTGGCCGCGATCAAATCGAGCGGGCCGTGATTGACCATCCGCCGCTTGGCGTGGCGCGCTTTGCGCCACGGATCGGGGTGGAGCAGGTAGACGCGCGACAAAGACGCATCGGGCAGGCGCTCGAGCACGTCGAGCGCATCGCCCATGTGGAGGCGGACATTGTCGAGCTCTTCGTCGCGGACATGCGTCAGCGCGCCGACGACGCCGTTGAGGAATGGCTCGCAGCCGATGAACCCCGTCTCGCGCCGCGCCATCGCCTGGCCGGCGAGATGCTCGCCCGCGCCGAAGCCGATCTCGACCTCGAGCGGGCAATCCTTGCCGAACAGCGTAGTCGCGTCGAGCGGACCTTCTTCGGGAACGCTGATTTCGGGGAGCAGGCGCTCGACCAAATCGGCCTGGCCGAGGCGGAGCTTGTGCCCCTGGCGGCGGCCATAGAGGCGGCGGGTCGTCATCGGATCGGTCATCCGCGCAGCCTCTAGCGAGCGCAGCGTTCGGAGCAAAGTCCCGTTACGGTCGTTACAGCGCATCAACGAAGTGGCGGACATGATGGCGGACACCAATCAAGAGCAAACCGAGGGCGGCGACGTCGAGGAACTGAAGGCCGCCAATGCGCGCGAGCTGCACCGAGCGGTGCGCGAGGAAGGGCAAGAGGAACTCGAACGCCCGATCACCTCGCTGTTCTGGTCGGGGCTGGCGGGGGGGCTGGCGATCAACGCCTCGCTAATCGCCGAGGCGGCGATCGCGGCGCACACCGCGCCATCCCCGGCGCGGCCGCTGCTGATCGCGATCGGCTATCCGATCGGCTTCCTGATGGTGATCCTCGGGCGGATGCAATTGTTTACCGAGAGCACGGTGACCGCGATGCTGCCGCTCGTGACCGAGCCGTCATGGGCTGCGCTCGGGCGGACCTTGCGGCTGTGGGGCGTGGTGCTGGGGGGCAATCTGCTCGGGACCGCGCTCGTTGCGTGGGCGTTTGCGACGCTCGAGCTCGGCGATCCCGCAATGCGCGCGGCGATGCTCGAAGTGTCGATGAAGATCACCGAGCACGGCGCGCTCGATACCTTCATCAATGCGGTGCCAGCGGGCTTCCTGATCGCGATCGTTGCCTGGACCTTGCCCAATGCGCGCGAACAGGCCTTCCTGGTGGTGTTCGGGATCGTCTATGTCGTCGCGATCGGCGGGTTCAGCCATTCGGTGGTCGGGTCGAGCGAGACCTTCCTGCTGCTCTTTTCGGGCAAGATCGGCGGGGGTCAGGCACTGGCGTTCCTCGTGCCCGCGGTGCTCGGCAATTTGTTCGGCGGGGCCGGCCTGTTCGCGGTGCTGGCGCATGCGCAGGTGCAGGAAGAAGGCGCCTGATCCGGGCGGAGCCAATCCGCCGCCCGCGGCGTTGGGCGTGCGACACAAGAGGAATAGCGACATGAGCAAGATCGCCGAGGCCGTGCGGAAAATCGCCCGCGCCGACCGCAAGGTCACGCACCGCGCCGCGGCGCATCGCGACACGCCGGTGGTCAAGCTGGCCGGAGCGGCGAGCGAAGTTGCCGACCAGCCGCCGTTGCTGCTGCTCGGCGTCGGGACGATCGTCGTCGGTGCGGTGCTGCGCCGTCCGACGGTGATCCGCAATGGGGTGCGGATGCTGGCGAGCGAGGTGCTCGCCACCGCGATCAAGAACGGCATCAAGCGCTCGATCGACCGCACCCGCCCGCAAAAGGCAATCGAGACCGGCGAGCACCGCTTCGCGCCGGGCAAGAGCGCGGCGCACGGCGATACGTCGTTCCCCTCGGGCCATACCGCCGGTGCAGTCGCGGTGGCGGGTGCGATCGCGCATGACACTCCCGCGGCGATCGCGCCCGCCTATGCGGCGGCGGCCGGGGTCGCGGCGGTACAGATGCCGCGCGGGAAGCACTATATTTTCGATACCGTCGCCGGGGCGGCGGTCGGCTTCGTCGCGCAGAAGGCGACAAGCATGATCATTCGCGCTGCCGAACCGGCCTTGGTTCGCCTTTTCAAACGCACCCGCTGAGCGTCGTGTGACGCCCGCGCTATGAGCCGGTCAAGAGGCTTAACAACGCCTTCAGCGCGTATCCTAAGTGCCGATAAACGCGGTTGAATTATCAGAACGCTCGATCTGCGACAAACGGGGGCGTTGTGATGAAGTTGACGTGTTGGACGATCCTTGCGCTCGCGGCGAGCATCCCGTCGGTCGCGGCGGCGCAATATAGCGTGCATTGGGCCGCGCCGGTGGCGGCGACGGGCCCCTCGGCGTATTTCCCGATCGGTATGCCGTTGCAGCTGAAGACGCGTAACGAACTCAACACCAAGGACGTGCATTCGGGCGATCGCTTCTATCTCGAGGTGGCCGAAGCGCTGATCTATCGCGGCCAGGTCGTCGTGCCGGTCGGATCGATCGCGGTTGGCGAAGTGATGCGGTCCGAGCGAAGCGGAAATTTCGGCAAGCGTGGTGAACTCGAGGTCCGGCTCGATTATGTCGAGACGCCGTCGGGGCCTGTCCGCATCTCGGGGCGTTCTGCGCGGCAGGGCTTGGATCAAGGCGTGCTGGCGATTGGCGGCGCGCTGTTCGTATCGTGGCCGATGATGTTCATTCACGGCACCAGCGGGCGGCTTCCTGCCGATTCACCGATCACCGCCTATCTGGCCGATGATCTGCACTTCGGCGTGCAACCCGGGTCGGCGCAGACCGCACGAGCCGGAACAGAAGC
Organism: Sphingomonas glacialis; assembly: GCF_014653575.1. Taxonomy (GTDB): domain Bacteria; phylum Pseudomonadota; class Alphaproteobacteria; order Sphingomonadales; family Sphingomonadaceae; genus Sphingomonas; species Sphingomonas glacialis. Next base: position 164,636 of record NZ_BNAQ01000002.1, on the reverse strand, counting down.
GCCGCCGCAGGGGCCGCGCGCGCTGCCGGCGCGGTTCGATCCGTCGGTCTTCTCGGCCAACCGGCCGTAACGACCGTGCCGAGCGCGGGATGATCCCGCGCTCGGCGTTCGATCAGGCGGCGACGGCGCTCTTGAGCGCGTCGACCAGATCGGTCTTTTCCCAGGTGAAGCCATCGGCATCGGGCTCGCGCCCGAAATGGCCATAGGCTGCGGTGCGCTTGTAGATCGGCGCGTTGAGCTTGAGATGCTCGCGGATGCCCTTCGGCGTCAGGCGAACGAGCTTGGGCAGCACTTCCTCGATCTTGGCTTCGGGAACGGTGCCCGTGCCATGCAGGTCGACATAGAGCGAGAGCGGCTCGGCGATACCGATCGCGTACGACAGCTGGATCGTGCAGCGCCGTGCGAGGCCGGCAGCGACGACGTTCTTCGCCATGTAGCGCGCGACATAGGCGGCCGAGCGATCGACCTTGGTCGGATCCTTGCCCGAGAAGGCGCCGCCGCCGTGCGGGGCTGCGCCGCCGTAGGTGTCGACGATGATCTTGCGCCCGGTGACGCCTGCGTCGCCGTCAGGGCCGCCGATTTCGAACGCGCCCGTCGGGTTGATGTAGATCGCGGTCTTATCGCTGATGAAGCCGTCGGGAAGGACGTCATGCATCACGCCGCTGACATAGGCGCGCAGTTCTTCGTACAGCGCCGGATTGGCGTTGTCGCCCTGCAGGCAATAGCCCGCCTTGTGCTGCGTCGAGACGACGAGCGCGGTCGCGCGGACCGGCACTTCGTTCTCATATTCAAGCGTGACCTGGCTCTTGGCGTCGGGCTCGAGGAAGGGTGCCGCACCCGAGTGGCGATCGGCGGCGAGGCGCTCGAGGATCTTGTGGCTGTAATAGAGCGTCGCTGGCATCAGGCCCGGGGTCTCGTCGGTCGCGTACCCGAACATGATGCCCTGGTCGCCGGCGCCTTCGTCCTTGTTGGCGCCTTCGTCGACGCCCATCGCGATCTCCGCCGACTGGCCGTGGAGATTGTTGTGGAAGGCGAAGGTCTCCCAGTGGAAGCCCGACTGCTCGTAGCCGATTTCCTTGACGGTGTTGCGGACGGCGGCCTCGATTTCCTTGAGCGCGCCATCGGCCCACTGGCCGTTCTCGTACACGCCCTTGCAGCGGATTTCACCCGCGAGGACGACGAGGTTGGTCGTGGTCAGCGTCTCGCACGCGATGCGCGCATAGGGGTCCTTGCCGAGGAACAGATCGACGATCGTGTCGCTGATCTGGTCGGCGACCTTGTCGGGATGGCCTTCCGAGACCGACTCGGAGGTGAAAAGAAAATTGGAACGCATGCGTGGGATCCTCATGTTGAGGAGAGCTTCGGCCGTTGCCATGCCTGATATAAAGCTTTCCTTATATGGCGCCCTATCGTGCCAGGCGGCGCAATGCAAATGCCGCGAGCGCGAGGATGATCCCGATCAACAACGCCATCGCATTGCCCATACGCGCGAACAGGGTCGGGCGAGCCGCGGGGGGAATCGGGCGCTCGATCGCGCCGGCCGTGTCCGCCGGGATCGACGCGACGATGCGGCCCTGCGCGTCGATGATCGCCGAGATGCCGGTCGGTGTCGCGCGGATGACGGGCAGGCCTTCCTCGATCGCGCGCATCCGGGCCTGGGCCAGATGTTCGGCCTGGCCCCAATAGCCGTACCAGCTGTCGTTCGACGGCTGGAAGAGGAAGGCCGGGCGGTGCCCGCTCTGGACGACTTCGCCGGAGAAGATGATTTCGTAGCAGAGCTGGAACCCGACGCGGCCGAAGGCGGGGAGATCGAGCCCGTCGGCGCCGTGGCCGGGGGCGAAGTCGAAATCACCGGGGACGAGCCGCGACAGGCCGATCGCCGATAGCAGCGGGCGCGCGGGGAGATATTCGCCGAACGGGACGAGGTGTGCCTTGTCGTAACGGCCGAGGATGTGGGCGCGCGCATCGATCGCGAAGATCGAATTGGTCGCGCTGCGCACCTTTCCGGCGGCGTCGAAGCGGAGCGCGTTGCCGCCGGTCAGCACGACGTCGCGGGGTCCGAGCGGGGCGGCGATGCGGCGGCGGACGAACGCAGGGTCGTCGGCGTAATATTGGAAGGGATAGCCGTCTTCGGGCAGATAGCGCAGCGCACCTTCGGGCCAGACGATCAGGCGCGGGGCTGGGCCTGGCTTTCCGCTCAGCCTGACAAGCGCCTGCAGGTTGGTCTCGGCATAATCGTCACGCGGACGCTGCTCGTCGGCGGCATTGGGCTGGACGACGCGGATGCGCGGGGCGTTCGGCGCGCTGGGGGCGATCGCCGGGGCGAGCGAACCGAGCGTCAGGACCAAGAGCAGGGCGGTGACGGCGGCGGGCAGGCGCCAGTCGCGACGCAGCGCGAGCAGCAGCGCGCCCGCAACGAGGACCGTGACGCCCGAGAGCGCATAGGTGCCGATCCACTGCGCGCCGCGCGCGACGCCGATCAGCGGGAGCCAGATCTCCGACAGCGGGTTCCACGGATAGCCGGTGAGCAGCGTGCCGCGCAGATATTCGGTCGCGATCCAGGCGGTGGCGAAGATCAGGACATAGCTCGCGTCGAGCACCGGGCGGCGCAGCTTCCACGCCACCGTCGCCGCCGCCATCGGGAAGATCGCGAGATAGAGCGACAGCAAGGCGGGTGCAACGAGCCCGAGCGCGTGCGGCATCGCATCCTGGAAGGTGAACGCCTTGGCGATCCAGTTATTGCCGATCGCGAAATGCGCAAAGCCGAACAGCCAGCCGCGCCACAGCGCCGCCTTGCGGGTCGGCGCCTGGTGGACGAGCAGCATCCACGCGGCGAGGCAGCCGAGCGTGACGGGCCACCACCCGAGCGGCGCGAAGCCGACCGCGGCGATTCCGCCGAGCAGAAACGAGAAGAGCGCGGGGCGTTGGGTCATCGCGTGCGGCTATCGCGGGATCGGCCGAGCAACGCAACGTCGCGCTTCGATCCTCCCCGGAACGGGGAGGGGGTGTGCGAGCGTTGGCCTGCCCCCGGCAGGCCAAGAATGTGTCCGGGGGACACATTCTCGCTCGCACACCAGCCTTCTTCAGCCTGGTGGTGGAGGAGGCTCTCCACGAGCGGTACGCCCGTGGCACGCCCCCTCCACCATTTTGCCGGGAGAGGCAAAACGGTCCCCCTCCCCCTGCGGGGGAGGATTTGGTAGGGCGCGTTTATGACACGGCCCTTCCACCTCGCCTTTCCGGTCCACGATCTCGCCGCGGCGCGCGCATTTTATGGCGAGACGCTCGGCTGCCGCGAGGGGCGAAGCTCCGACGCGTGGATCGATTTCGATCTCTACGGCCACCAGATCGTCGCGCATCTCGATCCGGCGGCGAAAGCCGTCGCGGTGTCGAACGCGGTCGACGGGCATGACGTGCCGGTGCCGCATTTCGGCGTCGTGCTGACGATGCCCGACTGGCAGGCACTTGCCGACCGGCTCACCGCCGCCGGCACGCGCTTCGGAATCGCGCCGCATCTGCGCTTCGTCGGGCAGCCGGGCGAGCAGGCGACGATGTTCTTTTATGACCCCTCGGGCAACGCGCTCGAGTTCAAGGCGTTTGCCGATGACGCGATGATCTTCGCGACATGAAGGATATGTGATGAGCGACCCGATCACCCTCGAAATTCCGCATAAGCTCGGCCTGGCGGGCGCTCGTGCGCGCGTCGAGGGCGGGGTCGGCAAGATCGTCGAGATGGTGCCCGGCGCGACGTCGGTCGATCATCGCTGGGAGGGCGACACGATGCATTTCACCGTTGCCGCGCTCGGGCAGCGGGTCGCGAGCCGGCTGACGGTGGGGGATGCCAAGGTGCGGGCGGAGATCGACCTGCCGATCTTCCTGCGGCTGTTCGCCGACAAGATTAAGGCGAAGCTGGCGAAGGAAGCGCCGAAGATGCTGGAGTAGGGGTCTTTTCCTGCTGCTACCTCTCCCGCACTCGGGAGAGGCTACGGAGACTTGGGTCGCGCTTCTTCAGCGCGAGCCTAGTCGTAGTCGGTGAGGGTCTTCTTGTTGGGCCGGGGAAGGCAGAAGAAGGCCCTCACCCAACCCTCTCCCGCGAAGGGCGGGAGAGGGCTAGGAACGAAAGTGCCTACTTCGCGCTCACGCGCCAGATCGTGTTGCCGACATCGTCGGCGACGAGCAGCGCGCCGGCTTGGTCGGTGATCACCCCGACCGGGCGCCCTTGCGCGCCGCCCTTGGCGTTGAGGAACCCCGTCAGCACATCGACCGGCTTGCTGCCCTTGACCGGGAAGCCATTGCCGCCGAACGGCACGAACGCGACCTTGTAGCCCGACACCGGCACGCGGTTCCACGAACCATGCTCGCCGACGAACGCGCCGTTGCTGAACTGCCCACCGAGCTTCGCGTCGGCCGCGAAGGTCAGGCCGAGCGCCGCGACGTGCGGGCCCATCGCGTAATCGGGGCGCTTGGAATATTCCTGCAGCGCGGGGTTTTCAGGCTTCACGCGGGCGTCGGGATAGCCGCCCCAATAATACCAGGGCCAACCGAAATTGTCGCCGAGCCCGACGCGGGTGATGTAATCGGGGACGATGTCCGAGCCGAGCATATCGCGCTCGTTGACCGCGACCCACAAGGCACCCGACTTGGGCTCGAACGCCATGCCTTGCGGGTTGCGCAGGCCCGCGCCGAACACGCGGAAGGTCTTGGCCTTGGGATCGACCTGGAGGATGTTGGCGCGGAATTTCTCGGCGTCGAGGCCGTTGTCGGCGATGTTGCTCGACGAACCGACGCCGACATAGAGCAGCCCATCGGGCCCGGCGAGCAGCGTGCGCGCCCAGTGATTGCCGCCGCCGACGAGCGGGATGACCTTTTCGGGCTTGGCGGTGATCTTGGTTTGGCCGGGGGTGAACGGCACTCGGACCAGCGCGTCGGTATCGGCGATGTAGAGCTGGCCGTCGAGCAGCGCCATGCCGGTGGGCGAGTTGAGCCCTGAGATCAGCACGGTGCGCGTTTCGGCCACGCCGTCGCCATTGGTGTCGCGCAGCAGCGTGATGCGGTTGGGCGAGGCGACGCCGGCGCCGCCCTTCTTCATCAGATAGCCCATCACGACGTCGGCCACGCCCTTGGTCGCGCGCGGCGGCGAATTGGTCTCGGCGACGAGCACGTCACCATTGGGCAAGCGGTAGAGCCAGCGCGGATGATCGAGCCCGGTGGCGAAGGCGGCGACCTTGAGGCCGGGCGCGGCGACCGGCATCGCGCCGTTCTGCCAGCCGACGCGGTCGGCGACCTTGACGGTCGGGATGGTCTGCTCTCGCGGGGGCGAGATCGTCGGGCGGTCACCTTCCACCGCGCTCAACGGAAGCTGCGCGGGTTCGGGCTGGAGCACCCACCAGAGGACGCCGCCGGCAACCAGGACGACGATCGCGAGAATGATGAGGATGTGTTTGCGCATGGATGCGAAATAGGGGGCGAAGGCGGGCAGGGGAAGCGCGTTCTCGCGAAAGATAGCCCCTCCCCTTTCGGGGAGGGGCTTCGTTCGTATCAGGCGACCGCAGGCTCGCCGCGGACATGGCCCGAGGCCAGGTCGAAGCGGTCGGCGTTCATCACCTTGACCCACGCCTTGACGAAGTCGTGCACGAACTTGTCACCAGCGTCGCCCGAGGCATAGACCTCGGCCAGTGCGCGGAGCTGCGAGTTGGCGCCGAACACCAGGTCGGTGCGCGAGGCGGTCCACTTTTCCTCGCCGGTCTCGCGCAGCGTGCCGAGATACTCCTCGTCGCTGTCGTCGCTCAGCTGCTTCCACGCCGTCTGCATGTCGAGCAGATTGACGAAGAAGTCGTTGGTCAGCTGGCCCTTGCGGTCGGTGAAGACGCCATGCTTCTCGGCCTTGGGGTGGTTGGCGCCGATGACGCGCAGGCCACCGACGAGCACCGCCATCTCGGGCGAGCTGAGGCCGAGCAACTGCGCCCGGTCGACCAGCAATTCCTCGGTCGGAACGCTGAACTTGACCGAGAGATAGTTGCGGAAGCCGTCGGCCTTGGGCTCGAGCACGTCGAAGCTTGCGGCGTCGGTCTGCTCGGCCGAGGCGTCGGTGCGACCCGGCGTGAAGGGCACTTCGATCGCGTGGCCAGCCGCCTTTGCAGCCGCTTCCACGCCGACCGAACCACCGAGCACGATCAGATCGGCGATCGACACCTTCTTCTCGCTCTTGCCGTCGAAATCGGCCTTGATGCCGTCATAGACAGCCAGCACCTTGGCAAGCTGCTCGGGCTGGTTGACCTCCCAGTCCTTCTGCGGGGCCAGGCGGATGCGCCCGCCGTTGGCGCCGCCGCGATGGTCCGAATGGCGATAGGTCGAGGCCGAGGCCCAGGCCGTCGTCACCAGCTCGGCAACCGAAAGGCCCGAATTGGCGATCGCCTGCTTGAGGGCGGGGACGTCGCTTTCGTCGATCTGCGCATAGTCGGCAGCGGGGATCGGATCCTGCCAGATCAGGTCTTCGGCGGGAACGTCGGGACCGAGATAGCGGACCTTCGGCCCCATGTCGCGATGCGTCAGCTTGAACCAGGCACGCGCAAAGGCATCGGCGAATGCCGCCGGATCCTTCTGGAAGCGCTTGCTGATCTCGAGATACGCCGGGTCCTTCTTGAGCGCCATGTCGGCGGTCGTCATCATCGTCGGGACCTTGACGCCGGGCGTGTGCGCCTTGGGGGCAAGCGTTTCCTCGGGGTTGCCGACCGGCTGCCACTGGTGTGCGCCCGCCGGGCTCTTCACCAGCTCATATTCATGGTCGAGCAGCATGTCCCAATAGGTCTGGTCCCAGGTGATCGGCGTCGGGGTCCAGGCGCCTTCGATCCCAGACGTGATCGTGTCGTCGCCCATGCCGGTGCCGTGCGTCGACACCCAGCCCATGCCTTGCGTCGCGATGTCGGCGCCTTCCGGCTCGACGCCGACGAGCGAGGCATCGCCCGCGCCATGCGCCTTGCCGAAGGTGTGACCGCCGGCGGTGAGCGCAACGGTTTCCTCGTCGTTCATCCCCATGCGCGCGAAGGTCTCGCGCATGTCGCGCGCCGAGCCCATCGGGTTCGGGCAGCCGCCGGGGCCTTCCGGGTTGACGTAGATGAGACCCATCTGGATCGCGGCGAGCGGGTTTTCGAACGCCTTGCCCGATTCCTCGTTGATGCGCGTTTCACCGAGCCACTCTTCTTCGGTGCCCCAGTAAATGTCCTTGAGCGGCTCGAACACGTCCTCGCGTCCGCCACCGAAGCCGAACACCGGGCCGCCCATCGATTCGATCCCGACGTTGCCGGCCATGATGAACAGATCGGCCCAGCTCAGCTGCTTGCCGTACTTCGCCTTGATCGGCCACAACAGGCGGCGCGCCTTGTCGAGGTTGCCGTTGTCCGGCCAGCTGTTGAGCGGTGCAAAGCGCTGCGAGCCCGACGACGAGCCGCCGCGACCGTCACCGGTGCGATAGGTGCCGGCGCTGTGCCACGCCATGCGGATGAAGAACGGGCCGTAATGCCCGTAATCGGCCGGCCACCACGGCTGGCTGTCGGTCATCAGCGCGGTCAGGTCGCGCTTCACCGCGGCGTAATCGAGCGTGTTGAAGGCTTCGGCATAATCGAAGTCGTCGCCCATCGGGTTGCCCGACAGGCCGTTTTGCTGGAGGATTTCGAGGCTGAGCTGGTTAGGCCACCAATCGCGATTGGTGCGGCCGAGCAACGAGCGGAGCGCGGCGGGCTCCTTGCTCGGGTCGCTCAGCGGGCTGCCTGAGGTAATGGCGTCCATGATTCTCTCCATGTCGAGGCTTGGTAATCTCGACACGGAGAGTGGCATGGACGCGAAGATCGAGGAAATGCATTAAACCGCAGAGAGTGATCGACCGGGTGATTTCTGCGGTCGGCCGTCAGCCATCGCGACCTTCGGGTTCGGCCTTGGGCGGATGCAGGCGCAAGCCCAGCACGCGGCGTGTGTCGGCGGCGGTCACTTCGAGCGTCCAGCCGCTGTCATGCACGATGCATTCGCCGACTTGCGGCACATGCCCCGCAAGCACCGCGGCGAGGCCGCCGATCGTGTCGATATCGCCATCGACCTCGGCGAGCCGCGGGTCGATCGTCTCGCCGACATCTTCCAATTCGGCACGCGCATCGGCTTCCCAGGCGCCGCCGTCGAGCGGGACGAGCAGCGCCTCGGGGGCGTCGTCGTGCTCGTCCTCGATATCGCCGACAATTTCCTCGATCAGATCCTCGATCGTGACGAGGCCTTCGGTGCCGAAATATTCGTCGAGCACGATCGCGAGATGGACGCGTTTTGTCCGCATGTCGGCGAGCAGATCGAGCGCGCCGCGCGACATCGGGACGTAGAGCGGCTCGCGGATCAGCTCGGCGATGCTCGGCGGATGCGGCGCGCCAGTCGCAAGGATCGCGAACACGTCCTTGATATGGACCATGCCGATGATCGTATCGAGCTTCTCGCGATAGACCGGCAAGCGGCTGTGGCCGGCCTCGGCGAACAAGGCGACGAGGTTGGCGAAGCTGGTGCGCTCCTCGACCGCGACGATATCGGCGCGCGGCACGCCGACGTCGCCGGCATCGCGCTCGCCGAAATGGAGCAGGTTGCGCACCATCGTGCGTTCGAGCGGGGAGAGATCGCCCTTGGCGTCGGGCGCGGGGTCATCCTCATGCGCGTCGATCGCTTCCTCGAGCGTCGCGCGGAGCGATTCGTCGCCGGTGTGACCCGAGATCCAGCTGCGGAAGCTCCGCCAGATGCTGGTTTCCGCGTGCTGGGCACCGCCTAAATGGCTGGCGGTGCCGGTCGTACTTTGGCCGTCGGGCATGGCGGTCGTTCAGTCCTCTTCGATGAGATAGGGATCGGCAAGACCGAGGCTCTTGAGCGCGTCGATCTCGATCGCCTCCATCGCCTCGGCCTCCATGCCGACCATGTGATCATAGCCTAGCAAATGCAGCGTGCCATGCACGATTAAATGCGTCGCGTGATCTTCGAGGCTGACGCCTTTTTCCATCGCCTCGCGCGCGCAGGTCTCGTGCGCGAGCACGATGTCGCCGAGGAGGACCTCGCCATCGTCGCTGTTCTCGCCGATCGTTTCGAGCAGGTCGGCCTGGACCATCGGGAAGGAGAGCACGTTGGTCGGCTTGTCCTTCTGGCGATATTGCGCGTTGAGGACCTGCACCTCGGCGTCGGTGGCGAGGCGGATCGAGATTTCGACCGTGGCGGCGCCGGTCGCGAGTTTGCCATACGGCGTGCGCGAGATGGCGGCGGTCGCGGCGTGCGTGGCGAGCGCCTCCCAGTCGTGCTCGGGCCAGACGTCTTCGTGGGAGAGGGCGATTTCAAGCATCAGGCAAGGTCCGTATGGAGGAAGTCGTTGCCCTTGTAGAGCAGGCTGGCGTTGTTGGCCTTCGCGCAGGCGTAGGCAAAACAGTCGCCCATGTTGAGTTTGGCGGGGTGGCCGGTGCCCTTGCCATAGCGATGGTACGCATCGACAGCGACGTGGCTCTCGGTGGTGCCGATCGGAACCAGACGGATCGCGAAGTCGGCGACGAAGGTCTCGATTTCGGAAAACGCGTGTGTGATGGGCACGGTCCTTTTTCTGGCGACGGCGCGTGCCGCCTCCCACAGCGAGATCGCCGAACACACGATCTCGTCAGCCGCGCCGAACCGTTCCTCGAGCGCGGGCGACCCGGCTTCCCCGGTCATCATGGCGACCATGGCGGATGCATCGAGAAAGAGGATCAATCCTCATCCTCGTCATTTAGCGAATCGTAAAACGCCTTGTCGGCCTCGAGGCCGGTCGCTTCGCCGAGCGGATGGGCCGCGCGCCACGCCTCAAGCCGATCGTGGATGCTGCGGCTCCGCTCGGCCTGAAGGGCGCGCTTGCGATGTTCGAGCGCGTCATGGACGGCCGCCGTCTTGCTGGTGCCCAACAGAGCGGCGACCTCGCGCGCGAGATCGGCGGTGTCATGGTTCTTGATGTAGAGTGACGCCATCGGAGCCTCCGGGATATCCTGAATATACTATCAGGATATCCCAATCGTCAATCAACTCGCGCCTTCATACGCCTCGACGATGCGTCCGACGATCGGGTGCCGCACGACGTCGGCCGAGCCGAAGCGGCAGATCGAAAGCCCCTCGACCCCTTCGAGCCGCCCGACCGCATCGTTCAACCCGGACGCATTCATCCCGCCGGGCAGATCGGTCTGCTTGGGATCGCCGCACACCACCATGCGGCTGTTCTCGCCGAAGCGGGTGAGGAACATCTTCATCTGCGCGGGCGTGGTGTTCTGCGCCTCGTCGAGGATGATGAACGCATCCGCGAGCGTGCGGCCGCGCATGAAGGCGATCGGGGCGATCTCGATCTCGCCGCTGGCGATGCGGCGCTCGACCTGCTCGGCAGGCAGGCAATCGTTGAGCGCATCGTAGAGCGGGCGGAGATAGGGATCGACCTTCTCCTTCATGTCGCCGGGGAGGAAGCCGAGCTTCTCGCCCGCCTCGACCGCGGGGCGCGACAGGATGAGGCGCTGGATGCTGCCGGTGATGAGCTGCGCTACCGCCTGCGCGACTGCGATATAGGTCTTGCCGGTACCCGCCGGCCCGAGCGCGAAGATGATGTCGTTGTTGAGCAGTTGGCGCATGTAATGCGCCTGCGCGATCGTGCGCGGGACGATCGTCTTCTTGCGCGTGCGGATCATGATCTGCGGGACGGCGCCGCCGCCCGCATCGGCCTGGATGATCCCGGCAAGCGTCGGCTCGCTCGACATCGCGATCACCGCGTCGATCAGCCCGGTATCGACGACTTCGCCGCGCACGATGCGGTTGTAGAGCCCGTGGAGCACGTCACGCGCCTGCGCGACCGCTTCGGCGCTGCCCTCGAGCCCGACCTTGTTGCCGCGCGCGGTGATGTAGACGCCAAGCTTGTTCTCGAGCGCGAGCAGGTTCTGGTCGAATTCGCCGAACAGCTGCGCCATCAATTGGGGACGATCGAACACGAGTTCGGTGCGGCTACGATCACCGGATTGCGCGGGGACGGGCTTGCGGCTCATGCGGTTCCTTAACGTCGGAGGGTGAGCAAAAGGTAGGGATCGCGGCGCGGATAGATAGGTGGCGATTGGAATATTCCGACGCGGCGCCCGAGGGCGCTGGGCGCGCGTGCGAGGATCAGCGGCGCAGGCCGATCCGTTCGAGCACGATGCGTCCGCCCGAGAGCAGGATCATGCCGACGCCCGCCGCGATATAGACCCACAAGGCCGCCGGATTGCGCTTCCATTGCGGCGGCACGAGTTCGGTCGGGGCGGGTTTGGGCATAAGCAGCGTTTTGCGCTTTTTGGGGAGGCGTGTCGAGAGGGCGCTTCTTTTTGAGCCCTCTTCCATTCTTCATGGGAGAGGGTTGGGTGAGGGTCTTCTTCTTCTTTGTTGGCGGGGGAGAAGAAGGAAGAAGATCCTCACCCAACCCTCTCCCGCGAAGGCGGGAGAGGGCTTCAGGAAGAAGACGGCGGGAGGAGACCGAGCATCGAGTTCGCGCCGGCTTCCGCCAGCGTCACTTCGACGAGATCGCCGATCGCCGCATCGCTGACCAGATGGACCGATTGCAGCCACGGGCTCTTGCCGATCAGCTGGCCGGGCAGCTTGCCGGCGCGTTCCATCAACACCTGGCAGGTCCGCCCGACGGTCGCCGCGTTGAACGCCGCCTGATCGCGGTTGAGCGCGGCCTGGAGGCGCTGGAGGCGGTCGTCCATCACGTCTTCGGGGACTTGATCGCCCATCGTGGCGGCGGGCGTGCCGGGGCGCGGACTGTATTTGAAGCTGTAGGCCTGGGCATAGCCGACCGCGTCGACCAGGCTCAGCGTTTCGCGGAAATCGGCCTCGGTCTCGCCGGGGAAGCCGACGATGAAATCGCCCGACAACGCGATGTCCGGCCGCGCCGCGCGGACGCGCTCGAGGATGCGCAGGTACGAGTCGCGGCTATGGCTGCGGTTCATCGCCTTGAGGATGCGGTCGCTGCCCGCCTGCACCGGCAGATGCAGGAACGGCATCAGCTTCTCGACGCTGGCATGCGCGTCGATCAGCCCCTGCGTCATGTCGTTGGGGTGGCTCGTCGTGTAGCGGATCCGGGCGAGGCCGGGGATCGCATCGAGCGCGGCGATCAGGTCGTGCAAGCCGCGCGCGCCATCGGTCCAGGCGTTGACGTTCTGGCCGAGCAGGGTGAGTTCGCGCGCGCCGGCGTCGACCAGCGCCTTGGCCTCGTCGACGATTTGCCCCCAACCGCGCGAGACTTCGCCGCCACGCGTATAGGGCACGACGCAATAGGTGCAGAACTTGTCGCAGCCTTCCTGCACCGTGAGGAACGCGCTCGGCGGCACGCGGCGGCGGGCGGGGAGGTGACCGAACTTGAGGTCGACCGGCATGTCGGTATCGAGCGCCGCCTCGCCGCGTGCGGCCTTCGCGACGAGGTCGGGCAGGTTGTGATAGGCTTGCGGGCCGACGACGACATCGACCTTGGCGCGCCGCACGATTTCGGCGCCCTCGGCCTGTGCGACGCAACCGGCGACTGCGATCATCGGGCTGCGGCCCTGCTTGCCGGCATCCTTGCGCAGCCGGCCGATGTCCGAATAGACCTTCTCGGTCGCGCGCTCGCGGATGTGGCAGGTGTTGAGCACGACGAGGTCGGCGTCCTTGGCATCTACCTGCGTGAGGCCTTGCGCGGCCATCAGCTCGCCCATCCGGTCGCCGTCATAGACGTTCATCTGGCAGCCGAACGATTTGACGGCGTACGTCTTGGGGGCGGACTTGGGGGCGGTGGTGGCGTCTGACATGATCGGCGGCGCTATAGGCACAAAAGCGCCGGTGCAGAACCCCTGCTAGGCGGTCGGCGCGGGGCGTTCGAGACCGGCGGCGAGGACGCCGGGCAGCGTGTCGCCTTTGCCCGCCCAGGCGTCGTGTCCGATGAACGGCGGGACGGGGCCGCACATCACCACCGACAGCGCCGCCTCGATGCGCCGCTTGCTCTCGGCCGCGATCAGCTTGCGCCCGGGAAAGTCGCGCGGATAGAAGGGCTCGAGGAAGTGCACCGCGACGCGGAACCGCTCTTTGCGCGCAAGCAGCCGCATCGCATTGGCCTTGCCGGTCTCGTCCCCGATCCAGGCGATATCCGCACCGACCGGGCCGTAGTCGAGCAGCACGGGCTGCACCATCACGCCCGGCGGCGGTGGCTCGAGCACCTTGAGCATCGGCGTCTTGAACGGCAGCAACGAGCGGCCGTCGGTGGTCGTGCCTTCGGGGAACACCGTGACCGACCAATTCTCGGCAAGCGTCTCGCGCAGTGCGTTGATCTGCTCGGCGACTCCCAGGCGATCCTCGCGCGCGACGAACACGGTACGGTTGAGCGTGGCGAGCCAGCCGACCACCGGTGCCTCGCGGATTTCGGCCTTGGCGACGAACGCGGTGCCGCTTGCCCCCGCGATCGCGAGGATGTCGATCCAGCTGACATGGTTCGCAACGTAGAAAACGTCGCGCTTGAGCGGCACGCCGACGACGCGCACGCGCGCGCCGCAGATCCGCGCCGCGGTGCCGAGGAACAGGCGCGGCCAGGGTGAGGAAAGCCGCACCGTCCGCCACAGATAGTGCAGCGGAATCGCGAGCAGCAGCGTCACCGCGAGCAAGCTCACGCGCGTCCACAGCCTGACCCAGCCGAGCCAAGAGATCGGGGGCGGGCGGCCAGCGGCCGCGTCGGCCCGCGCCGAGGCGCGCGCCGCAGCCGCTTCAGCTCTTGCGGTCAAGGACGACGCCGTACAATTCCATGCGGTGATCGACCAGCCGGAAGCCGAGCCGTTCGGCGATCGCCTTCTGGAGCTGCTCGAGCTCGGGATCGACGAATTCGATGACCTTGCCGGTCTCCACGTCGATCAGATGATCGTGATGCGCCTCGGGCGCGGGCTCGTAGCGCGAGCGGCCGTCGCCGAAATCGTGGCGGTCGAGGATGCCGGCCTCTTCGAAGAGGCGAACGGTGCGGTACACGGTGGCGATCGAGATGCCCGGATCGATCGCCGAGGCGCGCTCATAGACCTTCTCGACATCGGGATGGTCTTCGGCATCGGACAGGACGCGCGCGATCACGCGACGCTGGTCGGTGATACGCAGGCCTTTTTCGGCGCACAGGGCTTCAAGATCGATATGACGCGGCATGCGGCCGATGTAGGCGCTTCGCGGTTGTTGCGAAAGGGGATAGTGAGTCGCAACAAGCCCGATCGACTAACCCTCGAGCCCCTCCCTGTCGCGGGAGGGGCGGTGGCAGGGGCTTAGCGTGCAGCGACCTTGCGGCGCTTGGTGCCGAGGCCAATCTTCTTGGCGAGCGTGCGACGCTGCTCGGCATAGTTGGGCGCGACCATCGGGTAATCGGCGGGGAGATTCCACTTCGCGCGATATTGCTCGGGGGTCATCTGATAATGCGTCATCAGATGGCGCTTGAGCATCTTCAGCTTCTTGCCGTCTTCGAGGCACACGATGAAGTCGGGCTTGATCGAAGAGCGCACCGAAACTGCGGGCTCTTGCTTGATGGTTTCAACGGGCGCCGGGCCACCAAGGCTGGTCAAAGCACCATGAACGTTTGCGATGAGCACCGGAAGATCCGAAACCGCAACGCTATTGTTGCTGACATGCGCAGCAACGATGTCCGCGGTCAACGTAATCAGGGTCTCCTGCAGTTCGTCCATCACGTCCATAATAATCCTTTCACGATCAACTCGGCAGGCGTCTCAGCCCGCCTGACGGGGCCTATCGCCGCTCCGCTCTCCCTGTGCAAGCAGTAATGAATATGTGACAAAAGGTTTAAGGTATTAAGCGGCGATACGTTAGAGCGTCATAAGTCTGTCCGTTGTGTCCGCGATAGTAATCGCGGCGTCGACCGGCCATGATAAAGCCCTCGGAACTATACAATTTAATGGCGTCATTATCGCTGCGGACTTCGAGATGAATGCTGGTCGCGCCTTGCAATCCGGCATCGCCGATAACGGTACGCAGAAGAGCGCCAGCGACACCGCGGCGACGCAGATGCGGTGTAGTTGCGAGCAACAACAGTTCTGCTTCGTCGAGCACGCGACGCGACAACGCGAAACCGGCGGATTCACCGGAAACTTCGGCAAGTGTCAGCCACACGCCTGGCATTGCGAGCAGGCCGAGGACTTGATTGTGCGTCCACGCCTCGCCGAAGCGCGGATCGAACGCCGCCTGCATCACGCGATCGACACTCGCCAGATCGGCGACGGCGCCGGTCCGCAAGGCGATGCCGATCATCGTGCTCATGCCACGGGCACGAGTGGCTTCGCGTCGGGCGCGCGGCCGTAGATCGGCTTGGGCTCGAGCGTCGTCCAGTGCGGCGGCAGCAACACCGCGTCGGCGGCGTCGGGCAAGCGTGGATCGGCGGCGATGGTCGGGTCGAGCGCGGTCAGGTAGCGGACGCCGCTGCCGATCGCGGTACGCCCTGCCAGCGCGGCGAGCGCCGCCTCGGGCCGCAGCGACGTAAAGGGACCGGTGTCCCGATCTGGCGGGGCAAAACCTTGCATGAAGACCTCGCCATGCCCGCCTTCGAGGATGATCGCAAGATCGCCACTGGCACCGCTGCCGAACGCCGTCGCGGCGAGCAGATTGAGCGAGGAATATCCGGTGAGCCTTGCGCCCCAGCCGAGCGCGAGACCGCGCGCGGCGGCAATCCCGACGCGGATGCCGGTAAAGCTGCCCGGTCCGCAATCGACCAGGATCGCGTCGGCACGGCCACCGCCGGGCAAGTCGGCAATCATCGGAATCAGCCGCTCGGCGTGGCCGCGCCCGACGACTTCATGCGTCTGGGCGAGGACCGTGCCATTCTCGATCAGCGCCACCGAGCACGCAGCGGTGGCGGTTTCGATTACGAGCGTGCGCGACAAGGGCGTCAGGCGAGCGTGTTGAATTTTTCGAACGCCGGGCGGGGGAGGCGCCCGTAGACCGTCGACGGATCGCCATGCCCGAGCGTTGCGATGAAATTGGTGGTCACGTTCGGCGTGTCGGCGAAGAACGCGGCATCGACCGCCTTGCCGTCAAACCCCGACATCGGCCCGGTATCGAAACCGAGCGCACGCGCCGCGATCAGGAAATACGCGCCTTGGAGCGTCGAATTGCGGAAGGCCGACTCGGCCCGGACCTCTTCCTTTGCAAACCACGGCCGCGCATCGACGTGCGGGAAGAGTTCGGGGAGGTAATGGTGGAAATCGCGGTCCATCGCGATGATCACCGTGACGGGCGCCTTGCGCACCTTGTCGGCGTTCGAATCCGAGCAGCAGACCGCGAGCTTTTCCTTCGCGGCGTCGCTGGTGCACCAGACGAAGCGCGCGGGAAGCTGATTGGTCGCGGTCGGGCCCCATTTCATCAAGTCCCAGATCGCGTGCAGCTCTTCGGTGCTGACCGGCTGATCGGTATAGCCGTTATAGCTGCGCGCGGTGCGGAAGATCTGGTCGAGCGCTGCGTCGTCGATGATGGCCATGCTCAGACTGCTCGCACTTCGGTGACTTCGGGTACGTAATATTTGAGCAATTGCTCGATACCGTTCTTGAGCGTCGCGCTCGACGACGGGCAGCCGGCGCACGCGCCCTGCATCGCGAGGAACACCTTGCCCTTGTCGAAGCCGCGATAGACGATGTCGCCGCCGTCATTGGCGACCGCCGGGCGGATGCGCGTCTCGATCAGGTCCTTGATCTGCGCGACGATGTCGGCGTCGGCGGGATCGTCGTTGAAGCTATCCTCGGCGGGGACTGCGATGCCACCGGCATTGCCGGGTTTGAACAGCGGCATGTTGGCGCTGAAATGATCGAGCAGCAGGCCGAGCACATCGGGCTTGAGCGCCGACCAATCGACCCCGGCGGCGGCGGTGACCGAGACGAAATCGCGCCCGAAGAACACGCCGGTGACGTCACCCAGGCCGAACAGCGCGTCGGCGAGGGGCGACGCCTCGGCATCTTCGGGCGTGACGAAATCGCGGGTGCCCGCTTCCATCACGACACGGTTGGGAAGGAATTTGAGCGTCGCCGGGTTGGGCGTCGTTTCGGTTTCGATCAACATGCCTGCCATGTGGCGCGCGTGTGCGGCGGGTGCAAGGGTGGATATGGAAACGCTGGGGTGCTGGCGGTCGCCGCATTCCGCCGCTATCTACGCCAGATGATCTCGCCCTCGCGTATGACGCGCTTCGCCTTCGCTTCCGTCCTGGTCCTGGCTGCCGTGCCGCAGGTCGTCGCCCAGACCGCTCCCGCGCAGCCCGCACTGCGCGCCGCCAACACGCCGGTCGATCCGCAGAGCGCGATCGCAAGCCGCGAGGCGTGGCTCTACAAAGGCAGCGACATTACCCCCGATCCGGCGTGGCATTTCGGTACGCTGAAAAATGGCCTGCGCTATGCGGTGCGCAAGAACGGCGTCCCGCCAGGCCAGATCTCGATGCGCGTGCGGATCGACGCGGGTTCGCTCTACGAGACCGACCCCGAGCGCGGCTTCGCGCATCTCATCGAGCATCTCTCGTTCCGCGGCTCGCAATACGTTCCGGATGGCGAAGCCAAGCGCATCTGGCAGCGGATGGGCACGACCTTCGGCTCGGACACCAACGCACAGACCACGCCGACGCAGACGGTCTACAAGCTCGATTTGCCGAGCGCGACCGAGGCGGGGATCGACGAGAGTCTCAAGATCCTGTCGGGGATGGTCTCCAACCCCAACATCACCGCGACCGCGCTGGGGGCCGAGCGGCCCGCGGTGCTCGCCGAACAGCGCGAGCAGCCGGGGCCGCAAGTGCGCGTGATCAATGCGCTCAACGAGACGTTCTTCGCCGGGCAGCCGCTCGCCGATCGTTCGCCGATCGGCCACGTCAAGGAGCTCGAGGCGGCGACCGCCGAGACCGTTCGCGCGTTCCATGATCGCTGGTATCGCCCCGAGCGGACGCTCGTCGTGATCGCGGGCGATTTCGATCCCGCCAAACTCGAGACGATGGTCGCGAAGAATTTCGGCGGTTGGAAGGGCATCGGTCCCAATCCCGCCGACCCCGATTTCGGCAAGCCCGACCCCAAGCAGACCACCACCAAGGCGGTGGTCGAGCCCGGCATTCCGACGCGGATCGAAATGGCGATCGTGCGGCCGTGGCAGTACAATGACGATACGATCGTCTTCAACCAGAAGCGGCTCGCCGATTTCATCGCGCTCGCGGTGATCAACCGCCGGCTCGAGACGCGCGCGCGCTCGGGCGGCAGTTATATCGCGGCGGCAGTCCGGCTCGACGATCCGTCGCGCTCGGCCAACGGGACGTTCGTGACGATCCTGCCGGTCGGCTCCGCGTGGGATCCGGCGTTGAAGGATGTGCGCGCGGTGATCGCCGACGCACAGGCCTCGGCGCCCACCAAGGCCGAGATCGAGCGCGAGCTCGCCGAGCAGCGCGTGTCGTTCAAGACGCAAGTCGACACCTATCGCGCCGAGGCCGGTAGCAAGGAAGCCGACGACATGGTCCAGGCGCTCGACATTCGCGAGACGACGACCTCGCCGGCGGTGATCCAGGGCGTGTTCGAGGATGCGGTCAAGAAGGGCTTCTTCGCCCCCGACAAGATCCTCGCTGCGACCAAGCGGCTGTTCCAGGGCACCGCGACGCGCGCTTTGATCTCGACGCCGACCGCCGAGCCGGGGCTCGAGACGACGCTTGCCAACGCGCTCAAGGTCGATGTGAAGGGGCTCGCGGGGAAGCGCACGCGGCAGGGCAATGTGACCTTCGCCAGCCTGCCCAAGCTCGGCGCGCCGGCAACGATCGTCTCGAACACGCCGATCAAGGAGTTCGAGATGCAGGAGTACAACCTGTCGAACGGCGTGCGCGTGCTGGTCTATCCGACGACGTCGGAGGACAGCCGCGTCTATGTCCGCGTGCGCTTCGGCGGCGGCTATAACGCGCTGCCGTCGAACAAGGAGACGCCGGCCTGGGCAGCCGATCTCGCGCTGACCGCGGGTGGCATCGGCAAGCTCAACCAGGGCGATCTCGATGCGCTGACGTCGGGGCGGCGGATCGGGCTCGATTTCGGAATCGACGAGGACGCCTTCCTCTACAATGCGCTGACCTCGCCAACCGATCTCGACGACCAGTTGAAGCTGATCGCCGCCGCCATGTCGGCGCCGGCGTGGGATCCGGCGCCGGTGCTGCGCGCGCGCGCGGTCGCGGTGTCGTCTTATGCCGGCGCGAATGCGTCGCCGACCGGCGTGCTGTCGCGCGATCTCGATCGCTTGCTGCGCGATGGCGATCCGCGCTGGGGTACGCCGAGCCTCGCCGCGATCAACGCGACGACGCCTGCCGCCTTCCGCGCCTTGTGGGAGCCGCTGCTCAAGACCGGGCCGGTCGAGGTGATGGTGTTCGGCGATATCAAGGCCGACGTTGCGATCGCGGCGGTGCAGAAGACGCTCGGCGCGCTCCCGCCGCGCACTGCGGCGACCGAGCAGACCCCGCCACCGCATTTCCCGGCGCACAACACCACGCCCGTCACGCGCACGCATGACGGCCCGGCGAACCAGGCGGCGGCGGTGATCGCGTGGCCGACCGGGGGCGGCGTCGCGGGCCTATCCGAAGCGCGGCGGCTCGAAGTGCTCGCGGCGATCTTCAGCGATCGGCTGTTCGACCGGCTGCGCTCGCAGGCGGGCGCGAGCTACAGCCCCAACGTATCGAGCGATTGGCCGACCGGTTTCGCGACCGGCGGCAAGATGGCCGCGATCGGCCAGGTCGCGCCCGAGAACATCCCGCTGTTCTTCAAGCTCTCGCGCGAGATTGCGGCGGAACTGGTGTCGACGCCGATCGACGCTGACGAGCTCAAGCGGACGATCGGGCCGATGCAGCAGTCGATCCAGCGCCAGTCGACCGGCAACCAGTTCTGGATGAACCAGCTCGACGGCGCGACCTATGATCCGGCGCGGATCAATGCGCTGATGCATCTCTATTCGGATATTTCGAACATCACCGCGGCGCAGCTGCAGGAGACCGCGGCGAAGTATTTGCGGCCCGATCGCGACTGGACGCTGCAGGTGGTGCCGGCGGGCGAGGGGAAGAAGTAAGCCCTCACGTCACCCCGGCCTTTTGCCGGGGGCCACCGTTCTGCGCGTGCAGCGTCTGCAGCGCGTGTAGAGTGGTGGACCCCGGGACGAGCCCGGGGTGACGGGTTTGGACTGCGGGGCCGGGGGTGAGCGGATCGGTACCGCCCCAACGCGTCACCCCGGCCTTGTGCCGGGGTCTACCCCGCCGCGCGTGCTAAGACGGCGGCGCGAGGGGCGTGGTGGACCCCGGCACAAGGCCGGGGTGACGCGTTACAGGTGCGAGGCCGAGGGTCAGCGGATCGGCGAGTTCGGGTCGAGCCGCATGTCGAGATACTTGTCCACGCTGCCCATCAGCTGCGGCATTTCGTGTTCGAAGAAATGGTTCGCCTTGGGGATCGTGTCGTGGTGGATCGTGATGTGCTTTTGCGTGCGCAGCTTGTCGACCAGCTTCTGCGTCGCGAGCGGGGGCGAGACTTCGTCATTCTCGGCTTGAATGATGATGCCGCTCGCCGGGCACGGCGCGAGGAAGGTGAAGTCGTACATGTTCGCCGGCGGCGCGACCGAGATGAAGCCGCGGATTTCCGGGCGGCGCATCAGCAGCTGCATGCCGATCCACGCGCCGAAGCTGACGCCCGCGATCCAGGTGGTCTGCGCCTCGGGGTGGAAGCTCTGCACCCAGTCGAGCGCCGACGCCGCGTCGGACAGCTCGCCCACGCCGTTGTCGAACGTGCCCTGGCTCTTGCCGACGCCACGAAAATTGAAGCGCAACGTCGCGAAGCCGCGGCGCTGGAAGGTCTTGTAGAGCTCCATCACGATATGGTTGTTCATCGTGCCGCCGGCCTGCGGATGCGGGTGGAGGATCATCGCGACGGGCGCGCGCGGGCGGGGTCCGGGGACGAAACGACCTTCGAGGCGACCATCGGGGCCGGGGAAAATGACTTCTGGCATCGGACCTGCTGACTGTAGAATGTGGGGCGCGGCCCGTAGGATATGGGCGCGGGAGCTTGTGCGCTATATAGCCATGACCCTGCTTTTCGCAATCTTAACGGAGCCGCCCCGCTTTTGACCGACCGCCCCGCTTCCCGCCTCTATCTCGATCACGCGGCGACGACGCCGATGCTGCCGGCCGCGATCGCCGCGGTGGAGGCGGGGATGCGCAGCTGGGCCAACCCGTCCTCGCCGCATGCCGAGGGTCGCGCGGCGCGCGCGGCGCTCGAGGCGGCGCGGGCGAGGATCGCCGCGGCCTATGGCTGGGGCGGCGAGACGATCCTGACGAGCGGGGCGAGCGAGGCGCTGGGAGTCGCACTCGGGCGCGCGGTGGCGGCGCGGCGGTTGATCTCGGCGGTCGAGCATGACGCAGTGATTCGTGCTGGCGGCGATGCGGGCGTGGTGCCGGTCGATGGACAAGGGTTGCTCGATTTGACCGCGCTTGCCGCCATGCTCGACGGCGAACGCGCGATCGTTGGGGTGCAGTGGTGCAACAGCGAGACGGGAGTGCGGCAGCCGATCGCGGAAATCGCTGCGATCGTTCGTGCCGCGGGATCGCTGCTGCTGGTCGATGGCGCTCAGATGCCGGCGAGCGCTGCCGGCGACGTCGTCGAGCATGCCGATTTCCTCGCGATCTCGGCGCACAAGCGCGGTGGCCCGCCGGGGATCGGCGCGCTGCTGGTGCGCGATATCGCGACGCTCAGCCCGACTGGCGGGCAGGAACGCGGCTATCGCGGCGGGACCGAGAATGTGCCTGCCGCGCTCGGTTTCGCTGCGGCTTTGGCTGAGGCGGAATATGTCGCCGAAATGCGCTCGCTGCGCGCGAAGCTCGATGACGCGATCGCACGCTCGGGCGGCCAGCTCGTCGCAGCCGACGCGCCGCGGCATTCGGCGATCGGCGCGTATCGCATGCCGGGGATGGCGGCGGCGACGCAGTTGATCCGCTTCGACATGGCGGGGATCGCAGTGTCGGCGGGGAGCGCGTGTTCGTCGGGGAGCATGAAGCCGAGCCATGTGCTCGGCGCGATGGGGTGGAGCGTCGAGGCGTCGCGCGAGGTAGTGCGCGTCAGCTTCGGGCGCACGACGACCGAGGCCGATGTCGATCGCTTCATCGCCGAATGGCGCAGCGTCGCCCGCTCGGCGCGGGCGTTTGCGGCATGATCTATCTCGATTACCAGGCGACCACGCCGCTTGCGCCCGAGGCGTTCGACGCGATGCTGCCGTGGCTGCGCGACCAGCACGCCAACCCGCATTCGGCGCATGCCGCAGGGCGCAAGGCCAAGGCGGTGGTCGAGGTCGCGCGGTCGCGGATCGCCGAACATTTTGGCGATGATGGCGATATCGCCTTCACCAGCGGCGCGACCGAGGCGCTCAACTGGGCGATCAAGGGGACGCAAGGGTCGATCGTCACGCTGGCGACCGAGCATGCCGCCGTGCTCGACACGGTCGAAGCCGAGCGCGCGCGCGGCCGCACGGTGACCATCCTGCCGGTCGGCACGGACGGGCTCGTTGATCTGGGCGTTGCGGAGGCGGCGATCGGGCCGGGGACGGGGCTCGTTGCGGCGATGCTGGTCAATAACGAGATAGGCGTGGTCCAGCCGATCGCCGAACTGGCCGAAATCGCGCATCGCGCCGGTGCGTTGATGCTGTGCGACGCGGTGCAGGGGTTCGGACGTGTCTCGATTCCGTCGAGCTGCGATCTCGTCGCGCTGTCGGCGCACAAGGTCTATGGACCCAAGGGCATCGGGGCGCTGTGGATCCGCAAGGGGGTCACGCTCGCGGCGTTGCTGCATGGCGGCGCGCAGGAAGCTGCGGGACGATCGGGCACGCTGTCGCCTGCGCTGTGTGCGGGGTTCGGCGAAGCGGCGCGGCTGCTGCAGACGGAGGAATATCCCGACGCGCTCAAGGTCGACTGCCTGTGGACGCTCGCCACCGAACGCCTCGGCCCCGAGTGGCACATCAACGGATCGACCGAGCAGCGCTATCACGGCAATCTCAACATCCGCCGCGATGGGCTCGACGTCGCGCGGTTGATGTCCGACCTCCGCGATATCGCCTTTTCGGCGGGGTCGGCCTGTGCGAGTGGCTCGGGCCGATCGAGCCATGTGCTGCGCGCGATCGGGCGCTCCGAAGCGCAGGCGCGCTCCAGCATCCGGTTGGGCTTTGGTCGCTACACGACCGAGGCGGAGCTGGCCGAGGCGATCGACCGGATCGTGGCAGCCGCCGATGCGCAACGGATCGCGGGAGGAATTGCGGCATGACGCTGGTACGCTTCATCGGAATCGACGGGACACTGCGCGAGGTCGATGCCGCGCCCGGCGCACGGCTGCTCGAGGTCGCGCAGGCCGATGGCCAGCCGCTCGAGGGAACGTGCGAGGGGCAGATGGCCTGCTCGACCTGCCACGTCATCGTCGCGGCCGAGGATTTCGCCAAGCTCCCGCCGCCGAGCGAGGATGAAGAGGATATGCTCGACCTCGCGGCCGGTGCAACGCGGACCAGCCGGCTCGCGTGCCAGATCCTGCTCACGTCTGATCTCGATCAATTAACTGTCAGGATTCCCGGCGAAGTTCGGAACATGCAAGGCCGTTGATCATTACGCTCGCGTACCCCTTGGTACCCACTGGGAGAGATTTGATGAAGCTTGCAGCCCTCGTTTCCGCTGGCCTGATCGCCGCCGCTGCCCTTGTCCCCGCCGCCGCCAGCGCGCAGCAGAACCGCCACGACCGCGTCGTGACGCGGACCGTCCATACCGAGCGCCACAACGGCTACCGCAACCACACGCGCCGCGTCTGCAAGGTGACCTATCGCCATCACAAGCGCATCCGCACGTGCCGCACGGTCCGCTACTGAGACCGGCTAGGCAAGCCCCGCCGATAAAGCGGGCTTGATCCCGCCGCCCGACCCCGCCATATGCGCCGCGGGAGTCGGGCGGACGTAGTCGTCGCCAACCTGGTCAGATCCGGAAGGAAGCAGCCACAACGATTTCGCTACGGGTCGTTCCGGCTCCCACCGCGCAGCCGCCACGCTGCACCGCAGGTGTAGCGCGAGGTCGCAGCAAGCGCGGCCGGCGGCGCCTCCAGCGCCGTCCGACGACACGGCTTAGCCGGGCCGCCACTCAACCGCCCGACCGCAGCAAAGCCTGGAGCCGATTCTCCAGCCGCTGCGGCGCGGACATGCCGGTCGACCGATCGCGCTGCATCACGGTTTCATCGCGCTACGCCCGGCGCAACCTTCGCCGCGGCGGCATCGTTTCGACCATGAAGCAATCGCGAGTTTTCCGCATGACCGGCCTTATCTCCACGATCCTCGTCGCCGGGCGCGACCGTCAGCGGCTGAGCGAGATCGTCCAGGTGGCGTCGCGGTTCGGGCTCGGGGTATTGCTCGCGCAGCTCGGGCTCGAGCGCGCGCCGGTCGATGCGGCGCTGCCCGACGAGCCCAACACGCTGCCGCGCAGGACGCGGCTCGCGCTCGAGGAACTCGGCCCGACCTTCGTCAAGCTTGGTCAGATCCTCGCGACTCGCGGCGATTTGCTGACGCCCGAATGGATCGCCGAACTCGAGCTGCTCCATTCGCGTGCGCCGACGTTGCCGTTCGAGACGCTGCGCCCGGCGGTCGAGGCGGCGCTCGGCCAATCGACCGAAACCGCGTTCGCGACCTTCGATCCCGCGCCGCTCGCCGCGGCGTCGATGGCGCAAGTGCACCGCGCGACGCTTACCGATGGCAGCGCGGTCGTGCTCAAGATCCGGCGCCCCGACATCCGCCCGCGGATGGAGGCGGATCTCCGCCTGATCGCGCACCTCGCCGCGCTGGCCGAGACGGGTAGCGTCGAGGCGCGGCGTTTTCGGCCGTCGGAGATGATCCGGCAATTGGCCGAGGCGGTGCTCGAGGAACTCGATTTCACTGCGGAGGGGCGCAACGCCGACCGCCTGCGCGCCGATTTCGCCGACGATGCGCGGATCGTCATTCCGCAGATCCACTGGGAATGGACGTCGGAGACGCTGCTGGTGATGGACTATGTCGCGGGGGTGCCGCCGCGCGACGGCGCGACGCTGCGTGCCGCCGGGATCGACCCGAGCGCGATCGCCGCGCTCGGAGCCGATCTCGTGCTCGACATGGTGCTCGTCAACGGGCGCTTCCACGGCGATCCGCATCCGGGCAATCTGCTGTGCCTGCCGGGCAATCGCATCGCGTTGCTCGATCTCGGGATGATCGGCCATGTCTCGCCGCGGCGGCGCGAGGAATTCATCGGTTTCGTCCAAGCGCTGTCGCGGTCCGATCCGGCGCAGCTGGCCGATGTGCTGGCGATATGGTCGGCGGGGAGCGGCGTGCCGCGCGAGCGCGTGCAGGCGGCGGCGGAGCGGCTGATCGTCCGTCACGGCGGCGGTCGCGTGCTGCTCGCGCCGATCGTCGGCGATCTGCTGCCGCTGATGCGCGACGAAGGCATGACGATGCCGCCCGATCTGCTGCTGATCTTCAAGGCGCTGGTGACGATCGACGGCGTGCTGCAAGCGATCGAGCCCGATTTCGATCTCTCGGCGGCGATGCAGCGCGCGACCCTGCGAATCGTCAAGGCGCGGCTGTCGTCGGAGCATTGGGCGCCGGTCGTGCAAGCGCTTGCGTGGGAGGTGATCAAGCTTGGCGACGATGCGCCGCGGCTCGTCCGCGCGGCGGTCCGCCGGCTCGAGGCGGACCCCGCCGGACCGGTGCAGAGCGATCCGGCGGCAGCGATCCTGACGGTGGGGCGCTGGATCGCGGCTGCGGTGCTCATCGCAGCGGGGCTCATTGCGGCGGCGCTGTTCCTTGCCTGAGCGGAGCCGGGCGCGCTAATCGCCGCGTCGCGCACCAACCCTTCGACACGGCGCGCCCGCCGCGCTAGACCGCCCGGCGATGTCCGACTCCTTCGATCTCGACCTTCCCGTCACCGCCTCGAAGGACGCGTACCGCGTCCTCGCGCGCAAATATCGACCGCAGACCTTTGGCGAACTGATCGGCCAGGATGCGATGGTCACCACGCTCGGCAATGCGATCCGGCGCGGGCGCCTCGCGCATGCCTTCCTGCTGACCGGCGTCCGCGGCGTCGGCAAGACCTCGACCGCGCGGCTGCTGGCGAAGGCGCTCAATTGCATCGGGCCCGACGGCACAGGCGGCCCGACGATCGACCCGTGCGGCGTGTGCGAGCCGTGCGTCGGGATCGCCGAGGGGCGGCATATCGACGTGATCGAGATGGACGCCGCGAGCCATACCGGCGTCGACGACATGCGCGCGGTGATCGATGCCTCGCGGATGACGGCGTTCGTCGCGCGCTACAAGATCTACATCATCGACGAAGTCCACATGCTGTCGAAGAACGCGTTCAACGCGTTGCTCAAGACGCTCGAGGAGCCGGCCGAGGGCGTGAAGTTCGTGCTCGCGACGACCGAGGTCAACAAGGTGCCGGTGACGGTGCTGTCGCGCTGCCAGCGCTTCGATCTGCGCCGCATCCCGGCCGAGAAGCTCGCCGAGCATTTCGCGCGCGTGTCGAAGGCCGAAGGCGTCGAGGCCGAGCCCGAGGCCTTGGGGCTGATCGCGCGGGCGGCGGAAGGCTCGGCGCGCGACGGGCTGTCGATCCTCGACCAGGCGATCGCGCATGCCGATATGGACGGCGGCGCGGTGAGTGCGGCGGCGGTGCGCGACATGCTCGGCCTGTCCGATCGCGGTGCGATCCGTGACTTGATGGCGTTGCTGATCGCGAGCGACGGCGTTGGCGCGCTTGCCGCGCTTCGCCGGCAATACGATCTCGGCGTCGATCCGCTCGGCGTACTGCGCGGGCTGCTCGAAACGGTCCATGCGACGACGCTGGTGAAGCTTGGCGCGACGCAGGAAGCGGGGCAGGCGACCGAAGAGCGCGAGGCGCTGGTCGGCTGGGCCGAGACGCTGTCGTTCGCGGTGCTCCACCGGCTGTGGCAGTTGCTGCTCAAGGGCCATGACGAAGTCGCCCGCGCGGCGATGCCGATCGAGGCGTGCGAGATGGCGTTGTTGCGGCTTGTCCATGCCTCGAGCCTGCCCGATCCGGGCGAGCTCGCGCGGATGATCGCGGCGGGCGCGCCGATGATGGCGGCGCCGGTCGCGCAAGCCGCCGCCGCACCGGCGCAGGCGCCCGCCGCCGAGGCGGTCTTGCCGAGCACGGTCGAGGGGATCGTCGCGCTGCTCGAGGATGCCGGCGAACTCGCGCTGTCGTCGCGGATCGTGCATCATGCGAGCGTGATCAGCATCGTCGAGGCCGAGCTCGTGCTGAGCAACGCGCGACCGCTGCCGGCCGATCTGGTCGGTGATCTCGGTGCCGCGCTCAAAGCGCTCACGCGCCGCGCGTGGAAGATCACGACGTCGCCCAAACCCGGCCGGCCGACATTGCGCGAGGCCGAAGCAGCCCAATATGAGAGTTTCAAGGCCAGCATCTTGGCAAGCCCGATGATCGAAGCGGCGTTTGCCGCTTTCCCGGGCGCCGAGCTGCCCGAGACCGAGATCAAGAGCTTGCTCGAAAAAAGGAGACATACCGCATGAAGAGCATCGAAGATATCATGGCGATGGCGCAGAACGTCCAGGCCGAGCTGACCAAGGCGCAGGACGGGCTCGACAAGATCGAGGTCGAGGGCGCCGCCGGCGGCGGGCTCGTAAAGGTGCGGGCGTCGGCCAAGGGGCGGATCATCGGGATCGAGATCGACCCGTCGCTGCTCCAGCCGAGCGAGAAGCAGATGGTCGAGGATCTGGTGATCGCGGCGTTCAACGACGCGAAGGTCAAGGCCGATGCGGCGTCGGGTGCGGAAATGGCGAAGATGACGAGCGGCATTCCGCTGCCGCCGGGCTTCAAGCTCCCGTTCTGAACGAGACGGACGGTTGCGGCGGCGCGCGGTGTGCGCCGCTGAAAATCCGTGTTGCACGAGACCGACGCCGCGTATTTAGCGGCGGCCCGGTGCTTTTGCGTGCCGGCATTTTCGCATCGCTGCAAAAGGACCAGATCGGAAGTTCTGTGGCGGCGCCGACACATATCGCAGACAATCAGACACATACGCCATCAAACACCTTTGCAAGCATTCGTCAGCCATTCATCATCCTAGCAATCGGCATAGAGATGCCGAACCAATTCAGGGATGTGAAATGCTTGTAGGAACACCTCGTGGCAGGGCGATGCTCGCTTTGTCGGCTTCGCTCTTCGCGATCGTCACGGCCAGCTCTGCGGTCGCGCAAGACGCCGCGCCAACCCCCGGCGCCGTGCCGCCGACCACCCAGCCAGCCACTGCCGACGACACGACCGGCGAGATCGTCGTCACCGGATCGCGCATCCGCAATCCGAACGGCGCGTCCGCGGTTCCGATCAACTCGATCAGCGCTGCCGAATTGCTGCAGACCGGCACGACCAACATCGGTGAAGTGCTCAACAAGCTGCCCGGCACTGCCAACACGTTCAGCCAGGCAAACTCGACTCGTTTCCTCGGCACCGCCGGCCTCAACCTGATCGATCTCTACGGTCTGGGTACGCAGCGCACGCTGGTCCTCGTCAACGGCCGCCGTCACGTCGCTTCGGACGTGCTCAACAACGCGGTCTCGACCGACATCAACACCATCCCGAGCGACCTGATCGAGCGTGTCGACATCGTCACCGGCGGCAGCTCGGCAATCTATGGTTCGGACGCGATCGCTGGCGTCGTGAACTTCGTCCTCAAGGATCATTTCGAAGGTCTGCAGGTTCGCGGCCAGGGTAACATCACCCCGCACGGCGATGCCGGATCCTATTATGGCAGCCTGCTCGCCGGCAAGAATTTCGCCGACGGCCGCGGCAACATCGCGATCGATCTCGAATATGCGCGGCAGAACAGCCTCTACGCTTCGGACCGTTCGAACTATGCCAGCAGCAACGGCTTCGTGCTGGTGAACTCGGCCGGCGGTGCGAACACGTCCGGGCCTGCCAACAACCAGTTCTTCAACGACCGTCGCACCGGCACGATCTCCGATGGCGGCCTCGTCGCCTTCGGCAGCACGACGGGCGCATGCGGCCGCGATTCGCAGGGCCGGGCGTTCACCTGCAACTACCTGTTCCAGCCGGACGGTTCGCTGGTGCAGCAGACCGGCACGCGCGTCGGTCTCGCGCCGACGGCGGGTTCGCCCTCGGGCAGCTCGTTCATTGGCGGCAACGGCAACACCGGGCGTGAAAACACGCTGGTCCAGCTCTACCCCGAACTCGATCGCTATTCGGCGAACTTGATCGGCCATTTCGAAGTCTCGAAGGCGTTCATCCCGTTCGTCGAAGCGAGCTTCGTGCGCACCAATTCGGTCGGGCAGGGCTCCTCGGGTCCGGCGTTCATCACCGGTTCGACGATCGGCAGCGCGTTCGGCTATTCGGCACCGCTGTCGACCTATGAGCGGCCGAACCTCGACAATCCGTATTTGTCGACTCAGGCGCGCGCGCAGATCATCTCGGCATTGGTTGCCGGTGGCGCCAACCCAGCGAACATCACGGGGGCGACGCGCTTCACGCTGCGCCGCAACCTGACCGATCTCGGCACGCGTACCGAATCGGCGACGCGCGACACGTATCGTATCGTCGGCGGCGTCCGGGGTGATCTCAGCAGCCACCTCAACTATGAGGTTTCGGCGAACTATGGCGAGTTCATCGAGAACACCCGCCTCGAAGGCGTGATGAACACCCAGCGTTTCCTGCTCGCAATGGACGCGCAGCGGAACGCATCGGGCCAGATCGTCTGCG
This sequence comes from Sphingomonas glacialis, assembly GCF_014653575.1. GTDB lineage: Bacteria > Pseudomonadota > Alphaproteobacteria > Sphingomonadales > Sphingomonadaceae > Sphingomonas > Sphingomonas glacialis. Next base: position 134,833 of record NZ_BNAQ01000002.1, on the reverse strand, counting down.
GTTCGCAGATCAGCGCTGCCCGTGCCGGTACCGATCTCAACGGCGATGCCGCCAACCTGGCGCGCGACATCGCGGCGTGCGTTCCGATCAATCCGTTCGGCAACGGCAACATTTCGCAAGCTGCCAAGAGCTACCTGCTCAACTCGATCTCGGCTTCTGGAAAGCTGACGCAGCTCGACATCGTGGGTACTATCGCGGGCGATACGGGTGCCTTCTTCAACTTGCCGGGCGGCCCGATCCGCGGCTCGGTCGGTGGCGAATATCGTCGTGAAACCGCGCGCTATGCGCAGGATGCTGGGGTCGCGAACGGCTATTATTTCTACAATGCGATCCCGGCCTTCACGCCGACGTCGTTCGAGGTGAAGGAAGCGTTCGCCGAGGTTCAGCTGCCGCTGCTCCGCGATCTGCCGTTCGCCAAGGAACTGACCGTCGGTTCGGCTGCACGCGTTTCGAACTATAAGGGTTCGGCGGGCACGACTTGGACGTACAATGCGACCGGGACCTACAAGCCGATCGATCAGATCACGTTCCGTGGATCGTACAACATCGCGGTCCGTGCGCCGAACCTGGCCGAGCTCTACACCCCGCAGGGCCAGAACTTCGCGCCGGGCTTCATCGATCCGTGCGCTGCGGATCACATCGCGGAGGGCTCGGCCAACCGCGCAGCGAACTGTGCCGCTGCAGGGCGTCCGGCGGGCTACAACTATGCGTACAACCAGTCGCTGGTGTACCGCAGCGGTGGCAACCCCGATCTGAAGGCGGAAGAATCGCGCTCGATCACGGCGGGTGTGGTGTTGCAGCCGGTCCGCGACCTCGTCCTGAGCGTCGATTACTACGACATCAAGGTCGACAACGTGATTCAGTCGGTCGATGGGCAGACGATCGTCGATCAGTGTTATGATCTGTCGAACCCGAACAACCAGTTCTGCGGCCAGTTCAAGCGTGCCGGTGCAACGGGTGGTTCGGGCGGCGAAGAGCCGTTCCGCATCATCGAGGGCAGCCTGCTCGCCTCGTCGCTCAACTACGCCAAGCTTCAGGCGCGCGGCATCAACACCGACGTCACCTATCGCCACAAGTTCGGTGACTTCGGCGCCACGGTGCATGTTGTGTGGAGCCATTCGATCCTGAACGACGCGTTCACGGACCCGACCGATCCGACCTATATCACGCGCTACAACACGACCGTCGGCATTCCGAAGGATCGCGTCAACGCCAGCTTCGGCTTCACCTACAACAAGCTCTTCATGAACTATCAGGTGCGTTACATCTCGCCGCAGCTGATCGGCGATTACGAGACGGTGAACACGGTTCAGGGTCGCGCGCCGACCAACCCGAACCAGTATCCGAACAACTACTACCCGGCGGTCGATTATCACGATTTCCGCCTGGGCGTGAACGTGACGCCGAAGTCGACCTTCTATGTCGGCATCGACAACGCCTTCGACCGGCAGCCGCCCTACGGCTCGACCGGCATCGGCGGCGGCACGGCGATCTTCGACAATATCGGTCGCCGCCTGTACGCAGGTGTCACCGCGAACTTCTGATCGGCTTCGATCGGAACGACACCTTGGGGTCGCCGCGAAAGCGGCGGCCCTTTTTGTGTCGCGAAGCGCGTGTGGCATGGGAGTAGATGATGCCTGGTAATCCACCCCCGCCAGCATGGCTGGTCGCGCTGGAGCGTGATGCGAATGCCGGCAGCGGCGCGGCGTTGCTCGAGCTTGCGCGCTTGTACCTGGTGGGCCGCGACGTCCCGCGCGATCTGCCGCGCGCGCGCGACTATTTCGCGCGCGCCGCCGCGGCGGGGGAGCAGGCTGCGGCAGCGGTGTATCGTGCATTTGTCGCCAATGGCACGGGCGGCGCGCCGGACTGGCCGGCGGCGGTGCGGTTGCTCGAGGCGGATCACGTCGATCCCGATGCGGCGGAGCAGCTTTCGCTGATCGCCGCGATGGCGCTCGATGAAACGGGCGCGGGACCGATGCCGCTCGTGGGTGAGCCGCTCAGCGCACAGCCACGGATCCTCCTGTTCCGGCGGTTCCTGAGCAACGCGGAAGCAGACTATCTCGTCGCGCGTGCCACGCCACGCTTTCAGCCTGCACTCGTCGTGCATCCCGTGACGGGCCAGCAGATCCCCGACCCGATTCGGACATCGAACCTGGCTGCGTTTCCGCTGGCGCTCGAACAGCCAGCGATCCACGCGATCAATCGCCGGATCGCGGCCGCGAGCCAGACCGACGTGCGGGCTGGCGAACCGCTGACGGTGCTGCGCTATCGGCCGGGGCAGCAATATCGCGCGCATCTCGACACCTTGCCTCGCGTCGACAATCAGCGCCTCGCGACAATGCTCGTCTATCTCAACGACGGCTATGGTGGTGGCGAAACCCACTTTCCGAAAATCGGCCTCAAAGTCCGGGCGCAAAAGGGGGATGCCTTGCTCTTTTACAATGTGCGCGATGACGGGCAGCCCGATCCGCTCACCTTGCATGAAGGCATGGTCGTCTCGGCCGGAGAAAAGCTGGTCGCATCGCGCTGGATCCGGCAGTCTCGTCTGATGCTGTGATATCACCATAGCGTGACGCGCGCTCGCCGCTGGCGCTTTTGGCGCGGGCGATGACGAAGCCGGTCGTTCGACCATGCGCTTTGGGTGTGCGTCAGCTTTATTCGTCGCCTGTACCCGCTGGGGGGTTGGGAACGCGGCTCGCTGCCGCTACCCTTGCGCCAATGTTTGGAAGTGGCGACGTTGCAGCAATTCTGGTCGGGGTCGCACTCGCCGTGTTTATCGGCGGGACCGGCTGGGTGCTGTACACCGGCCTGCGCGCGCGGCGGGCCGCGTCCGATGCGATCGCGAGCAATGCCCGGTTGGGTGCGATGCTCGCGTCGGCGCCTGCGCTGGCGATGGTCGTGCGCGCCGACGGGCGGGTCGAATGCAGCGCCCGGCTCGCGTCGTGGCTCGGGCTGTCGGCGCCGCCGCGCTATCTCGATGATCTCGCACAGGCCGATGCCGGCCTCGCCACCGACGACGCCGCCGCGCTCGCCGCCGATGTCGTGTCGGCGCAGAAATCGGGGCGCGGCTTTTCGCGCACCGTCCGCGCGCAAGGCTCCGACCGCGCGCTGATGATCCGCGGCAGCCGTGCGGCGCGCGAGATGCAAGCGCCGGGCGGGGTGATCCTGTGGGTGTTCGACGCGACCGAGAGCGAAGCCGAGATCGTCCGGCTCGGCGACGCCGTCGGCTATGCGACGACGCTGTACGAGGAACTGAGCGGGGTGATCCAGGCCGCGCCGATGCCGATGTGGTATCGCGGCGCCGATCTACGCTTGGCGATGGTCAATTCGCATTACGTCGATGCGGTCGAAGGCGCTTCTGCCGAGGACGTCATCGCGCGTGGGCTCGAACTGGTCGAGGGATCGGGGATGGGCGGCCCGCTTGCCAATGCCGTGCTCGCGCGCGATGCCAAGGCGGTGCAAAGCCAGGCGATGCCCGCGACGATCCGCGGCGCGCGGCGGATGCTGCGCGTGTATGACGCGCCGCTGTCGACCGGCGGGGTCGCGGGCTTCGCGATCGATATCGAGGATCTCGAGCAAGCGCGTGCGCGGCTCAAGCGCTTCGACGATGCGCAGCGCGCGATGCTCGATCGGCTGTCGGCGGGCGTGGTGCAGTTCGCCGCGGATCGTTCGCTCGTCTTCTGCAATCAGCCGTTCCGGCGGTTGTTCGCGATGAAGGGCGAATGGCTTGCCGATCGTCCCGAATTCGACCGCGTGCTCGAACGCATGCGTGAAACAAAGCGCCTGCCCGAAGTACGCGACTTCCCCGGCTGGAAGGCCGAGCGGCGCGACTGGTTCCTGGCGGGCGGCGGCGAGGAAGAGGAATGGCATTTGCCGGGCGGCGTGCATCTGCGCGTCGTTGCGCAGCCGCTGCCCGATGGCGGGCTGCTGCTGATCTTCGAGGACCGCACCGAGGAGGTCCAGCTCGCCAGCGCGCGCGACACGCTGCTGCGCGTCCGCACCGCGACCTTCGAGAATCTGCACGAGGCGCTCGGCGTATTCGCCGCCGATGGGCGCCTGCAATTGTGGAACAACAAGTTTCGCGCGACATGGGGGTTCGACGAGGCGTTCCTCTCGACGCATCCGCGCGTCGATGCGCTTGCCGAGCGCGCGGCGCGCCAATTGTCGAACCCCGAGCGTGCGGTGCTGATCAGCGATCTGGTGCGCGCCGCGACGGTCGAGCGCCAGCAGCGCGGCGGGCGGGTGGCCTTTGCCGACGGGCGGCATTTCGAATTCGCGGCAGTGCCGCTGCCCGATGGCAACGGGCTGTTCACGATGCTCGACATTTCGGACAGCCGCCGGATCGAAACCGCGCTGCGCGATCGCAACGAGGCGCTCGAGGCGGCCGACCGGATCAAGACCGCGTTCGTCGCGACGATGAGCTACGAACTGCGCACACCGCTGACCTCGATCAGCGGTTTCGCCGAGATGCTGCATGAGGGCTATGCCGGCAAGCTCAGCAAGGCGGCGGTGGGGTATGTCGAGGCGATCCTCGAATCGGTCGAGCGGCTGGGCATGCTGGTCGACGAAGTGCTCGATCTGACACAGGCCGAGGGTCGCACACCGGCGCTCGAAATGCATTCGGTCGCGCTCGCGCCGCTCGCGCGCGCTGCCGCCGATGCCGTTGCGCCGCTCGCGGTGAAGCGCAAGCTCGAGTTCGCGGTCGAGATCCTGCCGTCGAGCGGCGAGATTTCGGGCGATGCGAAACGCTTGCAGCAAGTCGTCGAGCATTTGTTGCGTCATGCCGTGTCTGGAACGCCCGAGGGCGGGCGGATCCTGCTGCATGTCGATGGAGGTGCCGATGGCGCGCGGATCGTCGTGTCGGACGATGGCGCGGGGATGTCGCGGCAAGCAGTCGCACGCGCGTTCGATCGTTTCGGCCAGCCCGGCATCACGCGCGACGGCGAGCGCGCGCTCGGGCTTGGTTTGCCGCTCGCGAAACAGTTCGTCGAGGCGCATGGCGGGACGATCGCGCTGGTGTCCGAGCCGGGGCAGGGGACGCTGATCACGGTGACATTGCCGCGGGGCTGACGTTGCGCGGTTGGAAGGATGCGCATATTCTATGCGCATTGGAGGTGTCCGATGACTCGAGTCCGTGAAGATCGCGCCGCGTTTCGACGACCAACCAATCTGTCGCTCGACGAGCAATTGGTTGCAGATGCAAAGGCGCTTGGGATCAATGTCTCACGCGCATGCGAAGTCGGGCTGGATGCTGAAATCCGGGCGGAGCGCAATCGCCGCTGGAAAGAAGAGAATCTCGAGGCGACCGCCGCCTGGGCGGAGTATGTCGAGACATATGGCTTGCCGCTCGAGCGCTATCGTCAATTCTGATGGCGCGTTTCGATGTCTATCGCACGCGGGATTTCGACGACGTTCTGCTCGATTGCCAAGCTGACGTCCTTGATGACTTGCCGACGCGATTCGTGGTTCCGCTTGTCCCCGCAGAGCGAATCAGCCGCATTTACGCGCGGTTGAACCCCGTTCTTTCCTTTTCAGACGGCGACTATGTGATGGCCACGCAATATGCGGCCACTGTCCCGGTCAAGGACCTCGGGAAACGTGTCGCAGCGCTTTCTGCCGAACAGTCCGCTATCATGAACGCGCTCGACATGCTGCTGACGGGCTATTGAAATGATCCTCGTCGATCCTCAGGCCAGCGAAGCGCTCGGCGCGCGCCTCGCGGCGCTCGTCGCACCGGGCGATGTCATCACGCTGTCGGGGACGCTGGGCGCTGGCAAGACCAGCATCGCGCGCGGGCTGCTCGCCGCACTCGGGCTGGTCGGCGAGGCGCCGTCGCCGAGTTTCGCGATCGTCCAGCCGTATGCGCCGCCCGAAGTGCGGTTGCCCGTCCTCCACGTCGATCTGTATCGCGTCGATGACGCGCACGAGATCGAGGAACTTGGGCTCGACGAGGCGCTCGCGGATTCGGTCCTGATCATCGAATGGCCCGAACGCGCGCCCGGCTGGTGGCCCGAGGCGCTCGCGCTGGCGCTCGAGATGCTGCCCGATGGCACCCGCCGCTTGACAGCCAGCGTGCCCGCTGGCTGGAGGGCGCGATGGCAGCAGATATGATTCCACCCCCGGCCGCGGCGGCTTTTCTGGCCGCTTATGGCTGGGGCGGCGCGACGATCCTTCCGGTTGCGGGCGACGCGTCGTTCCGGCGCTATTTCCGCGTGGTCGATGGCGCGCGCAGCGCGATCCTGATGGACGCGCCGCCGCCGCACGAGGACCCGCGCGACTTCATCGCGATCGCGCGCTGGCTCGGCGAACACGGCTTTGCCGCGCCGACGATCGATGCGGTCGATCTCGCGCAGGGCCTCGTCTTGCTCGAGGATTTCGGCGACGTGCAGATGCGCGAGACGGTCGATGCCAATGCCGCACGGGCGCCAGCGCTCTACGGCACCGCGATCGATACGCTGGTGCGGTTGCACGGCGTGCCCGCAGCGCCGGTACCGCCCTATGACCATGCGGTGCTGCACCGCGAAGTCGATCTGCTGACGCAGTGGTATTGCCCCGCGGTCGGCGTTACCCCCGATCAGGCGCGCTACGATGCCGCGTGGGACGCGGTTTTCGCGCCCGTGCTCGCCGAACCGGGCGTGACCGTACTGCGCGATTATCACAGCGAGAACCTGATGTTGATCCCGGGCGGAACGGGCGAACGTACGCTCGGGCTGCTCGATTTCCAGGATGCGCTGGTCGGGCATCCGGCCTATGACCTCGTTTCGTTGCTGCAGGATGCGCGGCGCGATGTCGACGAAAGCGTGGAGGCGCAAATGCTGGCGCGGTACAAGGACGCAACGGGGGCGGGTGACGCCTTCGACAGGGCGTATCACGTGCTCGGCGCACAGCGGAACGCCAAGATCGTCGGCATCTTCACGCGGCTGTGGCAGCGCGACGGCAAGCTCCGCTACGCAGGCCTGTGCCCACGCGTGTGGCGCTATCTCGAGCGCGACCTCGCACATCCGGCGCTCGCTCCGGTCAGGGTGTGGTTCGACGCGACGCTCCCGGCGGAGTTGCGCGGCGACCCGATGCTGGTCCGCCAAGGCGCCGCGGCGTGATGCGTCCCAAGCGCACGCTGCGCCTGCGGCCCGATTCGAACGCCGCGGTACCGACCACCGCGATGGTGATGGCGGCGGGACTCGGCACGCGAATGCGCCCGCTTTCGGCGATGCGGCCCAAGCCACTGATCCAGATCGGCGGCACGACCTTCATCGATCATGTGCTCGACCATCTGCGCAGCGCGGGCGTGTCGAAGATCGTCGTCAACGCGCATTACATGGCCGACATGCTCGAGGCGCATCTCGCGGTGAATGCCCACGGGCTCGAGGTGGCGATCTCGGACGAGCGCGGCAAGCTGCTCGAGACCGGCGGCGGACTCGTCAAGGCGCTGCCGCTGATCGATGCCGACCCGTTCCTGTGCGTCAACACCGACAATATCTGGCTCGACGGCCCGCTCGATTCGCTCAAACTCATGGCAGACGCGTGGGATGATGCGAGCATGGACGTGCTGATGCTGATGATCCCGCAAGCGCGCGCCAACCACAATGCGGGCTTAGGCGATTTCTATCTCGATCCATTCGGGCGGATCGCGCGGCGCAAGTCGGGGCGGGTGGCGCCGTATGTCTGGACCGGGATCCAGATGCTGTCGAAGCGGCTGATCGTCGATCCGCCGAGCGACGCGTTTTCGACCAACGTTTTCTGGGATCGCGCGATCGAGGCGGGGCGCGCATTCGGCATCGTGCATCAGGGCTTGTGGTTCGACGTCGGCACGCCGGCGGCGATCCCCAAGACCGAGGCGATGCTCGCGGATGGCTGAGGGCCCGCGGCTCTTCACGATCCCCGCGCACCGCGCGTTCGCCGATGCGCTGGCGGCGGGGCTGATCCGACAATTTGGTGGCGATGATCTGGGGCTCGCCAAGGGGCTCGTGCTGCTCCCCAACAACCGCGCCAAGCTCGCGCTGACCGACGCGTTCGTCCGTGCGAGTTCGGGCGGATTGCTGTTGCCGCGACTGGTCGCGATCGGCGATCCCGCGCTCGACGAAGCGATCGGCGCGGCGCTCGATCCGGCGGACGATGGTGATCCGGTGCCGCCCGCGGTCGCACCGCTAGAACGGCGGATGATCCTTGCGCGGCTGGTCGGCGAGGAGCGCGCGCGGGCGGGGCAGCCCGTCGATGCGGCTGAGGCGGTGCGGCTTGCCGGCGATCTTGCGCGCACGCTCGACCAATTGCTCGTCGAGGAGATCGCGCCGCATCGGTTGCGCGACATCGAACTCAACGAAGCGATGTCGGCGCATTGGGAGCGCGCGCTCGCTTTGTTCGGGATCGTGCTCGACCGCTGGCCCGATGAGCTGCGGCGGCTTGGGCGGGTCGACGCGGCGGCGCGGCGCGCGATGCTGTTCGAGCGCCTGACGACGCGCTGGCGTGTCGCCCCGCCCGCCGGGTTCATCTGCGCGGCGGGGGTGATCGACAGCGCGCCCGCGGTGGCGCGGCTGCTGCGCTGCATCGCCGATAGCCCGCGCGGAATGGTGGTGCTCGCCGATCTCGCGACCGGGATGGATGAGGGCGAGTGGCAGGCGCTCGGGCCGCATGCGCCCGATGCGGTGAGCGGCCTGTCGCGGCGATCGATCGAGACGCATCCGCAATTCCATTTGAAGCTGCTGCTCGAGCGGATGGGCGTCAATCGCGGCGAGTTCCGCACCTGGCGCGACGGCAGTGATCACGACGCTACGATCGCGCGCGGCAAGGCGGTGGCGAACGCGCTGTCGGTCGCCGACTATACCGCGCGCTGGACGACTCTTGGTCCCGAGCAGCGCCGCTTGGCGGGAATTTCCGCCGCCGAGCTCGCGACGCCGGGCGAGGAGGCGCAGGCGATCGCGCTCGCGCTGCGCGCTGCGCTCGAGCCCGAGGCGGGCGAGCTGATCGGCACGCGGACCGCGGCGCTGATTACGCCCGATCGTGGGCTGGCGCGGCGTGTTGCCGCGCATCTCCAGCGGTGGGGGATCACCGTCGATGATTCTGCGGGGCGACCGCTGTCGATCCTGCCGCCTGGGACCTTGCTCACCGCGCTGGCCGAGGCGGCGACGCAGCGGTTTGCGCCGCTCGCCTTGTTGACGCTGCTCAAGCATCCGCTGGTGCGCAGCGGAGCGCCGCGTGCGGCGTGGCTGTCGGGGGTGCGGGCGCTCGACCGCGCGTTGCGCGGGCCGCGGCCGGCGGCGGGGCTGGCGGGGATCGACGCGCATCTGCGCGAGGCGCGGCACGCGCGCGCTGCGCTCGAATGGTGGCCCGAGGCGCGCGCATTGCTCGCACCGATCGAACGTGTCTTTGCGCATGGCGCCCAGCCGCTCGGTGCGGTGCTTGAGGCGCTGCGCACGACCGCGCAGGCGCTGTGCGGCGATGCCTTGTGGTCGGGCCCCAACGGGCGCGCGGCGGCGGAATTGCTCAACGAGGCCGAGGCGCATGCTGGCCACGGCCCGCCGACGATCGACCCGGCGAGCCTCGCGCCGTTGCTCAAGACGCTGATGGATGAAGTCGCGGTGCGCTCGCGCCAGGGCGAGCATCCGCGCCTCGCGATCTATGGCTTGATCGAGGCGCGGCTGCAGACCGCCGACATCATGATCCTCGGCGGGCTCAACGAAGGGACGTGGCCGGGCCTGCCCGCGCCCGATCCGTGGTTGGCGCCGCGGATCCGCGCCGAGCTCGGGCTTCCAGGGCTCGATCGTGGTGTCGGCCTGGCGGCGCATGATCTCGCGCAGGCGCTCGGCGCGCCGACCGCGCTAATCACGCGCGCGCGGCGCGGGGGGACGCAGCCCGCGATCGCGTCGCGCTTCTGGCTGCGGTTGCAGGCGTTGGCGGGCGAGCGGTTCGAGCGTGCGACTGCGCTCGAGGGCTGGACGCGCGCGCTCGACGATCCGGGGGTGCATGAGCCCGCCCAGCAGCCCGCGCCAGTGCCGCCGGCCGAGCGCCGGCCCGAGAAGATCGCGGTGACCGATGTCGACCGGCTCAAAGCCGACCCGTACGCTTTCTACGCCAAGCGCATCCTGGGGCTCGCGCCGCTCGATCCGGTCGATGCCGATCCGAGTGCTGCGTGGCGGGGGACCGCGGTCCACGACATTCTCGAGCGCTGGGCGAAGGATGACGGCTGCGCGCTTGACCGCCTACATACGCGGGCGCTCGCGATGTTCGAAGGCGCGCATCCGATGCAGCGCGCGCTGTGGAAGCCGCGGCTGATGGAGGCGATCGACTGGATCGTCGCGCAGATGGGGCGGAACCTCGATGAGGGGCGGCAAGTGCTCGCGGTCGAGCAATCGGGGGCGGTGTCGCTCGCGGGGGTGATGCTGACGGGCAAGTTCGATCGGATCGATCGGTTGGCCGACGGGACGCTCGCGGTCATCGATTACAAGACCGGCAAGCCGCCATCGCCGGCAGCGGTGCGCGAGGGGTTCAGTCTGCAGCTTGGGTTGCTCGGGCTGATCGCCGAGCACGACGGGTTCGATGCGATTGCCGGCAAGGCGCGCGGGTTCGAATATTGGTCGCTGTCGAAGAAGGGCGATGCGTTCGGGTATGTGACTTCGCCGGTCGATGCGGCGGGGAAGGGCGACAAGGTTTTGCCCGAGGATTTCACGGGCGTTGCGGCGGGGCATTTTTCGGCTGCGGCTGCGGACTGGCTGACGGGGATGCGCGCGTTCGAGGCGAAGTTGCATCCGGAATATGCGCCCTATGCCGAGTATGACCAATTGATGCGGCGGGACGAATGGTATGGGCGTGAGTGAGCTCGGCCGTCGTCTTCTCTTCCCGAACCTTTTTCCTCCCCTCCCTGAAAGGGAGGGGCTGGGGGTGGGTTGGCCCGTGGCTGGCGTTGCGTTTCTCCTGAGAGCAACCCACCCCTCGATCCCCTCCCTTTCAGGGAGGGGAGGATTTAAATGAGCGCTCCCCACACCCACCGCCCGCTTCCGATCCTCAAGGACCAGCAGGCGCGCGCCAGCGACCCCGGCGGGCACGTCTGGCTCTCCGCGTCCGCGGGCACCGGCAAGACGCAAGTGCTCACCGCGCGCGTGTTCCGGCTGCTCCTCACCGGCGTCGATCCCGGCGCGATCCTGTGTCTCACCTTTACCAAGGCGGGCGCTGCCGAGATGGCAGGCCGGATCGGCGATCGGCTCGCCGCCTGGGTGCGGATGCCCGAGCCCGAGCTCGTCTCCGACCTGCAGGCGCTCGGCGAGGATCCGTCGCCGGCGCTCCGCGCGCGAGCACGCACGCTGTTCGCGCGCGTGCTCGATTCGCCGGGCGGCGGGATCCGCATCCAGACGATCCACGGCTTCTGCCAGAGCCTGCTCGCCGCCTTCCCGGTCGAGGCGGGGCTCGTCCCCGGCTTCCGTCCGATCGAGGCGCGCGAGGAAGCGGTGATGGCGCGCGATGCGCTCGCCGAGATGCTCGTCGCTGCCGAGACCGAAGGGCGCGAGGCGCCCGTCGCGACGGTTGGCGCGCTGAGCTTGCGGCTTGGCGAGGGCGAGGCGGAGAAGTTCCTGCTCGCCTGCGCCCGCGCGCCCGCGGCGATGGCCGAGCTGCCGATGGGGGAGGGCGTGCGGCCCTTCATCCGCCGCGCGCTCGATTTGCCGCAAGGCGAGATCGAGGCGGAGATCACCGCCGCATGCAGCGATGACGCGTTCGATGTCGACTCGGTCGCGCGGGTCGCGGCCGCCAACCGTGCTTGGGGCACCGCGACAGGCGGAAACCATGCCGATGTCGCCGAATGCTGGGTCGAGGCCGACCCCGCGATGCGCGCCCAGATGCTCGGCGATCTGATTGGTGTACCCTTCACCGCGAAGCGCGAGCCGCGCAAATATTCGCCCAAGCTGCTCGCCGCCGATTCGGAGTATGCCGATCTCGCGATCGAGATCGGCGAGGCCTGCGCGCATCTGTTGGGCCTGCGCGAGCGCGCGGCTTATGCCGACTTGCTCGCCGACGCGCTGTCGGTCGGGCGCGATTATGCGGTCACATATGAGCGCGCGAAGCGGCGGCTCGGTGCGGTCGATTTTGATGATCTGATCCGCGCGACGATCAGCCTGCTCGGCCAGCCCGGCATGGGCGAATGGGTGCGCTACAAGCTCGACCAGGCGACCGACCATGTGCTGATCGACGAGGCGCAGGACACCAATCCCGCGCAGTGGGCGATCATCCACGCGCTGGTCGAGGAGTTCTTCGCGGGCGAGGGCGCGCAGGATGCGCGCGTCCGCACGCTGTTCACCGTCGGCGATTTCAAGCAGGCGATCTTCGGCTTCCAGGGGACGCACCCGCTTTACTTCGCCGCCGCCGAAAAGAAGCTCGGTACCTTGGCTCGCGATGCGTGGGAGGCCGATGACGAGCAGCGCCGCCAGACCGGCACGATGCGCGCGCGACCGTGGCACCGGCTGTCGCTGACGCAATCGTTCCGCTCGACGCGGCCCGTGCTCGAATTCGTCGATGCCGCGATCGAGGCGCTGCCCGAGCCCGGATTGGGCGCGATCGCCGACCGCGAGGTGCATGCGAGCGAAGTGCCGGGCCCTGGCACCGTCACGCTGTGGCCGCTCGTCGTCGCGGGCGGAAGCGACGAGGACGAGGAGAGCTGGATCTCCGATTCGACGCGCGAACTCGCGCGCCAGATCGCGCGGACGATCAAGGGGTGGATTGGCACGTTGATGCTCGAGAGCAAGGGGCGCACGCTGCGGCCCGAGGACATCATGATCCTCGTCAAGCGCCGCGGCGAGCTCGCCTCGCTGATCGTCGCGCGGCTCTATGCCGAGGGCGTGCCGGTCGCGGGCGTGGATCGATTGCGGCTCAACGCGCCGCTGTCGGTGCAGGATCTGCTCGCCGCGATCCGCTTCGTGCTGCAGCCGGCGGACGATCTGTCGCTTGCCGCCTTGCTGGTCTCGCCGCTGATCGGATGGAGCCAGGAGCGGCTGATGCTGGCGGCACCGCCGCGCACCGGCAGCTTGTGGCGGCATATCTCGGTGACCGAACCGCGCGACGACATCGCGCCGCTGTTCGCGATGCTCGCGCGCGCCGATATTGCAACGCCGTACCAGTTCCTCGAGGAGCTGCTGTCGGGCCCGCTCGGCGCGCGGCGCAATCTCGTGCGGCGGCTGGGGCAGGAAGCGCGCGATCCGATCGAGGAACTGCTCAGCGCCGCGCTCGATTTCGAATCGCTCGGCACGCCGTCGCTGCAGCGCTTCCTCGACTGGTTCGATCGCGGTGAGGTCGAGATCAAGCGCGATCCGTCCGCGCCGCTCGATGCGGTGCGGGTGATGACGGCGCATGGGGCGAAGGGGCTGCAGGCGCCGCTGGTGATCCTCGCCGATGCGGCGGTCGATCCGACGCGCTCGCCGCGTTCGACGCTCAACTGGCGCGCGGGCGACATGGCGAACGAACTGCCGGTGATCCGCCCGCGCAAGGGCGAGGCGACCGGGCCGCTCGCCGTGCTGGTCGAGGAAACCGCGGCGCGCGATCTCGAGGAGCATTGGCGGCTGTTTTACGTCGCGGCGACGCGCGCCGAGGAGCGGCTGGTGATCGCCGGATCGGTCGGCCCGCGCGCGCAAGGGATCGCGCCCGAGCAGAGCTGGTACGCCGCCGCCGACCGCGCGATGGCCGCGCTCGGGATCGCGGGCGAGGGCGCGCGCGACTTTGCCGGGCGCGAGCCGCAACGTCCCGTCGCGCCCGATCGCCGCGCGGCGCGCGGGGCAGCGACGCACGAGCCCGTCCCCGACTGGGCGCTGCGCCCCGCACCGCAGGAAGCCCGCCCGCCGCGTCCGCTCGCGCCGTCGTCGCTCGGCGAGGACGCGGTCGCCGATGCGCCGCCGACGCCGACGATGCGCGCCGCCGCCGAGCGCGGGCGGTTGATCCATGCGCTGTTCGAACGCTTGCCCGCGGTCGCGCCCGAGCTGCGGGCGGCGGCGGCGGATCGCTGGCTTGCGCAGGCGGGCGCGGTCGAGGATGCCAAGGACCGCGCGCGGATCATCGCGCCGGTGCTCGCAGTGCTCGATGATCCGGCGCTGGCCGAGCTGTTCGGCCCGAACGCGCTCGCCGAGGCGCCGATCGCCGCGGTATTGCCCGACGGGTTCGTCGTGTCGGGGACGGTCGATCGGCTGTTGGTGACCCCCGAACTGATCCGCGTGGTCGATTTCAAGACCGGGCGCGCGGTGCCGGCGGGGCTTGCCGACGTGCCCGCCTATCACCTCAAGCAGATGGCGGCGTATGTCGCCGCGCTCGCGGTGATCTTCCCGCAGCGTCGCGTCGAGGCGGCGTTGCTCTACACCAGCGGGCCGACGCTCCACATGTTGCCTGACGACCTGCTCGCCGCGCACAAGCCAGGCTTCGCGAGGGTGGAGCAAAGCTAACGTTCGTGCGCTTGAGTGTACCCGGCGCACATCCTATCTCTGCGTTCACACGAAGGAGTTTCACCATGGCGACCAAGAAGATCACCGACGCGAGCTGGGAAGCCGACGTCACCAACGCAACCGGCCCGGTGCTGGTCGATTTCTGGGCGGAATGGTGCGGCCCGTGCAAGATGATCGGGCCGAGCCTCGAGGAAATCTCCGAGGAACTCGGCGAGCAGGTGACGATCGCCAAGCTCAACATCGACGACAATCCCGATGCGCCGGGCAAGTTCGGCGTGCGCGGGATTCCGACGATGATCCTGTTCAAGAACGGCGCGCCTGCTGCGACCAAGGTCGGCGCCGAGCCCAAGGGCCGGTTGAAGGCGTGGCTCGAGGGCGAGCTCGCCTGAGATCCTATCGCGGGTTAGGCTGTTAGCGCTTTGAAGCGATAGCCTTTTCTGCATATCTTCCCGCCAGCGCGTGATCCTCGCGCGCTGGCGGAGTCGTATCATGATCCTGGCGAAGCGCGCGACCGCGGTCGTGGCGGCGATCCTCCTGCTCGGCGGGTGCGCGACGATCTCGCACGGCACGACGCAAAGCCTGGATGTGCGCTCGCAGCCGGCGGGGGCAGAGGTCAGCACGTCGCTCGGGACCGCGTGCATCACGCCGTGCACGCTGCGGCTCAAGCGCAAGACCGGCTTCGTCGCGACGATCCGCAAGCCCGGCTATCAGCCGCTTGAGGTTGCCGTGAGCAGCATCGACACCGAGCGGCCGGGTGCCGCTGCCCGTAGTGCGCTGACGACGGGACTGGTCGGCTACCTTGTCGATCGCGGCAATGGCGCGTTGCGCGAACTCAAGCCCAACCCGATCGACGTAACGTTGACGCCCGAGCCGCGACGCTGACGCGTCAGGCGGGTGCCAGGATCTGCCCGATCCGCGGGAAATGCACCGCGACGCGCCCGACGTCCGGATCCTCGCGCAGCACGACGATCTCGCGCGGTGTCAGGCGCACCAGCGCGCCGGTTACCGCATCTGCGCCCGGGTCTTCGGTTCGAACGGTGACGGTCTGGCCCGCTGTGAAGCCGCTGTCGGGCTCGACCAGTTCGGTCGCGGTGGGTTCGGCGTCGCGCGCAATTACGAGCGCTTCGGCCGCGGAGAGGTCGGTCGGCGTACCATGGCCGATGGCGGTGACGCGCTCGAACCACGCGGCGAGGTGCGGCAATCGGGCGGTGCGCGCGTCCTTCATCCCGAAATTGCCGTGGAACCACAGGTTCATCGCCGCCGCGCAATCGGCATAGCCCGGTGCGTCGCCGCCGAGGAACGCGCGCCCGTCGCTCAGCGCGTCGTCGAGCCGCGCGAGCCACCCGGTGAATTGCGCGAGCAGATGCGGCGCGGCCTTGGCGATACGGTCGCGGTCGAAGCCGAACAGTTTCTTGCGGTCCTCGAAGAACGCGTCGGGGATGCGGTCGAGGAACGGCGCCATTGCAGAGCCGACCGCCTGGCTGAAGGTCGCGCCGCCCGCCTGCAGCGCGAGCACCGCGTGCAAGCGACCGAGCGGGGCGGGGAACAGGCTCGGGCCGGGCAGTGCGGCCTCGATCGCCTCGATCGCGATCGCGGTGTCGCAATAGATGTCGGCGCCGATCTGCAGCACCGGCGTCTTGCGATAGCCGCCGGTGAGCGGGGTGAGATCGGGCTTGGGCGCGATGTCGGGGATGATCACCGAGCGCCAGGCCGCGCCCTTGATGCCGAGCGCGATCCGCAGCAGCTCGCTATACGGCGAGCGCGGATAATGGTGGAGGATGATCTCGGACATCGTGGCTCTCCTGGTGTGTTTTTCTTTTATCGTTGGTGCTCCCCGGCGAAGGCCGGGGCCCGGTTGCGGGCGGATGATCGTCGTGTACCGCCCCCGCCATCAAGACCTTCGCGACTGGGCCCCGGCCTTCGCCGGGGAGCAGTAAAGGGCAGTACTCAGCTGCGATAATCCGCGTTGATCGAGATGTAGCCGTGCGTCAGGTCGCACGTCCATACCGTCGCCTGACCTTCGCCCAGCCCGATGTCGACGCCGATCTCGATGTCCTGCCCCTTGAGATGCGCCGCGACCGGCGCCTCGTCATAGCCGACCACCGCGAGGCCGCCTTGCGCCACCTGCGTGTCGCCGAAGCGGATCGCGAGGAGATCGCGCTCGGCGGGTTCGCCGGCCTTGCCGACCGCCATCACGACGCGGCCCCAATTGGCGTCCTCTCCCGCGATCGCGGTCTTGACCAGCGGCGAGTTGGCGATGCTGAGCGCGATCGTGCGCGCGCTGGCGTCGCTTTCCGCCCCCGTCACCGCGATCTCGATGAACTTGGTCGCGCCTTCGCCGTCGCGGACAACGAGATGCGCGAGCTGGAGGCACAGGTCGGACAGTGCCGCGCGGAAGGCGTCGGCGCCGGCATCCTCGGCGTCGGCGAGCGGCGTGTTGCCCGCCTTGCCGGTCGCGAAGGCGAGCACGCTGTCGCTGGTCGAGGTGTCGCTATCGACCGTGATGCACGAGAAGCTCGCGCGGTTCGCTTCGCCGAGCGCCGCCTGGAGGAAGGCGGGTTCGACTGCCGCATCGGTGAAGATGAAGCCGAGCATCGTCGCCATGTCGGGCGCGATCATCCCCGAACCCTTGATGATGCCGACGAGCGTCACGGTACGCCCGTCGACCACCGCGGTCGTCATCGCTGCCTTTGCGAAGGTGTCGGTCGTGCCGATCGTGTTGGTCGCCTCCTCCCACGTACACGGCGCGGCGGCGAAGGCAGCGTCGAGCCCGGCCTCGGCCTTGTCGATCGGCAAGGGCACGCCGATCACGCCGGTCGAGGCGACGAAGATATCCGACGGCCGGCAGCCGAGCTGCCCCGCCGCGCGTGCCGCGATCGCCTCGACCGCAGCGCGGCCGCGCGCGCCGGTGAAGGCGTTGGCGTTGCCGGCATTGACCACCATCGCGCGCGCCTGGCCGAGCACGAGCGCGGCGCGGCACCATTCGACCTCGGGCGAAGGGCATTTGCTCTGCGTCAGCACGCCGGCGACGCTGGTGCCCGGATCGAGCGTGACGAAAGTCAGGTCGGTGCGCTCCCACGCCTTGTAGCCGGCGCGCGCGACATGCGGCGTGACGCCGGCAATTTGCGGCAAAAGCGGGAAGGGGCGGGCGAGCGGGGAGCGCGGGCTGGTCATGCTGTGCTCTTAGATGCGCCGCCGCGCTGACGCAAAGGGTCGGCACCGAGGAGGGCGGCGCGTGCTTGAGCGGGCCAGCGGGGGATTGGCGCGTCTCCTGACTACCCGTATCGTCCCATGGCGTCGCTGGACCAGTCCATGCCGCGATCGTGCACACAGAAGGAGAGGGCGCGATGCCGGAGGGGGCGAAACGCCACGAAACTTGGATGATCGCAGTCTGCGGCGTGCTGGGGGTTGCTGGGATCCTGGTGCTGAGCATCGCGATCGCATCGGTACGCGATTCGACCGACGATTCGCTCGCCGATCTGTCGCGCGTCCAGGCAAGGCAGTCCGCGCATTCGACCAGGCGCGCAGCGTCGCCCGCGCACTTGGAAGCCTCCGATCCGCAGGGTCCGGTTCCGGTTGGAAATCCAGCGCGTTGGATCACCGCCGATGATTATCCTGTCGCAGCGCTCCACCGCAACGAGCAGGGCAAGGTAGGAGTCGATCTCCAAATTGCCGCCACGGGCAGCGTGGTCGCGTGCCGCATCGGCGAGAGCAGCGGCCATGAGTCGCTCGACCAGGCCGCGTGCCGGGCGCTCCGCAGCCGTGCCCGCTTCGCCCCGGCGCGCGATGCGAACGGCACGCCGATTGCCGCGACCTGGCACCGCAATGTCGTCTGGCGCCTTCCGTCCTGATCGGCGATGGAGGCGCGATCCGCTGGACGTGCGCGCGGTTAGTCCCTAGATCGCGCGGACCCATGCCGTTTCTCCTGCTTCTCTCTGCCCTTCTGACCGCGCTGACCGGCGTGGTGAGTGGCGTGCGACCGGTCGAGATCAGCGCGCAATGCCCGCTGGCCGCCGCGCAGACGCAGCGTCTCGCGGTCGCGGTCGCCCCGTTCGTGATCGGCCATCGGCATCTTCTCGGCGCGTTCGGGCTCACCGACAGCTTTGCGGTTGTCGATTCGCTGCCCGCCCCGCTGTCGGCCGCACCGCGGCTGTATCTGGATCGCCCACGCGCTTGATCCGGCGGCGCTGACCGCGCTTGCCAGCTCTCCATCCTATTCTGCGCAGCCGCGGCGCGCGCGTTCTATCGTACAGGAATTCCCCATGTTTGGTGGCCTTGCCAAAACGCTCTTCGGTTCGTCCAACGACCGCTACGTCAAATCGCTCGGTGCGATCGTCACCAAGATCAATGATTTCGAGCCCGTCATTTCGGCGATGTCCGATGAGGATTTGTCGGCGCAGACGGTCCGCTTCCGCGAGCGGCTCGCCGCCGACGAGAAGCTCGACGACTTGCTCCCCGAGGCGTTCGCGACGGTGCGCGAAGCCGCCAAGCGCGCGCTCGGCCAGCGGCATTACGATGTGCAGATGATCGGCGGCATCGTGCTCCACCGCGGCGAGATCGCCGAGATGCGCACCGGCGAGGGCAAGACGCTCGTCGCGACGCTCGCGACCTATCTCAACGCGCTGCCGGGCAAGGGCGTCCACGTCATCACCGTCAACGACTATCTGGCAGCACGCGATGCCGGCTGGATGGCGCAGGTCTACAATTTCCTCGGGCTGACGGTCGGCGTGATCGTGCCCAACCTGTCGGACGAGCAGCGCCACGCCGCCTACGCCGCCGACATCACCTACGGCACGAACAACGAGTTCGGCTTCGATTACCTGCGTGACAACATGAAGTACGATCGCGAATCGATGGTCCAGCGGCCGTTCGCGATGGCAATCGTCGACGAGGTCGATTCGGTGCTGATCGACGAGGCGCGTACGCCGCTGATCATCTCGGGCCCGACCGACGACAAGTCCGACCTGTACCGCTCGGTCGATCTGGTGGTGAAGGAGCTCGCCGCTGAGGATTACGAGAAGGACGAGAAGCAGAAGTCGATCATCCTCACCGAGGACGGCACCGAGAAGGTCGAGCGGATGCTTGAGAATGCCGGGCTGCTCGAGGGCGCGAACCTTTACGATTTCGAGAACACGCAGGTGGTCCACCACCTCAACCAGGCGCTACGCGCCAACATGATGTTCAAGGCCGACACCGATTACATCGTCAAGGACGGCAAGGTCATCATCATCGACGAGTTCACCGGCCGCATGATGGACGGGCGCCGTTGGTCGGACGGCCTGCACCAGGCGGTCGAGGCCAAGGAAGGCGTCGACATCGAGCCCGAGAACCAGACGATGGCCTCGATCACCTTCCAGAACTATTTCCGGATGTACCCGAAGCTTGCAGGCATGACCGGCACTGCAGCGACCGAGGCGGCCGAGTTCTACGACATCTACAAGATGAACGTGGTGACGATCCCGACCAATGTCGGCGTCAAGCGCGTCGACGAGGAAGACGAATTCTACAAGGACACCGCCGACAAGTTCGCCGCGATCGCCAAGAAGATCAAATATCACGCCGATCTCGGCCAGCCGGTACTGGTCGGCACGGTGTCGATCGAGAAGTCCGAGCTGCTCAGCGACTTCCTCGTCAAGGAAGGCGTCGAGCACGCAGTCCTGAACGCGCGCCAGCATGAGCGCGAGGCGCACATCGTCGCGCAGGCCGGCCGCGCGGGCGCGGTGACGATCGCGACCAACATGGCGGGCCGCGGCACCGACATTCAGCTCGGCGGCAATCTCGAATTCCTCGTCAATGACGAGCTGTCCGAGATGCCCGAGGGGCCGGAGCGCGAGGCGGCGATCGAGAAGATCAAGGAGCAGATCGCTGCCGAGAAGGCCGCGGTGCTCGCGGCGGGCGGGCTGTTCGTGCTCGGCACCGAGCGTCACGAAAGCCGCCGTATCGACAATCAGCTGCGTGGTCGTTCGGGCCGTCAGGGCGATCCGGGCCTGTCGCGCTTCTATCTCAGCCTCGACGACGACCTGCTGCGCATCTTTGGGCCGGACACGCTGTTCGCCAAGATGATGCGCAACAATATCGGCGACGGCGAGGCGATCGGCAGCAAGTGGCTGTCGAAGGCGATCGAGACCGCGCAGAAGAAGGTCGAGGCGCGCAACTACGACATCCGCAAGCAGGTCGTCGAATATGACGACGTGATGAACGACCAGCGCAAGGTGATCTACGAGCAGCGCGCCGACATCATGGATGCCGACACCGTCGGCGACGTGGTCGAGGACATGCGCGCCGAGACGGTCAACACGATCGTCGGCGGCGCCTGCCCTCCGGGCACCTACCCCGAGCAGTGGAACATTGAGGGGATGAAGGCGCAGCTCGCCGAGACGCTCAACCTCGACCCGCAGATCGAGGCATGGCTCGAGGAAGAGGCGATCGACCCCGAGATCATCGAGAGCCGCGTCCAGACGATGGCCGAAGAGATGATCGCCGAAAAGGCCGCATCGCTCGATCCCGACACCTGGGTGCGCGTCGAGAAGTCGATCCTGCTGCAGAATCTCGACCATCACTGGAAGGAGCATCTCGCGACGCTCGACGCGCTCCGCCAGGTCGTCCATCTCCGCGCATACGCGCAGAAGACGCCGATCAACGAGTATAAGCAGGAGGCGTTCTCGCTGTTCGAGCGGATGCTCGCCAACATCCGTGAGGACGTGACGCGGACGATCGCGTTCGCGCAGTTCCAGCTCGAACAGGCGCCCGAACTGCCGACGCTGCCCGATTTCATCACGCAGCATTTCGACCCGTTCACCGGCGAGGACGATACCTACGACCAGGACGGCGCGTCGTCGGGCCACATCACGACGCGGCTCGCGCCGCTGTCGATCCCGCAGCCCGATGGCAGCGAGATCGGGCAGGACCCGGCGCAGTGGGAGAGCACCGTCAGCCGCAACGCGCCGTGCCCGTGCGGCTCGGGGCGCAAGTACAAGCACTGCCACGGCGCGGTCTGAACGCGATCCGGCGCGCGCGGGCATGGCGGAATGTTGCCGCTCTCGCGCGCGGGAACGAACCCGTGTCGCCGTGGTTCAGGTTTGGCAGAACAGGGCGACGAGCATGAGCGACGAATTTTCCGATGTGCCGAGCGTCGACACGATCGAGCGCAAGGGCGGTGGCGCTGCGGTGATCGTGACCGGGATGATCATGCTCATCGCGATCGTCGTTGCTGCGGTGTATCTCGTAAACCGCGGCTAGAGCGACATTCGTCGAGCAGCCTGGGTTCACGCGCGATCGACGCGCTTCGACTGGATAAGCGCAGACACCAGATCGTTCCCGTCTCTTGGGCCGGAAAATGGGCTTGCACCTGAAGAGCAGGGCAGAAGTGTCGGCGAGTCCACCTTAGACGATGTCCGCACGGACGGGTTTGGGTGACAGGCCTTAGCGAAGGCACCCGTCCAATCCGTCGCTCCGCACCACGTTCACGCGCCGGGCGATCGTGTTTCCATGCCGTCGCGTAAAGCCGCGTGGCGCAACCGCCGCGCGTTTCTTGGGCAAGGGTAGGACCGCTGCAATCCGCCCGGCTTCGTCGGCCGACAGTCGCGACGCGTCATGCCCGAAATAGCGATGCGCCGCGGCATCGACGCCGTAGGTGCCGATCCCCGTCTCGGCGACGTTGAGATAGACCTCCATGATCCGCCGCTTCCCCCAGATCGTCTCGATCAGCAGCGTGAAATAGGCTTCGAGCGCTTTGCGCGGATAGCCGCCGCCCTGGATCAGGAAGACGTTCTTGGCGGTCTGCTGGCTGATCGTCGATCCGCCGCGGATGCGTCCGCCGCGCGCGTTGCGCGCCATCGCGGTCTCGATCGCGGTGAAATCGAAGCCGTGATGCGCGCAGAACCGCGAATCCTCACCCGCAATGGCGGCACGCGGCATGTTGCGGTCGATGTCCGACAGCGGGCGCCAACTCTTGTCGATACCGTGCCCGCCGAGCGCATCGCCGATCATCGTCAGCGTTATCGGCGGCGGGACGAAGCGGTACACCACCACCATCAGCACCGAGATCAGCAGGAAGGCGACCACCAGTTTGACGATCCAGCCGATCGCCCAACCGATCCAGCCGCGGCGGCGCGGCGTTCTGGTCCGGTTGGAGAGGGGCGCGCGGGATGGCCTGGTGTCGCTCATCTCCGCGTCTTAGGGCGCGGCGGTCAGCGCTGTCCACCACGTGCGGCAAGCACGGCTGCAGCAGCGGCGAGGCCGGTCGCATAGGCGCCGTGCGCGGTCGAGAAATCGTGACGCGAACAGGCCTCGCCAGCAAAGAACAGGCGATCGTCGACCGGGGCGGCGAGCACCGCACGTTGGCCTGCGGCACCGACCCGCGCGTGCGAATAACTCCCGTGGATATGCGGTGCGTGCCGCCAGCGGGTGCGGCCGAGCGGGGTCAATTTGGCGCGCCAGTCGCCGCCGAGCAGCGCGACAAGTTCGCCGATCGCGAAGTCCGCGGCAGCGCGGTCGTCCGTGTCCTCGAGCATCTCGGCGCAGTCACCGCCGAGGAAGCCTTCGATCAGCGGCGTACCGAAAGGCGCGAGGCGGTAGCTTGCGGTGCAGGCGCTGTGCGGATCGCCGATCAGATGGCCGTTGCGCGGCAGATCGGCGTCGGCGACGTGGAGGAAGATCTTGTCGGCGAGCCCGAGCGGCAGGTCGGCGGCGGCGGCGTGCTTTGCGGGGAGCGGGGGATCGAAGCGGATTGCTTCGCGCGCGAGTACGGTGGTGGGCACCGCGACGATGACATGGCGTGTCTCGAGCGTGCCGCGGTCGGTTTCGACGCGGATGGTAGTGCCGCGATGGTCGATACGCGTGACCACGGTCTGGAGTTGTCGTGGCAAGTCCTGCGCGTGACGCGCGACGAGCGTGCCATAGCCTTGCTCGACCGCCCAATTGTCGTCAGTCGCCGCATCCTCATACGCCGCCCAGTCATGGAGCGAGACTTCGGCCAGCGGCGCGCCATTGGCATAGCCTGAGATCGCATCGATCATCGGGCGCCAGGGGGCGTCGGAGGCGATGAAATCGCTGAGCGGGCGATCGGGGCCGCTCAGCGCGGCGTGCGCAGTGGTTTCCCAGCGATCCCAGGCGGTGCGATAGGCAGCTTGCTCGGCGCGCGGGAAACCAAGGTCGCGCCATTGTTTGCCCCAGTTGGAAGGGCTGCGATCGACGCTTAGCCCGTATTGCTCGGCAAGCCTCGTCCACGGGTTGCGCCGGGCGGAGTGGAGCCAGCCACAGCCATAATCGACGGTGATGTTCCCCGGCGAAGGCCGGGGTCCAGTCGTGCTGTCGGTCTTCGGCTGGGGCAGACGCTGACTATGTCCGCCTTCGCTACTGGGCCCCGGCCTTCGCCGGGGTGCGGTATCGCGTGGGAGGGGAAGCGCTACGCTATGCGCCCGACCACCCATGCGGTCCCCCGCCTCGAGCAGCAGCACGTCGAGCCCGGCATCGTGCAGCGCGCGCCCGGCGGCGATGCCAGCGGCACCGGCACCGACGATAATGACATCGGCGCCGGCCATGCGCTTACGCCGCGACGAGCATCCGCTGGTCGCCGGCAATCCGCATCATCGCCTTCTGCAGCTTCTCGAACGCGCGCACTTCGATCTGGCGGACGCGTTCGCGCGAGACGCCGTATACTTGCGACAGCTCCTCGAGCGTCTTGGGCTCGTCGGTCAGGCGGCGCTCGGTGAGGATGAATTGCTCACGCTCGTTGAGATCCTCCATCGCGGCGGTCAGCATCGAGTGGCGGACGTCGGCCTCCTGCGCTTCGGCGACGACAGTATCCTGCAGCGGCGCATCGTCCTGCAACCAATCCTGCCACTGGCCATCGCCATCCTCGCGCATCGGCACGTTGAGCGACGTGTCGCCGCCCATCGCCATGCGGCGGTTCATGCTCGTCACCTCGGCCTCGGTCACGCCAAGGTCCTTGGCGATCTTGGCGAGATGCTCGGGGCTGAGATCGCCGTCCTCGAACGCGTCGAGCTTGGACTTCATCCGGCGCAGGTTGAAGAACAGCTTCTTCTGCGCGGCAGTGGTGCCCATTTTCACGAGGCTCCACGAGCGCAGGATGAATTCCTGGATCGAGGCGCGGATCCACCACATCGCATAGGTCGCGAGGCGGAAGCCGCGATCGGCCTCGAACTTCTTCACGCCCTGCATCAGGCCGATATTGCCCTCGGAGATCAGCTCGCTCACCGGCAGGCCATAGCCGCGATAGCCCATCGCGATCTTCGCCACGAGGCGGAGATGCGACGTCACGAGCTGCGCCGCGGCGTCGGTGTCGCCATGTTCCTCGAAGCGTTTGGCGAGCATGTATTCCTGCTCGGGCGCGAGGATCGGGAATTTCTTGATCTCGGAAAGATAGCGATTGAGGCTCGCTTCGCCACCGAGGGCGGGGATCGTCGCGGGGACGTTGCTGCGGGCTGCCATGATCGTGTCTCCCTTTAATAGGTCGGGTGCCGTGAAACGCGGACGCCAGGCCGAATGCTATACCAAGAGTGCAGTGAACAGTTCCTGCATGTCGCCAGGCATTTCGCTGTCAAACGCCAAAGCGTTACTATTCACCGGATGAATGAACCCGAGACGGGCGGCGTGCAACGCCTGACGTCGGAAACCCAGGGTTTCCAGAAGTGCCTTATGGGCT
Source organism: Sphingomonas glacialis (assembly GCF_014653575.1). Lineage (GTDB taxonomy): Bacteria > Pseudomonadota > Alphaproteobacteria > Sphingomonadales > Sphingomonadaceae > Sphingomonas > Sphingomonas glacialis. The sequence goes on along the minus strand of NZ_BNAQ01000002.1, from coordinate 109,762 downwards.
TGCTTTGTTCTGCCGTAAACCGGGTCGCCGATCAAGGGATGGCCGAGCGAGGCCATGTGCACACGGACTTGATGCGTGCGCCCCGTTTCCAGTCGACATTCCACCAACGCACCCCCGTTCAACCGCTCAAGAGTAGTATAGTGGGTGACGGCGCGTTTTCCGCCGGGGACGATCGCTATTTTCTTGCGGTTCGATGGCGAGCGCGCGAGCGGGGCGTCGACCGAGCCCGCGGTGGGGGTAGGGCGGCCCGACACCATCGCCTTGTAGCGGCGGTCGATCGAATGGTCGTGGAACTGGCGAGCGAGGCCTTCGTGCGCGCGATCGGTCTTGGCAGCGACCATCAGCCCCGACGTGTCCTTGTCGATTCGGTGGACGATTCCCGGGCGCGCGACTCCGCCGATCCCCGACAGATTGCCTGCGCAGTGGTGGAGCAGCGCGTTGACGAGCGTCCCGTCGGCATTGCCCGCCGCGGGGTGGACGACGAGCCCGGCCTGCTTGTCGATCACGATCAGATGCTCGTCCTCGAAGACGACGTTGAGCGCGATGTCCTGCGCTTGGTTGGTCGATGGCGTCGCCTCGGGAACGGACACAACATACAGGCCGCCGGCGACCGCCTTGCTCGACGGATCGCTCACCACCACGCCGCGCGGATCGGTGACCGCGCCGCCGGCGATCAGCGCCTTGAGTCGCTCGCGCGAAACCTCTGGCAGCGCGTCGGCAAGCGCGCGGTCGAGCCGGAGGCCTAACGCCTTTTCGGACACGCGCGCTTCGATGGTGACGACCCCCCGGTTCATGCTCTAGAATCTGGGAATGGCGATGGAAATTTCAAGCACTCTCGTGGCGAGACTGCTAAACGATGCGCGATTATCGCCGACGCGCGAGATTTGCGGGCTATTGTTCGGCACCGCCGAGACGATCGACAGTGCGCGACCCTGTCCAAACGTCGCGCCCGATCCGAGGCGGCATTTCGAGATCGATCCCGCTGCACTGTTCGCGGCGCACCGTGCGGCGCGGCAGGGCGGCCCCGCGGTCGTCGGGCATTACCATTCGCATCCGTCGGGGACCCCGACCCCCTCGGCGCGCGATGCCGAGGGGGCAATGGGCGACGGTGCATTGTGGCTGATCGTGACGGCGAGCGACGCACGGCTGTGGCGGACGCCGTCCGCGGGCGCGTTCGTGCCGGTCGACTATGTGGCGGTCGATAAGGCCGACCGAGCGTCCGCTCAGGCCTTGTAGAGCGCCTCGAGCCGCGGGCCGTAGACCGCCTTCAACACATGCCGCCGGATCTTGAGGCTCGGCGTCATCTGCTCGTTCTCTATCGCGAAGGGCTCGTCGGCGAGGACGAAGCGGCGGATCCGCTCGGTCACCGCCAGATCGGCGTTGACCCGCTCGACCGCCTGGCCGAGCGCGGTGCGATACGCGCTATTCTCGGCCAGCCGCGCGAAGTTGCAGGCGCTGCCCTCGCGCGCGCACCATTGCTGCGTCCACTCGGCATCGGGAACGATGACGGCGACCATGTAAGGCCGCCGGTCGCCGAACAGCATCGCCTGCGCGATCTCGGGCTGGAGCGTCAGCATCCCCTCGACCTTTTGCGGTGCGACATTCTCGCCCTTGTCGTTGACGATGATGTCCTTCTTGCGATCGGTGATCTGGATGCGGCCCTGCGCGTCGATCACGCCGATGTCGCCAGTGTGGAGCCAGCCGTTCTGCAGCACGCGCGCGGTCTCGGCGGGGTTGCGCCAATAGCCGTGCATCACGAGCTCGCCGCGCACGAGGATTTCGCCATCGTCGGCGATACGCACTTCGGTATCGGGCATCGGCGGGCCGACGGTGTCCATCTTCAGCCCGGCCTTGGGGCGGTTGCACGAGATCACCGGCGCGGTCTCGGTCTGGCCATAGCCTTGCAGGACGGTGATCCCGACCGCTTCGAAAAAGGTGCCGACCTCGGGCGTGAGCGGCGCGCCGCCCGATACCATCGCCTTGATGCGACCGCCGAAGCGCTGCTGGATCTTGGGGCGCAACGTCGCGCCGAGCAGGAAGTCGATCGGCTTGTCGAGCAGGCCCGCTTTGCCCGCCGCCTTCTTGCTGCCGAGCGCCTGTGCACGGCCGAGCAAATAGCTCGAGAGCTTGCCTTGCTTTTCGACCGCCTTGGTGATGCGCGTGCGGAGCAGTTCGAACAGCCGCGGCACGACGATCATCATCGTCGGGCGGACCTCCTCGATATTGGTGGCGAGCTTGTCGAGGCCCTCGCTGTAATAGATCTGCGCGCCGAGACCGATCGGGAAATATTGCCCGCCGGTATGTTCATAGGCGTGGCTGAGCGGGAGGAATGACAGGAAGATCTCGTCGTCCCAGCCGAAATCCTCCGAGATGATCGTGCAGCAGCCCTGGACGTTGTGGAGGATTGCGCCGTGATGCTGCATCACGCCGCGCGGGGATCCGCCGGTGCCGCTGGTGTAGATCAGGCAGGCGGTATCGGCGCGCGTTGCGGTCGCGGCGATGGTCGACGGCGCGGCCGCATAGGTGGCGAGCAGCGCGTCCCACTGGTGGAATTCGAGCGCGCCCGACTGGTACGCGCGCAGATCCTCGATCCCGATCACGATCTGCGCGGTGCTCGCGCGGATGGCGGCGGGGAGCACCGTCTTGGCGAGCTTCGCGGTCGAGACGATCACCGCCTTGGCGCCCGAATTCTCGAGGATGTGGATGTGATCGCGCTCGGTGTTGGTGGTGTAGGTCGGCACGGTGATGCAGCCCGCCGCCATGATCGCGAGATCGGCGATGCAGAATTCGGGACGATTCTCGCTGATCAGCATCACGCGGTCGCCGGGCACCAGCCCGATCGCTTTGAGCGCCGCCGCCATGCTCGCGACCTGGTGCGCGGTCTCGCTCCAGCTGCGCGACACCCAGCGGCCGCCTGCTTTGTGCCACAGGAACGGCGCGTCGCCCTTTTCAGCAGCGCGCGTGAGGAACATCGCGACGAGATTGGGGAAATGTTCGAGGCGGCGGATGTCTGACATACTCTCTCTCCCGGGGAGGACGCGCCGTGTTCGGCTGCGGAATAACGGTTATTCGGCCGGACGCGGCGTTGCGCCGGCGCGGACGATCTGTGTGGTCTGGCCGTCCTCGCGGACTGCGACGCCCTCGCTGCGCGGATCGGCGGCGCCGACCCAGACGCCGTTGACGCGCTCGATCGCATTGGCTTTTAGCCCCAATGGCGCGATTTGGATATGCTCGCCGAGCGCTTGCAGGGCGGGCACCATCGCATCGAGCTGCGTGCCCTTTTCGGCAACGGCGTCGAGCTTGGGCGCGTAAAGCAAGCCCATCGCGATCGCATCCTGCGCGCTGAGCTTCCAGTCGAGCACGCCGACCAGGGCCTTGGCGACCTGCGCGATGATCGTCGATCCGCCCGCCGCGCCGATCGCGATGCGGACCTTGCCGTCCGGGCCATAGACGATCGTCGGCGCCATCGAGCTGCGCGGGCGCTTGCCGCCTTCGACACGGTTGGCGACGAGATAGCCGTCCTTGACGGGCGCGAAATCGAAATCGGTGAGCTCGTTGTTGAGCATCACGCCGTCGACCGACACGCCCGACCCGAAATAGCTTTCGATCGTCGTGGTGACCTCGGCGACGTTACCCTGCTTGTCGACCGCGACGAGGTCGCTCGTGCCGGGAACATCGGCGTTGGGGGCGAGTGTGCGCTGCGGTGCGCCGGGCGGGGTGCCGGCGGCGATGCTCGTCATGCTGTGCTCGGGCGAGATCAGCGCCGAGCGCTTGGCGAGATAGGCCGGATCGAGCAGGCCCTTGATCGGCACGGTGACATGGTCGGGATCACCGAGATAGAGATCGCGGTCGGCATAGGCCAACCGCTCGGACTCGGCGAAGAGATGCCAGGCGACGGGCGAATTCCTGCCGAGCTTGGGCAGGTCGAAGCGTTCGAGCTGCTTGAGGATCATCAGCACCGCGATCCCACCCGACGAGGGCGGGCCCATGCCACATACCTTGTAGACGCGGTACATCGTGCAGACCGGCGGGCGTTCCTTGGCGCGGTAGCCCGCAAGATCGGCGAGCGTCATCTTCGACGGGTTGCGCGCGGCGGTGTTGACCGCGGTGACGATCTTCTGCGCGACCGCGCCTGTGTAGAAATAGTCGGCGCCGTGCTTGGCGATCGCGGTGAACAAAGCGGCCTGTTCGGGGCTCTTGAGCAGCGTGCCGACGGGGAGTGGCGTGCCGTCTGCCGCAAGGAAGTGCGACCGCGCCCAAGGATCGATGTGCCCCCCGAAATTGGCGAGCCCATTATGCAGCCGCGGGGTGACCGCGAAGCCTTCCTGCGCGAGCTTGATCGCCGGGCCGAACAGCGTCGCCCAGGGCAGCTTGCCGTAGCGCTGGTGCGCGAGCGCCATCATCCGCAGGTTGCCGGGCACGCCGACGCTGCGCCCGCCCGGCAGGGCCGCCATGAACGGGAGCGGCTTGCCGTCTGCGCCGTAAAACCATTTCGGGTCGGCTGCCGCGGGCGCGGTCTCGCGCCCGTCGAACCCGGCGACGGCGTTGGTCGCGGCGTCGTGGTGGAGCATGAAGCTGCCCCCGCCGATCCCGCTATTCTGCGGCTCGACGACATTGAGGGCGAGCATCGTCGCGATCGCGGCGTCGGTCGCGCTGCCACCCTGGCGCAGGATCTCGGCCCCGGCGGCGGCCGCGCGCGGGTCGGCGGCGCTGACCATTCCGAGCGCAGGGCTATGCGCTGGCCGTGGCGGCGGAGCCGGGCGCCGGGCTTCCGCAGCGGCGGGCGCGATCAGCAGGAGCAAGTAAGCAACAAGCGGTCTGGTCATGACGCGACCCTAGCGCGCTGTACCGTGCAGGCAAGAACGCGATCGAGCCAAGCTTGCGCTTCTCATATCCTCTCCGCGTCCTTGGCCGGCGCGGAGGCTCAGGCGGCTCGCGTGCCGACCGCCTCGGCAACGCTGGCAAAACCGTCGCGCGCAAGGTTTTTTGCGAGCCCGCGGAGAATCCGGTGCGCGAGCCCTGGACCGTGGAAAACCAATGCCGAGTACAGCTGGACGAGGCTCGCACCCGCGCAGATCCGCGCATAGGCTTCGTCGGCGCTGTCGATCCCGCCGGCCGAGACGAGCGGCATCGTCCCGCCGGTCGCGCTGCGGAAATTGGCGAGCCGCTGGCGGGCGAGGCTTGCCAGCGGCGCGCCCGACAGGCCGCCGGTTTCGCCGGCATGCGCCGATCGCAGCGCGGGGCGCGAGATCGTCGTGTTGCTGACGATCAGCGCATCGACATGGTGCGCCGCCGCGGCGCGCGCGATGAAGTCGATTGCCGACGGGTCGAGATCGGGTGCGACCTTGAGGAACAGCCGCGGCCGCTCGACCGGTGCGCGGCGCGCCTCGTCGGCGGCGGCGAGCACGTCGAGCAGTTCGTTGCCGTGCTGCAAGTCGCGCAGGCCCGGCGTGTTGGGCGAGCTGATATTGACCGTGACATAATCGGCGACGCGCGCGGCAGCGGCGACGCCGTGCGCATAATCGGCGACGCGGTCAGGTGCGTCCTTGTTCGCGCCGACGTTGATGCCGAGCACGCCGCGCCGCTTCGCCGCGACCGCACGCGGCAGTGCCGCGGCGATCCCGCCATTGTTGAAGCCCATCCGGTTGATCACCGCTGCGTCCTCGACCAGCCGGAACAACCGCGGCTTGGGGTTGCCCGCTTGCGGCAGCGGGGTCAGCGTCCCGATCTCGACGCTGCCGAAGCCCAGCGCGAAGAACCCGTCGATCGCGCTGCCATTCTTGTCGACGCCGGCGGCGAGCCCGAGCGGGTTGGCGAAATCGAGCCCGGCGACGTTGGTGCGCAGGCAGGCCGGCCCTTCGCTCCGCGCGACGCCGGTGCGGCTCACCGTCGCAAGAAGCTTGAGCGTCATCTCGTGCGCGCGTTCGGCATCGAGCGCGAAGAGAGCGGGGCGGAGCAGGGGGAACAGCATGGCGGAGTGATGACAGCGCAGGGCGGCTGCGTCAAAGCGCTCCCGCGCTCGGGCAGACCTCTGTGTCACGCCGTTTGACGGGAAGTCCGGCGACTCTGTCCAATACTGACGACGGCGAATCACGGTATGAGAAAGTGCGACCCGGGAAGCCCCAAATTGGAGCTTCCTCCCTTGGGCCGGTCAGTTTGCTGACCGGCCCACTTTTCTTTGTTCGACGAACGCGATACGCTCTGTTCCCAAGAACAGAGGGGTCCGCAATCGTGGAGAACGTTCGGCTAGACTATGCCGTTCCGGCAGCGGATCTGGCCGACTATGTAACGCTATTTTATGATTTTTCCGCCGCCGTCGCCGTGTTCGATGATGTCGAGCGCGCCGACAACGCGCAGATTCGCTTTCGCCTGTCGGCCGGCGGCGCCCGCTATCGCTTTGCCGACGGGACCGAGCAGGACTCGAGCGACATCCATGTGATCGGCCCGACCAGCGGCGCGGTCCATGTCCATGCCGAGGGACCGATCGCGCTCTTCGGGATGGGCGTGACCGCGGTCGGCTGGGCGGCGATGATCGGCGCGGATGCCTCGACCATGGTCAACCGCGTCGTCGATGCGGGCAAACTGTTCGGCCTCGGGCGGTTGCAGGTCGCGACCGCCGCGCTGCGCAAGACCGAGGGCATCGCCGCGCGCGCCGCGGTGGGCGAGGAATTGGTCCGCGACTTGATCCGCAGTGCCGATGGCCACTGTACGCTCGGCGCGATCGGGTTCGTGCGTGAGGTCGATGCCTGGCTGGCGGCAAGCCCCTCGCCCGAAATGGAGGACCTGCTTGCCACCACCGGTCTGTCGCGGCGGCAGGTCGAGCGCAAGTGCAACGCGCTGTACGGCGCGCCGCCCAAATTGCTCGCGCGTAAGTACCGTGCCTTGCGGGCCGCTGTTGCGATGGCGGCCGATGCCGAGACGATTGGCGACGCGGTCGACCGCGGTTTCTACGACCAGTCGCACATGATCCGCGAGATCAAGCAGTTCACCGGCCTGACCCCCGGGCAGATCCGCGCCGATCCGGGTGTCCTCCCACGATTGACGATCGCGCAGCGCACCGCGCTCGACGGTGTCGTCAGCCCCCTGGTGAGCGGAACCTAGCGCGTCTTTTCCAGGGGAGGGCAGGCGCAGGGGTTGACCCGACTCGTGCGTGCGCCCATTTGCAATCGGAGCAATTCCATCCGATTGGACCCGATGCGTCTTTCCAGCCTTGCCGACTATGCCGTCGTGATGATGTCCGCCGCCGCGCGGCATTGCGGTAGCGTGGGCCGGCTCAATGCGACGATGCTTGCCGTGGAGACCGGACTGCCGCTGCCGACGGTGCAAAAGCTCGTCAGCCGGCTGTCGGCGGGCGGGCTGATCGAGAGCGCGCGCGGCACCGGCGGTGGTTTTCGGCTGTCGCGTCCGGCGGCGGCGATCAGCCTGGCCGATATCATCGAGGCGATCGAGGGACCGATCGCGCTCACCACCTGTGTCGACGAGGCGCGGCACGATTGCGCGCTCGAGGGCGATTGCCGGGTCAAACCGCATTGGGGCGTCGTCAACGGCGCGGTTCGCGGTGCGCTCGACGGGGTTTCGCTCGCGAGCCTGTCGAGGATCCCGGCATGACTGATTTTAACGAGCCGCGTGACGGCAGGGATGATGTAATGGCTACCAAGAACGCCGAAGCTTATGAAGCCGTCAGCAAGACCTACGAATGGGGCTTCCATTCGGACATCGAGCAGGACTTCGCGCCCAAGGGCCTGAGCGAGGACACTGTCCGCTTCATCTCCGCCAAGAAGGGCGAGCCCGCGTGGATGCTCGACTGGCGCCTCAAGGCGTTCCGCCTGTGGCAGACGATGGAGGCGCCCGACTGGGCCAAGCTCCAGATGGACCCGATCGACTATCAGGACGCCTATTATTACGCCGAGCCCAAGGTGAAGCCCAAGCTCGGCTCGCTCGACGAGGTCGATCCCGAGATCCTGCGCGTCTATGAGAAGCTCGGTATCCCGATCGAGGAGCAGAAGATGCTCGCCGGCGTCGAGGAACTTGATGCCGAGGGCCAGCCGAAGCGCCGCGTCGCGGTCGACGCGGTGTTCGACAGCGTCTCGGTCGCGACCACCTTCCGCAAAGAGCTCGAGGCCGCGGGCGTGATCTTCCGGTCGATCTCCGAGGCGATCAAGGAATATCCCGAGCTGGTCCGCAAGTGGCTCGGCAAGGTCGTGCCGCAGCACGACAATTATTTCGCGACGCTCAACTGCGCGGTCTTTAGCGACGGGACCTTCGTCTACATACCCGAGGGCGTGCGCTGCCCGATGGAGCTGTCGACCTATTTCCGCATCAATGCCGAGAATACCGGCCAGTTCGAACGCACACTGATCGTCGCCGACAAGGGGTCGTACGTCTCGTATCTCGAGGGCTGCACCGCGCCGATGCGCGACGAGAACCAGCTGCATGCGGCGGTGGTCGAGCTTGTCGCGTTGGACGATGCCGAGATCAAATACTCGACCGTGCAGAACTGGTATCCCGGCGACGAGAACGGCAAGGGCGGGATCTACAATTTCGTCACCAAGCGCGCGCTGTGTCAGGGCAAGAATTCGAAGGTGTCGTGGACGCAGGTCGAGACCGGCAGCGCGATCACCTGGAAGTACCCGTCGTGCGTGCTGGCTGGCGAGAACAGCGTCGGCGAATTCTATTCGGTCGCGGTGACCAACAATCGCCAGCAGGCTGATACGGGCACCAAGATGATCCATCTCGGCAAGGGCTCGCGCTCGACGATCGTGTCGAAGGGGATTTCCGCCGGGCGTTCGGACAATACCTATCGCGGGCTGGTGCGCGTCGCGCCGACCGCGGAGGGCGTGCGCAACTTCACGCAGTGCGACTCGCTGCTGCTCGGCGACCAGTGCGGGGCGCATACCGTGCCGTATATCGAGGTGCGCAACCCGTCGGCGCAGATCGAGCATGAGGCAACCACCTCGAAGATCAGCGACGACCAGATGTTCTACGCGATGCAGCGCGGGCTCGATTCCGAGGCGGCGGTGGCGCTGATCGTCAACGGCTTCGCCAAGGAAGTGCTGCAGCAGCTGCCGATGGAGTTTGCGGTCGAGGCGCAGAAGTTGCTGGGGATCAGCCTTGAGGGATCGGTGGGGTGAGACTCGCCGACGTTCAGCAGGAGTGGTCTCAGGACGGCACATTTGCTGACGCGGATGGCACGCTCGTCCGCTGTTACGATGATGTAGCGGTTCTAGAACACGCAAGGTCAGAGCCCGACGGCAACGGCCATCATTGCGAGATTGCGGCCGGCTCCACTGGAACTGTCCTATTCTACTCCACCGGCGACCAATGCTGGCTCGAACTTGAATATGAACTGCCGGGCCGAATCTTTGGTGTTGTCGAGGCCAGCAAGACGCGCCTCGCGCTCAGAAATGAAGAGAAGTATCCACGCTAATGCTCAAAATCACTGACCTCCACGCCGAAATCGACGGCAAGGAAATCCTCAAGGGCCTTTCGCTCAGCGTCAATGCGGGCGAGGTCCATGCGATCATGGGGCCGAACGGCGCGGGCAAGTCGACGCTCGGCTATGTGCTCGGCGGGCGGCCCGGTTACGAGGTCACTGCGGGCTCGGTCGAGTTCGACGGGAAGGACCTGCTCGAAATGGCGCCGCACGAGCGCGCCGCCGCTGGCCTGTTCCTCGGCTTCCAGTATCCGGTCGAGATCCCCGGCGTGTCGAACGTGCAGTTCCTGCGCGAGGCTCTGAACGCGCAACGCCGCGGGCGCGACGAGAAGCCGCTGTCGGGCGCTGAGTTCCTGAAGCTCGCGCGCGAGCAGGCCGCCGCACTGTCGATGGACGCCGAGATGCTCAAGCGTCCGGTCAATGTCGGCTTCTCGGGCGGCGAGAAGAAGCGCAACGAGATGGTGCAGATGGGCATCATCGACCCCAGCCTCGCGATCCTCGATGAAACCGACAGCGGGCTCGACATCGATGCGCTGCGCGTCGTGGGCGACGGAATCAACCGGATCATGCGCAAGCCCGACAAGGCGGTGATCCTGATCACCCACTATCAGCGCCTGCTCGATTACGTTGCGCCCGATTTCGTCCATGTGCTGGCCGGCGGGCGGATCGTGCGCTCGGGCGGACCGGAACTGGCGCTGGAGCTGGAGCGTGAGGGATATGCCGGGGTGGCGGCGTGATCTTCGCCTTGGCCCTGCTCCAAAGTGTCGCCCCGTCGCCGCCACCAGCCGCCGACCCCGATATCGTCGTGATCGCCCGCAAGCTGCAGGATTGGCGCGCGTCGGTCCGGATGAAGAAGGGCAAATATGTCTGCGCGGTGACCCGATCGACCGGCGACCCGGAGATCGATGGGGTTGCTTGCGAGGCGATGCGCGTCTGCGCGATTCCGGCGATGCCGCGCTATACCGCGACACGCGCCAAGGGCGTGGATGCGGCGACGCGCCAGCGGCTCATCGAAGCAATCAATGGGGAGATGGCTACGTGCGTGCGCGACCAACGCCATCAACTGATCGGCGAGTTGGCCGATCGTCGGGCGGGAGCGGTGCAATGACGCTGGCTCTTCCCACCCGCCGCGATGAATCCTGGCGGTATTCCGATCTCGAAGCCGTCGCCTCGGTGTGGCCAGTGCCTGCGGCCGAAGTGATCGAGGTCCTCGCCGGCCAGTCCATCGCCCGCGTGATCGTGCAGGATGCAGCGATCGACGCCGTCGCGATCCGCGATTTCCAGGTCATCCTGCGCGAAGGTGCGACCGCGACCTTCCACGTGCTCAACGTCGGCGGGCAGCTCGGCCGCGTGACGATCGACGTGACGTGCCACGAAGGCGCGCACTTCGAGCTTGGCGCGGCGATGCTCGGCGGCGGCGACCAGACGCTCGAGATCGTCACCGTGCTCAACCATATCGAGCCCAATGCCACCTCGAACCAAGTGGTGCGATCGGTGCTCGGCGGACGCGCGACGGGGTCGTATCTCGGCAAGGTCGCGGTCGCGCGGAATGCGCAGAAGACCGATGCGTCGCAATCGGTCAAGGCGATGCTGCTCAGCCGCACCGCGACCGCGAACGCCAAGCCCGAGCTCGAGATTTTCGCCGACGACGTGAAGTGCGCGCATGGCGCGACGGTCGGCGAGCTCGATGCGAATGCACTCTTCTATCTTGCGTCGCGCGGGATCGCGCCGCCGCAGGCCAAGGCGATATTGCTGCGGGCGTTCATCGGGTCGGTGTTCGAGGGGATCGCGGACGTTGCCGAACGCGAGCGCGTCGAGGCGGTGGCGCAGGCGGCGTTGGAGCGGATGCTGTGAGCGCGCGCAACAGACTCCCTTCCAGGGAGGGGAGGCAATGAGCGTGCTGACCCAGACCCGCCCGCTAGACCATGTCGCCGATTTCCCGGCGATCCCGGCCGGCTGGGCGTATCTCGACACCGCCGCCACTGCGCAGAAGCCGCAAGAGGTTATCGACGCGATCACGCGCGCCTATGACACCGATTACGCCACGGTGCACCGCGGCGTGTATCAGCGCTCGGCCGACATGACGCTCGCCTATGAGGCGGCGCGTCGCAAGGTGGCCAAGTTCCTCAACGCCGGTTCCGAAAACGAGATCGTCTTCGTCCGCGGCGCGACCGAGGGGATCAACCTCGTCGCGCACTGCTGGGCGGGAACGCAGCTCAAGGCCGGCGATCGCATACTGCTTTCGCAGCTCGAGCATCACAGCAACATCGTGCCGTGGCAGATGGTCGCCGAGCGGATCGGTGCGCAGATCGACGTGCTCCCGCTCACCGCCGACCACCGCATCGACCTCGACGCGATGGCCGCGATGATCACGCCGCAGCACAAGCTCGTCGCGTTGGGGCATGTCTCGAACGTGCTCGGATCGGTGCTCGACGGCCGCCGGGCGGCGGACATCGCGCATTCGGTCGGGGCGAAGATCCTGCTCGACGGCTGCCAGTCGGTCCCGCGGATGACGGTCGATGTGGCCGCGCTCGATTGCGACTTCTACGTCTTTTCGGGCCACAAGCTCTACGGCCCGACCGGAATCGGCGTGTTGTGGGCAAAGCCAGCATTGCTCGAGGCGATGCCGCCGTATCAGGGCGGTGGCGCGATGATCGACAAGGTCAGCTTTGCGGGTACGACCTACGCGCCGCCGCCGGGCCGCTTCGAGGCGGGGACGCCACATATTGTCGGCGTGCTCGGGCTCGCCGCCGGGATCGACTATGTGACGCGGATCGGGCTTGAGCGCATCCATGCGCACGAGACCGCGCTGGTGAAACTGACACGCGACGCGCTGTCGCAGTTCAACTCGCTGACCTTGTTCGGCCCCGAGGATTCCGCGGGAATCGTCAGCTTCAGCATCGCGGGGGTGCATCCGCATGACATCGGCACCATCTTGGACGAAGCCAAGGTGGCGGTGCGCGCGGGCCATCATTGCGCGCAGCCGCTGATGGAGACGCTCGGCGTCGATGCGACGGCGCGCGCGAGCTTCGGGGTGTATAATAGCGCCGCCGACGTCGAAGCGCTGGTGCGCGGAATTGAAAGAGTAACGAGGATTTTCGGATGAGCGACCGGATCGAGATTCAGGAAGTCGGCGCCGTCGAGCAGCCGCCGCGCGCGCGCGTCGAGGACGTCGCGGTCGAGGCAGGGACGCGCAAGCGCGACTATCTCGAGGGTTTTCTTAGCCAGAAGCCCGCAGGCGATGTCGCCGGCGAACCGGGCGGAGCGCTGTACGAGGCGGTCGTCGACGCGCTTAAGGAGATTTATGATCCGGAGATTCCGGTCAATATCTACGATCTCGGACTGATCTATGGCGTCGAGGTGACCGAGGCCGGCCACGCCGTTGTTACGATGACGTTGACCACGCCGCATTGCCCGGTCGCCGAATCGATGCCGATGGAAGTCGAACTGCGCGTCGGCGCGGTGCCGGGGGTCGGCTCGGCCGAGGTCAATCTGGTATGGGACCCGGCATGGGATCCCGCCAAGATGTCCGACGATGCCAAGCTCGAACTGGGCATGCTGTAATGCACTAAGCCCCTTCCCTTCAGGGGAGGGGCTGGGGTGAGGAAGTCCCAAAGCGCAGGTCTCTGCGAGGCTTCTCCCACCCCCTACCCCTCCCCTGAAGGGGAGGGGCTTTGGAGGAAGAAGCCGATGACCACCATGACCCGCGTTCGCCCTGCTGCGCTGATCCTCACGCCCACGGCGGAGGCGCGGATCGCCGCGCTGATGGCCAAGGCGCCCGCGGACGCGATCGGCGTCAAGCTGTCGACGCCGCGGCGCGGCTGTTCGGGGCTTGCCTACTCGGTCGATTACGTCACCGACGCCAAGCCGTTCGACGAGCGGATCGATACGCCCGGCGGGACTTTGTTCGTCGATGGCGGGTCGATCCTGTATCTGATCGGCTCGACGATGAATTGGGTCGAGGACGATTTTGCGGCAGGCTTCGTGTTCGTCAATCCGAACGCCAAGGGTGCATGCGGGTGCGGCGAAAGCTTCACCGTATAAGCCGCGCACTGGCCTGAGCGCCGATTTGCGTCCACAGGCGGGCGATGACGACCCATACGACTTACGACACCATCATTCTCGGCGCCGGCGCGGCCGGACTGATGTGCGCTTTCACCGCCGGCCAGCGCGGCCGCCGCGTGCTGCTGCTCGATCATGCCGAGGCGATCGGCAAGAAGATCCTGATTTCGGGCGGCGGGCGGTGCAACTTCACCAATCTGCACACCGCGGCCGATTGCTATATTTCGGCCAACCCGCATTTCGCCAAGTCGGCGCTCGGGCGCTACACCGCGCAGGATTTCCTGGCGCTGGTCGAGGCGCATGGGATTGCGTGGCACGAGAAGACGCTCGGGCAATTGTTCTGCGATGGGTCCGCCAAGCAGATCGTCGCCTTGTTGCAGGACGAGTGCGACAAGGGGGGCGTCGAGATCGCGCTTGGCGAGGCGATCCGCGATGTTGACCATGCCGATGGACAGTATCGCGTTAGTTTCGGCGATCGCACCGCGCGTGCGCCGTCGCTCGTCATCGCCACCGGCGGCCCGTCGATTCCGCAAATGGGCGCGACCGGCTTTGCCTATGATCTCGCACGGCGCTTCGGGCTGAAAGTGGTCGAGCCGCGTCCGGCGCTGGTGCCGCTGACGCTCGGTGGCGACGAAACCTTGTTCCGCTCGCTTTCGGGTGTGGCGGCGGAAGTGGTCGCCAAGGCGGGCAAGACCAAATTCCGCGAGGCCGCGCTGTTCACGCACAAGGGGCTGAGCGGGCCCGCGATCCTGCAGGTCTCGTCTTACTGGCGCCATAGCGAGCCGGTCGGGATCGACTTCCTGCCCGATCTCAAGCCCGGCTGGCTGGTCGGCGTGAAGCACGCCCGGCCGCGCGTGTCGCTCGCGTCGGTGCTGTCGAACCATCTGCCCGGGCGGCTTGCCGAGACGCTCGCCGATCGGCTCGGGATCGAGGGCGAACTGGGCGCGGCGACCGACAAGGCGGTCGATGCGGCAGCGCGGCAGTTGGCCGATTGGCGCTTCAGTCCGAACGGCACCGAAGGCTTCGCCAAAGCCGAGGTGACGGCAGGCGGCATCTCGACCGCTGAACTGTCGTCGCAGACGATGGAGGCGCGGAAGGTGCCGGGGCTGTACGCGATCGGCGAGGCGGTCGATGTGACCGGGTGGCTCGGCGGCTATAACTTCCAATGGGCCTGGGCTAGCGGCTGGGCGGCGGGGCAGGTGGTGTAGGTCGTCTACCGAATTGCTTTTTAGCTGACAGTGTGTATGATGCGCACGATGAAAAGCGCCGATCTCATTCGTGAGTTGAAATCGGCCGGGTGGACACTCGATCGGGTGCGGGGATCGCACCACGTTTTCACCCATCCACAGCACGGCGCGCATATCGTCGTGCCGCATCCCAAGAAGGATCTCGGGCCGGGGCTGGTCGCTGCGATCCGCAAGCAGGCAAAGGTCTAGGTGTTCTCCATGCGGTATCCCATCGCCATCGAACCTGGTAGCAACAGCACTGCCTTCGGCGTCGTGGTGCCCGATCTGCCGGGGTGCTTTTCCGCGGGTGATACGCTCGACGACGCGCTCGTCGGCGCCGAGGAAGCCGCAGCGGCGTGGATCGATGCTGCGCTCGACGCGGGCACGGCAATTCCGCCGGCGCGAAGCCTCGATACGCTGCGGCTGGATCCAGACTTTGATGGCTGGGCGTTCGGCGTGATCTCGCTCGACCCCGCGCTCCTCGAAGACACGATTGAGCGGGTCAACGTAACCCTGCCAAGGCGAGTCCTGAAGCGCCTCGACGCAATGGCACGCGCTGCGGGGCAGAGCCGGTCGAGCTATATCGCTTCGCTGACGCTCGACTCGCCGGCCCCGTCGGTCGAGCGAGTCGCATGACGCTAGCGTTGATGCCTGCCGATATCGCGCGCGTCATTTTCTACAAGCGCGACGAACTCACCACCGATCTGATCTGCTGCGACATCGAGGCGCTTGGGCAAACATGGATCTTCCATGAAGAAATGCGCGAATGGCCGGGTCTGATTGCAACCCTCGAGACGCTTCCCGGATTCCGCAGCGATTGGTTCGCAGCCGTCAGCCAGCCGCCTTTCGCCACGAATGAGACGCTCGCCTACCAACGCTTCTGACGGAATCCACACCCCCCGTGCTTTTCCTCTACGCCCGTGCTAAGGGCCCTTTTTGGCGCGCGAACCCGCCGCCCCCATATTCGGAATACCATGCCCTTTTCACACCTCCCCACGCTTCTTGCCGAAGCGCTCTCCGCCCGTGGCTATGAAGCCCCGACTCCTGTCCAGGCCGCCGTCATCCAGCCCGAGGCCGAAGGCCGCGACGTCATCGTCTCGGCACAGACCGGGTCGGGCAAGACCGTCGCATTCGGCCTCGCCATCGCGCCGCAGCTGCTGACCGAGGACGGCCTGCTCCCGCCGCCGCGCGCGCCGCTCGCGCTCGCGATCGCACCGACGCGCGAACTCGCGCTGCAGGTCAGCCGCGAGCTCGAATGGCTCTACGGCAAGGCCGGCGCGCGCATTTCGACTTGCGTCGGCGGCATGGACGCGTCGCGCGAGCGCCGCAGCCTCGCGCACGGCACGCATATCGTCGTCGGCACGCCGGGCCGTCTGCGCGACCATATCGAGCGCGGCGCGCTCGATCTGTCGAACCTCAAGGCGGTCATCCTCGACGAAGCCGACGAGATGCTCGACATGGGCTTCCGCGAGGATCTCGAGCTGATCCTCGACGCTTCGCCGTCCGAGCGCCGCACGCTGCTGTTCTCGGCGACGATGCCCAAGTCGATTGTCGCGCTCGCCAAGCGCTACCAGAAGGATGCGTTGCGCATCTCGACCGTCGGTGAGGACCGTGGTCATGGCGACATCGAATATCAGGCGGTGACTGTGGCGCCGGCCGATATCGAGAATGCTGTCGTCAATCTGCTCCGCCTGCACGAGGCCGAGACGGCGATGCTGTTCTGCGCGACGCGCGACAATGTCCGCCATCTTCACGCCGGGCTGATCGAGCGCGGGTTCGCCGCGGTCGCTCTCTCGGGCGAGCATAGCCAGAACGAGCGCAACGCCGCGATGCAGGCGCTGCGCGACAAGCGCGCGCGTGTCTGCGTCGCGACCGACGTTGCGGCACGCGGGATCGATTTGCCGTCGCTCAGCCTCGTCGTTCACGTCGAGCTGCCGCGCGATGCCGAGACGATGCAGCATCGCTCGGGCCGGACCGGTCGCGCTGGCAAGAAGGGCACCGCGATCCTGATCGTGCCGTATCAGCGCAAGCGCCGCGTCGAGATGATGCTGCGCGGCGCGCGGATCGCGGTCGAGTGGATGAACGCGCCGACCGTCGACGACATCCGCAAGGCCGACAAGTCGCGGCTGATGACGATGCTGATGGAAGACGTCGAAGTCGACGAGGACGATCGCGCATTGGCGGCACAGCTGCTCGAGAAGAAGACTCCCGATGATATCGCGGCGGCACTGGTGCGCAGCTATCGCGCGCGGATGCCGGCGCCCGAAGAAATGATCGAGGCGAGCGGTTCTGCGCCGCGCGAGGCGGGCAAGGAGCATCACCGTGAAGGCTTCGACGATATCGTCTGGTTCCGCATGGACATCGGCCGTCGCCAGAATGCCGATCCGCGTTGGATCCTGCCGCTGATCTGCCGTCGCGGGCACATCACCAAGAACGAAGTCGGCGCGATCCGCATCGCCGCCAACGAGACGATGTTCCAGGTGCCGAGCGGCATCGCGGGCAAGTTCATGGCGGCGGTAAAGCGCACCGCCGGCGAGGAAGCCGAAGGCGGCGTGCAGTTCGAGCAAGTCCAGGGCGGGCCGGTCGAAGCCGAGCGCAGCCCGCGGCGTGCCAATGGGCCGGCACCGGTACGGCATCAGCCGCGGCCGACATTGCGGCCCGGTGGGCCGAACAAGCGCCCGCAACGCTAACCCCGTAAATCCTCCCTCGCTGCGCGAGGGAGGATTTGAAGTGTCGCTCTTTCCCCGCTAACCCACGCGGCATGAACGCACCCCAGCCCAAGCCATGGATCATGGCCATCGCCCCCTACGTGCCCGGTCGCTCGACGAGCGAGGGTGGGGCGCCCGTCATCAAGCTGTCGTCGAACGAGAATCCGCTCGGCACCAGCCCGCAAGCGGTCGACGCCTTCGCCAAACATTCCGCCGATCTCGCACGCTATCCCGATGCCGGCGCAGCACTGCTGCGCGAGGCGATCGCGGCGCATCACGATCTCGACCCTGCGCGCGTCATCTACGGCACCGGGTCGGATGAAGTGCTCCACCTCATCGCCGGCGCCTATGCCGGGCCCGGCGACGAGATCATCCAGGTGCGCTACGGCTTTGCGGTCTATGAGATCGCCACCCGCCGCGTCGGCGCGACGCTCGTCATCGCCGACGACCGTGACTATGCGACCGACGTCGACGCGATCCTCGCTGCGGTCACCGAGCGCACGCGCGTCGTGTTCGTTGCGAATCCCAACAACCCGACCGGCACCTTCACGCGCAAGGAAGAGATTGCGCGCCTCCATGCCGGGCTTCCGGCACACGTGATGCTCGTGCTCGATCAGGCCTATGCCGAATATCTCGCGCCCGAGGATGACGATGGCGGGCTCGACCTCGCGCGCACCGCGCCGAACGTCATCGTGACGCGCACCTTCTCGAAGATCCATGGTCTTGCCGCCGAGCGAATCGGCTGGGGGTACGGGTCGGAGGACGCGATCTCGGCGATGCACCGCATCCGGGCGCCGTTCTGCTGCACCACCGCCGGGCAGGAAGCCGCGATCGCTGCGCTCGGCGCGGCCGATTTCATCGCCGCCTCGCGCGAGCACAATCGCAAATGGCGCGCGTGGTTCGGCGCGGAGATGGGCAAGCTCGGCAACGCAGGCCTGCGCGTCGTCCCGAGCGAAGCCAACTTCCTGCTCGTGCTGTTCGAAGGCGCCGTCACCGCCGAGACCGCGTACAAGGCACTGCTCAGCCGCGGCTATATCGTGCGCTGGCTGCCGGGGCAGGGGCTCGCGAACGGCTTGCGCATGACGATCGGCACCGAGGCCGAGACGCGTGGTCTCGCCGAGGCGCTGCGCGAGATCGTCGCCGGGTGACGATCAAGGCGCTCGCCTTCGACGTGTTCGGCACCGTCGTCGATTGGCGGACGAGCATCGCGCGCGAGGCTGCGGCGGTTTTCGCGAGGATCGGGCGCGAGGATCTCGATCCGGCGCGTTTCACAGACGACTGGCGCGGCCTGTATCAGCCGGCGATGGAGGCGTGCCGCTCGGGGCGACGGGCCTACACGCGGCTCGACGTGCTCAACCGCGAGACACTCGACATGCTGGTCGAGCGGCTCGGCATCGCGGCCGATGAAGCGACGCTCGCCGATCTCGCGCTGGCGTGGCGGCGGCTCGATCCGTGGCCCGATGCGGTTGCGGGACTGACGCGGCTCAAGGCGCGCTTCCCGATCGTCACGCTGTCGAACGGCAATGTCGCGCTCATGCTCGCGCTGGCGCGGCATGGCGGGCTGCCGTGGGATGCGATCCTCGGGGCCGAGGCGACCGGGATCTACAAGCCATTGCCGCAGGCCTATCTCGGCACCGCCGATATTCTGGGGATTGCGCCCGAAGCGCTATGCCTCGTCGCCGCGCATCACAGCGATCTTGCCGCGGCGCGGGCGTGTGGGCTGGCGACCGCCTATGTCGATCGGCCGATGGAATTGGGCGGCGCGCCCAAGCCCGACCGCGCCGCGGAACAGGCGTGGGATTACAGCGCCGAGTCGCTGACCGAATTGGCCGACCGCCTCGGCTGCTGACGCGTCAGTCTGCCGCCAGCATTTCCTTTATTGGCACGTCCGCATCGGCCAGCAACGCGGGATCGATCACGGCGCTTGCCACCACCAGCGCACGGCCCTGGACGTAATCGCGCGTCATGTTGACGCAATCGAGCGCGATCACCTTGCCGCCCTTGAGATAGACGACCGAGAAGCGCCGCGTCGCGACATCGCCGCGCAGCACCGCCGTATCGAAGCCGGTCGAAAGCCCGACGGTCTGCAGCTTCAGATCATATTGGTTCGACCAGAACCACGGCACCGCATCATACGGCTGCGGATCGCCCGTCAGCACGCGCGCGACGACGGTTGCCTGGTCGTTGGCGTTCTGGACCGATTCAAGCCGGATCGTCGCGCCATCGGCATAGGGGTTGGGATGCGCGGCACAGTCGCCGATCGCGAGCACGTCGGGAAGCGAGGTGCGGCAGAAGGCATCGACCGTCACGCCATTGCCGCCAGCGGCGCCTGCCTCGATCAATGGCGCGACCGCTGGGACGATGCCGATCCCGACGACCACCATGCTACCCGCCACCACGCTGCCATCGGCGAGCCGTACCCCGGTCGCAGCGCCGTCCTGGCCCTCGATGCTTACGACCGTGACGCCGGTGCGCAGGTCGACGCCGTGCGCGCGGTGCTCGGCCTCGTAGAAATGCGAGAGCGCTTCGCCGGCAACGCGCGCGAGCACGCGCGGCGCGGCCTCGAGCACGGTGACGTGCTTGCCGAGCTTGGTCAGCACCGCTGCGGCCTCGAGCCCGATATAGCCGCCACCGATCACGATGACGTGGCGCACGTCGGGCAGTTCGGCGATCATCTGGTCGACATCGGCGCGGGTGCGCACGCCGTGGACGCCACGTAGGTCATGCCCGGCGCACGTCAGTCGGCGCGGCGGACCGCCGGTCGCCCAGATCAGGCTCGAATAGCCGATGGTCGCACCTTCGTCGGTGGTGACGACGTGCGCGGCAGGATCGACCGATACCACCGTGCGGCCCGGCAGTAGCGTGATCGTGCGCTCGACCCAGAAAGCCGCGGGTCGGATCAGGATCCGCTCGAAGGGCTTTTCGCCAGCGAGATAGTCCTTCGACAGCGGGGGGCGCTCATAGGGAAGCTCGGGTTCATCGCCGAGCAGCGCGATCGTCCCCTCGAAACCGCGCTGGCGTAGTGCGATCGCCGCTTGCGCCCCGCCATGCCCCGCACCCACGATCAAAACGTCGAACGAAAGCGCGGTGTCGGTCATGTCGGCCCCTCTTGATCCTCGTGGCGGCTGACGTGCGGGCAACGTGCCGTTCTGTCCAGCCCGAAGCGCGATATCAGCCGCGCGGCCGCCGCGCCGGGAGCGGGATGAAGTTCAAGGCGGCAAAGGCCAGCGCGGCCCCGCTGATGATCGACGCGAACCAGCCGATTGGGCCGAACACCGCGCCCCACGCGATCATCGACAGCGCGAATGCCAGCGCGAGGAGCGTCCACGCGGTTGCGCGCAACCTGATGGCGCGGCCCCGCGGACACGCGCGCCGGAAGCGTTTGCCGTGATGCTGGTCGGTCGCCAGCCCGAACAGCACGAAGGCGAGGATAGCGGCAAGGAAGGGGAGCGCGGTCATGCGCGCGCCCGGCTGCGCGATCGGCGTCGCGCGGGCACATGCCGGTGAACGCCGCGCGCGATCGCGGCATAGGCAAGCCCGAGCGCGATCAGCGTAAGGTCGACACCGGCGAGCGTTGCATCCCCCGCCGCGATCGTCGCCGGCAAGCCGCGCGCGGTCGCCAGCATGTCGAACAGCGGGAGCGCGAGCAGCAGCGCCGCGGTCAGCGCGAGTTGTTCGACCCAGGCACGCCGCGGGCGGCGGAGAAAGGCGTGGAGCAGCAGTACACCCCAGAGCACGAACATCGCATTGATCTCGGCCTCGGCGCGTGTCGGGAGGGTGAGCGGCAGCAGGCGGTTCGCCCACAGGAAGCCGACCATCGCCGCCGGGAAGCCCGCGACGAATCCGATATTGAGCCGCTCGACCAGGCGGAAGCCGAACGGCGGGCGTGCCGGATCGGGCAATTTCTCGCGGCGCTTGACGCTCCACAGCAGCAGCCCGCTTGCGACCATCACCGATCCGCCGATGCCGCACAGGAAATAGACCCAGCGGATCGCGGCGTCGGCGAAGCGCCCGGCGTGGACCCCGATCATCGCGCCTGCCGTTACCGCGGCCGCGCCCGGCAGCGGGGCGGCCCAGAGCAGGCGTCCGCTCACGCCGTCATAGGTCAGCCGCGGCGTCAGGCTCGACAGCGTGCCGTGGTTGCTTTGCGACAGCAGGATCCGCGCCGAGGCATCGCCCGGTGCGGTGACGCTGATGATATCGACCGGCGCGCCGAGCCGCCGCTCGCCATCGCGCAGCACCGCGGCAAGATCGACCAGCGGGGCGGGCCGGTCGGCACGCGGGACTGCCGGAGCCTCGGGATAGAGCAGGCGACCCATGCTGAAGGGGGCGCTGTAATTGGCGACCGCCGCCCATGGCATCAGCAGCGTCATCAGCGTGACGAGCCCGGTATAGGTGATCATCAAGTGAAACGGCAGGCCGAGCACCGCGACGGCATTGTGCCCGTCGAGCCACGAGCGTTGCCCCTTGCCGCCGCGAAAGGTGAAGAAATCGCGGAAGATCTTCTTGTGCGTCACGATCCCGCTGAGGATCGCGACGAGCATGAACATCGCGCAGATCCCGACGATCCAGCGCGCGACGTAATACGGCACGTAATGCAGGTCGAAGTGGAAGCGGTAGAAGAAGTCGCCGCCGAGCGTCGCGCGCGCCACGACCTTGGCGCCATTGGCGTCGATGCGCGCGCTGGTCTCGCCGGGCGTGGGCGGCGCTTTGGCGCCCGGCACCCAGAAGACGCTGCCGCTCGCCGAGCGCGTGCTCGGTACGGTGATGAACCAGCTTGCGGCGTCCGCGGCGTCGCGTTGCAGCAGCAGCTGCGCGCCGCGGACGACGCGCGCTGGCTGCTCGATCGGCGGGAGTTCGGGCTGCGCCCAGCGGTTGAGCGCCTCGCGCCAATAGGCGGCGGTGCCGGTCACGAAGACGATGAACAGCACCCAGCCGACGAGCAGTCCCGACCAAGTGTGGAGCGTCGCCTGGCTCTGCCGGAAGCCCTTGCTCACGCGCGACCCGTCAGCGCGATCGACCCGAAGGCGATTGCCGCCGCCGCGCCGCCGCCGAGCAGCGTCGTCCACGCCGCGCGCCAGCCGCTGCGCGCGGCGAACGCCCACATCGCGGTGAAGGCGCACAGCGCGAACGCGACGAGCGTCGCGGTGAAGGTCGCCTCGGCTGGCCCGCCGGGCAGGATCCGCGCGAGCGCCATCGCCCACAGGCTCGCCACCGCATAGCCGCCGGGCATGGCGACGACGACGCGCAGCGCGGTGTCGGCGCGGTGTCGCCAAACGCGCCGGTCGTGGTTCATGCCCTGCCGCATCTGCCCTCAGAACCGATAGGCGATCGTGCCCTGAACGGTGCGGCGGTTGCCGTACCAGCACCAGGCATAATCGAGATAGCAGGTCGTGACATATTTCTTGTCGAACAGGTTGGCGGCGTTGACCCCGAGCGAGACGCCCGCGAAGCGCGGCGCGATCGTGCCGAGATCGAAGCGCACCAGCGCATCGACCAGCGTGAAACTCGGCGTGCTCGTCCGCGCAGCACCACCGGCATAGATGCTGTCGACATGGCGCACCGCGCCGCCGATCGCGAAGCCCTGCCACTTGCCGCCGCGCGGCGCCCATTCGAGATTGCCCGACACGCCGCCGCGCCCGACGCCGAGGATCCCCGCGCCGATATTGGCGGGGTTTGCGTCGGCGGTGGTGCGGACCTTCTGCCGGCTATAGGCGAGCTTGGCGTTGAAGCCGTAGGGCAGCGGCGCGCTCGCCTCGACCTCGACGCCGCTCGAGCGGACCCGGCCGCTCTGCGTCGAGACGTTGGTGAGCGGGTTGGTGGTGATGAGATTGGTCTGGTCGATCTGGAACCACGCGCCAGTGACGAGAATCTGCGTGCCCGGCACGGTATATTTCGCGCCGGCCTCGATCTGCTTGCCCTCAGACGGCTTGGCGACGGTGATCACGCCGTTCGGCTGCGACAGCGTGCCGTTGGGCTCGAAGGAGGTCGAGTAACTGACATAGGGCGCGAGCCCGAACGGCAGCGTGTAGAGCGCACCGGCGCGATAGGTGAATTTCTGCGAGTCCTGCGACGCGGTGTTCGGTCCGGTGCGCACCGACGCCCAGTCCTGCCGCCCGCTCAGCAACACCCGCAATGCGCCGAGCGACAGCTGGTCCTGCGCATAGACGCCCGCCTGGTTCGAGCGGGGCGTGTTGTCGTTCAGGCTGAAAGAGTTCGGCACCGCGGCAGGGCTCTGCGGCACGACCATCGTGCCATAGACGGGGGCATAGCCGTTGAGCGGGGTCGCCGAGCCGAAGGCGTTGATCGAGCGCGCGGTACCGGTCTGGTAATCGACGCCGAACAGCACGTCGTGCTTCACCGCGCCCGTGGCGAACCGGCCATGCACCTGGTTGTCGAACACCCAGGAGTCGCTGCGCTCGCGCGTCGCGTAGGAGGCGCGGTTGTAAAGCGTGGAGTTCGGGTTGGCAGCGGCGACCAGCGATCCTGCGGCATAGACGATCCCGAGCCGCGCGGTGCCATGCTGGTAGCGGCCCGAGGCGCGGATGTTCCAGTCGGGGTTGATCTCGTGCGTCAGGATATAGGTCGCGGCGACCTGCTCGCGCTTGAAGTAATTGCCAGGCTCGCCGAAATCGGTCGAGGTTGCGAGCTTGCCGTTGGGGTTGGGCAGGAAGGTGCCCGACGCCGGGAACACGCCGTAGCTGCCGTTCTGCGGATCGTTCGAATAGGCGCCGAGCAGCGTTAGCTTGGTGGCGTGATCGAGGTTGAAAGTGAGCGCGCCCGAGATCGTCTGGCGCTCGCGCGCGCTGAAGGTCTGCTGGGTATGCGCGCCGTTGACGCTGCCGTTGATCCGCCACAGCACCGAATCGCCGATCTTGCCGCCGACATCGGCATCGGCGCGGTACAGGTCGTAGGTGCCGTAGGTGCCGGAGACCGCACCATAGAACGGCTTGTCGAGCGGGAGCTTGCTCGACAGCGCGACGAGGCCGCCCGGGCCCGACTGGCCGTAGAGCACGGAGGCGGGGCCCTTGATCACTTCGATCCGGTCGAGCCGTGAGACGTCGATCTGGGGCTCGAGATAGCTTGCCCCGCCGATCAGCTTGAGCCCGTCGAGGAATTGCGGTGCATCGAAGCCGCGCAGCTTGAACTGGTCATAGACTTCGGCGCTCGACCCGCGCTGCTCGGTGGTGACGCCGGCGACGAAGCGTAGCGCCTGGTTGAGGTTCGACAGGCCGAGATCGGCAATGTCGGCGGCACTGATCACGCTGATCGATTGCGGCGTTTCGGCGATCGATGCCGAGCTCTTGGTGCCGGCGGTGGCCTCGCTGCTTGGGCGCGCGCCGGTGACGACGATCGCAGGGCCGTCCTCGGCTTCGTCCTCCGCCATCGCAGGTGCGGCATAGACGGCTGAGCTCAGCAGCACTGCGGAGATGACAAAACGCTTCATTCACAGGTCCCTTTGATGTCGGGGGCCTAGTGGCGTATTTGCGAACGCTTATCAATAGCGTTATCAACAAGGCGTCAGAGCGTCTCGCTCGCCTCGGCGATCGCGCTGTAGATTTCGCCCAGGCTGGCATCGTCGATGCAGTAGGGCGGCATGACGTAGACGGTGTTGCCGAGCGGACGGAGCAGAAGGTCGCGCTGTTTGAAGAACGCGAGCAACCGCGGGCCGAGGCCATCGAGATAGCTGCCCGTCGCGCTCGCCAGTTCGAACGCCGCGATCGTCCCGCAGACGCGGGCATTGTGGATCGTCGGCACCTGGCGCACCTGCTCGGCCCAGCCCGCCTGGCGCCGCGCGAGATCGGCGATGCGATCGCGCACGGGCTCGGTGCGCCAGATTTCGAGGTTGGCGTTGGCGGCGGCGCACGCGATCGGGTTCGCGGTGTAGCTCGACGAGTGGAAGAACATCCGCGAGCGGTCGTCCGAATAGTGCGCGTCGAAGATTTCGGCGGTCGCCATCGTCACCGCGAGCGGAACCGCGCCGCCCGTCAGGCCCTTCGACAGGCACAGGATGTCGGGCACGACGCCCGCTTGCTCGCACGCCAGCAGCGTGCCGGTGCGGCCCCATGCCGTCATCACTTCGTCGGCGATGAACAGTACGCCGTGCCGCGCACAGATCGCGCGCATCTCGGCGAGCACCCAAGGCGGATAAAACAGCATTCCGCCCGCGCCGAGCACCAACGGCTCGACGATGAACGCGGCCGGGGCGGTGCGGCACGCCTGCTCGAGCGCATCGAGCGTCGCCTGCTCGGCGCCCGCGGCGGGGTAGGGGATCGTGCCGACATCGAACAGCAGCGGCGCATAGGCCTGGTTGTAGACCCCGCGCGCGCCGATCGACATCGCGCCGATCGTGTCGCCGTGATAGCTGTGCTCGAGCACGAGGATGCGGCTGCGCGGTTCACCGCGATTGGCGAAGAACCCGAGCGCCATCTTGAGCGCGACCTCGACCGCGGTCGATCCCGAATCCGAGAAGAAGACATGCTCGAGTGCGGGCGGCATGATCTCCACCAGCGCTTGCGCGAGCGTCTCGGCGGGTTCGTGCGTCCAGCCGGCGAAGATGATCTGGTCCATCTTGCCCGCTTGATCGGCGATCGCCGCCATGATTGCGGGGTGGCAATGGCCGTGTGTCGTCACCCACCACGACGAGATCGCATCGATGATCCGGCGGCCGTCATCGGTGTAGAGGAACGCGCCGTCGGTGCGCGTGACGCGCGGGATCGACTCGCCGAGACCGTGCTGGGTGAAGGGGTGCCAGACGGGCGAGCTCATCGGAAATCCTCAAGCGAGAAATGCGCAGCAAAGGCGGCGGCAAGCGTCGCGCGGTCGAGCGTCGGCAGCAACGGCAACCGACCGAGGCGGCGGACGCCCCCGATCCGCGCGATCGTCGCCTCGCTGTCCTCGACCGGCTCGCCGATAAAGGCCACGCCGAGGATCGGCACGCCGCGCGCGCGCAGCGCCTCGATCGAAAGCAGGCTGTGGTTGATCGTGCCGAGCGCGGTGCGCGCGACGAGCACCACGGGATCGCCCCAGCGCGCGAAGATATCGGCGTAGAGCGTCGTGTCGTTGACCGGCACGAGCACGCCGCCCGCGCCTTCGATCACCAGCGTGCCATCGTGCGGCGGCGGATCGAGCGCGTCGGCATCAATCGTCACGCCGTCGATCCGTGCCGCGCGGTGCGGCGAGCACGGTGTGACGAGCCGATACGCCTCGGGCAGGATATGGCTCGCGGGCAGGCCGCTCAGCGCCGCGACGCGCGCGGCATCGCTGCCGTCGTCGAGCCCGGCTTGCACGGGTTTCCAATAGGCCGCGCCGAGTGCGCCAGCGAGCGCGGCGGCAAAGACGGTCTTGCCGATGTCGGTATCGGTGCCGGTGACGACGATGCGGGGGATCATGACAAAGCTTCCAGGCAAGTGGCGAGACGGTCTATATCGGCGATGTCGACGTTGAGCGTGATCGAGATGCGCAGGCGCGCGCTTCCCGGCGGCACCGTCGGCGGGCGGATGCCGCGCACGTCGAAGCCCGCCGCCTGCAGGCGCGCGGCGAGCGCCATCGTCGCTTCGGCGTCGCCGACGATCAGCGGAAGGATCTGCGAGCCCGTCACCGTCGCGCCGAGCGGCGCGAGCACTTGGCCGGCATGGACGATCAGCGCGTCGAGCCGCGTACGGCGCTCGGGTTCGTCGGCGAGGATGGCGAGCGCGGCGCGCACCGCGCTTGCCATCAACGGGGAGGGGGCGGTCGAAAAGATGAAGGCGCGTCCGCGATTGATCAGGAAGTCGCGCACGATCGCGGGCCCGCACACGAGCGCGCCTTCGCAGCCGAGCGCCTTGCCGCAGGTGCGCATGGTGACGACATCGTTGCGTCCTTCGAGCGCGGCAGCCAAACCGCGGCCGTCGGGGCCGAACACGCCGGTGGCATGCGCCTCGTCGATCAGCAGCATGCCGCCGTGGCGTTGCGCGATACCGGCGAGATCGGCGAGCGGGGCCTGGTCGCCGTCCATGCTGTAGAGGCTCTCGACCGCGATCCACGGCGTGCCCGTTCCGCCCGCGCGGCGCCAGGCGGAGATCGCGTCGTCGAACGCCTGTGCGTCGTTATGTGCAACGCCCTGTGCCGGTGCGCGCGCGAGGCGCATTCCGTCATGCGCGCTGGCGTGGATCAGCGCGTCGTACAGGATCAGGTCGCCGGTCTGCGGCAAAGTGGCGAACAAGGCCGCGTTGGCGGCAAAGCCACTCGAAAAATAGAGCGCGGTCTCGCTACCGAAGAAGGCGGCGGCTTCGGCTTCGAGCGCTTCATGCTCGGGATCGTTGCCGCGCAGCAGCCGCGATCCGCCCGATCCGATCGACACCCCGCGGTTGAGCGCCGCTGCGACGGCTTCGCGCAGGCGCGGCGAGGCGGCGAGACCGAGATAGTCGTTCGAGGCGAAATCGCTCCCGGTGCGGGGGGAGAGGCTGCGGCGGCGGTGGGACTGGCCAAGCGATTCGATATCGCGGGCGTGGGCGGCGAGGACGGACATCGCGCACGCCCTAACGCGGTTGACCGCGTCGCGCGATGGGGTTGCGGTTAGAAGCGATCGCCGTCGCCCGCCTTATTCCCGTCATCCCCGCAAAAGCGGGGATCCCGCTCTTGGCCCGCGGTGCGCAGGAGAAGCGGGACCCTCGCTTTCGCGAGGGTGACGGGGGCAGGATATGGGGGTGGCGCTCAGGAGAAGCCCACCACCGCATGCGGCACGTACGGTTCTTCGAGCCGCGCGATCTCGGCCTCGGTCAGCCCAATCGCGAGCGCCGCCAGCGCGTCGTCGAGATGCGCGAGCTTCGACGCGCCGACGATCGGCGCGGAAACCTCGGGCTTGGCCAGCACCCACGCCAGCGCGATCTGCGCGCGCGCCACGCCGCGCTCGGTCGCGATCTCGGCGACGCGCTCGACCACGCGGCGGTCGGCATCGTTGGTGTGGCGGTACAAGGTCGCGCCGAACGCGTCGGTCTGCGATCGCTCGGTCGCATCGTCCCAGTCGCGCGTCAGCCGGCCACGCGCGAGCGGGCTCCACGGGATCACGCCAATCCCTTCGGCGGCGCAGAGCGGCAGCATCTCGCGCTCCTCCTCGCGGTAGAGCAGGTTGAGATAATTCTGCATCGTCGCAAAGCGCGTCCAGCCATTTGCCTCGGACGTGTGGAGCATCGTCGCGAACTGCCAGGCGAACATCGACGAGGCACCGATATAGCGCGCCTTGCCGGCCTTGACGACGTCGTGGAGCGCCTCGAGCGTCTCCTCGATTTCAACGTCCGGGTCGAAGCGGTGGATCTGGTAGAGATCGACATAGTCGGTGCCGAGCCGCGTCAGGCTGGCATCGATCTCGGTCAGGATCGCCTTGCGGCTGAGCCCGGCGCCGTTCGGGCCGGGACGCATCCGGCCGTGCACCTTGGTCGCGATCACGACCTCGTCGCGGCGCGTAAAGTCCTTGAGTGCACGCCCGACGATCTCCTCCGACGTGCCGTCCGAATAGACATTGGCGGTGTCGAAGAAATTGATCCCGGCTTCGACCGCCTTTTGCAGGATCGGGCGGCTGGCCGCTTCGTCGAGCGTCCAGGCGTGGGTGCCGCGATCGGGCACGCCGAAGGTCATGCAGCCGAGGCACAGCCGCGAGACGTCGAGCCCGGTTGCGCCGAGTTTGATGTAATCCATGTGCGCTCCTCGCTTGGTGTCGGATTGCCAACGAACCAGCGGCGAGAGCGCTCCGGCTTATTTCTTGGGCGTGACCCACACCGAAACCGGCACGACGAACTTGCCGGGCGCAGGCTTGCCGACATCGACGCGGTCGGCGGTGACGAGTTCGCCAGAGGTGAGCGTGAAGGACGCCCAGGGCTTGGGCATGCGGCCGAAGACCATCTTCTGGATAGGCTCGCCGGTGGCGGAATTCATGATCGTTGCGGTGACACTCATGGCGGCGCGTTAGCGAGCGAGCGGCGCGCCTGTCCAGCGGTGTGCGACGAGCCGGCACTTTTCCGGTCGAGCGGCGTTAAGTTGCCGCGGCTATGGCTGTGTTCAGGACCAGGGCAAATGCCCGAAACGAAGAAGCCTCGCGCCATGCAGACCACACGACCGTGACCGAGATCCCTGCCGCCACGGCCAACGCGCCCGAAGGCGACCGCGCGACCGTCGAGACACCGGCGCAGCGCCGCTGGCGCATCGTGCGCAACGTACTGCTCGCGATCCTTGCCGTGCTCTTCGCAATCTGGCTGGTGCTCTACATCACCAAGGGGCGCTTCCTGAAGCCGGCCTTCGAACGCGTCGTGGGATCGCTGACGCATCGTACCGTCGGCGTGCGGGGCGATTTCCAGCTGTTCTTCGATCCGTTCCAGATCAAGTTCCTCGCCGAGGGCCTGACGATCTCGAACCCGTCCTGGGCGAGCAAGCCAAATCTGTTCGAGACGAAGAAGGTCGACACGCGGATTGCGCCGCTGTCGCTGCTGTTCGGCAAGCGCCGGCTCTATTTTCTCGATCTCGCCGACGGCGCGGTCGATCTCGAATGGAGCCCCGACCACAGCACCAACAGTTGGACGTTCAGCCAGACCAAGGGCGGCAAGCCGCTCGCCTTCCCGACGATCGACCGCGCGACGCTTGCGGGGACGACGGTGCGCTATCGCGACACGCGGATGCGGCTGCTTGCCGATCTGACCTTCGCGACGATCAAATCGACCGACGCCAAGATTGGCGACAAGGTCGATTTCACCGGCAATGGCGTGGTGCGCGATACGCCGTTCACGCTGAGCGGCGCGTTGCTCTCCCCCGACCAGACCGTGGCGCGTGGTGCTAACACGCTGACGATGACCGCGCACGCCGCACACAACGTGATCGATGTCGCGGGCACGCTGCCGAGCCTGGCCGAGATCGAGAAGGTGCCGCTCGACGTAACGGCGCGTGGGCGCAACATGGCCGAACTGCTGCATATCATCGGTGTCACCATTCCGCAGTCGCGGACCTATGTCCTCAAAGCGCAACTGGTGAAGACCGGCACCACCTATGCCTTCACGCATCTGCGCGGCCGCTTCGGCGCGAGCGATCTGGCAGGGCGCTTCACGGTCGAGAATATCGCGCCGCGCATCCACATCGCCGCGACGCTGGCGAGCAAGAAGGTCGACATCATCGATCTCGCGCCGTTCATCGGCTACAATCCTGATCTGATCGCGGCCAAGGGCGTCCAGGCCGCCGCCGCCGCTACGGGTGCCGCGCCGGCGCGCCTGCTGCCCGACGCGTCGCTCGATATTGCCGCGCTCCACGCGTTCGATGCGGATCTGAAATGGACGGTCGGCACGGTGCGTTCGAAGAACGTGCCGGTCTCGAACATCGACCTGACGCTCGCGCTCAAGGAC
Source organism: Sphingomonas glacialis (assembly GCF_014653575.1). Lineage (GTDB taxonomy): Bacteria > Pseudomonadota > Alphaproteobacteria > Sphingomonadales > Sphingomonadaceae > Sphingomonas > Sphingomonas glacialis. Next base: position 78,969 of record NZ_BNAQ01000002.1, on the reverse strand, counting down.
AGCGTGCTCAAGCTCTCGCCGCTGACCTTCTCGATGGCGCGCGGCAATGTCGCGTCCGACATTATCCTCGACACGCGTCGCCGGCCGACCCAGGCGAGCTACGACATCCGCCTGGCCTCGACCCCGATGGGGCGGCTGCTCGCCGGGTTCGGCGTGGCCGAGGCGGGGACGACGGGGACGATCAAGGGGCGGATCCAGCTCGTCGGCAGCGGCGACAGCCTGCACGATTCGCTCGCCAATGCGAACGGGCGGATCGCGTTCGTGATGCCCGCCGGCAGCTTCTGGACGCGCAACGTTCAGTTGAGCGAGCTCGATATCGGCACCTTCGTCCAGAAGATGTTCCAGGACAAATTGAAGGAGCCAGTGCGGATCAATTGCGGGCTGGTCGCCTTCACCGTTCGCAAGGGCGCGGCGGCGGCCGATCCGATCCTGATCGACACGAGCAAGAACGTGATCGCGGCGACGGGCGGGTTCAGCTTCGGGACCGAGGCGCTCGATCTCGCCTTCCGCGCCGATGGCAAGAAGTTCAGCCTGCTTTCGGCGCAGTCGCCGGTCGGGCTCAACGGCCATTTCGCCAAGCCGCGGATTTCGGTGATCAGCCCCGATTTGATCGGTCGCGCGGGGACCGGGCTTGGGCTGGCGCTGCTTGCCACGCCGCCGGCAGCGTTGCTCGCGTTTATCGACGTGGGGGATGCCAAGGCCGCAGCCTGCGCGCCGATCCTCGCGGCGAAACCCGCCGCGGCGCAGCGCACGACCAAGGGCAAGCCGCGCGATGACGTCGGCAACGGCACGCCTGAACAGGGCGCTGGCAAGCGGAAGAAGTTCCTGGGGATTTTCTGAGGAGGCGCCTCCGTCACCGCACCCCGGCGAAGGCCGGGGCCCAGGGGTGCAGGCTCCAACGGCGCGTGCAACGCGCTCTTTCAGAACGCTCGCCTCTGGGCCCCGGCCTTCGCCGGGGAACGATGCGGGAAAAGTCGGAGGTAGCCCTTCAGCGCGCCTTGCGCAGCCGCTTTGCATTCCCGGTCGCCGCCTTGTGCACTGGCGCGACCACATCGCGCCCCATCTTCGCGCTCGTCTCGAGCGCGATCAGGGCGTGCATGCTTGAACGTTCGGAGAGCGCGGCAAGTTCGAACAGCGTCGGTGGGCGGCCGCGCAGCCACATCGCGCCGACCTCCTGTGCCTGCGCGACATAGCCCGCCTGCAGCGCCATCAACGCCTGCATGCCGGCCGTCCCGGATGCCGAGAAGGCGGCGAGTTTCTCGGGCACCATCCGGCCGAGCTCGGCATAATCACCGCTGAGCGGCGAACGCATCGCTTCGCCGATCGTGTTGGTGCGCGAGGCGATCACCGCGTGCGACGCCGTCGCGGTTTCGCTCAATCGCTCGCCGGTCGCACCGACCGACCCCCATGCCGACATGACACGCGTCCAATAGGCAAAGGGGTCGATCATACGGTGCATCCCGATAGAGGCCGCAGCCCTAGCGGCTAGGCAAGGGTACGGACGTTGGGTTCCCGCGCATAGAAGCGCTTTGCGGCAGCGGCGATGAAGGCCTTGTCGAGACCCGTCACGCCTTCATCGGCCTCGACGCCGGCCTTGTCGAGCAAAGGCTTCGCCGCGTCGCTCGCGCCGACCGCCTTGAGATGCCCGAACGCGTCCATCACCCACTGGACGGCTGCGCCCTCCTTGAGCATCGCCGCGGCTCCGTCCTTCGACAGCACGACCGCTGCCGCATCGAACAGCTGCGACGGCGAACCGGCGAGCTGGCCATCGGCCTTCTTCATCGTCCCGTCGGACAGCTTTGCGCCGCCGACCTTCGGCGCGACGAGGAAGGGTTTCGCCTTCGCCTTGGTGATTGCCGCGACCAGCGTCTCGAGCTCGCCCGCATCGGTGCCATCCGCGATCAGCACGCCGACGGTACGCCCTTCGAGCGTCGCCTTCATGTTCTTGTGGATCGACAGCGCGTCGGACGGCTTCATGTCGACCGGCTCGCGCGCCGCCTCGGCCTTGTCGGGCAGCGGGATGCCGAGCCCGTCGGCAACACGCTTGGCGAACGCCTCGTCGACATTGCGCAGGTTCGCCAGCATCCGCGGCGGGACCTGATCGAGCGTCCCGACCTTCGACAGCTCGAACACGAACGACGATGCGATATGTGCCTGCTCGCTCTCGGTCTGCGAGTTCAGGAACAACCGTGCCTGGCTGTAATGGTCGCTGAACGTCTCCGAGCGGATGCGGAGCTTGTCGCCCGTCTCGTTCGGACCGGTCGCGGCGTTGACCGTGGCGAACCCCTTCGGGCTCTCGCGCGGGCCGCCTTCTTCGCCATGTGCGCCGAGGCTGTTGGGCTCGTAATTCGCCCGACCCTTCGGCACCTGCGTCTGCATCATTCCGTCGCGCTGGAAGTTGCCGAACGGGCAACGCGGCGCGTTGATCGGGATCTGGTGGAAGTTGGTCGTGCCCAAACGCGACTTCTGCGTGTCGAGATACGAGAACAGCCGGCCCTGCAGCAACGGATCGTTCGAGAAATCGATTCCCGGCACGATGTTGGTCGGCAGGAAGGCGACTTGCTCGGTTTCGGCAAAGAAGTTGTCGACGTTGCGGTTGAGCACCATCCGACCGATGATCCGCACGGGGATGTCGTCCTCGGGAATCAGCTTGGTCGAATCGAGCACGTCATAGGGCTGCGCGTCGGCAAAGGCCTGGTCGAACACCTGGATACCGAGCTCCCATTCGGGGAAGTCGCCACCATCGATCGCCTCGAACAGGTCGCGGCGGTGATAGTCGTTGTCGGCCGCCTGAAGCTTCAGCGCCTCGTCCCAGATCGTCGACTGAATGCCGAGCTTGGGCTTCCAGTGGAATTTGACGAAGCTCGCCTTGCCCTCGGCATTGACCAGCTTGAAGGTGTGGATGCCGAAGCCTTCCATCATCCGCAGCGAGCGCGGGAGGGTACGGTCGGACATCGCCCAGAACAGCATGTGCGTCGCTTCGGGGGTGAGCGAGGCCCAGTCCCAGAAGGTGTCGTGCGCGCTGCCGGCCTGCGGATAGCCGCGATCGGCCTCCATCTTCACCGCGTGGATCAGGTCGGGAAACTTGATCGCGTCCTGGATGAAGAACACCGGGATGTTGTTGCCGACCAGATCCCAATTGCCTTCGCGCGTGTAGAGCTTGACCGCGAAACCGCGCACGTCGCGCGGGGTGTCGACCGACCCCGATCCGCCCGCGACGGTCGAGAAGCGGACGAACACTTCGGTCTTCTCGCCCTTGGTGAACACCGCGGCCTTCGACAGGTCCGAAATGTCGTCGGTCGCCTCGAAATAGCCGTGCGCGCCCGACCCGCGGGCGTGGACGATCCGCTCGGGGATGCGCTCATGGTCGAAATGGAAGATCTTCTCGCGCAGCACGAAATCCTCGAGCAGCGTCGGCCCGCGCTCGCCCGAGCGCAGGCTGTTCTGGTTGTCGGAGATCGGCACGCCGTGGTTGGTGGTCAGCACGGCATCGCCCTCGCTGGCCTGTTGGTGGGTCTCGCCCGCGTTGCCGCGGATTGTCTCGGGGGTGGTGGCCATCTCATGTCTCCGGGAAAAATATCGTGCGCTGTCGACAAGCGCGCGCCAGCGCGCCCATTCGGAAAACCTCGCGGTCAAGGAACGACCCGGCCGCGGATTCTTTCCGCCGCAATCGCAATATAGTACCGAAGGCTCGCCTCGCCTCAGCGGGCGAGGGCATCGCGCAGGCGGTCGACCACGGCGCGCGCTCGCGTCGTCTCGCCCACGGCAGATCCGAGCAGATTTGCGATCGTTTTGCACGGATCGCCATGGTCGATCGCAACTTGCATCGCGGCGAGGTAGTTGGTCAGTGCGGTCAATGGCTGGCTGAGATCGTGGACGATCTCGGCCAAGTCTGCGTCGTCGTCGATCGTGCTCAATGGACCAGCCCGGCGGCGAACGCGATGCGCAGCGCGTCCGGCAGCGATTGGACGTGAAGTTTTGTCATCATGTGCGCGCGATACACTTCGACCGTGCGCGGGCTGATGGCGAGGTCATGTGCGATCACCTTGTTGACCTTGCCGGCGATCAACCCACACAGCACATCGACTTCGCGCGGCGCCAGCCGAGCGATTTGTTTCTGCGCCGCGGCGATGCGAGCGGCATCCTCGCCAGCGCGCGTCAGCCGATCCAACGCGCGTTCGACCGTTTCGAGCAGCGTCATGTGGTCATATGGCTTTTCGAGAAAGTCGATCGCGCCGCGTTTCATCGCCTCGACGGCGACGGCGATGTTGCCGTGCCCGGTGACGATCACGCACAGAAAGGGCAGCGCTTCGCGGCGCAAGGTAGCGAGTACCTCGAGCCCGGTCAGTCCGGGCATGCGCAGGTCGAGCAGGACGATCCCGGGATCGAGCCTGGGCGTCGCGTCGAGAAAGGCGTCGCCCGAGGCGAAGCATTCGGCATCGAAATCCCTGCGCAGGGTAAGCAATGTCAGCAGCGAGCAACGGACCGGTTCGTCGTCGTCGACTATGTAGATGCGCTTCGCCATGGAGCCTCGCTTGCGGGAGTGGGGTGCGACAGGTTGGGGGAAGAGGGGCCAGAAACTGGCCGAGCGACGGGGAACAGCAGATCGAACCGCGCGCCCTGGCCCAGGTTGCTCTGAACGGAAATCACCCCGGAATGGGACTGGACGATACGGCGGACGATCGCCAGACCGATCCCGCTCGCCTCATTGCCATCCTTGGAACTGGCGAACGGCTCGAAGATGTGATCGATGATCTCCGGCCGAATCCCCGCGCCATCGTCGCAGACGAACAGCCGGACCGACCGCGCGCGCGCATCCCCGCTTGGCTCAGCCGCAGTGCCAATCGTGATCGTGCCGCCGCGAGGGCCGATCGCCTGTGCTGCGTTGACCGTCAGGTTGAGGACGATTTGATAAAGCTGGCACACGTTTCCTTCGATCGCGGGCACGGGTGCGAGCGCGTCGACGATCGTGATCCCGGCAGGAAAGCGCGCGCGCAGCAACGCCAGCAAATCGCGGACCAGTTCGTCGAGCCGGACCCGCTCGAGCGCGGTGGGTTCCTCGCGCGTAGAGGCCAGCATGGCGCGCGCCAGTTCGCGTGCGCGCGTCGCCGATTCGATGATCAGGTCCATGCTATGCCGATCGGTTGGGTCGGTGATCGTCTCCAGCACGAGCGGTGCGAGGATCCCCAGCGGGACGAGCGTGTTGCTGAGGTCGTGCGCCACCCCGCCGGCCAACAGGCCCAGCGTTTCGAGCTTCAGAGCGTCGTCCAGTTTGGCGCGTAACTCGGCACTGCCACGTTCGGATTTTCGCTGCAGGGTCACATCGTGGACGATGCCGGTCAGGCTGACGATCACCCCGTGCGTATCGCGCGTCGGCACCCAGCGCAGCAGCGCATCTCCCCTTTCGCCGTCGGGGCGCTGGAAACTGTATGCGACAGCGTCGGTGGCCCGGCCGTGATGCGCCTCGGCAAGGCTGGCCGCCAGCGCGGCCTGTTGCTCGACGGGAATGTACGCTGCGACGAACGATCGCCAATCGTTGCGCACCCGTGCGGTCCGGCCGTGGAGCGAATCGAACGCGGGACTGGGAACGAAGGCCATGCTTGCCAGATCGAGTTCGAAGCACGTCGTCGCCGTCATCTGCTGTATCGCGGCGAAACGCTCGATCATTTCGCGATGGGCTTGTCGCGCCTGCCACTGCCGATCGACCAGCACTCCTGCCAATACGATCGCGCCGATCGCCAGGGCGGCGTCGAGGAGGCTGGCGACGCTCGCACTCTCGCTCCGTTGCGATGCCACCAAGCCGAACAGTGCAAGACCGACCGATACGGTGGTCAGCACGCGCACGAAGACGCGGTGCGGGAGCAGCAAGCCGCACGCGACGACCAGGACATACCCCCATCGCGCCGCGCTGCTGTGCGTCGCGAGCAGATCGGTGCTGGCGATCGCTACCGCCAACACCACGGGCAGCCATAGCCCCGGTGCAGCGGCCAACGCCGCATCGTGTCGGAGCCCATACGCACCCATCGCGCCTGCCAGGAAAACCAGCGAGGCTGCCATCGTGAGGAGCGTCAGGTTCGACGAGTCGAGTCCGGCGACGAGCATGACGAGCGCTTCGGCGGTGAGCGCGATCGGAACGAACAGGATCAGCGCGATGCGGAGGTCGCGCGATCCGTGAAGCCGGTCGAGGCCGAGTTCGAGACAGGCAATACCGACCACGATCTGCAGGAGCGCCGCGCTCGGGAGCAGGCGGCCCGGCATGGCCGCGGCAAGCCAATGAGAGAACTGGCCTGGACTGACGAACATCTCCGAAACGGTCGCCCAATCCCGCAATATGAAGGCGCCGAACAGCACGACAACGCCAGCGACGGGTGCCGCGCGACGCGGGCGATCTAGCAGTAACGGTACGACCGCGACCGCGCAGCCAGAAAATCCGACTGACGCGGCAAGGCTGTAGCCCGCATGAACTCCAAAAAATGGAGTATTTTCAATTATATAAATTGTCTCATTTAAGACAATTGCGATTGTAAGTCCTATTGAAACTATCGCAAAGGTAAGACCAGTTGCTTTCATGGGGTCCTATCTATCATCCGCCGTCTGTGTTTTGAAACTATTGGCGAATGAATTGGCAAAATTTATCACAAAGACTGCCAATTGATATGTGTTAATTTATTTCTAAAGAGCAAATTTAAACTAATCTATTATAAGTTTTCCCGCAGTTTCAGCCGGTGCCAAGGGCGGGTCAAATCCGTGGCGGGTCTGCGCCTTGGCATCGGGAGCCAACTCGCGTTCGATGGATTTGGCGCGGCGGTACGGCTAGGCTCGCCGAACGGTATCGCAGCGGGGACCAAGCGGCTGGACAATTCGACGATGCAATCCGCGCTGGCGGACGCCAAGCGCTTGCTGGGTCACGACCCGCTAGCAGCGCTCGCTCGTGTCGACGGCGTCTTGGCGGGGGGACGTGATTCGGTTGAAGCGCGCGTCCTGTTGGGCGCGGCGCTGCGCCGGGTCGGAAAGATCCGCGAGGCGCGCGATGTGTTGGCGCCGCTTGCCGCCGCCATGCCGCAGGCGTGGGGGATTCATTACGAGTTCGGCATGGCGCTTGCCGCACTGGGGGCGGGGGAGGCCGCCGCCGATGCGCTCGACCAGGCCACGCGCGCCAATCCGCAATCCTCGCTGGCATGGCACGCGCTTGGCGACCAGTTGCTGCTGCTCGGGCGCCCGATCGAGGCGAATGCGGCGCAGGCGCGGATGGTGCCTGGCTGCGTCGCCGATCGCGCACTCGGCGATGCGGCTGCGGCGTTCTTCGAGCGGCGCGATACGGCGGCGCGCGGCGCGCTCCAGCGGCGGTTCGGGATCGATCTCAACGATCTCGGCGCGGTGCGCCTGCTGTCCGATATCGGGCTGCGGCAGGGAAATTTCGCGGCGGTCGCGGACTTGCTGGACCAGGCGCGCCGCGCTGCGCCCGACTTCGTCCCCGCACAGTTCGCACACGCGATCGCGCTTCACCGGCTCGAGCGTGGGCAAGAGGCGCTTGCGGCGATCCATCTCGCGCTCAAGGCGCTGCCGGGTCTTGCCGCTTTCCTTATGCTCGAAGCGGCGATCCACATGCAGCTCGGCGATGCGGCTGCGGCGATCCGTGCCTATCAGGCGGTCCTCGCGGCGACGCCCGACGATGCCGAGGCCTGGCATGCGTTCGGCCACGCGCTCCGCGCGGTTGGCCGGCAGGACGAGGCAGTCGCCGCATACCGCCGTGCGGTCACACTCCGGCCGGGCTACGGTGAAGCATATTGGAGTCTCGCCAACCTCAAGACCGTCCGCTTCGACAGCACCGAGGTCGCGCACATGCTCGCGCTTCCGGCGGAGGCGAGCTCCGATCCGGCCGATCGGGCGTATCTCGACTTCGCCTTGGGCAAGGCGCTCGAGGACGAGGCACGCTACGCCGAGTCGTTCGTCCACTATGCTCGCGGCAATGCTGCGCGCGCCGCGCTCGAGCCGCATGACGCCGCAGCGTTGCATCGCTTCGTGACCGACTCGATCGCGGCGTTCGACGCCGAGCTGTTCCGCCGCAACGCCGCGGCGGGGTGCGCGGAGGCCGGGCCGATCTTCGTGCTCGGCATGCCACGGTCGGGATCGACGCTGGTCGAGCAGATCCTCGCCAGCCACAGTGCGGTCGATGGCGCGTCCGAACTGCCCGACATCACCACGCTCGCGCGCGAACTGGCGCAGCGCCACCCGGGCTATCCGTCGTCGATCGCGCACGTTCCCGAAGCCGCCTTTGCCGCGCTCGGCGCCGTCTATCTCGAGCGGACGGCGGTCCACCGCGCGGGGAAGCCGTGGCTGGTCGACAAGTTTCCGGGTAATTTCCTCCACACCGGGCTGATTCACCTGATGCTGCCGGGCGCGCGGATCATCGATATCCGGCGCGATCCGATGGCGTGCTGCTTCTCGCTGTTCAAACAGGCGTTCGCGCGCGGGCAGGCCTATAGCTACGACCTCGGCGATCTCGGGAGATATTACGCCGATTACGTCGCGCTGATGGCGCATTTCGATGCGGTGCTGCCGGGCCGGGTATACCGCATCGACTATGAGGCGCTCATCGACGATCCCGAGACCGAAATCCGCCGGTTGCTCGCGTATTGCGGCCTGCCGTTCGAGCCGCAGTGCCTGCGGTTCTTCGAGAGCGAGCGGACCGTCCGCACGCCGAGCTCGGAACAGGTCCGCCAGCCGATCAATCGCGACGGCCTCGACCAGTGGCGCCCTTTCGAAGCGTGGCTCGGCCCGCTCGTCGATGCGCTCGGACCGCTTGCCAAGGCGACCGCCAATCGGCATTGATGCCTAAATTGGATGCCCCTATCCGATTTTTGATATCGAACGGGGATCAAGGACAGCGTCGAAGGCATGGGCCGGCAACGGCTTGCACGACGGCTGCCTTGGTGGGGCAGCTGGGTTGCAAAGGGGACTTTCGTGGTGAATCTTTCTGTCGGTCACAGCGTTTCGGCGCGTCCTGCGCGGATCGTCGCGCGGCTCATGGCGTCGGGGGCGGCGCTTGCGCTGATCGCGCCGGGCATCGCGCGCGCCGCGCCCGAGCCGCAGGCGCCCGCCGATGCGCCGCAAGCCGCGCCGCAAAGCGAAGGACTCAACGATATCGTCGTCACAGCGACGCGTTCGGGCGCGCAATCGCTGCAGAAGGTGCCGATCGCGGTGTCGGTGGTGAACGTCGACCAGATCACCAAGTCGGGGCAGGGCAATCTGTCCGATCTCGCGAAGTTCACCCCCTCGCTCGTCATCACCGAGGGCGCGCCGGGGTTCAACAAGTTCAACCTGCGCGGGCTTGCGACGGGCGGCTATGTCACCTCGGATACGTCGGATCGCCCACTCGTCGCGGTCTATCTCGACGATACGCCGATCTCGGTGCAGGGCCAGACGCCCGACCTCAAGGTCTATGATCTCGACCGCGTCGAAGTGCTGCGCGGGCCGCAGGGCACGCTGTTCGGCGCGGGCTCGATGGCGGGCACGGTGCGCTTCGTGACGGCCAAGCCCGATGCGCGCAGCGTCTTCGGCACCGCCGAAGCGAGCGGATCGACCACCGAATATGGCGCTGGCAGCTATAACGTCCGCGGGATGGTCAACATCCCGCTGATCAAGGATGAGCTCGCGGTTCGCGGCAACATCTTCGTCGGCAACGATGGCGGCTTCATCGACAATATCGGCCAGCACCGCGTCGACAACGCCAACAGCAACCGCTCGACCCAGGGCCGCGTCGCGGTCCGCTGGACGCCGACCGACAGACTGACCGTCGACGGCAGTTTCACCTATGAAAACAGCCGCGCCAAGGGGCTCAACACCGGGCTCGATGGGCTGAAACCGTATCAGTACGAGAGCAACGGGGCCGAGGGCACGCGCGATCTGTTCAAGCTCTACACCGGCGGGTTCGATTATGACGCGGGCTTCGCCAATTTGATCGTGACCGGCGCCTATACCGACCGCAAGATCGGCTTCAACGCGAGCCCCGATCCGCAGATCGGCTATTACTTCGCCAATTATTACGCGCCCTACACCGGCGCGGGGAAGTATCCGCTCTACGCTCCGCCCGCACGCTACGACCATGCGGTCACGAGCCTGATCCCGGCCGAGAACTATACGATCAACCAGAAGCTCAACGACTTCATGGCCGAGGCGCGGCTCGTCTCGAAGAACGATGGCCCGGTCAAATGGACCGTCGGCGCGTTCTACGAGAAGCAGAACCGGCATCTGATTCAGGACATTCCGGTCGCCGGGTTCGACACGCTGTCGTACCAGAACGCCGCGTTCGGCCCGTTAGCGACGCCGACCGGCCGCTACGATTCGAAGACCGTCGACGGCGCGTTCAGCTCGAACGACATCTTCTCGGGGCTGCAGGACGTGCACGAGCATCAGTTCGCCGCCTATGCCGATGGCACGTGGCACGTCACCGACCGGCTCGATCTGACCGCGGGACTGCGCTACTTCAACTTCAAGGAGAACTATTATCTCTACGAAGGCGGCGCGTTCGGCGTGCTGCTCGGCAAGGACGCGCAGGGGCGCACGACCGGCATCACCCAGTCGATCCGCTCGACGCTGAAGTCGAACGGCGTCAACCCGCGCGCCAACATCTCATACAAGCTCAATGACAATGTGCTGATCTATGCCGAAGCCGCCAACGGCTTCCGCTATGGGGGTGCGAACCAGCCGGTGCCGCTCGGCACCGCGGGGCTTGCCGGGCGCTGCACGACGCAGCTCAATTCCTACGGATATAGCGCGGCACCGGGAACGTTCGGGCCCGACAAATTGTGGAACTACACGATCGGCGAAAAGGCCAAGTTCGCGGGCGGGCGCGTGACGCTCAACGCGAGCGCCTATTACATCGATTGGTCCGACGTGCAGACGCGGTTGCGGCTCAACTGTTCGTATTTCTTTACCGACAACAAGGGCAAGATCGCGAGCAAGGGCGTCGAGCTCGAGGCGGCGGTCAAGGCGACGCGCAACGTCACGCTCAACGGCAGCTTCTCGTTCAACGATTCGACCGCGCGTGGCGACATCCCGACGGTCGGCGCGTTCGACGGCGACCGCACGCCCTATTCACCGCGCGTGACCGCGTCGGCAGGCGCGTTCTACGATACCGATCTCGGGCGCGGGTCGCTCCATCTGCAGGCGACGTACAAATATATCTCGTCGCAACAGACGACCTTCAACGACTTCTCGACCACACTCGACCCGACGTCCAAGAAGCTGATCGTCGACCGCGCGAGCAATGGCGGGCGTAGCCAGACCTATGCGGTGATCCCCGCGAGCCACAATGCCAGCGCGTCGATCGCCTATGACATCGGCAATTACGAATTCGGCATCTTCGGCAACAATCTGTTCGACGGCGTCAAGGTGATCGATATCCAGCGCGCGACCTATTACGCGATCTACCAGGCCGGCTCGCGGGTGACGTACGCGCGGCCACGCACGATCGGGGTGCGCGCGAAGGTGAAGTTCTAATTCTCCCACGTCACCCCGGCCTTGTGCCGGGGCCCACCGGGCGGCACGCGCTTACGGCGTAGCACGCGTGGCACGGTGGACCCCGGCACAAGGCCGGGGTGACGGTGGTGGCGCGTGACCACCGCCTTTCGTGCTTGCCTCAAGCGGTAACGGTCGTCCCCTGAATCCGTGCATCGTCGGCGGCATAGGTCCGCACGCTCGTCCAGTAATGATACGCTGCCCAGAAGCCGGTCAGCGACAGCGCCAGCAGCGCATACCGCAATGACTCCGCATTGCTGCCGAGCCGCCCGGCAAGCGTGTCGCTGAGCCAGCCGACCGCGGTCGGCGCGATAATCAGATTGGCGACATTGGCGGTGAGCAGGCTGATCGCCATCCCCTGCGCGCGCATGTTGGCGGGCAGGAAGTTGAGCAGCAGCGCCATCGTCGGCCCGACGTAGAGATAGATCGCCGGCACGACGATCCACAGCATCGCGGTCGCCAGGCTGAGCGAGTGCGTCCAGTAGATGACGAACGACGGGATCGTCGACAGCGCGACCACCGCCGCGAGGCCGTAGGCGATGCGCTTCGGGTCCTGCATCTGCGGCAGCGCGAGGATAGCGCCGGTGGCGATCGTCGCAGCGGTCCCCGCCCAGAAATAGATCGTCCCGAGCCGCGCGCCCGCCTCGGCGGTCGACAGGCCATAGGCGCGCTCGAAATAGGTCTGCGTCCAGAACAGCAGGCCCCAACCCCACAGGCAGATCACCGTGCCCGCCGCGTTGATGTGCCACGCCGAGCGTTGCGACCAGAGAAAGGCGCAGGTCTCGCGGAAGGTCGCGCTCGGCACCTTGGCTTCGCTGATCCGCTCGAACCGCCCGCGCACGGGCTCGCGCACGGTGAGCAGGATGATCAGCCCGAACACCACGCCAGGAACGCCGAGCGCGATGAAGCCCGCGCGCCAGCTGTGGAAATGCTCGACGATCGCACCTGCGACGCTCGACCCGAGCCACGCGCCGAGCGGCAGCCCGAGCGCGTAGACCGTCAGCGCGAACGCGCGTTGCCGACGCGGGAAATTATCGGCGACGATCGAGGTCGAAGGCGGGGTGCCGCCCGCCTCGCCGACGCCGACCGCAATCCGCGCGACGAGGAACTGCCAGTAATTCTGAGTCAGACCGAGCACCGCAGTCGCCGCCGACCACAGGATGATCGCCGCGGCAACGATGTTGCGGCGGTTGGCATGGTCGGCCAGCCGCGCGATCGGCAGCCCGACGAAGATGTAGAAGAAGGCGAGCGACACGCCGGTCAGCCATGCGACGCCCGAATCGGACAGGCCGAATTCCTTGCGGATCGGCTCGAGCACGGTCGACACGACATAGCGGTCGGCGATGTTGAGCGCGTAGACGAGCCCGAGCACGAGCACGACATACCAGCGCGCCGATTCGAGCCGCGGTGTCGTCGTCATCATTCTGGGCCCCATCTTTTCGTCGTCCGTCACGCCTTGCGGGCTGCCACGCGAGCGCGCCGCAAGATCGACCTTCGTAGCGGCGGAAGCGCGTGGCAGATAGACCTTGCGCACCCTCCCGGACCGATCGGCGCGGTGCGACGCCGTTGCATCGCGTGGCAAAACGCGCTTGGTATTTCGCCTCGGCATGGCCCGCATCGCTCAGGAGTTCGCTATTCCTCGCTCATCCCCGGACAATCGGCGCTGGCTCCCGTTGAATGCGCTCCGCGCGTTCGATGCGGTCGGCCAGCGGTTGAGCTTCACCGCCGGCGCGCAGGCGCTCGACGTCTCGCAAAGCGCGGTGAGCCGGCACGTCATCAGCCTCGAGGAGCAGCTCGGCCACAAACTGTTCGATCGCTCGGGGCCGACGCTCGCGCTGACCGCGGCGGGGCGCACGCTGTTGCCCGAAGTGCGCAAGGCGTTCGACCGGATCGAACAGACGATGGATGCGATCAGCGGCAATCCCGACACCAGCCGCCCGATCCGCCTCCACATCCCGCCGACGCTATTGCAGCAAGTCGCGATGCCGATGATCCAGGCGTTCCACGCCGAGCATCCCGCGATCCGGATCGACATTTCGAGCTCGCCCGCGGTGGGGCTCCCCAGTGGCGAGACCGACATGGCGATCGTGTTCGACCGGCCCAACATCGATGATCGCGTGACCGATCTGCTGTGGATGGTGCGCGTCGCGCCGGTCTGCTCGCCGCAGGTGGCGCAGCGCAACGCGGGCAAGACGCTCGAGCAGTTCCTGGCGGACAATCCGCTGCTCCACGTCAAGCTCGAGGGGCAACCGCGCGGGCTGTTGTGGAGCACTTTTGCGAATCAATGCCGGATCAGCCTCGACGTCGAGCGCGGGCTTGCCTTCGACGCGAATGCGCTCGCGGTCGGCTATGCGATACATTCGGACGGCGTTGCGCTCGCCGATATCGACATGTTCGCGCCCGAAATCGCCGCCGGACGGCTCGTTTTGCCGTACGACAGCGTGATCAACGACGGCTTTGGCTATTACCTCAAGTTGCGCGCGGAGGATCTTGCCGATCCGACGATCAGCCTGGTGCGCAGCTGGTTGATCGCACAATTCGCCGCGCGCCAGGGGGTACCTGTCGCCGCCGGATGACGCCGCGCCAAAAGGGGCCTCGCGGTCGCGCGCCAATCGGCTATGGGGCGGCATGGATATGATCGCTACCCCGCCGGCGCACCCCGCCGATCCCGCCACCATCGCCGTGCTCGAGACGATCGAGACGCGGCTGCGCTGGCTGTCGTCGTGGACGATCCACAATGCCAACCATCTGCGCGACAGCCGCGACGGGCTGAAGGTCGGCGGGCATCAGGCGAGCTGCGCGTCGATCACCGCAATCATGACCGCGCTCTATTTCGGCGCGCTGCGCCCGAACGACAAAGTCGCGGTCAAGCCGCATGCCGGGCCGGTGCTGCACGCGATTCACTATATGCTCGGCCAGCAGAGCCAGGACGCGCTCGAACGCTATCGCGGGATGGGCGGCGCGCAGAGCTATCCGAGCCGCACCAAGGATTCGATCCCGGTCGATTTCTCGACGGGCTCGGTCGGATTGGGCGTCGCGATCACCGCGTTTGCCTCGCTGATCCAGGATTATCTGATCGCGCATGGCGAGATGGCCGAGGCCGATGCGGGCCGGATGATCGCGCTGATGGGCGATGCCGAGCTCGACGAGGGCAATATCTACGAATGCCTGATCGAGGCCTATAAGCACGACATCCGCAATTGCTGGTGGATCGTCGATTACAACCGCCAGTCGCTCGACAGCACGACGGCGGACCGCATGTTCCGCCGCTTCGACGATATCTTCGAGACGTGTGGCTGGCGCGTCGAGACGCTCAAGCACGGCAAGAAGCAGCGCGAGGTGTTTGCGCAGGCCGGCGGGCAAGCGATCGCCGACTGGATCGACGCGTGCCCCAATGCCGAGTTCGCGGCGCTGACGTATCAGGGCGGGGCTGCCTGGCGCGCGCGGTTGAACGCCGATCTGGCCGGGCAAAGCGAAACGCTCGCGCTCATCGCGGCGCAGGACGATGCTGCGCTCGCCGCGCTGATGACCAATCTCGGCGGGCATTGCATCGCGACCTTGCTCGAGGCGTTCGCGCGCTGCGACGATGACGTGCCGACGCTGTTCATCGCCTATACCGTCAAGGGCTACGGGCTGCCGTTTGCGGGGCACAAGGACAACCATTCGGGGCTGATGAACCCCGGCCAGATCGCGCAATTGCGTGGCGACCTCGGCATCGTCGAGGGCGAGGAATGGGCGCCGTATGGCGGGCTTGGCGACAATGCCGCCGCTTCGGCGCGCGCGGTGGTCGAGGCGAGTGCGCTGGCACAGGCGGCCACGGCGAAACCGGCTCAGGCTGTGGCGGTCCCCGAGTGCCTGCCGGTGCCCGATGGAGCCGAGCTCTCGACCCAAGCGGCGTTCGGGCGGATCCTGCTCGATCTCGCCAAATCGGGGCATCCGCTCGCCGACCGGATCGTCACGACCTCGCCCGACGTGACCGTCTCGACCAATCTCGGCGCGTTCGTGAACCAGCGCGGGCTGTTCCGGCGGCAGGAACTGAAGGACGTCTTTTCCGCCGCGCGCATCCCGACCGCGCAGAAATGGGCGGGGCACGGCGCGGGGCAGCATATCGAACTGGGCATTGCCGAGAACAATCTGTTCCTGATGCTCGCGGCGCTCGGGCTTGCGGCGCCGCTGTTCGGCACGCGGCTGATGCCGATCGGCACGGTGTACGATCCGTTCATCGCGCGTGGGCTCGATGCGCTCAATTACGCTTGCTACCAGGACGCGCGCTTCCTGCTGGTGGCGACGCCGTCGGGGCTGACGCTCGGGCCCGAGGGCGGGGCGCACCAGTCGATCAATTCGCCGCTGATCGGGATCGGCCAGCCCGGCCTTACCTATTTCGAGCCGGCCTTTGCCGACGAACTCGCGCTGATCATGCGCTGGGGGTTCGAGCACATGCAGGCGGACGACGGCGGCTCGGTCTATCTGCGGCTGACGACGCGCGCGATCGCGCAGATCGAGCGTGCCGACGATGGCTGGCAGGACGATGCGCTGCGCGGCGGCTATTGGCTGAAAGCACCCTCCGGCGACGTCGACATCGCGATCGTCTTCACCGGCGCCGTGACGCCCGAGGTGCTCGAAGCGGCTGCCCTGCTCGCCGACGACGTGCCGGGTCTGGGGCTGCTGATGGTGACGTCGCCCGATCTGCTGCATCGTGGCTGGTCGGCGCGGCATGCCGGGCGCTGGACCGGGGCGGGCGCGTCGAGCCATGCCGACACGCTGCTCGGCGCGCTCGCGCCGCACGCCAAACTCGTCACGATCATCGACGGCGCGCCGTCGACGCTGTCGTGGCTCGGCAGCGTGCGCGGGATGCGCGTGAGCCCGCTCGGCACCGATCGCTTCGGCCAGACGGGTGATCTGCCAGATCTGTTCCGCGCGTATCGGCTCGATGCCGAGGCGATCGTCGATGCGGTCGCCGAGCTGTGCCTCGGGCCAGTGGATTAGCGGCGGCGATTGCGGTAGCTGCCGAGCATGCGCGAGATCAATTTCGACGGGCTGGTCGGGCCGAGCCACAATTATGCCGGGCTGTCGTTCGGCAACATCGCTTCGGCGAGCAATGCCGGCGCGGTGTCCTCGCCGCGCGCGGCGGCGCTGCAGGGCGTCGCCAAGATGCGCCACATGCTGGCGCTCGGCTTGCCGCAAGGTCTGTTGCTGCCGCACGATCGGCCCGATGCGACGTGGCTGCGGCAGCTCGGCTTTGCCGGCGACGACGATGCCGTCCTCGCTGCGGCATGGCGCGAGGATCCTGGGCTGCTGCGCAACGTGATGGCTGCATCGGCGATGTGGACCGCCAATGCCGGCACCGTCTCGCCCGCGCCCGATACCGGCGACGGCCGCTGCCACATCTCGGTCGCCAATCTCTCGACGATGCTCCACCGCAGCCTCGAAGCGCCACAGACCGCGCGGCAGCTGCGCCTCGCCTTTGGCGACCCGTGCCACTTCGCGGTGCACGACGCGCTGCCGTCCCCGCTCGGCGACGAGGGTGCGGCGAACTTCATGCGGATGGCGCCGCGTCACGCTGCGCGCGGGATCGAGCTGTTCGTCTATGGCGTGCGCCAGGAAAGCGGCTTTCCCTCGCGCCAGAACCGCACCGCGAGTGCGGCGGTCGCGCGGCGGCATGGGCTCGATCCGGCCGACACGCTTTTCGTCCAGCAAAGCGCCGCCGCGATCGCCGCTGGCGCGTTCCACAACGATGTCGTCGCGGTCGCCAACGAAACCGTGCTGTTCACGCACGAGCAGGCGTTCGAGGATCCGGCTGCGGTCTATGCTTTCATCCGCAGCCGGTTGCCCGAGGCGATCATCCTCGAGGTGCCCGCGGCGCAAGTGTCGCTCGAGGCGGCGATCCGATCGTATCTGTTCAACTCGCAGCTGGTGACCTTGCCCGACGGTGCGATGGCGCTGATCGTGCCGGGCGAGTGCCGCGAAGTGCCGGCGGTGTGGGCTTGGCTGCAGACGATGCTTGCGGGCAATGGGCCGATCCGCTCGGTCGAGGCGCTCGATCTGCGCGAGTCGATGCGCAATGGCGGCGGGCCGGCGTGCCTGCGGCTGCGCGTCGCGGTGGATGATGCCGCCTATGCGGCGATCGACCCGCGCTTCCTGCTCGACCCGGCGCGCTGCGATCTGCTCGCCGGCCTGATTGAGCGGTATTGGCCCGAACGGATCGCGCCCGACGATCTCGGCGACCCGGCGATGTGGCGGCAGTGCCGTGCGGCACGAGCTGCACTGCTCGACGGGCTTGGCTTCGGACCCGGCGAGCTTTGAGCCTCGCCGAGCGGCTGCGTTCGGCGGGTCCGTTGCTGGTGCTCGGGCTACTCGCGCTTGCGCTGCGGGGCGCCGATTTCGGCAATCCGATCATCCACACCGACGAGCAATATTACGCGCTGGTCGGCAGCCGGATGTGGCACGGCGCGCTGCCGTATATCGACCTGTGGGACCGCAAGCCGATCGGGCTGTTCCTGATCTATGCCGCGACACGGCTCCTGCCGGGCGACGGGATCGTCGCCTATCAAGGCGTCGCGCTGCTTTTTGCGGTGGGGGCGGCCTGGGCGATCGGCCGCGCGGCGCGGATCGCGGGGGCGAATGCAGCGGGCGCGCTGATTGCGGGGGCGGCGTACCTCGTGTGGCTGCCAATGCTCAGCGGCCGCGCCGGGCAGTCGCCGGTGTTCTTCAACCTGTTCATGGCGCTCGGCGCGGTCCTGCTGCTGCGGCTCCCGGCGCTTGCGGAGCGACGCGACAGGCGTGCGATCGTCTGGAGCGGGGCGGGGGCATGCCTGCTCGCCGGGCTGGCGATCCAGACCAAATACACGCCTGCGGTCGAGGGCGCGCTGTTCGGTCTCGCGCATCTCTTCTATTTGCGGCGCGCCGGCGCAAAGCTCGGCATGCTCGGAGCGGGGGGGCTGGTGTGGCTGGCGCTCGGGCTTGCCCCGACGCTCGCGGCGATCGGCTTTTACTGGCAGCTCGGCCCCGCGGCCTTCCGCGCATTCTGGTACGATAATTTCACCTCGATCTTCGCGCGCGGCCATTACAGCTATCCGATCGACCTCACGCTGCGCCGGCTCGCCGGGATCAGCGCGCAACTCCTGCTGCTCGTGCTGTGTGCCGCCACGGCGCTGCGGCGCGATTCGCAGCGGCCCGAGATCCGCCTGGCGGCAGCGTGGCTTGGCGCTGCGCTCGTGCCGTTCGTGCTGCTCGGCGTGTTCTTCGATCATTATGCGCTGCCCTTGCTGCCACCCCTGCTGACGCTGGCGGCGGTGACGTTCGGGCGGCATCGCCGGATCGCGCTCGCGATCGTTGCCGCCGGGCTCACCGTCTTCGCGGTCGAGGCGGCGATCCGCCCCGACGACGCGCCCGGCGTCCGTGCGCTGGCGCGCGTGGTGAAGGCCAATAGCGGACACGAATGCCCCTATGTCTTCATCGGCGACGCGATCGTCTATCAGCTCGCGGACGCCTGCATCCCGACCGCTTATGCCTTCCCCTCGACGCTCGCTTATGCGCCCGAACAAGGCGCGACGGGGATCGACGAGGCCGCCGAGGTCCGTCGTATCCTCGCGCACCGTCCGCCGGTGATCGTCAGCGCCAGTCGCCCGCTGGCCGAATGGAACCCGCAAAGCCACGCCGCGGTGGCAGCTGCGCTAGCGCGCGCGTATCGCCCGGTGTTCATCGCGCCCCGCGGCGACTATCGCGCGATCGTCTATCTGCGCAACGATCGCGCCTACCAGCGCTGACCGCACGCGCGACTTCAAAAAAAGTTCCTCAGCGCAATATTTCCCGTCCGGTTATCCGGCATCGGTATCGTTCTGTTAACGAGGAGATCTCGTTTGCCGATGCCGACCGCGAACCAGTTTATGGGACTTAACGCCCGTATCGCGCCCGGCATCGCGTGCGGTCGGCCGGGGGGCGGCCGCATTATCGCAAACCGAGCGCGGGCCATTCCGGCGATCCGCGCTCTCTCCGCTTCTTTCTAAGACCGTCTGACAGACGCTTACAGGAAACGGCCATGTTGCTCGAATCGCAATACTATCCCGAGTGGGGAGCTCCGGGTCAGCGTCCGGCCGCGACCGCTTTGCCGCGCTGGAGCGTGCTGATCCCGTTCTTCAACGAACGCGATTTCCTTGACGGCACGCTCGCCAGCCTCGCTGCGCAGGACGTGCCGTTCGAACTGATCCTGATCGACAATGGGTCGACCGACGGCAGCGGCGCGGTCGCCGCGGCGACGTGCCGCCGGCTCGGTCTCGCCTTCACGCTGTTGGTCGAGCGGCGCCCCGGCAAGGTCAACGCGCTCCAGACGGGCGTCCAGCGCGCCCGCACGCGGTTCGTCGCGACGTGCGACGCCGATACGCTGTATCCGGTCGATTACCTGCGCCAAGCCGAGCGTCTGCTCGAAACCGGCGCAGTCGCGGGCGGCGCCTATTTCGTCACGCCGACTGCCACGGAGCAGGATCATGTCGAGGCCGCCAAGCGCATGGCGCGGGCGGCACGGCTGTTTCCCGCGCAATGCCACACGGGTGGGGCAGGGCAGGTGTTCCGCACCGACGTGTTGCGCCGTGCGGGGCAGTTCGATGCGCTGCGCTGGGGGTACGTGCTCGAGGATCACGAGATCATGCACCGCATGGCGAAGTTCGGGCGGCTGGCATATGGCGAAGGCCTGTGGTGCGCGCCCTCGCCGCGCCCGCGCGATCGGGAGTCGATCCGCTGGACGCTCGCCGAGCGGATTCTCTATCACGCGACGCCCGAGCCTGCGCGCGACTGGTTCTTTTATCAGTTTCTTGCGCGCCGCCTTGCCGCCCGGCGCCTGTCGAGCGATCGCATTCGCGAACGGCAATTCTACGCCGAGCCCGACTGCGCCGTCACGCTGCAAAAAGCCGCATAATCGGACGCTAGCGGACCGGCCGCGCGGCACGGGGGTTGCGGGCGGGGACGTTCGGCGCTTTAGGCTATAGTATGTTGCAAACCCCAGCGATTCGGTGACCGAAGGCGGTCTCCAGGCCGTCTTTTTGGCCGAGCAGCCGATGCTGCTGCGTTTGCTCGTGGCGCGGCTCGGCAATCGCGCCGATGCCGAGGACGCGCTGCAGGACATGTGGATCAAGCTCGACCAGCTGCCGACGTCGCAGCCCGTCGCGCAGCCCGCAGCCTATCTCTACCGCATGGCGTCGAACCACGCGTCCGACCGGCGGATTGCCGCAACGCGATCGGGCGCGCGCGATACCGCGTGGATGGAGGTCCAGCCCGCCGCCGACGAACAGCCGACGATCGAACGCGCCTTGCTCGACCGCGAACGGCTGACGCGGCTCGAGGGTGCATTGGCGGCGATGCCCGAGCGGATGCGCACCGCGCTCCGGCTCTATCGGCTCGAGGACGTGCCGCAAAAGGAGATTGCCGCGCGGCTTGGCATGACGTTGAGCGGGGTCGAGAAGCTGTTGCGACGCGCCGTCAAGGAAATACAAGCGTACAAGATCGCGAGCGAGGCGGATTCGGAAGCGCCACATCGTCTACCCGGTGAAGGGGAATCGAATCGTGACCGCTGAGCCAGCGCACATCGTCGATCGCGCCATCGACTGGCAGATGCGCCAAGCCGATATGGACGATCAGGAATGGCATGCCTTCGTGGCATGGCTCGAGGAAGATCCTGCGCATGCGCGCGCTTTCGACGCTGTCGCGCTCGATATGGCGCTGCTCGCCAATCATCCCGAACTGTATCCCGCCGATCCTGGCGTGGCACCGATCGAGGCTCCGATTGTCGCGTCGCCGCGTCGCCGTGTCTGGGCCTGGGCAGGCGGCGGCGTGGCTGTCGCGGCCGCAGCGTGCCTGACGCTGGTGCTCGTGCCCGCCGGTGGTGGGCCCGCCCCCTATGCAATCGAGACGAAGCCCGGCCAGCGGCAGGACATCGCGCTCAACGATGGCACGCGGATCGAGCTCAACGGTGCCAGCCGCTTGCTGCTCGATCACAACAATCCGCGCATCGCGACGCTCGATTCGGGCGAGGCGACGTTCCATGTCCATCACGACGCGGGTGCGCCGTTCACCGTCCGCTCGGGCGCGCAGGTCGTTCAGGACGTCGGCACGGTGTTCAACGTCGAGCGCGACGGCAAGCGGCTCGACGTCCAGGTCGCCGAAGGATCGGTGCTGCTCCAGCCGCAGCGCGAGGCGGTGGCATTGCGCGCGGGTGCGGCGGCGACGGTGCATGAGGATGTCGGCAGCATCGTGCTTTCCAAGGTCGATGTCGCCAAGGTCGGTGCCTGGCGCAGCGGTGCGATCACGTTTACGGGCGAGCCGTTCGGTCGCGTCGCGAGCGCGGTCAACCGGATCGACGGCGTCACGCTTTCGATCGACGCAAGCTTGTCGCAGCGTCCCTTTAGCGGCATGGTCCGCCTGACGGGGACGGCGGCGCGGGATGTTCCGCATCTGGCCGCATTGGTTGGGGCTGAGTGGCATCACGATGGCGAGCGATGGTCTATCTCGCCTAACTAAGAGTCTGCGCACCGCTGCTCCGTTTGCGCTCGCCGTCTGCGCCGTGCCTTCGGCGCCGGCGAGCGCGCAAAGCGTGCGGATCACGATCGCGCCCGAACCGCTCGATCGCGCGCTCACCTCGCTCGCGCGTCAGAGCGGGTTCGACATCATCAGTACCGAGCCGGGGCTTGCGCGGATCCAGGCGCGCGGGGTGCGGGGGCAGATGGCGCCGCGCGAGGCGCTGCAGCGCTTGCTCGACGGGACGGGCTATCGTGCGGTCGCGATCGATGCGCGCAGCTACCGCGTCGTCCGCGCGCCCAAGACGGTCGGCGCGCTGATCCGGCGCGTCGCCGTCCGCAAGCATGCCGAGGTGGCCGAGACAGGCGGCGACATCGTCGTCACGGCGAGCAAGCAGGGATCGACGCTGCTGCGCTTCCCCGGCAGCGCGTTGCTGATCGGCGGGTTCGCGCCGGGATCGCTCGCCGCGCGATCGGTGACGATGGACGATGTCGCGCGCGATACCCCGGTGCTGCAGAACACCGAGCTCGGCGAGGGGCGCAACAAGATCTTCATCCGCGGGATCGCCGACAGCAGCTTCAACGGCCCGACGCAATCGACCGCGAGCCTCTATTTCGACGAAGTCCCGCTGGGTTTTGCGGGGCCCGAGCCGAGCCTCAACCTGTACGACATGAAAAGCGTCGAGGTGCTCGAGGGGCCGCAGGGTACGCTGTACGGATCGGGTGCGATCGGCGGGATCATCCACCTCGAGCCCAACCCGACCGACCTCGCCAAGACCGCGGCATCGCTCAGCGCCGGCGTTACGCTGACGCAGGGCGGCGCGGCGGGCTATGATGCGGCGGGCATGGTCAATCTGCCGATACTCAAAGATCGCGTTGGGCTGCGGGTCGTTGGCTACAGCGAGCGCGACGGCGGCTACATCACCGACTCGATGCGTCGGCTCGGCAACATCAACCGTGCCGATCGGATCGGCGGTCGTGCGAGCCTGGTGATCGCGCCGGGCGATGGCTGGAGCATCGAGCTCGGCGCGCTCGGCCAGAAGATCGATGCCGCCGACGGGCAATATGCCGAGACGATGAGCGGACCGCTCGAGCGCCGCTCGGTGCTCGCGCAGCCCTATAGCAGCCATATCAAGCTCGCCCGCGGCGTGGTGCGCAAGCACTGGGACAGCGGTCTCGATCTGGTGTCGGCGACGGGTTACGTCGATCTTCGCACCTTCGACACGTTCGACGCCTCTCGCACGATCGGCGCGACCGGGCCGACCGTCTACACCACCGAGCAAAGCGACAAGCTGTTCGTCCAGGAAACGCGGCTGTCGCGCGCGGTGCCCGACAAGATCGGCTGGCTGGTTGGCCTCGCCTTTCTCGAGGATCGCGACGTCCAGGCGCGCACGCTCGGCATGCCCAACCAGACTCGCGACATCATCGGCGTCAGCAACCGTACCGACAGCGTCTCGGTGTTCGGCGAGGCGAACTGGCCCGTTACCGAGCGGCTGACGGTAACTGGCGGCGCGCGCGTGACGGCGGCGCGGACCGATGGCGAGCCGTCGGTCACGCCGCGCAGCAACAGCTTCGTCAAGGGGCGCGCGACACGACGGATCGATCCGACGCTGGCGCTGTCATGGCTGGTCGGGCCGCGCCTTGCGCTGTTTGCGCGCGTGCAGTCGGGCTATCGCACCGGCGGGCTGGCGGTTGCGAGCGGGGTCGGGCGCGTCCAGGATTTCGGCTCGGACTCGATCACGGTCGGCGAGTTTGGCTTGCGCAAGCAACGCACCGGCGCGACCGGGCTGGAGCTCACGGTCGCGGCCTCGTACGCGCGCTGGCGCGACATCCAGGCGGATCTCTACACGCGGCGGGGCCAGCCCTACACCTCCAATATCGGCAATGCCGACATCATCGGGCTCGAAGCCACGGGGGACTGGGTGCCAGTGCGCGGGCTGCACGCCAATTTCGCCTTTCTCTACACGCACAACGTCGTCGACGGGCCGCTCGCGCAATCCTCGACCAAGGCCAATCGGCGTTTGCCCGAGACGCCGGCATTCGCTGGCAATGCCGGGCTGAGCTATCGTTGGACCCTGCGCGATGCGTCCATGTTGAGCATCGCGACGTCGGGGCGCTATGTCGGGCGATCGGTGCTGGGGACCGGGGATTTTCTCGACGTCAGCCAAGGCAATTACGCCGTGCTCGACGCGCAGATCGCGTGGCATTGGCACACGTTCGACGTGACGCTGGCGGGCGACAATCTGACGAACGCGACCGCCAATCGCTTCTCGCTCGGGAACCCGCTGATCCTCGCCTCGCGCCAGCAGACCACCCCGCTGCGCCCGCGCAACGTGCGTCTGGGCATGTCGGTCGCCTGGTAGCGGCTCAGCGGTCGCCCGGGCGATAGCGGCGTTCGATGTGCCCTGCGAGATCGTCGGGATAGAAATAGACCGGCCGCAACGCACCCGCGGCATAGCGCTCGGCCTGGTCGTTGAAATGCGGCGAGGCGGGGTCGCCGCTTTCACCGCCCGCGGTCACCGCCCAGGCGCGCAGCTTGGGGCCGAATTCGACCACCGCGACGAAGCTGTTGCCGCTCGAGCCATAGAGTTTGGTCGTGCCGGGATAGAATTTTGCGCCGAACGAGGCGAGGCTGCCCCATTGCGCCGAGGCGAAGGGGACGGGGATGCTTGGCTTGGCGTCGTCGAAGCGCGGCTGGATCGAATCGTCGATCCGCTGGAAGCGGTTGATCCGGCCCCAACCGACGCGCCAGTCGCCAAAGTCGCGCGTCAGTTGGTCGACCGCCGCGCCGAGCGCATCGAGCTTGCCGCTGTCGGACACGCGCGTCGCGATGTAGCGCGGCACGTTGATCTGTTCGGAGAGGATGAAGCTCCCGACATCGCGCCACATCTGCCCGGCCCACAATATGCCAAGCGTGGTGGGGACCGAATCGGTGCCCCAGCGATTGTCCCAGCCGCGCAGCATCGCGATCGGCGCGGCGAGCTTCGCACGGCGCGGGTCGCGTGCCGGGAGCGCGTCATACGCCTTGACGAGCGGCGGGATCAGCGTCGCGAACGCAGGCATGTAGCTGTCATAGGCAGCCGTGATCAGCCGTTCGGGCGTGAAATCGTGGCGGTCGGTGAGCAGCAGGTCGGCGTGCACGCCGCGCTGATTCTCGCCCGCGCTGTCCATGTAGCGCGGATAGTCCTTCGCCTTGGGGCTGTCGGGCCCGGCAGCGCTCCACGGCCAGTCATTGGTGTTGCGCGCCCAGCCGACCTGCGGGTTGATCGCGTTAGGCAAGCTCGCGACGGTGTGCAGCCCATGCCAGTCGGTCGCGGGATCGGCGCCGTCGACCGGCTTGGAATAATCGAAGCGGTCGTCGCGCAGCGGCACGAATTGCGGGTGGAGATAGGCGATCTCACCGCGTGAATCGGCGAACAGCGTGTCGTTCGACGAATTGGCCTTTCGCTCGGCGACCTTCATGTAGCTCGCGAGATCGTGCGCCTTGGTGCGCAGCCAGCTTTGCTCGAGCGCGGGGATCGGTTTCCACATCAGGCCTTGCGCGATCCATTTGCCGTTCTGTTCGGCGACGATCGGGCCGTGGTGCGAGGCGAAGGTGGTGAAGCTGCGCGCCGCCATCGTTCCATCGGGCTTGCGATAGGAGAGCGTCACGACCGAAGTCCGCAGCGGACGCATCGCCTTGCCGTAGCGATACGCTGCGGTCTTGCCCGAGCGGCTGATCTCCTCGGCGAAGCTGTCGACGTTATCGACGCCCGACGAGGTGTGCATCCACCCGGCTTGCTCGTTGAAGCCCTGATAGATGAAGAACTGCCCCCAGGTCGACGCGCCGTACGCGTTCAGCCCTTCGCCGCTCGTCATCTGGAGTTCGGAGCGGAAGTAGAAGCTGGTGTGCGGGTTGATCAGCAGCAGCGCATGGCCGTCGACCGTGTTCTTCGGCGCAATCGCAATGCCGTTCGATCCGCGCGGCTCGCGCGGGAGCGGGCCGGTATCCTCCGACGCGATGGTGATCGGCCGGCCGCCGTAGAAGGAAGCGAGGTCGGACAGCGAGATCCGCTCGATATCGCCGCCGATGCTGCCTTCGGTGAAGGACAAGGCCATCCACGGCTCGAACCGCGTGAGGACCTTGGGGCGGACCTGCGGATGTGTCGCGAGGTAATAGTTGAGCCCGTCGGCCCAGGCGGTCATCAGCGTCTGGAGATAGGCGGGGCTCGCCCGGTACTGCGCCTGGAGCGCGAGCGGATCGACATAGAGCCGCTGGCGCAGGTCGGCCCAGATCGCGCCTTCGCCCTCGGCCTCGGCGGTGCGCCCCAGTGCTGTGAGGTAATTCGCCTCGATCCGGCTGAAATCGTCCTCGGCCTGCGCGTAGATCGCGCCGAACACTGCATCGGCATCGCTGCGCCCGACGACATGCGCGATCCCCCAAGTGTCGCGCGTGATCGTGACGCGCGCCGCCTCGGCGCGCCAGCGGGCCTGCTCGGGCTGGGGCGGGGCAGGGGCCGCAGCGACGGCCAGCGAGGGCGCGAGCAGTGCGGCAAGAGCGAACAGGTTGCGCGGGCGGCGGGCGAGTCTATCCATGGGCATACGCTATCGGGCATCGCTCGCGGCGACAATGTTGATGGGAGCCGCACCGATGAAATGGCCGATCGCCGCCCTTCTGTTCGCCCCGTTCGCGCTCGGCGGAGCCGCGCCCGAGCCTGTGGCCCCACACGCGACGCTTTTGCGCCCGGCAGCGGTGTTTGACGGGATCGATCCCGTCGCGCATCCCGGCTGGCAAGTGCTCGTCACGGGCGAGCGAATCACCGCGGTCGGCCCGGCGCTCGCGGTGCCGGCGGGGACCGAGACGATCGACTTGCCCGGCGACACGCTGATGCCCGGGATGATCGAAGGCCACGGCCACCTCTTTTTGCATCCCTATAACGAGACGAGCTGGGACGATCAGGTGCTCCACGAGCCGCTCGCGTTGCGCACCGCGCGCGCGGTTGCGCAAGCGGCGGCGACGCTGCGCGCGGGCTTCACCACCGAGCGCGATCTGGGCACCGAAGGCGCTGGCTACGCCGATGTCGGACTGCGCCAGGCGATCGCGGCCGGGATCGTGCCAGGCCCGCGGCTGCTCGTCGCGACGCGCGCGATCGTCGCGAGGGGCGCCTATGGTCCCAAGGGGTTCGAGCCCGGCCTCGTCATCCCGCAAGGCGCCGAGGAAGCGAGCGGGGTGGACGAGCTCGTGCGCGTCGTACGGTCGCAGATCGCAGCGGGCGCCGACGTCATCAAGCTCTATGGCGACTATCGCTGGGGGCCGGGCGAGCCGAGCCGCCCGACCTTCTCGGTCGCCGAGATGAAGGCTGCAGTGGAGGCGGCGCACGATGCCGGACGGACCGTCGCGGTTCACACTGCGACGCCCGAGGGGATGCTCCGCGCGATCGCCGCGGGGGCCGATACGATCGAGCACGGCTATGGCGGCACGCCCGAGATCTTCCGTGCGATGGCGGCACAGCATATCGCCTTGTGCCCGACGCTCGCCGCCTCCGATGCGGTCGCGCGCTATCGCGGCTGGCGCGGTGGCGATCCGGTGCCCGAAGCGGTCGCGCAGAGCCGCGCGTCGTTCGCGCTGGCGCGAGCGGCGGGCGTGCCGATCTGCATGGGCGGCGATGTCGGCGTCTTCGCGCATGGCGAGAATGCCCGCGAGATGGTGTTGATGGCCGCCGCCGGAATGCCCGCCGCGCAAGTGCTGATCGCCGCGACATCGGGCAACGCCCGCGCCTTCCACCTGAGCGACCGGGGCGCCGTGCGCGCCGGGCTGCTGGCGGACCTGATTGCCGTCAAAGGAAATCCGGTCGCAGCGGTGGACGCGGTGCAGCATGTCGCGTGGATCATGAAAAACGGCGCGATCGTAACGCTGTAGTTTTCGGGTCGCGAAAAAACTATCCTGTGACGATGAAACGTGTTGCCAATCGTGACAGGATGGAAACCAAGCGTTTCGCGCGGGCCTCTTGCAATGCAGCATTCATCGTCGCAGTTAGACGCTGATGGCCGTAAGTCCGCCCTTGAGAGCGGACCGCCTGGACGAGGGTGGACTGTAGCCGACCAGGTCGTAGGGATAGACGGAAATGATCAAGCCAACGAGCTCGGTTCGCTCGCTTTTGACGGTAGCCAGCCTTCTGGCGCTCGCCGCGTGTTCGAAGAGCGCGCCACCGCCGCCCCCCGCCCCACAGGTTACCGTCGCCCTTCCGCTGCAACGCGACATCGTCGATTGGGACGAATATGTCGGTCGCTTCGAGGCGATCCAGGATGTCGAGCTGCGTCCGCGCGTTTCGGGAACGATCGAAAAGGTGCTGTTCGCCAATGGCCAGCGCGTTCGCGCCGGCGAGGCGCTGTTCACGATCGATCCGCGTCCCTATGCCGCCACGCTCGCCCAGGCGCGCGCGCAGGTCGCCAAGGCGCAGGCCGCGCTGACCAACGCGCGCTCCGAGCTCGCGCGTGCCGACAAGCTGCTCGCCGCGCAGGCGATCAGCAAGGAAGAATATGAGACCAAGCTCGCGGCGGTGCGCAGCGGTCAGGCCGATCTCGGCGCGGCCAATGCCAACGTCACGACCGCGCAGCTTAACCTCGGCTTCACCACGGTCCGCTCGCCGATCACCGGGATCGTGTCCGATCGCCGCGTCAGCAAGGGCAATTACGCGACCGACGCGACCACTGTGCTGACGCGCGTCGTCTCGACCGATCCGATCTGGTTCTCGTTCGACGGGGCCGAGAGTTTCTACCTGAAATATCTCCGCCAGGCGAAGGCCGGCGAGCGTGGCTCGTCGCGCAACACGCCGAACCCGGTCGAAGTCCAGCTCGCCGACGAGAGCGGCTATCGCTGGCACGGCCGGATGGAATTCGTCGACAATGCGGTCGATCCCAATTCGGGGACGATCCGCGCGCATGCGGTGATCTCCAACCCCGACGGCTTCCTCACCCCCGGCCTGTTCGGCCGCGCGCGGCTGCTCGGCTCGGGCACCTATCATGCGATGCTCGTCCCCGATGAAGCGGTCGTCACCGACCAGACGCGCAAGCTCGTCTATGTCGTCGGCAAGGACGGCAAGGCAGTCCAGCGCCCGGTCGAGACCGGCCCGCAGGTCGAGGGGCTTCGCGTCATCAAGACCGGCCTCGCCGCCGGCGAGCATGTCGTGATCGAGGGCATCACCACGCTCCAGCCGGGGATGTCGGTCAAGGCGGTGCTGACCAAGATGAAGCCGCGCGCGGCGAACACCGCGCCGACCAGCCAGCCCGACACCGCGCCCCCCGCATCCGATGCGACTGCGAAGTAAGCGCCCGTGAAATTCCCCCATTTCTTTATCGAACGCCCGATCTTTGCGGCGGTGCTGTCGATCCTGATCGTCGTGTTCGGCGTGGTCGCCTATCCCGGCTTGCCCGTCGCGCAATATCCCGAGATCGCGCCGCCGACCGTCGTCGTGACCGCCAATTATCCCGGCGCGAACGCCGAAACGCTCGCTGAAACCGTCGCCGCGCCGCTCGAGGAATCGATCAACGGCGTCGAGAACATGATCTACATGTCGTCCTCGTCGACCGGCGATGGCGCCTTGTCGATCACCGTGACCTTCAAGCAGGGCGTCAACGTCGATCAGGCGCAGGTGCTCGTCCAGAACCGCGTCTCGACCGCCGAGCCGCGTCTGCCCGACGACGTCCGCCGCGTCGGCGTCACCGTCGCGAAGAATTCGCCCGACATCCTGATGGTGATCGCGCTGACCTCGCCAGACGGGTCGCTGTCGCAGCAATATGTCTCGAACTATGCGACGACGCAGCTGATCGACCGCATGGCGCGTATTCCCGGCGTCGGTGGCGTGCGCGCCTTCGGTGGCCGCGACTACAACATGCGCGTGTGGATCAACCCCGATCTCGCCGCCTCGCGCAACCTGACCACCGACGAGATCGTCGCGGCGATCCGCGCGCAGAACGCACAGGTCGCGGTCGGCTCGGTCGGGCAACCGCCGTTCAACCAGGGCGGCACCGCCTTCCAGCTCGGCATCCAGACCAAGGGGCGCCTGACCACGCCTGAGGAGTTCGGCCAGATCATCGTCAAGCGCGACGATCAGGGCCGGCTGACGCGGCTGCGCGATGTCGCGCGGGTCGAACTCGGCGCGCAGGATTACGGCATCAACGCCGTGCTCAGCGGCAAGCCGATGATCGGCATCGCGATCACCCAGCTTCCCGGATCGAACGCGCTGACCACCGCCGACGCGGTCAAGGCGTCGATCGCCGAAGCGTCGAAGAGCTTCCCGCCCGGGATGCAATATCAGATCCCGTACAACCCGACCGAATACATCCAGGCGTCGATCGAAGCGGTGTATCACACGCTCGTCGAGGCGATCGTGCTCGTCGCGCTCGTCGTGCTGCTGTTCCTGCAGAGCTGGCGCGCGACGATCGTACCGCTGATCGCGGTGCCGGTGTCGCTCGTCGGGTCGCTGGCGATGCTCGCGGCGTTCGGCTTCAGCCTCAACAATCTGTCGCTGTTCGGCTTGATCCTCGCGGTCGGTATCGTCGTCGACGATGCGATCGTCGTGGTCGAGAATATCGAGCGGTTGATGGAGGAAAAGGGCCTCAGTCCGCGCGAAGCGGCGCACGAGACGATGGACGAAGTGTCGGGCGCGTTGATCGCGATCTCGCTGGTGCTGTGCGGGGTGTTCATCCCGACCAGCTTCATCCCGGGTATCTCGGGGCAGTTCTACCAGCAGTTCGCGCTGACGATCGTGTCGGCGGCGGTGATCTCGGCGTTCGTGTCGCTGACGCTGTCGCCTGCGCTCGCGGCGTTGTTGCTCAAGCCCAAGCACGACGCCGAGCCACGCGCCGGCGTGCTCGGCTGGCCAACGCGCTTCGCGCGCGGTTTCAACCGCGGGTTCGACAAGATCAGCAGCCGCTTCGGCAAGTTCACCGCACGTGCGGTGCGCGCGCTGGCGCTCGTCGGGATCGTCTATGCCTGCTTGATCGGGCTTGCCGGCTGGCGCCTCTACGCGACGCCGTCGGGTTTCATTCCGGCGCAGGATCAGGGCTATCTGATCGCGGTCATCCAGTTGCCGCCGGGCTCGTCGTTGCAGCGCACCTCCGAAGTGATGGAGCAAGCCACCAAGATCGCGCTCAAGAACCCGTCGACGCTCGCGACGGTCGCGTTCGCCGGCCTCGACGGCGCGACCTTCTCGACCGCACCGAACGCGGGCGCGATGTTCATCACGCTCAAGCCGTTCGGCGATCGCAAGACCGCCGACGAGATCGCCAACCAGATGCGCGGTGCGCTGGGGGCGATCCACGGCGGCAATCTGCTGATCGTGCCGCCGCCACCCGTCCGCGGGATCGGCACCGGCGGCGGGTTCAAGATGCTGATCGAGGATCGATCGAACCTTGGCTACAAGGCGCTCGAAGGCGCGGCCTTCGCGATGATGATGAAGGCCAACCAGACGCCAGGCCTGGTCAGCACCTTCACCACCTTCAACACGCGCACCCCGCGCTTGTCGGCGGATATCGACCGCGAACGCGCCGAACAGCTCGGCGTGCCGGTGGCGAACGTCTTCTCGACGCTCGGCACCTATCTCGGCGGGACGTATGTCAACGACTTCAACTATCTCGGGCGGACCTACCGCGTGACGGCGCAGGCCGATGCGCCGTATCGCGACCAGACGTCCGACGTCGGGCATCTCAAGACGCGTTCGGCGGCGGGCAACATGGTGCCGCTCGATTCGGTGATGACGCTCAAGAACGACAGCGGGCCGTATCGCGTCGTGCGCTACAACCTCTATCCGTCGGCCGAGCTGCAGGGCGATACCGCGATCGGCTATTCGTCGGGCCAGTCGCTCCAGACGATGGCCAAGCTGGCGAGCGAGACCTTGCCCAAGGGCATGGCGTTCGAATGGACCGAGCTCGCCTTCCAGCAGCAGCAAGCGGGCAACACCGCGACGCTCGTGTTCGGGCTCGCCGTGCTGTTCGTGTTCCTGCTGCTCGCGGCGAATTACGAAAGCCTGGTGCTGCCGCTCGCGGTCATCCTGATCGTGCCGATGTGCCTGCTCGCTGCGATCGTCGGGGTGAACCTGTTCGGTGGGGACAACAACATCCTCACGCAGATCGGCCTCGTCGTGCTGATCGGCCTTGCTGCCAAGAACGCGATTCTGATCGTCGAGTTCGCCCGGCAGAACGAGGATGCCGGGATGGAGATGCACGAGGCTGCGATCCACGCCGCCGAGCAGCGTCTGCGCCCGATCGTGATTACCTCGATCGCGTTCATCCTCGGCGTGCTGCCGCTGGTGATCGGGACCGGGCCGGGCGCCGAGATGCGCCGCGCGCTCGGCGTCGCGGTGTTCTTCGGGATGATCGGCGTGACGACCTTCGGCCTGCTGTTCACGCCGAGCTTCTATGTCATCAGCCGGACCTTCGGCGATTGGGTGTCGTCCAAGATGCCGCGCCGTAAGGCCAAGCCGCCAAAGCACCTCCCCGCGCCCGAGGAGACGCCGGCATGAAGCGTATCGTAGCCGTCCTTCCCGCGCTCGCTTTGTCGGCGTGCGTCGTTGGACCCAATTACACCAAGCCGACGATGCCCGTCGCGGCGACTGGCGGCAGCTTTGCCGAAGCCGGCAAGACTGCGGCGATCACGCCGACCCCGCTGCCCGATCATTGGTGGCGGCTGTATAACGACCCGGTCGTCGACCGGCTCGTGACCGATGCGCTGGCGCACAATACCGATGTGCGCATCGCTGCGGGCAATCTCGAGCGTGCCCGCGCCGTGCTCGACGAGCAACGCGGAGCGCGGCTGCCGACGACCAGCCCGAGCGCGCAATATACGCGAGGGCAGGCCAACCTCGCCAGTGTCGGCGCGGGCGCGCTGGGGACGGGTGGCACCACGGGCGGCACCGCCGGCGCGGCGACGCAGCAGACCTTCCGATACAACAGTTTCAAGCTCGGCTTCGATGCGTCGTACGAGGTCGATCTGTTCGGCGGGATCACGCGCGCGATCGAAGCCGCACGTGGCGATGTCCAGGCGGCGCAGGCGCAGCTCGATGCCGCGCGCGTCTCGGTCGCGGCGGAAACCGCGCGGGCCTATGCGACGGCCTGCAGCAATGCCGCGCAGCGTTCGGTCGCGCTCGACACGGTCCAATTGCAGCAGCGGACCTTTGCACTGACCAATACGCTGTTCGACGCAGGGCGGGGTACGCGGCGCGACGTCGATCGCGCCGACGTGCTGCTTGCGCAGACCCAGGCGACGATCCCGGGTTTCGAGGCCGAGCGGCGTGCGTCGCTCTATGCGCTCGCTGTGCTGACCGGCTTAGCCCCTGAACAGGTCGATGCCGCGGCTGACGCGTGCAAGGTGCCGCCGCGGATCGCGTCGGTGCTGCCCGTCGGCGATGGCGCCGCGCTCATTTCGCGCCGCCCCGATGTCCGCGCGGCCGAGCGGACGCTCGCCGCCGATACCGCGCGGATCGGTATCGCGGTCGCCGATCTCTATCCCAAGATCCAGTTGCTCGGATCGATCGGCCTCAATTCCCAGCGCGGCAGCCAGTTGTTCAAGGGCAGCGCGGTGACCTATTCGGCCGGCCCGCTCATCTCGTGGAGCTTCCCCAACCAGACCGTTGCGCGCGCGCGGATCCGTCAGGCGCGCGCGGGTGCTGATGCGAGCCTTGCGACCTTCGACGGCCGCGTGCTGACGGCGTTGCAGGAAGTCGAGCAGGCGCTCGCGCGTTATGCGGGCGCGCTCGATCGCAACGCCGCGTTGCGCCGCGCCGAGGCGTCGAGCAGCGCTGCGGCCAAGCTCTCGCAATTGCGCTTCGATTACGGGGCCGACAGCTTCCTGCTGCTGATCGAGGCCGAGCGCGACCGGGCGAGTGCCCGCGCGGCGCTCGCGCAGTCCGATGCGGCGGTGTCCGACGCACAGATCAGCCTGTTCAAGGCGCTCGGCGGCGGCTGGGAAGACGCGCCTGTGCCGGCGCGGCGCGAGCCCGTGACGCCGACCCCGTGAGGCGCATCCGCAGCGCCTTGTTCATGCCCGCGTCGAATGCGCGTGCGATTGCCAAGGCGCGCGGGCTCGACTGCGACGCGGTGATCCTCGACCTCGAGGACGCCGTCGCACCCGAGCAGAAGGCCGCGGCGCGCGCGCAGGCGATCGTGGCAGCAGCGGAGGGCGGGTTTGGCACGCGCTTGCTGGTGCTGCGTGTCAACGGGCTCGATACCGCATGGGGCGAGGCCGATCTGGCTGCCGCCGCCGACGCTGGCTTCGATGCGGTGTTGCTGCCCAAGGTCTCGACGCCGGGCGATCTGGCGCTCGCGCGCGCGCAGCTTGGCGCAGTGCCGCTTTGGGCGATGATCGAGACGTGCGCGGCGATGCTCGCGTTGCCGCTGATTGCGGCCGCGCCGGGGCTCGCGTGTCTGGTCGCGGGGACGAATGACCTCGCCAAGGACATGCGCTGCACGCCGGGGGCCGACCGCCTGCCGCTGCTGCCGCATTTGACCGCGATCGTCACCGCGGCGCGGGCGCATGGCCTCATCGCGCTCGACGGGGTGTCGAACGTCCTCGCCGACACTCCCGAACTGGCGGCGGAATGCGCGCAGGGGGCGGCGTTCGGCTTCGACGGCAAGACGCTCATCCACCCCGCGCAGATCGCGCCCGCCAACCGCGCCTTTGCGCCGTCGGCCGATCGCATGGCGTGGGCGCAAGCGGTGATCGCCGCGTTCGCGCTGCCCGAGAATGCCGACAAGGGCGCGATCCGCGTGGCGGGCGAGATGGTCGAACGGCTGCATCTTGAAGAGGCGGAGCGAGTCGCCGCTTTGGTGTAGCAGGGCGTTCGCCTGCCCTCCACGTCACCCCGGGCTCGTCCCGGGGCCCACCGTGCCGCACAGGCGGCAGGCGAACTGCGCGTATCACGGTGGACCACGGGACAAGCCCGGGGTGACGGGTGGTGTGGTTGACCTTGCGGCGCTAACCCAGCACCCGCCCAGCCACCGCATCGAGCTTCGCCAGCATCGCCGGATCGCGGGCCTCGGGCGCGGTGATCAGCGCATAATCGAGCACCGTGTCGAGCGGCGAGGGCGTCCGCTCGGCGGGCAGCGCCGCGACCAATGTCTCGACCGCGCGCCGCGCGATAACGCCGTTCGCGCCCATTTGCTTGATCACTTCGTGCACCTCGACGAACGCGGCTTCCTCGCGCCAGCAATCGTAATCGGTCACCATCCCGATCAGCGCGTAGGGCAGCTCGGCCTCACGCGCGAGCTTGGCTTCGGGCATCGCGGTCATGCCGATCACGTCGGCGCCCCATTGGCGGTACATCAAACTCTCGGCGCGGCTCGAGAATTGCGGGCCCTCCATCGCGAGGTAGGTCGCGCCCTTTGCGACGCTCCCGCCAGCGGCATGAACCGCCTCGGCCGCGAAGGCCGAGAGGCGCGGGCAGACCGGCTCGGCCATCGAGACGTGCGCGACCATGCCGGTGCCGAAGAAGCTCGAGGCGCGCGCGACCGTCCGGTCGATGAACTGGTCGACGATGGCGAAATGCCCCGGCGGCAATTCCTCGCGCATCGACCCGATCGACGAGATTGCCACCAGATCAGTGCAGCCGCTGCGCTTCAGCGCGTCGATATTGGCGCGGAAGTTGAGCTCGGACGGGCTGATCCGGTGCCCGCGGCCGTGGCGCGGCAGGAAGACGAGGTCCACATCGCCGATCGACCCGAACAGCAATTCGTCAGACGGCGCGCCCCACGGCGTGTCGACGCGGCGCCATTCGGGGTGCTCCAGCGCATCGATCGCGTAGAGGCCCGATCCGCCGATGATGCCCAATTTCCATTTGCCGCTCATGCGGGAGTCTCCGTCCACTGATCGAGCCAGGCCTGCGCTTGCTTCGCCTCGCCGACGGCATGTGCGCTGACCGCGCCGCGCGAGGCAAGGAAGCGCGCGTGGAGCGCGAACGGCTCGATCGACAATTGATCGCGCAAAGCGTCGATCGTCTCGCCGAGTTCGGTCAGCTCGGCGACGACGGGCGCTGCCTTGGCGATCTGCGCCTTGTCCTTGGTGTGCCCGAACAGCCGGATCTGCCCCGCGGCCGTCCGCTCCAAGGCGCCGCGGAGCAGCGCATGATATTCGGTTTCGCTCTCGATGCGGCGGTCATCGAGCCGGGCGAGGCGGTCGGCTTTGGCCATCAGATTACCTTCATGTCGCTTTGATAGTGATACCAGGCGAAAACGGCTGCAGCGCCGCGATGCGGCCGCCACGCTTCGGCCAGCTCGCGCACCAGTTTCTCGCTCGGGCGCGCCTCATGGCCGAGGATCCGGCCGACTTCGATTTGAATCGCGAGGTCGCCCGCGGGCCAGATGTCGAGCCGCCCCTCGGCGAACAGGAGATAGATCTCCGCCGACCAGCGACCGATGCCTTTGACCGCGACGAGCTTGGCGATCGCTTCCTCATCGTCGGCGGGCAAGTTCGCCAGATCGAGTTCGCCGCTTGCGACCAGCGCCGCCAGGCTGCGCGCATAGCCCGCTTTCTGGCGCGACAGGCCGGCCTCGCGCAATTGCTCGTCGCTCGCGCTGGTGACGTTGGCGGGATCGTCGAGGTCGCCGATGATCGTCTCGAGCTTGCGCCACACCGACTCCGCCGCCTTGGTGCTGACTTGCTGGCCGATGATCGTGCGCAGCAGCGTGGCATAGCCGCGTGGCGAAATGCGCGGTTCGGGATAGCCGACGCGCGCGAGCGCCGCCGCGATGGCGGGTTCGCGCGTCGCGAGTTCGTCGAGGGCGGTCTTCAGCTGGTCGGCGCTCAGGCCCATGCGGTGATCCCTTGATCGGCGCCGCGTCTGGCGGCATGGCGGTGGAGAATTCGCTATCGCAAAGGACCGTCAATGCCCAAGCTTATCGTTGTGACTCGTGAGGGTGAAGAGCGCGAAATCGAGGGCGAGGCAGGCCTGTCGGTGATGGAAGTGATCCGCGACGCCGGGATCGACGAGATCCTGGCGCTGTGCGGCGGCTGCTGCTCGTGCGCGACGTGCCATGTCCATGTCGACCCGGACTTTGCGGACAAACTCCCGAAGATGAGCGAAGACGAGAACGACCTGCTCGATTCGTCGGCCGATCGCACCGCGACTTCGCGTTTGTCGTGCCAGCTGCCGATGACCGATGCGCTCGATGGGCTGAAGGTCACGATCGCGGCGGAAGACTAAACACTCTCCCCGTCATCCCCGCGAAAGCGGGGATCCCGCTGCCTAGCCCCGCAGGTCGAAGAAGAACCGGGACCCTCGCTTTCGCGAGGGTGACGGTAAAGATCGTCGTTCCCGCTTAACGCGTCGCCACCGCGTACAGCGCGATCGCCGCCGCGTTCGACACGTTGAGGCTCTCGATCTTGTCCGAGATCGGCAGCTTGGCGAGCTCGTCGCAATGCGCTGCGGTGTTCTGGCGCATGCCTTCGCCCTCGGCACCGAGCACGAGCGCGACGCGCTGCGTCCCCATCGCCGTGGCGAGCGTCTGGTTCGAATCGCCCGTCAGCCCGATTCGCCAGAAGCCTGCCGCGGCAATCTCCTCAAGCGCGCGCGCCAAGTTGGTGACACGCACCCACGGCACCACTTCGAGCGCGCCCGAGGCCGAGCGGGCGATCGTGCCCGATTCGGGCGGGGCGTTGCGATCGGGCGTGACGATACCGAGCGCGTCGAACGCCGCCGCCGAGCGCAGGATCGCGCCGACATTGTGCGGATCGGTCACGCCGTCGAGGATCAGCAATGGACGCTGATCGCCTTCGCCTTGCTCGAGCAGATCGGCGAGCCACATATCCTCGAGCGGATCGACCTCGATCACCAGCCCCTGGTGCGGCGCGTCGCCCGGTACGAGCCGCGCGAGATCGGTCACCTGGGCATAGACGATCGGGATCGCCGGATCGAAATCGATATTGGCGATCGCTTCACGCGTCGCCCAGATCTTGCGCACGACGCGCTCGGGATTTTCGAGTGCGGCGGTGACGGCGTGGCGCCCCCAGAAGCGTGGGCGCCCGGCAGGGGCTTGCGACGGGCGATGTCCGCGACGGCCGGCCATCAGGCGATCCCGCCGAAGCTGCGAGCGGAGAGGGGGAAACGAACCATTGCGAAAACCTTCGATCGACCAAGCAGATTGTGGCGCCACGGGTATGCGCCGGACGCCGCGCGTGCAAGCCTTGCGCGTTTTTGATGGCGAAAGCGTCGCTATAGCCGTTGACACGCGCCGATGCGGTCGGCATTGGCACGCCTCGCTTTTCGGAGCGACCGCCCGCAAGGGCGAGCACCTGGGGACAGGTGGCCGAGTGGTTAAAGGCAGCAGACTGTAAATCTGCCGGAGTTTCTCCTACGTAGGTTCGAACCCTACCCTGTCCACCATGTGTTCTCCCGGATCCGTCCGGCACCATGGAACATCGCAAGCGACGTCCCGCCAGGCCGAGCGGCGCGCTAGGCGGACTGCGTAGGGGCTCCGTGCGCCGACGCATCGATGCGCTGGAGCAGCGGTTCGGCGGCAGCCGGGGACCGAGCCTGCCGGACCAACGACCGCAGAACCTGCCCCGTCGTTCGATTCTGCCGCGGGCGCATTTCGTTCACGACCGAAAATGTCGCGGCGAAAATCGCCGATTCCGCCGATCTGCATCCGTCGGACCAAGCGGCGTCGCGGTGCTGGTTGCGGAGCAGAACGTCGCGCACCGCCTGCGAGATCACCGACTGGATGCGCGTGACGCCCAGATCGAGCGTGTCGACGCGATGCTCGGCCAGAAGCGCTGCGAGCCGTTCGGTTTGTTCTGCGGTGATGCCGAGATCGAGTTCGCGGACGACTTTTGCGGCGGCCAGTTGATCGACCATCCAAACGCTTTTTTCTGTCATTTTTCACTCTCCGGCTGAAAGCTATGCCAAGCGTGGCGGCGCGTCGAGCCCTTCGGATCGGCGCGCGTCGGCGGCGATCGCCGGTCGGGCGTCGGTTGAGGCCCGCGCCGCGTATAGCGCTTGCGGCTGCCGGACTTGCGGTCCATCTCCCGCGCGACCTGTCCTCCCTTGTCTTGGGCGTCTCTCGCGATGAATCCGCTATTTGCCGGGCTTGGCACAACGATCTTCGAAACGATGTCGGCACGCGCGCGGGCGAGCGGCGCAATCAACCTCGGCCAGGGCTTTCCCGACGGTCGCGGGCCAGAGGATGTGCTCGCCGAGGCGGCGCGCGCGCTGCTCGAGGATTCGAATCAATATCCGCCGATGGCGGGGATGCCGGCATTGCGAGAGGCGGTCGCCGCGCATTACCGCGTCCATCAGGGGCTCGACCTCGATGCGCGCGAGGTGATCGTAACCTCGGGTGCGACCGAGGCGCTCGCTGCGGCAATCTTCGCGCTGGTCACGCCAGGCGATGAAGTGGTGATGTTCCAGCCGCTCTACGACGCCTATCTGCCGCTCGTACAGCGGGCAGGGGGCGTCGCACGGCTCGTGCGGCTCGAACCGCCCGAATGGCGCGTCACCGCCCAAGCGCTCGCGGCTGTGGCGAGCGAGCGGACGCGGCTGGTCATCCTCAATTCGCCGCTCAACCCGACCGGCACGATGATCGGCACCGACGAACTCGCGCTGATTGCCGATTTCTGCACGAGCCACGACGCGATCGCGATTTGCGACGAGGTGTGGGAGCACGTCGTGTTCGACGGCGCGCGGCACCAATCGCTGATGGCGCTGCCGGGGATGCGGGAGCGCACCGTGAAGATCGGCTCGGCGGGCAAGATCTTCTCGTTGACGGGGTGGAAGGTCGGCTGGATGTGCGCCACGCCCGCGATCTCGTCGGTGCTCGCCAAGGCGCACCAGTTCCTGACCTTCACGACGCCGCCTAATTTGCAGGCGGCAGCGGCCTATGGGCTGGGCAAGGATGTGGCCTCTTTCGACACGATGCGCGCGGGGTATCAGCGCTCGCGCGATCGGCTGGCGGCGGGGTTGCGCGGGCTCGGTTACACCGTGCTGCCGAGTGCGGCGACCTACTTCCTCAATATCGATCTCGCAGCATCCGGGATCGCGATGGACGACGTCGCCTTCGCGCAGTGGCTGCTCGACGAAGCCGGTGTCGCGACGATTCCGGTCTCGGCGTTCTATGCGCAGGATGCGGTTACGAGCGTGGTGCGGTTGTGCTTCGCCAAGCAGGACGCGACGCTCGACGCGGCGCTGGAACGGATGGCGACGCGGCCGTAGCGGGCGATGGTTTAGGGTCCCCCGCTGCCCGTTCGCCCTGAGCTTGTCGAAGGGCTCTTCTTGCGTTCCACAGTGACAAGCCAGACCTGTGCTTCGACAAGCTCAGCACGAACGGGGACGGGGGGGCGCGACCCGGCGGTCTATCCGCGTCATCTTGTCAGACCGACGCCACCACGCCCCGTTCGGTCAAATACCCCGTCACCAGCCGCGCCGGCGTGACGTCGAATGCCGGGTTCGCCGCGTTCGACGCTGTGACGCGGATGCGACCGCCTTCGCCTGCTACATGGGTCACTTCCTCGCCCGAACGCTCCTCGATCGGCACGTCGGCGCCGGTCGCAGTGCTGGCGTCGAAGGTGGTGTAGGGCAAAGCGACGTAGAACGGCACGCCGTTGTCCTTGGCGGCAAGCGCTTTCAGATAGGTGCCGATCTTGTTGCACACGTCGCCATTGGCGGTGACGCGGTCGGTGCCGACGATCACCGCGTCGACTTGCCCCGTCATCATCAAATGCCCGCCCGCATTGTCGGCGATCACGGTGTGCGGCACGCCGTGCCCCGCCAGTTCGAACGCGGTGAGCAAAGCGCCCTGGTTGCGCGGGCGCGTCTCGTCGACCCAGACGTGAACCGGGATACCGGCGTCGTGCGCGAGATAGATCGGCGCGGTCGCGGTGCCGTAATCGACCGTCGCCAGCCAGCCGGCGTTGCAATGCGTCAGGATGTTGAGCGGGCGATCGGGATGCTTCGCGTGGAGGGTGCGGAACAGCGCGAGGCCATGCGCGCCGATCGCCTGGTTGAGCGCGACGTCCTCGTCGCAGATCGCATCGGCGCGCGCGAAGGCGGCGGCGGCGCGGTCGACGGTGGGGAGGGGGCGGACTGCGGCGGCGATCTGGTCCAGCGCCCATTTGAGATTGACCGCGGTCGGGCGTGATTCGAGCAACAGCGTGTAAGCGGCATCCAATGCGGCGTCCGATCCATCCTCGGCCAGCGCCATCGCGAGGCCGTACGCGGCGGTCGCGCCGATCAGCGGAGCGCCGCGCGTCCACATCTCACGGATCGCGACCTCGGCGTCGTGCACGCTGCGTAGTTCGACCCACTTGACCACCCAGGGAAGCTCACGCTGGTCGAGGATGCGCGCGCCCGCGCCATCGGCGGTGCGCGTGATCGAGCGTTGATGCGTGCCGTCGAGTTTCATCGCGCGTTCCTAATAGTGTTGCCCTTCCCCGGCGAAGGCCGGGGCCCAGGAGCGAAGGTTTTGCGAGCGAAGCGCCGCGCCCGCTGTTCAGCCGTCCGCTACTGGGCCCCGGCCTTCGCCGGGGAAGGGAGTGGGGAGCGCACTGCGCTCACCTCGTCGAAGCTCGCAATATCCCCGCCGCCGCCGCCCGCGCGATCGATCAGCAG
Source organism: Sphingomonas glacialis (assembly GCF_014653575.1). Taxonomy (GTDB): domain Bacteria; phylum Pseudomonadota; class Alphaproteobacteria; order Sphingomonadales; family Sphingomonadaceae; genus Sphingomonas; species Sphingomonas glacialis. The sequence goes on along the minus strand of NZ_BNAQ01000002.1, from coordinate 37,370 downwards.
CGCGTCCATCCCCGCCGCACGCGCCGCGGCGACCTCCTCGGGGGTGTCCGACAGGAACAGCACGGCGCTTGCCTCGACGCCGATTGCAGCCGCGATCGTCGCATAAGACGCCGCCTCGCGCTTCGGTCCCGTCGTCGTATCGAAATAGCCCGAGAAAAGCGGCGTCAGGTCGCCCGCATCGCTATGCCCGAACAGCAATGTCTGTGCCGCGACCGAGCCCGACGAGAAGACGTAGAGCTTCACCCCCGCCGCATGCCAGCGCCGCAACCCCGCCACCGCATCAGCATAGACATGCCCCGTGAACGCGCCCGCGGCATAACCGTCGGCCCAGATCATCCCCTGCAGCGTCTTGAGCGGCGTTGCCTTGCGATCCTCGTCGATCCAGCGCGTGAGCGTCGCCACCGGGTCACCCGGCTCGCTCGCCGCAACCTCGGCGAGGATCGGCGCGGTCTCCGTCGGGTGCGCCGCGACATAGTCGGCCAGACGCCCGCGGGCATAGGGGAACAGCACTTCGGCAACGAACGCGATGCTCGACGTCGTGCCCTCGATATCGGTCAGGATCGCCTTCACGCTGAAGCCGGTTCGAGCCGGGCGAAGCGTTCGGCAATGTCGCTGCCGGTAAATTGCGCGATCCAGCCGTCGGGGTTTACGAACAGCCGGATCGCGGTGAAGCGCGGCGAGGCGCCCATGTCGAACCAGTGGCGCATGCCCGCCGGCACCGAGATCAAATCGCCCGCGCTGCACAGCATGGTGAAGACGCGGGTCTCGTGGTGGAGCGTGAACAGCCCTTCGCCCTCGACGAAGAAGCGCACCTCGTCCTCGCCATGCGTATGTTCCGACAGGAATTTGCCGCGCAGGGCGGCGCGCTCGGGATGGTCGGGCGCAATCCGCGCGACGTCGATCGCGCGATAGCCGCCCTGCGCGGTCAGCCGCGCCACCTCGTCGGCATAGACCGCGAGGATGTCGCTGTCGGCATCGAGCGGCTTGAGCGGCCAGCGCTCGAACTGCACGCCGACCGCGCCGAGCGCCGCGGCGATCGCGGTGCCGTCTCGCGTATCGAGCAGCGGCGTCGTGGCGTCTGCGTCGGCAAAGACCTGCAAGCGACTCATCGAAAGCTCCTTTCGGCGCGTTCGGCGGCGATCATCCATTCGATCGCTTCGATCACCCGCTCCGCCTCGGCCATATCGCTGCCCCAGCCATAAAGACCATGGCTGCGAATGAGATAGGCGGGAATCGCGGTGCTTTCCAACAGGCGCGGGGCGATGGCAGCTTCGACGATCGCCATGTCCTGGCTGTTCTCGACGATCGGCAGTGTGACCGCGGTGTCGTGTGTCGCGACGCCAGGGAGCGCCTTGAGCATCTCGTGCCCTGCCAACCGATAGCCGTCGCCCGCCACCGCCCGACTGAAGCCGACCGCGCTCGGCGAATGGCTGTGGAGCACCGCGCCGACAGCGGGAAAGGCGCGATAGAGCGCGAGGTGGAGCGCAGTCTCGGCCGAAGGTGTCTTGCCGTCGAGCGACGCGCCGCCGGCATCGACGCGCATCACGTCGTCGCGGGTGAGCCGCCCCTTGTGCCGACCCGACACCGTGACCGCAAAGCTGCCATCGTCGAGCCGCGCCGAATAATTGCCCGAGGTCGCGGGCGCCCAGCCCTTGGCGTCGAGCCAACGGCCGACCGCGACGATCGCGTCGCGCGCGTGTTCGAAGCTGGTGCTGGTCATCGCGAAGCGGCTGGAGCGGGTAACGGGAATCGAACCCGTGTATTCAGCTTGGAAGGCTGCTGTACTACCATTGTACTATACCCGCTCGCCGGCTCAGCGCACGCATGTGCGGCGATGGGCATCGGTTAGCGCGGTGCTGCGCGCGGCGCAAGATGCGGGTCTTGTACTTGTGCGTGCAACGCGACAGGATCGGGCGCTTCCCCGCAAGGAGTGCCGCGTGCCCGACGATCAGACCGTAACCTGCCCCGGCGGCGACGGCGACACGGCGGTCACGCTCCCGGCGCGGCCCGAGGCGTTGCGGCTCGCGCCCGAACAGACCGCGGTCGTCGTGATCGACATGCAGAACGCCTATGCGAGCGAAGGCGGTTATGTCGATCTCGCCGGGTTCGACATTGCCGGTGCGGCGGGGACGATCGGCAAGATCGCCACCGTGCTCGATACCGCGCGCGCGGCGGGCGTGCAGGTGATCTACCTGCAGAATGGCTGGGATCCCGCCTATGTCGAGGCAGGCGGCCCGCAATCGCCCAATTTCCACAAGTCGAATGCATTGAAGACAATGCGCAAGCGGCCCGAGCTCGCGGGGCAACTGCTCGCGCGCGGCGGGTGGGATTACGCGCTGGTCGATGCGCTGAAACCGCAGCCGGGCGACATTTCGCTCCACAAGACGCGCTATTCGGCGTTCTTCAACTCGCAGCTCGACAGCGTCCTGCGCGCCCGCGGCATCCGCAACATCGTCTTCGTCGGGATCGCCACCAACGTCTGCGTCGAAAGCACGCTGCGCGACGGCTTTCATCTCGAATATTTCGGGGTGATGCTCGAGGATGCGACGCATCATCTCGGGCCTCCGGCGATGCAGGCGGCAAGCGTGTACAATATCGAGAAGTTTTTCGGCTGGGTCAGCACGACCGCGGATTTCTGCGGCAGCTTCGGCCAGTCCCCCAAGGAGTGACCATGCCTTTCGAAGCGATCAATCCCCCGCAATTCCCGACCCCGATCGCGCCCTATTCGGCCGCGGCGAAGGCGGGCAACACGATCTACGTCTCGGGCATGCTCGCGCTCGGCGAGGGCGGGGCGGTGCTGCATGTCGGCGATGCCGCCGGCCAGACGCGCCACATCCTCGACACGATCCGGACGACGCTCGAAGCGGCGGGTGCGACGCTCGAGGACGTGGCGATGAACCATATCTTCCTCAAGAGCCTCGCCGACTATGCCGCGTTCAACGCGGTCTATGCCGCGTATTTCCCGGGTGCGAAGCCCGCGCGTTATTGCATCCAGGCCGAACTGGTGAAGCCCGAGTGCCTGGTCGAAATCGCATCGGTCGCGCATCTTGGCTGAGGCGGCGGGGCTCTATTACGAGATTCATGGGCGCGAGGACGCGCCTCCGCTAATGCTGTCCTCGGGGCTTGGCGGGTCGGCGCACTATTGGGCGCCCAACATCGCGGCGCTGTCCGAGCGCTATCGCGTGATCGCCTACGATCATCGTGGGACGGGTCGCAGCGACCGCGCGCTGCCCGATGCCGTCACCGTCGACGATCTCGCCGCCGACATGCTCGCGCTGCTCGACGCGCTCGCGATTCCGCGCGCGACGATCGTCGGGCATGCCGCAGGCGGTGTCGCGGCGTTGGCGCTGGCGCTGATGGCGCCCGACCGGGTCGACAAGCTCGTCGTGGTCAACGGCTGGGCGTCGCCCGATCCGCATTTCCTCCGGTGCTTCGCTGTAAGGCTGGCGTTGCTGCGCGGGAGCGGGCCCGAGGCGTATCTGCGCGCGCAACCGCTGTTCCTGTATCCGCCCAACTGGATCTCGGCGAACGATGCGCTGCTCGAGGCGGAGTTGCCCGAGCAGCTCGCGCATTTCCCGGGTGCAGCGACTATGGAAAAACGGATCGCCGCGCTCGCCGCGTTCGACGTTTCGGAACGCCTGCGAGACATTCATCGCCCGGTGCTCGTCGTGGTGTCGGATGACGACATGCTCGTCCCGTCCAACGCCGGGGTCGCGCTTGCCAACGGCCTGCCGATCGCCGGCTTCTGCCGCGCCGAGCATGGCGGCCACGCGGTCAATGTGGTCGATCCGGATGCGTTCAACAGCTTCGTGCTTGCCTGGCTGGCGGGCGAAACCGTGCAAGGATAACGCGCATGCAGGTCGGCGTCTTCGTCCCCATCAACAACAATGGCTGGCTGATTTCGGAGAATGCGCCGCAGTACATGCCGTCGTTCGATCTCAACAAGACGATCGCGCAAAGCGCCGAGAAGCACGGACTCGATTTCCTGCTGTCGATGATCAAGCTGCGCGGCTTCGGCGGCAAGACCGAGTTCTGGGAATACGGCCTCGAGAGCTTCACGCTGATGGCGGGCCTCGCCGCGGTGACGGAGAAGATCAAGATCTTCGCGACTTGCCCGACGCTCGTCATCCCGCCGGCGTTTGCCGCGCGGATGTGCAACACGATCGACTCGATCAGCCACGGGCGCTTCGGGCTCAACCTCATCACCGGCTGGCAGCCGCCCGAATATACGCAGATGGGGATGTGGCCAGGCGACGCGCATTTCCGCAACCGCTACAAGATGCTCGACGAATATGCCCATATACTGCGCGAATTGTGGGCCGAGGGCGTCAGCGACTTCAAGGGCGATTACTATCAGATGGAGGACTGCCGCGTCCGGCCCAAGCCAGACGGCGATATGAAGATCATCTGCGCGGGCTCGTCCGACGAGGGGCTCGCATTCTCGGCGAAATGGGCGGACTATGCCTTCTGCCTCGGCAAGGGCGTCAACACGCCGACCGCGTTCGCCTCGACCAACAGCCGCCTCGTCGCCGCCACGCAGAAGACCGGGCGCGACGTTTCGATCTTCGTCCTCATCATGATCATCGCCGCCGAGACCGACGAGGAGGCGATGGCGAAATGGCAATCGTACAATGCCGGGGTCGATCTCGACGCGATCGCCTGGCTCGCCGACCAAGGCGCGAAAGACACGCACAATAAGGACACCAACGTCCGCCAGCTCGCCGCACCCGAGGGGGCGGTCAATATCAACATGGGGACGCTGGTCGGCTCGTTTGAGAGCGTCGCGCGGATGCTCGACGAGATGGCCGAAGTCCCCAACACCGGCGGGGTGTTGCTGACCTTCGACGATTTCGTCGAGGGCGTCGAGGCGTTCGGTACGCGGATCCAGCCGCTGATGAAGTGCCGGGCGGGGGTGGGAGCCTAACCGCGACCGTCACGCCGGGATGACGCGATCGTATCCGACGCCAAACCGTTACATCGGAAACTAGATGGGGTTGGCGCGGCGCAAAAATTGGTCGAAAGAGCATCGCAAAACGGAGAGTATGCCATGCGGATCATCGACCATCACATCGTCGGCCTTTCGGGCGGCGGAGCGACTCGGACCGGCGACGTGTTCGATCCCAACACCGGCCTCGTCCAGGCGAGCGTCAACCTCGGCACGCAGGCGACGCTCGACGCCGCGGTCGCCGCCGCGCTGAAGGCGCAGCCGGGCTGGGCGGCGACCAACCCGCAGCGTCGCGCGCGCGTGATGTTCAACTTCAAGGCGCTGGTCGAAGCGCACATGGACGAGCTCGCGCATCTGCTCTCGTCCGAGCATGGCAAGGTGATCGCCGATTCGAAGGGCGACATCCAGCGCGGGCTCGAGGTGATCGAATTCTGCTGCGGCATCCCGCACGTGTTGAAGGGCGAATACACCCAGGGCGCGGGCCCCGGCATCGACGTCTATTCGATGCGCCAGCCGCTCGGCATCGGCGCGGGCATCACGCCGTTCAACTTCCCGGCGATGATCCCGCTGTGGATGTCGGGCGTCGCGATCGCGACGGGCAACGCCTTCCTGCTCAAGCCCAGCGAGCGCGATCCGTCGGTGCCAGTCCGGCTTGCCGAACTGTTCGCCGAGGCGGGGCTGCCCGAGGGGATCCTCCAGGTCGTCCACGGCGACAAGGAAATGGTCGACGCGATCCTCGATCATCCCGCGATCAGCGCGGTCAGCTTCGTCGGTTCGTCCGACATCGCGCATTACGTCTACAAGCGCGGCGTCGCGGCGGGCAAGCGTGTCCAGGCGATGGGCGGCGCCAAGAACCACGGCATCGTGATGCCCGATGCCGATCTCGACCAGGTCGTCGCCGATCTGTCGGGCGCGGCATTCGGCAGCGCGGGCGAGCGCTGCATGGCGCTGCCGGTGGTGGTGCCGGTCGGCGAGAAGACCGCGGTCGCTTTGCGCGAGAAACTGATCCCGGCGATCGCGGCTCTCCGCGTTGGCGTCTCGACCGACAATGACGCGCATTACGGCCCGGTGGTCAACGCCGCGCATCGCAGCCGGATCGAGCAGTGGATCCAGACCGGCGTCGACGAAGGCGCCGAACTGGTGGTCGACGGCCGCGGCTTCGAGCTGCAGGGGCATGAGAAAGGCTTCTTCATCGGGCCGTCGCTGTTCGACCACGTCACGCCCGAGATGTCGGCGTACAAGGAAGAGATTTTCGGACCCGTGTTGCAGATCGTCCGCGCCGACGATTTCGAGCACGCTTTGCGCCTGCCGAGCGAGCATCAATACGGCAACGGCGTCGCGATCTTCACGCGCAACGGCCACGCCGCGCGCGAGTTCGCCGCACGTGTGAACGTGGGCATGGTCGGCATCAACGTGCCGATCCCGGTGCCGGTCGCCTATCACACCTTCGGCGGTTGGAAGCGGTCGGCGTTCGGTGACACCAACCAGCACGGCATGGAAGGCGTAAAGTTCTGGACAAAGGTCAAGACCGTAACGCAGCGCTGGCCCGATGGCGGAGTCGGCGACGGCGCCAATGCCTTCGTCATCCCGACCATGGGGTAAGCCGGTGAAGCGCCGCGTCAGCAGCGGTTCGCCGCTCGAGCCGATCCTCGGATTTTCGCGCGCGGTGCGGACCGGCGGCCAGATCATGGTCGCCGGCACCGCGCCGATCGAGCCCGACGGATCGACCACGCCGGGCGACGCGGCGGCGCAGATGGAACGGTGCTGCGCGATCGTCGCCAAGGCGATTGCTGATCTCGACGGCGATATTGCCGATACCGTGCGCACCTGCCTCTATCTGACCGATCGCGCCGATTTCCCCGCAGTCGCGGCGGTGCACGGCCGTTGGTTCGGCACGGCGCGACCGGCGACGACGACGCTGATCGTATCGGGTTTCATCCGCCCCGAATGGCGCGTCGAAATCGAAGCCGAAGTGCTGTGTGCATGAAGCGACGCGGCGGGCTCCTCTGGCGGCTGACCCGCAAGCGGCGGCGCGGCGCGACGGCGACGCTTGACGCGCGGCTGTATCGCGTGCGGATCGGCTTGCTCGTCGGTGCGATCGTGGTGATCGCGGTGCCGACCGCGATCAACCTCGAGCGCTCGCGTGGCTGGCGCGCCGAGGGCAAGCGCATCGCGCTGACCTTCGACGATGTGCCGCGTGGCCCCGGCGCGTTCTACACGCCCGAGCAGCGCGCGACGCTGCTGATCGCGGGGTTGCGCGCGGCCGGTGTCGCGCAGGCGGCGTTCTTCGCCAACCCGGGGCGGATCGGGCCGGTGAACCGCGCCGATGCGCGGCTCGCCTCCTATGTCGCGGCGGGGCACGTCGTCGGCGATCACAGTTTCTCGCACCGCGATCTCGCGTCGATGCCGGCCGCGGCGTTTCTCGGCGATATCGACCGTGCCGAGCACTGGCTCAGGGGCCGACCCGGCTATCGCCCGTGGTTCCGCTTTCCCGGGCTCAATCAGGGCGGCCGCGACATGGCGAAGCGTCGCGCGGTGGTCGATGGCCTCATCGCGCGCGGGCTGCAGATCGCCTGGGTTTCGGTCGACGGCTCCGACTGGAATATCGAAGGCCAGACGATCGCCGCCAAACGGGCCGGGCTCGGCATCGACGAGGCCGCGCTACGCGACCTCTATGTCGAGACGATGGTGCAATCCGCCGATTTCTCCGACGCGCTGATGCGCCGCACGATCGGGCGGGCGCCACCGCAGGTGTTGCTGCTGCACGAGACCGATGTCGCCGCGCGCTATCTGCCCGATCTCGTCGCGGCGCTGCGCAAGGATGGCTGGGCGATCGTCACCGCCGACGCCGCCTTTGCCGATCCGGTCTATCACGACACCAGCGACTTCGTCAGCGCGAACGGCACCTTGCCCGAGGCGCTGGCCTGGCGGAAGGGTGTCGGCGGGAAGCTCTATTACGAGCGCAACGACCTGCCGCTCGCCAACCGGCTGTTCGCCGAGCGCGTCCTGCACCGCGCGCCGCTGGCACGCACCGCTGCGGCGCGAACGTCCTCGCACCGGCGGTGTCCGGTGCAACTCCACCCGTGGCGGCGCGTCTGCGCGTCGACTGCCTTTGTAACGCCGCGCACCTCGCGCTTAGGGATCGCTGTATGACCGACCAATTCGACCTCACGGACGACCAGCGCGAGATTCAGGATCTCGCGCGCAAGTTCACCGCCGACCGGATCACCCCGCACGCGGCGGAATGGGACGAGAAGCACATCTTCCCGCGCGAGACGATCAAGGCGGCGGCCGAACTCGGGTTTGCCGCGATCTACGTCTCCGAGGAATCGGGCGGGATCAACCTCGGCCGGCTCGAGGCGGCGCTGATCATGGAGGCGATGGCCTATGGCTGTCCCTCGACCTCGGCGTTCATCAGCATCCACAACATGGCGGCGTGGATGATCGACCGGTTCGGATCGCAAGGCGTGAAGGACAAATATCTGCCTTCGCTCGTCACGATGGACCGGATCGCCAGCTATTGCCTGACCGAACCCGGCTCGGGATCGGACGCGGCGGCATTGAAGACCAAGGCGGTCCGTGACGGCGACGATTACATCGTCACTGGCAGCAAGCAGTTCATCTCGGGCGCGGGCGAGAATGAAGTCTATGTCACGATGGTGCGCACCGGCGTCGAAGGGCCCAAGGGCATTTCGTGCCTGGTGATCGAGAAGGACATGCCCGGCGTCAGCTTCGGCGCGAACGAGCGCAAGCTCGGCTGGCACTCGCAGCCGACGCGGCAAGTGACCTTCGACGGCGTGCGTGTTCCTGCCGAGAACCTCGTCGGAGGCGAGGGCGAGGGCTTCCGCATCGCGATGATGGGTCTCGACGGCGGCCGGCTCAATATCGGCGCTTGCTCGCTCGGGGGCGCGCAGCGCTGCCTCGACGAGGCGATCGCCTATACGCGCGACCGCAAGCAGTTCGGCACCGCGATCGCCGATTTCCAGAACACGCAGTTCATGCTCGCCGACATGGCGACCGACTTGGAGGCGGCACGCGCGTTGCTCTACATGGCGGCAGCGAAGGTGACCGCGAACGCGCCCGACAAGACCAAGTTCGCCGCGATGGCCAAGCGGCTCGCGACCGACACCGGGTCGGCCGTCGCCGACCGCGCGCTGCAGCTGCACGGCGGGTACGGCTATCTGATGGACTATCCGATCGAACGCTTCTGGCGCGACTTGCGCGTCCATTCGATCCTCGAGGGCACCAACCAGGTGATGCGGATGATCGTCGGTCGCGAATTGACGCGGCAATGAGCGACGTCCTCACCTCCGTCGACGGGCGGGTTGCCCGCATCCGCCTCAATCGGCCCAAGGCGCTCAACGCGCTGACCACGCCGATGTGCGAAGCCATGCTCGAAGCGCTCGACGCTTGGCGCACCGACCCCGCAGTTGAGGTCGTCCTCCTCGACCACGCCGAGGGCCGCGGTTTCTGCGCGGGCGGTGACATCCGCATGCTTGCCGAGAGCGGCGCGGGCGACGGCACGGAGGCGCGGCGCTTCTTCCACACCGAATACCGCCTCAACCACCGCCTGTTCACCTATGCCAAGCCGACCGTCGCCTTCATGGACGGCATCACGATGGGCGGCGGCGTCGGGCTCGCTTGCCCATGCGACCACCGCGTTGCGACCGAGAACACCAAGTTCGCCATGCCCGAGACCGGGATCGGCCTGTTCCCCGATGTCGGCGGCGGCTGGTTTCTGTCGCGGCTGCCGGGGCGGATCGGCCAGTTTCTCGCGCTGACCGGGCGCCGGCTCGACGGTGCGGAGTGCCTCGCGCTGGGCCTTGCCACGCACTATTTGCCGAGTGCAGTACTCGAAGACGTCAAGGCGCGGATCGCGGCTGACCCTGCGACGCTGGCGACAACGCTTGCGGACCTGGGGTCGACGCAACCCGAAGCGCGGATCCTCGCGCACCGTGCCGACATCGACCGGCTGTTCGCTTCGGACGTGCTCGAGGACATCTACGCGGCGCTCGAGGCGGATGGCGGTGAGTGGGCGCTCAAGCAGCTCGCCACGCTGAAAACCAAGTCGCCGCAGACGATGAAGGTGTCGCTCCGTTTGCTCCACGAAGGCGCGACGATGTCGACCTTCGAAGACGAGATGCGCCAGGAATATGCCGTCGGCGCGCATGTTGTGCAGCGGCATGACTTCCTCGAAGGCGTCCGCGCGGTGATCGTCGACAAGGATAATGCCCCGCGCTGGGACCCGGCGACGCCCGAGGGCGTGAGCCCGCACGTGCTCGACCAGATCTTCGCGCCGCTGCCCGCGGCCGAGGAATGGTCGCCCGGCTGATCCGCGTCATCCCAGCGAAAGCTGGGATCTCCCCGCGGCGCGCGGAACGCCCCACTCACAAAGACCCCAGCGTTCGCTGGGGTGACGGATTTGGAGAGAGCAATGCCGACCTACGAAACCCTCCTCGTCGAACAGCGCGGGCGCGTGACGCTCGTGACGCTCAACCGCCCGCAGGCGCTCAATGCGCTCAACAGCCAGATCCTCGCCGATCTGCTCGCTGCGATGGCGGCGTTCGATGCCGATCCGGGGCAGGGCTGCGCCGTCATCACCGGCAGCGAGAAGGCGTTCGCTGCGGGTGCCGACATCAAGGAGATGCAGGCGCAAGGCTTCGCCGACATGTACGCGCATGATTTCTTCGCCGGCTGGGATCGTTTCACCAAGACGCGCAAGCCCGTCATCGCGGCGGTATCGGGCTATGCGCTCGGCGGCGGGTGCGAGCTGGCGATGATGTGCGACTTCATCCTCGCCGCCGACTCGGCCAAGTTCGGCCAGCCCGAGATCAAGCTTGCGGTCTCGCCCGGCATGGGCGGTTCGCAGCGCCTCACGCGCGCGGTCGGCAAGGCCAAGGCGATGGAGATGTGCCTCACCGGCCGGATGATGGACGCTGCCGAAGCCGAGCGCGCCGGGCTCGTCTCGCGCGTCGTGCCCGCCGCCGAGCTGGTCGAGGAAGCGGTCAAGACCGCGACGACGATCGCCGGGATGGCGCCGCTCGCCGTGCTGGCGAACAAGGAGATGGTCAATGCAGCGTTCGAAACGAGCCTCGCGATGGGCGTGCAGTTCGAGCGGCGCTTGTTTCACGCGCTGTTCGCGACCGAGGACCAGAGCGAGGGAATGAGCGCGTTCGTCGAGAAGCGCGCGGGGACCTGGACGGGGAAGTGACCCAAAATCCCCCTCCCGCTTGCGGGAGGGGCTAGGGGAGGGGCGTGCCACAAACCCAGCGCCTCGCGGCGGCACTGCCCTCCCCCAACCCCTCCCGCAGGCGGGAGGGGAGTAAGAAGAAGCAGGAGAGAAAAATGACACGCATCGCTTTCATCGGCCTCGGCAACATGGGCGGCGGGATGGCCGCGAACCTCGCCAAGGCCGGCCACGACGTCCGCGCCTTCGACCTGTCGGCAGAGGCACTCGACCGCGCCAAGGCCGCTGGCTGCCTGCCCGTCGCTTCCGCCGCAGAGGCGGCCGACGGCGCCGAGGCGATCGTCACGATGCTGCCCGCCGGCACGCATGTCGAAGCCGTCTATGCCGAGCTCTTCGCCGCCAACGTCGCCCCGCCCACGCTGCTGATCGACTGCTCGACGATCGACGTCGCCACCGCCAAGCGCGTCGCCGAGGCAGCGCAGGCCAAGGGCCTCACCGCCGTCGACGCCCCCGTCTCGGGCGGGATCGGCGCGGCCAATGGCGGTACGCTGACCTTCATGGTCGGCGGCAGTGCGGAAGCTTTCGCACGCGCGCAGCCGATCCTTGCAGCGATGGGCAAGGCCGTCATCCACGCCGGCGCCAACGGCACCGGCCAGGCCGCCAAGATCGCCAACAACATGCTGCTCGGCGCGACCATGGTGGCGACGTGCGAGGCGTTCCTGCTCGCCGAGAAGCTCGGGCTCGACCCGCAGACCTTCTACGACATTTCGAGCGTCGCCTCGGGGCAGAGCTGGTCGATGACGAGCTATTGCCCGGTCCCCGGCGTCGGCCCCGATACGCCCGCCGACCATGACTATCAGGGCGGCTTCGCGACCGCGCTGATGCTCAAGGACCTGAAACTCGCCGCTGCCGCGGCAGGCGATACCGGCGCGGACACACCGATGGGTGCGAAGGCGGCCGAACTCTACCAGCGCTTCGCCGACGACGGGCAGGGTGGGCTCGATTTTTCCGCGATCATCCGTATGTTGCGCGGCTGACCGAATGGGAGCGGGGCGGACGCGCGATGATCCTTAACCCGCTTCTAACCCTTGGCTGTTACCCAAGGCGGTGATGTTCCACGACACCGCCCTCGCGCGCGCTGCGCGCGCCGCCGATCCGCGACCGGCCTCGGCGGTGAGCACCGGCTGCGGGCTCGCCGGGCTGGTCGGGCTGTTCGCCTGGGTGGCGGTCGCGCGCACTGTCGGGATGGACGGCCCCTATGCTGCGCTCGTCAATATTGCGGCGTGCGCGCTGCCGATGGTGGTATGGGCGGTGCTGGTCGACAAGGTGCATCGCCGCGCTTCGACCGGGATCGACTGGTCCGCGCCGAAGCCGTGGCGCGAGACGCTGGACCTGTCGCTGACCAAGCTTGCCGGGCTGTGGCTGACTTGGGCCGGAATTGCGCTGATCTATGGCACCGGGCGTTTCTATTGGAGCTACCAATGGGGCGGCTTTCCGTTTGCGATGCAGTGCTTCGGCATCGCCGCGCCGGTGGTGTTTCTCGGTTCGATCGTCTACATCCCATGGCTCGATCGTCGGCTCGAACAGCCCAAGGACGGTTGCTGGGCGCTCGGCGCATGGCTGATGGGCCTAGACGAGCCGATCGACCGCGAGGCGATCTACAACCATCTGCGCAGCTGGGGCGTGAAGGCGTTCTTCCTCGCCTTCATGCTCGCGGTGGTGCCGCCCGGCTTTGCCGGCTTCATCCGCGGCAATGTCTCGGAGGTGCTGCATAATCCGGTCGCGCTCGCCAATTGGCTGATCGGCTTCATGTTCGTGATCGACTGTGCGTTCGCGACGGCGGGCTATATCCTGACGTTCCGCCCGCTCGATTCGCATATCCGCAGCGCCAACCCGTTCGCCGCGGCATGGATGGCGGCGCTGATTTGCTATCCGCCGTTCACGTTGATGGCCGATAACGGGCCGCTCGATTATCATCCCGGCACCTATGGCGCCGACGGCTGGTCGACCTGGTTCGCCGGGCATCCCGCGATCCTCATTCCGATTGGCGTGGTGCTGATCGGCCTCACCGCGATCTATGCCTGGGCGACGGTGGCGTTCGGCTTCCGCTTCTCGAACCTTACCAATCGCGGGATCCTGACGCACGGGCCGTATGCCTTCTCGCGGCATCCGGCCTATCTGTCGAAGAATTTGTTCTGGTGGATCTCGACGATCCCGGTCCTGACGACGGGGTCGTTCGTCGACGCGGCGCGGGCGACGATCCTGATGGGGGTGGTAAGCGGGGTGTATTACTGGCGCGCCAGGACCGAGGAGCGGCATCTCGGGATGGACCCGGATTACCAGGTCTACACGCAATGGATGGCACGCAATGGCGCGGTGCCGCGGTTTTTTGGCTGGGTGACGGGTCGCAAATAGTCGTCGCCCCGGCGGCGGCCCCGGCCTCCGCCGGGGCGACGCAAGATCAGAACCGCAGCTCGTCGTAGACCTTCGAGATGTCGCCGCCCCAGACGCCGTGATATTTGTCGAGCAGCACCTGCGCCGGCACCTTGCCGCTGCGGACGATCTCGCGCAGCGGATCGAGGAAGCCCGTCTCGTTGCTGCCGCCCGCGTCGAGCCGCGCGCGCGCGCTCAGGCCCGCGCTCGAAATGTCGACGACCTGGCCCGCAATGTCGCGCAGCGTGCGCCCGCCAGCCACCGGCGCATCGAGCCCCATCTTGGGTACCGCATCGCGCAGCGCCTGGCGCTCGTCGATCGTCCAGTCCTTGACCAGATCCCACGCCGCATCGAGCGCACCCTGATCGTAGAGCAGCCCGACCCACAGCGCCGGCAGCGCGCAGATCTTGTTCCACGGCCCGCCATCGGCGCCGCGCATCTCGAGGAAGGTCTTGAGCCGCACCTCGGGGAAGGCGGTCGAGAGATGGTCGGTCCAGTCGTCGAGGGTCGGCTTTTCGCCCGGGAGCACCGACAGCTCGCCCTTCAGGAAGTCGCGGAACGACAGGCCCGCGGCGTCGATATATTTCCCGTCGCGGTAGACGAAGTACATCGGCACATCGAGCGCATAGTCGGTGTAGCGATCATAGCCGAAGCCGTCCTCGAACACGAACGGCAGCATGCCGGTGCGCGCCGGATCGGTGTCCGACCAGATGTGGCTGCGATACGACAGCATGCCGTTGGGCTTGCCCTCGGTGAAGGGCGAGTTGGCGAAGAGCGCCGTCGCGAGCGGCTGGAGCGCGAGGCCGACGCGGAGCTTCTGCACCATATCGGCTTCGGACGCGTAATCGAGGTTCACCTGGATCGTGCAGGTGCGCAGCATCATGTCGAGCCCCATCGAGCCGACGCGCGGCATGTGGCGCAGCATGATCGCATAGCGCCCCTTGGGCATGATCGGCAGCTCGGCGCGCGTCTTGTCGGGCCACATGCCCAGGCCGAGGAAGCCGATCCCGAACTTCTCGCCGATCGCCTTGACCTGTTCGAGATGCCGCCCCGTTTCGGCGCAGGTCTGGTGGAGGTTTTCGAGCGGCGCGCCCGACAGCTCGAACTGGCCGGCGGGTTCGAGGCTGATCGAGCCGTCGCTGCCCGTCATCGCGATGACGTTGCCGCCTTCGGTGACCGGCGCCCAGCCGAATTCTTCGAGCGCCTTCAGCAGGTCGCGGATGCCGCCCTGTTCGGTGTAGCTCGGCGCGTGATGGTCGCTGTCGGCATAGACGAACTTCTCATGCTCGGTGCCGATGCGCCAACGGTCGGCGGGCTTTTCGCCGCGCGCGAAGCTAGCGACGAGCTGGTCGCGCGATTCGATCAAGGGCGAGCGTTTGATGGTGTCTGGGCGCGTTGTCATGCTCGCGCCTTAGCGCTGCGATGGCCCGCCCGCCAGCAGGTTTCGAATGACTACCAATCCCCTCGGGATGCCATCCAGATCGCGACCGCCGCCGCCGCAGCGGTGTCGGCGCGCAGGATCCGCGGACCGAGCCCGATCGCAACCGCGCCCGGCACCGCGCGGATCGCCGCGCGCTCGTCCTCGTCGAAGCCGCCCTCGGGTCCGATCAGGATCGCGGCCGAGGCGGGTGCGCCGCGCATCGCCTCGAGCGCAGGCGCGCCGCCGGTCTCGTCGGCGAAGAACAGCGCGCGGCCCTGCGGCCAATCGCGCAGCAAGGCGGTGAGCTTCACCGGCTCGGCGAGCTCTGGCACCGCGGTGCGCCCGCATTGCTCGGCCGCCTCGATCATGTGCGCACGCAAGCGCTCGCCGTTCAGACGGTCGACCACGGTGCGCCGCGTCAGCACGGGGATGAGCCGCGCGACGCCGAGCTCGCACGCCTTCTCGGCGACCCAGTCGATCCGGCCTTTCTTGATCAGCGCCGCGCAGAGCCACAAATCGGGCACGCTCTCGGGCTCGCGGAGCTGCGCGGTGACGTCGAGCATCAGCTCGCGCTTGGCGACGCTCGCCGCGACGCCGAGCCATTCGCCCGAATGGCCGTCGAACAGCTTGACCGGATCGCCGGGCTTCATCCGCATCACGGCGCCGAGATAATGCGCCTGCGGCCCGTCGATGCGCAGCGGGCCTACGCCCAGCGGGGTCTCGACGAACAGGCGCGGGGTCGATTGCGGGGGCCAGGCGGGGGTAGCGGGCATGGCGGCGTGGTAGGGGGTCGGGGGGTGGTTTGCTAGAGGGATTGCCGGGCGCGTGGGGTGGCGCTTGGCTCGATTGACCCGAAGACGGGTGTCTACATCAGCGATCGATTCCGTTTTTGCGGCAATGCAGTCGCGCAGGCTTGAAGATCTAAGAGAGCAGGGCTGCTGAAGGTAGAACAGCAAACCTCGCTCCACCGTTACCGCTCGGGCGGTCTCGCGGGTCTAAGAATGCCCCCGGTCATCCTGCCGTCGGCGTCGAGTGCCGCCGACATCAACACCGCACCGTTGGCGAATACCAGATCGTAGGCGTCGTCGCCCCGCGGGCCCCGCTCGCGAAACGTCACCGACTTCAGCGCGCCGAGCGATTTGAACATGGGATGCGTCATGGGGAGATCCCCGCGTACGAGGTCGGCGAACCGGGGAGCGAGCTTGTCATAGTCGGGGGCGCCTCTCGCCAGACCGGCGACGAGGCGCCGGACCGCGGCCTCGGTACCAGGATTCTGCACCGTGTTGGCGGGGCCTTTGCCAATCGGTTGGAGAAGGCCCCCGACCATCCTGCCGTCGGCGTCGAGCGCCGCCGACATGAGCACTGCGCCGTTTGCGAACACCAGATCGTAAGCGTCGTCGCCCTGCGGGCCACGCTCGCGAAACGTTACCGACTTCAGCGCACCGAGCGATTTGAACATCGGATGGGTCATGGGCAGATCGCCACGGACGACCTCGGCGAAGTGCGGTGAGAGCTTTTCATAGTCGGGAGCGCCGCTCGCCAGCCCCGCGACCAGGCGCCTCAAAGCAGCCTCGGTGTCGGCAGCCTGCACCGAATTGGGTTCTGCGCGCGCTGCTATCGGAACTCCAGTTGACGGGCCTGCCTGCCCAGCAATGGCACCGGACGACTGCGCCCAAAACATTAAGGCTGCTGCTGCTGCGAAAAAGCTCATGAGAACTGCTCCCGAGACGACATATGTGAGGTGCCGCCGCATCCACGCTGTCGCGTTTCCTGGGGTGGCATCGGAGCCGCCTTCATCTGGCCCGACATCCCCCGGCGGAAGCTCCGACGAGTCGGGTCCCAGCCGACCGTACTGCTCTAATGACGCTACGAGCTTCGCAGCTTCGAGCGACGAGGACAGGCCGAGCTTGGCGCGGGCCATCTTCAACCGCTTCTCCACAGCGTGAGGAGAGATACCAAGATCGATCGCCATTTGCTTCGCCGTCTGATGGTTCAGACAGCGTTTTAGGCATTCCCTCTCGGCCATTGTCAGGCGCAGGATCGCTGCCCGCGTGCTGTCGTCTATCGCATCTATCCTCATGCCGGCCAACGTAGCGTTTTAAGAGGCAATACCAACAGCCGCTGTCTGGTACCCTATCCCCTTATCCCAGCAATCTTAGGCAGATCAGCCTCAATTTGCAGCCTAGAAGGTTCGCATTCTAAATGGGTGTGCGCAAAAGCTGTTTGTCGCCTAAACGCCCCATGCGGCCAGTACGTCTCGCCCGAGATTACCGCCGACGCCACACCGCGCGCACGCCGAGCGCCACCACGCCGAGCGTCAGCGCCGCCAGGATCGCCCAGCCGGCCATCACGCCGATGCCGCGCGCGAGTGCCCAGAGCAAGGCTTCGAAGAACCGTCCGATCGCGACGGAGAGATGTACCATGCTGTCCGCCTGTTTGTCCGGTCCGGGAGTGGGATGGCGCAGTATCGCGGCCGACCATGGCGAAGTCGAGGCGGCTGTCCCTCGCGGTATGCGGACCGAGCCTTCGCACAACAGCGTTTCCGCAATCTTTCCGCGCGCGTATGAGCGGGTGCCATGACCTCCGCTGATCGCCTCCCCGCCGACCTCACCCCCGATACCGAGCATCGCGGCCTCGTCGGGCTGCTCCCTGCCGCCGCGCGGCCGTTCGCGCTGCTCGCGCGGTTCGACCGGCCGATCGGGTGGTGGCTGTTGTTCTGGCCGGGGGCGTGGGGTGTGGCGCTCGCAGGCGGCGCGGTGACGCGCTGGGAACTGATCCTCTGGCTGTTGCTCGGCAGCATCGCGATGCGCGGGGCGGGGTGCGTGTTCAACGATATCGTCGACCGCGATCTCGACCGGCAAGTCGCGCGCACGCGCAGCCGTCCGCTGGCGAGCGGGGCGGTGTCGCTCAAGGCGGCGTGGGTGTGGCTGGTGCTGCTCAGCTTGATCGGGCTGGTCGTCTTGCTGCAGCTCAGCCTCTCTGCAGCGGTGGTTGCGGTGGCGAGCCTTGCGCCCGTCGCCGCCTATCCCTTCATGAAGCGGATCACCTGGTGGCCGCAGATCTGGCTCGGGCTGGTCTTTTCGTGGGCGGCGCTGGTGGGGTGGAGCGAGGTCACGGGCGCACTGAGCGCGCCGGGGCTGCTGCTCTATGCCGGGTCGATCTGCTGGGTGGTCGGCTATGACACGATCTATGCGCTGCAGGACCGTGAGGACGATGCGCTGATCGGCGTGCGATCGTCGGCGCTGCGGATGGGGCGGCGGGTGCGGCTGGGCGTCGGGCTGTTCTATGCGGCGGCGCTGGTGCTGTGGGCGGCGGCGATCTGGGTGTTGCGGCCCGATGCGCTGGCGCTCGTCGCGTTGCTGCCGGTGGCGGGGCATTTCGTGTGGCAGGTGGCGACGCTGGCGCCCGACGATGGCGCGGGGGCGTTGCGGCGGTTTCGCTCGAACCGGTTTGCCGGGCTGCTGGTGTTTCTGGCGTGCGTCGTCGTCGGGACGCCGTGGCCGTATTGACCTACGTCAGTCACCCTCGCTTTCGCGGGGATGACGGGGGTGGGGTCGTGCCGCGGAGGCTTCGCCCGGTCCGAAGCGCCGGAGCGGGCATCGAGCCCGCTCCGGCGCTGCCCCACCCCCAGCCCCTCCCCTGAAGGGGAGGGGAGCAGCGAAGGTTGCACGCGTGGCCGCCCGCACCTAAGTCCGCAGCTATGCTGACCCCAGACCAAGCCCGCGATCGCGCCGCCGATATCGTCACTCGTGCCAAGGCAGCGGGCGCCGACGCGGCCGATGCGGTCTATGCCGCCGATACCTCGCTCGATGTGGCCGTCCGGCTTGGTGCGCTCGAGGATGTCGGGCGATCGGAAAGCGCCGAGCTCGGCCTGCGCGTGTTCGTCGGCAAGCGCTCGGCGAGCGTCTCGACCTCGGACCTGTCGGTCGATGCGCTCGCCGCGCTGGTCGAGCGCGCGGTGGCGATGGCGCGCGAGGCGCCCGAGGACGCCTGGGCCGGGCTCGCCCCCGCCGACCGGCTGATGCACGGAGCGCCGCCGCTGCTCGATCTCGACGATCTCGCGCACGGCGGCGAGGAAGCCTCGCCGACCGCGTTGCGCGATGCGGCCCAAGCGGCGGAGGATGCCGCGCGTGCGGTCCCCGGCGTCACCAACAGCGAAGGCGGATCGGCGAGCGCGGCGCGCTCGATCTGGGCGCTTGCCACCAGCCACGGTTTCGCCGCGGCCTATGCCACGACCGGCTATGGGCTGTCGGCGAGCGTGCTCGCCGGCGAGGGCGGCGCGATGGTGCGCGATTACGCCTATAGCTCGAAGCGCCACCGCCGCGCGCTCGAGGACCCGACCGAGATCGGCACGCGCGCGGGCAACCGTGCGGTCGCGCGCGTCAATCCCGGGCGGCTCGCGAGCGGTCCGATGAGCGTGGTGTTCGATCCGCGCGTCGGGTCGAGCTTGCTCGGGCATCTGATCGGCGCGATTGCGGGCCAGGCGATCACGCGCAAGACGAGCTTCCTGCTCGATGCGCTCGGCACGCAAGTGTTTTCGAGCGGCGTCACCGTGCTCGACGATCCGCATCTGCCGCACGGGCTGCGCTCGCGGCCGTTCGATGGCGAGGGGCTGCCGGTGTCGCCGATGGCGATCATCGAGGCGGGGATGCTCGAGAATTGGCTGCTCGACAGCGCATCGGCGCGGCAATTGGGGCTCGAGCCGACGGGGCACGCCGCGCGCGGTGTCGGCGGGGCGCCGGGCGTGTCGACGAGCAATCTCCATATGGCGGCGGGCGACCTTCCGCCTGAGACGCTGATCGAGGATATCGTGAGCGGCGTGCTCGTCACCGAGCTGATCGGGATGGGCGTCAACGGCGTGACGGGCGACTATAGCCGCGGTGCGGCGGGTTTCCGGATCGAGAATGGCGTCGTCACCGGGCCGGTCGCGGAATTCACGATCGCGGGCAATTTGAAGGACATGTTCCGCGAGCTGACGCCAGCAAACGACCTCGAATTCCGCTACGGGATCAACGTCCCGACGATCCGGATCGATGGGATGACGGTGGCGAGTGGCTGACGCAAAACTCGCCGATGCGGTGGCGGCGGTCGCGGCCGAGGCGGGCGCGCTCGCGCTGCGGCATTGGCGGACCGATTTCCATCGCTGGGAAAAGGCGCCCAACGATCCGGTCAGCCAGGTCGATCTCGACGTCAACACGCTGCTCCATGCGCGGCTCTCGGCGCTGTTGCCCGATGCGGGATGGCTGTCCGAGGAGACCGCCGACAATGCCGACCGGCTGGCCTGCGGGCGGGTGTGGGTGGTCGATCCGATCGACGGCACGCGCGACTATATCCGCGGGCGCGATGGCTGGGCGGTGTCGGTTGCCTTGGTCGAGCAGGGCCGCGTGACAATCGGCGTGCTCGATGCGCCCGCGCGCGGCGATATTTTCCGCGCGGCCTTGGGCCAGGGAGCGACACGCAATGGGGCGCCGATCCGCGTTGGTGACCGGCGCGAGTTCATCGGGTCGCGCGTCCCGACCGACGGTTTGCCCAAGGTGGACAGCGATCTGGTCGTGGTCGCCAAGCCCAATTCGATCGCCTTGCGGATCGCGATGGTCGCGGCGGACGAGGCCGATCTCGTGGCCACCCTGCGCTGGGGCTATGAATGGGACATCGCGGCGGCGGCACTGATCGCCGCCGAAGCGGGCGCCAGCGTAACCGACGCGTTCGGCGCGCCGCTCGTCTTCAACACGCCGAGTGCGCAGGCGTTCGGCGTGCTTGCGACGACCCCCGGCATCCACGCCGCCGCGGTCACGCGGTTGCGCGATCGCGCGCGGAGGTTGTCGGCGTGAGGCGGTTTGGCCCGGCGCTGTTGGTAGGTGCCGTCGCGCTCGTGCTGACCGCCTGTTCGTCGGGCGACGACAAGGAAGCGCGCCGTCGCTCCGCCGGGCCTTCACCTTCGCCCGCGGCGCTGTTGCGCGTCGCGAGCGCGTCGGCGGGCGAGACGGTGTTCGGGCAGTGCAGTGCGTGCCATTCGATCGGCCGCGACGCCGCCGACCGGAGCGGGCCGAACCTGTTCGGGGTGATGGGCGCCGAAGTCGCCAACCGCCGGCCGCGCTTTCCCTATACCGGCGCGCTGCAAGCGTTCGGCGGGCGCTGGACGCCCGAGCGGATGGATGCCTGGCTCACCAACCCCAAGCGGCTGGTGCCCGGCACCGCGATGGGGTTTGCCGGGCTGGCCGATCCGCTCGATCGCGCCGACGTGATCGCCTATCTGCAGACGCAGCACTGATGGTGGCGCCCGTTACAGCGAGCGCCCGATCAGCTCCTTCATGATCTCGTTGGTGCCGCCGAAGATCCGCGTGACGCGCGCCGCGCGCCACGCGCGCGCGATCGGATATTCGTTCATATAGCCCGCGCCGCCGTGGAGCTGGAGGCAGGCGTCCATCACTTCCCATTGCAGGTCGGTGTGCCACAGCTTGGCCGCGGCGCCTTCCTCGTTGGTGAGCTCGCCCTTCAAATGCCGCGCGATCGCCCAGTCGAGATGCGCCCAGCCGACCTGTAGCTTGGCCTTGAGATCGGCGAGCACGAAGCGCGTGTTCTGGAAATCGAACACCATGCCGGCAAAGGCTTTGCGCGTCTTGGTGAATTCGACCGTCTCGTCGAACGCCTTTTGCGCCGATGCCTGCACCGACACCGCGATCGACAAGCGTTCCTGCGGCAGCTGGCTCATCAGATAGATGAAGCCCTTGCCCTCTTCGCCGAGGCAATTTGTCATCGGCACGCGGACGTCTTCGAAGAACAGCTCCGAGGTGTCGGCGGCTTCCTGCCCGATCTTGTCGAGCTTGCGGCCCTTGCTGAAGCCTGCCCGGTCACTTTCGACGAGGATGATCGACATGCCCTTCCAGGCGGGCTTGGCGTCGGGATCGGTCTTGGCGACGACGAGCGTCAAATCGGTGTTCTGGCCGTTGGTGATGTAGGTCTTCGAGCCGTTGATGACGTAGTGGTTGCCGTCCTTCTTCGCTGTCGTGCGGATCGCCTGAAGATCGGACCCGGTACCCGGCTCGGTCATCGCGATCGCGGTGATCACGTCGCCCGACACCATCTTGGGGAGCCACTGCGCCTTCTGCTCTTCGGAGCCATAGTTCTCGATATAGCCAGCGACGATGTCCGACTGGAGCGAAAAGCCCGCGGGGACGCCGTTATACGCCATCTCCTCGTCGACGATCGCATTGTAGCCGAAATCGAGCCCGAGCCCGCCATACGCCTCGGGCGCGGTCGGGCAGAGCATGCCGATCTCGCCCGCCTTGCGCCAGAAATCCTTGGGGACGAGGCGGTCCTCCTCCCACTGCGTGACGTGCGGCACACCTTCCTTCTGGAGGAATTGGCGGACGGTCTGGCGGAACGCCTCATGATCCTCGGTATAGGCAAAGCGGCCGGCGACGGTGTCGAGCGAGGACATTTCGGACTCTCCTAGGTTTCACGTTGCAACGCGTTTTTTGACGGTGTGCGGTGTCTTTACGCGAGCGTCAATCCCTGGCGTCATCCGCACGAAAGCGGGATTCCCGCTTTCGCGGGAATGACGAAGGGGGCTATGGTCGGCGAAATTGTAGGAGAGCGCATGTGAAACTGGCCAGCCTCAAATCCGGGCGTGACGGCAAGCTCGTCGTCGTATCGAACGATCTCGCCTGGTACGCCGATGCCGGCCACATCGCGCCGACGCTGCAGGCGGCGCTCGACGATTGGGACCGCGTGCTGCCCGATCTGCAGAACCTCGCGATCGACCTCGAGCATGAGACGATCCCGATGCAGCGCTTCCACGAACACAAGGCGGCGGCGCCGTTGCCGCGCGCGTATCAATGGGCCGATGGCTCGGCCTATGTGAACCACGTCGCGCTGGTGCGGCAGGCGCGTGGTGCCGAGATGCCCGAGACCTTCTGGCACGATCCGCTGATGTACCAGGGCGGGTCGGACGGGTTCCTCGGGCCGCGCGACGCGATCCCGCTCGCCGACGAAAGCTGGGGCTGCGACTTCGAGGGCGAAGTCGTCGTCGTCACCGGCGACGTCGCGCAGGGCGCGAGCCGCGAAGAGGCGCTGGAGGCAGTGCGGCTGGTAGGACTGACCAACGACGTCTCTTTGCGCAACCTCATTCCGGGCGAGCTCGCCAAGGGTTTCGGGTTCTTCCAGTCGAAGCCGGCGAGCGCCTTCTCGCCGGTGTTCGTCACGCCCGATTCGCTCGGCGACTGGTGGCAGGAGGGCAAGCTCCACCGCACGCTGATGGTCGATCTCAATGGCGCGCCGTTCGGGCGCGTCGCGGCGGGGGCGGACATGACCTTCGATTTCGGCACGCTGATCGCCCACGCCGCCAAGACGCGCGCTCTGGGGGCGGGGACGATCGTCGGGTCGGGCACCGTGTCGAACCGCGACGCCGATGGCGGGCCGGGCAAGGCGATCAGCGCGGGCGGCGTCGGCTATGCGTGCCTGGCCGAGCTGCGCACGGTCGAGACGATCGTTGGCGGCGCGCCGAGCACGGGGTTCCTCAAGGCCGGCGACACGGTGCGGATCTGGGCCGAGGACGACAAGCATCATCCGATCTTCGGGGTGATCGAGCAGACGGTCGGCGGCGCAGCGTAAAGCGCAAGGTGTCTGCCCCCCTCCGTGCGCGTCGGCGAGGGGGGCTTCGACGGGCTCAGCCCGAACGGGCAGGGGCGGCGTCCTGGCAAAGGCTGCGCGAGATCAGTGCGCGCGGGTCGGCGTTTCGATCCGCTCATACGGGAGCAGCAGCGGTTGCTCCCCGGTCGTCCCCCGCCATGCCGTAATGCCGTAGACGCTCGCGAGCGCTGCGTCGGTCAGCACGGCATCGGGCGTTCCGTCGGCGACGAGCCGCCCACGGTCCAGCAGCAGCAAGCGATCGCAGAAACGCGCCGCGATCGACAGATCGTGCAGCACCACGACGATCAGCGCGCCACCGCGGGCCTGAGCGCGGAGCAGCGCCATCACGTCGAGCTGATGTCCCGGATCGAGCGCGGTGAGCGGCTCGTCGGCGATCAGCGCCGGCGCGCCCGTCGCAAGTGCGCGCGCGAGCATGACGCGCGCGCGCTCGCCGCCCGACAGATCGGTCGCGGTGCGGTCGGCGAGATGCGCGGTGCCGGTATCGCGCAAAGCGGCGTCGATCGCGGCCTGATCGAGCGCACTAATTCGCGAGAAGGGCCCGAGATGCGGCAACCGCCCGAGCCCGACGAGCCGTGCCACGCTGAGCGGCCAGTGCAGCGCATAGGCTTGCGGCAGATAGGCGATGTGGCGCGCGATCTCGGCGCTGCCGAGCGTCGCTACGTCGGTGCCGTCGATCGTCACGCGCCCCGCCGCGGGCGGCAGCAGCCCGAGCAGCGCGCGCGCCAGCGTCGATTTGCCCGCGCCGTTGGGGCCGATCACGCCGATCAGCGCGCCGTGCTCGAGCGTTACGTCGACCGCGTCGAGTACGCGGCGTCCGCCGAGCTCGACCGACAGCGCCTGGGTCGCGATCGTCACCACAAGCGGCGCTCCCGCAGCAGATAATGGAGAAACACCGGCACGCCGAGGAACGCGGTCAGCACGCCGAGCTTGAGCGGCGCCGACGTCGGAACGAGTCGCGTGCCGAGATCGGCGAGCGTCAGCAGCGCCGCGCCGGCGAGCGCCGAGGGGATGAGGATCGCCGACGGGCTGCGATCGGTACGCGGGCGGACGAGGTGCGGGACGATCAGCCCGACGAAGCCGATGCTCCCGGCGATCGCCACGACGCCGCCGATCCCGATCGCGATGCCGAGCATCAGCCGCAGCCGGACACGCGCGAGATCGACGCCGAGCGTGCGCGCCGCATCCTCGCCGAGCGACAGCGCGTCGAGCGCGCGCCCGTCCCATAAGAGCAGCGTCATGCCGATCACGACGCACGGCAGCGCGATCCAGACATCGCCGAAGCTGCGATCCTCGAGACTGCCGAGCAGCCAGGTGGTGATCTCCATCGCCGCGAACGGATTGGGCGCGAGGTTGAGCGCGAGGTTGATCCCCGCGTCCGACACGGTCGCGACCGCGACACCTGCGAGGATCAGGCTCAGCGTGCTTTCGCCGCGCCGCGACAGCCACATCAGTGGGAGCAGCGACAGCAAGGCGCCGGTGATCGCGAGCAGCGGCAGCACGAACGGATGCGCGGTCGCCAATTGCCAGTAGATCGCGATCACCGCGCCGAGTGCCGCGACACCCGACACGCCGAGCACCCCCGGATCGGCGAGCGGATTGCGCAGATAGCCCTGCATCGACGCGCCCCCCATGCCGAGCATCGCGCCGACCAGCAGCCCGAGCAAGGCGCGAGGCAAGCGGAGCTGGAACAGGATCGCGCGGACGATCGGATCGCCGTGGCCGGTCAGCGCGGCCCACAGCGCGGCGAGCGACAGCTGCGCCGGCCCGACGAGCAGCGAGGCGATCCCCGCGACGATCGCGAGCGCCAGCAGCAGCGGGAGAAGCCACACGGCATTGCGCGCGGGCAGAAGGTTCGGCACGGCAGACCTCGCTCAGGATCGGTCGGGCCCGTCGCGCATGGTCGGGGCGCCTCGTCCCAGCCGTAGCCGGGCGGCGAGCGAAAGCGAAGGAAATCGAACGTGCGGAGCTCTCGGATCGTGCTGGCGCTGACGAGCTTCGTGCTGCTGGGCGCGGCGCGTCCCGCACCGGTGCCACGGCGGATCGTCTCGCTCAATCTGTGCGCCGACCAATTGCTCGTCGGGTTGGCGGATCGGGGCCAGATCGTCGCGCTGACCGAATGGGCGCGCGATCCCGAGCTTTCGGCAATCGCCCGGCAAGCGCGCGACCTGCCGTTCACGCATCGCAGCGCGGAGGAAGTGATGGCGCTGCGGCCCGATCTGGTGATCGGTGCGCCGTTCCAGACGCGCGCGGTGCTCGCGCCGCTCAAGGCGCAGGGGCTGACGCTGCTCGAGCTGCCGCGCGGCGAGGGGGTGGCGGCGATCGAGGCGTCGATCACCACGCTTGCGGCGGCGGTCGGCCATCCCGAGCGCGGCACGCGGATGATCGCGCGGATGCGGCGCGCGCTCGCGGCGGTCGGGCCGCCGCCGGGGCGGCGGCGCGTCGCCGCTTATTATCAGCGGCAGGGGTATCTCACGGGGACGGGGACGCTCGTCGACGAGATGTTCCGCCGTGTCGGGCTGGTCAATCTGGCGAGGCGGCTCGGGCGGCCGGCGCTGTCGCAGCTGTCGCTCGAGGAGATGGCGCTCGCGCGGCCCGATTTCCTGATCCTCGAGACGGGCACGCGCGCGGTTGCCGATCGCGGGACGGCGGCGTTGCATCATCCCTTGCTCGATACCGCGGTGCCGGCGGCACGGCATCTGTATATCGAGCAGGCGCAAACCGTGTGCGGCAGCCCGGCGTTTGCCGATGCGGTCGCGTCGCTTGCCGCGCAGGTGCGGGCGGTGGACCGGGCAGCGGCGCGGCGGCGCTGACGCTGCGCCGCGCCTTGTCACCCCGGGTTAGTCCCGGGGTTCACCGGGAGGCCAAGCCTGTTCCCGCAGCTATCGCGGCACGGTGGGCCCCGGCACAGGGCCGGGGTGACGTGGGGGGAGCTCCTAGAACTCGATTCCCTTTTGCGCCTTCACGCCCTGCTCGCGGAAGGGGTGCTTCACCAGCGTCATCTCGGTGACGAGATCGGCCATGTCGATCAGCGCTTGGGGCGCGTTGCGGCCGGTGACGACGACGTGCGTGTCGGCGGGCTTCGCCGCGAGCACTTCGAGCACTTCCTCGACCGGGAGATAGTCGTAGCGCAGGATGATGTTGAGCTCGTCCGCCACCACCATCGCATAGGACGGGTCGGCGATCATCCGCTTGACCTCGTCCCAGCCTTCGCGCGCGACCGCGATGTCGCGCGCGCGGTCCTGCGTGTCCCAGGTGAAGCCTTCGCCCATCGGCTTGAACTCGATCAGGTCGGGGAAGCGGTCGAACACCGATTTCTCGCCCGTCTCCCACGCGCCCTTGACGAACTGGATGACGCCGACCTTCATCCCGTGGCCGATCGCGCGGACCACCATGCCGAGCGCCGCCGAGGTCTTGCCCTTGCCGTTGCCGGTGTGGACGATCAGCAGGCCCTTTTCCTGCGTCTTGCTTTCGACGAGCTTGTCGCGCGCGACCTTGATGCGCGCCATCTTGGCATTGTGCTCTGCGTCGGTCCGTTCGGCCATCAGGGTGCTCCGGGGGATGAGATGCGGATCGGGTACCGCATCGCGGCGCGCGACGCCAAAGCCAAAGCGTGCGCGCCGTTGCGTTCACCAGCTGCCGCGATCGTCGTCGTCATCGCCGCAATTGTTGATCACGACATTCTCCTCGCCGCCGCCGCCAAAGCCTTCCGGGCGCTTCGTGACGCGGATTTCATCCGGGCGGCTAGGTGACCCACGGCAAGGTGACGCCGAACGCTGTCGCGATCGCCGTCGCCACGCCGATCGCCGCGAGGCAGGCCGCCCCGAACACGATCGGGCGCGAGCGCGCGATCAGCGCGATCGACAGCAGGACGATCGCGAGCTGGAGTGCGGTCTCGCCGAGTTCATAGCCTTCGCCGGCGCGCGCGGCATGCGCGCCTTCCGCGCGCAAGGCATCGCCCTTGGCCTGGAGTTGGCCGATGCCGTGGCCCGCTGCGTCGGGCGCCCGAAGGCGAGCGGCCTCGGCGGCCCAGTCGCGCCGATCGGCGGGAGCGCCACCGCCGCCGTGCGCGGCGGTCTTGAGCACCGTCTCGCGCACGATTTTGGCTTGCATATAGGCGAAGGTGTCCGACGCCTCGATGCCCTTCAACAGGCTTTCGCGCGCGCTGCCCGCCGCCGCCATGTGGATCACCGCCAAGCTGACCGCAAACCCGCCGACCATCAGCGACACGTGGTCGCGGAAGGTGCGTTCTGCGGCGCGCTCGACCCGCTCGCCCGCGTCGCGTTCGGCCTCGGCGCGCTCGATGGCGTCGTCGATCAG
The DNA here is from genome assembly GCF_014653575.1 of Sphingomonas glacialis. GTDB lineage: Bacteria > Pseudomonadota > Alphaproteobacteria > Sphingomonadales > Sphingomonadaceae > Sphingomonas > Sphingomonas glacialis. The sequence continues at coordinate 9,416 of NZ_BNAQ01000002.1, read as the reverse complement.
TTCTTTTGCGTCGACAGCTTCGACCATGAGACGGTTCCGGGTGAGAGCGAAGCCGTGCCTTCTACGAGCAATGCGCCGCGCGACCCGCGTGAATTCGCTGTCATGATCGAGCGCGCCGACATTCTGCAACAATCGCGCTGGAAATCGCCGAACACGTCGCTTATAGGCCTGCGCTTCGCCGAACGGGTGCGGGTGCACCGCCTCGATCGGCCAAGCGGGCGTGGTGAAATTGGTAGACGCGCGGGACTCAAAATGGCGTTTAGCCTAACAAACCGTCCAAAAAACATCGGAAAATCAACAATTTATCGTTAGGCGATCAGCCCAAAAACCCTTACACATGTCTTACACAGTTTGGGTTCTTTGATATGCCGGTTGAGACCCATGTTTTGATGGATGGAGCGCTTCACGTCTATCGACGTGAGAACAGCCGCTACTGGCAATGCTCGACTTACCTTGGCAGTCTGAATCATAGACAGACAACCAAAGAGGTCAATCTTGCGGCCGCCAAGGACTTCGCCCGCGACTGGTACATGGAGCGGTGCGTCGAGGATCGCCAACGCCGACGCGGTGGCGCTCCTTTGCTGGACAACCCTGTCCAGCTCCTCGTCGCGGGTCCCGGCGCGTCGACCGATGGTCGGCGTCGGCGAACGCCCACTGGTCCTACCTTCGGCGATGCCGCCAATGCGTTCACTAGCGAATTCGAGGTCATCACGCTTGGTGAGCGCAATGCCGAATATGTGAAACAGAAGTCGGATCACGTCCGCGTTCACCTCCTGCCGTTCTTCGGCAAGTTTGCTCTTGGCGACATCAACGCGGGCACGGTTCAGGAATATCGTGTTCATCGGCAGACGTCGCGGCTCGACCCCAAAACTGGCAAGCCGAAGAAGCCCGCCCGTGCGACGTTGCACGGCGAGGTGGTAACGCTGCGCCAAGTGCTGAAGACAGCCAATCGCAAGGGCTGGATCGACGCGCTTCCCGACATGTCGGCACCCTACAAGACGTCGGGCAAGGTCGAACACCGCGCGTGGTTCTCGCCGGAGGAATACAAAATACTCTATGAGGCGACGCGCGAGCGGGCGAAGAACCCACCGAAGGAGCGCTGGCGCGAGGTCTGCGAAACCTTCCACGATTATGTGCTCTTTATGGGCAATACCGGGTTACGACCCGACGAGTCTGCTCGTCTTCAGATGCGCGACGTCAAAATCGTGCAGGATGAATCGACCGGCGAGCGCATCCTGGAAATTGAGGTACGCGGCAAGCGCGGGGTTGGATTCTGCAAGTCGATGCCGGGGGCGATCCTGCCGTTCGAGCGGGTCCGAAAGCGCAAGCAGCTAAAGCCGACCGATGTCATATTTGGGAAGACGCCGCGCGAGCTGATGAACACCGTGCTCGAGGAGCTCAATCTGAAATTCGATCGCGATGACCATATCCGGACCTGCTACAGCCTCCGGCACACTTATATCTGCCTGCGCTTGCTCGAAGGCGCAGACATTTACCAGGTCGCCAAAAACTGCCGCACAAGCGTCGAGATGATCGAGAAATTTTACGGACGACATCTGAAAAACAACATCGACGCGTCGGCGGTCAATGTTCGCAAAGCCAAGCCGAAACCGATCGCCGCTCGCAGAAAGGTCACGAAACCCGCGACGTGACGCGCGGTGCTCGCCTTTGGCGTTGCGCCAAAACTTGGCTGCGCTATAGGCAACTGCGTCGCGGGCGTGGTGGAACTGGTAGACGCGCTGGATTCAAAATCCAGTTCCGAGAGGAGTGTGGGTTCGATTCCCACCGCCCGCACCATCCAATTTTGCAGGTTCCGCAAAGCCCACCGCACGTGGGCAGGAACCTGCATCAGCGGAGCGCTTTGGGCTGGACGGCCCGCGTTCCGCTGCGCGAAATGACAACCGAAGGATGTTGTCATGCTGGCACTTGGCAGACCATCCGGGATGCAGCCATCGCCACAAATCGACGTCGCGAAGCGTCAATCCGGGTCACCTGAGTGATTGGCTATCGCTTTATCAATCATAATTAGCCTATATCATGATCGATAGAAGGGCGTCCTATCGATCATGCGCTGGAATTGGCAGCTTCCCGACTGGCCTGAATTCCGCTTCGATGCGGATCGCATCCGCGCGTCCGAAGAGCAATTCCTGAAAGGCTCCGGTGTCGTCATTGGCGCGCTACACCACCTCGCCTCCGATGAGCGCGATGGCCTGACCATCGAGCTCATCTCGCAGGAGGTTGTCGATAGTTCTGCCATTGAAGGCGAGATCCTCGACCGCGCCAGCGTCCAGTCGTCGCTCGCGCGGCATCTGGGCTTTGCCGCCGACCAGCGCCGCGCAAGCGCGGCGGAGGCCGGGGCCGCCGAACTTATGGCCGATGTTTATCGCAACCATGCCGCGCCGCTTGATGACGGAACTCTGTTCGCCTGGCATGCGATGCTGATGAACGGTCGCCGCGACATCGCCGATGTGGGGCGTTACCGGACTCATGAAGACGCTATGCAGATTGTCTCAGGCGCGCTTCACGCGCCGCGTGTGCATTTCGAGGCGCCTCCGTCTGATACCGTCCCGATGGAAATGGCTCGGTTCATTGCGTGGTTCAACGACAGCGTGCCGTCGTCACCAAACCCACTTCCTGCCATCACCCGTGCCGCAATCTCGCACCTGTGGTTCGAGAGCATCCATCCCTTTGAAGACGGCAATGGTCGGATAGGGCGGGCGATTGCTGAAAAGGCATTAGCCCAAAATCTCGCTGCCCCGACGTTGACGGCACTCGCGGAAACTATCCATCGCCACCGCAAAGCATATTACGCCGCGCTCCAGCTTGGCAGCCAGAGCAACGACATCGATGCTTGGCTGACGTGGTTTGCCGATATTGTCATTGAGGCGCAGGCACGAACGATTACTCGCATCCGCTTCCTGGTCGACAAAACGCGCCTGCTCGATCGCTTGCGCGGCGAGATCAACGAACGGCAGGAAAAAGCCTTGCTCCGCATGTTCCGCGAAGGACCGGATGGTTTTGCGGGCGGTTTGAGCGCCGAAAATTATCGGACGATAACCGATGCTAGCCTTGCCACTACGACGCGCGACTTGGCCGATCTTGTCGAGAAAGGGGCGGTGATCCGCTCCGGCGAGCGGCGTTATGCGCGTTATCGTCTTTCTGTTGCCGAGGGTGTTGATTCCAAGTGAAACGAACACCCTGTTTGTCGATTGCGAGTAATGTCGTTCGACGGCTAGATATGCCCCGTGTCAGATAACGATCATATCCAATCCTTCATTTCCGAGTGGGCGCTGACCGGCGGCTCCGAGCTCGCGAATACGCAAAGTTTCGTCAACGGCCTTTGCGGCCTGATCGGTGTCGATCCGCCGAAGGGCAGCCGCACTGATGACACCCACAATGACTATGTGTTCGAGCGCCGCGTCTTCCAGAAGGAGGCCGATGGCACCGAAAGCTTTGGTCGGATCGACGCCTACAAGCGGCATTGCTTCGTCCTTGAAGCCAAGCAAGGCAGCGATGCTGACCGCAAGGCTGCCGAACAGGGAGAGGCCGATCTCGACATTTTCGGCCAGACCGCCGCCGTCCGCTTCAAGCGCGGCACGGCCAGACGCGGCACGCCGACCTGGTCAAAGGCGATGGTCGAAGCGCGAGGTCAAGCTGAGCGCTATGCCAAGGCATTGCCCATCGATCACGGCTGGCCGCCTTTCCTGCTCGTCACCGATGTCGGTCACTGCGTCGATGTCTACGCAGATTTCAGCGGGACGGGGAAACAATACACGCAATTCCCCGATGCTGCGCGCTTCCGCATCGCGCTGGACGATTTGCAGGACGAGGATGTCCGTGCCCGGCTAGCGTCGATCTGGACCGACCCGCTCAGTCTTGACCCATCAAAGGAAGCGGCGCGCGTCACCCGCGAGATTGCCGGGCATCTGGCGGAACTGTCCAAGCGCCTCGAAACGCGCGAACAGAACCCGACCCGCGTCGCTGATTTCCTGATGCGCTGCCTGTTCACGATGTTTGCGGAGGACGTCCGGCTCATCCCCGAAGGCAGCTTCACTGATTTCCTGACCCGGATGCAGAAACGCCCGGAGAATTTCGCGCCCAATTTGTCGTCGCTGTGGCAGGCGATGGATAAAGGCGGCCTGGCCGGGGTGCTGGGCGAAGCGGGCGAGACGGTGCTGCGCTTCAACGGCTACCTGTTCAAGGATACCACCGCGATTGCGCTGAACGCCGACGAGATCGGCCTGTTGATCGAGGCGTCGAAGCACAAGTGGAACCATGTTGAACCCGCGATCTTCGGCACGCTGCTGGAGCGCGCGCTGGACGGCAAGGAGCGCGCCAAGCTCGGCGCGCATTACACGCCGCGCGCCTATGTCGAGCGGTTGGTGATGCCGACGATCATGGAGCCGCTGCGTGCCGATTGGGCCGGGGTGCAGGCCGCCGCCGGCCAGTTGATCGAGGCGGGCAAGGCGGACGAAGCGCACGGCGTGATCGAGAAATTCCATGCCCAGCTTGCGCAGACCAGGGTGCTCGATCCCGCCTGCGGCACCGGCAATTTCCTCTATGTCGCGCTCGCGCGGATGAAGGAGCTGGAAGGCGAAGTGATTGGGCGGCTCGCCGAACTCGAACCTGAGGGCGAAAAACAGTCGGTAGCGGAACTGAGCGGCCACACCATCACGCCCGAGAATTTCCTGGGGATCGAGATCAATCCACGCGCCGCGGCGATTGCTCAGCTCGTGCTATGGATCGGCTATCTACAATGGCATTTTCGGGTGAACGGTGAGGGCAAGGTGCCGCCCGAACCGGTGCTGCGCGATGTGAAAACCATCGAAAATCGCGATGCGCTGATCGACTATGATTCGAAAGTGCTGGAACGTGACGAGCAGGGAAAGCCGCTCACCCGGTGGGATGGCGAAACGATGAAGGTCCATTCGGTGACGGGTAAGAAAGTGCCCGATGAGTCGGCGAGAGTGGAAGTTTATCGATACATCAGACCGCGAGCCGCCAAGTGGCCCAAGGCCGATTTCATCGTCGGAAACCCGCCATTCATAGGCAACAAAAGGATGCGTAAGCGTCTAGGTGACCTATATTGCCAAGCCGTTCGAGCGGCTTGGCCCAAGGTCCCCAAGAGTGTCGATATTGTGATGTATTGGTGGGAGCGCGCCGCCGAACTCACTAGCGCTGGCATATCTCGATCGTTCGGTCTCATCAGCACAAACAGCATCAAGCAGATTACAAACAGGACCGTAATTGTGAAGTGGCTGGGTGCTAAAAAGCCAATTAGTCTTGTTTACGCGATCCCTGATCATCCGTGGCGAGATGAGGAGACTGATGCGCAGGTTAGAATGGCGATCACTGTCGCGGCTAGAACCAAGTCGCAAGGCCGATTGGCAGTAGTCACATCCGAAGTGCGCGGTGCCGACGGATTGGCCAAAGTAGATTTGACGGAGGCAATTGGCACCGTACATGCAAACTTGAAACTCGGAGCTGATGTTGCGAGTGCCACGCCGCTCAAATCGAATTCGAATATGTCATTCATGGGTGTGATCCCATCCGGTCTTGGCTTCCGGCTGACCGAAGACGATTTGAACCAGCTTGGCCTTGCCCGACAGGAGGTGGCTAAGGTTGTGCGCGAGTATCTCGTTGGGAACGAGCTGACTGATAACAAGCCTGCCGGACTAATAATCGATTATAACGTCTCCGACGAGGCGCAAGCCAAAGCCGCGTCACCAGTACTGTTTCAGTTTGTTTGGAATCGGCTCAAAGAGTCTCGTGCCGCGCGATCCGGCGATACCGCTGACTCGCAGCAGTATGCGAAGGAATGGTGGCGTTTTGCCAAGCCTCGACCGGAAATGCGAGCGGCCTTAAGCGCACTTGGGCGTTATGTTGCTACGACCGAAACGTCGAAGCATCGTTGGTTTACCTTCCTGCCTGAGAGCATTTTACCGGACCAGAAAATTCGCGTCGTGGCCTCTGACGACGCTTACATCTTGGGCATTCTCACAAGCCGAGTTCATGTGGCATGGGCTGATGCCACGGGCGGCAGGCAGGGCGTAGGAAACGATCCGGTTTACAACAACACGACCTGTTTCGATCCATTCCCTTTCCCAGCAGACGTGCCCGAACCGTTCAAAGCTCGCGTCCGCGACGAGGCCGAATCGCTCGATGCGCTGCGCAAGAGAGTCCTAGCCGATCACGCCGACCTCACCCTGACCGGCCTCTACAATGTATTGGAGGCGCTTAAGGCGGGTCGCCCGCTGAACGACAAGGAACGCGACATTCATGATCGTGGGCTGGTTACGCTCATTCGCCAGCATCATGATGCCATCGATAGCGCCGTCGCCGAAGCCTATGGCTGGCCCGCCGACCTTAGCGACGAAGACATACTCTCCCGCCTAGTCGCGCTCAACCAGGCCCGCGCCGCTGAAGAGGCCAAGGGCCTGATCCGCTGGCTTCGTCCAGAATTCCAGGCGCCAGGAGCGACTGCCCCGCAGGTCAACGCAACGCTCGACCTTGGCGACGCTCCGGCCGCCGCGCCCGCAACCGTCATTCCCTGGCCAAAAACGCTCGCCGAGCAAGTCAGCACGGTCGCCGCAATTCTCGCCGCATCGCAGACACCCCAGCATCCCAGCCAAATCGCCCGCGCCATTAAAGGCACCAATGCGAAGGGGGTGGCACCGGTTCTCGATGCCCTGGCGGCAATTGGTCAGGCGCGGAAGCTGGCTGACGGGCGCTTTGCGGTATAAAATCAGAATGCGAGAGAAAGTCCGCACATGACGTCGCTCAGGCCCAACATTGTGAAGCGCATCGACCGGCTGCCAAAGCCGAAGAACGTGACTGCGGCAATGCAGCCGCTCTTTGAGGCTATCAGCAACGCCATCCATTCCGTGCAGAACCGGTTCCCGGAGACCGTCGGCCATGATGGGAAAATCCACGTCACCGTGAACACCAATCGCAACAAGGATCAGGTGTGGGCGACGGTGGAAGACAATGGCCTTGGCCTGGATGAGAAGAATTGGGATGCCTTCACCGAAACCGACACAGACAACAAAATTTCGATTGGGGGAAAGGGCGTCGGTCGGCTTCTATGGCTGGATTGCTTTCAGAAAATCAGCGTGGTCAGCACGTTCAAAGCCAAGAGCGGGATGGAGCGCCGCTCATTCGATTTCGTGCTGAAGCAAGATAATCAGATTCAGAACGAGAAAGTCGAACCGGTCGGATCTACCGATAGCCCGTCATTCTTCGTTCGCTTCGATGGGTTGCGGGATAATGGCTATCTGTCGAATTTTCCGGGCCGCGACAGCTTCGTTTTTCAGCATCTGACTTCGCATTTTCTGCCCACATTCATCGGCAAAAGATGCCCCCAAATTTCGGTTTATGTGGGTGACGAGACCCGTCACTATCCAGCCGAGATCGACAATATTGTTCATCGCAAAGTTGCGGATATTCGGCTAAAAACCGATGATTATGGCCTGTTGCTCCTGACGTTGATGGAATGCGACAAGGTGGCCAGCGCCGACCTCAAAGGGCATCATTTCGTCCACTTTATTGCCCATGACCGCACAGTCCAATCGCAAAGCATCGACGGCAAGCTCGGCTTGAAATATTTTGGCGATGACGGCGACCGAGTGTTTCATGCGATTTTGACCGGCGAATACCTGGACAAGAATGTGAACCAAGAGCGGACGGCGTTCATGTTTGAAGATGTCGTCTTGGACCGCATCATCAATGACGTTTGCACCACGCACATCGAGGAGTTTCTGAAAGCGCCCCTTGAAAAGCTCGGCGGCGAGCAGCGCGAGAAGATCGAACAGATCACCGAGAGCTATCCGTCGGTTGCCTTCGGCGATACCGAGGAGCTTCAGGCCAAGATCCCGTCCGGCGAACTGAAGGAGGACGCCATCTATGGGCATCTTGCCCGCGAGCGGTTTCGGCGAGATCAGCGGCAGGCCGAAAAAATCAAGTCTGTTCTCAGCCGATTGAGGGGCGGCGAGGCGGATGCCGCCACGTTCGCCGCCGCCATAACGGACGCCGGCAAGGCGATCGAAGACGCCGAACAGCGCAGTCTCGCAGAGTATATCGTGCGCCGGAAAGTTGTTCTCGATTTCATCGAGATACTCTTGGAAAAAGTCCGGGACGATACGCGGGACAGCTCGTATCAGCGTGAAGACATCCTCCATTCGTTCATTTGTCCGCTGCGCGTGAACACGATTGAGGATGGCTCCAAAAAGGTTGAATCGGCATCGTCTCACGATCTCTGGATCATCGACGAACGGCTTACCTTCGCGCAGTATTTCAGCTCGGACGTCGAGTTTTCTACGTTGTCGCAGGCTATCGAAAGCGACGAGCGGCCCGACGTGCTGATTTTCGATTATGTCCACGGTTTACGGCAAACCGAGGAGCCGTCGAAAGTCCTTTTGGTTGAGTTCAAAAGACCCGGTCGGACCAACTACGCTGACAACGAAAACCCGCAATCACAAGTCGAACGCTATGTCCGCAAGTTGCAGGGCGGAGGGTTGAGTGACGTAAAAGGACGACCTATCAAACTCGATGATCGCACGGTTTTCCATTGTTTCATTGTTGCAGATATTGTCGGCAAACTCGACGAGTGGACATATTCTTGGCAGCACACGGCAGATGGCAGGGGCCGCCTCTACCAGCCACAGAGCGGATTCCGCGGTTCGATAGAGTTGATTGGATGGGATGCGCTTTTGGGCGACGCGCGGGCGCGTAATCAGGCATTTTTTGATCGTGCCGGGATTTCAGGCAAGAGTTACTTTAGTCCAGATTGATCGCCTGCGGGCAAGCCGTACCGCGCTCTATTACGCGTTCCCGGCTGCACGAGCTCGCTTGACAGTTTCCGGCGTTGAACGGCTTCCTAGAGCGGTTTCCGTTCATTCAGGTTCATAGCCATGCTTGATGATCGGATGATCTCAGCCCATCGGCCTTATAGAAATCAGAATGTGAGCGGCTCGATCTTATCCGCACCGAACCAATGTTTGAGTGTGTCGAGGGCGGCTGGCGATAATGTCTGGGTAAATAGCACCGCAAGCCGCTTCTTGGGACGCGAACATACGACGTAGAACAGGTTGCGGTTTCGCTCGAAGGCATCCTGTTTCGCTGCGGGGATCGCGGCCGCGCCAGCCAGCTCAAGCATCTCGCCAAAATTATAGCGATTCCACCCGCGCCCGACGACGACCAGGACGTTCTCGAACTCCGCGCCCTTCACACCGTGCTTCGTTTCAAATGGCGAGTGGCCGTCATGATAGGCCCGGAGCGCCTTGATTTCCGAATAGGGCACGTCACGCAACTTCTCGATTTCGACAAGCGCCGGAGGCATTTCAGAGGTGGCTCGGTTCATTTGAACAGCTCGACGCGATTGCTAAGTGGGGCGTCCGCCGGTTTCATGCCGCTGCGAG
>NZ_BNAQ01000001.1 GCF_014653575.1 Sphingomonas glacialis | reverse complement strand
GGCGGCGGGGTCGGCGCGACCGGACGCGGCGCGGCGACGGGCGCCGGTGCCGGAGCGGCCTGCTCGACGGGTGCCGCGACCGGCGCGCCGCCGGGCCCGAGCACGCGACGGCGCTTCACTTCAACCTGGACGGTATTCTGCCGTCCATGGCTGAAGCTCTGCTTGACCTGGCCGGTCTCGATCGTGCGCTTCAGCCCGAGCGGCTGACGCATTCCGAGTTTCGGCTTTTCGTTGTCGGTATCGCTCACTCAAATTCCTCGCATGTGTCGTCGTCAGCCGCAGCAGGGATGCCACTTCCCGCCGGGTTGGATATGTGCGCCGATGCGCCTTGCGACGGTGTTTCGCAAGCCACGAGGGCGGATTCGGGGCCGATGAAATGCAGCCAGCGGTTGAGCGTTTCGCCCACCCGCTTTGCAGCATCGCGTTCTGTCAGGCCGATATGTACCACATTCTGCCGACCTAGCGCCACGGCCAATATGGTGCGTGACACCGGCAGTGCCAACCCCCGCAAAGCGCTGCCTTCTTCATCGTTGCCGATTCGCCACGCCTGGTCGAGCTTGCGGTTGCCGTCGGTGCCGGCGTCGGACGCGTGGAGCAGCATGGTGAGCTTGCCCGAGCGCGCCGCGGTCTCGATCTTGTCCGAGCCGGTGAGCAAGTGACCGGTGCGGGCTTCGAGGCCGAGTCGGTCGAGCACGGCGCGTTCGAGCGCGGTCGCGATCATCTGCGGCAGGTCGTCGGGAATCAGGATAGGGCCGGTCTTGAACGCGCGGGCGAATGCGCCCTTGAGCTTGCCCTTGGCGATCGCGGTTTCGAGCTCTGCGCGCGTCACGCCGATCCAGGCACCGCGGCCGGGGGCCTTGGCGCGCACGTCGGGGAGGACGTGGCCGTCGGGCGACAGCGCGAGTCGCACCAGCGCTTCGCGCGGCGCGCGTTCGCCGAGCAGGATGCAACGTCGCACCGCTTCCTCCCCCTCCCGCTTGCGAGTTTCAGGTGAACGATGCCCCGCATCGTTCAGGTCAGGCTGGGAGCCTGACCGACCTGAAACTGGGTTAGGGGTGGGGCTGTCAGCAGGGGACGCGCCCTCGTCAGGCCCTCTCCCAGCCCCTCCCGCAAGCGGGAGGGGAGTTTCAGTAGCGCCTAGCGTGTCATTGCGAGGATTCCGCACGAGCGTCCTCCTGCGGCTTGGGGGTGGGCGCATCACGGTCAGCAAGCAGAATCCCGCCCGCGCCGTAATTCTCGGTGCTCACTTCTTCGATCACGATCTGCACGGCAGCCGGGTTCTTGCCCAGCCGCTCGACGAGCGACTGGGTGACATCGGCGACGATCGCGGACTTCTGGTCCTTGGTCGCGCTGCCCGAAATGCGGATGCTGACGAACGGCATCAGGCTTCGCTCTCCTCCGAGGCAGTCGCTGCCGCTGCCGGCTCTTCGTCGAACCAGTGCGCGCGTGCGGCCATGATGATCTCGTTGCCCTGCGCTTCGCTCAGGCCGTACTCGCCGAGCACGCCGCCCTTGTCCTCGGGGCGCTTGTTGGCGTCGGCACCCTCGGCGCGGCGGCGCTGTTCCTGGCGCTTCTTCTGGATCAGCTCGTCGGTCGCGAGATCTGCGAGGTCGTCGAGCGTCTTGATCCCGGCCTTGCCGAGCGTGACGAGCATCGCCTCGTTGAGATGCGGCAGCTCGGCGAGTGCGTCCTCGACGCCCATCGCGCGGCGTTCCTCGCGGTTCGCGCCTTCGCGACGCTCGAGCGCCTCGGCGGCGCGGCTCTGCAGCTCGGCGGCGAGATCGTCATCGAAGCCTTCGATCGAGGCGATTTCCTCGACCTCGACATAGGCGACTTCCTCGAGCGCGCCGAAGCCCTCGGCGACGAGCAGCTGCGCGAGGGTCTCATCGACGTCTAGCTCGGTCTGGAACATCTCGGTGCGCTCGGCGAATTCCTTCTGGCGCTTCTCGGACGCGTCCTGCTCGGTGAGGATGTCGATCGCCTTGCCGGTGAGCTGCGATGCCAAACGCACGTTCTGGCCACGGCGACCGATCGCGAGCGACAGCTGATCGTCGGGAACGACGACCTCGATGCGGTCCTCTTCCTCGTCGATCACCACGCGCGACACGGAGGCCGGCTGCAGCGCGTTGACGACGAAGGTCGCGGTGTCGGGCGACCAGGGGATGATGTCGATCTTCTCGCCCTGCATTTCCTGGACGACCGCCTGAACGCGGCTGCCCTTCATGCCGACGCACGCGCCGACCGGATCGATCGACGAATCATGGCTGATGACGCCGATCTTGGCGCGCGAACCCGGGTCGCGGGCAGCGGCCTTGATCTCGATGATGCCGTCGTAGATTTCGGGCACTTCCTGCGCGAACAGCTTCTTCATGAAGTCGGGGTGCGCGCGGCTGAGGAAGATCTGGGGCCCGCGGTTTTCGCGGCGGACGTTGAGGATCAGCGAGCGGATGCGGTCGTTGACGCGAACGACTTCGCGCGGGATCTGCTGGTCGCGACGGATCACGCCCTCGGCGCGGCCGAGATCGACGACGACATGGCCGAACTCGACGCGCTTGACGACGCCGGTGATGATCTCACCCATCCGGTCCTTGAACTCTTCATGCTGGCGCTCGCGCTCGGCGTCGCGGACCTTCTGGAAGATGACCTGCTTGGCGGCCTGGGCTGCGATGCGGCCGAATTCGATCGGGGGCAGCGGATCGACGATGTAGTCGCCGACGACCGAGTCCTTCTGGAGCTTCTGCGCTTCCTTGAGGTTCACCTGCTTGAAGTAATCGTCGACCGCCTCGACCACTTCGACGACGCGCCACAAGCGCAGGTCACCGGTGTTGGGATCGAGCTTGGCGCGAATGTCGTTCTCGGCGCCGTAGCGCGCCTTGGCGGCGCGCTGGATCGCGTCTTCCATCGCCTCGATGACGATGCCCTTGTCGATCATCTTCTCGGTGGCGACGGCGTTCGCAATGGCGATCAGCTCGGCGCGGTTGGCGGTAACGCCTGAAGTTCCTGCGGTGGCCATCACTTGTGTCCTTCGTCTTCAATGCCCTCGGGCAGCGCTTCGTCTTCGATTTCTTCTTCTTCGACGCCCTCGATCGAAAGCGGCCGGGTGGCCGCGATCAGCGCGTCGGTCAGCACCAGCTTGGCGGTGCCGACCTGGTCGAACCCGATCTCCATCTCGCCATGCTTGGGCAGATAGATGGTGATGCGATCGCCCTCGACGCCCTTGAGCAACCCGGTGAGCACCTTGCGGCCCTCGATCGGCGCGGCAAGCACGATGCGCGCCTCATGCCCGGTCCAGTCGGCGAAGTCCTTGAGGCGCGTCAGCGGCCGGTCGATCCCGGGTGACGACACTTCGAGGCGATATTCGTCGGTGATCGGGTCGCGGCCCTCGGCCTCGAGCGTGTCGAGCACGTCGGAGATGCGGCGCGACAGTTCGGCGCAATCCTCGATCGTCAGCTGGCGCGTATCAGGGCGCTCGGCCATCACCTGCAGCGTGAGGTCGCCCTTGCCGCCGAACAGCTTCACGCGCACCAGATCGAAACCCAAAGCCGCAGCTTCGGGAGCAATCAGGGCGGTCAGATCGGGCGTTTCGGCCAATGGAAATCCTCGAGTCGGTTAGGCAAAGGGGCTCGGCGCCGGAACCGGGGGGCTCCAGCCTCTTCACCTGACGATGTAGAGAGTGATCGCGATATAGGCGCAAGCGCGAGGGCTGGCAAGCCGTTCTCGCGAGCGCGTCACCCCGAACCTGTTCCGGGGTCCACGGTGCAGCGTACGCCCACGCCCGCTGTCTGTGTCGCACGGTGGACCCCGGAACAAGTCCGGGGTGATGGCGGTTTTCGAAACACTTACAGGAGAACTCCATGTTGTCGTCGTCCCGCACGCCTTTCGTTGCTCTGGTGCTGGCCGCGACGGCCTGCTCCGCGCAGCCGCAGCAATCGAACGCCGCCGCGGCCGCTGCGGCACCGACCCCGACGGCACGGCCGAACCGCGCGCCTGTCACCAGCTTGCCCGACGACGCGCCAGCCGCGACGATCCGAAACGTCCCCGCGACGACGGGCCGCGCGAACCGCGCCGCGACCAAGCCACCGTTTGCGCAAGCGACGCTCGCGACCTTCAGCGAGCCGTTCGCGATCGCGGTGCTGCCCGACGGCAGCGCGCTCGTCACCGAGAAGGCGGGCAAGATCAAGCTGCGCCGCGTCGACGGGACGATCGCCGATATCACCGGCGCGCCCAAGGTGCTCAACGACAATCAAGGCGGCCTGCTCGACATCGCGCCAGCGCCCGATTTCGCTGAGAGCAAGCTCGTCTATATCAGCTATTCCGAACCGCGCCCGGGCGGCAGCAGCCTGGCGCTCGCGCGCGGGCAGTTCACCGGAACGGCTCTGGTCGACCTGCAAGTGCTGTGGCGCGCGGGGTCGGATGGTGTCGGCGGGCAGTTCGGGGCGAACATCGCCTTCGCACCCGACGGCAAGTCGCTCTTCCTCTCCTCGGGCGAGCGGCAGCGTTTCACGCCGGCGCAGGACCTAGAGCAGGCGCTTGGCAAGATCCTGCACCTGACGCTCGACGGCAAGGCGGCGCCGGGCAATCCGATGGCGGCAGCGGGCGGAGTGCGCGCGGAGACGTGGAGCAGCGGGCATCGCAACCCGTACGGCCTGGTGTTCACCCCCGATGGCCGGCTGTGGGAAGAGGAGATGGGGCCCAAGGGTGGCGACGAGCTCAATTTGATCCTGCCGGGCAAGAATTACGGGTGGCCGATCGTCTCGAACGGCGACAATTATTCGGGCAAGCCGATCCCCGATCATCCCAGCCGCCCCGATCTCGAAGCGCCCAAACTGTGGTGGAACCCGTCGATCTCGCCGGGCGGGATGGCCTATTATTCGGGCGCGATGTTCCCGGCGTATCGCGGTTCGCTGCTGATCGGCGCGCTGTCGGGCGAGTCGCTGATCCGCGTTGCGCTCAACGGGGACAGTGCGACGGTCGCCGACCAGTGGGACATGGGCGCGCGAATCCGCGACGTCGCGCAAGCGCCCGATGGGGCGATCTGGCTGCTGCAAGATGACGGGAAATTGGTGCGGTTGACGCCGAAGGTGTGACCTGCTCGTCACCCCGGCCGCGTGCCGGGGCCCACCGTGCCGCACCCGGTGCGGCCGATGCTCTCGCGTCGCGGTGGACCCCGGCACAAGGCCGGGGTGACGGGTAGCGGGTGATTACCCGCGCACGATCAGATAGTTCATCCGCGCCGCGGCAATGGGCTTGGCCGGATCATCCTGCCACGCCGTCGCCTCGACATTGGCGACGCGCCCGCCGAGCCGCGTCACCACCCCGCGCGCGAAGGTCGGTTTCTCGCGCCCGCCGCGCATGTAATCTACCGTGACGTTGATCGGCTTGATCTGCCCGCCGCCATCCTCGGCCAGCGCATATTGCAGCGCGACGATCGCGGCCATTTCGAGCATCCCGCCGATCGCGCCGCCATGCAGATAGCCCGGCCGCCCGAGCAAGCTGGTCGCGCTCGGCATCGTTAACAGCGTCGGATCGTCGCCCTCGGCAACGGCGATCCCCAGCAAGTCGGCATAAGGCGGCAACATCAGGCGGCATCCGTGAACATGAAGGTGCCCGCGACATGCGCGAGCGGATCGGCCGGGTCGCCGTCATGCGCCTGGCCGCGCACGAACGAAATCGAGCGCGTGATACGGTAGCATTCGCCGCGCCCGTACACCGTTTTGCCCGGCGTCGCGGGGCGCAGATAGTCGATCCGCAGGTCGAGCGTCGCATGCGGGCGGAAGGCGCCGAGCTTGGTCCACACCGCAAGGCTCGTCGCCATGTCCATCATCGTCAGGATCGGCCCCGAGGCGAGCACGCCGCTCGCCGGGTCGCCGATCAGGTCGGTCTGATAGGGGAGCTGGAGCTCGACCCAGTCGGGCCCGTGGCTGTGATAGCTCAGCTTGAGCAGGCCGCCATGCCCGCCGACGCCAAGCCGGCTGAAGCGTTGCGGGTCGAAGGCGGAGGGGGTGTCGGCGGCCATGATGCCGGGCGCTGTATCGCAAAGCCGCGTGCGTGCAAGGGGCGAGCGCCGTGGCATTGGCGAGCCGCTTGCGGCGTTCAGCAGGCCGGTATAGCATCGCGTTGCAAAAGAAAACGAAACGGCCCGCAAGCGGCCGTTCAGGAGGGTCTGAAATGTCGCATCCGAGCGTGCACGCGCGCACCGATCCCGGCAAACCCGCGCTGATCGTCGCCGAAACCGGCGAGCGCGTCAGCTTTGCGGAGCTCGACGCACGTTCGAACCGCGCGGCGCATCTGTTCCGCGCGAAGGGGCTGAAGGCCGGCGACACGATCGCGCTGTGCCTCGAGAACAGCCCGGCCTTCTACGACATCGCCTGGGGCGCGCAGCGTGCGGGGCTGTTCTTCGTGTGCATCTCGACCAAGCTGACCGCATCTGAAGTCGATTACATCTTCAACGATTCGGGCGCGCGACTCGTGATCGTCTCGGCCAGCCTCGCCGGAGTGACCGCCGCGCTGGGCACCGAGCTCGCGCGCTTTTCGGTCGGCGGACCGGTGGCGGGATGGGCGGCGTGGGAAGACGCGGTCGCCGCGATGCCGGATACGCCCATCGCCGACGAACGTGCGGGCGTCGACATGCTCTATTCGTCGGGAACGACAGGACGCCCCAAGGGGGTGCGCGTCGCGCTGCCCGAGGATCCCGACATTGCTGCTGGCACCGTGCTCGAAATGCTCGCGCGCGGACTGTACGGGCTTGGCCCCGACAGCATCTATCTCAGCCCGGCGCCGCTCTATCACGCCGCGCCGCTGCGCTGGTCGATGACGGTGCAAAGGCTCGGCGGCACCGTCGTAATGATGGAGCATTTCGACCCCGAGGCCGCCCTCGCCGCGATCGACCGCTATCACGTCAATGCCAGCCAATGGGTGCCGACGCATTTCGTGCGGATGCTCAAGCTCGATCCGGCGACGCGTGCGCGCCACGATCTGTCGAGCCTCAAGGTCGCGATCCACGCCGCCGCGCCGTGCCCGGTCCCGGTCAAGGAAGCGATGATCGACTGGTGGGGTCCGGTGCTCTACGAATATTATGCCGGGTCGGAGGGCAACGGCCTGACGACGATCGCCTCACCCGAATGGCTGGCGCACAAGGGCTCGGTCGGCAAGGCGGCGTACGGCGTGCTCCACATCTGCGGCGAAGATGGCGCCGAGCTGCCGCCGGGCGAGCAGGGGCTGGTCTATTTCGAGGGCGGTACGCCGTTCGAATATCACAACGACCCGGCCAAGACCGCGGAGGCGCGCAACGCGCACGGCTGGACGACGCTCGGCGATATCGGGCGGATCGATGGCGACGGCTATCTCTACCTCACCGATCGCAAGAGCTTCATGATCATCTCGGGCGGGGTGAACATCTATCCGCAGGAAATCGAGAACCGCCTGATCACCCACCCGCGCGTCGCCGATGTCGCGGTGATTGGCGCGCCGTGCCCCGAAATGGGCGAGCGCGTCGTTGCTGTGGTCCAGCCGGTCGATATGGCGGAAGCGGGGCCGGCGTTCGCCTCCGAGCTCACCGCGTGGTGCCGCGCCGAGCTGTCGGGGGTGAAGACACCGCGCCAGATCGATTTTGCGGCGGAACTGCCGCGCCACGCGACGGGCAAATTGTACAAGCGCTTGCTGCGCGACCAATATTGGGCAGAGACCGGCGCGCAGAGCGTGTGACGCCGATGGAGAGACAGATGAACGACCGCGTATCGACCACGATCACCGATCATATCGCCGACGTCCGCCTCGCGCGCGCCGACAAGATGAACGCGATCGACCCGGCGATGTTCGAAGGTATCGGCGCGGCGATCGATGCGCTGCATCCGCGCAAGGACGTGCGCTGCGTCGTGCTGTCGGGCGAGGGGCGCGCGTTCTGCGCCGGGCTCGACATGACGAGCATGGCGGGCGGCGGCTCGGGCCTGTCGCGCAACGAGCGCAACGAGCAGGGCGCGATCCTGCCGCAGCATGTCACCTGGGGCTGGCGCAATCTGCCGATGCCGGTGATCGCCGCGGTCCACGGCGTCGCGTTCGGCGGCGGCTTCCAGATCATGTCGGGCGCCGACATTCGCATCGCCGCGCCCGACACGCGCTTTGCGATCCGCGAAAGCTATTGGGGGCTGGTGCCCGACATGGCGGGCTTCCCGATCTGGCGCGGGCTGGTGCGCGACGACGTGTTGCGCGAGCTCGTCTACACCTCGCGCGAATTCGGTGCCGAAGAAGCGCTCCACCACGGCTTCATCACGCGCATCGCCGAGGATCCGCATGCCGCGGCGCTGGCGCTGGCGCACGACATCGCCGCCAAGAGCCCCAACGCGATCCGCGGTGCCAAGCGGCTGTGCAACATGGCGTTCGACGCCGACCCGCGCGCGATGCTCGAGGCCGAGACCGACGAGCAGGTCAAGGTAATCGGCCAGCCGCTGATGATGGAGCAGGTCGCGGCGAACATTCAGAAGCGCCCGGCGCGGTTCGGGGATGCGGATTAAGCGGGCACTGCCGCTGGACGTCTAGCCTCCACCTTCCGCCGTCTGCTCCGCTGGCTGCCGCGAACCCGCCTCTCTTCGTCACCCCGGCACAAGGCCGGGGCGACGGGAAGTGGCCTTTAAGCGCCGCCCGCTTTGCGCCATAGCCACCGCGATGCAGCGCCGGCTCACCCAGTTCTTCCAATCCCGCGTCGGCCGCGCCCTCTCGACCTTCTTCACGCCCGGCCCGCGGATGATCGACGAGCTCGAATGCGTGGCCTCGGTCGCGCTGGCGATCCTGCTCGCGCACACGATCGGCGCGAAGAGCGTCGCCTGGGCGGCGTTCACCGGTTTCGTGCTGATGCGCGGCCATGTCGCGCAGACGTTGTTGCGCGGGTTGCTGCGGATCGTCGGCACCGCGGTCGGGGCGGGGGCGGCATTGCTGATCGTGCCCTATGCGGTGCGCTCGCTCCCGATGGCATCGCTCGCGGCGGCGGTGATGGGGGCGATCGGCCTGTACGGGATGCTCACCGCCAAGCGTGCCTATGCGTGGCTGCTGCTCGGGCTGACCTTCGAGCTGATCCTGCTCGACACGCTCGAGCATCCTGCGCTCGACACGCTGGCGTTTGCGCAGACGCGGTTGCTTGAAGTGCTTGCGGGCACGGCGGCGTGCGTGGGGGTCAGCCTGATCTCGACGCTGACGGTACGGCGGCGCTGGCCCGCGCCGCCTGCGGTGCCGGCGCAGCGGATCGGCTGGCATCGCGACGCCGCGCGCCACGCCGCGCAAGCGGGCGTGACGCTCGCGCTGCTGCCGCCGCTCCATGCGCTGTTTGGGATCCCGCAATTGGCGCAGGCAAGCGTGACGGTGATGACGGTGATGATCGTACCGGTGGCGCGGCTCGGGCGCAGCGGCCTGGCACCGGTGAGCAAGCGGCTGTGGCACCGCGCGCTCGGCTGCATCGGCGGTGGCGCGCTGGCCGCCGCCGTGCTGGTCGTCGCGCACGGATCGGCGCCGGTGCTGATCGCGGGGACATGCCTCGGCGTCGCGATCGGGCGGCATATCGAGAATGCCGGCGGGCGCGTGCCCTATCTCGGGCTGCAATTCACGCTGGCGATCCTGGTGACGCTGGTGCCCGACAGCTATGCCGAGGTGGCGATCCGCCCGGCGCTCGAGCGGCTGACGAGCATTTTCATCGGTATGGCGCTGATCGAACCGGTATTGCTCGTCTGGCACTTTGCGTCGCGGCGGATGCCCGCCGCCGCATCATAGCCGCAGGCGGTTGGCCTCCAGTCCTGCACGGAATTCGTCAGGGAGTGCGGTGAGCCCGCCACTCGCGCTCATCACCAGCACGACATCGCACGTCGCGATGCACGCGCCGTTCTGGAAGGCCGCCGAGAGGATGTTCCAGCTGCGGGTGCCGATCTCGCCGATCCCGCTCGCGATCTCGACATCGGCGGGGAAAAAGCCCTCGCCAAGATAATTGATCTCGACCCGCGCGACGAGCCAGCGATGCCCCGCCCAGCCGTGCAGCTTGATCGCCTGGTTGAAGCGCACCCGCCCGCTTTCGAACAGCGCCGCCATCGCGACATTGTTGATATGGCCGAGCACGTCGAGATCCTGGAAACGCGTCTGGATCGTGACGGTATGGGGGTAGGTCGCGGGGTCGAGGCGCGCGGGATCGGGACGGGGCATGAAATTCTCCAAACGCCCCTCCCCTTCAGGGGAGGGGTTGGGGTGGGGCCGTGCCGCGAATTCGACGACCCGGTCTCGGTGAGACCCCGCCCCACCCCCGACCCCTCCCCTGAAGGGGAGGGGAGTTTACGTCAGCGCGGCGCCATGCGGATCGCGCCGTCGAGGCGGACGTCCTCGCCGTTGAAATAGCTGTTCTCGAGCATCGTCAGCGCGAGATGCGCATATTCCGTGGGAATGCCCAGCCGCTTGGGGAAGGGGACGCTCGCCGCGAGATTGTCCTTCACCGCCTGCGGCGCGCCCTGCATCAGCGGGGTCTCGAAGATGCCGGGCAGGATCGTGTTGATGCGGATGCCTTCGCCCATCAGGTCGCGCGCGATCGGCAGCGTCATGCCGACGACGCCGCCCTTCGACGCGGAATAGGCCGCCTGGCCGATCTGGCCGTCCTCGGCGGCGACGCTCGCGGTCATCACGATCGCGCCGCGCTCGCCGTCTTCGCCGGGCGTCAGCGTCAGCATCCCCGCCGCCGATTTGGCGACGCAGCGGAAGGTGCCGATCAGGTTGATCTGGATGAGCCAGTCGAACGCGGCGAGCGGGAAATGCTTGATGCTGCCGTCTTCCTTCGAGCGGCTCGCGGTCTTGACCGCATTGCCGGTCCCCGCGCAGCAGACGAGCACGGCTTCCTGGCCGTTCGCCGCGCGCGCCTTGGCGAAGCCGGCGTCGACCGATTCGTCCGACGTCACGTTCACTTCGCAGAATATGCCACCGATCTCGGCAGCGAGCGCCTCGCCTTTTTCGGCTTGCAGAT
Source organism: Sphingomonas glacialis (assembly GCF_014653575.1). Taxonomy (GTDB): domain Bacteria; phylum Pseudomonadota; class Alphaproteobacteria; order Sphingomonadales; family Sphingomonadaceae; genus Sphingomonas; species Sphingomonas glacialis. The sequence continues at coordinate 1,380,641 of NZ_BNAQ01000001.1, read as the reverse complement.
CGAAGATCGCGACCTTGACGCCCTTGGCGGCGAGCGCGCGGGCGGTGGCGGCGCCGAGGCCCGATGCGCCGCCGGTAACGACTGCAGCGGTGGTGGAGTCGAGATTCATGTGAGGTCCCCCTAAATTCGTCGCCCCGGCGGAGGCCGGGGCCGCTGTGTTGGGTGCGGTGCCGCCGTTGCGCGTCGCAACGGGACGGCCCCGGCCTCCGCCGGGGCGACGGGGATCAGACCCGTTCGATGATTGTCACGTTAGCGACGCCGCCGCCTTCGCACATCGTCTGCAGGCCGTACCGCCCGCCCGATTTCTGCAGCGCGTGCACCAAAGTCGCCATCAGCTTGGTGCCCGAAGCCCCGAGCGGATGCCCCAGCGCGATCGCGCCGCCATTGACGTTGAGCTTCGCTGGATCGCCACCGGTATGCTTCAGCCACGCGAGCGGAACGGGCGCGAACGCCTCGTTGACCTCATACAGGTCGATCTCCTCGATCTTCATGCCAGAGCGTTGCAGTGCGCGGTCGGTCGCGAACAGCGGCTCCTCGAGCATGATGACGGGGTCGCCGCCCGTCACGGTCAGGTTGACGATCCGCGCGATCGGCGTGAGGTTGTGCGCCTTGAGCGCCGACTCGCTGACGATCATCACCGCGGAGGCGCCGTCGCAGATCTGGCTGGCATTGGCCGCGCTGATGCTGCCACCTTCCTGGAGCAATTTGACCGAACCGATGCTCTCCAAGGTCGCGCCATAGCGGATGCCCTCGTCGGTGCTGTGCTGGACAACCCCCTCGGGCGTCTCGATCTCGAGCGCGATGATCTCGTCGGCAAAGTCGCCGCGCTCGGTCGCCGCCTGCGCGCGGCGGTGGCTCTCGAGCGCGAAGGCGTCGAGCATCGCGCGGTCGAAGCCGTGCTTCTTGACGATCATCTCGGCGCCCATGAACTGGCTGAACATGATGCCGGGATATTTCTCCTCGAGCCGCGGCGACTTGTAGTTGCCCAGGCCCTCTTTCATGAACAGCGTCGCGGTGGTGCCCATCGGCACGCGCGTCATGCTCTCGACGCCCGCGGCGATGACGATGTCCTGCGTTCCCGACATCACCGCCTGCGCGGCGAACTGCAGCGCCTGCTGCGACGATCCGCACTGCCGGTCGATCGACACGGCGGGCACGCTGTCGGGAAGGTTCTTGGCGGCGAGCACGGCGTTGCGGCCGACTTGTCCGGCCTGCTGCCCGCCCTGCATGACGCAGCCCATGATCACGTCGTCGACCGCGGCGCCGTCGATCCCGGTGCGCTCGACGATCGCGTCGAGCACGGACGCCGCCATGTCGACGGGGTGCCAGCCAGCGAGTTTCCCGCCGCGCTTGCCGCCCGCGGTGCGCACTGCATCAACGATATAGGCTTCGGCCATGCTCGACTCTCCATAATCGGTTTCTGTTTGCAACCTCTATTGCCGTACTACAGGCGCTTGGGCAAGGTGGAACGACGTACCCGATGATCGAAAGGCCAGGCATATGGATGTGAGCGAAGCGATTGCAGCGCGCCGATCGGTACGCGGTTTCCTGAGCGATCCGGTCGACCCGGCGGTGCTCCACGGCATCGTCACCAAGGCGGCGCGCGCAGCAACCGGCGGCAACCTCCAGCCGTGGCATGTCGACGTACTGACCGGCGCGCCGCTGGAACGGCTGAAGGCAGCGGTGCTGCACAAGATCCAATGGGGCCAGCCCGAGACGGCGGCGTATGATATCTATCCGAGCGAACTCGTCGCGCCGTATCGCGACCGGCGCTTTGCGGTGGGCGAGGCGATGTATCGCGAGATCGGAATCCCGCGCGAGGACAAGGCGGCGCGGCGGCTGTGGTTCGCGCGCAACTTCCAATTTTTCGGGGCGCCCGCGGCTTTGTTCTGTAGCGTCGACCGGCGGATGGGGCCGCCGCAATGGGCCGATCTCGGCATGTATCTGCAGAACGTCATGCTGCTTGCGGTCGAGGCGGGGCTGGGAAGTTGCGCGCAGGAATGCTGGGCGATGTATCCCGAGACGGTGGGCGAGGCGATCGCGCTGCCGGCCGAACGGATGCTGTTCTGCGGCATGGCGATCGGGGTGGAAGATACGACAGAGCCCGCGAACCGCTTACGCAGTGCACGGGCTCCGGAAGACGAGTGGCTGACGCTGCACGCCTAAACGCCCTCTCCCAAGGGGAGAGGGACAGGAGGATCAGCCGGCCGCAGGCGAACGACGGCCGCCGCCACCGCCGGCACCCGAGCGCCCACCGGCGCCACCGGGACGACCGCCACCGGGACGGCCTTGGCCGCCGGGGCGACCCTGGCCACCGGGACGGCCACCGCCGGCCGGACGCCCGGCACCAGCCGGACGACCAGCACCCTCGGGACGCGCGCCCATCGGGCGACCGGCACCCGCTGCGCGATCCCCGGTCGGACGCGCCGAATGCGTCGCCTTGGGCGGCGCACGGTGACGACCCGAATCATCACGACGCTCGAACGTGTCGGAACCGGCTGGACGTGCCGCCTTGATCCGTGCCGCCTCGGCGGTGAAGCCTTCGGGAAGCTGCATCATCTCGGGCTTGACCTTGGTCAGCTTCTCGATGTCGCGCAGGTAGGTCCGCTCATCATCCGCCACGAAGCTGATCGCGGTGCCCGATGCGCCGGCGCGCGCGGTGCGGCCGATGCGGTGGACATACTGTTCGGGGACGTTCGGCAGTTCGAAGTTGAAGACGTGCGAAACGCCCGAAACGTCGATCCCGCGCGCCGCGATGTCGGTCGCGACGAGGACCTTGGCCTTGCCCGACTTGAACTCGGCCAGCGCGCGCTCGCGCTGTGGCTGGCTCTTGTTGCCATGAATGGCGTTCGAATCCACGCCATTGGCGGCGAGCAGCTTCACGACACGGTCGGCGCCATGCTTGGTGCGCGTGAAGACGAGCGCACGCTCGACCTTCTCGTCGCGCAGCAGGATCGTCAGCAGTGCCTGCTTTTCGCCCTGGTTGAGGAAGGTGACGAACTGGTCGACGCGCTCGGCCGTGCTCGACGTCGGCGCGACCTTGACGGTCTGCGGATCGTTGAGGAACTGGTTGGCGAGCTCGCGGATCGCGTTCGGCATCGTCGCCGAGAAGAACAGCGTCTGGCGCTGCTTCGGCAGCATCCGGACGATTTTCCGAAGCGCGTGGATGAAGCCGAGGTCGAGCATCTGGTCGGCTTCGTCGAGCACGAGGATCTCGAGCATCGCGAGGCTGACGAAACGCTGCTCGATCAGGTCGAGCAGACGGCCCGGCGTGGCGACGAGAATGTCGACGCCGCGCGCCATGTCCTGGCGGTTCTTGTTGATGCTGGTGCCGCCGAACACGGTCGCGACCGACATCTTCGAGAACTTGCCGTAGTCACGCGCGCTCTCGGCGATCTGGCTGGCGAGTTCGCGCGTCGGCGCGAGCACGAGCATGCGGCAATGCGTCGGCAGGACGCGCTTTTCGTTGTTCACCAGATGCTGGATCGACGGCAGCACGAAGGCTGCGGTCTTGCCGGTGCCGGTCTGCGCGATACCGAGCAGATCGCCGCCCTGGAGCAGGATCGGGATCGACTGCTTCTGGATCGGGGTGGGGGTGGTATAGCCTTTGGCTTCGAGCGCGCGGACGAGCGGCTCGGCAAGGCCGAGTTGAGCGAAAGTCATGGGTATTTTAGTCCATTGCATAGGCCATGGACGCGCATCATCGACGCGCGAATGGCGGGGGGAGATATGACACCCCGCGTGAAAAGGGAGGTCCGTTGTGGTAACGACCGAGGCGGAGCCGGACCTATCAAGGACCCATCACGCTGCATGACGCTTCGATGGGGCGCATATAGCGAGCAACCCGCGATCCGTCAAGATCAGGGTCGGAATGCCTGCCGAGTCAGCTCTTCTCCTTGCTCTTCTCGCCGCGCTTGGCGAGCGCATCGAGCATGTCGGGGACGAGCGTCTCGGCAAACCCTGCGATGAAGGCCCAGATGAACAGCTTGAACAGATCGGATTGCTCGGCGAGGCCGAGGCCATTTTTCAGCGCGCTCAGGATCGGTTGCTGGCCGGCATCACCAGTGCTGCCCGTACGGGGCGGCATTGCGCTGGCTGTGAGGTAGGCATTTTCGGAACTGCGCGCGTCGATGGTTGAAAGATCGGCCAAACGCTTCTGGCGCGCGCAGTCCGCGGCCGGGTCGGGCGTAGCAGACACAGCAGGTGTTGGCGTGGGCGATGCCGCCGCGTTATCAGGTGCGGCGCTGTCACCATCGGCGGTGGTGGCGTTGCTTTCCGCGGCATTGTCGGCGGGCGGTTCGACGCTGCTGGTCGTCGCTGCAGCGGCCGTCTGTGCAGCCTGCTCTTCTGGGGCAGGCGGGTTGCCAAGCGTCGCACCACACGCGCGTGCCCGCTGTTGCTGATCGTCTGCGGCAGCTTGATCGACGTGCATCTTGGTGCGCAGCGCCTCGAGCGTTAGCCGGAAGGTTGGAGCGATCCCACCCGTAAGGCCGACTGCCGAGGGCAGTCCCGACGCGAACAGCGCATACATGACGAGGCCGAACGCATTCGACGACATCAATGCGATCGCGAGCCCGTTGATCCCCGATCCGAGCGTCGCCAGCGCATAGATCGCATCGGCGCCGACGCTTTGCCCGATATCCTCGTCCTTGATGCGGCGCCCGATGCTGATCAGTGCGCCGACGCGCGCCATCAGCAACAGCAAGACGATGCCGCACAGGAACCCCCGATTTGCCGCGATCCCGGTCCACAGCGCGCTCGCGGCGCAGATGGTCGTGATCGCGATCGCCGTGCTGACCAAGCTCCACCAAAAGCGCCCGAGCAACCATGCCTGGATCTGGCTCACCGCGGTTTCGCGCGCCATGCTGACGATCCGCGCGCCCTGGATGAAGCTGAGCATCGCCTGCATGTCGCGACGTTTGAGCGCGATCTCGCTGGGGCTGGGATCGGGCATCAGGGCTTCTCCTGCTGGGCGACGTCGGATGCTGGTGCCTGCGCCGTGTCGTCGGACGTCGCGGCATCGGCCGCGCCGCCTTGTGCTTCGTGCGCTGCGATCTCGGCCGATTGGTCGCGCCGCAGCGCCGCCTCGCGGTCGCCGGCATCGCTGGCGAGGGCGTCGGGGTCGACGGTGGCAGGGTCGTCGCTGATAGCGGGTGATAGCGTATCCCGGGATGGAATGGTTTCAGCGACCGGCGCCTTGGTAGGCTCGGCCAGCGCCGCCGGCGACAAAGCGAGATGCTGCGCGATCGCAGCGGGACCGACGACGCGATTGAAGCGTTCGCGCACGATCCAATAGGTGCGGTCGATCAGATCGTCGCTAATCGCTTCGACCAGCTTGGTCTCGACACCCATCAGCTCTGGAAAGGGCGCGGTCATGCAAGGGGAGTCGGCGTCGCTCGACGTGGTCAGCTTCTTGAGCAGAACGTCGGCATTGGTCGGTGCGAAGCCCACGATCTGCGCGTGGAGATAATCGGCATAGGCCTGACGCGCCACGGCCTGATCGCACGCGCGCACCGGAGGAACGTCGCCGCGTACCCACCGCCAGAAACGTTCCATGTCCATTCCGATCTCCCCCGTTCAACTATGCTGCGCCGCGCGCCGCGGTGCGGATCGGCGAGCGTTAGACGCCCAGCGCGTGGACCAGATCGGGTGTGACCTGCGGGGAGGGGGCAAGCCCCTTGGCAGCGCGATAGGCAAGGATCGCGAGCCGCGTCGCCGGCCCGACCACCCCGTCGGGCAGGCCGAGATGATAGCCCGCTGCGACCAGCGCGCTCTGCACCTTCCATTCGGTGCTGTGTTCGAGCGGCGCCGCGCCGATGATGAACGGCCAGATCCGCGCGAACCACACGCGCCGCTGCGCCATGCCGATCAGCCCGCCATTGATGCCGAGCGTGACCGTCTCGATGTCATTATTGTCCGCCGCGGCATTCAGATGCTTGGCGCTCCATTCGAGCAAGGCGGGCTTGAGCGCATGCGCTGCATCGACCACCAGATCGGGGTGGCCCTCGAAATCGACGTGGCAGCGCGCGCCGAAGCGCGCATAGGCGTCGCGGCCGGTGGTCTGAAGCACACCGCGCCCGCGATAGCGCCAGCCGTCCTGCGTTTCGCGCGGGCCATTCCCCATGCGGTTGCCGTAGACCAGGCTGAACAGCGCGATGCCGCCATCGATCGCGCATTGATCGGCCATCGCGACGCAGGCGGCGCGATCGGGGAAATAGCGGTGCCAATTGCCCGAATCCCACATCGCGCCAAGGTTCTTGGCCGAATAGCGGCCGCTTTCGACGAGGATGGTCAACGCGCCGGTCTCGTGCAGCGCTTGCGCCATGAAATGCGCGAGCCGCAACGGGGTGGTGATCCCCGCCGCCGCCAGCAGACCGGCGGGGTCTGCAAAAGCGGCGACATAGCCGGGCTTCGCGTTCGGGGCGAACTTCGCCACGACTTGGTTGGCCAGAACCCCCATCGCTTTTCCCCTCACGCCCCGTTGTGAAATTGGGCCGATTCGGATGAAAAATCAACGGATCAGGATCAAAAACCCCTTATTATCAGTAATATACCTACGTTCGAAGCGTGGCTTGTTTAAATAGAGCGTTGAGCTCTGTTATCGCTCATACGCCTTGGGCAGCGTACCTTCTTGCGGCACCCTGTAGCGCTCGCGCAGCGCATCCTGTCGCGTCCGCAGCGGTTGCTTGACGCCGTCGATATAGACCGCCGCCACCGCACTGCCGAGCTCGAGTGGATCGCCGTCCCAGATCACCACGTCGCCGCGTCGTCCGGCGCGTAGCGAGCCGATCTCGTCGCCCATCCCAATCGCCTCGGCCGGCGCTGAACTGATCGCGGCGAACGCGGCGTTCCAGTCGAGGCCGGTCGCGCCCGGCACCTTGGTCAGCGCGACGAGGTTGCCGGCATATTGCTTTTCGAGCCGCGCCTGCCGCGCCTCGTCGTCATTGATCGTGCCGATGCCGACGAGCACGCCCGCCGCCTTCAACCGCCCGACATTCGACTGCGTCGCGCCGAGCTGATCGAACGACGCGGGCAAATCGGTAAGTGCCGAGGCGATGACGGGGATGCGCGCAGCGGCGATCTGGTTGGCGACGAGCCAGCCTTCCGCTGCGCCGACGAAGACGAGTTTGAGCGCAGGGTAGTCGCGCTTCAAATCGATCAGCGCGAGCATGTCCGAGGCGCGCTCGACATGGACGAGCAGCGGCATCGCCCCCGACGCGACGGGGACCAGCGCGGCCGCATCGGCGCGCGTCAGCAACGCATCCTTGCCCTGATCGGAATAGGCGGCAGGCGCGCGGACATAGTCCTTCACTTGCGCCAGCGCGTTGCGGAACATCGCGACCATCGCCGGGCGGCTGTTGCCGCGACGCGACCCGCCGCCGCCATATTCCATGAACTGGAAGGCGCGCGGCTTGGTGATCGGCGATCTGTCCGTGCCGAGATCGATCACCGCGCCCAGGCCGGCGAAGATCGATCCGTCAGTGTCGGGCGCGACGATCGCGCGGGTGATGCCTTCGGCGCGGTTGAGCGGGATCGAGGAGGTCGCCGGGTTGACCGCAGGGGCGACATCGATCGCAGCGTGGAACGGGCTGCCACGCGCGGCGGTGTCATTGGTTTCCTCGACTCCGTCGGATTCGACGATCCCCATCCGCGTGAAGCCTGCAACGATCCCCGGCGTGACCCAGCGCCCGCCGGCATCGACCGTGGCAGTCCCCGCGGGCACCGCGACCGAGCGGCCCGCAGCGACGACCCGGCCGTCGCGGACGATCACGGTGCCGCCCTCGATCGGTGCGGAGCCATCGCCGATGACGAGCTTGGCGTTGGTGATAGCGACGCTTTGCGCCGCGGCGGGCGCGGCGAGGAAGGCCGCGCTGAGGAGCAGGAGGCGCTTCACTTGGTATCTCCCGCACCGGGCTGGCCGAGTTCGAAATCGGAAACGGGGCGGCGTTTCGGATCGTTGGCGTCGTAGAGCAGCGCGCCGTCGATCCACACCTTTTCGGGGCGGGTGTAGACGCTGAACGGATTGCCGTTCCACAGCACGACATCGGCCATCTTGCCGGGCTTGAGGCTGCCGGTCTTGTCGGCGATGCCGAGCGCCTTGGCGGGGTTATAGGTCAGCCACTCCCACGCGACTGCATCGGAGATGTCGATCCCGGCATGGCGACCGGCGGCGAGCGCCTTGGCGACTTCCTGGTTCAAGCGTTGGATGCCGTTGGGATCGTCCGAGTGGATCATCGCGCACGCGCCGTTTGCCTGCAGCAGCGCGAGATTCTCGCTGATCGCGTCGTACGACTCCATCTTGAAGCCCCACCAGTCGGACCACACGGCCGCGCAGGTGCCGTTTTCCTTCAGCAGATCGGCGATCTTGTACGCCTCGACCGCATGGTGGAACGCGCTGACATGGTAGCCAAACTCCTTGGCCATATCCATGACGATGGCCATTTCGTCGGCGCGGTAGCAATGGTTCTGGACGAGGATCTCGCCGCCGAGCACGCCCGCGAGCGTATCCATCGCGATGTCGCGGGCGGGGGGATCGCCGCCGTCCTTTTCGTATTTGTCCCATTTGCGCTTGTACTCGACCGCCTTGGCCCAGGTCTGGCGGTCGACCGCGATATTGCCCATTCGCGTCGAGGGTTCGCGCCCCTTGCTGCCATAGACGCGCTTGGGGTTCTCGCCGCACGCCATCTTGAGGCCGTAGGGCGCGCCGGGGAATTTCATCCCCTGCTCGGTGCGCGCATAGACGTTCTTGAGGACGACCGATCGGCCGCCCATCAGATTGGCCGAGCCGGGCAGGATCTGCAGCGTGGTGACGCCGCCATTGACGAGCGCGCGGCTGAAGCCGGGATCCTGCGGCCAGACGCTATGCTCGGCCCATACGTCGGCGGTGACCGGACCGGTCGCTTCGTTGCCGTCCGAATTGGCCTCGACCGCGGGCGAAGGGTAATCGCCGAGGTGGCTGTGGATATCGATGATGCCGGGGGTGAGCGTCTTGCCGGTACCGTCGATCACCGTGGCGCCGGCAGGAGCGGCGATGCTCTGGCCGACGCGCTCGATCTTGCCGTCGGCGAACAGCACCGAGCCATCATCGATCCGAGCGCCTTCGCCGTCGAAGATCGTGACATGCGTGACCAGCGTCGGCGTGCCGGGATAGGCCTTGTAGGTCGAGGGGAAGGGATCGTGCGCATAGCCCTTGCCAGCGCCGGGGCCAGCGCCGGGGCCGCTCTTGCTCCGCTTGGTCGATGCGCTCGCCGGGCGCTCGCCATCGCTTGCACAGCTTGCGAGCAACGTGGCGAGCGCCACCATGGTCCAACCGATACGCTTCATGCGACCCCCTTTGACGCGCTGTGCGCTGTATTGGTCGAGTAATCCGGGAGGAGTGGGACGCTGTCAATCATGCGGGAGCGTGCTGCGCTGTTTTCATGCCAGGCTTTGCGTGCGCGTCGCGCTGGCGTAGGGCGCGCGCAGTGCGGTGTGCCGGGTGCGTTGGGGCCGCCAATCGAGGGCCCATGTTTCACGTAGACTATGATCGAAACACCAACTGTCTCACCCTGCGCGTCGCCGGGTTCTGGAAGCCCGAGGACGTTACCGACTTTGCGCGCGACGTCGGACTCAAGGTGCTGGCCGCCAAGGCGGTCCGCAGCGATTTCAACGTCTGTGTCGAATCACTCGATTTTCCCGTCCAGGCGATGGATGTCGCCGACCTGCTGACGCAGATCATGCGGGGCGGCATGGCGATGACCACCGGCCGCGCTGCCGTCGTGGTGGGAAGCCAGCTCAACAAGGCGCAGGCGGAGCGCACGCTGGTCCACCCGCGGCTGCGCGTGTTCCTGGCGGTCGCCCCGGCGCGAGCGTGGTTGGCTTTGCCGGAGTGAGCGGATCCCGGTGCCGGGGCCCGAATGCGGCCGCGTCGGAGCGGCGCCGAAGCGTCGGCTAGGTCCGCGCGTCAGACCTCATCGCGATATTTGATTTCGAGGAAGCGCCCGCGCGTTTCGAGCGAATCGAGATCGCCTTGCGCAATCTGCGTCGACATCTGGCCGATCTCTTCATCGATCAGCCTGAGCGCATCGGCGAGCTGGGCGTCGGGGCTCTTGCCGTTGCGCGCGACGCCGCGCAGCGGGGCCGGGACCTTGGCATAGCCCTTGAGCAATTCGGGCAATTGCTCGCCGATCAGCTTGCGCACTTCGATCGCGACGGGCTCGCCTTCGTCGAGGCTCGCGAGTTGCGGCGACAGCGTCTCGAGCCGCACGCCGATGCCATCGACCAGCGTCTGTGCAGGCGCGGGGAGCAGCTTGCGCTGCGTGTCGAGCCACTGTTCGGTCTTGGCCGGCAGCGCCTTGAGCGGGACTTGCGTCAGTTGCTCGACGCGCACCGCCGGCGTCAGCGTCGCGAACAACAGGAACGCCGTCACCACCGCGAGCAGCGCAGCGACGAGCAGCGCGCCACCCATGCCGATCGGCACGAACCAGCCGACCGCGATCGCGGCAACGATGATCGCGAGATCGGCCGTGCCCGCCAGCGCGAGACGCCGCGCGACGCTTACCCCGTGGCGGCGGCGAGCGGTGAGCGCCTGGCGCTCGGCGCGAGTGCGGTCGAGCAAATCCCCCGCGCGTGCGATCTGGCGGTCGACGTCGGTCATGGCCTTACAGCGCCTCCAGCTTGAACGCGTCGCCCCCGGCGCCCTTGTTCTCGATCGCGCCTTGCGCGCGAGCGATATAGCCCTTCGATTTCTCGACTTCGTTCGACAGCGTGCCAACCGTGCTCTTCATCGAATCGAGCGCCTTCAGCTTGAACGTGTCGATCGCATCCATCGTATCATAGATGTTCTGGAACGCGCGCTGCAGCGTCTCGACCGGGATCGTCGCGGCGGCGGCCTGTTCGTGGATCGTCGCGGTCTGCGACTTGAGCAGCTTGCCGGTCGCATCGATGATATTGGCGGTGGTCGAGTTGAGCGCGGTGATCTGGTCGAGCACGAGCTTCTGATTGGCGAGCGCCTGCGCCACCGTCACTGCGGTGCGTAGAGCCGAAACCGTGGTGGTCGACGCGCGATCGACGCCCTTCACCAGCTCGACGTTGTTCTTTTTGACCAGATCGAGCGCGAGATAGCCCTGCACCGTGACGGCCATTTGCGTCAGCAGATCCTGCGTGCGCTGGCGGACGTAGAACAGCGCGCTTTCCCGCAAGGCCTTGGCCTTGGCCGGGTCGCTATGGTCGAGGTCGTTGGCCTTGTCTTCGAGCCGGGCGTCCATCTCCTTCGACAGCACGATCATCTGTTCGAGCCGGCCCATCGCCGCCCACAGATTGGCGCGCTCGGTGTCGATCGCGGCATTGTCCATCAGCAACTCGTCCTTGCCGCGCGCGAGAGTCTTGAGGATCGCCGAGATGTGCGATTGCGAGGAGCGGTATTTGTCGAAATAGGTGTTGATCCCGCCGCCGAACACCTTGCTCAACATGCCGCGGCCCGAAAGCAATTTGCTGTTCACCGACGGATCGAGCTTCTCGATCGTGCGGCGCAGTTCGGTGAGGTCGGCGCCAACGCCGCTCTCGCCGTCCATCGCCTTGACCGGGCGATCGAGAAAGCGGTTCGACTGGTCGGCCGCGGCGCGGATTTCCTTCTGGCCCATCGCCGCGATCGCATCGACGCGCTTGCCGAATTCGGGGCTGTTGACGTCCTGCGCGACCAGATCGTCGACGAAACCTGCGACCTTGGTCTGCAATTGGGTGCGGACGGCGTCGTCGACCGGCACCAAGCCGATAGCCTTTTCGGGCGCGACCACGGGAACGGGGTCGGGCGGCGTCAGGACCAGCGCGGTCGCGTCGGTGTCGGCAGCGGTCGCCATGTCTTCCCTCCAGGTAATATCGCTCCCTAGATGAAGGGGATCGCGTTGCGGTTCAAGTGTGTCATTGTGGTAATACGCACATCGTAACACAACCGTAACGAAATTGACGCGAATCCGACGCAGCTTGCCCGTACCGCGCTGCAGCAAGATAAAAAAACAGGGGTTCTGTGATGCGTCGTTCCGTCTCTTTTGGGTTTGCCGGCATTTTGCTCGGCTGCACTTCCACCGCCGCGCTTGCGCAATCCACGCTCCAGCCGAGCGCGCCCGAAGAAGGCGGCGACATCGTCGTCACCGCGCAGAAGCGCGAGCAGAAGATTCAGGACGTGCCGATCACCGTCACCGCGGTGACCGGCGCGAAGATGCAGGAGCTCGGCGTCAATTCGCTCGCCGAAGTCGCGATGTACATCCCCGGCCTGCGCATCCAGGAGCAGAGCGACAACAATCCCGGCTTCGTGATCCGCGGGATCACCTCGGACAGCGGCTCGGCGCAGCAGGGCGCGCGCGTGTCGATCTATTATAACGGCATCGACATCTCGCGGACGCGCGGCGCGTATCAGGATCTGTACGATCTCGAGCGCATCGAAGTCGTCAAGGGACCACAGGCGACGCTGTTCGGCACGGCCTCGGCGGTCGGCGCGGTCAATTTGATCTCGGCGCAGCCGCATGCTGGGACCTCGGCGGGGCTCCAGGGATCGTACGGCAATTACCATCGCGGCCAGGTGTCGGGCTTCGTCAACCTCGGCAACGACACGCTCTCGGGGCGGCTCGCCTTCGCCTACAAATATCATGACGGCTTCGTCCGCAACATCGCGGGCGACCCCAAGGTGGCCAACCAGAATCAGGGCAAGATCGATCAGGACGATCTCAACGGCCAGGACCAGCGCGGCATTCGCGGTTCGCTGCGCTGGACGCCGACCGATGCGATCACCGCGAGCCTGGTGCTGACCTATGACGGCCAGCGCAACCCGGGCACCGCGTTCCGCTCGCGCGCCCTGGCGCCGACCGGCGGCAATGGCGGCGATTACAGCTATGCCGAACTGTCGGGTTCGCCGTACAGCGCATCGGTGCTCGGCGCCGCCAAGCTCGGCCTCAAGCGCGACGTGTATGACGCCAACTTCACGCTCGCCTGGGAACTGGCGCCGGGTGTCACCTTCACCACCGTCAACGGCTATCGCAAGTTCAACAGCAACGAAGTGTTCGATGCCGATGGCGGTCCGGCCTGGTATCTCGAATTCGCCGAGGATGCGCGCGGCGACCAGTGGAACCATGAGGGCCGCTTCAACTTCTCGGGCGACAAATATCGCGCCTCGTTCGGCTGGAACGGCTTCTTCGAGAACAACCTCCAGCGCGTGCCCTTCTCGACCGAAGAGGGGACCTATCTCGGCTGCTCGGTCTCGGCGGCCTATGCCGGCGTTCGCGCGTCGCTCGCGGCAAGCGGCGCTTCGGGCTGTGTCGCGCCGAACGGCACCGTGACCGCCGCGCGCGCGACCGCGGTGCTGACGCGCGGCGCGGCGACGCAGATTCCGTATCAATCGGTGTTCACCAATTACGGCACCAACGACACCTATTCGGTGTTCGCCGACGGCACCTATATCCCGACGCCACGGCTCGAGCTGACCGCTGGCGCGCGGTTGCTGATCGAGCAGCGCAAGTCGGGCTACAGTTCGGTCCAGCCCAATTCGACGCTCCTGGCCTCGCTCGGGGTACGCAGCAGCTTGCTCGGCACCGCGAACACCAACGGCACGATCTTCAACGCGCAGCGCAGCTTCACCGCGGTGCTGCCGCGCTTCAACGCGCTCTACCGCGTCAGCGATTCGATCAACCTGTACGCAACGATCAGCAAGGGTCGTCGCTCGCCGGTGGTACAGCTCGCCGCGACGACGGTTGGCGGGGTGGTCGTGCCGAACCTGCAAGTCGTGCCCGACGAAGTCGTGTGGAACTACGAAGGCGGCATCAAGGGCAAGGTCGGGCCGTTCACCGGATCGCTCGGCGTGTTCTATCAAGCGTATAACGGCTTCCAGGTGTCGGTGACGAACAACGGCGTCACCACCACGCAGAGTGCCGGCAAGGCGAAAAACCCGGGTGTCGAGTTCGAGGGCAATCTCAAGCTCGGCCGCTTCCTGCAGGTGTTCGGCGCGTTCGCCTATGTCGACGGCAAGATCGCCAACAATGCGTCGTACGGCGTCTATGCCGGCGACCAATTCCGCTTGCAGCCGAAATACAGCGCCTCGGGCGGCGCGACGCTGCGCGTTCCGGCGGGCGACCTGACCTTCTATGCGACGCCGTCGGCGACGTATCAGAGCAAGCAGTATTTCGAACTGCCGAACTCGGAGGCGATCAGCCAGGGCGGCTACACGCTCGTCAACGTCCGCGCGGGCGTCGAGATTGCGCAGGGGAAATACCGGATCGGCGGCTTTGCCCGCAACGCGTTCGACAAGAAGTATCTGATCGACGCGGGCAACACCGGTGGCGGCTTCGGCATCCCGACCTACATCCGCGGCGAACCGCGCGTGTACGGCGTCGAAGTCGCCGGCAAGTTCTGATCCAAGACTAGCCCACCGCCCGTCATCCCCGCGCACGCGGGGATCCCGCTTCTTCTGCCAAAGCCAGCAGCAGAAGCGGCGCCCTCGCATTCGCGAGGGTGACGGGGCGTGGGGGCATGCGCTTTAAACCGGCAAGCGCCCCGCGTGCTACGCCCGGCCTCATTCCGCCCGAGCTCCCCGAAAAACCACCCCCCCTTTCCGCGACGCACCATTTGCGCTAGGGGCCCAACGCAATCATTCCTCACTTCATCGAGCTATATTCATGAGCCTCCGCAATGTGGCCATCATCGCACACGTCGATCATGGTAAGACAACCCTCGTCGACCAGCTGTTCCGCCAGTCCGGCACCTTCCGCGACAACCAGCGCGTCGAAGAGCGTGCGATGGATTCGAACGATCTCGAAAAAGAGCGCGGCATCACGATTCTCGCCAAGCCGACTTCGGTCGACTGGACCCCTCCGGGCGAATCCGAGAGCATCCGCATCAACATCGTCGACACCCCCGGTCACGCCGATTTCGGCGGCGAAGTCGAGCGCATCCTGTCGATGGTCGACGGCGTCGTCCTGCTGGTCGATTCGTCGGAAGGCGCGATGCCGCAGACGAAGTTCGTCACCGGCAAGGCGCTGGCGCTCGGCCTCAAGCCGATCGTCGTCGTCAACAAGGTCGATCGTAACGACGCGCGCATCCAGGAAGTGCTCGACGAAGTGTTCGACCTGTTCGTGTCCTTGGACGCGAACGACGAGCAGCTCGATTTCCCCGTGCTCTATGCCTCGGGCCGCAACGGCTATGCCTCGACCGACATGGACGCGCGCGAAGGCACGCTGATCCCGATGTTCGAGACGATCGTGAAGCACGTCCCCGCACCGAAGGTCGAAGTCGCCGGCGTGCCCTTCACCTTCCTCGTCACGCTGCTCGATCGCGATCCGTTCCTCGGCCGCATCCTCACCGGCCGCGTCAACTCGGGCGTGGTCAAGCTCAACCAGCCGATCCACGCGCTCGATAACGACGGCAAGATCGTCGAGACCGGCCGCGCGTCGAAGATCATGTCGTTCCGCGGGCTCGACCGCGTTCCGGTCGACGAAGCCAAGGCCGGTGACATCATCAGCCTCGCCGGTCTTTCGATCGCGACCGTCGCCGACACGATCGCCGACATCACGGTCACCGAGCCGCTCCACGCCCAGCCGATCGATCCGCCCACGCTGTCGATGCGCTTTGCCGTCAACGATTCGCCGATGGCGGGCCGCGAGGGCACCAAGGTGACGAGCCGCATGATCCGCGAGCGGCTGTTCCGCGAGGCTGAGTCGAACGTCGCCGTCAAGGTGACCGAAGCCTCTGACAAGGACAGCTTCGAAGTCGCCGGCCGCGGCGAGCTTCAGCTCGGCGTGCTGATCGAGACGATGCGCCGCGAAGGCTTCGAGCTCGGCATCAGCCGCCCGCGCGTGCTGTTCAGCGAAGACGAGCAGGGCAACAAGACCGAGCCGTACGAGACCGTCATCATCGACGTCGACGAGGAATATTCGGGCACGGTCGTCGAGAAGATGAACCTGCGCAAGGCCGAGATGACCGACATGCGGCCCTCGACCGGCGGCAAGACGCGCATCACCTTCTCCGCCCCCTCGCGCGGCATGATCGGCTATCACGGCGAGTTCCTGTCGGACACGCGCGGCACCGGCATCATGAACCGGCTGTTCGAGAAGTACGGCCCGCACAAGGGCAACATCGAAGGCCGCAAGAACGGCGTGCTGATCTCGAACGGGTCGGGCGAAGCCAATAACTACGCGCTGGGTCCGCTCGAAGAGCGCGGTATCCTGTTCGTCGGCCACGGCGAGGCGCTGTACGAGGGCATGATCGTCGGCGAGAACGCCAAGCCCGACGACCTCGAAGTCAACCCGATGAAGACCAAGGCACTGACCAACTTCCGCGCCAGCGGCGGCAAGGACGACCAGGTCCGCCTGTCGCCTCCGAAGCGCGCGACGCTCGAGCAGGCGATCGCGTACATCGACGACGACGAGATGGTCGAAGTGACGCCGAAGTCGATCCGACTGCGCAAGCGCTTCCTCGATGCGAACGAGCGCAAGCGGGCGAGCCGGGCGAAGCTTAGCTGAGGCTGGGTTTGTAGGTTGGGTTTAAGGAGGCCGGGCGCGAAAGCGTCCGGCCTTTTTTTGATATCAATCAACGTCACGAGTAGTGTGACGGTGATCGAGTTGCGCATAGTCGCATGTCAAAGATCGGGACGGTCAAGGCTAAATGATCAGACGTTAGCTGCGAGGGCACCGCGATACTTGACACAGAGGCATACGACGCGGTCATCTCCCCTCAATTGATATTCGGGGGTGTAATGTGCGGTACGAGTCTTTCAGAATCCAGAATTTTAAGGGCATTAAAGATACGACTGTCAGCCTAAAAACGGTAGGCGGAGCTAGCGTTTTTGCGTTTGTAGGACTCAACGAGAGTGGCAAAACGACAGTCTTAGAAGCTATTCATACATTCTCACCAGACGTGGCCACAAGTGAGCTCGTCGGAGGTGATGACGAAACAAGCATTCCGTTCACGGAACGCGTCCCACGACATCTTCTTTCGGAATTTACTGGTGATGTTACGGTAACCGCCGAGGTCTCAGTTAGCCCGGCTGATATAAAATCTGCCGGAAGCACTCTCAAGCTTTTGCATGGGATTACCATAGACGAAAGCAGTATGGTAGATAACCTGACTTTTAGCCGCCGACAGCGCTTTTCTGGCGGCGATTTTCAAAATAACTTCCTGAACTTAATCGACACGCCAAACGTAAAAACAGTAAATCAAAAGAAGTGGCGGTCTGCAAATGCAGACGAAAAGACAAAAATACGAAATGCGTTATATAATCTATCGCCGGATATTGCATATTTTCCTACGTTTGTTTTTGATTTTCCAAAGAAGTTCTTTCTAACAAATCGCGGGGGGAAAATAGATAGATTTTACCGCCGTGTATTTCAAGACATACTTGACGCTGATGGTAGAGGTCAGACGATAGAAAAGGATATTGTGAGGCGAGTCCGTGACGATAGCCTTGCTTTACCTTGGACTGATTTTCTATCAGCTTGGCTGGGTGTTGATGACAAAGCTAAAATTCAGCAGGTGATGGATCGGGCTAGTGCTGCTGTAACTAAACTTGTTTTTGGGCGGTGGAATAAGATCTTCGGAGAAGATGCTCGAGGAAAAGAGGTGGTAATATCCTTTAATATCGTGGAAGGTGAAGTTACTGATAAGGCCGGAAATAAAAGTAAAACAAACAAACATGATGTTGAGATCGCATTTCAGATAAAAGATGGAACCCGGCGGTTTAATGTTAATGATAGATCTTTAGGATTTCGTTGGTTTTTTTGCATTTATGTTGTTAACCCAATTTAGAGTGGCACGAGCGTCAACGCGGCCCTTGCTATTTCTATTTGATGAACCAGCCTCTAATCTCCATGCTGCCGCTCAACAGCGCCTCATCGACTGCTTTCCAGAAGTCGCCAAAGGTGAGCATACGCTTGCCTACACGACACATAGTCATTACATGATAGAGCCAAAGTGGCTTGAGCAGACATTTATCGTAACTAATAGGGCTGATGCTCCACTTCAGTCAATGATGGATGATATATCACTCGATGACGAGTCGCTCGATGTAAAGGTTGCGACATATAGGTCATTTGTACATGCGCACCCTACGCAAACTAATTACTTTCAGCCTGTATTAGATCGTCTGGAGGTGATTCCATCTAGATTTGACATACAACGGCGTTCTATAATTTTAGAGAGTAGGTCGGATTATTATGTCCTTCGCTATGCTGCAGTCTATCTTGGAAAAGAGACTTCTCCCCTGATGCCTGGGTTAGGCGCAGGAACATTAGGTGCTTTGGTCGCTTTGCACCTAGGTTGGGGTTTGGAAATGCTTTTCGTAGTCGATGGCGATAAGCAGGGAGTTTTTGAAAGAAGGCGCTACATCGAAGAATTTGGACTCTCGGAAAATTCGATTATTACTCTCACGGATATGGATCAGGATTTGAAAGTGATTGAAGATATATTGGACGCGAATGCTAAGCACGCAATTTCTAGTCACTTAAATATAAAGTCTGATCCTACTAAGGCGCAAATTAAGAGATTTTTCCAGGAGTCTATTGCAAGCGGGGTACAAGTAAATTTAGGAGAGGGATTCAATAAAATTGCCCTTAAATTACTAGACTCTCTCGAGCATCATTTGGCCAATGTTGGATCTTAATTAGGATTATACATTATTATAGCCTTTTCTGAGATGCTGCAAGAATTTGGCTTCAAGGGCTGCGACGGTTTGGCTCGCCAAAAGCCTTCGCCTATTGTTAGATTAAGCGAGTTTGGAAATGAGTGCTCTACTGCGGAATTGAACGAAACTGTCGCCAGTGGGCTATCTCGTCGCCGCACCTAAGAGGTTTCACAAGAACAAAACACAAACAAAACGCTGTCCTACACGCCCCGAATCTGCCTACCCTCCGCGCACCAACCGCAATCGGAGGCACTGTCATGCAGAACCGCACCCCCGTCGCGCGCGAGGCGCGACCGGCTCTTCCCGAGTTCACCCCCGTCCCCCGCAAATATCGCCATGACGGCTGGACGCCCGAGCGGCAGAAGGCGTTCATCGAGGCGCTCGCCGATACCGGCAGCGTCTCCCGCGCCGCGGCGATGTGCAACATGGCGCAGGCCAACGCCTATACGCTGCGCCGCGCGCCCGGCGCCGAGGAGTTCCGCCGCGCCTGGGATGCGGCGCTCGACTATGGCGTGCAGCGGCTGAAGGACATCGCGTTCGAGCGCGCGATCGAGGGCGAGCTCGTTCCCGTCATCGCCGCCGGCAAGGTGATCGGCTACCGCCGCAAGCGTAACGATGCGCTGCTGATGTTCTGCCTGCGCCACTATGGCCAGGATGCCGAGGGGCGCCGCACGACGATCAACTATGTCAGCACGCGCGCGACGGCGGGCGCGAGCGCGGGCGGTGGTGGTGGGGCTGGGGCGAGCGCTGGTGCGACCGCTGGCGCCAGTGTCGGTGGGGGCGCGGAAGCGGGTGCGGTCGCCGAGGCGACGACCACGACGATGCGCACCACTGTCGCGGGCACGCCCGATCTCGCGGCGGTGGCGGCGCGCGGCGATGCGCTGGCGGCGTCGCTCGAGGGGTTTGCCGGGGTCACGCTCGATGCGCAGGCGCACGACGCGGTGATGGCGGCGCTCGAGTGCCTTGCCGCGCGGCGGCGTGCGGCGGTCGCGGCGCAGGCGCAGGGCGGCGAGGCGGCGGCCGAGGCTGCCGAGGACGACCCCGATGTGGCGTTCGTGCGTCTGGCGCAGGATGCGGCGGAGTATCGCGGGACGCTGTTGCCGTCGGCCGAGTGCGAGGAGGACGAGCTCGTCGAGGGGATCGATCCGTTCGAGCCGCACTGGAGCGAGCATGGCGGGGATCTGCCGCCGTGGGTTTCCGAGCTGGCCGATGGGCTCGCGCCGTCGCGGGCGATCGTCGATGCGGTGGCGGGGGAGCCGGGGGCGGGCGTGGGCGCGGGCGCGCTTGAGGATGGGGTGGCGGCGGTCAAGCGGCCGAGGCGGCGGCGGACGGGTGGGTGAGGGGGGGCTCGCTCCTCCCTCGTCACCCCGGCCTTGTCCCGGGGTCCACCGTGCCGCGCGCGCCTCGCTGGCAGCGTGCGCATCCCGGTGGACCCCGGGACGGGCCCGGGGTGACGCTTGGAGGGCGGCGGGGTGTGGAGCGCGCCGCGGCAAAGCCGCGTCGTCGGACGACGCTTTGGCGCCGCCGGCCGGAGTTCGGCTGATCCTCGTCTAACGACCCGATTGCTGCGCAATCCTTTCGTTAGGCTCGGGCCTCACTCTTCCCCCATCCTCAACGCCGCAATAAATGCCTCCTGCGGGATGCTCACGCTCCCGTACTCGCGCATCTTGAGCTTGCCCTTCTTCTGCTTGTCGAGCAGCTTGCGCTTGCGGCTGGCATCGCCGCCATAGCATTTCGCGGTCACGTCCTTGCGCATCGCGCTGATCGTCTCGCGCGCGATCACCTTGCCGCCGATCGCCGCCTGAATCGGGATCTTGAACAGGTGCCGCGGGATGAGGTCCTTGAGGCGCTCGACCATGCCGCGCCCGCGCACCTCAGCGGTGCCGCGGTGGACGATCATCGACAGCGCGTCGACCGGCTCCTCGTTGACGAGGATGCTCATCTTGACGAGGTCGCCCTCGCGCTTGCCGATCTGCGTGTAGTCGAAGCTGGCATAGCCCTTCGACAGCGACTTCAGCCGGTCGTAGAAATCGAACACGACTTCGTTGAGCGGCAGCTCGTAGGTCGCCTGCGCGCGGCCGGAGACATAGGTGAGGTCCTTCTGGATCCCGCGGCGGTCCTGGCAGAGTTTCAGCACGCTGCCGAGATATTCGTCGGGGACGTAGATCACCGCCTGGATCCACGGCTCGGAAATGCTCAGGATCTTGTTGGGATCGGGCATGTCGGCGGGGTTGTGGAGCTCGATCGTCCCGCCATTGTGCGTCAGCTCGATGTCATAGACCACCGACGGCGCGGTGGTGATGAGGTCGAGATCGTATTCGCGCGTCAGGCGCTCCTGGATGATTTCGAGGTGGAGCAGCCCCAGGAAGCCGCAGCGGAAGCCGAAGCCGAGCGCCGCGCTGGTTTCCATCTCGAACGAGAAGCTCGCGTCGTTGAGCCGCAGCTTGCTGATGCTCTCGCGCAGTTTCTCGAAATCGGCGGCGTCGACCGGGAACAGGCCGCAGAAGACCACCGGCTGGACTTCCTTGAAGCCCGGCAGTGCTTCCAGGGCAGGGCGCTTGGCGTCGGTGATCGTGTCGCCGACGCGGGTCTGCGCGACTTCCTTGATCTGGGCTGTAATGAAGCCGATTTCGCCCGGACCGAGATCGGTGAGCTGTTCGATCTTGGGGCGGAAGCAGCCGACGCGGTCGACCAGATGGAGCGTGCCGGCCTGCATGAACTTGATCTGCTGGCCCTTCTTGAGGACGCCCGCGACCACGCGCACGAGGATGACGACGCCGAGATACGGGTCGTACCAGCTGTCGACGAGCATCGCCTTGAGCGGCGCATCGGCATCGCCCTTGGGCGGCGGGATGCGCGTGACGATCGCCTCGAGCACTTCGGCGATGCCGATCCCGGCCTTGGCGCTGGTGAGCACGGCCTGGCTCGCGTCGAGGCCGATCACTTCCTCGATCTCGGCCTTGACCTTGTCGACGTCGGCGGCGGGGAGATCGATCTTGTTGATGACCGGGATGATCTCGTGATCGTGCTCGATCGACTGATAGACGTTGGCGAGCGTCTGCGCTTCGACACCCTGCGCGGCATCGACGACGAGCAGCGCGCCTTCGCATGCGGCGAGCGAGCGGCTGACTTCATAGGCGAAGTCGACATGCCCCGGCGTGTCCATCAGGTTGAGCGTATAGTCGACGCCGTCCTTCGCGGTGTAGCGAAGCCGCACCGTCTGCGCCTTGATGGTGATCCCGCGTTCTTTCTCGATGTCCATGTTATCAAGGACTTGCTCGGACATTTCGCGGTCGGTCAGGCCGCCCGTCGCCTGGATCAGGCGGTCGGCGAGCGTCGACTTGCCATGATCGATATGCGCGATGATCGAGAAATTGCGGATGGTGTGGAGAGGGGTCACGAATTCGCCCGGATGAGTGCTGCGGAAAGGGAAAGGCGGCCCATAGCATCGCATGCGGCCGGGCACAAAGCCCGTCGCGCGAGGGCGCAATACGCCTATGCCGTCGGGTCTCTTTTCGATATTGGAGGCGTAACGATTCTCAGCGGGGGTGGCATGGCGAAACTGACGGCCGGAATGGCGATCGTGGCGGTGTTGAGCGGCGTACCGATGCAGGCGGGGGCGCAGCGGATGGCCAAGCCGTCGGGCACGCAGAAGCTGCAGGAGGCGACGATGAACGACGTGCCGCGCTGCGCGCGCAAGCACGGCACGATCTCGATCGTCGATGGCGACGATCCGCGCGGCTGGACGCAGTACAGCCTTGCCCCTCCGCAGAAGCTGCTCAAGGTGCTCGTGCAGCGTTCGGGCTGCTTCAACATCGTCGATCGCGGCAGCGGGCTGCAAGCGGCGCAGCGCGAGCGCGACATCGGTGGCGATCTCGGGCTCCAGCGCGGCGCCAATGTCGGGCAGGGGCAGATCAAGGCGGCCGATTACGTGCTCCAGGCCGAAGTGCAGGGCGCCAACAGCAACGCGAGCGGCAGCGGCGTCGCGGCGGGCGTCGGCGGGCTGATCGGCGGGCCGTTCGGTGGGCTTGTCGGAGGCTTACGCAGCCGCAAGATGGAAGCCAATGTCGTGCTGTCGATCACCAACGTCCGCACGACCGAGACGCTCGCGACCGAGGATGGCTATGCCGCCAAGAACAGCCTGAGCTTCGGCGGCGGCGGCGGGGTGTTCGGCGGTTTTGCCGGCGGCGGCGTGGTCGGCGGGGGGTATGACAATACCGATATCGGGCGGATCGTGACGCTCGCCTTCATCCAGGCGTATGCGAAGCTCGTCACGGGGCTCGGCTATACCAGCCCCGGCGACACCGGGACGGCAGAGGCCGCGCCCGCCAAGACCTTCACGACGCAAGGCCCGGTCGCGCTGCGCAGCGCGGCGAATGCGGCGGGCAAGGTGGTGCGCACGCTGCCGCCGGGCGCGATCGTTTACCCGACCGGCAACAAGGACGGCATGTGGTGGGAGGTCGCCGACGAGAACGACAATGTTGGGTGGGTGCTCAACTCCAAGCTCGCGCCGTCGCGGTAGGGCGACGCTACTCTCCCTGGTCGCCCTGAGCGTGTCGAAGGGCTGCCCTGCAAACGCGAGCGGCGCGTTGGGCGAGGGGTGCTTCGACAGGCTCAGCCCGAACGGTTTGGGGGCGAGCTTTTCTTCGTCGCCCCGGCCTGGTGCCGGGGGCCACCGTGCCGCGCGTTCTGCGCTGGCACGTTGGGCATCCCGGTAGACCCCGGCACAAGGCCGGGGTGACGGTTGGGGGGGGGGCGCAGATGTGCCGATCGTGCTGGCGGACCGCCAGCCGGCGCGGTAGGATGCGGCGCTATCCAGGAGACGATGCCATGAAGTTCGCTGTTCCGCTTATCGCCGCTGCCACTGCCGCCCTCCTCGCCGCCGCGCCCGCCTGCGCTGCGCTCAAGGTTGGCGATGCCGCGCCTAACTTCTCGACCGAGGCGGCGCTTGCCGGCAAGACGCATCCGTTCTCGCTGGCGGCAGCGCTCAAGAAGGGGCCGGTCGTGCTGTACTTCTTCCCCGCCGCCTTCACCTCGGGCTGCACTGCCGAGGCGCACGCCTTCGCCGAAGCTGCCGACGACTTCACCAAGCAGGGCGCGACGCTGATCGGCCTGACCGCGGGCAATGCCGAGCGGATCAAGGAATTCTCGTCGGTCGAATGCCGCGACAAGTTCCCGGTCGGTCTCGCGACCCCGGCGACGATCTCGGGCTATGACGTCGCGCTGCCGCAAAAGGCCGGCTGGACCAACCGCACCTCGTACGTGATCGGCAAGAACGGCAAGATCGCCTATGTCCTGTCCGACATGGCGCCGGCCGGGCACATCACCGGCACGCTCGCCGCGGTGAAGGCGCTGAAAGCCAAGAAGGGCTGATCCGGCTACCCTCGCAGCATTGAAATGGGCTCCCCGGCGAAGGCCGGGGCCCAGTCGGGAAGGCCACGATCATCTCGCGAGGCCGCGCGCCTCCGTCGTTCCGCTCCTGGGCCCCGGCCTTCGCTGGGGAGCGCCCAAGCGGATCGCCGTCCCGGCGTCAGCCCAACCCCGCCGCCGCGATCGCCGCCAGCGCGGCGGCGAGGCGCGCGGGGCCCTGACCGCCAACGATCGCATACCGCAGGCCGCGCCGGTCGAGCTCAGCGCGCGACAGATCGAAGAAGCGCTGGCGCTCGGCCACGCTGCCAAACATCCGCGTACCGTCGTCGATCCACGGCAAATCGATATCGAGCAGCAGATACAGGTCGGCACTGCCGTGCCACGCGTCGAACCACGGATCGCGACGACCGAACAGCATGTCGGCCCACACCGCGGTCATCAACGGATCGGTATCGAGCAGCAGTGGGTCCGCGCCCGTCGCCAGCGCCGCAAGTGTTTGCGCATCGTGCTGCTGCGCGATCTCGACCAGATCGGCCATCGTGAACGCGGTTCCGTGCGTCTCGGCGAAGGTGCGGCCGTATTCGGGCACGAAGATCGTTCCGAAGTGCGCCGCCAGTTGCGGAATCAGCGTCGATTTGCCCGTGCTCTCGGGACCGTGCAGGCAGATCGTGCTCATGCGACGACCGCCGTCCGTCGCGCGACGCGGCGCCAGTCGATCAGCCCCCAGATCGCGAGCGCGAGGAAAATCGCATAAAGCAGCATCGTCAGCTTCAGGCCCTTGGCCGCGTAAAGCGCGACCGAGCCGATATCGACCGCGATCCACAGCCACCAACTCTCGAGCTTGCGCCGCGACTGCAGGATCTGTGCAACGACGCTGACGATCGCCAGCGTCGCATCGAGCCAGGGGAAGGACGCATCGGTGAAGCGGAACATCGCATAGCCCCAGCCCGCGCTGCCCACCGCCGCCGCCGCCAGCCACAGGAGGCGCTCGCGGTCCGGCAGGGTGCCGACCGCGATCTCGCCGGTTTGGGCTTTGACGCGCGACCAGTTCCACCAGCCGTAGATTTGCACGACGAAGAAGAACACTTGCAGCAGCGCGTCGCTATAAAGCTTGGTATGGACGAAGATGACTGCATACAGCGCGACCATCGCCAGCCCGAAGACGTAGTTCCAGATGCTGCGCAGCACGACGAGCGTGACATTGGCGAGCCCGAGCCCGAACGCCAGGATTTCCAGGGTGGTCATGCCGCCCGCGTAGCAGCGCGATTGCGCCAGCGTCGAGCATTGCGCGCACGCGGGGCGATTTTCCGCTTGATAGTCGCGAGACGGGGGTCTACGCGCTGCGCCCTGCAATGTGTCGGGGCGTGGCGCAGTCTGGTAGCGCACTGGTCTCGGGGTCCAGGGGTCGTAGGTTCGAATCCTATCGCCCCGACCATTGCAGCATTGGCCCCGAACAGCCGTGAGCGCGTCTCCGGCAGGCACCTGCGCAGACACCTCCAATGTCGAACGGCAGCGCGCCCGAATGGGGTGCCGTCGAAAACTGTGTCGGGCCAGATGAAGCGTTTGTCACCTTGGCGTCGCGATTGTGCCATGCCAAAGCACCGATGCGAGCCTAATCTTTTCACCCTGAGGACACCGATCGCATGAGCCGCTCGCCCGTTTTCTACGATGCTTCGGGACGGCGCCGCCGGCGGTTCGCCATGGCGGTCGCGGCGTTCGTGCTGCTGGTGGTGATGGCGGTGGCAGCGCTCGCGATTTCGATCGGTGCGGTGCCGCGCGCGCCCTTGCTCCCGGTCGAGGCCGAGCACGCGGCGATCACCAAATTGCCGCCGCCGCACGAGCCGCTGCTGCGCCGCGCGCGCCACGGGCTTAGCGGCTATGCGCGGCTGCTCGGTGCACCCGCGCGCGGCGTCGGGGTCGATCAGCCGCTCGCGATCGCCTTCCATGTGCCGTGGGATCCGTCCTCGACCGCGTCGCTGCGCCGCCATATCGGCGAGCTCGACTGGCTCGTGCCGGGCTGGGTGTCGGTGTCGGGCCCCAACCATCACATCACCGTGTTCCGCGACACCGCGGGCCGCGAGATCATCAACCGCGCGAGCCCACGCCCGCTGATCCTGCCGATGATCCAGAATGCGATCGACGGGAAATGGGATGCGGCCGGCATGGAAGCGCTGCTGCGCGACCCCAAGCTGCGCAAGAAGTTCCTGGATACGCTCGAGCCGTGGCTCGCCGCGAACGGGGCAGGCGGCGCGTTCTTCGATTTCGAGGAGCTTTCGCCCAAGGGACAGCAGGATTTCCTCGCCTTCCTGCGCGAGACCAAGGCGCGCTTCGCCAAGCGCAATTGGGTGATCGGGATCGCGGTGCCGGTCGGCGCGGCGGAAGACGAAGCGGGCGGCGAGCCCGGCTGGAACATCGGCGCGTTCGCCAAGGTCGTCGATCGCGTCGTACTGATGGCCTACGACCAGCACGAGATCAGCGGCGAGGCCGGGCCGATCGCATCGCAAAGCTGGTTCGAGCAATCGGTGTCGCGCGCGGTGCGCGACGTGCCGCGCGACAAGATCGTCGTCGCGATCGGCAATTACGCCTATAACTGGCACGACGGCACGGGCGAACCGCTCGCGATCGACGAAGCCTGGGAAGCCGCGCGCGAATCGAGCGCCATGCCGACCTTCGACCGGCAGAGCGGCAATAGCGGCTTTGCCTATGAGGAAGCGGGCAGCCGCCACGTCGTGTGGATGCTCGATGCGCCATCGGCGTACAACCAGATGCGCTGGCTGCAGAAAGTCGGTTTGAGCGGGATCGGGCTGTGGCGGCTCGGGTCGGAAGATCCGGGGCTGTGGTCGATCTTCGGGCGGGCGCATCGCACCTTGCCTGCGGCCTCGGCGATCGAGAACATTCCGGCGGGTACCGATGTCGATATCGACGGCAGCGGAGAGATCCTCAAGATCGCGGGCGTCCCCGTCAAAGGCGTGCGTCGCGCGCAAGTGACCAAGGACGGCGCGATCGGCAACGTCACCTTCCAGACGTTGCCCTCGCCCTATGTCGTCGCGCGGACCGGCTACAAGCCGGGTCTCGTCGCGCTGACCTTCGATGACGGGCCCGACCCGACCTGGACGCCCAAGATCCTCGACATCCTCAAGCAAAAGAAGGTGCCCGGCACCTTCTTCGTGATCGGCGAGAACGTGCTGACGCAGCGCAGCCTGATCAACCGCATGGTCGCCGAGGGGCATGAGATCGGCAGCCATACCTATACCCATCCCAATCTGGCGGGCGCCTCGCAGTCCGAGACGACCTTCCAGCTCAACACGACGCAGCGGCTGTTCCAGGCGTTCACCGGGCACACGCTGCGGCTGTTCCGCGCGCCCTATTTCGGCGATGCCGAGCCGAGCACCGCCGACGAAATCGATCCGGCGCTGATGGCGCAGGATCGCGGCTATATCTCGGTCGGCCTGCACGTCGATCCGGGCGACTGGAAACGGCCGGGCGTCCAGTCGATCATCGACGCGACGGTCGACGAAGTCACCGACCCCAACGGCAAATGCGATGCGGCCAATCCCGACCCGCAGTGCAGCCGCAACATCGTGCTGCTCCACGACGCCGGTGGCGACCGCTCGGAAACCGTCGCCGCGCTGCCGCAGATCATCGACCAGCTGCGCGCCAAGGGGTACACCTTCGTGCCGGTGTCGGCGCTTGCGGGGATTCCCAAGTCGGTCGCGATGCCGACGCTCTCGCCGTCCGACCGCGCGGCGGCGGAGACCGATCTGTTCATCTTCTCGGTGCTCGGCGGCGGCGTCGTCGCGCTCGGCTGGATCTTCTTCTTCGCGATCAGCATCGGCATCGCGCGCGCGGTGATCCTGTCGCTGCTCGCGCTGATCCAGGCGCGGCGCGAGAGCAAGACGGTGTTCCCGGCGATCGACCCCAACCGCTTCGTCACGGTGATGATCCCGGCGTTCAACGAGGAACTGGTGATCGAACGCGCGGTGCGCGGCGTGCTCGCCTCGACCGACGTGCGGATCGAGGTGATCGTGATCGACGATGGATCGAGCGACGATACGAGCGAAGTCGTGACCTCGGCGTTCGCGGGCGATCCGCGCGTACGGTTGCTGACGCTCGAGAATGGCGGCAAGGCGCGCGCGCTCAACCAAGCGCTGGCGCTTGCGACGGGCGAGATCGTCATCGCGCTCGACGCCGATACGCAGTTCGAGCCGACGACGATCGCGCGTCTCGCGCGGTGGTTCGACGATCCCAAGATCGGCGCGGTCGCGGGCAACGCCAAGGTCGGCAATCGCGTCAATCTGCTCACCAAGTTCCAGGCGGTCGAATATATCACCGCGCAGAATCTCGAGCGGCGCGCGCTTGCGCGGATGAACGCGATGACGGTGGTGCCGGGCGCGGTCGGCGCGTGGCGGCTGGCGGCGATCCAGCAAGTCGGCGGCTATCCGGACGATACACTTGCCGAGGATCAGGATCTCACCATCGCAATCCAGCGCGCGGGTTGGGCGGTGACCTACGACCAATACGCCATCGCCTGGACCGAATCGCCCGAGACGATCAAGGGCCTCGCCAAGCAGCGCTTCCGCTGGGCATTCGGCACGCTGCAATGCCTGTGGAAGCATGGCAGCATCATGGCGACCGGCCGCCCGGCGGGCCTCGCGCGCGTCGGCTTGCCGCAGGCGATCCTGTTCCAGATCGTCTTTGCGGCGATCTCGCCGATCATCGATCTCGCGCTGATCGTCAGCTTCGTGATGACCTATATCGCGGTGCAGGCGCATGGCTGGGCGCAGACGCAGCACGACGTCGACAAGATGCTGCTCTATTGGCTGGTGTTCACCGCGATCGACTTGCTCGCGGCGACGGTCGCCTTCGCGCTCGAGCGGCGCGAGCAGTGGCGTTTGCTGTGGCTGCTCATCCCGCAGCGGATCGGCTATCGCCAGATCATGTATTATGTCGTGCTGAAGGCGATCACGCAGGCGTTGCGCGGGCGCAGCGTCGGCTGGGGCAAGCTGGTGCGGACCGGGCGGGTGCAGGCGCGGTAAACGCGCCCATCCGCCTGTGACATAAGCGCGACATTCTAAACCGAAATCAAACAACTGGCGCAGCTTCGGGCGATGGCCGCTATCCTTCGCGCGCCGCAGGTTGCATCGCACGCCGAGTGACGGGTTCGGTGTAAGGCAAAGCGATGATCGTGCGGACATTCCAAGCAAGTGCGGCGGCGGGTGTGCTCGCCGCGCTGCTGCTGCCGGCGGGCGCGATGGCGCAACAGGTCGATATCGGCGCGCCCGCACCGCCGCCGACTGCCCCGGAGGCGCCCGCGGCGAACGATACCAAGAAACCCGCGACCGAAGCGCCTGCGGCAGCACCAACGCCCGCGCGCTATCGGCCGAACCATCTTGCGCACCCGCGCGATACCTCGCCCGGTTCGCAGATCGGCGATACGCAGAGCGCGGCACCGCCCGGCCTGTTCGGCGACTGGCGCAACAGCCGCACCTGGCTCGGCGCGCGCGGTGTCGACGTATCGGCGCGCTACGCGTCGGAGACCGCCTACAACCCGACCGGTGGGCGGCGTCAGGCGATCACCGAGACCGGCCAGTTCGACATGGGCGCCAAGATCGACATGGGCAAGCTCGTCGGGCTCGAGGGCGGGACGTTGCAGGCGACGCTGACGTGGCGGCGCGGCGACAATCTGTCCGACGTCGCCGGGCTGGGCACGCTCCAGCAAGTGCAGGAGGTCTATGGCCGCGGGCAGACCGTCCGTGTCACCGAATTGTGGTACGAGCAGAAGCTCGGCGATGCGGTCGAAGTGAAGCTCGGCCGCACCAATCCGGGGTCGGATTTCGCGGTCTTCTCGTGCCACTTCCAAAACCTGACCTTTTGCGGCGCGCAGCCGGGCAATCTGGTCGGCGATTACTGGCAGAACTGGCCGGTCGGGCAGTGGGGCGCGCGCCTCCACGTCGATGTGCGGCGCGGCGTGTATGTCCAGGCAGGCGTCTATGAGGTCAATCCGCTCAACCTGAAGAACAACTTCTTCGTCGCACGCTGGCACGGCGCGACGGGGGTGCTGATCCCGTTCGAGGCGGGGTGGACGCATGGCGGCGATGGCGGCCATGTCGGATCGTACAAGGTCGGTGGCTGGTACACGACCGCCAATGGCACCGACGTCTATCGCGACATCAACCGTCGCCCGATCGCGATCACCGGGCTCGCCCCGCTCGAACATTCGGGGCGCTATGGCGGCTATGTCAGCGTGCAGCAGCAGATCACCGGCACGTCGAAGGACGGCAAGTCACTCGACGGGCTCGGCGTGTTCGCCAATTTCACGCAGACCGACCGCGCGACCGCGGTGACCGACAATCAGGCGGTGGTCGGAATGTTCTACAAGGGGCTCGCGACGTGGCTGCCCGGCGACGTGCTCGGCGTCGCGTTCGGGCGGACCAACGTCAATGGGCGCGCGGCCGATACCGACCGGCTGACCCCGGGCAAGCCGGTGCGCGATGCCGAATATGCCGCCGAACTCTATTACAGCGTGACGCCGCTGCCGTGGCTCGAGCTGCAGCCCAACGTTCAGTGGATCCACCACCCCGGTGGCGTGCGCAGCGCCGACGAGGTCGTGGTGCTGGGGTTGAAGGGCGCGATTACGTTGTAAGAGAGGGGGAGGCGCCTTGGTCGCGCCTCCCCCGTGTCGCTTACTTTGCGAGCGCGTCGAGCAGCTTGTGCGCTGCAGCCGCCGACGAGGCCGGGTTCTGGCCGGTGATCAGCAAGCCGTCCTGAACGACGTGGACGCCCCAGTCGCTCGTCTTCTCATACTTGCCGCCAAGCGCGGTGAGTTCGTCCTCGACGAGGAAGGGCACGATCTTGGTCAGACCGACGGCTTCCTCCTCGCCATTGGTGAAGCCGGTCACGCGCTTGCCCTGGACGAGCGGCGTGCCATCGGCCGCCTTTACCCGGCGCAGAGCGCCCGGTGCGTGGCAGACCAAGGCGACGGGCTTGTTGGCCGCGACGAACGCTTCGATCAAGCCGATCGAGGTCGCATCCTCGGCCAGATCCCAGAGCGGCCCGTGGCCGCCGGGATAGAAGACGGTGTCGTAATCGGCCTGGTCGACCGAATCGAGCCGGACGGTGTCCGCGAGTTGCGCGGTTGCGGCGGCATCAGCCTCGAAACGACGCGTGGCGTCGGTCTGGCTGTCGGGCTCGTTGCTCTTGGGGTCGAGCGGCGGCTTCCCGCCGGCGGGCGAGGCGAGCGTGATCTCCGCACCCGCATCCTTGAACACGTAATACGGCGCGGCGAGCTCTTCGAGCCAGAAGCCCGTCTTCTTGCCGGTGTCGCCCAATTGGTCGTGCGACGTCAGTACCATCAAAATCTTCATGTCGGCTGCTTTCTGATCGCGGATCCAGTGCACGGACGCGGCGAATGTGCCGGGCGGACGTGTTCGCCCATATCCCGCACCGCCGTGGTCGTTTCCGTGCCCCCAGGAAATGGGCGTGGCGCAGCGGTGGCGCAAGGGGCGGGGGGCTTTTTGGGAGCCTTTGGGGCAAGCGCGAGACCACGCCGTCCTGCCCACCTGTGCAGCGCGGCGGCGGCGACACCCTTTGGGGGTGACACCGCCGCTCCGACAGGTGCTCAATAGGCGGCCGACACCGTCAGGAACCACTGTCGCGGTGCGATCGGATAGGCCGAGTAGCTGTTGGTCGCCGATCCGATCGACAGCGTCGAGACGCCCGTCTTGTCGAACAGGTTGGTGACGTTGAGCGAGACCTCGAGCTTGCGCAGCGGGGTGGCGCCGTCCGGCACCTTCGCCGCGAGCCGCAGCGAGGTCAGGAAGTAGGACGACACGCTCGCGTCGTTGGTGAAGGTGGCGAAGCGCCGACCGACGTAATCGCCGATCATCTGCACCTCGATCGGCCCCAGATCGAGCGTGGCGACGGTCTTGTTCATCCATTTCGGCGTTCCCGGCAGCTGCTTGCCGCAGGTCGGCACGACGCCCGCCGTGACGAGATAGCCGCCGATGCACGTGCCCGTCGCAGCGCCGATTCCGGTCGCGGTCGAGGTATAGTCGCTCTGGTATTTCGACAGATTGTACGACGCCGCATTGTACAGCGAGAAAACGCGGCCGAAGTGCAGCGTGAAGGCCGCGTCGACACCGTCGGTATGCACCGCGCCGACATTGACCAGGATCGAGGTTCCGCCGGTGATGCCGCCGCCGGCGATGCCGCCCGGATTGGTCGAGATCGCGAGCAGGCGATTGTTGAACACGACGTGGTAGTAATTGACCTGGGCTTCCAACCCGCTGAGCACGCCATCGAAGCTGCGATGGCTGCGCACGCCGCCTTCATACGTCCAGCTGCTCTCGGGCTTGCCTTCGCGTGCGAACGCATCGAACGCCGCCTGGCTGCCGGTGAACCAGGGGCCGCCGCCGCCCGCGAGATACGCCTGATACTGGCGCAAATTCTTCTGGACGTTGAAATAGAGCTGCTCGTTGCGCGTCAGATCATAGGTCGCGCCCGCCGAGGGGAGGAACCAGCGCAGCGTGTTGATCCGGCCTTGCGGAAGGCCGCCGGTGAGGCCCGAAAGCGACCCGAGGACGGGCTGCACGGGGAAACGGCCATCGGCCCATTGCGCGCTCGTCTTGAACCCGGCCTGGAGCAGCAGGCGATCGGTCGCCTGCCAGGTGTCCTGCAGATGCAACTGCAGCTGGTTGATCCGCGCCTCGCCCTGATATTGCGTGAAGAGCGGCTGCGCGACGTCGAGCGGGCGGATATAGGGCGTGCTCGAATCGGGGTTGGTGACGCTGACGCCGTACCAGCGGCGCCACTGCGTCGTGCTGTTGCGTTCGAACCAGCCGCCGAATTCGATCGTATGCGCGCCGAGCTTGGCATTGATCGCCGAGATCACGCCGCCGCGATCGATGCGATATTCGGTGGTGCGCGTGACCAGGCCGGACCCGCCGGTCGCCGCGACCAAGGCGGCGCCGGCGGCACTCTGCTGTGCGGTCGTGCGTGCGGTGCAGGCCGCGGGCGCGACGCCGTTGCTGTTCGCGCCGAAGCGGCAGTTGGTCGGCAAGCTGGCATAGCCCGGGTCGAGATAGGGCTGGATCGTCGTGATCGACTGCCCGAGCGGCCCCGCGACGACGCCCGCGCCGTCATTGTGATGGTAATAGCCCGTCGTCGACCAGGTCACGTTCGACGAGAGATGCGCGTCGTAGCGCAGATAGCCGAGGAAATCGGTGCGCTGCGCATCCGAATAATAATTGCGGTAATTGCTGCCGACCGCCGCCGGCGAATTGCCCTGCGCGCTGAGATACGACGTCCGATAGGTCGTGAAGTCGGGGTAGAAGAACGGCTTGGTGTAGGGCGTGTAGAGCTGCACTGCGGTGGCGGTGCCGCCGGCCGACGGCTTGAAGAAGACGGTCGAATCCTCGTTCGGCTGCGTCATGTCGTTATAGTCGAAATAGGCGGTCAGCTTGCCGATGCCGTCGTCGTGGACGAACTTGGCGTTGACCTGATAGCCGCCCTGCTTGCCGTTGAAGTCCCACGCGCGTGCGTCCTGGCGCGCCGCCGAGACATAGGCCGCGTTGCCGTTGCCGAACGTGCCGCTGTCGATCCGCACGAAGCTGCGCGAGGTCGAATAGCTGCCGACGGTCTGCGCGGCCTGAATGCCGAATGTCTTGAGCGGATCCGACGAATAGGTCTCGACCGTGCCGCCGAGGTTGCTGTTCGAGGCGGTTGCGAGATCGCCTGCGCCGGTCGAGACGATAACGCGGCCGACATTCTCCGAAATCACCGCGCGCTGCGGCGACAGGCCGTTGTAATTGCCATAGCTCTGGTCGCCGAGCGGCAGGCCGTCCATCGTATAGCCGAGCTGCTGCCCGCTGAAACCGTGGATGAAGATCTGCGCGTTCTGCTCGTTATAGCCCCACGGATCGGCGGTGATGTAGAGCACGCCCGGCAGCGTCTGGATCGCTTTCAGTGGCGAGATGCCCGGCAGGATCTTCTGCATTTCGCTGCCCGGCAGCGCGGTGGCCGAGCGGGTCGCCTTGGCGGTGACGACGATCGCCTCCGCCGCATCATCTTCAGCGGGGGCGGGCGCGGGGTCGGCGATCGGAGCCGCCGGCGTCGGCGGCGCGGTCTCGGCGTGCGCGGCGGTGAGTGGCAGGCCAGCGGCCAGGCTCGCGGCAAGCGCGAAGGTCGAGACGTAGGATTTGATCATGGAAGGCCCCCTGGATGTGCCGCTGCACTTGAGGGCGCCCTACGGGATGGCTGTGACGGTTGGACGGCAGTTTTCCAGCAGTTTCATTGCCGTCGTGCGTCAGACTCGTGACACGGCCTGCCGAAGCCGGGTGCCGCGATGCCCCAAACGAAAACCGCCGCCCGGGTTTCCCCGGACGGCGGCTCTCAATGCATCAGGTGGTAACCCGAACCCGGAGGATCACTCCTTGTTCAGATACTCGCCGGCATCGGCATCGGTGCCGGTGCCGCTCGTCACGACCGCGCCGAGCGCATCGTCACCCGTGCCGCCGGCATCGCGCGTCGAGCGGGCGAGCTCGGCGTCATGCTCTTCCTTCGCCGAGTTCGGCGCGACGATCGAGACTTCGGCCATGCGACGCTGCGAGACGCGCATCGCCGCATCGCGCGACGAAGCGGTGACGCGCAGGCGACCCATGCCCGCACCCGTGCCGGCCGGGATCAGACGACCCACGATCACGTTCTCCTTGAGACCCGTGAGCGTGTCCTTCTTGCCCTGCACCGAAGCCTCGGTGAGCACGCGCGTCGTTTCCTGGAACGATGCCGCCGAGATGAAGCTGCGGGTCTGCAGCGACGCCTTGGTGATGCCGAGCAGGACGGGCTTGCCCTGAGCCGGACGCTCCTTCTTGCCGATCTTGGCGTTCATCTCGTCCATCTCGTCGCGATCGACCTGCTCGCCGGCGAGCAGCGTGGTGTCGCCACCGTCGGTGATCTCGACCTTCTGCAGCATCTGGCGAACGATCGTCTCGATGTGCTTGTCGTTGATCTTCACGCCCTGAAGTCGGTAAACTTCCTGGATTTCCGACACGAGATATTCGGCCAAGGGCTCGATGCCGAGCACTTCGAGAATGTCGTGCGGATCGGGCGAACCACCGATCAAATTGTCGCCGCGCTTGACGTAATCGCCTTCCTGCACGTCGATGACCTTCGACTTGGGCACCAGATACTCGACGACCTCGCTGCCGTCCTCGGGCTGAATGCCGATCTTGCGCTTAGCCTTATAGTCCTTGCCGAACACGACACGGCCCGAGACCTTTGCGATGATCGCATTTTCCTTCGGCTTGCGCGCTTCGAACAGCTCGGCAACACGCGGCAGACCGCCGGTGATGTCGCGCGTCTTGGCGCTTTCGCGGCTGACACGCGCCAGGACGTCGCCGCCCTGAACCATCGCGCCATCCTCGACCGAGAGCGTTGCGCCCGCGACCAGCATGTACCGGCCGGATTCCTCGGCGCTTTCACCCGTGAGGGTCAGGCGCGGACGAAGATCCTCCTTCTTGCTGGCGATGCCGCGGTTTTCGGTCACGACCCGCTGCGAGATGCCGGTCGCTTCGTCGGCCTGCTCGGTGAGCGTCTTGCCCTCGATCAGATCGACATATTTCACGATGCCGCCATTCTCGGTGATCACCGGCATGGTGAACGGATCCCATTCGGCCAGACGATCGCCCTTCGACACGATGTGACCGTCGTCGAACAGCACGTATGCGCCGTACGGGAGACGATGCACCGCGCGCTCGCGGCCATCCATGTCCATGATCGCGACTTCGCCCGAGCGCGACAGCACGACGCGACGGCCGCGCTGGTCGGTGATGGTGCGCAGGTCGCGATATTCCATCGTGCCGTCCGAGAGCGCCTCGAGGTTCGACTGCTCGTTGAGCTGTGCCGCACCACCGATGTGGAAGGTACGCATCGTCAGCTGCGTGCCCGGCTCACCGATCGACTGGGCGGCGATGACGCCGACCGCTTCACCGATGTTGACCGGGGTACCGCGGGCGAGATCGCGCCCGTAGCACTTGCCGCACACGCCGATCTTGGTCTCGCAGACGAGCGGCGAGCGGATCTTGCACGACTGCGTGCCGATCGCCTCGATCTGCAGGATCATCGGCTCGTCGAGCAGCGTGCCCGAGGGGATGACGACCTCGCCGGTCTTGCTGTCGATGATGTCCTCCGCGGTCGTGCGACCGAGGATGCGCTCGCCGAGCGACGCGATCGTCGAGCCGCCCTGGACGATCGCGCGCATTTCCAGCGCGCGGGTCGTGCCGCAGTCGAGCTCCATGATCACGCAATCCTGCGACACGTCGACCAGACGACGCGTGAGGTAGCCCGAGTTCGCCGTCTTCAACGCCGTATCCGCGAGGCCCTTACGAGCACCGTGGGTCGAGTTGAAGTATTCAAGGACGGTCAGACCTTCCTTGAAGTTCGAGATGATCGGCGTCTCGATGATCTCGCCCGACGGCTTGGCCATCAGGCCGCGCATACCGGCAAGCTGCTTGATCTGCGCCTGCGAACCACGCGCACCCGAGTGGGCCATCATGTAGATCGAGTTGATCGGCTTCTCGCGACCCTTGTTGGGGCCGTCCTCGTAATGCTTAACCGCCTTGATCTCGTCCATCATGGCGTTCGCCACCTGGTCGCCGCAACGGCTCCATGCGTCGATCACCTTGTTGTACTTCTCCTGCTGCGTGATCAGGCCGTCCTGATATTGCTGCTCGAAGTCTTTCACCAGGCCCTTGGTCTCGTCGACCAGAGCGATCTTGGCGTCGGGAATGATCATGTCGTCCATGCCGAACGAGATGCCGGCCTTGAACGCGTGCTTGAAGCCGAGGCTCATGATCGCGTCGGCGAACAGCACCGTGTCCTTCTGGCCGGTGTGACGATAGACCTCGTCGATCACGTCGCCCACGTCCTTCTTGGTGAGGAGGCGGTTGACGGTATCGAACGGCACCTTCGACGACTGCGGCAGGCACTCGCCGAGCAGCATGCGACCAGGGGTGGTCTCATAGCGCTTGAGGTACTGATTGCCCTTTTCATCGGTCTGCGGGACGCGGCTGATGATCTTGGTGTGCAAGGTGACAGCACCGGCTTCGAGCGCCTGATGGACTTCCGACATGTCGGAAATCATCATGCCCTGGCCCGGCTCATTCTCCTTGAGCATCGAGAGGTAATACAGACCCAGCACCATGTCCTGCGACGGCACGATGATCGGCTTGCCGTTGGCGGGCGAGAGGATGTTGTTGGTCGACATCATCAGGACGCGCGCTTCGAGCTGTGCTTCCAGCGACAGCGGCACGTGGACCGCCATCTGATCGCCGTCGAAATCGGCGTTGAACGCCGAGCAGACGAGCGGGTGCAGCTGGATCGCCTTGCCCTCGATCAGCACGGGCTCGAACGCCTGGATGCCGAGACGGTGAAGCGTCGGCGCACGGTTGAGCATGACCGGATGCTCGCGGATCACCTCGTCGAGGATGTCCCAGACTTCCTTGCGCTCCTTCTCGACCCACTTCTTCGCCTGCTTGAGGGTCATCGAGAGACCCTTGGCATCGAGACGGGCGTAGATGAACGGCTTGAACAGCTCGAGCGCCATCTTCTTGGGCAGGCCGCACTGGTGCAGCTTGAGTTCCGGACCGGTCACGATGACCGAACGACCCGAGTAATCGACGCGCTTGCCCAGAAGGTTCTGGCGGAAGCGGCCCTGCTTGCCCTTGAGCATGTCGGACAGCGACTTGAGCGGACGCTTGTTGGCGCCCGTGATCGTGCGACCGCGGCGACCGTTATCGAACAATGCGTCGACGGCCTCCTGCAGCATGCGCTTCTCGTTGCGGACGATGATGTCCGGCGCGCGGAGCTCCATCAGGCGCTTCAAGCGGTTGTTGCGGTTGATCACGCGGCGATACAGATCGTTCAGATCCGACGTCGCGAAGCGGCCACCGTCGAGCGGCACCAGCGGACGCAGCTCGGGCGGGATGACCGGCACGACTTCGAGGATCATCCACTCGGGGCGGTTGCCCGAATCGATGAAGCTCTCGACGACCTTGAGGCGCTTGATGATCTTCTTGGGCTTGAGCTCGGACTTGGTGACCGCGAGCTCCTCAAGGAGCTCCTTGCGCTCGCCCTCGAGATCCAAGTCCTGCAGCATAATGCGTACGGCTTCAGCGCCGATGCCGGCCGAGAAAGCGTCTTCGCCATATTCGTCCTGCGCGTCGAGGAGCTCGTCCTCGGTCATCAACTGATACTTTTCGAGCGGGGTGATGCCCGGCTCGATCACGATATACGCTTCGAAGTACAGCACGCGCTCGAGCTGCTTGAGCTGCATGTCGAGCAGCAGGCCGATGCGCGACGGCAGTGACTTCAGGAACCAGATGTGCGCGACAGGTGCTGCCAGCTCGATATGGCCCATGCGCTCGCGGCGGACCTTCGAGACGGTGACCTCGACGCCGCACTTCTCGCAGACGATGCCCTTATACTTCATGCGCTTGTACTTGCCGCACAGGCACTCGTAATCCTTGATCGGACCGAAGATGCGTGCGCAGAACAGGCCGTCACGCTCGGGCTTGAACGTGCGATAGTTGATGGTCTCGGGTTTCTTGATCTCGCCGAACGACCAGCTGCGGATCTTGTCCGGGCTGGCGATGCCGATCTGGATCTGGTCGAAGGTCTCGGCCTTGACGACCGGGTTCGCGAAATTGGTCAGTTCGTTCATGGATGAACAGCCTTCCTAGAAATTCTTTGCCCTCGCCCGCTTTCGCGGGAGAGGCTGCGCAGACTTGGGTCGCGGTCTTCCCGCGGCCCTAGTCGAAGCCTCACCCAACCCTCTCCCGCGAAGGCGGGAGAGGGCTAGGCCGGCATATTACTCCGCCGCGATCGCGACGCCGTCGGTGTCGAACTGCTCGGTGGTGGTGAGCTCGATGTTGAGACCCAGCGAGCGCATTTCCTTGACGAGCACGTTGAAGCTCTCAGGGATACCGGCCTCGAACGTGTCGTCACCCTTGACGATCGCCTCATAGACCTTGGTGCGCCCGACCACGTCGTCCGACTTCACCGTGAGCATTTCCTGCAAGGTGTACGCCGCGCCGTAGGCCTGGAGGGCCCAGACCTCCATCTCGCCGAAGCGCTGACCACCGAACTGCGCCTTACCACCCAGCGGCTGCTGCGTGACGAGCGAGTACGGCCCGATCGACCGGGCGTGGATCTTGTCGTCGACCAGATGGTGGAGCTTGAGCATGTAGATGATGCCCACCGTCACGCGCCGATCGAACATGTCGCCGGTGCGACCGTCGAACAGCTCCGACTGACCCGACGAGTGCAGACCCGCCAGCTCGAGCATGTCGGACACATCGGCTTCGCGCGCGCCGTCGAACACGGGGGTGCCCATCGGCACGCCGGTCCGCAGGTTCTGCGCGAGTTCGATGATCTGGCTCGCATCGCGTGCCTCGATGTCCGCGGCGTAATGCTCGCCGTACACTTCGAGCAGTCGTGCCTTGACCGCGTCGGGCATGTCGCCCGCTGCGGGTTCGGGGTTGGCCTCACGCCACTCTTCGAGTTGCGTGTAGATCTGCTGGCCGAGGTTACGAGCAGCCCAGCCGAGATGCGTCTCGAAGATCTGACCGACGTTCATGCGCGACGGCACGCCCAGCGGGTTGAGCACGATGTCGACCGGGGTACCGTCGGCGAGGAACGGCATGTCCTCCGCCGGCAGGATCCGCGAGATCACGCCCTTGTTGCCGTGACGGCCGGCCATCTTGTCGCCCGGCTGCAGCTTGCGCTTCACCGCGACGAACACCTTGACCATCTTGAGCACGCCTGGCGGCAGCTCGTCGCCACGCTCGAGCTTGTCGCGACGATCCTGGAACTTGTCCACGATCACCTTGACGGCATCGTCATACTGAACCTTGACCGCTTCCAGATCGCTCTGGGTCTTGTCGTCGGCGACAGCGAACTTCCACCACTCGTGACGGTCGACCGAGTCGAGCACGTCCTGGTCGATGACCACGCCCTTCTTCGGGCCGTTCTTGGGAACGGCGGTCGCGGTCTGGCCGAGCAGCATTTCCTTGAGGCGCGACCAGGTCGCACGGTTGAGGATCGTGCGCTCGTCGTCCGAGTCCTTCTTCAGGCGCTCGATTTCCTCGCGCTCGATCGCCATCGCGCGCTCGTCCTTGTCGATGCCGTGGCGATTGAACACCCGGACCTCGACGACGGTACCGGCAACGCCCGGCGGCAGGCGGAGCGACGTGTCGCGCACGTCCGAGGCCTTTTCACCGAAGATGGCGCGGAGGAGCTTTTCCTCCGGCGTCATCGGGCTTTCGCCCTTCGGCGTGATCTTGCCCGCGAGAATGTCGCCCGGCTCGACCTCGGCACCAATGTACACGATGCCCGCTTCGTCGAGGTTGCGAAGCGCTTCCTCGCCGACGTTGGGAATGTCGCGCGTGATGTCTTCCGGCCCGAGCTTGGTGTCGCGCGCCATCACTTCGAACTCTTCGATGTGGATCGACGTGAACACGTCGTCCTTCACGATGCGCTCGGAGATGAGGATCGAATCCTCGTAGTTGTAGCCGTTCCACGGCATGAACGCGACGAGCGTGTTGCGGCCGAGCGCGAGCTCACCGAACTCGGTCGACGGACCGTCGGCGAGCACGTCGCCCGCCGTCACGACGTCGCCCACCTTCACCAGCGGACGCTGGTTGATGCAGGTGTTCTGGTTCGAGCGCTGGAACTTCATCAGCGTGTAGATGTCGACGCCCGACTGGCCGGCATCGATCTCGCCGGTTGCGCGGATGACGATACGCGCCGCGTCGACCTGGTCGACCACGCCCGCACGCCGTGCGGAGATGGCAGCACCAGAGTCACGCGCGACGGTCTCTTCCATGCCGGTGCCGACGAACGGCGCCTCGGCCTGGACGAGCGGCACGGCCTGACGCTGCATGTTCGAGCCCATAAGTGCGCGGTTGGCGTCATCGTTTTCCAGGAACGGAATGAGCGATGCGGCGACCGAGACGAGCTGCTTGGGGCTGACGTCCATCAACGTGATGTTGTTCGGGATCGCCATCAGGAATTCGCCAGCCTGACGCGACGAGACCAGTTCCTCGACGAAGCCGTTCGACGAATCGAGCTCGGCATTGGCCTGCGCGATCGTGTGCTTGGCCTCTTCCATCGCCGACAGATAGACGACGTCGTCGGTGACCTTGTGGTCGACGACTTTCCGATACGGCGTTTCGATGAAGCCGTACTTGTTCACACGGCTGAAGCTCGCGAGCGAGTTGATCAGACCGATGTTCGGGCCTTCCGGCGTCTCGATCGGGCAGATGCGGCCATAGTGCGTCGGGTGAACGTCGCGGACTTCGAAGCCGGCGCGCTCACGCGTCAGACCACCCGGTCCAAGTGCCGACACGCGGCGCTTGTGGGTGACTTCCGACAGCGGGTTGGTCTGATCCATGAACTGCGACAGCTGCGACGAGCCGAAGAATTCGCGGACCGCGGCAACCGCAGGTTTGGCGTTGATCAGGTCGTTCGGCATCACCGTCGACACGTCGACCGACGACATACGCTCCTTCACGGCGCGCTCCATGCGGAGCAGGCCGACGCGATACTGGTTCTCGAGCAGCTCGCCGACCGAACGGACACGACGGTTACCGAGGTTGTCGATATCGTCGATGTCGCCCTTGCCGTCCTTCAGATCGACCAGCGTCTTGATGACCGCGAGGATGTCCTCGGTGCGCAGCGTGGTGACCGTGTCCTCGGCGTCGAGGTCGAGGCGCATGTTCAACTTCACACGGCCGACGGCCGACAGATCATAGCGGTCGGGATCGAAGAACAGGCCGCTGAACAGCGACTCTGCGGTCTCGAGCGTCGGCGGCTCGCCGGGGCGCATGACGCGGTAGATGTCGGACAGCGCCTGCTCGCGCTCCTCGGCCTTGTCGACCTTGAGCGTGTTGCGGATCCACGCGCCGGTCGCGATGTGATCGATGTCGAGCAGTTCGATCCGGTCGATGCCGGCCTGGTCGAGCAGTTCGAGATTCTCGGCCGAGACTTCGTCGCCGGCTTCGATGTAGATCTGGCCGGTGGTCTCGTTGATGAGATCATAGGCGCTGTAGCGGCCGAAGATTTCTTCCGTAGGGATCAGCAGGTCGGTGAGACCGTCCTTGGCCGACTTGTTGGCGGCGCGCGGCGAGATCTTCTGGCCGTTGGGGAACACCACTTCGCCGGTCTTGGCATCGATGATGTCGTACATCGGCTTCTGGCCACGCCAGTTCTCGGCCTGGAACGGGATGATCCAGCCACCCTGGCCGCGGACGAAGGTCACGCGGTTGTAGAACTGGTTGAGGATCTCCTCGCCGGTCATGCCGAGCGCGTACAGCAGCGCCGTCACCGGCAGCTTGCGCTTGCGATCGATGCGGACGTTGACGATGTCCTTGGCGTCGAACTCGAAATCGAGCCACGAACCGCGATACGGGATCACGCGCGCGGCGAAGAGATACTTGCCCGATGCGTGCGTCTTGCCGCGGTCATGGTCGAACAGCACGCCCGGCGACCGGTGCATCTGCGAGACGATGACACGCTCGGTGCCGTTGATGATGAAGGTGCCGTTGCCCGTCATCAGGGGCATGTCGCCCATGTAGACGTCCTGCTCCTTGATATCGAGGACCGAGCGCGAATCGGTGTCGGCATCGACCTCGAACACGATCAGGCGCAGCG
Source organism: Sphingomonas glacialis (assembly GCF_014653575.1). Classification (GTDB taxonomy): domain Bacteria; phylum Pseudomonadota; class Alphaproteobacteria; order Sphingomonadales; family Sphingomonadaceae; genus Sphingomonas; species Sphingomonas glacialis. Next base: position 1,337,926 of record NZ_BNAQ01000001.1, on the reverse strand, counting down.
TGACGCGCATCGGGGCGGCATAAGTGATGCCGCGCTGGCGGCACTCGTCGGTGTCGAACTTGGGGGGCTCGAGCTCGTAATTGACGAAATCGAGTTCGGCGGTGCCGGCGAAATCGCGGATCGGGAAAACGCTGCGCAGCGTCTTCTCGAGACCCGAGACATAGCCGATCGACGGATCGGAGCGGAGGAACTGTTCGTAGGATTCGCGCTGAACCTCGATCAGGTTCGGCATCTGCACCACTTCGTGGATGTTGCCGAACACCTTGCGGATCCGGCGCTTTGCCGTGCCGCTCTCGGCGCGCCGCGTGGGCGTGCTACCGTCGATTGCCTTGGTTGCCATGGAGTTTTCTGCCCTCAAGCCTGAAATTCGGCCCGGAATCCACCGGGCGGGCGTGCAAATCGGAAACGACAAAAAGCCGCGTGTTGTCCGCGCAAGCGGAAAACAGCAGCTTTCATGCGTCTCGAGAAACCCTAACCATCAATACGATCGATGCACTGCGCGACGGCACATCATTTCCCGACGGTTTTGGTTGAGTGAGCGATATAGGTCGACGGCGCGAGCGTGTCAACGCAGTCGCGTGGCGTCGGGGGGGGGCTGCGGCGAACCGCTCGGCGCAGCAATCCTTGGCAGGCGGGGTTTTATCGCTATGCCCGGCGCTGTGAAACGCTTTGTCTTTGTATCCCTCCTCGTCGCCACCAGCCTGACGGCGTTTGGCAGCCCCGCGCTCGCCCAAAACAGCGTGCCTGCGCAACCCTTGCAGGGGCTCGATTCGTTCAGCCTGCCGTCGAACCGGCCGGCGCCGCGGATCTCGCCGACACCCGAGCCGACGACCAACCCGCGTCCGGTCGAGACCCAGACCGTCGCGCCGCCCGCCGTGGCGGCGACGGCCCGCGCGACCACGACGCCGCGCGCGACCGCGACGCCGGCGCGCGCCACGCCCACGGCGCGCGCGACGCCAGCGCCCGAGCGAACGCCAGCACCGCGTGCCAGCGCGACACCAACGCCAATTATTCCGGCGGCTCCGGTCGCCGTGCCGACCGTCGTGCCGTCGCCTGTCGCCGCGATACCGCCGACCCCAGCCCCGACCCCAGCACCGACGCCGCAGTCGAGCGCGGCAGCGGCGGCAGCGATCGCGCCAGCGGAAGGCGCAAGCGCGTGGCTGTGGCCTGCTGTCGGGGGCGGGCTCGCGCTGATCGTCGCGACTGGTCTGGGACTATGGTGGCGCCGGCGTGGCGCGCAGGACGTCGTGGCCTATGAGGACGAGCTCGTGGCCGAACCCGTTGCGCCAGCGGGTGTCGAATTCGCAGCCGTCGCGCCGGAAGCGGCTCCTCCGGCTGTGCCAGCAGCAAGCGCGGTTGCGGAGGCTCCTCTCCCGGTCGCGGTCGTGCCCGATGCCGCCCCGGCCGATCGCGCGTCGATTGTGTTCGAGCTGACCCCGAAGCGCGCTGGCACCAATTTGCTGAGCGCCGCGGTCGAATATCTGATCGTGCTCCGCAACACCGGCGATGTCGCAGCGACGGGGGTTCGGCTCGACATTCGCTTGCTGAGCGCGGGACAGCGGCAGGATGCGGTGATCGAGGCGCTGTTCGCTGCGCCGATCGCGCAGCCGATCACGACCCCGTTCGATCTGCCGGCTGGCGTCTCTGTCGAACTCGGCGGCATGGCGATGCATCCCAAGGCGACACTCGAGGTGATGGACGTCGGCGGCAAGGCGCTGTTCGTCCCCGTGCTGACGATCAACGCGCACTATGCTTGGGCGGGCGGCGGCAGCGGCCAGACCGCGCGCTCCTATGTCATCGGCATCGATCGCGGGGGAGGGGGCAAGCTCGCGCCGTTCCGCATCGATAGCGCTGCGCGGATGTACGATACGGTGAGCGCGATCGAATACACCGTGTCAGCATAGGATTTCCGCTCCCGCGCTTGGGGGTGCGGTGCGGGTCGGAACGAAAAAAGGGGCGACACCGCATGGTGTCGCCCCTTTTTCTTGGGCAAGCCGTCATGGGCAAAGCCCATGACGTCGGACGCGGCAAGCCGCGCCGGCCGGCTTCGCGGGAGTGCGATTTAGCCGAGGCTAAATCGTCGCTCCCGCTTCAGCTCACTTGACCTCGACGGTCGCGCCGGCTGCTTCCAGCTGCGCCTTGATCTTGGCGGCTTCGTCCTTCGACACGCCTTCCTTGATCGCCTTCGGAGCCGACTCGACCAGCGTCTTGGCTTCGGTCAGGCCGAGCGCGGTGATCGCACGGACTTCCTTGATGACGTTGATCTTCTTGCCGCCGTCGCCGGTGAGGATGACGTCGAATTCGGTCTGCTCTTCAGCAGCCGGTGCTGCAGCGCCGCCGCCAGCAGCAGGAGCCGCTGCAACAGCAGCAGCGGCCGAGACGCCCCACTTCTCTTCGAGCAGCTTCGAGAGATCAGCTGCTTCGATGACGGTCAGGGCGGAAAGCTGGTCAACCAGCGCGTTCAGGTCTGCCATGTGTATTCTCCAGTAAAATCAGTTCGGGTTTGAAATCTCGAAGCGCCTGAAATCAGGCGTCCGCCGTGTCCTTTTCCGCATAGGCGGCAAGCACGCGCGCGAGCTGGGCAGCTGGCGCCTGCGTGATCGTCGCGAGCTTGGTTGCAGGAGCAACCAGGAGGCCCACGATCTTCGCACGCAGTTCATCCAGCGACGGCATCGTCGCGAGGGACTTGACACCTTCTACGTCGAGGACGGTCGCACCCATCGCACCACCAACGATTTCGAACTTGTCGTTCGTCTTCGCGAAGTCGACGGCCACCTTGGCAGCCGCGACGGGGTCGATGGAGGTGGCCAGACCGACCGGCCCGGTGAGCATTTCGCTCAACGAAGCATAGTCGGTGTCGGCCAGTGCGATCTTGGCAAGCTTGTTCTTCGAGACCTTATAGCTCGCCCCTGCGTCACGCATTGCGTTCCGCAGCTTGGTCGACTGAGCCACCGTCATGCCGAGGTTGCGGGTGACGACCACCACGCCGACTTCGGCAAAATTGTGGTTCAGCTCGGCGACGAGCTCGGTCTTTTGAGCGCGATCCATGCCATTCTCCACGTTTGGCCGTGTCGCTTGCGCGGCACGACCGGTTACAAACCGGGCGCTGTTGCACCCGGAATTGTCCAGCGATGGGGAATGGGAGCGTCGCCCCGTTTGATGGAGGGCGGCAGACCGGTCGCGGCTGGGCCGAGAGCGGTTGTAATCCTGGTCCCCGTCTCGGCAGGAAATTAAGACCGGGCAAATCCCGATCACCTACTGTCTTGGACGGTCCCGCCGCGCCGAGGCGTGACGGGAGAGCGCGGCCTTTAGCGGATGAGCGGGGAAAGTCAACGCCCGCCTGATCGTCACACCCGCTTTCGCCGGGGTGCGGACGGCGGTTTTTCTTCGACTGCCTGTAGCTTTTGCATCGAAACTGCGGAACACTCGGTGTCAAGGACCGCACGAGTCCATGCAGGACGGAATCGAAAACCGCTTTAAGCAGGGGGCCGATTCAATGACCGAAGCTACCATCACCACCGCCGCAACGCTCGGCGCCGAGGCGCAGGACGATCTGCTCACCCGCGGCTTTGCGCGGCGCGATCTGGCGCGGATTGCCGCGGTGTTCGGCGTCGGCGCGCTGGCCGCGTCGGTCGGGCGACCGGCGTTCGCCTCGGGCGGCGTGCCCGATCCGGCGCCGACCGCCAAGGTCCGCATCGGGGCGAACGAATGCTGGACCGGCCCGCTTGCCCCCGGCCAAAAGGCCGCCGCTGCGATGATCGCGATGGGCAACCGCTATTCGCCGCATGACGAGCGAAGCGATTTCATCAAGGCTGTCATGTCGGTCGAGGGTGTACCGTTCGACCATGTCGCGCCCTGGCCGGGGTCGAGCGATCCGCTCTGCCGCGCGGTCGTCACCTATTGTTCGCCGACCAAGGGCCTCGTCACCGCCGACCCGACCTTCGAACTCGCCGGGCGCACCGCCGCATGGCTTGGCGCGCCGGTCAAGGCGGTGCCGCTGACTGCCGAGTATACGCACGACGTCAAGGCGATGCTCGCCGCCAACCCCGATGCCGGGCTCTATTACATCTGTACGCCCAACAACCCGACGGGCACGATCACCCCGCTCGCCGACATCGAATGGCTGATCGCCAACAAGCCGGCGGGATCGATGGTGCTGATCGACGAGGCGTATACGCACTTCGCCGGCGTGCCCGTTGCCTCGTCGCTCGCGGTAAAACATCCCGACGTGATCGTGATGCGCACCTTCTCCAAGCTGTTCGGCATGGCCGGGCTGCGGATGGGCTATGTCATCACCAACCCCGCCAATCTCACCAAGATGATGCGCTATGACGGCGGGATGCAGTCGGGCGCGTTGCCCGTCACCAGCCTGGCGTGCGCGACCGCCAGCCTGACCGCCGCCCCGCTGATCGCCGCACGCCGCGCCGAGATGCAGAGCGCGCGCGGGCTGACGCTCGATCATCTCAAGGCGCGCGGCGTGAGCGTGTTTCCGACCAACGCCAACATGTTCATGATCGACTGGAAGACGCGGGCTGCCAAGGACATGCAGGCGGCGTTTCGCAAGCAGAGCGTCGAGATCGGGCGGTCGTGGCCGATCTGGCCGACGGTCAGCCGCGTCACCGTCGGTTCGAGCGCCGAGATGAAGGCGTTCTGCACTGCGCTCGACAAGGTTATCGCGTAATCCTACCGCCTGACCGTCACCCCGGGCTTGTCCCGGGGTCTACCGTGACGCGCGCGCTGGGGTCGGGGTGCGTGCATCCCGGTGGGCCCCGGCACGGGGCCGGGGTGACGGTTGGGGGGCGTCTACGATTTCTCCGGCACGTCCTGCTCGATCCGCGTGTACCAGCGCGGATGGCCCGCCGCGTCGCGTTCGATATCGGGGACGCCGTGCGGGTCGTCTCCCGTCTCGACCCAGCCCGCGCCTTGGCAGTGGTTGCAGATCGCGCGCTTGCTGCGGAAGCTGACCAGGTCGATCTCGAGGTTCCACTGGCCGTGCCCCTTGCACACCGGGCACGCCGCATCGAGCGCGCCGTTGCGCGGCTGGAGCGGGATGATGTCGAAAGCGTGAGGGGATTCGGGGTCGGTACATTCGACGATCTGGCTGGCATGCGGCATCGCGGTAGTTTCTCCTTTCCGCAGCCAACGTGCTGCGGCGGTGTCGGCTCCGCCGCTAGCGTGATTTTGCGGCCGCGGGGAGGGTGGTCTGCGCGGCGATTGCGCGCGCCGCAGGCCGGCCCCACGAAATCATGTCGGGCGTGCAACAATCCGGCGGCGTCTGGGTTTCAGACGCGTGACGACACCTTCAGACCCCCTGCCGCCATCCATCCAACCCGCCAAAGGCTGGCACCGCCCAGCGCTCGCGATCGGCGCCGCCCTCGCTGCTGCGATCGGCGTGCTCGTGCTCGCGCTCGGCGCGTTCCCGGTCGGGCTGCTGCGCGGCGTGGTCGAGAACCGCGTGTCCGCCGCGCTCCACACCAAGGTCGCGGTCGGCTCGGTCACGCGCGATGGTGTCTTCTCCTACACGCCGGTCGTCGCGCTGCGCGATGTGCGGATCGCGCAGCCGGCCTGGGCCGGGCAGGGCGATTTCGTCCGCGTGTCGGCGCTGCGCGTGCGCGTGCCGGTGCTGGCGCTCCTCACCGGGCGGTTCCGGCCCGACCGCATCGCGATCGACGGCGCGCGGATCGCGCTGGTCCGCGACGCGAGCGGGCGCGCAAACTGGGAGCCCGACGGCAGCAAGCCAAAGCAAGGCGGAGCGAGCCGCCCGAGCCTCTCCGACCTCAGCGTCACCAACACGCAGATCGTGCTGCGCGATGCCAAGCGCCAGCTCGTCGTTGCAGGCCCGCTGTCGGTCGATGCGACTCACGGGTTGCGGCTCGCGGCGAAGGGCAGCTTCCGCGATACCCCCGCGACGCTCGCGCTGACCGGCGGTCGGATCGCGGGGATCGACCCGACCGCGCCATACCCGTTTGCGGTGAAGCTTTCCTCCTCGGCGCTCGATTTCGCGGCGCAGGGGACGATGCGGGGCGTGCTCGACACGCGCCACTTCAGCGCGACGCTGCGTGCGCAGGCACCGACGCTCAAGAACCTCGATTATCTGATCGAGGCGGGGCTGTTCGGGACGCAGCCGATCGACCTGAACGGCACGATCCGCCACGATGTGCGCGACTGGTATATCGACCGGCTCGCCGGCACGATCGGCCGCTCGCGCCTCACTGCGCGTGCGACCGTCCACAAATACGGCATCCGCACCGCGATCGACGCGCGGATCCACGCGTCGCAATTCGATTTCGACGATCTCGCCGACAGCAAGGGGCGCGCCGAAGCCGCAGCGCGGCTCGCGCGGATCGGCCCGCGCGTGATCCCGCCGACGCGGATCGACCTGTCGAAGCTGTGGAAGACCGACGGGACGATCCGCTTCGCGGCCGATCATGTGCTGTCGAAGGGCGGCACGGTGTTCGACAGCCTGTCGGGCACGCTCAACCTCGACAATCGGATGCTGACCGTCAGCGATGTCGTTGCCACACTCGCGAACGGGCGGATGACGGGCACGATCCGCGTCGATCATCGCAGCGGCTTGCCCAAGCTCGCGATCGACATGCGGCTCGCCGGGGTGACGCTCGAGCGCCTCGTCGGCAAGCCCGACATGATCGGCGGACAAGTCCGCGGGCATATCGTGCTCAGCGGGCAGGGCGAGACGGTGCGCGAGGCGCTCGCGCACGGCAGCGGCAAGGCGGCAATCGTCGCGACGCAGGGGCATGTCCAGCGGATGATCGCCGATGTGCTCGGGCAAAGCCTGAGCGGTGCGGTCGCGCATGCGATCAGCGGGCCGAGCGAAACCGTCCCGCTGCAATGCCTGATCGCCGACTTCCGCGGTTCGAACGGTGTGCTCGTGCCGCGCCCGCTCGAAATCGATACGGGCAGTTCGGTCGGGCGCGGGACGGGGCGGATCGTGCTCGACGGCGAACGGATCGCGCTGACGCTTGCGGGCACGACCAAGAGCCGCGCGCTGTTGCGGATCGCCGATCCGATCCAAGTCGGTGGCACGCTGAGCGCGCCGAGCATTTCGGTTGCGGGTGTCGGCGCGAGCGACAAGCCGAGCGCCGGGGGCGTGTTCAAGGTGCTCGGGCGCTCGCTTGGCCAGGCGCTCGGCATCACCAAGATCGATCCGAGCGCGGGCGGGTCGACGCCGCAGCGCTTCGATTGCCAGGCGGCGGTTACGGCGGCGCTGCGCTGAACACAAAAAAAGGGCGGCCCGGAGAACCGGACCGCCCTTTCTTTTAGCAGACGCGATTAGGCGTGCTGCAGGTTCACAGCCGACATCTTGCCGCGCTTGTCCTGCTCGAGCTCGTACTGGACGCGCTGGTCCTTATCGAGCGTCGCCATGCCGGCGCGCTCGACGGCGGTGATGTGCACGAACGCGTCTTCGCCGCCGCCTTCAGGCGCGATGAAGCCATAGCCCTTGTCTGCGTTAAAAAACTTTACGGTTCCGATGGTCATAACATGATCCTTCTTGTGGGGCCGACGCGAAGAGCCGCGTCAGCGGTTGCCGAAATCAGCAGAGAAAGAAGGAAGATGGTGCCGCAAAGCGCCCTAGACCGTCGATTTGCGAACTGTAGCAACGCCTATGTAGGGCAGGTGGCGGGGAATTGCAAATCGCGCTCGAAATCATGCGCGTCCCTCCTCCTGCACGGTGGGGCTTAGATAAAAAAAAGGGCCGGGGTTTCCCCCGGCCCTCAATTCTTTACCGAAAGTCGGAAGGCTTACGCCGCCGAAACCTCGGCGACGTCGACCTTGATGCCGGCGCCCATCGTCGAGCTGACGGCGACCTTCTTGACATACTTGCCCTTGGCGCCGGTCGGCTTGGCCTTGACGATCGCGTCGACCAGTGCGTCGAAGTTCGCGCGCAGGTCTTCCGCCGGGAACGACGCCTTGCCGATGCCCGAGTGGATGATACCGGCCTTCTCGACGCGATATTCGATCTGGCCGCCCTTGGCAGCTTCGACCGCGGCCGCGACGTTCATCGTGACCGTGCCGAGCTTCGGGTTCGGCATCAGGCCCTTGGGACCCAGGATCTTGCCGAGACGACCGACGATGCCCATCATGTCCGGGGTCGCGATGCAGCGATCGAAATCGATCGTGCCGCCCTGGACGAGCTCCATCAGGTCTTCCGCACCGACCACGTCGGCGCCAGCGGCACGGGCTTCGTCGGCCTTCGCGCCCTTGGCGAACACGCCAACGCGGACGGTCTTGCCGGTGCCCTTGGGCAGCGTGACGACACCGCGGACCATCTGGTCGGCGTGACGCGGATCGACGCCGAGGTTGAGCGCGACTTCGATCGTCTCGTCGAACTTCGAGGTCGCACCCGACTTGGCGAGGGCGATCGCTTCGTCGATGCCGTGGAGCTTCTCACGATCGAGCGTGATGGCCTTCTGCTTCTTGCTTACGAATGCCATGAGCTCAGCCCTCCACCACTTCGAGGCCCATCGCGCGGGCGCTGCCTTCGATGATCCGCGTCGCGGCTTCGAGATCGTTGGCGTTGAGATCCTTCATCTTCGCGGTCGCGATGTCGGCGAGCTGGGCGCGCGAGATCTTGCCACCCGAAACCTTGCCCGGCTCCTTCGAGCCCGACTTGATGTTGGCGGCCTTCTTGATGAGGTACGATGCCGGCGGCGTCTTGGTCTCGAACGAGAACGAACGATCGGCATAGACGGTGATCACGGTCGGCAGCGGCGTGCCGACTTCCTGGTCGCCGGTCGATGCGTTGAACGCCTTGCAGAATTCCATGATGTTGACGCCGCGCTGACCCAGCGCAGGGCCGATCGGCGGGGAGGGGTTGGCCTTGCCTGCAGGAACCTGCAGCTTGATATAGCCGGTAATCTTTTTTGCCATGTGGCGGTCTCACTCTCTTTCAAGTTTAGCGGTCCATGCGGCGGGGCCATAGCTCCGCCTCCCGCGATTCCCTGGCAAGCTGCCGGGGAAGGCGGGGCGCATAGCCGAAAGCGGTGCCCGAGGCAAATCGGAAGCGCGCGCTCGGGACGCGGCGGCACGACAATTGTACGCCGCCGATGCCGCAATCTGTGTTATGACGCGCGATCATCGAGCTTCTTGGCGTCCGATGACTGAGAGTTTTGCGCTCCCGCCGTGACCGGGAACGATTCATGACAGACACCCTCCAGCGTTTGCTGGTCAAGCTGAAGCGACGCAGTCGGTTCGACGCCGCTGACGAGGCGGCGTTGCTGGGGCTGCCCTTCACCGTCAAGACGCTCGAGCCGGGCCACTATCTCGTCCGTCAGGGTGAGCGCGCAGACTTCACCTGCGTGCTGCTCGAGGGCTTCGCCTATCGCCAGAAGATCGTCGGTGACGGCGGGCGGCAGATCATCGCGCTGCAAGTGCCGGGCGACGCGGTCGAGCTGCAGAACTCGCTGCTCAAGATCGCCGATCACAGCGTCCAGGCGCTGACCGCGATCACGATGGCGCGGATCCCGCGCGTCGACTTGCTTGATATCGCGGCAAGATGCCCCGCGATCGCGCACGCCTTCTGGCTCGACACGCTGGTCGACGGGTCGATCGCGTGGGAATGGATCGCCAATATCGGGCGGCGCGACGCGCAGATGCGGCTGGCGCATCTGCTGTGCGAATGCGCGGTGCGGCTCGAAGTGGTCAATGCGGCAAGCGGCGACAGCGACACGCTGCCGATGACGCAGGAACAGATCGGCGATGCGCTCGGGCTGACCCCGGTGCACGTCAACCGGATGCTCAAGCTGCTCGAGCTGGACGGGCTGATCGCGCGGCGCGCGCGGACGATCGTGATTCTCGACGCGGTGCGGCTGCGCTCAGTGGCCGATTTTCAATCGGCCTATCTGCATTTGAACTTGCTGGAGGATTGAGCCGGGGTCGCGCGTCTCGGCCTGTAATTACCCTCCACCGTCACCCCGGCCTTGTGCCGGGGCCCACCGTGCCGCGCGTGCTGCGGTCGTGGTGCGCGTATCCCGGTGGACCCCGGAACGAGCCCCGGGGTGATGCGTAAGGACGGAGCCTTGCGGGCAGGGACGCGGGAGTAAATCCCGCGTCTTGCGTCGGACGGGTTCGCGTGCCGCGACCCGCCGGCCGGTCGGGGCCGTCTCGCGGATAGCTTGCGCTATCTGCGTGCGGCCTTCCGACTTACGACTTGCTGCGTTCGACCTGCTCGAATTCCAGCTCGACCGGCGTCGCACGCCCGAAGATCGACACCGACACCTTGACGCGGCTGCGATCGAAATCGAGCTCTTCGACGATGCCGTTGAAGCTTGCGAACGGACCGTCGAGCACCTTGACCGAATCGCCGATCTCGAAGTCGACCTTGACCTTCTGCTTGGGCGCGGCAGCGGCGGCTTCGTCCTTGGTGCTGAGCATCCGCGCAGCTTCCGATTCCGGAATCGCCTGCGGCTTGCCGTTCGGCCCGAGGAAGCCGGTCACCTTCGGGGTGTTCTTGACGAGGTGATAGACGTCGTCGTTCATGTTGAGCTTGGCGAGCACATAGCCCGGCATGAACTTGCGCTCGACGAGGATCTTCTTGCCGCGGCGCGCCTCGGTGATCGTCTCGGTCGGGACTTCGATCTGCTCGACGAGCTGTTCGAGGCCCATGCGGGTCGCCTCGGCCATGATCGAATCGCGGACCTTGCCCTCGAAACCCGAATACGCGTGAATGATGTACCAGCGTGCCATGTGTCTTTTACCTAGATTATTTGGCGAGGCTGAGCAGCAGGTGGACGATCGCCTCGAAGCCGGTGTCGACGATGAAGAAGAACAGGCCGAGCAGCGTCGTCATGATGACGACCATCACGCCGGTCATGATCGTCTCGCGCCGGGTCGGCCACACGACCTTCTTGGTCTCGGCCTGGACCTGTCGGATGAATTCGAGGGGGGTCGTCTTCGCCACGGTCTGTGCACTCATGTTCTTTTTAGCCGAAACGGACATGGGCCCGCCGTCCGGACCTGCCAAGGCCCGATGACGAGAATTCCCAATTTCGGAATGATAGCGGCGTAGCGCGTGTGCGTTGCGAAATCAAGCGGCGGGCGGGGAGGCGATCACCGGAGTAAATCCGGTGGACTCGTCTGACGGGGTCGCTGTCGCGACCCGCCGGCCGGCCTAGCGCGTCTCGGGATTAGCTTCGCTAATCTCGTGCGCGCGGCGGCTGGCAGGGGAGCTCGGACTCGAACCGAGGGCCTTCGGTTTTGGAGACCGACGCTCTAACCAACTGAGCTACACCCCTATCAGGTGGGTTCGTTTAGCGAGAGGTTGCCTCCGCTGCAAGCACCCTCATGCAGCTTCGCGATTCTGCGCTGCACGCGCCGCCAGGACGCGCGCTTCCTCCACCGGGAGCGGGCGGCCGAAATAATAGCCCTGGACCTTGGTGCAGCCCAATTCCTGGACCATCAGATGCTCGTCCTCGGTCTCGACCCCTTCGGCCGTTGTCGCCATGCCGAGACTCTGCGCGAGTGCGACCACCGCGCGGATGATCGCGATCGCCTCGGGCACTTTCTTCGATGCGCTGATGACGAAGCTGCGGTCGATCTTGATCGTCGAGAAGCGCGTGCGGCTGAGATAGCCGAGCGACGAATAGCCCGTCCCGAAATCGTCGAGGCTCAAGCGCACGCCGAGATCGAGGATCCGTTCGAGCACCTTCACCGCGCCGGTATCGTCGCGCATGAACACGCTTTCGGTCACCTCGAGCTCGAGCCGGCGTGCGGGCAGCCCGCTGTTCGCCAGCGCCGAGGCGACCACCGCGACGAACCCCGGATTGTGGAGCTGTTCGGGCGAGACGTTGACCGCGACGCGGGCGTCACCCGGCCATTTCGCCGCTTCGGCACACGCCGAGCGCAGCACCCATTCGCCGATCGGCGCGATCAGTCGTGCATCCTCGGCGAGCGGGATGAACTTGACCGGCGAGATCGGCCCGAGCTCGGGATGCGTCCAGCGCACCAGCGCCTCGAACCCCGTCAGTCGGCCGCTCCCGGCATCGACGACCGGCTGGTAGGTGAGGTGCAGCTCGTCATTGGTCAGCGCCTTGCGCAGCGCTTGTTCGAGCACGCGGCGTTCTTCGGCCGCGACGTGGAGCTGTGGTTCGTAATGGTGGAATTTGCCGCCGCCGGCGTCCTTCGAGCGGTACAGCGCGAGGTCGGCCGAGCGAATCAGCATCTCGGTGGTGCGGCCATCGCGCGGGCCGGTCGCGACGCCGACGCTTGCGCCGGTGTAGAGCGTGTGATGATCGATATCGTACGGGCGGGCGAGTGCATCGACGATCGTCTGCGCGAGCGTCTCGAGTCGTTGCGTATCGCTCGCGTCGCGCACCACGACTGCGAATTCATCGCCGCCGAGCCGTCCGATGACTTCGTTCGGGCCCATCAGCGTCGTGAGGCGTTCGGCGACACGGCTCAGCAAGCGGTCGCCGATCGGGTGACCCAGCGTGTCGTTGACCGCCTTGAAGCGATCGAGGTCGATCATCATGAAGGCGCAGCGACTGCCCCATTTCTCCGCATCGGCCATCGCGTGCGACAGCGCTTCGTTGACGTGGAGGCGGTTGGGCAAGCCGGTGAGCGTGTCGAACCGCGCCATGCGGTTGATCCTGTCGGCCGAGGCGCGCTGTTCGGTGACGTCGGCGCCGACGCCGCGGAAGCCGAGGAATGCCCCGTGCTCGTCATAGCGCGGGTTGGCGGCGATTTCGTACCAGCGCTCCTGCTCGGCGACGTTGACCGGCAGCACGAGCCCGCGAAACGCCGCGCGGCCTTTGAGATTTTCGGCAAGCGTGCGCAGCGCAGGCGCGAAACTGCCCGAATCCCAGGTCTTCCCAGCGAGCACTTCGAGCAGCGACTTGCCGTTCACGCCGACGGGGTCGAGCCCGACTGACAAGGCGAAGCGCGGCGATGCACGCACGACGCGGCGCGCAGCATCGGTTTCCCACAGCCAGTCGGCGCTCTCGTCCTGCTTCGCTTCGCGCAGCAAAAGGCTGACGGTCTCGTCGCGCTCGGCAAGCGCGATCTCGCCCGAGCGGATGAGGACGAGCGAACGCGCCCGCGTGAAGCAGCCGATCATGAGCAGCGTGGTGAACAAGGCGACCGAGGCGGCAAGGACCGGCCCGGCGATGCGCAGGACCATGACCGAAATCGCCAGGCCGAGGATGCCGAGAAAGCTCAACGTCGCGAGCGGAAGTGCCGCCATCGCGACAGCGGATGCGGTCATCAGCACCGACAGCACGATCCACAGCCCGAGCGCCGTGCCGACATCGGGGTTGAACCCGAACGCGAGCGGCGGGACCGACCAGATTGTGGCGAGCGCGATGCCCTCGATCACGGTGTCGCGCACGGCGGCGAGCGTCGCCGCGCCGCGCTGCTTGGCGGCAAGCCGGCGGAAGGTGATCGCGACCGAAATCGCGGCGACCACCGCACCCCAGCAAGCGAGCGCCCAAAGCGGTGCGCTGCGCTGGAGAATCAGTGTGACCATCGCTGCACCGATCACGTTGGCGGCGAGCAGGAACAGCGCCAACTGCCCACCGGCATGGACTTGCGCGGCGCGGATCGGGGCCCAATCGGTGGTGTCCGCTGGATCGTACAGCCCAAGCAGTGCTCGCGCGTCGATATGCGGCTTGGCGAATTGGGATGTGTTTTCGGTGCTCACGCGCCCGCTATACCGCAAGGAGCCTTACCGGAAGGTTAGGCGCAGGCGTTTGCCGGGGAGGGGCGCGGCGTATCCGCGCGCGCCCCCAGCGGCGGGGCTTATGCCGCCAGGTCGTACGGCTTGATATCGCCGTTGAGATAGAGGTTGCGCGCCTTGGCGCGGCTGAGCTTGCCCGAGCTGGTGCGCGGGAGCGTGCGCGGCGGGATCAGTTCGATCACGCAGTTCATGCCCGTCACCGAGCGGACGCGCTCGCGGATTTCCTCGCGCAGGCGGACGCGCTCGGCATCGTCCGAGCTGCGGCACTGGACGAGCACGGCGGGGGTTTCCTCGCCGCCCGGCGTGGTGATCGCAAAGGCAGCGATGTCGCCGGCCTTGAAACCGGGGAGCTGCTCGACCGCCCATTCGATGTCCTGCGGCCAGTGGTTGCGGCCGTTGATGATGATCATGTCCTTGGCGCGACCAACGATGTAGACATAGCCGTCGCTCAGATACCCCATGTCGCCGGTGTCGAGCCAGCCGTCGACGAGGCACGCGTCGGTCGAAGCCTGGTCGCGGAAATAGCCGACCATCACCGAGGGCCCCGAGCACCACAATTTGCCGATCGCGCGCTCGGGGAGCGGGGTGCCGTCCTCTTCGCGGATCTCGACCTTCATGTCGCGTACCGGCTTGCCGCAATTGACGATCGCGCGGTAGCGCTGCGGCCGGTCCTCGCCGGCGGCGACGCCCGAAAGCTGCGTTTCCTCGACGAGTTCGACGCGGATGCCTTCGGTCGGGGGCATGATCGAGACGGCGAGCGTCGCTTCGGCCAGGCCGTAGCTCGGCAGGAACGCGCTCGCCTTGAAGCCGGCATCGGCGAAGGCGTCGACGAAGCTCTGCATCACGTCGGGGCGGATCATGTCGGCGCCATTGCCCGCGAGCCGCCAGCGCGACAGGTCGAAGCGCTCGGATGCCTTGGTCTGGCTCGACATGCGGCGTGCGCAAATGTCGTAGCCGAAGGTCGGCGAATAGCTGATCGAGGTGCCCGGGTTGCGGCTGATCATGTCGAGCCACGCGAGCGGACGCCGCGCGAAATCCTCGGTCTTGAGATAATCGGTCGAGACCTGGTTGGCGACCGGGGAGAGGAAGCAGCCGACCAGCCCCATGTCGTGATACCAGGGCAACCACGAGATGCAGCGATCGCCGTAGATGAGCTGCATGCCATGCGCGTGCGCCGCGAGATTGTTGAGCAAGGCGTGGTGCGTGATCGCGACGCCGTGCGGGAAGCGCGTCGAGCCGCTCGAATATTGCAGATAGGCGATGTCGTCGCCCTTGGCCTGCGGCAGCGCGACGTCGGGCGCGGCGCGCATCGCGAGCTCCGACCAGTCGATGCCGGTGATGCCCGCGACCGTCGCAGCGTCGGCGCCCATCTGCGCGAGTTCGGGCGGGTAGATCAGCAGGGTGGGATCACAGCTGGTGAGCTGGACGCGCAATTGCTCGATATACGAATCGCGGCCGCCGAACGATGTCGGCAGCGGCAGCGGGACGGGCCACGCGCCAGCGTAGATGACTCCGAAGAAAAGCGCGGCGAATTCGGGGCTGGTCTCGGCGACGACGGCGATACGGTCCTCGGGCCGGATTCCCGATGCGATGAGGCGACGCGCGACCACCTGCGCATCCTCGCGCAGTTCGGCGAACGGATAGGGCCGCGCGAGCGCGCCGCGGGCATCATGAAAATTCAGGCCACGGACGCCGGTTGCGGCATAATCGAGCGCTGCCCCCAGCGTTTCGAAATCGGCAAAACGACGCAAAAGCGTGTCTTCGGTCGGCGTCGCGAGCAGGGCAGGCGGAGCGGCTGCACCCTTCCGCTCGTCCGACTGCGTATCTATCGTCTTGAAATTCATTGGTCTTTGCGCCCTTGATCGCGGCATCCTGCGTTGGCCGCGCCTCTATGTCTCGTCTTCAGCACGCACCCCTGCTTATGCCAAGCGTTCAAAATCGGGACCGACTATGGCACAATGATGGCGTCATGCACGATCCAGCCCCGAAACGATCCGCTCGCAAAGAGATACGCGTTGCGCCGCCGTTAGATGCGGCGGCGCTCGAACGGCTCGCTTTGCGCTATGTCGAGCGCTTTGCGACGACGCGTGCCCGGTTGACGGCGTACCTCGTCCGCAAGATCCGCGAACGCGGCTGGGACGGGGCGCACGCGGCGCCCGAAGCGCTCGCCGAAAAGCTCGCCGAACTCGGCTATATCGACGATCGCGCCTTTGGCGAGGCGCGCGCCGCGGCGATGGGTCGGCGGGGCTTGGGCAAGCGGCGCGTGACGGGCGCACTGCATCATGACGGGATCGACGAAGCCGATAGCGCCGCGATCGTTCCCGCGGTTGAGGAGCGCGCGCTCGAGACCGCGCTGGCGTTTGCGCGCCGCAAGCGGATCGGCCCGTTCGCGCTGGCGCAGGCCGAGCGTCCGCTGCGTGAGAAGCATATCGCCGCGATGATTCGCGCCGGCCATGACTATGCCCTCGCCCGACGGATTGCCGCGATGGCCCCCGGCGAAGTTTTCGATACGCTCAGCTAATGAATCCTGTATAGTTCAAATAAAAGTACCGGTTCGGACCGAAGGGCGGAAGATATTGCTTCGCGCTCAGACCGTGCTTATTATTGTGCCGGGGGAAGTGGCGATGCGCAACGAAACGATTCCGGCGCTTGGGGCGCTGGATTGGAAAGAAGAGATGGAGTTTTCCGGCGCAGAGTCGTCGGATTCCGCGCGCGTCTATACTGGCGTGCTCAAATGGTTCGATATGACGCGGGGGTTCGGCTTTCTCGTCGCGGACGATGCGTCGGTCGGCGACATCCTGATCCATTTTTCGGTGCTGCGCCCGCATAACCGCCGCAGCCTGCCCGAGGGCGCGCGGCTCGAATGCCTCGCCGGAATGCGAGACCGTGGCTTGCAGGCGACCGAGATCCTGTCGATCGACCTTTCCAACGCGATCGAGCCGCTCCAGCGCCCGCGCAGCGACGCGCTGCGGAACGATGTGCTCGGCTTGCTCGACCAGGCCGGGCCGTTTGAACCGGTGACGGTGAAATGGTTCAATCGTCTCAAGGGCTATGGTTTCCTGATGCGCGATGGCGATTCGGGCGATATCTTCGTCCATGTCGAAACGCTGCGGCGCGCAGGCTTTGCCGAGGTCGAGCCCGGCCAACGACTGCGCGCGCGGATGAGCGCGGGCGACAAGGGGCCGCTTGCGGTGGCGGTCGAAGAGGAAGGCTGAGCGTACCCATGGTTGTTGCAGACGCGCGCGCGGCGGCGCTCGCTTTGGTGTTCGCGACCGCTGGATGCAGCGCGGCGCCCACGACTCACGCTGCCGAGGCGCCCGCCGGGACGATCGCGCTGACGATCGCCAGCAGCAACGGCACGCACGCCTTTGCGGTCGAACGCGCCAAGACCGAGGAAGCGCAGCAGCGCGGGCTGATGTTCCGCACTGATATTCCGCTCGATGGCGGCATGCTGTTCGCGCCGTACCCGCCCAAGGGGCCGCCGCGCGAGGCGAGCTTCTGGATGAAGAACACCCCGAGCCCGCTCGACATCCTGTTCATCCGCCCCGACGGGACGATCGCGCGGATCGCCGAAAACACCGTCCCGCAATCCGAAGCGCAGATCCCCTCGGGCGAGCCGGTCAGCGCGGTGCTCGAGCTGCGGGGCGGACGCGCGCTCGATCTGGGGATCAGCGAGGGCGATCATGTCAGCTGGCAGGGCGCCCGGCGAAGTGATCGCGGTTGAAGGCGGCGCGAGCCCGCGCTAAGCGCTACGCCATGGGCATCAATCTCAATCCTTTCACGTGGTGGACCGGCGCGAGCTGGGGCACGGCATTCGGTCTGCGCGGCAAGGCGCGTGTCGGCGAAGACGCGCTCGGCAACGTCTATTACGAGGGCGGTGCCGACACCGCGGGCAACCCGCGGCGCTGGGTGATCTATAACGGCGTCAACGATGCCAGCCGCGTGCCGCCCGAATGGTTTGGCTGGCTGCACCATCAAGTCGCAGACGTCCCCTCGCGCGCGCTGCCCGCGCCGCGCGCGTGGCAGATCCCCGCCGAGCCCAATCTAACCGGCACGCTTGCTGCGTATCGGCCGAGCGGTGCACTCGAAAAGGGCGGCGTGCGCGCCGCCGCGACGGGCGATTACGAAGCCTGGACGCCCGACGCGTGATTCGCCGCGCGTTGGTGGGCGTGGTGCTGGCGTCGCTGGCGGTAACCGCCTGCGGCCCGACCAAGACCGCCGCGCCGACGCAGCAGCCGACTCCCGAGACCGCGCTCGACGCCGACACCAGCGCTGCCAATATCGTTACGGTCGATGTCGGTGGCGGCGTCGACCCGAGCTTTGGCGCGACGCCGATGGCGCAGCGCGTCGCGACGCTCGGACTGCTCAACAAGCGCAACGGCGTGGCGCGCGACGTGACGCTCAAGCCCGGTACTGCGGTGCGCGTCGGCGATGTCGTGATCCGGCTGCGCGCGTGCGAGCAGACCGCGCCGTGGGAGCAGGAGCATTATACCGGCGCCTTCGTCCAGCTCGACGTGCAGGGCACCGACAAGGTGTGGCGTCGTCCGTTCTCGGGCTGGCTGTTCAAGGAACGGCCCGCGCTCAACGTCGTGCCGCACCCGATCTACGACGTCTGGGTCAAGAGCTGCGCGATGACCTTCCCCGAAGGCGGACCCGAGTCGGTTTCCGGCGGCGGTCCGGCCGAGTCGAGCGCGAAGCCGCGGTCGAGTGCGAAGAAATCGGCGACCGAGACCGACGAAGCCGATGAGCCGATCGCCGAGGATACCGCGGGCGACAGCAACGCGAGATAGGCCGCGCGGCTGATCTCGACCGCGCCCAACGAGGCGAGGTGATCGGTCATGAACTGGCAATCGAGCAAGCTGAACCCGCCGACGCGCAGCCGCGCGACGAGCCACGCGATCGCCACCTTCGACGCGTCGCGCGCGCGGCTGACCATGCTCTCGCCGAAGAACGCGTGGCCGAGCGCGAGCCCGTAAAGCCCACCGACCAGCGTCTCGCCGTCCCAGACTTCGATCGAATGCGCAAAGCCGAGCGTGTGGAGCGTGTTGAAAACCTGTTCGATCGGCCCGTTGATCCAGGTGTCGGGGCGATCCTCGGCCGATTCGGCGCACAAGCGCAGGATGTCGGGGAAGGCGCGGTCGGCGGTGACGCGGTAGCGCTCGGCGGCGATCGTCTTGCGCAGCGATTTCGAGAGGTGGAAACCGTCGAGCGGCAGGATCGCACGGTCGTTGGGCTCGACCCAATAGACGTCGTCGATGTCGCGCCCGTCGGCCATCGGGAAGACGCCGACCGAATAGGCGCCGAGCACGAGATTGGGATCGAGCGGCGTGACGCGCGGTCTCACGCGGCGAGGCGGCGCTCGATCGCCTGCCACAGACTGGCAAATGCCTGCGCCCCCGCCGAACGTGGCGCGAAGCTGCCGACCGCTTCGCGACGCACGGTGACTTGCTCGACCTGGCTCGCCATCGGGATCACCGGCCAGTCGGGGTGCCGCGCGATCGCGTCGGCGTGGAGCTTGCGGCGGCGGTCGACCATCGAATGGACCGGCATGACCTCGACCTTGGCGCCGAGATGCTTGACCACTTCGGCGAGCGCGCGTTCGGACAAAGGCGAGGGGATGACGGGAACGACGATCAAATCGGCGGCGCGCATCACCTGATCGCTCGTCTCGGTCAGGCCGGGCGGGCAATCGAGCAGCACGCGGTCATAATTCTTGCGCAGGCCGACGAGCAGTTTCTGCAGCCGCTTCTTCTTGTCGAGTTCGTGGAACAGCAGATCGAGCCCGCGCAGCGACGCATCCGCGGCGAGCAGGTCGAGCCGCGCGACCGCGGTCTGCTCGATCAGCTTTTCGGGTTCGACATCCTTGGCGAAGACCGATTGCGCTTGTTCGCGCGGCTTGGTGCCGGCGGCGCGGTTCGACAGGAGAAAGCTCGAGGCGGCTTGCGGATCGAGATCCCACAACAGCGTCCGGCGCGACGACAGCGTGGCCGCGCACCAGGCGAGGTTCACCGTCAGCGTCGTTTTGCCGACGCCACCCTTGAGGCTGTAGATCGCGATCGTCGACATGAAGGGTCCTTATCGTATCGAACGACCCATCGTGGCCAATCGCCGCGGCAGAGGCAAGGTTTGGAGGACGGAAAGCCCCGCCCCCGAGGGGGGAGGGGCTTTCCGTGAAAGGATCAGATATCGCAGAGCTGGGCGGGCTTGCCCGGCTGCGTGAGCGTGACGGCCTTGGGGTTGCCCGTCAGCACATAGCCATCGGCCTTGAGCGGATCGCCGGCCTTTTCGGCGGTGAGCTTGACCGGGGTCGCGTCGGGCTTCGACTTGACCAGCACTTGCTTGTCGCCTTCGAAGAAGGTGACGTAGACGAGGCTGTTGTCCTTGCAGCGCAGCGTCGCTTCGGACTTGATCGCGGGCGGCAGCTCGACCGGCGCCTTGTTGGCGAGGACCGACGCCATCGGGTCGGGCGTGACCGAGGTCACTTCGGTCGGCTTGCTGTCGCAGGCCGAAAGGGCAAGGAGCGCGAACGCGGCGGCGGGGAGGAGTCGAGTGGTCATGCCAACGGCTTCGCGCACGCAACATTGTGCGTCAAGAGGGTAGTGTTACTGCGACGTACACTTTCTTGCGTTGCAATAATTCGGTCATCCGAGGTTCATCTTCATTCATGAAACTCATCAAGATCCGGGATTCTGCCAAAGGCGATCTTGGTTCCGATGCGGTCGATTCGCTCGCCGTGCTGCGGGCCGAGGCTGACCGCGTTGCGCCCGAACTTTTCGTTGATCCGGTCCATCGCGCGGCTGAGCGCGAGCGTGCGGGTTTCGCGCGCGAGCGGGTCGTCGGGGTCGAGCAGGCCGAACAGCGAATCCTGTTCGCCACCGACAGGTTCGATCTCGGCAAGCGTCACACCGACCATGCGGATCTGGAAATCGCCGGGCCGCGTCCGGCCCGCCGCGATCAGCCGGGGAAAGAGCGATTCCAGCGCTGCGAGCACGACGAAGCTGTCCTGCGTCGCTGGCAGCTTGACCGAAGTCCGCCAGCTCGACTTGTCGTCCTCGAAGCGCGCGTGGAGCACCAGCAGCCGCGCGCGGCACTGCTTGCGGCGCAACCGGCTGGTCGCCTTGAAGGCGAGGCGGCGTGCGGTGAGGCGGACGGGCACGACGCCGCGCTTGCCGGGCGAGAGCACGTGGCTGTGGCCGATGCTGCGGCTTTGCGTCGCCTTTTCGGGCAGATCGACGCCGTGGAGCTGGTACCACAGCCGATCGCCATTGGTGCCGCCCCACGCGGTGCCCGCGTCGCGCGGGCGGCGTTCGCAATATTGCCGGATGTCGTTGATCCCATCCTGCGCGAGCCGCCGCTCCATCTTCGCGCCGATGCCGCTGATGTCGCGGAGCTGGAGGTCGTAGAGCCGCTGCGGCAAGCTCGCGGCTTCGAGCACGACGAGCCCGTCGGGCTTCTGCATGTCCGACGCGAGCTTGGCGAGCAGCCGGTTGGGGGCGATGCCGACCGAGCTCGTCAGGCATTCGCCGACATGCGCTAGGATCCCGGCCTTGATCCGCCGTGCGAGCGCGGTGGCGTCGGCGACGCTGTTTTCATTGTCGAGCAGGCGGCAGGCGACCTCGTCGATCGAGCAGACCTTGGTGACGGGGATATGCTTCCAGATCTCGGCGACGATCGCCTCGTGGAATTCGACATATTTGTCGTGGCGGGCGGGGACGACGATCAGCTCGCGGCACAACCGCTTCGCTTCCCAGACGGGCGTGCCGGTGCGGATGCCGAAGCGCTTGGCCTGAATGCTCGCTGCGATCGCGACGGTGGTATCGCTGTCGACGGGCGCGACGAGGATCGGCTTGCCGCGCAATTCGGGCGCGAGCTGTTGCTCGACTGCTGCGAAATAGCTGTTGAGATCGAGGAACAGCCAGCGCAGCGGCCGCGGCGGAAAAACGTGCGCGTCGCGCCCCGGGGGCGCCTCACAGGGAGGCACGGCGGCGCGCTCGCGGCCGATTTCCGCTCCGTAGGAATCGGCGGCGCGCTGAGCGGCGGACTCGGGAGCGGTCGTGAACATTGCAGGAACGTATCACGCGCTGCATGCCGGGAACAGGGGCTGCAATAGGCTCTCCCCGTATGCACGGGGCAGGGGAGGCACGCGATCGTCCGGGCGATGCGATCATGGAGATCGGCGAGAGTCTTCTCGTCATGGCCACCACAACATTTTCGATCCCGCCGGGTCGCACCGCGGGCTGCTGCTGATGCGGTGGGTCTCACTGATCAGCCGCGCCATTCCTCGTACAATCGCGCGTTCAGCAATTCGGACGGGGCGCCGGGCAGGGCTTGCAACGGGCGCGGGGAAGGATAGCATCGACGCCATGGCGCATCCGATCACCCGCTTCGCCGACTTCTGGCCGTATTATCTGCGCGAGCATGCGCGGCCGCAGACGCGCGCGCTGCATTATGCGGGCACTGGGCTGACGTTCCTGTTCCTTGCGGTTGCGCTGCAATGGGGCGGATGGTGGTGGCTGGCGCTGCCGATCGCGGGCTACGGCTTTGCCTGGGGCGCGCATTTCGGCGTCGAGAAGAACCGCCCGGCGACCTTCACCTATCCGCTCTGGTCGCTCGCGAGCGATTACCGGATGTTCTTCCTGTGGCTGAGTGGACGGCTGCGTCCGCATCTGCGCGCGGCGGGGGTAGCCTAGCGCGGTTGCTGGCCGCGACGATGTCGGCGTAGGCGCTCTTCTATCTGCTCTGTCTGCGAGATTTTCGCGCCAGCGGAGCCGCGCGTCATTGCTCCCCGGCGGAGGACTGAAAGGCGGATTTGTCGTCAGCAAAGCGGCCCTCCATTGCAGGGGCGGACAGGCACGCTATGTCTGCGCGATGCACACCACGCCCAACACGCTCGCACTCATCGGCAACACCCCGCTCGTCCTGTTGAAGGGGCCGAGCGAAGCCGCCGGTGCCGAAATCTACGGCAAATGCGAATTCGCCAACCCTGGTGCCTCGGTCAAGGACCGTGCCGCGCTCGGGATCGTCGAGGATGCCGAGGCGCGCGGGAGCATCGCGCCGGGTGGCACCTTCGTCGAAGGGACTGCGGGCAACACCGGGATCGGGCTCGCGCTGGTCGCCAATGCCAAGGGCTACAAGACGATCATCGTCATGCCCGAGACGCAGAGCCGCGAGAAGATGGACACGCTGCGCGCGCTCGGCGCCGAGCTCGTGCTTGTCCCGGCGGCGCCCTATTCGAACCCTGGCCATTTCGTCCACACCTCGCGCCGGATCGCCGATGAGACCCCGAACGCGGTATGGGCCAACCAGTTCGACAACATTGCCAACCGCAAGGCGCACATCACCGGCACCGCCGAAGAGATCTGGGCACAGATGGACGGGCGAATCGACGGCTTCACCTGTGCCGCGGGGACGGGCGGGACGATTGCGGGCGTTGGCCTTGGCCTGAAGGCCAAGGACGAGAAGGTCTGCATCGCGCTCAGCGATCCGCACGGCGCTGCGCTGTACGAATATTATGCGCATGGCGAATTGAAGTCGGAAGGGTCGTCGGTCGCCGAAGGAATCGGGCAGGGGCGAATCACCGCGAATCTCGAAGGCGCGCCGATCGACACGCAGTTCCGAATCTCGGATGCCGAGGGGATGGAATGGGTCACACGGCTGCTCGCCGAAGAAGGGCTGTGCCTCGGGCTTTCCTCGGGAATCAACGTCGCCGGCGCGGTTCGCCTTGCACGCCAAATCGGAACGGGCAGCCGAGTCGCGACGATCCTGTGCGACAGCGGTTTCCGTTACCTATCAACGCTCTACAACCGCGCATGGCTAGAGGCCAAGGGGCTGGTCGTTCCACCTTGGTTACTGCACGATTGATCGCGGGATCGACAACCGTGCCTTAACACGTTACATTTATGCCACAGCTTATGAAAATCATCGCCCAGGATCCGGCTCAGACGAGCCAGCGCGCCAAGGTCGGCATGATCGGTCTCGCCGCCGTTTTGCTGCTCATCGGCCTCGCTTCGGCGATTTTCGCGACTGCCAACCACGATCGGCAAGTCGCGGCGATCGGCAGTGCGCGGCCAGACGTCGTCGCCAATATGGTCGCGGCAAACATCGTCGATCCCAACGCGCCCAAAGAGCCGCTTGCCGAACTCGGCGTCGCGCCGAGCGCTGCCACGCCCGATGGCAATACCGTCGAAACGCGTCCTGCCGCAGCCAAGCATTGAGCGTGGGAGAGGTGGGGATTTTACGGGAAACCTACCCGCGACCTGCGGTTTGTACGGGGGTTCACCTGCGTTTTGCGCCCCATCTTCGAACACAGCGAGAACAACCTGATATGGCGCAAAAATCTTCGACGGTGATTCGAAGCGATTGAGCTCATTTCCCGGTAGATCCCCGGATTTCCCCTTGTGTCCCCGATTGGCCCCATGGTAACTGTTCGCTACAGGGACAGACTTATCTCGCCTGCGCGTCATGCGCTGACACTACAGGCACCGAAATTTGCGATTGGGCACTTTTCGGTTCGGGAGAGGCTTGTCCGCCGTGTGCGGGGGAAGCGTGGAAGACCGGAGCGATTATCAGGGGGAGGGACTGGGACTTGTCGATGACAAGGGCCGGGTCGCGATTCCTGCATCGCTGCGTCAGGCGCTCGCCGCCAACAGCCCGCGCGCCGACGGCAAGGACGGCGGCACCGTCATCATCGGCGTCCATCCCGAGCAGACCTGCCTGCGCGCGTACGATCCGGGCTATGTCCGCATCCTGAAGGCGGAGGTCGAGGATCTCCAGGCGCGCCACATCGCCGAGCACGGCAAGCCCGACTTCAACCTCAAGCGCCGCAACGCCAGCGGTGAAGCCGTGCCGTTCGATGGATCGGGCCGCTTCATCATGCCCGGCTTCCCGCGCGATTATGCGCGGATCGCCGAGAATGCGTTCTTCTGGGGTACGTTCGACTGGATCGACATCTGGGACCCCAAGACGCTGCTCGACGCGGTCGGCGTCGATGATGCGATGCAGGCGGCGTGCCGCTATCATTGCAAGACCAAGGGGATCGCGCTGTGAGCGACGCGATCCAGGCCGATGCCCCGCATATCCCCGTGCTGTTCGACGAAGTGCTCGACGCGCTCGCGATCGAGGCTGGTGAACGCCATGTCGATGCGACTTTTGGCGCGGGCGGCTACACGTCGGGCATGCTCGCGCGCGGCGCGCGCGTCTTCGCCTTCGACCGCGATCCCGATGCGATCGCGGCGGGGCGCGCACTTGTCGATTCCTCCGCCGGCGCGCTGACGCTGATACCGGCGACTTTCTCGGCGCTCGATAGCGAACTCGCAATGCGCGACGCCATGCCGGTGCAGGGCGTGACGATGGATATCGGCGTGTCGTCGATGCAGCTCGACCAGGCCGAGCGCGGCTTCTCGTTCCAGTCCGATGGCCCGCTCGACATGCGGATGAGCCAGGAGGGCATGAGCGCCGCCGACTTCCTCAACACCGCCGACGAAGCCGAGATCGCGCACGTCATCAAGGAATATGGCGAGGAGCCGCGCGCGCGCCGCGTCGCACAGGCGATCGTCTACAATCGCCCGATCGCGCGGACCGGCGAGCTGGCGCGGATCGTGCGCAAGGCGCTCGGCTACAAGCCGCATGACAAGAAGGATCCCGCGACGCGGACCTTTCAGGCGATCCGCATCCACATCAACCGCGAGCTGGGCGAGCTCGAGGACGGCCTCGCCGCTGCCGAACGCGCACTCGCGCCCGGCGGGCGGCTCGCGATCGTCACCTTCCACAGCCTGGAAGATCGCATGGTCAAGCGCTTCCTGCGCGAACGCTCGGGCTCGCTGCCGTCGGGGTCGCGGCATCTGCCCGAGGTCGCGGCGAAGCACGCCCCCAGTTTCGAAGAGGTCGGTCGCCCGGTGAAGGCGAGCGAGGACGAGATCGCGCGCAACCCCCGCGCGCGATCGGCAACGTTGCGGACGGCACGACGGACCGGTGCCGCCGCATGGTCAGAAGGAAGTTTGTAATGCTGGGTCTTGCGGGCAAGAGTCTCGGTTGGTTCCTCGCCGGCGTCGCGGTGGCGCTCGGCTTCCTGCTGGTGCCGTTGCAGGTTGCGGCCGAGCGCAAGCGACTCGACCGCACCGCCGCCGACATCGTCCGGGCGAAGCGCGACATCCGCGCGCTCGAAACCGAGTTCGACACCCGCGCCAACCTTGCCCAGCTCGACAAGTGGAATGCCGAGACGCTGGGGCTGGTCGCCCCTGCGGCGGACCAGTTCGTCGCCGACGAGAGCGCTTTGGCGTCGATCGAACCGACGCAGCGTGGCACGGCGCCGCAAATGGCCTCGTTCGTTCCAGCCGCTCCCGCTGCCGTGGCGATGAGCCAGCAGCCGGTGATCCAGCCTGCGGTCGCGACCGCCGTTGCACCGGCCGCGCCACGCGCCGCCGCCGCCGCCGCCGCCGCCGCCGCCGCCCCCGCGCAGCGGGTCGCACCAGTGTCGGGTGCGGTCGCGGCGCCCGTGGCCCGTACCGCGATGGCGTCGGTCAGCCGCGAGCGTCCCCGTGCCGCGGTCGCCTTGCTCGATCGCGCCTTGCTCGACGATAGCGTGATCGGCGATCTGCGCAGCAGCGCGCGCGCTGAAAAACGGACCTCTCGATGAGCACGTTGGTCGCCCGCCCCGTCCCCGCCCGTCGCTCGAACGATCAGCGGCATGCGCTGGTCGCGGTGGCGCATGTGCGGTTGATGATGCTGATGCTGCTGATCGCGGCGGGCTTCCTGTTGGTGATCGGGCGGATCGCGTTGCTCGGGCTGTTCGGCGGCCCGGCGGGCGCGGCGACGCTCGCGATCAATCCGGTGGTGCGCGGCGACATTCTCGACCGCAACGGCCAGCCGCTCGCGCGTACGATCGAGGCGTGGACGATCGGCGTGCGCCCGGGTGACGTGCTCGGCGACCGACAGGAACTGGCGGGGCGGCTCGCCGGGCTGATGCCCGAGCATGATTCGGCCTGGTATCTCGACCGGCTGACGATGAAGGCCAAGTTCACCTATCTCGACAAGCACGCCTCGCCCGCGATGGTGAATCAAGTCCACGCGCTCGGCGAACCCGGCATCGTCTTCGCGCGCGAGCCCGAGCGGCTCTATCCGCAATCGACGATGGCGGCGCACGTGCTCGGCTATATCGGGCCGACCGGCACCGATCCCAAGATTCTCGGTCGCGCCGGTGTCGAGCGCGCGTTCGAGCAGCGCCTCACCGATCCGACTCGCCGCGGCGACGCGATCGACCTGTCGATCGATGCGCGCGTGCAGGGCGCGATGGAGAGCGAGCTCAGCCGCGCGATGGTGATGTTCCAGGCGCGCGCCGCGACCGGGCTGGTGCTCGACGTGCGCACCGGCGAGGTGATCGCGATGGCGTCGCTGCCGGTGTACAATCCCAACAAGTTGACCGGCACCACCAGCGACGCTTTGCGCAACAACGTCACGCAATCGGTCTACGAGCTCGGCTCGACCTTCAAGCCGATCACGATGGCGACCGCGATCCAGACCGGCACGATCACCTCGATGGCGCGCCGCTTCGATGCGACCGCGCCGCTCAAGGTCGGCAGCTATACGATCCATGACGAGCGCGGCGATCCTAAGCGCTGGCTCAACATCCCCGAGACGCTGATCTATTCGTCGAACGTCGCGACCGCGCGGATCGCCGACGAGATCGGCAAGGACAAGCTTTCGGCGATGTTTACCGCGATGGGCTTTGGCGAGCGCCCCTCGATCGAGCTGCGCGAGCGCGCCGGGCCGATCTGGCCGCGCTATTGGGGGCGCACCACGGTGATGACGACGGCGTACGGCCACGGCATCGCGGTGACCCCGCTGCATCTCGCCAATGCCTATGCGACGATGGTCAACGGCGGCATCTGGCGGCCGACGACCCTGCTCAAGGTGGCACCCGGCCAGGCTGCGGCGGGGCGGCGTGTGCTGAGCGAGCAGACCAGCGCGCGGATGCGCCAGCTGCTGCGGCTCGTCTGCCTTTACGGCACCGGGCGCAAGGGCGATGCGCCGGGCTACCGCGTCGGCGGCAAGACCGGGACGGCCGAGGCGGCTTCGAACGGCGGGTACGACCATCATCGCAACGTCGCGACCTTCGTCGCTGCCTTCCCGATGGATGCGCCGCGCTACGTCGTGCTGGCGATGCTCGATTCGCCGCTGGGGACCAAGGAGACGGGCGGCTGGAAGACCGCGGCGTGGAACGCGGCGCCCGTGGTGGGCCGCGTGATCGCGCGCACGGGGGCGATCCTCGGTGTGATGCCCGATACGCGGCGCGAGGTGAATCTCGCCGATCTGCAACCGATGCTGAGCCTGGTCGCGGGTGCCAAGCCCCCGACCGGCGGAGAAGAGCAATGAAGCTTTCGGCGCTGGTTCCCGGCGCCCCGGATACGACCGTGACGGGCTTTGCGATCGACCATCGCAAGGTCGCGCCGGGTGTGGTGTTCGGCGCGTTCCAGGGTGCGGTCGTCAATGGCGAGGATTTTGTCCCCGCCGCGGTGGCCGGTGGCGCGATCGCGGTGGTGGCGCGGCCCGAGGCGGCGGTCGAAGGCGCGCTGCATGTCGCCGATGCCGAGCCGCGGCGAAAATTCGCCGAGCTGGCGGCACGCTTCTTCGCGCCTTTTCCGCGGATGGCGGTCGCAGTGACAGGGACCAACGGCAAGACCTCGACCGTGGAGATGGTGCGCCAATTGTGGCGGATGGCGGGGTTCCATGCCGCCTCGATCGGGACGCTTGGGGTGACAACGGGCGACGACCAGGTCTCGACCGGCCTCACCACGCCCGACGTAGTGACCTTCCTCTCGAACGTCGCGGGGCTGGCGCGCGAGGGGGTGAGCCATGTCGCGTTCGAGGCTTCGTCGCATGGCTTGTCGCAATATCGCACCGAAGGCCTGCGCGTGTCGGCGGCGGCGTTCACCAACCTCAGCCGCGATCATCTCGATTATCACGGCACGATGGAGGCGTATCTCGAGGCCAAGCTGCGATTGTTCTCCGAAGTGCTCGTCGAGGACGGCGTCGCGGTGGTGTGGTCCGATGATCCGATGGCGGCC
This sequence comes from Sphingomonas glacialis, assembly GCF_014653575.1. Lineage (GTDB taxonomy): Bacteria > Pseudomonadota > Alphaproteobacteria > Sphingomonadales > Sphingomonadaceae > Sphingomonas > Sphingomonas glacialis. The sequence goes on along the minus strand of NZ_BNAQ01000001.1, from coordinate 1,309,174 downwards.
CGCATCGCCGAGGTCGCGCGGTCGCGCGGGATCCGGGTGATCTCGGTCGGGACGCAGGGCGAGACGCTCAAGCTCGTCGGACGCGTGCCGACCTTGCTTGGGCAGGGGCTCGCGATCGAAGCCGAGGGTAAGACGTACAAGATCAATCTGCCGCTGATCGGCGCGTATCAGGCGGCCAATGCGCTGGTCTCCGCCGGGCTGGTGATCGCGGCCGGCGGGGATGTGGCGACGACGCTGTCGGCGCTGTCGCGCCTTCAGCCGGTGCGCGGACGGCTCGAGCGCGCGGTGATCGCGAAGAGCGGGGCGCCGGTCTATGTCGATTATGCGCATACCCCGGATGCGCTCGATGCGGCGATCTCGGCGCTCAAGCCGCACGCGGCGGGCAGGCTGATCGTCGTGATCGGCGCGGGCGGCGACCGCGACCAGGGCAAGCGTTCGGCGATGGGCGCGGTCGCGGCGGCGATGGCGGACCAGGTGATCGTGACCGACGACAATCCACGTTCTGAAGATCCGGCGGCGATCCGCGCGATGGTGCTCGAAGGCTCGCCTGGCGCGACCGAGATCGGCTCGCGTCGCGAGGCGATCGGCGCGGCGATCGCGGCGGCGGGGCCGCAGGACATCGTGCTGATCGCGGGCAAGGGGCATGAACAGGGGCAGATCGTCGGCGATCTGGTGCTGCCGTTCGACGATGTGAGCGTTGCGCGGGAGATGGCAGCGTGAGCGGCGTGCAATTTCCTCCCCTCCCCTTCAGGGGAGGGGCCGGGGGTGGGGCCGTGTCTCACCGAGCGGGTTGCCCGTTACAGCCCCACCCCAACCCCTCCCCTGAAGGGGAGGGGCTATGAGCGTCCTGTGGACCTCCGCCGACATCGCGGCCGCCATCGGCGGCGTCGCGTCCGCACCCTTCACAGCCACCGGCGTCACCTTCGACTCGCGCGAAGTCGGCCCCGGGGACCTGTTCATCGCGCTACCGGGCGAAGCAACCGACGGTCACCGCTTCCTGCCGCAAGCTTTCACCCAAGGCGCGGCGGGTGCGATCGTCTCGCAGCCGGTCGAGCATCCGCACGTGCTCGTCGCCGACACGACGGCCGCGCTCGACGCGCTCGCCCGTGCGTCCCGCGCCCGCACCGCCGCAAAAATCATCGGCGTCACCGGCTCGGTCGGCAAGACCGGCACCAAGGAAGCGCTGTTCGCAGCGCTCGATCGCGGCGCGCGCGGGGCGGCGCATCGCTCGGTCAAGAGCTACAACAACCATACCGGCGTGCCGCTCAGCCTGTCGCGGATGCCAGCCGAAACCCGCTTCGGCGTGTTCGAAATGGGCATGAACCACGCAGGCGAACTCAGCGCACTCACCCAGCTCGTCCGCCCGCACGTCGCGATCGTCACGACGATCGCGCCTGCGCACACCGCTTTCTTCCGCGACGAAGCCGCGATCGCCGATGCCAAAGGCGAGATTTTCCAAGGCCTCGAACCCGGCGGCGTCGCGATCGTGCCGTATGACAGCCCGCACCGCGACCGCTTGGTCGCCGCCGCCGCGCCGCATGCCGCGCGGACCGTGACCTTCGGGCTCGACAAGGGCGCCGATGTCCGCGCGATCGAATCGATGCGGCTGGCAAGCGGCGCGACCTTCGTGACCGCGGTGGTGGGGGAGCGCGAGCTGAGCTTCACGATCAGCCAGCCCGGGCAGCATTGGGTGTCGAACAGCCTCGCGGTGTTGGCAGCGGTCGACGCGGTCGGCGGCGATCTCGCGGCGGCAGGGCTTGCGCTTGCCGAGCTCGGCGGGCTCGCCGGGCGCGGCGCGCGTTTCGCGATGCCGCTCGGCGATGGCGACGCGCTGGTGATCGACGAAAGCTACAACGCCAATCCGTCGTCGATGCGTGCGACGCTTGCCGTCCTCGGCGCCGAGCGCGCGACGCGCAAGATCGTCGTGCTCGGCGAAATGCGCGAACTCGGCGAGCGTTCGGACGGCTATCATGCCGCATTGCTCGAGCCGATTCTTGCGGCCGGGGTCGAAGCGGGCATTCTTGTCGGTGAAGCGATGGCGCCGCTGGCAAACGTGCTTGAGGGGAAGGGTGATTTCGTCCATGTCGCCGACGCCGCCGCGGCGCGCGCCAGTCTTTTGAAGTTGCTGGCACCGGGCGATGCGGTACTCATCAAGGGATCGAACGGCGTAGGGCTCTCGGCAATTGTCGCCGACCTGCGAAGCAGGATACCGGAAACCCTGCGGGGCGGGACACTTTAATGCTCTATTTCATCGCCGATTATTTGGGTTTCCCCGGGCTACTCAATCTCATCCGGTACCAGAGCTTCCGCACCGGCGCCGCGGTCGCGACGTCGCTGTTCCTCGGCTTGCTGATCGGCCCACGCTTCATCGGCTGGCTGCGGTTGCGCCAGGGCAAGGGGCAGCCGATTCGCAGCGACGGCCCGCAATCGCATCTCGCCAAGCGCGGCACGCCGACGATGGGCGGGCTGATGATCCTGACCTCGATGGTCGCCTCGATCCTGCTGTGGATGGATCTTTCGAGCCCGTATGTCTGGGCGTGCACCTTCGTGACGCTCGGCTTCGGCGCGATCGGGTTCCTTGACGACTATGACAAGGTCCGCAAGGCGAGCACGGCGGGCGTGTCGAGCCGGATGCGGCTGATCGGCGAGTTCGTCATCGCCGGGATCGCCGCGATGCTGATCGTCCACCAGAACGGGACGCATCTCTATCTGCCGTTCTACACCGGGTCGGTGATCGATCTCGGCTATTTCTACGTCGTGTTCGCGGCGTTCACGATCGTGGCGTTCGGCAATGCGGTGAACTTGACCGACGGGCTCGATGGCCTCGCGACGATGCCCGTCATCATCGCGAGCGTCGCCTTCATGGCGATCGTCTATCTCGTCGGGCGCGCCGATTTCGCGCATTATCTTGGCATTCCGCATGTGCCGCACGCCGGCGACCTCGCGATCTTCTGCGGCGCGATCGTCGGGGCGGGGCTTGCCTTCCTGTGGTTCAACGCGCCGCCTGCCGCGGTCTTCATGGGCGATACCGGGAGCCTTGCGCTCGGCGGTGCGCTCGGCGCGATTTCGGTCGTCGCGCATCACGAGATCGTGCTCGGCATCATCGGCGGGTTGTTCGTCGTCGAGGCGATGTCGGTCATCATCCAGGTGTTCTTCTACAAGCGCACCGGGAAACGCGTCTTCAAGATGGCGCCGATCCACCATCATTTCGAGCAGCTCGGCTGGAGCGAGCCGACCGTCGTGATCCGATTCTGGATCATCGCGCTGGTGCTCGCGCTGGCGGGGCTTTCGACGTTGAAATTGCGGTGATCGTCTCGCCCCTCTGGCGCGGCAAGAGCTTCGCTGTGCTGGGGCTCGCACGCTCGGGCGCAGCGAGCGTGCACGCGTTGCTCGCTGGCGGCGCGCGAGTCGTTGCGTGGGATACGGATGAGCAGCGGCGCGACCACATCAGCGCTCGCGCAGTCGGGCAAGATCTGGTGTTGGCCGACCCGCTCGAGGTCGATCTTGCCGATTTCGACGCGCTGATCGTCTCCCCCGGCGTTCCGCTCAATCGTCACCCCGTCGCCGCGAAGGCGCGCGCCGCCGGCATTCCGATCATCGGCGATATCGAACTGTTCGCGCAGGCGCGGCCGGCGCTCCCCGCGCACAAGGTCGTCGGCATCACCGGGACCAACGGCAAGTCGACCACCACCGCGCTCGTCCACCACATCCTGCAGAGCGCGGGGATCTGCAGCCTGATGGGCGGCAATATCGGCCTGCCGGTCCTCGAACAGACCCCGTTGCCCGAAGGCGGCGTCTATGTGCTCGAACTGTCGAGCTACCAGATCGACCTTACCGTCAGCCTCGATTGCGAAGTCGCGGTGCTGCTCAACCTGACGCCCGACCATCTCGACCGCTATGACGGGTTCGCCGCGTACGCCGCGTCGAAGGCAGGGCTGTTCGCGATGCAGGCCACGACGCACGACGCCATCATCGGCATCGGCGATACCCCCTCGGCGCTGATCGCGCGGAGTTTGTCGGCGCGTGGCGAGCATCTCACCAAGATCGCGCCGGGCGTGTGCATGGACCAGTCGCGCTGGCCAAGCCTGCAGGGGCCGCACAATGCGCAGAACGCGCTCGCCGCAATCGCGGTGTGCCAGGCGCTCGGCGTGCCCGAGGCGATGATCGATCGCGGGCTCGAAAGCTTTGCCGGCCTGCCGCACCGGATGGAGCGCGTCGCGGTGCGGGGCGGCGTCACGTTCGTCAACGACAGCAAGGCGACCAACCCCGAATCGACCGCGCCCGCGCTCGCGGCGTTCACGCGGATCCACTGGATCCTCGGCGGCAAGGCCAAGTCGGACGATCTCGACGCCTGCGCTCCGTCGTTCGGCCATGTCGTCCACGCTTATACCATCGGCGACGCCGCGCACACGTTCGCCGCGATCCTCGACGGCAAGATCCCCGTGACGGTGAGCGGCGACCTCGCCACCGCCGTCGCGCAGGCCGCCGCCAACGCGCAGCCGGGCGACACCGTCCTGCTGTCGCCGGCGTGCGCCTCGTTCGACCAGTTCCGCGATTTCGAGGATCGCGGCGACCAGTTTCGCGCCGCGGTCGAGGCGCTGGCGTGACCGAGCAGCGCACCCCGCCGCCAAAGCTGTGGAAGAGCATGAAGCATCGCGGCGGTCGGGGAGACCGCTCGGCGCTCGGCATGTGGTTCTGGGATATCGACCGGATGCTGCTGCTGCTGACGCTGCTGCTGGTGGCGGTCGGGCTCGTTGCGGTCGGTGCGGCGTCGCCGGCCGCTGCGACACGCTATTCGGACGGCAAGCATGTCGTCCCGCCGCTGTTCTATCTGTGGTGGCAGCTCGCCTGGGTCGGCGTGTCGCTCCCCGTGCTGCTCGTCGTCTCGATGCTGCCCGTGCCGGTCGCGCGACGGATGGCGCTGATCGGCACCGTCGCGTGTCTGATATTGCTGATGCTCGTGCCGGTGATCGGCGTGCAGAAGAACGGCGCGACACGCTGGCTCAACCTCGGCGTGTCGCTGCTCCAGCCGTCCGAGTTCCTCAAACCCTTCTTCATCGTCACCGCCGCCTGGGTGCTGTCGATGCGCGCGCAGGACGAATCGCTGCCGGTGGTCATCATCACCGGCGGGATGACCGCGCTCGTCGCGCTGTTGCTGATGCTCCAGCCCGATTTCGGGCAGACCGTGGTGTTCTGCGCGGTGTGGATGGCGTTGCTGATGATCTCGGGCACGTCGCTCAAGGTGATCGGCGGGCTGATCGCCGCAGTGCCGCTGGGGCTGGGGGCGGCCTATATGTTCTACGGGACGGCACGCGCGCGGATCAACGCATTCCTGTTCCCCGATGCAGACGGCATCGGCGCGGCCGACCATTTCCAGACCAATGCCGCGCACGACACGATCACCGCGGGCGGCTGGCGCGGGACCGGCCCTGGCGGCGGCGCGATGAAGTTCCGGCTGCCCGAGGGGCATACCGACTATATCTTCTCGGTGATCGGCGAGGAATTCGGGCTGATCGCGTGCATGATCATCGCGTTTCTGTTCCTTGCGATCGTCGTACGGGTGTTCGTCAAGCTGCTCGACGAGCAGGACGAATTCCGCCTGTTCGCCGCCGCCGGGCTCGCGACGCAGTTCGGCGTGCAGGCGCTGATTTCGATGGCGGTCAACACCGGGCTCGCGCCGTCGAAGGGGATGACGCTGCCCTTCATCAGCTATGGCGGATCGTCGCTTGTCGCGCTGTCGATCGGGATGGGGTTGCTGCTGGCGTTTACCCGGCGCAATCCGTTCGTTACGCGATCCAAATATATCGCGCATCGGAGCGGCATATGATGGCAAAGCATTTCGTATTGGCAGCAGGCGGCACCGGCGGGCACATGGTCCCGGCCGCCGCCCTTGCCGCCGAGCTGATCCAGCGTGGGCATTATGTCGCGCTCGTCAGCGATGAGCGCGGCGTGCGCTTTCCCGGGCTGTTCGAGGGGATCCAGACGCATATCCTCCCTGCCGGACGCCTGACCGGTGGACCGATCGGCTATCTGAAGGCGGCGCGCGCGATGCTCAACGGGCGCGCGATGGCGATCGAGCTGTACAAGAGCTTCCGCCCCGATGCGGTGATCGGCTTCGGCGGCTACCCCGCGCTGCCGGCGCTGCTCGGCGCGTTCAACCAAGGCATTCCGACCGCGGTGCACGAACAGAACGCCGTGCTCGGCCGCGTCAACCGGCTCGTCGCAGGCAAGGTCGATGCGATCGCCACCTCCTACGCCGACGTTGCTCGGCTCAAGCCGAAGCTGCTGGCGAAGACGCATCTCGTCGGCAATCCGGTGCGCGACGCGGTGCTCGCCTTGCGCTCCAAGCCGTATCCGCTGCTCGAGGAGGACGGTATCTTCCGCGTCCTCGTCACCGGCGGGAGCCAGGGCGCGAGCGTCCTCTCGCAGGTCGTCCCCGACGGCCTTTCGATGTTGCCCGTCGCCTTTCGGCGGCGTCTGCAAGTCACCCACCAGGCGCGGATCGAGGATATCGAGGCCTGCCGCGCCAAATATGCCGAGCTGTCGATTGCCGCTGACCTTGCCACGTACTTGCCCGACATGCCCGAACAGCTCGCCTGGGCGCATCTCGTGATCGCCCGCGCAGGGGCCTCGACGCTCGCCGAACTGACCTGTGCTGGGCGTCCGGCGATCCTCGTGCCGCTCCCCTCGGCGACCGACGATCACCAGACCGCCAATGCGCGCGAGATGACGCAAGCGGGCGGCGCGCGGACGATCGATCAGCGTCACTTCACCCCGGTCGAGCTTGCCAAGCAGATGCAGAAGCTCGGGCTCGACCCCGAAGCGCTGCAGAACGCCGCCGGGCGTGCGCGGGCGTGCGGGCGGCCCGATGCCGTGCGCGACCTTGCCAACCTCGTCGAAAGCCTCGGCGATCCGCTCGGCGACATGCCGATCGGAAAGCCGCAGCCCGTAAAGGCAGCATTCGCATGAGGGGCGTCGCAACCGATATCGGGACGATCCACTTCGTCGGCATCGGCGGCATCGGCATGTCGGGCATCGCCGAGGTGATGAAGAACCTCGGCTATGCGGTGCAGGGGTCGGACGTGGCCGAGGGCTATGTCGTCGAAGGTCTGCGCGCGCGTGGCATCAAGGTGCTGATCGGGCACCATGCCGACAATCTCGGCGACGCCGCGGTGATCGTGACGTCGACCGCGATCAAGCGCGGCAACCCCGAAGTCGAGGCCGCGCTCGAACGGCGCATCCCGGTGGTGCGGCGCGCGGAGATGCTCGCCGAGCTGATGCGGCTGAAATCGACCGTCGCGGTCGCGGGAACGCACGGCAAGACGACGACGACGTCGATGGTCGCGGCGCTGCTCGATGCGGGCGGGGTCGATCCGACCGTGATCAATGGCGGGATCATCAATTCCTATGGCTCGAACGCGCGATTGGGCGCGAGCGACTGGATGGTGGTCGAGGCCGACGAGAGTGACGGCAGCTTCCTGCGTTTGGACGGCACGATCGCGGTAGTCACCAATATCGATCCCGAGCATCTCGACCACTATGGCTCGTTCGACGCGGTGAAGGATGCGTTCGTCGAGTTCGTCGAGAACGTGCCCTTCTATGGCGCGGCCTTGCTGTGCCTCGATCATCCCGAAGTGCAGAACATCATCCCGCGCGTCCGCGACCGGCGTGTCGTGACCTATGGTTTCTCGGCGCAGTCCGACGTGCGCGGGGTGAACGTGACGCCGATCCCGGGCGGCAACCGCTTCGAGGTGATCGTCCGTCACCGTGACGGGACGACGCGCTCGATCGAGGGGATCGAAATGCCGATGCCGGGGCGCCACAACGTCCAGAACGCGCTCGCCGCGATCGGCGTCGCGCTCGAGCTCGGGATCGACGACGCGACGATCCAGCAGGGGTTCGCCAAGTTCGGCGGCGTGAAGCGGCGCTTCACCAAGGTGGGCGAGACGGGTGGCGTCACGATCATCGACGATTACGGGCATCACCCGGTCGAGATCCGCGCAGTGCTGTCGGCAGCGCGCGAGGGTGTCGAGAATCGCGTGATCGCGGTGGTGCAGCCGCATCGCTTCTCGCGATTGGGCGATTTGATGGAAGAGTTCCAGGGCGCGTTCAACGATGCCGACATGGTGTTCGTGGCGCCAGTCTATGCAGCTGGCGAGGCGCCGGTCGAGGGGGTCGATGCCGAGGCGTTGGTCGAGGGGTTGAAGCGGCGCGGGCATCGCTCGGCGGCGACGATCGCCGGGCCCGAGGCGCTCGCGACGCGGTTGGCGGAGGTGGTGCAGCCGGGCGACATGGTGGTCTGCCTGGGGGCAGGGGATATTACCAAGTGGGCTGCAGGTTTGGCGGCTGGTATCGAGGGCGCGCGATGAGCGTGAGCGAGTCTTCTCTGTCTTCTCCTGCTGCTTCTTCCCCCCTCCCGCTCGCGGGAGGGGCCGGGGGAGGGCCTTCTTCTTCAGGCGTCGCCCAAGCTTCCAGGTCATTCCCTCCCCTAGCCCAGTCCGAGGTGAACGATGCCCCGCATCGTTCAGGTCATGCCGGGGGCATGACCGACCTCGGACTCGCAAGCGGGCGGGGGATTGAAGGTAGGGTCACCGACAATGCGCCACTCGCCCCGCTCGTCTGGTTCAAATCCGGCGGCGCGGCGCAGTGCCTGTTCGAACCCAAGGACGTCGCCGACCTCAGCGCCTTCCTCGCCGCGCTCGACCCCAGCATCCCCGTCCTCCCGCTGGGTCTCGGCTCGAACCTGATCGTGCGTGACGGCGGCGTTCCCGGCGTGGTGATCCGCCTCGGCAAGCCCTTCGCCAAGGTCGAGACGCTCGACGCGACGACTCTCCGCTGCGGCGGCGGCGCGAGCGGGATCCTCGTGTCGTCGAGCGCGCGCGATGCTGGCATCGGCGGGGTCGAGTTCCTGCGGTCTATCCCCGGCACGGTCGGCGGCTTCGTGCGGATGAACGGCGGCGCATACGGGCGCGAGACCAAGGACGTGCTCGTCGAGTGCGAGATCGTCTTGCGCTCGGGCGAGCGGCAGACGCTCGCAGTCGAGGCGCTGGGCTACACCTATCGCCACTCGACGCTGCCCGCTGGTGCCGTCGTCGTGAGCGCGACCTTCCGCGGTCATCCCGAGGACCCGGCAGTCATCCAGGCCGAGATGGACCGCATCGCCGCCGAGCGCGAGGCGTCGCAGCCGTTGCGCTCGAAGACCGGCGGTTCGACCTTCAAGAATCCGCCCGGCCACAAGGCCTGGGCGCTGATCGACGCCGCCGGCTGCCGGGGCCTGCGGCGCGGCGATGCGCAGGTCAGCGAGAAGCATTGCAATTTCCTGCTCAACCTCGGCGCGGCGACGAGCGCTGATATCGAGGCGCTCGGCGAGGATGTCATCGCGCGCGTGAAGGCGCAGTCCGGGGTGACGCTCGAGTGGGAAATTCAGCGGGTGGGTGAAGAGTCGTGAGTTTGCATGTCGCAGTCCTGATGGGCGGCTGGTCGGCCGAGCGCGAAGTGTCGCTGATGTCGGGCGCTGGCGTTGCCGATGCGCTCGAATCGCTCGGGCACCGCGTGACGCGGATCGACATGGGGCATGACGTCGCGGCAAAGCTCGCCGAGGCGAAACCCGATATCGTCTTCAACGCGCTCCACGGGACGCCCGGCGAGGATGGGGCGGTGCAGGGCATGCTCGATCTGATGGGGCTGACCTATACGCATTCGGGGCTCGCCACCTCGGTCATCGCGATCGACAAGCAGCTGACCAAGCTGTTGCTCGTCCCCGCCGGGATCCCGATGCCGGGCGGGCGGATCGTCAAGAGCGAGACGCTGTACGACGACGACCCGTTGCCGCGCCCGTATGTGCTCAAGCCCGTCAACGAAGGCTCGTCGGTCGGCGTGGCAATCGTCACTGCCGAGGGTAACTACGGCAACCCGATCGCGCGCAGCACGCCCGGGCCGTGGAGCGCGTTCGACGAATTGCTCGCCGAGCCGTACATCCGCGGCCGCGAGCTCACCACCGCGGTGCTCGGCGACACAGCGCTCGGCGTCACCGAGCTCAAGCCACTCACCGGCTGGTACGATTACGAATCGAAATATACCGACGGCAAGACCGAGCACATCTTCCCCGCCGCGATCCCCGACGAGATCACCCAAGCGTGCAAGCAGATCGCGCTCGACGCGCATCGCCTGCTCGGCTGCAAGGGCGCGTCGCGCTCCGATTTCCGCTGGGACGACGAGGCCGGGGTCGAGGGGCTGTTCCTGCTCGAGGTCAACACCCAGCCGGGGATGACCCCGCTCAGTCTGGTGCCCGAACAGGCCAAGCATTGCGGGATTTCCTATCCGCAGCTCGTTCAGGCGATCGTCGACGAGGCGGTGAAGGATCGGGCGCTGAAAGAAAAGGCGCCATGAGCAGCGGCACGATCAAGCGCGGCACCGCGCGTCGCCCGGTCCAGCCCAAGCGGCGCAAGCCGCCCAAGGCGTCGACGATCGACAAGCTGATCGCGATGCTGCCGGTCAGCGAAGCGACGCTCCACAAGATCGCGACCTGGTCGATCATGGGTGCGGTCGGCGCGGCGCTGCTCGGCGCGGCGACCTATCTCGGCGTTCCCGCGGCGATCGGCAGCGCGATCGGCGAGGGGATCGGCGATGCGGGGTTCCGCGTCACCAACATCCAGATCACCGGTCTCAAGCGGATGGACCACAACGTCATCTACAAGATCGCGGCGAACCAGCCGTCGATGGCGATGCCACTCGTCAGCCTCGAGAAGATCCGCCAGGATCTGCTCGCACACAGCGGCTGGATCGAGGATGCGCACGTCTCGCGGCGGCTGCCCGACACGCTGATGGTCAATGTCATCGAGCGCACGCCGAGCGCGATCTGGCAGAACAAGGGCCAGCTCTCGCTGATCTCGGCGAACGGAACGTGGCTCGAGCCGGTCAATCCCGAGGCGATGCCCGATCTGCCGCTGGTGATCGGCGCGCACGCCAATGAGCAGGAGCCGGCGTATCGGCAATTGCTCGACGTCGCGCCGGCGTTGCGCGGCCAGGTCAAGGCGGCGACCTGGGTCGGCAACCGCCGCTGGACGCTGACCTTCGAGAGCGGCGAGACGCTCGCTCTGCCCGAGGGCGACGCGGCGGCGGGCAAGGCGCTGGTCCGTTTCGCGCAGCTCGACGGGGTCAAGCCGCTGCTCGGCAAGGGCTGGCTCGGCTTCGACATGCGCGATCCGACGCGGCTGGTGGCGCGCAAGCCTGGGTTGGTCGACAACAAGGCGATCACTGATCCCACGGCGACGACGCCCGCAGGGACGCCGGTGACGGGGCAGGCGACCCCGGCGGAGAAATCGGGCGTGATCGAAGCGAAACAATCGGGGCCAGCAGGCCAAGGATAGCGTAAGCGGGCGGAACAGGGGACAAGCAGATGGCGAAGACAGCACCGGAAGGCCTCATCACCGCGCTCGACATCGGGTCGTCCAAGGTGTCGGCGATGATCGCGCAGAAGGGTGACGGCGGCGAGTTGATCGTGCTCGGCACCGGCCAGCGCGAGAGTCGCGGCGTCAAGCGCGGCTATATCGCCGATGCCGCCGCGACCGAAGTCGCGGTGCGCGAGGCGGTCGAGCAGGCCGAGCGGATCGCGGGCACCAACATCGAGAACGTGTGGGTCAGCTTCTCGGCCGGTGGCCTCGTATCCGACGTCGCGTCGATCGAGTTCGAGCTCGGCGGCCACCGCGTCGAGCAGTCCGACATCGACGCGCTGCTCCAGGCGGGTCGCGATTCGATCGACCCGGCGGGGCGGATGGTGCTCCACGCGCAGCCTGCGCTCTACACGCTCGATGGGTTGACCGGGGTAAAGCGCCCGCTCGGGCTGCATGCCGACCGGCTCGGCGTCCATATCCATGTCGTCGCTGCCGACGGGTCGCCGGTGCGCAACCTTGGGCTGTGCGTCGCGAATGCGCATCTCGAGGTGAAGTCGATCATCGCATCGCCCGTCGCGACCGGCATGGCGTGCCTGTCCGACGAGGAGCGCGAGCTCGGCGTCGCGCTGGTCGAACTGGGGGCAGGGATTACCAACGTCTCGCTGTTCGCCGGCGGGATGCTCGTCGGGCTGATGTCGATCCCGATCGGCGCGCAGGACATTACCGACGACATCGCCTCGGCCTTCGGCACGCGCCGCGCGCAGGCCGAGCGGATGAAGTGCGTCCACGGCTCGGCCAATGCGTCCCCGCGCGACAATCACGAGATGATCGACGTCGCGCCGATCTCGGCCGAGGACGACGCGCATGACGGCACGCGGATCACCAAGGCGCAGCTGATCGCCGTGATCCGCCAGCGGCTCGACCATCTGATCGGCGAAGTCGGCAAGGCGCTTGCCGAGCTGAAGTTCGAAGGGCCGGTCGGGCGCCAGGTCGTGCTGACTGGCGGCGGGGCGGAGCTCAAGGGCATCGCCGATTACGCGCAGCAAGCGCTCGGCCGCTCGGTGCGGATCGGCCGCCCGCGCGGGCTGACCGCGTTGCCCGAGGCGCATGCCGGGCCGGCGTTCGCGACGCTCGCCGGGCTCGCATTCTACGCGGCGGCCGATCCGGTCGATCTGCGCGCGCTGTCGAGCAAGCAGCAATTGGTCCATCGCCCGAAGGGTTTCGCGCTGTTCCGACGCCTCATGGCGGCAGCCCGCGCGAATTATTAAAGATTTGCTACTGGATTGTGCGGTTCGCTCTGGAAGGACCGCCAGCGATGGTGCAAGACTACACCTATATCAGTTTGGCGCCGGGGTGTGGGCGCACGTTGGAGACCGGACATGAGCATCGAATTTTTGCCGCCAGAAGTCGATGAGCTCACGCCGCGCATCGCGGTGATCGGCGTTGGCGGCGCTGGCGGCAACGCCATCGCCAACATGATGCGTGCCGATGTGCAGGGCGTCGAGTTCCTCGTCGCCAACACCGACTCGCAGGCGCTCAAGCAGTCGACCGCGAGCCACAAGATCCAGCTCGGTGCGAAGATCACGCAAGGCCTCGGCGCCGGCTCGCGCCCCGAGATCGGGCGTGCGGCGGCCGAAGAGACGATCGAGCAGGTCACCAAGATGCTCGAAGGCTCGCACATGTGCTTCATCGCCGCCGGCATGGGTGGCGGCACCGGCACCGGTGCGGCGCCTGTCATCGCCAAGGCGGCACGTGACATGGGCATCCTGACGGTCGGCGTCGTCACCAAGCCGTTCGCCTTCGAGGGCACGCGCCGCGCGAAAAGCGCTGAGGCGGGCATCGAGGAACTGCAGAAGTATGTCGACACGCTGATCGTCATCCCCAACCAGAACCTGTTCCTCGTCGCCAATGCGAACACGACCTTCAAGGAAGCGTTCCAGATGGCCGACGAAGTTCTGCAGCAGGGCGTGCGCGGGATCACCGACCTGATGGTCATGCCCGGCCTCATCAACCTCGATTTCGCCGACGTCCGTTCGGTGATGCAGGAAATGGGCAAGGCGATGATGGGCACCGGCGAGGCCGAGGGCGACAATCGCGCGATCGAGGCGGCATCGAAGGCGATCGCCAACCCGCTGCTCGACGGTGTCAGCATGAAGGGCGCCAAGGGCGTCATCGTGTCGATCACCGGTGGCGACGACATGCGCCTGCTCGAAGTCGACGAAGCCGCGAACCACATCCGCGAGCTGGTCGACGAAGACGCCAACATCATCTGGGGCTCGGCGTTCAACCCCGATCTCGAGGGCAAGATCCGCGTTTCGGTGGTCGCCACCGGGATAGAGGCCGAAGTGCGCCCCGTTCCGGCAGCGCCGCCGGCGTCGCGCGCGTTCAGCTTCTCGGGCACCAAGAAGACCGAGACGCCGGCGGCTCCCGCGGCTGACCCCGCGCCTGCCGACGAAGCGGCACCCGAGCCCGCGTCGCAGGATGACGAGCTGGTGCTCGGCAGCGAGACCGTGGTCGCCCCCGAGCCGGCACCCGCTCCGGCCCCTGCGCCCGCACCGGTGACGAGCTTCGACGACACGGCCCCCGCGCCATCGGCACCCGCTGCCGATGATACGGCCGCCGAAGCGCCGACGCGCCGCCGCTGGCTGTCGCCGGGCGCGCCCGCCGCCGAGGCGGCTCCCGCCGCCCCTGAACCCGCGCCCGCGGCGCCAGCGCCGCGCGTCAAGCTTGGCGGCACGCTGTTCGAGCGCATGTCGAGCGTCTCGCGCGGCGCCGCGCGCGACGAGGAGCCCGCCGCCGACAAGGATCCGCTTGATATCCCGCGCTTCCTGCATCGGCAGAACAACCAGTAACGATCCGCGGCGGACCACGGCGAGCGCTCCTGATCGGGCGCTCGCCGTCACTGGGTGTCGATTGGTCGCAGCGCGGCCGGGCGGTCGCTTGCCGCCTGCGCGATAAACCGCTCTAGGACTGACCATGCGCGCCGTTCGTCTTATTGCCTCCGTATCTGCGCTGACGCTTGCGTCTGCGGCGAATGCGCAGTCGAGCTATCCCTCGCCCTATGGCAGCTCGCCTTATGCCAGCGTGCCGTCGCCTTATAGCGTGCAGCCGCTCTCGGATGCCGATCTGCTCGCGAGTCAGATCCGGCTGCTCGCGGCAAATCCGCAGGATTTGCAGGCGCTGATCCGGGCGGGCGAACTCGCGCTGAGGCTCGACGATGATACCGCAGCTGCCGCCTTCTTCGCGCGCGCCGAGCGGATCGATCCCCGTAATGCGCGCGTCAAGGCGGGCGAGGGCAGCTTGCTCGTCTCAGCCGAGCGGCCCGGCGACGCGCTGCGCCATTTCGCCGAGGCCGAGCGGTTGGGCGCCGATCCGCGCAGTTTCGCCGCCGACCGCGGTCTGGCCTATGACCTGATCGGCGAGCAGGAGCGCGCGCAGCGCGACTACCGCGTGGCCCTGCGCGCTGGCGCGAATGACGAGACGCAGCGACGCTATGCGCTGTCGCTCGGCATTTCGGGCAAGCGCGAGCTCGCGCTCACGCAGATCGACCAGCTGTTGCGCAAGAGCGATCGTGGCGCGTGGCGCGCGCGCGCCTTCATCCTGGCGATGGCGGGCGACAAGGCCGGCGCCGAGAAGATCGCGACGAGCATGATGCCGAGCGGGATGGCGCAAGGGTTGCAGCCGTTCTTCGAGATCCTGTCGAGTTTGCGCCCCGCCGACCGCGCGTTTGCGGTGCATTTCGGCGAAGTGCGGCCGAGCCTCGACCGCGTCAACGACGCGCGGCTTGTGCCCCCGCTTGCGGCGCTCGGTCCCGATCCGACCGCGCCGGTCCAGGTCGCGGCGGTGGTCAAGGCACCCGTCGTGGTCGACGCGCGCGAGGAGCGCCGCCGCGCCAAGGAAGCGCGCCGCAATCGTGGACGCGTCGAGGTCGTCGCGAGCGTGGCGCCACCACCACCGCCGCCGCTTCCCGCACCACCGTCGTACGGAGCGATCGCGCCGCGCACCGCGCTTGCCGCCAACGCGCCGATGACGGGCGCGCCGACGGCGACCTTTGTCCAGCGCCTGCCGGGTACGCCGGCGGTGCAATCGCCCTACGCGCAACCGCAGCGCGCGCCCGCCACACCCTATGTGCAGCCGCTGCCGGCCGTGCCCTACGCGCAAGCGCTGCCCGCGCCGCGCTACGTCCAACGCGCGCCGGTGACGGCCGCGCAAGCCGCCAACACCGCAGCGATGGCGCAGCTTCGCACCCTTCCCACGACGCCGAGCGTGACCGTGCCGTCGCGTCCAATCCAGACGGCGGCTGCCCCGACCCAGGCCACGATCGCGGCGCCGGCAGCGACCGTCGCTGCGCCGCTGCCCGTCGCGGTGCCGCAAGTCAGCGCTCCGGTGGTGAGAGCGCCCGCGCCGACAGCGGTTGCCTCGGCAACGGCCGCGCCGGTTGTGCTCGCCGCGTCGAACATCCCGCTGCCTGTCGGCGATCGTGGCACAGCGGCGTCGACGACGCGCCTCGGCGCGACGCCGGGCGGGCTCGTCGCAGCACCGAGCATCAGCACGGCGGGCGCGGCTGTTCCGTCGCAGGCGACTGCTCCGACTCAGATCGCCACGGCGCCGCCCGGCGGTACGCTCGCAGCGGCGGCGGAAAGCGCGACGATCGTTGCAGCGACGCCTGCACCGGTTGACGTCGCGCCAACCCCGGTCGCGCCTACGCCAGCGGCGCCGACACCCGTCCGCAGCGAGGATTCGATCCTCGCGGCGATCATCTCCGACATCAAGGTGCCCGCCAACGAGTCGCCGGTCGAAACCGCGCCGAGCCCGACCCCCGCACCGATCGAGCGTGCGCGCGCTGTGGTCCCGCCCGTGGATACGACCCGAGCCGATGAAGTAGCGGCGCAGAAGAAGCTGGCAGCCGAGAAGAAGCTCGCCGACAAGAAAGCCGCCGATCAGCTGGCGCTCGCCGAAGCGAAGAAGGCGGCTGCCGACAAGAAGCTCGCCGACACCAAGAAGGCCGCTGCCGACAAGAAGATCGCCGACGCGAAGAAAGCCGTCGCCGACAAGAAACTGGCGGACGCCAAGAAGGCGGCTGAGGAAAAGCGTAAGAACGATCCCAAGCTGCTCGAGCCGTCGCGGATCTGGGTTCAGGTCGCGGGCGGCGCGAACGAGAACGATCTGCCCAAGCAATGGTCGAAGCTGCGCAGCGGCAACAAGCAGCTCGCCGGCCGCAGCGGCTGGACGACGCCGCTGCGCGCGACCAACCGGATCCTGACCGGCCCGTTCAAGACCGACGACGAAGCGCAGGCGTTCGTCAACAAGATCGCCAAGGACGGCGTATCGGGCTTCGTTTTCGTCAGCGACGCCGGCCAGAAGATCTCCAAGCTCGGCGCCAAATGACCCTTCGATTGATGGACTACCGACCGGTATGACGCTGCTTGCGCCCTGGGCCTCTCACCCGGAGCGCAGCCGCGGTCGCCTCCATGAAGAACAAAAGGGGAGCGCCCCCGGTGGCGCGCGCGGCCCGCGCGATGCCTTCCAGCGTGACCGCGACCGGATCATCCATTCGATCAGCTTTCGGCGGCTGCGCCACAAGACGCAGGTGTTCATGGCGCCCGACGGCGACCATTTCCGCGTCCGGCTGACGCACAGCCTCGAAGTCGCGCAGATCGCGCGCACGATTGCGCGCACGCTCGGCCTCAACGAGGATCTGACCGAGGCACTGTCGCTCGCGCACGACATCGGCCATCCGCCGTTCGGCCACGCCGGCGAGGATGCGCTTCAGGCGGCGCTGGCCGAGCAGGGCGGGTTCGACCATAACGGCAACACGCTGCGCGCGCTGATGACGATCGACAGCCCGTATCCGCGCTGGAACGGGCTCAACCTGACATGGGAAACGCTCGAGGGGCTCGCCAAGCATAACGGGCCGGTCAAGCGCCCCCGCTGGGCGCTGGCGGATTGCGACGCGGCGTTTCCGCTCGATCTGGGCAATTGGTCCAGCCTCGAGGCGCAAGTCGCGGCGATTGCCGACGACATCGCCTATGACAATCACGATATCGATGATGGCCTGCGCGCTGGCTTGCTGACGCTCGACCAATTGCTCGAAGTGCCGCTAATCGCACGCGGCTGGGATTCCGTGCGCGCGCGCTTTTCCGATGTCGCACCGGCGCGGCTCGTCGGCGAGCTGATCCGCTCGCAGATCGGTGCGATGGTCAACGATCTGATCGCCGAGACTCGATCGCGGCTGGTCGGGATTAATGATAGCGCCGACGTGCGCGCGGCGGGGCGCTGCCTGGTCGGCTTCTCGGATGAAATGCGCGAGGACGAGCGGATCCTCAAGCGCTTCATGTACGCGAACCTCTACCACCACCCGCGCCAGCTCGAGGCGGCGCGCGCGGCGGAAGGGATCATAATAGGGTTGTTTGCCGCCTATCGCGCAGATGCGCGGCTGATGCCGGCGGATTGGGCGGCGCGGATCCCGGCTGAAGAGCCGTGGCGCAGCCGCCACATCGCCGATTTCATCGCCGGGATGACCGATCATTACGCAGTGTCGCGTTACCGCGAGGTGGTCGGTCCAATCGATTTGCCCGAAGGTTTCTGAACCCGGCACTCGATACGCCTTGAGCGTGTCGCTCCGCTTGCCATTGGCAGTCGGAGCAACACGCCCGGCCCGAACGGCTTAGCGGAATGCCAGCTCGGTCGACGAGGTCAGCTTGGCCTGCGCGTTGGGGACGACGAACGAGACTGGGGTCCCGCCCGAAACGCCAGTCACCTGGTCGCCGCGGACGTTGAGCTCGAACGCGCTGCCCGACTGGCGGCGGCCGCTGATCAGGACGTGGTCGCCCTTGTCGATCGTCTTGTAGGTGTAAGTCTCGCCGTCGCGCGTGAAGGTGTGGCTGGCGGAATCCGTGGCAAGCGCAGGCGAAACCGTGGCAGCAAGCAGGGCCGTAGCGGCGAAAATGGTCTTGATCATGATCGTTCCTTCCGAATTTCGAAAGCCGATCGCGCATCCTCTCCACAGAAGATGATTGTGATGATGGGACTAACATATTGCGGTGCAGCATGAGCCCAAGCGCAAAGAATGCGCGACCAGTTGCACGAAACGAAAGCGTCTGACCGTAGCGGGCATAATTCTGCGACAGATTGCGGTGATACCTCCGCACGGCGTAAAGAAGGACGCGGTGATGACGAAGGCAAGTATCGCACTCAATCGGTTCGGTTTGGGCGCACGCGGCGATCAGCCGATTCCGGCCGACCCGGTTGCATGGCTGAACGGGCAGTTCGCGCATTATGATCCCCGTCCCGATGCGATCGCCTCGGCGCCGACGAGCGCGGCGGTATCGGCCGATCTCGCCGACTATTTCCGCCAGCAGCGCGCGCTGCGCGCGCAGCAGGGTGGCAAACCGGGCGTGCCGCCTGGTCCTCCTGCCGCAGTCGCGCCGATGCCGGGATCGGCACCCGCGGGATTGCAGATGGGGGCGCAGTCGGTCCAGCCGCCGGGGATGGCGCCGTCGCCGCCGGCCGCAAAGCCGATGCCCGACGATGCGATGAAGCAGGCGCGTCAGTTCGCCGCGCGCACCGGGCGCGGGGATTATGCCGGCGCGGTCGGCGCGCGGGTGACGCAGGCACTGATCACCGACACGCCGTTCGTCGAGCGACTGGTGCATTTCTGGGCGAACCATTTTGCGGTTTCGGCCGATAAGCTCCAGGTGGTCGGGCTGGCGGGAACGCTCGAATTCGAGGCGATCCGGCCGCATGTACTCGGCAGTTTCCACGACATGCTGATGGCGGTGGAACAGCATCCCGCGATGCTGCTCTATCTCGATCAGGCGGTGTCGGTCGGTCCGAATTCGCCGCTCGGTCAACGGATCGCCGCACGCGCGGCCGGGAATGGTGGGCGCAAGGTCGGCCTCAACGAGAATCTCGCGCGCGAGATCCTCGAGCTGCATACGCTCGGCGTGCGGACGGGCTATAGCCAGGCCGACGTCACCGAATTCGCGCGCGCGATGACGGGTTGGACCGTCGCCGGTATCGGGCAGGGGCCGGGCGCTCGCGCCGCCGGGACCGATGGCTTGCCGGGCGATTTCGTCTTTGCCGCACCGTTGCACGAACCAGGCGACCGCATGGTGATGGGCAAGACCTATCCCGCAGGCGGAGTCGAGCAGGCGAGCGCGGTGCTCGCCGACGTGGCGGTTTCGCCCGCCACCGCGAGCCACATCGCGACCAAGCTCGCGCGGCATTTCGCGGGCGACACCCCGCCGCCGGCGATGGTCGCGCGGCTGCAGGCGGCATTCGTCAAATCGGGCGGCGATCTGCCGAGCGTTTATCGCGCGCTGATCGCTTCGCCCGAGGCGTGGGTCGAGCAACCGCTCAAGTTCAAGACGCCGTGGGAGTGGACGATCTCCTCGATGCGCGCGCTGAACGTGAAGACCGCCGATCCACAGGCGATGGTCGGCCTGCTCAACCAGCTCGGCCAGCCGACGTGGAAGCCGGGGCAGCCGATCGGCTATGACGATATCGCCGGGAGCTGGGCCGGGCCCGATGCGGTGTTGCGGCGGGTCGAGGCCGCCGAACGCTTCGCCTCGCGCGCGGCAGCGGTCGACGCGCGCGCGCTTGGCCCCAAGATCCTGCCCGGTGCGGTAACCCCGGCGACGAGCACGGCGCTCGCCAATTGCGAGAGTCCGGCGCAAGCGCTCGCGCTGCTGCTCGTCGCTCCTGAATTCATGCGGAGATAGGCCATGTATTCCCCTATTCTTGATCGTCGCGCGTTCCTCGGTGCGGGGGCGCTCGCGCTCGCGCTTGCTCCGCGCATGGCGTTCGCCAAGGCCGAGACCGACAAGCGCTTCATCTTCATCATCCAGCGCGGCGCAGCCGACGGGATGGGCATCGTCGCGCCGGTCGGCGATCCGGCGTTCGTCGGCGCGCGTGGCGATCTCGCCGCCGATTTCGCGAGCGCGCCCAAGCTCGACGGGATGTTCGCGTTGCATCCGACGATGACGGCGCTGCAGGGGCTCTATGGCCGCAAGCAGGCGCTGTTCGCGCATGCCGTCGCCTCGCCGTACCGTGACCGCTCGCATTTCGACGGGCAGAACGTGCTCGAGAGCGGCGGAGTGAGCGCGTATCAAGTCAAGGATGGCTGGCTCAACCGGCTGCTCGGCGTGCTGCCGCCGACCGAAGCGAAGGCGATCGCGGTGTCGGCGACGGTGCCGCTCGCGCTGCGCGGCAAGCATGACGTGTCGTCCTATGCCCCCTCCAACCTGCCGCAGGCGTCGGACGATCTGATGCAGCGCGTGGCGATGCTCTATCAGGGCGACGCGCAGCTCCACGGGCTGTGGAGCGAGGCGATGAGCACGCGCGAGCTCACCAGCGACCTCGCGGCGGGCGGCGGCGCCAATGCGGTGGCGACGGGGGCGCTTGCCGCGCGGCTGCTCGCGCCCGCCAATGGCGCGCGGATCGCGATGATCGAGACCGGCGGGTGGGACACGCATACGCAGCAGCGCCAGCGGCTCGGCGCGCAGTTGAAGGGGCTCGACGGGATGATCGGCGCGCTGCAGGCGGGGCTTGGGCCGTTGTGGAGCGACACGATGGTGCTCGTCGCGACCGAGTTCGGGCGGACGGTCGCGGTCAATGGCACCGGCGGGACCGATCATGGCACGGGCAGCTCGGCGATGCTGCTCGGCGGCGCGGTGCGCGGCGGGCGGGTGCTGGCGGACTGGCCGGGGTTGCAAGCGGCGGCTTTGTTCGAGGGGCGCGATCTGAAGCCGACGCTGCAGCTCGACGCGTTCATCGCGGGCGCGGTGGCGGGGCATTTCGGCGTCGAGCCGGCGCGCGCGATGGCGGCGCTGTTCCCGCTGAGCAAGGGGACGAAGGCGGTCGACGGGCTGGTGTGACGCAGCCGTCACCCCGGACTTGATCCATGGATGCCGGCTCAAGCCCGGCATGACGGGCGTCTTCCGCGCCCCGGAGCGCCGGTGCTCCCTATCGCTGTTCGCCCTGAGCTTGTCGAAGGGCCCGTGCCCCGCGCGACGCGGTCGCGTGGGGAGGTCAGGGCTTCGACAGGCTCAGCCCGAACGGGGGAGGGGGCAGCGCAAATGCGTTCCTTACTTCGTCACCACCGGCAGCAACACCGCGCTCGCGCCCGCCGCGCCATGCTCGATCGTCACCGTCGCCTTCTTGTAGTCGGCAGGCTTCGCGAGGAAGATGTTCGGCACGAAAGTCTGCGGGTTGCGGTCATAGACCGGGAACAGCGACGACTGCACCTGCACCATGATCTTGTGCCCCGGCAGGAACTCATGGTTCACCGCCGGCAGACGGAACCGATACTGCTGCGTCTTGTTCGCCGGGATCGCGCTGGGCTTAGCGAAGCTCTCGCGATACCGCCCGCGGAAGATGTCGAGGCTGATCGCGAGCTGATAGCCGCCCATCTTGGGGTTGCTCGCCACTTCGTCGGGATAGACGTCGAGCAGCTTGACAACGATGTCGCCGTCGCTGCCGGTCGTCTTGGCGAAGATGTCGGCCCACGGCACGCCCGAAACCTTGACGGTCTTGGTCAGCGCAGGCGTCGAATAGCTCATCACGTCGGTGCGACCGTCGACCGAGCGCTGGTCCGAGACGAGCCAGTCGCCCCAGCGGCCATCGTCGAAATTGATCGGGCGCGGGAGGTAGGGGACCGGGTTGGCGGGGTCGGACACATAGCTGTCGCCACCGCTCGCCGCGCGCTCGAAGCCGAGTCCCTTGTCGGCCTGCAGATAGAGCGGGGTCAGCGGCGTGTCGCAGCCGGTGTCGCACGACAGCGGCCATTTGGGGAAACTGTCCCAATGGTTCGCACCAGTGTTGTAGATTGCGGCGGCGGGCAGCGTGACTGCCGGACCGTCCTTCAGATATTGGTTGAAGAACGGCAGCACCATGTCTTCGCGATATTGCTGCGCGGTGTCGCCGTTCCACGTCAGCGGACCGAGCGTGCGGCCCTCGCGATTGACTTGGCTGTGGCGCCACGGGCCCATCACGAGATAATTGTTCGACTGATGCCCGGCCTTGACGAGTGCCTCATAGCTGTGGATCCCGCCCCACATGTCCTCATGATCCCACAGGCCCTGTTCCCACAGCGTGGGAACGTTCGACGGGCTCGCCGCGAGCAAGGTGTCGAGCGCCTGGCCCGACCAGAAGCCATCATAGGCGGGATGCTCGACCATCCGCTTCCAGTACGGCAGCTGGTCGTAACCCGACTTCTTCGCCCAATCGCCCGCCGAGATCGTGCGGAAATTATCGTAATCGTCATAGCCACCCGACGGGGGCGCCTTGCCCTCGCCCTTGTAGCCAGTCTGCGACCCGAGCCAGCCGATATTGGGCAAGCGGAACGCGCCGTAATGGAACCAGTCGTCGCCCATCCAGCCGTCGATCATCGGGCTTTGCGGTGCTGCGACCTTCAGCGCGGGGTGCGGATGGAGCAGCGCCATCACCACGGTGAAGCCCTCGTACGACGATCCGATCATCCCGACGCGGCCGTTCGACTCCGGCAGGTTCGCCTTGTTCACCAGCCAGTCGATCGTGTCGTACGCATCGGTCGTGTGATCGACCTTGGTCTGGTTGAGCGGGCCGATGACCGGACGCGTGACGACATAGTCGCCTTCCGAGCCGTATTTGCCGCGAATGTCCTGATAGACTCGGATATAGCCGCCCTTGACGAACATCTCGTCGGCGAGCGGCAGCGTGGAGAGTTCGCTCGCGCTGTCGGTGCGGTGCGCGCGGCCCTTGGCGTTGTACGGCGTGCGCGTGAGGACGATCGGCGCGTTGGTCAGGCCCTTGGCGTAGACGATCACGGTGTAGAGCTTGGTCCCGTCGCGCATCGGGATCATCACCTCGCGCTTGACGTAATCGTTCTGCGCCTCGGGCGGGCTGAACTTGGCGGGGATGTCGCCGCCGACCGCGGCTGCGGCCGGCGCCTTCTGCTGGGCGTGGACCGGCGCGAGCGCGATCACCGCGGCGGTGGCGGCGAGCAGAAGGGCGTGGCGTTTCATGGGCGACCTTTCGGAAGGGAGATATGCCGTTGGTAGGCGCAGTGTGATGCTGCGATCAACCACCCAAATCCTCCCCGGAATGGGGAGGGGACCTTGCGGCTCCTCCACCCTTTTGCCGAAGGGGCAAAAGGGTCACGCTCCCCGTGGCGGGTAGGAGTGTTTGAAGCCGCCCCCCGTATCCGCTATGCGCCGCGCTCGCAGACACCACCGGACGTGCCCCATGACCCTCTACACCCGTTTCGCCGCGCATATCGATGCGGTGCTCGATGCCCTTGAAGCCAGCGGCGACTTGCCCGCCGGGCTCAACCGCGCGAACATCACGGTCGAGCCGCCGCGCGACACGACGCATGGCGATCTTGCCACCAATGCCGCGATGGTGCTCGCCAAGCCCGCGCAGACTAACCCGCGTGCGCTCGCCGAGAAGATCGTCGCGCAGCTGGCCGGCCTCGACGAGGTCGAGAAGGTGTCGATTGCCGGGCCGGGCTTCATCAACATGAGCCTGACCGACGATACCTGGCGCGCCGAACTGTCGGCGATCCGCGATGGTGGCGACGATTACGGCCGCTCGAACCGCGGTGCCGGCACCACGGTCAACATCGAATATGTCTCGGCCAATCCGACCGGACCGATGCACATGGGGCATTGCCGTGGCGCGGTCGTCGGCGATGCGCTCGCTGCGCTGCTCGAATTCGCGGGCCACAAGGTGATCCGCGAATATTACGTCAACGACGCCGGCGGCCAGGTCGACGTGCTCGCCCGCTCGGTGCACCTGCGCTACCGCGAGGCGCTCGGCGAGACCGTCGAGATCCCCGAGGGGCTGTATCCGGGCGATTACCTCGTGCCGGTCGGCCAGGCGCTCGCCGCCGAATTCGGCGACGCCTATGTCGGCAAGCCTGAAGACGAGTGGCTCGTGCTGTTCCGCACCAAGGCGGTCGCGGCGATGCTCGTGCTGATCAAGGCCGATTTGGCGTTGCTCGGCATCCATCACGACCTGTTCTCGTCCGAAGCCGAGCTGCAGGCAGCGGGCAAGCCCGAGGAGGCCGAGGCCGAATTGCGCTCGCGCGATCTGATCTATGACGGCGTGCTCGAAGCCCCCAAGGGCCAGGAGCTCGAGGATTGGGAGCCCGTCGTGCTGCCGCTGTTCCGCTCGACCCAGTTCGGCGACGACCAGGATCGCCCGATCCGGAAATCGAACGGGCAGTGGACCTATTTCGGCGCCGATCTCGCGTACCATTTCCAGAAGGCACAATCCGCCGACGCGCTGATCGACATCTGGGGCGCCGACCATGCCGGCACCGTCAAGCGGATCGTCGCCGCAGTGCAGGCGCTGACCGGCGGCAAGACGCGCTTCGACGTCAAGCTGGTGCAGATGGTCCGCCTGATGCGCGCTGGCGAGCCGATCAAGATGTCGAAGCGCGCGGGCAATTTCGTCACGCTCGCCGATGTCGTCAACGAGGTCGGCAAGGACGTCGTCCGCTTCACCATGCTGACACGCAAGGCGGATGCGCAGATGGATTTCGACTTTGCCAAGGTGGTCGAGGCGTCGAAGGACAATCCGGTCTTCTATGTGAACTACGCGCATGCGCGCGTCGCGTCGCTCCATCGGCGTGCGGCGGAGGCGGGAATCGTCTGTGATACGGTCGACTTGTCCCAACTTGACACGGAGGACCTCGCGCTGGTGAAGTTCGCCGCGCAGTTCCCGCGGATCGTCGACACCGCTGCCGCGGCGCGCGAACCGCACCGGATTGCCTTTTATCTGTACGACTTGGCCGCTTCGCTCCACGCTTTGTGGAACGTCGGCAACGACCGGCCCGACCGGCGCTTCCTCCTGCCCGATAATCCGGCGATGACATGCGCGCGGCTTTTCTTGGCCGATGCAATCGGGCAGATTATCCGTAACGGGTTGGGCATCATGGGCGTCCAGGCGGTCCAGGAGATGAACTGATGGCAGGCGAATACGATATGCGCGACGAGGATCGCCTTCCCTGGCTCGAAACGGTCGAGGACGATTATGACGATGGCCCGTCGGTCGTGAAGATCATCGGCCTGATCGTGGCGGCGCTGCTCGTCGTCGCGGCGGTGATCTTCGGCTATCAATATTACAAGCAGCACCAGGGCGTCGACGGCAACGGCGCGATGATCGCGGCGCAAGAGGGCGATTATAAGGTCAAGCCCGACGATCCCGGTGGCATCAAGGTCGACGGCGAAGGCGATAGTGCGATCGCGACGAGCAACGGCGCCGCCACCGGCAACGCCGCGATCGACATGAAGGCGCTTCCCGAAAAGCCGATCGCGGGCAAGAAGGCTCCGGTTGCCAAGGCCGAGGCTGGCGCGAGCAAGGCCGTTGCCAAGATCCCGTCGGCCGAAAAGGCGTCGGGCGGCGCGCTGGTGCAGCTCGGGTCGTTCGGCAGCGAGGCCGAAGCCGATACGAATTGGCGCGCGATCTCCAAAAAGCACGTCGATCTCGCGCCGATGGGCAAGTCGGTCCAGGCGGCGCAGGTTGGCGGCAAGACCGTCTATCGCCTGCGCGTCAATGCCGGCAGCGCGGGCCAGGCCACGAGCCTGTGCGCGAAGCTGGCGGCGGCGGGGCAGGCCTGCTTCGTGCCGCGGGGCTGATCGCGACGGCTCCGCGCGGTACCCGTCACCCCGGCCTTGTGCCGGGGTCCACCGGGCCGCAAGGGTTGGGAGCGTAGCACGCGCGTCCCGGTGGACCCCGGGACGAGCCCGGGGTGACGTATCGGAAGGAATGGCGCGGGTCGCATTCGGAATGGTGCGAAGCCCCGCGCTTGTTGCTAAGCCCGTGGCATGAAGCCCGTCATCTTCGGCCTATCCGGCCTCGAACTGTCGCCTGCCGAGCGCAGCTTTTTCACTGCTGCCGATCCCGCCGGTTACATCCTGTTCAAGCGCAACATCGCGACCCGCGCGCAAGTCCGCGCGCTGACCGACAGTCTGCGCGCGCTGTCGGGGCGCGACGACGTGCCGATCCTGATCGATCAGGAAGGCGGCAGCGTCGCGCGGATGCGGCCGCCCGAATGGCCTGCTTTCCCGGCAGGCCCCGCGTTCGACCGGCTCTACGATATCGCGCCGATCTCGGCGATCGAGGCGGCGCGCGCGAATGCCGAGGCGATCGCGCTGATGCTCGCCGAGGTTGGCATCAATGTCGATTGCCTGCCGCTGCTCGACGTGGCGCAGCCCGATACGACCGAGGCGATCGCTACGCGCGCTTTCGGCTCGGACCCGATGCGCGTCGCAGCCCTCGGCAAGGCGACCCTCGACGGGCTGCAGCGCGGCGGCGTGGTCGGTGTCGTCAAGCACATGCCGGGGCATGGCCGCGCCAAGCTCGATACGCATTATCATCTGCCGACCGTCACCGCGACGGATGCCGAGCTCGAAATCGATCTCCAGCCGTTCGCGCGGCTCAGCGATGCGCCGATGGGGATGACCTCGCATATCGTCTTCGACGCCTGGGACCCGGCGCGCCCTGCAACGCTGTCGCCCGTCGTGATCGAGCAGATCATCCGCCAGCGGATCGGCTTCGACGGGCTGTTGATGACCGACGATATCGACATGAAGGCGCTGTCGGGCACGGCCGGCGACAAGGCGGCGGGGTCGATCGCTGCGGGATGCGACCTGGTGCTCGATTGCTGGGGGCGGATGGACGAGATGGAGGATATCGCCGCGCGGCTCGGGGAGATTTCTGCGATCTCTCGCGCGCGGCTCGATCGCGCGATGGCGAGCGTGGCGGGGGTGCGTGGCGACGGCGATTTCGCCGCGCTCATTGCCAAACGCGACGCGTTGCTCGCGCTCACCTGACTTCCCCCTCGCCGCGGTACCAAGTGAGGATTTAGAAGGGGCTGCCGCTCGGCGAGCGTCTTTGCTACCGTTCGCGCAATGACCGAAGACCCCGCAACGCTGACGCTCGATCTCGACGGCTGGGAAGGCCCGCTCGACGTCCTGCTCGCGCTCGCGCGCAATCAGAAGGTCGATCTGAAAGCGATCTCGATCCTCGCCTTGGTCGATCAATATCTCCGCTTCGTCGAGGAGGCGCGCGCGATCAAGCTCGAGCTGGCGGCGGATTATCTCGTGATGGCGGCGTGGCTCGCCTATCTCAAATCGGGGCTGCTTTTGCCCCGCGATCCCGAGGTGGAGCCCAACCCGGAAGAGCTCGCGCTGCGCCTGCAACTCCGCCTCGAACGGCTCAGCGCGATGCGTGAGGCGGGCGCGCGGCTGGTCGCGCGCGACCGGATCGGGCGCGACGTTTTCCCGCGCGGCGCGCCGGAGGGACTGCGCACGCAGCGCAAGGCGCTGTGGCAGGCCGAGATCTACGATCTGATCGCCGCATACGGCGTCATCACCGCACGGACGCGCCCCGTCATGCACTTCGTCGCGCAGCGCGAGGTGATGACGCTCGAGGCCGCGCTCGAACGCGTCGGGAGGCTGCTCGGGATCACGATGGAATGGCGGACAATCGAGACCTTCCTCCCGCCGGCGGCGACGGGCGTGTTCCGCAAATCGGCGCTCGCCTCGAGCTTCGTCGCCGCGCTCGAACTCGCCAAGCAGGGCCGGGCCGAACTCCGCCAGCAATCGCCCTTCGCGCCGTTATACCTGCGCACACCCGTCGAGCCGCGGGCGTGAGTGCACCCGATCCGGTCGTCCGCGCGGTCGAGGCCGTCCTGTTCGCCGCGACCGAACCGATGACCGCGGACGCGATCCGCACGCATCTGCAGGGCGTCGAGGTGCGCGCCGCGCTCGCCACGCTGCAGGCCGATTATGCCGGGCGCGGGATCGAACTCGTCAAGCGCGGCGAGCGCTGGCACTTCCAGACCGCGCCCGACATGGCGCACTTGCTGCGCCGCACGCACGAGGAACCGCGCAAACTCACCCGCGCCGGGATCGAGACGCTCGCGATCATCGCGTACCACGAGCCGACAACGCGCGCCGAAATCGAGGCAATTCGCGGCGTCGGCATCTCTAAGGGCACCTTGGACGTATTGATGGAAGCGGGCTGGATCAGGCCTGCCGGGCGGCGCGAGGTGCCGGGACGGCCGCTGCTCTATGCGACGACCCCGGAATTCCTCGCGCATTTCGGATTGGCGAGCCGGCGCGATCTGCCGGGGATCGACGATCTGCGCGCGGCGGGGCTGCTCGACCCGGTCGATCTCGCCTTCGAGCGGATCGACTCCGACGCGGAGGTGGAAGTTTCCGACGAGGAGGACTAGATAGGGATGACCTTAGGAGACCGATCATGGGTGGTTTGAGTATTGTACACTGGCTGATCTTCGGCGGGATCGCGATCCTGGTCCTTGGTGGCGGCCGTTTCTCGAACATGATGGGTGACGTCGCCAAGGGCATCAAGTCGTTCAAGAAGGGCATGGCCGAGGATGACGAACCCAAGCGCGAACCCAATGGTGTTCCGGGCCGGATCGAAGCCAAGGCGTCGGCGGACCCCGTGTTCGACCGCGACGGCAATCGCATCCGCGACACCGAAATCTGATCAGCGGCACCGCGCTGCCATGTTCGATGTCGCATCGTCCGAAGTGATCCTGCTGGGGGTCGTGGCCTTGCTGGTGATCCCGCCCAAGGATCTGCCCAAGGCGATGCGTTTTGCCGGCCATTGGGTCGGCAAGGTGCGCGGCGTCGCGAACCAGTTCCGCTCGGGCTTCGACACGATGGTGCGCGAGGCCGAGCTGCAGGAAATGGAAAAGAAGTGGGCGGCGGAGAATGAGCGCATCATGCGCGAGCATCCGCCCGAGCCGTCGCAGCGCGCCGCGCTTTCCGGGCATCCCGATCACGCGGCCGATGTCGGCTATGACGGGACCGAGGGCGATGCCCCGCCGATGATGGTAGAGACCCCGGCGCTGACCGCGCCGCCGGTGATCGCCGAACCTGCTGGCCCCGGCGCGCATGACGCCGCGCCGCACGCGGCCGAGCCCGAAACCGCCGAGCATAACCCTAGGGCGCATCCGTGAACGCACCCGTCGACGATCTCGAAGCCAGCCGCGCGCCGCTGCTCGATCACCTTGTCGAACTGCGCAAGCGGCTGTTCTTCTGCCTCGTCGCGATCCTGCTCGTGTTCATCGGCACCTATGTCTTCTCGCGCGAGATCTTCACCGTCCTGGTCCATCCGCTCCTGCTCGCCGGGCAGACCAAGCTGATTACGGTCGGCGTGTTCGACGGCTTTTTCGTCCAGCTGAAAGTGGCGTTGTTCGCCGCGCTGATGATCGCATTTCCGGTCATCGCGATGCAGCTGTGGGCGTTCGTGTCGCCTGGCCTGTACATGACGGAGAAGCGCGCCCTGCTGCCCTTCCTGTTCGCGACGCCGGTGCTGTTCATCGTCGGGGCGACGATGGCGTATTTCGTCGCCATCCCGTCGGCTCTGCGCTTTTTCTACAGTTTTCAGGGCAATCTTGGCGGGGTGCAGCAGGAGGCGATGACCTCGGTCGCGTCGTATCTCGATTTCGTGATGCAGTTCCTGTTCGCGTTCGGGCTCGCTTTCCTGATGCCGATCCTGCTGATGCTGGTCGAGCGCGCGGGGCTCGTGACACGCAAGCAGCTGGTGAGCGGGCGTCGCTATGCGATCGTCGGCTGCTTCGCGCTCGCGCTGGTGCTGGCGCCCCCCGACGCGGGCTCGATGATCATGCTCGCGATCCCGCTGGTCGCGCTGTACGAGCTCGCGCTCGTGGCGATCTGGTTTACCGAGCGAAAGCGTGTGAAGGCCGCGTCGACCGAGCTCGTCGAGAGCTGATCTTCGCGCCGCACGCGTAGCGGCTCCTCAATACGACTGACACGAAAAAGGGCTGCTCCCGAACCCGGGAGCAGCCCTTTTCCGTATTGCTGAAGCGCGGCTTACTTTGCGCCGTCGGCGGTCTTTGCGACGGTGTCGCCAGCCGACTTCACGTCCTTGCCAACGCCTTCGACGGTGTTGCACGCGCCGACGAGCAGGGCGGCGGCGAGGATCGCGAACGAGGTAGCCTTACGCATGATAATACTCCTGAAAAATGCCGGGGCAGTCATAAGCTGGCGGCCTCATGCGTCCAATGATCGATGTGGGGAATCGTTCCGCAACGCTATCGCGGCGCCCGTACGTTTCGGGCGACAAGGTGCAGGAAATAATTGGGCCCGGAAACGCGACCCGGGGGGGGAGGGGTAGCGCGTCCGGGCCCATGTCTTGGATAGCGAGAGCGGGGGGGGCATAAATTCGCTATCCGAATATCCAAACGGCCATCGCGATGATCGGTTCCGAGAAAAGACGCGCGTCGGCGATTTTTTCGGTCCCGCCGGGCGGATCAATCGCGCCCGGTCACCGCGACCGCGATCTCGTATGCTCCGACCATCGGATCGTAATGGAGTTTCGAGCGCAATTGGCGCGACAACCCCTCGATGACGCGGCCATAGCGCTCCGCCACCAACGCGCGCATCCGGTCGTTGTCGACCAGCGCCGGCGAGTTGATCCGCAGGACGGCGCGATCGGCCACATCGGCGGCGGCGATCGAGATGCGCATGTTGGCTGTCGGATTCACCGTCATCGCGAGTTCGATGATTTCGGTCAGCAGGAAGGCGATCGCGATCGCGACGTCCTGGTTGGCGAGGTAGGGGGCAATGTCGAGCTGGATCGCGATCGGTGCGTCCTCGGGCGCGGTCGCACGGATGTTCGCCGCCAATTCGCCGAGCACCGAGCGCAGCGATAGCCCGCGATTTTCCTCGAGCTCGGCAAAATGGTTGCGATGCACCACCGCCAGCGCGTCGACGCGGCGCTGGATCGAAGCATAGGCCTGCGTCGCCTCGACGCTGCGGGCGGCGCGGGCGTGGAAATTGATCAGGCTCGAGATGACTTGAAGATTGTTCTTGACGCGGTGGTGCACCTCGCGCGTCAGCTTGGTCTGGCGGACCAGTCCTTCGGCGAGGCCGGCTTCGTGCTCGGCGACCGTCCGGCTGATCGCGCGGAAGGTCTCGCCGAGTTCGCGGATTTCCTGCGCGGGCAGGGCTTGCATCGTGCCCGGATCGATTTCCTCGCCCGGCACGAAGTTCGCGACACGCGTGCGCAATTGACGCAGCGAGCGGATCAGCAGGCGGTCGACGACGAACCAGCTGATACCGGCGGCGGCGGCCCACATGATGATCGGCAGCAACAGCGCGACCAGCACCGGCGAGGTGATCGGCGCACCCTGCACTTCGGTGGTCAGGACGACGGATCCCACGCCGATGACGGTATTGATCGTCGCGCGGCGTTCGAGCGCGGTCCGCGGCGGCAAGGCGTGGAGCAGGAGCGCGTCGCGATCGAGCACCAGATGCGCCTCATAGGGGAGCGGCGCGTTGCTCGGCATCGCGGTGGCCGCGAGCACGCGCGTCGGGAAAAACGCGGCGGCGTTGGTCCGGCCGCTGGTGCTTGTGGTCGAAAGCGTTAGGCCCTGGCCGGGGATGAGATGCGCGGCAATCGCAGTGCCCGGCTTGGTCGCGCTGGGCGCTGCCCCCGCGCGAAGCGGCTCGCCGCAGATCACGCGTCCAGTGGAGTCGGAGATGACGAATCGGGTACCCATCGAAGCTTGCGGCGCAAAAACGCCTTGCGCGCGTGCGCAGCTCGGCGCGTCGCCGGGATCGCTTTCGAGGGCGTTGAGCGAAACCCGCAGCGCGGTCATGTCACCGACCAGCTCGATCGCGAACTTACGCGCGCTTTCGGTGGCGGTGACCTGCATCTGCGCACGCGTGGCTTCGTCGGCGAGCTGTGCGGTTCGGATTGTCGCGAAGAAGGCGATAATCGCCAGTGGCAAAAGACAGATGCCGAGGATCAGAAAGACCTTGGCCCCGGTCGGAATCTGGTCGAGCGCGCCACCGATCCGCCCGGACTGAAGAGGGGGGGCGGTGTCGCCAGCGATGTCAGTCATGCAACGCTCAGTCTAGTTTGCCCAGCAAGTCCAGCATCTCGGGCGGAATCGTCTCTTCGACAGTGCGTTGATACACCGTCCGCAAGGCCGCACCCATATCGCGGTCCTTGCTTTGAACCTTCGCACCAGGATTGGACGCGCGCGCCGCAACCGGCTTCTTCGAAGATTCGTCGCCCGAACGCAATGCAGTCCCCCTGGGTCACACCGGAAGACCCGGTCGTGTGAATATGGTACCGTAACAAACGGCTCGTAGATCGACTGTCGGACAATCGCAACGACCGATGTTCCAGCATGAAACCAAATAAGCGTTCGATGGTTCCGCACTCGACGTGATTTTAATTCCGGTTTTTTGGGGTACGAAAACGCGTTGCATTGCCAGGGGGCCGCTTCCACAAGGTCCCCCGATCATTACCTCAGGGAGACCCCGACAGTCATGTCGTTAGGACAGCAGCTTGCCCCCCATCTTCCGTTCCTGCGTCGCTATGGTCGTGCGCTGACCGGGAGCCAGACGCACGGCGACCGGTATGTGCGCGCTACGCTCGAAGCGATCGTTGCCGCTCCCGACGAGTTCCCACGCGAAGTCGATCCGCGCCTCGGCCTGTATCGTATGTTCCAGGCGATTTGGACCTCGACGAATTACGACGAGACTCCGGAGAACATGAGCGCGGGCGATCTCGACGGTCAGGAATCGATCGCACGGGCGCGGCTCGCGCGGATGACCCCGTTGTCGCGTCAGGCCTTGCTGCTGACCGCGATGGAAGGCTTCACGCCCGAGGACGCGGCCTATCTGATCGATGTCGATACGAGCGAAGTCGAATTGCTCGTCACCGAAGCCCTTGCCGAAATCGAGAAGCAGACGCGCGCGCGCGTGCTGATTATCGAGGACGAGCCGATCATCGCGATGGATATCGAGACGATCGTGCGCGATCTCGGCCATGACGTGACAGGCGTTGCGGTTACGCGCGACGAAGCCGTTGCACTGGCGATGGAAGATCGTCCTGGCCTGGTCCTCGCCGATATACAGTTGGCCGATGACAGTTCGGGCATCGACGCGGTCAAGGACATCCTCGCCGAGTTCGAGGTTCCCGTGATCTTCATCACCGCGTTCCCCGAGCGTTTGCTGACCGGCGAACGGCCCGAGCCGACCTTCCTCATCACCAAGCCGTTCCAGCGTTCGACGGTCAAGGCGGCAATCGCCCAGGCGCTGTTCTTCGACCAGGCAACCGTTCCCGTCATCTGAGGGAACCCATTCGCGCCCCTGTGTGTTGGGTTCCATACGATACGGAACCACAACGACAGGGGGCGCGCATGGACCATGACGATCCGATCGAACTGAGCAAGCAAGATGCCCGCGCCGGTTCGACGCCCCATGTCACGCGGTACGTGCTGGGCATATCGCTGGCCCTGATCATTGTGATCTTCGCGGTCCTGCTGTTTTTCTCCCAACGATAAAGTCGCTTAGCCGGTCGTGTTGGACATTGATGTCCGATGCCCCCATTTGAGCTCTGCAAAGCCGAGACTGGATTACATGACCGACGCGATCGACCATGACGAAGATGATGCGCCCGAGCCCGTGGTGGAGCATGTTTCGCTCTCTGACCCGGAGTTCAAGGCCCAGCTGGCACAGGTCATTCCGCACCTGCGCGCCTTTGGTCGGTCGCTTTCAGGCAATCGCGATCTCGCAGACGATCTCGTCCAGGAAACGCTGATGAAGGCCTGGGCGGCGCGGCTGCGCTTCCAGGCTGGTACGAACATGCGCGCCTGGACCTTCATTATCCTTCGCAACCTGTATCTGAGCCAGATGCGCCGGTCGCGCTTCAAAGGCGAATGGGACGATCTGGTCGCCGATCGGATTCTCGCGGCGCCGGCGAGCCAGGACAAGCATGTCGAGCTCGGGGACATGCAGCGCGCCTTGCTGCATCTTCCGCAGCCCCAGCGCGAGGCCCTGATCCTCGTCGGCGCGGGCGGTTTTGCCTATGAAGAGGCGGCGGAGATCTGCGGCGTCGCGGTCGGCACCATCAAGAGCCGGGTCGCGCGTGGTCGCGTCGCCCTGGAAGCCGTGATGAACGACAATTCGCTCGCATCGCGGCGCACCCACAGCAATGAGCCCGGCATGTCCGCGCTCGACACGATTATGGGCGAAGTCGATGAATTGAGCCGCGAGCGACGCTAGCCGTCGTGTCGCGCGCTCAGCGCCGCACTTTTTGCAGGTCGATCGTATCGAGGGCCGCAAGGATGTCGCTGAACGGGTCGGTCGCTGCGTGCGCTTGCGGATATGCACTGCGGAGCGCGGACGAGATGATGTCCGAGCGAGCCGGCGCCGCGACGAGATACGCCGTGGTGGGCAGGTTTTGTCCAGTCGAGGCATAGGACTTTGACATATGTCAACAACGGCCGACCACACCGTTAGTTGCGTGCTATTTGGCCTGTCCTGGCTCAAGGCATGGTCTCGACCATGAAAAACGCTGTCTCCGATCAAGATGTTGTTGCAGCCGTCGATCGCGCCAGGCGCTGGTCGCCCTTCCTCGCTGTCTTGCTCGAACGCGAGCCTGAACTGGCGCAGAGCCTTGCGGGCGGCGTCCTACCCGCGCTGCGCACGATCGAGATCGCAGACCTGACGATGCCGCCGGCACGCCGGCTGCGGCTGGAGCGCCGGCGGCTGGCACTGCGAGTCGCGATCGGCGACCTGTCGGGGCGCGAGGATTTGTCGGCGGTCACGCGCGCTTTGTCGGACTTTGCCGATCGCGCGCTGCATACCGCGATCCTGACCGCGATCGAGGAACGCACGCCTGGCGCCGCCCCGATCGGCTTTACCGGAATCGCGCTCGGCAAGCAGGGCAGCCACGAACTCAATTATTCCTCCGACATCGATCCGATCCTGTTATTCGATCCCGCGACGCTGCCGCATCGCGCGCGCGAGGCGCCCGAGGAAGCCGCGGTCCGCATCGCCAAGCGCGTCGTCGAGATCCTGCAGGCGCGGGATGGCGACGGCTATGTCCTGCGCGTCGACCTGCGGTTGCGCCCGTCGCCCGAGATCACGCCGATCGCCTTGTCGATCGATGCGGCGATTTCCTATTACGAATCGCTGGCCCTGCCATGGGAGCGCGCCGCCTTCATCCGTGCGCGTGCGGCGGCGGGAGACATTGCGCTGGGCGAGCGCTTCCTGGCCGCGGTGCAGCCGTTTGTGTGGCGCCGCGCGCTCGATTTCGGCGCCATCGGCGAGATTCGCGGTATCTCGCGGCGGATTCGTGATCATTATGCGCAGGGGCAGGCGTTCGGCCCGGGCTACGATCTCAAGCGCGGGCGCGGTGGCATCCGCGAGGTCGAATTTTTCGCGCAGATCCACCAGCTGATCCACGGCGGCCGCGATCCCGCGCTGCGCGTCGCCGATACGCGCGGTGCGTTGGCGGCGCTCGCTGCGGCGGGCTGGGTCGATCCGGACGAGGCGGTGGCGCTGAGCGACTCGTATACGTTGCTTCGCACGATCGAACACCGCGTCCAAATGATCGAGGACCGCCAGACGCATCAACTCCCGACCGGAGAGGCGCTCGATGGCGTCGCGAAGCTGCACGGTGTTGCCGATGCCGGCGCGTTGCTCGATCTGCTTCGCCCGGCGGTGACCGCGACGGCGCGCAGCTATGACGCGCTCGACCCCGAAGAGGGCGATGCGCTGTCGTTCGAGGGGGATCGGCTCGATACGCAATTGGCCGAAGCGGGCTTTGTCGAGACCAAGCT
Organism: Sphingomonas glacialis; assembly: GCF_014653575.1. GTDB lineage: Bacteria > Pseudomonadota > Alphaproteobacteria > Sphingomonadales > Sphingomonadaceae > Sphingomonas > Sphingomonas glacialis. Next base: position 1,273,159 of record NZ_BNAQ01000001.1, on the reverse strand, counting down.
TGCGGCGCAGCGAATCGAGCAATGGCGTGGCGGCGGCTACCCCGCGCTGCGCAGCCCGGCGGCGCGCGCGGCGCTCGAGGCGGTGTTGCCCGGTCTGATCGCGGCGCTCGGTGGCGCGCCCGATCCGCAAGGCGCGATCGTGCGGCTCGACCGGATGCTCGCGCGACTGTCGAGCGCGGTCAATTTCTTCCGGCTGCTCGAGGCACGGCCAGCGCTCGCGCGGCTCCTCGGCCTGATCCTCAGCCATGCCGAGACGCTTGCCGAGGATCTCGCGCGGCGGCCCGAGCTGATCGACGGGCTGATCGACGCGACTGCGCTCGATCCGGTCGAGGATGTCGCGATGCTCGCGGGCGAGATGCGCGGCGGCGCGGATTATCAGGCGCAGCTCGATCATGTTCGCCGAGTCGTCGGCGAAAAGCGCTTCGCGCTCGGCACGCAGATCATCGCGGGCGTGTCGGATCCGCTGATCGTCTCGGCCGGCTATGCGCGCGTCGCCGAGGCCGCGATCCGCGTGCTCGCCACCGCGACGATCGCCGAGTTTGCGCTCGCGCATGGCCATGTGCCGTGCAGCGAGCTGGTCATTCTCGCGCTCGGCCGGATGGGCGGCGGGGCGCTGACGCACGCGTCGGACCTCGACCTGATCTATCTCTTCACCGGAGATTATCTCGCCGAATCCGACGGCGCCAAGCCACTCGGCGCGGTGCTGTATTACAATCGGCTGGCGCAACGGATCAGCGCCGCGCTGTCGGTGCCGACCGCATCGGGACCGCTCTACGAGGTCGATACGCGGTTGCGCCCGTCGGGGACGCAAGGGCCGCTCAGCGTCTCGCTCGACGGATTCGCGCGCTATCAGCGCGAAAGCGCGTGGACGTGGGAGCATATGGCGCTCGCGCGCGCGCGGTGCGTGTTCGGAAGTGCGCACGCCGAGGCGGCGGTTTCGGCGATCGTCGGCGCGGTGCTGCGCGGTGATCGACCGCGGCGCGATGTCGTCGCCGAAGGAACGAAGATGCGCGCCGACATGGCCGCGCACAAGCCGCCGCTCGGGCCGCTCGATGCCAAACTGCTTCCCGGCGGGCTCGTCGATCTCGAATTCGCGGTGCACATGGTGCAGCTGCAGAGCGGACAGGGGCTCGATCCCAATTTGCGCCGCGCGATCGCTGCGCTGGACGCGGCGGGTCTTGCGCCCGCGGCGATGCTCCCGGCGCACGATCTGCTGACGCGGCTGCTCGTCACGCTGCGGCTGGTCGCGCCCGATGCGCGTGCGCCGGGCCCCGCGACGCAAGCGCTCGTCGCGCAGGCGCTCGGCATGACGGATTGGCCCGCGGTGGTTGCCTCGCTCGAGACGACGCGGCAGGAGGTGTCCGCCTGGCTCAAGCATGTTGAGGAACCAACACCATGACGACCACCCAGACGACCGTCGATGTGGGCGATTCGCTGCCGGATCTCGACCTCGTCCTGCCCGACGGCGCGCAAACCGCCTTGCGCGACCGGGTCGGCCGGATCTTCGTGCTCTATTTCTACCCCAAGGACGATACGAGCGGGTGTACTCGCGAAGCACAGGATTTCAGCGCGCATCAGGCGGATTTCGACGCGCTCGGCGCAGACGTGCTCGGTGTATCGCGGGACACGCCCGCGAAGCACCAGAAGTTCATCGCCAAATACGATCTCGCCGTACCGCTGGCGAGCGACGAGGACGCGGTCGTGCTCGAGGCGTTCGGTGTGTGGGTCGAGAAGCAGATGTACGGCAAGACCTATATGGGGATCGAGCGCGCGACGTTCCTGTTCGATGCGAAGGGCGTGCTCGTGCGCGCCTGGCGCAAGGTGCGCGTGCCCGGCCATGTCGCCGAAGTGCTCGAGGCGGTTCGCGCAATCGCGTGACGGTTCCCCGCATCTGTCGATTCCATCAGTATTTTTACGATGCGCTAAACGACTCGCCGTGGCGATCAGCCGCTTGGCCGCGCCGGACCTATCCAGCCCTTGCGTGATACGCGCGCTATCGGTCACACACTGCGTGTCCGGGTGCAGGGGGTTGTAGCCGGATCGAAAGTGGGGCGGGCGCTGGCATTATCCGGCAAACGCAATTTGATCGCCGGGGTCCAATGAACCGAATTTCGATCGAGTCTGGTGTTCGACTTGCGTCGCGTCTGAAGGCGTATTTCAAGACCCGCGATTTCATCTTCCATGACGGACGTGATCTCAAGCGTTTCAGCCTGGGCGGTCGCGCGCAGGCGATGATGGCGGGTGTCGCTGGCGTGACGCTGTGCTTCTCGGCCTACGGCGTGGCGCAGGCCGCGGTCGGCGCCGCAGCGATGAGCGGTATCGTCGATGCGCCACTCTCGCCCGAAGCCAAGGTCGCACAGCTGCGCATTCGCGTCAGCAAGATGCAGGCCGACGTCGCGACGATCAAAGCCGCCGCACAGGCGCACGCCGCGCGGATCGACCAGCGCCAGGCGCTGCTCGTCGCGGTCGTGTCGGGCAAGGGCGATGTCGCTGCACTGACCAAGCCGACCCCTAGCGTTGACCCCAAGGCCGATGCGCTCGCCGCCGATGTCGTCGCGCCACTCAAGAAGATCGAACTGCAACAAGTCGCCGTCGCCGTCCAGGCACGCCGTGTCGTCGACCAGCGCTTTGCAAAGGCTGTCGCGCATGTCCGCAGCCTCGGGCTGAACCCGGCGCGGATCGTCGCCAAGCAGCCCGCAATGGGTGGCCCGTACGAAGCCGCCGACAGCGCCGCGACCGAAGCCGATCTGCGCGCCGACACGCAGTTCCGCTCGCTGTTCATGACGTGGAAAAAGCTCGATACGCTCCAGCAGGGCGTGATCGCGATCCCCTCGGCGCAGCCCGTCGCGCATCTCAATTACACCAGCAATTACGGGATCCGCTCGGATCCCTTCCGCGGCACCGCCGCGATGCATGCCGGCGTCGATATCCCTGGCCCGGTCGGCACGCCGATCTACGCCACCGCCGACGGCATGGTCGATCGCGCCGAACGCGCCGGTGGCTATGGCAACATGGTCGAGCTCGATCATGGCAAGGGGATCCAGACGCGCTACGGCCATCTCTCGAAGATTCTGGTCGAGCCGGGCACGCGCGTGCATCGCGGCCAGCTGATCGCGCTGATGGGTTCGACCGGGCGTTCGACCGGGCCGCACCTTCATTATGAAGTGCGGATCGACGGTCGCGCGGTGAACCCCGTGCCGTTCCTGCAGACCGCCGACTATCTCGTCGCGGCGCAGGACAAGTCGATCTCGACGATCCCGGTCTCGGTCGGCGGGCCTGCCGCGGCGGACTGATTTCCGCGCTGGTTGCCGTTGGCGCTGCAAAGGCTTATCTTGGCAGCATGGCCACACTCGCTCCCGAAATCGCGCTCACGCCCTCTGCCGCCGCTCGCGTCGCGATGATCGCGGGCAAGCAGGGCAAGCCGCCGATCCTCCGCCTGTCGGTCGATGGCGGGGGATGCTCGGGCTTCCAGTACAAGTTCGGCTTTGCCGATTCGGTCGATGCCGATGATGCCGTCGCCGAGCAGGACGGCGTGCGTCTGGTCGTCGATTCGATCAGCCTCGATCTCGTCCGCGGCGCGGCCGTCGATTATGTCGAGGAACTCGGCGGCGCCGCGTTCAAGGTGACCAACCCGCAGGCGGCGTCGGGTTGCGGTTGCGGTTCCAGCTTCTCGGTGTAACGTCCGGCCCCAACCAAGGGGCAGCGCCACGTGAAGATCGTTACATTCAACATCAACGGCATCAAGGCGCGCCTGCCGCGCCTGCTGGAATATCTCGCCGAGCAGCAGCCCGACGTCGTGTGCCTGCAGGAACTCAAGACCAGCGACGAGACCTTCCCCGAGGCCGACATCCGCGCGGCGGGCTACGGCGTGTTGTGGCACGGCCAGAAGAGCTGGAACGGCGTCGCGATCCTCGCGAAAGGGCAGGATCCGGTCGAGCGCCAGCGCGGCCTCGGGGGCGAGCCCGAGGACGAGCACAGCCGCTATCTCGAGGCCGAGATCGACGGGCTGGTGGTCGCCTCGATCTACCTCCCCAACGGCAACCCGCAGCCGGGGCCCAAATTCGACTACAAGCTGCGCTGGATTGATCGCCTCGCCGCGCGGGCGCGCGTTTTGCTCGCCGAGGAGCTGCCCGTCGTGCTCGCGGGCGATTACAACGTCATTCCCAATGACGATGACACCTATTCGGTCCGCGCGATGCAAGACGATGCGCTGATGCAGCCCGAGAGCCGCGCCGGCTTCCGCACGCTGGTCGCGCAAGGCTGGACCGATGCGCTGCGCACGCGTCACCCGGGTGGCGGGGTGTGGACCTTCTGGGACTATCAGGCAGGCGCATGGCAGCGCGACGCCGGCTTCCGCATCGATCACCTGCTGCTCAGCCCGATGGCAGCCGATCGGCTGCTCGATGCCGGCGTCGACAAGGCGTATCGCGCGCGCGAGAAGGCAAGCGACCACGCGCCGACTTGGGTGACGCTGCGCTGAGGTTTGCCACCGACAATCGGTATTATCCGCCGGAGGTTGGTCTGCGAGGCCATTCATCTGAATGAAAGAATCGAAGAATAGCTAGGTAAATCAGGCTATTAAGTGTTTGGCATGACTAATGCACTGCTTCAGTCGCGAGCCGTTCAGCGGAACTCGCGAACTTTGCGGAGGACAGACCATGACCATCTTTTTGCTTCTCGCCACCAGCGCCCTGAGCATCGCAACCGCCCCCTTCGCCGGCGAGGCCCGCCCGGCGGCGACGCCATCCTCGCAGTCGATCGAGGCTGGCACGCGCGCACCGACCGCGCAACGCGTGACGCGCTATTGCGTCGTCAACCAGGTTACCGGTTCGCGAATTCCACGCCGGACCTGCAAGACGCGCGCCGACTGGCTTGCCGACGAAGGTGTCGATCCGCTCGCCAAGGCCGACTGACCGATCGGATGGTGCCGCGACCCGCGCGGCACCATCGACCACCTGCGCTACAGCGTCTTTTCGAAGATCCAGTAGCGCTTGTTGATCGTGCACCGGATCGCATCGGCGATCGAGCGCATCCCCTGATTGTCCTCGAGGATCCAGCCGATTTCACCGCGCGTCGCGCCGTAATGTTCGACCGAGGCATCCTTGATGTACTGGATCAGCATGAAGGCGAGCTGGCTGGCGAGCCGCGAGGATTGGAGCTCCTTGAGCACCCCCATCAACGGCACGCGGACCGTGCGCACCTTCGGCTTGCGCAGCCACAGCAGGATTTTGGCCCAGCCGAAGGGGAGCAGATTGCCCCTGAGCGGCTTGATCACTTCGTTGAGATCGGGAAGGTCGATCATGAACGCGACCGGCCGTCCGTCGAGTTCGGCGATGCGGATGAGATCGTTGAACACGATCGGCTTCAGCTTGACGCCGACATCCTTGATCTCGGGCGGGGTGAGGGGCACGAACCCCCAATTGTCGGCCCACGCATCGTTGAGGATCGCGAGGATGATCGCGGCTTCTTCCTCGAACTTGGTCTTGTCGACGTTGCGGATGCGGATTCGCGGGTTCTTTTCGCCCGACGCGATGATCCGCTGGAGCAGCGGCGGGAAGTCCTTGGTGATGTCGAGGTCGTAGGTCAGCAACTCCTTGACCTTGTGATACCCCGCCGCCTCGATCCAGCCGCGATATTCGGGCTTGGCATGGCCCATCATGATCGTCGGGGGGTGATCGTAGCCCTCGACCAGCAGTCCCGGTTCTTCCCAGATCGACATGCTGATCGGCCCGAGCGCGCGCGTCATGCCCTGGTCGCGCAGCCAGCCCTCGGCCGCCGCGATCAGCGCCGCCGCGATCGTCGCGTCCTCGGCGTCGAACAGCCCCCATTGCCCACACCCGGGGCCGAAGCCCTTGGACGGATCCATCGTCAGCGCGAGCGTATCGATATGCGCCGAAATTCGCCCGACGACCTTGCCGCCGCGCTCGGCGAGGAAGAGCTGTGCGATCGCATGGCTGAACCAGCCGTTCTTTTCGGGCGTGATCAGTCCGAGCGCTTCGCCTTTCAGCGGTGGAACCCAATTGGGGTCGTTCGCGTAGAGCCGAAACGGCAGGTCGACGAAGCGCTTGCGATCGGCCTTGCTGTCGATCGGCCGGATGGTTAGCGGGGCAGGGGCCATGAGCGGTTCACCTCGAGAAGATCGGTCAACGCCCTTCCGGGTCTGCCCGCTCACTGTCAAGCAATCGCGCAGCTCCCCCCTGTTTTGCCACCGTCTAGCCACTATCTTCTTGCAATGGCACACTCCATGAACGCTTCGATTTCCCTGGACCAGCGCGCGGCCGCGCCAACGATTGCTCCGCGCGTCGCGCTGTCGAGCATTGCCGATGATCGCGCGATGTTGCGCACAGTCGCCGAATTGACGCGCGATCTCAACGCGCCACGCCCGCTGATCTATTGGACCGACTTCCTGCTTTCGGCGGGAGTCGGTTACGCTGGCTTGGCGATCGCGATGACGACTCCGTCGCTTGGCCTCGGGCTCGTTGCGGCGTTGGTCGCGATTCTCGGCCTGTATCGCGCGGGCAGCTTCATCCACGAAATCACGCATATGCGGCACGCATCGGTGCCCGGCTTCCGGCTTGGCTGGAACCTGATCGCGGGCGTGCCGCTGTTGGTGCCGAGCTTCATGTATGAGGGCGTCCACAACCTTCACCACGCGCGCACGCGCTACGGCACGGTCGAGGATCCCGAATATCTGCCGCTCGCTTTGATGAAGCCGTGGACGTTGCCGGTGTTCATCCTGACCGCGCTGCTCGCGCCGATCGCGTTGCTGGTCCGCTTCGGCGTGCTGAGCCCATTGTCGCTCGTCGTGCCGGGTCTGCGCCGCACGCTGATCGAGCGCTATTCGTCGCTGTCGATCAACCCGTCGTTCCGCCGCCGCATGCCCGAGGGCGAGGTCGCGCGGCAGATGCTGCTGCTCGAGATTGCGTGCAGCGTTTGGGCGATCACGCTGATCGTGCTGATCGCGACGGGCGTGCTCCCGCTGCGTCAGGCGGCGATCTTCGGGGCGATCCTGTCGGTTACTTACGTTCTCAACCAGGTGCGCACGCTCGTCGCGCATCTGTGGGAGAATGAGGGGGAGACGATGACCGTCACGGCGCAATATCTCGACACGGTCAATGTGCCGCCGCCGGCTTTGCTGCCCGTGCTGTGGGCCCCGGTCGGTCTGCGCTATCACGCGCTGCATCATCTCATCCCGGGCGTGCCGTATCACGGCCTGGCCGAGGCGCACCGGCGCCTGTCGGCTGCGCTCGCACCCGAATCGCCGTATCACAAGGCGAGCTATAAGGGGCTGCCGGGGCTGGTCTCACGGCTGGTGCGCAGCACGATGGGACGCCGCGGCTAGGATCGCCTCTCAGGCTCGCGCACTCGCCGGCGAATGCCGGGGCCCAGTATCGGGCCGGTCCACTGCTCACGAGCGAGCCCACCACGCCCGGACCCGGACCTTGCCGGGGACCTGCTATTCCCTAGGATGCAATGGCGTCGCGCGCCTGTCCCGATGGCGGTCGGCGCCTATTCCTCGGTGCGGATCAGCACCGCTTCGCCGATCATCAGGAACAGCAGGAACGGCGCCCACGCGGCGAGGAACGGCGGGTACGCGCCGAGATTGCCCATCGCCAGCGCGAAATTATCGGCGACGAAGTAGAAGAAGCCGAGCATCATTCCGATCACCGCGCGGACGAACAGCTTGCCCGAGCGCGCCAGCCCGAACGCCGCGACTGCTCCCAGAAGCGGCATCAGCATCGACGACAGCGGCCCCGACAGTTTGTGCCACATCGCACCCTCGAGCGCCTTGGTCGGGCGTCCGCCGGCCTTCAGATCGGCGATCGCGGCGTGGAGCCCGCCGAACGACAGCCCGTTGGCGTCGATCGTCGCAAGCGTGAACTGATCGGGCCGTACGTCGCGGCCGATCACGACCGAGGCGAGCCGGGTCAGCTTGCCGCTCGCCACGTCGAAGCGCGTCGCAGGACCGACCTTCCAGCCACCCGACACGCGCACGCCGGTCTTGGCCGAGACGACCGCGACGAGGCTGCCGCCCTCGCGGTCGAACAGCGTGATCCCGCCGAGTTTGGCGGCATCGCCATGCCCGCGGACTTGTTCGACCTGGATCAGATCGTCGCCGTCACGCACCCAGACATTGGCGCGGTCGCCGCGGTCGATCGGCATCGGGCCGTAATCTACCTTCTGCCACTGGTTGAGCGTCGCGGTCGCGCGGCTGACGATGCGGTCGTTGAAGCTGAACGAAATGATCGCGACGCCGAGGCTCGCGACGAGCAACGGCGCGAGGATCTGGTGCGCCGACAGTCCGGATGCTTTCAGCGCGATGACTTCGCTGTTCTGGTTGAGCGTCGACAGCGTGATGATCGTGCCGAGCAGCACCGAGAAGGGCAGGAAGGTCGCGATGATCTCGGGGATGCGCAGCGTGAGATAACGCGTGATCTCGGCCTGGCCATTGCCGGCATAGGCCAGGATGTGGCCGCTCTCGCTCAGCAGGTCGAGCGCCTGGAGCACGAGCACGAACATCGCCAGCACCGCGAAGGTGCGGATCAGGAACATCTTGCCCATGTAGAGCGACACGGTGCGCGACGGGAACAGTTCGAGCGAGATCATGCCTTGGCGCCCTTATCGCGACGACCGGGGAGCAGCTTGCGGACAGATTTCGCGAGCTTCGAGAAGACGCGTTCGAGCGCACCGATCGGCTGCCCGCCGGGGACATAGGCGATCGTGTAGAACATCCACAGCGTCAGCCCGGCAAACACCGTGAACGGGATCCAGATCGCCAGTACCGGATCGATCTTGCCGAGCCCGCCGACTGCCTGCGCATATTCGTTCACCTTGTGATAGGCGACGATCATGATGATCGCGAGGAACACGCCGAGCGCCGAGGTCGAGCGCTTGGGCGGGATGCCGAGCGCGAGTGCGAGCAGCGGGAGGAGCAGGATCGATAGCACTTCGGCGGTGCGGAAGTGGAAGGCAGCGCGGCTGGTGTCGCGCAGTTCCTTGTCGGCCTTGCGGTCGCTGCCGATGCGCGCGAGCTCGGGCAGCGTGCGCTCGAGATTCTCGCCGCCGCGGACACGGAAATTCTCGGTCTTGGGCAGCGGGATCGGCAGGTCGTTGCTGCTGAAGCGCAGCACGCGCGGCGTCGCGACCTTGGCTTCGGTGCGCACCAGCGTGCCGTTGGTCAGCCGGAAGATGATCTCGTCGGGATTGTCGGTCGCGAAGAACTGGCCGGTCTCGGCGGTCACCGCGATCGAGCCGCCCTTATTGTCGTCCTTGCGCAGGAAGATGCCCGACAGGCGGCGGCCATTGTCGTGGCTCTCTTCGATCCTGAGCGTCATGTCGTTGCCGAAATGCGTGAACTCGCCGACCTTGATCGACGCGCCGAGCGCGCCGGTGCGCAGCTCGAAGCGCAGCTTCTCGTAATTGTAGCGCGCATCGGGCTGGACGAAGCCGACGATCGCGAAATTGAGGGCACAGAGCGCGATCGCGTACATATAGGGCACGCGCAGCATCCGCGGATAGCTCATGCCGACCGCGCGCATCACGTCGAGCTCGGACGAGGTGGCGAGCTTGCGGAAGGCGAGCAGCGTGCCGAGCAGCAGCCCGACCGGGATGCCGAGCCCGAAATATTCGGGAAGCAGATTGGCGAGCATCCGCCACACCACGCTGACCGGGCCACCCTCGGTCGCGACGAAATCGAACAGCCGCAACATGCGGTCGAGCACGAGCAGCATCGCGAAGATGACGAGCGTCGCAAAGAGCGGCACCGCGATCAATCGCACCAGATAGCGGTCGATGGACTTCATGAGCTGGGGCGAAGGGCTTCTGGCCGGAGGGAGGGGAACACCCGCATCGCGCGGCTATATCGAGCCGCAGACGCCGCGTCAGCTACCAAATCACGCGGCGGCAAGGCGGTCTAGGATCGTTGCAGCGCGCGCGGCGATCGCGGCGGCGACCGCGCGTTCGAGCGCGACCAGCGTGAAAGGCTTGCGCAGGACGTGATGCCCGCCGAATTCGGCCTCGCCGCCCGCTTCGCCGGCATAGCCCGTGACGAACAGCACCGCGAGCTCGGGGTTTGCCGGCAGCAACGCCGCCACCATTTCGGGGCCGGTCTGCCCCGGCATCAAAACATCGGACACAAGCAAGTCGACATGCGCGGCCTGTGCCAGCATCCCCGGCGCGGCGAGCGGATCGTCGCAAGCGATCGGGCGATGGCCAAGTTCCTCGAGCGCGCCCATCGTCGCGGCGAGCACGCGCGGATCGTCCTCGACCACCAGAATGTCGAGGGCTAGATGCTCGATCATTGTATCGGGCGCGGTCTCGACCCGCGGCGCGACCGCCGATCCTTCGCGGTAGCGCGGCAGGTACATCGTCACGATGCTCCCCTGGTCGACGACCGATTCGATCCCTACTTGGCCGTCGGCCTGGCGGACGAAGGCGAACACCTGGCTGAGGCCGAGCCCGGTGCCTTTGCCCGCCGGCTTGGTGGTGAAGAACGGCTCGAACACGCGCTCGAGCAGATCGGCGCTCATGCCGCAGCCGCTGTCGGCGACGCTCAGCGCGACATAGTCGCCGGCATGGCACGTCCCGACCGCACCTTCGGCAAGCGTGACCCCGGCGGCAGTGATCGTCAGCTTGCCGCGCCCGTTCATCGCATCGCGTGCGTTGACTGCGAGGTTGAGAACGGCGTTTTCAAGCTGGTGGCGATCAGAGCGTACCAGCCACGCCGCATCCTGCGCGGCGTCGACCGCGACCGAAACGCCGTCACCGAGCGTACGGTCGAGCAAGTCCGACATGCCGAGCACGAGCGCGACTGGCTCGATCGGTTCGGTGCGCAGCGCCTCTTCGCGCGAGAAAGCGAGCAATTGGCGCGTGAGCGCCGCGGCGCGATTGGCCCCTTCGGTGGCGTTATCGATATGACGGTGCGCAGCGCTCGACTCAGCCCCGAGCTGGCGCTTGGCGAGCTCCAGCCCGCCCAGCACGACCGCCAGCATATTGTTGAAATCATGCGCGATGCCGCCGGTAAGCTGGCCGACGGCTTCCATCTTCTGGACTTGGCGCAGCTTGCTTTCCTGCGCGAGCAGCACCGCCGAGGCGCGCTCGACCGCGGCCTCGAGCTCGATCGCGCGGTCGCGTTCGGCATCGGCCTCGGCGCGTGCGACCGCGCTTTGGCCGAGCGCGGTGACGGTCAGCCAGCCGAGCGCGACCGCTCCGACGAGCAGCAGGATGCCGAGCACCGACAGCGTGCTGGCAAGGCCGCTCGAGCGGGCGACCGAGCGCATCGCATCCCCTGTGCGGTCGGCGAGCAACGCGCGCTCCTGCGCGCCGATCTTGTCGAGCAGGTCGTCGATCTGGCTCAGCGAGGCCGACTGGCGGGCCTTGTAATAGAGCGGGATCGCCTGGCCGTTGCGCTTGTAGAAAGTATTGAGCGCGATCGTCGACAGCTCGGCGCCGCGCGCGTCGAAAGCGCGACGCAACGGGATGATCAGCGCTTGCTGCTCGGCATTGTCGCGCGTGATCCGGGCGAGCCGCGCGAGTTGCTGGCCGGCCAATTGCCAGTCGGCCGAATAGGTCTGGCCGAGATTGGTATCGGCGCTGATGACATAACGCCCGAGCGACGCCTCGGCGCGCGCGATCGTTCCTGACAGGTTCGCCGAAAGGATCATCACCTCGTAGCTGTGCGTTTGCAGCTTGAGCGCACGGTCGCGCTGGCGATTGGCGTCGCCGAGCGTCAGGATCAGCGCGACGAGCACGAACACGCCCAGCGCGGCCACCACGACCAGCGTGATGGTGCGCCAGATCGACCGCGACGTATCCTCGTCGCTCGCTTCGCCCACTGTCCCGCTCATCGGATCAGTCTAACCTATGGCAAAACTGGTGAATAGGCCCGAGCGGCGGTCTGGGCGGGGGTTCAGCCGATCACGCCAAGGCTTCGGCCCGCAGCCTCGAACATCTTGAGCACGATCGCGATCTGCGCGGGCGTATGCTCGGCGCAGAGCGAGCAGCGCAGCAGGAAGGTGCCTGCCGGAGTCGCGGGCGGGCGCGCCATGTTGACGTAAAGCCCGCCGTCGAGCAGCGCTTGCCACATCGCGACGGCGCGCTCCTGGTCATCGAGGATGATCGCAATGATCGCACTGTCGGAGGTTTCGGTGCCAAGCTTGAAGCCGAGCGCTTTCAGCCCGGCATGCAGCGAGCGGGCATTCTCCCACAGCTGCGCGCGCTTCTTGTGCGCATGCTTCAATTTGCGGATCGAGGTGGCCGCGGTCGCGACGACCGAAGGCGGGAGCGATGCCGTGAAGATATAGGGGCGGCACGCGAGGCGGATCGCCTCGAACTTGGGGTGGTTCGACACGCAGAAGCCGCCGACGGTGCCGACCGATTTGGAGAAGGTGCCGATGATGAAATCGACATCGCCCTCGCAGCCGAGCTCTTCGTACACGCCGCGCCCGTTGGGGCCGTAAAAGCCCATCGAATGCGCCTCGTCGCTCAGCACCATCGCATTGCGCTTCTTGGCGACGGCGACCATTTCCTTGAGCGGTGCGATGTCGCCGAGCATCGAATAGACGCCCTCGAGGATGACGAGCTTGCCGGCGTCCTTGGGCAAGCGCCCGAGGCGCTTGTCGAGATCGTTGACGTCGTTGTGGCGGAAGCGGACGATCTCGGCATTGCCCTGCTTGCAGCCGTCATAGATCGAGGCGTGGCTATCGGCGTCGAGGATGACGTATTCGCCCTTGCCGACGAGCGTCGAGATCATCCCGAGATTGGCCATATAGCCCGTCGAGAAGACGATCGCGCCCGACACGTCGTAGAAATCGCGCAGCGCGTCCTCGACTTCGATATGGTCGCGGAAGGTGCCGTTGAGCATCCGGCTGCCGTTGGTGCCCGATCCGTACTGGTCGAGCGCGTCCTTGCCCGCCTGGATCACATCGGCATCGAAGGTCATGCCCATATAATTGTAGGTGCCGAGCAGGATCGTGTCGCGGCCGGCGATCACCGCTTCGGTCGGCGACTTGACCTGTTCCATCACGATCGCGAACGGATCGGTGACGCCGGTGTCGATCAGCGCCTGGCGTTCGGCGATCAGCGCGTCGAATTTCGACATCAGGTCGCGTTCCGGCGCGACCTCGACGGGATCGACGGGCAGCTTCTCTGCGACAAGGCCGGCATCGGTCATCGAATCACCCCTTCAACTTGGCAACGGCGTCGACCAGCTGGCCGACGGTCTCGATCTCGGCCTGCATGTTCATCGTGATGATGATGTCGAATTCGTCCTCGATCGCGGCGACGAAATCCATCACGGTCAGGCTGTCCCATTCGAGATCGCCCTGAAAAGTCGTCGCATCGTTCAGCGTGACGCCCTTTTTGTTGAAGGGTTCGATCTGTGCGGTGACGGTATCGTAAATGGCCTGGCGGTCGCTCATGGTCGGTCCTTGATAACTCTCATCGTCGTTGCCGCACAAATGCGGCAGTTTTGCAGCAAGCCTATAGCAAGCCGTTGGCGCGATACCACGCCACCGTCTCGGCAAACCCCGCAGCCGTAGCCACCTTGGGATGCCATAGGGCGGGGTCGGGGCGTTTGGCGGGGTCGGCGACCCAGTCGGGATGCGAAAGATAGCCGACGCGGTCGGCGGTGAGCTTGGCACCCGTGCCGCGAAACGCGCCATCGAGTTTCGCGCCGAGCGTCAGGATCGCCTTGGGGAGCGCGATCGGCAGCACGCGGTGTTGTCCGGCCGCGACGCCCATCGCCCGGACCATCTCGGCATGGCTCCACCCATCGGGGCGGCCGTCGTCGGGTTCGAGGATCAGCCGCGGCGTTGCGTTCGTGGCGAGGACGATCAGCAGATCGGCGATGTCATCGGCGGCGATGATCGACGCACGCCCGCCCGGTGGCAGCAAGGCGATGCCGCGTGATGCCATGCGGAACAGGTCGCGCATCTCCATGTCGCCGGGGCCGTAGATCGCCGGGGGACGGACGACGACCCAGTCGAGCCCCGACGCGGCGAGGACGCGTTCGGATTCGGCTTTCGACCAGCCGTAATTCGACAGCAACGGCTCGCGTCCGGCGACCGAGGAGACGTGGACGAAGCGCTGGACGCCAGCGCGAGTCGCGGCGTCGATCATCGCTTGCGTGCCCGCGATATTGCCCGCGGCAAAGCCGGCGCGGTCGGGTGCGTTGACCACGCCCGCGATGTGGACGACCGCGTCCGCGCCCATCACGAGGCGATCGAGCGCATCCTGCGTGTCGAGCGCGCCTTCGATCCAGGTCACGCCTGCGCGCGGCGGCTGCGGGCGGCGGGTGAGGGCGCGGACGTCGTGTCCCGCGGCGAGCGCCAGCGTGATCGCATGCGATCCGACGAAGCCGGTGCCGCCGGTGAGGGCGAGGACGCTCATGAATTGAATTCCTTCAGCAGGACGGAGCGCGTCACAGCACCGCCATGTGGTTGCGATGGATCAACGCGGCGCGCGGCGCGTAGCCGAGGATCGCGGCATGATCGCTACTGCGCTTGCCGGTGATCGCGATTGCGTCGGCCATGTCATACTCGCTCAACCCGCGGGCGAGCGTGCGGCCGTCGGGGCCGATCACCGCGACCAGATCGCCGCGTGCGAAGCCGCCCGAAACCGATGTCGCGCCTGCCGCGAGCAAACTCTTGCCGCCGAGCAGCGCGGCCGCGGCGCCGGCATCGATCGTGATATCGCCCTTGGCGGTCAGCCCGCCCGCGAGCCAGGCTTTCCGCGCCGGTGCGGTTTTCTCGGCGACGAACACCGTGCCGCGCCCGCTCGTGTCGTACGCGGCGAGCGGATGGTCGACATGCCCCGACACGATTGCGAGATGCGCGCCCGCTGCGGTCGCGATTCGCGCTGCTGCGATCTTCGAGACCATCCCGCCAGAGCCCATGCCCGAGCCCGATCCGCCATCGGCCATCGCCTCGATTCGCGCGTCGATTCGCTCGACGCGCGGGATCAGCGTCGCGTGCGGGTTGGTGTTGGGGTTGGCATCGTAGAGCCCGTCGATGTCCGACAGCAGGATCACGCCGTGCGCGCCTGCGGCTTGTGCGACGCGTGCGGCGAGACGGTCGTTGTCGCCGAAGCGAATCTCGGCGGTGGCGACGCTGTCATTCTCGTTGATCACCGGCACGACTCCGAGCGTCATCAGCCGTCCAAGCGTTGCCGAGGCATTGAGATAGCGCCGTCGGTCCTCGAGATCGTCGAGCGTCACGAGCATCTGCGCCGCGGTCAGCCCCTCGGCGCCGAGCAGTTCGGCCCAGACTTGCGAAAGGGCGATCTGCCCGGTCGCGGCGGCGGCCTGCGCGTCCTCCAGGCTCGCGCGCCCGCCCTTGGGGAGCTGCAGGCGCCGCGCACCAAGCGCAATCGCGCCCGAGGAGACCACTGCGATCTCCTGACCAGCGCGCGCGCGCGCGGCGATATCGGCGACGAGGCTCGCCAGCCAGCCGCGCCGCACCGTGCCATCGGGCGCGACGAGCAGCGACGAGCCGACCTTGACGATCAGGCGCGGGCAAGCGGTGGGGGCGAAG
Source organism: Sphingomonas glacialis (assembly GCF_014653575.1). Classification (GTDB taxonomy): domain Bacteria; phylum Pseudomonadota; class Alphaproteobacteria; order Sphingomonadales; family Sphingomonadaceae; genus Sphingomonas; species Sphingomonas glacialis. Next base: position 1,257,629 of record NZ_BNAQ01000001.1, on the reverse strand, counting down.
ACGGACATTGCGATGAGCGTTAGCGCGCAGTGCGGCGTGCGCCAACCGCGTTCAGTCGCGCGCGAAGATCTCGTCGTGCGGGATCGTGAGACTAAGTGCGGGGAGGGGGAGATCGAGCGGAAGGCTATGCGTGGTGTCGTTCCACCCGTTAGGACCGGTACGTTGGATCACGCGCAAGCGCTCGATCGCGACGTCGACAAAGACAATCGTATCCACACTCGGCAGCGCCCGATATTCGGCGAGTTTGATTCCCAGGTCCGTTCGGGCCGTGCCGTCAGATAGAATTTCAAAGAGGATTCGTGGGTCGGGCGCGGACGTGTCGGCGTCATGCTCAGCGCTTTCGCGCCCGCAAAACACACTGACATCGGGATAGCGGATCGACATGTCGCGCGTTCTGGTCGCCATGTCGGGTCCATAGGCGGCGCAGCCCGTCCCGCGAAGACGTGGGGCGAGCGCTACGATGAGATTGCTCTGCACGCGGGCGTGGCGCTGCGTCCCGCCCGCCAACATCCGAATCACGCCATTGTCGAGTTCCGCCTTGAGATCGCCGAAGTCGATTTCAAGGAATTGCTCGGCGGTCAGCAGCGGATAGACAGGACGCGTAGCCATGCCCTGCTGATATCATACCCGCTACCGGTCTCAAACCGGCGACCATTCCCCCGGCGAATCATCATCGCGCGCCGGTGCGCCCTCGGGCGGACCGATTTCCTCGATCAGCCGCTCGACCACCGCTTCGATCCCCGTGCCGCCTGCGCCCGACATCGGCAGGACGTCGGCCTTGCTCGCGCGCTTCAACTTGGTGACGAGCTTCTTGACCTCGGCGGGATCCAAGGCGTCGATCTTGTTGAGCCCGATGACTTGCGGCTTATCCACAAGCCCCGCGCCGTAGGCGTCGAGTTCTCCACGGACGATCCGGTAGTTACCCACAGGATCGTCCTCGGTCGCATCGACCAGATGGAGCAGCACCTTGCAGCGCTCGATATGCCCGAGGAAACGGTCGCCGATCCCAGCGCCATCGGCGGCGCCTTCGATCAGGCCGGGAATGTCGGCGATCACGAATTCGCGATTGTGGCGGCTCACCACGCCCAGCTGCGGGCGCACGGTGGTGAAGGGGTAGGCGCCGACCTTGGCCTGCGCATTGGTCACCGCGTTGATGAAGGTCGATTTGCCGGCATTGGGCAGCCCGACGAGACCCGCATCGGCGAGCAGCTTCAGCCGCAGCCAGATCCACATTTCCTCGTATGGCCAGCCGGTGCCGTGCTGGCGCGGCGCGCGGTTGGTCGAGGTCTTGTAGGTCGCGTTGCCGCGCCCGCCGTCACCGCCGCGCAGGAAGACGACGCGCTCGCCCGGCACGGTGAAGTCGGCGAGGACTTCCTCCTTGTCCTCGGACAGCACTTGGGTGCCGACCGGAACGCGGATGAGCAGATCATCGCCGCCAGCGCCGGTGCGGTTCGAGCCCGAGCCGCCATGCCCGCGCGGGGCGCGGAAATGCTGCGTGTAGCGGAAGTCGATCAGCGTGTTGAGACCGGGCACGGCCTCGAAAATGATGTCGCCGCCCTTGCCGCCGTTGCCGCCGTCGGGGCCGCCATATTCCATGAACTTTTCGCGGCGGAAGCTGACGGCGCCCTGGCCACCCGCGCCCGACCGGACGAAGATCTTTGCTTGGTCTAGAAAATGCATCGGCGGCCCTTAGCCGAAGATACGATTTTTAGCCAGTCGCTGCGGGAAGCGCCACGCGCGCCGATATCAGCTGTTCGAGCGCGAGCTCGCGCGCTTTGCCGAGCGGCAGGCCGAGCGCCTTCGCCATCGGCCCGCCGAGCAGCGAATCACCCAGCGCCATCAGCACGAGTTGCAGCGTTTCCTCATGGATCGGCTTGCCCCCCACCATGTCGGGATCGGCGGCGAGATCGTCGACCAGCCGGTGGATCGCCTCGAGGATCGGGTCGAGCGCATCCTCGTTGCCGGTCAGGATCATCCAGCTCGCCATCGCGCCCGCGCCTTGCGCAAAGGCGTCGAAGGTCATGTCGACGACGACGCGCGGATCCTGCTCGCCCGCGCGCGCGCGCTTGGCCGCCGCGCCGATCTGCGCGGTGATCGTATCGGCGAGATGGGTGATCAACGCCTTCTGCAGATCCGCCGCCGAACCGAAATGATGGAGCAAATTGGCATGCGTCCGCCCGATTCGCGCAGCGACGGCCTTGAGCGTGACGGCCTGCGGACCTTGTTCGACGAGCAGGGCGCGGGCGGCCTCGATCGCGGCCTCGCGCGATTCTTCGGGGCTGAGACGTTTGCGGACTATTGACACTGTTGTAAGTAACGCTTAATTCGAGGCCTGTTGTCTTGCTGTTTGGAGGTTTTCGTGGCGAAAGCAACCAGTCCCGCCGATCTCACCATCACCCCGCGCGACCTGCGCTTCGGCCGCGGCGTCCAGATGCGGCGCTGGTGGCTCAACAACGATCCGTTCGCGACCGCGTTCTACAATGCGCTGTCGGTGACGTTTCCGAAGGGCGAGGGGTTCTTCGTCGACAGCGTCCGCAATTTCCGCGAGGGCACGCCGCCGCGGCTCCACGCCGAAATCCAGGCCTTCATCAAGCAGGAAGTGATCCACACGCGCGAGCATGTCGCGTTCAATCGCCATGTCACCGACCAGGGATATGACACCAAGCTGCTCGAACAGCATATCGACCAGGCGCTCGCGCTGACCAAGGGGCGTCCGCCGATCGCGAGCCTCGCCGCGACGATGGCGCTCGAACATTTTACCGCGATGCTGGCGCACGAACTGATCGCCGATCCGCGCCACCTGGCAGGCGGTGACGAGCAGGCGGCGGCGCTGTGGCGCTGGCACGCCGCCGAGGAGATCGAGCATAAGGGTGTCGCCTACGACACCTGGCTCCATGCGACGCGCGACTGGAGTCGCTGGATGCGCTGGAAGATCAAGGCGCTGGTGATGATCGGCACGACGCAGAAGTTCTTCGCTGGACGCTATAAGGGGATGCTTGAGCTGCTGCGGCAGGACGGGATCACGGGTGTACGCGCGCATTGCGGGATCGTGTGGTACGCGCTCGGCAAGCCGGGGATGGCGCGAAAGATCCTCGGCGCGTGGGTCGCCTTCTTCCTACCGGGCTTCCACCCATGGAACCACGATGACCGCAAGCTGATCGCACTCGCAGAGAGCGATTATGCCGATGCGGTTCTGCCGCGCGTGGCGGTCGCGGCCTGACCCCTCGCCCCGTCGTGTCGGGATCGATCCGGCGTCATGCGAGGCTGCGGTGTCGCGCTCACCGTTGACACCGCGCACCTCGCATGACGGCCGGCACGAGGCCGGGGCGACGCAGCCTCAGGCCGCCAGGCTGAAGACTGCGCCGTGCGCCTCTTCGGCCAGATCGAGCTCGAGCGTCGCGCATGGTGCCTCGGCGCCGCGCGCGATGCTGTGCAGCATCGCCTCTCCAGTCGGCCGGAAGCCGAGCTTGGCTAGAACTTTCCCCGATGCGGGATTGTCGATGAAGTGGTTGGCGCGCAGCCGGTCGAGACCCATCGCATACCGGGCGATTCCGAGCATCGCCTTGCCCGCCTCGGTCGCATAGCCACGCCCGCGCGCGCTCGGCGTCAGCCAATAGCCGAGCTCGTGTGCGCCGCCGGGGTCGCGCTGGAGGATCGATATCGCACCGACCAGTTCGGGATAGGCGTGCTCGTGGCTGAAGATCAGGCAATTGACCTCATCCGCACCCGGCGCGCGCGTGAGCCACGCCTCGGCATCGGCCTTGGTGTAGGGCCAGGGCAGTCGCGACAGCATGCAGGCCACGTCGTAATGCGCGATCGCCTGCGTCAGCGCAGCCGCGTCCTCCGGCCAGCCGGGCCGCAGCGTCAGTCTCGGGGTCCGAGCAAACATCGATACTCTCCTCGTCGCCGCCCTTTGCCCGTCTTGCATGACGAACGAAGGACAATGGGTGGGGAGGGAGCATGAAAAAAGGGAGCCGGGGCGACCCGTCTCCCTTGTTCGGTCCGCTTGCGCGGTCCCGGGTCGCCCTGGTGGGCAACCCGTCCGGTTACCCGATGTTATTCAGCGGCAATCGCTGCCGGCATCTCTACCGAGCAGAATTTGCGACCGAGCTTGCCCTGGTGGAAGGTCACGCGACCTTCGGTCAGCGCGAACAGGGTGTGATCCTTGCCGATGCCGACATTGACGCCCGGGTAGAATTTGGTGCCGCGCTGACGCACGAGAATGTTGCCCGGAATGACGGCTTCGCCACCGAACTTCTTGACGCCAAGGCGACGGCCTGCCGAATCGCGACCGTTGCGCGAAGAGCCGCCTGCTTTCTTATGTGCCATCTGGAATTACTCCTTACGCCTGAGCGGCCGACGCTTCGGGCGCCGCTGCTTCGGTGGACTTCTTGTCGGCTGCCTTATGGTCGCCGATCGCGGTGATGCGCAGGATCGTGTGACGCTGACGATGGCCGTTCTTGCGACGATAGTTGTGGCGACGACGCTTCTTGAAAACGATGACCTTGTCGGCCTTCGCCTGCGCGATGATCTCTGCGGTGACCGTCAGGCCCTCGAGCGATGCCATCTCCGAGCCTTCGCCCGCGAGCAGAATGTCACCGAGCGTAATCGACGCCCCAGCTTCGCCGTCGAGCTTCTCGACGACGATCTTGTCTCCGGCGGCAACGCGATACTGCTTGCCGCCTGTGCGCACGATTGCGAACATGGCCCTCATCACCTTCAAAAATACCTGTGCTCCACGCAACGGCAAGCCGAGCGCGGGAAAGAAGCGCCAGCTATGCGAGAGCGAGCTCGCTGTCAACCGCCGAGGTGCGGGCGATGCGCTGCAAAAGCGTTGCTCAAACGCAATAGTAGGGCCGAAATCGCCCTATTTTGGATGAGTGGATGCCCGATCGTGAAGTTTATGTTGCATCGCTAAACGACCTGTGGCGCAATCCGATTCGGAACAGACGAGGCGAAGACGAATCCGGCGCAGCACGAGTGCCGGAGAGTCTCCAGCAGCGCATGGTTTCCAAAGTGCAGGCTGCGGCGCAGAAGTCTCTGTGTTCGCTGAAGAAGCGCATGTCTGAAGTCGAATAGCATTTCTGTAAATGCCGGGTTGAACGGCAGGGGGGACTGCGCGCGTCCGATCCGGGCGGCGCACGATACGGTGTAGGTTCAGGTGAAATCTATCAAAACAGGGGGAATAGCCGTGATGTTCAGACAGTCCATTTCGTTGCTGGCACTTGCTGCCGGTCTGAGCGCATCACCTGCGTTCGCGGCACCCGCCACGGCGCCCGAGGCGCCGGCACAGGCGCTGACCACCGCAGCGGGAGCCGCCGTTGCGCAGGAAGCGCCGAGCGACATCGTCGTCATCGGCACGCGCCGGACCGATCGATCGGTCACCGATTCGGCATCGCCGATCGATGTGATCAGCTCAGCCGAGCTGGCTCAGCAGCCGGCAGTGAACATGCTCGACGCCGTCCGGAACCTCGTTCCGTCCTTCTTCGTCCCGCAGAACACCATCTCTGACGCATCGACCTTCGTGCGTGCGCCGTCGCTGCGCGGCCTGGGGGCGGACCAGATCCTGGTCATGATCAACGGCAAGCGGTACAATCGCTCGGCGCTCGTCAACGTCTATACCGGTGCCGACACGGCGCTGTCGTTCGGGTCGCAAGGCTCCGACATCGGCAACATTCCCGCGATCGCGATCGGCAATTTGCAAGTGCTGCGCGACGGCGCGACCGCGCAATACGGCGCCGACGCGTTGGCGGGGGTGCTCAACTATTCGATACGCAAGGACGTCGGCCTCGAGGCGCAGGCGCTTTACGGACAGACCTATCGCGGCGACGGCGAAAGCAAGATCTTTTCGGGATATGGTGGGCTGAAGCTCGGCGAACGTGGCTTCGTCAGCCTTGCGGGCGAATATTACGACCAGGGCCAGACCAGCCGCGGCGTTACGCGCGCCAGCGCGATCACCATCCAGGCGAACAACCCCGCGCTCACCGTGCCGAACCCGGCGCAGATCTGGGGAACCTCGCCGGGCCATGGCTACAAGCTGTTCGCCAATGCGGCGCTCGACGTGGGCGCGCAGAGCCAAATCTATTTCACCGGAAACCTGGCGCATAGCGAGACCAACCAGAGCTTCAACTATCGCCCGTCGCAGACGAACGGCGGGTTCGTTCGCAACGATGGCACGGCCAACTCAACGGTGACATTGAGCCGCAACGGATCGTTCAACCCGATCTTCACGACGGCCTGCCCTGCAGGCAATGCGACCTGCCCGACGGGTGGCTTTGTCAATTCGGCGTCGACGCAATTCCCGCTGAACAACGGCGCGACCTACAGTTTCGCGAGCCTCTATCCGGGTGGCTTTACGCCGCGCTTCATCGGTAAGGTCGATCAAATCTATGGGACGCTGGGCTTCAAGGGCAAGACCGGCAGCGGCTTCACCTACGACCTGTCGGGGACGTTGAGCCGCAACTCGCTCGACCTGTCGATGAACAACTCGCTGTCGGCATCCTACGGCCCGCAGAGCCAGACGAGCTTTCAGTTCGGCAAGCTGATCCAAAGCGAAATCACGCTGAACGCCGATTTCACCTATCCGCTCGAAGTCGGCTTCGACAGCCCGATCGTGCTTTCGGCCGGTTCGGAGTATCGCCGCGAGCGGTATGAAAAGACGACCGGTGACCTGCAATCCTATGGTGCAGGGCCCTTTGCGTCGCAGCCACTCTATGACCTGGTCGCGCCGGGCGTGTACCAGCGCACCATCGTGCGCGATGCAGCCGGCGTGCCGGTCCTGCTCAACGGCGCCGTCCAGCCTGTCACCGCGACCCAGTCGCCGGCCGCCAGCGGCTATGGCGGCACCAGCCCGAACTTTGCGGGCGTGTCGACCCAGAAAAGCTATGCGTTCTACGTCGGTGCCGAAACCGACATCACCAAGGCGCTGACGGTCGGCTTTGCGGGCCGGTACGAAAACTACAACACCTTCGGCGGCGTCTTGGTGGGCAAGGCGAATGCGCTATTCCGCGTAACCGACGCGGTGTCGCTGCGCGCAACGGTCGGCAACGGCTTCCACGCGCCTTCGCCGGGCCAGAACAACACGCAGGTCGTGACGACGAACTTCCTCGGCGGCAATCAGGTGCAGACCGGGACCTATCCAACGTCGAGCGCGATCGCGCAATTCTACGGCGCGGGGCTGCTCAAACCAGAGCGGTCGACCAATTATGGGGCGGGTATCGTACTGAAGCCGACCAGCGCGCTCTCGCTGACGGTCGACGGCTACATCATCCAGATCAAAAACCGCATCGGCATCTCGCAGAACTTCACGGTGACCCCGGCGAACATCACGGCGCTGCCGGCGCTCGCGTCGGTCGGTCTCGGCGGTGTGGTGAACTATTTCACCAACGGCTTCGACGTCTCGTCAAAGGGGATCGAGGCGGTGGCGAACTATCGCACCAAGCTACTGGGCGGGCCGATCAACTTCACGCTGGCCTATAGCTACAACAATTTGAAGGCGAAGAACATCAAGCTGACGACCACCGGACAGCCGCTGGTCAGCTTGCAGCAGCAATATAACATCGCCAACCTCGCGCCGCGCCACCGCATTACCGCCTCGGCCGGGTGGCAGGTCGACGACTTCTCGATCAACGCGCGCGCCAATTATTTCGGCGAATGGTCGAACGCGCTCGAGTACAACCTCGTCGCACCGGCCGCCGGCGCAACGACGGCACCGGCGTCGCAGATCTTCGGGGGGAAGGCGTTGTTCGACCTCGACGTCAGCTACACCTTTGCCGAGCACTTCACGTTGACGTTGGGCGCGAACAATGTGTTCAACACCTTCCCCGACAAGATCAAGGCATCGCCGGTCAACCCGATCTATGCGCTTTCGGGCGGGCTGAACGACGGCCAGGTCTATCCACGCTCGGGCGGACCGTTCGGCATGAACGGCGGGTTCTACTACGCCCGCCTGCGCGTCAAATATTGAGGATAGCATGATCCGGGGGCAGCGATGCTCCCGGGCCTGGGTTGGGACACGACCAACGAAAAGGGGCGGCGGATCGCACGATCCACCGCCCCTTTCTCCTCGCCACGCGCAGGCGCGAATCAGTGGCGGTGTTCGCGCCGCAGCGGATATTTGCCGTCCTCATACTCGCCGAACAGCCCCGAGATCGCCGGATGATCGACCGGCTCGTCGAGATCGTCGGGCACCAGATTCTGCTGGCTGACATAGGCTACGTAACTCGACTCCATGTTCTCGGCGAGCAAATGGTAGAAGGGCTGGTCCTTGCGCGGGCGGATGTTCTCCGGGATCGCGTCGTACCATTCGTCGCTGTTGGCGAAGACCGGGTCGACGTCGAACACCACGCCGCGGAAATCGAACATGCGGTGGCGCACGACGTCGCCGATCGCGAAGCGTGCGTGGCTGATCGGCGCCAGCGGAATTTCGGCGGAGAAGGGCGGGGAGGTAATCGGGGTGCGGTGCATGGGTCTAACTTAGGCCCTGTTCCGCGCTGCACAAGAGAATGCTGCGGCAAAGCCTTGCGCTCCCCGATCGACTGCGTTAGTGGCCCCCGCTCACCGACCGGTGCCGCTTCGTGGGTCTCCCCCACAGACGGCATCATATGACCTCGCGGAGAGGTGGCAGAGTGGTCGAATGTACCGCACTCGAAATGCGGCGTGCCCTCACGGGTACCGTGGGTTCGAATCCCACCCTCTCCGCCATTTCCTTATCTGCAAGACAAGGCTAAAGCCCGCCACATGGCATCCTACAAAGAACCTTCCTTCAAAGACCGCGCCGCCCTCTCGGCCGACGCCAAGCAGCGCGCCCTCGAGAAGTTGAAGGCCAAGCCGCCGGTCGATCCCGCCGTCGTCGCTGCCCGCGCCGCCGCGCGTGAAGCGAAGGAAGAGGCCGAAGCCAAGAAGCGCGAAGAGAAAAAGGCCGCGCTCGAACAGGCCCGGCTCGACAAGCTCGCCAAAGCCGCCGCCGCCGAGCAGGCGATCAAGGATGCCGAACAGGCCGCGATCCAGGCCGAGATCGACAAGAAGGCGGCACGCGACGCGCGTTACGCCGCGCGGAAAAGCCGCAAGTAAGCGTCCGGCGCGAACGGGGGGGCGTCTCCCCGTTCGACGTGATCCGCATGTCGCGATAGCGTGTGCGCCAGTGCGCTGGTGAGGAACGCTTTTTATTAACTGACGTTACATTCCGCGCGCAGCCAGCCGGCTAGACGCCGGAGGTGATCTTGAGACAACGCGACGACTGGCATCTTACCGACGTGCTCGAGTATGAACACGGCCGCGGCGATCCGTTCGCCGCTGCGGTTCGCGCGACGCGCATGCCGATGGTCATCACCGACCCCGCACAGCCCGACAATCCGATCGTTTTCTGCAACGTCGCGTTTCAGCGCCTGACGGGCTATGATCGCGAAGAAATCATCGGTCGCAATTGCCGATTCCTCCAGGGGCCCGACACCGATCCTGCCAAGATCGCGGAAATCCGCGAGGCGGTCCGCGACGGGCACGCCGTCGACGTCGACTTGCTGAACTATCGCAAGGACGGCACGACCTTCTGGAACGCGCTGTATCTGTCGCCCGTCCGCGATGCCGATGGCGTCGTGCGCTTCTTCTTCGCCTCGCAGTTCGACGTGACCGAGCGCGTCGAGGCGCAGAATATCATCAACGACCAGAAACTGCTGGTCGAGCGCGAAGTCGAGCGCCGCACCGCCGATCTGCGCGCCGCGCTCGAGGCAAAGACGTTGTTGCTCCACGAGGTCGATCATCGCGTCAAAAACAATCTGACGATGATCGGCTCGCTGCTGCGCCTGCAAGTCCGCACGATCGACGATCCGTCGATCGCAGCCAAGCTCGATTCGATGCTCGAGCGCGTCGATGCGTTGGCGGTGGTGCATCGCCAGCTCTATCAATCGTCGGATATCGCGCGGTTCGATATCGGCAGCTTTGCGGAAAATCTGATTTCCGACGTGGTCGGGTCGAGCGGCCGGGGCGACATCGATCTGGATATCAAGGCGCAACCGCTGTTCGTCGATGCGGCGAACGCCTCGGCGCTCGGCCTGATCCTCAACGAGATCCTCACCAACGCCGTCAAGCATGCGTTCGCCGATGGCCGGTCGGGGAGTTTGAGCCTGCTGGTCGAGGGCGAGGAGGATCACGGGATCATCAAGATCTGTGACGACGGTCCTGGCATGCCCTCGAGCCAGCGGAGCCGGAGCATCGGCACGTCGCTGATCACGCGTCTCGCGCGGCAGGCAAATGCCGAGGCGACGTGGCGCGACGCCAAGCCCGGCACGTGCGTGACGATCACCTTCCCCAAGACCGAGATGCGATCATGACGCGGACCATGGACGTGCTGGTCGTCGAGGACGAGATGCTCCTGGCGATGGATATCGAGGCGATGATCGAGGATAGCGGGCATCGCGTCCTCGCCGAGGCCGCCAGCCTGCAGGACGTTCAGGCGCTGCCCGACGATCTCAATCCGCAGCTCGCATTCGTCGATCTCCATCTGGCGCACAATTCGACCGGCTTCGAGGTGTGCAGCTATATCCGCCAGCATTGGCCGGATACGCTGATCATCTTCGTGACCGCGAACGTTTCGAAGATCCCGGCGGATTTCTCGGGCGCGCACGGTGTGATCGCCAAGCCGTTTTCGCATGCCGGTGTCGTCAACGCGATCAAGTATCTGGCGGACGGGGCGTTTGATCCACCACCGTCGATCCCGCGTCCGGCGAGCCTCGTCGCCTCGCCGCATCTCAAGACACGCTGGGGCTGAGCGCCGACGCCGTTACGGCAGCCCGCGCGCCAGTTCCTCGAGCCACACCCGCGCGGTACCGTCCGACGGCGCGCGCCAGTCGCCACGCGGACTGAGCGCGCCGCCCGACGAGACCTTGGGGCCGTTTGGAATCGCCGAGCGCTTGAACTGGCTCGTCGCGAAGAAGCGGTGGAGGAATTTCTCGAGCCAGCCGGCGATCGTCGGGAGGTCGTAGGCGACTCGCCCCGCCGCCGGGAAATCGCGCGGCCAGCGGCCCGCGTTCGCATCGCGCCAGGCGTGGAGCGCGAGGAATGCGATCTTCGACGGCGCCATGCCGTGGCGCACGACGTGGTGCAGAAAGAAATCGTTGAGCGCATAGGGCCCGATTCGCGCCTCGGTGCTCTGGATCGCGCCATCGGCGCCGGCGGGGACCAGTTCGGGCGAAATTTCGGTGGCGAGGATCGCCTCGAGGATCGCGTCGGTCGCGCCGTCATACTGATTCGTGCGGATGCACCAGCGGATCAGGAACTGGATCAGCGTCTTGGGCACGCCGGCATTGACCGCGTAGTGGCTCATCTGGTCGCCGACGCCGTAGGTGCACCAGCCGAGCGCCAACTCTGACAGGTCGCCGGTGCCGACTACGAGCCCGCCGCGCTGGTTGGCGAGGCGGAAGAGGTAGTCGGTGCGCAGGCCAGCCTGGACGTTCTCGAAGGTCACGTCATAGGTCGGTTCGCCATCCGCGAACGGGTGGCCCATATCGCCGAGCATCTGGCGTGCGGCGGGGCGGATGTCGATTTCGGCGCCGCTCACGCCGAGTGCGCGCATCAGCGCCCAGGCGTTTTCCTTGGTGCCGTCGCTGGTGGCGAAGCCGGGCATGGTGAAACCGAGGATATGGTCGCGCGGGCGGCCGAGCCGGTCCATCGCCTTCGCCGCGACGATCAGCGCATGCGTCGAATCGAGCCCGCCCGACACGCCGATGACGAGGCGTTCGGCCCTCGCCGCCTCGAAACGCTTGAGAATGCCCTCGACCTGGATGTTGAACGCCTCGTAGCAATCCTCGTCGAGCTTCTCGGGCGTGTTGGGCACGAACGGGAAGCGGCGCTGGTCGCGGAGCAGGCCGATGTCGCCGAAATCGGGCTGGTGCGTGAAGCCGATGCGGCGGAAGCGCGTCTCGGGGTCGCCCGCGAGCCGCGCCGAATCGTTGAAGGTACCGACGCGCATCCGCTCCTGCGCGATTCGCCCGACATCGACATCGGCGAGCACCAGCTCCGATTCGCGCCCGAAGCGGGTCGATTCGGCGAGCAGCTCGCCGAGTTCGTGGACCATGCCCTGGCCGTCCCAGGCGAGGTCGGTCGTGCTCTCGCCCGATCCGGCGGCGGAAAAGACATAAGCACATACCGCGCGCGCGGATTGCGAGGCGCACAGCATCGCGCGTTCGCGCGCCTTGCCGACGACGATGTTCGATGCGGACAGGTTGCAGCAGATCAGCGCGCCGGCGAGCGCCCCCATCGTCGAGGGTGGGGTCGGCGCCCAATAATCCTCGCAGATTTCGGCATGGAGCACGAAGTCGGCGAGATCGTCGGCGGCGAAGAGCAGGTCGGTGCCGAATGGGACGGTCTGCCCGGCGAGCGTGATGTCGCTGACCGGCAGGCCGGAGCCGCTCGCGAACCAGCGCTTCTCATAATATTCGCGGTAATTGGGCAGGAAGGTCTTGGGCACCACGCCGAGGATCCGCCCGCGCGCCATCACCACTGCGCAATTGTAGAGCCGGCCGTTGCGCACCAGCGCCGCGCCGAGCACGAGAACCGGGCGCAGCTTGGTGGTCGCCTCCGCCACCGCGGCGATGGCCGCCTCGGTCGCGCGCTGCTGCGCGGTCTGCAAATGCAGATCGTCGATCGCGTAGGAGGTGAGGTTGAGCTCGGGGAAGACGAGCAGGTCGGCGCTTTGCGCATGGCCCTGCTCGGCGAGCGCGATCGTCGCCGCCGCATTGGCGGCGCAATCGCCGACGGTCGCGCGCGGGGTCGCCGCGCCGACGCGGATCAGCCCGTGGCTGTGGATCGAATGGAACGGGTGCGCCTTCGCCATCCACAAGCGCTTAACGGGCTTTGCTTTTGAAAGCGACACCCTGCACGGTCGGTTGGCCATCACCAGGAGGTTCGACAATGCAGATCCGCGTACGCGCGCGCGTCGGACTGGCGCGATGAGCCGGATCGGCCGCCTCAAGATCAAGGCGCAGCTCTATTGCGGCGACGAGCTCGCGATGGGGCCGGGCAAGGCCGATCTGCTCGACGCGATCGCGCGCGAGGGGTCGATCTCGGGCGCGGGGCGCGCGATGGGGATGAGCTATCGGCGCAGTTGGCTGCTCGTCGACAGCATGAACCGGTGTTTCGTCGAGCGGCTGGTCGAGACCGTCGCCGGCGGCGGGGCGGGGCGGGGCGCTTCGCTCACGCCGACGGGCGTAGCGGTGCTCGCCGCTTACCGCACGTTGGAGGCGGCGCTGGCCGAATCGGCGGGGAGCGGCGCTATGGCCGAGCTCGACGCTTTGCTGCGCGCGGCGCCGCTACCGCCGGTCAGGGACGACGGATGATCAGCACTGGCGCGGCGGCGGCCTTGCTGCCGGCGATCTGGAGCACGTAGCGACCGGGCGCGAGTTTGAAGTCGACCATCTTGGCGATGCCGCTGCACGCCACGCCGTGTGCGTGGGCGGTCGAGGTCTGCGCCTTGCGGCCCTTGACCACGTCGATCCATGCCGGAGTGCCGAGGATCACGCGGTAGGTGCCGGTCCGCGCGATCGAAAAACTCGCCATGCCGCCGAGGCTGGCCGGCTCGCCGGGCTTGGACGGCGTGAACGGGTAGCGGACCGAATCCTTCGGCGCGAGCATCAACTCGGTGCGACGGCCGACCGTCAGCCGCGTGCGGGCGAGCGTATTGCGGTCGGTCGCGGCGGCGAGGCTCGGGCCGGTCTTCCAAGCCGCGAGATCGGCGGGGAGCGGCGCGGCGGGGGTCGGGCAGGTCTCGGGCGCGTGCTCCATCGGCGCCGCCTGCGCGGCGACGAGGACCGGGGCGAGGATGGGGGCGAGCAGCAGGAACAGGGAACGCATCGAGGGTCGCCTTGGCCGGAGGATCGCCCTGGCTATACGGCGGCGCGCCAAGGCGGGCAATTCACGAGACGACGCGCCGCGCCTCGCCGACCTGCCAGGCGAGCAGCGCCGGCACCGCGATGATCACGTCGCGCGCGCGCTTGAGCAGCGACAGCGCGAGCGCGGTCGCGGGCGGCAGGCCGACAAGCGGGCCGATCAGCACATAGGCCGCCTCCTGCACGCCGATCGCGCCGGGGATCGCAAAGGCGACGCTGCGCAGCGTGAAGATCAGCGCTTCGATCATCAGCACCGCCCAGAGCGGGACGTGCGAGCCCATGAACTGCAGCGCGATCCACGCCCCGGTGGCGCTCGCCAGCCACGCCGCGAGGTTGAAGGCGAAGGCGAGAAGGACGCGCTTGGGCTCGCGATAGATCGCGTCGAGCTGGTCGCGCACCGCCGCCATCGCCGCGACCGATCCGGGCAGCATCCGTGCACCGAGCGAGCCGGCGAGTTTCAGCACCGGTTTCTGCGCGAACACGAACAGCAGCATCAGCGCGATCATCGCCGCCACCCCGCCGAGCGCGAGCGGGACAAGACCCTGCTGCACCGGCGCATGCGACAGCACCATCAGCAATACGGCGACGCCGCCCAGGGTAAAGATCAGTTGTGCCGCCATCTCGGTCGTCATGTCGGCGATCATCGAGGCGTAGATGACCGGCTGCGGCACTCCGAACGCAGCCAGCGTCCGCGCGCCAACGACGAGGCCGCCGAGCTGCGAGAAGGGGAGGATGTCGGTCGCCGCCTCGCGCGTGGTGCGCGCCCAGACGAACAGCCACAGCCGCTCGCTCGGCTGGTCGGTCGCGACCGCGAGCCACGCCATGCCGAGCAGGCCGAGCACGCCCGCCGACCAGAGCACGAACGTCGCCATGCCGATCCAGCCGATCGACGCCATCGCGGCGAGCACTTGCCCGATCCCGACGGTGCCGACGGTCCCGGCGGCAACGGCGAGGCCGACGATCGTTGCGAGGAGGAGCCCGATACGGGCGGAGCGGCTCATCGTGTGCCCGATACTTGAGCTGGGCTACCTTCGTCACCCCGGGCTTGTCCCGGGGTCCACCGGGATGCGCGGCCTGCGGGCCGAGCGAGCGCGGCACGGTGGACCCCGGCACGGGGCCGGGGTGACGGGTTTGGGGCGGCGGGATCGCGGGCCCCTATGGGGCCCGCATAGTCTGGCCGGGGAAGGATTCGCGCGGAGACGCGGAGACGCGGAGGGGGTGCGCTCGTGGCGCAGCGCGCTTGCTTCTTCCGAGCGGAATGGAAACGCTTCGCGCGCGGCTTCCGCACTATCTCTGCGCCTCTGCGCCGCTGCGCGAACCCTTCACCCCCAGCCACGTATCGCCATCTCCGAAAGAGTTAAGCCGCTGTGGCAGCTTTCTTCTTTCCCATAAAGCGCAACACCAGCCGGATCGCGCCAGGGACAAACTTCGGCCGGATCAGCCGCTCGTCATAGACCGACAGCCGCCGGTCGTTCTCGGCGAGACAGATCGCTGCGAGCTCGGGGAATTCGATCTCGACGCCAAGCTCCTTCGAACCGTTGAGCGTGAAATTGTTCTCCTGCGCCTTGGTATTGTCCTCGCCCATGCCCTTGGCCATGTCGATCCGTTCCCAGATGAGCGCGATCCACACCGCCCACACCTTGAGCTCGAACCACGGGCGGCGCCACAGCGGCATGGTGCGGCGGTGCCACGCGACCCAGTTGACGAAGAACAGGATATGCCGTCCTTCCTCGCGCATCACCGGCTCGAACGTCTCGACCAGCTCCTCGGGGAAGAAGCCGGTATCCTTGGCGATCTTGAACAGCCCGAAGCCGAAAAAGCTGTCGATGCATTCGGAAAAGCCCGTCCGCATGAAGGCGAATTCGGGGTCGCGCGGGCGCTTATACTCTTCCTCGGGCTGGAGCTCGATGCCGTAGAAGGTGACCATGTCGGCGAGCACGATCTTGTGGCGGCTCTCCTCATACGCATTCATGTCGATCGCATCGCGGAGCAGCGGATCGGCGATCTGCTCGCCATACGTCTTGACGTTCATGCCCGCGCGACCCTCGGTCGCCACCGCGATGTCCCAGATCGGCAGCGACACGATGCGCTGGCGCGTTTCCTCGTCGATCACCGGCCAATCGATCAGCGCGGGGCGATACGGATCGTGCGTGTCGAGCATCGTGCGGCAGAACAAGGTCTTGTGCGCATCGCTGCCGAGCGGAACGCGCGTGCCGGGGGCGGGGCCGGCGGGGGCCATGGATTTGGGGATGAAGTTCATCGGGTCTCTCCCGGTTACAGATCGGCGAAACGCGCCAGGGTTATACCACGCTCGGCGACGATCGCGCGCGCGCTGGAATCGAGCAAGGCGGCGAATTCGGCTTCGTACTGATAGCCCGGCGCCGAAAGCGGATAGGGGCCGGTGGCGGGGTGCAGATAGATCTCGCTGACGCCCTCGGGCAGATGCGCGAGCACGCCGCGCAGCCGCTCGGCATGCATCGCGCCCGACCAGGCGAGGCCGAAGACGCGGTCGGGCACCTTGACCCCACGCTTGCGCGCCGCGACCTGGACGAGCTTGGCGAAGGGCCGGGCGATGTCGATGCCGCTGACGGGCTCGAACTTGGCCAGTGTCGTGCGATCCTCGATCGGCGCGCGCATCGCCGTCATGCCGTGGCGCAAGCCGACGTCGAGCAGCACGCCGGCGATCACCGGGTGCATGTGCATGTGCTTGTGCGTGTTGACGTGATCGAGCGGGAGGCCGGTCGCTTCGAACAAAGCGAATTGCGCTTCGATCTCGGCCTCGAGCTGGCGGCGGACCGATTTCAAGCCGACCAGTTTCAACGCGACGGGGAGCGACTCGATGCGGAACTTGCCGTGCGCATCGACCAGATCGGGGATCTGCGCCGGCGGCAGCGCGGGCGGCGTCTCGGCAAGCGCGACGTGCAGCCCGACCCCGAGCGTCGGTGTCCGCCGCGCGCGCTCGACGGCATCCGCCGCGCCTACGCCCGTCACCATCAGGCTGGTGACGGTCAGCACGCCCTCGCGATGCGCCTGCTCGACGGCGGCGTTGACCTCGATCGACACGCCGAAATCGTCGGCGGTGATGATGGCGGTCTTCACGCCGGCGCGAAACCGTAGAACACCGGATCGGCGAGCACGGCGTCGGCGACCTTCTGCGGGTTGGGCACCGCGATCCGGCGCAGCAGCGCGATCATCGCGGTACGATCGCGCGCGCGCACCGCGTCTTCCCACAGCTCGACCCGGCCCGTCGCGGCGAGCCGCTCATTGACCGTCATTCCGGCAAGCGTCGTCGTCATCAGTTCGGCTCAGGCAGGCTCTTTGCGGCGACGCAGGAAGTCGAAGAATTCGACGCCCTCGCGCAGGCGGCGCTTCATCATCTGCCAGTCGGTCAGCATCTCGCGGACGATGTCCCAGATCTTCGACGGGCGGAAGTAGAAGCGCTTGTAGAACTCCTCGACCTTGTCGAAGATCAGCGCCGAGGGGAGATGCGGGTAGGACAGCTGTGCGATCTGCGTACCGCCGTCGGTCAGCAGGTGATCGCCACCGTCGAACCAATTGTTCTCGACCGCCTGCTTGTACAGGAACGTCCCCGGATAGGGCGCCGCCAGCGACACCTGGATCGTGTGCGGATCGATCTCCTTGGCGTAGTTGATCGTCTCCTCGATCGTCTCTTCGGTCTCGCCCGGGAGCCCCAGGATGAAGGTGCCGTGGATGACGATGCCGAGTGCGTGGCAATCCTTGGTGAACTGCCGCGCGACGTCGACGCGCAGGCCCTTCTTGATGTTGTGCAGGATCTGCTGGTTGCCGCTCTCATAGCCGACGAGCAGCAGCCGCAGGCCGTTTTCCTTGAGGATCTTGAGCGTCTTGTACGGCACATTGGCCTTGGCGTTGCACGACCAGGTCACGCCCAGCTTGCCGAGCTCGATCGCGAGCTCCTCGACGCGCGGAAGGTTGTCGGTCAGCGTGTCGTCGTCGAAGAAGATTTCCTTGTTCTGCGGGAAAGCCTCCATCACGTATTTCACTTCCTCGATCACATGGCCGATCGAGCGCGTGCGGTAGTTGTGCCCGCCGACGGTCTGCGGCCACAGGCAGAAGGTGCAGCGGCTCTTGCAGCCACGGCCGGTGTAGAACGAGACATAGGGGTGGAGCAGATAGCCGCCGAAATACTTCTCCATCTGCAGATCGCGCTTGTAGATCGGCGAGACGAAGGGGAGGCTGTCCATGTCCTCGATGACCTTGCGGTCCTTGTTGTGGATGATCGCGCCGTCGTCGTCGCGCCAGCTAATCCCTTCGACTTCGCGCAGCGGCATGCCGTTGGCGACATCGACGATCGTGAAATCGAACTCGTTGCGCGCGACGAAGTCGATCGCGGTCGAGGTCTCGAGCACCTTGGTCGATTCGACCGCGGCCTTGGCGCCGATGAAGCCGATCTTGATCCGCGGGTTGCGCTCTTTGATCAGCTCGGCGGTGTGGACGTCCTGGCGGAACGACGGCGTCGAAGTGTGGAGGATGACGAGGTCGCGCTCGTCCATCTCATGCTTGATGTCGTCCCATGACTGGTCGTGCGCGGGGGCGTCGATCAGCTTCGATCCCTCGACCATCGCGGCGGGCTGGGCGAGCCAGGTCGGGTACCAGAACGACTTCACTTCGCGCTTCATCTGGTAGCGCGCACCGGCGCCGCCGTCGTAACCGTCGAACGAGGGAGCCTGGAGAAAAAGGGTCCGCAACATGTCTTAGTGCTCCGTGGCCGCTGCGATGCGGCCGTCCTGCTTCATTGTAAGGGTCGCCCCGCGCCAATCAACCGACCGGACGAAGAAGCTGGCGATATAGACCGCAAAAGCGGCGAAATCATGCAGCAACGCGATTCCGAACGACGCGACCGGTCTCCCTACCGCCGCATCGACGCTTCGCACAACCACCCAGCGCGCGAAAATTGCTGCAAGTGCGAGGATGACGCCGGCGGCGGGCCAATACAGCGCGGCCAGCACCGCGACGGGGAGCGGCAGGCCGACGATGCTGCCGACATAGGGCCAGAAGGTCAGATCGCGCACCGTGGCCGCCCAGCGCAGCTCGTGGCGCCATAGGGCGTCGGCGCTGCTCTCGTCGCAGGCATGGGTGACGAGCATCGGCGGCACCGCGACCTCCAGCCCGAGCGCGCGAACGCTCGCGCCGATCGCGTAATCGTCGGCGAGCACGTCGGCGAAGCGGGCGAAACCGCCGATCGCGTCGAGCGTCTCGCGCCGCAGCGCGATCGTCGATCCCATGCACGGCGTGGCGAGCCGCTTGGCGACGCCGAAGGTCGCGCCGAGCAGGAACTGATAACTGACGCCGGCGGCGGCCATCAGCGACCAGAATTCGGCATCGCCGCGCCCGCGATAGAGGCAGGTGACGGCTCCGACGCCTGGGGCATCGAGCGCGGCGAGCAACTGCGCGACATAGTCCGGTGCGACCGCGATGTCGCTGTCGCTGAGGATCAGGATCGGGTGGCGTGCGACGCGGTCCATGTTGATGAGGTTCGACAGCTTGCCGCTCGCGCCGTGGACGGTGGCGTCGATGACGAGCTCGATATCTGTTTGCGGGTGTGCTGCCTTGAGCGCGGCGACCACGCCGATCGCGGCATCGTCCGCACGCTGCACCCCGAGGACGATTTGCAATGGCCCGCCGTGCGTCTGCGCGAGGAAGGTCGCGAGGTTGTCGAACAGCCGCGGCTCGGCGCCGTAGAGTGGCTTGAGCAAGGTGACGGCTTCGTTGCGTGCCGGCGCGGGGACGGCTGCGGCGAAGAAGCGGCGGAACGTGTGCGCGGAGACAAGCAGGAAGCCGACCCCGCACGCGGCGATCGCAATCGCCAGCCAGCCGAGCGCTGCGCCGATAAGGATTGGGAGATGCTGCACGATGTTGGCCCTTACGCTGCCGGAGCGGGGTGGGCTAGGCAGCGGAAATGTGAAAAGCGCGTCATGTCTTTGCGCTTCCTGTCGTCACCCCGGCCTTGTGCCGGTGCCCACCGGGCAACGCCGCTGCGCCCTGAAGGCCTGCGATGCGCGCGCGGCGCGGTGGACCCCGGCACCCGGCCGGGGTGACGGCGGGGGGCACTTCTTCCTCCCCCTGATGGGGGAGGATTGCCGGTGGACGCATCGCGGAGGTTTGACTGGACGCCGCGGCGTTCTACAGCGCGGCGGCAAGGAGATACGGTGGCGGACGCAGACATCATACTCGTAACCGGGGTTTCGGGCTTCGTCGGTTCGGCGGTCGCGCTAAAGCTGGCGGCATCGGGCGCGCTCGTGCGCGGGCTGGTGCGGGCGAGCAGCGCGCGGACCAACCTTGCCGACTTTCCGGGCGAGCTCGTCGAGGGCGATGCGCGCGATCCCGTCGCGATGGCGCAGGCGATGGCCGGCGTGCGGCATCTGTATCACGTCGCCGCCGACTATCGCATCTGGGCGCGCGACCCCGAGGAGATCGTCCGCAACAACCGTGCAAGCACCGCGGCGGTGATGGAGGCGGCGCTTGCCGCCGGCGTCGAGCGGATCGTCTATACGAGCAGCGTCGCGACCTTGCTGCCCCATCATGGCCGACCTTCCGACGAGACTCGCCCCGCGACGCCCGAG
Organism: Sphingomonas glacialis; assembly: GCF_014653575.1. Lineage (GTDB taxonomy): Bacteria > Pseudomonadota > Alphaproteobacteria > Sphingomonadales > Sphingomonadaceae > Sphingomonas > Sphingomonas glacialis. The sequence goes on along the minus strand of NZ_BNAQ01000001.1, from coordinate 1,237,147 downwards.
CAGGCGGTTGGCGCGTACAAGCGCAGCAAGGTGGTGGCCGAGCGGTTGGTCGAGTGGATGGTGCGCGAGCAGGGGCTGCCCGCGGTGATCGTCAATCCCTCGACGCCGATCGGCCCGCGCGATGCGCGCCCGACGCCGACGGGGCGGATCATCGTCGAGGCGGCGAGCGGGCGGATGCCGGCATTTGTGGAGAGCGGGTTGAACCTCGTCCATGTCGATGACGTCGCGGACGGGCATATCGCGGCGATGGCGAAGGGGCGGATCGGCGAGCGCTATGTGCTCGGCGGGCAGGATGTCGCGTTGCGCGAGATGCTGGCGGCGGTGGCGGGGATCGTCGGGCGCAAGCCGCCGACGGTGCGGATTCCTCGCGCGCCGCTTTTTCCGCTGGCGTGGGTGAATGAGCAGGTTGCGCGGGTGACGGGCAAGGACCCGTTCCTGACGCTCGATTCGCTGCGGATGGCGGCGCACGACATGTATTATTCGAGCGCCAAGGCCGAGGCCGAGCTCGGCTATCGCGCGCGGCCGTACCGCGAGGCGTTGGCCGAGGCGATCGCGTGGTTTGCGCAGGCGGGGATGCTGGCGTGATTGTGCTGGGGGTGGCGGGGGTGTCGCTGGCGATCTGGCTGGTGCTGGTGTTTGCGCGCGATGGGTTCTGGCTGACGCGAGAGCGGGACGGTCCCGTCACCCCGGACTTGATCCGGGGTCCATGCGAGCCGGCTGCCGAACCGAACGACCGCCGTGGGGGCGAAGGTCTCGCATGGATGCCGGGTCAAGCCCGGCATGACGGTAAAGGGTGGCCGTCGGTCACTGCGATCGTGCCTGCGCGTGACGAGGCGGAGGTGATCGCGCGCTCGATCGGGAGTCTGGCCGCGCAGGACTATCCAGGCGATTTCCGTATCGTGCTGGTCGATGATTCGAGCAGCGACGGCACCGCTGACATTGCCCGCGCGCTGGCATCGGAGCGACTGAGCGTCGTTACCGGCGCCCCACTCGCGCCCGGCTGGACCGGCAAGCTCTGGGCCGTCTCGCAAGGGATCGCCGCCGCGGGCGACGTTCCCGACTACCTCCTGCTGACCGACGCCGATATCGCGCACGCCCCCGACACGCTGCGCAGCCTCGTCACGCGCGCAGTCGAGGACGATCGTGTGCTTGTCTCGCTGATGGCACGGCTGCGCTGCGAGAGCCTCGCCGAGCGCGCGCTGATCCCGGCGTTCGTCTGGTTCTTCCAGATGCTCTATCCGTTCGCGACGGTGAACCGCCGTGGGCGCGGGCTCGGCGCGGCGGCGGGCGGCGTTATGCTGGTCGAACGGCGCGCGCTCGAAGCGGCGGGCGGGATCGCGGCGGTGCGCTCGGCGCTGATCGACGATTGCGCGTTCGGTGCGCTGCTCAAGACGCAAGGCGCGATCTGGCTCGGGCTGACCGACCGAGCGAAGAGCATCCGGCGCTACGACACATGGGGTTCGGTCGCGGCGATGATCTCGCGCTCGGCTTATGCGCAGCTTCACTATTCGCCGTTGCTGCTTGCCGGCACGACGCTCGGCCTTGCGCTCACCTATCTCGCGCCACCCGTACTCGCGATTGCCGCGCGCGGCCCCGCGCAATATGCTGCGATCGCCGCGTGGGCGTTGATGGCGCTGGCGTTCCAGCCGATGGTGCGCTTCTACCGCCGCTCGCCACTTTGGGGACTGCTCCTGCCTGCCATCGCGACCTTCTATGCCGGATGCACGCTCCTCTCGGCGTGGCAGCATGTCCGCGGCCGCGGCGGGCTGTGGAAGGGCCGCGTCCAGGCGGATCTCGCGGCATGAGCGGCGCGACCACCGCCGATGCGCTCGCCTCGGGCAAGGGGCATAAGGACGAGAATTTCCCCGTCGCCTCGGTGCTGCTCAAGCCCGAGCATCGCGCGCCCGTAATGGCCTTCTACCGCTTCGCTCGCGGCGCGGACGACGTGGCCGACAATCCGGCGGTCTCGGCCGACGAAAAGCTCGCGTTGCTCGGCGCGATGCGTGCGACGATCCTGGGGACGCGCGATGCCGACGCCGCCTCGGTCGCGCTGCGCACGACGATGGAGTCGCACCGGATCAGCCCGCAGCACGCGCTCGACCTGCTCACCGCATTCGAGCGCGATTGCACGGTGAACCGCTGCGCCGACTGGGCGGCATTGATAGACTATTGCCGCTATTCGGCGATGCCGGTCGGGCGCTACGTCCTCGACGTCCACGGCGAGGACCATGCGACCTGGCCCGCGTCCGATGCGCTGTGCGCGGCGCTGCAAGTGATCAACCACACGCAGGATTGCGCGAAGGATTATCGCGCGATCGGGCGAGTCTATCTCCCGCTCGACCTGATGGCGCAGCACGGCGCGCGGCTCGAAGACCTCGAAAAGCCCGTCGCCACGCCGGGCCTGCTGGCGACGATCCGCGATCTTGCCGCGCGCAGTCAGCACTTGCTCGACGAGTCGGCGGGGTTCGCCGGGCAGATCCACGATCGCCGCCTCGCGGTCGAGGTCGCGATCATCCACCGGCTCGCGGTAAGCCTGACGCAGCGGCTCAAGGCGCGAGATCCGTTGTCGCAGCGCGTCCACCACCGCCCATATGAAGCGCTTGGCCTCGCAGCGTTGGCGGCGGTGTCGCAAACGGTTAAGGGGCGGGGATGAACCCCAAGGCGACCCCCGCGCAGCTCCAGGCGCAAGTCTCCGGCAGCTCCTTTTATGCCGGCATGCGCGTGCTCCCCAAGGTGCAGCGCGAGGCGATGTACGCGGTCTACGCCTTTTGCCGCGAAGTCGACGACATTGCCGATGACGAGATCGGCGACCGGCCCGCGCGGATGGCGGCGCTCGACGCGTGGCGTGCCGATATCGAATCGCTCTACGCGGGCGGCAATCCCGGGCGCGCGGCGCTCGTCGCCGAGGCGGTGCGCCGCTTCGCGCTCGACAAGGCCGATTTTCTGGCGGTAATCGACGGCATGGCGATGGATGTCGACCGCGATATCCGCTGGCCCTCGATGGCCGAGCTCGAACTCTATTGCGACCGCGTCGCCTCGGCGGTCGGGCGGCTGTCGGTCAAGATCTTCGGGATGGAGGACGCGGTCGGCGTCGCGCTTGCGCACCATCTCGGGCTCGCGCTGCAATTCACCAACATCCTGCGCGACGTCGACGAAGATGCAGCGATCGGGCGCGTCTATCTGCCGCGCGAGGCGCTGCTGGCGGCAGGGGTCGAACTGCTCGATCCGATCACCGTGGTCGGCGATCCGCGTGTCGATGCCGCAGCGCGGGTGCTCGCGGCCAAGGCGCACACGCATTTCGCCGCCGCGCAAGCGATCCTCGACGCGCGGCCGCGTGGGCATCTCATCGCACCGCGGCTGATGGCGGCGGTGTACGCGCCGATTCTGGTGCGGATGGAGGCGATCGGCTGGGCGCCGCCGCGCACCCGGATCAAGGTCAACAAGCCCGCGCTGATCTTCACCGTGCTGCGGCTGATGCTGTTCCGTTGAGCGCGCGGGTCCGGATCATCGGCGCGGGAATGGCGGGGCTCGGCGCCGCGGTCGATCTTGCGCGCGCAGGCGTCGCGGCCGAGCTGATCGACGGCGCCGCGCAGGCCGGCGGGCGGTGCCGCTCGTATCACGATCCGCAGCTCGGCCGGACGATCGACAATGGCAATCATCTCGTCCTGTCGGGCAATCGCGCGGTCAACGCCTATCTCGGCGCGATCGGCGCGCTCGACCGGTTGAGCGGGCCATTGCACGCCGACTTCGCGTTCGTCGATCGCGCGACGGGCGCGCGCTGGTCGGTGCGCATCAATGACGGGCGGTTGCCGTGGTGGATTTTCCGAGATGGCCGCCGCGTGCCGGGCACGCGCGCGAGCGACTATCTGCGGTTCGGCGGGTTCCTCGGCGGTGGCGCGGGGCAGACCGTCGCCGATCGCGTCGCGCCGCGCGGCGCGGTGTGGGACAAATTGATCGAGCCGATCCTGCTCGCGGTGCTCAACACGGCGGCGGCAGACGGATCGGCGCGGCTGACCGCGGCGGTAATGCGCGAGTCGCTGGCGATGGGCGGACGCGCGAGCCGACCGCGGATCGCCGAGCCGACACTGGCGGCGGCATTCGTCGACCCTGCGCTGACGTGGCTCGAGGGGCAGGGGACGCACCTGACGCTCGGGCGGCGGCTGCGCGCGCTGAAGTTTGCCGACGACCACGTCGTCGCGCTCGATTTCGGCGCGGGCGAGGAGCCGCTGGCGGCCGGCGAGTCGGTGATTCTCGCGGTGCCGCCGTGGGTCGCCGAAGCGCTCGTGCCGGGTCTGGTCGTCCCGACCGACTTCCGCGCGATCGTCAATGCGCATTTCGCTTATGTCCCGCCGCCCGGCGTCGCGCCGATGCTCGGCGTGCTCGGCGGGACGGCGGAATGGATCTTCGCCTTTCCCGATCGGCTGTCGGTAACGATCAGCGCGGCCGACGCGCTGGTCGAGCTCGACCGCGCCGAGCTCGCGGCGCGAATCTGGGCAGATATCGCGGCGATCCACAAACTGCCTGCGACGCTGCCGCCGTGGCAGATCGTCAAGGAAAAGCGCGCCACTTTCGCAGCGACGCCCGAGCAGGACGCCAAGCGCCCGCCCGCGCGCACGCGCTGGCGCAACCTTTTCCTGGCGGGCGACTGGACGCAGACCGGGCTCCCCGCGACGATCGAGGGCGCCTTGCGCTCGGGTGAGACCGCTGCCCGCTTGGCGCGTGGCGTCGCGGTCGGCTAAGGGCGGGGCATGACTATCGAGACGATCGACCGCGCGAGCCTGGTGAACGAGGCAGACGCCACCGCGACCCGTGCCGCGGCGGCTTTGGGTGCGCTGCAACGCGACGACGGGCATTGGGTGTTCGAGCTCGAGGCCGATGCGACGATCCCGGCCGAATATGTGCTGCTCCGGCACTATCTGGGCGAGCCGCGCGACGTCGAGATCGAGCGCAAGATCGGCACCTATCTGCGCCGCATCCAGTCGACGAGCCATCACGGCTGGGGGCTGTTCCACGGCGGCGCGTTCGACGTGAGCGCGAGCGTGAAGGCGTATTTTGCGCTCAAGATGATCGGCGATGCGGTCGATGCCCCGCACATGGTGCAGGCGCGTGCCGCCATCCACAAGGCGGGGGGCGCTGCCGCGGTCAATGTGTTCACGCGGATCCAGCTCGCTTTGTTCGACTGCGCCGATTGGCGGACGGTGCCGACGCTGCCGGTCGAGCTGATCCTGCTGCCGCGCTGGTTCCCGGTCCATCTCTCGAAGATGTCGTATTGGGCGCGGACGGTGATCGTGCCTCTGCTCGTGCTCGCGGCGAAGAAGCCGGTGGCGCGCAACCTTTCGGGCGTGCGCGTCGACGAACTCTACACGCACAAGCGCGCGCCGCTCGAAAGCCGGGCGGCGGGGACCAAGCGCGCCTGGACGGCGTTCTTCGGCGGGGTCGACGTCGTGCTCAAGGCGGCCGAGCCGCTCTGGCCCAAGCGCACCCGCCGCCGCGCGATCCGGGCGTGCCTCGATTTCGTCACCGAACGGTTGAACGGCGAGGACGGATTGGGCGCGATCTATCCGGCGATGGCGAACAGCGTGATGATGCTCGATTGCCTGGGCTGCCCGGCGGATGATCCGATGCGGGCGATCGCGCGCGAATCGGTCGAGCGGCTGCTCGTGATCAAGGACGATGAGGCCTATTGCCAGCCGTGCGTCTCGCCGGTGTGGGACACCGCGCTCGCCGCGCATGCGATGCTCGAGGCGGGCGGCGACGACGCCGAGGCGCGCGCGATGGCGGGGCTGGCGTGGCTCAAGCCGCTGCAGGTGCTCGACGTGAAGGGCGACTGGGCCGAGGAAAAACCGAATGTCCGCCCGGGCGGCTGGGCGTTCCAGTACAACAACGCGCATTATCCCGATCTGGACGACACCGCCGTCGTCGTGATGGCGATGGACCGCGCTAAGGATCGCGGCGGCCTGCCGTATGACGAGCCGATCGCGCGCGGGGTCGAGTGGACCGTGGGCTTGCAGAGCAAGGACGGCGGCTGGGGCGCGTTCGATGCCGACAATAGCTATCATTACCTCAACAACATTCCGTTCGCCGACCATGGCGCGCTGCTCGACCCGCCGACCAGCGACGTCACCGCGCGTGTCGTGTCGATGCTCGCGCAGCTGGGCGAGACCGATTCGCCGCGGATGAAGGCGGCTTTGGCTTTCCTCGAAAAGGAGCAGATGGCGGACGGCAGCTGGTTCGGGCGCTGGGGGGTGAATTACATCTATGGCACCTGGTCGGTGCTGTGCGCGCTCAACGCCGCGGGGCTCGATGCGAAGCATCCGATGGTGCGGAAAGGGGCCGACTGGCTGCTCCACATCCAGAATCTCGACGGCGGCTGGGGCGAGGATTGCGAGAGCTATGCGCTCGATTACAGGGGCTACACGCCCGCGGCGTCGACCGCATCGCAGACCGGCTGGGCGCTGCTCGCGCTGATGGCGGCGGGGAAGGTCGATCATCCCGCGGTCGAGCGTGGGGTGCGGCATCTGATTGCGACGCAGGCGGCGGACGGGCTGTGGGGGCAGGAGAAATATACCGGCGGTGGTTTTCCGCGTGTGTTTTACCTCCGGTATCACGGGTATCCGGCGTATTTCCCGTTATGGGCGGTGGCGCGGTATCGCAATCTGAAGCGCTCGAATGCGGGCCGGCCGGCGTTCGGGATGTGAGCCTGCTTGTCGCCTGCGGGCTCCACCGCGAGGCGGCGATCATTGCGCGGCCGGGTGTCGTGGTCGTCGCTGGCGGCGGGGATGCGGCGCGGCTGGAGCGCGAGTTGGAGGCGGCGGTGGCCGGGGCCACGGCGGTGGTGTCGTGCGGCGTCGCGGGCGCGCTCGATCCGGCATTGCGCGCGGGGGATGTGGTTGTGGGCACCCTCAACCACAGCCGTCACCCCGGACCTGTTCCGGGGTCCACCGTGCCGCAAAATCTACGGCCCGAGCACGCGCGGCACGGTGGACCCCGGGACGAGCCCGGGGTGACGGAGACGGGGACTGGGCGCGAATTCATCGGATGGCTCGCGCATCATCTTCCCGAGGCGCACGCTGGCACAATCGTCGGTGCCGATACGATCATCGCTTCCGCCGCGGAGAAATCGGCGCTCTATGCGCAAACCGGCGCGATCGCCGTCGACATGGAATCGCACATCGCCGCGCGAGTCGCCGCGCGCCACGGACTGCCCTTCGCGATCCTGCGTACCATCTCCGACACCGCCGACCATGCGCTTCCGCCGGCGGCGCTCGTCGGCATGAACCCCGACGGCAGCGTCGCGCTCGGCGCGATCCTCAAATCGCTGGCGAAAAACCCCGCACAGCTGTCGGCGCTCCTCCGCATCGGCCGCGATGCCGGTGCGGCGTTCCGCGCTTTAGGCCGCGCGCTGGGTGCGCTTGAAGCCGTCGGGATCGGCCGCCTTGATCTTCGCGAGCTCGGCCTCGACATGCGTTGAGTGGACGTCCTCGGCCTTGCGCGCATGGCTGAGGTCGATGTCGGGTGCCATCGGACCCTCGGTGCGGATGCCCTTGCGGCCGACGGTGAACATCTTCAGCGGGTTGCGCACGGCGTCTGCCGCAGCGGTGCCCTCGAAGCCGCAATGCACCATGCAGTTCGAGCACTTTTCATACTTGCCGACGCCGTACTGATCCCAGTCGGTGCCTTCCATCAGCTCGGCGAACGTCGGCACATAGCCCTCGCCGACGAGGTAGCACGGCTTCTGCCAGCCGAAGACGGTGCGCAGCGGCATCGACCACGGCGTGCACTCATAGGTCTGGTTGCCCGCAAGGAAATCGAGGAACAGCGGCGAGTTGGTGAAGCTCCACGCGCGCGCGCCATCGCCGCGCGAGAAGACGTCGCGGAAGAAGTTCTTGGTGCGCTCGCGCGTGAGGAAATGCTCCTGATCGGCGGCGCGCTCGTACGAATAGCCCGGCGAGATGGTGATCTCGACGCCGAGCTCTTCCATGATGTCGAAGAAGCCGGCGAGCCGCTCGGCCGATGCGCCCTCGAACACGGTGCAATTGACCTGGACGCGGAAGCCCTTCGACTTGGCGAGCTTGATCGCGTCGATCGCGATCTCGTACGTCCCGTCCTGGTCGACGGCGTGATCGTGCATGCCCTTATCGCCATCGAGATGGATCGACCAGGTGAAGTAGGGCGACGGCTTGTAGTCGTCGATCTTCTTCTTGAGCAGCAGTGCGTTGGTGCAGAAGATCACGAACTTCTTCTTCGCGATATAGCCCTCGACGATGCGCGGCATGTCGCGGTGGAGCAAAGGCTCGCCACCCGCGATCGATACGGCGGGCGCGCCGCAATCGTCGATCGCTTCCATGCACTGCTCATACGACAGGCGCTGGTTGAGGATCGCGTCGGGATAATCGATCTTGCCGCAGCCGGGGCAAGCGAGATTGCAGCGCAGCAGCGGCTCGAGCATCAGCACGAGCGGGTATTTGCCGCCCATGATCTGGTTCTTGAGCGTGTAGGCGCCGATGCGCATGAGCGGAGCGAGGGGAAGCGTCATGGCTGTTCCTATGCGCCGACGGCGGCGCGTTTGGTAGGGGCAGGGTCGCGCAGTTCGCGCGGCAGGCCGAATTCGAGCGATTCGACGACGCCCGAGAGTTGCGTCACTTCGACCGGGCCGAGCTTGCGCAAGGCGGCGATCACGCTTTCGACGAGTTCGTCGGGGGCAGACGCGCCTGCCGTCAGGCCGACGCGCTCGATGCCCTCGAACCATGCCGGGTCGATCGCGCTGCCATCGGCGACGAGATAGCTCGGCAAGCCTTCGTCTGCGCCGAGATCGCGCAGGCGCGACGAGTTCGAGCTGTTCTCCGAACCGACGACGAGGATCAGGTCGGCGACCTTGCACAGGTCGCGCACTGCGCTCTGGCGGTTCTGCGTCGCGTAGCAGATCTCCGACACGTCGGGGCCGATCAGGTTGGTGAAGCGCTCGCCGAGCGAGGCGATGACGTTCTTGGTGTCGTCGACGCTGAGCGTGGTCTGCGTGATATAGGCCATCGGCGTATCGGTCGGCAGGTCGAGCGCGGCGACATCGGCCTCGGTCGAGACGAGATGCACCGGGGCATCGACCTGTCCGCGCGTGCCGACGACTTCGGCATGGCCTTCATGGCCGATCATCACCAGCGTGCGGCCATCCTTGGCGTAGCGGCGGCCCTGGAGGTGCACCTTGGTGACGAGCGGGCACGTCGCGTCGAACACCGGCAGCTTGCGCGCCTTGGCTTCGTCCTCGACCGAGCGCGCGACGCCGTGCGCCGAGAACACCGTCATCGCGCCCTCGGGCACGTCGGACAATTCCTCGACGAACACCGCACCCTTGGCGCGCAGCGTGTCGACGACGTGGCGATTATGGACGATTTCGTGGCGGACATAGACGGGCGCGCCGTAGCGATCAATCGCCCGCTCGACGATTTCGATAGCCCGTACGACCCCAGCGCAAAAACCGCGTGGGTTGGCGAGAATGACCTGCAAACACCGTTCCTTCCGTCCGCTCGAATGCCGAACCGGGCACGAACGCCCTACAGCATTCGCGCTAATCCGTCATCTATGCCTCCCAGATAGCTATCTTAGCCGCGTTGCAACATGAGGGGAACGCAAAAAAGCCGTCGGCGCGGGGCGGTGCCGCGACGAGCGTCGTGCAACCCGCCCGGCGCGAGCGCGTTCATCGCCGCTACAGCCGTTTGTGCTAGCGGCAGGACAGTGGTACCGGCGCTGCCCAGGCGGCCCCCCGGAATATCCCAATAGGAGCTTTCGATGACGTTTTCTCTCAGAGTGATCGTGCCTGCCGTGGCGCTTGTCCTCGCTGCGCCACTCGCCGCCCAGGCCAATGACCCTGCGCGCGCGCCCGTCCAGACGCTCGACGACGGCCTGCTCGCGATCATGAAGGGCGGCAAGGCGCTCGGCACCGCGGGCCGCGCGGCGCGGATCGGGCCGGTGGTCGACCAGACCTTCGACGTCGCGCTGATCACGCGGCTGTCGGTCGGTCCCGACTGGCTCAAGGTCGCGCCTGCCGATCAGACCGCGCTCGTCGCGGCGATGCGGCGGCTGACCGTCGCGCAATATGCGGCGAACTTCGACAGCTATGGCGGCGAGAGCTTCAAGATCGATCCCACCGTCGAGACGCGCGGATCCGACAAGGTGGTGCGCACGACGCTCGCCGCGCCAAAGGGCGATCCGGTCGCGATCGGCTATCGCCTGCGCCAGAGCGGCGGGTCTTGGCGGATCGTCGACGTCTATTACAAGAACGCGATCAGCCAGCTCGCAACGCGCCGCGCGGACTTCGCGACGATCTTCGCCAAGGGCGGGGCGAAGGCGCTGATCAGCCATCTCAACGACCTTTCGGCCAAGGGCGGACGCTGATCTTGCGGCTGCGGGAGACGAGCAGTGCGATAGCGATGGCGCTCGCGCTGTTCGTCGCACCCGTGGCGATGGCGCAGGACGCCTCGGCACCGGTCACGGTTGCGCCGAGCATGGCAGTGCCCGCACCGGCCCCCGTCGCCGCGAGCGAGGCGCGGCCGCGGCATCACCGGACCAAGGGCGATCCGCTCGAGGGCTTCAACCGGACGATGTTCTCGATCCACCAGTTCCTCGACCGGATCGCGTTCCGGCCGCTGGCGATGCTGTACAAGACGGTGGTCCCCAAGCCGCTGCGCACCGGCATCCGGCATGTCTTCTCGAATGTCGGCGAGCCGTTGGTGTTCGCCAACGACATGCTGCAGCTGAAGCCCAAGCGCGCGATCAAGACCGTCGGGCGGTTCTTGGTCAATTCGACGATCGGGATCGGCGGCGTGCTCGACGTCGCCAAGACGCGCGAGTTCAACCTGCCGCATCACGACAACAGCTTCGGCACGACGCTTGGCCATTACGGCCTGGGGCCGGGGCCGTACATCTTCCTGCCGCTGGTCGGCCCGAGCGATTTCCGCGATTTCGGGGCGGGCATCGCGCAGGGGCAGACCTATGCCTTCACGATCGGCACGCCATTCGACCGCGCCGAATATCGCGTGTCGGAGGCTGTTCTGACCGGGCTCGATCTGCGTGTCGAATCGGATGGCGCGCTGAAGGCGCTGCTCGGTGGCGCGATCGATCCGTATGCGACGCTGCGATCGGCCTATCTGCAGGACCGCGCAGTGAGCATCGCGGAAAGTCATGGCGCCAAGGCTGCCGCGGCGAGCGCGCTCGACGATCCGTTGACCGATCCCGCGGCGGATCCGCTGGTGGATCCGGCAGCAGGGGCTGCGCCGGCGAGCGCGACTCCGGCAGCGAAGCCCGACGATTTCCCTGCGGATCCGGCGGCGGCGCCAACGCCGCCGTCTGCGGAGAAAACGCCGGTCGATGATTTTCCGGCTGATCCCGCAGCGTCGGTCAACCCGACGCCGTCGGTTCCCCCTGCTCCGGCGACGACCGCCGTCCAGCCATAGCGCCGTCGCGCGTCGAGCGCGCCGCCAGCCGCACAACTTCCCCCTCCCGCGTGCGGGAGGGGTTAGGGGAGGGGCGTGCCTCAGGCGGAGCGCAGGGGATCTAGGTCGTTCCCTCCCCCAGCCCCTCCCGCAGGCGGGAGGGGAGCCAGAGCGTGCCCTCCCGCGGGCGAGAGGGGAGCAAGAAGGTGCCCCCTCCCGCTTGCGGGGGGGAGCAAGCGGCTACGCCTTTTTCGCTCGCGGCGGGCCGAGCAACGCTGGCTCGAAGATCAGCGCACACACCAACGTCCACGCGAGCGAGATCATCAGGATCTTGCCCATGCTCGCCGTCCCCGGATGGTGCGACAGCCACAGGCTGCCGAACGCGCTACCCGTCGCGAGCGCGCTGAACAGCACCGCGCGCGCGAGGCTCGATTGCAGCAGATCGGTCGCGCCATCGCGCCACGCCATCACGAAATAGATGTGGAACGCGACCCCCACGCCGAACAGCAACGGGAAGGCGATGATGTTGGCGAAGTTGATCGGCTGCCCGATCAGCACGCAGCTCCCCAGCGTCAGGAAGCCCGACAGCACGACCGGCGCGAGCGTGAAGGCGACTTCCTTCGCATCGCGCAGCACGACGAACAGCAGGCCGCTGACGAGCACGAGCGCGAGGATGCCCGCCTCGACGAACGCCCACGCGACCGTCCCTGCGGCTTCCTGCGTCGCGACCGGCAGGCCGCTTGCGGTCGGCGCGACCGCGCGGACGGCCTTGGTGAAGCGGCGCAGCACGGCATTGTCGTTGCTATTGCCCTTGGGGAACACCTGGACGAGCGCGCGGCCGTCCTTTGATACCCAATCGCCGGCGATCTCGGGCGGCAGCGTCGCGCGCGTCACCGGCTCGGCCTGGAGCGTCGCGCGGATCTGGTCGAGCATCGTGCCGAGCGGCGTGACGAGCAGCGCGCTCGCCTTTGTCCGCTCGGGTGGCGCGGCGCGCGCCAGGCGATCGAACGCCGTCGCAAGCCGGCGCGCCTCGGCCGCGGCGGCACCGGGATGCGCAGTCGCGCTCGCGCGCAGTTCGCCGGCGACCTTCATTAGCGCCGCCACCGATTCGGCATCGCTCGGTGGCGGCGTCACGTCGAACGGATTGACCGCAGGGTCGAGCAGCAAGGCGGCATCCTGCACCACCGCGAGCTTGGCGGGCTGATCCTCGGGCACGAACCCGTCGACCGACACCGCCTCGGCAACCTCGGGCAAGCTCCGCAGCTTCGCCGCGATCGCCTTTGCCGCATCGGCATTGGGCGCGAGCACGTTGATCGTGTTGGGCGTGCGCAGCGGATCGCGCATCAGATCGGTCAATGCGACCATCGCCGGCCCGTCCTTGGCGCGCAAATGCAGCGGGTTGAAGTCGAACTGGACGAAGGGGAGCAAAGCGATGCTCCCCGCCATCGACGCGGCAAATGCCCACAGGACGGTCTTGCGATGCGTGTGCAGCCAGCGGTCGAGCGGGGCGGCCGCGCTGAAGCCGACTTCGCGCCGCGGCGCGCCGGGCTTGAGCAGCATCAGCATCGCGGGCAGCAGCGTGACGCTCGCCACCAGCGCGACGACCATCCCGAGCCCGGCGATGATGCCGAGCTCGGCGATGCCGATGTAATCGGTCGGCAGGAACGCGCCGAAACCGAGGAACACCGCCCCCGCGGCAAGCGCGAGCGGCGCGCCGAGCGCGGTCGCGGCACGCTGGAGGGCTGCCCCGGTATCGGCGCCGTCGAGCCGCTCGGCGTTGAAGCGGACCGAGATCTGGATGCCGAAATCGACGCCGAGACCGACGAACAGCGGAATGAACGCGACCGAGATCAGATTGAGCGCGCCGACCGCGAGCAGCCCGAGCGCGGTCGTGACCACGAGCCCGGCAACGATCGTCACGACGATCCCCGCGACGATCTTCACCGAGCGCGTCGCGAACCACAAGGTCAGCAGCATCGCGGCGGCCATCACCAGCCCGACAAAGCCAATATTCTCCTCGAGCGTCGCGAACTCCTCGTCGGCGAGCGGGACTTCGCCGGTCGTTCGCACGCTCACGCCGTGCGCCGGATCGAGCCCGAGTTTGCTGGCCTGCGCGACGATCGCGGCGACGGCGTCCTCGCCGGGCTGCAGCGCGCCGTAATCGAGCTTGGGCTGCGCGAGGATCAGGCGGCGGCGCGGCGGCGTGGCGCCCGAACCCGGCTCGGCGAACAACTCCTGCCACGAAAAATAGGCGGGTTTGCCCGCCGCCGATGCGTCGAGCGCAGCGGCTATCGTCCGCATCGGCCGCGCGATCCGCGAGAGGGGTACGTCCCCGCGCTCGACTCCGGTCAGCATCGTCGAGAACGCAGCCGCGATCCCGCGCAGCGACGGATCGCTAGCGAGCGGCCCGAGCAGCGGCTGCGCGCCGATCAGCGCCTTGGTCGACGCCTGCACCTCGGCGGTCGAGCCGAACAACAACCCTTCACGGTCGAAATAGGCGCCGCCATCGGGGCGCTGGACGCGGCGGAAATGCGTCGTGTCCGCAGCGAGCGCGGCGGAGAGCTTGGCGGTCGCGGCTTCCGCGAGTTCGGGGGTCTTGCCGTCGACGATCACCAGCAGCACGTCGGACAGCTGCGGGAACGCGGTCTCGACCGCTTTCTCATTCTGTCGCCAGGCGATCTTGGGCGAGATCAGCGCCGCGGTATCGGTGGTCATCGCGAAATGACCCGCGGCAAAGACCGCCGCCCCCGCGACGAGCGCGAGGCACAGGCCGAGCACCGCGAACGGACGCCGCACGCCGAGCGCGACGAGCTGCTGGAGCAAGCGGGCGATCACTTGGCGGGCGCGTTCGGGCCGATGAAATAGCGCAGCTTCAGCCGGATCGTCTTTTCCTGCCCGTCATAGTCGAACACGGCTTCCTCCCATTTCGGCGCCGCGAGCTTGATCTTGGCATCGTTCGAGAAGCCGACGCCTTCCTTCGGCACGCCGAACACCGCGCGGTCGAGCTTGTTGTTGCCATTCTGGTCGTAATACACCTCTGCGGCATAGCGACCCGGCTTCAGGCCACTCACCGTTACGATGGTCTGGCCAAGCCGCGCGGGCGCTTCGCCCGAGATCGGGCAATCCTTGAGATACTGCGCTTGCGTGCAGAGATCGACATGGACGCGACCGGTGCGATCGCGGACGTTGTCGACCGCGATGTGGAGCTGTCCGCTCGACCCCTGGCCGGCGGTCAGCGCGAATACCGGCAGCGAAACGATCAGCAGCTTTGCTGCGCGCGGAAGCGAAGAGAAAGGTTGCATGGCGGCCCTTTAGACCAGATTGGGACCGGAATGAAACCGGCTGGTCGGGAGCGTTTGCGGGTGGTGCGCTGAACCCCGGCTTAAGCCGTTCCGCACTGCAACACGGCGACCGATACGACCGCGATTGGCGATTGCGCGGCGGTCGGGTTGCTCTACTCTTGTGCGCACCGCAGCAGCGCGTCGCAGAGGAATATACGTGAGCGAAGGGACATCGCAGGTGGCAACCGCCACCGACCGCTTTGCCGCCGCCCATGCTGCGCTCAAGGCCGATCCTGCGGTGCAGTTCACGCTCCAGCGCGCGCCGCCGCCGCCCCAGCCGCCCGAATGGCTGGTCCAGCTCGGCAAATGGCTCGGCAAGCTGTTCGAGCCCGTCGGGCGCGCATTGCTGTGGATCGGTTCCCGCATGCCGCATTGGCCTTACGCGCGGATCCTGTTGTGGGGCGTGCTGGGGCTGGTCGCGATCGCGATACTGTGGGCGGTGTATACCCGTATCCGGCATGGCGAATGGCGCTGGCCGCGCTTCGTGCGGCGGCGTCCGACCGTGTCGCAGCCGATCGATGAAGCCTGGGCACCCGACGAAGCGCCGGTCCACGAATGGCTGCGCGAGGCCGATCTGCTTGCGGCGGAAGGGCGCTACGCCGAGGCGGTGCATCATCTGTTGCGCCGCTCGATCGACGATATCGCCCGACGCCGCCCGCAGCTCGTCCGCCCGGCGCTGACAAGCCGCGAATTGAGCGCCTCCAGCGCGATCCCGTTTTCGGCGCGCGACCTGTTCGCCGGGATCGCGCGGCTGGTCGAGCGAAGCCTGTTCGGCGGGCGCCCGGTCGATGCGTCGGACTGGACGCAGGCGCGCGCCGCCTATCGCGACTTCGCGCTGCCGGGATCATGGCGCGGATGAGCGATGTCACGGTCAGCGGGGCAAGTGGAGCGAATGCGTTCAGCGTGCGGACCGTCGCGATCCTGCTCGCGGTCGGCATCTTCGCGTTCATCGCGATGCTCGTGCTCGGCGCCTATGCGCCCGATCTGCGCTCGGGCCGCGACGGGCGCGCGCACGCGCTGTCGAACGCCGCGGTCGGCTATAGCGGGATCGTGCGGCTCGCCGAGGCGACGGGGCGCAATCCGCAGATCGTTCGCAATCCGCGGCAGTTGGCGGGTGAGGATCTCGTCGTGTTGACCCCCGAAACCGGCGCGACCGACATGACCAAGGCGCTGGCCGCGCGCGGGGCCAAGCCGACGCTCGTCATCCTGCCGAAATGGCGCACGTCGGTCGATCCGACGCATTCTGGCTGGGCGCGCTTCGTCGATTTCCGGGATGTGGACGATGTCGAGCGCGTCCTCGCGCCGCAATACATGCTCAAGGTCACGCGCTACGCGAGCGGCGGGCGCCCGCTGCGCGCGCTGTCGTGGATGCCGCGCAGCATCGCGTTTGCCGCGCCGCGCCCGGTGCAGACGATCACCGGCCTCGACGTGCGTCCGATCCTGACCGACGCCGACGGGCATGTCGTGCTGGGCCAGATCGGTGGTGGGCCGCTCTATGTGCTCGCCGATCCCGATCTGTTGTCGAACATCGGCATGCGCGACCCAGCGCAGGCGCGTGCGGCGCTCGAGTTGCTCGACTGGCTGAATGCGACCGGCGCGAAGACGATCACCTTCGACGTCACGCTCAACGGCTTCGGCGCATCGCCGAGCCCGCTCAAGCTGCTGTTCGATCCGCCGTTCCTCGCGATGACGCTGACGCTGGCGGCGGCGGTGCTGCTCGCAGGCGTTCAGGCGACCGCGCGCTTCGGCCCGGCGCGGCGGCGCGCGCGCGCGATCGCGTTCGGCAAGACCGCGCTGATCGACAATGCCGCAGCGCTCGTCCGCAAGGCCGGACGGCAGGGGCGGCTGGGCCCGCGCTATGTCGATCTGGTGCGCGAGCGCGCCGGCGGCGTGTTCGGCGTGCCCGCGCGGCTGCAGGGCGCGGCGGTCGACGGCTATCTCGACGGCCTGAGGGGGCGGGCGCGTTTCAGCGCGTTGGCGGCAGAGGCACAGGCGGCGCGCGATCCGCGCGCGATGCTCGCGGCGGCGCAAGCGCTGCATCATTGGTTATGGGAGAAGACGCGGTGACATTCGAAACGGTCGAAGACGTGGCGGCGCTCGGCGTGGCGATTCGCGACGAAATCGGCAAGGCGGTGGTCGGGCAGGAGCAGACCGTCGAGATCCTCCTCGTCGCGCTGTTCGCGGGCGGGCACGTGCTGCTCGAAGGCCCGCCGGGAACCGCCAAGACGCTGCTCGCGCGGAGCTTCGCAAGGGTGGTCGGGCTCGATTACGGGCGGATCCAATTCACGCCCGATCTGATGCCGGGCGACATCATCGGCGCGAACCTGTTCAACTTCCAGACGAGCAGCTTTACGCTGACGCGCGGGCCGATCTTTACCGATCTGCTGCTGGCCGACGAGATCAACCGCACCCCGCCCAAGACGCAGGCGGCGCTGCTCGAGGCGATGCAGGAGCGCACCGTGACGATCGATGGGCAAAGCCTGTCGCTCGGCGAACGCTTCATGGTTGTCGCGACGCAGAATCCGATCGAGCAGCAGGGGGTGTATCCGCTGCCCGAGGCGCAGCTCGATCGCTTCCTGTTCAAGCAGACCGTCGATTATCCGAGTGCCGCCGAGGAGCGCCGGATCATCGCCGCGCATGGCAGCGCCGCGCACGCGATGGAGCCGGCGGAATGGGGCGTCGCGCAGGTGTCCGACGCGGGCGTGATCGGTGCGGCGGTCGCGGTGGTCGGGCAAGTGCGGCTCGCCGACGAGGTGATCGACTACATCACTGCGCTGATCCGGGGTACGCGCGACGTCGCCGATCTGGAGAGCGGTGCGTCGCCGCGTGCGGGCGCGATGCTGGCGGGCGCGGCGCGGGCGCGGGCAGCGCTCGACGGTCGCGATTTCGTGATCCCCGACGATGTGAAGGCGCTTGCGCCGGCGTTGCTGCGGCACCGGCTGATCCTGTCGCCGGCGGCCGAGATCGACGGGCGCGCGATCGAGGATGTCGTGAGCCACATCATCGATACGATCGAAGCGCCGCGGTGATTCTGCGCGCTCCCCCCATCCGCCGTCACCCCCGCGAAGGCGGGGGTCTCGCTTCTTCTCCGACGGTGGGAAGAAGCGGGATCCCCGCGTTCGCGGGGATGACGGGGGCGGGCGTGGTGCGCGTGCAGCGGCCAATCGCGCAGTGATCTACCCCACGCGCACCGCCGTCCTGGCCGCAGCAGCTGGCGCGCCGGTGGCCTTGCTGATCGCGGTGGCGCTCCCCGGTCGCTGGTATGTCGGGCTCGCCTGGCCGATCGCGGTGCTGCTGCTCACCGCGTTCGATGCTTTCAGCGCGCACCGCACCGCGACCGCCAGCCTTTCGGTCCCGACGACCGCGCCGGTCGGCGCGATGGTCGATGCGACGATCCGCGTTGCGATTGCCGGGGGGCGGCCGCCGCGCAGTGCAGAGGTAGCGCTCGATGGCGGACCGTTGCTCGCGCTCGAGAATGATGGGCGGCTGTGGCTCACGCTGCACGACGGGCGCGGCGAAGCGCTGCTCCCGCTCACCACGCTGCGGCGTGGCACCGCGCGAGTCGACCGACTGTGGCTGCGGTGGCGCGGGGCCTTCGGCCTCGCGTGGCAACAGCGGATCCTCCCCGCCGACGTCACGCTGCCGATCCTCCCCGACATCCGCGCGCTCCACGACCGCGGCGCGCAGATCTTCCAGCGTCACGCGCTGTCCGGCCTGCTCGCGCAGATCGACCGCGGCGACGGCACCGATTTCGATGCGCTGGTCGAGTTCCGCTCGGGGATGGACCGCCGGTCGATCGACTGGAAACAGTCGGCGCGCCAGACCAAGCTCCACGCCAAGGAGTATCGCAGCGAGCGCAACAACCAGATCGTCTTCGCGATCGATGCCGGGCGGCAGATGTCCGAGCCTGTCGCCGGCCTGCCGCGCGTCGATCGCGCGGTGTCGGCGATGCTGCTCACCGCGTGGATCGCGTTGAAACTCGGCGACCGCGTCGCGCTCCACGCGTTCGATTCGCGGCCACGGATCGCGAGCGGGCTGGTCTCGGGAATGCCCGCCTTCGCCAATCTCCAGCGGCTTGCGGCCGCGATCGATTATAGCGGCGAGGAAACCAACTACAGTTTCGCGCTGACCACGCTCGCCGCAAAGCTGACGCGGCGCTCGATGATCGTGCTGTTCACCGAATTCACCGATCTGACCTCGGCCGACTTTCTGGTCCGGGCGGCGGCCCGGCTGCTCAAGGGGCATTTGCTGCTCGTCGTCGTGCTGCGCGACGAGGAGGTCGAGCGTCTCGTCGATGCGGCCCCGACGAACGCCGACGACGTAACGCGCGCCGTCACCGCCGCGGCGTTGCTGCGCGATCGCAAGCTGGTGCTCACGCGGCTCCAGCATCTCGGCGTGCATGTGATCGAAAGCGCGCATGACCGCGTCGGCGAGGAGCTGGTCGCGGGCTATGTCGCGCTGAAACGCAGGAACCTGCTCTGATGGCCACCGCTTTCCTCACCGCGCAACCCGCCACGGTCAACGCCAGCCGCTTCCGCGCGGCGCACGACGCCGACTGGCAGCGGCTCGAAGCGCTGGTGACGCGGATCGAGAAACGCTCGATCAAGGCGCTGAGCGACGACGATTTGCTCGCTTTGCCCGTGCTGTACCGCACGGCCCTGTCCTCACTGTCGATCGCGCGCGAGACGTCGCTCGACCGCGCGTTGGTCACCTATCTCGAACAGCTGTGCACGCGCGCCTATTTCCAGCTGTACGGCGTGCCGACCTCGGCCGTGCGGCAATTGCGCGTCTTCTTCACGCACACATGGCCCGCGGCGGTCCGCGCGCTGTGGCGCGAGACGCTCGTCTCGCTGCTGCTGACGGTGGCGGGCGCGGTCGTCGGCTATCTGCTGGTGCGCTCCGATCCCGGCTGGTTCTTCGGGCTGGTCGGGCAGGGGATGGCGGGCGGGCGCGATCCGTCGGCCTCGGTCGAGACGTTGCGGGGCACGCTCTACGGCAAGCACAACGACATGCTGACGATCTTCGCCGCCTATCTCTTCACGCACAATGCGCAGATCGCGATCTTCTCGTTCGCGCTGGGCTTTGCCTTCGCGGTGCCGACGGCGCTGTTGATCGCATATAACGGGCTGATGCTCGGTGCGTTTTTAGCGGTGTTCGTGCCCAAGGGGCTCGGGTTCGGCTTTGCCGGCTGGATCGCGATCCACGGCACGACCGAACTGTTCGCGATCATCCTGTCGGGTGCGGCGGGGTTCCGCATCGGCACCGCGATCGCCTTTCCCGGGCGCGCGACGCGGGGCGACGCGGCGGTGCAGGCGGGCAAGACGGGCGCGACCGTGATGGGGGGTGCGGTGGTGATGCTGCTCGTCGCCGGGCTGCTCGAAGGGATCGGACGGCAGACGGTGACCAACGATCTCGCGCGCTATGCGATCGGCTCGGTGATGCTCGTCGGCTGGTTGCTCTATTTCTATCTGCCGAGGAGTCGCCGCGATGGCGTGGCTGCGGCGTAACGCGCGCAAGGCGCCGCTGTCGCTGCGGCGCAGCTTCGTTACGCCCGAGGGCGTCGATCTGCGGATCGAGCTCGGCAGCGCGGGCGAGCGCGCAGGCGCGTTCGTGATCGACCTGCTGGCGATCCTCGTCGTGCTGATCGTCGCGACGATCGCGATCGCGTATCTCGCTTGGGCGAGTCATCAAGGCGCGTTTGCGGTGCTGTGGCTGCTCGGCTTCTTCGTGCTGCGCAACGGCTGGTTCGCGCTGTTCGAGCTGAGCGGGAGCGGGGCGACGCCGGGCAAGCGGCTGGTCGGCCTGCGCGTCGTCGCGCGCGACGGGGCGCGGCTGACCGGCGGCGCGGTGATCGCGCGCAACGCGATGCGCGAGATCGAGCTGTTTCTGCCGCTGAGCTTCCTCGGCAGCCAGGCGGTGCATGGCTGGGCCGACAGCGCGCTGACGCTGTTCGCATTGGGCTGGAGCGGCATCTTCCTGTTCTTCCCGCTGTTCAACCGCGACCGGCTGCGCGTCGGCGATCTGCTCGCGGGGACGTGGGTCGTGCACACGGTGCGCGGGAAGCTCGGGTCGGATCTGGTGGTGCCGGTCGAGCGCGAGCGGCGCGTGTTCAGCGAGGCGGCGCTCGGGCTGTACGGCGTGTACGAGCTGCAGATGCTCGAGGAAGTGCTGCGCGGCGGGAGCGAAGAGGCGATCGTCACCGTCGCCGCGACGATCCGGCGCAAGGCGGGGCTGCCCGACGACCACGACGATCGCGGCTTCCTGACCGATTATTACGCGGCGCTGTGCGGGCGGCTGGAGCGCGGGCTGCTCGTCGGGCGACGGCGGGCGGACAAGTTCGCGTGATCCCCCATCCTTCGTCACCCCGGACTTGTTCCGGGGTCCACCGGGATACGCGTGCTGCCGCGGAAGCGCGCGCGGAACGGTGGGCCCCGGCACAAGGCCGGGGTGAGGGTGGGGAGGCGTGTCTGTTGAACCCCTATCCAGGCGCATAGCATGCCCCGTAACCGCTATTATTCAGGCCCGCCGAGCGACCATTTCGACGGCGTGCGCTTCTTCAACCCTGGCCAGCCGCCAAGCGATGCCGGGCTCGGCGCGGTGCTGCGCTGGAAGCTCGCGAACGGCGCAGCGCGCTGGCCGGCGTCGGTGCCGGTGGTCCCGGCCAAGCCCGTCGCGCGGCACGACGGCTTGCGCGTCACGATGGTCGGCCACGCGTCGCTGCTGATCCAGGCGGCGGGGGTCAATATCCTGACCGACCCGGTGTGGTCGGAACGCGCGAGCCCCTTCTCCTTCCTCGGCCCCAAGCGAGTCACCGCGCCGGGGATCGCGTTCGAGGATCTGCCGCCGATCCACATCGTGCTGCTCAGCCACTGCCATTACGACCATCTCGATCTCGCCACGCTGCGCCGGCTCCACGCCGCGCACGCGCCGCTGATGGCGATGCCGCTCGGAAACGACGCGATCATCCGCGCGGCGATCCCCGAGGCACGTTGCGTCGTCGGCGACTGGTGGGACAGCCTGGCACTGGCTGAGGGCTTCACGACGACGCTGACCCCCGCGCGGCACTGGGCGAATCGCTGGCCGACCGACGTGCGCATGGCGCTGTGGGCCGGACACTATCTTCAGACGCCGGTGGGGACGGTGTGGTTCGTCGGCGACACGGGCTATGGCGACGGCGCGATCTTTCGCAGCGTCCGCGAGCGGCTCGGCGCGCCCGACGTCGCGCTGATCCCGATCGGTGCGTACGAACCACGCTGGTTCATGGCCGAGCAGCATGTCGATCCGGCGGAAGCCGTGCGAATTTTCGAGGATGTGGATGCGGGGCAGGCGCTCGGCATCCATTGGGGCACGTTCCAACTCACCGACGAAGCGCGCGATGCGCCGCGGTTGGCGCTGGGCGCGGAGCTGTCGGCGGCGGGGATCGCGGCATCGCGCTTCGTCGCGGCGGAACCGGGCGGGGAGTACGACATGGATCGAGGGGCGAGCGGCGCGGCCGCCTGAGGCGTTGGCGCGCCCGGAGGGAGTCGAACCCCCGACCGAGGAGGTAGAAGCTCCTTGCTCTATCCAACTGAGCTACGGGCGCGCACTGGCTGTGCCATTAGCGCGGATTGCGTGCGCGCGAAACCGGCTTCATAGCTTGGGTCGATCAGGGAGCGAAACGACATGGATGGTTTGAAAACGATCACCGCGGAGCAGACGCGCGGTCGCGAATTCCGCTATTTCGATTTCGTCATGGTCGCCTTCGTCGTCGTCCTGTTGCTGTCGAACGTCGTCGGCGCGGGGAAACGCTCGGTGATCGACTTGCCGTGGATCGGGCCCTGGCCGTTCGGCGCAGGAATCCTGTTCTTCCCGGTCAGCTATGTGATCGGCGACATCCTGACCGAGGTGTACGGCTATGCCCGCGCGCGGCGCTGCGTGTGGGCGGGGTTCGGCGCGCTGATCTTCCTCGCGCTGATGGAGCAGATCGTCGTCGCTTTGCCGCCGGCGGCGGCGTGGAACGGGCAAGCGGCGTACGAATATGTCTTCGGTCGCTCGATCTTCGTCGATCCCGCCGCGGCGACCGGCTTGCGCATCATCCTCGCCTCGGTGACCGCCTTCTGGGTCGGCGAATTCGCCAACAGTTTCGTGCTCGCCAAGCTCAAGATCCTGACCGAGGGCCGGATGCTGTGGACGCGGACGATCGGTTCGACCGTCGTGGCGCAGGGGTTCGACAGCCTGATCTTCTACCCGCTCGCCTTCTACGGCGCGCCCGATTGGCCGGTCGAGGCGATGCTCGCGGTGATGGTCAGCCAGTTCTTGTTGAAGGTGTCGTGGGAGGTGCTGCTGACGCCGTTCACCTATCTCGTGGTGAACTTCCTCAAGCGCGGCGAGGGGGTCGACGTATACGACCGCGGGACCGACTTCTCGCCGTTCCGCGCGCGGGTCTGAGGGGCTGCGTCGCTCGGCGAGCGCGTCGACCCCAAATCCCGACCTCCAAACCCCGTTCGCCCTGAGCCTGTCGAAGGGCTGTTCTTGTTTCCACGCTCGAAAGAAAGAAAAGTGCTTCGACACGCTCAGCACGAACGGGGTTAGGGTAGCGCAGTACCCGCAGGGATCGCGACCGGCACGGCCTCCGTTATCGCACCCGTCTCAGGCCCCGACCGCCTCGAACAGGCCCTCGAACATCCGCCGGCCGTCGTCGCCGCCATGCGCCGCGGTTTCGATCCGGCGCTCGGGGTGCGGCATCAGGCCGAGCACGTTGCCCGCCGGGCTCAGCACGCCGGCGATGCCGCGCGCCGAGCCGTTGACCGGCCCCGCATAGCGGAACGCGACACGGCCTTCGCCCTCGAGCCGGTCGAGCGTTTCCGCGTCGGCCGAGTAATTGCCGTCGTGATGCGCGACCGGATAGACGATCTGCTCGCCCGCGGCGTAGCGGCTGGTGAAGACGCTCTGGCTGGTGCCGACCGTCAGCGCGACGTCGCGGCAGACGAAGTCGAGCCCGGCATTGCGCATCAGCGCGCCCGGCAGCAGGCCCGCCTCGGTCAGGATCTGGAAGCCGTTGCAAATGCCGAGCACGGGCACGCCGCGCCCCGCCGCGTCGCTCACCGCGCGCATGATCGGCGATCGCGCGCCGATCGCGCCCGAGCGGAGATAGTCGCCGTACGAAAAGCCGCCGGGAATCGCGATGAGGCCGACGCCGTCGGGCAGTTCGGTCTCGGCGTGCCACACCATCGTCGGCGCGGTGCCGCCGACCTGCTCAAGCGCGGTCGCGATATCGCGGTCGCAGTTCGAGCCGGGGAAGACGAGGACTGCGGTCTTCATACGCGCTCGACCCGATAGTTTTCGATGACGGTGTTGGCGAGCAGTTCGCGGCACATCGCATCGACGCGCTCGTCGGTGGTGTCGTCGGCGACGTCGAGTTCGATCAGCTTGCCCGCGCGGACATCGTTGACGCCGGCGAAACCGAGAGTGCCGAGCGCCTTGTGGATCGCGCGGCCCTGCGGATCGAGCACGCCGGGCTTCAGCGTGACGAAAATGCGGAGCTTCATGGGGCTTGTCCTGGCTACGACGGTTGAGCGCGCAAGCCTATGGCGACCCGCGGCCCGTGTCGCAAGCTTTACGCGCGCGGCTCACTCGGCCTTGGGTACGGCAGGCGCGCCGCCGAACCAGTGTGGCAGGCCGATCGTCGTCGCGATGCCGTAGCGGGCGAGCGCGGGCTTGGGCCAGGGGCCGGTCAGATAGAGCGGCGCGAAGCCGCCATCATCCTTTCCTGCGAGCAAGGCGCGGACATGCGCGTCGCCGAGCCAGCGTTCGTCGCCGGTGAAGGCGCGGCGCAACGCGACGGCATGGACTCGGCCGGACACTAGGATCTGGTGATAGTCGAACGAATTGCGCAGCTCGCCGGTCGTGTCGGCCATCCAGGCGGTGGCAAAATAGGTCGGGATCCATTCCGCCGCGTTGGGGGCGGGGAAGATCACCATCCGCGCGGGCTCGCTCGGCCCGACGCGAATGGGTTCGAGCCGGATCGTCAGCGCGAGCAGTACGGGGGCTAGCGCGATCAGCAGGATCGGGCGGCGGCGCGCGTCGAGCAGGAAGCGCAGCGCGAACAGGCCGAACAGCGGCAACACCCATTTGAAATAGTGCAGATTGTTGAAGCGCCACAGGCCGGTCGGCAGCAGATCGACATACGCCAGCATCAGCACGCCGTAGATCACCCCCGCAGCAACGACGGTGAGCGTCACGGGCCGTCGCGCAGGCGGCGTCGCGAGGCACGCCGCGATCAGCCCCGCGCCGCCGAGCAGCAGCCACGGCGCATATTCGAGCAACCCCATCCCCTCGCCGAACCAGCCGCGCGGGTCGACGAGCACGACATACGCCTTCCAGCCGAGCCAGGCGAAGGTGAAGCCGTATTGCGCCGAATAGAGCATGTAGGGGCTGGGCGCGGCGCCATAGATTGCGATGTAGAGCGTGGCGAGGAGCGCAAAGGCGATCGCGAAGCTGCCGATTGCGATACCAGCGGCGCGCCCGTCGCGCGCACGGTAGAGCGCTGCCGCCGCCGAGAGCGCGATGATCGCGCCGATGATCGCATCGCCGGGCCGAGCGAACGGGATCAGCCCGAGCGTGATGCCGATGATGCTCGCGGGCCAGCGGGATGTGGTGGTGGCGCTGCCCGCTTCTCCTGCACCCCGGCGAAGGCCGCGGCCCAGGAGCGCTCGGGCCGTAGGCTCGGGCAGCGCTTCGTTAGCCGCTGCATCGCGACTGGGCCCCGGCTTTCGCCGGGGTACGGACATGCGCGGATTCGCCCACAGTTGCGCCATCGCGCCGAGCGCGAGCCACAGCAAGGCCGCCGAGGGTGTCGTCGTCCAGGGCTCGATCCAAAGCTTGGCGATGCCGAATTGGGCGAGCGTCGTCGCGGCGAACAGCAGTGCCGCCCCCGCGCCGGGCACGCCGAATGCGCGCGCAACGCTCCTGAACCCGGCGAAGGCGAGCAGATAGCAGGCGAGATCGACGAGGAAGAAGGGCTGGCTCGGCCACGCCTGCAGGAACGGCATGCCCAGCAGCGGATAGAGCAGCGGATAATAATGGACGGCGGGGTCGAAGTTCCCCGCCGCCAGCGCGCTCGCCGAGCGCACGTACAACGCCTGGTCCTGCCAGTCGTGCCAGTAGAGCAAAGAAGGGTCGCGCAGGCCGGGAAGCCCGACCACGCGCCACACCGTCAGCAGATACGCCAGCGCGAGCGCCGCGAACGGCCAGGCCGCCCGCGCCAGCGCTCGCGCTTGCATTGGGGCTTACTTGCCCTTGTTCAAACGATGCTGCTCGAGATCGAGCACCGCACCGTCGGTCTCCTCGGTCAGCAGGCCGAGCCGGCGCGCGACTTCCTGATAGGCCTCGACCTCACCGCCGAGATCGCGACGGAAACGATCCTTGTCGAGCTTCTCGTTGGTCGTCATGTCCCACAAACGGCAGCCATCGGGGCTGATCTCGTCGGCGAGCAGGATGCGGGGATAGTCGTTATCCCACACGCGCCCGAATTCGAGCTTGAAGTCGACGAGACGGATGCCGATCCCGGCGAACAGACCGCACAGGAAATCGTTGATGCGGATCGCGAGGTCGGCGATGTCGTGCATCTCCTCCTGGCCCGCCCAGCCGAACGCGGCGATATGCTCGTCGGTGATCATCGGATCGCCGAGCGCATCGTCCTTGTAATAATATTCGATGATCGTGCGCGGCAGCTGCGTGCCTTCTTCGATCCCGAGGCGAGTCGAGATCGAGCCCGCCGCGACGTTGCGCACGACGACTTCGATCGGGATGATCTCGACCTGGCGGATCAACTGCTCGCGCATGTTGAGCCGGCGGATGAAGTGCGTCGGCACGCCGATCAGCCCGAGCAACGTGAAGATGTGCTCGGAAATCCGGTTGTTGAGCACGCCCTTGCCGCTGATCGTGCCCTTTTTCTGGGCGTTGAAAGCGGTGGCGTCATCCTTGAAATATTGGATCAGCGTACCCGGCTCGGGACCCTCGTAAAGGATCTTGGCCTTGCCTTCGTAGATCTGGCGGCGGCGTGCCATGTGCGCGGAAACCCTTAAATGAAGCGGCCCCGGCAACGCGATCGCGGGCCGGGGCGGGAAGAGCAGCGGCTATACCGGATGCATGCCGGGGGTGCAATCAGCTTGGCGCGGGCGTCAAGTGACCGCGTTGCGCGTGGCGAACGCCGGATCGGCGTAGCTGCCGTCGCCGAGGATTTCGCCGAGTATCGCGCCCGCGCGGACCACGTCTTCGAAGCCGAGATACAGCGGCGTCAGCCCAAAGCGCAGGATGTCGGGATCGCGGAAATCGCCGATCACGCCGCGCGCGATCAACGCTTGGCACAGCGCATAGGCTTGCGGGTGGCGGAAGCTGATATGGCTGCCGCGCGCGCTCGGGTCGGCGGGTGACACGCATTCGAGGCCGAGGTTTGCCCCGATCGCGGCGAGCGCGTCGAACAGGGCGGCGCTCTTGGTGGCGACCTGCTGCTGGTCGACGTCGCGCCACAGGTCGATCCCGGCCTCGAGCCCGGCCATCGCCAGCATCGAGGGGGTTCCGGCGAGCCAGCGCTTGATGCCGGGGGCGGGGCTGTAGGCGTCGCCGAACGCGAACGGCGCGGCATGGCCCATCCAGCCCGAGAGCGGGCTGGCGAGCTGCTCCTGCAACCGGCGCGAGACGAACAGGAAGGCCGGCGCGCCGGGGCCGCCGTTGAGATATTTGTAGCCGCAGCCGATCGCGAGATCGGCGCCGGCGCCATTGAGATCGAGCGGGATTGCGCCGACGCTGTGGCTTAGGTCCCAGAGCGCGAGGGCGCCAGCGTCGTGCGCGCGGGTGGTCCAGGCCGCCATGTCGAATCGCTCGGCGGTCTTGTAGTGGACGTGGGTGAGCATCAGCAGCGCAGTATCGCCGTCGATCGCTCTGGCGAGATCGACACGTGCGACCGCGTTGAGGCGCGCGCCGGGGACGCAGCCCGCCGCGCCCTCGGCGATGTGGAGGTCGGTCGGGAAATTGCCCGTCTCGCTGACGATCGTCGTGCGGGGCGCCGCGTGGCGGAGTGCGGCGACGAGCAGCTTGAACAGGTTGACCGAGGTCGAATCGGCGACGATCACTTCGTCGGGCTCGGCGCCGATCAGCGCGGCGATCTTGCCGCCGATGCGCTGCGGCGCGTCGATCCAGCCTTCGTTCCAACTGCGGATCAGCCGCTCGCCCCATTGTCGCTCCGCCATGTCGGCGAGTGCGGGCGCGGTGGCGCGGGGGAGCGGGCCGAGCGAGTTGCCGTCGAGGTAGATCACACCTGCGGGGAGCGCGAAGCGGTCGCGATAGGCGCGGAGGGGGTCGGCGGCGTCGAGCGCGCGGGCTTCGTCGCGGGTCATGCGGATGCCTTGGTGGAGAAGTTTTGTTTGACTGGGTTGCGCGAGGCGGAGCGCAACCGACTCCCCTCCCTGGAAGGGAGGGGTAGGGGGTGGGTCGGCCTAGGGCGGGTGCTGCCCGCGGCAACGGGCCGACCCACCCCCAGCCCAGCGTCGGGTCGGTCATGCCCCCGGCATGACCTGAACAGCGCGGGGCGCTGTTCACCCGACGCTCTTCCAGGGAAGGGAGGCGCGGTGCGGCGGCCGTTGCTCGAAATTGTAAAGGACAGCACGCTCACTTCTTCGGCCCCGCTGCGATAAGCGCCTTCGCTCGCGCCCAGGCCGCGCTCTCTGGCGCGATCAGTTCGACATGCCCCGTCCGCTCGACCAGATGCAGCGTCGCCGTGTCGCCCTTGGCCTGCGCCGCCGCGACATAGTCCGTTCCGAGTCGCACCGGGATGATCTTGTCCTCGCGCCCGTTGACCAGATCCTGCGGCACGCCGAGCGGTAGCAGCCGAGGGACCGAGGTGTCGGCATAGACATCCGCCCGCGCACCGGGCTTGCCGACGAGCTGAGCGACCACCTCGACGCCGCAGCCATTGTCGGGGCTCGCCGCAGTCGCCTCGAGATCGGGCAATCCACCGAGGCTGACGACACGCGCGATCTTCAGCGGGTGCGCCGTATACAGCGGACTTGTTGGCGCGATCCGCGACCGACCGGCGAGCCACAAAGCGAGATGGCCGCCCGCCGAATGCCCGACGACGACGATTCGCTTGGTATTGAGGTGATACTCCGCCGCATGCGTGCGCAGCGCATCAGCCGCCGCGCCCGCATCGAGGAAGGTCCCCGGATAGCCGCCGCCGCTCTTATCGACGCCGCGATATTCGACGTTCCACACCGCGATGCCGTCGCGCCGCAGATCGTCGGCGATCCAGTTCATCAGCCGGCGATCGGCGATGCTTGTCGTCCAGCAGCCGCCATGCACCATCACCACGACGGGATGCTTGCCAGCGCCGGCGGGCAGCCAGACGTCGACCTTCTGCAAGGCGTCGGGGCCATAATCGATCGTCGCATCGGGGGCGGGCTGGGGCCGCTTGGTCAGATCGGGCCAGGTCAGCAGCGCGGCGGGCGCAGGTGCGGCGGGAGCGGGGGGCGGGGTCTGGGACATGGAGGCTGTCGATACAGCGATCAGGGCGAGCGGGAGAAGACGCAGCATGCCCCCGCCTGTAAACGCCGTGCTGGCATCTCGCCACCAGCGAATAGCGCTGCTACCGCCGGAGGATGCCAACCGATGTGACCGATCCCTTCAACGCCATCGTCGACGCGCCGTTCGATAGCGCGCTGAGCGATCGCTACCTCGTCTATGCGCTTTCGACGATCACCGCGCGCTCGCTGCCCGATGTGCGCGACGGGATGAAGCCGGTGCACCGCCGCCTGCTATGGGCGATGCGCCAGCTGCGGATGGACCCGAGCACGCCGTACAAGAAATCGGCGCGCGTCGTCGGCGAGGTGATCGGCAAATATCACCCGCACGGCGATTCGTCGGTGTACGACGCGATGGTCCGCCTCGCGCAGGATTTCTCGGTGCGCTACCCGTTGGTCGAGGGTCAGGGCAATTTCGGCAATATCGACGGCGATGGCGCCGCCGCCTTCCGCTACACCGAGGCGCGGCTGACGCAGGTCGCGATGGACCTGATGGCGGGCCTCGACGAGGACGCGGTCAACTACAAGCCGACCTACAATAACGAAGAGCAGGAGCCCGAGCTCTTCCCCGGCGCCTTCCCCAACCTGCTCGCCAATGGCGCGGCGGGGATCGCGGTCGGCATGGCGACCAACATCCCGCCGCACAATGTCGCCGAGCTGTACGACGCGGCGATCATGCTGATCGACCAGCCCGAGGCTGACGATGCCGCGATGCTGCAGCATATCCAGGGGCCCGATTTCCCGACCGGCGGGCTCGTCGTCGATTCGCCCGCGGCGATCGCCGAGGCCTACGCGACCGGCCGCGGCGGCTTTCGGCTGCGCGCGCGCTGGAGCATCGAGAAGGAAAAAGGGGGCGGCTGGAACGCGATCATCACCGAGATCCCGTACGGCGTGCAGAAGGGCAAATTGATCGAGCAGATCGCCGCACTGATCAACGACAAGAAGCTGCCGATCCTCGCCGACGTCCGCGACGAATCGGATTCGGAAATCCGCGTCGTGATCGAACCGCGCAGCCGCTCGGTCGAGCCCGACATGCTGATGGAGAGCCTGTTCAAGATGACGGACCTCGAGGTCCGCTTCAGCATGAACCTCAATCTGCTCGACGCCGACCGCACGCCGCGCGTGATGAGCTTGCGCCAGGCGCTGCTCGCGTGGATCACGCACCAGTTCATCGTGCTCCAGCGCCGCACCGCGCATCGGCTCGACAAGATTCGCGACCGGATCGAGCTGCTCGACGGCTATATCATCGCCTATCTCAACCTCGACCGCGTGATCGAGATCATCCGCACCGAGGACGAACCCAAGCCAGTGATGATGGCCGAGTTCGAACTCAACGACCGCCAGGTCGAGGCGATCCTCAACATGCGGTTGCGCTCGCTCCGAAGGCTCGAGGAAATGGAGCTGCGCAAGGAGCGCGACGGGCTCGAGAACGAGCGCTCGGGGCTCGAGGCGCTGCTCGGCAGCGAAGCGCGGCAGCGCACGCGGCTCAAGAAGGATTTCGGCAAGCTGCGCGAGCGCTACGGCCCCGAGACCAAGCTCGGCCGCCGTCGGACCACCGTCGCCGAGGCGGCGCCGGCGCGCGACATCCCGTTGGAAGCGATGATCGAGCGCGAGCCGATCACCGTGATCCTGTCGCAGCGTGGCTGGATTCGCGCGATGAAGGGGCATCTCGATGCCGCCGGGGTTGCCGCCGTGAAGTTCAAGGATGGCGACGCCGCGGCGTTCGATTTCACCGCGCAGACCACCGACAAGATCATGATCGCCGCCGAGAACGGCCGCTTCTACACGCTCGCGGCCGATCGCCTGCCGGGCGGGCGCGGTTTCGGCGAGCCGGTGCGGTTGATGATCGACCTCGATGGCGATGTCGACATCGTCGAGATCTTCCGCGCGAGCCTTGCCGAAAGGCTGCTCGTCGCGGCGACCGACGGGCGCGGCTTCCTCGTGCGCACCGCCGACATCATCGCCGAGACGCGCAAGGGCAAGACCGTCGTCACGCCGCGACTCGGCGCCAAGCTCAAGCTCGTCCGCCCGGTCGATCCGGCGCACGATTATGTCGCGGCGATCGGTGACAATCGCCGCTTGCTCGTCTTCCCGCTGAGCGAGCTTGCCGAGCTGTCGCGCGGGCAGGGGGTGCAGCTGATGCGCTTCCGCGATGGCGGCTTGTCGGATGCGATCACCTTCGTCTTTGCCGACGGACTGAGCTGGCCGATGGGGGGCGATACCGGCCGGACGCGCACCGAAACCGACCTCGCGCCGTGGCGCGCAGCGCGGGGCGCGGCGGGGCGGATGCCGCCCAACGGGTTCCCGCGCGACAATCGATTCTAGCGCGAACAACCGCTCCCATCTGTTTGCAAAGCATCGGATTTCTGGCGGAAATCGGGGAAAATCGTTTCGACTAAGAGGGATGTTAACGAATCGACCCTATCGCCAGGACTATGGCGCCGAAGTCCAATCCCGTGCTGACGCATGCGACCCCTCCGATGCCCTCGGCGGCGCTGGAGGCCTATCCGACATCGGTGGCGATGGCGGCTCGGATGATCGACCTCTTGCCGATCCCCGCGGCGATGGTCGCGCTCGGCGACTCGGGGGTGACGGTTCAGATCGCCAACCGCGCGTATGAAATTGCCGGCCTCGGCATGAACGACCGGCGGCGTTCGCTGATCGCGCAGATCGAGCCGCAGATCGTCGCGTTCATCGAGGGCGATACGCTGCGCACCGAATTCTCGGTCGAGTTCGGCGACAAGGTCGATTGCCATTATTACCAGGCAACGCTCGCACGGCTCGAACGCAACCCACTGCAGCGCTGCATGCTCGCGTTGGTCGACCAGACCGCCGAATTGCGCACCGAACACAATCTGCGGCGTGAGATGCTCACCGACAGTCTGACCGGGCTGCCCAACCGTGCCGGGTTCAGCGATCGGCTCGAAATGTTGCTCGAAGAACCGACCGAGCGTGCGAATTACGCCGTGTTGGTGATCGATCTCGATCGCTTCAGCCGCGTCAACGCCTGTCTCGGATCGATGGCGGGGGACGAACTGCTCATCACCGTCGCGCGTCGGCTCAAGGGCGCCTTGCGCGCACAGGATGTGCTCGCACGCACCGGCGGCGACGAATTCGGCATCCTGCTCACGCTCGAGGACGGGGTCGGCGATGCCGAGCGCGTCGCGCGGCGAATCCAGGGCGCGCTGTCGACGCCGTTCCGCCTCTCCGACTTCGAGATTCGCGTCGCCTGCTCGATCGGCATTTCGTTTGGCGCGGCGGCGATCGAAGATGGCGAGGAATTGATCCGCCACGCGCAATTCGCGGTCAAGCGTTCGAAGGCGACGGGCAAGACCGAAGCCTATCAGACGCAGGCGTTCGACATCGCGCGCGAACAGTTCGGCATGGAAACCGCGCTGCGCCGCGCGATCGAGCGCGGCCAGATGCGGCTGACCTATCAGCCGATTCGCGACCTTTCGACTGGGCAGCTCGTCGCGTTCGAATCGCTCGCGCGCTGGCGCGATGAGAACGGCGTGGAATATTCGCCCAACGATTTCATCCCGGTCGCCGAGGAATCGGGGCTGATCGTGCCGCTCGGGCGCTGGGCGATCCAGGAAGCCGCCGCGACGCTCGCGCAGTGGGATGCGCGCTGTGGCGGCCATTGCGGCGTGCGACTCGCGGTCAATCTCTCGGCGATCCAGCTGCAGCGCGATACCATCGCCCCCGTCGTCGAGGCTGCGCTCTCGGCTTACGGGCTCGAGGGCTCGCGCTTCACGCTCGAGCTGACCGAAAGTGCGTTGGTCACCGATCCCGACCGAATCGCCGGGATCATGCATGCCTTGAAGCGACTCGGCACGACGATCGCGATGGACGATTTCGGGACGGGCTATTCGAACCTCGCCTATCTCCAGAAGCTGCCGATCGACATTCTCAAGATCGATCGCAGCTTCGTCAGTGGGATGCTCGCCGATCGCGACAAGATCGCGATCGTCCGTGCGGTCCTGTCGCTGGCGCAAGCGCTCGGCATGAAGACGACGGCCGAGGGAATCGAGACCAACGAACTCGCGCAGACGCTGGCGGCGCTGGGCTGCACTTACGGCCAGGGCTACCTCTACGCGCGGCCGCTCGAGGCCGAGGCGGCTTATGCGATGCTGGTCGAGGACCGCCACTGAGCGACGGCTTCGTCGGCGATCGCGTTCGCGCGCGCGGCGTCGGGGAAGGTTTCTGCCACCCACCGATCCTCGATCTGCTTGAGCAAGCGCGCGACGTCGGGCCCCTTGTTGACGCCGCGCTGGACGAGCGCCCCTCCGGTCAGCGGGAAGCGCGGAATCTCCCAGGCGACGATCTCGCGTGCGCCGCGCACCGCGTCCGCCGCATCCTCGACGGTCAGCAGCCAGCGGTCGAGCGCGCCGTCGCGCCCCAGCCGATAGGCGAGCGGATGGGGCGAGTCGGTCGGATCGGTCAGCGCCGAGACGATCCGCTTGCGCTGCGCGTTCGACAGTTTGAGCCGTGCACCGACGTTTTCGCCGATCACGGGGTCGCGCGGCAGCACTGCCGCGAGGCGGCGGAGCGGATCGGGCGCGAGTTCGGCGTGCATCTCGGCCGCAGCGACACGGGCGAGGCGGCTTACCCCAGAATCGTCGATCTCGGGCAGCACCGGCAGCAGGATGCCGCGCGCGATCATCAGCGCAAGCGTCGCGACGGCGTTGGGCGCGACGAGCAGCTTGAGGAATTCCGCCGAGATCCGTTCGCGCGACAGCGCCATCAGATCGTTGGCGCGCTGCGTGCAGGCGTCGAGCCCCGCCGCATCGGGGGCGTCACCAAAGCGCGCATGGAAGCGGAAGAAGCGCAGGATGCGCAAATGATCCTCGGCGATGCGCTGCAACGGATCGCCGATGAAGCGCACGCGCCGCGCCGCGAGATCGTCGAGCCCGCCGAAATAGTCGAAGATCTCGCCGCTCGCCGGATCGGCATAGAGCGCGTTGATCGTGAAATCGCGCCGCGCCGCATCCTCGCGCCAATCGTCGGTGAAGGCGACCGTCGCGTGGCGGCCGTCGGTCGCGGTGTCGCGGCGCAGCGTCGTCACTTCGATCGGCGCGCCATCGGCGAGGACTGCGGTGATCGTGCCATGCGCGAGCCCCGTCGGAACCGCCTTGATCCGCGCCCGAGCGAGCAGGTCGATCACGTCTTCAGGGGTATGGCGCGTCGCCAGATCGACATCGGCGACGTCGATTCCGAGCAGCGTGTCGCGCACCGCGCCACCGACATAGCGCGTCTCGCCGCGCGCGGCACCGAGCACGTCGCACAGCTCCGGCAGACCCGGCCGCGTCCGCCACGCGGCGGCGGGAAGGATCAGCCGTTCCATCGCAGCCGGCGCGACAGATTGACGATCATCGCCGCAGTCGCGCCCCAGATGCGGTGGCCATCCCAATGGATCTCGTAATAATGCCGGTTGCGCCCCTGCCACTCGACGCTGGCTTCGGTGTGGTTGCCCGAATCGAGCAGGAAGCCGAGCGGGACTTCGAACACTTCGGCCACTTCGGCGATCGCCGGGGTGAACACCAGATCGGGCGGCACGACGCCGATCACCGGCGTCACCTCGAAGCCGGTGACGGTACGATAGCGGTCGGCCTCGCCGACGATCGTCACACGGTCACGCGGCAGCGCAATCTCTTCCTCGGCTTCGCGCAAGGCGGCAGCGATCGCATCGGCATCGCCCGAATCGACGCGGCCGCCAGGGAAGGCGACTTGTCCGGCATGGCGCGACAGCGTGTCGGTGCGAAGCGTCAGGATCACGCCAGGTTCGGCGCGATCGGTCACTGGGATCAGCACCGCGGCCTGGGCGAGCGGGCTCGCGATGGACTCGACATCGACATGGTCGCCGGTCAGCAGCACGGTGTCGGCGTGGCCGATCGCCATCGCCTGGCGAAGCCGTTCGACCAGCGTCATGCCGCGGGCTCCAGCGCGAAGAACGCGCCGCCGCTCCACACGCCGGGCGGGGTCTCGCCGCCATCGATCGCGCGCTGCGCGAGTTCGTAATAGACCGTCCGCGCCACGACCGCGTCGAGTTCGCCGCGGACGCGCAGATAGGGGCGGGGGCCGTCGTCGCGCGGTTCGAAGCGCAGCGGATGATCGGCATCGGCGGTGACGAGGTCGCCGGTGTTGAGCCGGAAGGTCAGCATCGCGGCACGCCCTTCGCCCGATGCTTTCAGCTCGACCGCGACGAACGGCGCGTCCTCGACGTCAATGTCGAGCTTCTCGACCGGGGTGACGAGCACATAGCCGCCATCGGGCTCGCGCCGCAGGATCGTCGAGAACAGCCGCACCATCGCCTGGCGTCCGATCGGCGATCCCTGGTGGAACCACGTCCCGTCGCGCGCGATGCGCATTTCGCTGTCGCCGCAATGCGTCGGGTTCCAGCGCTCGACCGGGGGCAGCTTCTGCTCTTCGGCAAGGCGGGCAATGTCGGCGAGCGACAAAGCGGAAAGGTCGGGGATCGGCTCCATGGGCATGAAGGCGCGGTAGGACAGGCGCGCCGCCTCGTAAAGCCGCGTCGCGTCAGACCAAGGCTGCCACGCGCGGTCCGAGCAGGCCGGCGCCGGTCGGAACGTTCGCGCCGCGGGCGAGCAGGCGATGCCGCTCGACCGGGCCGGGCACGCGCCACGCGGCTGTGCGCGCTGCGTCGAAGCCGAAGAAGCGGCTGTAATATTCGGGGTCGCCGATTAGCGTCAGCGCATCGTCGAGCCCCGCGGCTTCGGCCGCCGCCAGCGCCCGCGCAGTCAGCATGCGGCCGATGCCGCCTTGCTGGCGGTCGGGCGCGACCGCGACGGGGCCGACTTGCACCATCGCGACGTCGCCGCCGTCGTCTCCGGCGAAGCGAATCGGCCAGCACTGGATCGTGCCGATCAACGCGCCGTTCTCGACTGCGGCGAGGCTCAGCGCGGGGATCGCGGCCATGCCTTCGCGGATTCGGTATGCCGTTCGGCCATGGCGGTCGGTCCCGAAGGCACGGTCGAGCAACGCCTCGACGGCGTCGGGCGCGACAGCGGCAATCGGCAAGACCTCGATCACGGGCGTTGATCCTTCATGGCCGCATGGCAGCACGCGGGCCGCGCGCTTTACCCCCGATCAGCCCCAACGCAAGCGTCATCGTAGGGCAAAGGTTCCTCACACGGCGACTTCTGCTATGGGGCGCGGCGATACGACCAGGATTGGGATCGATTTGACCGACCGTTTGACGCTCAACGTGCACGACCTCGAAGTGATGGTGCTGACCGGCATCTATTCGGAGGAGACGCATTTGCCGCAGCCGCTGCGGATCTCGCTGACGGTCGATCTGGCGGTGCCCGATCGCTTCGATCCCGAGACGCCGCTGGCCGCCTCGAAGAACTATCTCGACCTCAAGCACGCGGCGACGACCGCGCTGCCGACGGGCGTACATTTCAAGCTGGTCGAGGCGGTGGCAGACCATATTTGCGAGACGCTGTTCCTGCAGGACAGCCGGGTCACGCGCGTCGAGGTGTCGATCGTCAAGCTCGCCATCGCCGAGGCGGGCGAGTCGATCGGCATTACCCTGGTGCGGAACCGGCGGTGAGGGCGGCGCTCGCGGCGGCGCTCGGCACGCGGTCGGCGCTGGTTTTCGGGGATGATCGCGACGCGGTCGCTGCAGTGCGTACGGTGCCGCGCGAATCCGGGATGATCTTGCTGGTGATCGACGCGCGCGTTGCAGCGCTCGATCGCGCCATGCTGCTGGCGGCGGTTACACCGCTCGCGGTCGAACTTGCGCCGCACACGCGCCTTGCCGCGCTCGATGTGGCGGCGGATGCGAACTGCGACGCCGTGGTCGCTGCGGCCGACTATCTCGTCAGCGCACATTCGACGACGGGGCAGGTGCTCGAGGTTCGCTAAGGTGTCGCTTCGGCCTTGCGCCCGGGGGGGTTTCTAGCGTCGCCCCCCGCGCTCGCACGCGCCGAGCTCGCGGACGACCAGCGCATAATCTTCGCGCGCGATCGTCGCATCGTCGCCGCTTTGCGGGACCGAGGT
The DNA here is from genome assembly GCF_014653575.1 of Sphingomonas glacialis. Taxonomy (GTDB): domain Bacteria; phylum Pseudomonadota; class Alphaproteobacteria; order Sphingomonadales; family Sphingomonadaceae; genus Sphingomonas; species Sphingomonas glacialis. The sequence continues at coordinate 1,199,803 of NZ_BNAQ01000001.1, read as the reverse complement.
GTCGGGCAGCGTGGCGGGCAGGGTGCAGGCGAGGCGGTACCACAAGAGCGTATCGCGCGCCGGTGGTGGGGCAGATTGGTCGACCACTTCGCTGAGCGCGATCACCCAATGCGGCGGCTGATCGGGTTTGCGCTCGATATCGAACGAGATCGGACGGCTGTCGCTGGTCGTAAGGAAGATCTGCGTCTGGCCCGAGCCGGGCAGATCGCCGCGCGTATGGACGGCATTGCCGATGCCGGTCACCGTTGGCGGCGCGTCGGGGGCGAGCACTTCGCGGACGATTCGGCGGGTGAGCCCGTCGCCCGTCGGGGTCCAGCTGCGCTGCCCGTCGGGCCGGACGAGCTGGACCTGGCCAGCGTTGCTTGCGACACTGCGCGCGAACAACAGCACCCGCGCCTTGCGATAGCGCGGGACTCGCCCATGGGCATCGAGCGGGACGTCGAGCGTGTAGCCGAGCCGCGGCGGAACGGCGGTGGTGCCGCGAATCAGCGCGGTGACGTCGGCCTCGACGTACAGTCGCACGATATTCGGTGGGAGGTCCGGCGCATCGGCAGGCTTAAGCCGAAGCTGGCTGCGGATCGTCGCATCGACGATCACCGGCGCCGCGACGACGAGGTCGGCATAGTCGGCATAGTATAACGCCGGAATCGCGACATCTGTCGGATTTGCACGGGTTTGCTGCCCTGCGGCGAGGGTTGCGGGCAGGCCGAGCAGGGCGGCTGCGAGAGCGAATTTAAGCGGTATCGGCATGCTGCTGGATTAGCTGGTCACGACATTTTTAAACAGAAATAATTCTGCCACGGTGAGGTTGTACGTTTGTTGCGTGAGACAAAGCGTTTGCGTCGTGGTTTTTGGCACGATAGAGGTTGTAGTCTGTCCAGGATACACTAGCCCATGACAGGCCGGATAACGAGCGGACGTTACGGATCGGCTTGGACCGTCGTGCCGGAATAGAGGAGTTTCGTTTCTGAATGGCATACGCTGATCGCAATACGAGTGGCAGCAAAGTGGTGTCGATCGTGATCGTTTCGGTCATTGTCGCGCTGTTCGCGTGGGGTTTCGTGAACGGGCTGACCTTCAAGTACATCAAAAAGGTGACCGAGAAGCTTAACACCTTCGACGTCGTCGAACCGCCGCCCCCTCCACCAGACAAGCCGCCCCCCCCGCCGCCCGAACAGCCGCAGCTGCAGACCCCACCGGTCGTGTCGCCGCCGCCGATCGTGCGCGTCCAGTCGCCGCCGCCGCCGATCGCTACGGTCGTCACGCCGCCGCCGGCTGCGCCGATCACGGTTCGCGCCGCAGCGCCTGCTCCTGTCCCGGTCGCGGCACCCCCCGCACCCGTGGTCAGCAAGGCCGCGGGCCCCAAGGGCGATCCGTCGCAGTGGGTGACCACCGACGATTATCCTTCCGACGCGCTGAGCGCAGAGGCGCAGGGTACCAGCAAGATCAAGTGGGAAATCAATACCGCTGGTCGTGTTGAGAACTGCGTCGTCGTCGCATCCAGCGGCAACTCGTCGCTCGATCGCGCGGCCTGCTCGAACATCACGCGTCGCGGGCGGTATTCGCCGGCGATGGACCAGAGCGGCAACCCCATCCGTTCCGCGTCGTCGCGCAACGTCGTGTGGCGCTTGCCAGAATAAAACCAATCCTAGCTGTGCGGGCCCGGGAAGGGGCCCCACGGTCATCTTGTCGAGAAGGAAGTCCCCCTAATGTCCACCATCATCCTCGCTGCCGGTGCCAACGCCGCAGACAATTTCGGCTTCATGAACGCGATGAAGCAGGGCGGCCCCGTCACCTGGACGACCGCTGGCATCCTCACGATCTTCCTGTTCTTCACGCTCTACATCTTGTTCACCAAGATCTTCGAGCAGCAGAAGATCATCAACCAGGGCCGTCGCGTCCGTGCGACCTTCTGGGCGTCGAACTCGCTGCGCGAAGGCGCTGCCAAGCTCGAGAAGAACTCGGCCTACAAGCAGATCGTCGACGACGGCATCGAAGCCCAGGAGCAGCATTCGCGTCTGACCGATCCGGTCGAAGCGCATGACTGGCTGCACGGCTCGCTCGCTCGCTCGGAAGCGATCATCAACTCGCAGCTCGGTGGCGGTCTCGCCTTCCTCGCAACGGTCGGCGCAACCGCACCGTTCGTCGGTCTGTTCGGTACGGTTCTTGGTATTTACCGCGCACTGATCGGCATCGGCCAGGCTGGCCAGGCATCGATCGACAAGGTCGCAGGCCCGGTCGGTGAGTCGCTGATCATGACCGCCTTCGGTCTGGTCGTCGCGGTTCCGGCCGTGCTCGCCTTCAACTGGCTGCAGCGTCGCAACAAGGCGATCGCCGAGCACCTCTCGGCCTTCTCGAACGACGTGCTCGGCTACCTTGCATCGAACGGTGCGGTTCGTCCGCATGCACCGGGCAAGAAGGCTCCGGTTGCTGCAGCGAAGCCCGCTGTGACGACCACGACGGCTGGCCAGGCCGGCGGCGTGCAGACCCGCGTCTAAGACTACCGAACGGGGCCGCCGCTCGGCGGCCCCGCTTCCTTCGCCGCCCGGTATGTCGGGCGGCCTGACCGATACGAATAGGATGGCCTTTCATGGCGATTAGTACAGGTGGCGGCGGCGATGACGCCCCGATGTCCGACATCAATACGACGCCGCTCGTCGACGTCATGCTGGTGTTGCTCATCATCTTCCTCATCACGATCCCGGCGATCGTGCAGACCGTCAAGCTGAAGCTCCCGGACGTGCGCTACGATCCGACCGTGACCAAGCCCGAGAACGTGTCGCTCTCGATCACGCGCAAGCCAGACGGCAGCTGCGCGGTGTTCTGGGGCCAGACGCCGGTGACGCATGAGGAACTGCTCAAGCGTGCGACCGACAAGCTCAAGGAAATCGTCGACAAGGCCGGCGGCGCCGCGAACTTGACGACCGACGACCTTCCCGAGGCGCATATCCGCGGCGACGTCGAGACTCCGTATCGCTGCATTGGCGGTGCAATCTACACGATGCAGTCGGCAGGCTTCGCCAAGGTTGGCTTCATTTCGGAACCCCCTCCCACGGGCGGTCCGTCTTCGTGATCGCTGCTGCAGCAGCGCATTTGATTTGCGGCCTCGCCGCAGGGAGTATTTGACATGGCAATTAGCGCAGGGCGTGCTGACGACCAGCCGATGATGGACATGAACACGACGCCGTTGATCGACGTCATGCTCGTGCTCCTCATCATGTTCATCATCACCATCCCGATCCAGACGCACGCGGTGAAGGTCGATCTTCCGATCAACGACCCGAACCAGACCAAGCCCTTGATCGACCCGCAAAAGAACAAGATCGTGATCCAGCCCGACGGCGTCGTGCTGTGGAACGGCGCGGCGACCGACCCGGCAACGCTGCAGCAGTATCTGACGCAGACGACGCAGCTGAACCCCGAGCCCGAGCTGCACTTCCAGCCCGACCCGGCGGCAAAGTACGAGAAGGTCGACCAGATCCTCGCGATCATCAAGCGGTCGAACGTCTCGAAGCTCGGCTTCATCGGCAACGAGCAGTATCGCAACGACTTCTAAGGCGTTTGCGACCATCGACGCACAATCAGGGCGGTCCTTCGGGGCCGCCTTTTTTTTGGCGGTGGCGCCGCGACAGGCGGGGGCGTGCCGCCGGGGCTCCGCATTCCCGCTGCAACGACCGGGCGGATATCCGCGGGCGATCGGGCGGTCCGCGCTCGGCGGTGACCGCCCCCCCCAAGTCGCCATCGCCACAAGCCGTGAGGGTGAGCCTCAGGAGTGCTGGCCAGCGGCGCGAATAGCCGGCCAATCGCACCTGTCGCGCTCCGGGCGCTTGGCTCGATGGCCCCCCCCCAGACGCCTGTTTTACAAAGCCGAGCGTTACCAAATCTTGCCTGATCCAGAGGTGTCACCAGCGGCGCGACACGCTGCTGCGCGTCCGATGCTGGCGCCGCTGCGGGGCCTGCGGAGTCGCCGATAGGAAAGACCAGCCCGAAAATATCGCGACCCGATCGATGTAGGATAGCGCCAATTTCGCGTTCGACCGCCCGTCCGTGGCGTACGCTTTGCACCCCCCCCAAAAAAGCGCCCGTTCGTGGATGGTGGCCAATGGCCGCTTGCACCATGCTATTCCGAACGAAGTGCGGGGCCGCCCGGCTATGCTTGCGCCGAAGCAGCTTGCGGGCGCCGACGTCGCAAAAATGAAACTTGATTTATGTTTGAGGTCGATCCGATCAGGCGAAACCTCATGAGGATTGGCTGATCCGTCCCATTTAATACTGTTTTTCCAGGAGCATTAACGAAATCTGAAGCAGAAGAGACTTATCGATACCGCAAGGGGACCATCGGTGAAGCTATTGCGCGCAATTAACCGGGCATCATGCAGTCTCTCGCGCGTCGGGACTATTGCGAAACGGTGCGATGGGACTGCCGCGGTCGAATTCGCGATTGTCGGGCCGGCTTTCATCGGCCTTGTGCTCGCGATCCTCTATACTGCATTAATCTTCCTGGCGCAGCAGATGCTCGAGACGGCGGCCCTGGCGTCGGCGCGCTTGTTGCTGACAGGATCCGCGCAAACGATCCGGCTGGCCAACGGCACCGTCGGAATGTCCGCGAGCGACTTGAAGAATGCGATCTGCAACGGGACCACCGGCACCAATTCCAGCGGCGCTGCCGTCACCATTGCGCCGTTGCTGCCACCAATGCTGTCGTGCAGTCGGCTCACGGTGAACGTCAGCACCGCAAACACGTACAATGTCGCGAGCACGACGGCTCCGACGTTCACCTACAACAGCCAAGGCGTCATAACGTCGACGAATACCGGCTATAACACCCAGTCCAACGGCAACGGGCAAAGCCAGATCGTTGTCCTGCAACTCATCTATCTGTGGCCGACGGGCGTCGGCCCCTTGGGTTTGAACCTCACGAACCAGCCCAACGGCAATCGCATGCTCGTGGCGACGTCGGTATCAACGACCGAGGCCTATTCGTGCAATTCCGGGCAGACCTCGTGCTGAGGCGCCTGGTCGATAGCACGCGCGGGGTCGCCCTCGTCGAGTTTGCAATGTGCCTGCCCGTGCTCATCGTTTTGTATCTCGGCGGGTACGCCACGATGGATATGATCTCGTCGACGCGCAAGGTTACCACGGCGACGCGTTCGCTGGTCGACCTGGTCAGCCGAACCATGTCGCCAGCGATCATCTACAACAAGCCGCAAGACGCGAGCGCGACGTCGTACCTCAGCGCGAGCGCGGTTGCCCTGGCGCCGTACGCGCTCAACAATGCAACCGAGCAAATCTCGCTCCTGCGAATCTGCGACGCGACGCACGCCTATGTCGTTTGGACCCAGGCTCAAACGCAGACCGTCGATGGCAGTGCCGTGTCGGCGGTGACGTCGACGCACACCGCCGGGACGCTCCCCGCGAACCAGACACAGTCTGCCGCGAACGTGATTTCGATCCCGAGTTCGATGGTCACGGCCCCGATGGTTCCCGTTTCGCCGGACGGCTCGAACGTGTGCACGAACTTCGCGCCGGGCACCAGCACCAAGACCCAAGTCGGTACCGCGGGTGGCTGGCTGTTCGTCGGGACCGTCAACTACCGCTATACGCCAGGCGTCAGCGTCTTGTCCTTGCCGACGATGATGCTGACCGACACCATCTACATGTCCCCTCGTCTTTACTAGGTGTTCGGATGATGAAGAGCGCTCGCATGTTTCAGCCCTGGGTCGCCGTGGTGAGGCTTTTTCGTCGGCTGAACGCCGACCGAAGGGGTGGCGTTCTCATGATCATGGGGTTTGCGATCATTCCGCTGACCTTCGCGACGGGTTTCGGCATCGACTATGCGCGCGCCATGCGGCTCCAGACGCATTTGAACTCCGCAGCCGATGCCGCGGCGCTGGCGGCGGTTTCGCCCGCGATGATCCTGCGGACGGGAACTGATCCGTCCGATGCAGCCTATGCCATGTTCGACGCCCAAGCCTTGGCGATCGGCGGCTATCAGGGGATACAACGGACCGTCACCATAACGGCCAGCGCATCGGGCAGCGGCCAGACACTGGCGGCGCTCCGCACGGCAACCGTCTCCTACACCGCACAATCGATCAACATCTTTGGCGGCATTCTCGGCGCGACGACGCTGACGGTGCGTGGCACCGCGACGGCCAATGCAGCGCAGCCGCCCAATGTCGATTTCTACCTGGCGATGGACAATTCCCCATCGATGCTTCTGCCTGCGACGTCGGACGGGATCAGCAAGATCCAGAAGGTTACCGGCTGCGCCTTTTCCTGCCATGAGTCGTTGCCGCACAATGATTCGATCAATGTCACGAACAGCGCCGGGCTGCAGGTATTATTGTCGTCTAGCTATTATACCGCCGGTGCATCCAACCAGAACGTATACTATCTCTATAATCCAACGACCAAGCTTCTCTTCGATAGTTCGCAAAAACCGCTAAATCCTGCGTCATCGTCATCGGTTTCTGGTCCCAGCACGACGGGTGGGACGTGGTTAAACCCAACGACAACGACGACCACTGTGACGACCGCAACCGTGGTTACCTACTCCATCACCGATAGTAACAGCGGGCCGGTTACGATCACCAAGACGACAGCTTCCACCCCGACGACGGTCGTCAAAATCACGCCGCCATTCGGTACTTCAACCACGACCAGCACGACCGGGAGCACATCGAGTTCGTCGTCTACCTATGACACCGGCTATTGGGCGGACGGCTATTGGCTGACGCACAATTACGGGCTCCTCTATGGGAGTCCCGCCAGCATCACGTTGCGCAAGGATGACGTGGTCTCCGCGGCCAGCCAATTGATCCCCTTCGCTGCAAATCAGGCCCAGCAGTTCAAAGTCACCTATCAGGCGCAGATGTTCTCGTTCGACTGGACGCGGTCGGGGAACACCTCTCCCGTCAAAACGCTGAATACGCTCACCAATGTCGCATCGTATGGCAGCAATTTCTCGGCAGCCTCGTTGTTTCCGAACGATGATTTATGGTGGCAGAACAGCCAACCGACCAGCACGACGAACACCAACGATCAAGCCACCGAAATATCCAATATGCTGACGACGATGAACGGCCTCATCCCGACGGCTGGTTCAGGCGCGCCCGGGGTCACTCCACAGAAGATCCTGTTCCTCGTGACCGATGGCATGGTGGACCAGCCCAGCCGCTATTTCGGGCCGCTGCGGAGCAGTGATCAGACGATCTGCACGGCGATCAAGGCAAAGGGGATCAAGATCGCAATCCTCTACACCCAGTATCTGCCCGAGGCGCTGGCCAATGATGCTTGGTCGCAAACCAACGTCGCGCCATTCCTGCCACCCCCTCCCGCGCCGTATTCGGGCAGCAGTGCGGGAACCTCGGACAAGGTGTTGACCGCGTTGCAGCAGTGCGCCTCGCCCGGGACCAACGGGGCCGCGCTTGTGCAGACGGTGACCGCCAACGACAGCATCATCACCGCACTCCAGCAGCTGTTCTCCACTGCGCTCCAGACTTCGCGCCTCGTCCAGTGATCGCGCAACGCGATCGACCGTTGCCAACGCGCGCGCCAGCGTCGTGCGGCACGCGTCGGCGGCGGCGCGCTTACAACCGCGGCAGCGTGACCCCGCGCTGCCCCATATATTTGCCCGCCCGGTCGGCATAGCTCGTCTCGCACGGCTCGTTGCCTTCGAGGAAGAGGAACTGGCACGCGCCTTCGTTGGCGTAGATCTTCGCGGGCAGGGGGGTGGTGTTCGAGAATTCGAGCGTTACGTGCCCCTCCCAGCCGGGCTCGAGCGGCGTTACGTTGACGATGATCCCGCAGCGCGCATAGGTCGACTTGCCGAGACAGATCACCAGCACGTCGCGCGGAACGCGGAAATACTCGACCGTGCGCGCCAGCGCGAAGCTGTTGGGCGGGATGATGCAGCAATCGGTCTTGCGGTCGACGAAGCTGTTGGCGGCGAAGTCCTTGGGGTCGACGATCACGCTGTCGATGTTGGTGAAGACCTTGAACTCGTCGGACACGCGCGCGTCATAGCCGTAGGACGACAGGCCGTAGCTGATGCAGCCGTCGCGCTTCTGGCCGTCGACGAACGGCTCGATCATCCCGGTGGTTAGCGCCTGCTCGCGAATCCAGCGGTCGGACATGATCGACATGTGAAGGCTCCCTGTTGGTTGCCGCCAGCCTGTCGCCGGAAATGCGGGGACGGGCAAGGCGCTATTGCGTGGACCTTGGTGTGCTGTCATAGTAATACACGCACGGGGAGATGGATCGATGCGACGATGGCATAGGCTTTTCAATCGCGGGCTTGTGCTGGCGGGGGTCGGGCTGGGCACCGTGGTGCTCGCGCCCGAGGTGCTGGCCTTTCCGCATCGCCAGATCATCGGCGATACCGTCGTCTATTCCGAACGGGCGCTGCCGGCGACGATGCCGCAGCTTCTGGCGCAATCCGACGCACTGCTGCGCAAGAGCGCGATCTTCGGGCCGGGCTATGGTCGCCGCATCTTCCTGACCGAGGGCGGCTGGCGCTGGCGGGCGCTTGCCTTTCAGGCGTCGGGTGCGTTCGCGCTCTCGCGCGGGTTTGGCGAGACGATCGTCGTCAACCGCAGCGATGCCGCGCGCGACGTGGTTTTCAACGGCGGGGCGATCGCGGGACAGCGCAGCCTGTCGGGCGTGATCGCGCACGAGCGCACGCACGGGCTGATCCGCACGCGCTACGGCGTCGCCGCCGATGTCGTCTATGCGGCGTGGCTGCGCGAGGGGTATTGCGATCTGGTGGCGGGCGGGGGGAGCCTGTCGGACCGAGATGCGGCGTTGCTCAAGGCGGAGCATCGCAGCGTTCCGGCGCTGCGCTATTATGACGGGCGCAAGCGCGTCGAGGCAGCGTTGCGCGCGAATGGCGGGTCGGTCGATGCGCTGTTCGCTGGGGCATCGAAGGTGGACTGACGCGACGCTCCCCGGCGAAGGCCGGGGCCCAGATGCGGGCGTTGCAGGGGTGGCGTCGCGTTCGACTACCGAACGCTCGCGACTGGGCCCGGCCTTCGCCGGGGAGCGGCAACCTCGCGATTACGCTTTCGGCCCCAACCCCAGATCCGCCGGCCCGAAGGCATGCGGCAGCAATTCGCTCAGCAGATAGCGCTCGACCGCGTCGCCCTCGGCCGCGCCGCACCACACGACGATATCGCGCCCGCCGATCTGCGCGGCTTCGTTGATCACCTGGCGGCAGCGGCCGCACGGGCCGACCGGCGCGGTTCCCGTCGGGCGCCCGTCGGCGTCCATCGCGCCGCCGATCACGCCGATCTCGACCACGTCGCGGAAATCGCCCGCGCTGTTGACCGTGGCGAGCGCGACCGTCTCGGCGCAGAGCGACAGGCCATAGCTCGCATTCTCGAAATTCGCGCCGGTGACGATCCGCCCGTCGGCGAGCAGCACCGCCGCGCCGACCGCGAAGCGCGAATAGGGGGCGTGTGCGTTCAACGCGGCGGCGCGCGCTGCGGTGATCAAGGTTTCTTGCATCGTCATGGTGCCACTACATCCCAATGGACCGGCCCATCGACCCCGTCGATGCGCCGCATGTCGCTTGCCTGCCACATCCGCCAGCGCCTTGCCGGATAATCGGGCGGGAAGAAATCCTGCATCGCCCAGACCGGGCGGGGAATCGTCAGCGTCACGCCGTATGCCGCATCGAAGCGCTTGCTGACCTTGATCAGCAGCGGCTTGCCGGTATGCGATTCGACCATCGTGATGAAGCGCCGAAGCTCGTCGAGCACGATCGGCGCGGTCGGCCGCGCCGTGCAGTCGTCGCTGAAATCGAGCTCGAGCGCGGTGGGGAGCGCGCCATCGTCGCGCGCGACGATCGTGTTGAAGGCGTTGGCCTGGTCGGCGGCGAGGCGGCACAGCGAATAGGCATGGCTCGCGCCGCGGCGCATTCCCGTCTCGGCGACCGCCGCCCAGTTCGCCTCGAAGCGCGGGTCGCGCTGATCGGCGGCGGTTGCGCGGACATAGGCGAAATCGGCGCCGCCGCGCTTGACGGCAAACCAGTCGATCTCGCCATTGGCGGCGGACACGTCGAGCCCCTGGAACGCGAAGCGGTCGGTGGGCCGCCAGCTCAGCGCGAGCACCCAGAGAATGATGGCAGCAAGGGCAAGTACGCCGGCGATCGTGGCGTACAGCCCGACCCGGATGCCCCACAGGCGATATTTTACCACGATAGTCCCGTTCGGGCGGTCAGCCCTTGATATGAAGTACGCAGATCAGCGTGAACAGCCGGCGGGCGGTGTCGAAGTCGATCTCGATCTTGCCCTCCAGCCGCTCTTTCAGCAGCTCCGCAGCTTCGTTGTGGATGCCGCGCCGCGCCATGTCCACCGTCTCGATCTGCGCCGGTGTCGCGTTTCGGATCGCCTGGTAATAGCTGTCGCAGATCGCGAAATAGTCTTTGATCGGGCGGCGGAAGCGCCCCATGCCGAGCACATAGGTCTCGAGATGGCGGTCGTCCGCGCGGTGGATCGCGATGCCGAGCCGGCCTTCCTCGACGCTGAGCGCGATCCGGTAGGGGCCGGCATAGCCATCGGGATACGCCCTTTGCGGCGCGAAATGATTGCCCTCGATCAGATCGAAGATCGCGATGCGGCGTTCCTGCTCGATATCGGCCGACCGCCACAGGATCGTGCGTTCGTCGAGGGTCACGGCAATGATGCGCGGATCGGCCATGATTACGCCGTAGCGGGGGCGGGGCCAGGGGACAACATCCGCCCACGGGATTCACACCCGGGTGAGCGCAATCCGCTTGAGTGGGCAGGCGGCGAGTGGGATGAGAGCGCCATGGCCACAGCATTCCTCCCCACACCGCCCGTTCCCGAAACCGTATCGCTACCACAGAACGTCGAAGCCGAAGCCGCGATGCTCGGCGCGATGATGATCGACAACCGCCTCGCCGACGATCTGATCGACCGGCTCGACGCGGACCATTTCTTCGAGCCGCTCCACGGCCGCATCTTCAGCGCGATCAAGACGCTGCGCGGCAACGACATGCTCGCGAGCCCCGTCACGCTGCGCCCGATGTTCGAACAGGACGCGGGGATGCGCGAGCTGGGCGGCCCCGCCTATCTCGCGCAGCTCACCGGCTCGGGCGCGGGGCTGATCGGCGCGCGGCAGTTCGCCAAGCAGATCTACGATCTCGCGATGCTGCGTACGCTGGTGACGGTCGGCCGCGGCCTCGTCGATCGCGCGATGGATACGTCGGAAGAGGTCAACCCGCGCGCGCAGATCGAAGCGGCCGAGGAGGAACTCTACAAGGTCGCGTCGGACGGCGCGACCGAGAGCCAGACCAAGAGCTTCCTGCAGGCCGCCAAGACGACGCTCAAGATGGCCGAAGTGGCGCTCAATTCGGGCGGGCATATCTCGGGCATCACGACGGGAATCGAGAGCATCAACACCAAGATCGGCGGCATGCACCGCTCCGACTTGATGATCCTCGCCGGGCGTCCGGGCATGGGCAAGACCTCGCTCGCCACCAACATCGCATTCAACGCCGCGCGGCGCTGGATGCGCGACATGGCCGACGGGATCGACCCCGAGCGCTCGCTCGGCGCGAAGGTCGCGTTCTTCAGCCTGGAAATGTCGGCCGATCAGTTGGCGGGGCGCGTGCTCTCCGAGCAGGCGCGAATCAATTCGGACGTGTTGCGTTCGGGCAAGATCAGCCGGCATGAATTCCAGGCGCTCGCGACGACCGCGGCCGAGCTCGAGAATCTGCCGCTGTTCATCGACGATACCGCCAACCTGTCGATCGCCTCGCTCCACACGCGGGCGCGGCGGTTGCAGCGGCGGCACAACAACCAGCTGGGGCTGATCATCGTCGATTACCTCCAGCTGCTCTCGGGCTCGGCGAAGAGTTCGGGCGACGGGCGTGTGCAGGAAATCTCGGAGATCAGCCGTGGCCTCAAGGGCGTCGCGAAGGATCTCAACGTGCCGGTGATGGCGCTCTCGCAGCTCAGCCGCGCGGTCGAGCAGCGCGAGGACAAGCGCCCGCTGCTGTCGGATCTGCGCGAATCGGGCTCGATCGAGCAGGACGCCGACATGGTGATGTTCGTCTATCGCGAGGATTATTATCTCAACATGGCGCAGCCCGAGATCCCGAGCGCGAACAGCCCGGCGGGCGTGCAGGACAAGCATGCGCAATGGTCCGAGCATCTCTCGCGCGTCGATGGCCTGGCGGAACTCATCATCGCCAAGCAGCGCCACGGCTCGACCGGCAAGGTGATGCTCAAGTTCGAGCCGCACATCACGCGCTTTAGCGACGTCGTGGTCGGCGGCGGTGGCGGCGGCTATTGAGGCTGCGCGGTTGAAGACGCTCGTCGATTCGAACGCGGTACTGGCCGCTGGGCTGCCGCTGATCCGGACGCAGTTCGGCGTGCCCGAGACGTTTCCGCCGCAGGTGCTCGCGGCAGCCGAGGAAGCCGCCAAGCGCGTGCCGAGCGCGCATGTCGATCGGACGGCCATGCCGTTCGTCACGCTCGACCCGGCGAGTTCGACCGATCTCGATCAGGCGTTCGCGATCGAGCGGAGCGGGGCGGACCTGTTGCTCCACTATGCGATCGCCGACGTCGCGTGGTTCGTCGACGATGGCGGGGTGATCGACGCCGAGGCGTGGAAGCGCGGCACGACGCTGTATCTCCCCGCCGGCAAGGCCGGGCTCTATCCGCCGGTGCTCGCCGAGGGCGCGGCGAGCCTGTTGCCGAGCGGGCCGCGGCCGGCGGTGGTGTTTACGGTGCGCGTTGCGCCCGATGGAACTCCGACGCTCGACGGGGCCGAGCGGGCGATCATTCGCAGTCGGGCGAAGCTTGCCTATGACAGCGTGACCGAGGCCAATCTCCCGCCCGATTTCGCCGAACTCGCCAACCGCATCGTCGCCGCCGAGGATGCGCGCGGCGCGAGTCGCGTCGATCCGCCACAGCAGGACGTGATTGCTGACGGGAAGGGCGGGTATCGGCTGGCGTTCGAACCACGGTTGGTTTCCGAGGACCGCAACGCCGCGCTGTCGCTCGCGACCAACCTTGCGGTCGCTGCGCTGTTGCAGGCGCACCATACTGGGCTGTTCCGCGTGATGGCCGGGCCGGACGATCGCGCAGTGCAACGGCTGCGCAATGTCGCGCTGGGGCTTGGGTTGGAGTGGCCGGCCGCGCTGACGCTTCCGCAGTTCGTCGCGACGCTGTCTGCCGCCGAACCGGCGCAAGCCGCCTTCATGATTGCCGAGCGCCGCAGCGGGGGAGGGGCGACCTATACGCCGTACCGCGACGGCGTGGTCCCGTGGCACGCGGCGATGGCGGCGACCTATGCGCATGCGACGGCGCCGCTGCGCCGGCTGGCGGATCGCTATGTCGTGCGCGCCGCGCTGGCGATCGCCAACGGACAGCCAGTTCCCGAGGTGGTGACGCAGGCGTTCGAGACGCTCCCGCCGGTGATGGCGCGCGCCGATGCGATCGGCGGGCGGATCGACCGTGCGGTGATCGACCTGGCCGAGACGGCGGTGCTGCAGGGGCGCGAGGGCGAGATCTTCTCCGCGGTGATCGTCGATGCGGATGCGCACGGCGCGCGGATTCAGTTGTGCGATCTTGCGGTACTGACGAGCGTCAAGACCGAGGGCAAGCCGGGTGAGACGATCTCGGTGCGGCTGGTGGCGGCGGACACGACGGCGCGGACTTTGAACTTCGAGCGGGTTTCTTGAGGAAGATCTTTCACGCGAAGGCGCGAAGGCACGAAGAAAAGGCAGAAGATTCGTTCGCGCAGAGGCGCGGAGGACGCGGAGGCGGTGCGTTTGCCGCGGAGCGGCCTTCGTAAACTTGGGCTACGGAAGGGCGAGATGCCCGTGCCGAGTGCGCTGCCTCTCTGCGTCCTCCGCGCCTCTGCGCGAACAAACCCTTCTTCGCGCCTTCGCGTCTTCGCGTGAATCCTAAAAAACCGGCTCCTCACCCGGCTTCTCGGGCACATGAATCCCGCACTCGACCTTCTCCCACCCGCGCCAGCGGCCCGAGCGCGGGTCTTCGCCGGGAAGCACCTTGCTCGTGCACGGCGCACAGCCGATCGAGGGATAGCCTTCGGCTTCGAGCGGGTGGCGCGGGAGCTTGTGCTCCTCGAAATAGGCGTCGAGCTTGGCCTTGTCCCATGCCGCGAGCGGATTGAGCTTCAACCGGCCCTCATCCTCCTCGAAGCGCGGCATCGCCTGGCGCGTGCCCGCCTGGAAGCCCTTGCGGCCCGAGATCCAAGCATCGAATGGTGCCAAAGCCCGGCGCAGCGGCTCAACCTTGCGCAGGTCGCAGCAGCCGTCGGGGTCGTAATTCCAGCGCAAGCCCGTCGCATCCTTCGCCGCGAGCAGCCGCGGATCGGGACGAAACACGCGCAGATCGGTGAAACCGAGCGTCTCGGACAGTTCGTCGCGGTACGCGAGCGTCGCGCCGAAGATCTTCTGCGTGTTGAGGAAGATGACCGGAATGTCCTTGTCGACCTGCGAGATCAAGTGGAGCAGGACCGCGCTCTCCGCGCCGAACGACGAGACCGCCGCGACGCGCCCCTTGAGCTCACCCGTCAGCAACTCGCCGAGCATGTCGCGCGTGTCGACGCCGGCGAAGCGCGCTTCCATCGCCGCGGCATCGGCGGGGGAGAAGGGCGCGACGTCGATCAGGTCGAGCTTGCGCAGCGCGTTACCCATGCCGCCGCGCCCAGATCGGCACGCGGCCGTCGGCGGCCTTCTGATAGACGTTCTCGTAGCGCTTCAGCGAAGCCTCGAGCGTTGCCGGGTCGATTTCCGATTCGGGCGCGAAGCTGTCGAAGCCGCAGCGTTGCATCAGCGGCATCTGGTCGACCAGTACATCGCCCTGCGCGCGCAATTCGCCGGTATAACCCGCCTCGCGCAAAATTCGCGCCGACGAATAGCCCCTCCCATCGCGGAAGCTCGGGAAGCTCACCTCGATCAGCGCGATCCGGTCGAGATACGGCAGCAGCGCGCGCGCGTCATCGCCCGCCTCGAGCCGCACCGCGGTCGCGTTGGTCTGCGAGTCGAGAAACGCGTCGAGCGTCACTGCGGGTTCGTCGTGCTGGTTCTCAACCATAAAGCGCTTCCTTGAACGGCTCCATGCCGATGCGGCGATAGGTATCGAGGAAGCGTTCGCCGCCCTCGCGCTGCGCCAGATAGACGGTGGTGACCTTTTCGACGGCGTCGACCACGCCGTCCTCGTCGAAGCCGGGGCCGGTGATCTTGGCGAGGCTCACGTCCTCCGCGCCCGATCCGCCGAGCGAGAGCTGGTAATTTTCGACGCCCTTCTTGTCGACGCCGAGAATGCCGATGTGCCCGGCATGGTGATGCCCGCAGGCATTGATGCAGCCGCTGATCTTGACCTTCAACTCGCCGATGTCGCGCTGGCGGGCCGGATCGGCGAAACGCTCGGTGATCTTCTGCGCGAGCGGGATCGAGCGCGCATTGGCGAGGCTGCAATAATCGAGGCCGGGGCAGGCGATGATGTCGCTGATCAGGTCGAGATTGGCGGGTGCGAGGCCGGCCGCGTCGAGCTGCTGCCAGATCGTGTAGAGATCGGCCTTGCGGACGTGCGGCAGGACGATGTTCTGCGCGTGTGTCACGCGCAGTTCGTCGAAGCTGTAGCGCTCGGCGAGATCGGCCATCAGGTCGATCTGCTCGGCGGTCGCGTCGCCGGGGATGCCGCCGGTCGGCTTGAGGCTGATCGTGACGATCGCATAGCCCGGCTGCTTGTGCGCGGCGGTATTCTGGTCGACCCAGACCGCGAAATCGGGGTCGCTGCGGTCGATCGCGTCCGCTGCATCCGCTTCATACGCGGGGGGTGCGAAGAACGCAGTGATCCGGTCGAACTCGGCCTTGGGCGGATCGAGCCCGAGCGCCTTGACCGCGACGAACTCCTCCTCGACCTGGCGGCGATAGTCTTCGGGGCCGATCTCGTGGAGCAGGATCTTGATCCGCGCCTTGTAGATATTGTCGCGCCGACCGTAGCGATTGTAGACGCGCAGGCACGCCTCGAGATAGCTCAGCAGATCGTCGCTACCGACGAAATCGCGGATCTCGTGGCTGATCATCGGCGTACGGCCCATGCCGCCACCGACGAAGATCTTGCCGCCGAGCTCGCCGCCCTGGCGAACCATCTGGATGCCGATGTCGTGCAGCCGCATCGCCGCGCGATCCTCGTCGGCGCCGATCACCGCGATCTTGAACTTGCGCGGCAGATAGGTGAATTCGGGGTGGAAGGTGCTCCACTGGCGCAGCAGTTCGGCCCACACGCGCGGATCGGTCACTTCGTCCGCGGCGGCGCCGGCATATTGGTCCGACGAGATATTGCGGATGCAATTGCCGCTCGTCTGGATCGCGTGCATCTCGACCGTCGCGAGTTCGGCGAGGATGTCGGGCGCGTCCTCGAGCTTGATCCAGTTGAACTGGAGGTTCTGCCGCGTCGTGAAATGGCCGTAGCCGCGATCGTATTTGCGCGCGACATGGGCCAGCATGTGCATCTGGCGGCTGTCGAGCGTGCCGTACGGGATCGCGACGCGCAGCATATAGGCGTGGAGCTGCAGATAGAGCCCGTTCATCAGCCGCAGCGGCTTGAACTGGTCCTCGGTGATCTGGCCCGCAAGGCGGCGCTTCACCTGGTCGCGGAATTCCTCGACGCGGGTGTCGACCATCTGCTGGTCGTATTGGTCGTATTTGTACATCTCAGATTACCCAGCTTCCAGCCATCGGATCGGCCGGCTTCAACGTCAGATCGGCGCGCACCGTAGGACCGAGCGCGCGGATGCGGTCCTTGATGTGCGCGGGGCGGGGGCCGTCGGCGGTGAGCGTCGCGTCGATCACATAGGGGACGTTGACGCGGCGCGCGCCCTGCTCGGCATGCGCGATGCTCTCGCCCTGGTCGGCGACGTCGCACGCATCCTCGATGTGGCGCGACCAGCCCGAGCCGGTCCACCACACCACGTCGCCTGTCGGCAAATCATTCCCGGTCAACACTCTCACGCAACGGACTCCGCAATCTTGGCCCAGGCGCCGAGCTTATCCTCGGCGTCGGACAATTCGACGACTTCGCCGACGACGATGATCGCCGGGCTCGCCACTGTCTCGCGCGCGACCATCTGGCCGAGATCGGCGAGCAACGTCCGGATCGCGCGCGTGCCGCTGAGCGTCCCGCGCTCGAGCACCGCGACGGGCATTTCGGGGGCAACGCCATCGCGCATCAATTTGTCGGCGATGTCGTCGGCAGTGGCCACGCCCATATAGATGACGAGCGTACGGCCCTTGCCTGCCAATCCCGACCAGTCCTGGTCGGACAGCCCCTTGCACTGGCCCGCGACGAAGCTGACCGCGCTTGCATGGTTGCGATGGGTGAGCGGCAGCATCGCCTCAGCCGCGCAGCCGAGTGCGGCCGAGACGCCGGGGATCACCTCGACCGGCAGGCCGGCGGCGCGCACCGCTTCGACTTCCTCGCCGCCGCGCCCGAAGATGAACGAATCGCCGCCCTTCAGCCGTACGACGACCGCGCCGGCCTTCGCCTGCGCGACGATGAGCGCGTTGATCGCCTCTTGCGGCAGCGTGTGGCGCGCGCGCCGCTTGGCGACCGAGATGCGCTGCGCGCTGGCAGGCGCGAGATCGAGCACGCGCGGATCGATCAGCCCGTCATGCACCACGACATCGGCTTGGCCGAGTGCCGCAACCGCGCGGACGGTCAGCAGACCGGGGTCGCCGGGACCGGCGCCAACCAGGATAACGCGCCCGCGCGCGGTAGGATCGAGCAATATGGCCATCGTTGTCAGATGGGCTGGACCAGCGCGCGCTTCAATTCAAGCTTGCTTGGGGGCGGGGTAGCCAAACTTTTGCCGACCTCTCCGCTGGGGGATCACGCTTTGTCGTGCAACTCCTTGACGCGCCGCGCGAGTTTGGCGGCTTCGTCGATCAGCATCGCGGCGACTTCGGGCTCGCGTTCGCGGATCGCGATGGCCAGGCAGTTGTCCGACTCGAGTTTCAGTTTGCGCGCGCGGGGAGTGGGGCCATCGGCCACTTTGTCGTGTTTCACGCCAGGCCCAAAGCATTGGAACGCCTACGGTTCCACGGCTTTGCGACCAAAGGTGCCGCTCAGGCCAGCAACGCCCCCATTTCCGCGGCGAAGCGTTCGAACAGCGCCGCTATGGCCGGAGTGCCGATCGATCGGGGCTGCGGATCGATCGCGCACAGCGTCCCGAAGAATGTGCCGTCGGGCAGGCGAATCGGGAACGAGATATAGCTCTCGAACCCGGAGAGCATCGGCGTCGGGTGCGTCCGCCAATCGGGATTGCCCGACACCGTGTCGATGATCACGGCGCGCCCGCTTCCCCGGATCTCGTCGCAGATCGTGGTCTTCAGCGCGAGTTCCTCGCCCGCTTCGAGCCCGAACTCGATCCTGTCCACGACTTGGCAGGCGATCCACTGAGTATCGGTGACGCGCGCGACGGCGGCGAAGCCCATCGTGGTGATGTCGCAAATCCGCTCCAGCATCGCAGCGACCGCGGGATCCGCCCGCAACCGTTCGACGCGGAATGCGTCTTCACCCATCGCGTAACCCCACCCCGATGCTCGCGCGCGCCTGATCGGCTTCGCTCGATACCACAGGGTAGGCGCAATAGTCCGCCGCATAATAGGCACTCGGACGGTGGTTGCCCGACCAGCCGATGCCGCCAAACGGCGCCTTGGACGAGGCGCCGTTGGTCGGCTTGTTCCAGTTGACGATCCCGGCGCGCGCATTCGCCCAGAACTGGTCGTACAGCGCCGGGTCCTGGCTGAGCAGCGACGCCGACAGGCCATAGCGCGTGTTGTTCGCCTCGGTGATCGCATCTTCGAAACTGGTCTTGCGGATCACCTGGAGGATCGGCCCGAACAGCTCGATATCGGGCCGGTCGTTCATCTCGGTCGTGTCGATCAGCGCGGGGCGCAGGAAGGGACGGTTGGCGATCGGTCGTTCGAGATGCTGGATCGGGCGACCGCCGCGCATCATCAGTTCGAGAAAGCTTTCGGACAGCAGGTCGGCGCTGTCATTGTCGATCACCGGGCCCATGAACGGCGCCGGATTGGCGTGCGGCTCGTCGACGATGATCCGCTTCATCAGTTTGGTCACCTCGGCCATCAGCGGATCGTAGAGCTTCTGGTCGACGATCAGCCGGCGCGCGGCGGTGCAGCGCTGGCCCGCCGAAGTGAACGCCGATTGGACGACGACGACCGCGGCGGCGTGGAGATCGGGCGAATCCCACACGATGATTGGGTTGTTGCCGCCCATTTCGAGCGCGAGGATCTTCTCGGGGCGTGTCGCAAACGCGCGGTTGAGCGCGATGCCGGTGTGCGCCGATCCGGTGAACAGCAGCCCGTCGATCCCGTCATGCGCGGCGAGCGCCTTGCCCTCGGCCGCGCCGCCGATCAACAGGCGCAGGCAGCCCTCGGGAATCCCGCCGGCATGGAAGCAGCCGACGAGGAATTCGCCCGTCGCGGGGGTCTTTTCCGACGGCTTGAACACCACGGCATTGCCCGCGAGCAGCGCGGGGATGATGTGCCCATTGGGCAGATGCGCCGGGAAATTGTACGGCCCGAGCACCGCGAGCACGCCGTGCGGCTTGTGGCGCAGCGCCATGCGGCTGCCCATCTGCGCCTCGAGCCGGCGCTGCGGGGTGCGTTCGGCATAAGCCGTCACTGAGATATCGACCTTGGCGATGACCGAATCGACTTCGGTATGCGCTTCCCACAGCGGCTTGCCGGTTTCGCGCGCGATGATGTCGGCAAAGGCGTCGGCACGGGCGCGCACGACATTGGCGACGCGGCGCAGCGCCTCGACGCGATAGGCGAGCGGTTGCGCCGCCCAGCCGGCCCAGCTGGCGCGCGCGGCGGCGACTTCGGCATCGACATCGCCGATCGCGCCGCGCCAGAGCTCGGCGCCGGTGGCGGGTTCGTAGGAAAGGAGTTCTGACGACATTTATTGGGTCTTTGCCTGAGATTGCGATGGGAATCTACTCTTCTCCCTCTCCCCGTGTGGGAGAGGGAAGGGGCCCGCTCGCGTAGCGAGTGGGAAGGGTGAGGGGGACGTCGATGGCGCGGCCGCCGCTATACCCCCTCACCCTTCCGCGCCTGCGGGGCTCCCTCCCTCTCCCACAGGGGCAGAGGGGTTAGGCCAGCGCTTCGCCCATAGTGCGGATCTGCGTGACCTTGGCGTCGAACGGCGCCCAGTCGTCGCGCTGGTTGATCGCCGCCCAGATCGCCTCGACCTCGTCGATCAGCATCGCGCACGGCTCGCCGTGCCAATAGCGATGGTCGCGGCCTTTTCGCGGCGCATACGGCTCGAGCGCAGCGCGCAATTCGTCGAACGCCGCGCCGTCGGGCGCGAGGCCGCCGAACGCGTCGAAATAGAAGCGGTCAATCCCCAGGCCGCTCGTGCGCAACCCGCGCTCGATCGTCTGGACGAGCGCGCGGTCGCTCGTCGGATCGCGCGGCACGACGCCGAGCCGCCACAGGATCGCCGCCGAGACGGCACTCTGATAGCGCTCGGCAAAGGTATCGAGCACCGCGATCAGCGGCTCGGCCTCGACCAGCGCGCGCAGCGAGATCGCGAGTTGCGTCGCGTTCCAATGGATCGCCTCGGGCTGGCGGCCGAAGGCATAAAGCCCGGCATGGTCGAAATAGGCGGCGGTGAACGCGGGGTCCCAGGTTGGCGCGAAACGCCAAGGGCCGTAGTCGAAGCTTTCGCCCGTCACATTGATGTTGTCGGTGTTGAGCACGCCGTGGACGAAGCCCGCCGCCATGTAGCTGGCGGCAAGCGTCGCGGTGCGATCGACCACCAGATCGAGCAAGCGGACTGGCGCATCTTCGCCCGGTTCCTCGCCATACAAGTTGCGCAGCACATAGCCGACGAGCCGCTCCATCGCTTCGGCATCGCGCAGATAGGCGAGCCGCTGGAACGTGCCGATGCGGATATGCCCGTGGCTGAGCCGCACCATCACCGCCGAGCGGGTGGGCGAAGGCTCGTCGCCACGCTCGAGCGCTTCGCCGGTCTCGATCAGCGAGAAGGTGCGCGAGGTATTGACGCCAAAGGCTTCGAGCATCTCGGTTGCGAGCGCTTCGCGCATTCCGCCCTTGAGCGTGAGGCGTCCGTCGCCGAAGCGGCTCCACGGCGTCGTCCCCGAGCCCTTGGTGCCGAGGTCCATCAGCCGCCCATGATCGTCGCGTAGCTGCGCGAAGAGAAAGCCGCGGCCGTCGCCGATCTCGGGATTGTAGTTGCGGAACTGGTGGCCGTGATAGCGCAGCGCGAGCGGCTGATCGAGGCTGCCGGGGAGCGGATCGAACCGCCCGAAATGCCGCAGCCAGTCGGCGTCGCTCACGGTATCGAGCCCGACCTTGGCGGCGGCGCGATCGTTGCGGAAACGCAGCAGCGTCTGCGGAAAGTCGGCGGCGGCTACCGGATCGTAGAACCCGACGCCCAATTCGAGGATGGTGGTTTCGGGCCGAGAGTCTTGCGGGGGGATGCTCATGCGTGGATATGGAGGGCGCCGACCGCCCGACGCAACCCCGTGAAATTGGCCCCAGCCGCAGGACCAGACCATGTCGCCTTACGAAAATCGATATTGGTGGTCGAAGGACGGCGTCCGGCTGCATTGCCGCGATTATCCGGGGCCAGCCGATCGCCCGCCGATCCTCTGTCTGCCGGGCCTGACGCGCAACGCGCGCGATTATGACGCGCTCGCGCGTCGGCTCTCGCCCGCGTGGCGCGTGATCGCGATCGATCTGCGCGGGCGCGGTGAGAGCGGCTACGCCAAGGATCCGATGAGCTATGTCCCGCTCAGCTACGTCCAGGATGTCGAGGCGCTGCTCGGCGAGCTCGGTGTCGATCGCTACGTCGCGTTCGGCACGTCGCTCGGCGGGATCGTGTCGATGCTGCTCGCCGGTACCGGGCATGAGAGTGTCGCGGGCGTGCTGCTCAACGATGTCGGGCCCGACATCATGGCCGAGGGCTTGTCGCGGATCCGCGGCTATGTCGGCAAGTCGAACACCTGGCCGACCTGGCTCCACGCCGCGCGCGCGGTCGCCGAGGCGAATGGCGACGTCTATACCGGCTTCACGCTCGAGGATTGGCTGGAAATGGCCAAGCGGTTGTACCGGCTCAACAGCGCGGGGCGGATCGTGCTCGATTACGACATGAAGATCGCCGAGCCGTTCCGCGTGCCCGGCAACGAAGCCGGCCCCGACATGTGGCGCGCGCTCGCGGTGCTGAAGGACGTGCCGACGCTGATCGTGCGCGGTGCCGCGTCGGACGTGCTCTCCGCTGCGACCGCAGAGAAAATGGTCGCGGCGCTCGACCATGGCGAGCTTGTCACGATCGACCAAGTCGGTCATGCGCCGACCTTGGGCGAACCCGCCGCGGTGGCGGGAATCGATCGATTATTGTCACGGATCGCGGTCTAGTTTCCTCCCCTCCCTGGAAGGGAGGGGCTGGGGGTGGGGCGGCCTGAAGAGAGGTCCGCCGCCGCCGC
This sequence comes from Sphingomonas glacialis, assembly GCF_014653575.1. Lineage (GTDB taxonomy): Bacteria > Pseudomonadota > Alphaproteobacteria > Sphingomonadales > Sphingomonadaceae > Sphingomonas > Sphingomonas glacialis. The sequence goes on along the minus strand of NZ_BNAQ01000001.1, from coordinate 1,177,264 downwards.
GGGCCGACCCACCCCCGACCCCTCCTTTCCAGGGAGGGGAGAAGAAGACGCGGAACCGCGCGCACATCGGCGCGTCTGCATACGACATAACAGGAGCCCTGCATGAAGACCGTTACCGACGCGCATACCGCCGTGACCAGCCTGAAAGGCAAGCGCGTCGCCATCACCGGGGGCACCACCGGAATCGGTCGCGCGATCGCGGTTCTCCTCGCGGCCGAGGGTGCCAAGGTGTTCATTTGCGGGCGCAATCCCGAATATCTCGACGATGCGCTCGAGCGGATCCGCGAAGTCGGCGGCGAGGCCGACGGCGTCACCACCGAGCTGTCCGATCCCGAGAACGTGCTGAGCTTCTTCAAGCAGGCCAGCGACTATCTCGGCGGGATGGACTGCGCGGTCATCAACGCCGCGGTCGCTGCCGGTGGCCTCACGCAAATGAGCGAGCCAGAGCTGCGCTATGCGATCGCGGTCGATTTCACCGCCTATCTGCTCAGCGCGCACGCTGCGGTCGACAAGCTCGCAGGGCACGGCGACATCATCCTGATCGGCTCGATGAGCGCGCACGTGCTCGGGCCGAGCTCGACCGTCTATGCCGGGATCAAAGCGGGCATCGCGGCATTCTCCGAGGCGCTCCGCCGCGAACTCGGCCCCAAGGGGATCAAGGTCGGCTTGATCGAGCCCGGCAAGACCGGCTCGAACATGCAGCTCCCCGACATCACCCCCGAGGAGCAGCGCAAGATGATCCACGAGGAAACCTCGCTCCGCGCCGAGGACATTGCGGTCGGCGTGCACTATATGCTGACCCAGCCACGGCGGACCGTGATCCAACAGCTCGTGATTTCCCCGCGGGCGCAGGAGGGTGAATGACCTTTTCGCATGATGCGCTGATCTTCTCGCCCGGCGACGTCGATCTTTCCCGCTCGCCGCTGGCGGGGAAGGTCGATGCCGAGACCTATGTGCTCGGCGCGTTCAACCCGGGGATGACGCGGCTGCCGGGTGGCAATCTGTTGCTGATGGTGCGCGTCGCCGAGGCGCTCAAGACGCCGATCCACGACCAGCACATCCATGCGATCCGCTGGACCGAGCACAGCTATGCGCTCGATGCCTGGCCGCTCGAATACGTCGACACCGCCGACCCGCGCAAATTCATGATGCGCGGCGGCGGGTGGAAGGTGATGGCGCTGACTTCGCTGTCGTGGCTGCTGCCGGTCGAGATCAATGCCGACGGAACCAAGGTCGAGCAGGTCCATTACGACAAGGCGATCGCGCCGCGCGCGCCATACCAATGCTACGGCGTCGAGGATGCGCGGATCAGCAAGGTCGGTAATCGCTATCTGATGACGACCTGCTCGGTCAGCCCCGAGCGGCATGCGACGACGCTGTACAGCTCGGCCGACGCGCTCGACTGGAAGCTCGAGGGGATCGTGCTCGATCACCAGAACAAGGACATGCTGATCTTCGAAGGGCTGATCGGCGGCAAATATTATGCGCAGACGCGCCCGCTCGGCGATCTGTACTTCGCCTATCCGCCGGGGAGCGAGTGGCGTTCGGGGCCATCGATCAACCTCGCAAGCTCGCCCGATGCGCTCCACTGGAAGCCGTACGACAAGCCCGGCATCCGCCCGCACGCCAAGACGATGGCGACCGCGCGGATGGGCGGCGGCGCACCGCCGATCCTGACCGAGGAGGGTTGGCTAACGCTGTGGCACGGCGTCGAGCCGATGGGCGTGGTCGGCGTGTACCGCACCTATTGGTCGGTGCTCGATCGCGACGATCCGAGCGTTGTGCTGCGGACCTGCCATGATCCGCTGATCGAAGCCAACCCGGCGTTGACCGAGCCGATCAAGGATCTGATGTATCTCGACAATGTCGTGTTCACGACCGGGATCGCGGATGCCGGCGACCGCTATGTGGTGGCGAGTGGCGAGGCGGACCTCGGCTGCCGGATCACGCATATTGCGAAGAGCACGTTCGCCTGATTTGCCTCATTCCCCCTCCCGCTTGCGGGAGGGGCTAGGGGAGGGACCGACCTGGAACCTCCTGCGCTGCGCCCGCGGCACGTCCCTCCCCCAGCCCCTCCCGCAGGCGGGAGGGGAGCAAGAAGCAGGAGGGCGGTCTTGCTCCCCCACACCAACAGATGACGCCGCCGTCATTTCACGCTAACGCCGCGCGGAAATGAGCCGGCCCGTCAACATCCTGCACTTGCACTCGACCTTCTCGCTCGGCGGCAAGGAAGCACGTGCGGTGCGCCTGGTGAACGCGTTCGGCGACCGTGCACGCCACACGATCGTGTCGAGCATGGATGGCCAGTACAGCGCGCGAGACGCGATCGCCAAGGGCATCGATTACGAGATCGCGCAGAACCCGCCGCCGCTGACCGGCTCGCCCTCGGTCAAGCGCTACGAGGCGATCGCGGCGTACATGCGCCGCTTCGACCTCGTGCTGACCTACAATTGGGGCGCGATCGACGGGGCGATGGCGCGGCGCGTTTCGTCGAACGGCGTGCCGCCGCTGGTGCATCACGAAGACGGCTTCAACGCCGACGAGGCGAAAGGCCTCAAGGCCGAGCGCAATATCTATCGCCGCTTCGCGCTGACCAAGGCCGCCGCCTTGGTGGTGCCGTCCGAGACGCTCGAAACCATCGCGCTGAAGACGTGGAAGCAGCCGCGCGAGCGTGTCCACCGCATCGCCAACGGCATCGCCACCGCGCGCTACGCGATCCCGCCCAAGCCCAATGCGATCCCCGGCTTCAAGCGCAAGCCCGGCGAACTCGTGATCGGCACGCTCGCGGGTCTGCGCGAGGTCAAGAACCTCCCGCTGCTGGTGCGTGCGTTCGGCGGCATGTCGAGCCGCGCGCGCCTCATCATCGTGGGCGAGGGGCCCGAACGCCAGGCGATCCTCGATGCCGCCGAGCGGATGGGCGTGGCCGAGCAGCTCGTGATGCCCGGCTTCCTGCCCAACCCGCACGAGTATATCGGGCTGTTCGACATCATGGCGCTGTCGTCAAAGTCCGAGCAATTCCCGATCTGCGTGCTCGAAGGCATGGCGGCGGGGCTGCCGATCGTCTCGACCCCGGTCGGTGACGTACTCAAGATGGTCGCGCCCGAGAATAGCAGCTTCATCGAACGCCGCGACCAGGAAGTGCTGATCCGCGACGCACTCGAATCGCTCGCGCAGGCGACGCCCGAGGGTCGCAAGGGGCTCGGCGAGCTCAACCGGCGCAAGGCAGTCGCCGAGTATGACGAAGCAACGATGATCGCGCGCTATGCACAGCTCTATGGCAGCGTTATCGGACGTCCCGGGGCGTTCGGGGATTAGAGATTTGCCCGATCGGGCGTCCAAAGCGTATAACAGAACGTAAGTTAAGTCGGAGGCGGTCACGTTGTTCACTGGTTTGAAGCCCATCGTCTATGGCGGCCGCGAGGTCTGGCCGCTCGTCGAGGGCGGCAAGGGCGTCGCTGCGACCAATCATGCGAGCGCGGGCGCCTGGGCGGCGGCGGGCGGCATCGGCACGGTGTCGGCGGTCAATGCCGACAGCTATGACCCCGACGGCAAGATCATCCCGCAGGTCTACAAGGCGCTGACGCGGCGCGAGCGCCACGAAGAGCTGATCGAATACGCGATCGAGGGCGCGGTGCAGCAGGTCCGCAAGGCGTTCGACATTGCCGGCGGCAAGGGCGCGATCAACATCAACGTGCTGTGGGAAATGGGCGGCGCGCAGCGGATCCTGCACGGCGTGCTCGAACGCACGCGCGGGCTCGTCGCGGGTGTCACCTGCGGCGCCGGCATGCCGTACAAGCTGTCCGAGATCGCGGCGTCGTACGAAGTCAGCTACCTCCCGATCGTCAGCTCGGGCCGCGCCTTCCGCGCACTGTGGAAGCGCGCCTATTCGAAGGCAGCCGACTGGCTGTCGGCGGTGGTCTATGAGGATCCGTGGCTCGCGGGTGGGCATAACGGCCTGTCGAACGCCGAAGACCCGCTCATGCCGCAGGATCCGTATCCGCGCGTCAAGGCGCTGCGCGACACGATGCGCGAGGGCGGGATTCCCGATAGCGTGCCGATCGTGATGGCAGGCGGCGTCTGGTACTTGCGCGACTGGGCGAACTGGATCGACAACCCCGAGCTCGGCACGATCGCCTTCCAGTTCGGCACGCGGCCCTTGTTGACGCAGGAAAGCCCGATCCCCCAGGAGTGGAAGGCGCGGCTGACCAACATCCAGGAAGGCGAAGTGCTGTTGCATCGCTTCTCGCCGACCGGATTCTATTCGAGCGCGGTGCTCAACCCGTTCCTGCGCCATCTGCAGGAGCGGTCGGACCGCCAGATCGCCTTCTCGACGCAAAGTGCGGGCGATCACACCTATCAGCTCGACGTGGGCGTCAAGGGCAAGAACTTCTGGGTCACGCGCAACGACCTGCTGCGCGCGCGGCAGTGGTTCGGCGAAGGCTTCACCGACGCGCTCAAGACGCCCGACAACACGCTCGTCTTCGTAACCCCAGTCGACAAGGGCGTCATCCGCAAGGATCAGGCCGATTGCATGGGCTGCCTCAGCCAGTGTGCCTTCTCGTCCTGGTCGGACACCGAGACCAACTCGACCGGCCGGCTCGCCGATCCGCGCAGCTTCTGCATCCAGAAGACGCTGCAGGACATCGCGCATGGCGGCGATGTCGAGCAGAATCTGATGTTTGCGGGACATGGCGCGTATCAGTTCAAGCGCGATCCGTTCTACTCGAACGGCTTCGTCCCGACCGTCAAGCAGTTGGTCGATCGCATCCTCACCGGAGACTGATCCGGGTCAGAAACAAAATGCAACATACGGACTTTGCGAAATCTTTACGCCCGTCCGGCTATGGCTGGACGGGATGACAACGCCCGTATTCCTGACGATCGACACCGAAGTGATGTGGCGGCACCACAGCGATGGCCTCGCGAGTGCCGAGATCTTCGAGCGCTCGCTCGAGCCGGCCGGTGTCGGCGTCAGCTACAAGCTCGAGATGCTCGCGCAGCACGGGCTGAAGGCGTGCTTCTTCGTCGATCCGATGCCGGCGCTCACCTTCGGGCTCGCGCCGCTGCGCGGCATCGTCGAGAAGATCCTCGCCGCGGGGCAGGAGGTGCAGCTCCATCTCCACCCCAATTGGACGAGCGCGGTGTCGGGCGACGGCGGCGCAAGCGCATCGCGCTTCGAGCTCGCCGAATACAGTTTCGCCGAACAGCGCGCGTTGATCTCGGGCGCGACCGACTTGCTCACCGCGATCGGCGCGCCCAATCCGATTGCATTCCGCGCCGGGTCGTACAGCGCCAACGCCGACACGCTGCGCGCGCTCGCCGAGCTCGGTTTCAGCTATGACGCCAGCCACAATGGCGGCGAGCATCCGTGGCCGAGCGCGATCGACTTGCCCGCGCGCCACATCGCGCCGGTGCGGATCGACGGCGTGATCGAGATTCCCGTCACGGTGATCGAGGAGCGGCCCGGCGCGTTGCGCAACTTCCAGATCTGCGCGCTGTCGGTCGGCGAGATGCGCGCCGCGCTCGACCATGCCGAGCTCCATCGCCATGCCGCAGTGAACATCGTCAGCCACGGCTTCGAGCTCGCCAATCGCGCGGGGACGCGGCCCAACACGGTGCATGTCCGGCGCTTCGAAGCGCTGTGCGGCTTGCTCGCCGAGCGCGCCGAGGCGATGCCGACGGTGCATTTCGCCGATCGCCCCGCGCTCCGGCTCGAGCAGAACGACGTGCCGCTCGGCCCCGATCCGCTGCGCACGCGCTGGCGCCAGGCCGAGCAATTATGGTCGAACATGGTGGCCGAGCGCGCGGCGTGACGCCGCTTGCTGCGGAAGCGGTTCCGCTACGCTTCCAGATCGGCGCGCGCACGCTGGGCTCGATTGCGCGCCGGCTGGTGCGGTTTCCTTTGTCGCTCGACACGGTGCTCGACGGCCCGCTCCCGATCCTCCCGCCGCTCGCGCGCGGTGCCGATGGCTATGCCGTGACCTCGCTTCCGGAACACGGTCTCGCGTCGCTGCGCCGCGCGGCGGGCGGGATGATCGGCTATGTCCGGCAACGCTATCCGCGGCATTATGCCGACCTGACGATCGGCTTTGCGGCCTATCAAGCGGCGCTGTCGGGCAACACGCGCTCGGGGCTCAAGCGCAAGACCAAACGCGTGATCGCGCTGTCGGGCGGCGCGCTCGACGTCCGCCGCTTCCGCACCGCCGACGAACTCGGCGCCTTTCACGCAGTCGCGCGCGGGATCTCGCAGCGGACCTATCAGGAGCGCTTGCTCGGCGGCGGCTTGCCCGACGATCCGGCGTTCGTGCGCACGATGACCGCGCTCGCGGCGGCGGGCCAAGTGCGCGCCTGGCTGCTCTACATCGCAGGCGAGCCGGCGGCGTATCTCTACTGCCCGATCGAAGGCGGGACGGTCCGCTACGACCATGTCGGGCACGACCCGGCGTTCAACGATCTGTCGCCTGGCGGCGTGCTGATGCTCGAGGCGATGCGCGACCTCTATGCCGAGCCCGGCCTCACCCGTTTCGATTTCACCGAGGGCGACGGCCAGCACAAGCGCAGCTTCGCCACCGCCGGCGTGGCGTGCGTCGATGTGCTGCTGCTTCGCCCGACGCTCGCCAACCGCGCGACGATCGCCGCGCTCGAGGCGTTCGACCGGGGCGCGCTGTGGGCCAAGCACGGCGTGACGCGGCTGGGCCTCGAGCGGGTCGCGCGGCGGCTGCGGCGCTAGCGCACGCAGAGCGAGTGCGACGAACCGGGCTTGCTTGGCTCGATTGGCCTCGCGGTACTGGATGGCAGATTTTACGCCGCCGGGTGGGTCAGTTCCGACACTTTCAAAGCGAGGGATCGGTGCGGCACAAATCGAGTGTGCAAGACCGCGGCGGTGCGGTTGGCACGCCCTGCAAAGAGAAACGCCGCCCGCCTACTCCTTGAGCGGTCGCAGCTCTTTGATGAGATCGATCAACAGCCGCAGCCCGGTCGGCAAGTGCCGACGCCCCGAATAATAGACGTGGAAACCGCTCCCGACGGTCGTCCACTCCGTCAGCACCGGCTGCAAGGTCCCACGCTCGAGATGCGCGCGGAGAACCGCCTCGCTTGCATAAACGATCCCCGCGCCGCACAGCCCGAACGCGACGGCGGCGTGGCTTGAGTCGACCGTCAGCGGGCCGGGTGTCGCGATCGCGCAGTCATGACCGTCGCGCTCGAACTCCCAGTCATAGACCTGGTCGTTCCCCAGGCGGATGCCGACACAACGGTGGTTTCGCAGGTCTTGCGGGTCGGCCGGCGCACCGAAGCGCGCAAGATAGTCCGGGGATGCGGCGGCGACCCAGCGAAGCTCGGGCGACAGGCGCTGCGCAATCATGTCCTCGGGCACCGTGCCGCCATAGCGGATGCCGGCATCGAAACCGCTGCCGACGACATCGATCAGGCGATTGCTGATGCTGATGTCGATCGCGACGTCGGGATAGCGGTCGACGAAAATTGGCATGACCGGCTTGAGCAGCAGGTCGACCGCATCTTCGAGGACGTTGATCCTGACGCGGCCGGCGGGTGCGTCGCGATACCGGTCGAGGGTTTCGCCGGCGGCGGCAATGCTCTGCATCGGCGCTTCGATCGCCGCGCGGAGCTCTTCGCCGGCTGCGGTCAGCGCGACGCTGCGCGTCGTTCTGTTCAACAGTCGAACGCCGCGGCGACCCTCCAGCGCGGTGATCGCGTGGCTGAGGGCAGACGTGGTGACGCCCATCGCGAGGGCAGCGCGTCGGAAGCTCCCATGTTTGGCGATCGCCAGAAAATAGGGAAGTCCGCCAGGTCCGCTCGGCTCAGCTGCATCCCGACCTCCTACACCATTGTTGAACACTGTTCATCGTCTCGTTGCTGGCGAAGCCGCTAATTCGGGCGCTTCCCCCGCCCTATCTTGCCAGTCGTGACGGTCGTCGGTGTGACGATCGGCGGATCGAGAAGGCGGCACCCCCCATGAAGATCGGCCTTTTGCCGCTTCGCGGCGCTGCTGTCCGTCACCGCGCAGGCGCAACAAGGAGCGACCGACATGAGTATCGCACGCAAGGCGGAGCTGAAGACCGTCGACGGACCGGCCGCGTATTTCACCGGCACGGTCACCATCACCGGCCAGTTCCAGCGCGAGGCGCCATCGCGCGTGTCCGGGGCGATCGTCCATTTCGAGCCCGGTGCGCGGACCGCGTGGCACAGCCACCCCGCCGGCCAGACGCTGATCGTGACCGAGGGCGTCGGCTGGACGCAGATCGCGGATGGCCCAAAGCTCGAATTCCACGCGGGCGACATCCTGTGGTGTCCCGCCGACCACAAGCACTGGCACGGCGCGACCGTGGATCAGGCCATGACGCATATCGCCATCCAGGAAGCGGTCGACGGCACCCCGGTGACGTGGATGGAGCCCGTGACCGAGGCGGACTATCGCGCGCCGCTTGTCACGGAGTGAGATCGCGCCGCGAGTCATCATCGTCGCGCGCCCCCGACTGACTGCCCTCAGCACCGCCCCTAGAAAGGTTTCCCCATGTCCCACACACACCGTTTCCCCGGCAAGGTCGTCTTCATTACCGGTGCCGCCAGCGGCATCGGCCGTGCCACGGCCATCGCGTTTGCGGCGGAGGGCGCACGCGTCGCCATCCTCGACCGCACCGAAGACGGTCTTTCCGAAACCGCGGATGCCGTGCGAAGCGCCGGCGCCGACGCCTTGGTCATCGCGTGCGACGTGTCGCAGCCCGACCAGGTTGAGGCGGCCGTCGGCCGGGTGGTCGAGACCTTCGGCCGGCTCGACATCGCCTTCAACAATGCCGGTGTCGAGAACAAACCTGCGCCGGTCCACGAGATTTCGCTGAGCGAGTGGGACCGCATCCTCGACATCAACTTGCGCGGTACCTTCGTCTGCATGAAGCACGAGCTGGCGCAGATGGTGCGGCAGGGCAGCGGGGTCATCATCAACACGTCGTCGGGCGCTGGCGTCCGCGGAGTGGCGGGTGGCGCGTCCTACACCGCCTCTAAGCACGCGATCATCGGGCTGACCAAGGCCGCCGCGCTCGATTATGCCAAGCTGAATATCCGCGTGAACGCGATCCTGCCGGGCAATATCGAGACGCCGATGATGGACCGCTTTACCAACGGCGACAGCCAGAAGGCGATCGATCTCGAGCCGGTCGGGCGCCTCGGGAAGCCCGAGGAAATCGCCGATGCGGTGCTATGGATGAGCGCGGATCTCGGCGCGTTCGTGACCGGCGCGGCGATCTGCGTGGATGGTGGCTGGTCGCTATAAGGGGGGGCGGTGGCCGCGCACGCGCCAACACGGTGGCGGAGGCTCAGACATCGCCTGCGCGCCATCCGCCCCCTAGCGTATCCCCCCACCCACGTTAAACCGCCGCCATGCACCTGCGCGTCGAAGCCCTGATCCTCGCGATCCGCCATCACGGCGAACACGGCGCGATCGTGCGGGCGCTGACCGCCGAGCATGGCCTGCAAGCGGGCTATGTCCGCGGCGGGCGCTCGACGCGGATCCGGCCGATCCTGCAACCCGCCAACCGCGTCATCGGCGAATGGCGGGCGCGCACCGATGACCAGCTCGCGAGCCTCACGGTCGAGCTCGTCACCAGCCGCGCACCGCTCTACGCCGAGCCGCTGCCCGCGCTTGCGCTCGAATGGGTGACCACGCTCACCGCCGCCGCGCTCCCTGAGGCGCAGCCGTATCCGCGGCTCTATGCCGCGCTCGACGGGACGATCGGCGTGATCGCGGCGGCGCCCGCCGCGCGCGGCTGGGCGCTGGCGCTGGCGCGCTACGAACTGCTGGTGCTTGCCGAGCTCGGCTATGGGTTGGAGCGCGAGGCGCTGCCGCCCGCGCTGACCACGGGTGTCGCGCCGGAGTGGGACGAAATCTTCGAGGCGCTCAGGCTGACCGGCGGCGCGCTCGAGGCTTCGATCCTGGTCGATCGCCGCGCGGTGACGCTCGCCGCGCGCACGCGGCTGGTCGAGCGGCTGAAAAGGGCGGTTGCGTGACGCGTCGCGGCTCGGCATTGGCTGGGCAATTGAAGGGAACTGCACCTTGGCACTGATCGCGATCCTCGCCGGCGACGGCATCGGCCCCGAAGTCACCCACGAAGCCCGCCGCGTGCTCGAAGCGCTCGGCCTCGACCATCAGTTCGAACCCGGTCTCGTCGGCGGCGCGGCGTATCGCGCGCTCGGCCATCCGCTCCCGCCACAGACGCTCGAGCTCGCGCACCGCGCCGATGCGATCCTGTTCGGTGCGGTCGGCGATCCCGAGATGGACGGGCTCGAGCGCACGCTGCGTCCCGAACAGGCGATCCTGGGCTTGCGCAAGGCACTCGGCCTGTTCGCAAACTTGCGCCCCGCAACGATGTTCCCGGGGCTGGAGGACGCCTCGGCGCTGCGCCCCGAAGTCGCGCGCTCGATCGACATGGTGATCGTCCGCGAGCTGACCGGCGACGTCTATTTCGGCGACAAGGGCCGCGGCCACACCAAGATGGGCCTGCGCGAAGGCCATGACATGATGCGCTACGACGAGGCCGAAGTCGCCCGGATCGCGCGCGTCGGCTTCGAGATGGCCAAGCGCCGCAAGAAGATCCTGACCTCGGTCGACAAGGCCAACGTCCTCGAAACCTCGCAGCTGTGGCGCGAGATCGTCAACGAGGTCGCGCTCGATTATCCCGAGGTCAAGCTCACCCACATGTATGTCGACAACGCCGCGATGCAGCTGGTGCGCAACCCCGGCGCGTTCGACGTGGTGGTGACGGGCAATCTGTTCGGCGACATCCTCTCCGACCAGGCGAGCATGTGCGTCGGCTCGATCGGGATGCTCCCCTCGGCTTCGCTCAACGAATGGACCGGGACGTGCGGGCTGTACGAGCCGATCCACGGTTCGGCGCCCGACATTGCCGGGCAGGGCAAGGCCAATCCGTGCGCGGCGATCCTGTCGGCGGCGATGCTGCTGCGCCATTCGCTATCGGACGAGGCGTCGGCGCAGCGGATCGAGGCGGCGGTGATCGCGGCGATCGGCGCCGGCGCGCGGACGCCCGATCTCGGCGGCACCCATTCGACGAGCGCGATGGGCGATGCGGTGCTGGCCGCGCTGCAATGATCCCACGCCTCGAGCTCGCGGTCGTCATCCCGACGTTCAACGAGCTGCGCAACGTTCCGCTGCTGATCGCCAAGCTCGACGCGGCGCTCAGCGGGCGTGCGTGGGAGGCGATCTTCGTCGACGACGACAGCCCCGACGGCACCGCACAGGCGGCGCGCGAGCTCGGCCTGACCGACCCGCGCGTCCGCGTGATCCAGCGTTTCGGGCGGCGCGGGCTGTCCTCGGCGTGCATCGAGGGGATGTGCGCGACCGCTGCGCCCGTCGTCGCGGTGATCGACGGCGATCTGCAGCATGACGAGACGATCCTGCCCGCGATGCTCGACGCGCTGCAGGCCGATCCGGCGCTCGACGTGGTGATCGGCTCGCGCTTCGTCGCAGGCGGCGGGACGGGCGATTGGGACCAGGACCGCGTCAAGAAATCGGCGCTGGCGACGCGGCTGTCGCGGCGCGTGCTGAAAGCCGATCTGAGCGATCCGATGAGCGGCTTCTTCATGCTGCGCACGCAGATCGCGCGCGACCTGATCCCGCATCTCTCGGCGATCGGCTTCAAGATCCTGCTCGACATCATGACCGCGAGCCCGCGGCCGCTCAAATTCCTCGAACTACCCTACACCTTCCGGCTGCGCACCGAGGGCGAGAGCAAGCTCGATTACGTCGTCGCGATGGAATTCCTGATCGCGCTCTATGACCGGCTGTTCGGGCGGATCGTGCCGGTCCGCTTCGTGATGTTCACCGGCATCGGCGCACTCGGCGCGCTGGTGCATCTCGCCGTGCTCTACGCGCTCTACCGCAAGGCGGGGGTCGCGTTCGTGTCGGCGACGGTCGTCGCGGTGGTGCTGGCGATGACCTTCAACTTCTTCCTCAACAACGCGCTGACCTACCGCGAACGCCGCCTCAAGGGCGCGCGCGCGTTGCTCGACGGGTGGATCTCGTTCTGCCTGGTCTGCTCGGTCGGCGCGGCGGCGAATGTGGGGGTGGCGTTCTTCCTGTTCCGGATGGAGCATGGGACATGGGCCTTTTCGGCGGTCGCTGGGCTGCTCGTCGCGGCGGTGTGGAATTACGCGCTGTCGTCGCGGTTCGTGTGGGGGCGGTATTAGGGGGCTAGCTACGGCCCGCGTCCACTGGGGTGCGTGAGTGTCCGAAAGTGGTGGAAAGCTGCCGTTCGGCTGTGAGTGATCGCGCTTACAATGGCGGTCGAACGCTAGTTGCATTGCCTTCTGTAGATGTTACGATGTTACCTCCCTGAATGAGCTTGGCACAATTTCAGGATCGGCATCGTCTGGAGGAGATTCCAAAATGCGACGTCTATTGATCCTTCTGGCAGCTTGCTCATTGGGCGGCTGTAGCACCGAGAATCGCCATCTCACCGAAGTTTGGAATACATCAAATACCCGAATTGAGGTGCGCTATTCGGACGCGAAACAGCATATATTGCATCTTGCTTCTATCGATCCCGGAGAAAAAGCATCTCTAGCGCCTAACCGCCGTTTCGCCGACTTAGAGCGACTAGAGTTTTTTCAGGGGGGAAGAAAAATAACGGTTCCGGGTTGGAGAGATTACCATAGCAAATTGGGCTGCGCAGACCAGTGCAGGATCAAGTTTACACCCGATGGTCGCGTAGGCCTGCTGATCGATCCGAAAGACCGAGTTTAAGATAACCGCCGAATATCCGGAAGGGTCTGCATGTTGGTCGATTGCGACCGCCTCTGCCGTCCAATTCTGACCGGTGCGAATGACCGACTTTGGTCGATTCGCGCCCATCAGCTTTCCCGTCCGATAGCGGACGATCGGCTCTTGGGAGCGGTGATCGCGCTGGTGGCGCTCGAACAGCGATAGTTGGTGGATTGCTGCCAGTCCGCTTACGGGTCGCGCGAGCGTTCAGCCTTCTCCAGCGTAGTCGGTATCAGCCGTTGCATAAATCGGCGGAGCCGGGTCGGACGGACGTAGGCAACCGTCAGACCGATGCAGGTAACAAACCAGAGCATACCCCCAAGGGTCGCATGCCCAAACGCCGCGAACGCTAGGTAGATTGGTGAAACTACGGCTGCGAATATCAGCCCTACAATCCTTGGCCGCGACCAGTGAAACTCGCTGCCCGTATCTTTGACTTCGACCATTTTGCTACCTCGGACAAAGGCCGTTTTCGGTCGGCCTAGCATTGCCTATCTCGGCTGTCGAACGACCAACTTTGGTCGAAAGCGGACAAGGCGCTGTCCTACATCTGCTGTTCATGGTATGTACCAAGCTGCTCTTTGAAATCGTCGAACCCGGATCGCTGCATTAGCGCAGAAACGGAAACGATCGCGATCGTAAACATCACGTCTTGGGGTCAATCGAGTCAACCAACTTGCGCGCTGCCGACACCCGCTAGACCCAGCTCGGAAACCACGTCCATACCCGGAACGCGTTCGGGCCCCACAGCGGCAGCGCGGAGAGGATCGGGTAGAACACCGCGAACAGCGCGACGCATCCGCCGAGCACCGCCATGTCCCACTGTCGCCTGCGCCCGAAATGGTCGAGCGCGACGGAAAGCGCGATGCACAGGAAGATGCTCGGCAGATAGTAATAATAGAAGAAGCCGATCGACTTGGGGATGATGATCCACACGACATAGCTACCGATCCACAGCCCCGCCGCCGCAAGCAAGCGCAGGTCGCGCGCGCGCGCGCCGCGATACAGGCATGCCGCGACCGCGACGAGCCCGCCCCACAGCACGACCAGATTGCCGATCAGCAACACGCCGCGCTGCGCGCCGTCGGTGCGTTCGTAGAGATACCAGATCGGGCGGAGCATCAGCGGCCAGCTCCACCAGCGCGACTGATAGGTGTGCGATGGGAGCACTTGCGTCTGCTGGGCGTACATCGTCACCTGGAACGGCAGCAGCGTGCGCCAGGTCAGCGGATCGATCGTATAGAAGAAAGCCGGTGCGAAGGTCGCGCCATAGACGCCGATGCTGACGACTCCCAGCACCAGGATCGCCGGGATTGCCGCCATGCCACGCCAGTGGCGGTGCGTGCCGCCGGTGGGGCGGGCGTTGAGCGCAGCGAAGACCGAGCGCCCGCTGCGCCGTGCGTCGACCAGCCGCACGATGACGAAGCCGATCGCGGCATAGGCGACGAACGGCGCTGCGATCCATTTCGCGGCGACCGCGAGGCCGAGCAATGCGCTTCCCAGGATCCAGCGCGCCCAGGCGCCGCGCGCAGTCTCGGCGCGCATCGCCCATAACAGGCTGGCGATGCCGAGCAGCGTGAACGCCGCCATGAAGCCGTCGAGCATCGCGATCCGCGCCTCGACGAAGACGGTGAAGTTGAACAGCGCGAACAGCGCGGCGAACACCGCCGGCCGCACGCGCCCGAGCATCAGCCAGACGATCGCGAACACGCCGAGCACCGTCGCGGTCCCGGCGAGCGTCGAGAAGAAGCGCCACCCCAGGCTGTTGTCGCCGAGCAGCAGGATGCCGCCCGCGATGATCTCCTTGGCGAGCAGCGGATGCTCGATGTTGCGCGGCCCCGCCAGCGCGATCAGCGTGCGCGCGGCGGGGACGTAATGGACCTCGTCGAACATCAGCTTGGTCGGGATGGTGAGGCGATAGCTGAACAGCAGCTGCGCGAGCAGCGCGATCAGCGCGGCGGCGCGATACGGGCGGGGGTGTGCCGAGAGGGAGGGGGCTATGGAGGAAACGGCGCTCACCTGCGCATCTATCCCGCCGAACAGCGCGGCTTTCAAGCGCATAGGCCGGCACCCCATTGACGCGCGCCCCCCGCCACCGGCAAAGCAACGCCCATGAAACGTCGTACCGGCCAGGACCAGAGCATCACGCGCCAATGGCGCCCCGCCACCCAAGCCGTGCGCGGCGGCACCGCGCGCAGCGAGTTCGGGGAGACGTCCGAGGCGATCTTCCTCACCTCGGGCTATGCCTATGATTGCGCCGCCGACGCTGCCGCGCGCTTTGCCGGTGAGCAGGACGGCATGACCTATTCGCGGTTGCAGAACCCGACGGTCGAGATGCTCGAAGGCCGCATCGCCTTGCTCGAGGGGGCGGAAGCATGCCGCACCATGGCGACGGGTATGGCGGCGATGACCGCGGTGCTGCTGTGCCAGCTGCAGACCGGCGACCATGTCGTCGCCGGGCGCGCGGCGTTCGGGTCGTGCCGCTGGCTGGTCGATACGCTCCTGCCCAAGTTCGGGATCGAGACGACCGTCGTCGATGCGCGCGACCCGCAAGCGTTTGCGGATGCGGCGAAGGCGAATACCAAGGTGTTCTTCTTCGAAACGCCTGCCAACCCGACGATGGACATCGTCGATCTCAAAGCCGTGTGCGACATCGCGCGCGAACGCGGCATCACCTCGGTGGTCGACAATGCGTTCGCCACGCCCGCGCTGCAGCGGCCGATGGAATTCGGCGCCGACGTCACCGCGTATAGTGCGACCAAGATGATGGACGGGCAGGGGCGCGTGCTTGCAGGGGCCGTCTGCGGGACCGAGGATTTCATCACCAACACGCTGCTGCCCTTCACGCGCAACACCGGGCCGACGCTTAGCGCGTTCAATGCCTGGGTGGTGCTGAAAGGGCTCGAGACGCTCGACCTGCGCATTCGCCGGCAGAGCGAGAACAGCCTCAAGGTCGGTGCCTTCCTCGAGACGCGCGTGCCCCGCATGCTCCATCCGGGGCTGGCGAGCCACCCGCAGCATGCGCTCGCCATGGCGCAGATGGACGCGTGCGGGCCGATCTTCGCGTTCGAGGTGGCCGATCGTAAACAAGCGCATGCGCTGCTCGACGGCCTGCGCCTTGTCGACATCTCGAACAATATCGGCGATTCGCGCTCGCTGATGACGCATCCCGCGTCGACGACTCATTACGGCGTGTCCGAGGACAAGCGCCTCGAAATGGGCGTGACCGAGGGGCTGCTGCGCTTCAACGTCGGGCTCGAGGATCCGCAGGACGTGATCGAGGATCTCGACGGCGCCCTGACGGCGGCCGGCTTGTGAAGGCGCTGTTCCCGTACGTCGCCGAGACGCGCGGGGTCATCGTCCGCGTTGCGGTGAGCTTCCTGCCCGAGCAGTCCGAGCCCGCGCGCGGGCGGTGGTTCTGGGCGTATCATATCCGTATCGAGAATGCCGGCGCGATGGGCGTCCAGCTGCTGACGCGCCACTGGGCGATCACCGATGGGCGCGGCGCACGACACTCGGTCGAGGGCGAAGGCGTGATCGGCGAACAGCCGATGATCGCGCCGGGCGAGAGCTACGATTATGTCTCGGGCTGTCCGCTCTCGACGCCGACGGGGTCGATGCTCGGCAGCTATCGGATGATCGCCGAGGATGGCTCGGCATTCGATGTCGATATTCCTAAATTCGCGCTGCTTGCGCCGGCGGTGGGGGCGTGAAGCTCGCCAAGCATCGTCACCCCAGCGAAAGCTGGGGTCTCTGGGGCGAGGTGCGCGCGCGCTCCCGTGAGATGCCAGCTTTCGCTAGCATGACGGATGTGGGGCGTGGCATCGCATGAAACGCACGCACCTCCCACTCAACGGCTTGCGCGTGCTCGACGCCGCCGCGCGCCACCTGAGCTTCACGCGCGCCGCCGATGAACTCGCCGTCACCCCCGCCGCGGTCGGGCAGCAGATCCGCGCACTCGAGGATACGCTCGGGGTCGTGCTGTTCCGCCGCACCACCAAGGGGCTCGAACTGACGCCGGAAGGCGAGGCCGGGCTCGCGCCGCTCCGCCACGGCTTCCTCCAGTTCGAGGAGGCCGTCCGCGCGATGCAGGCGGGGCAGACGAGCAAGTCGCTGACGATCGCCGCGCCACGCGATCTGACCGAGAAATGGCTGATACCGCGGCTCGCCGATATCGCGCGCGGCGATGGCGAATTGCGCTTCGTGCTGATCTCCGCCGACGACATGATCGACTTCACCGAAGCCAATCTCGATCTTGCGATCCGCTGGGGCGATGGCCCGGGCGGGCATGAGGGCGAGGCGATCGCCTCGGCCGGAATGGTGACGGTCGAGGCGGCCGGCGGTGGCGTCGATACGCGGATCGCCTGGCCGGGCTGCGTCGACGACGAAGCGACTTCGCTCGTGCGGGTCGGCGACGCAGGCCTTGCGCTCGATGCCGCGGCGCAAGGGCTGGGGCGCGCGACCGTGCCCGAACTGCTCGCCGCTGCCGATCTGGCGAGCGGGCGCGTCGTCGCCTTGGGCGAGGCGAAGGCGTATCGGCTCGGCTATTGGCTCGTCGCGCCGACGCCGCAGTGGCGGCAGAAGAAGGTCAAGACGCTCGTCGCCGCGCTGACGGCATGACGCCGATCCCGGTCCTCGAAACCGCCCGGCTGCGCTTGCGCGAGCGCACCGTCGCAGACGCCGAAGCGCTGTTCGCGAGCTTCGCCGATCCCGAGCTGATGACCTATTGGTCGCACGGCCCGCACGTGTCGGTCGAGCAGACTCGCGCGAAGTTCGCTGAGTCGGACAATGGGTGGCGCGGCTGGGCGATCACGCTGCACGGCGACGATCGCGCGATCGGCTTCGTCGCGGCGGGCGAGAAGCGGCCGGGCGTGGTCGAGATCGGCTATATGCTGGCGCGCGACCAGTGGGGCAGCGGGATCGCACGCGAAGCGGTGCGCGCGGTGCTCGATCAGCTGTTCCGCGTCGAGCAGCAGCGCCGTGTGTTTGCCGATACTGACCCCGACAATACCGCCTCCAACGCGCTGCTCGAATCGCTCGGCTTCCAGCGCGAGGGACGGCTGCGCGCCGAATGGGAAACGCATATCGGGGTCCGCGACACGATCCTGTGGGGACTCCTCGCCAGCGAATGGACGAATCGATGACGCAAGACCCGGCCGCCGCGCCGCCGCCCGATCTCAACGACCCCGTACAGCGCGCCGCCTACAAGGCTGAGCTGCGGATGGTCGCGCGGCCGATCCGCTGGATGGGCGTCGCGCTCGCGGTCGCGGGCGCGCTGCTTGCGGCGTTGCGCGCACGCTATTGGCCGCAAGTGCCGATGATCCTGCCGCTGTTCCTGCTAGGCGTGGCAGCGCTGCATCTGCTCGCGGGGATCGTCGTGCGCGCGAAATACCATCAGGCGCGGATGCGGGGTTAACGCGGCTCCGCGTCGGATGGCGGGGCTTTGGCCGCAGGCTCGTCGCGCGACAGATCGAGGATCTCGATCTTGGGTATGGGTGAGCGCACGCGCATCCGCGAACCGACATAGGTCGTCCAGGTTGCGGTATAGGTATAACGCTCGACCCGCGGCGCCGATTGGATCCCGGCGCCGAGCGGTGCGTAGCGGCGTCCGTTGATCGCGGTCAGCACGGGCTTGATCCATTCACCTGACAGCTTCGGGCTCTGGCGCAGCACTTCGGCGGTGCTGACCTTGCCGTCGGCGCCGACCTCGAAGCCGATATCGACCCATTGCCCGTCGAAATCACCCATCGCCATCTTGCCGAGCGTCTCGCCGCTTCCGCTTTCCATTCCCGACAGATCGGGCTGCTTGATCTCGGGCGCATAGAGCAGCACCGGCGACGTCGCGCCGACCGCGAGCGCCCGGTAAATGTCGATCAGCCGGTCGATCGCGTCGGGGTCGCCATTCTTGACGCCGAGCTTGGCTTTCAGGAGCTTGGCCGCGCCGACAAAGGGCGCCGCCGCCGGATCGGTCAGCGCGACGACGGTATCGCACGCCTTGATCGCCGATACGTAATAGCCGTCGTTGCGCGTCCGCGAGATCGCGGAATAGGCACTCGCGACGCGCAGCAGCGCATAGCCCTCGACATGGCCAAGGTGGAGATCATGCGCCTGGCGCGCGACCTTCTTGTACATGTCGAGCGCGCTGTCGGATTGCCCGGTCTTGAGGAAGGCGTCGCCGAGTTCGACGCGCGCATCGAGCACGCGCGGATCGGTTTCGGGCAAGCCGGCCTTGAGCGCGCTGACGACGTCGAGCGCGCCCGAGCGATACGATTCTGCCTCGCCGAGATGCACCGCAACGCGCGAATTGGCGCGCAGCAGGTCTGAGACGGGGACGGGATAGGTCTTGGCAAACCGCTGGTTGCGGCCGATCGATTTGGCCATCACTGCGCGTGCAGCCTTGTAATCGCCCGCGACGAACTGCGTCTCGGCCACCGCGAGCGTGGCAGCGATATCGCGATCGGGCGGGCAGTGCTGCTCGAGGCAGCGCGCCAATCCGGCTTGCGCATCCTTGAGCGAAATTCCGGTGACCACGATGTCGGGGCCGGAGGTGGGAACGGGGGGCGCTTGCTGCGCCAGCACGGGTGCTGCGGAGGCGAGCGCGATGAGCGCGAGGATTTGCTGTCGAACCATTGCACCGTCGCCTCGCCTGTCTTGTGGAAGGCTATCGCTGGTCGCGCAGAAGGTCCATCCCGCGGGGCGCGGGAACTTTCTTATTTATCTGCCGCTTGCAGCGAGATCCACCGCCCTGCTGACCAATGCCACGAAGCGTGCATCGTCGACCGCCGCCGCGGGATCGTTCCAGCTTGCCGCCAGCGCATACCAGGCGCCCGCCTTGGACTGCAGCAACAGCGTCATCACGATCACTCCCGGCTCCGACCCGCCCTTGTAGCCGACATAGCCCCAGCGCGCCGCTTGCGCCGGGCCGACCCCGGGGTTGACGCCGAGGATCGCGCGAGCCTCCGCGCCGGGGCCGGTTTCGGTGTTGCGGCGGATCCAGTCCATCGTGCGAACGAGGTCGGCGGGGCTGGCGAACCATTCGATGTCGAGCATTACCGGTACGCCCCGCTGGAACATCCGCGGGTCGATCGCGCCCAGCGGCGTTGCGGCGATGTCCTTGGCGAGCAGCGCACGGCGTCCCGCTTCGTCGAGCGCCAGCCATCGCTTGCCGAGTGCTCCGCCCGGAATCCCCTTGAGCTTGAAGACGTCGAGTGTGCCGAGCAGCGGGCGATTGCGCGCAGCATGGCGCCAGCCGATCACCGGTAACATCGCCTCGACCTTCGCGCGGCCGAGCGCTGCGAGCAGGATGTCGGTCGCGCTGTTGTCGCTGACCGAGATCATCTTCTGCGCGAGTTCGCGCAGCGTGACCTTGGTGCCCGCAGGCTGCTGCGTATAAAACCCGCCGGGGAGCGGGGCGCCGTCGAGCGTGACGAGATCGTCCCACCGCCGTTCGCCCGCATTGGTTGCGCGGATCGCCTCCGACAGGATGGCGAGCTTGAACGCCGAGCCGATCGCGAAGTCGGTGTCCGGCTTGGTCGCTTGCATCACGCTCGGCGTGCCGTCGCCGAGTCGTGCGAGCGCGAACCCGGCGACGCCCGGCAGCGTGCCGATCGTCGCGACGATCTGGTCGAGCGATGCCTCGCGCGAGGTCGTGCCCGTGACGAGCAGGCCGGTGATGCGATGCGCCGCGCTCGGCTCGACCGTCATCGTCATCGCCACGCTTCCACGCGCATAGCGGACGGTGAGACTGGCTTTCTGCGGAGTCGCAGCAGTCAGCGACTCGATCGCCAGCGGCGCACCGAAGGCCTCCGACAATTGCTTGGCGATCGTGCGGATCTTCGCGTCGGGGATTTGCGCCAGGAAAGTCGGGTCGAACTCCGCCGCGGTGTCGCCGCCGCCGCCGAGGATCCCGAGCAGCGCCTGCGCGCGCGTGCGGAGCGGGTCGCTCGGCATGGTCGCCGCCGCCGGCGGGGTCTGCGCAACGGCGGGCGCACCCAGGCCCAAGACCGCTACCAGCAAAACGACCTTGCGAATCATCGTGTGTCCCCCGTCACATAGCCTGGATCGCAGCGTATCGCAGCGGTGCGGGGTCGGGAAGCCTCGCTCAGGCGTCGATCGCCGCTTCGTCGAGCCGCGCGGCATTTTCCTGGATGAAGGCGAAACGGTGCGCGGGGTTGGTGCCCATCAGCCGGTCGACCAGATCCTTGACGCCCGCACGCTCCTCATATTCCTGCGGCAGCGTGATCCGCAGCATCGCGCGCGACTTGGGATCCATCGTCGTTTCGCGCAGCTGCATCGGGTTCATCTCGCCGAGCCCCTTGAAGCGCCCGATCTCGACCTTCTTGCCCTTGAACTCGGTCCGCTCGAGCTTTTCGCGATGCGCATCGTCCATCGCGTAGAGGCTCTTGGTGCCCGAGGTGAGGCGGTAGAGCGGCGGCTGCGCGAGATAGACGTGCCCCGCGCGGACGATCTCGGGCATTTCCTGGAAGAAGAAGGTCATCAACAGCGTGGCGATATGCGCGCCGTCGACGTCTGCGTCGGTCATGATGACGACGCGTTCGTAGCGCAGGTTTTCAGCCACGCATGTCTTGCGCGTCCCGCAGCCGAGCGCCTGGATCAGATCGGCGATTTCCGAATTGCCCGCGATCTTGGCCATCGTCGCCGACGCCACGTTGAGGATCTTGCCGCGGATCGGCAGGATCGCCTGCGTCTTGCGATCGCGCGCCTGCTTGGCCGAGCCACCGGCCGAATCCCCCTCGACGATAAAGATCTCGGTGCCCTCGGGTCCGGCCGAGGCGCAGTCGGTGAGCTTGCCGGGCAGGCGGAGCTTGCGCGCGCTGGTCGCGGTCTTGCGCTTGACCTCGCGCTCGGCTTTGCGCGCGAGCCGCTCGTCCATCCGCTCGATGACATAGGTCAGCAGCGCCTTGCCGCGCTCCATATTGTTGCTGAGGAAATGGTCGAAATGGTCGCGCACCGCTTTTTCGACGAGCGGCGTCGCCTCGGGGCTCGAGAGCCGGTCCTTGGTCTGGCTCTGGAATTGCGGATCGCGGATGAAGACCGAGAGCATCAGCTCGCTGCCGGTCATGATGTCCTCGGCCGAGATTTCCTTGGCCTTCTTCTGCCCGACCAGCTCGCCGAACGCGCGGATGCCCTTGACGAGCGCGTTGCGCAGCCCCGCTTCGTGCGTGCCGCCATCGGGGGTCGGGATGGTGTTGCAATACCAGCTGTACGAGCCGTCGCTCCACAGCGGCCACGCGACAGCGCATTCGACGCGACCCGCCGCGCCGGGGAAATCCTGGCGCGTGACGAAGAAGTCGCTCGTCGCGCACTCGCGCGCGCCGACTTGTTCGCGCAAGTGATCGGCAAGGCCGCCGGGGAACTGGAACACCGCTTCGGCCGGCGTGTCGTCGCTGATCAGTTCGGGCGCGCACTTCCAGCGGATCTCGACGCCCGCGAACAGATACGCCTTCGAGCGCGCGAGCTTGTGCAGCCGCGCGGGCTTGAAGCTCATCTCGGGGCCGAAGATCTGCTCGTCGGGGATGAAGCTGACCATCGTGCCGCGCCGGTTGGGTGCCGCGCCGACATGCTCGATCGGCCCGAGCGTCTCGCCGCGCGAGAAACGCTGGCGGTAGAGCTCGCGGTTGCGCGCGACCTCGACGATCGTGTCCGACGACAGCGCATTGACGACGCTGACGCCGACGCCGTGCAGACCGCCCGACGTCGCATAGGCCTTGCCGTCGAACTTGCCGCCCGAGTGCAGCGTGGACAGGATCACTTCGAGCGCCGACTTGCCGGGAAATTTCGGATGCGGATCGACCGGGATGCCGCGGCCATTGTCGACGATGACCAGCCGGTTGCCCGGATGCAGCTCGATCTCGATCCGCGTGGCGTGCCCCGCGACGGCTTCGTCCATCGCATTGTCGAGCACTTCGGCGGCGAGATGGTGATAGGCGCGCTCGTCGGTGCCGCCGATATACATGCCCGGTCGGCGGCGGACGGGCTCCAACCCCTCGAGCACCTCGATCGAGGAGGCGTCGTAATCGGTCGGCTGGTGTTTGGGGGTGGCGGCGAACAGGTCTTCGGACATGTCCTTGCTATAGGACCGCGGTGGCACCGCTGCCAACCACTGCGTGATGGCGCGGTCGCAGCGGCCGGGTGTGATATTTTCGCATCAACATGACAGAATGTTCATGTCGATGCGGCCAAGCGCCGCGCTCGCACGTCTCTCCTGCGCTGAAGCAGCAACCCAGGAGTTTCCATGCGTACCAAGTCTCTTCTTTCCGCCGCCACCATGCTGGTTGCCGGCCTCGCTTTCGCCGCCCCCGCCCTGGCGCAGGAGGCCGATCCAAAGCCGTTCGACGGCCTGTATGTCGGCGGCACCGTCGGTTTCGACGCGCAGCCCAACGATGTCGGTTCGAGCATCCTGTTCGACCGCAACCGTGACGGCAATTTCAACGAGCTGGTAACGACCGCAGCTGGCGCGAATGCCTTCGCCCCGACCGCTGCGCAGCCCGGCGCCGGTTTTTGCAACGGTCGCGCGACCAGCACCGGCGCGCTGACCGGCTGCACCAACGACAAGGACAATATCAGCTATTCGGGCCGCATCGGCTTCGACAAGCAGTATGGCCATTTCGTGATCGGCGTCGTCGGCGAGTTCGGCAAGAGCCAGGTGCGTGACAGCGTCTCGGGCTTCAGCACGACGCCTGCCAGCTATGTCATGACGCGCAAGGTCGACTTCGACGCCAATGCCCGCCTGCGCGCCGGCTATGCGTTCGACAAGACGCTGTTCTATGCCACCGGTGGCGGCGCCTATGCCAAGACCAAGTCGAGCTTTGCCACGAGCAACACCGCCAATGCCTTCGCCGACAATGGCAGCCGGCATGACGCATGGGGCTTCGTCGCGGGCGGCGGCATCGAGCAGAAGCTCGGTCGTCACTTCTCGATCGGTCTCGAGTATCTGTACAACCAGTATAAGGACGATGAGTATCGCGTTCGTGTGACGCAGGGTACAGCGCCGGCGACCAATCCGTTTGTGCTCGCACCGAACACTGGCGGTACCGACTTCAAGCGCAGCGACGACAAGTTCCGCTGGCACAGCGTGCGTGCGACCGCGAACTTCCGCTTCTAGGAACCGCGACGCGTCACTCCGGGCGTTTCCCGGGGTGACGAACGCAAGCAAACAAAAAGGGGCGCCCGGCATCTGCCGGGCGCCCCTTTTTCGTAACGCTTCGCGTGCGTTCAGCGCGCGCGCGGGCCGCCGAACGGGAGCGGCGGGGCGGGGCGGCGATCGCGGCGCGGCAGCTGCGCCTGATACGCGTGGCCACAATGCCCGACGCAATAGGGGAAACCGGGGTTCACCTTCTCGCCGCAGAAGTGGAAGTCGGGTTCGCCCGGGTGGCCGATCGGCCATTTGCAGATCTTGTCGTTGAGATCGAGCAAGGTCGTCTTGCCCGCCATTTCGGCCGAGGGCTTGGCGGGTACGAGGCGGCGTGGCGGCGCGGGCGTGATCGGCGCTTGCTGCTCGCCGGGTGCCTGGCGCAGGAAGCCGCCGGGGCCGACCGAGCGCAGGATCGGGGGCGCGGGACGCACGACGACGGGGGCTGCGTCAGCCTCGTCGGTGTCGTCGTCGCTATCGGCCTCGACCGCGACCTCCTGTTCTTCAGCCTCGTCTTCGATCTCAGCGACCGGGGGCGCTGCGACGACCGCCGGGCGCGGGGCAGGCGGCGCTGGCTTGGGTGCGGGTGCGACCGGGGCCGCTGCCTTGGGCGGTGCTACTGGTGCGGGCGCGGGGGCCGGCGTCGGTGCGGGCGCGGCGGCGGTGGCGGCCGCTGGCTCGTTCGGCTTGACCGGCGAGGGACGCGACTGCAGGCCAAGGCGGTGCGCCTTGCCGATCACCGCGTTGCGGCTGACGCCACCGAGTTCCTCGGCGATCTGGCTTGCGGTCTGGCCTGCTTCCCAGCGCTTGCGCAGCGTATCGATGCGTTCGTCGGTCCAGCTCATTCAATTTTCCCAATCGTCATGCCGGGGTTGCGGGCGGCGGCGGCAGTCTTTAGCGACACCCCCATGAGCAGCCAGCCCCCAATCGGCGAAATTCGTACCCAAATGAACGCTCCCGGCGTTCCGGTCATCCGGAATGTCAATTGGGGCGGTCTTCGAACGCTCTATATCAAGGAGGTGCGCCGTTTCTTCAAGGTGCAGCTGCAGACGATCTGGGCGCCGGCGATCACGACGCTGCTGTTCCTGATCATTTTCACCGTCGCGACGGGCGGAAAGCGCCCGGTGATGGTCGGTGGGGTCGCGGTTCCCTTCGCTGATTTCATCGCGCCCGGGCTGATCGTGATGGGGATGCTACAGAACGCGTTCGCCAATGCGAGCTTCTCGCTGCTGGTCGGCAAGATCCAGGGGACGATCGTCGATTATCTGATGCCGCCGTTGTCGACCGCCGAGTTGCTCGTCGCGATGGTCGGTGGTGCGGTGACGCGCGCGATTTGCGTCGGGCTTGCCGTGTCGGTCGCGATGGCCTTGTGGCCGGGCGTCCATATCGTGCCCGTCCATCCGCTCGCGATCCTGTGGTTCGGGCTGCTCGGCTCGGCGTTCCTGGCGCTGGTCGGGGTGCTGACCTCGATCTGGGCGGAGAAGTTCGATCATGCCGCCGCCGTGCAGAATTTCGTGATCGCACCGCTGACGCTGCTGTCGGGCACCTTCTATTCAGTCGATACGCTCGCGCCCGCGTTCCGCGCGTTCAGCCATGTGAACCCCTTTTTCTACATCATCTCGGGCTTCCGCTACGGCTTCCTTGGCACCGCCGACTCGCCCGTGCTGGTCGGCGGCGCGGTGATCCTCGCGATCGACGTCGCGCTCGGGACGCTGTGCTACGCGCTGCTGCGCTCGGGCTGGAAGATCAAGAACTGAGGCGTTCCGTGTTGCGCGCGCTTGGCGTAGCGCGCGGGCAGAAGGAGTCGGTGATGCGGATCTGGTGCGCGCTGGGAATGGGGCTGCTCGTTGTGGCGTGCGGCAAGGCTGCGCCAAACGCCGTCCCGACGGCGGGGGCGGGGGCGGGGGCGACGGCGCAAGCCCCGCAGGCACCGCAAGTCCGCATCGCACAAGTCGGCGGGACGGTGTTTGCCGCAACCGTCAGCGGACCCGGCACGGTCGCCGCGCGCGCGGTCGAGGCGATGCCGGGGACCGCGGCACCGGGGGCGAAGGCCGCCAACGCCGGCTATGCCTTGCTCGCCACGCTGCCCTGGGCGGACGCGGCGCGCATCACGCTCGGCGCAAGCGCGCAAATCCGCTTTCCGGCATTCCACGGCGATGTCGTCGTCGGGCGCGTAATCCGGATCGCGCCGCCCAAGGCGGGCGCATCAGAGGTCGAAATCACCTTGCCGCGTGATTCGCGTTTCGCCGCTGGCCAGTCGGCAACCGCGCGAATTGTCGCGACGGGCGCTGGCACGACGATGCTCGCGGTCCCGCCGAGCGCGATCCTCGGTCCGCATACAGGCGCGGCGGCGGTCTATGTCGTCGATCTGGCGAGCGCGCGGGTGCAGCGGCGCGCGGTGACGCTCGGCGAACAGACGCCCGACGGCATCGGCGTAAGCGCCGGGCTGCAAAAGGGCGAGTGGGTCGCGCTGACGCGAGTCGATCAACTCGGCGACGGCATGAAGATCGCGCCGGTCGGCCCGTCGCAATAGCGTCTTCCCGGCCGATGCCGCGCGGTGTTGCGCTTGCGGCGGCATCTTCGTAAAACGGGATTCGGGCGACCGGTTGGGTCGCCCTTTTGCTTTTTCAGGAGACGGCCCGTGTCGACCCCCGCTTTGATGCCTGTGTACCCGCGGTGCGGCGTACGCCCGGTGCGAGGCGAAGGCTGCTATCTGTACGGCGAGCAAGGCGAGCAATATCTCGATTTCGCTGCCGGCATCGCGGTCAACGCGCTTGGCCACGGCCACCCCAAATTGGTTGAGGCGATTGCCAAGCAAGCAGCCACGCTGATGCACGTCTCCAATCTCTACGGTTCGCCGCAGGGCGAGCATCTCGCGCAGCGCATCGTCGAGCATTCGTTCGCCGACACGGTGTTCTTCACCAATTCGGGCACCGAAGCGGTCGAATGCGCGATCAAGACCGCGCGGCGCTATCACTATGCCAACGGCAATCCGCAGCGCACGACGCTGATCACCTTCAACAACGCTTTTCACGGGCGCACGATGGGGGCGATCTCGGCGACCAACCAGCCCAAGATGCGCGACGGCTTCGAACCGCTGCTGCCGGGCTTCGCCTATGCGCCGTTCAACGATCTCGAAGCGGCGCTCGCCCTGATCGACGATACGACGGCTGGCTTCATGGTCGAGACGATCCAGGGCGAGGGCGGCGTCTCGGCGTCGACGATCGAGTTCCTGCAAGGGCTGCGCAAGGCGTGCGACGAGCACGGCCTGCTGCTGGTGCTCGACGAGGTCCAGTGCGGCTATGGCCGGACCGGCAAGATGTGGGCGTATGAACATTACGGCATCACCCCTGACATCCTGTCCTCGGCCAAGGGCATCGCCGGCGGTTTCCCGCTCGGCGCGTGCCTCGCGACCGAGGAAGCCGCCAAGGGGATGGTATTCGGCACGCATGGCTCGACCTATGGCGGCAACCCGCTGGCGATGGCGGCGGGCGAGGCGATCCTCGACGTGATGCTCGAGCCGGGGTTCCTCGAGCATGTGACCGCGATGGGCGAGCGGTTGCGCGCCTCGGTCGAGCAGATGATGCCGAATTACGACCAGATCTTCGACAGCTTGCGCGGCAAGGGTCTGATGTTCGGGATCAAGCTCAAGGATGCCGTCGTCGCACGCGATTTCGTGGCGCATCTGCGCGATCATCACGGGCTGCTGACGGTCGCGGCGGGCGAGAACGTCGTCCGCGTCCTGCCGCCGCTGGTGATCGAGGACGCGCATATCGCCGAGTTCGTCCAGAAGCTGAGCGACGGCGCGCGCGATTTCACGCCCGTGGCGGTGGCGGCGTGAGCTAAAACTCCCTCTCCCTTTGGGAGAGGGAAGGGACCCGCTCGGCGCAGCCGGGTGGGAAGGGTGAGGGCAGCGCACGCCAACACCCTGTCCTCACCCTTCCGCGGCTTCGCCGCTCCCTCCCTCTCCCAGAGGGAGAGGGAATTAAGGATTTAGGATGCGTAACTTCCTCTCGCTTTCCGATGCCGGCCCTGACGGCGTGGCCGCGATGCTGGCCGATGCGCTCGACCGCAAGGCGGCGCGCGCCGGCCGGCCCAAGGGCAAGCCCGATGCCGACGCGCCGCTCGCCGGCCACACGCTCGCGATGGTGTTTGAAAAGAGCTCGACTCGTACGCGTGTGTCGTTCGACATGGCGATCCGCCAGCTCGGCGGCAGCTCGGTGATCCTCGACTCCGGCACCACGCAGCTTGGCCGCGGCGAGACCGTTGCCGACACCGCGCGCGTGCTGTCGGGCTATTGCGACGCGATCATGCTGCGTACCGACGATCACGCCAAGCTCGAGGAAATGGCACAGTATGCGACGATCCCCGTCATCAACGGCCTGACCGACGATTCGCATCCGTGCCAGATCATGGCCGACCTGCTGACGATTCTCGAGGCGGGCAAACCGCTCCCCGGGCTCAAGGTCGCCTGGCTCGGCGATGGCAACAACGTCCTCGCCTCGATCGTCGAGGCCGCCGGGCTGATGCAGTTCGACGTCGTCGCGGCGTGCCCGCAAGGGTTCCAGCCCGACGATGCCGTGATCGGCCGCGGCGCGGGGCGCGCGCGCGTCGTCTCGGACCCCGCCGAGGCGGTGGCGGGTGCCGATGTCGTCATCACCGATACCTGGATCTCGATGGGGCAGGCGCATGCCGACACCAAGCTCAAGGCGATGCTGCCGTATCAAGTCGACGCCGCGCTGATGGCGCAGGCCAATCCAGCAGCGGTGTTCCTCCACTGCCTCCCCGCGCATCGCGGCGAGGAGGTGACGCCCGAGGTGATCGACGGGCCGCAATCGTTGATCTGGCCCGAGGCGGAGAACCGGCTGCATGCGCAGAAATCGGTGCTGCGCTGGTGCTTCGGTCAGATCGGTTGAACCCGCGCTGAGCGTCCACCATATCCGTCATCCCGGCGAAAGCCGGGATCTCCTGGCTGTAGGGCGCTCCCGAGCCCCATGAGACCCCAGCGTTCGCTGGGGTGACGAAAGTTTGCGATGACCGATCCGATCACCACCGACACCGACCGCGCGCTCGGCTTCACCATCCCGCAGCGCCACGCGCGCGGTCGCATCGTGCGGCTCGGGCCGGTGCTCGACACCATCCTCGCCGCACACGCTTACCCGCCTGCGATCGAGGCGTTGCTCGCCGAGGCACTGACGCTCGCCGCGTTGATCGGCTCGACGCTCAAGGATGCCGGCGGTCAGCTGACGATGCAGGCGCAGACGCAGAACGGTATCGTCACGCTGCTGGTGTGCGATTATCGCGGCGGCGAACTGCGCGGCTATGTCCAATACGATGCCGAGCGGCTCGCCGCAGGGCCGGAAGAGCCGAGCCTGTTCGCGCTGTTCGGTGCAGGCTATCTCGCGATCACCTTCGACCAGGCGACGACGGGCGAGCGCTATCAGGGCATCGTCCCGCTCGACGGCAGCTCGCTGAGCGAAGCGGCCGAGCATTATTTCCTCCAGTCCGAGCAGATCCCGACGCTGGTGCGCGTTGGCGTCGGTCGCGCGGCGGACGGCAAGCGCGTCGCGGGCGGGCTGCTGCTCCAGCATCTCCCCGAGGGCGAGGATGGCCGCGAGCGGCTCCACACCCGGCTCGACCATCCCGAGTGGGAGCATGTCGCGATCCTGGGTGGGACGATGGCGGCCGACGAACTTGCCGACCCGGCGCTGCCGCTCGAGACGCTCGTCTGGCGCCTGTTCAACGAGGAGGAGGAAGTCCGCCTCCACGGCGAGACCGCGTTCGCGCGCGGCTGCCGCTGCTCGCCCGATTACATCGCGCAAGTGCTCGGCAAATTCCCGCCATCCGAGCAGCAGGCGATGGCCGATGAGAACGGCGTGATCTTCGTCGATTGCGCGTTTTGCGCGACCAAATTCCCCGTTCCCGCCGCGAGCGAGATCGTTACGTAAACGCATTGTAACAGGCCGGGTGTATCCCCAGATACGCGTCTGGAAGCGAGCCGGCCGTGCGGAGGCGCGCCGCCGGACAGGGATCGATACAATGCAAGTGCGAAACGTGGTGCGCGCGATGATTGCGGGCTTGGCAGCGACGGGCGGCTTGGCCGCCGCAGCGCCAGCGGGCGCGCCGACACTGGCCGCGCTGGCGCGGATCGAACCGGGTGAATGGCAGTTCAAGGCGCTCGATAGCGATGCGCCGCCGCGGTCGATCTGCATCGCCGATGCACGCCCGCTTATCCAGTTCGGGCATGGCAACGCGCAGTGCCAGCACAAAGTCCTGGTCGACGATGCCAATGTCGCGCGGGTGACCTATGTCTGCCCCGGGACCGGCCATGGGCAGACCAGCGTCAAGGTCGCGACGCAGCGCAATTTCAATCTCGAGACGCAGGGCATTCTGAGCGGTGCGCCGTTCGACGAGCAATATGAGGCGCGTCGCGTCGGCGACTGCGCGGCAGGTGTCGCGCGCCTTAAGTGATCGCGGTAAAGGTCTTTTCAATCTTTCGGCACTAGGACGGGTTCGTGCAATTCTTGTGAGCGCACGCTTTTCTCCCAATCGCCCAGAGATGGGCATCCCCTGGGCCGCCTAAGGGCGGCCCGTTTTTCTGACGGGGCTATACTTGCGTAATGCGAGGGCGAGGGGTACCCGCGGGAGATTATGACAAACGAAAACATTTCGGCAGCGCCTGCAGGCGCCGCACCGCTTGCGGTCGTCTTGGTCTCAGGCGGTCTTGATTCGATGGTCGCGGCGGCCTTTGCGCGCGAGGCGGGCTATCGGCTGCTCGCGCTGTCGGTCGATTATAACCAGCGGCATCGGCTCGAGCTCGCTTCGGCGCGGCGGATCGCGCATGTGCTCGGCGCCGAGCGACACGTCATGTTGCCGCTCGATCTCGCGGCGTTCGGCGGATCGGCGCTGACCGCCGATATCGACGTGCCCAAGGACGGCGTCCAGCCGGGGATCCCGGTGACCTATGTGCCGGCGCGCAACACGATCTTCCTCAGCCTTGCGCTCGGCTGGGCCGAAGCGGCGGGCGCGCGCGATCTGTTCATCGGCGTTAATGCGCTCGATTATTCGGGCTATCCCGATTGCCGTCCCGAATTCATCGCTGCGTTCGAGGGGCTTGCCGAACTTGCCACCAAGGCAGGCGTCGAGGGCAGCCCGTTCCGCATCCATGCGCCGTTACAGGACATGACCAAGGCCGACATCGTCCGCGAAGCGGCGCGGTTGAAGATCGATCCGGCGCTCAGCTGGTCGTGCTACGACCCCGCGCCGGGTGGGTTGCATTGCGGCGTGTGCGACAGCTGCCGGTTGCGCAAGAAGGGCTTCGCGGAAGCCGGGTTTCCCGATCCCACCGCCTACGCGGTCTGATCCGATGTCGTACGCGGTCAAGGAAATGTTCCTCACGCTGCAGGGCGAAGGCGTGCAGGCCGGGCGGCGCGCGGTGTTCGTCCGCTTTGCCGGGTGCAATCTGTGGTCGGGGCGCGAGCAGGACCGCGCGAGCGCGATTTGCCGCTTCTGCGATACCGATTTCGTCGGGACCGACGGCGCGGGCGGCGCGAAATTCGCCGATGCGGTCGAACTGGTCGCGGCGGTCGCGGACTTCTGGGGCGCTGACCCGGCGCATCGCTTCGTCGTGCTCACCGGCGGCGAGCCGATGCTGCAAGTCGACGATGCCTTGGTCGACACGCTCCACGCCGCGGGTTTCGAGATCGCAATCGAAAGCAACGGGACGCTCGCGGTACATCCCGGGATCGACTGGGTGTGCATCAGCCCCAAGGCCGGGAGCGAAGTTGTCCAGCGCAGCGGCGACGAATTGAAGCTCGTCTGGCCGCAGCCGGGCAGCGATGTCGCCGAGTTCGAAAGCTGGGACTTCGCGCATCATCTGATCCAACCGCTCGACAGCATCGCTGCCGAGGCCAATCACGCCGCCGCGATCGACCTCGTCATGGCGCGCCCGCAGTGGCGGCTGACGCTGCAGGCGCACAAGGCGCTGGGCCTGCGCTGAGGCAGGCCCCGACGCACCGCGTCAGCGGAACGTCGTCGAGAATTCCCCGCACTTGCGCTGGAGCCAGGTGCCGCGCTTGTCCCAGCACACGTCGTCGAGCCGCGGCAGCGACAGCCGCGTGTCGACGCGGACGCGGCGCGCGAAGCGTTCCTCGCCGAACGGGATGAGCGCATTGCGCAGCGAACTCATGTCGCGCACCGCCACCTTGTACAGCTCGCCGCGCGGTGCGTAAGCCGCATCGGTCGCGACGGCTGCCGCGGTCTGGCAGAAGCCGAGCTGCGCGTTGACCGTGGTGAACGCCGAATAGGTCTTCGTGCCATAGCGGTCCATCGCCGCCTGGCCGGGCTTGAGGCCCTTGTTTACGCGCGTGAAATATTTGGTCAGGATGTCGAGCGACTTCTTGAACTCGTCCTTATGATTGATCAGCGAGATGTTGTAATTCTCGACCGTCAACAGGCTCGGTTCGAACTGGCACTGCAGCGCCGCGACGTTGAGTGCCGAGCGCATGTTCCACACCAGGTTCGCCCGAACTTCCTCGTCGGTTGCACCCGGCAGCGTCGGCAGGCCGGGCTCGTCGCCGCGGATCGGTGGGCCACTGAAATCATGCGGTTTGAAAAAGAACTGTGCCGACGCAGGGGTGACGGCGAGGGCGGCGCCCGCGATTGCGGTGATCGCAGCCAGTTTACGCAACACGGTCATTGAAAGCCTCTCGTTAACGATGCTGCGATTACGGCTTTTTGACGCGCAACCCAACTCTTTTCGTTTCATCGCATGCCGATGCCCGGGCGTTCTGCGCTGGAATCGAAAGGGCCGCCCGGTTGCCCGGACGGCCCTCGCCATAATCGTTCCCTGACGGGAAGATTACATTGCGTTGGTGGTGGTCGTGGTCGTGGTGTTCGAGGTCATCATGGTGTCGTTTGCCATCATGCCTTCGTTGCCAGCGGCGTCGGTCGACGTCATCGTGTCGTTGGTCGTCGCGCCCATCGTGTCGGTCGAGTTCATGTCGGTGACCATCGTGTTGTCGGTCGTCGTCGTCTCGGTCTTCGGGGTGCATGCCGAAATCGCGATCGCCGCAACAGCGATCATCGAACCAGCAGCGACCTTGGAAATGAATGCACGCATTGGAAAGCTCCCTAGATAAATGGTTGGTTGGCCTCGAGACCTTTAATACCCAAACCGTGGTGGACATTAGTCCGGAAACGCCTGACCCTCAAGCCCAGTTTTGTTGCCTGATAGAATGAGTTTGCAGGAACGCTGCAAGGCGCAACGCCAAGGCTGCGTCAAAAGTTGCATAATCGGTCGGCCGGCCGAGCATCTCGGCGCTCGTCACCGCGAAGTCGGGGAGGCCGCAAGGCACGATCCCGCCGAAGTGCGCGAGGTTGGGCGAGAGGTTGACCGAAAAGCCGTGAAGCGTCACCCAGCGCCGAACGCGCACGCCAATCGCCCCGATCTTGGCCTCGACCGGGTCGCCGCCGAGCGGGCCAGCGATGTGCGTCCAGATGCCGACGCGGCCCGGCGCACGGAAGGCGGTGATGCCGAGATCGCCGAGCGTGTCGATCACCCAGCCTTCGAGACCGTGGACGAACTGGCGTACGTCACGCCCGCGCTTGTTGAGATCGAGCACGACATAGCCGATCCGCTGCCCGGGGCCGTGATAGGTGTAGCGCCCGCCGCGCCCGGTCTGCACCACCGGGAATTGCGGGTCGCGCAGTTCGCTCGGGTCGGCGCTCGTCCCGCCGGTGTAGACCGCAGGATGTTCGAGCAGCCAGATCAGCTCGCGCGCTCGGCCTTCGACCACCGCCGCGGCACGCGCCTCCATCTCGGCGAGCGCCTCGGCATAGGGGATCGGCGCGGGGGAAATGCGCCATTCGATGTCGTCGCGAAGATCGGTCACCTGCGCGATGTGGCCCGGCTGCAGGCCGGACGCAAGTGATTGGCAAGCGCGGCGGCGTCGGTCTAAGAGCGGGCGCGCGGTCGGGGCCGCGCGGTGAAGCGGGGAGGAACGACGTGAGCGTGACGATGAGCACCGTGTGGGATCGGACCACGGACTGCCTGAGCGAGCGCCGCGCCCCGATGCTGCCGATCGTGCTGCTCGGGCTGTTCGTGCCGCTGGCCCTGATCGGTACGCTGATGCCGCTGATGGGATCGAGCGGGCATGGCGGCGACCTGTTGCTCGGCATCATCGTCTTGCTGCTGTCGCTGCTGACGAGTTGGGCGGGGCTCGCGCTCACCGCGCTCTCACTCGATCCGGCGATTTCGCGCGTTGCCGCGGTGCAGGCCGCCAATCGCCGTTTCCTGCCCGTGCTCGGGATCGGGCTGGTGACGCTCGCGGTGGTCGTCGTGCTGGCGATGCCGATCGGGATCGTGCTTGGCCTGAGCGGGATGAACATGGCCGCGCTTTCTGCCGGCACGCTGCAGCCGGGCGACGTCAATGGCGGCGCGCTGGCGTTCGTCTCGCTCTACAGTGTTGTGCTGGCCGTGCTGCTGTTCTGGGCCTATGCGCGCTGCGTGGTGCTGGTGACCCCGATCGTGCTCGAGGAGCGGCGCGGATTGGGCGTCTATCGCCGGAGTTTTGATTTGACGCGGCATATCGCGTGGAAGGTGATCGGCGTGGTGATGCTGTACGGCGTGGTTTCGTGGGTCGCCTCGGCGGCGGCCAAGAGCGTATTCGGGACCGTGTTCGCGCTCGTCCTCGGCGGCGAGGGGACCGTCACGCTCGCCAGCATCCTGACGCAGATCGTCGTGGCGGGCGTCTCGACGCTGTTCTCGCTGCTCGCGGTGGTGTTCCTCGCCAAGCTGTATCTCGCCGCCCGCGAGGCGATCGTCGCGCGCTCATGAAGCTCGATGCTGCCGCCGTGCTGCGCGACGCCTGGGCGATGGCGAAGCGCGATCGCGACCTGTTGATCGCGGTCGGGGGCGTCTTCCTGCTGGTGCCGCGGGTGGCGCAAGTGATGTTCGTCGACCCGACCCCGCCGCTGCCTGCGTCGAGCTCGGATCCGGTCGCGCTGCAGGCGTGGCTCGATGCGGTCGCTCTGTGGTCGAGGCATAACGATCTGCTCGTGCTCGCGTTGACGCTGGCGTCGTTGTTCGGAACGCTGACGCTGCTGCTGCTCTATACCGATCGCGACCGCCCCGATGTCGCCGGCGCGTTGCGCAAGGCTTTGCCGCTGTTGCCGCGCTACATCCTGCTGGCGCTGGTGGTGACCTTCCCCGTCAACATCGCCTCGCTGCTGCTGATTCCGGGCCTGTATCTGAAAGGGCGGTTGATGCCGATCGGCCCGGCCTTCGTCGCCGAGCGGCCGCTCGGCGTGATCGCGGCGTGGCGGCGCAGCTTTGCGCTCACGCGCGGGCATGGCCTCACGCTGATGGCGTTTGCGTGCGTGCCGTTGATTGCGGGCGACGTGCTGGCGCTGCCGTTCGAATTGCTCGGCTCGGCGATGAACGGCGCGCCGATGGCCAACCCGGTCGTCGCTGCTGTGCTCGACGTGTGCAATGGCGGCGCGCGCAGCGTCGCGACGGTCGCCGCGATCCTGCTCGAGATCGCGCTCTACCGGCGGCTCAGAAGCGGAATCTGAGGCGCCGTCTCGGGCGGGAGATGCCCGGTGATGCGCGGATCGGCGAAGGTCTCGATCGTCCGCTGGATCGCGGTGAAGCCTTGCGCACGGTAGAAATTGAGCGCGCTCGGATGGTCGAGCGTGCAGGTGTGGAGCCAAACGCGCGCGATTCCCTTGGTCCAGGCGCGCGCGAGCGTTTCCGCCATCAGCCAGCGGCCAAAGCCCTGACCCGCAAGTTCGGGGATGAGCGCGAAGTACGAGATTTCGCATGTTGCGGGCTGGCGGAAGTCGAGCTCGACCATCCCCACTTCGATCCCCGCGGGATCGACCACGGCATAGATCGCAATGTCCGGATCATGAATGATCGCGCGCAGGTCGGCTTCGTCGATCACGAGGCGCGAGAACCATAGCCACGGCGCGCCGACGCGGCGGAACAGAACGCGGTAGCGATCGGGCGTCGGCGCCTCCCAGCGCGCGAGCCGTAGCCGCGAGGCGGGGAGGGGGCGCAGCGGCGGCTTGACCCGCATCTCGAGCGTCGTGACGATCGCCGCGACCTCTCCGTCGCGGACCGGGGTCAGCCCCATTGGCTCACGACCAGGTCGCGAGCGGCGGCAAGCTCATCAGGATCGCATCGATATTGCCGCCGGTCTTGAGCCCGAACAGCGTGCCGCGATCATAGACCAGGTTGAATTCGGCATAGCGCCCGCGCCATTCGAGCATCTGCGCCGCGTCGGCGGGCGTGAAGGGCAAGTTCATCCGCCGCCGCACGATCTTCGGGTATACGTCGAGAAACGCGCGGCCGAGATCCTGGATGAAAGCGAAATTGGCGGCGAAATTGCCCTCGAGATGGTCGCAGAAGATCCCGCCGACGCCGCGATGCACCTTGCGGTGCGGGATGTAGAAATAGTCCTCGGCCCATTTCGAATAGCGCTCGTAATAGTCCGCGCCGTGCGGGTCGCACGCGGCCTTCATCGCGGCGTGGAATTCGGCGGTGTCCTCGGGATAGGGCAAGGGCGGGTTGAGATCGGCGCCGCCGCCAAACCAGCGCTTAGTGGTCACGAGGAAGCGGCAGTTCATATGGACCGCGGGCACATGCGGGTTGGCCATGTGCGCGACCAGGCTGATGCCGGTCGCAAAGAAGCTCGGGTCTTCGGCCGCGCCGTGGATCGACTTGGCGAATTCGCCCTCGAACGCGCCACCGACGGTCGACACGTTGACGCCGACCTTTTCGAACACGCGTCCCTTCATCACGCCGCGCACCCCGCCGCCGCCGTCACCACCGCTCGGGTCGGTGCGGTCCCACGCGGTGTAGTCGAAATCGGCGTCCGAGCCGGCCTCGCGTTCGATCGCGACGAATTCGGCGCAGATCTGGTCGCGCAATTGCTCGAACCAAAGGCGGGCGGTGGTTTGTTCGGGGTCGAGTTGCATGCCGCTGTTGTGACGAGGGATCGCGCCCAAGTCGAGATGGCTTTCCACATCCTCCCCCGAGTTCCGGGGCAGATTTAGGCGGGCCAACCGCCGGTCTGGCGCAGCGCCTCGCTAAGCGCGATTCCCGCCGCCACCGCGATATTGAGTGAGCGCATTCCCGGTACCAGCGGGATCCGCACCGCAAGATCGGCCTGATCGTGCACCGCGTCGGGCACGCCGCTGCCCTCCGATCCCATCAGCAGCACGTCGTCGACGCGGAACGCTGCGGCGTCGAGCCGCACGCCGCCGCGCGTCGACAGCAGCACGATTCGCCCCGGCACCGTCGCGACGAACGCCTCCCAGTCGACATGTCGCCGCACCTCGACCAGTTCGGCATAATCCATCCCCGAGCGGGCGAGCGCCTTCTCGCTCCAAGTGAAGCCCGTCGGCTCGATCACGTCGACGCCGACGCCGAGACAGGCGCCGAGCCGGAAGATGGCGCCGACATTGCCGGCCATGTCGGGTTGATAAAGAGCAATACGCATGCCGCCCCGCTAGCACCCTTAAAATGCAGTTGGCAAAAGCTAGGCGGCCCGGCTAACAGAGCCCTCAAGCTTCCCCGATCGAGGGAAGCGTTCAGGCGTGCCTGTGGATCCGTCGTGCAGGGCGTCGTGTCAAAAATTGATCGCTCGACCGCGCGCAGTGGCGGGGGGCGAAGAACAAGGGCGAGTGGATGGCAAGCGGAAACACCCTGGACGTTCCCCTACACGAGGAACCGCACCATGACGGGGAGCCGCGACGTCGCGATTTCCTCAACATCGCGGCGGTTTCTGTCGCCGGCGTGGGCGCGCTCGCCATCGTCGTCCCCTTGATCAACCAGATGAACCCGTCGGCCGACGTGCTCGCGCTGGCGACGACCGAAGTCGATCTCAGCAAGGTCGAGGCCGGGCAGGGCGTCGTCGTGTCGTTCCGCAAGCAGCCACTCTTCGTCCGCAACCTGACGCCTGCGGAAATCTCCGCCGCCGACAAGGTCGACATCAAGTCGCTGCGCGACCCCGAAACGCTCGAGCAGCGCACGCGCGGTCAAAAGAACTGGCTGATTACGCTCGGCGTCTGCACGCATCTCGGCTGCATCCCGCAGGGCATCACCAGCGGCGAGGATCGCGGCCAGTTCGGCGGCTATTTCTGCCCGTGCCACGGGTCGCAATACGACACGGCGGCACGCATCCGCAAAGGCCCGGCACCGAAGAATCTGCTCGTGCCGGATTACAAATTCACGTCGCCAACGACGGTCGTGGTGGGTTGAGGATAGCGATATGAGTTTTCCCTGGGCCAAGCATTACGAACCCAAGAGCGGGTTCACCAAATGGATCGACCAGCGCTTGCCGCTCCCGCGGCTCGTCTACGGCGCGGTCGGTGCGGGCTATCCCGTGCCGCGCAACCTCAACTATTTCTGGAACTTCGGCGTGCTCGCCGGCGCGGCGCTGGCAATCCAGATCGTCACCGGCATCGTTCTCGCGATGCACTATGCGGCCAATGGCGGCGTGGCGTTCGATTCGGTCGAGCACATCATGCGCGACGTCAACGGCGGCTGGTTCCTGCGCTATGCGCACGCCAACGGCGCCTCGATGTTCTTCGTCGTGGTCTATATCCACATCTTCCGCGGCCTCTTCTACGGATCGTACAAGGCACCGCGCGAGATGATCTGGCTGCTCGGCGTCACGATCTTCCTGCTGATGATGGCGACCGCGTTCATGGGCTACGTCCTCCCCTGGGGGCAGATGAGCTTCTGGGGCGCGCAGGTCATCACCGGCTTCTTCTCGGCGATCCCGGTGGTCGGCGAGACGATCCGGATCTGGCTGCTCGGTGGATACGCCCCCGATGACGCGGCGCTCAACCGCTTCTTCTCGCTCCACTACCTGCTGCCGTTCGTGATCGCGGGCGTCATCATCCTGCACATCTGGGCGCTGCACATTCCCGGCTCGAACAACCCGACCGGCGTCGACGTGAAGGGCGAGCAGGACACCGTCCCGTTCCATCCGTATTACACTGCCAAGGACGGCTTCGGGCTCGGCGTGTTCCTGTTCATCTTCGCAGCGCTCTTGTTCTTCGCGCCCAACAGCCTTGGCCATCCGGACAACTATATCCCGGCAAACGCGCTGCAGACGCCGGCGCACATCGTCCCCGAATGGTATTTCTGGCCGTTCTACGCGATCCTGCGCTCGTTCACCGCGGATTTCCTGTTCATTCCGGCCAAGCTGCTCGGCGTGCTCGCGATGTTCGGCTCGATCCTGATCCTGTTCTTCCTGCCGTGGCTCGACAGCTCGCCGGTGCGGTCGTCCAACTATCGCCCGCTGTACCGCATCTTCTTCTGCGTCCTGGTGGTCGACGTGCTGGTGCTCGGCTGGGTCGGTGGATCGGAGATCTCGCCGTTCAAGGTCGCGCTCGGGCAGATCACCGCAGCCTATTATTTCGCACACTTCCTGATCATCCTGCCGATCGTCTCGCGCGCCGAGCGGCCGCAGCCATTGCCGAACTCGATCACCGAGGCGGTGCTGGCGAAAAAGGGTGGCACCAGTCCGGCTCATACCGCGCTCAGCGGTAGCCCGGTTCCGGCCGAATAAGGGGCATTCAGACCAATGGTTCGCGCAATCGCAATCCTCATCGGCGCCGGTATCGTCGCCTGCCTCGCCTGGGCGCTGTTTGGCACCGTCTCGGGCGCCATCACCGACCCGGCGCCCCCCACCGCGGTCGAGGAATTCCATCGCCATCCCAAGGACGTCGAGCTCGCCTCGAACGGCTTGCTCGGCACGTATAACGAGCGTCAGCTCCAGCGCGGCCTGCAGGTCTACAAGGAAGTCTGCTCGAACTGCCACTCGCTCAAGCACGTCGCGTTCCGCGACCTGACCCAGCTCGGCTATTCGGCAGGCCAAGTGAAGAAGTTCGCGGCGGACTGGGCGGTCAAGGCCAAGCAGTTCGACCCCAAGTCGGGCGACACGACCGAGCGTCCCAACACGCCGGCCGATTATTTCCCGGCGGTCTATTATCCCGGCACCGGCAACCCGCCAGATCTCTCGCTGATCACCAAGGCGCGGCATGAAGGCCCGGCCTATGTCTATTCGCTGCTGACGGGGTATCAGGATCAGCCGGCCGCGTTGCTCAAGCACTTCCCCGACGCGAAGGTGCCCGACGGCCTCTACTACAATCCGTATTTCGCGAACCTCAACCTCGCGATGCCGCCACCGCTGACGCAGGATGGGCAAGTCACCTATCTCGACGGCACCAAATCGACCGTCGACCAGAATGCCAAGGACGTCGCGGCATTCCTGACCTGGGCGGCCGAGCCAAACCTGCCGGCACGGCATGGCTATGGCCTCGCAGTCCTCGGCTTCCTGCTGCTGTTCTGCGTGCTTTCCTACGGCGCCTATCAGAACATCTGGCGCGACATTAAGCACTGATCCATACGTCGCCCCGGCGAAAGCCGGGGCCGCTGCGTTGACTCGCGGAACGCCTGGTTCGCGAACCGACATAACGGCCCCGGCCTCCGCCGGGGCGACGAGGAATTTTCGTGTCCGACAATGACGACCTCAAGGCGCTGATCCGGACGATCCCGGACTTCCCCAAGCCCGGCATCCAGTTTCGCGACATCACGACCTTGCTGCTCGACCCGCACGGCTTTGCGCAGGCGATCATGCGGATGGCGGCGACGACGCTCGGGCCGATCGATCTCGTCGCCGGGATCGAGGCACGCGGCTTCATCTTCGCCGCCGCACTCGCCCGCCCGCTAAACGCCGGCGTGCTGCTGATCCGCAAGGACGGAAAGCTGCCCGGCGCAACGATCGCCGAGGATTACGCGCTCGAATATGGGACCGACCGCATCGTGATGCATGCCGATGCGCTGGCACCTGGCAAGCGCGTGTTGCTGGTCGACGATCTCATCGCCACCGGTGGTACCGCGCGCGCCGCGCTGCGGCTGCTGCGCAAGGCAGGCGCGGTGGTCGAACAAGCGCAGTTCCTCGTGGATCTGCCCGATCTGGGCGGCGCCGATGCGTTGCGCGCCGACGGCGTTACGGTCGATTCGCTGATCGCCTTTCCCGGGCACTGAGCACCGGACAGGAACCAAGCACGGGCCGCCGGGTTGAGGATCAACCCCCGCGCCCCGCATGATGTCCGGCGCGTCGTCCAGCAGGAACGCGCCATGTCCTTTATCAAGCTAACCCTCGCCGCAGCCGCCCTTGTCACCGTCGGCGGCCTTTCGGGCTGTGTCGACGATTACGGTTATGGCGGCGTCCAGGTCGGCTACGGCGCAAGCGCGTGGGATCCCTATTATGGTGGCTACAGCGCCGATCCGTATTGGGGCTGGCAGGGCGACTATTATTATCCCGGCTCGGGCTATTACGTGTACGATCGCAACAATTACCGCCACCGCTGGAACGACCAGCAGCGTGGCTATTGGCAGGGGCGCTCGCAGCAGTGGCGTGGTGCGCGGCGCGAGATTCGCCCGATGTGGCGGGATTACGGCATCCAGGGGCGCCCGGGCGGCGGGTTCCGCGGGTCGCCAGGGCGCGGGCCACAGGGCGGTGGCGGCTATCACGGCGGCGGCAATCGCGGCGGTGGGCGTCACCGCTGATCGTCAGTCGTCCTTACTGAATCCGCCGCGTCGAACCATTACGCGGCGGGTCGGGTGCGAATGAGGCCGATCGAGACGAAGGTCATCACCGTGACATCGTCCTGGTTGAGCACGGTCATCCGGCTGCGATAGCTCCCCATCTCGGGCCGGCTCTGCGATGCGCGCTTGTCGAGGATTTCGGTTTCGCAGCGCAGCGTGTCGCCGGGATAAACGGGCTTGAGCCAGCGCAGTTCGTCGATCCCGGGCGAGCCGAGACCGGCTTGATCGTGTGCCTTGAGGTTCTCGACAACCATCGCCATCGTCATCGCACAGGTGTGCCACCCACTCGCCGACAGCCGGCCGAAATGCGTCTCGGCGGCGGCCGCATCGGAGAGGTGGAACGGCTGCGGATCATAGGCCTTGGCGAATGCGACGACCTCGTCGTGCAGCACTGCATACTGGCCGAACGACGCTTTGGTACCGACCACGATATCTTCGAAATATTGCATCGCGCGAGTGTCCGTCGCGCGCGCGTTGAAGGCAAGCGCTACTTGGCGAGCGCCGCGCGGAACGGCGCGTCGTCGCCGTCGAGTCCGGTCCCCGCGGGCAGGCCGAGCACATCGCGGATCAGCGGCGCGACATCGACATTGTCGAAACCGGGCAGCGTCCCGAGCGGCTTGATCGCCGGGCCGCTGGCGATGAACAGCGCGGCCATTTCGGGCGCGGTATTGTCGAAGCCGTGATTGCCGCCGGGCTTGGCATCGGGCTTCGGCTTACTCGCGGTGAGCGACCAGCCCGTCTCGGCCAGGCAGAAATAGGGCGGCACGCGCGGGTTGGCGCCGTAGTGCAGCCGCGCCGGGATCTCGCGCTTGCGCCAGCAATCGTAATGCGCGTGATGGCCGAGCAGCGCCCTTTCGAGCGCCGCCTCACGTCCCGGCACCGCATAGAGGCTGGCGAACGGCCCCGATTCGAACAGGCGATAGTCCGCCGGGTTGGCAATGCTGTCGAGCGCGATGGCGCGTGCCGGGCTGGTCGCCGCCATGCCGTGATCGGCGACGATTACCAGATTGGCAGGCTGGCCGAGCGCGCGCAGGCCCGAGACGAGCGCTCCGATCTGGGCGTCGACCTGCTTGACCGCTTCGGTCGTCTCGGGCGCGTCGGGGCCAAAGCTGTGGCCCGCACTATCGACGGTATCGAAATAGAGCGTGATGAAGCGCGGGCGCTGCGCCGCCGGACGGCGCAGCCAGTCGAGCACGCCCGCCACGCGCTGTTCGCCCGGCACCGCCTGGTCGAATGGCCACCAATCCTCGGGGCGCACCCCGCCATTGGTCGCGCCGTGACCCTTGAGTGTGCCGCCCCACGCGACGTTCGAACCCGGCCAGAACATCGTCGCGCTGCGCACTCCCCCGCGCTCGGCAGTGACCCAGAGCGGCTCGGCGGCGTTCCACCAGAAGGGGTCCTTCGAATCCTCCATCGTGAACTTCTCGCCCGGCCGCGCGACGTCCTCCATCGCGTTCGAGACGATGCCGTTGCGATCGGGCCGGAGGCCGGTGACGAGCGTCCAGTGATTCGGGAAGGTCTTGGAGGGGAAAGACGGCCGCATCGCCGCGCTGATCCCGCTTGCGGCGAGCGCATCGAGGTTCTGCGTCACCCCGCGGGTGCGGTAATCGGGGCGGAAGCCGTCGATCGAGACGAGGATCGTGACGGGCGTCCGCGCTTCCTCGCGCAGCGCGCTGGGGCGTGGTCCGGGGGCGGGCGCGGTGACGCAGGCCTGGAGAGCGGCGCACAGGGCGGCGGCAAAGATCTTGGTGGTAAAACGCATGTGCGATTCCCTGCGACACGATTGCGTCGGCGCTATGACAGGGTGCGCTGGGCGCGCCTAGCGGGCGCCGCCTGCTGTTCTCCCTTTTGATCCTCCTTCTTCCCCGGCGAAGGCCGGGGCCCAGTCGTGGAACGATGGCGAGAAAGCGCGGCGCTCGCTTGCGATCGGCTCGCTCCCGGACCCCGGCCTTCGCCGGGGAAGAGAAGAAGAAAAGGGGAAAGGGTAGACGAGAAGGGCAGGCGCGATGGTGCGCCTATCCCCCCAGCGAGACCTTGGCGAACAGGCTGACGCTCACCGGCATCTTGCCATACGCGGCGTCGAGCGCCGCCGGCTTGGCGAACACTCCGACCGAACCGCCGAGCGCGAGATCGAACGGCCCGACGAACGGCAGCCGATAGGCATAGCCCCCCTCGAGCTTGCCGACGCGGAACTTGCGGTCGTGCAGCGGGTCGGTCCGGTCAGGGAACAGCTCGTCATTTGCGACATTCTCCGCGCGCGCGAAGACCGTGTGGTGCCGGTCGATGTCCCAATTCGCCTCGGCGAGCCATGCGGTCAGCGTGCGCCCGGGCAACAGATGTTTGTTCGAGAAAGCGAGCAGCGCCGAGACGCCGTGCTGCGCATATTGCACGCTCGCGGTGGTGCGCGCTTCGTCGCGGTCGGGCTCGA
This sequence comes from Sphingomonas glacialis, assembly GCF_014653575.1. Classification (GTDB taxonomy): domain Bacteria; phylum Pseudomonadota; class Alphaproteobacteria; order Sphingomonadales; family Sphingomonadaceae; genus Sphingomonas; species Sphingomonas glacialis. The sequence continues at coordinate 1,133,262 of NZ_BNAQ01000001.1, read as the reverse complement.
GCTGTTCGGGGCTCTTGAGCCGGCCGTGGCTGACCTGCACCGCCCAGGCGGGCGAGGGGGTCCAGGTCGCGCGCACGCTCCACGAATCGAGGCTGGGGCGCTCGATGTTCCAGCGAAACTGGTCGGGCTCGCGTCCGCGAAACGCCGAGGCCTCGAGCTGCCAGCGCGGCGCGGCATAACCGAGCGTCACCACGCCGTAGCTGATATGCGTGCTGTCGAACCAATGGTGCGTGATCGGCGAGAGCGGCTGATAGGTCGCCGAGGTGCGGTGCATGAACGCCGACGGTCCGATCGCCGGCTCGGCGACGGGACCGCCATAGACGAACACGCTGCCGGGCCCGGCATCGACATCGAGCCGCGCCGACAGCTCCATGAAGAGGTCGTGCGGATGCTGGCGATCGGTCAGCTGGATCCTGCCGTCGGCGGTTTCGCCGGTGGCGAAGAGGTTGGGGTAGCCCTTCGCGCCCATCGCTGGTTCAAGGCTCATCATCGAGCGCAGCTGCAACCGCGCTCCGCCATAATCCCGCGCGGCGGAGAGCATCGCCATCGAGGTGACGAACGCTTCGTTCTCGCCGCGCGGCCCGCCCTGGTCGGTATAGACGCCCCAGGCATAGCCGTGGAGCATCAGCATCCAGTCGCCCGCCATGAAGTGCGACCCCCGCATCGCCCCATCGTTGCCGGGGTTGCGCGCGGTGCCCGAGCCTTCGGCATAGGCACCGTCGGGCGGGCCCATCGTCATGCCGGGCATGGCAGCCATGTCTTGGCCGGTGTGCTCGGTGTGGCCGACGTGGTCCGCGTGGTCGACCTGCCCTGTGGCGGCGGGGGCTGCCGGCGGCATCGCCATGCCAGGCATCGCCTCGGATGTCGGATCCGTGGCGGCATCCCCGGCTTGCTTCGCCGGCGACGGCCGGGGCGAAGGCGTGGAGGTGGGTGTCGGCGCGTGCTGCGCGTGATTTTCAGCCGCTCGCGACTGGGCCCCGGCCTTCGCCGGCGAAGCGGAAGGGGGGAGGGGGGGAGTGGCGGGAGCCGTGGCGGGCGTATGCACGGGTGAAGCGTCATGCTGATGCACCGGTGCCGGAACCGCGCGTTTCGGCTTCGGCTTGGCGGGCATCGGCATGTCCATCTTCATGCCGGGCATCATCTGCGCGAGCGCGCCCGTCGGCAGCAACGCCGCCACGGCACAGCCCGCGATCATCATCGATCGAGTCATTGTCGGTCCTCACGAACAAGAAAGCAAAGCGGGCACATGGCCCGCCGGTTCAGGCTTTCGAGCGCGGAGGGGGCAAAGCGGGCGGCGTGCCCGACGCCGGGTCGAACGCCGCGGCAACGATGCGCCGTGGCGGTGCGGCGGGTGCCAGCGGCGCGGTTACGCCGCGCGCGGCAAGGCTCGCGGGCGGGATGCAGCCGATGCACATGTGCGGGATGGTCGCATGGTCGTCGCGGACCGGCACGGCGTGGCCGGCATGATGCATCGCCGTGGCCTTCGGCGCGGGCGCGTCATGGCACGGCGCGCTCGCGAATGCCGGGAAGGCAAAGGCTGCCAAGAGCAGCGCAAGGATCAGGCGGGCGAACACGGGAACAGCGCTACGCCGTGTCCGCCCGCACGACAAGGTCAGACGTTGAAGCGGAAGTTGAGCACGTCGCCGTCATGGACGACATACTCCTTGCCTTCCTGACGCAGCTTGCCGGCATCGCGCGCGCCGGTTTCGCCGCCAAGCGCGACATAGTCGTCATAGGCGATCGTCTCGGCACGGATGAAGCCGCGCTCGAAATCGGTGTGGATCTCGCCCGCTGCCTGCGGGGCCTTGGCGCCGGCATGGACGGTCCAGGCGCGCGCTTCCTTCGGGCCGACGGTGAAGAAGGTGAACAGCTTGAGCAGCCGATAGCCCGCGACGATCACGCGCGTCAGGCCGGTCTCGGTCAGCCCGAGCTCGGCCAGGAACTCGCCGCGCTCTTCGGCGGCCATCGTCGCGATCTCGGCTTCGATCGCGGCGGAGACGACGACGGCTTCGGCGCCCTCGGCCTTGGCCTTTTCGAACACGCGCGCCGACTGGCTGTTGCCGTTGGCGGCGCTCGCTTCCTCGACGTTGCAGACATAGAGGACGGGCTTGGCGGTGAGCAGCCGCGCCTGGCTGAAGGCGCGCGTCTCGTCCTCGTCCTTCGGCACAGTCAACCGCGCGGGCTTGCCTTCGCGCAGCAGTTCGAGTGCTTGCCCCAGGACCGAGGCGGCGACCTTCGCCTCCTTGTCGCCCTGCGTCGCCTTTTTGAGCAAATTGGGGACGCGCTTTTCGAGGCTCTCGAGGTCCGACAGCATCAGCTCGGTCTCGACCGTCTCGGCATCGGCGATCGGATCGACCTTGCCCTCGACATGCGTGACGTCGTCATCCTCGAAGCAGCGTAGCACGTGGACGATCGCATCCACCTCGCGGATGTTGCCGAGGAACTGGTTGCCGAGCCCTTCGCCCTTCGACGCGCCGCGCACGAGCCCGGCAATGTCGACGAAGCCGAGCTGCGTCTCGATGATCTTGGCCGAGCCCGCGACCGCGGCGAGCTTGTCGAGCCGCGGATCGGGCACCGCGACGTTGCCGACGTTCGGCTCGATCGTGCAGAACGGATAGTTCGCCGCCTGCGCCGCCGCGGTCTGCGTCAGCGCGTTGAAGAGGGTGGACTTGCCGACATTGGGCAGCCCGACGATGCCACAGCGAAAACCCATGATATTCCTTGGTGTGCGATGATGTGCGTGAAAGCCCGCCCGATACGGCGTTGCGCCGCGAAAGACCAGCCTGTCGCACCATGAAGGCCCTTGATGAAGGCCCTTGCCGGGAACCCGCAAAGGCATAGGCTGTTGATTCTGGATCAAGTCGCTCGCTTGCCGAGTCGTACGTCGGAGTTTCTTGCTGGGGTCAATGCGATGCGCCGAAAGTCTCTGCAGAGCTGTTGTGTCACGATCCTGCTTTCGGGCGCAGTGCCGGGCGTTGCCAGTGCGGCCGACTTCGAATCGCACATCGTTTCGCTCGAGGATCCGGCGAGTACGCAAGGCCCCGCCGCTCTGCGCGGCACGACCGCTCATGCTCTCGTATCGATGTCCCCGCATATCGAAACGGGTGACCAGCCTGCGGTTTCCTACGATCTGCGGCTGGCGCGGGGCTATCAGGCGAACGCGGTGACGACGCTCAAACAGTCTCTGCGCGCGCGCGGCACCGGCATGAAGGACGCCTATGCGCATGGCGATCGTGGACTGCGGGTGTCGGTCGGATCGAGCTATCATATGCGGTACCGCGCTTCGGATGTCGGGCCGGGCGCCGCGGCAGGCACGGCCGCGCTGATGCGGCTCCCGGTCGGCGCGGTAAATTTGCGCGACGGCTATGAGAATTACGCGCCGGTCGCGATGCTTGGCTATGACGCCGCGGTCAGCGGGCGGATGAAGGTCGGGATCGAGGGTGGCATGATGGTCGGCCGCTCGACCGCGATGTACGCCGACGAGACGGTCCCGGGCCTGCGCGAGGAGAGCCATAGCGCGCGCAATCCGGTGGCGGATCTGGTGATGACCTACGCGTTTTGAACGCGGAGACCCCGCATGCGTCACCCCGGCCTCGTGCCGGGGTCTACCGTGCCGCGTGTGCTGAGGCGGCAGGATGCGCATCCCGGTGGACCCCGGGACAAGCCCGGGGTGACTGTTTAGGAGTTTCGAAGGGGATGGTCGGTCGGCTTAACGCCGCTTACCAGCGATAGTTGAAGCTGATGCTCACGCGTTCGGTCTTCGCGGTGCCAGGCGCGACCTCGTGGCGCAGCCAGCTTTCCCACAGCAATACGCTGCCCGCCTGCGGCTCGACATAGACGAAGGTCTTGAGCGCCTCGGCGACATCGGCGCGGCGGCGCGGGGCGGCCATCATCATCGGTAGCCGTGGATCCTCGAACTTGATCGCGCCCGCGCCCGGCGGGACGGCGATGTAGACCGTTCCCGAGATCACGCTGTGCGGGTGGATATGCCCCGAATGCGTGCCGCCAGGCTTCATCACATTGACCCACAAGCTGTCGAGCTTGAGCTTGCCGCCGTCGAGTTCGAAGCCACAGTCCTCTGCGAAGGCGGCGACATGCTTGTTGAGCAGCTTCACCAGGTCGGCGAACGCCGGGTCGCGCATCGGCAGGTCGTTGAGCGAGGCGTAGGAGGTGTAGCCGCGATAGCCATGCGCCTTCGACCAGCTCCGTCCGGCGCGATCATCCTCGGCGAGCGCGTGGCACGAGCGTTCGAGATCGGCGACCAGCGCCGCGTTCTTGAGCTTCGCCTCGTAGAGCGGGGTGGCGAACAGGCTGCGGGTCGAGGCATTCTTCATGCTGCGCCCTATCCTCCAGTGCGACGCCGTTGCCAAGGTGTCGGATGCACGTCTAGATTTCGCGCGTGACCTTTGCAGATCTCGTCGCGCCGCTCGACAGCGCCGTCTTCCAGTCGAGCTATTGGGGCGTGCAGCCCGTGCATATTCCCGCGCCGCCGGGCGGGCGGGACGCTCTGCTCGATTGGGCGCGCTTTGCCGAACTGCTCGGGGTCGGCGCGCACTGGACCGCGTCGAACCTCAAGCTGATCCTCAACAGCCGACCGATCGTCCCCGATTTCTACCTCGACGGCGATGCGACCATGCCGATCGAGGCGCGGCGGGTCGATCCGGCACGAGTCGACGTGTTCCTCGGCATGGGCGCCAGTCTGGTCGCCAACGATATCGAACGCATCGCGCCCGAAATCCGAGACTGGACGCAAATGCTGGGCGAGCAGTTCGCCGCGCTGACCAACGCGAACGTCTATTGCTCGTTCAAGGGCGTCCAGGCGTTCGCCACGCATTTTGACGTGCACGACGTGTTCGCGGTGCAGTGCGAGGGCGAGAAGGTGTGGCGGGTCTATCAGAACCGCGCCGACGCGCCGCTCGTCGCGCCGCACGGTGGCGAAGAGGTGCAGCGCCAGATCGACGCGGCGCGCGGGCCGTTGCTCGCCGAGGTGCGGATGCGGCCGGGCGACGTGCTGTATCTGCCGCGCGGCTGTTACCATGATGCCTTGGCGCAGGACGGCGCGTCGCTGCACGTCACCTTCGCGGTCGCGCCGTTGACGGGCATGACGCTGCTGCGCGTGCTCGAGACCGAGGCGCGGCGCGATCCGCAGTTCCGCGCGTATCTCGAGGATGCGCGGGTCGATGCGGGCCAGCCGCTCGGGGCGCAGTTGCACGCGCTGGCGACGCGGCTCGGCGAACTCGCCGCCAGTCCGCTGGTGCGTGATGCGGTGATCGACGCGCAGCGCGCGCGGATTCGGCCCATCCATGCCTTCACGCTGCCGCAGCGTCCCGCGCTCGAGTCCTATGCGCGGACGCAACGGCCAGCACGGATCGATTGGCGCGATAGCGGGATGGTCCTGCTCACGCAGAGCGGTGCGCATCCGCTCGGGACGTTCGGCGCGGTGGCGGAATATGCGCTGTCGCGGCCGGCCTTGTCGGCACAGGAATTGCGCGCGCGGTTCGCGCACGTGCCGGTGGCCGAGCATCAGGCGCTGATCGCCCTGCTGGTGCGCGAACGGCTGTTCGAACGCTACACGCCCGAGATGTGACAGCGCGGCGGGCGTTCAGCCCGCGAGGCGCACTGCGACGTCGCTCATGAATCGCCCGTCGTCGCCGCTGGCGAGCCACGGCGACTCGGCCGCGACCGCGCCGAGCATGTCGGCGAGCGGATCCATTTCGGCCTTCGCGTAATTGCCGAGCACGTACGGGCTGACTTTGTCTTTATGGCCGGGGTGGCCGATCCCGAGGCGGACGCGGCGGAAGGCGTTGCCGATATGCGCTTCGGTCGAGCGCAGGCCGTTGTGGCCAGCGGTGCCGCCGCCGGTCTTCACCTTGACGCGGAACGGGTCGAGGTCGAGCTCGTCGTGGAAGACGGTGACGTCGCCCTCGCCAAGCTTATAGAAGCGCATCGCCTCGCCGACGCTGCGACCGCTTTCGTTCATGAAGGTGGCGGGTTTCAGGAGCAGGATCTTTTGCGCGCCGATGCGGCCTTCCTGGGTCCAGCCCTGGAACGCCTTCTTGACCGCGCCGAAGCCGTGCATCTCGGCGATCGTGTCGAGCACCATGAAGCCGACATTGTGCCGGTTGAGCGCATATTGCGCGCCGGGATTGCCGAGACCAACCCAGATTTGCACGGCGAATGCCTACCTTTTCAAACGAACGGGGCAGCGAAAGCGTCTGCTTCCGCTGCCCCGATTGTGCGCATCCCGCAAGGTGACAGCGGCTGCTTACTCGGCCTTGTCGCCTTCGGCTTCGGCTTCAGCTTCGGCGGCTTCAGCTTCTGCTTCAGCCGACTGAGCTTCGGCAACGGCAGCCTCGAGCTCTTCGTCCTCGACGGTCGGGACCGTCGGCGGAACGATCGTCGCGATCGCGAAGTCGCGGTCGGCGATCGCCGGCGTCACGCCCTTGGGCAGCTTGACGTCCGAGATGTGGATCGAGGCACCGACGTCGAGACCTGCCAGCGAGATCGTGATCTCGGTGGGGATGTCGGCCGCGTCGCAGACCAGCTCGAGCTCGTGGCGCGTGATGTTGAGCACGCCGCCAGCCTTGGCGATACCGGGGGCATCGTCCTCGTCAGCGAACACGATCGGCACTTGCACGTGCACGGTGGTGTGCGCGCCGATGCGCAGGAAGTCGACATGCGTCGGACGATCGGTGACGGCGTCGAACGAGACGTCCTTCGGCAGGGTGCGGATCTGCTGGCCACCGGCGTCGACCATGACGACCGAATTCATGAAGTGACCCGTCATGAGGAGACGCATCAGCGCCTTTTCCTCGACGTGGATCGAGAGGGGTTCTTGCTTGTTGCCGTAGATCACGGCGGGGACGCGGCCTTCGCGACGAAGCAAACGGGAGGCTCCCTTGCCAACCTGTTCGCGCGTCTCGGCTGCGAGCTCCAATTGGTCGCTCATTGCATTACTCCGAAATACGGTTGTGGTGTTTCCGGCCAAGCCTCCAGGGATGACCCTGGCCGAAGCGCGGCGCTATAGGGGAGGCGGGGCTTAAGTGCAAGACGACGGTTCGGCGCTTCCGCCCCACACGTCACCCCAGCGAAAGCTGGGGTCTCCCGGAAGGCGCGCACCCGAAGAACCACGAGACCCCAGCTTGCGCTGGGGTGACGGGTGGAGGGTGAGCCTTCGCACGATATCGCCCGCCCGTTATCCTATTCGACCCGCTCGACCTTCAGTCCCCGCGCCTGCAGCATCGCAACGACCGACCCCGGCCCTACCAGATGCCCCGCGCCAACCGCGACGAACACCCGCCCCGGCCGCGCCAGCCGACGCACGATCGCGCTCGCCCAGCGGGCGTTGCGATCGGTCACCAGCGCCGCCCCCATCGCCGGATCGCGCTGTAACGGCGCGACATCGGCGGCGAGCCCCGCCGCATCGCCGTCCTTCCACGCGGTGCGCAGGGCGGCATCGCCCTTCGCCGCCGAAAGGGCGTCGCGCGCTGCAGCGATCAGCAGCGTCCGCTGCGACTCGGCGGGGAGGCGGTCGAACAGCCGCAATTGCCCCTCGCGGCTCTCCAGCGCACCGATCGCCTTGCCGGCGAATGCCCGCGTCAGCACCGCCTCGACGCCGTTGGCGGCGCCGGAGTCGGAGAGATGTCCGGCCCCGGCGGTGATCGTCAGCGCCGCCGCCCAGGTCTTCAACCGATCAAGCGTTTCCGGCGATTGCCCCGCGACCGCCATGCCACGCGCGAGCGTCGCGCGATCGGCCGCCGCCACCCGGTCTAGCACCGGCGGCAAACCCGGTTGCTCGGCCAGCGCCAGGAACTGCGCGCGCGCTGCGGCGTCGTCGCCGGGCGGCACTTCGAGGATCAGCGTGTCCGCCGCCGCGATCGCGCCCGCCACCGTGGGCGTCTGCCAGGCGACGCGGGGCGGCAGCGCGTGGATCGATCCGAACAGCCAGATCGTCGTATCGCGGTCCGCCACGCGCCATAGTGCCGGATGCGCGGGCGTTTCGGGCGCCTTCGCGCACGCGGCGAGCGCCAGGGCAAGTCCGATCGCAAGACCTGCGCGGATCAATAGCGGATCCGCGTCGCGACGATGCGATGCTTGGCGAGCTGCGCCTGGACGCTATCCTTGCCCGCGAGGTGCCCAGCGCCGACCGCGATGAACACCGTCCCCGGCGTCTTCATCCGCGAATCGATCCAGTCGGCCCAGCGCGCGTTGCGATCGACCAGCAGCACCTTGTAGAGATTCTTCTGCCCGGTCAGATCCTCGTTCATCAGCTTGCTCAAGCCCTCAGCGTCGCCGGCTTTCCATTTGTCGACCATTGCGTTGATCGTGGTGTCGAACTTGTCCAGGTCCTTCACGCTTTCGAGCAGGAAGGCGATCTGGTCGGCCTGTGGCAGATCGTGAAAATAGCCGAGCTGCTGTTCGAGCGTCTCGAGCCCGGTGACTGGCTTGCCCGCGGCCTTGGCGGCGGCGTCGAGCGCCATCTCGGCACCGTCGGCGGCGCTGTAGCCCGCCTTTTGCAGCGAGATTTGCGACATCGTCACCGCGGCGAACCACGGCTCGAAGCGATCGAGCGCGGCGGCGGGAACGCCGAGCTTGGCGAGCGCGGCGGCGTAGGCGGCGCGGCTCTTTTCGGGGAGCTTCTGCGTCAGCGTGGGGCCGGTCGGGTCCATCGCGAGAGGTCCGATCACCTTCTGCGCCTGCTCGGGCGTGGGCAACGGGATTTCGAGCACGAGCTGCCCGCTCGCGTCGAACGCCTTGCGCACCGCCGAATCGAACCAGCTGAGGTTCGGCTTGAGCGCATGGACCGTGCCGAACAAATAGATCGTCGTATCCTTGTCCTTCACCACCCAGAGCGCGGGGTCGGCGGGAACGGTGGCGACGGGCGCGGGCGCCGCCGGGGCAGGGGCAGGAGCTTGGGGCGCGGTGTTGGCGGCGAGCAGCAGTGCGGCGAGCGTGATCACCGTCTGCCCGAAATCGAGCGTCTTCATGGTTCGATCCTTCTTAAAGGTGTGGCGAGGTCAGCGCAGCTTGCGCCAGGCATAAGCGAGGCCGGTCGAGACCAGCACCGCGAGATACAGCGTCATCGCATCTGGGGCGGGGACGAGGCCGCCCTTCCAGAGGATCAGCCAGACGGGATAGGCCATCAGCAGCACGTTGGCGCCCATCGTCGCGGCCCAGTAATTGTCGAGCCGCTGGAGCTCGTCGATCGTGCGGTAATAGACGAGGCTGCCTGCCGTCACCGCGCCGATCAGCAGCGCCGCGGCAAGGATTGCGAACCACGCCGGCAGCGAGCCGCCGGTGGTTAGCGTCGCCTCGTGCGGCTCGATCAGCGCGGCAGTGAAACCGACCGCACCGCCGAGCACGCTGAGCACGGCGAAGGTGATGAACGTGCGGCGCGAGCGCGCGCGATCGGCGGCTTCGCCGGGGCCGATGTCATTCTGCGGCATGGCTATCTTCGGTCTGGTCATCGAAAATCTCCTCGATCGGCATTTCGAACAGGCGCGCCAGCTTGAACGCGAGCGGCAGCGACGGATCGTATTTGCCGGTTTCAATCGCGTTGACCGCCTGCCGCGATACGCCGAGCCGGCCGCCGAGCTCGGCCTGGCTCCAGTCGCGTTCGGCGCGCAGCACCTTCAAGCGGTTCTTCATATTGGTTTCCATCGGAGCCGCATCGTCAAGCGAGCGGCGAAGTCGGGCTTGCTGGATGATCGTACATCGGTCCCTCCATCATGCGACACTGACACTCTGTCAGCTGTCCTTGACTAAATGACAGTGAGTCGTGTCCATGTCAAGAAGCCCTTACAAAAGGTCAGTGCAGGCTGACCGGGGGCAGCAAAGCCCAACCCCTGGTTGAAATTCCCGTCGCCCTGCGCCAAAGCCCCCCCCGTGACCGACATCGTGACCGACAGACCCCTCAGCTTCCAGGGCATGATCCTCAAGCTCCACGAATACTGGAGCCAGCATGGCTGCCTCATCCTCCAGGCCTATGACATGGAGATGGGGGCGGGGACGTTCCACACCGCCACGACGCTGCGCGCGCTCGGCCCCAAGCCGTGGAACGCCGCCTTCGTCCAGCCGTGCCGCCGCCCCACCGACGGCCGCTATGGCGAGAACCCCAACCGGCTGCAGCATTACTATCAGTATCAGGTGATCCTGAAGCCGAGCCCGTCGAACCTGCAGGAGCTGTATCTCGGCAGCCTCGCGGCGATCGGCATCGACCCGCTGGTCCACGACATCCGCTTCGTCGAGGACGATTGGGAAAGTCCGACGCTCGGCGCGTGGGGCTTGGGCTGGGAAGTGTGGTGCGACGGGATGGAAGTCACCCAGTTCACCTATTTCCAGCAGATGGGCGGCTTCGACATGAAGCCCGTCGCGGGCGAGCTCACCTACGGGTTGGAGCGGCTCGCGATGTACGTGCAGAATGTCGACAACGTCTACGACCTGGCGTTCAACGATGCCGGCGTGACCTACGGCGAGGTGTTCCACGAGAATGAGGTCGAGATGTCGACCTGGAACTTCGAGGTCGCCGACACCGACAGCCTGTTCGACCAGTTCCGCAAGCATGTCGCCGAGTGCGAGAACAGCCTCGCCGCCAAGTTGCCGATCCCGGCCTACGAGCAAGCGATCAAGGCGAGCCACGTGTTCAACCTGCTCCAGGCGCGCGGGGTGATCTCGGTCGCCGAGCGCCAGGCCTATATGGGCCGCGTGCGCGATCTCGCGAAGGGCAGCTGCCAGGCGTGGATGGACAAGAATGCGGAGGGCTGGAAGGCCGAATATCCCGCGTGGAGTGCCGCGTGATGCTCGGCGCCGCAGGCACTCTGCCTCTTCCTTCGTCTCTCCGCGTCTCCGCGTCTCCGCGAGAACCAAATTTCTTGTTCACGCGGAGACGCGGAGACGCGGAGAAGAAGAGTTTCTTCGCGTCTTCGCGCCTGCGCGTTTCGATCGCTGACGGGGTGCGCGCATGACGGACTTTCTGCTGGAGCTGCGCTCCGAGGAAATCCCCGCGCGTATGCAGGACCGCGCGCGTGAGGATCTCGCCAAGCTCTTCACCGCCGAGCTCGCCAAGGCTGGCCTCCAGCCCGGCGCGCTGCAGACCTACGCCACCCCGCGCCGCCTGGTGCTGATCGCGCGCGATCTCCCCGCGCAGACCGCTGCCGTGTCGGAAGAGACCAAGGGCCCCAAGACCAGCGCGCCGCCGCAAGCGCTCGAAGGCTTCCTGCGCAAGACCGGCCTGACGCGCGAGCAGCTCGTCGAGCGCGACGGCATCCTGTTCGCGGTGATCGACAAGCCCGGCCGCGCCACCGCCGACGTGCTGGCAGCAGCGATCCCCGCGATCGTCCGCGCCTTCCCCTGGCCCAAGGCGATGCGTTGGGGGGCTGCCTCGACCACGATGGAATCGCTGCGCTGGGTTCGCCCGCTGCAGGGGATCGTCGCCTTGTTCGGCGACGGCGTGATCGACTGCGAGATCGCCGGCATCACCAGCGGTGCCGCGACCGTCGGGCATCGCTTCCACCATCCGCACGTCATCACGATCGGCAGTGCGAACGACTATGTCGAGAAACTCCGCGCCTGCCATGTGATCGTCGACCAGGCCGAACGCCGCCAGATCATCGCGCTCGGCGCGACGATGGCCGCGCGCAAGGCCGGGCTCGAGCTGGTGCAGGACGAGGGGCTGCTGAGCGAGAATGCTGGCCTCACCGAATGGCCGGTGCCGCTGCTCGGCCGCTTCGACGAGGCGTTCCTCGAGGTCCCGCCCGAGGTGATTCAGCTGACGGCGCGCGTGAACCAGAAGTATTTCGTGTGCCGCTCGGCCGACGGCGCCTTGGCGAACGCGTTCATCTGCACCGCCAATATCGACGCGGCCGATGGCGGCGCGAAGATCGTCGAGGGCAACCGCAAGGTGCTCGCGGCACGGCTGTCCGACGCGAAATTCTTCTACGAGACCGATCTCAAGGTGCCGCTCGAAGAGCAGGCGGCCAAGCTCGACCGGATCGTGTTCCACGAGAAGCTCGGCACGGTCGCCGACAAGGTCGACCGTGTCGCCAAGCTGGCGCGCTGGCTGGTGGAGGAGGGGATCGTCACCTCTTCTGCTCCCCTCCCGCTCGCGGGAGGGGCTGCGGGAGGGCCTGTTCCACTCGCCGACGCCGCCAGTGCTGACGGCCCCTCCCCTAACCCCTCCCGCAAGCGGGAGGGGGACCTGTCGCGCGCGGAACTGGCCGACCTCGCCGAGCGCGCCGCGCGCCTGTGCAAGGCCGATCTCGTCACCGGCATGGTCGGCGAATTCCCCGAGCTGCAGGGCTTGATGGGCGGCTATTACGCTGCCGCGCAAGGCGAGCACCCCGCCGTCGCCGCGGCGATCCGCGATCACTACAAGCCGGTCGGGCAGGGCGATGACGTCCCGACCGATCCGGTGACGGTGGCGGTGAGCTTGGCGGACAAGCTGGATACGATTTCTAAGTTTTTTGAAATAGGCGAATTGCCTACTGGTTCGAAGGACCCGTTTGCGCTCCGCCGAGCAGCGCTTGGCATTGCTCGCCTCATTCAGCAGAACCAAATTCGGATACAGTTGAGACCAATCTTGGCGGGCCAGGTCATGATTGGGGATGCTTCACCCGACATGCACGAGATTGTTCGCATAAGCTTTTGGTCGCAAACATGGGCTGAGATTCAACATGCCTATGCGTGGGGCCAGCCTCACAACGCGTATCCTGAACCGCTAGAAAGTCTTCCGGTAACGGTCGATGCGCTCCTCGACTTTTTCGCAGACCGCCTCAAAGTCCAGCAACGCGAAGCCGGCGTCCGGCATGACCTGATAGACGCGGTGTTCGCGCTCGGCGGCGAGGACGATCTCGTCCGCCTGCTCGCGCGCGTGCGGGCGTTGCAGGGGTTTGTCGGGACCGAGGATGGGGCGAACCTGCTCGCCGGGTACAAGCGCGCGGCGAATATCCTGAAGAAGGAGGGCTTCGGCACGTCCGCCCCGGCCGTCACCCCAGCGAAAGCTGGGGTCTCCGCGGCGGGCGCGCACCCGGAGAACCACGAGACCCCAGCGTTCGCTGGGGTGACGGTTGAAGAGAGCGCGGGTTCGCACACTGCACCGTCCTACACGCCAGAACCTGCCGAAACCGCACTCGCCACGGCGCTCGACGCGGCCGAACCGGCAGCCTCCGCAGCGATCGCGCGCGAGGATTTCGAAGCCGCGATGGCCGCGCTCGCGACGCTGCGCGCCCCGATCGACGCGTTCTTCGAAAGCGTCATCGTCAACGACCCCGAACCCGCCAAGCGCACGGCGCGGCTCGGGCTGCTTGATCGCGTTCGTGCTGCGGTGCACAACGTGGCCGACTTCTCGAAGATCGAGGGCTAGCCCCCGCGATGATGTGATCATACCGCGACTTTTGCCGACGCCTCCCCAGCGAAAACCCAGGCACTGAGTAGGGAATATCCATGACGTACGTATATCGGTTCGGCGGCGGCGTTTCGGACGGCGGCAAGGGCGATCGCAACCTGCTGGGGGGCAAGGGCGCGAACTTGGCCGAGATGGCGTCGATCGGCCTGCCGGTGCCGCCGGGCTTCACCATCTCGACCGATTTCTGCGCGGTCTATTACGACGAAGGCGGGCAGTTTCCGCAAGGCCTGCGCGACGAAGTCGCCACCGGGATCGCGCATATCGAGGGCGTGACGGGCAAGCGCTTCGGCAATGCCGCCGATCCGCTGCTCGTCTCGGTCCGCTCGGGCGCGCGCGCCTCGATGCCGGGCATGATGGACACCGTGCTCAACCTCGGCCTCAACGACCAGACCGTCGAGGGCCTCGCCACGACGAGCGGCGACGCGCGCTTCGCGTGGGACAGCTATCGCCGCTTCATCCAGATGTATTCGGACGTCGTGCTCGAGCTCGACCATGACGCGTTCGAGGAAGCGCTCGAAATCGCCAAGGAAGACCGCGGCTACTTCCTCGACACCGACCTCACCGCCGACGATCTGCGCACGCTGGTCGCCGAATATAAGGCGCTCGTTGAAAAGCAGTGGGGCAAGCCCTTCCCGCAGGACGTCCACGATCAGCTGTGGGGCGCCGTTGGCGCGGTGTTCGGCTCGTGGCAGTCCGAGCGCGCCAAGGTCTATCGCCGCCTGAACGACATCCCGGCATCGTGGGGCACCGCGGTCAACATCCAGGCGATGGTGTTCGGCAACATGGGCGACACCTCAGCAACGGGCGTCGCCTTCACGCGCGACCCCGCCAAGGGTGACCGCGCGTATTACGGCGAATTCCTGATCAACGCGCAGGGCGAGGACGTCGTCGCCGGCATCCGCACCCCGCAATACCTCACCACCGCGGCGCGTGAGGCGGCGGGTGCCAAGCCGCTGTCGATGGAAGAAGCGATGCCGGTGGTGTTCGCCGAGCTCGCCAAGGTGTTCGACCTGCTCGAGACGCATTACCGCGACATGCAGGACATCGAATTCACCGTGCAGCAGGGCAAGCTGTGGATGCTCCAGACGCGCTCGGGCAAGCGCACCGCCAAGGCCGCGCTCAAGATCGCGGTCGACATGGCCGAGGAAGGGCTGATCACGCGCGAGGAAGCCGTCCAGCGGATCGATCCTGCCGCGCTCGACCAGTTGCTCCACCCGACGCTCGACCCCAAGGCGCCGCGCGACGTGCTGACCAAGGGCCTGCCCGCATCGCCCGGCGCGGCATCGGGGCAAGCGGTGTTCGACAGCGACACCGCCGAGAAGCGCGCGAATGCTGGCGACTCGGTGATCCTGATCCGCACGGAGACCTCGCCTGAGGACATTCACGGCATGCACGCGGCGCGCGGCATCCTGACCGCGCGCGGCGGGATGACGAGCCACGCCGCCGTCGTCGCGCGCGGCATGGGGCGGCCGTGCGTTTCGGGCGCTGGCTCGATCTCGATCGACGCCAAGGCCGGCGTGATGAAGGTCGGCGACCGGACGATCCGCGAGGGCGATCTCGTCACGATCGACGGCACCACCGGCGAAGTGATGGCGGGCGAAGTGCCGACCGTGCAACCCGAACTGTCGGGCGACTTCGCCGCATTGATGGTGTGGGCCGACGGCGTGCGCCGCCTGAAAGTCCGCGCCAATGCCGAGACCCCGCTCGACGCCAAGGTCGCGCGCGAGTTCGGTGCCGAGGGCATTGGTCTGTGCCGCACCGAGCACATGTTCTTCGATGCGCAACGCATCACCGACGTGCGCCAGATGATCCTCGCCGAGGACGAAGCCGGCCGCCGCACCGCGCTCGACAAGCTGCTGCCCGCACAGCGCAGCGATTTCGTCCAGCTGTTCGAGGTGATGGCGGGCCTGCCCGTCACGATCCGCTTGCTCGATCCGCCGCTCCACGAATTCCTGCCGCACCAGGAAGCCGAATTCGCCGAGGTCGCGCGCTCGGCGGGGATCGATATCGACGTGCTCAAGCGTCGCGCTGCCGAGCTCCACGAGTTCAACCCGATGCTCGGCCATCGCGGCTGCCGCCTCGGCGTGACCTATCCTGAAATCTACGAGATGCAGGCGCGCGCGATCTTCGAGGCGGCGATCGAGGTCGCGGTCAAATCGGGCGCGGCACCGATCCCCGAGGTGATGATCCCGCTCGTCGGCACCGCGCGCGAGCTCGAGCTGATGAAGGCCGTGGTCGACAAGGCGGCGGAGGCCGTGTTCGCCGACAAGGGGCAACGCATCGAATATCTCGTCGGCACGATGATCGAGCTGCCGCGTGCCTGCCTGATGGCGGGTGAGATTGCCGAGATCGGCGAGTTCTTCTCGTTCGGCACCAACGATCTGACGCAGACCACTTTGGGCGTCAGCCGCGACGACGCCGCGCGCTTCCTCACCACCTATGTCGAGCGCGGCATCTACGCGCGCGACCCGTTCGTCTCGCTCGACGTCGAGGGCGTCGGGCAGCTGATCGGGATGGCGGCAGAGCGCGGTCGCGCGGCGCGCCCCGGCATCAAGCTCGGCATCTGCGGCGAGCATGGCGGTGACCCGGCGAGCATCGCGTTCTGCGAGGCGACCGGGCTCGACTACGTCTCGGCCTCGCCGTACCGCGTGCCGATCGCGCGGCTGGCAGCGGCGCAGGCGGCGCTGGCAAAACAGGGCTGAGCGGGCTCGGCCGCACCGCGTTGCGCGCCATGCTCCCGAAACCCTCCTCCGCATAGCGGGGGAGGGGCGCCGCCAGCCTTCTTCAGGCTGACGGTGGAGGCGGTACCTCACGCGCCTGCAGTGCGCCCGTTTCGACGTGTTCCCCCGGCGCATCCGCCGATCCGGCGCGAAGCGCCGCAGCCTGCGCGCGCCATTCGTCGCGCGCCATCAGCCCTGCGGGCAACGCGAGCCGCTGCTCGAGCGCGATCTCGTCGGCGGCCGAGAGCTTCTCGATATCCTCGAACCGCACCAAGCCGAGGCTGAACAGTCGCGTCGCAAGCAACGCGTCGATCCCGCGGATCCGCGTCAGATCCTCGCGCCCTGGGCGCGGATCGACTCTGGCGTGGGGGATGCCGTTGTCCGCTTTGACAACAGGCTCGTGGGGCGGCGCAACCGCCGCCGGCACGACCTCTGGTGCAACATCGTGCTTCGCGCCGCTCCGCAGCCGCGCGATCGCCTGCTCGGCGTCGGCATGGTCGGCGCGGAGCGACGCGAGTTCGTCCTTCAGGTCGGTCGCGCGCTGCTGTGCCGCGCGGAGCTTGTCCTCGGCATCGCGGTGATAGGCCGCGTAGCTGTCGGCCTGCGCCCGCGCGCGCCGCTTCCATTTGGCGGCATTCGGTGCGCTGGCAAACCCGATCAGCCACCCGCTCAACAGCACGATCGTCAATACGACGAACTGCTCCGATGTAGTAAACAGCATGGCCTGATCCCTCGACAGAACGTCGCGGGATAAAATGCCGGTAACCGCGTCGTGCGGCAAGGGCGCTTGCCGGCACCCCTGCCGCCGCGGTCGTCAGTGGTTGAACGCGTCGGAGATCGAGCAGGCCGCCGGGCCGAGAATGACGACGAACAGCGTCGGCAGGATGAACAGGATCAGCGGGATCGTCATGATCGCGGGGAGGCGAGCGGCCTTTTCCTCGGCGCGCATCATGCGTTCGTTGCGGAACTCGCCCGACAGCACGCGAAGCGCAGACGCCAGCGGCGTGCCGTATTTCTCGGTCTGGATCATCGTCGTGACGACGCCCTTGACCGCGTCGAGCTTGACGCGCTGGGCGAGGTTCTCGAACGCCTGGCGCCGTTCCGACAGGAAGCCGAGTTCGATCGCGGTGAGGGTGAATTCGTCGCCCAGTTCGGGATAGGCGCGGCCGAGTTCGCGCGCGACGCGGTTGAACGCGGCGTCGACGGTGAGTCCCGCTTCGGCACAGATCACCAGCAAGTCGAGCGCGTCGGGCAAGCCCTTCTGGATCGCCTGGGAGCGTTTGGTGACGAGATTGTTGAGGTAGATATCGGGCGCCTTGTACGACAGCACGAAGTTCATCGCGACCAGCGCGTACGCCTTCCACGGCGTCCAGCCGGCGAACATCTCGGTGCCGTACACGACATAGACGCCGAACACGCCCCAGGTGAGCGGCAGCATCAGCCGGCCGAAGATCACCGCGACGGCATATTCCTTCGAGCGGATGCCGGCCTGCATCAGCTTGACTTGCGCCGCCTTGACCTGGCTGTCCTGAAGCACCTTGAGGCCCGACAGCAGCGCCTTGATCCGGTCGGTCGTCTCGTTCTTGGTGACGAGCTTGGCGCGGCGCTTGGTCGAGGCGGTAATGCCCGCCTTCAACTGCTCGCGCCGGTCGTTGAGCGCCTTGACGCGCTTGGTCATCGGGTCGCGCGCAGTGGTCGCGGCATAGACCGCGAGCAGCACCATGAACGCCGCGATGCCGGCGAGGAAGGTCGCGACGGTGAAGACGTTGACGCCAAGGATGACGGGGCCAGCGGGATGATCGAGTGGGGTCATCGCATCAGATCTCGAAATTGACCATGCGGCTCATGATGAACGCGCCAAGCCCCATCCAGAGAAGCCCTCCGCCGCCGACGACCATCAGCCGCTGGTCGACGAAAAAGTTCTGCATGTAGCTGCCGTTGATCATCCAGATCATCCCGAACACGATGAACGGCAGCGATCCGACGATATAGGCCGACGCCTTCGACTCGGACGACATCGCCTTGATCTTCAACTTCATCTGACTGCGCATGCGCAGCACATTGGCGAGGTTGGCGAGCGTTTCGGCTAGATTGCCGCCCGTTTCGCGCTGGATCGCGATGGTGATGACGAAGAACTGGAATTCGGGCGTGCCGAGCCGGTCGGCGGTTTCCTGCAGCGCGGCGTCCATCGTCCGGCCGATCTTCATCTTGTCGGTGATGCTCTTGAACTCGACGCCGACCGGACCGTCGACCTCGGCGCCGACGACCGCGATCGTCTCGGTGATCGGCAGGCCCGAGCGCAGGCCGCGCACGAGCAGCTCGATCGCATCGGGAAACTTGCTGGTGAATTGCGCGATGCGGCGCTTGATGAAGAAGCCGACGACCATGTGCGGCACGCCACCCCCGATCACGACGCCGAGCAGCAGCCCGAGCAGCACCGGCAACCCGATGATCGACAGCAGGATCGTCACGCCCATCACGATGCCGATCGTCGCCATGCCGTATTGGCCGACGGTCCAGGTCTTGCCCGTCATCGCCAGCCGCTTCTTGAGCAGGGCAGGGCGGGGCAGGAAGCGCGCCGCAGCAGCATCCATCTTGGTGCCTTGCAGCGACGAGATGCGGCGCATCTGGGCGTCGACCAGCGTATTGGCCGAATCGCCGTGACGCGCGCGCATCGCCGCGACACGCCGCGTTCGAGCGCGTTCGGGCGAGGGGCCGGCAAAGGCGAACGCGACCAGCATCAGCATGATCAGCGCGCCGCCACCCAGCGAAAGAATGGGCATCAAGTCCATGAGCCTATCAAGCGCTCCGCTTCGTTACGACGGCGTTTACGGCGCCCCCAAAAACTGACCCAAAAACCGACATCGGCGTGGCTTCACGCCTTCTTCTTGCGCGACACCAGCGCCTTGAAGTCGAATTTGCCGACGAGCGAAGTGCCCTTGGCGGCAGGTTTCTTCTTGCCGCCGGTATCGATCGACTCGGCCGAATCGCCGACCGCCATCAATTTGGTCGCGAGGTCGATGATCGGCAGGATCGTCTTCGAACCCTTGCCCGCCTCGGCAAACGGCTTGCCGAGCTTGGCGGACTGCGCCGCGAGCTTTTGATCGAACACGATGCTGAAATCGATCTTGCGCTCGATCGACCCCTCGAAGTCCTTGCGGCTGATCTCGAGCTGCGCGACCGGCTGGACGCGGTTGGCGACGACCACGACTTGCGTCTGCGGCGCGTTGGACTTCATCCACGATAGCAGCCGGATCGTGTCGCGGGCGGCCGCCAGCGTCAGTTCGGTGACGATCACCGCGACTTGAATGTCCGAGATCAAGTGCGGATGCTGGACCAGCATGGTGCGCGGCAGATCGACCACGGTGCATTCGAACGCGGCGCGCATTTCCTCCTGCAACTGATAGAAGGCCGATCCGTCGGTCATCAGCGGCGAATTGATCGGCGCCTCGGCCGACAGCACCGACAGCCGCTCGCTCGATTTGACCATCGCGCGTTCGATGAACAGGCCGTCGATACGGCTGGGATTCTCGATCGCGTCGGTCAGGCCGCGGCCGGGCTCGAGATCGAGCGACAGCGCGCCGGTGCCGAAATGCACGTCGAGATCGAGCAACGCCGTGGTCCGCGCGCCCTTTTCGCTCAGCACCCAGGCGACCGAGGTCGCCAGGCTCGACGCGCCGACGCCGCCGCGCGCGCCGATAAACGCGGTCGAGATATGCGGACGCTCGGTCCCCGCCTCGACCGCTTTCGGCGCGTTGAGGATCGCCTGCGC
The DNA here is from genome assembly GCF_014653575.1 of Sphingomonas glacialis. Classification (GTDB taxonomy): domain Bacteria; phylum Pseudomonadota; class Alphaproteobacteria; order Sphingomonadales; family Sphingomonadaceae; genus Sphingomonas; species Sphingomonas glacialis. The sequence continues at coordinate 1,113,368 of NZ_BNAQ01000001.1, read as the reverse complement.
GTTGGTGAAGGCCTCGCGCAGCATGTCGGGGTTGAGCGGCTTGAGCAGATAATCCTGGATCCCGCTGACGACGAGATCGCGATAGAGCCGGACGTCGTTGACCTGGCCCGCCGCGATCACGACGGTGCCGGGCTCGCACACTTCGGCGAGCGCATTGATGTCGTTGAGCGGGTCGCCGCTTTCGGAGAGATCGACGAACAGGATCTGCGGCGAGGCCGAGACCGAGAGCGATTGCACCGCGTTGCGCAGGCCGCCCTTGTTCACCTTTTCGGGCGCCCAGCCCATTTCGGTGACGATCGGCCGTAGCGTCTCGGCGGTGGTCTCGTCGCAGACATAAGCGGAGAAGGGATCGCGAAGACCCATCCGGCCGGGATTGAACGGTGCGTTCATTATTTGCCTCCGGCGCTTTCGGCCTTGATGGTGGTGCCGCCGGCGCCGCTCGGCGGGGCCTTGCGGAAGCTGTCGATCGCCTTTGCCGAAGCGGACTGATCGGCGACGCCGTTGCCCGTCTGGCCGAGCACGAGATCGGCTGGGTTGGCGATCATCGCAGCGAGCGTCGCGTTGCTCGCACAGCCATGATTCGAGGACGTGTTCGCCTCGAAATCGGTCGAGCTATCACGGCTGAAATCGGGGCAACCGGGCACGCTCGCCTTCATCCGCGTCACCACCACACGGACGGTGCCCGCGGTGATCGGCGCGTTGGTGACGGGCGCGTCGTCCGAGACGAGCAAGCCGTAATGCGCCACCTGGCGCGCCACCGCCTCGCGCACGCCAGCGCCGTAGGGGTTGGGATCGTCGATCGCGACTCGGTCGCCATAGCCGACGCGGAGCGAGGCCATCCAGCCGGCGAGACGCTGTTCTTCGCCGGGGGCTAGGTCACCGCCGCTGGTCGCGACGTCGAGTGCATAGTCGCTGCGGCTGACGACCGGCTGGTGGACCGATTCGAGCCCGCGATTCTGCGTGCCGGCGCATGCGCCGACGAGCAACGCGGGGGCGAGGGTGGTCGCGATCAAGAGACTGCGCTTGAACATGATCATGTTCCTCCGGCCTTAGTTGCTGAAACCGGGCGCGACATTGGCGCCCCTTTTGGGCTTGCCCGCGGGTGCGGGAAGAGCGGGCAGCGGTGCGCTGTCGCGATCACCCGGTGCCGAAGGCGCGCGCTGCGGCACTTGCAGCGCGGCCTGGAAGGCGGGCTGCAGCGGGTCGCGCGGGGCCATTGTCGGCTTGGGACGATCGCCGCCGGTGGTGCCGCTTCCCAACTGCCCCATGAACACGCGGCCGAGATCGGTCGGCGCCTTGTAGCCATCGGTCGGCAGGACGATGTCGGCGGCGTTGACCGGCTTGACCAGATACGGCGTGATCACGATCACCAGCTCGGTCTCGTTGCGCTGGAACGCGTTCGAGCGGAACAGCGCGCCGACGACGGGCATGTCGCCGAGCGCCGGCGCCTTGTCGATCGAGTTGTTGTGGTTGTTCGACAACAGCCCGGCGATCATCATGCTCTGGCCCGAGCCGAGCTCGACCGTCGTTTCGGCGCGGCGCGTCGTCAGCGCGGGGATGCTGACGCCCGACAGCGTGACCGCGCCTTGCGACGACAGCTGCGACACTTCGGGGCGAACGTGGAGCGAGATGCGCCCGTCGGAGAGCACCGTCGGCGTGTAGGACAGGCTGACGCCATATTGCTTGTAGTCGACCGACACCGCGCCGAGCCCCTGCGAGATCGGGATCGGGAATTCGCCGCCGGCCAGGAACGAGCCGGTCTCGCCCGAGATCACGGTGATGTTCGGATTGGCGAGCGTCGAGACTTGCCCGTCGCGTTCGCCCAGATCGAGCGAAGCGAGCAGATCCATGCCGAACGCGCGGCCCGCAATCCCGAGCGCAGTGCCCATGCCGGTCGCGGCCGGGAAGGCGAATTGCGTCTGGCCGGGCTTCAGGCCGCTCGCGATCAGCGTCGGATCGCCGGGCACGCCAGGGACGGTCGTGATGGATGCGGCGCGGCCTTGATTGAGGTTGAAGATCGCGCCGCTGCCGATCTGGCGGTTGGCGAGATTGACGCCGATATTCTTGACGAAGCTGCGGCTGACTTCGGCGATCCGCACTTGCAGATTGACTTGCAGCGGAGTCGCCGCGCGCAGCCGGTTGATCACGCCGATCTTGAGCCCGGTCTCGGCCCCTGGCACGACGCCGGGGTTGAGCAGGCCGCTCACCAGCCGCTGTGCCTGGGCGCTGTCCTCGGGCGAGGCGACGGTGCCGGTCAGCACCGCGATCTGGCCGACCGTGGTGACGCGGATGTCGCTGTCGGGCATGGCGAGCTTCACCATGCGGTCGATCGAGGTCAGGTTCTGGCTGACGCGGATGTTGGCGGCGTAGATCACAGCACCGCTCGCGCTCGTCGCGAAGATCGTCGACTCGCCGAAATCCTTGCCGAACAGATGGATCTGGTGCGGGTTGCTGACATAGACGTCGGCGACACCCGGGTTCGAGATCCACACGTCGCTGACGCTGGCGGGCAGATTGATCAACTCGCCCTGGCCGGTCGACAGCGTAACCTCGTTGGTCGGGCGGACGGTGCCCGTGGGGGCCGATCCGATATGCGTCACGGCGTGGCTGGCCGGGCGGGCGGGCGAGCCTCGCCGCGGTGGCTTGCCGCCTGCGGCGAGGAGCGGAGCGGGTGCGCTGGCGACCAGCGCTGTCAGGACCGTCGCCGAAACGGCGCGGTGCAGGAAGCCGAGGTTGCGCATCACTTCTTCCCCTCAACGGCGACATCGGTCACCGCATTGCCGCGAACGATATGGACCATCGGCCCGGCGCGTACCGCACCCCCCCCGGGAAAACCGCCGCTTGGAGCGACCATGCCAGGGGCCCCTGGAGCGCCGGCCTGGGCTACTTTTCCCGGAACCGAGCTGCGCTGGAAGCGCGAGACATCGGCACCCGTCGCCATCGTGCCGCCACCCGCCGAGGGCGAGGCCGCGATGCGCGTGAGCATCGCCTTTTCGGCCTTGGGGTCTTCGGGCATGGTGACGTTGCCGCTGGCGATCGCCTGTTCGAGATCGCTGTTGTTGTCGGCGATCGAGCGCAGCGACAGCGACAGCGAGCCGAGCGTCTGCGCGACGGCAATCTGTTCTGCGATCTTGGGCGTTGCCTCGATCGTCACGTTCGAGAACGTACGGACGACCGACTTGCCGTCTTCGCCGACGCCATTGTCGGTGCGCTGATCGGTGGCGAGCACGCGCAGGTTGCGCATGATCGTCTCGGCCGCCTTGAGCGGGGGACCATCACCGCCGCCGACGACGGCCTGCGTCAGTATCAGATCGATTCGGTCGCCCGGAAACACGAAGCCCGCGACGCTCGTCTGAGTCTGCACGGGTACGGTGACGGCGCGCATGCCAGGCCCGAGCGCTGCAGCGAGGAACCCGCGGTCGCCCGGCTTGACCAGCGCGCCTTGCGTCAGCGGCTGCCCGGCGGTGATCGCGTTGCGCACCACGGTGCCAAGCAGCGTACGCTGGTCAAAGCCGCCCTTCTTGATGAAATAGGCATTCTCGACGAGCTCCTTTGGCCAGGGCTGGAACTTCAGCGCGGTGGCATCGAGGATCGTGCCGACCGGCAGCGCCTTGGTCGCGACGAGCACTTCGGGCCCGTCGACCACTGGAGCGGCGACCACGGCATTGGCTTGCGGCGCCGAACTGCCGACGATCAGCGATCGCGCCATGAACGCGGTGATCGCAGCGACGATCAGCGCTCCCACCAGCAATAGGACCTTGCGACTATCCATCTCGAACCTTTCGAACGTGGGCAGTTGAGCCCGCGTTAAGCATTCACACCAAAGTGGTTAAAAAGCGGTTCACGAAGCGCGAACAAGGCGGCGATTGCGATCGCGACGCCATAGGGGATCTCGACCGGGGTGGTCCGACGCCGGAGACGATGCTCGATCATCACCACCGCGGTCAGCGCGCCGCCGACCAGCGACATCACGATCAGCATCCACACCAGCGGCACCAGCGGCAGCCACAAAGCGAGCGCACCGATCATCTTGACGTCGCCGCCGCCCATCCAGCCCAACTGGAATGTGGCGATGAACAGCGCGAACACGATCAACGCGAGCCCGAATTGCGCGGCCATGTCGGGCCACACCGCGAGCCCGCACGCCCACCAATAGAACGGCGCGAGCAGTGCGATCGCGGCGTTTTTCCAATTTGCGATCTCACGCGTGCGCGCGTCCTGGATCCCGGCCGAAACCAGGATCAGCGCCAATGTCGCCACCAACACGATCGAAAGAGTATCCCCACGCATGCGGGAAAGGCCTAGACGACAGGCCTTTCGAAACCGTAACCATGACCCATGGTTTCCCCCCAGCTGTATCGACGCGCGATTCCCGCCGCGGCGCGGATCACGCGCTGGACCGCGCCCGATGGCTGGGCGCTGCGCCGGTTCGACTGGCCAGCGAACGGGCCCGCGCGCGGGCGGATGCTGTTCCAGGGCGGGCGCGGCGACATCTTCGAAAAATATCTCGAGGCGTTCGCGCATTGGCAGGCGCAAGGCTGGTCGATCACCTCGTTCGACTGGCGCGGGCAGGGTGGCTCGGGCCGGCTGTCGCCCGATCCGCATGTCGGGCACGTCGACGATTTCCAGCTCTATATCGACGATTTCCGCGCGTTCTGGGCGGAATGGCGGGCCGAGCGTGCGGCTGGCACTGGCGGGCCGCATGTCGCGATCGGACATTCGATGGGCGGGCATTTGCTGCTGCGCGCGCTGGTCGAGGGTGCGGCGGAGCCCGATGCGGCGGTGCTGGTCGCGCCGATGCTGGGGCTACACAGCCCGCTCGGTGCGACGCTCGGCGAGCGCCTCGCGGTTCTGCTCGGCGGGATCGGCGATGCCGCGCGGCCGGCGTGGCGCGGCAATGAAAAGCCTGCGACGACCGAAACCCGCCAGGCGCTGCTGACGCACGATCAGGATCGCTACGAAGACGAGCTCTTCTGGCAGGCGAGCAAGCCAGATTTGCTGCTTGGCCCGCCGAGTTGGCGCTGGGTGATCGAGGCATTCCGCTCGACTCGACGGTTGCGCGCCGATTCGCGGTTGAAAACGCTCTCCGTGCCGCTGCTGTTCGTCGTGCCCGAGAACGACCAGCTCGTCGCGCCCAAGGCCGCTTACGGCGTCGCGGCAAAGCTGCCCGATGCGCAGATCGCGCGCTTCGGCGTGGAATCGGCGCACGAAATTCTCCGCGAGGTCGATGCGGTGCGCAATCGCGCGCTGGGCGCGATCGACGGCTTTCTGGCGGCGCGGGCGCCCGGGCCGCGCGCATGAAGCACTACGATGTCGCGATCGTCGGTGCGGGAATCGCGGGCGCGAGCCTTGCCGCCGCGATTGCGCCGTTCGTGTCGGTCGTGCTGCTCGAGGCCGAGGACGTGGCGGGCTATCACGCGACGGGGCGGTCGGCGGCGTTCTGGTCGGAAACCTATGGCGGCCCGGGGATCCAGCCGCTGACCACGGCGTCGGGGCCGGCGCTGCGGGCAGGTGGGTTCCTGCAGGATCTCGGGTCGCTCCATATCGGCCGCGCCGAGGATGCGCCCGCGATCGACGCGTTCCTCGCCGAATTCGCCGGGAGCGGCGTCGCGCTCGACCGAGTCGACCCGCACGCACTCGTTCTCGGCCTGCGTCCCGAATGGACGCTCGGCGTGCTCGAAGCGAGCAGCACGTACATCGACGTCGCCGCACTGCACGCCCATTATCTCGCCCAGGCCAAGCGCGCGGGTGCGACGCTGCTGGTCGCAGCACCGCTGCAAAGCGCCGAGCGGCGCAACGATTGCTGGGAAGTGCAGACCGGGGGCGGGCCGGTGAGCGCGCCGATCCTCGTCAACGCCGCGGGTGCCTGGGCCGATCAGGTCGCTGGGCGCGCCGGAGTCGCGCCGATCGGGATCACCGCGTACCGCCGCACCGTCGTGCAGCTCGCGACCGACCCGGCCGCACCCGAGACGTTGCCGCACATCGCCGACATTTCGGGAAGCTTCTACTTCAAGCCGGAAGCCGGCGGGCGGTTGTGGCTGAGCCCGCATGACGAGACCGAAGCGCTCCCCGGCGATGCCCAGCCCGAGGAACTCGACGTCGCGATCGCGATCGACCGGTTCGAGCATGTCGTCGACTGGACGATCACGCGCGTCGAGCGGCGCTGGGCGGGATTGCGCAGTTTCGCGCCCGATCGCTTGCCCGTTTATGGCTTCGCGGCCGAGTCGCCGGGCTTTTTCTGGTTTGCCGGGCAGGGCGGATTCGGCATCCAGACCGCGCCGGCCGCCGCCGCCCTGGCCGCTGCGCTGCTGCTCGGCAGGGAGCCCGATCCAAGCGTCGCGGGAATCGATCCCGCGCGATATGCTCCGGGTCGGTTCGTCGCGGTAGCGTAACGACCGAATTCGCGCTATGCCTGCGGCGCATCCGGGAGAGCGATGATGGCGCATAAGTTCGTGATCGAGCAGAACAAAGCCGGCGAGTACGTCGCCAAGTTCAAATACAATGCCGAGCTGATCTGGTGGACCGAAGGCTATTCGAGCAAGGCCGGCGCGAAGAACGCGATCGAGTCGGTGCTCAAGAACGGCCCGGGCGCGCCGGTCGAAGAGGCCTGAGGCCGAGGCCTTATCCGCGCCGCCCGGCGAGCACCGCGGCATCGCTTGCCAGCCGATCGGCGCGCTCATTGTCGGGGTGGCCGGCATGGCCCTTGACCCACACCCAGTCGATCCGGTGCGGCTTGGCGGCGTCGAGCAGCGCCTGCCACAGTTCGGCATTCTTGACGGGCTGCTTCGCGGCGGTCTTCCAGCCGTTCTTCTGCCAGCCCTTGATCCACTTGGTCAGCCCATCCATCACGTAGCGGCTGTCGGTCGACAGCGTGACGCGGCACGGGCGCTTGAGCGCGTTGAGCCCCTCGATCGCCGCCATCAGCTCCATGCGGTTGTTGGTGCTGGGATTTTCACCGCCCGACAGTTCCTTTTCGGTCGCGCCCGAACGAATCAGCGCACCCCAGCCGCCGGGGCCGGGATTGCCCTTGCACGCGCCATCGGTGGCGATTTCGACGCGGGTCATTTCGGCGGCAGTATCGGTCATGGGAAGAGGTCGTCCGTTCCATAGGTCTGGAAGCGCCGCAGATAGGCCAGCGGATCCTTGCGTGTCACCAGCGCATCGGCCGGGGTGTTGAGCCAATCCCACGCGCGCGACAGGAAGAAGCGCAGGCACGCGCCCTTGGCGAGCGTGCTGAGTTGGCCGCGTTCGGCATCCGACAGGCCAAAGCTCGCATCATAGCCGTCGATCAGCGCCGCGCCGACCGCGCGATCGACCGAGCGGCCCTCGGCATCGAACGACCAGGCGCTGTGTAGGATCGCGACGTCGAACGCGCGGATGTCGGTGCAGGCGAAATAGAAATCGATCAGCCCGCTGACCTGATCGCCGCGCATCAGCACGTTGTCGGGGAACAGGTCGGCGTGGATCGTCGCGGTCGGCAAGTCGCTCGGCCAGTCGCGCAGCACCGTGTCGAGCATCGCACTTGCCTCGGCGTGGAGCCCCGGCGCGATCGAATCGAGATCCGCGCCGCAGTGTTCGAGCAGCGGCTGCCACGTTGCGACGCCCATCGAATTGGGGCGCTCGCGCGTGAAATCGGCGAGCGCGGCGTGCATCCGGCCCATCGCCTGCCCGGCGGCAAACGCTTGCGCCGGGGTCGGGTGCGTCACCGATACGCCCGGCAGGAACTGGATCAGACAGGCAGGGCGCCCCTCCAGCATCTGAATCGCGGTGCCGTCGCGGTCCTTGATCGCAGGTGGTACCGGATTGCCGCTTGCGGCGAGATGATCGAGCAGATCCATGAAATAGGGCAGGTCGCCGCCTTCGACGCGCTTTTCGTAGAGCGTCAGGATGAAGCGGTCGGTCGTCGTGTCGACGAGATAGTTGGTGTTCTCGACCCCCTCGGCGATGCCCTTGGAGGAGACCAGCTCGCCGACGTCATAGCGCGCGAGGAAGGCGGCCAGCAGTTCGGCCGAGACGGGAGTGTAGACAGCCATCGGTCAGGCAGCGGCGGCGGCGTCGAGTTCGCGCGGCAGCTTGAAGATGATCGTCTCGCGCTTGGTCTCGACCTCTTGCTCGCTGACCGCATAGTGTTGGCCGAGCAGATCGACGAGTTCGCGCACCAGCAGTTCGGGGGCAGACGCACCGGCGGTGATGCCCAAAGTCTTGACGCCATCGAGGAAGCCGAAGTCGAGGTCGGCGGCGCGTTCGATCAGCCGCGCGGGCGTGCCCTCGCGCTCGGCGACTTCGACAAGCCGCACCGAATTGGACGAATTGGGCGCGCCGATCACCAGCACTGCGTCGCACGCATGCGCGATCGCCTTGACCGCAGTCTGGCGATTCGACGTGGCGTAGCAAATGTCCTCGCCGCGCGGCGAGAGCATCGACGGGAAGCGCCGCTGCAAGGTCGCGACCACTGCGGCGGTGTCGTCCATCGACAGCGTCGTCTGCGTCAGGAAGGCGAGGCTGTCGGGGTCGGCGGGGGCATAGGCCTCGGCATCGGCGACAGTCTCGATCAGCGACATCGATCCTTCGGGCACTTGGCCGAAGGTGCCGATGACTTCGGGATGCCCGGCATGGCCGATGAACACGATGTGCCGCCCCGCCTCGACCAGCCGCTCGGCCTGGCGATGCACGCGCGAGACGAGCGGGCACGTCGCATCGAGGAAGATCATGCCGCGTTCGGTCGCCTTGTCGGGGACCGCCTTGGGAACGCCGTGCGCCGAGAAAACGACGGGTACGCCCTCGGGCACTTCGTCCAATTCCTCGACGAACACCGCACCCTTGCCGCGCAGCATGTCGACGACGAAACGGTTGTGGACGATTTCGTGGCGGACATAGACCGGCGCGCCGTATTTCTCGATCGTCAGCTCGACGATCTGAATCGCTCGGTCGACCCCGGCACAAAAGCCTCGCGGGGCGGCGATGATCAAATCGAGTCTAGGCTTGGAAGCGGGCACCATCAGGCATGGAGCCTACGCGATTGCTTGCGCGGGCGGAAGGCGGTTCCTATGGTGAAGCGCCCTCTGTGCCGAGAATTCTCATCGGCCAGCGGATTCCTTTTGCATGAATAAGGTGCGTGCCCCCGTGACACTCCGGAAATCGACCATCGCCGCTCCAGTGTTCCTGCTGTCGGCGCTTTCGCTGCTCGCGGGGTGCAAAACGACGGGCGACTTCGACGAAACCGGCGGCATCACCGCGATCCGCAGCGCGTGCCCGAGCGTCGCTGTCCCAGCGCATACCGGCGACATCACGCTGTTCGACCCCGTCACCAGCCGCGATTCGAGCGCGATCGACGTGACTGCCGTGCTGACCAATGTGCGTTCGACGTGCGACGATACCGGCGCCGACGTGGTGACCACCGTCACCTTCTCGGTCGAGGGGCGACGCGTCCGTACCGAGGCGGCGCGCGACGTGACGCTGCCGTATTTCGTGACCGTGGTGCAGGGCGGCAACGCCGTCGTTGCCAAGCGCATCGGCCGTTCGGTGCTGCATTTCGACGCGGGCCAGGCGCGCGCCGTCGTCCAGGGGACGGGCACTGCGACGGTATCGCGCGCTGCGGCGACCCTCCCGGACGACGTCCGCAAGAAGCTGACCGAGAAGCGCAAGGCCGGCGGCGACGATGCTGCGGTCGATCCGCTGAGCCGCCCCGAAGTCCGCCAAGCGGTGCTCCGCGCGACCTTCGAGGCGCTGGTCGGATTCCAGCTGACCGACGATCAGCTGAAATATAACGCGACGCGGTGATCTGGCGCGTTGACTCGCTTGCTGCAGCGCGTCAAACCGAATTGGTCGATGCAGGGCAACTTGGATAGGCACGCGCGGGAGAGTGTTCGGGGGTCCGCAAGGATCAGCCGGGCCGCCGAAGGAGCAACCGCCCCGGAATCTCTCAGGCAACCGGACCGCGCGGGCTAACGACACTCTGGAAAGCGCTTCCGCCGCGTTGGTGGGGCCACCGAAGGGGTAAGCCTGCAATACGCAGGTCAAAGCTCTCAGGTATCCGTGACAGAGGGGGCGGTGTGGGTATCGGCGCAATCGCGTCGAGCCGCGCCGTAGTCCCAGCACGGAAGGCCCGACATGAGCGACACCGAGATTCCCGACGAGATCGCGACGCAGACGCTGCCGCTCGACGCATGGCACCGCGCGCAGGGCGGGCGGATGGTCGAATTCGCCGGCTATCACATGCCCGTCCAGTATGAAGGCATCATGGCCGAGCATCTGTGGGTGCGCGAATCGGCCGGGCTGTTCGACGTCAGCCATATGGGCCAACTCGTCTTCCGTGCAGAAGGTGGCGCCGATGTCGTCGCCGCGCTCGAAGCACTGCTCCCGGCCGATATTGCCGGGCTTGCCGAGAACAAGCAGCGCTACTCGCTGCTGCTCGCCGAGAATGGCGGCATTCTCGACGATCTGATGGTCACGCATCTGCCGCGCGAGAACCCGTTCGCCGCGGATGACGAAGCGGCCGAACCCGCCGAGCCCGCAGGCTGGTCGCCGCTCGACGCGTCGCCGACCGATCCCGACGCGCCGACCTTCTACATGGTCGTCAACGGCGCGACCAAGATCGACGATATCGCGCATCTGCTCGAATTCCTGCCCGATGGCATCGCGATCAACCATCTCGAGGAGCAGGCCTTGCTCGCGCTGCAGGGGCCCAAGGCGGCCGATGCGCTCGCGCGGCTGGTGCCGGGCGTCGAGGCGATGGTGTTCATGACCGCCGGCGCGTTCGACTGGAACGGCGTGCCGCTGTGGATCAGCCGCTCGGGCTATACCGGCGAGGACGGCTTCGAGATTTCGGTGCCGGGCGAGCATGTCGTCGCGCTTGCCGATGCGCTGATCGCCGAGCCCGAGGTCAAGCCGATCGGCCTTGGCGCACGTGATTCGCTGCGGCTCGAGGCAGGGCTGCCGCTTTACGGTCACGATCTCGATCCCGAGACGACGCCGGTCCAGGCCGATCTCGGCTTCGCGCTGTCGAAGCGTCGCCGCGAGGCGGGCGATTTCATGGGTGCCGAACCGATCCTCGCCGAGCGCGCCGCCGGTGCAACGACCAAGCGCGTCGGCCTGCTGATTGCCGGCCGCCAGCCGGTGCGCGAGGGCGCGACCGTCGTCGATGCCAGCGGCGCCGACATCGGCCGCGTCACCAGCGGCGGCTTCGCGCCGAGCGTCGGTGCGGCGATCGCGATGGCCTATGTTCCGGCCGAGCTCGCGACGCCAGGCACCACCGTTTCGCTGTCGCAGCGCGGGAAGGTCCACACCGCGACCGTCACCGCAATGCCCTTCATTCCCCACCGCTACGTTCGTGCAGGAGGCAAGTGATATGAGCCGTTATTTCACCGAAGACCATGAATGGGTCGATGTCGACGGCGATGTCGGCACCGTCGGTATCTCCGAATATGCGCAGAGCCAGCTCGGCGACATCGTGTTCGTCGACGTTCCCGAAGAGGGCAAGGCACTGACCAAGGGCGACGAAGCCGCCGTGGTCGAATCGGTCAAGGCCGCATCTGACGTCTATTCGCCGGTGTCGGGCACCGTGATCGAGGGCAATCCTGCGCTCACCGAGACGCCGGGCCTCGTCAACGAGGAGCCCGAGAGCGACGGCTGGTTCTTCAAGCTGACGCTGTCCGATCCGGACGAGCTGAGCGGCTTGATGGACGAGATCGCCTACGCGGCGTTCGTCGAGAAGCTTTAAGATGCGTCGCCCCGGCGAAGGCCGGGGCCGCTGGGTTGTCTTGCCCGGCGCGTAATCCAAACCTAGCGGCCCCGGCCTTCGCCGGGGCGACGGGAATTCTGATGCGCTACCTGCCCCTGACCCAAATCGATCGCGACGCGATGCTCGGCGTGATCGGCGTCGCGACGATCGACGATCTGTTCGTCGACGTGCCCGAAGCCGCTCGCCTCGAGGGCCCGATCCCCGGCCTGCCGATGCATGCGAGCGAGATGGCGGTCGAACGCCACATGACCGCGCTGTCGCGGAAAAACCTCACCGCGGGGGAGGTGCCCTTCTTCCTCGGCTGCGGCGCGTACAAGCATCATGTGCCCGCTTCGGTCGATCACCTGATCCAGCGCGGCGAGTTCCTCACCGCCTACACGCCGTACCAGCCCGAGATCGCGCAGGGCACGCTGCAGATGCTGTTCGAGTTCCAGACGCAGGTCGCGCGGCTGCTTGGCACCGATGTCGCCAACGCCTCGATGTACGACGGCTCTACCGCCTGCTGGGAGGCGATCGGCATGGCGCGGCGCATCACCAAGCGCGGCAAGGCGCTGCTCTCGTCGGGGCTCCACCCGCATTATGTCTCGGTCGCCAAGACGATGGCCAAGTTCACCGGCGATGCGCTTGAGACTTCGGCGCCGACGCTCGGGGCGGACACCGATATCGATGCGCTGATCGCGGCGATCGACACCGATACGTCGTGCGTCGTGGTGCAATATCCCGACATTCTCGGCCGCATCGCCGATCTGAAGCCGCTCGCCGATGCGTGCCATGCCAACAAGGCACTGCTGATCGCCGTCGTGACCGAGCCGGTCGCTTTGGGCGCGATCAAGGCCCCGGGTGAGATGGATGCCGATATCGTGGTGGGCGAGGGGCAGTCGCTCGGCGTCGGCCTGCAGTTCGGTGGGCCTTACGTTGGCCTGTTCGGCTGCAAGGAAAAGTACGTGCGCCAGATGCCGGGCCGGCTGTGCGGCGAGACGCTCGATGCCGACGGGCGCCGCGGCTTCGTGCTGACACTCAGCACGCGCGAGCAGCATATCCGCCGCGAGAAGGCGACGTCGAACATTTGCACCAATAGCGGGCTGTGCGCGCTGGCGTTCTCGATCCACATGACCTTGCTCGGCGAGGCAGGCCTGCGCCAGCTCGCGGCGATCAACCATGCGGGCGCTGTGGCGGCGGCCGAGCGGCTGTCGCAAGTGCCGGGCGTCGAGCTGGTGACGACGCACTTCTTCAACGAATTCACGCTGAAACTGTCCAAGGAAGCACGCCCGATCGTGCGCACGCTCGCCGATCGCGGGATCCTTGCGGGCGTGTCGCTCGGGCGGCTCTATCCGGGCGAGGATTCGCTGGCGAACGGTCTCGTCGTCGCCGTTACCGAGACGACCACCGCGGAGGACGTCGAAATCCTTGCCGCTGCGCTTCAGGAGGTACTGGCATGAGCATCAACGCAAGCGGATGGCGCCCCGAAGCGCCGATCTCGGGCGGTAAGGCTGCGCCCACGACCACCGGCAACAAGGCGCTGATGCTGGAGGAAGCGCTGATCTTCGAGATCGGCGATACGACGACCACAGGCGTCGACCTTGTCGAACCCATCGCCGCCACCTCGCGGCTGGGCGACCTCGCCCGTACCGCGCCGATCGGCCTTCCTGGTTTGTCCGAGCCCGAGACCGTCCGCCACTACACGCGCCTGTCGCGCCAGAATTACGGGATCGACCTCGGCTTCTTCCCGCTCGGCTCGTGCACGATGAAGCACAATCCGCGCCTCAACGAGAAGATGGCGCGGCTCCCTGGTTTCGCCGACATCCACCCGCTCGCGCCGGTGCAGAGCGTGCAGGGCGCGCTCGAGGTGATCCAGCAGCTCGCGCACTGGCTCGTCACGCTCACCGGCATGGACTCGGTCGCGATGAGCCCCAAGGCGGGCGCGCATGGCGAATTGTGCGGCGTGCTCGCGATCCGCGCCGCGCTCGAGGCGCGCGGGGAGGGGCATCGCAAGATCATCCTCGTCCCCGAGAGCGCGCACGGCACCAACCCGGCGACCGCGGCGTTCGCGGGCTATAGCGTCGAGGACATCCCCGCGACCGCCGACGGCCGCGTCGATACCGAGAAGCTGATCGCGCGACTCGGCCCCGACGTGGCGGGCGTGATGATTACCAACCCCAACACTTGCGGCCTGTTCGAGCGCGACATGCGCGTGATCTCGGACGCGGTGCATGCGGCGGGCGGTCTGGTCTATTGCGACGGCGCCAACTTCAATGCGATCGTCGGGCGCGTGCGTCCGGGCGATCTCGGCATCGATGCGATGCACATCAACCTGCACAAGACCTTCTCGACTCCGCATGGCGGCGGCGGGCCCGGCTCGGGGCCGGTGGTGTTCTCGAAGGCGCTCAGCCCCTTCGCGCCGCTGCCGTTCGTCGAGAAGACCGACGATGGCTTCCACCTCGTCGAGGAGGAAACTGCGGGCGAGCATCATGCCGGCGCATTCGGCCGGATGGTCGCGTTCCATGGGCAGATGGGGATGTTCACGCGCGCGCTGACCTACATCCTCAGCCACGGTGCCGATGGGCTGCGGCAGGTGTCGGAAGATGCGGTGCTCAACGCGAACTATATCCTGCGCAGCCTCGACGAGACGCTCGAGGCGCCGTTCGGTGGTGCGGGGCCGTGCATGCACGAGGCCTTGTTCTCGGATAATGGCCTTGCCGACGGCTTCTCGACGATAGACGTCGCCAAAGGGCTGATCGACGAGGGCTTCCACCCGATGACGATGTATTTCCCGCTCGTCGTCCACGGCGCGATGCTGATCGAGCCGACCGAGACCGAATCGAAGGCCGCGCTCGACCAGTTCATCGTGGCGCTCCGCTCGGTCGCCGAGCGGGCGAAGGCGGGTGACGTCAGCCTCAAGTCCGCGCCGCATTTCGCGCCGCGCAGCCGGCTCGACGAAACGCTGGCGGCGCGCAAGCCGATACTGGTATGGAAGGACCCGGGACTCGCGCAAGCCGCGGAATAACGGGGGGAATATATGCAGATGCATCAGGTTCAGGCCAGCTGGCAGCAATATGCCATCATGGCCGTGGTCTTCGTCATCGTCTTTGCGATCCGCGGACGGAGCCTGATGCGCGTGCGGCCGCTCAAGATCGAGCAATTATGGATCGTGCCGGCGGTCTATGCGCTGGTCGTGGCCTATCTGTTCGTCCGCTTCCCGCCGAGCGCGCTCGGTTGGGCCGTCTCGGCGCTCGGTCTGGTGGTCGGCGGGGCGATCGGCTGGCAGCGCGGCAAGACGATGCGGATCCATCTCGATCCAGCAACCGGGCTGCTGATGCAGAAGGGCTCGATCTGGGCGCTGGCGATCATCGTCGTGCTGATCGCGGTCAAGACCGTCGCGCAGGCCGAGGGCAGCGCGCTCCATTTCGACGTCAGCGTGCTGGTCGACGGGCTGGCGGCGCTGTCGCTCGGCATCTTCGCGGTGCAGCGGCTGGAGATGTACCTGCGCGCCAAACGCCTGCTCGAAGGCGCCCCCGCTTGAGCGAGCCGTGGATCCCGGCCGAGGCGGGCGTCGAAGCGCGGCGCCATGCGCCGGCAACCTTGCGCAACCGGATGACGATTGCGGACACGCTGCGCGGCGTGTTGCCGTTGTCGGGGAGCGTACTCGAGGTTGCCAGCGGATCGGGCGAGCATGCCGCCTATTTTGCGGGGGAGTTTCCCGCGCTCGACTGGCAGCCGAGCGATCCGGATGCGGATGCGCGCGTGTCGATCGCGGCGTGGTGCGAGGGGATCGAGAACGTCCTTCCGCCGCTCGAGATCGATGCGGCTGCCGCTATCTGGCCGGTCGATGGCGCCGATGCGGTGCTGTGCATCAACATGGTGCATATCAGCCCGTGGGAAGCGACGCTCGGGCTGATGGCGGGCGCGGCACGGCTGCTTCCGGCAGGAGCGCCGCTGATCCTGTATGGCCCGTTTCTCCAGTATGACGTGCCGACGGCGGAGAGCAATCTGGCGTTCGACGAGTCGCTCCGCGCGCGTGATCCGCGGTGGGGGATTCGCTCGGTCGATGCGGTACGCGAGGCCGCTGCGGGGTTCGTGCTCGAGCAGACGATAGCGATGCCCGCGAACAATCTGCTGCTGGTGTTTCGGCGCGTTGGTTAGCTAAGGCGCCCGTCCGGTCGCCCCGAGCGTGCGGAAAGCCTGCGCTCGACTCCCGCGCGCTCGCGCGGGGAGGGCAGGGCTTCGACAGGCTCAGCCCGAACGGAGGTGGGGCAAGCCGCTCGATGTCGCCATCGCCCCGCGCGCCCGGGGGTGACGCCGCCGCTTCTCCGCGCTATCCGCGCCAGCATGATCAAGCACGCACTCCCCGTCACCCGCGAGGCCGATTTTTCGGCCTGGTACCAGTCCGTCATCGCGGAGGCCGATCTCGCCGAGGAATCGGGCGTACGCGGCTGCATGGTCATCCGGCCGTGGGGCTATGGCATCTGGGAGCGCATCCAGCGCTTGCTCGATGACCGGATCAAGGCGACCGGTCACGAGAATTGCTATTTCCCGCTGTTCATCCCGCTCTCCTATTTCGAGAAGGAAGCCGATCACGTCGAGGGCTTCGCCAAGGAAATGGCGGTCGTCACGCATCACCGGCTGGTGAGCGACGGCAAGGGCGGGTTGATGCCCGACCCGACCGCGAAGCTCGAGGAACCGCTCGTCGTGCGCCCGACCTCGGAGACGGTGATCGGCGCAGCGTTCGCGCGCTGGGTCCAGTCGTGGCGCGACTTGCCGGTGCTGATTAACCAATGGGCCAATGTGGTGCGCTGGGAAATGCGCACGCGGATGTTCCTGCGCACCAGCGAGTTCCTTTGGCAGGAGGGACACACCGCGCACGCGACGGCTGAAGAGGCGCGCGAAGAGACGCTCAAGATGCTCGAAGTCTATCGCTCGTTCGCCGAGGATTGCCTCGCGCTGCCGGTGGTTGCGGGCGAAAAGCCCGAGAATGAGCGCTTCCCCGGCGCGGTGTCGACCTACAGCATCGAGGCGATGATGCAGGACGGCAAGGCGCTCCAGGCGGGTACTTCGCACTTCCTCGGCACCAATTTCGCGCAAGCGCAGGACATCAAGTTCCAGAATTCGGAAGGCGTGTTCGAGCTCGCCAACACGACGAGCTGGGGCGTGTCGACGCGGATGATCGGCGGCGTGATCATGGTCCACGGCGATGACGACGGTCTGCGCGTGCCGCCGCGGATCGCGCCGTGGCAGGTGGTGATCGTGCCGATGCTCCGCGAAAGCCCTGAGGATGCGGCGCTTATCGAGTACTGCAAGGCGCTCCAGGCCGAGCTTGCGCAGCAATCGGCGCTCGGCGAACCGGTGCGCGCGCTGCTCGACCTCAAGTTCGGCAAGGCCGCGACCAAGCGCTGGGGCTGGGTCAAGAAGGGCGCGCCGGTTATCATTGAAGTCGGCGGCCGCGACGTCGCAGGCGGCAACGTCTCCGTGGTCCGCCGAGACGAACTTTATCGCGAGGACGGGAAACTCAATAGCGTCGTTATTAGCCGTGCCGATTATGTAAACGAAGTATCTGCGATGCTGGAAAACATACAAGGCGGGTTGCACAGCGAGGCGCGTGCGCGGCTCGAGGCGAGCATCGTTCCGGGTGCCGATTTCGCAGCGCTCGAGACGCATTTCGCCGAGGGCGTGAAGAACCCGGGCTGGCTCGAAGTGCAATGGTCGAAGCCGACCGGCGCAGCGCTCGACGGTGTCGTCGAGCGGCTCAAGAAGCTCAAGCTCACCATCCGCAACGCGCCGATGGCGCAGGGCGCGATCGACGGCACTTGCGTCTTCACGGGCGAGCCTGCGGTCGAGCGGGTGCTGATCGGGCGGTCGTACTGAGGCTGCGGCGTCGCGAAGGAGTCAAATCCGGTTCCCCGGCGAAGGCCGGGGCCCAGTCGTGATGGCCAACGTCATCACGCGCAACGCCAGCGTTGACCGCCCGCAACTGGGCCCCGGCCTTCGCCGGGGAACCGCATCCTAGCGAGTCTAGAGCTTCTCGAACGAAGCCCCGACATGCGCCGCGCCGCGGGCTTCGGCGAGCTTGACCTGGCGGTGGCGCTCGGCGGCTGAGGCGCGCTTGGTTGCGTCGATCGTCTCGGCGCAGGCCGGGCAGGCGACGCCCTCCTCATAGAGCGACGAAAGGCGGTCCTCAGGGCTGACCGGCATCCGGCAGCCGCGGCACAGTGCGTGCGTTCCCGGTGCGAGGCCATGACCGACCGCGACGCGCTCGTCGAAGACGAAGCATTCGCCCTGCCAGCGGCTCTCGGCCTCTGGCACTTCCTCGAGATATTTCAGGATGCCGCCGTCGAGGTGATACACTTCGTCGAAGCCCTCGGCCTTGAGGAAGGCGGTCGATTTCTCGCAGCGGATGCCGCCGGTGCAGAACATCGCGATCTTCTTGCCCTCGAGCTCGGCGCGGTGCGCGCGCGCCCAGGCGGGGAAATCGCTGAAGCTTGCGGTGTCCGGGTCGATCGCGCCGGCGAAGGTGCCGACTTTCACTTCATACGCGTTGCGCGTGTCGATCACGACCGTGTCGGGCGAGTCGATCAGCGCGTTCCAGTCGGCGGGTTTGACATAGGTGCCGACGCCGCCGAGCGGGTCGATGTCGGGTTCGCCCATCGTCACGATCTCGCGCTTGAGGCGGACCTTGAGGCGGTGGAACGGCATCGTCTCCGCATGGCTGTATTTGGGGGTGAGCTCGGCGCAGTCGGGCAGGGTGCAGATGTGCGCGACAACCGCGGCGATGCCGGCTTCCGCGCCGGCGATCGTGCCGTTGATGCCTTCGTTCGCCAGCAGCAGGGTGCCGCGCACGCCGTTCGCGGCGCAGAGATCGAGCAGCGGCTGGCGGAGCGCCGCCGGATCGGGAAAGCGCGCGAAGCGGTAGAGCGCGGCGACGGTGATGGGGGAGGGGGCAGTCATGGCACGGCCCCTCTAACGCGTTTCAGGCATTAGGTGAACAACACCCATCCGTTCGCCCTAAGCCTGTCGAAGGGCCCTCGCCACAGGCAACGCGGGCCAGGGGAGGGCTGCCCTTCGACAAGCTCAGGGCGAACGGGTGGGGGAAGCAGGCCGGGTTACGCCGCCTTCAACGACTCCATGTCGATGACGAAGCGATACTTCACGTCGCTCTTGATCATCCGGTCATAGGCGGTGTCGATGTTCTGGATATCGATCATCTCGATATCAGCGGTCAGGCCGTGCTTGACGCAGAAATCGAGCATTTCCTGCGTCTCCTGGATCCCGCCGATCAGCGAGCCCGCGATCGAGCGACGCTTGAACACCATCGCGCCGATGCTCGGCGAGGGATGCGGCGTCTCGGGGACGCCGACCAGCGTCATCGTGCCGTCGCGCTTGAGCAGGTTGAGGAACGGGTCGAGATCGTGGCTTGCCGCAACGGTGTTGAGGATGAAGTCGAAGCTGTTGGCATGTTCGCCCATCGCGGCTTCGTCCTTCGACACGATCAGGTCGGTCGCGCCCAGCCGCTTGGCATCCTCGCGCTTGTTCGGCGAGGTGCTGAAGACATAGACGTCGGCGCCCATCGCCTTGGCGATCTTGACGCCCATGTGACCGAGCCCGCCGAGACCGACGATGCCGACCTTCTGGCCCGGACCGACCTTCCAGTGATGCAGCGGCGAGTACGTCGTGATGCCAGCGCACAGCAGCGGGGCGACGGCCGCGAGATCGGCCTCGTCATGCCCGACCTTGAGCACGAAATCCTGCTTCACGACGATATGGTCGGAATAGCCGCCGAAGGTGTAGCCGCCCGAGCGCGTGTCCGGCGCGTCGTAGGTGCCGACGAAACCCGTGGTCTCGCAATATTGCTCTTCGCCGTCGGTGCACGACGGGCAATAGCCGCAGCTGTCGACCATGCAGCCGACGCCGGCGAGATCGCCGACCGCGAACTTGGTGACGTCGCTGCCGACGGCCGAGACGCGGCCGACGATCTCATGCCCGGGAACGCACGGATAATTGACCGAGCCCCACTCGCCGCGCGCGGTGTGGAGGTCGGAATGGCAGACCCCGCAGAACAGGATGTCGATCGCGACGTCGTCGGCGAGCAGGTCGCGCCGCTCGAACGAGAAGGGCGCGAAGGGCGCGTCGGCGGATGGCGCCGCGAACGCGTGGGCGGTGGTGGTCATGGGGGAGTCCTCGGATTTGGAAACGGAATGTCGAGGCCCTCAAGATCGGGTTGTGTACCGCTCGTTACAAGGCGCCTTGCTGCACTGCGGCAGAAAAGAGCCGATCCCAATGCTCGGCAAAACGCGCCTGCGCGGCATCGGACAAGTGAAGCCCGAGCTTGCTGCGACGTTTGAGCACATCGTCGGGAGTGCGCGCCCATTCGCGGTCGTGGAGCCAGCGCGCCTCGACTTCGGTCAGGCCACCGCCGAGGTCCGGCCCGAGCTCGTCGGCGCTCGTCACGTCGGCCAGCAGCTCGGCCAGCATCGCGCCGTAGGCGTGCGCCATCCGCTCGGCGCGGGCATCGCCGAGGAACGGCCAGGTCGCGCGGACGCTCGCAAGAAAGGTGTCGAAATCGGCGATCGCGCCGCCGGGGAAAACGCGCGCACGGGTCACCGGGTGCGCGGTGAAGCCCATCGGCGTTGCGAGCTTCTCCATCGCTTCCTCGGCGAGATGGCGCGCGGTGGTGATCTTGCCGCCGAAGATCGAGAGCAGGGGCGGGCCATTGGTGTCGAGCTCGAGCACATAGTCGCGCGTCACCGCCTTCGCCTCGCTCGCGCCGTCGTCGTAGAGCGGGCGCACGCCCGACCAGGTCGAGGTGACGTCGGCGGGGGTGATCTGCTTGCTGAAGTGGAGGTTCACCGCGTCGCAGAGATAGGCGATCTCGGCATCGTCGATCTTGGCGTCCTCGGGCGCATCGACCGGGATGTCGGTCGTGCCGATCTCGGTGAACTCGCCCTGATAGGGGATGGCGAAGACGATGCGGCGGTCGGGCTGCTGGAGGATGTACGAATGCGTCCCCTCGAACAGCTTGGGGACGACGATATGGCTGCCCTTGACGAGTCGCACGCCCGACGCGGCGTTGACGCCGAGCTTGCCGAGCATTTGGTGGACCCACGGGCCTGCCGCGTTGACCATCGCGCGGGCGCTTACCGTACTGCCATCGGAGAGCGCGGCCTGCCACAGCCCATCCTCGCGCCGTGCCGACTCGACTGCGGTGCCGACTCGCACGTCGGCGCCGTTGGCGGCGGCATCGATCGCGTTGAGCACGGTCAGCCGCGCATCGTCGACGAACGCGTCCGAATAGACGAACCCTGTTGCAGCCCCCTTGAGCGGCGCGAGATAGGCGGTGTCGGTCTTGCGCAGCCCGCGCGAGCGCGCCAGCGTCATCTTGCCGCCGAGGAAATCGTAGAGGTAGAGCCCGAGCCGCACCATCCACCATGGCCGCACCGCATTGGTCTGCGGCAGCACGAAGCGCATCGGGTGGATGATGTGCGGTGCCGCCTTCACCAGCCGCTCGCGTTCGCGCAGCGCCTCGGCGACGAGCTTGAACTCGTAATATTCGAGATAGCGCAGGCCACCATGGATCAGCTTGGTCGAGGCCGACGAGGTATGCGCGGCAAGATCGTCGCGCTCGACCAGCAGCACGCTGAGCCCTAAGAGGGATGCTTCGCGCGCGATCGCGCAGCCGTTGATCCCGCCGCCGACGATGAGCAGGTCATAGGGTGATGGTGTCATGCGACTGGCCTTACCAGCATGATCGGCCCATCGGAAGCGCCGAAGATTGCAGCCGTGCGCGGTTGACCCAAACCGAGTCGCATTGTATGCGCAGCCCCGCTCGACCGGAGTTTTGCTCCGGGACGGTGCTTGAACATTGCTGGATGCATTCCAGGGCCCGGTGGCGGTTTCGCTGCCAACGGCCCTTTTTGTATTCCCCGAATTGTTCTGGGGGGGCGTCAAGGCTCCAGCAAAGTAACCAACAGTCAAGGTGAAGAGATTCAATGCCGACAATCAACCAGCTGGTCCGCAAGGGCCGCGATCCGCAGAAGGCCAAGTCCAAGGTCCCTGCAATGGAGCAGAACCCGCAGAAGCGCGGCGTTTGCACCCGCGTCTACACGACGACCCCGAAGAAGCCGAACTCGGCTCTGCGCAAGGTGGCCAAGGTTCGCCTGACCAACCAGCGCGAAGTCATCAGCTACATCCCGGGCGAGGGTCACAACCTGCAGGAGCACTCGGTCGTGCTGATCCGCGGCGGTCGCGTTCGCGATCTTCCCGGCGTGCGCTACCATGTCCTGCGCGGTGTCCTCGATACACAGGGTGTCAAGGATCGTCGCCAGTCGCGTTCCAAGTACGGCGCCAAGCGTCCGAAGTAAGCCGGTCGGCTTTTTAGCCGATCCCAGATGGCTGAAGTTTAGAAGGAAGAATTGAAATGGCACGTCGTCGTCGCCCAGAAAAGCGTATCATCCTCCCCGATCCTAAGTACGGTGATGAGGTCCTCTCGAAGTTCATGAACTCGGTTATGCTCGACGGTAAGAAGTCGGTCGCAGAACTGATCGTGTACGGCGCGATGGAAACCGTCGAAGCCCGTGCGAAGAAGGATCCCGTCGCGGTGTTCCATGACGCGCTCACCAACGTGAAGCCCGGCATCGAAGTCCGCAGCCGCCGTGTCGGTGGTGCGACCTATCAGGTCCCGGTCGAAGTGCGCCCCGAGCGCGCCCAGGCTCTGGCGATTCGCTGGTTGATCTCGGCTGCCCGTGCGCGCAGCGAGAACACCATGTCGGCCCGCCTCTCGGGTGAGCTGATGGACGCCGCCAACAACCGCGGCAACGCGGTCAAGAAGCGCGAAGACACGCACCGCATGGCCGAGGCCAACCGCGCGTTCTCGCACTACCGCTGGTAAGCTAGCGCTCGCTGCAATCGTAACCTATATCGTGGGGAGCCGGACCATCCGGCTCCCCACATCGCTAAGGAAGCACTGACATGGCCCGCAGCCATCCGCTCGAACGCTATCGCAACATCGGCATCATGGCGCACATCGACGCCGGCAAGACGACGACGACCGAGCGTATCCTCTATTACACCGGCAAGTCCTACAAGATCGGCGAAGTGCATGAAGGCACCGCGACGATGGATTGGATGGAGCAGGAGCAGGAGCGCGGGATCACGATCACGTCGGCTGCGACGACCTGCAAGTGGCGCGCCAGCGAAGGCAAGGGCGAAGAGCACCTGATCAACATCATCGACACCCCGGGCCACGTCGACTTCACGATCGAAGTCGAGCGTTCGCTCCGCGTGCTCGATGGCGCGGTTGCGTGCTTCGACGGCGTTGCCGGCGTCGAGCCGCAGTCCGAGACCGTGTGGCGTCAGGCCGAAAAGTACAAAGTGCCGCGGATGTGCTTCGTCAACAAGCTCGACCGTACCGGCGCCGATTTCTATTTCTGCGTCCAGTCGATCATCGATCGCCTCGGTGCGCGTCCAGCCGTGCTGTATCTCCCGATCGGCATGGAAGGCGGCTTCAAGGGCCTCGTCGATCTCGTCGAGAACCGTGCGATCATCTGGCTCGAAGAGAGCCTTGGCGCGAAGTTCGAATATGCCGAGATCCCCGAGGATCTCGCCGAGAAGGCCGCCAAGTATCGCAGCGACCTGATCGAAATGGCCGTCGAGCAGGACGACGCGCTGATGGAAGCGTATCTCGAGGGCAACGAGCCTTCGACCGCCGACCTGAAGAAGCTGATCCGCAAGGGCACGCTCAACTTCTCGTTCGTGCCGGTCGTTTGCGGTTCGGCGTTCAAGAACAAGGGCGTTCAGCCCTTGCTCGACGCCGTCGTCGACTATCTGCCTTCGCCGCTCGACGTTCCGGCCATCCAGGGCCTCAAGCTCGACGGCACGACCGTCGACGAGCGTCCTTCGTCGGACGAGGCACCCTTCTCGGCGCT
This sequence comes from Sphingomonas glacialis, assembly GCF_014653575.1. Classification (GTDB taxonomy): domain Bacteria; phylum Pseudomonadota; class Alphaproteobacteria; order Sphingomonadales; family Sphingomonadaceae; genus Sphingomonas; species Sphingomonas glacialis. The sequence continues at coordinate 1,089,716 of NZ_BNAQ01000001.1, read as the reverse complement.
CGCGTTCAAGATCATGAACGATCCGTTCGTGGGTACGCTGACCTTCGCGCGCATCTACTCGGGCAAGCTCGAGACTGCGTCGCAGGTCACGAACTCGGTCAAGGACAAGAAGGAAAAGGTCGGTCGCATGCTGCTGATGCATGCGAACGAGCGCGAGGACATCCAGGTGGCCTATGCCGGCGACATCGTCGCTCTCGCAGGCCTCAAGGACACCACGACGGGCGACACGCTCTGCGCGATGAACGCTCCGATCATCCTCGAGCGGATGGAATTCCCCGAGCCGGTGATCGAGCTCTCGGTCGAGCCCAAGACCAAGGCCGACCAGGAGAAGATGGGCGTCGCGCTCAATCGTCTCGCACGCGAAGATCCGTCGTTCCGCGTTTCGTCGGACGCCGAGTCGGGCCAGACCATCATCAAGGGCATGGGCGAGCTCCATCTCGAGATCCTGGTCGACCGCATGAAGCGCGAGTTCAAGGTTGAGGCAAACGTCGGCGCGCCGCAGGTGGCTTACCGTGAGTATCTCGGCAAGCCGGTCGACGTCGACTACACGCACAAGAAGCAGTCGGGTGGTACCGGCCAGTTCGGTCGCGTGAAGGTCAAGGTCACGCCGGGCGAGCGCGGTTCGGGCATCGTCTTCAAGGACGAGATCAAGGGCGGTAATATTCCGAAGGAATATATCCCGGCGATCGAGAAGGGCTTCCGCGAGACGGCGGCTACCGGTTCGCTGGTCGGCTTCCCGATCATCGATTTCGAAATCCTCGTCTATGACGGCGCCTACCATGACGTCGACTCGTCGGCGCTGGCGTTCGAAATCTGTGCGCGTGGCGCGATGCGTGAAGTCGCGCAGAAGGCCGGCATCAAGCTGCTCGAGCCGATCATGAAGGTCGAAGTCGTGACCCCGGAAGATTATCTGGGCGACGTCATCGGCGACATGAACAGCCGTCGTGGCCAGATCCAGGGCACCGATACGCGCGGCAACGCGCAGTCGGTGGACGCGATGGTCCCGCTGGCGAACATGTTCGGCTATGTGAACGCGCTCCGCTCGTTCACCCAGGGCCGCGCGAACTACTCGATGCAGTTCTCGCATTACGAAGAAGTCCCGGCCAACGTCGCGGACGAGGTCAAGGCAAAGCTGGCGTAATTGCAAGCCCTGGCGCCCGGTTGGGCGCTAGGGCTAGCGTATCCCGAAATAGGTCGCTATGGGCCCGCGTTCGCGTGGAGCTCTGAAGGCCGCGAGCGAATCAATAAGGTAGGAAATCATGGCGAAAGCAAAGTTCGAGCGGAACAAGCCGCATCTCAACATCGGCACGATCGGCCATGTCGATCATGGCAAGACGTCGCTCACGGCTGCGATCACCAAGGTGCTCGCCGAGACCGGTGGCGCCACGTTCACCAGCTATGCCAACATCGACAAGGCTCCCGAAGAGCGCGAGCGCGGCATCACCATCTCGACCGCACACGTCGAGTATGAGACGCTGGCACGTCACTACGCCCACGTCGATTGCCCGGGCCACGCCGATTATGTGAAGAACATGATCACCGGCGCGGCACAGATGGACGGCGCGATCCTCGTCGTTTCGGCGACCGACGGCCCGATGCCGCAGACCCGCGAGCACATCCTGCTCGCACGCCAGGTCGGCGTGCCGACGATGGTCGTGTTCATGAACAAGGTCGATCTCGTCGACGACGAGGAAATCCTCGAGCTGGTCGAGATGGAAATCCGCGAGCTTCTCTCGAAGTACGATTTCGACGGCGACAACATCCCCGTCATCCGCGGTTCGGCTGTTGCAGCCCTCAACGACACCACGCCTGAGATCGGCCATGACGCCGTCCTCAAGCTGATGGAAGCTGTCGACACGTACCTGCCGCAGCCCGAGCGTCCGCTCGACAAGCCGTTCATGATGCCGATCGAGGACGTGTTCTCGATCTCGGGTCGTGGTACGGTCGTCACCGGCCGCGTCGAGACCGGCATCGTCAAGGTTGGCGAGGAAGTCGAGATCGTCGGCATCAACGACACGCGCAAGACCACGGTCACGGGCGTCGAAATGTTCCGCAAGCTGCTCGACTCGGGTCAGGCTGGCGACAACATCGGCGCGCTGATCCGCGGCGTTGGCCGTGAAGAAGTCGAGCGTGGCCAGGTTCTCTGCAAGCCCGGCTCGATCAAGCCGCACACGGCGTTCTCGTCGGAAGTCTACGTGCTGTCGAAGGACGAGGGTGGCCGTCACACGCCGTTCTTCGCCAACTACCGCCCGCAGTTCTACTTCCGCACGACCGACGTCACCGGCACCGTCGAGCTGCCTGAGGGCACCGAAATGGTCATGCCTGGCGACAACATCGCGCTCGGCGTCAAGCTGATCGCACCGATCGCCATGGACGTCGGCCAGCGCTTCACGATCCGCGAAGGCGGCCGTACCGTTGGTTCGGGCATCGTCTCGGGCATTTCGGCCTAAATTTTCTAGCAATAGAAAAAAGTGCAGCCCGCGCCTCGATGAGAGGCGCGGGCTGTTGCTTTTTATGGAAGGGCCCTGTAGTGGCCCGCCTCCAGTTTTGGTTTTAATCAGTAGAGGCGGCCATTCAGCCGTCATCCCCGGCGCGAGATGCCGGGATGACGAATGGGTGAGTTGCCCCGCTCTTTCGCATCGGTAGGGACTATGGACAGCAATATCCGCATTCGTCTGAAGGCATTCGATCATCGCGTGCTCGACCAGGCTACCGGCGACATCGCCGACACTGCCCGCCGCACCGGCGCGCTCATCCGTGGCCCCATTCCGTTGCCGACGCGCATCGAGAAGTTCACGGTCAACCGCGGCCCGCACATCGACAAGAAGTCGCGCGAGCAGTTCGAGGTCCGTACCTACAAGCGCATGCTCGACATCGTTCAGCCGACCCCGCAGACGGTCGACGCGCTGATGAAGCTCGACCTCGCCGCAGGCGTTGACGTCGAGATCAAGCTGGCTTAAAGGCCGCTCCTCTACGAGATTCGGTTCCGCTTTCGGCGGCATCAAATAGACGGGATACCGCCGGATTTATCCGGGTCTGCGTCCCCCGACACGCTCCACCGCCAACGCGGGGAGCACCAGCCCGGGTCGGGGCCGCAGTATAAAATAAGTTTGGGCTGAGTACGCACCCTTCGGAATGGTCCGAGGGGTGCCTCTGCATTGAATGGAGCATTGATCATGCGCACTGGCGTGATCGCGAAAAAGATGGGGATGACCCGCTGGTTCCAAGACGACGGGCGCCATGTGCCCGTGACCGTTCTGGCACTGGAAAATCTTCAAGTTGTGGCCGTTCGCGAGGCCGATCGAGATGGGTATGTTGCAGTCCAGTTGGGCGCAGGTACCGCAAAAGCGAAGAATGTCGCCAAGCCGCAGCGCGGCCACTTCGGCAAGGCCGAAGTCGAGCCCAAGGCGAAGCTGGCGGAATTCCGCGTGAGCGATGATGCCGTGCTCGAAGTCGGCGCGACCATCTCTGCCGATCATTATGTTTCCGGCCAGATTGTCGATATCCAGGGCGTGACCCAGGGTAAGGGCTTCCAGGGCGGCATGAAGCGTTGGGGCTTCGGCGGTCTGCGTGCGACCCACGGCGTCTCGGTCTCGCACCGTTCGCTCGGTTCGACCGGTCAGCGCCAGGATCCGGGCAAGGTCTTCAAGAACAAGAAGATGGCCGGGCACATGGGCGACAAGAACCGCACCCAGCAGAACCTCGAAATCGTCTCGACCGACGTCGAGCGTGGCCTCATCTTCGTCAAGGGTTCGGTCCCTGGCTCGAAGGGCGGCTGGTTGCTGGTCAAGGATTCGGTCAAGGTCGCGCGTCACGCCGATGCGCCGTACCCCGCCGGCCTCCGCCAGGTTGCCAACACCAACGACACCGCTCCCGCCGAGACGCCTGCTGACGTCGCGACCGTGGACGCGACCGACGGCCAGGAGGGCTGATCATGAAGGTTACATCTCAGTCTTTCGACGGCGCAGCCGGCACGGAAGTCGAGCTCAACGACGAGGTCTTCGGTCTCGATCCGCGCGCCGACATCCTGCACCGCGTCGTCACCTGGCAGCTCGAGAAGCGCCGAGCGACCGCAAGCGGCACGCGTGAGCGTTCCGACGTTGCGCGTACCGGCAAGAAGTTCGGTCGCCAGAAGGGCGGCGGTACGGCACGTCACGGCGATCGCCGCGCTCCGATCTTCGTCGGCGGTGGTAAGGCGCACGGTCAGCGGACCCGCGACTTCAACCCTGGCCTGAACAAGAAGATCCGCGCGCTCGGTCTCAAGATGGCACTGTCGACGCATGCACAGGCCGGTACGCTGGTCGTCATGGACAGCCTTGGCGTTGCCGAGAACAAGACCAAGACGCTGATCGCGGATTGGGCAAAGCTCGGCACCGGCAAGACCGCGCTCGTCATCGACGGCGACATGGTCGACACGAGCTTCGCACTGGCTGCGGGCAACCTGCACACGATCAACGTGATGCCGGCGGCTGGCGCCAATGTGTACGATATCCTGAAGCACGACACGCTGGTCCTGACCCGCGCTGCCGTCGAAATGCTGGAGGCGCGCTTCAATGGCTAAGCCAAAAACCGGGATCGACGCACGTCATTACGACGTGATCGTTGCTCCGCACATCACCGAGAAGGCGACCTTGCTCTCCGAGCATAACGCCGTCGTGTTCAAGGTCACCAACGACGCGACCAAGCCGCAGATCAAGGCTGCAGTGGAAGCGCTGTTCGACGTGACCGTTCTGGGGGTCAACACGATCGTCCAGAAGGGCAAGACCAAGAAGTGGAAGGGCGCGCCCTACACCCGCTCCGACATCAAGAAGGCGATCGTGACGTTGAAGGACGGCCAGTCCATCGACGTGACGACGGGGATCTGATCCGATGGCACTGAAGCATTATAACCCGACGAGCCCGGCACGCCGCGGGCTCATCCTCGTCGACCGTTCGGCACTGCACAAGGGCGGCCCCGTCAAGGCGCTGACCGAAGGCAAGCGCAAGACCGGTGGCCGTAACAACAAGGGCCACATCACGTCGCGCGGCATCGCCGGCGGTCACAAGCAGCGCTACCGCATCATCGACTTCAAGCGCCGTAACTGGGGCGTCGATGGCGTGGTCGAGCGGATCGAATACGATCCCAACCGCACCGCGTTCATCGCGCTGATCAACTATGGTCAGACCGCCGATGGCAAGGAAAACGTTGCCTACATCATCGCGCCGCAGCGCTTGGCCGTCGGTGACAAGGTCATCGCGGACAAGAAGACCGACGTGAAGCCGGGCAACGCGATGGAGCTGGGCCAGATGCCGGTCGGCACGATCGTCCACAACGTCGAGATGAAGCCGGGCAAGGGCGGTCAGATCGCACGTTCGGCCGGCACCTATGTGCAGGTCGTCGGTCGCGACAAGGGCATGGTCATGGTCCGCCTCAACTCGGGCGAGCAGCGCTACCTCCATGCGAACTGCATGGCCACGGTCGGCGCCGTGTCGAACCCCGACAACGGCAACACCAACCTCGCCAAGGCAGGCCGCAGCCGCTGGTTGGGCATCCGCCCGCTGACGCGTGGTGTCGCCAAGAACCCGGTCGACCATCCGCACGGCGGTGGTGAAGGCCGTACCTCGGGTGGCCGTCATCCGGTTACGCCATGGGGCAAGCCGACCAAGGGTGCGCGCACCCGTCACAATAAGTCGACGGATAAGATGATCATCCGTTCGCGTCATTCGACGAAGAGGAAGGGCTAAGATGGCTCGCTCAGTCTGGAAGGGTCCCTTCGTGGACCTCCACCTGCTCAAGAAGGCAGAAACCGCGCAGGAAACCAATGCGCGCGGTGCGATCAAGACCTGGTCGCGTCGCTCGACGATCCTGCCGCAGTTCGTGGGCCTCACGTTCAGCGTCTATAACGGCCGCAAGTTCGTGCCGGTCTCGGTCAATGAGGACATGGTGGGCATGAAGCTCGGCGAGTTCGCGCCCACCCGTTACTTCCCCGGCCACGCCGCGGACAAGAAGGGCAAGCGCTAATGTCTAAGGCGAAATCCCCCCGCAAGGTCGGCGAGAAGGAAGCCCTCTCGGTCGGCACGCAGATCCGTGGTTCGGCGCAGAAGCTGGGTCTCGTTGCAGCGCTCATCCGCAACAAGCCGGTCGGCCAAGCGATGAACATCCTGCAATTCTCGACCAAGGGCATGGCAATCGAAGCGCGCAAGGTGCTGGCCTCGGCCATCGCCAACGCCGAGAACAACCATAACCTCGACGTCGACTCGCTCGTCGTCTCGGAAGCCTCGGTCGGCAAGTCGATCGTCATGAAGCGGTTCGCCACGCGCGGCCGCGGCAAGTCGACCCGCATCCTCAAGCCCTTCAGCCGCCTGCGCATCGTCGTTCGCGAAATGGAAGAAGAAGAAGCGTAATGGGTCAGAAATCGAACCCCATCGGTCTGCGCCTGCAGATCAACCGCACCTGGGACAGCCGCTGGTATGCCGAGGGCGCCGATTACGGTCGTCTTCTGCTCGAAGATCTCAAGATGCGTGCGTTCATCATGAAGACGCTGCCGCAGGCAGCGATCTCCAAGGTGGTGATCGACCGTCCGGCCAAGCTGTGCCGCGTCTCGATCTTCGCAGCACGCCCCGGCGTGATCATCGGCAAGAAGGGCGCAGACATTGAAAAGCTGCGCCGCCTGCTCGGCAAGATGACCACGTCCGACGTGAGCCTCAACATCGTCGAAATCCGCAAGCCGGAAGTCGATTCGAAGCTCGTCGCACAGGGCATTGCCGATCAGCTCGAGCGTCGTATCGCTTTCCGCCGCGCCATGAAGCGTGCGGTCCAGTCGGCGATGCGTCTCGGCGCCGAGGGCATCCGGATCAACTGCGGCGGCCGTCTCGGCGGTGCTGAAATCGCGCGTTCGGAATGGTATCGCGAAGGTCGCGTTCCGCTCCACACGCTGCGCGCCAACGTCGATTATGCCGAAGCGACTGCACACACCGCCTACGGCGTGTGCGGCGTGAAGGTCTGGATCTTCAAGGGCGAAATCCTGGGTCATGACCCGATGGCGACCGACCGGCTGATGATGGAAGCACAGACTTCCGGCGTCCGGCCTGATCCGCGCCGCTAAGGAATAGATCATGCTGCAACCGAAAAAGACCAAGTTTCGCAAGGCCTTCAAGGGCCGCATCCATGGCGACGCCAAGTCCGGCACGACCCTCAACTTCGGCTCGTACGGGCTGAAGGCGATGGAGCCGGACCGGATCACTGCACGCCAGATCGAGGCGGCTCGCCGCGCGATCACGCGTCACATCAAGCGCCAGGGGCGTTTGTGGATTCGCGTTTTCCCGGATCTTCCCGTCTCGGGCAAGCCTGCCGAAGTCCGCATGGGTAAGGGCAAGGGTTCGCCGGAATATTGGGCAGCTCGCGTAAAGCCGGGCCGCATCCTGTTCGAACTCGATGGCGTTCCGGGTGACATCGCCGCTATGGCGTTCAGCCGCGCAGCGATGAAGCTGCCGATCAAGGTGAAGGTCGTTGCCCGTCTCGGCGACACCTCGCATCTGGGAGTTGCATAAGATGGCAAAGCTCGACACGCGTCGTTCCGACCTGGTCGCCAAGACCGAAGACCAGCTGGGCGAAGAGCTCGGCAACCTGAAGCGTGAGGCGTTCAACCTCCGCTTCCAGGCGGCGACCAACCAGCTCGAAAAGTCGAGCCGGGTGAAGGAAGTCCGTCGCGACATCGCTCGCATCAAGACCCTGCAGTCGACGCGTTCGCGCGACGCTGCGGCAAAGTAAGGATTTAGACATGCCAAAGCGCGTGCTGACGGGGCTGATCGTCTCCGACAAGGGCGACAAGACGGTGGTCGTGAACGTGGAGCGCAAGGTCAAGCACGCGCTCTACGGCAAGATTATCCGTCGTACGAAGAAGTATCATGCTCACGATGAGGGCAATGAGTTCAAGCAGGGCGAAACCGTGCGGATCGAAGAGACCGCACCGATCTCCAAGCTGAAGACCTGGAAGGTGATCGATCGGGTTAACACCCACGCGACGCCTGAGCGGGTCGACGTCGACGCCTGACACCTCCGTCGCGGTCCCCCGGTGAGAGCCGGGGCCGCATGGAAAGGGTCAGGCAATGGTCGTGCTACCCCGGTATTGGGGTGACGACTGAGTTTAGGCGGCACCGGTCGGAATCGGTGCCTGGAATGAGAAGGAAGCGGATCCAATGATCCAGATGCAATCCAATCTCGAGGTCGCTGACAACAGCGGCGCGAAGCGGGTTATGTGCATCAAGGTGCTTGGGGGTTCCAAGCGTCGTGTTGCAGGCGTGGGCGACATCATCGTCGTCAGCGTCAAGGAAGCTGCCCCCCGTGGCCGCGTGAAGAAGGGCGACGTGCACCGTGCCGTCATCGTGCGTACGGCGAAGGACATTCGCCGGGCCGATGGCACCGTGATCCGCTTCGATTCGAACGCAGCCGTGCTGGTCAACAAGAACGAAGAGCCAATCGGCACGCGTATCTTTGGCCCAGTGGTGCGCGAGCTCCGCGGCAAGAAGCACATGAAGATCATCTCGCTCGCACCGGAGGTGCTGTAAAATGGCCGCCGCTAAGATCAAGAAGGGCGATCGCGTCATCGTCCTGTCGGGCCGTGACAAGGGCAAGACCGGCGAAGTCACGATGGCCATGCCGAAGGACGGCAAGGTCGTTGTCGCCGGCGTCAACGTCGCTGTGCGCCACACCAAGCCGAGCCAGGGCGACCCCGAGGGTGGCCTGAAGCGTTCGGAAGCACCGATGCACATTTCCAAGGTTGCGCATGTGACCGCCGACGGCAAGCCGACGCGCGTTCGCTTCGAGACCCAGGACGGCAAGAAGGTCCGCGTTGCGGTCAAGACCGGGGAGAAGATCAGTGGCTGATGCTGCAACCAAGCCCCGGATGAAGGGCATGTACGACGACAAGATCGTCGCTGCGATGACCGAGAAGTTCGGCTACAAGAACGCGATGGAAGTTCCGCGCATCGACAAGATCGTCCTGAACATGGGCGTTGGCGAAGCGACGCAGGACAAGAAGAAGGTCGACCAGGCAGCCCAGGAAATGGAGCTGATCGCCGGCCAGAAGCCCGTCGTCACCAAGGCCAAGAAGTCGATCGCACAGTTCAAGCTGCGCGAAGGCATGCCGATCGGCGTGAAGGTTACCCTTCGTCGTGAGCGCATGTACGAGTTCCTCGACCGTTTCATCACGATCGCGCTTCCGCGCGTTCGCGATTTCCGCGGGCTCAACCCCAAGTCGTTCGACGGACGCGGCAACTATGCCTGCGGCCTGAAGGAGCAGCTGGTGTTCCCGGAAATCAGCTACGACCGGATCGACAAGATTCGCGGCATGGACGTGATCGTCACGACCACGGCACGGACCGACGACGAAGCGCGCGAGCTGCTCCGCCTGTTCGGCTTCCCGTTCCCGCCGGAAGTCACTGAAGACGCGACCGAAAAGAAGGCGGCATAAGATGGCGAAGGTAAGTTCTGTCAACAAGAACGAGCGTCGCAAGATGCTCGTCAAGAAGTACGCCCCGAAGTACGCGGCGCTCAAGGCAATCGCTGGCGACAATTCGCTCAGCGACGGCGAGCGGATCGAAGCCCGTCTGAAGATGGCCGAGATTCCCCGCAACGGGAACCCGACGCGCATCCGCAACCGCTGCGAGCTGACGGGTCGTCCGCGCGCTTATTATCGCAAGTTCCGCCTCTGCCGTATTCAGCTGCGCGATCTGGCCAACAAGGGCCTGATCCCGGGCGTTACGAAGTCGAGCTGGTAAGGATCAACAGATGGCATTGACCGATCCCCTGGGTGATATGCTCACCCGCATCCGCAACGGCCAGCGCGCGCGCAAGGACTCCGTCCTGACGCCGGGCTCCAAGCTGCGGGCCCGCGTTCTCGACGTTCTCCAGCGCGAAGGCTACATCCGTGGCTATAGCGAAGAGCAGATGGGCCCTGCGGCCGGCATCCGCATCGAGCTGAAGTATTTCGAGGGCCAGCCTGCGATCAAGCACGTTGCCCGCGTTTCGAAGCCTGGCCGTCGCGTCTATTCGGCTTCGACCGAACTGCCGCGCGTCATGAATGGCCTCGGCATCACCATCGTCTCGACGCCTCGCGGCGTTCTGTCCGACGCCGAAGCGCGCGAACAGAATGTCGGCGGCGAAGTCCTCGCGGAGGTGTTCTGATATGAGCCGCATCGGTAAAAAGCCGGTCGCGATCCCCAGCGGCGTGACCGCGACGATCGAAGGCCAGCAGCTCACCGTGAAGGGGCCGAAGGGCACCCTCGCGATGCCGCTGCGCGAAGAGATCAGCTATGTGCTCGAAGAGGGTGGCGTTTCGGTCAACCCCGCAAACGAGACCAAGCGCGCTCGCGCGTTCTGGGGCATGCAGCGTACCCTCGTGCAGAACCTGATCACCGGCGTGTCGGACGGCTTCACCAAGAAGCTGCTGATCAACGGCGTTGGCTATCGTGCTGCGGCGCAGGGCAAGAACCTGAACCTCAAGCTCGGCTACAGCCACGACGTCAACATCGACGTGCCGGAGGGGATCGAAGTCAAGACCCCCGACAACACGACGATCGAGATCTCGGGTTCGGACAAGCAGAAGGTCGGCCAGCTGGCAGCTGAAATCCGTCGTTGGCGCAAGCCCGAGCCTTACAAGGGCAAGGGCATCAAGTACGACGGCGAGTTCATCTTCCGCAAGGAAGGGAAGAAGAAGTAATGTCGACCAAGGGTATGTCTCTCTTCGAGAAGCGGCGCCGCCGCAACCGCACCGCGCTTCGTGCACGGGGTTCGGGCCGTCCGCGGCTGTCGATCCACCGCTCGGGCCGCCACATCTATGCGCAGATCATCGACGACGCCAAGGGCGTGACGATCGCTGCCGCTTCGACGCTGGAAAAGGACGTGCGCGACACGTCCGGCGCCAACCTCGACGCAGCGACCGGTGTCGGCACGCGCATCGCCGAAGCCTGCAAGGCTGCTGGCGTGACGCAGGTCGTGTTCGACCGCGGTGGCTTCCTGTTCCACGGCCGGGTCAAGGCGCTGGCGACTGCCGCGCGTGAAGCCGGATTGGAGTTCTAATTATGGCTGACGACAACATTCCAAACGAAATCGCAGCGTCGCCCGACGGCGCACCGGTTCCGCAGCAGGAAGCGCCCCGTGGTCGCGGTGGTCCTGGTGGCAACCGTGGCGGCCCTGGCGGCGGTCGTGGTCCTGGCGGCGGTGCGAACCGTGGCGGCCGTGACAACCGTGGCGGTCGCGACAATCGCGGTCGTGGCGGCCCTGGCGCCGACGATGGCGGCGAAGAGCTGATCGAGAAGCTTGTTCACATCAACCGCGTCTCGAAGACGGTCAAGGGCGGCAAGCGCTTCGGCTTTGCAGCACTCGTCGTCGTCGGCGACGGCAAGGGCCGGGTCGGCTTCGGTCATGGCAAGGCGCGCGAAGTGCCGGAAGCCATCTCGAAGGCGACGGCTGCTGCCAAGAAGGCAATGGTCCGCGTTCCGCTCAAGGAAGGCCGCACGCTGCATCATGACGGCAACGGTCACTTCGGTGCCGGTCTCGTGACGCTGCGCTCGGCACCTGCCGGTACTGGCATCATCGCTGGTGGTCCGATGCGCGCCGTGTTCGAATCGCTCGGCGTCGCCGACGTCGTGACCAAGTCGGTCGGCACGTCGAACCCCTACAACATGATCCGGGCAACCTTCGAGGCGCTGACCTCGCAGGTTTCGCCGAAGTCGGTTGCACAGCGTCGCGGCAAGAAGATTGCCGACCTGCTGGGCCGTGGTGGATCCGAGACTGCCGAGGCCGATGCGGCCGCGGTTGTGGAGTAAGCGACATGGCAACCATCAAGATCACGCAGACCGGTTCGCCGATCCGCCGCGAAGCCGACCAGCGCGCAACGCTGATCGGCCTCGGCCTCAACAAGATGCACAAGACGCGTGAGCTCGAGGATACCCCCGAAGTCCGGGGCATGATCCGCAAGGTCGCGCACATGGTGAAGATCGAGGCGTAAGCCTCGATCTGAACTAGCCCTCTCCCGCCTTCGCGGGAGAGGGTTGGGTGAGGGTCTCCTACTTCTTCTGTTCCGAGCGGGCAGAAAAAGAAGGCCCTCACCGACTACGACTAGGCCCGCCTGAAGTAGGTGGACCAAGTCTCCGTTGCCTCTCCCGCATGCGGGAGAGGATACTGGGGACAGTCGGATATAGACAAACGCGGGGCAGGGGGCTAACGGCCCCCTTCTCCATTTTATCAGCGCGACAAAAGCGAAAGCGAGTGCACTCATGAAACTCAATGAAATCCGCGACAATCAGGGCGCGCGTAAATCCAAGATGCGTGTCGGCCGTGGTATCGGTTCGGGCAAGGGCAAGACTGCCGGTCGTGGCCAGAAGGGCCAGAAGAGCCGTGAAGGCGTCTCGATCGCAGGCTTCGAGGGCGGCCAGATGCCTCTCCACATGCGTCTGCCGAAGCGCGGCTTCAACAACATCTTCGCCAAGGACTATGCCGAGGTGAACCTCGGTGCGATCCAGGCTGCGGTCGACGCAGGCAAGATCGAAGCCGGCGCGACGCTCGACCATGACGCGCTCAAGGCCGTTGGCCTGGCGCGTGGCGGCAAGGACGGCGTCCGTCTGCTCGCCAAGGGCGAGATGACGGCTGTGCTCAGCTTCACCGTTGCCGGCGCGTCGAAGGGCGCGATCGAAGCGGTCGAGAAGCTCGGCGGCAAGGTCGACGTGATCCACGTCGTGCCCGCAGCTGAAAAGGCTGCCGCCAAGAAGGGCGTCAAGTATCGCGAGCGCAAGGCGCACAAGGAATCGTTCAAGGCCTGAACGTTTCGGGCCTGAATTTCCCAGGCTGACACCGACCTCCGTCATTCCCGCGAAAGCGGGAATCCCGCTTCTCCTTCTGGCGACGTTAGAAGAAGAGGCGGGGCCCCAGCTTTCGCGGGGGTGACGGGCGGGGAGGGCCGCCGGCAACGGGAAATATAACCGCAAGGTTAGACAAGCCCGTACGGGCCCCTATATGAGCGGCGGGGGGCGGTAACGCTTTCCGCCGTTTTTTGTTTCCTGACACCTGAGTTACCGGGACGATACGCAGCATGGCATCCGCAGCCGACCAGATGGCTTCCAGCATCAGCCTGTCGAAATTCGCACAGGCGACCGACCTCAAGAAGCGGCTGTGGTTCACCATCGGCGCGCTGATCGTGTTCCGCCTGCTAAGCTACGTGCCGCTGCCGGGGATCGACCCGACCGCGTTGACCGAGCTCGCGAATCGCACCAGCGGCGGCGTGCTCGATTTCTTCAACGCCTTCTCGGGCGGCTCGCTCAAGCGCGCCAGCCTGATCGCTTTGGGCGTCACCCCCTACATCACCGCTTCGATCGTGGTGCAGCTCGCGACCTCGCTGTCGCCGACGCTTGCCGCGATCAAGAAGGAAGGCGAGAGCGGGCGCAAGAAGCTCAACCAGTACACCCGCTACGGCACCGTCGCGCTGACGATCATCCAGGGGTATTTCCTTACGCTCGGCTTCCAGAGCCAGGGCGTGGTGGTCGATCCGGGCCCGATGTTCATCGTCGGCTCGATCGTCAGCCTCGTCGGCGGCACGATGTTCCTGATGTGGATCGGCGAGCAGATTACCGCGCGCGGGATCGGCAACGGGATGTCGCTGATCATCATGGCGGGCATCGTCGCCAACCTGCCGACGACGCTCTACAATCTCGCCCAGGGCGGCCGCGCCGGTAACCTCAACGGCTTCACGATCATCGCGATCGCAGTCGCGGTTGCGGGCCTGATCCTGTTCATCTGCTTCATGGAGCGCGCACAGCGCCGCATCCTGATCCAGTATCCCAAGCGCCAGACGCAGCGCGGGATGCAGTCGGACCGCAGCCATCTGCCGCTCAAGATCAACACCGCGGGCGTGATCCCGCCGATCTTCGCCTCGTCGCTGCTGCTGATGCCGCTGACGGTGATGCAGCTCGCGGGCAAGCAGACCGCCGGCGCCAAGGAAACCTGGTACGGTGACCTGGTCATCACGCTCAACCAGTATCTCCAGCACGGCAGCCTGGTCTACATGCTGCTCTACGGCGCCGGCATCGTGTTCTTCTCGTTCTTCTACACCGCCGTGGTGTTCAATCCGGAAGAGACCGCCGACAATCTCAAGCGGCATGGCGGGTTCATCCCCGGTATCCGTCCCGGCAAGAACACCGAGAATTATTTCGACTATGTGCTGACGCGGATCACCGTGATCGGGGCCGGCTATCTCGCGATCATCTGCCTGTTGCCCGAATATCTCGTGTCGGCGCTGGCGATCCCGTTCTACCTGGGTGGCACTAGCCTCCTGATCGTGGTCAACGTAACGATGGATACGGTGACGCAGATCCAGAGCCATTTGCTTGCGCATCAATATGGCGATCTGATCAAGAAGGCGAAGCTGAAGGGCGGGCGTCTGCGCTGAGCGCGACGCCGCCGAAGAGCGGGTCGAAGAGGGGATTGTAGCGTGGATATCATTCTGTTGGGGCCTCCGGGCGCGGGCAAGGGCACCCAGGCGAGCCATCTCGAGGCGACGCGCGGGATGATCCAGCTCTCGACCGGTGACATGCTGCGTGCGGCGGTCAAGTCGGGCAGCCCGGTGGGCTTGCAGGCAAAGGCCGTGATGGAAGCGGGCGAGCTCGTCTCCGACGCGATCGTCTCGGGTATCATCGATGAGAAGCTTGCGTCGCTCGATCCCGCGCAGGGCGTGATCTTCGACGGCTATCCGCGGACCGCGGCGCAGGCCGAACAGCTCGATACGATCCTCGAAGGCCGCGGCCGCTCGCTCGACAAGGTGATCGAGCTCGAGGTCAACGAGGACAAGCTGGTCGCGCGGATCGTCGGCCGGTACACCTGCGCGGTGTGCGGTGCGGGTTATCACGACCATTTCAAGCAGCCCAAGGTCGCCGAGACTTGCGACGTCTGCGGCAGCCACGACTTCAAGCGTCGTCCCGACGACAATGAAGACACCGTTCGCACGCGCATGGCCGAATATCGCGCCAAGACCGAGCCGATCATCCCGATCTACCAAGCACGCGGCCTGCTCGCGCGCGTCGACGGCATGGGCGAAATCGGTGCCGTGACGCACGCGATCGAAGCGATCCTCGACGCCGCCTGACCGCGGCGACCGCTTCGGTCCCCGATTCATTCCAAATGACGATTTCGTCACCTCGCCGTCACCGCCGTGGCAGCCGCGCGGCGCCATACGGTGTGCATCGCCGAGTGCATGCGGCGGGAAGATTTGACGAGATCGGCACTCGCACTCCCGGGAGTGTCGTTGGCTGGCGGAAGGCTTGCTTTCCGCCAGCCTCATTTCATTCTAGGCACGAGGAAACCGCCCGGAATGCCACCTATGTCGCGTAAAATCCTGATCGTCGAAGACGATGCCTCGACCGCCGCCTATCTCGCCAAGGGGTTGGGGGAGGCGGGCTATGTCGTGCAGACCTGCGGCGATGGTCGCGACGGGCTGTTCTTGGCGAGCGAAGGCATTTTCGACCTGATCGTGGCGGATCGCATGCTGCCCGGCCTCAACGGGCTGGCGATGCTCGGCGCGATCCGCGCCGCAGGCGTCGCGACCCCCGCCTTGATCCTCTCTGCGCTCGGCACCGTCGATGACCGTATCGATGGGCTGAACGCCGGCGCCGACGATTATCTCGTCAAACCCTTCTCGTTCGCCGAGCTGACCGCGCGGATCGACGCGATCTTCCGGCGTGTCGACCGCGGCGGCGCCGAGGGGCAGCCGACCAAGCTGTCGGTTGGGGACCTCGAGATCGACTTGCTCGCGCGCAGCGTCGTCCGGCAGGGGCGAACGATTGCGCTTGGCGCGCGCGAGTTCAACTTGCTCGAATATCTCGCGCGCCACGCCGGGCAGGTGGTGACGCGCACGATGATGCTCGAGAAGATCTGGAACTATCATTTCGACCCGGGATCGAACGTCGTCGACGTCCATATCGGGCGGTTGCGGCGCAAGCTCGAGGAAGGCTTTAGCGCGCCGATCCTGCATACCGTGCGCGGCGCGGGGTATCGGTTGTCGACCGAGCCTTGATCCGGCTTTCGGTCACCGCGCGGATCGCGCTGCTCGCGATCGGGCTGGCGCTGATCTCGAACCTCGTGCTCGTCGGGTTCGTGTGGAAGCTCGTCCATGACGACGCGATCGACGCGGTGCGGCGCGATACGATCGAGGAATCGGATGCGCTGGTCGCGGTCTATCGCACGGGCGGCCTGCCGGCGCTCGTGCGCGCGATCGAGGATGCGCAGGCGCCGAGCGATCCGACCAGGATCGTGATGGTGGTCGCCGCCGACGGTCGTCGGCTGGCGCAGGTCGGCCCCGCGATCGGGCATGTCGGGCGGGCACCTTCGATCGGTTTCCATATTGGGCAAGTCGGCGATTCGATGCCGTGGTCCGAACGCGAGGCCGGTTACGCCGTGCGCCAGATCGGGCCCAATCGGCTGGTCAGCGGGCATCTGCTCGACGATTGGGAGGCCGAACAGCGCGGCATCGAACGCGCGCTGGCCGCCGCGACGCTGCTGTCGCTCGCGCTGGGCGTCGGGGGCGGTCTCGTCGTCACGCGCTATGTCGGGCAGCGGCTCAACCGCGTCACCGACGTGATCGAGGGCGTCGCCGAGGGCGATCTGTCGCGCCGCGTTCCCAATGCGGCGAGTGGCGGGGACGCGTTCGACCGGCTCGCGCTGCGGCTCAACGCGATGCTCGACAAGACCGAACGGCTGATGACCGAATTGCGGATCGTCACCGACGGGCTCGCGCACGATCTCCGCTCGCCGCTCGCGCGGCTGCGCGCAAAGGCCGAGGCGGCGGTGTTGCAGGCCGACCCGGCGCAGCGCGAGGCGGCGATGGGCGGGCTGTTGATCGAGACCGACCTCGTGATGCGGATGCTGTCGACGATGATCGAGATTACGCGGGCCGAATCGGTGCCGCGCGACCGGCTCGCGCCGATCGATCCCGCCGCGTTGATGGAAGAAATCGCCGAATTGTACGCGCCAGTCGTCGAGGATGCAGGGATGCGCTTCGAGGCGGTGATCGAATCCGGCGCGCCACGCATCGTGCTGCACCGCGAATTGATGACGCAAGCGCTCGCCAATCTGATCGACAATGCGCTGCGCCACGCCGGAGCGGGCGGGGCGATCACCTTGCGGCTGGCGATCGCGGGGGGCGAGGCGCGCTTCCAGGTCGAGGATCGCGGACCCGGCATCGCCGAGGCAGACCGCGCGCAAGCGCTGCGTCGGTTCGGTCGACTCGACAGTGCGCGCAGTTTGCCGGGGGCGGGGTTGGGGATGGCGCTGGTCGAGGCGGTCGCGCGGTTGCACGACGGGCGGATCGCGCTCGGCGACAATGCGCCGGGTCTGGTCGCAGCAATCGTCGTGCCGGTGACGTTGTGATAACGGGCGGTTTTTGGTAAGAACGGCCATGGGTGCCGAGCAAGCCATTCGAGCCGCCGATGCTTCCGTGGAGGATGGCGATCCTGTTCGTCATCTGATCACCGTCGATGAATTTCTGATCTTGGACGAAGCGGGGGCTTTCGAAAATGTCGGACGCGTGCAGCTCATCGATGGTGAGATCTTCGTCATGAACGCGGTTCATCGCCCGCACGCCAAAGCGCAGCTCCGCATTCTGGTCGCAGTCGATGAGGCGGTTCGCGCCCTCGATACGAATCTGACAGCGTACGCTCCGGTATCGACCCACCTCGACGATCACAGCCTGCCCGAGCCTGATGTCGTCGTAGCAACGGTCGAAGACGATCGCTTCGTCTCGCGCGACTCGGTCCGGCTTGCGGTCGAAGTGTCGAGCAGTTCGCTGCAGTTCGACCTCGGACGAAAGGCCCGCCTGTATGCGCGGACGGGTGTACCCGAATATTGGGTCGTCGATGTCGTCGCTCGAAAGATTATCCGAATGGCGGGCCCGGAAAACGAAACCTACGCGCAGCGCGACGAGTTTGCATGGGGCGCTCCCGTGCCGTTTGCGACCATCCCCGATCTGCTCGTCGACACTACAGCGCTCGCTTGACAGCACCCGAGTCGGGGCTTACCGAGCCTCTATTCCGAAACACCGGTCTCCGGCGGCGCTGTTTGCGTGCGCCGGTGTCGTGCGTTACGGTATTCAACGCGTCGAGATGGGGTCTGCAGCCATGCAGCCCCGTGGAGCAGGAGAAAAAGTTCATGGCACGTATCGCCGGGGTCAACATCCCGACCAACAAGCGCGTCGTTATTGCGCTCACCTACATTCATGGCATTGGCAACACCAAGGCCAAGGAAATCGTCACCAAGCTGAACATCCCGATGACGGCGCGTGTGCAGGACCTGACCGATCAGGAAGTGCTCCACATCCGTGAGGCGATCGACGCTGACTACACCGTCGAAGGCGATCTGCGTCGCCAGGTTGCGATGAACATCAAGCGCCTGATGGATCTCGCCTGCTATCGCGGCCTGCGCCATCGCAAGGGCCTGCCGGTTCGTGGCCAGCGCACGCATACCAATGCGCGCACCCGCAAGGGCAAGGCTAAGCCGATCGCCGGTAAGAAGAAGTGAGCTTGAGCCGCGGGTGACCGCGGCTCGCTCCTCGTTCAGGATTTAGGATTTCAAAATGGCACGTGAACCACAGCGCATTAAGCGGCGCGAGCGCAAGAACATCACCTCGGGCGTCGCCCATGTGAACGCAAGCTTCAACAACACCATGATCACGATCACCGATGCCCAGGGCAACGCGATCTCGTGGTCGTCGGCCGGCGCAATGGGCTTCAAGGGCTCGCGCAAGTCGACTCCGTACGCAGCGCAGGTCGCTGCCGAAGACGCCGGCAAGAAGGCTGCCGAGCACGGCGTCCGTACGCTCGAAGTCGAAGTGAAGGGCCCGGGTTCGGGCCGTGAGTCGGCGCTTCGCGCGCTGCAGGCGGTCGGTTTCCAGATCACTTCGATCCGCGACGTGACTTCGATCCCGCACAACGGCGTGCGTCCTTCGAAGCGTCGTCGCGTCTGATTTCTCTCGGGCGTGCGCGGTTGATCGCGCTGCACGCCCGGGATTCGTAATTGGTCGGCATTGCGCAGTGCCGACCCAAAACCAAGGGATAGCCTATGTCCGTCAATGCAAAGAACTGGCAGGAACTGAAGAAGCCGTCCGGCCTCGAGAAGAAGTCCGGTGATGGCAAGCGCAAGGCAACCTTCGTCGCCGAGCCGCTGGAGCGTGGTTTCGGCCTGACGCTCGGCAACGCGCTGCGTCGCGTTCTGCTGTCGTCGCTGCAGGGGGCAGCGGTCACCTCGATCAAGATCGAGAACGTGCTGCACGAATTCTCGTCGCTTGCCGGCGTTCGCGAAGACGTGACCGATATCGTGCTCAACGTGAAGCAGATCGCTTTGCGCATGCAAGGCGAAGGGCCCAAGCGCCTCCAGCTCTCGGCAACGGGTCCAGGTGCGGTCACGGCTGGCGACATCGCGGTGACGGGCGACATCGAAGTGATGAACCCCAAGCTGGTGCTGTGCCACCTCGACGAGGGCGCGACGCTCAACATGGAATTCACCGCTGACGTCGGCAAGGGCTATGTCGCTGCCGTCGCCAACCGTCCGGCCGATGCGCCGATCGGCCTGATCCCGGTCGACGCGCTGTATTCGCCGGTCAAGCAGGTGAGCTACAAGGTCGAGAACACCCGCGTCGGGCAGGAGCTCGATTACGACAAGCTCACGCTGACGATCGAGACCGACGGCACGATCACGCCTGAGGACGCCGTTGGTTACGCAGGACGCATCCTGCAGGACCAGCTCGCGCTGTTCGTCCACTTCGACGATTCGTCGGTGACGCGTTCGGCTCCGATCGGTCACGCTGCTCCGGCGGCTGCGGCTGGCGAAGTGTCGGGCGACACGCAGCAGATCAACCGCTATTTGCTCAAGAAGGTCGACGAGCTCGAGCTTTCGGTGCGCAGCGCCAACTGCCTCAAGAACGACAACATCATCTATATCGGCGATCTGGTCCAGAAGACTGAAGCCGAGATGCTGCGCACGCCGAACTTCGGCCGCAAGTCGCTCAACGAGATCAAGGAAGTGCTGTCTTCGATGGGGCTCCGCCTCGGGATGGAAATCCCGGGTTGGCCGCCTGAGAACATCGAAGAGATGGCGAAGAAGCTCGAGCAGGAAATCATGGGCTGAGCCGCACAGGATTAGCGCACGCTAATTCTGAGACGGCGTAAGCCCGGCCGGCGTCGCTTGCGACGTCCGACGACGCGGTTTCGCCGCGGCGGGCGCGAGTAGAAGAAGACCCTCACCCAACCCTCTCCCATGAAGAATGGGAGAGGGCTACGGTCAGCAAGACGGCGATAGGTGGCGGCCATAACGGTCACCTGGTCTGGGGTACCTCACACGGCCCCCTAACGAACGAAGGAAATCACCATGCGTCATCGCGTAGGCGGTCGTAAACTGCAGCGTACCTCGGCACATCGCATTGCGTTGTTCCGCAACATGTCCGCTGCCCTTATCAAGCACGAGCAGATCACCACCACCGTCGCCAAGGCGAAGGAACTGCGCCCGTACATCGAGAAGCTGATCACGCTCGGCAAGAAGGGTGGTCTCAGCAACCGCCGCCTGGCGCACGCACGGCTGCTCGACGACGCGCAGCTGATCAAGCTGTTCGACGTTCTGGCGACGCGCTATGCCGATCGCAACGGCGGTTACACCCGCGTGATCAAGGCCGGCATCCGTATGTCGGACGCGTCGCCGATGGCGGTCATCGAATTCGTCGACCGCGACGTAAGCGCCAAGGGCCAGGATTCGGGCCCGGTGATCGTCGACGGCGAGTATGACGAGGCCGCATAAGCCTTAGTTGCTTTGCAGGTTGAGAAAGGAGTCGCGCTCGGTAGAGTGCGGCTCCTTTTTCCGTTTCGGAGCCCTACATGCGCTTGACCCTGCCGCTGATCGCTCTCGTTCTCGCGGCCCCCGTGCAACTACAGGCCCAGACCATGCAATATCCCGAGACCCGCCGTGTACCACAGGTCGACGAACAGTTCGGCGTCAAGGTCGCCGATCCGTATCGCTGGCTCGAGAACGACGTCCGCACCGATGCCGAGGTGGCGAAGTGGGTCGCCGACGAGAATGCCGTCACCAACGCCTATCTGGCGACGCTGCCGGGTCGCGACGTCTTTGCCGCACGGTTGAAGCAGCTGCTCGATTACGAGCGGTTCGGCGTGCCGGTGAAGAAGGGCGGTCGCTATTTCTATACGCGCAATGCCGGGCTGCAGAATCAGGCGGTGCTCTATGTACGCGACAGCGTCGATGGGGCGGGCCGGGTGCTGGTCGATCCCAACGGCTGGTCGAAGGACGGCGCGACGGCGCTCGCCGAATGGACCCCGTCGGAAGACGGCCACAAGCTGCTCTACGCGGTGCAGGACGGCGGCACCGACTGGCGTACCGTAAAGGTGCTCGACGTCGCGAGCGGCGGCATCAGCGACCAGATCGACTGGGTGAAGTTCTCGAGCCTGTTATGGGCGAAGGATGGATCGGGCTTCTATTATTCGCGCTTCGCCGCACCCGCCCAGGGCGCCAAGTTCCAGGCGCTCAACGAGAACCAGCAGGTCTATTTCCATAAGCTCGGCACGCCGCAAAGCGCCGACTCGCTGATCTACGCAACCCCCGATCGGCCCAAGATGGGCCATGGCGCGATCGTGACCGACGACGGCAAATGGCTCGTCATCACGACGCATGAGGGCACCGACAATCGCTACGAGATCACCGTGATCGATCTCACCGCGCCCAAGCTCGCGCCGCGCACGATCTTCAAGGGGCTGCAGAACCAGTGGAGCTTCGCGGGCAATGTCGGCGGCAATTTCTACTGGCTGACCAACAAGGATGCGCCGCGACTGCGGATCGTCGCGACCAACCTCTACGCGCGCTCGGCCGAAGTGCCCGAGCATGAGGTGGTGCCACAGGGCAAGGACGTGCTCGACGGCGCGTCGATCGTCGGCGGCAAGCTGCTGCTGTCCTACCTCGCCGACGTGAAGAGCGAGGTCCGTCGCTACACGCTCGACGGCAAGCCCGATGGCGTCGTGCCGCTCCCCGGGATCGGCGATGTCGGCGGCTTTGGCGGCGACCCCGACGATCCCGAGACCTTCTACGCCTTCACCAGCTTTGCCACGCCGACGACGATCTATCGCTACGATGTCAGCACGGGCAAGGCGACGCCGTGGGCGGCGCCCAAGGTCGCGTTCGATCCGTCGCGCTATGCGGTCGAGCAGCGTTTCTATGCGTCGAAGGACGGCACCAAGGTCCCGATGTTCATCGTCAAACGCAAGGACGTGACGGGCCCCGCGCCGACGCTGCTCTATGCGTATGGCGGCTTCAACATCTCGGTGACGCCGGCGTTTTCGGCGACGCGGATCGCGTGGCTCGAGCAGGGTGGGGTGTTCGCGGTCGCCAACATCCGCGGCGGCGGCGAATATGGCAAGCCGTGGCATGACGGCGGCCGGCTCGCCAACAAGCAGAACGTGTTCGACGATTTCATCGCGGCGGGCGAGTATCTGAAGGCACAGCATATCACCGGCGCGGATCAGCTCGTCATCCAGGGTGGCTCGAACGGCGGTCTGCTGGTCGGGGCGGTGACCAACCAGCGGCCCGATCTGTTCGCGGCGGCGCTGCCGGCCGTCGGCGTGATGGACATGCTGCGCTTCGATCGCTTCACCGCAGGGCGCTATTGGGTCGACGATTATGGCTATCCGTCGAAGGAAGCCGATTTCAAGACGCTCTATGCCTATTCGCCGTACCACAATATCCGGCCGGGCAAGCCGTATCCGGCGATTTTGGCCGAGACGGCTGATACCGACGACCGTGTCGTGCCGGGGCATACGTTCAAATATACGGCCGCGCTGCAGGCGGCCGACCTGGGGCCGAAGCCGCGGCTGGTGCGGATCGAGACGCGCGCGGGGCATGGCTCTGGCAAGCCGACCGACAAGGTGATTGCCGAGACGGCGGACGCGTGGGCGTTTGCGGCGAAGTGGACCGGGTTGCAGGTGAAGCCGGTAGAATAGCGCGCAAGCCCCTCCCCTTTAGGGGAGGGGTTGGGGTGGGGAAGTACTGGGCGCGCGGGTGCCCGTTACAGCCCCACCCCCAGCCCCTCCCCTGAAGGGGAGGGGAGCTCTGTCGCGCCCGCGTTTTCGCGCCACACCAGCAACTGGTGCCCGTCATGCACCCCCACGACGCGCAGCTCGGTGCCCGCCGCTAGCTCGAGCGGCACATCGAACGGGTAATATTGCGCCCCCCAATGCGACTTCGCATCGGGGCCAGGCCGGTTCTCGTAATCGACGACCTCGTCGAGCTGCAGCCGGATCCACTGCACGATCCCGCCGATCGGTCCGCCCTGTGCGACGAGTGTCGCCGCACCGTGATGCGGCTCGCGCGCCGCCTCGCCGGTAAAGTCGAACGACAGCAACGCCGCCGGATCGCTTTGCAACGTCAGCGTCGCATCGCTCACCGCAACGTTGCGCGGCACTTGCGTCAGCGCGTTGAAGCCGCCGAGGTCGAAGCCCGCCACCATCGTCATCCGGTGCTCCTCCGCCGCCGACCAGCTGCCGAGCGCGATCATCACGTCGCCGCCCGCCGGGATCATCTGCCCGCCCGGCGCGAGCAGCCGCGTCGCGGCGTCGGCGAGCGTCTTGAGCACACCCTCGGCCAGCAGATTGTTCGACACGATCTCCGAGACGATCACGTCGGCGCGGCCTTCGAGATCGGATTCAACGTCGAGCTCGGTCGAATTGCCCGTCACCACGCGCACGCGATCGGCAAATCCGTTCGTCGCGACGATCTGTCGCGCCATGTCGGCGATCGCGGGATTTTCCTCGCATGCGACGACGCGCCCGGCGCCGGCGCGCGCTGCCATCATCGAGAGCAGGCCGCTCCCTGCGCCGATGTCGAGAACATGCGTGCCCGGCGTCACCGCGCGGCGGATCGCGGCGTCGAACGCGGCGTTGCGTGGTTCGTCGCGCAGCATGTTGAAATGCCAGCGCGGGACGCTCTGGCCGATCAGTTGCTGCGTCCGCGCGGCGACCTCGACATCGTCGGGCTCGTGCGTGCGCGCTTGCATCGCAAGCGGGTAGACGCGCCCACGCAGGCCGATCTTCGCAGCGAGCCCGGCAAGCCCTGCGAGCTTGCGCCCGTCCTCGCCGGCGGCAACGACCATCGGCTCGAATCCGGCGCGCGCTGCGGCTTTTAAATAGGTGTCGGTCATTTCGTCCCCAAAACTCTTCCCCCACGGCGCGCATCTGCTATCTGGCGGCATGACCCATCCGACAGACTCGATCCTCATCGTCGATTTCGGCAGCCAGGTAACGCAATTGATCGCGCGACGCGTGCGGGAAGCCGGCGTCTACAGCGAGATCGCTCCCTTCACCACCGCAGAAGCGGCCTTTGCGCGAATGGCGCCCAAGGGCGTGATTCTGTCGGGCAGCCCGGCCTCGGTGCTCGACGAGGGGAGCCCGCGCATTCCGCAGGCGATTCTCGACAGCGGCGTGCCGATCATGGGGATCTGCTACGGCCAGCAGGTGCTGATGCAGCAGCTCGGCGGCAACGTCACGCTCGGCGAAAGCGGCGAGTTCGGCCACGCGGTGATCGAGATTACCGACGACTGCGTCCTCTTCGACGGCGTGTGGAAGACGGGCGAGAAGCACACCGTCTGGATGAGCCACGGCGACAAGGTCAGCGCGCTCGCCCCCGGCTTCCGCCCGGTCGCGGTCAGCCCCGGCTCGCCGATCGCGGTCGTCGCCGACGATTCGCGCAAATATTACGCGACGCAGTTCCACATGGAAGTCGCGCACACTCCCGACGGCGCCAAGCTGATCGCCAATTTCGCGCGCCACGTCTGTGGCCTCACCGGCGACTGGACGATGGCCGAGTTCCGCGCCGCCAAGGTCGCCCAGATCCGCGCGCAGGTCGGCAGCGGCCGGGTGATCTGCGGTCTGTCGGGTGGCGTCGATTCGGCGGTAGCTGCCGTGCTGATCCACGAAGCGATCGGCGAGCAGCTGACGTGCGTGTTCGTCGACCACGGCCTGATGCGCACCGGCGAGGCCGAGCAGGTCGTCAGCCTGTTTCGAAACAGCTACAACATCCCGCTTGTCCATGTGAACGCCGAGGAGACCTTCCTCGCGGGCCTGGCGGGCGAGACCGACCCCGAGAAGAAGCGCAAGTTCATCGGCGGCGCGTTCATTGATCTGTTCGAGGAAGAGGCGCGCAAGGTCGGCGGTGCCGATTTCCTCGCGCAGGGGACGCTCTACCCCGACGTGATCGAGAGCGTCAGCTTCACTGGCGGCCCATCGGTGACGATCAAGAGCCACCACAATGTCGGCGGGCTGCCCGAGCGGATGAACATGCAGCTCGTCGAACCCTTGCGCGAGCTGTTCAAGGACGAAGTCCGCGCGCTCGGCATGGAGCTTGGCCTGCCGCAGGCGTTCGTCGGGCGGCATCCCTTCCCGGGGCCGGGTCTCGCGATCCGCATTCCAGGCGAAGTGACCAAGGAACGCTGCGACATCCTGCGCAAGGCTGATGCGATCTATCTCGAGGAGATCCGCGCGGCGGGGCTGTACGACACGATCTGGCAGGCGTTCGCGGTGCTGCTGCCGGTGCGCAGCGTCGGCGTGATGGGCGATGGGCGCACCTACGACAACGTGCTGGCTCTCCGCGCCGTCACCTCGACCGACGGCATGACCGCCGAGGCGTTCCAGTTCCCCGGCGACTTCCTGCCGCGCGTCGCGACGCGAATCGTCAACGAGGTCAAGGGCATCAACCGCGTGACCTACGACTATACGAGCAAGCCGCCCGGCACGATCGAGTGGGAATAAGTCCCCGCAGCTGAGGGGTTTTGACCGCGCGATCGTGTCGCGGTCCGGGGGGGAAGCATTTTGACCGGTCTGTTTCGCAAGAAGATCATTCTCCACGGCGACGACCAGCCGGTCGAGGAGCGCATGGCGCGCACGCTGTCGTGGCCGCATCTCGTCGCGCTGGGCGTCGGCGCGATCGTCGGCACCGGAATCCTGACGCTGATCGGCGTGGGCGCCGATCGCGCCGGGCCTGCCGTGCTTCTGAGCTTCGCGATCGCGGGCGCGATCTGCGCGTGTGCCGCGCTCTGCTATGCCGAGATGGCGACGATGATCCCAGCCTCGGGCAGTGCCTATACCTATAGCTATGCCGTGCTCGGCGAGGTGATCGCCTGGGTGGTCGGGTGGAGCCTGATCCTCGAATATTCGCTCGTCGTGTCGACCGTCGCGGTCGGCTGGTCGGGCTATGCGGTGGGCTTCCTCCATGGTCTCGGCATCGACCTGCCCGATTGGGCGACGCACGGGCCGAGCATCGGCGGCGCGTTCGGGATCAACCTGCCCGCGGTCTTCATCATCGCGGTCGTGGCAGGGCTGCTGACGCTCGGCACGCGTGAAAGCGCGCGGATCAATACCGTGCTCGTGCTGGTCAAGATCGTCACGCTGGCGCTGTTCGTTGCGGTCGCGCTGCCGCATTTCGATCCGGCGAACCTCCATCCGTTCGCGCCCTATGGCTATGGTAGCGTCGCGGGCGATGGCGGCGTGAAGTATGGCGTGATGGGTGCCGCGGCGATCATCTTCTTCGCCTTTTACGGCTTCGATGCGATCTCGACCGCCGCCGAGGAAACGCGCAATCCCGAGCGCGACCTGGCGATCGGCATCATCGGATCGATGGTCGCGTGCACCGCGATCTACATGATCGTCGCCGCGGTCGCGGTCGGCGCGGTGCATTTTTCGGTGTTCGGCAAGAGCAGCGAGCCGCTCGCGCTGATCCTGCGCCAGATCGGGCAGGGCGGCGTCGCGACGATCGTCGCCGCCGCTGCCGCGATCGCGCTGCCGACCGTGCTGCTCGGCTTTCTCTACGGGCAGAGCCGGATCTTCCTCGTCATGGCGCGCGACGGCTTCCTGCCGCCCGCACTCGCACGGCTTTCGACGCGCGGCACGCCGGCGCGGATTACGCTGGTGACGGCTGTGTTCGTCAGCGTCATTGCCGCGCTGACCCCGCTCGACGTGATCGCCAGCCTCGCCAACGCGGGTACGCTGTGCGCGTTCGTCGCGGTCGCGGCGTGCGTGCTCGTGCTGCGCCGGCGTGACCCCGCCGCACGACGGCCGTTCCGCACTCCGCTCGCCTGGGTGGTCGCACCGCTCGCGATCCTCGGCTGCGTCTATCTGTTCACCAGCCTGCAGGTGGTGACGCAAATCTCGTTCCTCGCGTGGAACGCGGTCGGGCTGGCGGTCTATTTCGCTTATGGTCGTGCGCGCGCTACCGTTGCGCAATAAGGCATAGTCAGCGCCGGGCGGCGCGTTTATGTCGCCGCCAAAGGGAGCTTCCACTATGTCCGCGACCAAGCAAGGCGGCTCGAACTTCGTCGTCATCGCGGCGCTTGCCGCCAACCTCGGCATCGCGGTGGCGAAATTCGTCGCAGCGGCGTTCACCGGATCGTCGTCGATGCTGACCGAGGGCTTCCACTCGGTCGTCGACAGCTTCAACCAAGTGCTGCTGCTGTATGGCCAGCACCGCGGCAAGCGCCCGCCCGACGAGGCGCATCCGTTCGGCTATGGCCGCGAACTCTATTTCTGGAGCTTCGTCGTCGCGATCCTGATCTTCGGAGTCGGTGCGGGCGTCTCGATCTATGAAGGCTGGGAGCATTACAAGCATCCTGAACCGCTGCGCGATCCGCTGGTCAATTATATCGTGCTCGGCGTGTCGTTCGCGCTCGAGGGCGGGTCCTGGTTCTTCGCGATCCGCGAATTCGCCGCAGCCAATCGCGGCGTCAATTGGTGGAAGGCGGTGCGCCGGTCGAAGGATCCAGCAGGCTTCATCGTGCTGTTCGAGGATTCGGCGGCGATTGGCGGGCTGATCGTCGCTGGTGCCGGCGTGTTCCTGAGCCATGCCTATGGCGATCCGCGGATCGATGGCATTGCCTCGATCGTCATCGGCGTGCTGCTCGGCGTCGTCGCCGCGCTGCTCGCGCGCGAGGCCAAGGGCCTGCTGATCGGCGAGGGCGCCGACCCCGAGATCGTCGCCAAGGTCCACGCGATCGTCGATCGCCGGCCTCAGATCACCGCGGTCAACCATGTCCGCTCGATCCATACCGCGCCCGAAAGCATCTTCCTCGCGATCAGCGCCGACTTCGAGGATTCGCTGACGATGGGCGAGGCGGAGTTGCTGATCGAGGACATCGAGACCGAATTGAAGGCGGCCGAGCCCAAATTGTCGTCGATCTATATTCGCCCCGAACGCAAGGAAGACGCCGCGCGGCTGCCGGCGGCGCCGACGGACTGAGGACTCAGCGCGGCGCCGGGACGATCTCGACTACGTCGAGCAGCGATTCGAAGCGGGGGCGTGGCAGCACGAGGCGCCAGCGTTGCTCGCCGATCCGTTCGACATACCCGGCGAGATCGCGATTGACGTCCTGGCCGTAATTGAGCGGCCGGGTTTCGTCGCCGATCACCATCGTGCCGAGGAACACCGCGCGCGACGAGGAGTCGGGAAAGAGCAAGCCGACCGGGCGCTGTGGCCCGGACACCTTGTAGAGGCTCGACACCGCGCCATCGCGGGTGACGTGGCAATCGACCTCGGGATAGATCGTGATGTTGTGCATCGCGGTGCCGTTGGCGCCGAGCTTGTAGACCCGGCAGTGATACGCGCCGGGCGGTGGCGTCGCACCGGGTAATGCGCGGTCTGGGTCGAACAGCAAGGGATCGGCCGTCAGCGTCCCGGCATTGACGCTCGCCGACGCCTTGGCGAGCGCGGCGATCCACGCCTGGCGCCAGCCGCGCAGCCGCTCGCGATCGTTGGGGGTGGCGACGCGGCGCCAATCGGTGGTGTCGTGCGAGACGCCGATCAACGAGCGGGGCTCGATCCGCACTTCGATCGTCTTGTGCGCCCCGGCGCCGCATTGGCCGAACAGCGCGAACGGCAGCGTACACAACGTCGATCCCAAACCCCGGGCAAATCTCTTCAAGGCGACCATTCTTTCATTGCGACCGGTATAGCGCGCACAACTAACCACGGCGGTGCTAGGTTGCCAACCACGCGCCGCCGCCGCCGAAAAGCCCGATCAGGCGGCGGTCCAGCCGCCGTCGACCGAGAGATTGGCGCCGGTGATCGATTTTGCCTCTTCGCGGCAGAGGAACAGCGCGAGCGCTGCGACTTGATCGACGGTCACGAACTCCTTGGTCGGCTGCGCTTCGAGCAGGACGTCGTTCATTACCTGCTCCTTGGTCATGCCGCGCGCCTTCATCGTGTCGGGAATCTGCGCCTCGACCAGCGGCGTCCAGACATAGCCGGGCGAGATGCAGTTCACGGTGATCCCATAGGTCGCGGTTTCCAGCGCGATCGTCTTGGTCAGGCCGGCGAGGCCGTGCTTGGCCATGACATAGGCCGATTTGTTGGGGCTCGCGACGAGACTGTGCGCCGACGCGGTCGAGATGATGCGGCCCCATTTCTTGGCCTTCATCAGCGGGATGGCGGCCTGCATCATGTACCAGGCCGAGTTGAGGTTGATCTTGATGATCGCCTCGAACTTGTCGGCGGGGAAGTCCTCGATTTTGGCGACGTGCTGGATGCCGGCATTGTTGACGATGATGTCGGGCCCGCCGAGCTCGGCATGGCAGCGCGCGACCATCGCGGCGATCTCTTCGGGCTTGGTCATGTCGGCGGCGTCGTACAACGCCTTCGCACCACTCGCCGCCTCGAGCTTGGCGCGCTCGGTCTCGATCGCGGCGGCATCGCCGAAGCCGTTGATGACGACGCTCGCCCCCTCGGCGGCGAACAGCTTGGCATATTCAAGCCCGATGCCCGAGGTCGAGCCGGTAACGATGGCGGTCTTGCCCTTGAGGAACATGCGTATCTCCGTTTCGGTCAGGGTAGGGGCGTGCGGTGTACGGTCAAATCGAACGCGGCGCTCTTGCCGGTCTCGATATTCTCGGCGACGAGTTGCGCATGCGCCATCGTCTCGGCGACGGCTTCCTGCCCCGCCTCCCAATGTTCGCGCATCGTGCGGGCGGAAAACTCGAAATCGCGTCTGCCGCCCTCCCACGCATTGGCGCGGTAGATCAGGTGGACGAGATTGACCGGGTCCTCGTTCGATCGGTTGCGCAGCGCGACGACGTCGGGATCGTCGGCGAGTTCGGGCGGCAGCTTGGCGAGCACCTTGCGCGCGAGTTCGCGATCCTTGCGGACCTTCATCACTTGATCGGACACTTGCCGCGTCCGGCTCGAAAAGCGGATTTCCTTCTCGCGCGCCATCACGTCCATGATCGTGCGCGGGCGCTCGGTCGCGGCGGAGAAGAGATCGACCTGGAAGGCGAGCAATGCGCCGTCCTGATGATCGAGCACGTGCGTCAGCGGCGTGTTCGAGACGAGCCCGCCGTCCCACCACAGCCGCCCGTCGATTTCGACCGGCGGCAGGCCAGGCGGGAGCGCCCCCGACGCCATGATATGGCGCGCGTCGATCACGGTCTCGGTCGTGTCGAAATAGCTGAAATTGCCGCTCTCGACATCGACCGCGCCGACCGAGAGGCGGACCGGGCCATGGTTGAGCAGATCCCAATCGACCAGCGCGTCGAGCAAATCCTTGAGCGGCGCGGTGTCGTAGAAGCTCATCGCGCCGGGCGTGCCGGGCGCCGCGAACATCGGCGAGACAAGCCGCGGCTTGAAGAAGCCCGGCACGCCCGCCGCAAGCACGAAGCCCGCCGACCATTCGTGGAGGAATTCGCGGATCCGGTCGTCGGGGAAGATCGGGAAACTGGGCAAGGCCGAGGTGACCGTGTCCCAGAAGATATTCAGCCGCTCGACCCGCCGCTCGGGCGGATTGCCCGCGACGATCGCGGCGTTGATCGCGCCGATCGAGATGCCGGCAACCCAGTCGATCTCGATTCCGCTCGCCGCCAGCCCCTCGATCACGCCCGCCTGATAACTGCCCAGCGCGCCGCCGCCCTGCAGCACCAGCGCGACGCAATCGGGCAAGGGAAGGGCCTTCGCGCGACGTTTCGGCCGGGTCGGAGCTGCATCTGCCATGCGTCCGACATGCGCGTGTTGCCGGAGCGGATCAACGACAGTTTGATGAAAGCCGCGTCATGTGGCGGTCGATCGGGAGCAAGTGCTCCTTGCAACAAGCGCGCGCGCGAAGCATTCAGCATCGAGCGGCAACGACCCCGGGACTGATCCAATGCGCCTCGACGATTTCGACCCCAACATCAACGTCGAGGACCAGCGCGGTCAAGGCGGCAGCGGATTTGGCGGATTTGGCGGCGGCGGCGGTGGGGGCGGCTTGCTGCTCGGGCTGCTGCCGATGGTGTTCAGCCGCTTCGGCTGCGGCGGCGTCGCGATCCTGCTTGCCGTGCTGTTCTTCTTCGGCGGCGGGATGGGCATGCTCGGCGGTGGCGGAACGAGCCAGCGATCGGCGCCGACCGAACAGGTCGGGCAGCCGAGCTCCGGCAAGAGCGCGACCGCGAGCTGCACCACCGATGCGGCAAGCAAGGTTGCATGCAACGCCTTCAGCTCGGCCGACAAGACCTGGGCGTCGATCTTCCAGCGGGAAGGCAAGACCTTCCAGCAGCCGAAGCTGGTCTTCTTTGCCGGCAACGGACGCTCGGGCTGCGGTGCGGCGCAGAGCGCGATGGGGCCCTTTTATTGCCCGCGCGACCAGGGCGTGTATCTCGACACCAGCTTCTTCGACGAACTGGCCAATCGCTTCGGCGCGAAGGGCGATTTTGCGCAGGACTATGTCGTCGCGCATGAATTCGGCCATCACATCCAGAATTTGCTCGGCACGTCGGATCAAGTCGCGTCGATCCAGCAGCGTGGCAGCGCGCTCGAGGGCAACCAGGCCTCGGTCAAGCTCGAGCTACAGGCGGATTGCTATGCCGGCGTGTGGGCCGCGCAGAACAAGGATCGGCTCGACGCGGGCGATGTCGAGGAAGGCATGACCGCCGCACAGGCGATCGGCGACGATACGCTCCAGAAGCAGTCGCAGGGCCGCGTCGTGCCCAACAGCTTCACGCACGGCACCTCGGCGCAGCGCATGGCGTGGCTGCGCAAGGGCATGGATAGCGGCGACCCCGCGCAGTGCGACACCTTCTCGGGCGCGCTGTAACCGGACCAACAAAAAGCCCCTCTCCACTGGGGAGAGGGGCCGAGGAGCGGCGCGACGGAAGGGGGGCGGCTTCCGTGTCGTGCGCCACCTTTCGCGCGGCTGGCCCCGCTCCCGACCGGGAGCGGGGCGCCTCGCGTCAATAGGTCCGCGTGGTCTGGCCGAAGCCCTGCGTGCCCGTGGTGGTCTTGTCGTCGCTCTTTTCAGCGCGATGCGTGCCGTCTTCGTTGAAGAACGCCTGGTTGCGTTCTTCGTCACGCCAATGTGCCTTGGCGTCCTCGGCGGTCTTTGAGATCGTCACCTTGTCGGCGACCGACTGAAGCCAGCGCGACGGGATCGAGTGATGCCGGCCGCCGGCATCGGCGTCGTTCTTCGTCAGGATGATCCGGTCGCCGCGCACCTTGTCGACCGTGCCGACATGCGCGCCGTCCGAACCGACGACTTCCATATGCTCGGTGACCTGTGCGAGCGAGCCGCGCTGCGTCTGGCGCTGGGTGCGCCACGTGCCGAATTCGCTGTCGAACTTGCTGCGGTTTTCCTGGCGATATTCGTGATAGTCGCGGTCGAGCGCGTCGATCTGCGAGCGGCGCCAGTCGCTGTAATGGTCATCACTGGGATGGCCGGAGCGCTGCTCGTCATAGCGTGCGTCGAGATCGCGGCGGCGATTGGCTTCCTCGTCGCCGAACCACGAGCGGACTTCGTCACCGGCGCGGTCGAAGAAGCCGCGATCGTCATAGTCATAGCCCTGCGGCTGGCGCCCATAGCCCTGTTGGCCGCGACCCTGCTGGCCACGATCCTGCTGGAAGCGATCGTTGGTGGTGCCGCGGTACATGTCGGGACGGCCATAGTCGCGTGCGCCGTAGCGGTCGCCCTGATTGCCGTTCTGTCCGTAGCCGCTGCGGCCATCATTGTCCCGGCGGTATCCGCCCTGGCCCTGATAGCCCTGACCTTGATAGCCATAGTCGCGCCCGGACTGCGGCTGGGAGTCACGGCGGGCGTCGTCGTTATAGCGGTCGCGCTGGCCGAATTCGTCATAGGCGCCCCAGGGCTGGGCGTCGCGGCTGCCATAGCGATCGCGGTCGGCGCCGTAGGAATCGCGGTTGTTGGATTCGCGGCCATACCCTCGGCCCTGGTCGCGATCGTCATATCCACCCGAAGTGCTGCGGGGATAGCGTTCATAACCCATGATATCGTCCTCCTGAGACGGTGAACGCCGCGCCGCATGATCTGCTCGTGTCGGCGGGGCTGTTCAATACAGCGCAGGAGATCGCCATCCGTTCCGGGACTTAGCCGCGTTCGGGCCGCATGCGTCGCAGCCTGCATTCGCTTCGTCGCAAGGAAATTTCTGCCGACGAAGGCGGGCAGTTGCGTCGCTCAAAAAGCCTCGTTAAGGCGGCGTACCGCCCAGAAACACGGCGCGGGCGTGGTGCGGGGCTGTAGCTCAGATGGGAGAGCGCTGCAATCGCACTGCAGAGGCCAGCGGTTCGATTCCGCTCAGCTCCACCACGCCAGATGTTGCTCTCGATCAAATCCGCTCCGCGCTGCATCGCGGGCCTAGCCGCACTGCCTTCCTTCGGGCACGATGCGCCGCATGTCTGCTGCCAGCCACCTGACTCGTCCGCTCAAGGGCTTGATCGTCGGGCAAGTGCGCGCCGTGTTCAATGATGCGGCGCGGGGTGAAAAGCCCGTGCAGCGCCACGCGGACGCACTGTTTCCGCCCGATTCGGTGGCGTGGCGCGTCCATGGCGACGTCACCTCGATGATGGTCGGCGGGATCGCTGCGCTGCTGCTCCAGATGCTCCATCCCAAGGTGCTGGCCGGGGTGTGGGACCATTCGGGCTTTCGCGACGACATGCAGGGGCGGTTGCGCCGGACCGCGCGCTTCATCGCGGTCACCACCTTCGGCGCGCCCGACGATGCGCGCGCGCTGATCGCGCGCGTGCGGCAGATCCACGATCATATCGGCGGTACGTTGCCCGATGGTACGCCGTATCGCGCCGCCGATCCCGCATTGCTCGCCTGGGTGCATGTCTGCGAGGTGCTGAGCTTCCTCGATGGCTGGATCCGCTACGGCGAGCCGACCATGTCGCGCGCCGACCAGGACCGCTACGTCGCCGAGATGGCGCGCATCGCCGCGCCGCTCGGCGTCGATCCCGTGCCGCACAGCCGCGCCGAGGCCGAGGCGATCATGGCGGCGATGCGGCCCGAGCTGCAGGTCGATGCGCGCACGCGCGACGTGGCGAGCGTGCTGTTCGACCAGCCTGCGCCCTCGGTCGCGGCGGGCCCGTTCGCGTCGATCACCTTGCAGGCCGGGGTCGATCTGCTCCCCCGCTGGGCACGCGCGATGCATGGCCTCGCGCAGCCGAGCCTTGGCGTGCCGTTCCTGCGCGCCGGCACGTTCGGCGTCGCGAGCACGCTGCGCTGGGCATTCCGCGCATGAGCACGCCGATCCCCGCCGCCACGCTGGTGCTGTTCCGCGAAACGGGTGGCCCGGCGCCCGACCTTCTGTTCGTCGAGCGATCTCGCGCGATGGTGTTCGCGGGTGGGGCATTGGTGTTCCCGGGCGGGCGCGTCGATCCGGGAGATCGCGCGCTCGCGCTCGAGCTTGGCGGCGACCCCGACGATATGGCGGCGCGGATCGCCGCGATCCGCGAGACGATCGAGGAAGTCGGCGTTGCCGTCGGCATGTCGCCGATGGCGGGGGCGACGCTCGAGCGGCTGCGCGCCGCGCTGCATGACGGTGTCGCGTTCGGCGCGGTGCTCCACGACCTGTCGTTGACGCTCGATCCGTCGGCGCTGACCGGCTTTGCGCGGTGGCTGCCGGCGCACGCGGCGAGCCGGATCTTCGACACGCGCTTCTATCTCGCACGGCTGCCCGCGGAGTCGGCGGCCGCGGTGGTCGATGCGACCGAGAATGTCCGCACCTTCTGGGCGACCGCGCAGGATGTGCTTGACGATGCCGATGCGGGCCGCGCGACGATCATCTTCCCGACGCGGCGCAATCTCGAGCGGCTCGCGCAATTCGCGGATTTCGATGCCGCGGTGGCGGATGCCCATGCGCATGAAATCCGTACCGTGACACCGTGGAGCGAAACGCGCGATGGGCGCGAATATCTCTGCATTCCCGACGATCTCGGCTATCCCGTCACCGCCGAGCCGATGAGCGCGGCGGTTCGGGGGTAGCGTCGCGCCTCAGTGCGGAAGCGCGGTCGATTCGACCTTTTCGACCCATTTCGGATAGAAGGCCGGCTGGCGGTTCGACCAGCCCGATGCGGTCGCCGCCGCTTCGCTGATCGACTGGAGCAGCTTGCGCCGCAGATCGGGATGGAGATGCGGAAGCGCCGCCGCCGAGCAGAACGCGGCGGGCAGCCACGGCCGCACTTCGGCGCCGATCAGACGTTCGTACAGGAAGCGATACGCTGCGAAAGTGGTGAGCCGGCCCTGGCCGAGATCGAACGCGGTGACCGTCATCAACGGCGTCAGGAACGGTTCGATCGCGTCGAGCCCGGTATCGTCGGGAAGCAGCGCTCGGATCGCGGGGAGGCGGGTGTAGAGTCGGGCTTGCGCGCGAATGCTCGCGGTTTCGACGCCATCGCGCGACCAACGTTCGATCGCGTCTTCACGGTCGAGGCCGATGTCGAGCGAGCGACGCACGTAGCGCTGCGTCGCCGAGGCAAAGGTCGCAAATTCCTGCATTTCCGACAGCGTCATCGCGCCATTGGCCGGTTTCATTCGAGAGCCCATTTCCGTCACCCCACTCTAAAGTGCAGTCGAGTAACGTTGCGCCTCAAGGCCTTTCGCCATGGTTAACGCCGCACCGTCCCCGCCCATCAAGCGACCACGTTTCGTGATGCGACGCAACATATCTTATGATAGAAATGACTGATCAGAAGGATAAGTTCGCGATCTGCGGCGATCGCGCAACATCTGCGCGACCGCCGCTGGAGTTCAGTCGGCGTCGCTCGCGCGCTTGGCTTCGGCGTCCGAGTCATAGCCCGAAGACTTGGGCGCAGCGCCATTGTCGCCCGGCTGGGTGTTCGAGGGCGGATCCGATGCGTCCATCGACTCGTCGAGCGCATTGTCGAGGGCCGCATCGGGGCTGTCGGGATTGCGTTCGAGCCGCTTGGCGATCGACTCGTCCTGGCCAGCATTCTGCCGCGGATCGTGAATATCCTTGGCATCGTCGGGGTTGCCGGGCGCGACCGACAGGCTGTCGAGCGCTTTTTGATCAACCAGTTTGGTGTCTTCGGTCATCTTGGCTCTCCTGAATAGCAGAAAGCCCCAACACTCGAGCGCGCCGCGGTGTTCCCTCAGGACAGTTTCGTGACCGCAACATTCTGCCAGTTGAGCGTAGCGGTGCCGAACACGGTCATGAACGCGATATCGGTGGCATCGCGCCCCACCGCGACGCGGGCAAGGTCGGCGCACGATGCCATTCCGGTCGCGTCGATCAAATGCCAGCCGCCATCGATCCACAATTCTGCGACGGCGTGGAAGTCGGGCGGATCGACGCCGGGAGCATAGGCCGAGACGCAGCGCGCCGGGATGCCGCCAGCGCGCGCGAGCGCGACGAGCAAATGCGCATAATCCCGGCACACGCCGCGGCGTTCGGCAAAGGTCATCATCGCGGTGGTGGTGCCAGTCGATGTCCCACAGGCGTAGGTCAGATGATCGCCGACCCACTGCGTCAGCGCGATCGCGAGCGGCCCGGCCGCAAGACCCGGAAATTCCTGATGGACGAAGCCCTCGAGCCGGTCGGATTCGCAATAGCGGCTGGGGAGGAGATAGGGGATCGTCTCGCCCGGCATCAGGCGGATCGGCGTATCGCCAAGCGTCGCGAGGTCGATCGGCGTTCGGGCGATTTCGACGATCGCCTTGTATTCGGCGCGGAATGGACCGTCGCCGCGCGCCCAGCAGCGCTGGCCGATCCCGGCTTCGCCCGGCACCGCGCGGAGCGGGGTGTCGGTGTAGACTCGCATGTCCTGCAGTTCGAGCCGCTGGTCGATGCCTTTTGCGGCCTCGATCAGCAGCAGCACATCGGCCGCGCCATCGATCGTATAATCGAGCGTTACATCGATCCCGAGCCGCATGCTGGTCTTTCGCGCAAAAGAAAGGGCCCGACGGAGCGGTCCGCCGGGCCCTGTAAGATGGTATCCCTGATACGCTTAGTTGCGGTTGCCGAACAAGCGCAGGATGAACAGGAACATGTTGATGAAGTCGAGATAGAGGCTGAGCGCCGACATGATCGTCACGCGCTGTTCGTCCGACGTACCGGCGACCTGCGCGTAGAGGCTCTTGGTACGCTGCGTGTCGTAGGCGGTGAGGCCCGCGAAGAGCAGCACGCCGACCAGGCTGATCACGAAGCCGAGCGGGCCCGACTGCAGGAACATGTTGAGGATGCTCGCGACGAACAGGCCAACGACGCCCATGATGAGGAAGGTGCCGAACGCCGAGAGGTCCCGCTTGGTGGTGTAGCCGTAGAGGCTCAGCGCGCCGAACGAAGCCGCCGTCGCAAAGAACGCCTGCGCGATCGCGACGGGCGAGTAGACCAGGAAAATCGTCGAGAGCGACAGGCCCATCGCGACCGCGAAGCCCCAGAACATCGCCTGCAGCGTGCCGTTGGTCATGCGTGCCTGACCAAAGCTCATGCCGAACACGAAACCGAGCGGGGCGAGCGAGATGACCCACTTCAAGATGCCGGGGCCACCGAAGACCTGCGCGGCAAAGCCGCTGGCGACGAAGCCGAGCGCGACGATACCCGTCAGCAGCACGGCCGACGCCATGTAATTATAGACAGAGAGCATGTAGCGCCGCAGACCCGCGTCATACGCGTCGGTGCGCGTGGTCCCGGCCGTCTGGAATGCCGAGGCATTCGAACGGGGATCAGACCAGTTTGCCATTGCGAAAAGCTCCTAATGACCGGCCAAGTGCCGGATACCAGCAATATCGGCCTTCACCCGGACCATTTCAAGCGAATCCGCAGAGCGTGAGCGGTAGCGTTTTGTGGCAGCAGCACTTTGTTACAAACGCGCTTCCCCAGCGTGTGTGCGATCGTCCCGTCGCACACGCGCCGAGGACGTGCGAAAATCGCTTTCGTATTTCGGGTATGGTCTGCTAGGTCCATCGGCAGAGCAGAAAATGCCGAGAGGATCGATTGATGGCGACCATTCCGGGTTCCGCGCCGACGCGCGCGCCGGCCTATGCCTGGTATGTGCTCGGCATCCTTTTCCTCGTGTACGTGCTCAATTTCGTCGATCGGCAGATCATTTCGATCCTCGCCGAAGACATCAAACGCGATCTGCATTTGAAGGACGAGGATCTCGGCTTTCTGTACGGGACGGCGTTTGGCGTATTCTATTCGTTGTTCGGGATTCCGCTCGGGCGGCTCGCCGACAATTGGCACCGCGTCCGCTTGATGACGCTCGGGCTCGCCTTGTGGTCGGCGATGACCGCGTTTTCGGGGATGGCGCGCAGCGGCGGGATGTTGGCGACCGCGCGGATCGGCGTCGGCATCGGCGAGGCCACCGCCAGCCCGTCGGCCTATTCGCTGATCTCGGATTACTTCCCCAAGCGCCTGCGCGCGACCGCGCTCGCGATCTATTCGTCGGGCCTGTACGTCGGCGGCGGGCTGTCGCTCGGGATCGGCGGGCTGATCGTCCAGCGCTGGAACCACGCCTATCCCGATGGCGGACCGTTCGGGCTGCACGGCTGGCAGGCGGCGTTCATGATCGTCGGCATTCCGGGTCTGGTCCTCGCGCTCGTGATCGCGACCTTGCGGGAACCGATCCGCGGCGCGGTCGAAGGCCTGCCCGAGCCGCCGGCGCATCCCGCGCCGTTCAAGGAATTCCTCGCCGAGCTCGTCACGATCCTGCCACCGTTGACGCTGATCGGCGCGGCGATGGGCGGGGGCAGGGCGCTGCTGGTCAATCTGCTCGGGCTGGGCGTCGTGGTCGGCGCGGTGACGCTGTTGATCGCGTTCGGCGAGCCCTGGCCGCAATGGGTCGCGATCGGGATCGGCGCCTATGCGGTGTTTTCCTGGGCATGTGCGCTCAAGCGCCGCGATCCTCCGACCTTCCGCTTGATCGTCGGCAATCCCGCCTTCCTGTGCGTCGTCATCGCGTACGGCCTCAACGCCTTTGTCAGCTATGCGGTGAGCTTCTGGGCATCGCCCTATGTCCTGCGCACGCTGCACGAGACGCCGGCGATGGCGGGGCTGTTGGTCGGGTCGAGCGGGGCGCTCGGCGGGTTTCTCGGCGTGACGCTTGGCGGCATCGCGGCCGACCGCTTGCGGCGGCGCAACCCGGCGGGGCGGTTGATCGTCGTGCTGTTCGGGGCGACCGTCCCGCTGCCGTTCGTGATGCTGGCGTTCACCGCGACGTCGACGATGGTGTTCTATCCCGCGGTATTCCTGTCGGGGATCTGCGCCAGCACCGCGCTCGGCGCGGCGGGGGCGACGATGCAGGATCTCGTGTTGCCACGGATGCGCGGCACCGCGACGGGGACGTTCTTCATCGGCACCACGCTGCTCGGTCTGGCGATGGGGCCATATCTCGCTGGGCGGATCTCGACGCTGTCGGGGAGCCTCTCGACCGGCGTGCTGTCGCTGCTGCTCGTCGCGCCGATCACGATCGCCGCCGCCATCGGCGCGTACAAGCTTGTCCCGCGCGCCGAGGCCAATCGTGAGGCCTGGGCGCGCGCGGCAGGGGAAGCGATCTAACGGCTAGCTCGCGGCGAACACGCCGCAGGCGATCCGCCCGCCGCTATTGCCCGACGGGTCGGTCATCAGATCGTCGGGCTTGTCGTGAATGACGATCGCCGCGCCATCGGCATCGAGCAACGCCGCCATCGTCGCGGCGGGCAGCACCGCGCCGATCGTGCCGCGCCCGTTCGACCCAACGATCAGATTGGGCATGTCGCCCTCATGCGGGCCTTGCGGGTTCATCGACCCATGCTTTGCGCCAAGCGGATTGAAGTGGCCGCCGGCGGTGGCGAAATCGGGGGCGTCGCAGCGCCCGACGGTGTGGATATGCGCGCCGTGCGTGCCCGGCGGCAGGCCCTGCAGGTCGAGCGTCACACGCAGCCCGCCGGTGACCTCGGTCACCGTCGCGCGCCCGACATCGGCACCATCGGCGGTCCGCAGCATGGCGACCGCATGCGCGCCTTGCGCGATCGGCGCGCCGGTCTTGCCGGGGTGCTCGGTATTGCAGGCTGCCAGGCCCAGCAGGGCCGTCGTCGCGATCATCACCTTACGCATCGGATCCTCCTTGTTTCAGGGCTGCTTGCTGCGCGCGAACGCCGGGTTGCGCAACCGCGCACGACGTCGCCCACGAAAAAGGCCCGCGCGACAGGTGTCGCGCGGGCCATGAACGTGCGGTGCGGCGGTTTAGTTCGCTGCGCTCGTCCGGATATTGCCGTTGATGCCGTTCGGGAAGAACCCGCCACCGACCAAAGCCGACTTCGACAGATAGACGATGTTGAGCACCTGGCCCGTCGTCCGGCTGTAGGCGAGGCCGTTGGCATCGGTCGGCACGATGTTCGACTGGCTCGCGTCTGGGCCAGCGATGCCCTGATCGTCGTCGCTTGCGCCATCGAGGCTGTCGCGCGCATCGCTGATCTTGCCGGCCGCGGTGACGAGCGACGGCGTCGCCAGACCCTTGGCATAGAGCACCGTGCGGACGAGGCCGGCATGATAGGCCTCGGCCGCGAGGATCCCAGCGGCCGCCTCGAGATAGGTCTTGTTGGTGATCAGCGGCGACGCGCCCTTATAGGCCGACACGCCGACGTCTTCGAAGATGAAGGCGCCGAGCAGGAAGTTGACGTCGCTGGCATAGGGATCGAACGTGCCGGCGGTGTTGTCGATCGCGCCGCTCGCGTTGGTCGCGATCCCGGCAGCGCGCGCCGCCATGGTGAAGGCGCCATTGGCACCGCCGTCGATATTGATCGCCGGTTGCGCCACCGCTGCCGACCCAAGCGCCGAGCGCAGGAAGGTGACGTGCGCCGCTTCGTCGGCCGCGATTTCGCGGGCGTATTGGGCGACGACCGGGTCGGTGAAGGTGACCTGGCGGCCGCCGACGACGGCGCCCTGCGTTCCCGTGCCGGTCAAGGCCGACGCCGGGAGGCCCTGGCCGTACACCGCGTTCACATAGAATTGCGCCTCGAGATATTCGAGGTTCAACGCGAAGTTGAGCACGTCGAGATCGGTCTGCATGCTCGACGATGTCGTCGGCGTCGGCGTCGGGGTCGGGGTGGGCGTGGGTGTCGGGGTCGTGCTGTCGTTGCACGCTGCAAGCAAGGACAGGCCACCGGCCGCTACGGTCGCGGTTGCGGCGGTGCGCATGAAGTGACGACGCTCCTGGCGGCGGCGTTCACCGGCCTCGAGGACTTGCGCGAGTATGGTCTGATCGGTCATGTCGATATCTCCCCAAATGGGAACGGCGCGGCTTAGTTCGCGGCGCTCGTCTTGATGTTGCCATTCACGCCAGCCGGGAAGAACCCGCCCATCGTGACCGAAGCATTGTTCAGATAGACGATGTTGAGCACCTGGCCGGTGGTCCGGCTGAACGCGATGCCGTTACTGTCGAGCGGCACGATGTTCGATGCAGCGCCGCCGTTGATCGTCGTCGGGGAGATGCCTTGATCGAGGTCGGTCGCCCCGTCGAGCGAATCGCGGGCGTTCGAGATCGCATCGGCCGAAGTGCGCAGCGACGGCGTCGCAACGCCGCGCGCATAGAGCGCGGTGCGCACGAGTGCGGCATGATACGCCTCGACCGCGAGGATGCCGGCGGCCGCCTCGATATACGTCTTGGTGAGCAGCGGGGCAGCGCCCTTGTACGCGGTCACGCCGACGTCTTCGAAGATGAACGCGCCGAGCAGGAAGGCGTCGTCGTTCGCATAAGGATCGAACACCGAAGTCTGCGCGGTGCCGGCAGGGGCGGAGGCGATCAGGCCTGCGGCGCGGGCGGCCGAGCTGAATGCGCCGGTTGGCGTAATGCCGATGTCGATCGCGGGCTGCGCGACCGCCGAACTGCCGAGGGCTGTACGCAGGAAGGTCACGTGCGTGATTTCATCCGCCGCGATTTCCTTGGCATAGGCGGCGACGAGCGGGTCGGTGAAGACGACCTTGCGGCCACCGACCGCGGCACCTTGCGTACCGGTGCCGGTCAGCATCGATGGCGACAGGCCGACGCCGGTGACGGCCACGCTGTAGAACTGTGCCTCGAGATATTCGAGGTTGAGCGCGAAGTTGAGGATGTCGGGATCGGTCGGGGTGGTCGGGTCAGCTGCCGAGGCGCGGCTGCCCATCGACATCGCGCCGATGCCGGCGCCTGCGACGGCTGCGGCGCCAAAGGCAGTCTTGAAGAAATCACGGCGTTCGTTGCGGCGTTCGACACGCCGATCCAGAACGTCGATCAGTTGCTTGCTTACATCGTCGGTCATCGGTTCAGACCTCCCCTGCTGCGAGTGCATCGTCGAACCATGACCGCGACGTCTCCGTGGCGGACCTTGATCTGCGATGTCACCGCTTCGCCTACACACGACAGGACGCTAACCGCCGCGAGACCGCTTTGGCTGTTCTTGTCGGCGCAGGTACGAGAGCAGGCGTGCGTAAGACGCACGCGGCACGAACAAATTTGCAGTTAGTTGGGGCGTTGCCTGGTCAGAGGCCGATCTTGCGCGCGCGCTCGACCACGTTGGGGTCGAGGCTCAGCGCCAGCGCGCGGTCGCTCTCGGCTTTTACCGTATCGCCGCTCTTCGCCGCGACGAGGCTGCGCATGTACAGCGTCCAGGGGTTCTTGGGCGCGATCGCCAGGGCGGCGTCATAATCGGCGAGCGCCTGGCGGAGCTCACCGCGCCGCAGCCGGATCAGCCCGCGGCTGTCGAGGTAC
Organism: Sphingomonas glacialis; assembly: GCF_014653575.1. GTDB lineage: Bacteria > Pseudomonadota > Alphaproteobacteria > Sphingomonadales > Sphingomonadaceae > Sphingomonas > Sphingomonas glacialis. The sequence goes on along the minus strand of NZ_BNAQ01000001.1, from coordinate 1,046,722 downwards.
GACGGGTTTTTGGGCTGGATCCGGATCGCGGCGTTGCAGTCCGACAGCGCCTTGTCGGTCTCGGTCCCGAGCAAGCCGCGTGCCCAGCAGCGGCCGTTGAGCGCCGATGCGCGACCGCTGTCCTCCGGATGGCTGGCGAGCCATTGATCGTAATTGGCAAGCGCGGCGGTGGGTTCGTCGAGCCGGTCGTACAGGCTCGCAACGGCGAGCCGCTTGTCCGACGAGGGGGCGATCGCGCGATCGGCGGCTTTGACATCGTCGAGCACCTCGGCGCGTGGCGCGATCGAGACTTTCAGCCGCGCCCGCGCGATCCGAGCGTCCGGGTCGCTCGGCGCAAGCCGGATCGATTCGGCGAGATCGCCGAGCGCCGCGTCGCGCTGCCGATTGGCGAGCCGCGCCATCGCGCGCTGATAGAAATAGCGGCCCTCGGTCGGGGCGAGCGCGCACGCCTTGGAGAAATCGAGCAACGCCTCGGTAACGCGGTGGTTGGAAAACAAGACCGCGCCGCGCCGGCTATATTCCTCGGCGGTGGTCGGTTCGGGTGCGGTGTTGGTCAAGTCGAGCGCCTTGCCCTCGGCCGACATCGCGCCCTTCGGCGTCAGGTTGAACACCGGGCCACCCTCATAGGTGATGAACAGCGCGCGATTGGCGTTCGACACGAACATGCGGTGTGTCAGGAAGAAATCGGCACCGACCAGCATGTCGACATCCTGCATCCCGATCTCGGAGATGGTCAGGCGCGGCCGGCGGATCGCTTCGCCGCCAATGTCGATCGTGTCGAACGGCGCGAGCCACGCCGGCACCTGCCGCGCGCCGAGGCCACGGCTGAAGCCTGTCCGGATGACGCCGGGGGAGTCGGGCGTTACCCCCGCGCGCTTGGCCGCGGCGAGCGACACCAGCGAGCTTTGCGCACCACTGTCGAACATCGCGCGGATCTTGACGCCGTTGAGCAGGATCGTGCCAATCGTATGCGGTTTCCACGGCCCAGGCCCGGGTGCAGCGAGCGCGACCAACGTGGCGGGCTTGTCGCCTGCCCAATACGCCAGGTTGATCTTCGCGCAGCCGGTCGTCTTCATCAGGCGCACGACGCCGTGTGGCAGATCATATTCGACGTCGGCGAGCCCGAGAATGTTCTGGCCGAGCAGCCCGGCCGTCCCGGTGTCGCTGCCGGCGACGAAGAAATCGACCTTCGGCACCACGACGCCGCCGAGCGTGAAGTTCTTCGCAGTGATGAACCCTGCCGAGGAATCGCCGCCGATCCCGGTGATGCGGAAGGTGGGGGGCAGCGCCTGGACGCGCTCGCCGATTTCGGCGGCGTTGGCGCGCGAGATCGTGCTGTAGAACGCGCCGCTGTCGAGGATGAAGCGCGCGTCCTTGTCGCCGAACTTGGCGGACACCATCGGCGACCGGCCGTTCATCGTAACGGGAAGCTCGAGCATCTTGGCCATTTGACAGCGCGCCGGCGTGGCGGCGATGGCCGGCAGGGGTGCGATCAGCGCGGCTGTGGAAAGGATCAGGCGCAAGTGTCGCATCGATAGCCCCTCATGTCGCAGTCCCGCGCTGCCGTGCCGGAGTGAAAATCTCCAGTCTCCTCAACGCCAAGCCGGGATCCGGCCCGCCCGAGACGTAGCGCGCCCGGCGCCTGCGCGAATAGTGAAAAAACGCTCACGCGCCGAAGATTGCGCGCGTCGCGCCTGCGCGCGGCCGTCACGCCCTTCCCCAAGCGACACCTCGCTGCTATCGGCCTCCCGACTCTCGCATTCGCATAGTCGGTCGCGCCCGCGCGGAACCTCCAAGGTTTCGCCTCCCCGCCGCGGCCTGACGCAAAGGGAAGGACCCGCTGCTTATGACCGCCATCGGCCAGGATACCCTCGGTACACGCACCACGCTCGACGTGGGTGGCGTGCACTACGACTATTACAGCCTCGCCGCTGCGGCCGAGAAGCTCGGTGACATCAGCCGTCTGCCCTTCTCGATGAAGGTGTTGCTCGAGAATCTGCTGCGCTTCGAGGACGGCAAGACCGTCACCACCGAGGATCTCCAGGCGATCATCGACTGGCAGCAGGAGCGCAAGTCCGACCGCGAAGTCCAGTATCGCCCCGCGCGCGTGCTGATGCAGGATTTCACCGGCGTGCCTTGCGTCGTCGATCTCGCGGCGATGCGCGATGCGATCACCAAGCTCGGTGGCGACGCCGCCAAGATCAACCCGCTCGTGCCGGTCCATCTCGTGATCGATCACTCGGTGATGGTCGACGAGTTCGGCACGCCCAAGGCGTTCGAGGATAACGTCGAGCTCGAGTACCAGCGCAACAACGAGCGCTACGAGTTCCTGAAGTGGGGCTCGAAGGCGCTCGACAACTTCAAGGTCGTGCCCCCCGGCACCGGCATCTGCCACCAGGTCAATCTCGAGAACCTCGCCCAGACGGTGTGGTCCTCGGTCGCGCCCGACGGCAAGACGATCGCGTACCCCGACACCTGCGTCGGCACCGACAGCCACACGACGATGGTCAACGGCCTCGGCGTGCTCGGCTGGGGCGTCGGCGGGATCGAGGCCGAGGCCGCGATGCTCGGCCAGCCGGTGTCGATGCTGATCCCCGAAGTCGTCGGCTTCAAGCTCCACGGCTCGCTCGCCGAGGGCATTACGGCCACGGATCTTGTGCTCACCGTCACGCAGATGCTGCGCGCCAAGGGCGTGGTCGGCCGCTTCGTCGAGTTCTATGGTCCGGGCCTCGACGCGCTGTCGCTCGCCGATCGCGCGACGATCGCCAACATGGCACCCGAATATGGCGCGACGTGCGGCTTCTTCCCGATCGATGACGCGACGCTCACCTATCTGCGCCTGACCGGCCGCAGCGAGGAAAACATCGCGCTGGTCGAGGCCTATGCCAAGGCACAGGGCATGTGGCGTCTGGCCGATGCGCCCGACCCCGTCTTCACCGACACGCTCGAGCTCGACATGGCGAACGTCGTGCCGTCGCTCGCCGGTCCGAAGCGCCCGCAGGACAAGGTCATCCTCACCGAGGTCGACGACACGTTCAACGCCGACCTGGCGAAGATCTATCATCATTCGACCGCCAAGCGCGTTCCGGTCGAAGGCCGTGACCATGACATCGGCGACGGCGACGTGGTGATCGCCGCGATCACCAGCTGCACCAACACGTCGAACCCGTCGGTGCTCGTCGCCGCCGGCCTCGTCGCGCGGAAAGCCAATGCGTTCGGTCTCAAGCCCAAGCCGTGGGTAAAGACCTCGCTGGCGCCGGGTTCGCAGGTCGTCACCGACTATCTCGACAAGGCCGGGCTGACCGAAGACCTCAACGCGGTCGGCTTCAACCTCGTCGGCTATGGCTGCACCACCTGCATCGGCAATTCGGGCCCGCTCGCACCCGCCATCTCGGCAGCGATCAACGGCAACGACATCGTCGCCGCCTCGGTGCTGTCGGGCAACCGCAACTTCGAGGGCCGCGTCTCGCCCGACGTGCGCGCCAATTTCCTCGCCTCGCCGCCGCTCGTCGTCGCCTATGCGCTCAAGGGCACGGTGACCGAAGACTTCACCACCACCCCGATCGGCCAGGCGACCGACGGCACCGACGTCTATCTCAAGGACATCTGGCCGACCAACGCCGAAGTCCGCGACGTGATGGACGCGAACATCGACCGCGGCATGTTCCAGTCGCGCTATGCGAGCGTCTTCCTCGGCGACAAGAAGTGGCAGGCGATCGCGATCGAAGGGTCGGACACCTATGCCTGGCCGCCGGCATCGACCTACATCGCCAACCCGCCGTACTTCGAGGGCATGTCGATGACCCCGGCGCCGGTGCAGGACATCATCGAGGCGCGTCCGCTCGCGATCCTCGGCGATTCGATCACCACCGACCACATCTCGCCGGCCGGCTCGATCAAGGCGGATTCGCCTGCAGGCGCGTGGCTGATGGAGCGGCAGGTCACCCGCGCCGACTTCAACTCGTACGGCGCGCGTCGCGGCAACGATAACGTGATGGTCCGCGGTACCTTCGCCAACATCCGCATCAAGAACGAGATGGTCCCCGGCGTCGAGGGCGGCATGTCCTCGTACAAGGGCGAGACGATGCCGATCTATGACGCGGCGATGCGCTTCAAGGCCGACGGCGTTCCGCTGATCGTCATCGCGGGCAAGGAATATGGCACCGGCTCGTCGCGCGATTGGGCGGCGAAGGGCACCAATTTGCTCGGCGTGCGCGTCGTCATCACCGAGAGCTTCGAGCGCATCCACCGCTCGAACCTCGTCGGCATGGGCGTGTTGCCGCTGCAGTTCGCCGAAGGTGTCGATCGCAAGACGTTGAACCTGGATGGCTCCGAGAGCTTCACCATCATGAAGGTCTCGGAAATCCGTCCGCGCCAGGACGTCGAGGTCACGATGACCCGCGCCGACGGCACGGTCGAGACGTTCATGACGAAGTGCCGGATCGATACCGTCAACGAGCTGGAATATTTCCTCAACGGCGGCATCCTGCAGTACGTGCTGCGCAAGCTCGCGGCCTGATCTGCGGGGATTGAAGAGGGGACGGGTGGCGCTGCCGCCCGTACCTTTTTTGTGTCTGGGGTTTAGAAATTCCCTCTCCCTGCGGGAGAGGGAAGGGGCCCGCTCGGCGAAGCCGGGTGGGAAGGGTGAGGACAGCGCGCTCCAGCGATGGGTGCTGCCCTCACCCGACCTCGCTTCGCTCGGCCACCCTCTCCCGAAGGGAGAGGGGTAGAAACAGGAAATGCCCGCCGCGCACGAGGCGCGGCGGGCATCCTTTCCTCCCCAGGAAACTCTCAAAGCCATTCAAACTGTGGCGCTTTTTACAAGCCTGCTCACCAGTCGTGGCGCCACTAGGAGCGATTGCGTGCCAACCGCCAGCGGGATTCGGCTGCGGTATCGGTAAAGGCGTGACCAATCCTGACGCAAACTCGCGTGATCTTGTAAAGATGTGACAGTTAGGGTCATGTACGCCCGCGACTCCGCCGGAGCGCCGAGCAGATCCGAGGACGTGTCATGGCCGATCGCAAACTCTTCGCTGGCCACGCCATCCGCCGCTTGCGGCGCCAGGCGGGGCTGACCCAGGCGGCGATGGCCGAGGTGCTGACGATTTCGCCGAGCTACCTCAACCTGGTCGAGAAGAACCAGCGCCCGTTGTCGGGATCGCTGATCGTCAAGCTCGCCGAGAGTTTCGACTTCGATCCGCGCGCGCTCGCGGCAGGCGAGCCCGGTGGGGGCGAGGCCGCGCTCAGGCGGCGACTTGCCGATCCGATGTTCGCCGATCTCGAAATCGACCGCAACGAACTCGAGGAATGGCTCGCCGGCGCACCCGGCGGTGCCGAAGCCTTTGCGCGTGCCTTCGACCGGATCGGCGCGGGCAGCGCGGCCGCGCCTGGCGCACTCGATTCGGTCGGCGAGGTGCGCCGCGAGATCGAACGCTGGCGCGGCTATTTTTCGGATCTCGACACGATCGCGGAGAAACTCGCCGACGAGCTGCGGCTTGGAGCCGGCGATCTCTACGGCGCGATCGCTGAGCGATTGCGCGTCAAGCACCAGTTGACGATCCGCGTGCTGCCGGTCGACGTGATGCCCGACCTGCTGCGCCGTACCGATCTCCACGCGCGGCAATTGCAGGTGTCGGAAATCCTCGACCCTGCGTCGCGCACGTTCGCCGTTGCCTATCAGCTCGCCGAGATCGAGGCGCGCAGCGAAATCGACGGGCTGGTCAAGGGCGCGGGCTTTACCGATCGCGCCGCGGAACGACTCTATCGCCGCCACCTCGCCAGCTATTTTGCCGCAGCGGTGATGATGCCGTACGCCCGCTTCCTGCGTGCGTGCGAGGCGACGGGATACGATATCGAGCTGCTCCAGCGCCGCTTCGGTGCCGGGTTCGAGCAAGTCGCGCACCGGCTGACGACGTTGCAGCGCGTGGGCGCGCGGGGGCTGCCGTTCTTCTTCGTGCGGATCGACCGCGCGGGGCAAGCGTCTAAGCGCTTTTCGGGCGCGAGTGCGTCGCCACTGGCGGAGGCCGAAGGGCGCTGCCCGTTGTGGCAGATTCACGCCGCGTTCGATCGGCCGGGCAAGCTCGTCGTGCAGCTCGTCGAGCTCGAGGATGGTGCGCGCTGGTTGACGCTCGCGCGGACGGTCGCGCCGCAGGGGCGTCGCTTCGGCGCGGTGGCGGCCGAGTTCGTCGTCGGGCTGGGCGTGGCGGCGGAGCATGCCGGGGCGCTGGCGATCGCGCGCGGGGTCGATCTCAAGGGGGAGGCGACCCCGATCGGCCTCGGGTGTCGCGCGTGCGGGCGCGGGCATTGTCCGCAGCGCTCGCTGCCGCCGGCGGGGCGTGCGCTGGTGCTCAACGATCGCGAGCGCGGGGTCAGCGCGTTTACCTTCGGCGGGGATTGAACGGGGATTTGCCGCCCGTGACGCCAGCGGTTAGAGTGTGCCGCTAACCGGAGTGAGATCGATGAACACGCAGCCGACTGCCTGACCATCCTGCCGCGCGAGCGCGGCCTCTCATTTCTGGAATTCTCGCGTGAAACGATTGGGAGACAAACTGTGCGTCGTGACCGGCGCAGGGCGCGGCATCGGCGCGGCGATCGCGCGCGCGTTCGCGGCCGAAGGCGCGCGCGTCGTGGTGACGGACAAGAATGGACCAAGTGCGCAGGCGCTTGCGGCAGAGCTCGGTCAGCCGTGGGCCTTGCTCGACGTTGCGGGCGAAGCGGATTGGGCGCGGTTCGCCGCCGCTTGGCCAGCGATCGACGTACTGGTCAACAATGCCGGCGTCACCGGGTTCGAGGACGGCGTTGCCGCGCATGATCCCGAACATGCCACGCTCGAGGATTGGCGGGCGGTCCACCACGTCAACCTCGACGGCACCTTCCTCGGCTGTCGCTATGCGATCGGCGCGATGCGGGCGACGGGGGCGGGGTCGATCATCAATATCTCTTCGCGTTCGGGGATGATCGGGATCCCGGCCGCGGCAGCCTATGCCTCGTCAAAGGCGGCGATCCGCAACCACAGCAAGACCGTGGCGCTCTATTGCGCGCAAGAGAAGCTGGCGATTCGGTGCAACTCGATCCACCCCGCGGCGATCCGCACGCCGATGTGGGATCCGATGCTGGGTGACGGGCCGGATCGTTCGGCGCGCGAGGCGGCGCTGGTCGCAGACACGCCGCTGCGCCGCTTCGGCGAGCCCGAGGAAGTTGCCGCACTCGCAGTGCTGCTGGCAAGCGATGAGGCGCGCTACATGACGGGGACCGAGTTGACGATCGACGGCGGCATTCTCGCCGGGTCGGCGGCAAGCCCAGTGCGATAGCAGATCGTCGGCGCAGTGTATAATTTACAATATCACACTGCGCTGACGGCGGGTTTGACAGGGTAACGCGGTAGTTAGTCGATTACCGGCTCACACAACTGTCAATTCATGTACCTATCTCGCCATACACACAGAGCGAGGGGCACCCCCATGACCTACCAGACCGACATCGCCCAGACCAAGAGCCTGATCCAGCGCTACAACGGCACGTGGGACGGCATCGACGCCGAGAGCGTCGCGCGGATGCGGGTGCAGAACCGGTTCCAGAGCGGGCTCGACATCGCGCGCTACACCGCCGCGATCATGCGCAAGGACATGGCGGCGTATGATGCCGACCCCGCGGCCTACACCCAGTCGCTCGGCTGCTGGCACGGCTTCATCGGCCAGCAGAAGATGATCAGCATCAAGAAGCATTTCGGCTCGACCGAGCGCCGCTATCTCTACCTCTCCGGCTGGATGATCGCCGCGTTGCGATCCGAATTCGGCCCGCTGCCCGATCAGTCGATGCACGAGAAGACCAGCGTTCCCGCGTTGATCGAGGAGCTCTACACCTTCCTGCGGCAGGCCGATGCGCGCGAGCTCGGCATGATGTTCCGCGATCTCGATGCGGCGCGCGCCAGCGGCAACCAAGTCGAGGAGCAGCGGCTGCTCAACGCGATCGATGGCTATCAGACGCATGTCGTGCCGATCATCGCCGATATCGACGCGGGCTTCGGCAATGCCGAGGCGACCTACCTGCTCGCCAAGAAGATGATCGAGGCGGGTGCGTGCGCGCTGCAGATCGAGAACCAGGTAAGCGATGAAAAGCAGTGCGGCCATCAGGACGGCAAGGTCACGGTGCCGCACGAGGACTTCCTCGCGAAGGTCCGCGCGTGCCGCTACGCCTTCCTCGAACTCGGCGTCGAGGACGGCATCATCGTGACGCGCACCGATTCGCTCGGCGCTGGGCTGACCAAGCAGATCGCGGTGTCGAAGGAGCCGGGCGATCTCGGCGACCAGTATAACAGCTACCTCGATTGCGAGGAGATCGACCCGGCGACCGCGCGCAACGGCGACGTCATCCTCAACCGCGACGGCAAGCTGCTGCGCCCGAAGCGGCTAGCCTCGAACCTGTTCCAGTTCCGCGCCGGCACCGGCGAGGACCGCTGCGTGATGGATTGCATCGCTTCGCTGCAGAACGGCGCCGACCTGCTGTGGATCGAGACCGAGAAGCCGCATATCGAGCAGATCGCGGGCATGGTCGACCGCGTTCGCGCGGTCATCCCCAACGCCAAGCTGGTCTACAACAATTCGCCGAGCTTCAACTGGACGCTCAACTTCCGTCAGCAGGTCTATGACGCCTGGGCGGGCGAGGGGAAGGATGTCTCGGCGTATGACCGGGCGCGGCTGATGTCGGTCGATTATGACGGGACCGAACTGGGCGACGAGGCCGACGAGCGGATCCGCACCTTCCAGAAGGACGCCGCCGCGCGTGCGGGGATCTTCCATCACCTGATCACGCTGCCGACCTATCACACCGCGGCGCTGTCGACCGACAATCTCGCCAAGGAGTATTTCGGCGATGCGGGGATGCTCGGCTATGTGAAGGGCGTCCAGCGCAAGGAAATCCGCGAGGGGATCGCCTGCGTCAAGCACCAGAACATGTCGGGCTCGGACATCGGCGACGATCACAAGGAGTATTTCGCGGGTGAGGCGGCGCTCAAGGCGGGCGGCGCGCACAATACGATGAACCAGTTTGCGGCCTGACGCAGCCGGCGGAGCGAAGCTCCGCCGCGCCCGCGGCAGGCCCGGCCGGCGGGGCCAGCAGCCCCGTCCGACGACGCGGCTTTGCCGCGGCGGGGTTTGAGCTCCCGCTCGGATTCGCCGCAGCTTCCGGCCGGTCCGGAACCAACAGCATCCATCGCGGCTTGTGCTGCGATGGATGTTGCGTTTCCGGCCTCAGCGCCTCGACTTGCCAGGGTGCGCGCACGGTGGCGGATCTACCTGACCTATTGGTGGCGACACGGGCGCTGGCCCGCGCTCGATGATCCGCGCACCTTCACCGAGTTGGTCCAAGTGCGCAAGCTGGCCGGCGCCGACCCCGCGATGGTGCGAATGGCGGACAAGCTGGTGGCGAAGACGATCGTGACCGAACGGCTCGGCGCCGACTGGGTCATCCCGACGCTGTGGCAGGGAACCGAACTACCCGAGGCACCGGCATGGCCCACGCCATTCGTCGTCAAGGCGCGGCACGGCTGCAACCAGACCGCCTTCGTCTTCGACGATAACGCCAACTGGGCCGATATCCGCCGGCGTGCGGCCGGATGGATGCGATCGACTTATGGATATTGGCTCGATGAGGATCTCTACGCGGGCATCCCACACGGGCTGATGGTCGAGCCGTTCATCGGCGCGCCGCCGGTGCTGCCGATCGACTATAAATTCTACGTGTTCGGTGGGCGCGTCCGCTACGTCCAGGTTCATCTCGGTCGCGGCGGACGGCATCGCTGGATCCTGTTCGACCGCCACTGGCAGCGCGTGTCGTCGACAAGCGCCGATCCCGACCCGACGCCGCCGGTCACGCTCGGCCAGATGATCATGGCCGCCGAGCGCCTGTCCGACGGGCGCGATTTCGTGCGGGTCGATCTCTACGAAATCGACGGGCGGCCGTTGTTCGGCGAAATGACCTTCTATCCGGGTTCGGGGCTCGATCCGTTCAGCCCCGTCGCGCTCGACGCCGAGCTTGGCGCGCACTGGCTGCGCGCCAAGCTTGCCATGCTCGAACCGCTACGCGCGGTTGCCTGACGCCTGGGCGTTCAGGCGCCCGCGACCGCCAAGCGCTCGATCTGCTCCGGGGTCAGCACGAGGTCCATCGATCCCAGCAATTCCTCGACCTGCGCGACACTCGTCGCGCTGGCGATCGGCGCGGTGACGGCGGGCTGTTCGGCGAGCCATTTGAGCGCGATCTGCGCGAGGCTCGCGCCGGTTTCCGCAGCGATCGCGTCCATCACGGCAAGGACGGCCGGTCCGCTGCCGTCGAGCAACGCCTGCATCCGTCCGCCGCGCACGCTCTTGCCGAAATCGTCGGCGCTGCGATATTTGCCCGTCAGGAAGCCCGAGGCGAGCCCGTAATAGGGCACCACGCCGATATTGTATTCGACGCAATACGCCTGGAGCTCGCCCTCGAACTTCTGGCGGCTGACGAGGTTATATTCGGGCTGGAGCACGTGATAATGCGGCAGCCCGTGCGCCTTGGCGGCATCGTTTGCCGATTTCAGCCGCGCGGCGTGGAAGTTCGATGCGCCGAGCGCGCGGATCTTGCCCGCGTCGATCAGCTTGCCGAACGCGGCGAGCGCGTCTTCCTGCGCGACCGCGTCGTCATCCTGATGTGCGAAATACAGGTCGATCGTCTCGACGCCGAGCCGCTTGAGCGAGGCGTCGCAGGCAGCGGCGATCCGGGCCGGCGCGAGCTTTTCGCCGCCTTCGCCCGGCAGCATGCCGACCTTGGTCGCGATCTGCACCTGGTCGCGCTTGCCCGATTGCTTGAGCCACGCACCGATCACGGTCTCGGACTCGCCGCCTTTGTGGCCGGGAACCCAGGCGGAATAGACGTCGGCGGTATCGATCATCGTGCCGCCACCCGCGACGAAAGCATCGAGCACGGCGAAGCTGGTCGCTTCGTCGGCGGTCCAGCCGAAGACGTTGCCGCCGAGCACGAGCGGGGCGATGCGGAGGTCTGTGGCACCCAGGCGGCGGAGTGTGGTCATTGCGGCTGGTCCTCGTTGCCGGGCGCGTCGTCGGTGACGATCACGGCGGCGTTGGTGTCGGGAGAATTGGCGTCGAGCGAAGCGGCCGCCTCGTCAAGCGCCTGGTCCTCGCCCGGCGGTGCGCCGGTCGAGGACGTACCGCGCGAGCAGGCGGCAAGCAGCAGCAACGAGACGAGCAGGGCGCGTCGCTTGGAACCGATGCGCATCAATCGCGGATGTCGTTGCCGAAGTCGGAAATTGCGGCCCCGGCGCGATCGGCGGCGCGGTCGGCCTTGTCGGACAGCCGGTCGGCCTTGTTGCTGAGGACAGCGCCGGCATTGTCGAGTCGCGTTTCGGCAGCACCCAGCGCCGCATCTGTATCGTCGACGGCCTTGGCGCCGGTCGCGTTTGCGTCGGCTGCAACGCTGTTGGCGGCTTCGCCGATATCGTTCTGCGCTTTGGGACTGCACGCGGCGAGGCCGATGGCGGCGACGATCGTGAGCGGCAGCAGGATGCGGGTCTTGATCATGATAGGTCCTTGGCTCCCAGCAGTGGGCGCACGCTAGAGGATGGGGTCGGGGGCTTCAACTCTGCGGACGGCATGTTGTTGCGCTGCCAGTCTCGGAATAGGGGCGTTCGAACCGCGTTGACCTCATATAAAGATATCTTTATATGTGATGCCACGATGACCATTGCCCTCGATATCTTTCGCGCGCTTGCCGACGCCACGCGGCTGCGGATCGTCGCCTTGTTGCGGACGATGGAGCTGTCGGTCGGCGAACTCGCGCAAGTGCTCGGGCAGAGCCAGCCGCGCGTTTCGCGGCACGTGAAAATCCTGTGCGACGCGGGGCTTGCCGAGCGGCGCAAGGAAGGCAGCTGGGTGTTCGTCGCGCTCGGCAGCGGCGCCACCGTCGGCCCGATCGCGACCGCGCTCGATGCGTGGGGCGAGATCGAGCCCGATCATTGGCGGGTCGCCGACGCCGCGCGGCTCGCCGCGGTGCGTGCCGATCGCGCGGCGTCGGCGGCAAGCTGGTTCGAGGCCAATGCCGGGCAGTGGGACGCGATTCGCTCGCTCCACATCGCCGAGAGCGAGGTCGAGGCGGCGATGTCGGCAGTGCTTGGCGACGCGCCGATCGGCCAGCTGATCGACATCGGGACCGGGACCGGGCGGATGCTCGAGCTGTTCGCGGGACGGGCAGGGCAAGCGCTCGGGATCGATCGCAGTTCCGAAATGCTGCGGCTCGCGCGCGCGAAACTGTCCGAGCGCGGGCTGAGCAATGCCGAACTGCGCCAGGCCGATCTCTATGCGCTGCCGCTCGGCGACGACGCGGCGGACGTCGCGATTGTCCACCACGTGCTGCACTTTGCGCAGCAACCCGGTGCGGCGATCGCCGAGGCCGCGCGCGTGTTGAAACCGGGGGGGCGCCTGCTGATCGCGGATTTCGCGGCGCACGACCGCGAGGATTTGCGCGCCAAGGATGCGCATACCCGCCTGGGCTTCGCGGACGATCAGATCGAAACGTGGTTCGCCGCGGCGGGGCTGGCGCCGGCCCGGATCGAGACGCTCGAGGGCGGGGAATTGACGGTCAAACTGTGGCTCGCCCGCAAGGTCGGCCAACGCGTAGCAGAGGTGAAGGCGGCATGACGGTTTCGGTAAAGCAGATGCAGGAGGCGCGGCTCGCGCTCGCAGCGCCGTTGTTCGCCGATATCGCGGGCGACGCGCGGGTGAGCTTCGAATTCTTCCCGCCCAAGACCGAGAAGATGGAGGAGACGCTGTGGGAGTCGGTTCAGACGCTCGCGCCGCTCGGCCCGCGCTTCGTCTCGGTTACGTACGGCGCGGGCGGCACGACGCGCGAACGGACGCATGCGACGGTCGCCCGGATCGCGCGCGAGACCGACATTCCGGCAGCGGCGCACCTCACTTGCGTCGATGCGACGCGCGAGGAGATCGACGCGATCGCCGACGAATATTGGAAGGCGGGGGTGCGCCACATCGTCGCGCTGCGCGGGGACTCGCCCGTCGCGGGTCAGAAGTTCCAGTCGCCGGTCGGTGGGTATGAGAATGCCGCGGCGCTCGTCGCGGGGCTGCGCAAGCTCCACCCGTTCGAGATTTCGGTCTCGGCCTATCCCGAATGCCATCCCGATTCGGCGAGCGAGGCGGCCGATCTCGACAATCTCAAGCGCAAGCTCGATGCCGGCGCGACGCGCGCGATCACGCAGTTCTTCCACGAGGCGGAGACCTTCTTCCGCTTCCGCGATGCCGCCGCCAAGGCTGGGATCGACGCCGAGATGGTTCCGGGGATCATGCCGATCATGAACTTCGGCGCGGTGCAGCGCATGTCGGCGATGTGCGGCACGGTGGTGCCCGACTGGATGGGGACGCTGTTCGACGGGCTCGACGATCGCCCCGCCGCGCGCCAGTTGGTATCGGCGACGATCGCGGCCGAGCTGTGCCGGCGCTTGTATGCGGGCGGGGTGCGCGACTTCCATTTCTACACGCTCAACCGGGCAGAGCTCAGCTACGCGATCTGCCATCTGCTCGGCATTCGCGGGCAGCCGGCACGGGTGGCGGCGCAAGCGGCGTAACGGATTTCCCCCCTCCCCTTCAGGGGAGGGGAAGGGGGTGGGGGATGTCTCGCCGAGCCATCGGCTTGCCGGACTTCCCCACCCCAACCCCTCCCCTAAAGGGGAGGGGCTTAGAAGGAATAAGATCATGACCACCCGCCAAACATTCCTCGCCGAAGCCGCCAAGCGAATCCTGATCACCGACGGCGCGTTCGGCACCGAGATCCAGAACTGGAAGCTCTCCGAAGCCGATTATGCAGGCACGCTCGGCCTCGCCAAGGACCAGAAGGGCAATAACGACATCCTCGCGCTGACCAAGCCCGAGGTGCCAGAAGCGATCCACCGCGCCTATTTCGAAGCCGGCGCCGATATCGCCGAGACCAACACCTTCTCGGCCAACCGCATCAGCCAGGCCGATTACGCCGCCGAGCATCTCGTGCGCGAGATCAACGTCGAGAGCGCCAAGCTCGCGCGCCGCCTCGCCGACGAGTTCCAGGCAAAGGACGGTCGGCCACGCTTCGTCGCGGGCGCGGTCGGGCCGACCAACAAGACGCTGTCGCTCAGCCCGGACGTCAACGATCCGGGCTTCCGCGAGATCGACTTCGATTATCTCAAGGACGTCTATCGCGAGCAGGTCGACGCGCTGCTCGAAGGCGGCGCCGATTTCATCCTGATCGAGACGGTGTTCGATACCTTGAACGCCAAGGCCGGAATCATGGCGGTGCTCGAAGCGGCCGACGCGCTCGCTCGCGACGTGCCGATCATGCTGTCGATGACGCTGACCGATCTTTCGGGGCGCAACCTGTCGGGGCACACCGTCGAGGCATTCTGGCACGCGGTGCGCCACGCCAAGCCAGTGACGATCGGGCTCAATTGCTCGTTCGGCGCCGAGCAGCTGCGGCCGCATGTGCGCACGCTGTCGGACATCTGCGATACGCTGATCATGGTGTATCCCAATGCCGGGCTGCCCAACGAGCTCGGTGAATATGACGAGCAGCCGTCGACCACCGCGGGGCTGGTGCGCGAATGGGCGGCGAACGCGCAGGTCAATGTGCTCGGCGGCTGCTGCGGATCGACCCCGGCGCATATCGCGGCGATCGCCAAGGCGGTCGGCGAGCTGCCCCCGCGCGCGCTGCCGGTGCCGCCGGTGGTGACGCGGTTGGCGGGGCTCGAGCCGATGACGATGGCGGCTTAGCCGCGAGCGAACTGCCTTCTTCCCCTCTCCCGTTTGCGGGAGAGGCCGGGTGAGGGCCTTCTTTTCCTACTACGTTTTCAATCGGGTCCTGCGTCGCGCAGAAGAAGACCCTCACCCCAACCCTCTCCCGCGAAACCGGGAGAGGGAGAAGCAGGCAAAATGACGATCGCGAACTCCTCCACCAATTTCGTCAATATCGGTGAGCGCACCAACGTCACCGGCTCGGCGCGCTTCAAGAAGCTCATCATGGCGGGCGATTACCCCGCCGCGGTCGAGGTCGCGCGCCAGCAGGTCGAGAGCGGCGCGCAGGTGCTCGACGTCAACATGGACGAGGGCCTGCTCGACGCCGAGTATGCGATGACGACCTTCCTCAAGCTGATCGCCGCCGAGCCCGACATCGCGCGCATCCCGTTCATGGTCGACAGCTCGAAATGGTCGGTGATCGAGGCGGGGTTGAAGTGCGTCTCGGGCAAGCCGATCGTCAATTCGATCAGCATGAAGGAAGGCGAGGACCAGTTCCTCGCCCAGGCGCGGAAAGTGATGAACTACGGCGCCGCGGTGGTGGTGATGGCGTTCGACACCGTCGGCCAGGCCGATACGCGCGCGCGGAAACTCGAGATCTGCGGCCGGGCGTACGACCTGCTGATGGGCATCGGCTTTCCGCCTGAGGACATCATCTTCGACCCCAACATCTTCGCGGTCGCGACGGGGATTGAGGAGCATAACAATTACGCGGTCGACTTCATCGAGGCGTGCCGCGACATCAAGGCGCGCTGCCCGCACGCGCATATCTCGGGCGGTCTCTCGAACCTGTCGTTCAGCTTCCGCGGCAACGAGCCGGTGCGCCGCGCGATGCACTCGGTGTTCCTCTATTACGCGATCCCCGCCGGGCTCGACATGGCGATCGTCAATGCGGGGCAGCTCGACATTTACGACCAGATCGACCCCAAGCTGCGCCAGGCGTGCGAGGACGTCATCCTCAATTCCGATGACGGCGCGACCGAGCGGCTGATCGCGATGGCCGAGAGCTTCAAGGGCACCGATGCCGTCGCCGAGAAGGCCGCTGCCGAATGGCGCAGCCTGCCGGTGACCAAGCGGCTCGAATATGCGCTGGTCAAGGGCATCGACGCGCATGTCGTCGACGATACCGAGGAATGTCGCCAGCAATTCGCGCGGCCGATCGAAGTGATCGAGGGCCCGCTGATGGACGGAATGAACGTCGTCGGCGACCTGTTCGGCTCGGGCAAGATGTTCCTGCCCCAGGTCGTGAAGAGCGCGCGCGTGATGAAGAAGGCGGTGGCGCATCTGCTCCCCTTCATCGAGGCGGCGAAGGAGCCCGGCGCGCGTGGCAAGGGCAAGATCATCATGGCGACCGTCAAGGGCGACGTGCATGACATCGGCAAGAACATCGTCGGCGTGGTGCTCCAGTGCAACGGCTTCGACGTGGTCGACATGGGCGTGATGGTGCCGTGGTCGGACATCCTCAAATCCGCCAAGGAGAATGACGCCGACATGATCGGGCTGTCGGGGCTGATCACGCCGTCGCTCGACGAGATGGTGACCGTTGCTGAGGAAATGAAGCGCGCGGGCATGACGATGCCGTTGCTGATCGGTGGCGCGACCACCTCGAAGGTCCATACCGCGCTGCGCATCGCGCCGGCCTATGATGGGCCGGTCGTGCATGTGCTCGACGCGAGCCGTGCGGTGGGTGTGGCGTCGACCTTGGTCAGCGACACAATCCGCGACGATTTCGTCCAGAAGACCGCCGACGAGTATGAAGCGGTGCGCATCGCGCGCGCCAACAAGGGGCAGAGCGAACTCATCCCGATCGAGGCGGCGCGCGCCAATGCCTTCCCGGCCGACATGGCGTTGAAGCCCGAAGCGCCGAAGCAGCCCGGCGTGCATGTGTTCGAGGATTGGGACCTCGCCGATCTGCGCGAATTGATCGACTGGACGCCGTTCTTCCGCGCATGGGAGCTGGCGGGGAATTACCCGGCGATCCTGACCGACGCGGTGGTTGGGGAGAGCGCGACGTCGCTGTTCGCCGATGCGCAGAAGATGCTCGACCAGATCATCGCTGAGAAATGGCTGACGGCAAAGGGTGTGGCGGGGCTGTGGCCGTGCCGGCGCGAGGGGGACGACGTGGTGATCTCCGCAAAGCCCCTCCCCTTCAGGGGAGGGGTTGGGGCGGAGCCGTCCCGCGCGTCCGCCGCCGACAGTCTCGGTGAGACCTCCCCCACCCCCAACCCCTCCCCTGAAGGGGAGGAGCTTGAAGACGTGAGGATGCCCTTCCTGCGCCAGCAGATCGCCAAGCGCGAGGGGCGCGCCAACATGTGTCTCGCCGATTTCATCGATCCAGCCGGCGACTGGATCGGCGGGTTCGCGGTCACCGCCGGCCACGGCATCGACGCGCACCTCGCGCGCTTCAAGGCGGATAACGACGACTATTCGGACATCCTGCTGAAAGCGCTCGCCGACCGTCTCGCCGAAGCCTTCGCCGAACGCCTCCACCAGCATGTCCGCACCGAATTGTGGGGCTATGCCGAGGGTGAGCAGCTCACCAACGAGGCGCTGATCCGCGAGCAATATCGCGGTATCCGCCCGGCACCGGGTTATCCGGCGTGTCCCGACCACAGCGAGAAGCCGATGCTGTTCGAGCTACTCGGCGCGACCGACGCGACCGGCATCACGCTGACCGAAAGCTTCGCGATGCTGCCGACCGCAGCGGTGTCGGGCTTCTATTTCGGCCATCCGCAGGCGGAGTATTTCGGTGTTGCGCGCGTCGGGCCCGACCAGCTCGAGGAATATGCCGAGCGGCGTGGTGTCGATCTGGCGACCGCGACCCGCTGGTTGCGGCCCAATCTGGACTGACCCAACGTCATGCCGGGCTTGATCCGGCATCCATGCGAGTCATCGCCCGTCTCGTATGGACCCCGGATCAAGTGCGGGGTGACGGCGCGAGGTTAACCCTCAATTAGCCTTCCCACCCGGGCTCCCCGCGGGCATCGTGCAGCGCAAAGGAGCCAGCCCCATGCGTCGCATTCTACCACTGCTCGCCATCGCGATCGCCGCACCCGCCGCCGCGCAGCAGCGCGCACCCTTCACGATCGAGGGGACGGGCCAAGGCTTCCAGACGATCGACGAGGCGGTGCAGTCGATCCGCATGGGCACCGCGACGATCCTGATCGCGCCCGGTGTCTATCATCAATGCACGATCCAGTCGGGCGGGCACATCACCTTCAAGGCGGTGACGCCGGGCACCGCGATCTTCGAGGGGACGGCGTGCGAGGACAAGGCGGCATTCGTGCTGCGCGGGCAAAGCTCGGTGGTCGACGGCATCGTCTTCCGCAAGATCGCAGTCGGCGACGGCAATGGCGCCGGGATCCGCAGCGAAGTCGGCGATCTCGTCGTGCGCAACTCGATGTTCCTCGACAATCAGGAGGGCATCCTCGGCGGCCAGCCCAGCGGGCAAAAGATCACGATCGACCATTCGACCTTCGCGGGTCTCGGGCAGTGCGACATCACGCCGAGCTGCTCGCACAGCATCTATCTCGCCAATCTCGGATCGGTGACCGTCACCAATTCGCGCTTCGAACGCGGCACCGGCGGGCATTACGTCAAGCTGCGGACGCCGCGCGTCACGATCACCGACAACAGCTTCGACGACACCAAGGGCAGCAAGACCAACTATATGATCGACCTGTCGCAAGGGGCGACCGGACTGATCGCGCGCAACACCTTCGTGCAGGGCGCGCACAAGGAGAATCACAGCGGGCTGATCGTCGTCTCGGCGGAGGCGAAGACCTACAGCGCGGCGGGCCTGCGGATCGAGGATAACGACGCGAGCCTCGCGCCGGGTGCGCCGACCAATCCGGCGTTCGTCGCCAATATGAGCGGGGATCAGCTTGCGATCGGCGCGAATCGGCTTGGGGCTGGGATCCGATCGTACGAAGTGCGGTGAATATCTCCCTCTCCCTTTGGGAGAGGGAAGGGGCCCGCTCGGCGCAGCCGAGCGGGAAGGGTGAGGGCAGCTATTCTAGCCTGCCCTCACCGGACCTCGCTGCGCTCGGCCACCAGCATCGGGTAAACAGCGCCCCGCGCTGTTTAGGTCATGCCGGGGGCATGACCGACCCGATGCTCCCGGTGGGAGAGGGATTTTAGCGGCAGGGCGCTCCGCCGGCATTCAGATCCAGGCACCGCCCATCCACCTTCGGTGCGGTCAGCGGCAACCCGATCTGGTGCGCGAGCGTCGGCGCGATATCGACCGTCTCGACGCCACCGGTATGTTCGAACCTGCTCATCCCCTTGCGCCAGAACAGGATCGGGACGCGGCGATCGTAATCGTACGGGCTGCCATGCGTCGCCACATAGCCGCCCGCCGCGCTCGGGATCGGCGTGACGCGCGGCTGGAGGAAGACGAGCAAATCGCCCGACCGCCCGGCCCGGAACGACGCACGCGCCCGCTCGAGCATGGTCCACTTCTCGGGCGGTCCCTTGGGGCTCGGCGTAGCGCGGATTTGTGCGGCGGTGAACACCTCGGCGACTTGCGGTGACGCCTTGTAATAGGCAATCGCCGCGGCCTTGACCGCCTTGTGCTGCGCGGTCGTCAGATCCTTGGCGATATAGACGTCGCCATTGGGGATGTCGCCGAACAGCACCGGCTTGGCGATGCCGAGCTTGGTCGCGATCTCTTTCCCAGCGATCGCGGGGGCGAGCATCACCTTGGCGCGCTGCGCGGCAGGCAGCCCGGCATCGACTTCGCGTTCGGGAAGGTCGTTGCCGCCATGGTCCGCGGTGAGCACGACTTCATAATCGACCCCGGTCGAATCGAGCATTTGGAAGAACGAGCCGAGCGTCGCATCGAGCTGCTGGAGCTGGATGCACATCTCGGCGCCTTCGGTGCCATAAGTGTGGCCGATATAATCGGTCGCCGAGGCGCCGACGTCGATGATGTCGGTGGTCGGCCCTTGCCCGAGCTTCATGTCCTGCACGAGCCCCGCCGCCAGCGCGACGATCGCGCCGTCGAACGCGGGCGAGGCGCGGAACGCCGAAGCGCTCCCCGCGGCGCGCTCGAAATGTCCTGCGCCGACGGTCTTGCCGCCACCGAGTTGCACCGCGCGATCGTGCGGCTTGCAGACCTCGGGCACGTCGAGCGCGGCTTGCGGCGCGGCGATGTTCGCGGCGGTCGCGGCATTGGCACGCGAGACGACCGCGGGGGTGGCGCGGCCGGCATAGCTGACGAATGCCTTGCCGTTCCACCACCAGAGTTCGTCGACGTTGTGGCCGCCCATCATCACCGCAGCGCGATCCTTGCCCGCGACCGAGACGACGCGGATTGCCGGATTGGCGGCCTTCATCCGTTCGCCGAGCGTGGGGACGAGCAGGTGCTTGTCGGACACGGTGTACTGGCCGTCGTGCGTCGTGCCGGCAACGCTCTCGTCCTCGGCGCAATAGACCACCTTGTCGGCGCGCGCGACGCTGAGGTCGGTCCAGTTGTTGGCGATGATGCCGGTATGTTCGGGGCGCAAACCGGTCAGGATCGTCGAATGGCCGGGGCAGGTCTCGGTCGCGGCGTGGCTCTGATAGCCGCTCGGGAAGACGCCACCCTGCTGCAGCCGCGCGAAGCCGCCGGTGAAGGACTTGCGATATTCGTCGAACAGGTCGGCGGAGAATTGGTCGACCGAGACGACCACGATCAGCTTCGGTGCGCTCGCGGGCGGGGTGAACGGCGCGGGTTCCTTTGCCGAGAGCGGGGCCGAGAGCAGCGCGAGCGCCATCGCCACGAGGGAAGCCTGTCGTTTCATCGGTGATCTCCGCGCCATATACTTGACCCCGCGCGAGCTATGCCCTTGGTGCGCGTGACCTACAAGGATGTGCGAATGCGCTGGTTTCATTTCGGCTTGATGACGGTTCTGGCGATGCTGACGGCAAGCGCGGCGCAAGCTGATGGCGGCCCGATCGGCGCGCCGGGCGCGCATCACCTCGCGATCACGCTGGTGGCGGAGAGCACGACGCCGGCGGCGGGGTCGACCGTCACGGTCGCGCTGGCGACGATGCCCGAGGCTGGCTGGCATGGCTATTGGGAAAATCCCGGCGATGCGGGCTTCCCGGCCAAGCTCGAATGGAAACTGCCCAAGGGGGTGACCGCAAGCGATCCGGTCTATCCGGTGCCGGGGCGGCTCGTCGTCGCCGATCTGATGAACTATGTGTTCGAGAAGCCCTATGCGCCGCTCGTCACGCTGAAGGTACCAGCTGGCATCGCCGCCGGGACCGCGCTGCCGATCACGCTCCACACCACCTATCTCGTCTGCTCGGCGACGGTATGCGTGCCTGAAGCCGCCGATCTGTCGCTTTCGCTGACCGTTGGCGACGGCGCGATCGCGCCCGACACGCAGGCGCGCTTCGACGCGTGGCGCCGGGCGGTGCCCAAGCCGCTCGATGCGAAGGGTATCTTCCAGGCAAGCGACGGTCGCATCCGCATCGCGATCCCTTACCCGGCGGGTGCCGCGCTCAAGGATGCCTATTTCTATCCGGTCACGACCGGGCTGCTCGATTACAACGCGCCGCAGACGGTTAGCCAGGATGGCGACCGGCTGATCGTCGAAACCAAGGCGGGCGCGACGGGCGGGGCAGGGCCGCTCGTGGGCGTGCTGCAGATCGGCGCGCAGCAGGGGCTGCGCGTGACCGCCAATGCCGGCACCGTCGCCGCGACCGCGGCCACATCGACCGGCGCACCTGCCGGCGGCGTGCTGATGGCGACGCTGATCGCCTTTGCCGGCGCGATGCTTGGCGGGTTGATCCTCAACATCATGCCGTGCGTCTTCCCGATCCTAAGCCTCAAGGCGCTGAGCCTCGCGCGGGGCCATCTCGACGAGGGCGCGGCGCGGCGTGAGGCGCTGGCCTATACCGGCGGCGTCGTCGCGGTGTGCGTCGGCCTGGGCGCGGCGATCCTCGCGTTGCGCGCTGGAGGCACCGCGGTCGGTTGGGCGTTCCAGCTGCAGGATCCGCGCGCGATCGTCGTGCTGCTGCTGCTGACGGTGGCGCTGTCGCTCAACCTTGGCGGGTTGTTCGAGATCCCGACGCCGCAATTCGTCAACCGCTCGGGCGGGGCGGGCGGCGCGTTCGCGACCGGTGCGCTCGCGGCGTTCATCGCGACGCCGTGCACCGGGCCGTTCATGGGCGCGGCGCTGGGCGCTGCGCTCGTGCTGCCGTGGCCGGCGGCGCTGGCGGTGTTTGCCGGGCTCGGGCTCGGGCTTGCGATCCCGTTCCTCGCGCTCGGCTTCGTGCCAGCGCTGCGCAAGCGGCTGCCCAAGCCCGGTGCGTGGATGGAGACCTTCCGTCACATCCTGTCGGTGCCGATGTGGCTGACCGCGCTCGCGCTCGCCTGGGTGCTCGGGCGGCAGGCGGGGGTCAACGGGTTGATCCTTGGGCTCGGCGCGGCGCTGTTTGCAGGCTTTGCGTTGTGGATCGGCGGTCGCCGCCAGGCACGCGGGCTGGCGTTCGGCTGGGTCGCGCTGATCGCATTGCTCGTCGTCACGATCGGCGGCGCGGCGCTCGTGTCGCGCGCGCCGGCGCAGGCGGCGGTCGCCGAGGCGGGTAGCGAGCCCTTCACCGAAGCGCGGCTCGACGCGTTGCGCAAGGCGGGGCGACCGGTGTTCGTCTATTTCACCGCCGACTGGTGCCTGACGTGCAAGGTCAACGAGAAGGCCGCGATCGAGACCGATGCGACGCGCAAAAGCTTTGCCGATCACAAGGTCGCGGTGCTGCTCGGCGACTGGACCAATGGCGATGCGACGATGGGCCGCTTCATCGAGGCGCATAACCGCGCGGGGGTGCCGCTATACCTGTATTATGCGCCGGGCGCGGCCGAACCGCGCGTTCTCCCGCAAGTGCTGACGCCGGGGATATTGGCGGCGTTATGATCGCGCGCGCGCTTGCCGGCTTCGCCGCGCTGGTCCTCGGGGCAGGCGCGGCGAGCGCGCAGAACCCACCCGCCTGGTCGCGACCGACAGCGCCATTCCACATTGCCGGGCCGGTCTGGTATGTCGGGACCGAGGGGCTCGGCGTCTATGCGATCGTCACGCGCGCGGGAACGATCCTTGTCAGCGGCCCACTCGCGCAGAGCGCCGGTCTGGTCGAGCGCAATCTCGCGACGATCGGCGTGCAGCCACGCCAGATCAAATGGATCCTCAATTCGCACGCGCATTTCGACCATGCCGCTGCGTTCGCCGAACTGCGCCGCTGGAGTGGCGCCAAGCTCGTCGCCTCGGCCGGCGATGCCTCCGCGCTGCGCCGTGGCCGACACGAAGCCGACAATGCGAACGGCCACACCCGCTTTGCGCCGGTTCCGGTCGACCGAATCGTCCGCGATGGCGAGCAAGTCCGCGTCGGGACCGTCGCGCTGACCGCGGTGCTGACACCGGGACATACGCCGGGCTGCACGACGTGGACGATCCCGGTAGTCGAGCGGGGGCGGCGCTTGAACGTCGTATTTCCGTGCAGCGTGACCGTGGCGGGCAATCGCCTGATCGCCAATCGCGCCTATCCCGGCATCGTCGCCGATTATCGCCGCAGCTTTGATCGGCTGGCGACGCTGCCCGCCGACATCGTGCTGCCGATGCACCCCGATCAGGTCGATCTGCTCGGACAGGCCAGGCGCCACGACGCCGGCGCGGTGGACGCCTTCGTCGATCCCAGCGCGCTCCCGCATTTGGTGGCGGAAGCGCGGCGCGATTTTGCCAGTGCGCTGGCGCAGGAACGCGCGCGCTAGACAGCAGATTTCTTTTCGGCAGCGCTTGTGCGGCGCAACAATCCATCGCAGCATGGAACCCAAGACGTATTTGGGGGCTTTACCTTCTCGATGGGGACACGACCGGCGTTTGATGAAATCATGGGGCAGGCAGGGTCGACGACCCCGCGGGACGAACTTGCCGCCTTGGGCGCCTGGATCGAGACCACCCCCGACGCCGAGCTTCGCCGGCGCCAGCAATCGGCCGAGGCAACTTTCCGTCAATTGGGCATTACCTTCGCCGTCTACGGCGAGAGCGATGCGAGCGAGCGGATCATCCCGTTCGACATCGTCCCGCGCATCTTCCTTGCCGACGAATGGGAGCGCCTCTCGGTCGGCCTCGTCCAGCGTGTCGAGGCGATCAACGCCTTCCTCCACGATATTTACGGCGAGCGCCGGATCCTTGCCGAAGGCGTGCTGCCGCCCGACCTGATCTTCGGCAATCCGCAGTTCCGTCCCGAGATCGCCGGCATCCGCCCGCCGCACGACATCTGGGCGCATATCTGCGGGATCGATCTGGTGCGCACGGGACCCGACGATTTCTTCGTGCTCGAGGACAATGCGCGGACCCCGTCGGGGGTAAGCTACATGCTCGAGAACCGCGAAGCGATGCTGCGGCTATGCCCCGAGCTGTTCCGCGATTTCCACGTCGCGGCGGTCGATTCCTACCCCGATCGCTTGCTCGAGACGATGAAGTCGGTCGCGCCGGTCGGCGTCGCCGCGCCAGTCTGCGTCGTGCTGACGCCTGGACACTATAATTCGGCCTATTACGAGCACAGCTTCCTCGCCGATTCGATGGGGATCGAGCTGGTCGAGGCGGCCGATCTCGTCGTCGATGATGACGTCGTGTGGATGCGCACGATTGCGGGGCGCGTGAAGGTCGATGTCATCTATCGCCGGATCGACGACGATTATCTCGACCCGCTCGTTTTCCGGCCGGATTCGATGCTCGGCGTGCCGGGGCTGATCGCGGCCTATGCCGCCGGCAACGTCGCGTTGCTCAACGCGCCGGGCAACGGCATCGCCGACGACAAGGCGATCTATTCGTACATGCCCGAGATCGTGAAATTCTATTCGGGCGGTGACGCGAAGCTGCCCAATGTCGAGACATGGCGCTGCCGCGAGCCGCAAGCGCTGAAATATGTGCTCGAAAGATTGCCCGAGCTGGTGGTGAAGCTGGTCGACGGGTCGGGCGGATACGGTATGCTCGTCGGCCCGACCGCGACCAAGGCCGAGATCGAGAGCTTCCGCGCCGCGCTGATCGCCGAGCCGCACCGCTACATCGCGCAGCCCACGCTGGCGCTGTCGACGGTACCGACGCTTGCCGCGGCAGGCCTGGCGCCGCGCCATGTCGATTTCCGGCCGTTCGTGCTGACGGGCTCGAAGGGCGTCCAGGTCGTTCCCGGCGGGCTGACGCGCGTCGCGCTGAAAGAGGGATCGCTGGTAGTCAATTCATCGCAGGGCGGTGGTACCAAGGACAGCTTCGTCCTGATGGACAATGGCGCGGGCGCGCAACCGTCCCACCCGCTCCAGTCGCAGACGCAATCGCAGGAGCAAGTCTCGTGAGCGGCGCGCTGCGGTCCTCGCCATGCCGCGGAGCATCGCGATGCTGAGCCGCACTGCATCGTCGCTGTACTGGCTCGGCCGTTATGTCGAGCGGACCGACTTCATCGCGCGGCTCGTCGAAGCGACCGTCAGGCTCGACGTCCTCTCACCGCGCCCGGCGGGCGAGGCGGCGTGGGCATCGGCGCTGGCGGTGACCGAGACCGACCAGGCCTTCGCCAAAACCGGCAGGGACATCTCGCAAAGCTCGGTCGCGCGCTTCCTCACCGTCGACACCAGCCATCCGGGATCGATCGTCCGCGCCCTCGACATGGCGCGCAACAATGCGCGCGCGGTGCGCACCGCGCTGACCAAGGAGGCCTGGACCGCGATCAACGGCGCCTGGCTGATCTTCGACAATCGCTCGAGCCCCGGCGGCGCGATGGCGACGCTCAACCTGGTCGAGGCGGTAAAGGCCGAGACGCGCGGGTTCGAGGGCGCGGTGCACCGCATGCTGCGCAACCAGACGACGTGGTTCATCCGCCTGGGCCAGGCGATCGAACGTGCCGACAACACCGCACGGCTGCTCGACGTCAAATATCATATCCTGCTGCCCAAGGGCGAGTCGGTCGGCGGTGTGGTCGATCGCGACCAATGGACGACGATCCTGCAGACGGTGTCCGCAGTCACCGCGTATCGCTGGCTCTATTCGGAAGGGTTGAAGCCGGCGAACGTCATCGACTTGCTGATCGCACGCTCCGAACTGCCGCGCAGCCTCGCCGCCTCGGTCGAAGAAGCCGTCGAGATCCTCAATTTGCTCGCCAAGCGTACCGGCCTGCACGGCGAGGCCGACCGGATGGCGCGCACCCGCCAGCAACGCTTGGCTCGCACCAAATCGGGCGAAGTGATCGCGCGCGGGCTGCACCAATATCTGCAGGGCTTCATCGCCGAGAACGACAATCTCCACATGGCCGTCGGCCGCCAGTTCAAGTTCAGCTGATGCGGCTCGCGATCGATCACCGCACGACGTATCGCTTCACCAACCCGCAGGCGCGGCTGACCCAACTGCTTCGGTTGACCCCGGAAGATACGCACGACCAGTCGGTCGCAGGGTGGAACTTGCACGTCGATTGCGATGCACGGCTGCGCTATGGGCGCGACGGTTTCGGCAACCGCACGACGATGCTGTATGTCGAGGGACCGCTCGACAGCATCGAGATCCATGTCTCGGGCGAGGTGCTGACCAACCGCTCGCACGGGATCGTGCATGGCGGGCACGAGCCGTTGCCGCCCGAACTGTTCCTGCGCGAGACCGCGCTGACCAAGCCCAATGCCGAGATCATCAGCTTTTCAAGCGCGATCAGCGAGACCGATCCGGTCGCGCGGCTGCATGCGCTCAATCTGGCGGTGCACAGGCGCTTCGCGCTGTGTCGCGGGCGTCCGGTCGCAGGTCGCACCGCAATCGAGGCGTTCGCCGAAGGGAAGGTCAGCGCGCGCGATCTGGCGCAGGTGTTCGTCACCGCGGCGCGGACGCTCGGCGTGCCGGCGCGTTATGTCTCGGGCTACAGCCCGTCGTGTATCGAGATCGGGGATGGTCGCCCCGCGCCGCACGGCTGGGCCGAGGCGCATGTGGCAGGGCTCGGGTGGGTAGCGTTCGATCCGTGCACGGGCCTCTGCGCCGACGAAGCCTATGCGCGCGTGGCCGTCGCGCTCGATTCGGCGGGGGCCGCACCCGTCGCCGGATCCCGGCTGGGCGAGGGCGACGAGGTGCTCGACGTCGACCTCCATGTGGATCGTGCGGCGGGGCAGTAACCCCGCGATCGGATCAGCGCGTCGTGACCATCTGCTCGGCCATGATCGCGTATTTCTCGGCGGGCGGCGAATAGACCGCATCCTCGTCGACCAGCAGCCCCCAGCCTTGCGGGCCGAGCACTTCGATCGGACGATAGCGGATCTTGTACGCCATCCGCGGCGAGCCCTTCACCCAATAGCCGAGATAGACATAGGGCAGCCCGACGGCACGCGCGCGCAGGATGTGATCCATGATGATCATGTTGCCGAGCCCCGGGCGATCGGTGCTGTCGGAGTCGAAGAAGCTGTAGATCATCGACAGCCCGTCAGAATGCTGATCGGTGAGGCATGCACCGATCAGCTTTCCGCGCTCGCCGTGGAGCGACGGCTCGCGATATTCGACGATGAAGCTGTTGACGGGCGAATGCTCGACCATGTCGGCATAATCGCCTTCGTCCATTTCGGCCATGCCGCCGCCGGGATGCCGCGAGGCGAGATAGCGGCGCAGCAGCTGGAATTGCTCGTCGGTCGCCCACGGCCGGCACGCCGAGACTTCGAGGTCAGCATTCTTGCGCAACTGCTTGCGCTGCGTTGCATTCGCCTCGAAGTCCGAAACGACGACGCGGACTGAGACGCACGCGGTGCAGCCCGAGCAGCTCGGGCGATACGCGACCGACTGGCTGCGGCGAAAGCCGATCCGGCCAAGCGCATCGTTAAGATCGCTCGCTTGCTCGCCGCGCAACTCGGTAAACACCTTCCGCTCCTGGCGACCGGGCAGATACGGGCAGGGCGACGGGCTGGTGACGAAGAATCGTGGAAAGCGGAATGGCGCTGTCACCGCAGAGGGTCCCTTGAATAAGCGTGTCCTGCCGCCCCAGCGGCCAGTTCGCACCGCCGTTATGAATCTTCCCGAACGTGATGAAAAGCGGCTTTACCAATATTGGTGGTTAATGCCGCATTTGCTGAATCGATTCAGCGCGCTGGCAATAAAATGCACCGATCCGGGCCCCTGCGATAGAGTCGCGGGACTCGGTTGGCCGCACGCCAGATTCGTTTCGTCACGCGAGTTCGACGGTACTCACTTCATAGCCCCCGGCGCGCAAAGCGGCGATGAGCCGGTCGAGATGCGCGCGGTCGCGCGTCTCGCATTCGACATCGGTGATCAGGCCCTTGGCGGGGAGCGTCGTGAAGACCCGCTGATGATAGATCTCGATGATGTTGACGCGTTCGGCATCGAAGATCCGCGCGACGTTGAACAACGCGCCGGGCTGATCCTGCAGCCGGATCCGCAACCGCGCGAGCCGGCCCGAGCGCGCGAGATCGCGCAGCAGGACGTTGGCGAGCAGCCGCGTGTCGATATTGCCGCCGCACAGCACGACGCCGACGGTCTTGCCGGCGAAGCGCTCGGGATGCTGGAGCAGCGCGGCGAGGCCGGCTGCGCCCGCACCCTCGACCACGGTCTTCTCGATCTGCAGCAACAGGCTGACCGCGCGTTCAAGATTGCGCTCGCTGACCAGCACGATGTCGTCGACCAGCGCCTTGACCATGCCCGAAGTGATCCCGCCGGGCTCCTTCACCGCGATGCCCTCGGCGAGCGTATCGCCCGCGCACGGCATTGCGGTGCCGTTGATGCGGTTGAACATCGACGGGAACAGCTCGGCCTCGACGCCGACGACTTCGATCGGATGGTCGGCCGCCGCAGCGACCACCGCCATGCCCGAGATCAGGCCGCCACCACCGATCGGGGTGAGGAAGGTGTCGATGCTCGGCACATCCTGCAGCATCTCGATCGCGCACGTGCCCTGGCCGGCGATCACGCGGACGTCGTCGAACGGATGGACGAAGGTCAGCCCGCGCTCGCCTTCGAGCTCGCGGGCGTGCGCATAGGCCGCGTCGAACGTGTCGCCGAACAGCACGACGGTCGCGCCGTGGCCCTCGGTCTGCGTCACCTTCACGGTCGGCGTGTTGGTCGGCATCACGATCGTCGCCGGGATGCCGAGGCGATTGGCGTGATAGGCGAGGCCCTGCGCATGGTTTCCGGCCGACGCCGCGATCACGCCGCTCGTGCCCGCGGGCAGCTGCAGCAGCGTGTTGAGCGCGCCGCGCTCCTTGTATGCCGCGGTGAATTGCAGGTTCTCGAACTTGAGATAGACCGTCGCCCCGGTCAGCTCGGACAGCGTCTTGCTGATGAACGTCGGCGTCCGCACGATCTGATCGGCGATCCGTGCGTGCGCCGCCTGGACATCGGCGAGGGTGACGGGGAGGGTTTCGGGCGCGGGGCGGGGATGAGTAGCCATGCCGCCGCCTAGACCATCTGGCGCGACGAAGGAACATTGCTTATCGCATTGCGCATGCAGACCAAGTCCTTCGCCCGTCGCGCCGCATTCGTCCTTGCGGCGCTCTCGCTCCCGAGTGCTGCCTTTGCCGATGGGTTGATCGACAATGTCACCGGCATCACGCTCGACAAGGACGGCAAGGTCCTGCGCTTCACCGGCCTGCTGATCTCGCCCGAGGGCAAGGTCGTCAGGCTGCTCGCCGACAGCGAGAAGCGCCCGGTCAAATTGGATTGGCGCGCCGACGAACATGGCAAGGTGCTGCTCCCCGGTTTCATCGACGCGCATGGGCATGTCATGGAATTGGGCTTCCGCGCGCTCGAGCTCGATCTGTCGGGCACCAAGTCGCTCGACGAGGCCAAGGCGCGGATCGCGGCTTACGCCGCCGCCAACCCCGAGAAGAAGTGGATCATCGGCGGGGGCTGGAACCAAGAGGTGTGGGCGCTCGGCCGCTTCCCGACCGCGGCCGATCTCGACGCGGTGGTCAGCGATCGCCCGGTCTGGCTCGCGCGCGCCGACGGGCATGCCAGCTGGGGCAACAGCGCCGCGCTGAAGGCAGCGGGCGTCACGGCCAAGTCGGTCGCCCCCGCGGGCGGGCGGATCGAGAAGACCGGCCCGTTACCGAGCGGCGTGTTCGTCGATGCGGCGCAATCGCTGGTCGAGAAGGTCGTGCCGCAGCCGCAGCCCAAGGAGCGCGACGTCGCCTTCCTCAAGGCGCAAGAGATCCTGATGTCCTACGGCATCACCGCGACCGCCGACATGGGCACGAGCATGGATGACTGGCTGGCGTATCGCCGCACCGGCGACGCGGGCAATCTGCGCGTGCGGATCATGAGCTATGGCATGGGGGTCGACACCGCGGTGCGGATCGGCGGCGCCGGGCCGACGCCGTGGCTCTATGGCGATCGGCTGCGGATGGGCGGGGTCAAGCTCTACGCCGATGGCGCGCTCGGGTCGCGCGGCGCTTGGCTCAAGAAGCCGTATAGCGATGCGCCGGGGCAAACGGGGGCGGGGTTCATGTCCGACGACGTGATCCGCAACTATATGAGCCGCGCCGCGCTCGACCATTACCAAGTCGCGGTCCATGCGATCGGCGACCGCGCCAATGCCGAAGTGCTCTCGGCGATCGAGGACATGGCGGATACGTACAAGGGCGATCGCCGCTGGCGGATCGAACATGCGCAGATCGTCGATCCGGTCGATCTGCCGCGCTTCGGCAAGAACGGCATCATCGCCTCGATGCAGCCGACGCACCAGACGAGCGACCGCGCGATGGCCGAGGCGCGGCTCGGGCCCGATCGGCTCATCGGCGCCTATGCGTGGAACTCGATGCTGAAGAACGGTGCGACGCTCGCCTTCGGGTCGGACTATCCGGTCGAAAAGCCCGATCCGTTCGCCGGCTGGGCGGCGGCGTTCACGCGGCAGGATGCCGATGGGCAGCCGTTCGGCGGTTGGCGCCCCGAAGAGCGCATCACGCGCGAGCAGGCGTGGTGGGCGTTCACTGGGGGCGCGGCCTATGCCGGCTTTGCCGAGGACAAGTTCGGGCGCCTGGGCGTCGGGCAACGCGCCGATTTCATCATCGTCGACCGCGACCCGCTGCTCGCTTCGCCAACCGAATTGCGCGCGACCAAGGTCGAGCAGACCTGGATCGGCGGCGCCAAGGCATGGAGCCGCAAGTAAAGAAAAGGCCGCGACGTCCCCCGATGTCGCGGCCTGTCTCCCGCCGCAGCGGGAGCGGTAAACTGTTGGGCGATCAGGCGACGGCCGCGGGTGCCATCATCTCGTCGGCCTCGCGCAGCACATAGCCGCGACCCCACACGGTCTCGATGTAATTCTCGCCTTCGCAGGCGAGCGACAGCTTCTTGCGCAGCTTGCAGATGAAGACGTCGATGATCTTGAGCTCGGGTTCGTCCATCCCGCCATAGAGGTGGTTGAGGAACATTTCCTTGGTCAGCGTCGTGCCCTTGCGCAGCGAAAGCAGCTCGAGCATCGCATATTCCTTGCCGGTCAGATGGACGCGGCTGCCGTCAACTTCGACCGTCTTGGCGTCGAGATTGACCGCAAGCTTGCCGGTGCGGATGACCGACTGGCTATGGCCCTTCGAGCGGCGCACGACGGCGTGGATGCGCGCGGTGAGTTCTTCGCGGTGGAACGGCTTGGTGACGTAATCGTCGGCGCCGAAGCCGAAGCTGCGGACCTTGCTGTCCATCTCGTTGATCCCCGACAGGATCAGCACCGGCGTCTGGACGCGCGCGACGCGGAGCTTCTTGAGCACGTCATAGCCGTGCATGTCGGGCAAATTGAGGTCGAGCAAGATGATGTCGTAATCGTAGAGCTTGCCGAGATCCAAGCCTTCCTCGCCGAGGTCGGTCTTGTAGACGTTGAAGCCTTCGGCGGTCAGCATGAGCTCGATCGCCTTGGCGGTCGTCGGCTCGTCCTCGATCAACAATACGCGCATCTGGCGGTCCCCATTGCTTACCAGACGATCGGAGCTCCCTGCGGCCCGATATGCCTGACACAAACCATTAACCTGATCAGTGATGAAGGCAAAAGGTTAATTTCGCATTAATCGGCCTGAATCCGCGATTCGCGGGGTGATTCGGCGCCGTCTGTTAGGTCCTCGCCGAGCACCTCGCGCAGATACAGGCTGCGCACGAGCGAAAATCCGACCACCAGCAGTCCCGCCGAAAAGAAGAGCCCGAACAGCCCGAACACGAACCCGATCGCAATGATCGAGAACACCGTGATCGCGGGCGGGATGTCGATCACGCGGCTTTGGACATAGGGCGTGACGAAGTTGGTCTGGATCACGCGGACGATCGCATAGGTGATCAGCGTGCCCATCAGCGGCGCCGTTCCCGCGGTCGCGGCAAGCCCGAGTGCGGGGAGCATTGCAGCGGTAGGCCCCACATAGGGAATGAATTCGCTAAGGCCCGCGAGCAGCCCGAGCGCCCACGCCGAGGGCACGCCAGCGATCCACAGCCCCGTGCCGACGAGCAGCCCCATCGAGGTCATCCCGATCAGCTCGGCGCGCAGCCACAGCCGCAGCGTCGTGCCGACATCGACCAGCGCATCGGCAAACGCCGGTCGGACCGATGGCGGCGCGAGCAGCAACGCGCCGCGCTGATAGACGTCCGGGTCGGCGGAGAAGAACAGGGCGCCGACGAGGAGGAGGATGCAGTTGAGCAACAGCTGGCCACTGCCGCTCAGCAGGCCACCGATGTCGCTGGCGACGCGCGATCCGGCGAATGCCGCCTTGACTGCTTCGACGATCTTCGCACCGACCGGCGATTGCGACATCCAGTGCGAAAGCTGGTCGAGCAGATGCGGCAATTGCGAGACGAGCTGGTTGATCTGCTGCGCGAATTCGACGCCGAACAGCCACCCGAGAAACCCGATCACCGCGAGCACCGTGGTCACGGCAAGCGGCATCGTCGCGCGTTGCGGGACAACCCTGCCATAGAGCTCGGCAATCGCGCGGATGGCGACCGCGCCGAGCATCGAGCCGAACGCGAGGATCAGCAGATTGCCCGCACGCCACACCGCCGCAGTGAGCGCGACGATCAGAATGACGATCAGGACACGGCGGATGAACCGGGCGTCGTCGGCATCGGGGGCAAGGCGCTTCACCCTTCGCGAACGCAAGGGTTGCGAACTTTCTCCGTCAAAAAGTCCATCAGCGCCTCGACGCGCGCGGGCCGCAGCGCACTTGGCGGGGTCACTAGGTGCAGCGCGATCGGCGGTCCGTGCCAGTCGGCGAGCACGACCTCGAGCTTCCCCGAGGCAAGGTCGGGACCGACAATGAAGTCGGGGAGCAAGCCGATGCCGAGTCCAGCGCGGAGCGCCGGGAGCAGCGCGTCGCCGCTGTTCGCCGATAGCGGGCCTCTGGGCCGCACGGCAGCTTCTGCACCACCAGGGCCGAAGAAGCGCCACGGTCCGGTGACGTTGGTATAGCCGAAACACGCATGTTCGCCGAGTTGCGCGGGATGGGTCGGTCGGCCCTCTCGCGCGAAATACTCAGGCGAGCCGACGATATGGATGGCGATCGGCCCAAGCCGACGCGCGCGCAGCGAACTGTCGGGCAGGTCGGCGATGCGCAGCGCGATATCGAACCCCTCGGCAACGATATCGACCTTGGCGTCGGACAGGATCAGCTCGATCTCGATGCCGGGATGGAGCAGGAGGAACTCGGCAACGAGCGGCGCGACGATCGCGAGGCCGAGCGTCATCGGTGCGCTCAACCGTACCAGCCCGGTCGGGGTCGTCGCGGCATCGTGCGCGGCTTCCTCGGCGGCGATCGCCTCGGCGAGAATCCGGGCGGCATGTTCCGCCAGGCCCTTGCCGGTCTCGGTCAAGGTCAGCCGGCGCGACGTGCGGTGGAACAGGGATTGCCCGAGATGCGCCTCGAGCCGCGTCACCGCTTTCGACACCGTCGCCTTCGAAACGCCGATCGAATCGGCGGCTCCACTGAAGGAGCGGTGTTCGACCACACTGGCGAAAATCGCCCAGGCTTCGAGATCGGGAAGACGCATTTGGTACCAGGCTCCAGGCGACGCGTTTCCTTACATGTCGAAACGATCGGTTTCCAGTGTTTCCATTTACCGCGCAATCCAAACGCCTATCTTGGTGCCAACGCAATTCCTTCGGGAGATCCGCAATGATCGAGAGACGTTCGTTCGAGAGCCTCGGCCATGCCGAGCATGGCTGGCTCAACGCCCGCCACCATTTTTCCTTCGCCAATTATTACGAGCCCGCCCGCATGGGCTGGGGTGCGATCCGCGTGTGGAACGACGACGAGATCGCCGCGAACAGCGGCTTCCCGCCGCATCCGCACCGCGACATGGAAATCGTCACCTATGTCCGCAAGGGCGCGATCACGCACAAGGATTCGATGGGCAATGAAGGCCGCACCGGGGCGGGTGACGTCCAGGTGATGAGCGCGGGGACCGGCGTGCGCCATGCCGAATACAATCTCGAGCCCGAGCAGACGACGATCTTCCAGATCTGGATCGAGCCGAGCCGCAAGGGCGGATCGCCGAGCTGGGGCGCAAAGCCTTTCCCGAAGGACGATCGTTCGGGGCAGTTCGTGACGCTGGCGAGCGGCTTTGCCGAAGACACCGATGCGCTGCCGATCCGTGCCGACGCACGCGTGCTCGCAGCACTCGTGCGGGCTGGCGAGACGATCACGCACGAAGTCGGCCCCGGGCGGCACGCGTATCTCGTGCCCGCGACGGGATCGGTC
Source organism: Sphingomonas glacialis (assembly GCF_014653575.1). Taxonomy (GTDB): domain Bacteria; phylum Pseudomonadota; class Alphaproteobacteria; order Sphingomonadales; family Sphingomonadaceae; genus Sphingomonas; species Sphingomonas glacialis. The sequence goes on along the minus strand of NZ_BNAQ01000001.1, from coordinate 1,012,231 downwards.
GAGATCGACGGCCAGACCTTCAAGGCGCGCGATGGCGCGGCGATGGATGGCGGGCAGACCGTGACGATCACCGCGCTCGAGGATTCCGAGTTGGTGCTCGTCGACAGCGAGTAACCGCGTATCCCCCTCCCGCTTGCGGGAGGGGTTAGGGGAGGGGCGTGCCTCGGGCGCTACCCTTTCCTTTTCAGACTTCCCTCCCCCACCCCCTCCCGCAAGCGGGAGGGGCGCAAGTAAAAGAAGGATCTCACAATGACCAAAGTTCTCGTGCTGTATTACTCGTCCTACGGCCATATCGAGCAGATGGCCGACGCCGTCGCCGAAGGCGCGCGCGCCGGTGGTGCCGAGGTCGACATCCGCCGCGTCGCCGAAACTGCGCCGCAAGCGGTGATCGAAGCGGCGCACTTCAAGACCGATACCGCGCACGAAGTGATCTCCGGCCCCGACGCGCTCGCTGACTATGACGCGATCATCGTCGGCGCACCGACGCGCTTTGGTCGCATGCCGAGCCAGATGGCGTCGTTCTGGGATACCACCGGCGGGCTGTGGTTCGGCGGCAAGCTGATCGGCAAGGTCGGCGGTGCGTTCACCTCGACCGCGAGCCAGCATGGCGGGCAGGAGACGACGCTGTTCTCGATCATCACGAACCTGATGCATCACGGCATGACGATCGTTGGCCTCGACTACGGCTTCCAGGGCATGACCGGCGTCAAGGAAGTGGTCGGCGGCACGCCGTATGGCGCATCGACGATCGCCGATGGTGACGGCAGCCGCCAGCCGCATGCCGAAGAGCTCGCCGGCGCGCGCTATCAGGGCAAGCGGATCGCCGAGACGGCGGCCAAGCTCAAAGCCTGAACCATTTGCGCCTCCGCCGCTCGACCGGAGCGATGATCGGCGGAGGCAGCAATTGCGGGAGCATGACGGGTGGCGGCACCGACGGTGGCTTGAGCCAGAGGTCGGATATGTCGGTCACCCGCGGGCTCGCCGGGTAGCGCGCGCGCGCGCGGCCGACCGCCAGGCGTGCGCGCGTCGCGCCAGGCACCTTCAGATTGGCGCCGACCCAGCGCCAATGCCACGGCTCCCACGTGACGCCTTGCGCATTGCCGATCGGGAACGACAGTTCGAAACCGAAGTCGGGCGCGTGGCTGATTAACCAGCGACCCGCGGGGGTCGTCGCGATGCAACTGTCGACATCGGCGCATCCCGCCGACGGCCGGATCGCAAAGTCGATCGCATAGCCCGTTGCGTGTTCGCTGAACCCCGGCGGCGCGACGGTCAGCGCCCGCATCGCCGGGTCGCCGCAATGGCCGCGTCGGCGATTGTGGCAAAAGACCGCGCGCTGGTGCGCAATCGAGCGGAAGCACGACAGGCCGCGGAGCGTCTTGCCTACGCTGGGTGTCAGCGCGGCGGCGGTCAGCATCCGCGCAAGGTCGGGCGCGGCATCGCGATTGATCACGCAAGGCTGGCCGACCGCGAAACCGGGCGGCGCCGCAACCAGATCGCCGCTTGCGACTTCAGGATAGGGCAGGTGGCCAAGCATGCGTCCGTCGGCCATCGCGGCGGGAAGATCGCCGGGATAAAGGCTAGCCGGAACAGCCGTTTGCGCGAGCGTGGGGGAAGCCGCCCACGGCGCCAGCGCGATCCCCATCGCCCAAGTTCGCATCGCTCGCACGGCGCGGGCTCTGGCATGTCGGCGCTTGCGGTGGCAAGGGGGTGGGATGCTAGCCAATCATGTTCTTTTTCTCGACGGCGAGGCGCTTGTCATCGACAAGCCCGCCGGTCTCCCGGTCGATCGTCCGCGCGATGGGTCGCTCTCCCTCGAAAACCATCTCGACGGGCTGACCTTCGCGTTCAAGCGCTGGCCGGTGCCGGTGCATCGGCTCGATCGCGACACGTCGGGCTGCCTGCTGCTGTCGCGCAATCCCAAGGCGCATGCCCGCCTGCAACAGGCGTTCGAGCAGGGTCTCGTGCGCAAGCGCTATCTCGCGGTGCTCGAGGGTGTGGTCGAGGGTGAGAGCGGGCTGATTGATCTCGCGCTTGCGAAGGTCAGCACCGAAGAGACCGGCTGGCGGATGGTCGGCGATCCGCTCGGCGCCAAGGGCAGCAAGGCATCGCGGACCGCGTGGCGCGTGCTGTCGATCAAGGACGGGCGCAGCTTCGTCGAGTTCATCCCCGAGACCGGCCGAACGCACCAGATCCGCGTCCATGCCGCCGAGGCGCTCGGCGCGGCGGTGGTCGGCGATCCGATCTACGGCAACGGGACCAAGGCGAACGGCGCCGCAACGCTGCTCCACGCCGCCGAACTGATGGTGCCACGGGCGGGCAAGGAGCCGATCATCGCCAAGGCGCCGCTCCCTGAGCGCTTCATCGCGGCGGGATTTACCGAAGCTGATGCCGCGCCCGCGCAATAGCGCTTTCCTCGCGTGACCTGACCGACTAAGCCCCGCGCTCCCCGGGGGGCCGCTAATGCGCGGCTGAGAGGTGGGCTGCAGCCCACGACCCGCTGAACCTGATCCGGTTGATACCGGCGTAGGGAGGGCTGGCGGCAGACTCCGTTACCCCTCCGTGTAGGAGTGACGACGGATGACGCGCAGGCTTTCCATGACCGACGGCATCGCACGCGGCGCGCTCGGCTTCGCGCTGCTGTCGAGCGCGATGCTCGCGGTCCCGGCGTTTGCCGAGGACAAGGATCCGCCCGGCGATATCGTCGTCACCGGCCATCCCGATCCCGAAGGCCTGCTACCCGACCAGCACGCGCCCAAGGCGCAAAGCGCGATCTCGGCCGATTTCATCACCAAGCAAGCGCCCACGCTCAACGCGTTCCAACTCATCGGCCTGCTGCCCGGCGCGAACGTCTCGTCGAGCGACCCCTACGGCTTGTCGACCAGCTCGAGCCTGACGCTGCGCGGGCTCGGGCAGGACGAGATCGGCGTGCTGCTCGAAGGCGCGCCGCAGAACGACATCGGTTATTATTACGCCTATCCGGCGCAATTCGCCGATGCCGAGAATCTCAAGCAGATCACGCTCGCGCAAGGTGCGGTCGATCTCGATTCGCCGACCGTCGGCGGGGCGGGGGGGCTGCTGTCGCTGACGCTCGACGATCCCAAGGCGAGCCCGCAAGCGCTCGTCAATCTCTCGCTCGGATCGTACGCCGCGCGGCGCGCCTTCGTGCGGGTCGATACCGGCACGATCGGCCGGACCGGGCTCAAGGCGTTCGTGTCCTATTCGAACATCCGCGCCGACAATTGGCGCGGGGCGGGGTTCGACACGCGCCAGCATGTCGACGCCAAGCTGCTCAACGAATGGGGCAACGGCAACCGCGCGAGCCTCGCCGTGTCGTTCAACGATGCCAATTCCTCGACCTATCCCAGCCCGACGCTCGCCGACTGGAAGGCTGAGGGGCGGGGGTTCAACTACGATCGCAAGTATAGCGCCGGGAATACGAATTACTGGCGGCTTCACCGCGCGCCGTTCCGCAACGTCTATCTCGCGGCGCCGCTGCATCTGGCGCTCAGCGACCGGCTGACGCTCGACACGACGAGCTATCTCCAGTTCGGTTATGGCAATTCGCCCTACGGCACGGCGCTCTCGACCACCGGCAATTTCCTCGGCACCGAGGGGCTGGGGCCGGTCGCGCTGCCCGGCGCGGTCGATGGCGCGGCGACCGTGCTCGGCAATTATACCGGCGACCAGTTCCGCGGCGGCACCGTCGCCAAGCTCACGCTTGCCGCCGGGGCGCACCGGATCACCGCTGGCCTGTGGTTCGATTACGGCAAGGATCGCGTGCTGCAGACCTATGGCGCGGTGCGCGCGGACGGGCGTCCGGTCGACCCATGGGGCTATCAGGAGACGGCGATCCGCACTGCCGATGGCCGCTTGCTCGCCTATGAGGATCAGCGCACGCTCACGGTGACCAAGGGCTTCTTCCTCGCCGACAGCATTACGCTCACCCCGCGGCTGACCATCGACGTCGGGTTCAAGGGCGTCGACTTGCTCCGCAATGGGCGCAATTATTTGCCCGGCCCGCAATCGGCGGTGCGCCGCGACAGCTTTGCCGCGCTGCCGCGTGCGGCGGTCCATTATCAACTCGACGACCGGCAGCAGTTGTTCGCCAACGTCACCACCAACTTCCGCGGCCCCAACGAATTCACGCTCTACAACAGCTATTATGGCGGTGAACTCAGCACGCAGGGGACGAACGCGCTCAAGAACGAATATTCGGTCTCGCAGGAGCTCGGCTATCGCTACATCGGGCCGAGCCTGTCGGCGTCGGTGACCGCCTTCCATTACCATTTCCGCAATCGCCAGCTTGGTACGCTGGTCGATGTCGGCGGCGCGCAGGTCAATTCGACGCTCAACGCCGGCAGCCAGACGTCTTACGGCGTCGATGGTGAGATCGACTACCGCCCCGCCGCGGGGGTGAGCCTCTACGTCTCGGGCGAATATCTGCGCGCGCGGCTCGACAACGACCTGCCGGTCGGCGCGGATTTTCTGCCGACGCGCGGCAAGCATGCGGTGTCGAGCCCGACCTTTCAGGCGGGGCTCGGCGGGACGTATGACGACGGCCGCTTCTTCGGCAGCAGCGCGCTGAAATATGTCGCGCGCCAATATGCCACCTTCGTCAATGACGAGAGCATCCCCGGCTATGCGACCCTCGACCTGTCGGTCGGCGTGCATCTGGCCGAGTGGCTCGACGGCAAGCGTACCGATCTGCGGCTCAATGCGATCAACGTCACCAATCCGCGCGTGCTGTCGGGCGTGGCGGCGGTGACCCCCAACGCGCGCGACACGATCGGGCGTCGCGGCAGCCTCATCGCCGGGGCGGCGCCGGCTTATTATGTCGGGAGCGGCGCGGCGCTGATCGCGACGCTGTCGCGCGTGTTCTGAGGCAATGGCCGCGAGCGCCCCGCATCTCGTCCACGGCATAGGCACCACGCTCAAGCCGCCGACCTGGCCTGCCATCACGCATGATAACGCGGCTGCCGCGCTTGCGCGCTTCCCTGTCGCCGGGCAGCTCGAAGCGCTCGAATGGCATTCGCCGCGGCCCTTCTCGGCGGCGGCGCGGGTCCGCACGACGCGCGGCGTGTTCGTGCTCAAGCGGCACCATCCGGCGGTGCGGACGCCTGCCGGCCTGGCGGAGGAGCACGCCTTCATCGCGCATCTCGCCGCGGCCGGGATACCGGTGCCCGAAATCCTGCTGACCGACGCCGGGACGAGCGCGATTGCCGTCGGCGACTGGACCTATGAGCTGCACCGCCAAGGCGCGGGGCTCGACCTGTACCGCGAGCGGCTTTCCTGGACGCCATTTTTCTCCGCCTCGCACGCGCATGCGGCAGGTGCGTCGCTCGCACGGCTACACGCAGCATCGCGCGGTTTCGCAGCGCCGGCGCGCGCGGTGCAGCCCTTGGTGGCGAGCTTCAATATTCTTCCCAGCACCGATCCGTTGGCGGCCACCGAGGCCTATGTCGCGGCGCGGCCGGCGCTAGCGGCATTCCTCGAACCGCGCGACTGGCGGCCGGCGGTGGCGCGACTGTTTGCCGAGCTCGGCCAGGGTGTGCCGGCAGCGCTGGCGGGGCGCGAGGCGCTGTGGACGCATAACGACTGGCATCCCTCGAACGTGCTGTGGAACGCGGACGGGCAGGTGGAGACGGTGTTCGACTTCGGTCTCGCCGACCGCACCTGCGCGGTGCACGATCTCGCGACCGCAATCGAGCGCACTGCGATCGACTGGTTGGAGCTGGGGCAGGGGAGAGACGCGACGATCGGCGATCCCGAAACCGCGCAAGCGCTGCTCGCGGGGTATGCGACGGTGATCCCGCTCGACCGCGGTGAGGTGGCGGCGCTGCTGCGCGTGCTGCCGCTCGTCCATTTCGAATTCGCGCTGTCCGAGATCGACTATTTCGCGGGTGTCGTCGGCGATGCCGAGCAGGCGAGTGTGGCGTGGGACCAGTATCTGCTCGGCCACGCCGACTGGTTCACCGCGCCACACGGACAAGCTTTCCTGAATACCATCGAGCACGGGCCACTCGGCTGATGTCCGCGCTCGAGATCGTCGCTGTCATCGTCAGCTTTCTGGGGATCTGGCTTACCGCCGTGCGGCGGATGCTGTGCTGGCCGATCAACCTGCTGGCCTGTGCGCTCTACTTCAAGCTGTTCCTCGACGTTCGGCTCTATGCCGACATGGTGCTGCAAGCGCTGTTCGGCATCGCCATCGTGTATGGCTGGATCGTCTGGGCGCGCGGCAAGGAAGATGATGGCGACGTCGTGGTCGAGCCGCTGCGCTCGGGGCCTGCGGCAATCGCGCTTGCGGCGGGCGCGATCGGGGCGGTCACGATCGGGTGGGGCACGAGCCACTATACCGATGCGGCACTCCCGTGGATCGACTCCGCGCTGAGCAGCTTCAGCCTCGTCGCGCAATATTGGACGGCACGGCGGCATCGCGAAAGCTGGTTGCTGTGGGTCGCGGTCGACGTGATCTATGTCGGCATGTTCGTGTTCAAGGGGCTGATGCTTACCGCCGGCCTCTATGCCGCGATGATCGTCCTGGCAGGGCTTGGCTATCGCCGCTGGCGGACCGCGCAGCGCGTTTGACGCTGCGACGGCGGGTAGTTCTTACCTAGCGCATGGCGCAAAAATACTAGGAACCGCGCATCGACCTCGCCGTTATATGGGTCCGATCCGAGCACAATTCGGTGGGGTGCGATGCCGGGCAAGGGATGTTCCCTGCGTTCGGCGCCACGCCGCGGTTGCGGATTTCTTCTTCGGACAAGGAGCGAGAAAATGAACAAGGACGAATTCCAGGGCGGTGCACGCTATATCGGCGGCAAGATCGAAAAGGCCGTTGGCGACACCGTCAACAGCCGCGACTGGCAAGTCGATGGCGTTGTCGATCAGGTCGCTGGTGGCGCGCAGAACCTCTACGGTCGTGCAAAGTCGGCGATCGGCGACGTCGTCGACGGCGCCCCTGAGCTCGCCGACAAGATCGGCAGCGAGGCGCGGGTCGCCGGTGATCGTGCGCTGGACGCCGCCAAGCGCGGTGCGCGGACGGCGCAGGACTCAGTCAAGCAGGCACCCGTGCTCTGGGCGCTCGGCGCGGCAGCGCTCGGCTACGGCCTCGCGTGGCTCGTGCACGGCCAGCGCGACTGATCGCGTGACCGTGGCCCCGGCCCTCAAGTCGCTGCGAGACTCCGCGGATCTGCGCCATTTGCGCCAGATCATCGCGGGGCTCGACGAAGGCGTCATCCTGGTCGACCCCGACCAATCGATCCTGTGGGCCAACGAAGCGGCGCTCGGGATGCACGGGGTCGACTCGGTGGAGGCGCTCGGGGCCACAGTCGACGATTATCGCCAGCGCTTCCAGCTGCGCTATCGCAACAACCACCGCTTGCGCGGCGCCGATTATCCGATCGAGCGCGTGGTTGCGGGCGAGGCCTTTTCCGAGGTCGTCGTCGAGGTCGCGGTCGCAGGCGAGGCCGAGCCGCGCTGGGTCCACCAAGTGCGCAGCCTGGTGCTGACCAACGCCGAGGACGAGCCCGAATGTCTCGTCCTGGTGATCCAGGACGTCTCGGCACGCTTCGAGGCGGAGGATCGGTTCGAACAGTCGTTCAACGCCAATCCGGCACCGGCGGTCATCTGCCGGCTGAACGACCTGCGCTTCGTGAAGGTCAATCAGGGCTTTCTCGACATGACCGGGCACGACCGCGACACCGTGCTCGCAAAGACGGTCTACGACATCGACGTTCTGGCGCGCGCCGAGAAGCGCGATCTCGGCAAGGAGCGGCTCGCCGAGGGGCGGACCATCCCGCAGATGGAGGCCGAACTCGACTTGCCCACTGGCGAGACGAAGCTCGTCATCGTCGCCGGGCAGCCGATCGACATGGGCGATCAACCGTGCATGCTGTTCACCTTCGCCGATCTCGAACCGCGTCGGAAAGCCGAAAACGCGCTGCGGCAGAGCGAGGAGCGCTTCACGCGGACCTTCTCGCTTGCGCCCGTGGCGCTCGCGATCGGTGCGCTTGACGGGCATCGGCTGTGCGACGTCAACGCGGCCTTCACCGCGCTGACGGGCTATGCCGCCGACGAGATTATCGGGCGTCCGCTCGGCGAAGTCGGCTTGTGGGAGACCCCGGCGCTGCAACACGCGCTCGAGGGGGAGATCGATGCGGGGCATGCGCTGCGCGATCGCGAAGTGCGGATCCGTTTGAAGGACGGCGCGGTCATCGACGGTATCGTTTCGACCGAACCGATCCTGCTGCGTGACGAAGCATGCGTGCTGTGGGCGATGCGCGACATCAGCACGCGCAAGGCGTCCGAACGCGAACTGGTCGGCGCGATCGAGGCGGTGATGAAGGATACCAGCTGGCTGAGCCGCTCGATCATGGAGAAGCTGGCGCGGATCCGCGCGCCGCAGGCCGAGCCGAGCGGAGTTGGGCTCGATGAGCTGACGCAGCGCGAGCGCGAGGTGCTGGCGTTGATCTGTCGCGGGCTCGACGACAAGTCGATCGCGCGGACGCTCGATCTGTCGGGCAATACCGTGCGCAACCATGTCGCGCGGATTTATGCCAAGATCGGCGTCAATCGCCGCAACGCCGCTGCGGCATGGGCACGCGCGCGCGGCTTCGATGGCGACTCGATGTCGACATCGTCGACGAACGAACCGTCCGAACGGGAGGTGGCAGCATGACGCAGCGCCGCGACAAGGGCCGCGCCCGCCAGGCGAAGGGCTCGGTCCAGGAAGCGATCGGCAAGATCATCGGCGACGCCGATGTCGAACGGCAGGGGCGGCGCGAAAGCGAAGCCGGAGCCGATCAGGCCCGGGGCGAAAGCCCCATGATTAAGGACGGCGACGACTGACGCCGGTCTGGCAATTTTCTACCAACAGGAGTGACTATGGCTACCAATCTGACACCCGGCTTCGTGCCGGTTGACGACGCGCGTCTGGTGAAGACGCCGACGCGCATTTCGTGGGGTGCAATCTTCGCCGGCGTCGTGCTGGCGATCGCGATCCAGCTCGTGCTCGGCATTCTTGGCACGGGGATCGGGCTCAGCCTCGTCAATCCGGTCGAGGGCACGACACCAGGGGCGACCGGCTTCGGCATCGGCGCCGGATTGTACTGGATCGTTACGACCGTGATCGCGCTGGGTGCCGGCGGCTATGCAGCGGCACGCGTCGCTGGCGTGCACGATCGCTTTGATGGTCTGGTCCACGGCCTGGTCGTCTGGGGCGTCACCCTGATCCTGACGCTGTATCTGCTCACGTCGGCGGTCGGCGGGATCATCGGCGGCGCGTTCCGCACCGTCGGCGCGGTTGCAGGCGCAGCCGGTAGCGGGATCGGTGCGGCGGCTCCCAAGGTTGCCGACGTGGCTGGCGTCGATACGTCCGACGTCCGCAACGAAGCCGCTGCCTATCTGTCGACCGCACCGTCCGACCCGGCGCAGATGACGCCCGAGCAGGCGCAGAAGGAAATCGCCAAGCAGCTGCCCGCGCTCGCCCGCGGTGGCACCGACGGCGCGCAGGCCGAGAGCCGAATCGTCGACATCGTCGCCGCCCAGCGCAAGATCAGCCGTCCCGAGGCACAGGCCCAGGTGACGCAAGCCAAGGCGCAATTCGTCAAGACCAAGAACGACGCGATCAGTACCGCCAAGTCGGCGACCGACACCGCCGCCGGTGTGGCCGCGGGGACGTCGTTCATGCTGGTGATCGCGCTGCTGATCGGCGCCGGTGCCGCCGGCTTCGGGGCGACCACGGCCACGCGCCGCCGCCTTTAACTCTCGTGCAGTGCCGCCCGGATCCAGGGCGGCATTATCGTTACGCGACGTGTCCTGCGGCTCGGTCTTCAGCCGAATGCCGCAGGACACCGACCAGACGGACACACATGCGCAGGGCGATCGGCCAGCGCCTACCCCGCCGCAAGCCGTCGGCATCGATCCGACCTGTCTGGCAATCTATTGCGGCAGCATCGCGCGCTTGCTCGCGCCGCCGCATGGCCGCACCGATCGCTGCGCAAGGCAGCGATACAGCATGACCAGGATCGGCGCCGCGAGAGCGCGATGCGGCCCTGGTAGAATGCCGGGCGCGAAACGCAGCTTCGCCAGCTGTTTACCTGTCAAAGGCGCCCGCATATACGACGCCAGCGTCAGCGTTCGGTCCGGAGTCACGGCGCGACACCTACCGAGAGAGGATTTCTTGATGACGCTTCGTGTCGCCGCCATGCCCTTGCTGCTCGTCGCCGCCACCGCGTCCGCCCAAGTCGCCGCCCCACCGCCGCCCGCGAAGGTCGCACCGGTCGCCGGGACGCCGGTGCTGCCCGCGTGGACCAAGCCCGCGATCCGCGGCGCGTGGAACGATGCGAAGCGCGCTCCCGATGCGCGTGCAAAGGCGCTGGTTTCGGCAATGACACGCGACGAGAAGCTCACCCTGGTGTTCGGCTATTTCGGGACGGATTTTCCGATCTTCCTCTATAAGGCTCCGGTCGAGGCGCATGCCGGCTCGGCCGGCTATGTCCCCGCGATCGCGCGGCTCGGCATTCCGGCGCAGCATCAAACCGACGCCGGCGTCGGTGTCGCGACGCAGGGAGGTGCCGCGGTCAAGCGCGAGCGGACCGCTTTGCCGTCGAACCTGGCGATCGCCGCGAGCTGGGACGTTGCGATCGCGCATGCCGGCGGCGCGATGATCGGTGACGAAGCGCGCCGTTCGGGCTTCAATGTCATGCTGGCGGGCGGCGTCGATCTGCTGCGCGAGCCGCGCAACGGCCGCAATTTCGAATATGGCGGCGAGGATCCGCTGCTCGCCGGGACGATCGTTGCCGAGCAAGTGCGCGGTATCCAGTCGAACCACGTCGTCTCGACGATCAAGCATTATGCGTTCAACGATCAGGAAACCGATCGCAACGCCGGCAATTCGATCATCGCGCACAGCGCGGCGCGCGTGTCCGACCTGCTCGCCTTCCAGCTGGCGATCGAGCGCGCCGATCCGGGGTCGATCATGTGTTCGTACAACCGCGTCGACGGCGCCTATGCCTGCGAGAATAGCTGGCTGCTGACCGATGTCCTGCGCACCGACTGGGGCTTCAAGGGCTATGTGATGAGCGATTGGGGGGCGACACACAGCACCGCGCCCGCCGCCAATGCCGGGCTCGACCAGGATTCGGGCTTTCCCTTCGACACCCAGCCCTTCTTCGGCGCGCCGCTGCGCCAGGCGCTCGATAGCGGAGCGGTGACGCCCGCGCGGCTCGACGTGATGACGCACCGGATCCTGCGCGCGATGTTCGCGCAAGGGCTGTTCGAGCGTCCGGTTAGCGAACAGCCGATCGATCTTCCCGCGCACGCCGCCGTCACGCGCGCCGCAGCGGAGGCGGGCGCGGTGTTGCTCAAGAATGACGGTGACATGCTCCCGCTCGCCGCGACCGCAAAGCGGATCGTCGTGATCGGCGGCCATGCCGACAAGGGGGTGCTCGCAGGCGGGGGATCCTCGCTCGTCTATCCGGTCGGCGGCAATGCCGTGCCGGGGCTGCTGCCAAAGACCTGGCCCGGCCCGATCATGTATTATCCCTCGTCGCCGCTCGACGAGATCAAGCGCCGCGCGCCGGGCGCGGAGGTCGCCTTTGCCGATGGCAGCGATCCCGCGGCGGCAGCGGCTCTGGCGCGCGGCGCCGATGTCGTGATCGTCTTTGCAACGCAGTGGCAGGGCGAATCGTTCGACGTGCCGATGGCGCTCGACGGCGCGCAGGATGCGCTGATCGACGCGGTCGGCGCGGCCAATTCCAAGACGGTCGTCGTGCTCGAAACCGGCAGCCAGGTCGCGATGCCGTGGCTCGGCAAGGTCGGAGCGGTGCTCGAGGCGTGGTATCCCGGCACTGCCGGCGGTGCGGCGATCGCCAATCTGCTGTTCGGCACGACCAATCCGTCGGGGCGCTTGCCGATGACCTTTGCGAGCAGTGTCGATCAGTTGCCCGATCCGGCCAAGCCGCACGCCGGCGACGTCGTCTACAAAGAGGGCGCGACGGTCGGTTACAAATGGTTCGACGCGAAGGCGATCACGCCGCTTTTCGCCTTCGGCCACGGTCTGTCCTATACGCGCTTCGCCACCGACGGGCTGACCGCGACCGCCGCCAACGGCGCGCTGACCGCCAGCTTCACGGTGCGCAACACCGGTGCGCGTGCTGGCGCGACGGTGCCGCAAATCTATATCGCGCCGGTCGCGGGTGGATGGGAAGCGCCCAAGCGGCTCGGTGGCTTCACCAAGGTCGCGCTGGCACCCGGCGCGCGCCAGACGGTGGCGGTGACGGTCGATCCACGCTTGCTCGCGACGTGGGACGAAGCCGGACATCAGTGGCGGATCGCGGGTGGTCGCTACAAGGTGATGCTCGCCGACTCGGCGACCGACATTCGCCAGACCGTGACGGTGAGCCTGCCAGCGCGGACCATGCCGGCGACATGGCGCGCGCGGTAAGCGGCGTCCCCTGTTCTCTCTCGGCCCCCACCGGGGCTCGACGGATGCAGCCCGAGCGGCAGCTGTTCCTCACCCGCCGTCGATGACGTGGGCTTGGCCTGTCGGGAGGGCCGACTCGAAGCGCGCCAGGCCGAGCGCCAGCGCGGCGATCTCGGCGCGCGCGGTCGGCATCGCGGGTGTCGCGCAGCCGTTGGCGAAGCGAGCGGGGATCGACCGTCCCCGGTTCGATCGCATTGCCGCGAAGCGCGGCTTGAGCCCGTGGATACCAATGAAATCCCATCGCTCGACATATTCCCCGGCGGGCGCTGACGCAGTGTCGGCCGCTGCGGCCACAGCGACGAACCTTCGGCAGGCGGCGGGCAATCTGCCTCAACACGAATCGCACGGGCAAGCGGGCTCCAACCTTGGGGACGATGCGCGAGAGCCTGCCACCCCGACTGACAGATACGCCGGCGTGCCGGTGTCGTTGCGGGAATGTAACCGAATCAGCCTTTTAAGGTAATCTTTAGGTCTGGCGGTGCAGGGAAATGGATCACAGGAGCTTTGTTTGTGCCTCAGGAAATTGCGTTCGAATCCCTTTCCCTCACGACCCTAGACGGAATGAGCGACGTCGAACGCGATGCCTTGCCGTTCGGGATCGTCGGGTTCCCTGCGGATACGACGGTACAGGTCTATAACGCCACCGAGGCACGCCTTTCGGGGCTCGACCGTGCCAGCGTCATGGGCGTCCCGTTCTTCGAGGCGGTCGCGCAGTGCATGAACAACTTCATGGTTGCGCAGCGGTTCGAGGAAGAGCCTGAAATCGACGACATCGTGCCCTATGTCCTGACGCTGCGCATGCGGCCGACCAAGGTGCGGCTGCGCCTACTGGCCTCGCCCGAAGCGGCGCGCCGCTACGTTCTCATCGAACGCTAGGAACCGCCATGACCGAGCGGTCGAGTGAAGAGCAGCTGCTCGAGTTCCTTTACGCATGCCCGGTCGGCCTGCTCGAATGCGACATGGCGGGCGAGATCGGGATGATGAATCCGCACGCCATGCAGCATCTGCTGCCGTTGGCGGGCCCGCGCGATGCCGGCAATCTGTTTTCGGCGTTGGAACAGCACGCCCCCGAGCTGCGCAGCATCGCTGCCGCGTTCGCCCCCGCGACTGGACGCGTCTGCGACGGCCATCGCATCTTCGTCGAGCTCGGATGTGCGCGGCGTACTACCCCGCGCAAGGTGCTGGCGTGCACGATGGTAAAACTTGCGCCCGATCGGCTGATGGTGACGCTGACCGATATCAGCCAGCAAGTCGTGCAGGAACAACGGCTTCGCCAAGCGGATACGTGGTTCGCAACGCTGCTGAATGGGATCAACGATTATGCGGCGCTGACCGTCCGGCCGGACGGTGAGGTCATCACTGGCGATTCCGGCTTCACGCGCCAGACGGGATACGATCTTGCCGCGGTGATCGGTCAAAAACTCGGCGACGTGCTGAAGACCGATACGACCGGCGGGGACTTGCGTCTGGACGAGCAACTGGTGGTCGCCGAGCGGGATGGCTGGCACCTGCAGGAAGGCTGGCAGCAGCGTGCCAATGGCGAGCGCTATTGGTGCCAGCGTCTGGTGGTCGCGCGCTCGCGCGATGACGAAACGGGCCCGATCGGCTTTTCCGTGATCCTGCGCGACGTGCCGCGGCGCGAAGCGGCGGCAGAGGATCTGCGACGCGTGCTGACTCGCGACCATCTCACCGGCGCCGCCAACCGGCGGCATTTCAGCCACGCAATGGAACGCGAGCAGACGCGGTGGCGCGACCTGCGGCATTCGCTGTCGCTGATCATGCTCGATCTCGATCATTTCAAGGCGATCAACGACACTTACGGGCATCCCGTCGGTGACATCATGTTGCGCCGCGTCGCGGAGGCGTGCGCGCCGTTGCTCCCGCCGCGTGGCGTATTCGCGCGGCTTGGGGGCGAGGAATTCGCTGCGTTGCTGCCACGGTACGATGGGGAACAGGCAATCGGGCTCGCCGAGGACCTGCGCGCGGCCATCGCCGCAATCGAGGTCGAGACGGCGGGCACGATATTGACGCTGACAGCCAGCTTCGGCTGCGCGACGCTGGATGAAGCGGATGGTTCGATCGACGCGCTGATCGCGCTGGCGGACAAGCGGCTGTATGCGGCCAAACGCGGCGGACGCAATCAGGTGTTCCAACCACAAGCCGCTGCAGCGTGAGCAGCGTCGAACTGCGCCGCTCCGCCGTGCATCGCATCGCGTGTGCCGCTGTGGCCGCCGAAGTGCGGCGGATCCGGGAAACGGTTTTGCCACCGCTTGTCGAGGGGATCTGGCCCGAGGCGATGGCGATCGACGAGGCGGGGCTTGGGCTCGACTCGCTCGAGCAGCTCGGCGCGCTCGGCGCGTTGGCGGAGATGTTCGATCTCGACGATAGCCTGCTCGATGAGGCTCCACCGAGCACCGTCGGCGCGTGGATCGACTGGATCATGGCCGGGCAGGCGGCGGCGGACAGCAACATGACGGTCAGGACGTCGGGTTCTACCGGCGAGCAGCGGCCGTGCGTCCATGCCACGTCCGATCTGCTCGACGAGGCGGCGTGGCTTGCGGCGCGGTTTGCCGATCGGCGGCGCATCGTCGCGCTGGTTCCCGCAAACCATCTGTACGGCATCGTCTGGACCGCATTGGTGCCAAGCGTACTGGGCGTTCCGATCGTCGTGCGTACGCTCGGCGCGCCGCTCGGCCTCGTCGCCGGCGATCTCGTCGTCGCGGTGCCCGAACAGTGGCAGGCGGCGCTGCGCCTGATCCGCCGTTTCCCCGATGACGTGGTTGGCGTCAGTTCGGCAGGCGTGCTCGACGGATCGGTTGCCGATGCGCTCCGGGCGGCGGGGCTGGCGCGCCTGGTGGACGTCTATGGCGCATCGGAGACCAGCGCCATCGCGATCCGCGAAGTGCCGGCAGTGCGTTATGACTTGTTGCCGCGGTGGCGCCTGGTGCCGCACGGCGCGGACGACTGGCAGCTCAGCGACCGCGCTGGTGTGATCACGGACTTGCCCGATCACGTCGAGCGAACGGGCGATCGCGCCTTTCGGCTGCTCGGTCGGCGGGATGGCGCCGTGCAAGTCGCAGGACATAATGTCTGGCCGGCCCGCGTCATCGAAGCGTTGAGATCGGTCGATGGAGTGGCGGAGGCGGCCGTCCGGCTTAGCGCAGCCGGGCGGCTCAAGGCCTTCATCGTGCCGCGCGATCGGCAAGATCCTGTCACCCTCGGCGTCCTCCTCGAGCAGGTTGCGGCGGAGCAACTGACGGTTCACGAACGGCCCAAGAGCTTCCGTTTCGGGGCGGCGCTGCCCCGCAACGCGATGGGTAAATTGGAAGATTGGGCATGAACGACGGTGAAGTCGGCATCGGCGCTGCCGCGTATCCCGCCAAGGCGGCTTGCGCGGGTTGCAAGACGAGCAAGCCATTGAAGACGCAGATCACCATGGCCTTCCAGCCGATCGTCGACATCGCGAGCGGATCGGTCTTCGCCTATGAGGCGCTGGTACGGGGCATCGCCGGCCAATCCGCGGCCGAGGTGATCGCGAGTGTCGAGCCGGACGTGATCTACAAGTTCGACCAGACCTGCCGCGTCAAGGCAATCGAGCTCGCCGGGGGTCTGTTCGCGCCCGACAGCGCAACGAAGCTCTCGATCAACTTCATGCCCAATGCCGTGTACGAGCCGAACGCCTGTATCCGGGCATCGCTCGCGGCAGCGCGGCGTGTCGGGTTCGATCCCGCGCGGTTGATGTTCGAATTCACCGAAGACGAGCGGATGCGCGATGTCACCCACGTCCGTAGGATCATCGAGGCCTATCGCGCGCGCGGCTTCACCACCGCGATCGATGATTTCGGTGCCGGTTATGCTGGCCTCGGCTTGCTCGCCGATCTTCGCCCGGACATGCTGAAGCTCGACATGGCGCTCATCCGCGGGATCGATTCCTCGATGGCGCGGCAGACGATCGTCGCGGGCGTCGCTCGCATGGCCGAAGCGCTCGGTATCGGTTGCATCGCCGAGGGGATCGAGACGGCCGCGGAATTGCAGACGCTGAAGACGATCGGGATCCGCCTTGCCCAGGGCTATCTGCTCGGCCGGCCTGCAATCGAGGCGCTTCCGCCCAGCTACCTGGTGCCGCCGCGTGGGGTGCTCGCGTTGGAGGACGCGAGGAGTACCCTCAACCGAGCATGGCCTTGGTCTGCACCGGTGCCCGAAGCGAGCGCGGCTAGGGTTTTGCCCGCCGCGCCGTCAGAACCTTTACCGGTGCTATCGGCACTTCGCCCTTGAATGCGCCACGCTGCGTGGCGGTTGGCGAGACGGGCGCGTCCATGATGCCGACGATCACGTCCATCCCCTCCACGACGTGGCCGAACGCCGCATAGCCAAGATTGTCCGCGGGCTGCCCCCGCCCGGCGTCGAGCGAATGCGTCTGATCGCCGATGCTGATCGTGAATTCGCCGCCGCCGGTGCCCGGCGCGCGGCGGGCGAGCGAGATTTCGCCGTCGGTGTGGTGAAGGCCGGTCTGTGTCGTCGGCTCGTGGGCAATTGGCGGGAGCAAGCGCTTGGGGTCACTGTTCGCCCCGAATTGCACGAAACCAAAATGATCGGCGGCCCTCACCGCGCGGTAGAATTCGGTGCCGTCGAGCTTCTTCTGTTCGACGTATTTGAGGAAATTGCCGGCGGTGATCGGCGCTTTCACGGTCTCGAGTTCGATCACGATCCGTCCCGCACTGGTCTCCAGCGCGACGCGCGGCAGCATCGGGGATGGCGCGGCAACCGGCACCGGTGCGGCCGCCGGCCCCTGCGCCATTGTCGGGGCGCCAACAGCCACCAGCAGTGCGGCGAGACAGGCCTTCATCGCATTTCCTTCTATCTAATAAGGCGTATCGAATAGCGTCCGTCCGTCGTCCCGGCCACTTCCGATGACGAATCCCGGTGGCGGCAAATGGAACAGCGGCACGCCTCTCGCTTTGTGGGGCAAAGTGCGTCCAACTGGCGAGGCGATGGATCGGCTCAACTCGGCGCGGCGCGAAGCGGGCTTCCGGGCTTCCACGCCGGCGCGGTCGGCTGATCCGCGACGCGAGCCGCGAGCGTGTAGAAGAACCGGTTGAAGTCCGCGGCCGCCTGCCAGTCGATCGGCTGGTCGAGATCGTCCTGCGGCTTGTGATAGCCGGTCTTGTACCAGCGGCGGTAGATGCGCTCGCTCTCGGTGCCCGGGCGGTAGCCGAAGACGAACGCGGTCGCCGGAATGCCGGCCTGGAGGAAAGGCCATTGGTCGGCGCGGCGCAGCAGATTGCGCTCGGGCTCCGGATCGGGCTGGACGGCGATCTGCATGCCGGCGGCGACCGCGCGCGCATCGTCGCCGAGCGTGGTGTCCGTGAGCGCGTGTACCGTCAGCAGCCGAAGCGGGAAGATCGGGCGCAATTGGTCGAGGTTGATATCGGCGGCGATGTCGGCGATCGGTACCGTCGGATGCGCGACGAACCAGCGCGCGCCGAGTAGGCCCTTTTCCTCGCCGGTGAAAGCGGCGAACACCACTGGCCGCCGAAACCCGGACTGGTGCCGCCGCTCGGCCAAGCGGATCAGCAGCGCGACATAAGCGGCGTCGTCGAGCGTGCCGTTGTAGATGCGGTCGCCGGCGACGGGTTCGCCGGGGCCGTAGCCGTCGAGATGCGCCGACAGAACGATCGTCTGCGCGGCAAGCGCGGCATCGGTGCCGGGCAAGCGTGCAAGCACATTGGGCGCGCTGATCGCACGCTCCGCCAGTCGGAAATCGGCGCGGAAGCGGCCGGGGGTGTCGAAGGCGGGCAGGCGGGCGCCCGCGCTCCCCGCCGCGATCAGCTGCGCGGCATCGTGGCCGGCCCCTGCGATCATACGGCCGAGCGCATCGGCATTGAGGATGAAACGGGCGATCCCCGGCGCCTCGGGCGCGCTGCCGCGGAGCCACACCGTGCGCGCATAGGCGAACGGCCAGCGCGGCGGCTCCACCGCGAAGCCGGGATCGGCGATGGTGACGAGCGCCATGGCACCCGCCGTCTTCACCGCGGCGGCGCGATCGGCATCCGTAGGCAGGCCGGCCCGGTGGGTCCCGTGACAGATCACCACCTTGCCGCGCACATCGCCGAGCGTACCCGCCGCGCAATAGCCGCGATACGCGATCGCAGCGTCGAACCGCGTCGGCATGCTCGGATAAGGGTTCGCCATGATGTCGTGCAGGAACCGCAGCGGCCGGGAATCAATGCGCACCGTCGCCTGTTCGATCGACAACGCCTGCATCGGCACGCGCTGGAAATAGCTGCCATTCTCGCCGGCGGGCGCGAGCCCCGCGGCCGCGAACCGCGCCGCCACCATCGTCGCGGCGCGCTCGTAAGCGGCCGAGCCAGTGTCGCGCCCCGCCATCGCATCGCCCGAAAGCGCCGCGGTCGTCGCCCACCAGGCGCGCGTGTCGGGATCGACCGGCAGAGGTCGGGACGCTCCGGTCAGGAACAGGCAAAGCGGGATCACCGCGCGGAAGGGCTTGAGCATAGCGGTGAAGCTGCCCAAAACGCGGCGCCGCGGCAAGGTGTACCGGTGCTCGACATCCACGTCGCCCCCGCCGACGCCCGAACCGAGGTCTTCGTGCGCCACGCGCGTGATCGCGACGTTGGAGCGCGGCGTGCCACCCCGAGGGAACCTCGGTCGACCTACGGGGCGTCCCCGGCATCCTGCGCTGTGACGGCAGCACGTCCTGACCCTAGTCGCGAACGCCGGATCAGTGTAGCCGGAAGGCAAGAGTCCCGGGGCGAGTGCTGTGCTCACGCCGGACGATCGAGCTTCGGAGTGACCGACATACCACGCAAGACAAATTACGACTTCGAGCGCCGCGAGCGGGAAAAGACCAAAGCGGCCGAGACGGCGAAGAAGGCGCAAGCCAAGGCGGACAAGCGGGCCGTCGATCAGGCAACGCCGGATGCCGATGAATGAGGACGTCCTCAGGACGGCTGAAGCTGCGATGAAAACGTCCGACCTCAGTCTTGCGCAGCTCGGCTGGAAAGCGTTCTTCAGCGAGCAGGTCTCTCTCGAGGAGAGCCGCAGTTTTCAGCCTGCCCGGGTGATTTCGGTTCACCGCGGAAGGGTGAGCGTTGCGGGTGAGGGGCTCGAAGACTCGATCCCCTCCAGTCTGCCCGTGGCAGGGGGCGCGGAGGACAGGCCGACCGTGGGCGACTGGCTGCTGGTCGACCGGAACAGCCGAACCATCGCGCGCATCCTGGCGCGGACGAGCCTTTTCAAGCGGCCTGCCCCCGGGGATGAGCGCCGGGTGCAGCTCATCGCCGCGAATGTCGACACGCTTTTCATCGTCACGGCGTGCAAGCAGGACTTCAACATCGCGCGGTTGGAACGCTATCTGGTGCTCGCGCGCGAGGTGGGTGTTCGTCCCGTCGTGGTCCTGACGAAGGCCGATCTATCGCCTGCGCCCGAGCTGTTGGTCGATGCAGCGCGTGCGCTCCAGTCGGGATTGCAGGTGGAACTCGTCGACGGGCGAGATCCGGCGAGCGTGGCTCGCCTGGCAGACTATTGCGGCGTCGGACAGACCGTCGCGCTGGTGGGATCATCGGGTGTCGGCAAGTCCACGCTCGTAAAGACGTTGACGGGATCGAGCAGCATCGCAACCCAGGCGGTCCGTGAGGATGACGGCAAGGGCCGCCACACGACGACGGTCCGCGAGATGTATCGCCTCGCCAATGGCGCGAACGAAGGTGGCTGGCTGGTGGACACGCCCGGCATGCGCGAGCTCCAGATGTCCGAAGTGAGCACTGGAGTGACCGAGGTCTTTGACGATGTCACGAACGTGGCGCTCGAATGCCGGTTCTCGAACTGCACGCATATCGCGGAGCCCGGATGCGCTATCAACGCCGCGATGGCGGCGGGAGAGCTCGATCCCGCCCGCGTTGCCCGGTGGCGCAAGCTCGCGCACGAGGATGCGGCCAACAGCGGTGCCGCGGCCGCGCGCCGCTCCCGACCTGGAAACGCTGCAAACAGGCGATGACGCTTTCGGGCATGCCCGCTACCCCGCCGCGTAAGCGAGACCCCGTTCGAGCCCGCGCAGTTCGGCGAGGCCCCGCATGCGGCCAAGCAACGAGTAACCCGGGTTGGTGATCCGCGCGAGATCATCGAGCATCTGATGACCGTGGTCTGGCCGCATCGGGATGCTGCGGTGTTCGCGCACCGACAAGCGATGCACTGCCGCGACGATCGCTGCCATCGCGGCGTCGCCGCCGAGATGCTCGGCCTCGTGGAACGCGCCGTCGGGCTCGCGCTGGACCGAGCGGAGATGCAGGAAACCGATGCGATCGCCGAGCCGATCGACCATTCCGGGCAAATCGTTGTCGGCGCGAACCCCGAGCGACCCCGTGCACAGGCACAGCCCGTTAGACCGGTTCGGTACGCGCGCGAAGAGGTTGGCGATGTCGGCTTCGGTGCTGACGACGCGCGGCAGGCCGAAGATCGGGAAGGGTGGGTCATCGGGATGGACGACCAGGCGGATGCCCAGCGCATCCGCGGTCGGACACACCGCCGCCAGGAACGCGACATGATGGTCGCGCAGCGTGGCGGCGTCGATGTCGGCATAGGTTTCGATCGCGCGCAGGAAGGCAGGCGAGGTGAAGCCTTCCTCGCTGCCCGGCAGCCCGGCAATGATCGTCCGTTCGAGCTCGCGGCGCGCGGCCTCATCCATCGTCGCATAGCGCTGCTCGGCCGCAGCGCAGGTCGCCGCGTCGTAGCTCTCGGCCGCCCCCGGCCGCTGCAGGATGAACAGATCGTAGGCGGCGAGCGCGACCAGCTCGAAACGCAGCGCGCGCGCGCCGTCGGGCAATTCCCAGCCGAGGTCGGTGCGCGTCCAATCGAGCAGCGGCATGAAATTATAGGTCACGACGTCGATGCCGCAGGCCGCGAGGTTGGTCAGGCTCTGACAATATTGCGCGATCAGGCGATCCCACTCGGGTGAGCGCGTCTTGATCCCTTCGTCGACCGGCAGGCTCTCGACCACGCGCCAGTCGAGCCCGGCGGCGCGCACCATAGCCTTGCGCGCGGCGATCGCGTCGCGCTCCCACACCGCGCCATTGGGCACTTCGTGGAGCGCGGTCACCACTTCGGTCGCGCCCGCTTGCCGAATGGCGCGCAACTGCACCGGATCGTTCGGACCGAACCAGCGCATGGTCTGTGTCATTAACACGAATTAGCCTTTCTGCATTTCAACGGGTGCGCGCGGCTTGGCGCGCAACAGGCTCCACAGCACTGCGGCTGCGAGAAGATCGAGCGCCGCCAAGGCGGCAAAGAGCGGGTCATAGCCGAATGCGTCCGCGCTTTGCCCAATGAGCAGCGTGAACAGCATGCCGCCGATCCACGCGGAGGTACCGGCCATCCCGCTCGCGGTGCCGACCGTCCGGCTGTCGAACATGTCGGCGCACAGCGTGATCAGCGCGCCGCTCAGCATTTGATGCGCAAAGCCACCGACGCAGAATAGGATGATCGCGACGCCGGGGGATCCCGCAAGGCCGATGCACGCCGGCCCGATCATGCACAGCGCGCCGACCGTCATCGTCACCTTGCGCGACGCGACCAGCGGCACGCCGCGCTTCATCAACCAGGTCGGCAGCACGCCCGCGGCAAGGCTGCCGAAGTCGGCGGCGAGGAAGGGCATCCACGCCCACAGTGCAATGCTCTTGAGATCGAGGTGCCATACCGACACGAGATAGAGCGGGATAAAGAAGTTGAAGGTCTGCCACGCCGGTTCCGCGAGGAAGCGCGGCACGGCGATACCCCAGAAGGCGCGGCTTCGCAGCAGGTCCTTGCGCGTCGCGGGCTTGGCGCTGACATCCTCGTCGCGCGCCGCGGTGATCGCCGCGCGTTCGGCCGGGCTCACGCGCGGATGGTCGGCCGGGCTGCGATAGCTCCAATACCATAGCAACGCCCATATCAGGCTGAGCCCACCGGTGACGATGAAGGCGGCCTGCCAGTTCCAGGCGAGGATGCAGAAGGCGACCAGCGGCGGCGCGATCATGTTGCCGACGCTGGTGCCCATCTGGAACACGCTGGTCGCAAGCGGACGTTCGCGCGGGGGGAACCACTCCGACACGGTCTTGGCGCCCGCCGGGATGGCCGCCGCCTCGCTCGCGCCGAGCAGCGCGCGGAACACGGCGAGGCTCGGCCAGCCGGTCGCCAGCGCGTGCGCCATGTTGGCGAGCGCCCAGCCGAGCGCGAAGAGGAAGAAGCCGAGCCGCGTGCCGAGCGCATCGAGCACGCCGCCCGCGACGGTCTGCATGATCGTGTAGCTCGCCTGGAAAGCGAGCACGACCCAGCTGTAATCCTCGGTCGTCATGCCGAATTCGGTCTTCAGACGCGGTGCCGCGACCGACAGCGTCGAGCGCGCGAGATAGTTGAGGATCGTCCCCAGCGTGACGAGCCCGATCAGCTTCCAGCGGAGCGGTACGTCGCGCCAACCGCGACCGGCGATCCTCAATGCCATGCCGCAATCCTCCGCTGGCGGGTCGGCGCGATCATCGCAGGATCTCGATTGCCGAGACGATCGCGTCGCCAGTGCGCGGCACGAACGCCAGGTCGAGCTTGCCGCCGCGGACGGTGACGGTCGCGGTGCGGGTCAGCGCCTTGGCCGATCCGCCGGCGGTGCGCGCTATGTCGAGCCCCTGGACGATCGTGCGCCCGTTGGCGGTGACGTCGAACACGCGAGCGCCGGGTGCCAGCGACGGTTCGACGAAGGTCAGCGCGACGCGATACTGCCCGTCGGGGAGCGGGACCGCATAGCTGAAGCGGCCCTCGCGATAGGTCGCAGCGACGGCGGCGTCCTGCGCTCCGGCGATCACGGCTGCGACGGCGGGCTTGCCGTAATCGGCCGGCTTGGTCAGCGTGCCGGCCTTGCCGCCGGTGAAGAAGGCATCCGATCCGAACCGCTGCGTCGCCTTCGCCGCGACGATCGCGCCGGCGTCGATCCGCACGTTGGCGGCGGCGTCGGGCGACAGCGTCCAGGTGAGGCTATCCTCTACGGTGCCGCCCCGTGCGACGAGCGCGTTGTTGCCGGCCGTGAGCGCGACGTTTTGCCACACGCAGATCCGGTCGGGGCAATCGCTGCGTTGCCCGAGCGAGCGCCCGTTGAGCAACAGATCGGTCGTCGCGGCATTGCTGTAGACGCGCACGTCGGTCACCCGATAGGCGCGATCGGAATAGCGTCGGCCGGTGATGTGGACCGTCGGCGTCGCGCTCCAATTCGCCTTGTAGAAATAATAGGCGTCCTTGCGGATCGCGCGGTCGTAGGTGACGAGCCCCTTGGTGTTGATGTCCTGCGCGTCGCCCTCGGCACGGATCGTCGTCGCGAAATCGAACGCGTTCCACAGGAAGGTGCCCCACAGATACGGACGCGCCTTGAGCGCGCGCCATGCCTCCTCGTGGACATAGCTCTCATATTCCTCGGGCTGCGTGACGCCGCGTGAATCGATCGGGCCGCCCAAGACATCGTCGCTGTGGATGCTGGTCGCGCCACCTGCGCCATATTCGGTGACCGACAGCGGCTGCTGCGGCCGCTTGGCGTGGAGCATGTCGAGATGCGGGCCGAGATCGCCGGGCACGCCGAAATACCAGCCGAAATAGCGATTGGCGCCGCCGAGATCGGCGGCGGTGGCGGTGGTCGGGATCGCGACCCCCTGATCGAACAGCCGCCCCTCACAGCACGTGGCGAGCGCGGTGGGGCGGCTCGGATCCTCGCGATGCGTGAGATCCTGCAGCGTCTTGAGCAACGGCATCGGATCGGGCGTCTTGCCGTCGGGGAAGCCGGTCAGGAAGGCCGGGAAGGAATTGCCGAAATCGACTTCATTGGCGATGCCCCAGGTGACCACCGAGGGATGGTTGCCGTTCTGGCGGATCAGCTCGCGCATCTGTTGCTGCGCATTGTCGACCAGCGCGGCGCGCGGCTCGAGCTCGCCGCGCCGAGTCCAGGCGGACACCAGCGGAATCTCGTCCCACAACAACAGGCCGTAGCGATCGGCGAGATCGTGGATCGTCTGGCCATGCTGGTAATGCGTCAGGCGGATCGCGTTGACCCCCATCTCGCGCAGGATCGCCACGTCGGCGGCGACGTCGGCGGCGTCGATCGCCCAGCCTTTGCCCTCGTGATCCTGATGGTAGCCGACGCCGCGAAGCTGGACGTGCTTGCCGTTGAGGAACAGCCCCGCCTCGGGGTCGATCCGGATCGTGCGGATCCCGAACGGCTGGCGGACGCGATCGAGCAGACGGCCGCGCGCGTCCGTCACATCGACGGCGAGGGTGTAGAGATAGGGATCCTCGACGCCCTGCCACAGATGCGGATTGGCGACGGTGAGCTTCAGTGCCGCTTCCTGCGTCGTCGACGCGGCGAGCGTTTGCGCGGTCTGCAGCGACGCCGCCACGCGGCCGTTCGTGTCGATCAGGCTGGCGGTGATGCGGACCGCGCCCGAACGGCGGCTCGCATTGGCGATGCGCGTCCGCACATCGACCTGCGCGGTGGCCGCCGTGGCGGCGGTGGTGGCCGCGGACACGCCCGAGCCGCCGAAATCGGCCAAGTCGATATGGATCGGATCGACCGCAATCAGCCGCACCGGGCGATAAAGGCCACCATGGACGAAGAAGTCGCCGGTCAGCGGCAGGATGTCGGCGGTCGTCGCGTCCTTGCCGCCGGGCGCGCTATTGTCGGTCCGCACCACGAGCACGTTGTCGCCCGAGGCGCGCAGTGCATCGGTGGCGTCGAGCCGGAAGCGCGAGAAGCCGCCGGCATGGTCGCCGAGTTTGGTGCCGTTGAGCCATACGCTCGCGGTACGGCTGGCGGCGTCGAATTCGAGCCAGATGCGCTTGCCGCGCATTGCCGCGGGGACGGCGAAGCGCTGGCGATACCAGCCGAGCCCCTGTGTCTTGTTGATCGTATCGGCGCGGTTGATGTGGCTTTGCGGATCGGGGCGATAGAAGCCGACGCGGTTCCACGTGTGCGGCACTGCAACCGACTGCCAGTCAGCATCGTCGAACCCGGGGGTGGTCACCGCCTCGGGCGCATCGCCCTGGTGGAACCGCCAGCCGGTCGCCAGCGTGCTGGCAACCCGGGCATCGCTCGCTGCCGCTTCCGCCGCGATGGCCGGGGCGGACGCCATCATCAGTGCGGTCGCAGAGACAAGCGTTGCGGCGGCGATCCCGCGCATAAGACGGTCGTTCATGGTTTTCGCTCTCCTATCCGACCATCGATATCATTGCCGATGCGGTCTTACCAGATGGTGTGCTGTGCCAGTCGCAACTTTCTACCTCGCCGAAAAGGAAATGCGCGGAAGCCCGCAAAATGAGGATAATCCGGGTAATTTGTGGCAGAACCTGACGGTGATCTAACCACATCACGTTTTAACTAACCGTCAGGTGTAGCTAATTGGCTAGACCAGACTGCGGCTATGCGGTGTCTTTTGAGGGTGAGGATTTATGCGCAAGGGTAGCGTTTGGCTCGGTGGCGTAGCGGCAGTGGCACTCGCCACTCCGTTTCGGCGCCAGCGAGCCGCGCGGCAACGGCGCCCGTGCCCCACTCGCGACAGCGCGGTCGCTCCCCAAGTGGCGACGACAGCGCCCGTCGCCAAAGGCACTCTGACCGACATCGTCGTTACCGCGCAGAAGCGCGAACAGGCTATTCAGGACGTGCCGGTCGCCGTCACCGCGATCTCGGACGGCACGCCGATCAACCGCAACGTCGCTACCGTGACCGACCTCACGCGCCTCGCGCCGAGCCTGACCGCCCTTACCGGCGCTGTACCGACCAAAACTTCGCTCGACATCGGCATCGACGACGCCGTGGATGATTGCGATCTGATGCGTGCCGTCACCTTCTGCATCAGGATGACTCAGCGCTCTATGCGATTGGCGCTGCTGCCAAGCGTTTGGCTTCTTCGCCTCGGATGGCGAGCAGATACATCACCGGCGTGACGATCCGGCTGAGGAAGGTCGAGCTGATCAGCCCGCCGATGATCACCCACGCCAGCGGTGAATACAACGACGATCCCCCGAGCGCCAACGGGAGCAAGCCGCCGATGGCGGTGACGGAGGTCAGCAGCACCGGGAGGAAGCGGATCTCGCCCGCCTTCTCGATCGCTTCCCGGAGCGGCATCCCGCGTGCGCGCAGTTGCGTGGTGAAATCGACCAGCAGGATCGAATTCTTGATCTCGATCCCGATCAACGCGACGAAGCCGATGATCGCGAGGAACGACAGCGAATTGCCCGTCAACAGCATCGCCACCAGCCCGCCGACGGTGCCGAGCGGAATGACCCCCGCCACCACCATCGTCTCGCGGAAACGCCCGAATTCGAGCACCAGCACGCCGAAAATCCCGAAGGTCGCGAGCAGGATGATCGGCCCAAGCCCGGAGAAATTGCGCCGCGCCGCCTCCGCCTCGCCACCGATGCCGAAGCTGTAGCCCGCTGGCAGGTCGATCTTTGCCAGCCGTTGCGTCACCGCAGTGTTGAGGTTGGAGGTCAACACGCCCGGCTGGTTGTATGCGGTGATCGTGACGGTGCGCTGCAATTTGTAGCGCGTGATCAGCGGCGGCACGCTCTTCAGCTTGGGGGATGCGATCTCGAGCAAGGGGATGCTGCCGCCGGCGAGTGTCGGCACATAGATGCTCGAAAGCGCCGAGACCGGCTGGTTCGTCGCCATCGGGAGGCGGACGGTGACGGGCCAGGTATCGCCTTCATTGTCGCGCAACCGGCTCGCTTGCTCGCCGCTGATCGCGAGCCGAACCGCACGCCGCGCTTCGCCCGGCGCAACGCCGAGCAGACTGGCCTTCGCGGCATCGAGCCCGAGATCCATGTCGACCCGGTCGAACGCAAAGGGATTGTCGATATCCCGCAAGCCCCGAATTTGTGTCAGCGCCGCACCGACCCGGTCGGACAGCGTTTTCAGAACCGCGAGATCGGGTCCGCTGATCCGCACCGCGACGGGGGCTTCGACCGGCGGGCCATTTTCGAAATTGACCAAGGTCACGCGCGCGTCGGGATAGGCGGCGAGTGTGGTGCGCAGGCGTTTCAACAGCTTGGGGCTTTCACGCACGTCCCAATCCTGCATCGTCACGAAGATATCGCCGTAGCGCGCACGCTCCTCGCGCGGGAAGATGTTGTAGAAGATTTGCGGATTGCCGCGCCCGGCGTTTTCCATGACGTTGGCCACCACCCGCTCGCGCCGGAGGATCGCCGCGACCTGCGCCACGGCGCGGTCGGTCGCGGTGATCGTGCTGCCCTCGGGCGTTTCGACGCGAACGATGAAATACGGCGTCTCGGCGGCGGGAAACAGGCTGAAGCCTAGCACCGGGACGAGCGCGAACGCACCGACACACACTGCCATCGCCGCCCAGAACCACGTGCGCGGCCGATCGAGCGCGCGGTGCAGGATCGGCGCGTAAATGCGGTGGATCCCCGCCATGATCCAGCGCAGGAGCGCATTGCCCGCGCCGGCGTGCGGGCGCAGCAGTTTGCTCGCGACGAATGGGATGATCGTCAGCGACACGAGCAGCGAACTCGCCACCGTGACGAGCACCGCCATCGGCAACCCGCGCACGAAATCGCCGGCCCCCTCGGGCAGGAAGGTCAGGGGCAGGAAGGCGAAGAGCAGCACGCCGGTTGCGCCCATCACTGCCGCCGTGATTTCGTTGGTGCCGTTGATCGCGGCATCGGTTGGCGTGTCGCCGTCGCGCAGATGGCGCTCGATATTCTCGGTCACCACGATCGAATCGTCGACCAGCAGCCCGAGCGAGATGATGAAGCCCGAAATGCTGATCTGGTTGAGCGAATAGCCGAGCAGGGCAAGCAGCAGCACGCCCATCGCCAGGCTCAAGGGTATCGAGATCGCAACGATCAGCGACGGGCGGAACCCGAGCGGCAGGATCGTCACCAGCACCAGCGCCAGCGCGATCGCGAAATCGCGCGCGAGTTGTGCCAGTTTGCGCTGGATGTCGTTGCTCTGGTCGAAGCCGATCTCGAGCTTCAGATCGGGCGGCAATTGCGTGCGGACTCTGCCGATCGCCGCAACGAGATCGTTGCGCAACGTCCCCGCATCGGCCTCATCCTTTTGCCGCACGGTCACGAACAAGGCGCGGTGTCCGTTGAAGCGCGCGATATGCGTCTGCTCGGCCTCGCTCCAATCGACGGTCGCGATGTCGCCGACGCGCACCAGCCGACCATCACCCGCGCGTACCGGGACCGCGCGGATCGCCTCGACATCACGGTAGGCGCCGCCCGCATCGAGATTGTAGCGCCGACCTGCAGCGTTCAGCGTGCCGGCCGGCAAATCGACCCCGCCCTGCTGGATCGCGGTGGCAACAGCGGAGGCAGGGATGCGGGCCTCGGCCAGCCGCCCCGCATCGATCGCGACGCGCACCTCGGGGCTGGCCGCGCCGTCGATGCTGGTCGAGCGCACGCCGCGAACGACGTTCAGCCGGTCGCGCATGTCCTCGGCGAACTTTGCCATGCGGCGCCAGCTCGCGGTGTCGCTGACCAAGGCGAGCTGCAACACCCCCGCCTCGGTCGTACGCGGACGGCGGAAGGCGATGCGTTGAATCCCCTGTGGCAAGCGGTCGCGCACCGATTGCACTTCGCGCACGACGCGGTCGAGCGATTGTTCGGCGTCGGTGCCATGTTCGAAATTGACCGAGATGACCGCCGTGCCATCGGTACTGGTCGAGCGAATCTCGTCGATCTTGTCGAGGCCCTGCAGCACGTCCTCGAGCGGCTTGGCGATGGTCTCCTCCATATCGGCGGCGTCGGCCCCGGGGAGGATGACCGTCACCACCACGGTCGGGATCGGAAAATGCGGATCGACCGAGCGCGGAATTGCGAGGAACGCGGATACGCCCAGCAATGCGAGCAGCACGAAGGCGACCAACGTCACCTGCCAGCGCCGCACCGCAAAGGCGGTCAGGTTCATCGGGCGGGGCCGAGCGGCGCGACCTTCATGCCGTCGGTCAGCCGGTCGACGCGCGACAGCGCGACCCATTCGCCGGGCTTGATGCCGCCGGTCACGCCAATGCCCGCGTCATTCGCCTCGCCAATGTGGATCTTGCGCAAATGCACCCGCGACGTGGCGAGATCGACGACATAGACCAGCGCCTCGCCAGCGCGCGGGCCGAACACGGCGCTCGGCGGCACCGCGAGCGTGGTCGCACCGACGCCGTTTGCGGTGATCCTGGCATTGCCGATCTGGCCCGACCGCAAGCGCTTGTCGTCGGGCAGCGCGATCTCGACCGCGAAGGTGCCGGTCGCCCGATCGGCGCGCCCCGCGATTTCGATCACGCACCCGACGATCACAGCATCGTCGAGCGCGGCAAGCGTGGTTTGCGCCGCCGCGCCGAGCGTGAGACGCGCGGCGTCCCGGTCCGACACCGGCAAACGCAGCACATAGCCGCTCGCTTCCTCGCCGATCACCAGCACTGGCGTGCCCGCGGCAACGACTTGCCCCGGCTCGGCGAGCCGCGCGAGCACGGTGCCGGGGCCGGGCGCGGCGATCGTCGCATTCGCGCGCTGGAACCCCGCCGCACGGACTTGCGCCTCGGCCGCGAGCAGCGCGGCGCGTGCGCTTTCGAGGCGTGGCCGCGTGATCCAGCCTTGCTGCATCAATCCGTCGCTCCGCGCATATTCCGCGCGCGCGCGCTCGCGCTCGGCGGTCGCGCGTGTCAGATCGGCGGCGACCGTCGTGGTATCGAGCGCGGCGAGGATCTGCCCGCGCCGAACGGTGTCGCCTTCATTGACGCCGAGCCGCGCGATCCGGCCCGCGCTGGTGAAGCCGAGCGAGGTCTCGCGGCGAAGTGCCACGGTGCCGACCCCGGCAACGGTCGGCGCAATCGCGGTGCCACCGATTTGTGCAATCCGCACCTGCGGGAGCTGCGGGACATCGTTTTCGACGGCTCGAGTCCCACACGCACTCACCACGGCACACAGGACAAGGCCGATCAACCTTCGCGTGTAAGCCCCAGGTGCCCGATGCAGTCCCGCGCGGTTCGTCGTCAGACAAAAAATCAATCGTCTCCTTTGCCGCAAGTGGGCGATAGGAAAAAATAATCGATCAGAATCAGTAATATGCTAAAAACTAGATCTATATTTATGAAGTGACGCTGAGGGCCGCAAATCCTGCGAAAGATACGACGGTTTTATCCGATCAGTCTATCTCTGATTGAGACGAATTTGAATATAGGTCGGGTCATTGCCAACCATGAAACGCGCTTGCGCGAAGTCGGGAGGTTTCATCCAGACTTTAAGATTGTTGCTCCAGCCAAGCCCTTCCTTGGGCAGTACGCCGAGCGTCATATCGAGCTTCTGGTTGCTGTTTTCATCATGAAAGGCGGTGATCGCGGCCGGGCCGGTTTCGACGCCTTGGAAGACGCAGGTTGCCGTTCTGCCCGATAGTGTCCCGATGATCCGCTTGGCTGCCAGTTCGGGCTGGCGGGGAAAGCCCTGGGCCGAGCGGAACAGCGTGCAGTGCATCTGGCCGCTTCCGGTTTTCAGGTTTGATATCGTCACGACGATGCTGGAACGCGCGGGCTCTTGCGCTGCACCTGTACACGGTGCGGTTGCGGTGGCGGCTGCGACAGCGAGCAAAGCAAAGTTTTTCATCTTCATGACTCTTTCCTAGTCTCAGGGCGAGTGTTGCGCTGCCGGTGGAGGGAGTCCGGCTTGCCGCGCGTGTCGAGGATCACCGCACCCAGAAACAGGGCCATGCCGGCAAGCGCAGTCGTCGCCCCCAGCTTGAACACCCAATCCAAGTCCGAACCCAGCGCGCGGAGAGCGTGGGCGAGGGGTAGCACCAGCCCGCCGCAACCCGACATCAGGAGATTGAGGAACGACCAGCGCGGCCGGGCTGGCGAATGGCGGTAATAGCCCCCCATCAAGGCGAGCGTGACCCAGCCGAGCAAGTTGAGATGCGCGTGTGCGGCGATCAGGGTATAGTCATCCCTCAGGCCCATCAGCGCGCCGACGCCCATGCCGCCCAGGCCGCACAGTGCTGCCAAGCAGAAGAAATATTGCGAGATGCGGCGCTGTCCGCCGTCAGTGTTCGATGGCATCGTTACCGCCCTCCATCGGACAAGAAATAGATCGCCTGTTCCGGGCAGACGGCTTCGCACATGCGGCAGCCGCGGCAGGCGGACGGATCGACCAGCACGGCCTGTTGCCAGCCATGCGCATAGCCCTTTAGGATTCCCCGCAGCGAAAGCCCTTGCCGTTCGACCTTGGGCAGCGGTGCCACCACAAGCGCGTCCCATGGGCATGCAGGCACGCAAGCGGCTTTGCCTTCGCAGCGGTTGCGGTCGATGATCGGCCGGTGCGCGCTTGGGTCCGCGTTCGGGTCAGTCATGGACCAGCCCCCGCCGTTCGGCTTTCAAAACGCGGCGATAAGCCAGTTTGTTAACCATCAACACATCCTTGCTGCTGGAGTCACGGTCGAGACGATAGCCACCCTTGGACAGGAGATCGAACGCTGTGCGGCGTGCCTTGCTGGCGGTCAGGTATGTCGCAATCAACTGCGCCTGCCACTCGAAGACGCGCCAGTGCGCGCCGATGGGATGGATCAATCCAACGAAGAAGAGCGTCGGTTCATCTCGATGGAAGATCTGCCGCCGCAGCGCGCTTTTACGCTCCGGGTCAGTCGGCTGATGCTTGGGATCGAGGAAAGGGAAATCGGCGCGATACCCGGTACTGCACACGATCAAGTCGATGGCATCGCGGTTTCCATCTGCAAAGGCGACGTGTCCGTCATCAAGCGCCGCCACCGGCCCGCGATGGATGATGTCGCCGATCGCGTAGAAGGTATAGACTCGCTGATCCATGGTGGGCGGTGGCGGGCTGTCATCTATTGTGTACGGTGGGATCCCTAATTTGGCATTTGTCGCGCCGGAAACGCGAAGCACCGTTTCGGACATCAGCGCGATCATTCGAAACATGCTGGTCAATGGTAAGCGCGCCAGCAGCGCACCGATCAACGGCGGCGGCGACTCCATCATCGCTTCGGTGGGGTGACCCATGAAAAACCGGGGTGTGCAAATGAAGCCGCGGCGCGTGCTATGGTAGACGGCTTTCGCGACAGCCGCAGCGTCGCACAGCACATCCATGGCGGATTGGCCCGCACCGATCACGAGCACGCGCTTCCCGGCGACCGTCTCGGGGCCGGTATAGTCTTTCGAATGGAGGATTCGCCCGGCAAACGGGCCGTTGAGGTCCGGCATCCGCGGGGTGTCGTGGTGGCCGCTGGCGACGATCAAATGGCTGAACCGGCCTTGCGTGCCGTCGGCAAAATGCAGCTGCCAGCCGCCCGCGTTGCGGCGTGCGCTTTCAAGCGCGCGTCCGCACTGGACATGATCGCGCAAGCCGCACGATTCCGCATAGTCTTGCAGATAGGACAGTACGAGATCGTGGCGCGGATAGGTCGGAAAGGCGTCGGGCATCGGCTGATCCGAGAAAGCCTGTGCCGATTTGGGCGAAACAAGGTGCGTGTTGCGCGCGACGCCGCTGCCACTGTCGGCGTGCCACAACCCGCCAATATCCTGCCGCCGTTCGAATACGGTGATCGCCACATTGGCATCCAGCAGCGCCTTGGCGGCGGCCAGCCCGGCGGCACCCGCACCGACGATAGCCACATGTCGCTCGGTCTCGGGGCTGTGCAGGTCGGCGCGCGCGACCTGCGCGCCGGCGAGCGCCGATTCTTCGACCGCGCGCCGTCCAGAAAGGAGGATTGCCTCCAGGACGCCAAACGCCAGCGCCGTCATCCACGCGCCATGGATCATCGGGACGGCCGCAATCTCGATCATCACGCCGAGCCAGTTGGGATGGCGCACCACCGCATAGATGCCGCCGGTCTCCGCTGCCTCGCCTGGCTTCACGATCGTCGGCAACGTCCAGCGCGACCCGAGGCGGACCATCGCCAAAACGCGCAGGCCGAGCGCGATCAAGGCCATGCAGATCGCCACACGGCCGATCGAGCGATCAAAGGCGCGGTTCAGCCAGTGCACTTCCGCGAGCATCGCGACGATCCAGCCGCACCTGAGCGCAATGTTGGCCCGGCCGATCCCGCTAGCATCGACATTGACCGCGCCGTGCGCCAGCCGACGCACGACATTATGTCGGCTATACAAAGCCAACCCGATGAGCTGGGCCGCCGTCACTGCAACCACGACGTCGAACAGGGCAAGCGGCGCCATGGCGGTCAGTGCCAGTGGACTAGCGTGGCTTCTTGCGAGAATCCTGGACCCATCGCGACGAGCAGCCCGTTGCGGTTCGTGGGTCGGTCGCCGCCGCGCATGATGCGATCCAGCATGACCAATACGGTGGCCGAAGAGATGTTGCCCAAGTCCCGAAGGATATCGCGGCTCGGGCGCATCATCGCTTCCGACAGCTTGAACGCGTGTTCTGCGGCGTCCATGATTTTGGGACCGCCGGGGTGAAGCGTCCAATGGTCGATATCTGCGACGGCCAGATTGGATTCAGCCAGCATCGGCAGGATGACATCGGCCAACGCCTCCCCGACAAAGGTCTTGACCTCGGGCCGCAGGATGTTGCGCATGCCTTCGTCGATATAGTCCAGCCCCATGATGTGCGCCGTATCCGGCACCCAGTTTGAGCGATTGTCGATGACGGACAGCACGGCCCGGTCGGCCAGTGGATGTTCATCTCCCACCAGCATCACTGCACCCGACCCGTCACCAAACAGCGCCGCCGTGACAATCGCCATGACGATTTCGCCATAGAGCTGAGGCTCGCCTTCCAGGCGCGTAATCATCTTCTGAAGATCCGCTTGAACCGAACCCTGCCAGAGGCCGGATGACAGTTCGCAAGATATCAGGATCGCCGCCTCGTCGGGATGACCCGCGAGATAGTCTGCCACGCGATTGATGCCGGCAACTCCCGCCATGCACCCAAGGCCGGCTAGCGGCATCCGCCGCGTGCTTCTTCCGAAATCGATCCGGTTCATCAGCCGGGCTTCAATGCTGGGGACGGCGGGCGTCAGGGTGACGGAAGCGATCAGCGAAATGTCGCGCGGGCAAAGTCCGGTATCGGCGAGCAATGTTCGGACGTTCGTCTCGGAATGGGCCACGCATGCCTCGACTGCGCTAGCGGCCGAATGCGCGATGGTCGGCGGCGCGCAGAAATTGCTGACGCTGAATTCAAAATGCCGTCCGTCGACGCGCACGTTGGCAAAAAGACTTGCGACAAGCTGCCGTGAGAAATCGAGATTGTGCTTGTCGAGGAACGCCACAATCGTTTCGGCGAGTTCCGCCTGAGTGTAATAGGTCGCTGGGAGAGAACTGGCGGACGCGACGATATGCGCCTTAGGTCGGGTGGGCGGCTTCAGCATGAAAGAACCTCCTCGGGTGGGGACGTATCTGCTTGATCCAGGAGGTGGTTCTGCACGGCGGCGATGCGGCTGATCCCGGCTAAGGCTGCGTCGGTCGCCACGCCAAAATCCACCAGACATGCAATCTCCGTCACGCCGATCGCGCGGAGCGCGTCGGCGCGGTCGGCGCACTCCTGCGGAGTTCCACACAGCGAGTGCGTCCGCACATAGCGTTCGAAGGCGAATTCGATGACTCGGTCCCGATCGGCATCGCTCAGTTCGTCAAATGCCGGAAATTGCTGTTTCCACAAATCGGTCGAGTCGCGCAGATACCCGAGCAGCGGCTGACGGACGGCGCGACGCACACCCTCCCGGCTCTCGCCGACATAGGTATGCAACATCAGCGTGACCTGCCCAGGCCCGGCATGCCCGGCTTTCTCGCGTGCCTCGCGGTAGCATGTGATTTTTTCGGCTAGCTCGGCTATGGTCTGAAACAGCAGCGCGGTCAGGACGTTGGCGCCCAGCTCGCCGGCTTGTCGAAAGCGGTCGATCGACCCCGAGCATGTCAGCCAGAGCCCGAAACCATCCTGTACCGGCCTGGGAAAAGTTCGGACATCGGCCACCCCACCGATACCGTTGCGGCGCGTTTGCGGGGTTCCTGCCCAGAGCGACGAAACGATTTCGATCCCGTCGTGCAAATTTGCCAGGCGGCCGGCAAAGGCGTCTGGCATCAAAACGAAATCGTTCGGGTTCCAGCCCTGGCCGAACCCGAGATCGACTCGCCCGTCGGACAGATTGTCGACAACCGCCCATTCCTCGGCGATCCGGATCGGATCGTTGAGCGGCAGAATGACGCTGCCCGCACGAATGCGCAGCCGGCTGGTGACCGCGGCCACTGCCGCGCCGACCACCGCCGGGTTCGGGAAAGCGCCGCCAAAGCGGTGGAAATGGCGTTCCGGCAACCAGACGGCCAAGAGCCCTTCTCGATCGGCCACTCGGCAGGCGTCCATCAGATAGCTGTAAATCCCGTCGGGACTTTTGACGCCATCGCTGGCGAAGAACATGAGGCTGAACCGCATGGTCGTGCCGCTGCTCACGCGTTTTCGATCAACTGTCCGACGCCCCGGATAGAGACGCCGTCGAAATAATGCTCGACCTCAATTTCGACCCCGAATTTTGCGCTGATTTCGTGGGTCAATTGCAGTTGCGAAAGCGAATCGATCCCCATGTCGATAATCGGCGTGTCGCACCGCACCAGATCCCGGTCGATCTTGAGATTGCGCGCCACCAATTCGAGCAGCCACGCCTCGGTTTCTGACCGGGGGTGTATCGCCGCGTCTGCATCTGCCGCCAGAAGTTCGGTCGTCGTACCAGGGAGTGCCAAACGGTCATCAAAGGTCAGGCAATCGAATTCCCCGTCGGCGTGCATGTCTCTTGCGCGCGACCGTTGAACCTTGCCGCTGCTTGTCCGGGGCAGCGCGCGGGGCCGGACCAGTCCGACCGCAATACCGGCTAGCTGGAATTCAGACGAAAGCGCGCTGCGCATCGCCGCGACAATGTCTGCCGAGTCTATTTTGCTCAGCATTTCGCGCCGGATTTCGGCAATAAGAATGATATCCAGCGGGTTGGACGGCTCAGCTTGGAAGGCGATAACACCGCTTGGCTCGATCGCGGGATGCGAGCGCCACGCGGCTTCTTCCAGATCCTGCGGATGATAATTGAGCCCGCGCACGATGATCAGGTCCTTGATGCGCCCGGTGACGAACAACTGGCCATCCGAGACGAAGCCGAGGTCTCCGGTCCGCAGATAGCGCTTGGGCTCGCCGTCGTGGTTGTTCAGCATGGCGAACGGCTGGGGCTGGTCGGGCGCGTCTGCGGCATTCGCGGCCCAATAGCCCGGTGTGACGCTCGGTCCCGACACCCAGATTTCCCCGCAGCGGTTCTGCGGCAATCGCTCTCCCGTCGCCGGATCGGCGATCACCAGATCATGCCCCGAGATAACGCTGCCACAGCTCACAAAGGGCTGAATTCCAGCGGCGCTGCGCGTCCTAAACACCACGCGCCCGTGTTTGAGATCGGTCTTGTCGACGTAACGGACAGCTGCCTGATCTTGCACCGACACGCCCGTTACCATCAACGCGCTTTCGGCCAGGCCGTAACAGGGGAGGAACGCCTTGCGGCTGAACCCGCACTCCGCGAATTTCTCGCAAAAGGCTTCGAGGACTCCGCTCCTGACCGGCTCCGCCCCGTTGGTCGCGACGTGCCATCCCGACAGGTCGAGATCGGCGGTCACGGCTGGGCCAATTCGGTCAACGCAATGTTGATAGGCGAAATTCGGCCCGCCGCTATAGCGCGCTTTCGTGTCGACAATGGCCTGAAGCCAACGGGCCGGATTGCGCACGAACTCGGTCGGCGCCATGAAGTATAGGGTAACGCCGGAATACAGCGATCCCAACACCATGCCGATCAAACCCATGTCATGGTACATGGGCAGCCAGCTGACGGCTGTTTCGCCGGAAGTTGCACCCATATGGCTGGTGATGGCCGCGACATTGGCCAGCAGGTTCGCATGGGTCAGGACCACGCCCTTTGGCGCGCTGGTCGATCCCGACGTATATTGCAGCAGCGCGATTTCGTGTGGCGTCGCGACCCATTCCCCGACATCGGCGCCGAACTCTGTATCGACGGCGACGAGCCGGTCTGGCGATAGCGAAAGTCCCCCGAATTTGGAGACAATTCGGTGGTGCACCGCCGTGCTGGCCAGCACCCACGACGCCTCGCAATGCGTGATGATGCGCCGAGCGGTCAAAGCATCGCGTTGCGGCGGATAAGCGGGAACCGGGATCGCGCCTATCCACTGGCAAGCCAGAAAGCTGGCGATGAAATCTAGGCTGGAGGGAAAGAGCAGAACAACCCGCTCGCCGTGCCGTACGCCAATCGACTGGAGACCGGCACCGATGGACCCAGCACGCGAGCGGAGCGCTCCATAGGACAGCGCGCCAGCCACCTGACCATCCTGCAAATGGACGAAGGCGCGCGTATCCGGCCGCTCTTCCGCCAGGATCCTCAACCGCTCGAGGATGGTCTGTGCAACCGTAACGCCCCTAGCGGGCGTCGACAGCGACGGTGCAGGAATGATGGCGGTGCGCATCACGTCTGCATCGCGTTAGCGTTGCTAGCGAACCCGCCGATCGCGACGGTTTGCCAAATTTCTGGTAACGTCTGGCGACGCGCGCGCGGCAATTCGATGTTATGTTGCCTGCGGCGATCCACCGCCTCGGTGATGGAGCAGAGGGTATCCCAATTTTCGGGAATGTCGGGCCGAGTACTATAATTACAAAACGCCGTAAAAATATAAGAGTTCTTCATACCCCCTCCCGACTAAATAAATTACGGCAATAGAGATTCATAAATATGGGTTTACATCAAATACGATTTATAAATTTGTATAATTCAAATAAATGTATTTGATCGTTCGTAGTAATTAAAAGAAGCATATGCATATTCTGATTGATGAGCAATAATTCTAGGTAATCAATGTAGGTAACTAAGGCGATTCTGGTTATAATTCGTACGCCTTCGAGCCAAAATGGATTTTTATAGCGGCTGGTGACCCTGTCGGCGTCCCTTCGGCATAACGAAGCCGGTTTCGGCATTCGTCGGGCGGAAACAGATCGACACGGTGACCGATGCGGTCCCAGCGTCCGGAGCGATTTTTTGCCTTGGAGATGGCCATTTCGATCGGGTTCAGACCGGGTGAGTAGCGCGGGAGGAAGCGCGACGTCGCGCCTTTGTCGGCGATGATCGGTGCGGTCTCGGTCTCCTTACGGCTCGAAACGCGGAGGCATCTGACGATGTCACCGCCTTGGAGCGCGGGAACCAGATACTGCCAGGCGTAGTCCAGCAAGACCGCCCGGCTCATCGGTTGACCGACGATCAGCAGTGTCACGATGCCCTTGCGGTCGAGCCCGGCAAGACGGCCGTGATCCTCCGATCGCCAACGAGCGCGAAGCCATTGATGCGCTGCCCTTTGCGCACCTGGCCCTAGCTAGTATCGGAGCATGCTGATCGTGACGCCTGTTTCGTCGCGGAAGATCAGCCGCCTACCGGCAATCATCGACGCAACGTCGCGCCCTACGGTGCGGGCATCTGCCGCATCAGACCGGAACTGCTCCCGTCGTGGACGCCTTTCGCCAATTCCGCGCTGCGTATGAAACCGGCTGAGCCGCTCGGCATCGGCCGCGACGCAGCACCCGCCGCCGCCCTTCGGTCGACGCCCGCGGAGCGCTGGCGCAGCACCTATGCCGGAGACCGTCGAGTGTTTGACCCTGATCGAAGAAGGGCAACCAATCGTCCAGATAGGCCCGAGGCAGTCCAGTCGCGCCGACACAAAGGGTGAAACCAAAACGCGGATGCGGATCTCGCCGCACCGTCACAAGGCCCAACGATTTTGGTTTGGCGATGGTGACCCCTACGGGAATCGAACCCGTGCTTCAGCCGTGAAAGGGCCGCGTCCTAACCGCTAGACGAAGGGGCCATGCCGGCGTCGCCGGTTGGTTGGAGGCGGTTAGGGAAACTCGCCGCGCCGGTCAAGCCATCTCTTGCACGAAATCGCCTCAATCGGCCCAGGCCGCGTCGTCGATGTGCAATTCGGCGGCCGGCCGCGAGCCCCAATCGTCGATCTTGGCGCGGCCCGCGAGCCACAGGCGGCGGTGCGGCGCGGCGCCGAGCAGCGCCTGGCCGAGCGCGGTGTCGGCCTGGCGGAAGGCGACGGCCTTGAGCGACCCCCCGCCATCGCCCGCGACGATCGCGCGGACATGGCCGTTGCCGACGACATCGGCCTTGATGATCCGCACCGGCCCGGCGACGACGCGCGGCTGCGGCCAGCCCATGCCGTAGGGACCGCCGAGCTCCATCGCGGTGACGAGATCAGGGGTGACCCCGCCCGCGGTCAGCACTGCGTCGAGCAGCAGCGCGCGGTCGCCCATCGCGCGCGCGACCGCGGCTTCGAGTCGCTCGCTGAGGAAGGCCGCGAAGGCATCGACGTGCTCCTCGGCGATCGTCAGCCCGGCGGCCATCGCGTGACCGCCACCCGCGACGAGCAGGCCTTGCTCCTTCGCCGCAAGCACCGCCGCACCGAGGTCAACGCCGCTGATCGAGCGGCCCGAACCCTTGCCGAGTCCCGCATCGTCGAGCGCGATGACAAGGGCAGGGCGGCCGTATTTCTCCTTCAAGCGTCCCGCGACGATGCCGATCACGCCGGGGTGCCAGCCATGCCCTGCGACGACGAGCACCGCGCGGTTGCTCTGATTGAGCGCGATGAGTTCGGCGGCTTCCTGGACGATGCCTTCGATCGCGCGGCGTTCCTCGTTCAAGCGGTCGAGCTCGACCGCGATTCGCTCGGCCTCGGCCGGGTCGCGCGTCGTGAGCAAGCGGACGCCGAGATCGGACTTGCCGACGCGTCCGCCCGCGTTGATCCGCGGGCCGAGCGCGAAGCCCAGATCGGTGCTGGTCGGCGCGCGCGTCAGGCGCGACGCGGTGATCAGCGCATTGAGCCCGATGTTGCGGCGCTGCGCCATCACCTTAAGCCCCTGCGCCACGAAGGCGCGGTTGAGCCCGCGCAGGGCGGCGACGTCGGCGACGGTGCCGAGCGCGACGAGATCGAGCAGGTCGAGCAATTTGGGTTCGGGGCGATCGGCGAAATAGCCGCGGCCGCGCAGCGTGCGGATCAACGCCGCGCCGAGCAGGAACGCGACGCCGACCGCGGCGAGATGGCCGTGCTCGGCGCCCTCGGTCTCATCGAGCCGGTTGGGATTGACGAGCGCGTGCGCGTGCGGGAGCGCGGCGGCGCATTTGTGGTGATCGACCACCAGCACGTCGACGCCGGCATCGCGCGCGGTGGCGAGCGCGTCGAACGCCTGCGCGCCGCAATCGACGGTGACGATCAGCGTCGCGCCTTCGTCCTTGAGGCGCACCAGAGCGGCGCCGGTCGGGCCATAGCCTTCCCGCATCCGGTCGGGGATGTAGGGCCGCGCCTCGAGCCCGAGATCGCGCAGCAGCAGGATCATCAGCGCCGCCGACGTCGCGCCGTCGACGTCGTAATCGCCGAAGATCGCGAGCTGCTCGCCCGCCTGCACCGCATCGGCGAGCCGGTCGGCGGCGCGGTCCATGTCGCGAAAGATCGAGGGGTCGGGCATGAAGCCGCGGATGCTCGGCGCCTTGTGCGCGTCGAGCGCGTCGCGCGGGCAGCCGCGCGCGAGCAGCAATTGCGTAACGAGATCGTCGGGCGCGAAACCGGGATCGCGCGCGTCGGTCTCGAGCATGCGCCAGCGCCAGGGCTGGCCGAGGATCGAATGGCTGATGTTGAGGACGGTGTTCATTGCCCGCCCTCCTACGCGCTTGGCGGAGGAGCGCAAAGCGGAGCGGTCAGCGCAAAGGCTGGGGTCAGGCCTTGATCCACTTCCCCTCGCGAAACCATTTGGTCACGATGTACTTGGTCCCGCTCACCACGGGCATGCCCTCATGGAGCGTCTCGGTGTTGCGGCTGCCGTCGCGGTTCATGTTGTTCCAGGCGAGTAGCAGGCCTTTCTTCGGTCCGACGCGGATGCCGATCTGCGGGAACCAGGTCGCGCCGCCCTCCTCGACATGGTTGAGATAGATCATCGCGGTCCAGGTGCGTTGCCCGCCGGTCTCGATCATCTGCGGCCAATAGGCCTGCTTTTCGTTGAAATAATCGAAATGCGCGCGGAAATGCTGGCCGACGGCGTAGCGTTGGCCCTGCATCGTCTCGCCTTGCACCGGATCGATCCCGAGCAGGTGCGCGATCGCCTCGTCGGTCGGGCGGACGTCGGGCGACCAGCGGTCCATGTCGCAGCTTTCGCTCGTGCGGAACTCCTGGATGTTCTCCTCGGCGAGCACGGTCGAGCGGCGCTTGTTGGCGTCGATCATCGCGACGAGCGCGTCGCAGGTGGCGGCGTCGAGGAAATCGGGGTGCTGATAGATTTGCGCGCCGTCGACCGCGAAGCGCTTGACCGCGGGATTGGCATCGAGCCGCGCCCCGACGGTTTCGCCGAACTGGCGGCGCAGCGGCGAGGCGCCGTTGGGTTTCCTTGCAAAAAGAGCCATGCGCGCGACTTTGCCGCGGGCGGCTCAAAAAACAAGGGGTCCGCAAGCGGCGTGCCTGCGGACCCCGAGGTCGGTCTTCCGGGCCTTACCAGAAGATGTCGTACACCGTGTCGACGACATAGCCGGTGCGGATGTCGACCAGCAGCGCGTCGTTGTAATAGCGCACCCAGCGATACGGACCGTAGGCCGGCGGCAGGCGGTAGTAATCGGCGTCTTCGATCCAGTAATTCTGGTTGAACAGCACCGAACTCAGCGAGAAGCCGACCGAGAAGCGACGATACCCGCCCGACCAGCCCGACGGCGCATAGTAGCGCGGGAGGCGATAGAGATTGCGGTTCTGGGTGCGATAGCTGTTGTAATTGTAGCGGTTGTCGCGCCGCCAATCGCGGTTCCACCCGCCGCGATTGTCATTGCGGTCATAGCCGCCGCCATATCCGACGCCACTGCCACGATTGTAGCCACGATCGCCGAAGCGCCCGTCATTGCCGCGGAAATCGCCACGATCATTGCCGCGGAAATCCCCGCCGCGCTGCTGCCCGTCGAACGCAGGGCGCCCGTCGCGTGGGCCACCTTCGAAACCGGGGCGTCCATCGCGCTGGCCGCGGTTGAAATCCGGGCGGCCGTCGCGCTGACCACCGTTGACGTCGGGGCGACCATCGCGCTGCCCGCGGTTGAAATCCGGACGACCGTCGCGCTGGCCGCCGTTGAAATCGGGGCGGCCCTCGCGTTGCTCGCGCTCGAAGCCCGGGCGGCCGTCGCGCTGCCCGCCGGGAAAACCGGGCTGGCCGGCTTGCACCTG
The DNA here is from genome assembly GCF_014653575.1 of Sphingomonas glacialis. Taxonomy (GTDB): domain Bacteria; phylum Pseudomonadota; class Alphaproteobacteria; order Sphingomonadales; family Sphingomonadaceae; genus Sphingomonas; species Sphingomonas glacialis. The sequence continues at coordinate 969,472 of NZ_BNAQ01000001.1, read as the reverse complement.
CGGCGGGACAGCTTGCGGCTGGCCGCGATACTCGCCGCGTCCGCCGAAGTCGCGCCCACCGCCGCCCTGGCGATCGGGGCGCTCCTGCTGTGGCTGCTGCTGGGGCTGTGGCTGAGCCTGGACCGGTGCCTGGACCTGAACCGGCTGCTGCACCTGGCCTTGCGGGCGCTGCCAGTTCATGCGGCCTTCGGCACCCGGCATGGCCTGGCGCTCGGGGCGGCCTTCGCCCTGTCCCTCCTGCAGGCCGCGCCGCCCTTGACCGTCGCCGCGGTTTGGCCGATCGCCAGCATCCTGCGCCATCGCGGTGGCGGGGATCAACGCAGAAGCCGCCATGATCGCGGCGAGCAAAGACTTGCGCATCGATACTTCCTTATCTTCGTCCGGAAAGCATTTCCGGTCGTTAAACGCGGTATACTCTGCGCGCGATGAGCCGTGGCTGAATTGCGATGACAGCGTTGCGAAAGCTTTGGCTCATCTTGGCGGGGTCAGTGCTGGAACTTCGCGCGCTGCGTCGGCGGGCGTGATGGCAGGGCGCGGCGGTGCAGCAATCGTCTCGTCGCCGCGCTGGACGCTGGCGGCGAGCAGGATCGCCTCGACCAGTCGTGGATAAATGCCGCAGCGGCACAGATTGGTGATCCCGGCGCGAATATCGTCCTCGCTCGGGTTGCGATTCTTCTTCAGCAGAGCCGATGCGGCCATGATGATACCGGGGATACAGAAACCGCATTGCGTGACGTTCTTGTCGAGGAACGCCATTTGCACCGGGTGCGTGCGATCACGCGACAGGCCCTCGATCGTGGTGACATAGCTCCCCTCGATCGCGCCGATCGTCCGCTGGCACGATCGCACCGCCTCGCCGTCGATATCGACGGTGCAGGCACCGCAGTCGCCGGTGCCGCAACCATATTTGGTGCCGGTCAGGTTCGATGCATCGCGCAGCGCCCAGAGCAGCGGGGTGTTGGGATCGATCCGATACTGCACCGGCTGGTTGTTGACGGTGAAGCGCGTCATGCGTGGCCTCCACGGCGGTGGCGCAGGCGTGGGGCAGGGGCGAGTGGCCGGGACATGCGACGACCATGCCCGCGCGCGACCGGCCCGGCAAGCACGCGGCGAACACCGCGAAACGCGCCGTTTCCGGCTGCGCGATTGTCGGCGCGGCGCCCGCGCCCGATATAGCGGGGATGAAACTTCCAACGCTCTTCATTCCGCATGGCGGTGGCCCGTGCTTCTTCATGGATCCAGCCGGCGGGTTGCCCGACCCGATGTGGCGCCCGATGCAGGCGTATCTTGCCGGATTGATCGCATCGCTGCCCGAGCGACCGCGCGCGATCCTGCTCGTGTCGGGACATTGGGAAACTCCCGAACTCGCGATCAACACCGGCGACGGGCATCCGCTCGATTACGACTATTTCGGCTTCCCGCCGCATACCTATCGGCTCGACTGGCCGTCGCACGGCGATCCTGCGCTCGCGCAGCGCGTGAGCGCGCTGCTCGCCGACGCAGGGATTGCGCATCACGGCGAGGAGCGCGGCTGGGACCACGGCGTGTTCATCCCGATGATGGTTGCGGTGCCAGATGCCGACATCCCGCTCGTCCAGCTCTCATTGCGCGCCGATCTCGATCCGGCGGGACATATCGCGATCGGGCGAGCGCTCGCACCGCTGCGCGACGAAGGCGTGCTGATCGTCGGATCGGGGATGAGCTTCCACAATCTGCGCGCGCGCGGGCCCCAGGTCACGCCGATCGCCGCGGCCTGGGATGTCGCACTGACCGCGGCGGTGACCGATCCCGATCCGGTGGCGCGCGCCGCGCGCGTCGCCGCCTGGAACACGCTGCCCAACGCCCGCTTCGCGCATCCCGAGGCCGAGCATCTGCTGCCGCTGATGGTCGCGCTCGGTGCTGGCGGTGAGGATGCGGCGATCTGCGATTACCGCGATGTCGTGATGGGGTGGGCGGTGTCGGGCTATCGCTTCGGATGAAGCGTGCGGGGCGGCGTTGCGCCGCCCCGCGATGATCAGGCGGGCTTCGCGCCGGGCGTGCCGCACTTGGCGAACTTGCCGTTCAACCGGCACTTGGTCGCGACCGGCTTGGCGGGCGGGCACTTCATGAAGCGGCCCTTGGCGTCCTTGCACGGCGCCGCCATGACGGGTGTCGAGGCGAGCGAAAGCGTAGCAGCGACAAGCAGGATCTTGAGCATTCTTGGTCTCCACACGGTAAGGCCTGACCGAGGTTAGGCGCGTGCCCGTGGGAGGCAAGAGTTCTATAACAGGTTATTGATTAGATTGGCTTTGCTGTGAGGATCAAGCGCGCCAGCCGGTGTCGATCTTGTCGACCAGTCGCACCATCGCCGCGAAATCGGCAGCGCCCGCGCCGCCCGGGACTTGCGCCATGTGCAGATCGCGCTGGTGAACCGCCACGACGTCGGGCGTCACTTCGATCGGCGTTCCCATCGACATTGTGGCGATCTGGATCTCGCACGCGCGCTGGAGCGACCAATGCTTGATGAACGCCTCGGGTAGCGTCTTGCCCATCACCAGGATGCCGTGATTCTTGAGCAGCATCACGCGCTTGTTGCCGAGATGCTCGAGCAGCCGCGCGCCTTCCTCGTCGCGGACCGTCACGCCCTCGAAGTCGTGATAGGCGATCTGCCCGGCGAAGTTGCACGCGTAGAAATTGGTCGCGCGCAGCCCGCCCTCGAGCGAACTGACCGCCATTCCCGCGGTGGTGTGGGTGTGCATGATGCAATGCGCGTCGGGCAAGTGGCGGTGGAACAGCGCGTGCTGGACGAAGCCCGCGCGGTTGACGGGGTAGGGGCTGTCGTCGAGCTTGTTGCCGTCGATGTCGATCTTGACGAGGCTCGATGCCGTCACCTCGCTGAAGTGCAGCCCGAACGGGTTGATCAGGAAGGCGCCGTCCTCGCCCGGGATCTTCAGCGTGATGTGGTTGTAGATCATCTCGGACCAGCCGAGCATCGCGAAGACCCGGTAACAGGCGGCGAGCTCCTGGCGCGCTTCCCATTCGGCTTCGGACATCTCCACGCGGTCGACAGCGGCGGTAGCCATGGCGGACTCTCCTGATCCGGATTGTTCTAGGCGCCGGGTATCGCATGGCATTCTGCGGATTGCCAGACCGGGCGTCGGCGGGGCAAGGGATGCTACGAGAGAGACTGGCGGCGAAAGCGGCCGATTAGGGGATCGCATATGCACATAGAGGCCGCCACGACGCCGCACGGCACCGACGAAATCGCCACCAAGGGGATCAACGCGCCCGACCTGCAGGTCTTCGTGTTCGCCCTGTTCTTCATCTTCGGCGGCATCACCAGCCTCAACGACGTGATCATCCCCAAGCTCAAGGACCTGTTCACGCTGAGCTATGCGCAGGCGCTGCTCGTGCAATCGGCGTTTTTCGCGGCCTATTTCGTCTTCTCGATCCCCGCCGCGGCGATCGTGCGCAAGGCAGGCTATATGCGCTCGGCCTCGATCGGGTTGCTGACGATGACCGCGGGCTGCCTGCTGTTCGTGCCGGCATCGCAGTCGGGCACCTTCGCGGTATTCCTGCTCGCGCTGTTCGTGCTCGCGGCGGGGATCACGATGGTGCAAGTCGTCGCCAACCCGCTGATCTCGCTGCTCGGGCCGCCCAAGACCGCGTCGAGCCGGTTGACCTTCGCGCAGGCGTTCAACTCGCTCGGCACGACGATCTTCCCGTATGTCGGCTCGATCGTGATCCTCGGCTCGCTCGCGAGGATCGATCCCAAGACGCTGACCGGCGCTGCGCTCGACGCCTATCGCACCGCTGAGACGCAGACCGTCGTGCACACCTATATCGGGCTCGCGGTGGCGCTGGTGATCGTCGCGGCCGTCGTGTGGACGCGCCGCAACCGGCTGCAGACCGCGGTCGATGACCAGGGCAGCATCGTCAAGGCGTTCGGGCTGCTCCGCCTGCCGCGCTTTGGTTTCGGCACGCTGTGCATCTTCCTCTATGTCGGCGCCGAAGTTGCGATCGGCTCGCTGATCGTCAGCTATCTGACGCAGGCCGATACGCTGGCGCTCGGTGCCGAGGCGGCGGGCAAGCATGTGCCGTTCTACTGGGGCGGCGCGCTGGTCGGGCGCTTCATCGGGGCAGCCGTGCTGCGCTACGTCTCGCCGGGCAAGGTGCTCGCCGGCGTCGCGATCGCCGGGATCGCGCTGATCGCGCTGTCGACGCACACCACCGGGCTCGTCTCGGGCTGGTCGCTGCTCGCGATCGGGCTGACCAATTCGATCATGTTCCCGACGATCTTCAGCCTGGCGAGCGAAGGCCTCGGCAAGCGTGCGGCCGAGGGGTCGGGCGTGCTGGCGATGGCGATCGTCGGTGGCGCGATCATCCCGCCGCTGACCGGCCTGATCGCCGATCAGAGCGGGCTGCGCTTCGCCATGATCCTGCCCGCGGCCTGCTATGCGATCATCGCCTGCTACGGCGTCTTCGCGCGCAAGCCGGTGGTCGCTTAACCGAGCAGCGCCTCGATCTCGGCCGGAGCGAAGCCCGCTTCGGCCAGGATCGCGGCGCCGTCCTGCGCGCCAGCCATGCGCGGGGCCACGGTTTCGCTGACCGAATAGCGCGGGGCGGGGGCGGGCTGCGTCACGCCGCCCGCGGTCACGAATGCACCGCGGGAGACGTTGTGCGGATGCGCGGCGGCTTCCTCGAACCCCAGCACGGGCGCGACGCACGCCTCGTGCCCCTCGAACGCCGCGACCCATGCGTCGCGGCTGCGCTGCTTGAAGCGATACGCCAGTTCCTGCTTGAGCCGCGGCCAGACGGCCGGCGCAAATTGCGCGTCCCATTCGGCGCCGTCGAGGTGCATCACGCGGCGCAGCGCGGCGTAGAATTGCGGTTCGATCGCGCCGACCGCGATCCACTTGCCGTCGGCGGTCTCATAGGTGTCGTAGAAATGCGCGCCGCCGTCGAGCAAATGGGTGCCGCGCGCGCCACTCCACTGGCCCATGCCGCGAAACCCCCAGATCATGCTGGCGAGCACCGCCGATCCTTCGGTCATCGCGCAATCGACGACCTGACCCGTGCCGCTCGCCTGCGCCTGCAGGATCGCGGCGAGCATCCCGAACGCGAGCATCATCCCGCCACCGCCGAAATCGCCTGCAAGGTTGATCGGCGCGGTCGGCTTGCGGCCTGCTTCGCCGAGTGCGTGGAGCGTGCCCGAGATCGCGATATAATCGATGTCGTGGCCGGGTTCGTGGGCGAGCGGGCCGCTTTGCCCCCAGCCGGTCATGCGGCCATAGACGAGCCGCGGATTGTCGCCGATCAGCACGTCGGGCCCAAGGCCGAGGCGCTCCATCACGCCCGGGCGGAAGCCCTCGATCAGCCCGTCGCACGTCCCCGCCAGGCGGCGCACCGCCGCGACCGCTTCGGGCTGCTTGAGATCGAGCGCAATCGTCCGGCGCGAGCGGAGTAGCGGGTCGCGCGTCGGATCGGTCAGCCCCGGCGGGCCGGGACGTTCCACGCGGATCACCTCGGCGCCGTGGTCGGCCAGCATCATTCCACAGAACGGGCCGGGCCCGATCCCCGCCATTTCGAGGATCCGCAGGCCGGCGAGGGGGGCTGATGCTTGGCCGTTCATCCTATCCTCCGTCAGTCCCGCAAAGGCGGGAATTCCGCTTCTTCCCGCCGCTAGAAGAAGCGGGACCCCCGCTTGCGCGGGGGTGACGGGAAGGGCGGTATCCCATCAGAACGCGGCGATCCCCGTGATCGCGCGACCGAGGATCAGCGCATGGACGTCGTGCGCGCCCTCGTACGTGTTGACCGTTTCCAGGTTCATCATGTGGCGCATGACCTGATATTCGCCCGAAATGCCGTTGCCGCCATGCATGTCGCGGCTCATCCGTGCGATGTCGAGCGCCTTACCGACATTGTTGCGCTTGACGATCGAGATCATCTCGGGCGCGAACTTGCCCGCGTCCATCAGGCGGCCGACGCGGAGCGACGCCTGTAGCCCGAGCGCGATCTCGGTCTCCATGTCCGCGAGTTTCTTCTGGTAGAGCTGGCGCCCGGCGAGCGGGGTGCCGAACTGGTTGCGGTCGAGCCCGTACTGGCGTGCGGCATGGAAGCAGAATTCGGCAGCGCCGAGCGCGCCCCAGCTGATCCCGTAGCGCGCACGGTTGAGGCAGCCGAATGGACCCTTCAGCCCCTGGACGTCGGGAAGCAAGGCATCCTCTGACAGCTCGATCTCGTCCATCAAGATCATGCCGGTGATCGAGGCGCGCAGCGACAGCTTGCCCTCGATCTTGGGCGTGGCGAGGCCCTTGGCGCCCTTTTCGACGATGAAACCACGAATGCCGTCGCCGTGCGCTTCGGACTTCGCCCAGATGACGAACACGTCGGCGATCGGCGAATTGGAGATCCAGGTCTTGGCGCCCGACAGCAGATAGCCGCCGTCGATCTTCTTCGCGCGCGTCGTCATGCTGCCGGGGTCCGATCCGGCATCGGGTTCGGTCAGGCCGAAGCAGCCGATCCATTCGCCGCTCGCCAGCTTTGGCAGATACTTCCGCTTCTGCGCTTCCGAACCATAAGCGAAGATCGGGTACATCACGAGGCTCGACTGCACCGACATCATCGAGCGATAGCCCGAATCGATCCGCTCGACCTCGCGCGCGACGAGGCCATAGGCGACGTAGGACGCGCCGACGCCGCCATATTCCTCGGGAACGGTCGGGCCGAGCAGGCCTTGCGCACCCATCTCGCGGAAGATCTCGGGATCGGTGGTTTCGTTCTGGAAGGCGTCGACGATGCGCGGGGCGAGCTTGTCCTGCGCATAGGCGCGCGCAGAGTCGCGGATCATCCGCTCGTCATCTTCTAACTGATCGTCGAGGAAGAAGGGGTCTGCCCAATCGAAACGCGCCATGTCGGCCATGTCAGGTCCTTTGATTTCCACGTCGCCCCGGCGGAAGCCGGGGCCGCTGGATTATGACGCGAAGATCGTGCCCCAAACCCAGCGGCCCCGGCCTGCGCCGGGGTGACGACTATTGTTGTAAGATCCGGTCGTCGAACAAGCCGAACGCCAGGGTCGAGGCATAATATCCGATCGAGCGCTCGCGTGTCATCGTATGTGCCCATTTGCGCATGTCGAACGCCGCATTCTGCATCGCCATCAGCGCCTGCGCGGCGATCAGCGGATCGACCGGGCGGATCGAACCCTCGGCGATGCCGTCGCTCATCGTGCCCGCGAAGCGGCGCGCGATACGGTTCGAACGGTCGACCATCTGCGTGCGCGATTCGCTCGGCAGGCCCGACAGCGCCGTGGTGCGCAGCAGTGGCCCACGTTCGGAAAACTGGACGTCGAGCAAGGTCGCGATCGTCCCCGACAGCCGCCCCCAATGGCTCCCGCCGCGCTCGTCGGCGAGCCGCTGCGCGTCGGCGACGGTATCGAGGCTGCGCTTGTAGCACGCGAGCACCAGATCGTCCTTGGCATCGAGATGGTGGTAGAAGCTGCCCTTGGTGACGTTGAGCTCGGACGCGATCTTCTGGACCGAGGCACCGCGATAGCCGAGCTGGTTGATCAACCGCGTCGCCGCCAGCAGGAACGCCTCGCGCCCGGGCTCGGGCTCGTCATGCGCGAGGTCGATCAGCTCGGGGTCCCAGGTCGCTTTCGGCCCGGCGATGCCGTGGGCAAACACGTCCATCAGCCGTTCCTCGATCCGCGGATATTGATCGGGATCGTAGCGCGTCAGCCAGATCGGCAGCCAGAAGGTGTTCTCGAGCAGCACATGCGCGCGCCCGCCGTGGAGATCGGTCTGCGCGCGGTTGGCGGCGGGGCCCCACAGGCTGCGCGTCTTGCGGAACACTTCGCGCCAGCCCGCCATCAGCCGGCCGAGCACGGGCTCCTCCATCGCGCGCAGATCCGACAGGATCGCGAACGCGGTCTCTTCGCCGCGCTGGATCCGGGTGAGCCGGATCATGTTGAGCGAGAGGTATTTTGCGACGCGCGCTTGCGGCGTCGGCTCGAGCAGCGATTCGTCGAGCATCGCCAGCAGCTTTTCGAGCGTGTACTCGAAGCAGGCGGCGGCGAGGTCTTCCTTGCGCTTGAAATAATAGGTCACGCTCGTCGTGTTGAGCCCGACACGGCGCGCGACATCGGCGAAGGTCATGCCCTTGGCGCTCTGTTCGTTGATCGCTTCGGCCGCTGCAGCGAGGATCGCGTCGCGCTTGGCGCGGAAGCGCTTGGTGCTGGTGTCGGAGTCCAGGCTCTCGGCGGTCGGAATGGTGTCGTTGGCCTCCATGCGGCAATCTGTAACATCATCTTTTAGAAGAAACAGTCCCTTTCGTGCGCGCGGGCAATGCGTGGCTTTTCCACGCCAAAGACGCTTTACCGAAAACGCGGTACGGTATACCCAGCCTCCCAACGACCCGATTGGAGAGAGCAGATGGACTTCAGCTTCAGCGAACGCGAGATCTATTTCAGGGATCGTGTGAAGGGGTTCATCGACCAGCAGATCCGCCCGCGCCAGGCCGAATATGACGAGCAGCACCATAGCGGCGAGCGCTGGAAGGTCATTCCCGTCATCGAGGAGATGAAGGAAAAGACCAAGGCGGCCGGCCTGTGGAATTTCTTCATGCCGCCGCATTCGGGGCAGAGCCATGTCGACGATTCGTTCGTCTTCGAGGGCACGCAGCTGACCAATCTCGAATATGCGTTATGCGCCGAGGAGATGGGCAAGGTCGGTTGGGCGAGCGAATGCTTCAATTGCTCGGCCCCCGACACCGGCAATATGGAGGTGCTCCACCGCTACGGCACGCTCGAGCAGAAGGAGCGCTGGCTGCGCCCGCTGATGAACGGCGAGATCCGCTCGGCCTTCCTGATGACCGAGCCGGCGGTCGCTTCGTCCGACGCGACCAATATCGAGACCTCGATCGTGCGCGATGGCGACGAATACGTCATCAACGGCACGAAATGGTGGTCGTCGGGCGTCGGCGATCCGCGCTGCAGAATCGCGATCACGATGGGCAAGACCAACCCCGACGCCTCGCGCCACAGCCAGCAGAGCCAGATCCTCGTGCCGATGGATGCGCCCGGCGTGACGATCAAGCGGATGCTGTCGGTCTATGGCTATGACCATGCACCGCACGGCCACGGCGAAGTCGTGCTGGAAAATGTCCGCGTTCCCGCCGAGAACATCCTGCTCGGCGAGGGCCGCGGGTTCGAGATCGCGCAGGGGCGCTTGGGGCCGGGCCGCATCCATCACTGCATGCGCACGATCGGCGTCGCCGAGACGGGCATCGAGGCGATGGCCAAGCGGCTGCTGAGCCGCGTCGCGTTCGGCAAGCGGATCGCCGATCAGTCGGTGTGGGAGGAGCGCATCGCGCGCGCGCGCATCGACATCGAGATGACGCGGCTGCTCTGCCTCAAGGCCGCCGACATGATGGACAGAGCGGGCAACAAGTCGGCGCAGCAAGAGATCGCGATGATCAAGGTGCAGGCGCCCAACATGGCGCTCAAGATCCTCGACGATGCGATCCAGGCGCATGGCGGTGGCGGTGTCTCGGGCGATTTCGCGCTGGCGCATGATTGGGCCGCGATGCGCACGCTGCGCTTCGCCGATGGGCCGGACGAAGTGCACAACCGGGCGATCGCGCGCAACGAGTTCGGCAAGTACGCGGATTTGCCGGCGGCGGTCGCGGCGAAGGACGCGGTGCGGCGCTAAACCAACCGTCACCCCGGCCTTGTGCCGGGGCCCACCGCGCTTTGCGTACGATGCGTGAGTGGTGAGGTGGACCCCGGCACAAGGCCGGGGTGACGAAGAGAAAAAGAGGGACACGTGAAAGCAGCCATCCTTTACGCCCCGAAGACCGAGTTGGTGATCGACGACATCGCGATCTCCGACCCCGGCCCGCGCGAAGTGCTGATCCGCACCGTGGCGTGCGGGGTGTGCCGCAGCGACCTGCACTTCGTCGACGGTGCCTTCCCGCACCCGATGCCGACGGTGCCGGGGCACGAGGCGGCGGGGATCGTCGAGGCGGTCGGTTCGGACGTCGCGCATCTCAAGGTCGGCGACCATGTCATCACCTTCTTCACCGTGTTCTGCGGCGCGTGCGAGATGTGCGTCACCGGGCGGCCGTCTTTGTGTGTCGATCCCTCGACGCGGCGGCCCAAAGGCGCACCGCCGCGGTTGGCGCTGAACGACGGCACGCCGCTCGCGCCGTTCCTCAATTTGTCGGCGTTCGCCGAGATGATGCTGGTCCACGAGAATGCCTGCGTCGCGATCAGCAAGGAAATGCCGCTCGACCGCGCCGCACTGCTCGGCTGCGCGGTGATCACTGGGGCTGGGTCGATCTTCAACGACAGCCAGTTGCGCCCCGGCGAAAGCGTCGCGGTGATCGGCTGCGGCGGGATCGGGCTCGCCGCGATCAATGCCGCCAAGATCGCCGGCGCGGGGCAGATCATCGCGATCGACCCCGTCGCCGACAAGCGCGCGCTCGCCGAAAAGCTCGGCGCAACGCACACGCTCGATTCGAACGATGCTGACCTCGCCAAGAAGGTCTTCGGGATGACTGGCGGGGGCGTGCATTACGCGATCGAAGCGGTCGGGCGGAGCAATACTGCCGAGCTCGCCTGGACGATCCTGCGGCGCGGCGGCACTGCGACGATCCTCGGGATGATCGCGCCGGGGAACGACGTGAAGATTGCGGGGCCGACCTTCCTGACGGGCAAGAAGCTGCAAGGCTCGCTGCTGGGCTCGACGCGCTTCCCGATCGATTTGCCGCGGCTGGTGCAGATGTATCTCGACGGCAAGCTCGACCTCGACACGATGGTCGCCGAGCGGATCAAGCTCGAGGACGTCAACCACGCGCTCGCAAACTTGCGCACCGGCGACACCGTGCGCTCCGTGATCGAGTTTTCGTGATGGACGATTTCGCGCCCCAGACGATCGCCGTTCCCGAGAAGGACCGGCTCGACGAGGCCGCGCTGACGGCGTGGATGGTCGCCAATGTCGAGGGCTTTGTGGGGCCGCTGAGCTACGCGAAGTTCGCCGGCGGGCAGTCGAACCCGACCTTCAAGATCGAGTCGCCGTCGGGCACCTATGTGTTGCGGCGCAAGCCGATGGGGGTGCTGTTGCCCTCGGCGCATGCGGTCGATCGCGAATACCGGGTGATCGCGGGGCTCTATCCGACCGGCTTCCCGGTCGCGAAACCCTATGGGCTGTGCACCGACCCCGCGGTGATCGGCACCGATTTCTACGTGATGGGCTTCGCCGATGGGCGCAATCTGTGGGACGGCACCTTGCCCGACTACACGCCCGGTGAGCGTACCGGCATCTACAATGCGATGTGCGACACGCTCGCGGCGTTGCATAATACCGACCATGTCGCGGCCGGGCTCGGCGAATACGGCCGACCTGGCAATTATTTCGAACGCCAGGTGGCGCGCTGGACCAAGCAGTATCGTGCGTCCGAAACCGAGCCCATGCCGCAGGTCGAGAAACTGATCGACTATCTCGGCCGCACCGTGCCCGAGCAGACACGCACCTCTGTCGTCCATGGCGATTACCGCATCGACAACATGATCTTCGACAAGACCGAGCCGCGCGTGATCGCGTTGCTCGACTGGGAATTGTCGACGCTCGGCGATCCGCTGGCGGACTTCTCCTATTTCCTGATGAGCTGGGTGACGGCGCCCGAAGGGCGGTCGGGGGTGCTCGGGCATACCGGGCCGGCGACGGGAATCCCGACGATCGAGGCGATGGTCGAGCGCTATTGCGCGGCGACGGGGCGGGACGGCGTGCCCGATCTCAACTGGTATTTCTCGTACAATCTCTTCCGGCTGACCGGCATCGTCCAGGGGATCAAGAAGCGGATCGTCGAGGGGACCGCGTCGAGCGCGCAGGCGGAGAAGTCGGCGGCAGGCGTGTACCGGCTGGCCGATGCGGCGTGGGATTTCGCGGTGAAGGCGGGGGCTTAGTTTCTTATTCCCCTCCCGCTTGCGGGAGGGGTTAGGGGAGGGAAGTGGCGGAGCGCCTGCGGACAGGCCCACCCCCAGCCCCTCCCGCAAGCGGGAGGGGAGCAAGAATGTCGCAATTCGATCTTACAGGCAAAGTCGCTATCGTCACCGGGTCCTCGCGCGGGATCGGCAAGGCGAGCGCGTTCGAGCTTGCCGAACACGGCGCCAAGGTCGTCATCTCGAGCCGCAAGCAGGACGCCTGCGATGCGGTCGCCGCCGAGCTCAACGCGCGCTTCGGCGACGGCACGGCGATCGCGGTTGCCGCCAACATCTCGGACAAAGCGGGGCTCCAGCACCTCGTAGACGCCACCCGCATGGCGTTCGGCCAGATCGACGTGCTCATCTGCAACGCCGCGTCGAACCCCTATTACGGCCCGCAAGCCGGGATCGCCGACGAGCAGTTCCGCAAGATCCTCGACAACAATATCGTGTCGAACCACTGGCTGATTTCGATGGTCGCGCCCGAGATGCGCGAGCGCCGGTCGGGCAGCATCGTCATCGTCTCGTCGATCGGGGGCTTGCGCGGATCGACGGTGATCGGCGCGTACTGCATCTCCAAGGCCGCCGACATGCAGCTCGCGCGCAACCTCGCGCAAGAATTCGGGCCCGACAACGTCCGCGTCAACTGCATCGCGCCCGGGCTGATCAAGACCGATTTCGCGCGTGCGCTGTGGGAGGATCCCGAGCGGATCGAGGCCGCGAACAAGACCGTGCCGCTGCGCCGGATCGGCGAGCCCGAGGAGATTGCCGGTGCGGTCGTCTTCCTCGCCAGCGCGGCGAGCAGCTTCATGACCGGGCAGACGATCGTGCTCGATGGCGGGGTTACCATCTAGCGCCGTCGCCCCGGCGGAGGCCGGGGCCGGTGTGGCTTGGCACGCGTGTGCCTCAAACGAAACGGCCCCGGCCTTCGCCGGGGCGACGGAGGATGCAATGGCACGGTTCAGCGGAAAATCGATCATCGTCACCGGGGCGGGCTCGGGGATCGGGCGCGCGACGGCTTTGCTGTTCGCGAAGGACGGCGGCAGCGTGATCGTCGCCGATCAGAGCGAAACGGTCCACGAAACCGCCACAATGATCGAGCGGGCGGGCGGCGCGGCGCACGCGATCCAGATCGATGCGGGCAACGAGGATGACGTGATCCGCGCGGTCAACGTCGCGTGCGAATATTATGGTGGGCTCGACATCATGTTCGCCAATGCCGGCATTTCGGGCGGGATGGCGAACCTGTTCGACACCGATGTCGCGCTGATCACCGAGGTGCTGCGCGTCAATCTGATCGGGCCGTTCCTCGCGATCAAGCACGCTGCCCCCAAGATCGCAGAGCGCGGCGGCGGCGCGATCGTGCTGACGGCGAGCGTTGCGGGGATCCGCTCGGGGGCGGGGTCGCCGGCCTATTCGGCGTCGAAGGCGGGGGTGATCAACCTCGCGATGGTCTCGGCGCAGCAGCTGTCGGGATCGAACGTGCGCGTCAATGCGATCTGCCCGGGGCTGACCGAAACGGGGATGACCAAGCCAACCTTCGATTATGCGCGCGAGGCGGGCAAGACCGACCGCATCGGCCGGCTCAATCCGCTGCGTCGCGGCGCGCAGCCCGAGGAACTGGCGGAAGTGGCGGCGTTCCTCGCCTCGGATGCGGCGAGCTACGTCAACGGGCAGGCGATCGCGGTCGATGGCGGTCTGTCGAGCAGCCATCCGGTGACCAAGCAGGAATATGGCAAGACCGCGGTGTAGCGATCACTCGCGCAGGCGGATCAGCCCTTCCTGCGCGACGCTCGCCACCAATCGCCCGTCGCGCGCGAAGATCTTGCCGCGGTTGAAACCGCGCGCATGGCCTGCCCAGGGGCTGTCGCAGACATAGAGCAGCCAGTCGTCGGCGCGGAAATCCTCGTGCAGCCACAGCGCGTGGTCGAGACTGGCAGTCTGCAATTTGTGCGTCATCCAGTTGACGCCATGCGCCAGCGTCGCGGTGCCGAGCAGCGACATGTCGGAGGCATAAGCGAGGATCGCGCGGTGCAACGCTGGATCATCGCCGATCGGCGCGACAACGCGGAACCAGCTGTTCTGGCGGGGCTCCTGCTCGACCGGGTCGAGCCAGCTGCGGGGGCTGACCGGGCGGATGTCGACCATGCGCGGGCGCAGGAAAACGCCACGGAATTTCTCGGGGATGCGGTCGATCATCGCAAGGCGGAGCTCGCGGTCGCTGGTCAGATCCTCGGGCGGCGGCACGTCCGGCATCGCGTCCTGATGCGCGAGGCCACCCTCGGGCACCTGCAGCGAGCAGGCGAGGTTGAGGATCGGAAGCCCACGCTGCGTCGCGATGACCCGGCGCGTGGCGAAGCTCTTGCCGTCGAAATCGCGCACGACGCGGTAGAGGATCGGGTGGCTCTCGTCGCCCGCGCGCATGAAATAGGCGTGGAGCGAATGCGCTTGCTTAGGGACATCGGTCGAACGCTGCGCCGCCTGCAGCGCCTGCGCGATGACTTGCCCGCCGAACACGCGGCCGAAACCGTCGGTGCCGCGAATGCCGCGATAGAGATCGGTGTCGATTTCCTCGATGTCGAGCAAATCGACGAGGTTCTGGGCGAGTTGGGCGGGGGTTGGGTCGGTCATGGTGTGCCTTAACGCTTAGGGGGACCGTGAGCCTTGATCGGACGGTGGAGGGGGCGTGCCTCGGGCCTGGTGTTGGTGGAGGTCCCCCTCCACCACTCGGCTGAAGAAGCCGCGCGGTCCCCCTCCTCGTTCCGTGGGGAATCAATACCCTGCCGCGCGTGCAACCTTGTCGGCGTGGAAGTTGGCATCGCCGAACATCTCGGCCAGCACGCGCGCGCGCTTCATGTAGAAGCCGATGTCATATTCGTCGGTCATCCCGATGCCGCCGTGCATCTGGACGCCTTCCTGCACCGACAGCGTCGTCGCCAGCGCGGTCATCGCCTTGGCGACCGAGACTGCGGTGTCGGCATGTGGGCTATCGAGATCGAGCAGTTGCTGGGCTTTCAGCACGGCGGCGCGCGCGACTTCCATCTCCGAATAGAGGTGCGCCGCGCGATGCTGGAGCGCCTGGAAGCTGCCGATCAACGTGCCGAACTGCTTGCGCTGCTTGAGATAGCCGACCGTCATGTCCATCGCGCCGCCACCGACGCCGAGCAATTCGGCCGAGGCGCCGGTCCGGCCGGCGCGCAGCAGCCGGTCGAGCGGCGAGCGGCCGCCATCGACGTCGCCGATCACCGCATCGGCATCGACCTCGACGCCATCGAACTCGAGCCGCGCGGCGAGGCTCGCGTCCGCAAGGCGCTCGGGGGTCGCGGTGAGGTTGGCGGCGTCCTTGGGGATCGCGAAGAGCGTTACGCCCTCGGCGTCGTCGGCGCTGCCGGCGGTGCGCGCGGCGACGATCAGCAGGTCGGCGACATGGCCGTGCGTGACGAACTGCTTCTTGCCGGTCAGCTTGAAGCCGTTGCCCGAACGCTCGGCGGTGAGGCCGACGCTGTCGCGGTGCTTGGCGGCCTCGTCGATCGCGAGCGCAGCGACGGTGTCGCCAGCGATGATGCCGGGGAACCAGCGTGCGGCATGCGCCGTGCCCTTGAGCGCCTCGACCGCCGCGACTGCGGTGGTGAGGAACGGCGAGGGCGACAGGTTGCGGCCGATCTCCTCGAGCACGACGCCCGCCTCGACATGGCCGAGCCCGAGCCCGCCTTCATCCTCGCCGATCAGGAGGCCGGTGAAGCCCATCTCGGCGAAGCTCTTCCACAGGTCGCGGCTGAAGCCGGTCGCATCCTTGGCGTCACGAAGCCCGCGCATGTGGCTGACGGGCGCCTGCTCGCCGACGAAATCGCGGATCGTGTCCTGCAGGGCGGTTTGGTCTTCGTTGAGAAACAGGGGCATTGCTAAACTCCGTCGCCCCGGCGAAGGCCGGGGCCGCTGTGATACGGGCACTCGCGGCGTTGCGCGCGGCAACGCGGCGGCCCCGGCCTTCGCCGGGGCGACGTTGCTTACGCCGGCAATTCGAGGATGCGCTTGGCGATGATGTTGAGCTGGACCTCGCTCGTCCCGCCCTCGATCGAATTGGCCTTGGTGCGCAGCCAGGCGCGCGCCTCGGCGCCGCCGCGCGAGCCTTCGCTCTCCCATTCGAGCGCGTCCGAACCGCCCGATGCCATCATCAGTTCGTGGCGGCTCTTGTTGAGCTCGGTGCCGTAATATTTCATCATCGAGGGCTGCGCCGGGTGGGCGCGACCGGCCTTCAGCTCGTCGATGAAGCGCTCGGACATCGATCCGAATGCTTTCGCGCGGACCTCGAACGTCGCGATCGCCGCGCGCAGCAGCGGATCGGCGAGCCGCCCCTCCGAATCGAGCCCGATCGTCGCGATCGCGCCGTCGAGCAGCGGATTGCCGCCGCTCGAGGCGAGCCCCATGCCCGAGATCATCTCGCGCTCGTGTCCGAGCAGATATTTGGCGACGTCCCAGCCCTTGTTCTCGTCGTGAACGCGCTGCGACTTGGGCACCTTTACATTGTCCATGAAGGTCTCGCAGAACGGCGAATAGCCCGAGATCAGCAGGATCGGCTTGGTCGAGACGCCTTCGCTCGCCATGTCGAACAGCACGAAGCTGATCCCGCCCTGCTTGCTGCTCTTGTCGGTGCGGACGAGGCAGAAGATCCAGTCGGCCTTGTCGGCGTAGGAGGTCCATACCTTCTGGCCGTTGACGATGTAATGATCGCCTGCGTCCTCGGCGGAGGTCGCGAGGCTGGCGAGATCCGAGCCGGCATTGGGCTCGGAATAGCCCTGGCACCAGCGGATCTCTCCACGCGCGATCTTGGTGAGATATTCGAGCTTCTGCTCCTCGGTGCCGTATTTCAGCAACGCTGGCCCGAGCATCGAAATGCCGAACGAATTGAGCGGATTGCGCGCCTTGATTGCGGCCATTTCCTCGCGCAGGATCTTGGTTTCGGCAGGCGACAGACCGCCGCCGCCATACGCCTTGGGCCAATCGGGCACGGTCCAGCCGCGCGATGCCATCGCGTCCATCCATTCCTTTTGCCCAGGCTGGAAATCGGGATTGCGGCCGCCCCAGCACGCGTCCTTTTCGGAGCGGACGGGTTGGCGCATTTCGGGCGGGCAATTGGCTTCGAGCCAGGCGCGGGTTTCGCTGCGGAAAGTGTCGAGGTCTTGCGTCATGGAATCAACTCCTCATCAAGGCATGGGCGGCGCGCGCCACCGCGATGGCGGTGAAGTCGCGATTGTAATCGGCGATCACTTGGACCCCGATCGGCAGACCGTCCGGGTCGGTGCCGATCCGCACGCTCGTCGCGGGCAGCATCGGGAAGGTGGCGAGGCCGGGATAGGCCATTTGCAGCGCGGCTTGCGTGTCGACACCGTCGATCATCGCGATCCGCGTCGCGAGCGGGGTGTCGTCGTGGTGATAGGCGGTGGTGCCCCAGGCGGGCGCGATCACCGCGTCATAGGCGCCGAACAGCCGTGCCCAATCGCGACGGCTCTTGGCCTGCGCATCGACCAGCGTGAACCAGTCGGGCAGCGGAAGCGGTTGCCCGCCGTCCATCGGCGCGCCGCGCGCCATCGCGACGAGCAGCATGTGGATATAGGCGCCGTGTTGCGCGACGAGATCTGGCAGCAAGGCGCTGGCATCGTCGACCTGCGCGCCTTCCGCGCGGAACGCCGCACCGACCGCTGCGATCGCTTCCTGGATCGACGCTTGCGAGGGCGCCAGCGGATGTTCCGGAAGCAGCAGGATCCGCCATTCGCCGGCTCCGCGCGGCGCGGGGCGGGCGAGCGCGTCGCCGCCCATCACACCGAACAGCGCCTCGAGATCGTCGGGATCGCGCGCGAGCGGCCCGGCGACGTTGAGCGCCACCCCGCAGCTTTGCGTGCGCGGGAAATTGTGGCCGAACGCGTTGAGCGCATTGTACGTCGGCTTATGGCCCCACACGCCGCAAAAGGCAGCGGGCAGGCGAATCGATCCGCCAATGTCCGAGCCGATCTCGACGGCCACGAACCCCGCGGCGAGTGCCGCCGCCGCGCCGCCCGACGATCCCCCGGGCACGCGGTGAGGATCGATCGGATTGCGCGTGCGGCCATAGACCGGGTTGTTGGTCTGGAGATCGGCGAGCGCGACGGGGACGTTGGTCTTGCCGAGGATCACCGCGCCGGCTTGCTTGAGCCGCGTGACCTGGACCGCGTCTTCGGTCGCGACGAAATCGGCGTGTTCGGCAAAGCCCCAGCACGAGACGAGCCCGGCGACATCGAAGCTTTCCTTGACCGTCATCGGCACGCCGAGCAGCACGCTTGTCGCGTCCTTGGGGCCAGCGTCGATCGCGCGCGCGGCATCGCGCGCGCGATCGAAATCGCGAACGACGACGGCGTTGATCTCGCCGTCGCCCGCCTCGATCCGCGCGATCGCGGCATCGCACTCGGCGAGCGCGGTGGTCTCACCGCTACGGATTGCGGCGGCGGTCTGGAGCGCGGACCGGACCGCCGTCACCCCGGCGGAGGCCGGGGTCGTCCTGCCGTGATGCGAGTCGGGTGCCTCACTCCCAGCGGCCCCGGCCTTCGCCGGGGCGACGGCGGTTTGCTCATCCATTGAACCGACCGCCGCTTTCCGCCTTCGACTTGAGCAGTTCCGCCACCGCGAAGCCGTGCTTCTCGAGCCCGGCGACGATCTTCTTGAGCCCCTCGGTATCGGCCCAGAACATCGGCCCGCCGCGATAGACCGGCCAGCCATAGCCGTAGATCCATACCACATCGATGTCGCTCGCGCGCTGCGCCATCTTCTCCTCGAGGATCAACGCGCCTTCGTTGACCATCGTGTAGAGCGTCTTCTCGACGATCTCCTCATCGCTGATCTCGCGCTTCTGCATGTTCGACTTCGAGCGGAAATCCTCGATGATCTCGGCCACGCGGGGGCTGGGCGTCGGGTTCCGCTTCTCGTCATAATCGTAGAAGCCCTTGGCGGTCTTCTGCCCCCAGCGCCCTTCGGCGGCGAGCGCGTCGCGGATGTTCTCGATCCGGTTGGGGTCGCGGTGCCAGCCGATGTCGACGCCGGCGAGATCGCTCATCTGGAACGGCCCCATCGGCATGCCGAACGCGACATGGACGCGGTCGATCTGCTCGGGGGTGGCGCCTTCCATCAGCAGCTTCATCGCCTCGACCTGGCGGGGCTTGAGCATCCGGTTGCCGATGAACCCGTCGCACACGCCGGCGACCACCGCGACCTTCTTGATCGTCTTGGCGAGGGCCATCACGGTGGCGAGGACATCGTCCTCGGTCTGTGCCCCGCGGACGACCTCGAGCAGCTTCATCACGTTGGCGGGCGAGAAGAAGTGCATGCCGACCACATCGCCGGGTCGCTTGGTGACCGAGGCGATCTCGTCGATGTCGAGATACGAGGTGTTCGAGGCGAGGATCGCGCCGGGCTTGGCGAGCGCGTCGAGGCGGGTGAAGATCTCCTTCTTCACGTCCATATTCTCGTACACCGCCTCGATGATGAGGTCGCACTCGGCGAGCGCCTCGAAATCGAGCGTCGGGTTGAGCGCGCCCATCGCTGCCTCGACCTGCTCGGGCTTCAAGCGGCCCTTGGCGGCGGAGGCCTCGTAATTCTTGCGGATCGTGCCCGCGCCGCGATCGAGCGCGTCCTGCGCCATTTCGACGATCGTCACCGGGATGCCCGCCGACAGGAAGTTCATCGAGATGCCGCCGCCCATCGTTCCCGCGCCGATCACGCCGACACGCTTGATCTCGCGCAGCGCGATCTTGGGGTCGATGCCGTCGATCTTGGCGGCCTGGCGCTCGGCGAAGAAGATGTGGCGCTGTGCAGCGGACTGGACGCCCATCATCAGTTTCATGAATTCCTGGCGTTCGAAGGCGATGCCTTCGTCGAAGCTCGATCCGTCGGCGGCTTTCTCGACGCAGGCGATGTTGGCAGCAGGCGCGTCGAAGCCGCGGAAGCGCTTGGCGTTGTCCTTCTTGAACGCGGCGACGGCTTCGGGGTCGGCCTGCGCGACCTTCTCGCGGGCGCGGGGCAGGGGCTTGGTGTCGGCGACTTCGCGCGCAAAGGCGATCGCGTCGGCTTCGAGGCTGTCTTCGCCTGCCAGGCGATCGATCAGGCCGGCCGACAGCGCGAGCTTGGCCGGGATCGGATCGCCTTTGGCGGTCATTTCGAGCGCGAGCTTGACCCCGGCGATGCGCGGGATGCGCTGCGTTCCGCCGGCACCGGGAAGCAGGCCGAGCTTGACCTCGGGCGTGCCGATCTTCGCGCTCGGCACGGCGATGCGATAGTGGCAGCCGAGCGTCACCTCGCACCCGCCGCCGAGTGCGGTGCCGTGGATCGCGGCGATAACCGGTTTGTCCGACGCTTCGATCATGTCGACCACGGTGGGGAGGCCCGGCTCCTGCATCGGCTTGCCGAACTCGGTGATGTCGGCGCCCGCGAAGAAGGTGCGACCGTCGCAGCGGATGACCATCGCCTTGACCTGCGGATTGGCGAGGCCCTCCTTGATCCCCGCCTCGAGCCCCTGCCGCACGGCCGCGCCGAGCGCGTTGACCGGCGGGTTGTTCGAAATGATGACGAGGACGTCGTCGTGGAGTTCGGTGGTGATCGGGCCGGTCATTTTTCTCTCCTGCTACGAACGTCGCCCCGGCGAGGGCCGGGGCCGCTGGAGGTGGTCCGCGACGTCAGCGACGCGCGCCCGACCCAGCGGCCCCGGCCTGCGCCGGGGCGACGGATGGGTTAGGTCAAGGCACTGTAAATCAACGTCTTCAACTCGCGTCGGATCGGGTAGATGTTCGACGGCGACACTTGCGTCATGAACACCATGTGCAGCTGCTCGACGGGATCGACGAAGAAGGCGGTCGAGAACATGCCGCCCCAATAATATTCGCCGACCGACCCCGGGATCATCGAGCGCGCGACGTCGATGTTGACCGCGAAGCCGAGCCCGAAACCGGTTCCGGCATTCGCGGCCTCGCTGAACAGCGATTTCGACAGCGTCGAAAGATCCGCTCCGCCGGGGAGGTGGTTCATCGTCATCAGCTCGATCGTCTTGCGCCCGACGATCCGCGCGCCGTCGAGCTCGCCACCGTTCAGCAGCATCGTGCAGAAACGATGATAATCGAGCGCGGTCGAGACGAGCCCGCCGCCGCCCGAGACGAGCTTGGGCGGCTTGCTCCACGCGCTCGCCTCGCCGCGATCATAGAGCACGCGGCCCTTGCCGGCGGCGAGCGTGTAGCAATCGGTCAGCCGGTCGATCTTGTCGGCGGGGACGTGGAAGAAGGTGTCGTCCATCTTCAACGGCGCGAAGATGCGCGTTGCGAAGAAATCGGGCAGCGAAAGCCCCGAGATGCGCGCGACGATCGCGCCGAGTACGTCGGTCGCGACCGAGTAATTCCATGCGCTGCCGGGCGAGAATTCCAGCGGCAGCCGGCCGAGCGCCGCGACGAGCCCGTCGAGATCGAGCCCGCCATGCCAATTCTCGATCCGTCCTTCGCGGTACGCGGCATCGATATTCGAGCGGTTCTGGAAGCCGTAGGTCAGCCCCGCGGTATGGCGCAGCAGATCGACCATCCGCATCGGGTCGCTCGTCGGCCGGGTCTGGAACGGCACGCCCGCGCCGCCGCCGTTATAGACACCGATATCCTTGAATTCGGGCAACACGTGGTGGACCGGCGTATCGAGCGCGACCTTGCCTTCTTCGACCAGCATCATGAACGCGATCGAGGTGATCGGCTTGGTCATCGAGGCGATGCGGAACAGCGAGCCCTCGTCGATCGCCGTGCCGCCACCTTCGCGCGCCGCGCCTTGCGAGGAGAAATGGACGATCTCGCCACGCTGCGCGATCAGCAGCTGCGCGTTCGGCAGCTTTCCCGAATCGAGATAGCGTTCCTTGAGAAAGGCATCGATCCGGGCGAGACGGCCTGAGTCGAACCGCGCGGCGGGGGGCAGGTTTGCAGCCATCGTGGTTTCCATACCCCCTGTTCGAAAGCGATGACACCCTATTGCCTTGAGTGGCGCACGAATCAACACTAACCTTGCTGAAACAGTGTTCCGCGGCAAACCCGAGTTTCAACTCACCGGGGATATGGCGCGCTTGAGGAGAGATGATCGTGGATATCGAACCGCTCGTCGCGCTCGATCCGGCCTGGCCCAGGATGACGTTGCCGCAAGTCGAGGCGGCGCTGGTTGCGCCGGGTGGCAAGTTCGAGATCGAGACGATCCCGATCCGCGGCATCCCGACTCGCGTATGGAAGCACGCCCCGCCGACGCTCGCCTGGCTGATCGCGGCATCGCGTGCGCATGGCGATCGGATCTTCACCGTCTATGAGGACGAACGCGTCAGCTACGACGCCAATTTCCGCGCGGTCGCGACGCTGGCGCACGCGCTGGTCGAGATGGGGATCGGCAAGGGCGACCGCGTCGGGCTGGCGATGCGCAATCTGCCCGAATGGCCGGTGATCTTCTTTGCCGCGGCAAGCATCGGTGCGATTATCGTGCCGCTTAATGCGTGGTGGACCGCGGGCGAGCTGGCGTATGGCATCACCGACTCGGGTTGCCGGCTGCTGTTCGTCGACGACGAGCGCTATCAGCGACTGGTGGCGGAGGGCGCGGCGTTTGCGGCGGTCGAGACTACCGTCGTCGCGCGCGCCTCGGTCGCGCTCGGCGCGGATGCGGTTCGGCTCGAGGACCTGATCGGCACGCCGACCGGCTATGCGACACTCCCCGAGCGCGACTTGCCCACGGCCGAGATCGCGACCGATGACGATGCGACGATCTTCTATACCAGCGGGACGACGGGCCATCCCAAGGGCGCGCTGGGGACGCATCGCAACCTCACGACCAACATCCTGACATCGGCGTTCGGCGGCGCGCGGGCGTTCCTGCGGCGCGGCGAGGCGCCGCCGGCGCCCGAGCCCAAGACCTTTCTCACCGTGATCCCGATGTTCCACGTCACCGCGTGCAGCGCGACGATGATGATGTCGATCGCCGCGGGCAACACGCTCGTCTTCATGCGCAAATGGGACACGGTCCGCGCGATGGAAATCATCGAGCGCGAGAAGGTCCAGGTGACGGGCGGCGTGCCGACGATCGCCTGGCAGATCCTCGAGCATCCCGACCGCGCGAAGTACGATCTCTCCTCGCTCGAGGCGATTGCCTATGGCGGCGCGCCCTCGGCACCCGAGCTGGTGCGGCGGATCTACACCGAATTCGGCGCGCTGCCGTCGAACGGCTGGGGGATGACCGAAACGATGGCGACCGTCACCGGGCATGGCGGCGAGGATTATCTCGCACGGCCGACCAGCGCCGGGCCGCCGGCCCCCGTCGCCGATCTCAAGATCATGGACGAGGATGGCACGACCGAGCTGCCGATCGGCGACGTCGGCGAATTGTGGGCGCGCGGCCCGATGATCGTGAAAGGCTATTGGAACAAGCCCGAGGCGACCGCGGCGACCTTCGTCGACGGATGGGTGCGCACCGGCGATCTCGCGCGGCTCGATGCCGAGGGTTTCCTCTACATCGTCGACCGCGCCAAGGACATGATCATCCGCGGCGGCGAGAACATCTATTCGTCGGAGGTCGAGAACGTCCTCTACGCCCACCCAGCGGTGACCGACTGCGCGCTGATCGGCTTGCCGCACCGCACCTTGGGCGAGGAGCCGGCGGCGGTGGTCCATCTGCGGCCCGGCACGAGCGTGAGCGAGGCCGAGCTCCAGGCATGGGTTCGCGCGCGGCTGGCGATCTTCAAGACGCCCGTTGCGATCCGCTTCGTCGACGACACCTTGCCGCGCAACGCCAATGGCAAGATCCTCAAAAAGGACTTGAAAGCGCTATTCGAGGATCGACTTATCGCGGTCGCGTAACCCCACCGCCGGTCCCGCCAAAGGACTTTAACCAGCTCCGTTAACGCCGCGGCAACGATTTTACCCGCGCATATGGTAAATTCGGTCTTAACGTGCTGGCCGTCTGCAAGGCTTTGACGCTTTGCTCTGTCATGGGGAACAGAGAAGGGCGGGATATGGCGGCGACTCGATCACTGAGCGCACGGATCGCGACGATCGAGACCGCGCCATGGGTCGTGCCCGCGCTGTTCGCGCTTGCGCTGCTGTTACGGCTCGCCATGCTGGTGCTGCTGCCGCAGGATCCCGTTTCCGACGGTGAATGGTACATGGTCCGCGCCGCCGAGCTGGCGCGCGGCATGGGCTATCAGGAGGCTGGGCACCCGACCGCGTTCTGGCCAGTCGGCTACCCGGCGCTGCTCGCGGGGAGCATGCTGCTGTTCGGGCCCGGGCTGTTCGGGCCGTTGCTGGTCAACCTCGTGTCGGTTGCGATGATCCTCGGCGCGATCGTGTGGCTCGGTCGGGCGCTCGGCGCAGGCGCGCTGGCGACGCGAATCGCGTTGCTGCTGTATGCGCTCTATCCCGCGCACATCGCCTATGTCGGACAGCCGTGTTCCGAGACCGCGTCGACCGCGATCGGCATGGGGGCTTTCGTGCTGCTGATCGTCGGACGCAAGCGCAGCCTCGCGCTGATCGGCGCTGGCGCGCTGTTCGGGCTCGCGACGCTGCTGCGCGCACAGATGATGCTGTTCCCGATCGGCGTGATCGTCGCGATGTTGCTGGCGTTGCGCAATTTTCGCTGGCGCGATGCGCTGCGGGCGGCGGTGCTGGTGCACATCACGCTGGCGGCGGTGGTGCTGCCCTGGTCGCTGCGCAATGTCGCGCAGATGGGGGCGTTCGTGCCGGTCTCGACCAATGGCGGCGTCGCCTTGTTCTACGGCGCGAACGATCGTGCGACGGGCGACTGGTTCGCGTGGGAGCGCACGCCCTATTGGGACGAGACGGTCGGCATCCCCTATAGCCAGCGCGTCGCGCAGCAGGTCGAGCTCGACCGCCGCTTCAAGGCGCGCGCGACACAGTGGATCGCGGCGCATCCCGCACAATGGAGCGTGCTCGGCATCCGCAAGATGGTGTTGCTGTGGCTGAAGGATTCGGACGCCTTCTGGTCGCTCGAAAAGACCTATCCCGATGGCTCGTCGTTGTGGCGCGCGGTGCAGGGGCTCGACCAGCTCTATTACATGGCGCTCGTCGGTCTTGGCCTGTTCGCGCTCGGCATCGCTGTGCGCGATCGGATCCGTGGACGCTGGGAGCGCGCCCCGCTGCTGCTGCTCGGCTGCATGCCGGCGTTCGCGACGCTGACGGCGTTCGGCTTTACCGGCCAGACACGCTATCATTATCCCGCGATGCCGTTCCTCATCCTCGCGGCGGGCTGGATGCTCGCGCTGATCCTGCGTCGGCTGGCCGCGCGCGAGCCAAGTGTCCGGCTCCGCCCGCGCGCTGTGTGATGTTCAGGCGTCGAAGGCGGTCGCGCGGCGCGGCAGCGTGCGGTGGATGATGAGGATCGTCAGCAGCAAGGTCGGGACGATCAGCACGCTGCCCTCGGGGCCGGTCGCCCCGCCCGACAACAAGGCCGCGCCAGTCGGATGCGTCGCGAGCAGATGCCCTTCCATCATCATCCCCGAATCAGGAACGCCGTAGAGGAACGACTGCGCCCAGTCCCACGTCGCGTGGAAGCCGATCGCCCACCACAACGAGCCCGTGCGATAGAGCGCATAGGCAAAGGTCAGCCCGGCAAGCGCGACGCTGACCAGCCCCATCGCCGATTCGCCGGCGTTCGAGATATGCCCGGCGGCAAACAGCCCGACCGAAAAGACCGCCGCCGCGACCCAGAAGCCGATCGTCCGTGCTGAGCGCGCGCTCGGCGAAACCGAAGCGATCAGGCCGGCGACACCCCGCGCGAGCGTATATTGCAAAAAGCCGCGCGTGAGGAATTCCTCGAACAGGCCGACGAGGCAGAAGAAGCCGAACCACGCCGCGCCATATCCCAAGGCCGCACCCGCGCCGAGCGCGACGCCGTCGAATACCAGCGCGCCGCACAGCGCCATCAGGCCGATCAGCAGCGACAGCATCGCCACACCCCAGCCCATGCCGGCGAGCAGATCCTTCCCCCGCCGTTCGCGCCGCAAGCCGTAGCTTGCGAACCGCCGCCGCTCGATCAGCGACAGCAGCAGTCCTGAGACAAGCACCGCGACGCAGAATGC
Source organism: Sphingomonas glacialis (assembly GCF_014653575.1). Lineage (GTDB taxonomy): Bacteria > Pseudomonadota > Alphaproteobacteria > Sphingomonadales > Sphingomonadaceae > Sphingomonas > Sphingomonas glacialis. The sequence goes on along the minus strand of NZ_BNAQ01000001.1, from coordinate 943,394 downwards.
GGCCTCGGGGACGAGCGACCCGAGCAACGGTTGCGGCAGGCCCGGGCCGGGCGGCCTGGGCCGGATAATGACGCTTGCCACCACCATCAACGCGCTGAAGATCGCGAGGAAGATCGCCAGGCTCCACCCGGCGCGCAGGCCGTCCTTGCCCTTGAAAATGAAACCGATCCCGCGGCGCGGAGCAGGCGTGGCGGGTGCGTGGTCGATCATCTGGAATCCTTGGGTAACAGCGCGGTCGCGCGACGCCTGCCGCGCTTCACGGCGCCGCGATGACGCGTTGGACGGCGGCGCGCCAGCCGTCGAGCCGCGCGTCACGCGCATCGGCGGCAATTTGCGGTTCGAACGTTTCGACCGCACCACGCATCACGCTCGCCGCGGCGAGATCGGCGAACAGACCGCAGCCGATCCCGGCGAGCATCGCCGCGCCGAGCGCGGTGGTCTCGGCGAACTTGGGCCGTTCGACGCAGACGCCGAGGATGTCGGCCATGTCCTGCGCCATCCAGTTGTTGGCGACCATCCCGCCGTCGATCCGCACGCTTTTCCAGTCGACCCCGTCGGCGGCAAAGGCGGTCTTGAGGTCGTGCGCCTGGTGCGCCATCGCTTCGAGCGCGGCACGGACGATATGCGCCTTGCCGGTCGAGAAGCTCAGGCCCGAGATCGATCCGCGCGCGTCGGGCTCCCACCACGGCGCGCCGAGCCCCGAAAGTGCGGGGACGCAATAGACGCCGCCATTGTCGGCCACGCTGTGCGCAAGCGCCTCGGTCTCGGCCGCGCTGCCGATCAGCCCGACCTCGTCGCGCAGCCATTTGATCAAGCTGCCCGCGACAAACACCGATCCCTCGAGCGCATAGGCGCGCCGCCCGTCGAGTTGCCACACGATCGTCGAGAGCAAGCGATTGCGCGATGTGGGGGGCGTCGGGCCGGCCTGGCTCAGCACGAACGCGCCGGTGCCGAAGGTCGCCTTGGTTTCGCCGACCTTGAGGCACGATTGGCCGATCGTCGCGGCTTGCTGGTCGCCCGCGATGCCGCAGATCGGGATCGCGGCGCCGAACAGCGTCGTCTCGCCGAAGCTGCCTGCGCAATCGACGATCTCGGGCAAGGCGGCACGCGGTGCGCCGAACAGGTCGATCAACCCGTCGTCCCAATTGCCGCTGCCGATCGCCATCAGCGCGGTGCGGCTGGCATTGGTCGCATCGGTGATGTGCAGGCCGCCCCGATTTTCGTTGGCCGTCAGCTTCCAGATCAGCCAGCTCTCGACGGTGCCGACCGCCAGACGCTTGCCCGCCGCCTTGACCTCTGGCCAGTTCTGCATCGCCCAGCCGATCTTGCTCCCCGAGAAATACGGGTCGAGCAGCAGGCCGGTCTTGGCCTGGACCATCGGTTCGTTGCCGGCCTCCTTAAGGTCCCGGCAGGTCGCGGCGGTGCGACGGTCCTGCCAGACGATTGCCGGGCTCAAGGGCTCGCCGGTCTCGCGGTCCCAGAAGACGACGGTCTCGCGCTGGTTGGTGATCCCGATCGCCGCGATCTTCTCGGCACCGCCCGCCTCCGCGATCACGGCGCGAGTCACCGCGAGCGTCTTCTCCCAGATTTCGCGCGCGTCATGCTCGACTCGCCCGGGGGCCGGATAGTGCTGGGTGAGTTCGAGCGCCTTGGTCGCGCGGCACTGGCCGTCGGGCTGGAACAGCATGGCACGAGTCGAGGTCGTGCCTTCGTCGATAACGAGGAGAAGATCGGACATAAGGCTATGGCTAGCGCCGTTTGCATGGCGTGGGAATGCCGCTACGGTCGCGCGCATGGCAGAACGCGACAACAGCACGAGCGGGGCGTTCGAACTCCCCCCGGTTCCGACCGAGGAGCCCGAGGATGAATGGCGGATCGCGATGCGGCGCGATCGCTTGCTCGCGGCGCTGACGCTCATTGCCGGCGTGGGGCTGGCAGTCGCCTTGCCGTTCGCGCTCAAGGCGGGGGCGGAGTTCTTCCTGCCGACGACCGCGGCGCTGGTGATCGCGATCGCGCTGGTGCCGATCCTCGAATGGCTCGAGCGGCGGCGCGTGCCATCTGCCCTCGCTGCGCTGACGTGCGTGTTGCTGTTCCTCGTTGCGGCGAACGTCGCGCTGGCGGCGATCATCGTGCCCGCCACCGAATTCTTTCGGCGGTTGCCCGAGCGGATCGACCGCATCCAGATGAACATCGCTCCGCTGATCGATCTGTACGCGAGCTTCCAGAAATACCTCAATCGCACCGTGCAGCACCTCGCCGCGACGGGCCCGGTCAAGGCGCCACCGACGGCTGCGGTGACGCCGCCGAGCTCGATCCTCGAACTCGCCGCGAGCTTTGCGCCGTCGGTGATCGTCCAGGTGTTCTTCGGGATCCTCGTCGTCTTCTTCTTCCTGTCGGGCTGGACGCGTCTGCGTCGCCGCACGATCACCAGCCGCTCGAGCTTCGGCGGCGCGATGGCGACCGCGCGCGTCATCCAGAACGTGGTCGACGATACCTCGGCCTATCTCGGGACGATCACGATCATCAACCTCGCGCTCGGACTGGCGATTTCGGGGCTGCTGTACGTGATGGGCATGCCGTTTCCGCTGATGTGGGGCGGGATCGTCGCCTTGCTCAATTACGTACCCTATTTCGGGCCGATCACCGCCGCGCTGCTGCTCGCGCTCGGCGGGTTGATGACCTTTCACGACATCTGGGTGGCGCTGGTGCCGGCGTTCGTGATGATCGGCTGCCATCTGGTCGAGGCCAATGCGATCACCCCGCTGATCGTCGGGCACCGCCTGACGATCAACCCGATCATGATTCTCGTGTCGATTTCGTTCTGGTCGTGGGTGTGGGGGACGGCGGGAACGCTACTCGCCGTGCCGTTGCTGATTATCCTGCAAACCGTGCTGGGGGCGGCGGGGAAACCCGATATCGCCGGTTTCCTGTTTGAACACGGGACCTTGACCCAGCGCCGCCGCAGCAATTTTGCAAATTCTTCGGAAGAAGGTGAAACGGGCGGTTGACAGTCAGGAGTCACCCCCATAGAGACGCGCCTCACGCTGAATAAGCGGGTGTAGCTCAGTTGGTTAGAGCGCCGGCCTGTCACGCCGGAGGTCGCGGGTTCGAGTCCCGTCACTCGCGCCATTCCCTCGATTGGGATGGCGTTTCGCGGACTTAGATCCCAGACATTGCATTATGTAACTCCGGCCACGGCTCATGCTTCAGCCAGATTGCACGTGCGCGTTTGCAGCACGCGGGGACATCGCCCCGCGAATCATGCCCGGTTCACCAGATGCCGGTTTCCATCCACGCCAGCATGCGCCGAAGCGGCAAGACCCAGATCCAGGCGACGCCCGCGACAAGGTAGAACAGCGCTTGCAGCAGCGGGTGCCACTGGCCGACGACGCCCGACAGACTCGCCGCGACGACGCACCACAGGCCGATCAAGGCGAGGATGGCGAGCATACCGACCGGTTTGCGCCAGCTAGGGGTCATCGACGTTCGCTCCATCCGGTTTCGGTGATGATCGCGTGGAGCGGCATGTCCCACGGATCGGTCGGCAAGCTGTCGACCTGTTGCACGCTCCACGCAACACCGATGCGGCGGGCGTGCGGGAATTGCGCGAAGGCGCGGTCGTAATAGCCGGCGCCCTGGCCGAGCCGGTCGAGCTTGGCGTCGAACGCGAGCAGCGGTGTCAGGATGATGTGGGGGACTAGCGCGCTTGCATGGCTGGTGGGCTGGCTGAGGCCATAGGGCCCCGCGTGGAGGGCAGCTTCGGTATCCCAGGCAAGGAAGCGCATCGGTTCGGTGCGAATCGTCACATGCGGCAGCGCGATGTGGCATCCGGCCTCGACTGCGGCGCGGGCGAGCGGGGCGGGGTCGGCTTCGCTGCCGACCGGCATGTAGGATGTGACCGTCAGGCCGGGCGTGAGCAGCGCAAGCAATTCTGGCGGCGGCACGATGGCGGGAGGGCCGTCTGCGAAGAAGGCGTCGCGCGCGGCGCGGATGCGCGCGCGCAGAGCCCGTTTGTCGATCACGCGCCGTCGCCCCGGCGTAGGCCGGGGCCGCTGTGTCGGGCGCGTAAGGCTGGCCATGCGCGCGCCGCTGGCCGGCCCCGGCCTGCGCCGGGGCGACGGGGGTGTCGCAAGGTATGGAAAGCGGTGGCGGGACCGCCGTGGCCGTGTGCCGGGTTATCCTCTGACGCGCGGTACGTCAGGTGGGGATCATGTGCTTCGGGCCAAGACCCTAGCAGGGACAACCCCCTTGGATGATGAATAGCCTCAGGGATAATAAAGGCTCGTACCGGGCAGTGCCCGCCACCGATCGATATAGGCGCTGTGCCGCTATTGCTCAAGGGAGTTGGCGAGCGATTCGAGCCGCTCCGCGATCGTGGTGAGCAGCACCTCGTCCTTTATCTCGGCCGGGCGGCGATTGGCCTCCTCGAGCGAGTCGGCGAGCATCAGCGCGACGAACATCATCGTGCGCTCGCCGCTGAGCCCGCCCGAAGCGCGCACCGCCATCGGCCAATGCGCGTCGAGCATCGCGGCGAGCCGGCGCAACTGGTCCTCCTGCCCGTCGGGCGAGGAGACGACGTGGCGACGATCGCCGATCTCGAGCGTGACGTCGGCCATCAGGCTTCGCTCTCGCGTGCGATCACGGCGTCGAGCGCCGAGACGGCTTCGGCCATGCGCGCGCGCAGCTTTTCGTGGCGCTTCTGGAGGGCGGCGGTGCTGGCGGTGCGGGCGGCGGCGGCGGCTTCGATGCGCTCCAGCGCGCGGTCGATGCGGTCGAGGGTCGAAGCGGTGGAGGTGTCTGCCATTCCGAGTGAGATAGCATGGCGCACCGCCCGAACAAGGCGGGTTCGTGCGCACGCCGCCCCACTCGCCGCGCGTTCGGGGCGGTTGACGCGCTGCCCGCGCGCCCGCAAAGACGCGCGCATCGAAGAAGAGTCGGCGGCGCGCCGCCGATCGACCGCAAAGCTTTAAGGAGCCAGGACGATGACGATCAAGGTAGCGATCAACGGTTTTGGGCGCATTGGCCGCCTTGTCGCGCGTGCAGTGCTCGAACGCGGTGACACGGGTCTCGAACTGGTGGCGATCAACGATCTCGCCGACGCCAAGTCGAACGCCTGGCTGTTCAGCCGCGATTCGGTCCACGGCAAATATCCCGGCGAGGTTTCGGCCGAGGGGAACGATCTCGTCGTCGACGGTAAGCGCATCCGCGTCACTGCCGAGCGCGACCCCGCCAATCTCCCGCACAAGGAACTCGGCGTCGACATCGTGCTCGAATGCACCGGCTTCTTTACCGACCGCGAGAGCTGCCAGAAGCATCTCGACGCGGGCGCCAAGAAGGTGCTGATCTCGGCACCGGGCAAGGGCGTCGACCTGACCGTCGTGTTCGGCGTCAACCATGACAAGCTGACCGCCGAGCACACGATCGTGTCGAACGCCTCGTGCACGACCAACTGCCTCGCACCCGTCGCCAAGGTGCTGAACGATGCGATCGGCATCGAGCGCGGCCTGATGACGACGGTTCATGCGTACACCAACGACCAGAAGATCCTCGACCAGATCCACCCGGACCTGCGCCGCGCACGCGCCGCTGCGATGTCGATGATCCCGACCACCACCGGTGCGGCGCGCGCCGTCGGCGAAGTGCTTCCCGAGCTCAAGGGCAAGCTTGACGGCTCGGCGATCCGTGTTCCCGTTCCCGACGGCAGCCTGATCGACCTGACCTTCATGCCGTCGCGCGAGACGACCAAGGACGAGGTCAACGCGATCCTCAAGGCAGCGTCGGAGAGCGGTCCGCTCAAGGGCGTGCTGGTCTATTCGGACGAGCCGCTCGTCTCGATCGATATCGTCCACACGCCGGCGTCGTCGACGATCGACAGCCTCGAGACCGCGGTGATGGACGGCAAGCTCGTCCGCGTCGTCAGCTGGTACGACAACGAATGGGGCTTCTCGAACCGGATGGTCGATACCGCCGGCGCGATGGGGAAGTTCCTCTAAGGTGACCTCGACCACCGCCCGTCATCCCCGCGAAAGCGGGGATCCCGCTTTTTCTGCAACGACGGACAAAAGCGGGACCCCCGCCTCCGCGGGGGTGACGGGGGGTAGGTTGAGTACGGTGCTCGGAACCTTGGCGGGCATCGCGCGCCACGGCCGACCCAAAGGGCCGATGGAGACCGTCGATCATGTCGAGGTCACGCTCGATGGCGGGATCCACGGCGACTTTCGCGGAACGATAAAGCCCGGTGGCAAGGGGCGGCGGCAGGTCACGTTGATCGAGCGTGCCGACTGGGACGCCGCGATGGAAGAGGTCGGCCACAGCCTGCCGTGGTTCGAGCGGCGTTCGAACCTGCTCGTCGAAGGCCTTGATCTGCCACAGCGCGCCGGCACCAAAGTGCATATCGGGGACGATGTCGTCCTCACCATCACACGCGAGACCGATCCGTGCGAACGGATGGAAGCGCTCGCGCCCGGCTTGAAGGCAGCATTGCTGCCCGATTGGCGCGGCGGCGCTTGTTCGCGTGTTCTTGTCGGCGGGATCATCCGCGTCGGCGATTCAATCAGGGTGGAACCATGACGGATTCTTCAGTGACGCGCGCTTTCAAGACCCTCGATGACATGGGCGACGTGCGCGGAAAGCGCGTGCTGGTCCGCGAAGATCTCAACGTCCCCATGGCAGACGGAAAAGTCAGCGATGACACGCGCTTCCGCGCAACCTTGCCGACGGTGACCGAACTGTCCGACAAGGGCGCGATCGTGCTGATCCTCGCGCATTTCGGGCGGCCCAAGGGCATGCGCAATCCCGATATGTCGCTCGCCTTGCTCACCAAGCCGTACGAGACCGTCCTCGGCCGTCCGGTCCAGTTCGTCGACTATGACGGCGCGGCGGATGCGATGGCGAACCTGCAGCCGGGCGATGTCGCAATTCTCGAGAATACGCGCTTCAATGCCGGCGAGGAAAAGAACGACCCCGCGTTTGCGGCGCAACTCGCCGCGCTCGGCGATTTCTACGTCAACGATGCTTTCTCGGCCGCACACCGCGCACACGCCTCGACCGAGGGGCTCGCGCATCTGCTCCCGGCGTTTGCGGGGCGCGCGATGGAGACCGAGCTCGACGCGCTCGACAAGGCGCTCGGCAATCCCGAGCATCCCGTCGCGGCGGTGGTCGGTGGCGCCAAGGTGTCGACCAAGCTCGACGTGCTCAAGCATCTCGTCGCACGCGTCGATCATCTCATCATCGGTGGCGGGATGGCGAACACCTTCCTTGCGGCGCGCGGTGTCGATGTCGGGAAAAGCCTGTGCGAGCATGAGCTTACAGGCACTGCCGAAGAGATCTTCGCAGCAGCCGAGCAAGCCAATTGCACGATCCATCTGCCCTATGACGTCGTGGTGGCGAAGGAATTCCGCGCCAACCCGCCGGTCCGTACCGTCAACGTCCATGAGGTCGCCGCCGACGAGATGATCCTCGACGTGGGGCCAGCCGCGACCGAGGCGCTTGCCGACGTGCTCAAGAACTGCCGCACGCTGGTGTGGAACGGCCCGCTCGGCGCGTTCGAGACGCCGCCGTTCGACACCGCAACCGTCGCGCTGGCGAAGACCGCGGCGGCGCTGACCAAGAGCGGCTCGCTCGTTTCGGTCGCGGGGGGCGGCGATACCGTCGCGGCGCTCAACCAGGCGGGCGCGGCCGACGACTTCACCTTCGTCTCGACCGCGGGTGGTGCGTTCCTGGAATGGATGGAAGGCAAGGACTTGCCGGGGGTTGCTGCGCTTTCGCGGTAAACGGCCGGCCGACCGTCTCCTTCCCCGGCACGTGCCGGGGAGGGGCGGTCGCGGCTCACCCCGCCGGCACGGGCTCCTGGAGCAGTGGCACGAGCAGCGCGTTGAGTTCACCGAGCTCGAACGCGTTGGCCTTGGCGTAGCGCAGGCGCCCGGCGCGATCGATGATGAAGTTGGTCGGCACGCCCGCCATCGCGGCATAGGGCCCCTTGATCCGCCGCGCCGATTGCATGTGCATCACCGCGAACAGCTTCTTCAGCTGGAACGGCTGGAGCGAATCCTCGGTCGCGATCGCGAAGACCTTGAGGCCGTGGCCTTTCTGCGCTTCGTAATACGCGTCGAGCAGTGGTAGCTCCTGCTTGCACGGCCCGCACCACGTCGCCCAGAAGTTGAGCACGACGACGTGCCCGTGAAGCTGGTCGGAGGAAACCTTGCTGCCGTCGATCAGCGTCAGTTCGAACGGCGGGGCGAGCTCGCCGACCTTGGGTTGCGGGCTCGCGCCCGCAAATAGCGCAGCCGCAGCAACCAGCGCCAAGCTGCAAGAAAATCTCGATAAAATCCGCATCGCTACGCCCCCGTAAGCGCACGAGAGTGTCGCGGATCGCGCGGGCGGTCAATCCTTGGCGAGCTCGGCCTCGGGCGCGGACGGGCGATCGAACAGCAGATAGAGCAGCAACGCCAAACCGCCGATCGCAGCGCCGATCAGGCTCGAGAACGACCAGCCGCCCGCCGCGAAGCTCGCGCTGCCGATCAGCGATCCGCTCGCGCCGAAGACGAAGACGATCGTCATATAGGCGGCATTGATCCGCCCGCCGGCCGCGCTGTCGAGCCCGAAGATGATGCGTTGCCCCGAAATCTGGTTGAGCTGCACCGCGGCGTCGATCAGCACCGCGGTCACCGCAAACGCGATCAGCGCCCCGGCTGCGACGACCAGGTCGGCGGCGATGAACGACAGCATCAGCAGCGCCAGCGCGACGAGCGTCGTCGCGCGCGCGTGGCCCTTGTCGGCGAGATAGCCGGCAATTGGTGCCGCAAGCGCGCCGCCCGCGCCGGCGAGCGCGAACAAGGCGATGCCGTTCGCCCCCAGCCTGAAGCGCTGCGTGAGGACGAGCGGCGCCGCGGTCCAGAACAGATTGAACGCGATGAACAGCAGCGCCTGGTACGCCGCGCGCAGCCGCAGCGCGGGATAGCGCCGCAGCAGTTCGAGCGAGGAGGCCAGCAGCGCGGAATAGGTGAGGGTGCTGTCAGGACGTCGCGATGGCAGCATCAGCAGCAAGGCGAGGCCGACCAATGCGGTGACGCCAGCCGACCAGAAGAACAAGGCGCGCCACCCCAGCGCGCCGGCAACGAAGCTCGCGACCGGTCGCGCGAGCATGATCCCGGTAAGCAGTCCGCTCATCACCAGCCCGATCGTCCGGCCTTGGCGCGCTTCGCTGCTGAGCTTGGCGGCAAGCGGAACGAGGACTTGCGCGCCGACCGAGCAAATCCCGGTGGCGAGTGCTGCTATCAGGAAGGTCCGCGGCCCCTCCGCCAGCGCGATGCCGATGCAGCCGAGCGCCGCGCCGACGGTAGCGATGATGATCAGCCGCTTGTTCTCGATCAGATCGGACAGCGGCACGATGAAGGCGAGGCCAAGGCCGTAGCCAAGCTGGGTCAGCGTGACGATGCCGCCGGCCGCCGACGGCGACAGGCCGATGTCGGGGCCGATCATGCCGATCAGCGTCTGGGCATAATAGAGGTTGGCCACCATCGCCCCGCAGGCGACCGCCATAAGGGCGGTGACGGCGGGGGACAGGTCATGCGTATCGGGATCACTCATGCCGCCTGCGAAAGCGCGCGCGGCGACGAAAGGCAAGTGCGCAGGTCGCAATCGCCTAGCCCACGATTGCTGCGTTGCAGTCCATTGCCGGGCTGACTATCAGCCGCACAAAGAGTCACAACCGGAGAGCTGTCGATGACCCCAATAGTTCAAGCCATTCTCGACAAATATGAGTCGGATAGCCCTGCTACCAAGGCAAATCTTGCGCGCATCCTGATGCACGGCAAGCTCGGCGGCACCGGAAAATTGGTGATTCTCCCGGTCGATCAGGGCTTCGAACATGGCCCGGCGCGCAGCTTCGCGGTGAATCCGGCGGCGTATGACCCGCATTATCACTGGCAGCTTGCGGTCGACGCCGGCCTCTCGGCATTCGCTGCACCGCTCGGCATGATCGAGGCGGGCGCACAGACCTTTGCCGGCCAGCTCCCGACGATCCTCAAGGTCAACAGCTCGAACAGCTGGGCGCAAGGCGCCAACCAGGCGGTGACGGGTTCGGTCGAGGACGCGGTGCGGCTCGGCTGCGCGGCGATCGGCTTCACCATCTATCCGGGTTCGGACGATTTGTTCGAGATGATCGGCCAGATCCGCGAAATGTCCGCCGAAGCCAAGTCGGTCGGCATCGCCACGGTGATCTGGTCGTACCCGCGTGGCGGCGTGCTGCCCAAGTCGGGCGAGCTCGCGCTCGACGTCGGCGCCTATGCCGCGCACATGGCGGCATTGCTCGGCGCGCACATCATCAAGGTCAAGCTGCCGAGCGATCACATCGAGCAGAAAGAGGCCAAGCCGATGTACGAGGGCACCGACTGGTCGAACCAGGCGGACCGCGTCAAGCACGTCGTCCAGTCGAGCTTTGCCGGGCGCCGGATCGTCGTGTTCTCGGGCGGCGCGGCGAAGGGGTCGGACGCGGTCTATCAAGACGCGCGCGACATTCGCGACGGCGGCGGCAACGGCTCGATCATCGGGCGCAACACCTTCCAGCGCCCGCGCGACGAAGCGCTCGAGATGCTCGCCAAGATCGTCGCAATCTACAAGAACGAGGAATAAGCCGTGGAATTCGCCTATCATCGGAGTTTGGCTCCGATGATAGGCGTTCTGCTCGGCATCGCGATCGTCGAGATGCTGGTGGTGCATCTCGTCGTCGTCGCATGGCTCGGCTGGTGGGCGGCGCTGGTCGCTGGCGTGCTCGATGCCTCGCTGGTGATTGCGCTGATCGGCCTGATCCGATCGTTCCGGCGCCTGCCCGTGACGCTGGCGGATGGCGTGCTGACGATGCGCGCCGGGTGGCTGAAGAGTGTGACGATGCCCGTGGCGCAGATCGCGGGGCTGCGCGCCAGCTGGGATGCAGCGGCGATCAAGCAGCGTGGTGTCCTCAACCTTGCTTTGGCAAGCTGGCCGAACGTTGTCGTCGATCTCCACCCGCCGCTCGCCACGCGGCGCGGCGGGCAACTCCACGCAGTCGCGCACAAGCTCGATGATCCGGTGGCTTTCCATGCCGCGATCGCGGCGCTATCGCGCAGCGATGGACATTGAAGATGCACGCGGCGAAGATCCGCTCGGCCCGCTTGACCCCAATTTCGCGGCACGCTTCACGCGCGACATCCGCCGGCCGCCGTGCCAGCTCTATCTCGTCTCGCCGCTCGACGTCACCGGCGGCTTCGCCGATCGTTTGAAGCGCGCGCTCGACGGCGGGCCGGTCGCGGCGTTCCAGTTCCGCGTCAAGGACGTCGACCAGCACGTCGCCGCCGCGCTTGCCGATCCGCTGCAGCGGATCTGTGCCGATGCCGATGTCGCCTTCATCGTCAACGACAGCATCGCGCTCGCCAAGCGGCTCGGCGCCGATGGCGTGCATCTCGGCCAGGAAGACGGCGACCCGCGCGAGGCGCGCAGCGAATTGGGGACGACGGCGCAAATCGGCGTGTCGTGCCACGACAGCCGCCACCTCGCGATGGAAGCGGGCGAGGCTGGGGCGGACTATGTCGCGTTCGGCGCTTTCTATCCGACGACGACGAAGGTGACCGACCATGTCGCCGATCCGGTGCTGCTGAGCTGGTGGACGACGGTGTTCGAAATCCCCTGCGTCGCGATCGGCGGGATCACCCCGGCCAATGCCGCGCCGCTGGTTGCGGCAGGTGCGGACTTCGTCGCGGTATCGAGCGCGGTGTGGGGCGGCGATGAGGCCGCTGCGGTTCAGGCCTTCGCAGCGGTGCTCGCTGGCTAGAGGCTGGCGCGGATTCGTGCTACAGCGAAGGCATGGCCAAGCTGTCTCCGATCGAGTCCGAATTCGCCACCACCGAGGAGGCCGAGGCGTATGACGTTTGGTTTCGGGCGAAGGTGCAGGAGGCGCTCGATGAGCCGGGGCCGGGCATCCCGCATGATGTGGTCATGGCCGAGATGCGTGCGCTGATCGAATCGAAGAAGCGCGATGCGGCTGATCTGGGACGATAGAGCCGTAGACGATTTTCGCGGGATCCTCGGGTACATCGGGGACCGTAACCCTACCGCCGCCACACGGCTCAACGATGCAGTGGATCGGACGCTGGAACTGATTACGTCCAATCCGTATCTTTATCGTCGCGGACGCGTCGGCCCGACGCGCGAAGCGGTCGTGACCCCGAATTATGTCGTCGTCTACCGGGTCGACGATGATCTCGTTAGGGTCGTCCGCGTGTTGCACACACGTCAGAGCTACCCCTGACGCGTCACCAATGCCGCACGCGGCCCGTATCGACATGCACGAACCCGTCGCGCGGATAGAACCCCACACCGCCGCCACCCAGCGCCAACGCCGCGCCGTGCAACCGATCAAGCCGCACGCCAGCGACCTTGATGTCGGTCGCCTTGCCCAGCATGTGCTGGCTCTGGCTCGCAACGCCGGTGTGCGAACCGCCCCGGGCGCGCAGCGAGGCGTTGGTGGCGGGCGATCGGTAGCCCGAAATAAGGTCGATCTTGGTACGGCCGCCCAATTCCAGCTTGTCGCGCAGCCTCACGAGCAAGGCGAGCAGCCGGCGGTCCATCGCGGTTGCCTGGCCGGTGCGCCAGTCGCGCAGGCCGTGGTTGAGCTCGGCCAAGCCTTGCGGAACGAACGATCCGTTGCGCGCGAACAGCGCGTCGACGCTCTCGCCGGTGTGGACGTTGCGGATCGCGAGGCGCCACTCGGTGCCTATGGCGACCGCGGGAAGCGGGAAGGCGAGCGCCACACCGCCGGCAAGCACGCCGCCGATCAGGCCCCGTCGCGAAAGTTTCATTTCGGGTTCGCGTAAAGTGTCGGACACAAGCGTGTCACAAGTCGTTGTCTGCATAGTGAATATGTAGGAGCCGAGCGTAATGCGGAAAATGGTGGCCGGAACGGCCTGTCTGGCGATAGCCTCCTTTGGGCTGATCGCCGCTGCCGCGCCGGGAACAAAAGCTGCGTCCGCCGCGACCAAGCTTGATCCTTCCACGCTCCACGTTCAAGTGATCCTCGATCATCTCGGTTTCTCGCCCGGCGTACTAGATGGTCGTGAGGGTAAGTCGCTGGTTGCCGCATTGAAGGGCTTTCAGGAAACGCGCGGTCTTCAGCAAACCGGCGCGATGGATAAGCCGACGCTGCAGGCACTGTATCCCGATCGTAAGTGGCGCCCGACCGTGATCGTGACGCTGACGCCGGAAATGCTTGCGGGCCCATACATCAACCCGCTGCCGAAGGACCCGGCGCTGCAGGCGAAGCTGCCGCAGCTTGGCTATCGCACTACGATGGAGAAGCTCGGCGAGATGTTCCACACCACGCCAGCGGTGCTGGTCGAGCTCAACAGCCCGACGACGCCGCTCAAGGCGGGCAGCAAGATCGTCGTCCCGAACGCAATCGCGACGTCGATGGCGTACAATCCGAAACTGCCGGAGAAATGGCGGCAGACCCTGGCCTCGCTCAACGTCGACTCAACTGAGCCGGCAGGCGCCAAGATCGTGGTGAGCAAATCGCGCGAAGTGCTGCGCGTGCTCGACAAGGACGGCAAGCTCGTCGCGCAGTTCATGGCGACGATGGGCAGCGAGCATGATCCGCTGCCGATCGGCACGTGGAAGATCAACGGCCCGTCGTATAACCCGCCATTTCATTACAACCCCAAGCTGTTCTGGGATGCCAAGGGCAGCGCGAAGGCCGCCTTGCTTCCGCCGGGGCCGAACGGTCCTGTCGGCGTGGTGTGGCTCGATCTTTCGAAGGAGCATTACGGCATCCACGGGACGCCCTCGCCCGAGACGATCGGTCGCGCCGAAAGCCATGGCTGCATCCGCCTGACCAATTGGGACGCCGCGCGGCTCGCGATGATGGTCAAGCCTGGCACGCCGGCCATTTTCGAGAAGTGACCGCGTGAGCCGGGTTGCGCGTTTCGTTCTGATCTCGCTGGCGATCATGGCGGCGGCGTGGATCGCGCTGCTCGCCTTGCTGCCGGAGGCCTCGCGCCGGATCGGTGGCAGCGCCGAGCGATCGCCCGCCGTGAAGTCCCCGCCAGCGGTCGGTGCGGCGGGGGAGGGCGCAGTGCTCGCGGTCCCGATCGGCGGCGTGCGGCGACACGATGTTCGCGAGTCGTGGGGCGATCCGCGCGAAAACGGGCTGCGCGAACATCATGGCACCGACCTGGCAGCGCCTGCCAACACGCCGGTTTTGGCGGCGGCGCCCGGTACCGTTGAGAAGCTCTGGACCAGCGTCGCGGGCGGGACGACCGTGTACGTCCGTTCGCCGGCGCGGAACTGGACCTATTATTATGCTCATCTCAGCGGCTATGCGCCGGGCCTTCATGAGGGCCAGTCGGTCAAGGTCGGGGCCGTGCTCGGCTATGTCGGCGACACCGGGAATGCCGGCGCCGGCAATTTCCACCTGCATTTCGGTCTGACGCACACCACGCCCGACCAGCATTGGTACGAAGGCATGGACGTCGATCCCTACCCCTATCTTGCCGGAAAGGCCTTGCCCCGCTAAGGCGCACGTCCGCGCGGCGTGCCGTGCGCTTGGCTCTTTCCAACTACAGGCTCCCCCATGAAGATCAACGCGGTCGAAATTCGTCCCGGCAATATCCTGGAATATGAAGGCGGTATCTGGAAGACCGTCAAGATCCAGCATACCCAGCCGGGTAAGGGCGGGGCCTATATGCAGGTCGAAATGAAGAACCTCATCGACGGCCGCAAGACCAATGTCCGCTTCCGTTCGGCCGAAAGCGTCGAGAAAGTCCGTATGGACACGGTCGATTTCCAGTATCTGTTCCGCGAGGGCGACACGCTGACCTTCATGGACAAGATCAATTACGAGCAGATCACGCTCGACGCCGGCATTCTCGGCGACGCGGCGGCGTTCCTGCAGGACGGTATGGACGTCGTCATGGAGCTCTGGGACGAGCGCCCGATTTCGGTGCAGCTCCCCGACACGATCGAAGCGACGATCGTCGAGGCCGATGCCGTGGTGAAGGGGCAGACAGCGTCTTCGTCGTACAAGCCCGCAATCCTCGAGAACGGGGTGCGCGTGATGGTGCCGCCGCATATCGGGGCTGGCACGCGGATCGTCGTCGATGTGTACGAGCAGACCTACGTCCGCCGCGCGGACTGATCAATTCTCCCTAGCCCTCTCCCGCCTTCGCGGGAGAGGGTTGGGTGAGGGCCTTCTTCTAATCGACGCGCCGAACGAAGAAGGCCCTCACCGACTACGACTAGGCCCGCCCGAAGATGGCGGACCAAGTCTCCGTAGCCTCTCCCGCGCGCGGGAGAGGGCAAGAGTCTCTATCGAGTATAGCCAATGCCCTCCCATTCCGGCCTCATGACGATCATCGACCGCGCGGTCCGCAAGGCCGGCCCGCGGCTGCGGCGCGACTTCAACGAAGTCCAGCAGCTTCAGGTCAGCCGCAAGGGGCCCGCCGACTTCGTGTCGATGGCCGACGAGCGCGCCGAGCAGACGATCTACGAGGAATTGTCGCGCGCGCGCCCCGATTGGGGTTTTCTGATGGAAGAGCGCGGCGAAGTCCCCGGCGACCCCAACAAGCCGCGCTTCATCGTCGATCCGCTCGATGGCACGACCAACTTCCTCCACGGCATCCCGCATTTCTCGATCTCGATCGCAGTCGAGGAGACGCTGCCCAACGGCAAGCGCGAGATCACCTCGGCGATGGTCTATCAGCCGATCACCGACGAAGCCTTCTGGGCCGAAAAGGGCCGCGGCGCGTGGGTGCAGGAGCAGCGGCTGCGCGTCTCGGCACGCCGCGACCTCTCCGATTCGCTGATCGCGACGGGCATTCCCTTCCTCGGCCACGGCAATTTCACCGAGTGGAGCCGGATTTTCGGCGCGATCGCGCCCGAAGTCGCTGGCATCCGCCGGATGGGCTCGGCCGCGCTCGATCTCGCCTGGGTCGCGGCGGGGCGGTACGACGGCTATTGGGAAAGCGGCCTCAAGCCGTGGGACGTCGCGGCGGGCATGCTGCTGGTCAAGGAAGCCGGCGGTTTCGTCAGCGATTTCCGTGGCAGCGACCAGATGATGCAGCGCAGCGAGATTCTTGCGGCAAACGACGCGCTGCAGTCGCGACTGCACAAGCTGCTCGCAAACGCGCTGCGGTAATCGGACCAAAGCCCCTCCCTTGAAGGGGAGGGGCAAGAATTTATCGGGTCTGCGCGCCGGTTAGGCCATGCGCCGCGCGATAATGGTCGACCGCGATCAATATCCCCGCGATCTCGGCCGGGGCAAAGCCTTCATCCCGCTCGGCGCCGGTTTTCGCCTTCAGACGATATTTCCACACCGCGACCCGGCCCGGCAGGTACTTCGCCGCGAGCGTGCGCAGCAGCGTCTCGTCGACCGGGAAAGCGAAGGTCTCGAGATACGCGCACCCGACATAGACGCGGCACGATCCGCGGTAGCGGCCGATGGGGATGAGCGGCACCGACACCGGTCCGTCGGGCGTTTCGTAGTTCACCACCTCGAACCGAGCACGGTGCTGCTCGGTGTAGCGCACCATATGATAGACCTGGAACCGCGTCTCGCCGCTCGTCTTGTCGACGAACGCCCGAAAGAAGCCGTCGTCGTTGACGATCCTGAGCAGCCCGTCGTGCTGCTGCCAGCCGCGCATCGTGGATATCGTCGCGACGGTCTCGAGCGCGTCGTCCTTCACATCGGCCGCGGCGGCGAATTGATCGGGCGTCATCGCGAAAAGTGCGCCGACTTGGTGGGGCAGGGGATCGGCAGATGCGCTGGCGGGCGCCGCGGCCGCCATTAAAACCGCCAGCCGAAGCACGATATGCCGCGCGCGCATTGCCATCCCCCGATGCTCGTCCCCGCTAAGAGTTTGACGCATCGCGATTGTACGTCAAGCGCGACGCTTCGCCGGGCTTGTTGCGATTCATTCTCACGCCTCTAAGCCTTGCTCGCTCCGGGGCATCGTCCTAAAGCCCCGGGCATCCGTTCGCACATGCGAGAAGCACCCAAGGCTGATCATGCTCGACCTGTCGCAATATCTCCCGATTCTGCTGTTCCTGGGCGTAGCCCTGGTGCTGTCGAGCGCCTTCGTGTTCCTGCCGATTCTGGCGGCACGCTTTACCGGCGCGCACAAGCCTACCGCCGAAAAGCTCAGCGAATATGAGTGCGGCTTCCCCGCATTCGAGGATCCGCGCAGCCAGTTCGACGTGCGCTTCTACCTCGTCGCCATCCTGTTCATCATCTTCGATCTGGAAGCGGCGTTTCTCTATCCCTGGGCCGTATCGGTCTTCAAACTCGGTTGGGTCGCCTGGGGCTCGATGATGCTGTTCATCGTCGAACTCGCGCTCGGCCTCGTCTATGCATGGAAGAAGGGAGCGCTCGAATGGGAGTAGCACCAAGCCTGCCCGGTCACTCGGGCCCCGTCGAACTGCTGCGGCAGCCGAGCGGCAGCGACATCATCCAGCCCGATCAGGCGTTCTTCAACGATCTGAATGGCGAACTCGGCGACAAGGGTTTCCTCGTCACCTCGACCGAGGATCTGTTTCACTGGGCGCGCACTGGCTCGCTGTGGTGGATGACGTTCGGTCTGGCGTGCTGCGCGGTCGAAATGATCCACGTCAACATGCCGCGTTACGATCTCGAGCGCTTTGGCGCCGCACCGCGCGCGTCGCCGCGCCAGTCGGACGTGATGATCGTCGCCGGCACGCTGTGCAACAAGATGGCCCCGGCGCTGCGCAAGGTCTACGACCAGATGTCGGAGCCGAAATACGTCATCTCGATGGGGTCGTGCGCCAATGGCGGCGGCTATTACCACTATAGCTACTCGGTCGTTCGTGGCTGCGACCGGATCGTTCCGGTCGACATCTACGTGCCGGGCTGCCCGCCGACTGCCGAGGCGCTGCTCTACGGCATCATGCAGCTCCAGCGGAAGATTCGCCGCGTTGGGACGATTGAGAGATGAGGGCGCCTGCACCTGCCTATGTCGCCAATGATGGCGTGATCGAGGCTGCTTCGGCGGCACTCGGTGGCCGTCTGCTGCATTCGCTCGACGCCGTCGGCGAAGTCGCGCTGCACGTCGATCGCGCCTCGCTGGTCGACACAATGGTCGCGCTGCGCGATACGCCCGGTCTCGAATATCAGCAGCTGATGGAAATTGCCGGCGTCGATTATCCCGATCGCGGGGTCGATCGCTTCGAAGTCGTCTATTGCCTGCTATCGTTGACGCGCAATCATCGCATCCGCGTGCATGTGCAGACCGATGACGAGAAGCCGGTACCATCGGTGACGGGCATCTGGCCGGTCGCCGGCTGGCTCGAGCGCGAAGTCTACGACATGTACGGCGTGCTCTTCTCGGGCAATGCCGATCTGCGGCGCATCCTCACCGACTACGGCTTTCGCGGTCATCCGCAGCGCAAGGACTTCCCGCTGAGCGGCTATGTCGAACTGCGCTATTCGGAAGAGGCCAAGCGCGTCGTGTACGAGCCTGTCCAGCTTGCGCAGGATTTCCGGACGTTCGACTTCATGAGCCCGTGGGAAGGCGCCGAATACGTCCTTCCGGGCGACGAGAAGGCTAAGCTGCCCGAAGAGAAGGGCGCGCCGACTCCGCTCAAGGCCGACGAGATCGTCAAGGCCGACGCCAACGTGTCGGCCAAGGCCGCGCCGAGCGACCCGAAGACGACCGAAAGCACCGCGCAATCGGGCGCCGGCAAGCCCGGTCCGAGTGCCGGCGAGAAGCCTGCCGATCCCGACGTCGTTCCCTCCCCCAAGGGGCAGAACCAGTGACAGAGTATCTCGACCAGCTCGAAAAGCGTTTCGACGGCGAAGACCCCGAGGTCGGCGACGTTGAGATTCAGAACTACACGATCAACTTCGGTCCGCAGCATCCCGCGGCGCACGGCGTGCTGCGCCTGGTGATGGAGCTCGACGGCGAGATCATCGAGCGTGTCGATCCGCATGTCGGTCTGCTGCACCGCGGCACCGAGAAGCTGATCGAGTACAAGACCTACATGCAGGCGCTGCCGTATTTCGATCGCCTCGATTACTGCTCTCCGCTGTGCATGGAGCATAGCTATGTGCTCGCGGTCGAGAAATTGCTCGATCTCGAAGTGCCGCTTCGCGCGCAATATCTGCGCGTGCTGTTCGCCGAACTGACGCGCATCTCGAACCACATGCTCAACCTCGGTTCGCACGTCATGGACGTCGGCGCGATGACGCCGAACCTGTGGCTGTTCGAGATCCGCGAAGACTGCATGAACTTCTTCGAGCGCGTCTCGGGCGCGCGCATGCACAGCGCGTACTTCCGTCCGGGCGGCGTCCACCAGGATGCGCCGCTCAAGCTGCTGACCGACATCGCCGACTGGCTCGACACGCGCCTGCCGCGTTTGTTCGAGGATGCGATCTCGCTCGTCGCCGACAACCGCATCTTCAAGCAGCGCAACGTCGATATCGCGACGGTCAGCCGCGACGATGCGATCAAGTGGGGCTTCTCGGGTCCGATGATCCGCGGCTCGGGCATCGCCTGGGATCTGCGCAAGTCGCAGCCGTACGACGTCTACGACCGGATGGACTTCGACGTGCCGGTCGGCACGCGCGGCGATTGCTATGACCGGTTCATGGTGCGCGTCGAGGAAGTCCGCCAGTCGGCGCGGATCATGAAGCAGTGCCTCAACGAGATGCCCGAGGGACCGATCGCGTCGCTCGACCGCAAGGTCGTGCCGCCCAAGCGCGCCGAGATGAAGCGCTCGATGGAGGCGCTGATCCACCACTTCAAGCTCTATACCGAGGGCTTCCACGTGCCGGCCGGCGACGTCTATGTCGCGACCGAAAGCCCCAAGGGCGAGTTCGGCGTGTATCTCGTCGCCGACGGCACCAACAAGCCGTATCGCTGCAAGATCCGGCCGACCGCCTTCTCGCATCTGCAGGCGATGGACTTCATGTCGAAGGGCCACATGCTCGCCGACACGACCGCGATCCTCGGTGCGATGGACATCGTTTTTGGTGAATGTGACCGCTAATGGCTGAAGCCCCCAAGATCCCCGACGAAGCCGAGACCCGCGCGCGCTGGGGCGCGTTCGCCTGGACCGAAGAAAACCAGAAGAAAGCGAACGAGATCCTCGGTCGCTATCCCAAGGGGCGCGAGCAATCCGCTTCGCTGCCGTTGCTCGATCTCGCGCAGCGCCAGGTCGGCGCCGAGACGCAGACGCAAGGCTGGCTGCCGGTTCCGGTGATCGAGTTCGTCGCGCGCCAGATCGGCGTGCCGTACATGCGCGTCTACGAAGTCGTCAGCTTCTATACGATGTTCAACATGGCGCCGGTGGGCCGCTATCACGTCCAGGTCTGCGGCACGACGCCGTGCCTGCTCGGCGGCAGCGACGACGTGCTCTCGGCATGCAAGAACAAGGGTCTGATCAAGGGCCGCACCACGCCCGACGGCATGTTCACGCTCACCGAGGTCGAGTGCCTCGGTGCCTGCGCCAACGCGCCGATGGTCCAGATCAACGACGACAATTTCGAAGACCTGGATTACGACAAGACCACGGCGATCCTCGAGGCACTCGCCACGGGCGGGACGGTGACGCCGGGCTCGCAGACCGGGCGTCGCGACAGCTGCCCGGCGGGCGGGCCGACCTCGCTCACCGCAATGGTCGATGAAAACCACGATTATCGCGAGGAGTGGGCCTGATGCTCGCCGACAAGGATCGCATCTTCACCAACGTCTACGGTTTCCAGCCGTGGAACATCGACGCCGCGATCAAGCGTGGTGATTGGGACAACACCAAGGGCCTTATGGCGCTCGGGCAGGATGCGCTGATCGACGCGGTCAAGGCATCGGGCCTGCGCGGCCGTGGCGGCGCTGGCTTCCCGACCGGCACCAAATGGTCGTTCATGCCCAAGGAGCCAAAGGCCGATCGCCCGAACTTCCTGGTGATCAACGCCGACGAATCCGAGCCGGGTTCGTGCAAGGATCGCGAGATCATCCGTCACGATCCGCACAAGCTGATCGAGGGCGCGCTGATCGCGGGGTTCGCGATGCGCGCGCGTGCGGCCTACATCTACATTCGCGGCGAATATATCCGCGAGGCCGAAGTGCTCTTCGCGGCGATTGCCGAGGCGTATGACAAGGGCTTAATCGGCAAGAACGCTTGCGGGTCGGGCTACGATTTCGACGTGTTCTGCCATCGCGGCGCCGGTGCCTATATTTGCGGCGAAGAGACTGCGATGCTCGAGAGCCTCGAGGGCAAGAAGGGCCAGCCGCGCCTGAAGCCGCCGTTCCCGGCAGGGGCGGGGCTCTACGGCTGCCCGACGACAGTCAACAATGTCGAGTCGATCGCGGTCGTCCCGACGATCCTGCGCCGCTCGCCGGAGTGGTTCGCCAGCTTCGGCGCGGAGAACAACCGCGGCACCAAGCTGTTCCAGATCAGCGGCCATGTGAACAAGCCGTGCGTCGTCGAAGAGGCGATGTCGATCACCTTCCGCGAGCTGATCGAGACGCATTGCGGCGGGATTCGCGGCGGCTGGGACAATTTGCTCGCGGTCATCCCCGGCGGCTCCTCGGTGCCGCTCGTTCCGGCGGCCGAGATCATGGACTGCCCGATGGACTTCGACGGCCTCAAGAAGGTCGGCTCGGGGCTCGGCACCGCGGCGATCATCGTGATGGACAAGTCGACCGACATCGTCCGCGCGATCAGCCGCCTCTCGTACTTCTACAAGCATGAGAGCTGCGGCCAGTGCACGCCGTGCCGCGAGGGCACCGGCTGGATGTGGCGCGTGATGGAGCGGATGCGCACTGGCGACGCCGACATCTCCGAGATCGACACGCTGTATCAAGTGACCAAGCAGGTCGAAGGCCACACGATCTGTGCGCTCGGCGATGCCGCGGCGTGGCCGATCCAGGGCCTGATCAAGCACTTCCGCCCCGAGATGGAGCGGCGGATTACGGAAAAGCGCGGTGGTGGTCTCTCGCCGATGATGGAAGCGGCTGAATAATGCCTATTGTCAAAGTCGATGGCGTCGAAGTCGAAGTGCCCGCTGGTGCCACCGTGCTCCAGGCGTGCGAGATCGCCGGCAAGGAAATCCCGCGCTTCTGCTATCATGAGCGCCTGAGCATCGCCGGCAATTGCCGGATGTGCCTGGTCGAGGTGAAGCCCGGCCCGCCCAAGCCGCAAGCGTCGTGCGCGCTGCCGGCGGCGGACAAGCAGGAGATCTTCACCAACTCGCCGATGGTCAAGCAGGCGCGTGAAGGGGTGATGGAGTTCCTCCTCATCAACCATCCGCTCGATTGCCCGATCTGCGACCAGGGTGGCGAATGCGACCTGCAGGACCAGAGCCTCGCTTACGGCCGCGGCCACTCGCGCTATGACGAGAACAAGCGCGCGGTCACCGAGAAATATATGGGGCCGATCGTCAAGACGGTGATGACGCGCTGCATCCAGTGCACGCGCTGCATTCGCTTTGCCGAGGAAGTCGCCGGCGTCGAGGAAATCGGCGCGATCGGTCGCGGCGAGGACATGCAGATCGTGTCGTACCTCGAAGGCGCGGTCACGAGCGAGCTTTCGGGCAATGTCGTCGATCTGTGCCCGGTCGGCGCGCTGACCTCGAAGCCTTACGCTTTCGAGGCGCGTCCGTGGGAGCTCAAGAAGACGCTGACGATCGACGTGATGGACGCGGTCGGCACCAACATCCGGCTCGACAGCCGCGGTCGCCAGGTGCTGCGCGCCGTGCCGCGGATCAACGAGGACGTGAACGAGGAGTGGGCGAGCGACAAGACTCGCCACGCCGTCGACGGCCTGGTGCGCAAGCGCCTCGACACGCCGTACATCCGCAAGGACGGCCGTCTCACCAAGGCGACGTGGGACGAAGCGTTCGCTGCCATCGCCGCGGTCGATGCGGGGTCTAGCGTAGCCGCAGTCGCGGGTGATCTGGTCGACGCCGAGACGATGTATGCCGCCAAGGCGCTGCTCGCGAGCATGGGCTCGACCCTGCTCGAAGGCCGCCAGACCGGCATGGATTACGACACGTCGAGCCTCGCCGCGGTCAATTTCAACACGACGATCGCCGGCACCGAAAAGGCCGACGTGATCCTGCTCGTCGGCAGCAATTTGCGCTGGGAAGCGCCGCTGGTGAACACGCGGATCCGCAAGGCGATCAAGAAGGGCGCGAAGGTCTTCGCGATCGGGCCGGAAACCGAGCTGACCTACAAGGTCGAATGGCTCGGCGCCGACCTGGCGCTGCTCGGCAACCTGCCGGAAGCCGTCACCGAGACCTTCGCTTCGGCCGAGCGTCCGATGGTGATCGTCGGCGGGGCGGGGCTCAAGGCGCTCGGCGCCGCGCTCGCGCTGGTTTCGCCGCTTGGCCTCGTCAAGGATGCGTGGAACGGCTTCAACGTCGTTCATATGGCGGCGAGCCGGATGGGTGGTCTGATGCTCGGCTTCGCGCAGAAGGGCGGCATCGCCGACCTCGTCGCGGCGGCGCCCAAGCTCGCATTCTTCCTCGGCGCCGACGAAGTCGATTTCAGCAAATTCGCTGGCAGCTTCAAGGTCTATGTCGGCCACCACGGCGACAAGGGCGCTGCGGCTGCCGACGTGATCCTGCCAGGCGCGAGCTATGCCGAGAAGTCGGGCACTTACGTTAACCTCGAAGGTCGCGTTCAGCGCGGCGAGCGGGCTGTGTTCCCGCCCGGCGACGCGCGCGACGACTGGACGATCTTCCGCGCGCTCTCGGCGGTGCTCGGCAGGACGCTCCCGTTCGATACGCTCGACGAATTGCGTGCCAATATGGCGCTCGATACGCCGGCTTTGGCTACGCTTGGGCTCGCCAGCTTCGACTGGGCACCGCCTGCGCTCGACGCAAGCGCGACCGGCGAGATCACCGGCTATCCGATCCAGGACTTCTACTTGACCAACGCCATCTGCCGCGCGAGCCCGACGATGCAGCGCTGCTCGTCCGAGCTCGTCCACGGTGTCGACTTTGCGGAGGCGGCGGAATGACCTCCTTCTTCACCTATCGCTTCGGCTGGGACTATGGTTGGGCGTGGTTCGCCGCCACGCTGATGGACATCCTGCTCGTCGCGCTGCCGCTGATGCTGTCGGTCGCGATGATCATCTATGCCGATCGCAAGATCTGGGCGTCGATGGCGCTGCGTCGCGGCCCCAACGTGGTCGGGCCGTTCGGCCTGCTCCAGTCGTTCGCCGACGGTCTGAAGGTGTTCCTGCAGGAAACCATCATCCCGTCCGCGTCGAACAAGGTGCTGTTCCTGCTCGCGCCGATCATCACCTTCACGGTGGCGTTGATCGTGTGGGCGGTGGTGCCGTTCGATGCGCGCGCGGCGATCGCCGATATCAATGTCGGTCTGCTCTACGTGCTCGCGGCTTCGTCGCTCGGTGTGTACGGCATCATCCTCGCCGGCTGGTCGTCCAACTCGAAATATCCGTTCTACTCGGCGATCCGCGCTGCGGCGCAGATGGTGTCGTATGAAGTCGCGATCGGCTTCGTGCTGATCTCGATCGTGCTGTGGACCGGCAGCTTCAACCTGACGAACATCGTTCAGGCGCAGAAGGGCATGGGCTTCGGCCTGATCAACGGCTTCTTCATCAACCCGCTGCTCTTCCCGATGGCGGTGGTGTTCTTCATCTCGTCGCTCGCCGAGACGCAGCGCGCACCGTTCGATCTGACCGAGGCGGAGAGCGAGCTCGTCGCCGGCTACCAGACCGAATATTCGTCGATGTCGTTCGCGCTCTACTGGCTTGGCGAATATGCCAACGTCATCCTGATGTGCACGCTCAACGCGACGTTGTTCTGGGGTGGCTATCTGCCGCCGCTCGACATCCCGATCCTGTACATGGTCCCGGGGATCATCTGGCTCTTCCTCAAGATGCTGGTGTTCTTCTTCCTGTTCAGCTGGGTGAAGGCGACCGTGCCGCGGTACCGCTACGACCAGCTGATGCGGCTGGGCTGGAAGATCTTCTTGCCGCTGTCGCTGTTCTGGGTGTTCCTCGTCTCGGGCGTGTTGATGCTCACCCGCGTCGGCACCGAGTGCGCCCCGCAGGACCGGGTCTATTCCAAGCAATATCTCTATGACGATGGTCGTCAGCGCTATCCCACCGATGGCGTGTGCCAGACCGCGTCCGCGAACCAGACGGAGAAGCGCTCGTGAACATCGGGCAGATCATCAAGTCGTACACGCTCTGGGAATTTCTCAAGGCGCACACGCTGACCTTGAAATATTTCTTCAAGGCCAAGGCGACGATCAACTATCCGTTCGAGAAGAACCCGATCTCGCCGCGTTTCCGTGGCGAGCACGTGCTGCGGCGCTATCCGAACGGCGAGGAACGCTGCATCGCGTGCAAGCTGTGCGAGGCGGTGTGCCCGGCACAGGCGATCACGATCGAGGCCGAGCCGCGCGACGACGGCAGCCGCCGCACGACGCGCTACGACATCGACATGACCAAGTGCATCTTCTGCGGCCTGTGCCAGGAAGCCTGCCCGGTCGACGCCGTCGTCGAAGGCCCGAACTTCGAATATGCGACCGAAACGCGCGAAGAGCTGATCTACGACAAGGCGAAACTGCTCGCCAACGGCGACCGCTGGGAAAGCGCCATCGCGGCGAACCTTGCCGCCGATGCACCGTACCGTTAAGCGCCACGCGACTTAGAGGGGCCCACTGATTCCGTGATCCAAGCAATCGCCTTTTACCTGTTCGCTGGTCTGGTCATCGCGTCCGCCGCGCTGACCATCACCGCGCGCAATCCGGTGCACGCCGTGCTGTGGCTGATCCTGGCCTTCTTCAACGCTGCCGGCCTCATGGTCCTGGTCGGCGCCGAGTTCATCGCGATGCTGCTCGTCATCGTCTATGTCGGCGCGGTCGCGGTGCTGTTCTTGTTCGTCGTGATGATGCTCAACATCGACTTTGCCGAGCTGCGCGCCGGTTTCGCCAAATATGCGGCGATCGGCGCGGTGTTCGCGGTCGGTCTCGCCGCCGAGATCATGGTCGCGTTCGGTGCCTGGAGCGCCGGCAAGATCGAGCTCGCGCGCCGCGCCGCGCCGACGCCCGACACGCTGCCGAACATCGAGGCGCTCGGGATGCTGCTCTACACGCGTTACCTGTTCGTGTTCGAGGGGGCGGGGCTCGTGCTGCTCGTCGCGATGATCGGCGCGATCGTGCTGACGCACCGCGAGCGCAAGGGCGCGCGCGCGCAGAATGTCAGCCGCCAGAACGCGCGGCGTCCGCAGGATGCCACGCGCAACACGCAACCTACCGTCGGCAAGGGAATTGAGCTGTGATTGGTCTCGGCCATTATCTCGTGGTCGGCGCGATCCTGTTCGCGCTCGGCGTGCTCGGCATCATCGCCAACCGCAAGAACCTCATCGTCATGCTGATGGCGGTCGAGCTGATCCTGCTCGCGGTAAACCTCAACTTCGTCGCCTTCTCGGGGTATCTCCACGATCTCGTCGGCCAGGTGTTCGCGATGTTCGTGCTGACCGTCGCGGCGGGTGAGGCCGCGATCGGGCTCGCCATTCTCGTCATCTATTTCCGTAGCCGCGGGACGATCTCGGTCGACGACGCCAACCGGATGCAGGGGTAAATTTCGTGATCCTCTTCATCGTCTTCCTGCCGCTGCTCGCGGCGATCGTCGCGGGCTTCGCGAACAAGAGCTTCGGCGCGATCCTGCCGAAGGTCGTAACGACCGGTGCGCTGTTCGCGTCGTGCGCTTTAAGCTGGCCGATCTTCATCCACTACCTCGGTGGTGGCGAAGCGACGGTCACGCCGGTGCTCGACTGGATCCATTCGGGCGACTTGGCGGTAGACTGGTCGCTGCGCGTCGACGCGCTGACCGCGGTGATGCTCGTCGTCGTCACGTCGGTCTCGGCGCTCGTGCATCTGTATAGCTGGGGCTATATGGAGGAGGACCCGGACCAGCCGCGCTTCTTCGCGTATCTGTCGCTGTTCACCTTCGCGATGCTGATGCTCGTGACCGCGGACAACCTCGTCCAGATGTTCTTCGGCTGGGAAGGCGTCGGTCTCGCATCGTACCTCCTGATCGGTTTCTGGTTCCGCAAGCCCAGCGCCAATGCCGCGGCGATCAAGGCGTTTGTCGTCAACCGCGTCGGCGATCTCGGCTTCATGCTCGGCATCTTCGGCACGTACCTGGTGTTCAACACCGTCTCGATTCCCGAGATCCTGCGGCTTGCGCCCGGGATGGCCGGGTCGACGATCGGCTTCTTCGGCGGCCGCTTCGATACGATGACGGTGCTCTGCCTGCTGCTGTTCGTCGGCGCGATGGGCAAGTCGGCGCAGCTCGGGCTCCACACCTGGCTGCCCGACGCGATGGAAGGCCCGACCCCGGTGTCGGCGCTGATCCACGCGGCGACGATGGTCACCGCGGGCGTGTTCATGGTGTGCCGCCTGTCGCCGATGTTCGAGACCTCGCCGTTCGCGCTGACCGTCGTGATGACGGTGGGTGCCGCGACCTGCCTGTTCGCGGCGACGGTCGGGCTGGTGCAGACCGACATCAAGCGCGTGATCGCCTATTCGACCTGCTCGCAGCTCGGCTATATGTTCTTCGCCGCTGGCTGTGGTGCGTATGGCGCTGCGATGTTCCACCTCTTCACGCACGCTTTCTTCAAGGCGTTGCTGTTCCTCGGTGCGGGTTCGGTGATCCATTCGATGCATCACGAGCAGGACATGCGCTATTATGGCGGCCTGCGGAAATCGATCCCGATCACCTTCTGGGGGATGATGATGGGCACGCTGGCGATCACCGGCGTCGGCATCCCGGCCGTGTTCGGCAACCCGCTCGCGATCGGTTTTGCGGGCTTCCATTCGAAGGATGCGATCATCGAGGCGGCCTGGGCTTCGGGCCAGCACGGCGCGTCGATCGTCGGGATCATCGTCGCGTTGCTGACGAGCTTCTACTCGTGGCGCCTGATGTTCCTGACCTTCTGGGGCAAGCCGCGCTGGGAGCAGTCCGAGCATATCCAGCACGCGATCCACGACGCGCATGGCCACGGCCATGACGCCGTGCACGCCGGCCATGACGACCACGGCACGACAGCGGCGCATGCGCACCACGGCGAAGCCGCCGAGGAAGGGCAGGGCAGCGAGCCACATGCTCATGATCACGGTCACGTCGTCCAGGCGCATCCGGTGTTCACTACGCATGGCGATGGCACTGGCGGCTATCATCCGCACGAGAGCCCGTTCCCGATCCTGCTGCCGCTGATCATCCTGTCGATCGGTGCCATCGCTGCGGGCTTCGTGTTCCACGGCTATTTCATCGAGCCGAGCGCGGGCGAAGAATATTGGCACGGCGCGATCGCGTTCCGTGAGCATCTGATGCACGCGATGCACGAAGTGCCGCTGGGCGTGAAACTGTCGGCGTCGATCGCGATGCTGACCGGGTTGCTCGGCGCCTACATTTTCTACATCCGCTCGCCGCACGCGCCGCGGAAGCTCGCCGAGACCTATGCCCCGGTCTACGACTTCCTGCTCAACAAATGGTATTTCGACGAGCTCTACAACCTGCTCTTCGTCAAACCCGCTTTCGCCATCGGCCGCTTCTTCTGGCACCGCGGTGACGAGCAGACGATCGATCGGCTCGGCCCCAACGGCTCGGCTTGGGTCGTGTCGCAAGGCTCGCGCGTCGCTGGAAAGCTGCAAACTGGATATGTCTACACTTATGCCTTTGTCATGCTGCTCGGTCTGACCGGCGCCGTCACCTGGGCGATCACGCGATGAGCGCGCGCCTTAACATCGTCGCCCCGGCGCCGGGGCACCCCAAAAAGTATTACTTTTTGGGGACCCCGCAGGCCGGGGCCGGCCAGCCGAATGTGGCTGACGCCGGACACACCAACGCAGCGACCCCGGCCTTCGCCCGGGTGACGGGGATATAATGACCGGTTTCCCCATCCTCTCCGTGATGCTCGCCATCCCCGCGCTTGCGGCGGTCGCGTGCCTCTTCGTCAGTGCGCAGGGCGCACGCTGGATCGCGCTGATCGCGACGCTGATCGATTTCGTGCTCGGGATCGGCCTGTGGGCCAGCTTCGACATCGGCGGTCCGCAGTGGCAGTTCGTCGAGAATGCCGGCAGCCTTGGCGTGTTCAGCTGGAAGCTCGGCCTTGACGGCTTTGCGCTGCTGCTGGTCATGCTCAGCGTCTTCCTGATGCCGATCTGCATCGGCGCGAGCTGGGTCGCGATCGAGAAGCGCGTCCAGGAATATATGGCGGCGTTCCTCATCACCGAAGTCCTGATGATTGGCACCTTCGCGGCGCAGGACCTGTTCCTGTTCTACATCTTCTTCGAAGCCGGCCTGATCCCGATGTACCTGATCATCGGCATCTGGGGCGGGGCGAACCGGATCTACGCGTCGTACAAATTCTTCCTCTACACTTTGCTCGGCTCGCTGCTGATGCTCGTCGCGATGCTGTGGATGGTGAATTTCGCCGGCACCTCGGACATCCCGACTTTGCTCAACACCGATTTCCCGGTGCAGGTGCAGACGTGGCTGTGGCTTGCTTTCTTCGCCTCGTTCGCGGTGAAGATGCCGATGTGGCCGTTCCACACCTGGCTTCCCGACGCGCACGTGCAGGCGCCGACCGCAGGGTCGGTCATTCTGGCGGGCGTGTTGCTCAAGCTCGGCGGATACGGCTTCCTGCGCTTCTCGCTGCCGATGTTCCCCGAAGCCTCGGCGCAGCTGACCTGGCTGATCCTCGCTTTGTCGGCCGTGGCGGTGATCTACACCTCGCTCGTCGCGCTGGTGCAGTCCGACATGAAGAAGCTGATCGCTTATTCGTCGGTCGCGCATATGGCGATCGTGACGATCGGCCTGTTCGCCTTCAACCGGCAGGGCATCGAGGGTGCGATGATCGTCATGCTGTCGCATGGCCTCGTCTCGGCGGCTTTGTTCCTGTGCGTCGGCGTAATCTACGACCGGCTGCATACCCGCGAGATCTCGCGCTATGGCGGCCTGGCGATCAACATGCCGCGGTATGCGCTGCTGTTCCTGTTCTTCACGATGGCCTCGATCGGCCTGCCGGGGACGAGCGGCTTCGTCGGCGAGTTCCTCTCGCTCGCCGGGACCTACCGTGTCTCCACCACTGCCACCTTGCTCTGCACGACGGGCATCATCCTGGGTGCCGCCTACATGCTCTACCTCTACCGCCGTGTCGTTTTCGGCGAGATCGTTCATGACGACGTCCGTGCGATGAAGGACATCAGCTTGCGCGAAATGGCGTTGCTGGCGCCGATCGCTGCGGTCGCTCTGTGGATGGGCGTCTATCCGGAAAGCTTCCTCGCCCCGATGCGCAGCGATGTCGCGACGCTCGAGGCACGGATCGCACGCGCGACGCCCAAGGGTGACTCGCTGCCGACGCCGGGCAAGGCTCCGGCCACACCCGCGGCACATGCGGAGGCACGGCCATGAACGCTTCGCTGTTGATGACGCTGCCCGAGCTGGTGCTTGCGGCGGGTGCGATCGCTTTGATGCTGGTGTCCGCTTGGGGCGGGCAGGGCTCGACGCGGCTGGTGTCGTGGGCCTCGGTCGCGGTGCTGATCGGCGCCGGGCTGGCTTTGCTCGGGCCGGCGTCCAAGGGTGGCGCGGCGTTCGAAGGGCTGTACCGCGCCGATGCCTTTGCGGCTTACGCCAAGGTGCTGATCTACGTCGCCTCGGCGGTTGCGATCCTGATCGCGCCACGCTTCTTCGCGCAAGGCCGCGGTGACGATCTGCGTCCCGAATATCCAGTGCTGATCCTGCTCTCGGCAGCGGGCATGGGCATGATGGTGTCGGCGGGCGATCTGCTGACGCTCTATGTCGGTCTCGAACTGCAGAGCCTTGCGGCGTACGTGCTGGCGAGCTTCATGCGGCGCGATACGCGCTCGGCGGAAGCGGGCCTCAAGTATTTCGTGCTCGGCGCACTGGCGAGCGGCATCCTGCTGTACGGCATCTCGCTGGTGTACGGCTTCAGCGGCACGACGCTCTTCTCGTCGATCGCGACGGCGTATGGCGCGGGCCATTCGCTCGGCCTGACCTTCGGGCTGGTGTTCGTCTTTGCTGGCCTCGCCTTCAAGATGAGCGCGGTGCCGTTCCACATGTGGACGCCCGACGTATATGAAGGCGCGCCGACCCCTGTCACGACCTTCTTCGCGTCGGCGCCGAAGGTTGCGGCGGTCGCGCTCGCGGTGCGTGTCGCGATCGAGGCGATGGGCCCGGCGACCGACCAGTGGCGCCAGATCGTGATCTTCGCCTCGCTCGCGTCGATCATCTTCGGGGCGGTCGCGGCGATCGGACAGACCAATGTCAAGCGGCTGCTGGCCTATTCGTCGATCAACAATGTCGGCTTCCTGCTCGTCGGCCTTGCCGCCGGCACGCAGGAGGGCGTCGCGTCGGTGCTGTTCTACCTCACCGTCTATGTCGTGATGACGCTCGGCAGCTTCGTCGTCGTCCTGCAGATGAAGGATGCCGAGGGCGAGCCGGTCGAGACGCTGGCGAGCTTGGCTGGCCTGTCGCGCGCGCGGCCGGGCCTGGCGCTGGCGATGGCGATCTTCATGTTCTCGCTCGCGGGTATCCCGCCGTTGCTGGGCTTCAACGCCAAGCTGGCGGTGTTTACAGCAGCCGTGAATGCGGGGCTCTATCCGCTGGCCGTGGTCGGCTTCGTCGCCTCGGTGATCGGTGCGTACTATTATCTGCGCGTCATCAAGGTGATGTACTTCGATGAACCTGCGGAGGCCTATTCGGGCCGCGCGACGCCGGTCGAGAGCGCGGTGATCGCGGTGTCGGCGGTGTTCGTGTCGCCGGTCGGCTGGCTGCTGCTCGCACCGCTCGGCGTGGCGACGATGTTCGCGGCGAAGGCGCTGTTCTGACGGCGATGATCCGGACCGTCGCCGAGACGGGGTCTACCAACGCCGATATGCTCCTCCTCGCCGCTGCGGGCGCCGAGGAGGGGGTGTGGCTGCGGGCCGAGCGGCAGAGTGGCGGGCGCGGGCGGCAGGGGCGCGTGTGGGCCTCGCCGGTCGGGAATTTCTACGGGTCGACGGTGGTGCGGGTGCGCGCTGGGGATCCGGCGGCGGCTACGCTGGCTTTGGTTGCTGCGATTGCCTTGGAAGAGGTGGTTCGCGTCTATCTGACCGATACCGTCGCCCCGGCGGAGGCCGGGGGCGCTGCGTTAGGACATGCACCGGCCGGTGCGCGCGATGCGCCAGCGGCCCCGGCCTGCGCCGGGGCGACGATGTGGATCAAGTGGCCTAACGATCTGCTCCTCGGCGGGGCCAAGCTTTCCGGCATCTTGCTCGAGCGTGCCGGCGATGCGGTCATCGTCGGGATCGGCGTCAACCTCGCGCATCACCCGGAGGACACCGATCGGCTGGCCACCAGCCTTGCCCAGCACGGCGTAACCCCAGACTCTGCCGATTTCGCCGAAACGCTCGCCGAGGCCTTCTCCCGCTGGCTCGCGATCTGGCGCGGGCAGGGGCTCGCGCCGATCCGCGCGCGCTGGCTCGAGCGAGCACACCCGGTCGGCACCGCGCTTACCGCGCGGCTGCCTGACGGCCAGGCGATCGACGGGCTGTTCGGCGGGCTCGACGGCGACGGCGCGCTCATCCTGCGCTTGGCGGATGGCGGCAGGCGTGTCATTCACGCCGGCGACGTGTTCCTGCTTTAGCTTCCCATCCGTTCGGACAAGGCTCATCCCATGCTGCTCGCGATCGATGCCGGCAACACCAATATCGTCTTCGCCTTGCTCGAAGGAGGCGCGATCAAGGCGCGCTGGCGGATCGCGACCGATCCGCGCCGCACCGCCGACGAATATGCCGTGTGGCTCCACCAGTTGCTCAATCTCGAGGGCTATGACCGCCAGTCGGTGAGCGGCGTGATCATCGCCACCGTCGTCCCGCGCGCGCTCCACAACCTGCAGACGCTCGCGCGGAAATATTTCAACACCGAGCCGCTCGTCGCGGGCGAACCGCCGGTCGAATGGGGTATGGCGCTCGACGTGCTCGAGCCCGAGAGCGTCGGCGCCGATCGCGCCGTCACGATGATCGCGGCGCACGCGCGTCACCCCGGCGACCTGATCGTGATCGACTTTGGCACCGCCACCACGCTCGACGTGGTCGATTATACCGGCGCGTACAAAGGCGGGATCATCGCGCCGGGGATCAATCTGTCGCTCGACGCGCTCGTCACTGCCGCCGCCAAGCTGCCGCGCATCGCGATCGAGGCGCCCGCGACCAGCAGCGTGATCGGCCGCGACACCGTCAGCCAGATGCAGATCGGCATCTTCTGGGGCTATGTGGCGATGATCGAGGGGCTCGTCGCGCGGATGAAGGCCGAGGTCGGGCGGCCGATCAAGGTCGTCGCGACGGGCGGTCTCGCGATCCTGTTCGAGCAGCACACCAGCATGTTCGACGTGGTCGAACCCGATCTTACCATTCAGGGGCTGGCGATTCTGTGGGATCGCGCCCATATAGAGACCTAGAGTCAGCGAGTGTGCGCCGCGTTTCGGAGCCCCGCTTCCCCAACTCTTACGAAATTCCGCGCTTAACAGGCGCAAACCCGAAGGCACGCGCTTGGCGCGGCCGAAATGAAAGTACCGATTCTACGTGACGAAACCAAAGAACGAGCTTCTCTTCCTGGCCCTTGGCGGGTCGGGCGAAATCGGCATGAACGTCAATCTCTACGGCTGCGAAGGCAAGTGGCTGATGGTCGATTGCGGCATCACCTTCGCCGATCCGCAATATCCCGGCATCGACGTGATCCTGCCCGACCTGCAGTTCATCGAGGAGCGCCTCGACGATCTGGTCGGCATCGTCCTGACGCATGGTCATGAAGATCACATCGGTGCGCTGCCGTATCTCGCCGAGGACCTCGGTGTGCCGCTGTACGCGACGCCGTTCACGGCTGGCCTGATCCGCGGCAAGCTCGAGGAAGAGGGCAACGCCAACCGCGTCAAGCTGCGCGTGATCCAGCCCAACGCGCCGTTCGACCTGGGGCCGTTCGGCGTGACCTTCGTGCCGATGTCGCACTCGATTCCCGAGGCGAGCGCGTTGCTGATCGACACGCCCTACGGCCGGATCTTCCACACCGGCGACTGGAAGCTCGATGCGGCGCCCGTCATCGGCCATCCGTCGAGCCCGGCCGAACTCGCCGCGATCGGCGAGGACGGTATCCTGGCGCTGGTCTGCGACTCGACCAACATCTTCAACAACGAGGCCTCGGGCTCGGAGAGCGACGTGTTCTCGGGGCTGATGGACGTGATCAGCAAGGCCAAGGGCCGCGTGATGGTCACGTCGTTCGCGTCGAACGCCGCGCGCCTCCACACGCTTGGCAAGGTTGCGATCGAGACGGGCCGTTCGCTCTGTGTCCAGGGCCGTTCGCTCGACCGGATCCTCAAGGTTGCGCGCGCGACGGGCTATCTCAAGGACTTCCCCGAGACGATCGACGCCGAGGCCGCGATGCGGCTGCCGCGCGACAAGGTGCTCGTCGTCGCGACGGGCGGGCAGGGTGAGGAGCGCGCCGCGCTCGCACGCGTCGCCAACGGCCAGCACCCGATCGCACTGGCGAGCGGTGATACCGTCGTCTTCTCGTCGAAGCAGATCCCCGGTAACGAAGTTGCGATCGGTCGCATCCAGAACCAACTTGCCGCCAAGGGCGTGATCATGATCACCGACCGCCAGGCGCATGTCCATGTGTCGGGCCATCCGGGTCGCCCCGAGCTGCTCCAGATGTACCGCTGGATGAAGCCCGAGATCCTGATGCCGGTGCACGGCGAAATGCGCCACCTGATGGAGCATGCGCGCTTCGGCCTGTCCGAGAGCATTCCGCGCGCGCTGGTGCAGACCAATGGCGACATCGTGCGCCTCGCGCCGGGTGCGCCGACCAAGATCGGCAATGCGCCGGTCGGCCGGCTCGTGCTCGACGGCGACGTGATCTTGCCGGGTGATGGCCAGACGATCAACGAGCGCCGCAAGCTCGCGCTCAACGGCCAGATCTCGGTTGCCGTCGCGATCGGGTCGCGGGGGCTGATCGGCACGCCGCAAGTCCGCATCCAGGGCATCCCGGTCGAGGAAGACCGCGAGCCGTTCCTCGAGGAAACCGTCAGCGCGGTGATCGCGGCGACCAAGCAGGGCGGGCGCGACCGCGACAAGCTGCGCGAGCAGATCCGCCTCGCCACGCGCAAGGTCGCGACGCGCTGGACCGGCAAGAAGCCGAACGTCGACGTGCTGCTGATCGAGGCGTAAGACAACGCCGTTGCCCTTCCCTTGATCGGGAGGGGCGAACCTATCGGGCTCGGGACGGGATCAAGACCAATGCGGTGGACTTCGGCGCTGGCGATCTACTTCCTGTTCTGGGCCTTTTCGGTGTTCTTCGTGCTGCCATTCGGCGTGAAGACCAGTGATGAAGCCGGCGTCGAGCGCATCCCCGGCCAGGCCGAAAGCGCGCCGCACGAATTCAACCCCGGTCGGATCGCCAAGCGCGTGACGATCCTCGCGACGATCCTGTGGTCGCTCTACATGCTCAACTTCCATTTCGGCTGGCTCACGCCGCAAATGCTCGACGTGTTCGGCACGTGGAACGGCGTCGAATAAAGGGACCGCCGCGGCAACGATTTTCACATCGTTCTGCATCCGTTATTAACCCGCTGTCGGTACCATGGCTGCGGGAAACGGGGCAGGTCATGAAGTTCGGGCGGACGCAACAGGGGGTGATGGACGGTTCTGAGAGCGGCACGCCGTTCAAGGAGATCGCTGCGAGTGTCCTCGCATTTCTTGACGATCAGTCGCTCGATCCGACTCCGGGGAATTACGAACTGGGGTTCCTCTATCGCACCGATCCCGAAAGTCTTGCCGCCCGCTCGGTCGACGGCGTCCTGACGACCGGTGCAAAGCTGCGCCAGGACCAGGCCGATTATATCCTCGGCGCCTATCACGCCTTGGTACGAACGCAGGGAGCTTCGCCAGAGGCCGCGCCCGAGGCCGAAACCAGGACCGGCGCACGGTTGCGTCACCAGACGCTTCAGCTCCACGACCTGGCCTCCGATGCAGTGTCGGTCACCGGGCAGTTCGGGCGCGATCTCACAGCAGAGCTCGACCAGATCGAGGTCGAATCGCTGCCGATCGCGCGGACGATCTCGACGATGATCGCGCGGTCGAGCGATGCCGAGCGCAACCTCGTCGCGGCGTTGAAGGAGATCGACGCCTTGCATGCCGAAGTCGCCGCCGCGCAGAACGATGCGCTGCGCGACTCGCTGACCGGGCTCGCCAATCGGCGTGGGTTCGCTGCCGAACTCACCAAGGGGCCGGGCGATGCGCCGCTCGCCTTGGCGATTTGCGATATCGACCGGTTCAAGGCGATCAACGATCGCCACGGGCATCCCGTCGGCGATCGCGTGATCAAGGCGGTTGCCGAGTCGATTGCGCGCAGCTGCGCACCGCACGTCGTATCGCGCTGGGGTGGGGAGGAATTCGTCATCCTGATGGACGGCGTCACGCTCGATGAGGCGTACGAGATCATCGCGACCGCAAACCAGGCGCTGCAGAAGCGCGCGTTCCGGATCCGGGAATCAGGCGAAGCGCTTGCTCCGATCAGCTTTTCTGCAGGGATCGTGCTGACGCAGCGGACCCGGGCGCTCGACGCGATCGCCGCCGCGGACTTGCTGCTTTACCGCGCGAAGCAGGCGGGGCGAAACACGGTGTATGTCCAGGACACCGCGCTCGCTGCCTGACCGGCGCGCTTATTTCGCCGGCGCTGCCGCAGCGGTGCGCCCTGCGTCGATCTCCGCACCCCAGGGATCGCGGTGCGCGTCGGCTTTGCCGTCTGCGCCGAAGTCCATGATCATGTCGTTCGCACGTGTGTAGCGCGGCCAGACGGGAAGGCCCGCGCCGTTGGGCGTGCCGGTCCTGGCGAAGGTGACGATCGCGCGGCTGATCGTCTTTGCGACCGCGACGTCCGCGGGGGTCGTCGCAGCACCATATTTGATCGCGGCGGTATCGAGAAAGAATGGAATATCGGTCGCGTGCTGGGCGCCGGGCTTGCCGATCGAGGTGGCGACATAGCTGAAGCGATACCCCCAGACCGGCACGCCCGCCTCGGCGAGCATTGCCGAAATATCGCGCGCGCCGGCAATCATCCCTCCGGTCTTTCCGCCCATGTCGGCGCTCGTCGCGCCGATCAACATCGGCACCTTGGCGAAGCGCCCGGTCGTATAGGCCTGCCGCGTATCGACCACCACTGTTCCGTCGGTGAAGGGGCCGCCATACGTGGCCGGCCCGGGCTTGGGTTGGAACAGCTCGATCAAGCTGAGCCCATCGGTGACTTGGTCGGCGCTCAACGCGCGCAATTTGGCGAGCGCATCGGGCGCGGTTGGGTCGATGCCGTGCGTCTTGGCGAAGGTCATGCCGATCTGCTCGGCGGCCGCGAGCGGCTTGCCGGGCTCGACGGCGGCGTCACCACCCGACATCACGATTGCCTTGGCGAACAGACCGGAAGCCAGCGGCGACGTCACCAGCGCATGGACCGAGCGGCCGCCGGCGCTTTCGCCGATGATCGTGACGTTCGCCGGATCGCCGCCGAAGCGCGCGACGTTGCGCCGCACCCATTGCAGCGCCGCGATCTGGTCCATGATGCCGTAATTGCCGAGCCGTCCGCCGTCGGCATTGGCCTTGGTCAGCTGCGGCAGAGCGAAGGTGCCGAACCGCCCGACGCGGTAGTTGAAGCTGACGAAGACGACCCCCTGCCGCGCGAGCGCCGCGCCGGCATAGGTCGGCGGCGAGGCCCCGCCATTGACGAACCCGCCGCCATAGATCCACACGATCACCGGCAGTTTGGCAGCCGCCGCAGCGGGTTTCCAGACATTGGCGTAGAGGCAGTCCTCGGCCGGCTGCGTGCCGAGAGGGGCGGCGTCGCTGGGGAAGGGCAGCTGCATGCAGTCGTGCGCATAGGCGGTCGCGTCGCGTACGCCTGTCCACGGCGATGCGGGTTGCGGTGCGCGCCAGCGCAACGCGCCGATCGGCGGCGCGGCAAAGGGAATACCCTTCCAGCTGGCGACGCCCTCGGTGAGGGCACCGCGAACGCTGCCCGTGTCGGTCTGCACGACTGGCAGCGTTTCGCTGTGCGCGACGGCAGGCGCGGCGAGGGCAAGGCCCGCAAGCAAGGCGATCAGGCGGTGCGATGTCATCTGGTGCGTCCCCTCGTTGAGCGGAGGACGCTACGCGATTGTCGGCAACGATGCGAGGTCGCTCCGTCGCGCGAATGGCGTGGGTGGATCAAGCGCGCAGGCGGGTAGCGACTTGCGGTGATCGGCACGACGAGCGGATACGCTCGATGGGGTGCGAGGTTCGGTGTCCTGACGGACTGACGTCCACGCGATCGCTGCGGACGAAGTGTAGGGGCGTTTGCACGCCCCTACACCGATCGTCAGAAGTTGGCGGTGAAGCCGATCGCGATGTTGCGGCCCAGGCTGTCGTAGCGCGCCGGGATGGTGTTGCTGCGCGCGAGGCTGATGTCGTACGAATTTGGCAGGATCGGCGCCGATTTGTCGAGCAGGTTGTTCGAGATGAGACGCAGGCTGTAGCGCTTGGCGATGTTGAAGGTCAGCGCGAGATCGAAATAGCTGATTGGAGCGATCCGATAGAAGGTCGTCTGCGCGCGGTCGGGCGTGCCGCCGATTGCAGGATCGCCCGAATTGTTGGCACTCGTCAACGAACCCACATAGCGCCAGTTGAACGAGGCGTTGAACACGCCGTTGGGCGTCGTGTAGGTCGTGCGCAGCCCGTGGCTCCACTTCGGCAGCAGCTGGCTGCAGCCATTGCCATAATAGCCCGCGCAGTTGCGCTGCGGCTGGAGCGGCGAATCCTGGCCGCCGGCAAAGGTGGTGAGCGAGCCGTTGAAGCTCATGTCGAGCTTGCCGACCGAGCCCAGGCGCACGCCGTACTGCCCCTGGAAATCATAGCCGCGCGAGATCGAGAAGTAATAATTGGTCGTGCCCGCGCGAATGAAGCCGCTGGTCGGATTGGTGTTGGCAGTTGCGTACAAGGTGCCATTGGCAGCGCGGACGATCCCCGAGCAGAAGAACGGATCGCCGTTCGAACGCATGCAGCCATCGGTGTAATAGCTGTCGTCGTTATAGCCGAGCGAGTTGTTGATCTTGATCCGATAGCGATCGACCGACAGGACCAGGCCAGGAATGAAGCTTGGCTTGAGGATGATGCCATAGGTCTGGGTGTAGGCGGTCTCGGGACTGGCGGTGAAGCCGCCCGACCGGACCGTGCACTGATTGTCCGGGCACAGCAGCAGCGCGCTGCCATACAGCGCGTCGGACAGGCCAGTCGCGCGGCACACCGCCTGCGACGCGAGCGGCGCGGTGGTGGTGATCGTCTGGCCGGGACGCGCCGGATCGGCGATCAGGCGCGGGACGGGCGCGCAGAAATCGTTTTGCGAGCCGCCCTGCTTGCTGAAGTTGATGTTGGTCGCCTGATACGTCTCGGTCACCGTCGGCGCGCGCTGCGCCTTGTTGAACGAGGCGCGCAGCACGATGTCGCGGACCGGTGAATAGAGGCCCTCGAGCTTCCACGTCGTGAATTTGTCGGGATTGGTATTGTACTTCGACAGGCGGAAGCCGCCATTGACTTGCAATTGCTCGATGAGCGGCTTGTGTTGTACGAGCGGCGCCTGGAGCTCGATATTGCCTTCCCAGACATGCTGGCTGAGGTTCGAATCCGACCCACCGTAATCGGCGCGGAACGCCGCGTTGCCGACCGAGGTCAGGCGGTCCTCGCGATATTCGACGCCCGCCGCGAAGGCGAGACCCTGCTCGGCGAAGGGCGAGGTGATGCCGTATTTGCCAAGGTCGCCGGTCACGTTGGCGAGCACGTTGGTCAGGGTATTGACCGTGCGCTGCTTTTCGGGATCGACGCCACCCGAGATGAAGTTGACGAACGCCTGGTTGGCGTTGCCCGCGCTGAACGCGTCGAACGGAACGCAGCCGGCCGCCGCGCCGACCGCGCAGGTCGGCGTGCCGCCGACGTTGACGACGTTGAGCGCCTGGTTGATGCGACTGAAGTTCGGCAGCGTTGCCGGCATCCAGTCCTGCTGGTTGCGCGCATAGACGCCGCCGACATCGTAGGTCCACGCCGTACCGATCTTGCCGCGGACGCCGCCGGTCGCACGAATGCCGGTGTTGATATAGGTGTCGACCAGGTCGGGCGCGTTAAGACGATAGCGAATGTCGAGCGGGACCAGCGCGCTGGTGCCCGCCGCCGCGCCGCACAATGCAGTTGCCTGCGAGCCTGACAGATACGGGTTGTTGCAGTTTACCTGGTACGGCGTCGAGCCATAGTTGTTGTAGGCGAAAACGCGCGTCGGGACATTGTTGGTCGACTTGTCGCGGAACCACAGGCCCGAACCGTACAACTCGATCTCGGGCGACAGCTTGAGCGAGGCGAAGCCACCGGCATTCACGCGCTCGTCGGCGCGCTGATACGAATAGTTGTCGTATGGGTTGGCGGCATTGTTGGGGCCCGGGCCGTACGGCACGAAGGTCCGCGTGCCATCCGGATTGTTGATATAGGCCGTGCCGTTGTTCGCGCCCGAACGCGGCGAGATGTAGCCGCTCTTGGAATAGCTCGACAGCGAGCAGCTGAGCGGGCCGTCCTTGCCGGTCTGGATGAGCTGGCACGCCGAGGTCGAACGGTTGCCATAGGGGACGAGGTCGGCGTGCTTGTAGTTGACGAAGCCCGACACCTTCAGCTTGTCGTCGAACAAGGCGGTGCCGGCGGTGAGCGTCAGGTCGGCGCGGCCGCCATCGGTGACCATCCCGGTATTGGTCGGGAAGCCGTTCTTCTGCGCTTGATCGGTGACGATGTTCGCGCGGTTGATATGGTTGTAGAAATTATAGTTGGCGTCGACGCGGATGCCCTTGAAGTCGGGCTTCAGGATGAAGTTGACCACGCCCGCGACCGCGTCCGAGCCGTAGACCGACGAGGCGCCGCCCGTCAGCACGTCGACGCGCTCGATCAGCGAGACCGGGATGATGCCGGCGTCTTCGCCGTTCTGCGTGCCGAGCCGCTTGCCGTCGACCAGGACCAGCGTGCGCTCGAAGCCGAGGCTGCGCAGCTTGATGCGCTGGCGACCATCCGAATCCTGGTAGTTCTGCTGGCTGTCGGGCGAGATCTGCGGAAGGCGGTTGAGCACTTCCTCGATGTTGCTCGGCGACTGTGCCTTGATGTCGGCCGAGGTGACCGACGTGATCGGTGCTGCTGCTGTGATGTTGGGACGCGATGGGATGCGCGTGCCGGTCACCATGATGTCGGCGCCGGTTTCCTCGGGGGCGGCCTGGCCGGTCATCACCGCGGTGCGGGTCGCGGTCGACTGGTCTTGGCTCGCGGACGAATCCGCTGACGTTTGTTGCGCGAACGCGGGGGTCGCAAAGACCAGTGCCGCGCTCAGCGCGCCCAAGGATACGGAATGTCGGAACACCATGGAGCTTCCCCTAATTCGACCAGCAGCGCGCATTTTGCGTCACCACATCTGGTCAGTAGGTTCTATTGGAATTGCTAGTCAGTCAATACCTAAATGATACCAGACCGAACCTCTTTTGACATTTATGTGGCATGTGGCATGATCGCATCATCGGTAGCGAAGGGGAACGGCATGACCAGTAGAAGATCATTGCTTGCGATGGTTGGCGCAGCGGCCGGCGCGTGGCCCGCTGCAAAGGTGCTTGGCGCGACCGGTGCTGGCGCGCCCGCGAGTGCACAGATCGTGTCGACCTGGGATTTCGGCGCCGCCGCCAATGACGCGGCGTTCGCGCGGCTGCGGCGTGGCGGCTCGCTGCTCGATGCGGTCGAGGCGGGCGCGATGGTGCCCGAGGCCGACCCCAACAATCACTCGGTCGGCTATAGCGGCTATCCCGACCGCGATGGCCATGTGACGCTCGACGCGGTCATCATGGACGACACCGGGCAAGTCGGCGCCGTCGCCGCGCTCGAGGATACGATGCACGCCATTTCGGTCGCGCGACGTGTGATGGAGAAGACGCCGCACACGCTGCTGGTCGGTGCCGGCGCAACGCGGTTCGCCAAGGATCAGGGTTTTCCGCAACAGACGCTGCTGACCCCCGAATCCGAGAAGGCGTGGCGCGAGTGGCTCAAGACCGCGCACTATAGCCCGCAGGCGAACAGCGAGAATGCGCCCTTCCACACGCCTGGCGGGGCGCTCGATCATGACACGATCGGCTTGCTCGCGCGCGATGCGCGGGGCCGGCTGGCGGGCGCCTGCACCACCTCGGGCATGGCGTTCAAGATGCGCGGGCGGGTCGGCGATTCGCCGCAGGTCGGTAGCGGGCTGTTCGTCGAGGCGGGCGTCGGCGGCGCGACGTCGACGGGTCTCGGCGAAGAAGTGACTCGTGTCGCGGGCAGCGCGCGCGTGATCGCCTCGATGCGCGCGGGGCGATCGCCGCAAGCGGCATGCGAGGAGGTCGTGCGCCACATCGCCACCCTGCGCGGCGCTGCGATCCGCGGCGTGCAGGTCGGATTCCTCGCGCTCGATCCGCGCGGAAATGTCGGCGCCTTTTGTTTGCTGCCGGGGTTCACCTATGCCGTGACCGACATGGCGGGACATACGGTGATCCACAAAGCGGCGTCGCTGTTCCAGGCATAGGCGGCACAGAGTGAAGGACCGGGTCATGCTCGAAGTGTGCGTCGAGACCGTCGCCGGAATCGGCGCGGCGGTGGCGGGTGGTGCCGATCGGATCGAACTGTGCGCGGCGCTGTCGGTCGGGGGG
Source organism: Sphingomonas glacialis (assembly GCF_014653575.1). Classification (GTDB taxonomy): domain Bacteria; phylum Pseudomonadota; class Alphaproteobacteria; order Sphingomonadales; family Sphingomonadaceae; genus Sphingomonas; species Sphingomonas glacialis. The sequence continues at coordinate 900,613 of NZ_BNAQ01000001.1, read as the reverse complement.
CTCACGCCGCCAGGTTCGCTGATCCGTGCGGCGGCAGAGGCGCCTTTGCCGGTTCATCTCCTGGCGCGGCCGCGCGCGGGCGGGTTCGTCTATGGTCCGGCCGAGCAGGCGTTGATTGCCGGGGATATGCGCGATGCTGCCGAGGCCGGGCTTGCGGGGGTGGTGATCGGCGCGTCGACCCCGGACTATTGCCTCGATACGACGCTGCTGGCGCAGTGGATCGCACTGGCCCGCGCGCTTGGCGCGGCGCGGGGCGTGCCGCTGTCGCTCACGCTGCATCGCGCGTTCGATCTGGTGCCCGATCCGGCGGCGGCGCTCGAGCAAGCGATCGCGCTCGGGTTCGATCGGATCCTGACCTCGGGCTGTGCGCCGCGCGCGATCGACGGCGTGGCGACGCTCGCCGCGCTGCAAGTGCAGGCCGCAGGGCGGATCGTCCTGCTTGCCGGGAGCGGGGTCACCCCCGCGACTGTCCCGGCGCTTCTCGCGACCGGAATCCGCGAAGTCCACGCCTCGGCGCGGACGCTCCACGATGTCGCCGAGGAGCTTGCCGAACGGCGTTTCGGCTTCCTCGGTCCGCAAGCGGGCGACACCGATGTCGCGCAGGTTGCCGCGCTCGCTGAAAAGTTGCGGTCCGCCCCTTGAGTAATACCAATATACAACCTATCCAGCCTGACCTCGCAGATGGATCGGGCATGCACGAAACCAAGTCTCCAGAGCCTGCGGGCGCCACGCTGATGTTCCAGGAGGCCGCCGACGCGGGCAACGCGGTTGCGCGGATGCTCGCCGCCAATGCAGCGACCTTTGCTGCGCTCGGCGCGCGGCTGCGCGCCGCGCCGCCGGCGGTGGTGGTGACGTGCGCGCGCGGGTCGTCCGACCATGCTGCGACCTTTGGCAAATATTTGATCGAAACCTATCTCGGCGTGCCGGTCGCCTCGGCCGCACCCTCGGTCGCCTCGGTTTATCATGCCCCGGCCGCGGCAGGGCGGGCGCTGTGCATCGCGATCTCGCAAAGCGGGCGCAGCAGCGACCTGTTGAGCACGGTTGCAGCACAGCAGGCAGCCGGCGGCCACGTGGTGGCGCTGGTCAACGATGTGGAATCTCCGCTCGCGCAGATGGCGGATACGCTGGTGCCGCTGTCGGCCGGGGTCGAGCGGTCGGTCGCAGCGACCAAATCGTATATCGCCGCGCTCGCCGCGCTCGCCGCGCTGGTCGCGGCGTGGCGCGAGGATGCGGCTTTGCAGGACGCGGTCGCGCGACTGCCCGAGACGCTGGCGCACGCCTGGACGCTCGATTGGCCCGAGGCCGCGGCGATGCTGCGGCCGGCGACCAACCTGTTCGTGATCGGTCGCGGGCTGGGGCTCGGCATCGCGCAGGAGGCTGCGCTCAAGCTCAAGGAAACCTGCGGGCTGCATGCCGAAGCGTTCAGCGCCGCCGAAGTGCGCCACGGTCCGATGGCGATCGTCGGCGCGGGGTTCCCGATCCTGGCCTTTGCCACCTCGGACCGGGCGGGCGACGACGTTCGCGCGGTCGCGGCCGAATTTGCCGCGCGCGGCGCGAACGTCGCGCTGTGCGATGCCGCCGCGGTGCCCGCGCTGCACGGTCATCCCGCCATCGAGCCGATCCTGATGATCCAGCGCTGCTATCGCATGGTCGATGCGCTCGCGCGGGCGCGCGGCTATGATCCCGACGCGCCAAGCCACCTCAGCAAGGTAACCATTACGCTATGACTTCGCATTCGTTCGTCAACGGTCATATCGTCACGCCGCGTGGGGTGCTCAGCGACGCGATGGTCGACGTCGAGGGCGGTATCATCGTCGCGATCGTCGACCGCGCCGGTCCAGGAGCGATCGATCTCGACGGCGGTTGGCTGATGCCCGGCTTCATCGATACACAGGTCAATGGCGGCGGCGGCGTCCTCTTCAACGACGCGCTGAGTGTCGAGGGCATTGCCGCGATCGGCGATGCGCATCGCCCGTTCGGCACAACCGCGTTCCTGCCGACGCTGATCAGCGATACCCACGAAGCGATCGCGCAAGCGCTCGACGCGACCGACGCGGCGATCGCGGCGGGCGTGCCGGGCGTGCTTGGTGCGCATATCGAGGGCCCGGTGATCAACATCGCGCGCAAGGGGATCCACGATCCTCGGCATTTCGGTGCGCTCGACGATGCGCTGATGGCGCTGCTGCTCAAGCCGCGGCGCGGCCAGGTGATGGTGACGCTCGCGCCCGAGCTGGCGCCGGCCGATCGAATCGCGGCACTGGCGCGGGCCGGGGTGCTGGTCAGCCTGGGACATAGCGACGCGACCTATGCCGAGGCGACCGCTGGGTTCGCCGCCGGGGTGACCGGCGTGACGCATCTGTTCAACGCGATGTCGCCGCTGGTCCACCGTGCACCGGGCGTGGTCGGTGCGGCGCTCGACGACAGCTATGTCTATTGCGGGCTGATCGTCGATGGCTTCCATGTCGACGATGCCGTGCTGCGGATCGCGCTGCGCGCACGACCGGCCGACCGGATGATGCTGGTGTCGGACGCGATGCCGTGCGTCAACGCGGCGACCAAGAGCTTCGTGCTGCAAGGGCGCGAGATCCATGTCGAGGGCGGGCGCTGCGTCGGCGCCGATGGCACGCTCGCCGGGTCCGACCTCGATATGGCGGCGGCGGTGCGCAACACCGTGGACCGCCTCGGCGTGCCTGCGGAACGAGCCGCGGCAATGGCGGCGACCAATCCCGCCGCATTCCTCGGCCTGTCGCGCGAACGCGGCACGATCGCGACCGGACGCCGCGCCGATTGGGTGCAGCTCGACGCCGGTCTCCATGCAGTGACGACGGTCATCGCCGGCGAGATCGCCGCGCACGCTCCGCCGCCATCGGTTGCGGCCTGAGCACGACCTACCTTTCTAGGAGAGACCATGGCGCCGATCCTGCTGTTCGCACCGCTGCAAGGCTGGGTCACTGCGCTCGAGGACGTTCCCGACGCGGTGTTCGCCGGCCGGATGCTCGGCGACGGGATCGCGATCGATCCGACCGGTACGTGCCTGTTCGCGCCGTGCGCCGGGCGCATCGTCGGCTTGCAGGCGACGCACCACGCGGTGACGCTCGAAGCCGATAACGGCGCGCAGATTATGATCCATCTCGGGATCGACACCGTCGCGCTGGGCGGGCGCGGTTTTACCGCGCGTGTCGCGGTCGGCGATGTGGTGGCGGCGGGCGATCCGCTGATCGACTTCGATCTCGACTTGCTGGTGCGCGAAGCGCGCGCGGTGGTGACGCCGATCCTGCTCGTCGAGGGCGTCGGGATCACGGTCGAGCGCACCGCCGATGTCGGCCTGATCGAAGTCGGCGCGCCGTTGATGACGTTGAGCGGTGGCCTCGGCGAGACCTTGGCCACCGATGCGACGGGGCCGACCGAGACGCGCCTGCTCCAGATCGCGCTGCCGCACGGCATCCACGCGCGCCCCGCCGGACGGATCGCGATGCTGGCGCGCAGTTTTACGGCGACCATTACGCTCGAGAAAGACGGGCAGGGGGCTCCGGCGACGAGCCCGACCGCGCTGCTCGCACTCGCCATCGGACGGGGCGATACGGTGCGGTTGATCGCGAGCGGGCAGGATTCGCTGGCGGCGCTCGATGCGCTGGTCGGATTGATCGAGAGTGGGATGGAGGAGCCGGTGGCGGCACCGACAGCGCCGGCCGCGGTCATGCCCCGCGACGTGCCCGACGGCGCGTTGGCCGGTGTCACCGCTGCGCCCGGCATCGCCATCGGGACGGTGCGGCATCACCGTGCGGTCGACCGCGAGGTTGCGCTCGAAGGCAATGGCATTGCTGCCGAGGAAACCGCCTTCCGGGCCGCACATGCCGCGCTGACTGGTGAGCTCGCCGAGCGCTCGGTCGCGGCGAGCGGCGCGGCGCGCGCCATTCTCGACGCGCATGCCGCGCTACTCGGCGACCCGGCGTTGCTCGATGCGACGCACGCCGGGATCGCGCGTGGCGAAAGCGCCGGCCATGCCTGGCGCAACGCGATCCGGCCGCAGGCTGACGCATTGCGCGGCGGCGGCGATGCCCGCCTCGCCGAGCGCGCCGATGATTTGCTCGATCTCGAACGACAGGTGCTGGCGCGGCTCGCCGGGGCGGAGTCGGGCACGGTGGAGTATCCCGCCGGGACAATCCTGCTTGCCGACGATCTGATGCCCTCGGACTTCCTCGCGGCAGGCGCAGGGCTGGCCGGGCTGTGCATTGCCAAGGGCGGGCCGACCTCGCATGTCGCGATCCTCGCCGCGGCGACGGGCGTGCCCGCGCTGGTCGCGATCGGTTCGGCTTTGCAGGGCGTGGCCGAGGGCACGCGCGTGATCCTCGATGCCTCGGCCGGCCTGTTGCACACCGCACCCTCGGCCGAGCAGTTCGCCGAAGCCGAACGCGCACAGGCCGTTGCCGCAACGCGTCGCGCCGACGCGCTCGCGCGTGCGCATACGCTGTGCCACACCGCCGATGGCGCGCGGATCGAAGTGGTCGCCAATCTCGGCCATCGCGCCGAGGCGGCGCCGGCAGTGGCGAACGGGGCCGAAGGCTGCGGGTTGCTGCGCACCGAATTCCTGTTCCTCGAACGCGCGACACCGCCGAGCGTGGCCGAACAGACCGCCGAGTATCAGGCGATCGCCGACGCGCTCGATGGGCGACCGTTGATCGTCCGCTTGCTCGACATCGGCGGCGACAAGCCCGCGCCTTATCTGCCGATCGCGCCCGAGGAAAACCCGGCGCTCGGCCTGCGCGGTATCCGCGTCGGATTGGCGCATCCCGATCTGCTCGAAGACCAGTTGCGCGCGATCCTGGCGGTGCGGCCGATCGGCCAGTGCCGGATCATGCTGCCGATGGTGGCGCGGATCGAGGAACTGCGCGCGGTGCGTGCCGTACTTGACCGGCTTCGTGGCGAACTGGCGATCGCCGAGCCCGTTGCGCTCGGCATCATGGTCGAAACCCCGGCGGCGGCAATCACCGCCGACCTGCTCGCGCGCGAGGCCGATTTCCTGTCGATCGGCACCAACGACCTGACGCAATATACGCTGGCGATGGACCGCGCCAATCCGGCGGTGGCGAGTGCGCTCGACGGGCTCCACCCCGCGGTCCTGCGGCTGATCGGCGAGACGTGTCGGGGTGGCGCGCGCCATGCGCGCTGGACCGGGGTGTGCGGCGGGCTCGCTTCCGATTCGCTCGCGGTGCCGATCCTGCTCGGGCTCGGCGTGACCGAATTGTCCGCGACCCCGGGTATGATCCCGACGATCAAGGCGCTGGTCGCCGGCCTGACGCTCGCCGCGTGCCGCACGCACGCCGCGCAAGCGCTTGAGTGCACCTCGGCCGATCACATCCGCGCGCTCGCGCGCGCCTTCGCCCCCCAGGAGATGCCGGCATGAAATCGATCCTCGGCGCGCTCCAGCCACTCGGTCGGGCGCTGATGCTGCCGATCGCCGTTCTGCCGATTGCCGGGCTCCTGCTGCGGCTCGGCCAGCCCGATCTCCACGGCCTGCCGTTCATCGGCGCGGCGGGGCAGGCGATCTTCGCGCATCTCGGGCTGCTGTTCGCGATCGGCGTGGCGACCGGTTTTGCGCGCGACGGCAATGGCGCGGCGTGCCTCGCCGGCGTGACCTGCTTCCTGGTGACGACCGAGGCGGGCAAGACCTTGCTGAGCGTTCCGCCAGAGGCCGCCGCCGGGTTCACCGGTGCGTCGATCGATCTCGCGGTCACGGCGTGGAAGGCCAAGGTGATGGCGCGGCTCGACGTTCCGATCGGCATTCTCTCGGGGCTGGTGGGGGGCCTGTTCTACAATCGGTTCGCGACGATCAAGCTGCCAGAATATCTCGCTTTCTTCGGTGGGCGCCGTTTCGTGCCGATCGTGGCGGGGCTGGCCGGGTTGCTGCTGGCGATGGTGGTCGGCTTCGGCTTTCAGACGATCAGCGGCGGGATCGACGCGCTGAGCTTTGCCGCGACCAGCGCCGGGGCGCCCGGCGTGTTCGCGTTCGGCGTGCTCAACCGGCTGCTGCTGGTGACCGGGCTGCATCACGTCCTCAACAACGTCGCCTGGTTCGTCGTCGGCGACTGGCACGGCACGACCGGCGATTTGCGGCGTTTCTTCGCCGGCGATCCGAGCGCGGGTAGCTTCATGGCGGGGTTCTTCCCGGTGATGATGTTCGGCCTGCCCGCGGCGTGCCTCGCCATGTATCACGCCGCCGCGCCCGACCGGCGCAAGGCCGTTGGGGGCATGCTGTTCAGCCTGGCGTTGACCTCGGCGCTGACCGGGGTGACCGAGCCGATCGAGTTCAGCTTCATGTTCCTCGCGCCATTGCTGTATGTGATCCACGCGCTGCTGACCGGCCTGTCGATGGCGGTGATGGATCTGCTCGGCGTGAAGCTCGGCTTCGGTTTCTCGGCCGGGCTGCTCGATTATGTCCTCAATTACGGCAAGGCGACGCGGCCGCTGCTGCTGTTGCCGGTCGGGGCGGTGTATTTCCTGCTCTATTACGGGCTGTTCCGCTTCTTCATCCGGCGCTTCGACTTGCCGACGCCGGGTCGCGAGCCGCTGCTCGGTACGCCGACGAGCGCGCCGCCGGTCGCGGCAGGCGGGCGCGGACGCGCGTTTGCGCAAGCGCTTGGTGGCAGCGCGAACCTCACCACGGTCAGCGCTTGCACGACGCGCCTGCGGCTGGTGGTGCGCGATCAGGCCGCGGTCGACGAGGCGGCGTTGAAGGCGCTCGGTGCGCGTGGGGTGATCCGTCCCTCTGCCACCGCACTGCAAGTCGTGCTGGGCCCGATCGCCGACCTGGTGGCGGTCGAGATCCGCGACGCGCTGGCAATGGGCGACGTCGCGGCGGCGACGCCGGTGGCGGACGAGACGGCCCCGCTGGTGCTGTCGGACCGGCTGATCGCGGCGCTGGGCGGTTCGGGCAATATCGCGGGCAGTTCACGGCATCATGGCCGGTTGCGGATCGCGCTCCGCAACGACGCCGCGGCCGATGCGGCGACGCTTGCCGCGCTTGGGCCGCACGGGATCGCGCGACCGGCGCCGGGGCTCGTGCATCTGCTTGGCAATGAGACCGCGCTGGCCGCGCTGGTGGTCGGCTGACCTAGTCGGCGGCCAGCGTCACCGGGCCGAGCAGCCCCGACGCGGTGTCGCGTTCGGCCTGAACCAGCAGCACGATGCGGCGACGCCCCGCGCCAGCGGGCATCCGGCCCGTTAGCGCAGCGGTTCCCGGGCCCTTGTCGGCGACGCGCTGCCCGTCGATCCACAGCTCGGCGCGCCCCGCGACCGACGCGAAGCGCAGCGTGCCGCCGCCAGCCGCCACCGCGCGCCATGGCTCGACGGACGCGCGATAGAGCTGCCAGCCGCCGGCCGCGTCAGGCGGGGATGGCGTTCCGGCGCGGACGAATGCCCAGCTGTTATTGTCGCCATCGGCCGGCGCCAGATCGGGCGAGGGGCGCTCGGCGAAGCGCATCGAGCGCCGCCACTGCGCAATCCGCTGCGCGCTTACCGTCACCGCAACTTGCGGCGGCGGCGCGATGGCCAAGCGGTCGATCGACAGCCGCGCGGGCTTCAGGCCGCCGGCGCGCGCCTCGATCAGCACCCGTCCGCGCCCGACATCGGCGCGGACGATCAGCTGCGCCAAGCCGTTGAACAGCGACCGTGCGCCGGCATGCGCGGCGGACTGCTCGGGCTCGTGGCAGTTGGGGTCGCCATTGCCGAGCCCGATGATCGCTGCACCCTGCACCGTGAAATCGACCGGCAGATTGGTGGTCGGCACATGGCGCCCGTGCGCGTCGATCGCATCGACCGTAATCGGCTGCACATCCTCGCCATCGCCTGCCATCACGTTGCGCGCAGGCGTCAGGCGCAATGCCACCGGCGGCCCGGCGGTCTCGTGCGCAGCCCGTGCGACGATCCGCCCGCTGCGCCGCGCGACGACGTCGATCCGGCCGGGGGCATAGGGCATTTTCCAGCTATTGCCGAGGAAGCGGTCGACCGGCTGCGTGCCGAGATCGCGCCCGTTGAGGCTGAGCGTCACCCGTTCGGCATTGCTCATCACCACGACATCGATGCTCTGCCCCTCACGCCCCGGCCAGGTCCAATGCGGGGCGAGGCTGACGACGGGCGCATCGTCGATCCATTGCGCGCTGCGCAAGCCGAAGGCGGTCTTGGGGAAGCCGCACAAATCGAGGATGCCGAACACGCTCGACGTGGTAGGCCAGTCATAGGGCGTCGGTTCGCCATGATAATCGAAGCCGGTCCAGACGAACCCGCCCGCGACGAACGGGCGATCGGCGATCATCTTCCAGCTCGGCCCATGCGGTGCGCCCCAGCCTGCCGCCTCGCGGTCATAGGACGTCGCGACATGCGCCTTCGGGTCGCTCTCGAACGCGCCGCGCGTCTGATAGGCGCTGGTGTCTTCGGTGCTGATGATCGGCTTGGTCGGGACCAGCCGATGGTAGACGTCATATTGGTCCTGATAATAATTGAACCCGGTGACATCGACTTCGGTCGAGGTGTTGACCGGATCGTTGAACGCGCCGTTCATTGCGACCGTCACCGGCCGCGCAGAGTCGAGCCGTTTGAGCGTCGCAACCATCCGCCGCGTCATTTCGACGCCCTGCGGTGTCGATTTGAGCGGTTCCTCGTTCCACAGCGTCCAGATGATGATGCTGGGGTGGTTGCGATCGCGCCGGACGAGCCATTCGAGCTGCGCCTTGTAATCGGGTGACGAGTTGAAGTGGCGGTTCTCGTTCATCACGAGCATCCCGATCCGGTCGCAATAGTCGAGCAGTTCGGCGGTCGGCGCATTGGACGACATGCGCACCGCATTGCAGCCCATCGCCTTCAGCCGTTGCAGCCGCCAGTAGAGCAGGGCATCGGGCATGGCGGTGCCGACGCCAGCGTGATCCTGATGGATGCACACGCCTTTGATCTTCACCGCGCGATCATTGAGGAAAAAGCCCTGCGCGGCATCGAAACGAATCGTGCGGAAGCCGATCGGGATTTGCCGCAGATCGACCACGGTGCCCTCGCGCAGCACGCGTACGCGGACGGTGTACAGCGTCGGCGTCTCGACCGACCACAGTTTTGGATCGCCGACGTCGAGCGTCAGCGCTGCATCGACCTGGTCGAGCACCGGCACGCTCACGGCGACGCTTGCGTGCGTCACTTCGCGGCCATCGGGGTCGAGCAGCGCGGCCTCGATCGTTACCGCCGCGGCTGCGCGCTCGATATTGCCGAGCGTCGCCACGACGGGAACGTGCCAGCGCCCTGCGGCATCGCGGCGCGGATCGCAATGCACACCGTCGCTGACGATCGCGACCGGCGCGCGGCGCACCAGCCAGGCGTGGCGATAGAGCCCGGCGCCTTCATACCACCAGCCTTCCCACGCGCTCGCATCGACGCGGATCGCGATGACATTGGGCTCGTCGCCATAGGTCGCGAACGGCGTGATGTCGGCATGGATGCTGGCATAGCCTGACCAGCTATGCGCGACGACGCTGCCATTGACCCAGATCGTGGCATTTGTCGCGATTCCGTCGAACTGCAGCTCGATCGTCTTGCCGCGATCCGCGGGGTCGAGCAGCAGCGTGCGGCGATACCAGCCAATCCCGCGAGGGCGATAGCCTTGCGAGACGTTCGCGCTGTGCACGTATGGCTGCGCTGCCGCCCAATCATGCGGCAAGCGCACCGCGGCCCAATCGCTATCGTCATACAGCACCGCCGCCGCGCCGATCGCGTTGCCCGCCATCGCCGAGAGATAGGTGTCGTTATGGCTGGCGGGCGCCGGCGCGGGAATGTCGCCTCCGTGGAACCGCCAACCGAGGTCGAGCAGCATGCGCGCCGGATCCTGTTGCGGCAGCCGGGGTGGCAGCTGCGTTTCGGGTTGCGGCATCGGGAAACCGTCGGTCTGTTTCGGCACGGCGGCAGCTGCCACGCCGGGAACGGCGCGCAAGGCACTCAGGCCCGCGCTGGCGAGCAGAAGCTGGCGACGGTTCATGGCAATACTCCGGGGAGGGAAATTCGGCTCGCGAACCCGGCTAAAGGTCGGACAGTTCGGCGACGAAATCATAGGCGTCGCCGCGATAGTAAGAGCGGGTGAATTCGGCGGCGCGGCCGTCCTTGAGGAACCCGCGGCGCTCGATCAGAAGCCCGGGTTGCCCTGGGTCGACGCCAAGCATCCGCGCATGCTCCGTGCCGAACGGGACGGCGCGCAAGCGCTGCAGCGCGCGCACCGGGCGGCTGCCGGCCTTTTCCAGCGCGGTGTAGAGCGAGTCCTCGACCGCGCCGAGATTGGGCAGGCAATAGCCGGCGATGGTCGAGAATTCGAGCGCCATCGGCTGATCGTCGGCAAGCCGGATGCGGTGGAAACGATAGACCGGCGTGCCGGGCGAGAGCCCGAGCGACATCGCTTCCTCGGGATCGACGGTACCGGCGGCGCGGCTGATCCAATGGGTCGAGGCGGTCTTGCCGCGCGCTGCCATATCCTCGGAGAAAGACGACAGTTTCGAAAAGTTCTTCTCGACGCGGCCGGTGACGAAGGTGCCCGCACCACGTCGGCGCGTGAGCAGACCCTCTTCGACCAACCCGCCGATCGCCTTGCGTACGGTGATGCGCGAAATGGCATATTCGGTCGCAAGGTCGCGCTCGGCGGGGATCGCGTCGCCTTGCGCGAGCAGATCCTGGCCGATCGCTTCACGGATAAGGTGCTGCAGCTGGATGTAGAGCGGCGCCGGGTTGCCCTTGCGGAAATGGCCGATCTGTTGCGAAAATTCCAAAGTCCGTCCCTCTTGCCCCGTACCGGCCCCCGCCTGCGTCGCGGGCCGCGACGCAGACATGGCGGCGAGCCTAATGCGTCGATGGCTGGTGAGCAATCGGGTTTGGTCGGAATCCAGATTGGTATTCTTGCTCAGGGCGCGTGCAATGCTGCGATTGCGCAAAAGGAGCCACTTCGGCTGCTTTGTCGCGCTTGCAAGTGGACTTATATTGGTTACACTTCATCGCAAGAGCACGCGCTGTCGCGTCGCAATGGGGGACGGTCGATGACGAACGGGACGCGCAGCAAGAGCCAGCGCGCCATGCGACGGATCGCTCGTCTCGCCGCCGCGGCGGCAGCCGTCACCCCGGCGCTGCTCGCCGCCCAGCAAGCGACGTTGCCGCTGCTTCCCATGCCCGCCAGCATCGTTCGCGGCGCTGGCAGTTTCATCGTGGCTGCTGGGGCGGGGATCAGTGTTCCGGCGGGCGACGCGGATGCCGAAGGCGCGGCGCAATTGCTGGTCGCGCAGGTCGCCGGCACACGCGGCCTCGCGCTGCGCCTGACGCGCGACGCCGCGCCGATCCGCTTCGAGCGCGATCCGGCGGTGGTCGGCGCGGAGGGTTATCGGCTCACGGTTGATGCGCACGGCATCCGCATTGCCGCGGCGACGCATGCCGGGCTGGTCTATGGCGCGATGACGCTGGCGCAATTGCTCAGCCCCGATGGCGCGCGCGGCGGTGCGGTCGCGGTGCCGCTGCTCGACATTCGCGATGCGCCGCGCTTTGCCTGGCGCGGGTTGATGATCGATCCCGCGCGACATTTTCAGCCGCTGCCGTCGCTCTACCGGATCGTCGACCAGATGGCGGCGGTGAAGCTCAACACGCTCCATTTGCATCTCACCGACGACCAGGGTTGGCGCTTCGAGGTCAAGCGCTATCCCAAGCTGACCGAGATTGGCGCGTGGCGGAAGGGGCCCAGCACCGGCGGCCCGGCGCCGACGACGCGCGTCGGCGGTTTCTACACCCAGGACGAACTGCGCGCGCTGGTGCGCTACGCCGCCGATCGCAGCATCACGATCGTTCCCGAGATCGACTTGCCGGGCCATGCGCAGGCTTTGGTCGCCGCCTATCCCGAAATGGGCGTGCTCGGCGACCGGCCGGTGGTGAGCCACGATTGGGGCGTCAATCCGTATCTGTTCGATCCCGGCCCCAAGGGCGTGGCCTTTGTCGAGAATGTGCTCGACGAACTGATCGCCGTCTTCCCCGGCAGCTTCGTCCATCTCGGTGGCGACGAAGCGGTCAAGGATCAGTGGCAGCGCTCGCCGCGCGTCCAGGCGCAAATGAAGACGCTCGGTCTCAAGGACGAGAATGCGCTGCAGAGCTGGATGATCGACACGTTCGGTCGCTATCTCGCGAGCAAGGGGCGGCGGCTGATCGGCTGGGACGAGATCCTCGAAGGCGGCCTGCCGCCGTCCGCCTCGGTGATGTCGTGGCGCGGCGAGAAGGGCGCGGTCGATGCCGCCAACCAGGGGCATGACGTGGTGCTGACGCCCGCGCCGACGCTGTATTTCGACAGCCTGCAAAGCGATCAGGCCGACGAGCCGCCCGGGCGCCTGTCGATCCAGACGCTCGCCGATGTCTACGCCTATGAGCCGATGCCCGCCGGGATCGATGCCGCCAAGGCCAAGCACGTGCTCGGCGCGCAGGGCAATGCGTGGAGCGAATATCTCGTCACGCCGTATCAGGTGCAGCACGCCGTCTTCCCGCGCGCCGCCGCGCTCGCCGAGACGACCTGGTCGACCGCGCCGCGCGATTTTCCCGGCTTCGTCGCGCGGCTGCGGCCGCAGGTGCTGCGCTGGCGGCAGGGCGGGATCGAGGTCGCCGACAGCGCCTTTGCCGTGACCTATCGCGTGCAGGGGACGCGCGGCGATGCGCTGCGGAGCGGCAAGCTGAACGTCGCGCTGGCGACGCAGGTGCCCGCCGGCACGATCCGCTACACGCTCGACGGCAGCGCGCCGGGCGCCCGGTCGCCCGCCTATGCCGCACCGCTGGCGCTCGCGTCCGGCGCGACGATCCGCGCGGCGGCGTTCGGCGACGACGGCGTCGCGATCGCCGGCGCGCGGGCGTTCGCGACCGACCGTGCGGCGCTGCTCCATCGCGCGGCGTCCGATCTGGTGGCGTGCCCGCGCGGCGCGCTCGGCTTGCGCGTGCCGTTGACGTCGGAGGCGCAGGGCAATGCGCCGGTGTTCAACATCAACCTGTTCGACACGTGCAGCGCCTATCCCGCCGCCCCGCTCGACGTGGCGAAGGGCTTTACGGTGCAAGTCGCGCGGCTCGCGCGGCATTACGGGCTGGCGCACGAAGCTTCGGCAGTGCGCGAGCATTACAACGTGACCGCGCATGGCGAGCTCGTCGTGCTCGCCGGCTGCCAGGCCGGGCGCAAGGGGCCGCCCGACAAGGATGCGCCCGCACCGGTGGTGGCGGCGAGCTTCCCCTTGCCCTATCCGGCGACCGCGCCGACGCTGCTGACCTTCTCGGGCGCGCTGCCTGCGATGGCGGGGGATCGCGACCTGTGCTTCCAGTTCACCTCGCCGGTCGCCGAACCCTATTATGCGGTGGCCGACGTCCAGCTGAAGGAAGCCCGCTGATGCGCGCGGTCCTCCGCGGGGTTGCGCTGGCGGCGTTGCTGTCGAGCGCGAGCTTCGTCGGCGCGGCACCGCGGCAGGCGATCACGCTCGACAGCGGATGGCAGGCACGGATCGCCCCCGGCGATACCGACGCGGTCGCCGCGCACCGGCGCGAGGCGCGTTGGTTTGCGGTGCAGGTGCCCGGCAGCATCCAGCAGGATCTGATCGCGCAGCACCGCGTGCCCGATCCGTTCCTCGCGACGAATGAAGCCGCGATCCAATGGGTCGGGCAGACCGACTGGCAGTATCGCCATACCCTCGTCGCGACGCCGGCGCTGCTGGCGCGCGATCATCTCGATCTGGTGTTCGACGGGCTCGACACCTTCGCGACCGTGACGATCAATGGGCAGGCCGTGCTCAGCGCCGACAATGCGCATCGTCGCTGGCGGATCGACGCCAAGCGCTACCTTAAGCCCGGCGCGAACACGATCCTGATCACCATCGCCGCGCCGATCCGCGTGCTCGCGCCAGTCGTGCTGGCGGCGAAGCGGTCGCTGCCGGGCGAGTATGACTCGGCGTTCGGCGATGATCCCGGCGGGCGCCAGACGTCGCCTTATATCCGCAAGCCGAAATACCAGTACGGGTGGGACTGGGGTCCGCGGATCATCGCGATCGGGCCGTGGCGCCCGGTTCGGCTCGAGGCGTGGGACAGCGCGCGGATCGACACGCTGCGCGTCGACCAGGATGCGCTGAACGATGCCGAGGCGCGGTTGTCGGCGCGCGCGACGGTGCAGGCGGATCGTGCCGGAGTGGCGACGCTGCGCGTGGTGCTGACCGCGCCCGACGGTTCGCATCAGACGGTGACGCAGCGCGTCACGCTGGCGGCGGGGGACAATGCGGTGACGTTGCCGCTCACCGTCGCGCAGCCGCAGCGCTGGCAGCCGGTCGGCTACGGCAAGCAGCCGCTCTACCGGGTGGCGGCGACGCTCGAGCAGGATGGCGCTGCGACCGACACGGCCGAACGGCGGATCGGCCTGCGCACGGTCCAGCTGATCCGCGATGGCGGCGCGATGGGCTTCCGCGTCAACGGCACGCCGATCTTCGCCAAGGGTGCCAACCTGATCCCGTTCGACAGCTTGCCGAAGCGGACCACCACGGAAACGATGCGCCCGCTGCTGCTCGCCGCACGCGACGCCAACATGAACATGCTGCGCGTCTGGGGCGGTGGCTATTATCTCGACGACGCCTTTTACGACATGGCCGACGAGCTCGGGCTGATGGTGTGGCAGGACTTCATGTTCGGCGGGGCGGTCACGCCGCCCGACGCTGCGTTTCGCGCCAATGTCCGCATCGAGGCGGAACAGCAGGTCGAACGGCTCGCCAATCACCCCTCGATCGTCCTGTGGGCGGGCGGCAATGAAGTGCTGTCGGGCTGGGAAAATTGGTCCGACCGCAAGGCCTATAAGCGCGCCGTCGGGCCCGACGAGCAGGAGCGCGTCGGCGCGGGGATGGCGGTGTTGTTCGATCGCGTGCTGCGCGACGCGGTGCTGACGCGATCGCCGGGCACGCCCTATTGGCCGGGCTCGCCGTCGACTGACTATGAGGGACCGGTCGATACCGATGATTCGGGCGACCGCCATTTCTGGGACGTCTGGTCGGGCTCGAAACCGGTCGAGCGCTATCTCGATGCGTGCCCGCGCTTCATGTCGGAATATGGCTTCCAGGCGATGCCTGACATGGCGACGATCCGCGACTTCGCCGGGCCGGGCGCGCTGACCCCGGACAGTCCGGTGCTGAAGGCGCACCAGAAGTTCCTGGCGGGCGAGGGCAATGCGCGGCTGCGGCTCTACATCCACGACCGGCTCGGCGAGCCCAGGGATCTCGGCGATTTCGTCTATTTGAGCCAGGTCAACCAGGCCGAGGCGATCGCGCTGGCGGCGCTGCATCACCGCGCGTGCCGCCCGGTGACGATGGGCTCGCTCTACTGGCAGCTCAACGATGTCTGGCCGGCAATTTCCTGGTCGAGCATCGATCATGCCGGCCGCTGGAAGCTGCTCCATTATGCCGCGCGCCGCTTCTTCGCGCCGCAGGTGATCGTCGCCGAACATGTTGGCGGGGCGACCCGGCTTGCCCTCGTGTCCGACGCGACCGCGCCGACGCCCGCTCGCTGGCGCATCCGGGCGTTCGACATGGCCGGCCGGCTGCTCGCTGAGCACGGCGCTGCCGTCACGCTGCCGCCGCTCTCCGCCACCGAGGCGGCGCGGATCGACGATGCCGCGCTGTTTGCCGGGGCCGACGCCAAAACGAGCTATGCGGTGGCCGAATTGCTGGTCGGCGATGCCCCGGTCAGCCGCGCGATCGTCGAGCTCGGGGTGCCCAGGGACATGGCCTATCCCGATCCCGGATTGCGCGCGACCTGGCATCGCCGCGAGGTGACCGTCACCGCGACGGCGCTCGCCCGTGCGGTGATGCTCGATTTCGGCGCAGTGGGCGCGCAGCCGTCCGACGACGGGTTCGACCTGCTGCCCGGCGAAAGCCGCACCGTCAGCGTCGCGTCGACGGCCTCGCCGGCCGCGTTGGCGCGGGCGCTGACGCTGCGCTCCTTGGGGTCGCGCCGATGATCTGGATGTTGCTCGCGGCACAGGCCGCGCAATTGGACCCCGCGGCGATGACGCCCGAGGAGAAGGCGGCGCAGCTGCAAAGCAGCGCGCCCGCCGATTCGAAGGCCGGGCTGCCGGCCTATGACTGGTGGAGCGAAGGGCTGCACGGCCTGGCGCGCGATGGCTATGCGACCGTCTTCCCGCAGGCGATCGGCATGGCGGCGACGTGGGACGCGCCGCTCGTCAAGCGCATCGGCGACGTCGTCGCGACCGAGGCGCGCGCCAAGTTCAACGCACGACCGGTCGATGCCGAGCGGCGGATCTACGAGGGGCTGACGATCTGGTCGCCCAACATCAACATCTTCCGCGATCCGCGCTGGGGGCGGGGGCAGGAGACTTACGGAGAGGACCCGTATCTGACCGGGCGGCTCGGTGTCGCCTTCGTCACCGGCCTGCAAGGGCCCGATCCGGCGCATCCCAAGGTGATCGCCACGCCGAAGCATTTCGCGGTCCACAGCGGCCCCGAGGCGGGGCGCGACGGCTTCGACGTCGATCCCTCGCCGCAGGATCTCGAGGCGACCTATCTCCCCGCGTTCCGCGCGGCGATCACCGAGGGCAAGGCGGGGTCGCTGATGTGTGCGTACAATGCGATCCACGGCGTTCCGGCCTGCGCCAGCGCTCCGCTGCTGGTCGAGCGGTTGCGGCACGACTGGGGGTTTACCGGCTTCACCGTGTCGGACTGCGATGCGGTCGGCAACGTCCAGCTGTTCCACCATTACCGGCTCGATGCGGCGGGTGCCGCGGCGGCGTCGCTCAGGGGCGGGACCGACCTCAATTGCGGCACGACCTATGCCGCGCTGCCGGCGGCGCTGCGGCGCGGGCTGGTTAGCGAAAGCGAGATCGACACCGCGCTGGCGCGTACCCAGGCGGCACGGCGCGCGCTCGGTATCGCTTATGGCGCGACCAGCCCGTGGTCGCGGATCGCGCCCGATCAGGTCGCGACCCCCGCGCATCAGGCGACTGCGCTCGAGGCGGCGCGCAAGTCGATCGTGCTGCTGCAAAATCGTGGCGACCGCCTCCCGCTCAAACCGGGGGTGCGGATCGCGGTGATCGGCGCCGATGCCGATGATCTCGGCGTGTTGCAGGGCAATTACCACGGTACCGCGGTGGCGCCGGTTACCCCGCTCGACGGCATCCGCCGCGCGTTCGGTGCGGGGAATGTGCGCTACGCCCAGGGGTCGGTGCTCGCCGATGGCGCGCCGGTGCCGGTGCCCGAGACGGCGCTTCGGGCGGACGGGGCCGCCGGCCTGCGTGCAGAGTATTTCGCGACGCACGATCTCACCGGCGCGCCGCTGGTGACGCGGCACGAACGGCGGATCGATCTCGACTTCAATCGCGCCGCGCCCGTCGCGGGGCTCGGTGCGACGTGGAGCGCGCGCTGGTCGGGCGAGCTCGTCCCGCCGGGGCCGGGGGCGTACCGGCTCGTCGTCGACGTTCCCGCCTGCTGGAAATATTGCAAGGCGCACGATGCCGTGCGGCTGTGGATCGACGGACGTCCGCTCGCGACGGGCGCGGTGGCGAAGGGGCGGATCGAAATCCCGCTGAACAGCGACGGCCGCTCGCTGTCGTTCAAGCTCGAGCTCGATCACAGCAGCGAGGATGAAGGGATCCGCTTGCTGTGGGAGCCACCGGCCGACGCGTTGCGCGGCGAGGCGGTGGCCGCGGCGAAGGACGCCGACGTGGTGGTGGCGGTGGTCGGCCTGTCGCCCGATCTCGAAGGCGAAGCACTGTCGGTCAGCGTGCCGGGCTTCGTCGGCGGCGATCGCACCGACATCGCGCTGCCGTTCGCGCAGCGCCGCTTGCTCGACGCGCTCAAGGCGACGGGCAAGCCGCTCGTGATCGTCCTGACCAGCGGCAGCGCGGTCGCGCTCGACCCGCAGGCCGCCGATGCGATCCTCGCCGCCTGGTATCCCGGCGAAGCGGGCGGCACCGCGATCGCCGAGACGCTCGCCGGGCGCAACAATCCTTCGGGGCGGCTGCCGGTGACCTTCTACGCCAGCACCAACGACCTGCCGGCGTTCGTCGATTACGGGATGAAGGAGCGCACCTATCGCTATTTCACCGGAACGCCGCTGTGGGGCTTCGGCCACGGCCTGAGCTACACGCGTTTCGCCTATGCCGCGCCGGTCGCCCGCGTCAGCGTCGTCGCCGGGCAGAGCGCGTCGATCCGCGTCCGCGTCCGCAACGTCGGGGCGCGGGCGGGCGAGGACGTGGTGCAGGCCTATCTCGTCCCGCCGGCCGGGGCAGGGGGCGGACTGACCACGCCGGTGCTGCAGCGCCAACTCGTCGGCTTCAGCCGCCTCGCGCTCGCACCCGGCAAGCACGGCGAGGCCAGCTTCACGCTCGATCCGCGTCGCCTCAGCCTGGTCGCGCGCGACGGGACGCGCGCGGTCGAGCCGGGCGCGTATCGGCTGTTCCTCGGTGGCGGCCAGCCGGGCGACGCTGCCGGTGTGTGGGTCGATCTCGCGATCACCGGCACGCGCCAGGTCTTGCCGAAGTGACGCTCACTCGCCGCGATGCGCTGGGCGTGGGCTTGGGCGGCGTCGCGCTGGCGGCGGCGGCGCCCGCCCGCGCCGCGCCGGCTTTCGCGAGCCTGCGTCCGGCCGCTGCCGCGAGATCGTTCGTCAGCCCGGCGGTCGAGCGCGAGATCGTGCGCGTCGGCGCGCTGATCGCCGACCCCAAGCTGCGCTGGATGTTCGCCAATTGCTATCCCAACACGCTCGACACGACGGTGCGGATGGGCGTGGTCGACGGCGCACCCGACGCGTTCGTCATCACCGGCGATATTCCGTGTATGTGGCTGCGCGATTCCTCGGCGCAGTTGACGCCCTATCTGCATCTCGTGCGCGGCGACCCCGCGCTCGCCACGCTGTTCCGCGGGCTGATCGCGCGGCAGGCGCGGTCGATCCTGATCGACCCCTATGCCAATGCCTTCCTCGAGGATCCTGCCGCGAAGACCGATCTCGACTGGGCGCTGCACGATCGCACCGAAATGAAGCCGGGCGTCGCCGAGCGCAAATGGGAGATAGACTCGCTCTGCTACCCGATGCGGCTCGCGCACGGCTATTGGCAGGCGACGAATGATCCGGCGCCGTTCGACGCGCAGTGGGCCGCCGCTGCCCGGTTGAGCGTCGCCACCTTCCGCGCGCAGCAGCGCAAGGACGGGCCGGGACCCTACCGCTTCCTGCGCGCCTCGGATCGCAATATCGAGACGGTGCCGCTCGAGGGATGGGGCAATCCGTCGCGTGCCGTAGGGTTGATCCACAGCGCGTTCCGGCCCTCGGACGATGCCTGTGTCTATCCGTTCCTGATCCCGTCCAACCTGTTCGCCGTCACCGCCTTGCGCGAGCTGGCGACGGTGGCAACCGGCGCGCGTCAGGACGCAAAGCTCGCCGCCGATGCGCGTGCGCTGGCGGACGAAGTCGAGCATGCGCTGCGAGCCTATGGCCGGATGCGGCTGCGCGACGGGCGCGAGGTCTGGGCGTATGAAGTCGATGGCTTCGGCAACGCGCTGTTCATGGATGATGCCAATGTCCCGTCGCTGTCGGGGCTCGCCTATCTCGGCTGCGCTGCGCTGCGCGATCCGCTGTGGCGGCGGACGCGCGATGCGGCGTGGAGCGACGCCAACCCCTATTTCTTCCGCGGCGCGGCCGGCGAGGGGATCGGCGGTCCGCATGTCGGCCTGCGCCAGATCTGGCCGATGTCGCTGATCGTCCGCGCGCTGTCGAGTGACGATCCGGCGGTCATCCGGCGCTGCCTCAAGACGTTGCGCGACAGCGACGCCGGCACCGGCTTCATCCACGAAAGCTTCGACCAGGACGATCCCGCGCGCTTCACGCGGCGCTGGTTCGCCTGGGCCAACGGGCTGTTCGGCGAGCTGATCGTGCGGCTCGCGACGTCCCGACCCGCGTTGCTGGGGCAGCCGCTATGACGATCGACCGACGGACCCTGCTCGGCAGCTCCGCGCTGGCGCTGCTCGCGAGCACGCTGCCTGGGCGCGGCGCGGCACGCACGCTAAGCGATGCACCCAATCTGCTGATCGGCACTGGCGGCGACGGGCATACCTATCCCGGCCCGACGCTGCCGTTCGGCATGGTCCAGCTCGGCCCCGATACCGATGTCGAGCGCTGGGCGACCTGCTCGGGCTATCACCATGGCGACGGCTCGATCATGGGGTTCAGCCATACCCATCTGTCGGGCACCGGGATCGGTGACATGCTCGACGTTATGCTGATGCCGGGGACGGGGCTGGTGCAGCTCGAGCCGGGGCCGTTGTCCGACCCCGACGCGGGCTATCGCCAACGCTTTTCGGACGAGCGGGCGGAGCCCGGCCTCTACCGTGTCGCGCTCGAATCGGGCGTGCGGGCCGAGCTGACGGTGACCGAGCGCACCGGCTGGCACCGCTATACCTTTCCCAATGGGGCAGGGCACGTCCTGCTCGACCTGTCGCACCTCATCGGCGATGCGCCCGGCGCGGCGCCACTCATCGACGAGGTCAGCGTAGCGATCGACGGCGACGGCACGATTACCGGCGGGCGCCGGGTGTTCCGCTGGGCCAAGGGGCGGCGCATCCACTTTGCGCTGCAAGCCTCGCGCCGGCCCGACCGGGTCAGTTTCTTCGGCGATAGCGATGTCGCGCAGCCCGCTGGCACGCGGCAGGTCGCGGGCAAACGGCTGAAGATGGTGCTGCACTGGGACGATGCCGGCGCCACGCCGATCGTGCTGCGCTGCGCGATTTCGGGCGTCGACGTCGCCGGCGCGCGGGCGAACCTGGCCAGCGAGGCCAGGGACTGGAATTTCGACGCCGTCGTCCACGCAGCCCGCGCAAAGTGGGCGAAGGCGCTCGATGCGGTGCGCGTCACCGGTGGCAGCGCCGACCAGCGCGCGATCCTGGCGACCGCGCTGTATCACGCGCAGCTCGCGCCGACGCTCTTCTCCGATATCGACGGGCGCTATGCCGGGCTCGACGGGCACGTCCACACCGTGCCCGCCGGCGGTGCGGCCTATAGCAGCTGGTCGCTGTGGGACACGTATCGCGCGCTGCATCCGCTGCTCACGCTGATCGATCCGGCGCGCACCAAAAGCCTGATCGACGATCTGATCCGCCAGACCACGCAATCGCGCTATGGCCCGCTGGTCTGGCCGTTGCAGGGCAAGGAGACGGGGACGATGATCGGCTGGCACGGCGTCGTCCCGCTCGCCGAGGCGCAGGCCAAGGGCGTGCCCGCCGACTATGCCGCGGCCTGGCCGGCGATCGCCAAGCGCAGCTTCGACTTCACCGCGCCCGACCGCAACAACAGCCGCGGCCGCGAGCTGTACGACCGGCTCGGCTATGTGCCCGCCGACGGGGTCGACGAAAGCGTCAGCCGTACGCAGGAATATGCCTATGACGACTGGGCGTCGTCGCACATCGCGCGCGCGGCCGGGGCAAGCGAAGCCGCCGATCGGCTGTTGCGACGCTCGGGCAACTGGAAGAACGTCATCGACACCGGCACCGGCTTTGCCCGGCCGCGCTTTGCCGATGGCAGCTGGTGGTCGCCCTACGATCCGATCCAGCTCGGCCACACGAGCCAATATCGCGACTATACCGAGGCCAATGGCTGGCAGGCGACCTTTCTCAACCAGCACGACATCTATGGCCGGATCGCGCACGGCGGCGGCGATGCTGCGTTCGCGGCGAAGCTCGACGCGCTCTTCTCGGCGCCGTCGACCTTGCCCGCCAACGCCCCGCCCGACATTTCCGGCCTGGTCGGGCAATATGCGCATGGCAACGAGCCCGACCAGCATGCCGCCTATCTCTATGCCTATGTCGGCCAGCCGTGGAAGACGCAGCGGCTGGTCCGGCGGCTTTGCACCGAGATGTACCGCAACGACCCCGACGGCATCATCGGCAATGACGATTGCGGGCAGATGAGCGCGTGGTTCGTCTTCTCGGCGCTGGGTTTCTATCCGGTCGACCCGATCGAGGCGGCCTATGTGTTCGGTTCGCCTCTGTTCGAGCGCGCCGACGTGCGGCTCGGCGACAAACGGCTGGTGATCGAGGCGCCCGGCAACCGCGCCGATACGCCCTACGTCGCCGCCGTCGCGTGGAACGGCGCGCCGTGGAGCAAAAGCTGGATCGACCATCGCACGCTGGCGGGGGGCGGCACGCTGCGCTTCACCATGTCGGCCACGCCCAATCCGCGCTTCGGCGAAGCGCGCGCCGATCGCCCGCCGTCGTTCGGCCACCCTGCCTGATTTTGGAGATGCCCGTGATCCGTCCTTCGCGCCGCCGCGTGCTTGCCTCCGGCCTGGCCGCCACTGCCGCCGCCACTGCCGTGCCCGCGCTCGCCAAGCGTGCGGTGGCACCGCCGCAGCCGTGGGGCGCGACGCCGTCGAAGCGGCAGTTCGCCTGGCATACGCGCGGGCAATATGCTTTCGTCCATTTCTCGATCAACACCTTCACCGACAAGGAATGGGGGTATGGCGACGAGGATCCGGCGCTGTTCGACCCGACCGATTTCTCGCCCGACCAGATCGTCGCGGCGGCGAAGGCGGCCGGCATGACGGGCATCATCCTCACCGCCAAGCACCATGACGGTTTCTGCCTGTGGCCGACGCATCTGACCGAGCGCTGCATCCGCAACACGCCGTACAAGCAGGGCAAGGGCGACGTGGTCGGCGAGATGGCGGCGGCGACGCGGCGCGCGGGGCTCGCCTTTGGCCTGTATCTCTCGCCGTGGGACCGGCATCATCCCGAGTACGGCCGGCCCGCCTATGTCGACTATTTCCGCAAGCAGATCGTCGAGCTCTGCACGCGCTATGGCGAGCTGTTCGAATTCTGGTTCGACGGCGCCAATGGCGGCGACGGCTATTACGGTGGCGCGCGCGAGACCCGCAAGATCGATGCGCCGGCCTATTACGACTGGCCCAAAACGGTCGCGCTGGTCCATCAGTATCAGCCGATGGCGTGTACCTTCGATCCGCTCGGCGCCGACCTGCGCTGGGTCGGCAATGAGGACGGCGTCGCGGGCGATCCGTGCTGGCCGACGATGCCGAACCACCTCTACGTCCAGTCCGAGGGCAATAGCGGGGTGCGCGGCGGCGCCTTGTGGTGGCCGGCCGAGACCGACGTGTCGATCCGCCCCGGCTGGTTCTACCACGCCGACGAGGATGCCAAGGTCAAGACGCCCGCGCAGTTGCTGGAGCTGTACGACACCTCGGTCGGGCGCGGCACCAACCTCAACCTCAATCTGCCGCCCGATCGGCGCGGGCGGCTGGCCGATGGCGACGTCGCGGTGCTCCGCGCCTTCGGCGCCGCGCAGGCCGCGACCTATGCGCGCGACCTCGCACAGGGCGCGATCGCGAGCGCGAGCGACACGCGCGGCCCGGCTTTTGCCGCCGCACGCGTGCTCGACGGCCGGCGCGACAGCTATTGGTCGAGCGGCGACGCGGTGACGACGCCGAGCCTGACGCTCGATCTTCCGCCGGGGCGGCGCTTCGACGTGATTCGCTTACGCGAATATCTGCCGCTCGGCGCGCGCGTCACACGCTTTGCGGTCGATGCCGAGGTCGACGGCGCGTGGCAGACGCTCGCCGAGCAGGAGGCGATCGGACCGCAGCGCATCATCCGGTTGCCGCAGCCGATCACGGCGCGGCGGGTCCGTCTCCGCATCGTCGCGGCGCCGGTCTGCCCGGCGATCAGCGAAGTCGCGCTGTTCCTGCAAGTCCAGCCGGCAGCCGTCGTGCCCGTGCGCGCGCACGACGCGACGACACTTTCGAGCGCGGGCTGGCGGATCATGACCGCCTCGGGCCCCGGCGCCGAAGCTCTGCTCGACGACGACGCGGCGACGCGCTGGACCGTGCCTGCCCCGACGCCGGGCCGGCCCGCCAGCGTGACGATCGACATGGGTGCGGTGGCAGCGCTCGCTGGCATCAGCGTAACGCCGTCGCGGACGATCGCCAAAGGCGTGGCGCCGCCGCGCGATTATCGGTGCGAGACGAGCCTCGACGGCGTGCGCTGGGAGCTCGCGGCGGCGGGCGAACTTCCCAACATCGCCTATGCGCTGGCGACGCAGCGGATCGCGTTCGGCACAACGCGGCCGGCGCGGTGGTTGCGCCTCAGCTTCACGGAAACCGCCGTTCCCGCCGATAGGCTTGCGCTCGCAGGCGTCGGGGCGTTCCTCAAACGGTAGGGCGGCGGTCAGGGTTCGCCGGTTGGTCGCGGCGTCTGCGCTTGCGCCTCACGTCGTCCGCGATTGGATTTGCCGGCCGAGCGCCTCGGCGATCGCGGCCATTCCGCGGGCGTTCGGGTGATATGGCACGAAGCTCGGTCCGCCGGGCAGGGGGAAGCCATTGACCCACGGCTCGGCGCTGCACGCGGTGTGGGCGCTCGACAGGTCGGATGCTTTCAGGACTTCGGATCCAGTCTCGGCTGCGACGCGCGCGGTCAGCACCGCAAGCCGTCGCGCCGTGGCGCGGCCGGTATCGGCCTCGGCGCGGGACAGCGGTACGCTCGCGCACGTCTCGACCGGCGGCAATACCGCGACATAATCGACGAAGATCAATCGCGCCATGGGCGCGCGGCGATGCACCTCGGCCGCAATGCTGCGCAGCGCGGTGTCGAGCTTTGCCCAGTCGGCCTCAAGGACCTGCGGGGGCGCGGGGCATCGGCCTCCCGGCGTTCCGGATGGCGGCGCAGCAAAGCTGCGGCACGAGGCCGATCCGAGGCCGCCGATATAGCCGACATCGTTGCCGCCGATCGTGATCGTCACCAGCCCGGTATCGCGGGTCAGCGCGTCGATCTGCGGCGGCAGCGCGTCCCAGGGCCCGAGAATATGCGCCGTGGTCGCGCCGCTGCAGCTCACATCGTCGAGCTGCAAGCCGAGCTTGCGCGCGAGGAGATGCGCATAATTGTCTGTCGAACGGGCGCAACGCGTGGCGGGCTGGTCGGCTGATGACGTGACTCCGGGCCCTGCCGCAAACGAGCTTCCCATTGCGACATAGCGGGCGCCGGGCGCCACCATGCCGGCCTGGGGATGCAAGCTGGTCGTACAGGCCACGAGCAACGCGGACACGCCGACCACCAGACCTGCCCGCCAGCGTGAACCGTTTGGATACGTCATGCTCTCAACTCCCGGCCGCCGTTGATAGCACGGGACCCCTCATGCTCGTTACGAGCCTGAAACGTCACGGTCACGCGATTGTCAAAGGGTCTGCGCTGAGCGTCCGTCTGCGGAGGAAGCGGTGGCGCAGAAGCGGCGTTCAACCCTCGACTTGATCGAGATACGCACCATAGCCCTCAGCTTCCATCGCTGCGCGGGGTACGAAGCGCAAGGATGCCGAGTTGATGCAATAGCGTAGCCCGCCGCGATCCCGCGGGCCGTCATTGAAAACGTGTCCCAGGTGGCTGTCACCGTTGGCGGAACGGACTTCTGTGCGGACCATGCCGAGCGTAACATCGCGCAACTCGGCAACATTGGCGGGCTCGATCGGCTTGGTGAAGCTCGGCCAGCCACAGTGCGATTCGTATTCGTCGGCGGACGCGAACAACGGCTCCCCCGAAACGATGTCGACATAGATGCCGGCATCCGTGGTGTGGAGATATTCGCCCGTACCGGGACGCTCGGTGCCGCTTTTTTGCGTCACGCGATATTGTTCGGGGGAGAGCCGCGCGATTGCGGCGTCGGTCTTGCGATAATCAGCCATGGTCATGCTCCTTGCGTTGCTATCGTTCAGTCGCCCTGGCGGGGAATCAGCGTACCGGCGACGTGCCGGCGTACGATCTCGCTCACGCCGCCGAAGACGATATGCGAGGCGTAGGAATACACATTGCTTGCGATCCCGGCGTTCCACGGCGCGCTGCCGAGCCCGGTCGCGGGAACGGCGGCTTCGTCGAGCACCGTTGCGGTGCCGAGCCCAAACCCCAGCCCATAGCCGGAGGTGACCGACGGGCGAAACTCCGCTGCGATGCCATAGGCCGCGCCGAGCGCAATACCGACGGCATAGTGGACGGCCTGGCCGGCAAGCGGTTTGTCCGCGGCGGCGACGGCTTGCCCCGTAAGGCTCTCCGACACCGCATCGGCGGCTTTTTCCGTCGCGGGCTCGGAATCGCTCCCGCTCGACGGAAGCAACGGCGATACCGCGGCCTGGAACCGGTCCATCGCAAAGGATGCCACGGCGCCCGCTATCACGCCCGCTACGGCACCTCTTGCCAGCCTTGCGGCAACGCTCTCATCGGTCTTGGCTGGGGTCGAGGCCATCGCATATCTCCTGGGGTCTGCCGCGCGACAACGACGGAGCGGCAGACGGGTTGCGACGGGAACGCTTGCGATGGCGTTTTGCCTCGGCCGCTTCGGTTGGCACGCTCGACTATCGGCTGCACGGTGCGGACGTGCAAGCGAGCGGCCCTAAGGAGACCGCTCGACGGGTCGAGGCATTCGGCCAGCTTCCAGCTTTCGTCCGGCATCGCGACGCGATGGAGCCCGGGGCAAAAGGTCAGAGTGCCGACGATCGCGGGCGATACAGGGCTCCCGTGAGCGGCGTTGTCAGCCGCCGCGAGCGTACATCTACCGCGCTTTCAATGCGGCCAGGACCGCGGCCGGGGTGATGGGAATGTGGCGCAATCGGATCCCAGTCGCGGCGTAGATCGCATTGCCGATCGCGGGGCCGACGACCGTCGTGGCGGGCTCGCCCAACCCGACGGGCACGTTTTCGCTCTCGACAAAACTGATGTCGAGTTGTGGCACGTCGGCGATGCGCAGCGGGGTGTAGGTGTTGAGATTGGTGTCCTTCACCTGGCCCGCGGCGAATTCGGTGCTCTCGTGCAGCGCCATGCTCAGGCCCCACAGCGCGCCGCCCTGCACCTGCGCCAGCGCGCCGTCGGGATCGACGATCGTGCCGGCGTCGACCACGAGCGTCAGCTTCTCCACGCGGACGATGCCGGTCGCGCGATCGACATGGATTTGCGCCGCGCACGCCACCCAGGTCGGCATGTCGCGTTCCTGCCCGAAGCTGGTGGCGACGCCGAGCCCGGTATCGGCGGGACGTTTTGCGCCCCAGCCGGCCTTTTCGGCGACGCGGCGTACCACCTCGGCTTGGCGGAGCGCGCCGCCGACCGCGTTGGGCGCGGAGCCGGCGTTGCGGCCCTTGCCGGTCAGCAGCTTCAACCGGAACGCCACCGGGTCAATCTTGGTGTGGTGCGCCGCTTCGTCGATGAAGCTCTCGAGCGCCCAGTTGGTCCAGCCTGGTCCCACCGAGCGCAGCCAGCCCGGGCGGAAGGTGGCGTTGGCGAGATCGTTGGCGACCGCGCGGACCTGCTGGTGGCCGACATCATACCAATGGTCCGCACCCGAGATCGCGAAGGGATCGTATTGGCCGCCCTTCTTGGTCTTGGCGAGCAAGGTCGGCCCGGCGATCACCTGTGTCGGCCAGCCGGCGCAGGCGTGATGCTCCATTGCCTGGATCTGGCCGCTGCCGTCGAACTGCATCCGCAACCGCTGCACCGAGGGCGAGCGCACCGAATCGAAGCGCGCATCGTCCTCGCGCGTCATGATCATCTTGACCGGGCGGCCAAGCGCCTTGGTCGCGAGCGCAGCCGGGATCGTATAGTCGCCGTTGAGCCGCCGGCCGAAGCCGCCGCCGAGCAGATAGCTGCGGAGCACCACCTTGGTCTCGGCCACGCCGAGCGCCTTGGCGAGCGTCGGCAGGATCAGGCTCTGCCACTGGTTGCCGGTGTGGATTTCGAACACGCCGTCCTTTTCGAACGCGAGCGCGTTGAGCGGCTCGAGCTGGAAATGGAGCACGGTCGCGGTGGTGTAGATCTGCTCGATCGTGCTCGCCGCAGCGGCGGTGAAGTTCGGCGTGCTGTCGTCGTCGGCGATGTCGAGCAGAATGCCGCCATCGGCCTTGGCGACGAGCGCGCGGGCATGGTCCTGCAGCGTCTGCTCGCTCATGTCCGCGCCGGGGCCGGGCGTCCAGGTGACGTCGAGCAGGTCGGTCGCCTTGAGCGCGGCATAATAGGTGGTCGCGATCACCATCACCCAGCCGGGCACGGTGTCCGACGGATCGTCGAGCACCAGATAGCGCAGATAGCCTTTGACCTTCTTGGCCGCGGCGTCGTCGACCGACACGACCTTCGATCCGTTGCGCGTCGGCGGCAGCTTGGGGCGGGCATAGACCATCCCCGGCAGCTTGGCGTCGATGCCGTAGACCGCGGTGCCGTTGGTCTTGGCGTCGATGTCGAGCCCGTGCGTCTCGCGCCCGATCAGGCGGCGCTCCTTGACCGGCTTGATCGGCAGCGCCTTGAGCTCGTCGGGGGTGAATTGCCGCGCGACGGTGCCGCTTTTGGCGATGTCGCCATACGACATCGAACGCCCGCCGGCATGGACCGCGCCGCCTTTAGCCGTGCAGTTCGCGGGGTTTGCGCCCATCAGCTTGGCGCCGGCTTCGATCAGCGCGATCCGCCCGGCGGCGCCCGCCTGGCTGAACACCGGGAAGGTCTGCCACACCGACCAGCTGCCGCCGGTGACCATCAGGCCCCATTTCGGATCGCTGTCGACATGGACGATGCGCACCTTGTCCCAATCCGCTTCGAGCTCGTCGGCGAGGATGCGCGCGAGCGCGGTGCCGACGTGCTGGCCCATCTCGGCGCGGATGATGTTGACGGTGACGATACCCGCCGCGTCGATCCCGAACCAGATCGTCGGTTCGAATTGCGGCCCGGTGGCGGAGGCGGGTACGCTGCCCGGCACCGCCGGATCGATCGCCGCCAGCACGCGCGAGAAGCCGAATGCGACCCCCGCCGCGCCGCTCGCCACGAGGAAGCCACGCCGGCTGAACGGCGCCGTCGCTTCGGCGCGCGTGATGAGGCGGCTCATGCCTTGGTTCCCATCTCGGCGGCTGCCTGTTTGATCGCCGCGCGGATGCGGACATAGGTCATGCAGCGGCACAGACTCCCGGTCATCACCGCGTCGATCTCGTCGTCGCTGGGGGCGGGAAAATCCTGCAGCATCGCCGCCGCCTGCATGATCTGGCCCGACTGGCAGTAGCCGCATTGCGGCACCTGCAGCGCGCGCCACGCTTGTTGCAGCGGGTGATTTGCGGCGGGGTCGAGCCCTTCGATCGTCGTGATGGCGGCGCCCTCGACCGACGCGAGCGGGGTGATGCAGGAGCGCGTCGCGCGGCCGCCGACATGGACGGTGCAGGCGCCGCACATCCCGATCCCGCAGCCGAACTTCGTGCCGGTCAGCCCGATATGATCGCGGATCACCCACAAGAGCGGGGTGTCGTCCTCGACGTCGGTGGTCACCGCGCGGCCGTTGATGGTGAAGCTGGTCATTGGCCCTGGCCTTGCGCGCGGATGGTGGCGACTTTTGTCTCGAGATCGGCCCAGGCCGGCTTGGTCGTCCGGGTCGCCCGCAGATAGGCGGAGATCCGTGCGACGTCGGCGTTGGTGAAGCCGTGCGCGAAGCCCGGCATTACCACGCCCGGCGCGCCGTCCTGCGCGCTCACCCCATAGAGGATGACGCGGATCAGATTGGTCGGATCGTCGAGGTTGACCGCGCTGTTGAGCGCGAGATCGGGGCGCAGCGGGTTGAGCTGGCGCCCATTATAGTGGCACGACGCGCACGCGCCGGCATAGAGCCGCGCGGCGGGATCGTAGGTCAGCCCGGAACCGATCTTGTCGGCGACCAAGGCCTTCACGATCGCGGCATCGCCCTGCGCGCCTTGGCTCGCCGATCCGTTGCGGCTGGCGAAATAGGTGGCGATCGCGGCGACGTCTGCAGCGGGGAGGTGGGAGAGACCGCGCGGAACCGCGCCCATCGGCCCGGCGGCGGTGCCATGATAGCGGCTGATGCCGGTACCGAGATAGGCGACCAGCTCGGCGTGCGTCCACGGCACGGGCGAGGGGTTGGTCTTGTCGAGCGGCGGCGCGATCCAGCCGTCGATCGGTGCGCCTGCATAAGCGCGATCCCGGATCTCGGCGCCGAGCACGCCGCGCGGCGTGTGGCAGGCGCCGCAATGGCTGATGCCCTCGGCAAGATAGGCGCCCCGATTCCATTCGGCGCTTTGTGTCGGCTGGGGCTGGAAGCGGCCGGTGGTGAAGAACAGCAGCTTCCACCCGGCCTGCAACAGGCGGATGTTGAGCGGGAAGGGTACGGTGTTGTCGCTGGCTTCCTGGCGCACGGGCGCGCGGGTCATGAAATACGCATACAGCGCGGCCACGTCGCCGTCGGTCAGCTTGGTGAAATGGTCGTAGGGAAACGCCGGCAACAAATGCGCGCCGTTGCGCGACACCCCCTCATGCATCGCCCGCCGGAACGCGGGTTCGGACCATTTACCGATCCCCGTCGCGGGATCGGGCGTGATGTTGGTCGAATAGATCGTGCCGAACTGCGTCGCCATCGGATAGCCGCCGGCGAACGGCTTGCCGTGCTTGGCGGTATGGCATGCAGAGCAATAGCCGGCGCTGGCCAGAACTTCGCCCTGTGCGACCAGCGCGGGCGCGAAGCTGCCGGGCGCGGGCGGGGCGATCTCGGCGATCGCTGGGCGCCACGCGAAGACGCAGAACGCGACGAGTCCGACGACGATGACGCCGATGAGACCGAGAAGCAGGCGCTTCAGCACGGTGAACAGGATCTCATGCGCAGCCCTTCGATCGGATGATCCGAGGCCTGGCCTCATCGGCCTCTTACGCTGTCGCGTCTAGTGGCCGTTTGAGCGGTGTATTCCTGTATTGCGCAGAGTGATTTTGAGGTCAGCCGCACGCAGGACCGCAATTAAGCCTATCGCTCGTGCGCATATTCCGGGCTCGCCACGATCACCCCGTCCGCGGCAACAATCGTTGCGCGCAAGACCTTGACGGCTTCGGGCAGATCCGTCTCCAAATCGGGTTGAACAGCGGCAGCGCGCCGAGCGAAACCAGCTCGACGGTAACGCCCTCGGGCGCTCCAGATGCGATCGTGCGCAGCAATGCCGTGTTGATCGAACTTGCCCGCAGGCTGCCCGATACGGCCGCAATGCGGATCGCGGTCATCCGTTTACGCCGGCCAAGCCGGGATACGCCTGCGGACGCGGTGCGGGGGCATCCCACAGGAAGCGACGCTCCCCCTCCGCGATCGCGAGATCGTTCACCGACGCTTCGCGCCGCCGCATCAGTCCGTTTTCGGCAAACTCCCACTGCTCGTTGCCGTAGCTCCGATACCACTGACCAGCGATGCGGCACTCGTATTGAAACCGCACCGCGATCCGGTTGTCGGTGAACGCCCACAGGTCCTTGACCAAGCGATAGTCCTGCTCGCGCGACCATTTGGCGCTCAGCAGGGCGATAATGGCGGGTCGCCCCGTGACGAAGCTGTCCCGGTTTCGCCACGCGCTGTCGGTCGTATAGGCCAGCGCCACCCGCTCGGGATCGCGGCTGTTCCAGGCATCCTCCGCCGCCCGCACCTTGAGCACGGCGCTCTCGCGCGTGAAGGGCGGCAGCGGGGGGCGTGGAGTTTCTAGCGTGCTCATGCGGGCAGGTCCTTTTCGGCAAGCGCTGTACGCAGCGCGATGTTTTCGGCTTCGAGCGCCGCGAGTCTGGCGTGGAGTGGCGCAGATGCCGCGGCGATCTCGGCCTCGGTAAAGCGCGGGGTGATATGCTGCGGGCAATTCCAATCGAACGCTGCGAGGTGCAGTAGGAATACGCGTTCGGGCACGCCACGATAGCTCGGCAGGTCAAGCTTGCTCGCCAGCACGGGATCGGTCGAGAGATCACGCGCCTCGATCCGGGCATAGAGCTTCAGTCGGCGACGGCGCGGATAGTCCATCAGGAAAATCGCCACGCGGTTGTTCGCCGCCACGTTGCCAAGGCTGATATATTGGCGATTGCCCCGAAAGTCCGCGAAGGCGAGCGTCGTTTCGTCAAGCACCTTGAGGAAACCCGCCGGGCCGCCGCGATGCTGGACATAGGGCCAGCCGCTTTCCGATACGCTCGCCAGGTAGAAGCTGTCGCGCTCGGCGATGAACTGGACTTCGGCTGGTCCGAAACGGTCCGCTGGCCGGCGCCCGCCGATGGTGTCGTAAAGCCCGGCACTCCCATTCGCTACCTGTGCCGCGAGCACGCTCGGCGTCGTCGCAAGGGTGAGGAAGGCATTGGCCATGATCGAGCTCCGGTTGCTGCATGGCGGCGTCGGCGGGCGCATCGAGCGCAAACCGCCGACGCCGGACCATCAAGCGGCTTCGGCCGCCAGGACGACTGGGAAGTCGATGTCGGTTCTGGCGACATTGTTGATGTAGTTGGTCAGCACGTTGAGCGCGACCGACGCGACGATCTCGATCACTTGCGCCTCGCTGAAGCCGGCCAGACGCACTTCGGCGAGGTCGGCGTCGCTGACCTGGCCGCGCGCCTCGTGGACCTTGCGGGCGAAGCCGACGGCCGCATCGGCCTTGGCGTCGCCCGAATGACCGGCGCGGTTCAGCGCGATCTCGGCGGCGTCGATCTTGGCGAGGTTCAGGCCGAGGTAGGTATGCGCCGACAGGCAGTAATCGCAGCCATTGGCTTGCGCGATCGCAAGCGCGATGCGTTCGCGGGTCTTGGCGTCGAGTGTGCGGCCCAGTGCGCCGTTGAGGCCGAGATAGCCCTCCAGCGCAGCCGGGCTGCTGCCGACGAGCCGGAACAGGTTGGGGACCATGCCAAGCTGCTTTTCGACCGCATCAAGCAGCGGCTGCGATTTTGCGGGGGAATCTTCGCGGGTGGGGATGGCGATGCGGGACACGTCTTTTCTCCGGGTAGGCGGCTGGATGCGGCCTGCCCAGGGAAGATGCGCTTTGGGCTAGGATGTGATAATCCGTTCCTTCGACACTTCACTCATGCGCAAATCGGGACAATCATGGATCGGCTCGACATGCTGCGCACCTTCGTCGCCGTCGCCGATCATGCGAGCTTTGCGGAGGCCGCGCGCCGACTGCGCGTTTCGCCTACGGCGGCGAGCCGGGCAGTCGCGGCGCTGGAGCTTGATCTCGGAACACCCTTGTTGCGGCGGACGACGCGATCGGTGCGGCTGACCGACGAGGGCGCGGCGTATCTCGAGCGCTGCCGCGCCGCGCTGACCGAACTCGACGATGCAGCGCTGGCGTTGCGCGGCACCGGTGCTTTGCCGGGAGGCAATCTTGTCGTCACCGCGCCGGTGACCTTTGGACGGCTCCATATCCTGCCGATCACGACCAGCCTGTTGCGCAACCATTCGCGGTTAGGTGTCGAACTGACTTTGATCGATCGCGTCGTCCGCCTGGTTGAAGAGGGGATCGATGTCGCCGTGCGGATCGGCGATCTGTCAGACAGCGCGCTCCATGCCCTCAAGGTTGCGGAAGTGCGGCGCGTGCTCGTCGCCAGCCCTGGCTATATCGCGGCACGCGGAACGCCAGTGACCGTGCCAGCGCTGCATGACCGCGCCTTGATCTCTTTCACCGAAATTGATCGAGCGCACGAATGGCGCTTCGGAGCGACTGGCAAGACCGCCATCCGGATCGAACCAAGGCTGACCGTCAACACCGCCGATGCGGCGATTGCGGCTGCGGCCGATGGCGTGGGGATCGCGCGGGTGCTGTCCTATCAGGCGCTTGCGGCCGTCGCGTCGGGCCGCTTGGTCACGCTGCTCGACGAAGCCGCGCC
The DNA here is from genome assembly GCF_014653575.1 of Sphingomonas glacialis. Classification (GTDB taxonomy): domain Bacteria; phylum Pseudomonadota; class Alphaproteobacteria; order Sphingomonadales; family Sphingomonadaceae; genus Sphingomonas; species Sphingomonas glacialis. The sequence goes on along the minus strand of NZ_BNAQ01000001.1, from coordinate 866,927 downwards.
GCCGCCCGTACCGGTCCACCTCGTCTATCAGGCCAATCGACGCACATCGGTCAACGTGCGCGCCTTCATCGATGCAGCGCGCGCGCATTTCAGCGGATTGGATCTGACCGGTCGCGCTGCGTAGAATCCGATGTCGGTTCGACGTGTCAAATGCGGGATGCGGCCACGATCCTCCCGCCACGTCCTGCTTGCACAAGCACGGCTGATTTGAGGTTGGGATCGGAATTCGTCGGGATCGCCACCGTTTTCGACGTCCCGTTCCACGTTCCGATGATGCTGAGCGACCGCACGACGTTGCGATGCACAAGCGTTAGGCCGCCATTCTCGCCCGCACGAATGGGAACGCTGAGCGCCCTTGCATCGTAGCGTACGAGCCAGATCGTCGCGGGCTGCGCGGTCGCGGCTTTCCCAATCGTCACCGTGCCGGGCGCAGCCTCGATGGCCGGGCCAGCCGGACCACGATCCTGCGCGCGGATTGCCGCCACCAGTTGCGCACGATTGCCGCCATTGACGGAGGCTCGGCCATTGATGACCGTCTGCGGCGTGGCGAACTGGCTGATGCCGGTGCGGGCATAATCGCGTTCGCGCTCGGTGAATTCGGGCTTGGCGAAGCTGTCCTTCCACCCGAGCTGATCCCAATACGTGACCGCGAAGGTCAGCGCGAGGATCTCCGGGCGATCGGCGATGCCGTTGATATTTGCGATCGCGGGCGGGCAGGACGAACAACCCTGGCTTTGGAACAGCTCGACGACGGTCGGATGCGTGGGGTCATTGGCCAAGGCCGGCGCGCCGCTCGCGATCACTGCAAGCGCGGGAAGGAGTCCGAACTTCATTTTACTGTTCCTTTTCGGTCGGAAGCGTCGGCAGCACGCGGTCGAGCGACCACGCTCCGCCGCCGCGGGCAAGCAGCGGCAACAGAATCGCCGCCCAGCTGAGATGCGTCGGCCAGGCATCGGGATAGACGAAGATCTCGATCGTCAGCGTCATCAGCAACAAGGCGGCTGCCGAGAACCGTGTCGCGAGGCCCAGGACGAGCAGGATCGAGAAGAGATGCTCCGAATAGGTCGCGGCGACCGCCGCGATCGCGGGCGGAACCAGTGGCAGCGCATAGTCGGTGCGAAACAGTTCGTAGGTGCTGTCCGTGATCTGCAGCAGCCCGTCGACCTTGGTCCGGCCCGACAGGAAGAACACCGCTGCGATCCCCAACCGGGCGATCAGCAGCAGCGCCGCATCGGGGAGCAAGGCAGCCGCGCGTCGAACGGTGCGATCGTACAAGGCGACGAGCGACATGATGGGCGTCTCCGAAAAAATGGCCGGCGCGCGCGGGCGACACCTCGGCTCTGGGCTGGCGATTACGCCTTGGGCGTCAGCGAACCAGTGCCCTTGGGCGTCTTGATCGAGACGCAGGTGCCCGCCTTGACGAGCTTCCAGGCATTGCCCTGATAATCGGCCCTGGACGTGCCCGCGCAGCTGGTGCCGGCTCCGGCCTTGCAGTCATTCTTGCCGGCAAGCGCGACCCCGTAACATTTCTCCATCGCGGGCGCGGCGTGGGCAACACCGGAAAGCGTGGCACCGCCGGCCACGGCGAGGGCAAGGCTGGCGGCGAGTGCGGCATGGGTCGGATGCACGAGATGTTTCCTTCGATGATGGAAGCCTCTGCGGCGCGTGGTTCGGCGATGGGGGACCGCCGAACCACGCGGTGACCAGGAAGGAGGCGTCGGGGCAAACCCGGTCACATGGGCCAATTCGGCGGAACGGCTGGTTCGGTTACGCAAAAGCTGGCGCGAAAGAATTTTCCGCCGCTCGCGCGCTCCGGTGTAACCTTCTGGCCATGTCGCACGAACACATCCTCGGGAGGGCTCATGCGAGCAAGTGAGGAACAGTTGCGCGGATTGATGATCGCTGGGCTCGACGGCAATGCCGACGACCACGCGGCGTTGCTGCGCTTGCTGGTCCCCATGCTTCGGGGATTCTACCGGCGTCGTGCAAGCGGCGACGGCGACGATATCGAGGATTTGGTGCAGGATACGCTGATCGCGGTTCATACCCGCCGTTCGACCTACGACCGCGACCGCCCGTTCACCGCGTGGCTGTTCGCGATCGCACGCTACAAGATGATCGATCATTTCCGCCGTAACCGTCGGACTCAGCCGATCGAAGGGCTGGAAGACATATTGATCGCCGAAGGGTTCGAGGACGCCAGTTCCGCGCGCATGGACGTGGACGATTTGCTCGACACGCTTCCGCCCAAACAGGCGCGGATGATCCGCGCGACCAGGATCGAGGGGCTGAGTGTCGCCGAGGCTGCCAATACGCATGGTGTTGGCGAATCCGACGTGAAGATCTCGGTCCATCGCGGGCTCAAGACCTTGATGGCGCGCATCCAGGGAGGACGGGCATGAACACCGACGACCTGATCGCGACGCTCGCCAGCGATGTCCCGCCCGTGAAGCGCAGTGCGGTGGGTCGACGGCTCGTGCTTGGTATCGCGGCGGGTGCGGCCGTGTCGGCAAGCTATGTGTTGCTGATGTGGGGCGCGCGGCCTGATCTGGCGGTGGCGATGCACGGTTTCTATTTCTGGATGAAGTGGGCGTACACGATTTCGCTCGCCTTCGGGGCGTTGGCGCTGACCGCGCAATTGGCGCGTCCCGAAACGCATCGGTTGCGATGGCTGTGGCTGCTGGCGATCCCGGTACTGCTGCTGGCCAGCGTCGGCGTGTTCGAGCTCCTCCACACACCGCAGACCCAATGGTTGGCGATGTGGTTGGGCCAAAGCTGGAAACAATGTCCTTGGCGCGTACTCTCGCTCGCGATGCCGATCTTCATCGGGCTGCTCTGGTCGTTCAGGCGACTCGCGCCAACGCGATTGCGTCTGGCCGGCGCGGCGGCAGGATTGGCGGCGGGCGCGTTCGCCGCCACCGTCTATTGCCTGCATTGCCCCGAAGCTTCGGCGATTTTCGTCCTGACCTGGTATTCGCTCGGCATCCTGCTCGCCGCATCGTTCGGCGCGCTGGTGGGGCCGCGCCTGTTGCGCTGGTAAGTTTTGGCGAAGCTGTAACCGTCGATCGTGAACCCGCGAATTGGAGGAGCCAATCCGGCAAACCCCTTCCGGGAGATTTTCCATGCTTACCCTTCGTACCGGCATCAGCTTCGCCGCCGCCGCCGCCGTCGTCGCCATCAGTGCTGCGGCCCCGACCGTCGCGGTCGCAAAGGATGGCGACACGGTGCACTGCTACGGCATCAATACCTGCAAGGGCACGTCGGACTGCAAGACCGCCAAGAACGAGTGCAAGGGCCAGAATGACTGCAAGGGACAGGGCTTCAAGGCGCTGTCGGCGAAGCAGTGCACCAAGGCCGGTGGCAGCCTTACGGCGCCGAACTGATCGCGGGACTCGGCCCGGTCGCCGTCAGGGGACCGGACCGACCTTCTCTTCAGCACGGATCAGGACGGACCCCATGCCAAAGCCCATGGCCTTGCCCATCACGCCCTTTGCCGGTTTCGGGCTCGGCTTGCGTAAACCGCATTATGTCGAATTTCTCGAACGCCGCGTCGCGGTCGATTTCGTCGAAGTGATTTCCGAGAATTTCATGGTCGATGGCGGCAAGCCGCGCCAGATCCTGCGCGATGTCCGCGCGTCCTATCCGGTGGCGCTGCACGGCGTTTCGATGTCGGTCGGATCGGCCGACGGACTGGACGGGGCCTATCTCGCCCGGCTGCGCGCGCTGGTCGATGAGATCGAGCCGTTGTTCGTATCCGATCATCTCAGCTGGACTCGGATAGAGGGCTTCAGTTCGCACGATCTGCTTCCCTTGCCCTACACAGACGAAGCCCTCGCCCTGGTCTGCGCCAATATCGGCCGCGCGCAGGACGCGTTAGGCCGCACGATGCTAATCGAGAATCCCTCCACCTATATCGCGTTCGAGGGTGCCGACATGACCGAATGGCAGTTCCTGGATGCGATGTGCGCGCGCAGCGGCTGCGGACTGCTGCTCGACGTCAACAATGTGTTCGTCAGCGCGACCAACCACGGCTTCGATCCGATCGCCTATCTCAACGGCGTGCCGCACGAACGCGTGCGGCAGATTCATCTGGCCGGGCACAGCCGCGGACAGGACATGCTGATCGACACGCACGATCAGCCGGTGCCGACCTATGGGACCTGTACGCGCATGTCTTGCCGATGCTCGGGCCGGTCGCGACGATGATCGAGCGTGACGACGACATCCCGCCGTTGCACGAGCTTCTCGCCGAGCTGGACCTTGCCCGGCGGATCGGCGGACAGCCCTTGGCCAAAGCGGCATGAGCTTGCTCGCGCTCCAGCGCGATATGCGCGCGTGGCTCGTCGCTGCGGATGCCGACGCGGCAAGCCGCTATGGCAGCGCGGCCGCAGCCGGCTTGCTGGTCTATCAAAACACGTATCGCGCCCAACTGGTCGCGTGCCTTGAGGAAAGCTTTGTGCAGACGCGCGCCTGGGTTGGCGGCGAGGCGTTTCATCATGCCGTCGTCGCCCATATCGAGCGCGTGCCACCGACGAGCTGGACGCTCGACGCCTATCCGCGGGATTTTCCGGCAACGCTTGCGGTGCTGTATCCCGATGATCCCGAAGTCGCCGAGCTTGCGTGGATCGAATACGCGCTCGGGGAGGCGTTTGTCGGTCCCGATAGCGCAACCCTTGACGTGGGCGCGTTGGCGTACATCGATTGGGATACGGCGAAGCTGCAATTTACGCCAACGCTACGCCTGCGCGCGCTGACCACCAACGCGCCTGCAATCTGGTCGGCATTATTCGCAGAAGAGGCGCCGCCGGCGGTTCAGGTGCTGCCCAAGCCGGGTGCGATCCTGGTCTGGCGGCGCGATCAGGTCTCGCTGTTCCGCGCGATCGACTGCACCGAGCGCGATGCGCTGCTGCGAGCGACCGCGGGCGTGGCGTTTCCCGATCTGTGTGCGGAATTGGTCGAGGTCCATGGTGAGCACACCGGCATAACGCGCGCCGGGACCATGCTGGGCCAGTGGCTTGCCGACGGGTTGATCGTGGGGGTCACCATCTTACAGCGTTGACCACGGACACCCAAATGGTCGCCCTTAAGTCTTCTGGATCAGTGCGTTGCGGCCCGAATCTCGAGGATTCGAAGTGGTGCCGGCTGCAGGAATCGAACCCGCGACATCCAGTTTACAAAACTGGCGCTCTACCAACTGAGCTAAGCCGGCACGTTGTCGCTCAATGCGTCAGGTTATGCCGAAGGTCCAGCCCTCGGTGCGCGCAATTTGGGGGGTCAGCGCGCTTGGGTGCCAAAAATCGGTGCGGGCCGCGTTCGCGCGGAGCCAGGCGGCGGTGAGGATCGCGTCGGTCGCGTGATCGGTATAGCGCGCGAGCGGCGTGTGCGCGCGGCTGCCGAGCGTGGCGAGCGCAGTGTCGAGCGCGGCGGCATCGCGCAGCTTGCTGCGTCCCTTGCGCACCCCGGCGGCGCGCGCGGCGATCGTCGTGTAGATTTCGACGACGCAGGCACCGGTGTGGGGGGCGGGGTCGATCGGCCAGACCGGGATGGCTGGCGCGAGATGGTGGAGCAGCCTCATGCCGGCAAAGCTCGCCTTGGCGACCTGCGCTGCGCCGATCGCATCGTAGACGGTCGAGGGCTTGCCGAACCCGGCGGCATTGTGATGCGCCTCGCAGCGGCGGAAGTGGAGGAAATCGGCCTTCGTGCCGTCGGCGGCGCCAAGATAGAAATGCGTCCCGCGGCGCGATTCGAGGAACGAGGCAGCGCCGAGATCGGCATCGGGGGCGTGCGCATCGACATAGCCCCAGAAGGCGCGCGCGGTCGTGGGCGCAGCCTCGCCGGGCAGATAGGCGCCGCGCTCGACATAGGGTGGCGCAAAGCTGAAGTCGAAGCCGACGAGCAGCGGCGTCTCGGCCTGATCGCGCAGCCAGTGCAGGATGTCGGCGCGCGACCAGACACCGCGCGGCGGCGAGACGAGCGTCGGGGCCGCCGCGCCAGTCTCGCACAGCGCTAGCGCGATGCCGGGGTGGCGCGCGCCCTTCGCTCCGGACCAATCGATCGCGGCAAAGCGAGTGAAGTGCGTCGGGATCACGCCCTTGTTCGCGGTTTGCTGCGTTTGCGCGCAGCCGCCTGGACGCGGTCGGGATCGTCGCTGCCGTGGCGGACGAGCAAGGTGGGCCAGCCGATCGAGACGAAGGTCCGGCCGTCCGATCCGACCTTCACCGCCGCGCCGTCATCAGGCGTCGCGGCGATCGTGTCGGGCAAGGTCAACGCGGCGGCGGCGCGCGAAGCCCAGTCCTTCATTGCGCGTCTTTCAAGCTCGCCCACCACGCCATGCGGTCTGCGATGCGCTTTTCGACGCCGCGATCGGTCGGGACATAGAAGGTCTGCGGCTCCATCTCCGCAGGCCAATAGTTCGATCCTGAGAAGCCATCGGCCGTATCGTGATCGTAGGCATAGCCCTTGCCGTAGCCGATCTCCTTCATCAGCTTGGTCGGGGCGTTCAGGATGTTCTCGGGTGGCATCAGCGATCCGGTCTCGCGTGCCGATTTCCACGCCGCCTTTTGCGCCTTGTAGGCGGCATTCGATTTTGGGGCGGTGGCGAGGTAGAGGCATGCCTGCGCGATCGCGAGCTCACCCTCGGGCGATCCCAGGAAATCGTAGGCGTCTTTGGCGGCGAGGCACTGCGTCAGCGCGTTCGGATCGGCAAGGCCGATATCCTCGACCGCCATGCGGACCATCCGGCGCAGCAGATAGAGCGGTTCCTCGCCCGCGGTGAGCATGCGCGCGAGATAGTAGAGCGCGGCCTGCGGGTCCGATCCGCGCACCGCTTTGTGGAGCGCGGAGATGAGATTGTAATGCCCCTCGCGATCCTTGTCGTAGACCGCGACGCGACGCTGCAGGAAGGCGGAAAGGCCGGCGGGGTCGAGCGGCTCGGGCAGGTTGACCGCGAACAGCGTCTCGGCCTGGTTGAGCAGGAAGCGGCCGTCGCCATCGGCGCTGGCGATCATCGCATCGCGCGCGGGCGCGGTGAGCGGAAGCGGCTGGTCCTCGATCTCCTCGGCGCGGTCGAGCAACTTGCCGAGCGCGGCGTGGTCGAGCCGGTGGAGGATCAGCACTTGCGCGCGGCTGAGCACGGCGGCGTTGAGCTCGAACGACGGATTTTCGGTCGTCGCGCCGACCAGGGTGACGGTGCCGTCCTCGACATAGGGCAGGAAGCCGTCCTGCTGCGCGCGATTGAAGCGGTGGATCTCGTCGACGAACAGCAAGGTCCGCTTGCCCAGCCGGGCATGGTCGCGCGCCTCGGCGAACGCTTTCTTGAGGTCGGCGACGCCTGAAAACACCGCCGAGATCGCGACGAAGCGCAAGCCGACGGCATCGGCGAGCAACCGCGCGATCGTCGTCTTGCCGGTGCCGGGCGGTCCCCACAGGATCATCGACGACAGGCGGCCGGCCGCGACCATCCGCCCGATCGCGCCCTCGGGGCCAGTGATGTGCTCCTGCCCGACGACCTCGGCGAGCGTGGTCGGGCGGAGGCGATCGGCGAGCGGGGCAGTCGCGCTGACAGCCTCGGCGGCGGGCGGATCGAAGGCGGCGAAAAGATCGGGCATCCAGGCAAGATAGGCGTTCCGACGCACGCTAACCACCCGTGGCGGATGGGGCCTGGGCTGGCTCGCGTGGGAGAGGCGCGAGCAGGGTCTCAAAAAAGTGCGCGGCAGCCCTTGCGAAGAGTGCATTAAGATATATCTTAGTGCTATCGTGTTATACAGAAGGAACGATATGTTTGGATTTTCAGAACGCGGCAGCCACGGCTGCCAACCCGGGCACGGCCGTATGGGCATGCGCGGTGGACCGGGCGGCGGGCGGCACTTCGGTGGCGGGCGCGGCGCCGGGCATGGCAGCGGTCGGGGCGAGGGTGAGGGGCGCGGTGGCCCGCGCGGCCGGCGGATGTTCGACGGCGGCGAGCTGCGGCTCGTCTTGCTCAAGCTGATCGCCGACGAGCCGCGCCACGGCTATGACCTGATCCGCTCGATCGAGGATCTCACCGGTGGCGCCTACGCGCCGAGCCCGGGGGTGGTCTATCCGACGCTGACGCTGCTCGACGAAATGGAGCTGATCGAAGCGCGGCAGGCCGAGGGGGCGAAAAAGCTCTTCGCGATCACCGAGGGCGGGACGGCGCTGCTCGCCGAGAATGGCGAATTGGTCGAGGCGCTGTTCGCGCGGCTCGCCGAGGTCGGTGCCGAGCGGGCGCGGACCGAGAGTTCGGCGGTGCGCCGCGCGATGGGCAATCTGCGCGAGGTGCTGGTGCACAAGCTGCGCCACGAGCAGGTCGAGCAGGAAACGCTCCACCAGATCGTCGCGCTGATCGACGACGCCGCGCAGAAGATCGAGCGGCTGTGATGGCCTATACCGCAACCGCCCGCGTGCCGACCGCCTCGGCGAGCAAATACCTCCAGCAGACGTGCAAGCATTGGGAGCACAATCTGGCGGTGGTCTTCACCCCCGAACACGGGACGATCGTCTTCCCCAGGGATGCGCGTGGCGCCGCGCATCCCGGTGATGCGACGGTGACGTTCGATGCGCATCCCGATGTGCTTGAGGTGCGGATCGACGCGACGTCGGTCGAGCAGCTCGATGGCCTGAAGGGTGCCGTCGCGCGCCATCTCGATCGCTTCGCGTTTCGCGAGGCGCCGCTGAGCTATGACTGGCGCTAGGCCCTGACCGCCGTGTGGTTGACCCGCGATCCGCGCTTCCCACAGGGGAGGGCCGGATCGCGGGCAACGACCGTTTTACGCGGCGTGCGCGGCGCCGGTCGGATGCCCGGACGCGCGGCGCTCGAGTACCTTGAGATAGGTGTCGAGCACGACCTGGTTGATCCGCTCCCATTGATACGTCGCCGCTTCGGCATGACCTGCCGCGCCGGCGCTGCGGCGGAACGCGTCATCCTCGCAGAAGCGCTGGAGCGCATCGGCATAGCCTTCGATATCGGTCGGCGGGACGATCAGCCCGGTCACGCCGTCGGCGATCAGCCCGACCGCGCCCGACGCGCGCGCCGCGACCACGGGCACGCCCGCCGCCATCGCCTCGAGCGTGACATTGCCGAAGGTCTCGGTGAGGCTCGGGTTGAAGAACACATCCATCGACGCGACCGCACGCCCGAGATCGTCGCCGGTCAGATAGCCCGCGAACACCGCATTGGGCGCCTGCTGCGCGAACCAGTCGCGCGCGGGGCCTTCGCCGACGACGAAGGTGCGATGCTTGACGCCGCGCTGGTCGAGCGCGCGGAGCGCCTGCGCGAACACGTCGAGGCCCTTTTCCTTGACCAGCCGGCCGAGGAACCCGACCGCGATCTCGTCATCGGCGATGCCGAGGCTGCGGCGCCACGCGAGATCGCGCCGCGCGGGATTGAAGCGTTCGTGATTGACGCCGCGCGACCAGCGCGTGACCGGCGTCGGCACGCCCCAGTCGTGCAAGATCTCGCCCATCATCTGGCTCGGCGCGAGCACTTCGTCGACGCGGCTGTAGAAGCGCTGTTGCGCGCGGATCATCATCGGCACGAGGAACCCGAGCCCGTAATAGCTCATATAGGTCTCGAAGCGCGTATGGTACGAAGCGACGCACGCGATGTCGTGCTTCTCGGCATAAGCGAGCGCCTTGTGGCCGAGCCAGTCGGGCGCCGACAGGTGGATCAGGTTCGGCGCGAACGCCGCCAGATCGCGCCGCACGCGATTGCCCATGCCGCGCGTCAGCTTGTATTCGCCGCGCAGCGGGATCTTGATCGAGGGTGCGCTGACGAGGTCGCCGGTCGGCGGAAAGGCTGGCGTGCGGCTGGTGGGGGCATAGACGCGCACCTTGACGCCGCGGCTCAGCAAATGGCCGACGAGCAAATTGAGCGTCTGGTTCGCACCATCGCGGGTATAGTTATAGTTGCCGCTGAAGAGCGCGACACGGAGATCGGAAGCTTGCATCGGATGGCGCCATAGCGAAGCGCGGGGCGCGTGACTATCTCCTGCACGCCATCGTGGCGCGCCAAAGGAGTTCGCAATGCCCGATCTTTCCGCTTTCCCGATCACCAAGCGCTGGCCGGCACAGCATCCCGAGCGGTTGCAGCTCTATTCGTTGCCGACCCCGAATGGCGTCAAGGTCTCGATCATGCTCGAGGAAACCGGGTTGGCGTACGAGCCGCACCTGGTCGATTTCGCCAAGGACGACCAGAAGACCCCCGAATTTGAATCGCTCAACCCCAATGGCAAGATCCCCGCGATCCTCGATCCCGACGGCCCGGGCGGCACGCCGCTGGCCTTGTTCGAATCGGGCGCGATCCTGCTCTACCTTGCCGAGAAGACCGGCCGGTTCCTGCCGAGCGACCCGGTCGCGCGGCTTCAGGCGATCCAATGGGTGATGTTCCAGATGGGCGGCGTCGGCCCGATGTTCGGCCAGATGGGCTTCTTCGTGAAGTTCGCCGGCAAGGACTTCGAGGACAAGCGCCCGCGCGACCGCTATGTGGCAGAAACCAGGCGATTGCTCGGCGTGATGGATGTCGCGCTCGCCGACAAGCGCTGGTTTGTTGGCGCGGACTATACAATCGCCGATATCGCGATGCTGGGTTGGGTGAACGCGGTTGTCGACTTTTACGGTGCGGGCGCGCTTGTCGGGTTCGACGACTTTGCCAACGTCAAGGCGTGGCTCGCGCGTGGGCTCGCGCGGCCGGCGGTGCAGCGCGGGCTCACCATCCCGGCGCGCGGGTAGCGCTCACGCGGCGGCGTGGACTTGCGCAAAGCCTTCGAAATAGCCGCGCACGGTCGGGTCGGTGATCGGCTCGACCAGCGTGGCGACAGTTTCGGGGAGCGTTATTGCATCGCCGCCGCCCGTGCCGCCGCGGTTGAAGCCCATCGCCCATTGGCCAAAGGTCGGCGTGTCGATTGTCGTGCGCGAGAGGATGACGACGGCGTGGTGGCGCGGATCGGCCTTGATCCTGTTGAAGACGGTCTCGACGGCAGCTTCCGGGCCTTCGAGCGCCTGGAGGAAGCGGCGTCCACCCGCGACGAGCAGGCCGGTCACGCCGACGGCGGCATTGTTACGGCGTGAGGCGATCAGGATAGCATCGAGTTCCGCCGTCGTGAGCGGGGATCTCGTGCTGCTGATATAGATGAGACGCTGCATGCTTACGCTCCAGACCTGGAACATCCGGTTTCTGCGCAAAGCGCGAAAGAACGGTTAAGATCTCGCGCTACGACATTTTGAAAGCGCATAAAGGTACAGCGTCGGAAAATCTGTTCCCCTCTCGTTCTCCGCTCGCTATGCTCGTCCCATGGCCAAACTTCAAAAACGCTATGTCTGCCAGGCCTGTGGATCGGTGTCGCACCGCTGGCAGGGGCAGTGCGCCGACTGCGCCGAATGGAACACGCTGGTCGAGGAAGCAGGCGGCGGCACCGTGACGCCGTTCCAGGCCAAGCATAACCTCCAGTCGGGTGGGCGTACGATGACGCTGGTCGGGCTCGATGCCGAGATCGCGCTGCCCGAACGGATGACATCGGGGATCGCCGAGCTCGACCGCGCACTTGGCGGTGGCTTCGTCGAGGGATCGGCGACGCTGATCGGCGGTGATCCCGGGATCGGCAAGTCGACGTTGCTGCTCCAGGCGGCGGCGAAGATGGCGCTCGCGGGCCTGAGCGTTGCGTACGTCTCGGGCGAGGAAGCTGCCGATCAGGTCCGCCTGCGCGCGCGACGTCTGGGATTGGGGCACGCGCCGGTTCAGCTCGCGGCGGCGAGTTCGACGCGCGATATCCTGACGACCTTGGGGCAGGGGCAGCCGCCTGCCTTGCTCGTGATCGATTCGATCCAGACGATGCACAGCGATCTGATCGAAGGCGCGCCGGGCACCGTCAGCCAGGTGCGCGCGTCGGCACAGGAGCTGATCCGCTTCGCCAAGGAGCGCGGGACGGCGGTGGTGCTGGTTGGCCATGTCACCAAGGACGGGTCGATCGCGGGGCCGCGCGTGCTCGAACATATGGTCGACACCGTGCTGAGCTTCGAGGGCGAGCGCAGCCACCAATATCGCATCCTGCGCGCGATCAAGAACCGCTTCGGCGGGACCGACGAGATCGGCGTGTTCGCGATGGTCTCGGAAGGCTTGTCCGAGGTCGGCAATCCCTCGGCGCTGTTCCTGACGCAGCGCGACGAGGGGATGACGGGGACGACGGTGTTCCCCGCGCTCGAGGGGACGCGGCCGGTGTTGGTCGAGATCCAGGCGCTGGTGGTCCGGCTCGCGAGCGGGGCGACGCCGCGGCGCGCGGTGGTCGGCTGGGACAGCGGGCGGCTGGCGATGGTGCTCGCGGTGCTCGAGGCGCGCTGTGGCCTGAGTTTCTCGTCGAGCGAAGTCTATCTCAACATTGCCGGCGGCTACCGCGTGCAGGATCCGGCGGCCGATCTGGCGGTGGCGGCGGCGTTGATCTCGGCGCTGTCCGAGCGGCCGGTGCCCGCCGATGCGGTGGTGTTCGGCGAGCTTGCGCTGTCGGGCGAAGTGCGGCCGGTCGCGCACGGCGCCTTGCGACTGAAGGAAGCGGGCAAGCTCGGTTTCGAGCGCGCGCTGCTGCCTGCGGCGGTGCAGGACGACAAGAGCGGGTTGAAGCTGACCGGCTTCCGCACGCTCGGGAGTTTCGTCGAGCATATGCTTGGACGATAGCAGCCCCTCGACTTAACCCATCGCTCGGCGATAAGGCGCGGGGATGCATCTTACCGCGCTCGATATCCTTGTCCTGCTCACCGTCGGCGGATCGGCCACGCTCGGGCTCGTGCGCGGGTTCGTCACCGAAGTGCTCTCGCTGTTCGCCTGGGTGGCGATCGTCTTTGCGCTCAAGCTGTTCCATGTGCCGCTGACGCACGCGCTGACCGGCATGGTCGGCACCACCACGGGCGCTGCGGTGCTCGCCTTTGCGATCCTTGGCGGCGTGACCTATTTCGGGGGGCGGATGGTCGCCAATGCGATCGGTGCGCGCACGCGCGATTCGATTCTCGGGCCGGTCGACCGTGCGCTCGGCTTCGGCTTCGGTGCGCTGAAGGGGCTGATCTTGGCGAGCCTCGCCTTCCTGCTCGTCGTGCTGATGACCGACACGATGAGCGGCGGCCCGACGCACCGGCCCGAATGGCTGACCCAGGCCAAGGTCTATCCGTTGCTCAACACGACGAGCGCGAGCATCGCCGACTTCGTCGACCGTCGGCGCCGTGGCGAGCCGGTGTTCGGCCCGGCCCATGTGCGGACGCCGCGCGCCGCCGAGCCCGACAACGCCGCCGACTGACCGCGGCGGGGTGACGCGCGCGGCGAGCCCGCCTACATAGGCGACATGACCGCGCCGCTCTACACCACCGAGATCCTCCGCCTCTCGACGACGATTCCGCACCATCAGCGTTTGCCCGATCCGATGGGCTCATCGGAGAAGCGCTCGCCGGTGTGCGGCAGCCGCGTGACGGTCGACGTCAACATGGATCGCGACGGGCGTGTCGCTGAGCTCGGGATGCTGGTGCGCGCCTGTGCGCTGGGCCAGGCTTCGGCATCGCTGATGGGGGCCGAGGTGATCGGCAAGACTCCCGCCGAACTCGTCGCAGCGCGCGATGCGCTGGCCGCTTGGCTGGCGAGCGAGGGGCCGCCGCCGAGCTGGACGGGGCTCGAGCTGTTCGCGCCCGCGCTGCCGCACAGCGCGCGCCATGCCTCGATCCGGCTCGCCTTCGAGGCTGCGGCCGAGGCGGCGCAAGCCGCTGCCACCAAGGCACCGGCATGAGCGAATCGCTGCTGCTCGATGGCGTCATCCTCGGCGGCTTCGCGCTCGTCTTCGTCCTGATCTTCCGCCGCTTCGGGCTCGGTGCGACGCTCGGTTATCTGGTCGCGGGCGCGGTGGTCGGGCCGCAAGTGCTGCATCTTGTCGGCAATGCCGAATCGAAGATGGGCATCGCCGAGCTCGGCATCACGTTGCTGCTGTTCATCGTCGGCTTAGAACTCAACCCGACGCGGCTGTGGGCGCTCAAGAAGGAAATCTTCGGGCTTGGCCTGATGCAGGTCGTGCTGTGCGGGCTCGCGGTGACGGGCGTGGTCTGGCTCTCGACGCGGCTCGGCGGATCGCCGCAGCATTTCTCTTGGGCCGCCGCTCTCGTGCTCGGCCTACCGCTCGCGCTGTCGTCGACCGCGCAGGTATTGCCGATGCTGCAATCGGCGGGGCGGCTGCGCACACCGTTCGGGGAGCGCGCCTTTTCGATCCTGCTGTTCCAGGATCTTTCGATCGTTCCGTTGATCACGCTGGTCACGGTCTTGTCGCGCAATCCCGCCGATGCCGGTGGGCCGCCGGGCTGGCTGTTGTTCCTCTACACCGTCGGTGCGGTGGCGGGGCTGGTCGCCGCCGGACGCTTCCTGCTGCGGCCGCTGTTCCGCATCATCGGCAATATGGGCGAGCGCGAGATGTTCGTGTTTGCCGCTTTGTTCACCGTGATCGGCGCGGCGGCGATCATGGAATCGCTTGGCCTGTCGACCGCGCTCGGTGCGTTCGTCGCGGGCGTGATGCTCGCCGACAGCCCGTATCGGCATGAACTGGAAGCAGACGTCGAGCCGTTCCGCTCGATCCTGCTCGGGCTGTTCTTCCTCGCGGTCGGGATGATGCTCGACCTTCATGCGATCGCCGAGCGGCCGTTCTTCGTCATCGGCATGGCGCTCGCGCTGATCGCGACCAAGGCGCTGATCATCTTCGGCATCGGCATCCTGTTCAAGATGAAGTGGCGCGCGGCGCTCGCGCTCGGGCTGTTGCTGAGCCAGGGCGGCGAGTTCGGCTTCGTGCTGTTCGCGCAGGCGCAGCACGCCTTCCTGATCGCGCCCGAGGCGGCGAGCCTGTTCGGCGCGATCGTCACGCTGTCGATGGCAACGACGCCGTTCCTGATGATGATCACGCAGCGCATCCGCGAGGAGCCGATCATCGCCGGCGAGCGCGACGGGCCGACCGCGGACGGCGCCAATGCGTTGATCGTCGGCTATGGGCGCTTCGGCCAGACCGTCGCGCAGATGCTGATCGCGCAAGGGGTGCCCGTCACGCTGATCGACACCGATATCGAGATGATCGACATCGCGAGCGAATTTGGCGCCAAGGTCTATTACGGCGACGGGACACGGCTCGACATGCTGCGCCAGGCGGGGGCGGGCGAGGCCGAGCTGATCATGTTCTGCATGGATGGCGACCAGATTTCTGCCGATCTCGTCAAGGGCGTGAAGGAGGCGTTTCCGCACGCCTCGATCTACGTCCGCGCCTATGATCGCCGCGCGGTGATCAAGCTCAAGGGCGCGCCGCTCGACGGGGTGGTGCGCGAAGTGCTCGAATCGGCGGTCAAGATGGGACGGATGGCGCTCAAGAGCATCGGCGTCGATCAGGCCGAGATCGACCGTACCGAGGACACCTATCGCCGCAAGGACAAGGAGCGGCTGCGCGCGCAAGTCGCCGCGGGCGACATCCGCGCCGCGCGCGAGAAGATCATCACGCAGGACGAACGCGAATCGGCGCTGCCCGAGGACGAAGCATCGGTGGAGGGACCACGATGAACTGGATTGCCATTCTCGCTGCGCTGTCGGGGGCGCTGGCGATCGGCGCGGGCGCGTTCGGCGCGCATGGCGCGGGCAAGGACGCGGCCGAATGGCTCAAGACCGGAGCGCATTATCAGCTGATCCATGCGGTCGCGGCGCTCGTCGCGCTGAAGCTGGAAGCGCGCGGGCCGGCGTGGCTGTTCCTCGCCGGTGGCGCGATCTTTGCGGGCTCGCTCTACCTGATGGCGCTCGGCGCGCCGCGCTGGTTCGGCGCGATCACGCCGATCGGCGGCGCAGCGCTCATCGCCGGCTGGCTGTGGCTGGCCTGGATCGCCCGGGGGTAAGCGCCGCGCGGATCGGTTGACTCGATGGCCCCCTAGACGCGTGATTGACCGGGGCGATCGTTTCCGTTTTTGTACCGATGTCGGATCCCGAATGGTGTGCGCCCAATCGTGACGACGAGCCGGGATAGTGCTGGATCATCTTCACGCTCGAGGTGGGGTTTGTGTTGCTGTCGCTGGCGGTCTTTGCGAGCCTGATAGCGTAACGAGCCCGAGTGGCGAGGTCGGTGGGATTGCCACCAGCGATCGCCGCCAAACCCTTCCGCGCGCCGTCACCCGCTCTTTGCGGCGCGGCGACAGCGTTCCGAGCAATAGACGACGTTGTCCCAGTCGCGCGCCCATTTCTTGCGCCAGGCGAAGGGGCGCTGGCAGACCGGGCAGGTCTTTTCGGGCAGGTTCGCCTTGGCGATGCCTTGGGGCATGAAGGGGGCCTTCCTGGTGCTGCGCGTGGACCGACGCTCAGGCGTCGAGAAACGCCCGGACGTCGACGAGGTTCACCGATGTGTCGAGGTAGGTCCCGCCGATCCCGCGCGCGAGCAGGAAAGGGAGCTTGCCCGCGTCCATCTTCTTGTCGTGGAGCATGTGCGCGACGAGCGTCTCGCCATCGGCCTTTATCCCAGCCGCCGCTACGCCATCGGGCAAGCCGATCGCGCGCAAATGCGCCGCGACGCGATCGGCATCGGCGGCGGGGGCGAGCCCGTGCGCCGCCGAATAGCCGAAAGCCAGCGCCATCCCGGCAGCGACGCCCTCGCCGTGGAGCAAGCGGTCGGAGAAGCCAGCCTCGGCCTCGAGCGCATGGCCGAAGGTGTGGCCGAGATTGAGCAGCGCGCGCTTGCCGGTCGTCTCGCGCTCGTCTTCGGCGACGATCCGCGCCTTGGCGGCGACCGAATGCCCGATGGCGTAGGCGCGCGCGGCGGGATCACCGGCGAGCAAGGCGGGCGCGTTCGCCTCGCACCAGTCGAAAAAGGCGGGGTCGTCGATCAACCCGTATTTCACGACCTCGGCATAGCCCGCGCGGACGTGGCGCAGCGGCAGCGTGTCGAGCACATCCGGGTCGATCAGCACCAACGCAGGCTGGTGGAACGCGCCGACCAAGTTCTTGCCGGCGCGGGAGTTAATCGCGGTCTTGCCGCCGACCGACGAATCGACCTGTGCGAGCAGCGTCGTCGGGATCTGGACGAAGCCGCAGCCGCGCTTGACGATGCTGCAGGCGAAGCCGACGAGATCACCGATCACGCCGCCGCCAAGCGCCACGACATGATCGCCGCGCTCGATGCCGAGGTCGAGCAGCCGGTCGGTGAGCTGTTCGAGCATCGCCCAGCTCTTGGTGCCTTCGCCCGGCGGGAGCACGATTGCTTCGCTTTCGACGCCCGCCGTGGTGAGCGACGCCTGCAGCGTCGCCAGGTGCGGCAGGACGTTCTCGTCGGTGACGATCGCCATCCGCCGGCCGCGCGACAAGGGCTTCAGCCAATCGGCCGCACGCGCGAGCACGCCGGCTTCGATCACGACGTCGTAACTGCGCGAACCGAGCGCTACGGGGATGGTCGTCATATCTTGCCGAGCGCTTTCAGGATGGCGTTGACGGTCGCGTCGTGCGGCGCACGGTGGCTCGAGACGCGGAGGTGTGCCGTCGCGTAGAACGGGTTGCGCACGCGCGCCAGTTCTTCGAGCACCGCGAGCGGATCGCGGTTGCGCAGCAGCGGGCGGGTGTCGCGGCGCGAGACGCGCTCGACCAGCACCGCAGGCTTGGCGTCAAGCCAGATCGCAAAGCCGTTCGACAGGATCGCGGCGCGCGTCTGCGGATCGACAAAGGCGCCGCCGCCGGTCGCGATGACGCGGCGCTCGCCGTCCATCAGGCGGGCGATCACGCGGCGTTCGCCGTCGCGGAAATGCGCTTCGCCGAATCGCTCGAAGATTTCGGACACCGCCATGCCGGCGGCGATCTCGATCTCGCTATCGGCGTCGACGAAGGGCAGGCCGAGGCGCGTGGCGAGCCTGCGCCCGACGGTCGATTTGCCGGCCCCCATCAATCCCACCAGCACGATCGGCTGGCCGGTCCAGATGGGCGGTTCGGGCGGGGAGGGGGCGGGGCTTTGCAACATCGAAGCGAGCGCTATACAGCGCACCTGCGTCTCGGGCAAAAGCTTGGTCGTTGCCCATTTTCAGTTTGTTGCAGGTTGTGAGCCCATGCCCCGTTCGATCGTCGCTCTCATCGTCGTCCTCGTGGTGGTGGTCGCTTTGCTGTTCGGCCTGTCGCGTCTGTCGCACGAAAAGCCGATGAAGCATGTCGAGAAGGCCGTCCCGCTTGCGAATCTCCAGAAGTAAGGTCGCGATCGCCGCGCTGGCCGCGGCGCTGGCGATTCCGGCGCTAGGCCAGGACAAGCCCGAATCGATCCTGCCGCCCGGCTTCGGTGATCCCACGCCGCCGCCGAGCGCACCGCGTCCGCGCGCTGCCCAGCCGAATCGGCCCGACGCCGCGCCGACTGCGGCGCGGCCGGCAGCCCCTGCGGCGGCTCCGCTCGTTCCCGCCCCGCTCGGTCTCACACCGATCGGTCCCGGAGGCCCAGATGCCGCGCCGACGCCGCTCGCAACGCCGGTGTCGACCGTCGCGCCCCCTGCGGCGACCGATTTCGCGGCGTTCGTTCGCGCCGATATGCCGGCGTACGCCCGCCGCTCGCTGGCGCAGGTCGGCGTCGTCGGCCCGGCACAGGGCGCGATGGCGACCGACGCGTTCGGTCGCGCCAATGGCCGCTATCTCGAAACGCTGATGCGGCGGCTGAACCCGCCGGTCGCGTCGCGCTGGGTGTCGATCGTGCTGCGGCGCGCCTTGCTCGCGCGCGTCGATACGCCGCGCGGCGTCAACGGCGCGGATTTTGCCGCCGAGCGCGCGTGGCTGCTGGTGCGGATGGGCGAATCGGTCGCGGCGCGGGCGATGGTGCAAGCGGTCGATACCGAAGATTATACGCCCAAGATGTTTGTCGCAGCGATGCAGGCGGCGCTGGCTGCGGGCGACCCCGCGGCGTTGTGCCCGGCGGTCGAGGCGGGTGCGACGCTCGGCGCCGAGCGGGGGTGGATCCTCGCGCGGGCGATGTGTGCGGGCCTGTCGGGAATGCCCGCGAAGGTACAGCCGTTGCTCACCCAGGCGCGGCGGACGCGGCTGGCCGGGGGTGTCGACCTGTTGCTTGCGCAGAAGGTTGCCGGCACCGGGCAAAGCGGCCGCCAGGCGGTGACGATCGAGTGGGACGATGTCTCGCAACTGACCGCATGGCGCTACGGCCTCGCCACGGCCGCTGGGGTCGAGATCCCGGCAACGCTGCTGGCGACGGGAACGCCTGCGGTCGACGGCTGGCGCGCGCTTGCGCCGACGCTCGCGCCGAACGTCCGCGCGGCGGCGGCCGAGCTTGCGGCGGCACGCGGGATCCTGTCGAGCGCGGCGCTGATCGACCTCTACAGCGCGATCGATGCCGGGGACGACCAGTCGGTCGCCGAAGCCGGCATCGCCCGCGACTTGCGCGCGTCGTATGACGCGAGCAGCGTTGCGGGGCGCGCCGATGCGCTCAAGCGGCTGTGGGACGAACCCAAGACCGATGAAGGCCGCTATGCGCGGCTCGTGCTCACCGCGGGCGCGGCGGCGCGGTTGCCGCAATCGCTCGAAAAGCCCGATATCGACCGCATCGTCGCGTCGATCCTGAGTGCGGGGCTCGATCCGCGCGCGATGCGTTGGCGCGAGAAGGCCGAGCGCGGCAGCACCGCCTGGGCGATGCTTACGCTGGTCGACCCGGCCGAGCCGGTGGCGAGCTATGACGAGGTCAGCGCCTATGCCGGCGCCAACGATTCGGACGGGCTCAAGCGGCGGATGTTCTTCGCTGGCCTGGCCGGCCTCGGCCGGATGTCGGCGAGCGAGATCGAGCGCGGCGCGCGGACGCTCGGCGTGCGCGTCGGGCGCGAGGACAGCTGGACACGCGCGCTCAAGACAGCGGTCGTCGACCGCGAGCCCGGCACGGTGGCGTTGCTGTCGGCGGTGGGGATGCAGACGCGTGCGTGGCGCGGCGTGTCGCCCGAGGCGCTCTATCATATCGTGACCGCGCTGCGTGCGGTCGGCTTGCCGGGCGAGGCCAAGATGGTCGCGGTCGAGGCGATGAGCCGGCTGTGACCGAGCCGTCGGCCGCGGGCGGTGACCGCGCGCTGATCGATCGCTTTCTCGAGATGATGGCCGCCGAATCGGGGGCGGCGAAGAATACCGTGCTCGCCTATCGCAGCGATCTCGAGCTGGCTTCGGGGTTTCTCGAGGGGCGGTTGAGTGCTGCGGGTGCCGACGAGCTCGCGCGGCTCGGTGGCGAATGGCTCGCGCTGTCGAAGGCGAGCGTGGCGCGCAAATCGGCGGCGTTGCGGCGCTTTTTCGCGTTTCTGGTCGATGAGGGGTTTCGCAGCGACGATCCGGGTGCCGCGCTGCCTCGGCCGGGCGCGACGCGCGGGCTGCCCAAGGTGCTCGACCATGCCGATATCGACCGGCTGTTTGCCGCGATCGCCGCGCGAATCGCACGCGACCCGCCCGATCCCAACGACCTGCGGCTCGCCGCGTTGGTCGAGCTGCTGTACGGATCGGGGCTGCGCGCGACCGAGCTGATGTCGCTGCCGCGCCGCGCGGTGGCGCCCGATCGGCCGTATCTCATCCTGCGCGGCAAGGGCGGCAAGGAGCGGCTCGTCCCGCTGTCCGATCGCGCGCGCGCGGCGGTGGCGGTGTGGCGGTTGCATGTTCCCGAGGAGAGCCCGTGGCTGTTCCCCTCGGGCAAGAGCCATCTCAGCCGGATTCGGCTGTACCAGTTGCTCAAGGGCCTGGCGGGCGAGGCGGGGATTCCGCCCGATCGCGTCAGTCCGCACGTGCTGCGGCATGCCTTTGCGACGCATCTGCTCGCAGGCGGGGCCGATCTGCGCGCGCTGCAATCGATGCTCGGCCATGCCGATATCGCGACGACCGAAATCTACACGCATGTCGAGGCGAGCCGGCTCGTGGAGCTCGTCAATACGCGCCATCCGCTGGCCGAGGCGACAGCGCGCGTTGACGCAAAGCGCGGCGGGCCTTAACCGCCGCTGGCTATGGCAAGTTTCCTCGATTTCGAAAAACCGATCGCTGAGCTTCAGAGCCGGATCGACGAGCTGCGCGAGACCGCGTCCGAAGGGACGGTCGATATCGGCGCGGAAGTCGGCAGGCTGCAGGCAAAGTCCGACAAGCTGCTGCGCGACACCTATTCCAGGCTAACCCCGTGGCAGAAGGCGCAAGTCGCGCGCCACGGCGAGCGGCCGCACTTCAAGAACTATGTCGCTGGCCTGTTCGAGGATTTCATGCTGCTCGCGGGCGACCGCGCGTTCGGTGACGATCAGGCGATCCTCGGCGGCTTTGCGACGTTTCGCGGGCGCCGTATCCTGGTGATCGGTCATGAGCGCGGCGACGATACCGCGAGCCGGCTCAAGCACAATTTCGGGATGGGCAAGCCTGAGGGCTATCGCAAGGCGATTCGCCTGATGCAGCTCGCCGACCGCTTCGGCCTGCCCGTCGTGACGCTGGTCGACACCAACGGCGCGTTTCCCGGCATCCAGGCCGAGGAGCGCGGGCAAGCCGAGGCGATCGCGCGCTCGACCGAGGCGTGCCTTGCGCTCGGCGTGCCGATGGTCGCGGCGGTGGTCGGCGAGGGCGGTTCGGGCGGCGCGATCGCGCTGGCGGCCGGCAATATCGTGATGATGTTCGAACATGCGATCTACGCGGTGATTACGCCCGAGGGCTGCGCGTCGATCCTGTGGCGTACCGCCGACAAGGCGCCGGAAGCGGCCGAGGCGATGAAGATCACGGCGCAGGACCTCAAGGGTCTGGGCGTCATCGACACGATCGTTCCCGAGCCGCTTGGCGGTGCGCAGCGCGATCCGGCCACGGCGATCGCTGCGCTCGGCGATGCGATCGAGGCGGCGTTGATCAAGCTCGACGGCAAGAGTCCGGCCGAACTGCGCCGCAGCCGGCGCGAGAAGTTCCTGGCGATGGGGCGGCTCTAAGCCGCTCCGCCGCTTGCCGGATCAAGCGGACTTCGCAATTCCGAAATCTTGGTGAAGGTCGTCACGCGCTGATGGCTGAACTCCTTGCATCACGGCGACGGCTATCCGCGCCGCGATGCGTGCGGATTCGGTCGCAGACGCGGCGTTTGCAGGGCGCGCACGCGAAAACGGGCGGCAAGACCATCGTCTTGCCGCCCGTCTGTCGTCACGTAAGCGCTAAAGCTTACTTGGCAGCCGAACCCAGCGTACCCGACACGTTGGTGAACGTGGTCTTGAGCGAGTTGCCCAGGCCCTGCATCGCGGCGATGGCAGCGACGGCGATCAGCGCGGCGATCAGGCCGTATTCGATTGCGGTGGCGCCCTTGGAGTTCTTGATGAAATTGCGGATCGTCTTCATGATTTCGGTCTCCGTGGATAAGTGCTTCAGTACCCGGTCGGACCGGAGTGCCGGGCCAACACAGCTTGTGTAGAAGGCCAGAGTTGATAAAAGTTTAAGGCGACCGGTGGCGTTTGCGGGTCAGTTCGCTGGGGTCGCGGCGCCCGCGCTGCTGACCTTGGTGTTGACGTTGGCCCACATGCCGATGGTGGTATTGGCGAGCTGCGTGAACGACGCGATCAGCGCGATCACGACGAGCGCGGCGATCAGCCCATATTCGATAGCGGTGCCACCCCGGCGGTCGCCAAGCAGAGATTTCAGCAGTCGGATGATCATGGCGATACTCTCCGAGCCAGGTTCCGGCGTTTTGATACCTAAGGATGATTAACGAATGTCTAAACCTTTGGGCGCGGGCGAGACGGCCCCGCTGATGCCGGTGGTTGCGGCAGCGTTGATCGATCGCGACGGGCGCGTGCTGGTGCAGCTGCGGCCGCCCGGCAAGGCGATGGCGGGGCTGTGGGAGTTTCCCGGCGGGAAGGTCGAGCCGGGCGAGACACCCGAGGCGGCGCTGGTGCGCGAGCTCGAGGAGGAATTGGGGATCGTCGTTGCGCAAGACGCGCTGGCGCCGCTGACCTTTGCCAGCGCGGCGTTGCCCGGACGCCATTTGCTGCTGCTGCTCTATGTCTGCCGCGTATGGGGCGGGGTGCCGCAAGCGCTCGATGCGACCGCGCTCGCGTGGCACGCACCAGCGGCACTGCGCGACCTGGCGATGCCGCCGGCCGACCTGCCGTTCATCGCTGCGCTCGAGGATATCGGGGACGACCGCTAGGATCGTCGCGCCTGCCGCGCCGCGGGGCAGGAAAGAATATGGAGGCCCGACCGGGAATCGAACCCGGGTGCGAGGATTTGCAGTCCTCTACGTCACCACTCCGCCATCGGGCCACGAGACGCTGTGGGGCGTTTCGGGGAGGCGCGCTGATGCAGGGGCGCACGCGCGCTGTCAACCGCGGGCGTGCAAAAATGCCGCTACGCGTCGCTTGGCGTAGCCTTTCCATCACGATAGAAGCGAGCGCAGCAAACGAGTGTATTGCACAGCTACAACAGTTGTGCAAAGCTGGTATCCGACAAGGGTGTGGTTCGATGACAGTGACGACGCAGGATTCCGAGATGGTGGCGATGCGCCACGCAATGGTGGCCAGCCAGCTGCGCACCAATGCGGTGAGCGATGCGCGCGTGGTGGCAGCGATGGACAGCGTCCCGCGCGAAGCCTTCGTCCCCGCCGACGCGCAGGCGATCGCGTATCGCGATACCGCGGTGCCGCTCGGCCATGGCCGAGCGCAGAACGTGCCGATCGCGACCGGGCGCCTGCTGACCCAGGCCGAACTGCGCGCGACCGACCGCGTGCTGCTCGTCGGCGCGGCGGGCGGCTATACCGCGGCGGTGCTGTCGCATCTCGTGGATTCGGTCGTCGCGCTCGAATGCGAGCCGGCGCTGGCGGCAGCGGCGCGCACGGCCCTGGGCGATATCACCAACGTGACCGTGGTCGAGGGTCCGCTCGAGGCGGGCCACGCTGCCGGCGCGCCGTACGACGTGCTCGTCATCGACGGCGCGGTCGAGGCAGTGTCCGACGCTTTGGTTGCGCAAGTCGCGATCGGCGGGCGGGTCGTCACGGGGATCGCCGATCGCGGCGTGACGCGGCTGACCTCGGGCCGCAAGACCGCAGGCGGCTTTGCGCTGCTCGACTTTGCCGACATCGATTGCGTTCCGCTGCCGGGCTTCTCGCGGCCGCGCTCCTTCACGTTCTGATCAGAAAGACACGCCGAGCCATGCGCGCACTCTTTTTCGTCACCGGTACAGCGCTGCTCGCTCTGGTCGCAGCACCGCTGTCGGCGGAAACGCTGCGCGAGGCCTTGGTCAAGGCGTACAACACCAACCCGACGCTCGCCGCGCAACGCGCGAGCCAGCGCGGGGTGGACGAAAACGTGCCGATCATCCGGTCGCAGGGGCTGCCCGGCGTCCAGCTGCAAAGCACCTACACCGAGAATGTCGTGAAGGCGGCGAACAGCTTCGTCTCGCCCGATCGCCAGGCCGGGGCGAGCGTGACGCTCGCGGTACCGATCTACAGCGGCGGCGCGGTCCGCAACGGCATTCGCGCCGCACAGACGCGAGTCGAGAGCGGGCAGCTGAGCTTGCGCGGGACCGAGGCGAGCTTGTTCACCACCGTGGTCGGCGCGTATATGGACGTGATCCGCGACGAGGCGATCGTCGGACTCAACACGCAGAACGTCCGTGTGCTCGAGGTCAACCTTCAAGCCAGCCGCGATCGGTTCCAGGTCGGCGACCTGACCCGCACCGACGTCGCGCAATCCGAGGCGCGTCTCGCGGTCGCCCGCAGCCAGCTGCAATCGTCGCAAGCGCAGCTGATCACCAGCCGCGAGAGCTATATCCGCTTCGTCGGCACCGAGCCTGGCCGGCTCGACACGCCGCCCGACCTGCCCAATCTGCCGGCCGAACCCGATGTCGCAGTCGATGTCGCGTTGAAGAACAATCCGACCTTGCTCGCGGCGGCCAAGGCGCGCGATGCGGCGGGCTATGACATTGGCGTTGCACGCGCCAACCGCTTGCCGACGGTCGCGGTCAATGTTGGCGGCAACTATTATAATTATCTCGGCTCGCTCGGTTCGGGCACGGGGGTTGCGGTCCGACAGAGCGGGAAGGCGGCCACCGTCGGGCTCGGGCTGACGATGCCCTTATATCAGGGCGGCCGCCCCGCCGCGCAGATTCGCCAGGCGCAAGACGCGCGCGTGCGCGCGATCGAGCAAGTGACCGAGACCGAGCGCGGCGTCATCGCGCAGGCGCGGTCGGCCTATGCGGTGTGGAAATCCTCGCTCGAGACGATCGCGTCGAGCGAAGTCGCGGTCAACGCCAACAAGCTCTCGCTCGAGGGCGTCCGCGCCGAGAACAGCGTCGGCAACCGCACGATTCTCGACATCCTCAACGCCGAGCAGGAATTGCTCAACTCGCAGGTCACGCTCGTTACGGCGCAGCGCGACGCCTATGTCGCGGGCTTCGCCTTGCTCGCGGCGATGGGGGAGGCGGAAGCGCGCAATCTCGGGCTCGACGGCGGTCCGCTCTACGATCCGGTCGCACACTATACCAGCGTGCGGCACCGGATCTGGGACTGGTCGTCGGATCCGGACCCGGCGGTCACCGGCACGCGGACCAACGCGACGCGTCCGCAGACCGCGAAGATGACGCAACCGCTCGACCCAATTCTCGAAGCGCCGGTTGACAGAAGCGCGCCGATCACTGCAGGTAATGCGACGAAGAACCGTTAACCATCGGATCTACGCACAAACTAGGAATGCGGTAATGGGTGATCTGAGCGCGGAGCCATCGATGGAAGACATCCTTTCGTCGATCAAGCGCATCATCGCCGAGGAAAACGACGCGACGCCGGGCCGCAGCAAGCGCCCGCCGCGTGCGCTGCCGCCGCGCTCCGAAGCGGAACCCTTCGATCACGACATCCTCGAGCTGAGCGAGCCCGTCCATGAGCCGGAATATGCACGCGAGCCTGCCCCCCGTCCGGCGGCGGAGCCTGTAGCGGTGGCCGCCAAGCCTGCGCCGGCGTCGGTCGCGCCCGAACCGAGCCCCGAATCGCTGCTGTCGGCGCGCACCGCCGAAGCCTCGCGCAGCCCGCTCGACGCGCTGTCGCGGCTCGTCGTCAAGCCCGAGGTGACCGGATCGGACACGCTCGAGGGCGTGGTGCGCGAGATGTTGCGACCGATGCTGCGCGACTGGCTCGACGCCAATCTCCCGACGATGGTCGAGGCGATGGTTGCGCGCGAGATCGATCGGATCACGGGGAAGTAAGACCTGTCCGCTTAGACCCGATTGCGGCGGCAGCTGCGTTCTGCTGTAACCTGCCGCCATGAAGATGCTTCTTGCCGCGACCGCCTTGAGCGCCGCTTTCGTCGCTGCTCCCGCAGCTGCCCGCCAACTCACGATCGACGACGTCGTCGCGCTGTCGCGCGTTTCGGCGCCTGCGGTTTCGCCCGACGGGCGCTGGCTCGTATGGCAGCAGCGCGAGACCGACCTGTCGATCGACGGCGGGCGCTTCGACCTGTGGCGGCTCGATCTCGCGCGTAAGGGCGCTGCGCCCGAGCGGCTTGCCGCCGAGGCCGAGGTCAATGAGACCGCACCGCAATTCTCGCACGACGGGCGGACGGTCTATTTCCAGTCGGACAAGGGCGGCGATGACGCGGTCTGGTCGATCGGCATCGCGGGCGGCACGGCGACGCGGCTGACGCAATTCAAGGGCGGGATGGGCGGCTTCAAGGTCTCGCCGCAGGACGACAAACTGCTCGTCTGGGCGGATCGCCGTCCCGGCGCGCCGAGCCTCGAGCCGGCGATGGTCAAGAAGGACGCCAACGCCGGCAACGGTCGCGTGTACGACCAGATGTTCGTGCGGCATTGGGCGAGCTGGTCAGACGGGACGCGCTCGCAGCTGTTCGTCCTGCCGCTTACGCCGAGCGGCGCTACGGGGAACGGCGTTCCGATCGAGGGCGCGCTCGTCGGCGATGCACCGTCCAAGCCGTTCGGCGGCGGCGAGGAAGTGTCGTGGAGCGCCGACGGCAAGACCGTCTTCTTCGCGCTGCGCGAGGCGGGGCGGATCGAGCCGCTGTCGACCAATCTCGATATCTTCGCGGCGCCCGCGGATGGGTCGGCCGCGCCGACCAACCTGACTGCGGCGAACACGGGGACCGACACCTTTCCGACGGTGTCGCCCGATGGCAAATCGCTCGCCTGGGTCGCGATGAAGCGCGCGGGCTATGAAGCGGACCGGCAAGTGCTGATGCTGCGCGATCTGGCGAGCGGGCAGGTCCGCGCGCTGACGCAGGATTGGGATCGCTCGATCGGGTCGATCGCGTGGTCGCCCGACAGCAAGACGATCCTCGTCACCGCCGAGGACACGCAGGAGAATCCGATCTGGTCGGTCTCGCCGGTCAGCGGCAAGGTCAAGCGGCTGACGCAGGCAGGCAACGTCACGGCGGTGCTGCCGACCGCGAGCGGCGTGGTGTTCGCGATGAATTCGCTGACCTCGCCTGATGATTTCTACCGGCTCACGGGCACCAAGGCCGCGCGGCTGACCGGGGTCAACGCGACCAAGCTCGCCGGCATCGACATGCCGAGCGTGACCAAGTTCAGCTTCACTGGTGCGAACGCCGACACGGTATGGGGCTATGCGGTCAAGCCTGCGGGCAGCACCGGGAAGGTCCCCGTCGCGTACATGGTGCATGGCGGCCCGCAGGGGTCGAGCAACAACAGCTGGTCGTATCGCTGGAACCCGGCGGTGTTCGCGGGCGCTGGCTATGGCCTCGTCGCGGTCGATTTCCATGGGTCGACTGGGTACGGCCAGGCCTTCACCGATGCGATCCGGGGAAATTGGGGCGGGTGGCCGCTCGAGGATCTGCAGAAGGGCCTTGCCGCAGCAACGTCCAAGTTCTCCTGGCTCGACGGCGACAATGCCTGCGCGCTCGGCGCCTCCTATGGCGGCTATATGATGAACTGGATCGAGGGCAATTGGCCCGATCGCTTCAAGTGCATCGTCCAGCATGACGGCGTGTTCGACGCGCGCGCGATGGCGTACGAGACCGAGGAGCTGTGGTTCGACGAGTGGGAGCATGGCGGCAAGGCCTATTACGAAGACCCCGCCGCGTTCGAGAAATGGAACCCGGTCAACCATGTAACCGCGTGGAAGACGCCGCAGCTCGTCATCACCTCGGAGGGCGATTATCGCATTCCGTACACGCAGGGCATCGCGGCGTTCACCGCGCTCCAGCGGCGCGAGATTCCGTCGCGGCTGGTGGTGTATCCAGGCGGGAGCCACTGGGTGCAGAAGCCCAATGAGAGCCGCCAATGGTATCGCGAAGTGCTGGGCTGGATGGGGAAATACACCGGCGCCGCGATCGCGCCGCGTCCGGCCGGCACATCCGGCGGGAAGGGCGGCTGACCGCCGCGCCGGCCCGGAGCTTTACCCGAAAAGCGGCGCGACGAGGATCGGCCATAGCATCATCAGCAGTCCGACCACGCTCACAAGGAAGATGAGCGTGCGGACATAGGGCGTGCCGGCGGCGTAGATCGGCAGATAGGCGATCCGCGCGCCAAGCCATACGACGGCGCCGATCGCGGTCCAGCGCGTTTCGATCCCGGTGATGCCGAGCAGCGCAATCGCTGCAACGACGAGCGGGAAGGTTTCGAAGAAATTGCGCTGCGCGCGATCGAGCCGGGCGATGAGCGGCGGCGGTGGTGGCATCGCCGCGTCGCGTGCTCCGGCGTTCCAGGCGGTGCCGTAGAGCTGCGTCTTGAGGACGACCGCGGCGAAGATGTGGACCAGCGCCAGGATACACCCCCAGGCAAGCACGGTGAGTTCGATGCGCATGGCGGCTCCTCGGTTCAATGATGCCGTCACAATGCCGCGTGGCAGCGGATTGTTTCATCTGGCGTTCAGGTTGGTGGAATAGACTTTCCGCCGTCTTCAACCAACCGAGGAAACCATCCGATGACTCCGTTTTCGAAGATCCTTCTCGCCGGGCTGGGCACGTGCGCGCTGGCCGGGAGCGCGATTGCCGCCGAGCGCGCGACGCACGTGATGAACGTCAATCTTCCCGACGGCAGCGTGGCGCAGGTCCGCTATGCCGGGGATACGCCGCCGAAGATCGCGCTGGTGCCGGTCGAGCGCGCGATCCCGGTCGCGCTGATCGAATCGCCGTTCGTCGGGTTCGACCAGATCTTCGCCGACATGGATCGCCAGGCTGCGGCGATGCTGCAGCAAGCGGCCGCGCTGCAGGCGGCGGCACCCACGGGCGGCAAGATCGACCAAGCGGCGCTCAGGGCGATGCCGACAGGGGCGAGCTATTCGTTCACCGCGTACAGCTCGAGCAATGGCGGCTGCACGCAGAGCTATCAAATGACCGCCTACGGCACTGCCGAGCCCAAGGTCGTCTCGCAGAGCAGTGGCGATTGCAGCAAGGCTGGGCAGCTGCAAGCGGCACCCAAGCCGGCCAAGGCGATCGAAGCCCCGAAGACAGTGCCTCACGACGCAGTCTGACCGGGCTGCGCTACCTTCCCCCTCCGTTCGCCCTGAGCGTGTCGACGGGCACCTCTCCACCCGGAACGCCGGACGTCGGGAGGGCAGCGCTTCGACAAGCTCAGCTCGAACGGGGTGGGGGACGACGCGGGAATCTTGTAGGGCGGTCCGTACGGGCCGCCCTTTTCTTTTGCGGCATCGCGGCTAAAGCCTGCAGGCTATGACCGAGCTCTCCAAAACCTTCGACCCCGCCGAACTCGAGCAACGCTGGTACGCGCATTGGGAAACGAACGGGCTGTTCCGCCCCGACCGCCCCGGCGCCGAGCCGTGGACGATCGTCAACCCGCCGCCCAACGTCACGGGCTCGCTGCATATCGGCCATGCGCTCGACAATACGCTGCAGGATATTCTCGCGCGGCATGCGCGGCTGCAGGGCAAGGACGCGCTGTGGGTGGTCGGCACCGACCATGCCGGCATCGCGACGCAGATGGTGGTCGAGCGCCAGATGGCCTCCGCCCAACAGAAGCGCACCGACTTCACTCGCGAAGAGTTTGTCGCGAAGGTGTGGGAATGGAAGGAAGAGAGCGGCGGCGAGATCACGCAGCAGCTCCGCCGGCTCGGCTGCTCGATGGACTGGGCGAACGAGCGCTTCACGATGGACGAGGGCTTCTCCAAGGCCGTGCTGAAGGTGTTCGTCGACCTGCATAAGGAAGGTCTGTTGTATCGCGACAAACGGCTGGTGAACTGGGATCCGGCGTTTCGCACCGCGATCAGTGACCTAGAGGTCGAAACGCGCGAAGTCGCCGGTCATATGTGGCACTTCAAATACCCGCTCGCGGGCGGGGAGACCTATACCTATGTCGAGCGCGATGCCGATGGGCAGGTGGTGGTCGAGGAAGAGCGCGACTATATCGCGATCGCCACCACGCGACCCGAGACGATGCTGGGCGACGGCGCGGTCGCAGTGAATCCGAAGGACGAGCGCTATCGTGCCATCGTCGGCAAACTGTGCGAAATCCCGGTCGGTCCCAAGGAGCATCGCCGCCTGATCCCGATCATCGCCGACGAGTATCCGGACCCTGATTTCGGTTCGGGTGCGGTCAAGATCACAGGCGCGCACGATGCCAATGACTATGGCGTTGCCCAACGCAATGGCATCCCAATGTACCGGCTGATGGACGAGATGGCGGCGATGCGCACCGACGGCGCGCCCTACGAGGAGGCCGCAGCGCGTGCGCGCGAAGTGGCCAGCGGTGCGACCGCCAGCGCAGCCGAGATCGACGCATTGAATTTGGTCCCCGACACCTATCGCGGGCTCGACCGCTATGCGGCGCGCAAGCAGGTGGTGGCGGATATCGACGCCGATGGCCTGATGCTGATGGTCGAGAACAAAACTATTATGCAGCCCTTCGGTGATCGCAGCGGTGTCGTGATCGAGCCGATGCTCACCGACCAATGGTATGTCGATGCGGCGACGCTCGCCAAGCCGGCGATCGAGGCGGTGCGCTCGGGCGCGATCCAAATCGTGCCCAAGACGTGGGAGAAGACCTTCTTCAACTGGATGGAGAACATCCAGCCGTGGTGTGTGTCGCGGCAGCTTTGGTGGGGGCATCGGATCCCGGCGTGGTTCGCCGAGGACGGGTCGATCTACGTCGCGCTGACCGAGGCCGAAGCGCAGGCGCAGGCCGGCGAGGGCGTTGCGCTGCGCCAGGATAGCGACGTGCTCGACACGTGGTTCTCTTCCGCGCTGTGGCCGTTCGCGACGATGGGGTGGCCCGAGGAAACCTCGCCAACGCTGCACGGCCGCTACCCGAACGACGTGCTCATCTCGGGCTTCGACATCCTGTTCTTCTGGGACGCCCGGATGATGATGCAGGGCATCCACTTCATGGGCGATGTGCCGTTCAAGAAGCTCTACCTCCACGGCCTAGTTCGCGCCGCCGACGGCGCGAAGATGTCCAAGTCGAAGGGCAATGTCGTCAACCCGCTCGGGCTGATCGACCAATATGGCGCCGACGCGCTGCGTTTCTTCATGGCGGCGATGGAGAGCCAGGGCCGCGACATCAAGATGGATGAGAAGCGCGTCGAGGGCTATCGCAACTTCGCGACCAAGCTGTGGAACGCGTGCCGCTTCGCGCAGTCGAACGGCATCGTCGCGAGTACGCACATGGAAGCGCCCGCGGCCGAGCTCGCGGTCAACAAGTGGATCATCGCCGAGACGATCGGTTGCGTCCAGGCGGTCGACCTCGCGCTGGCCGATCTGCGCTTCGATGGCGCGGCGAACGCGGTCTATCAGTTCGTGTGGAGCCGCTTCTGCGACTGGTATCT
Organism: Sphingomonas glacialis; assembly: GCF_014653575.1. Classification (GTDB taxonomy): domain Bacteria; phylum Pseudomonadota; class Alphaproteobacteria; order Sphingomonadales; family Sphingomonadaceae; genus Sphingomonas; species Sphingomonas glacialis. The sequence continues at coordinate 835,194 of NZ_BNAQ01000001.1, read as the reverse complement.
CGAGCTGATCAAGCCGGTGTTCGATGGTGACGAGAAGGGCAGCATCGATCCCGAGAGCAAGCTGGTCGCGGGCTGGGTGATCGACCAGATCCTCGTGCTGCTCCACCCGTTCATGCCGTTCATCACCGAGGAATTGTGGCACGCGATGGGCCCGCGCGAGAACGATCTGATCGTCGCGAAATGGCCGATGGCGGATGCGCGCTCGCTCGATCCGGCGGCGAGCAAGGAGATCGACTGGCTGATCCGATTGGTGTCCGAAATCCGCGCCGCGCGGACCGAGGTCAACATTGCGCCGGGCACGCGGATGCAGATGCATGTGCGGGATGCCGATGCGGAAACGCTCGCGCGGCTCGAGCGGCAGGCGACGGTGATCGCTCGCCTCGCGCGGGCGAGCGTGGTGCAGGATGCGCCCGGTGGTGGCGCGCTGCAGGTGGTGGTCGATGGCGCGACCTTCGTGCTGCCGCTCGAGGGGATCATCGACCTCGCCGTCGAGCGCGAACGGCTGACCAAGGGCATTGCCGCCGCCGCCAAGGAGCGCGATGCGCTCGCCGGACGGCTTGGGAATGCGAGCTTCGTGGAACGCGCGAAGCCCGAGGCGGTTGAGAAGGCGCGCGCCGATCACGCCGAGAAGTCCGCCGAGGCCGAGCGGTTGACGGCGGCGCTCGAGCGGCTGGGCTGAAATCGGATAGTCGTCACCCCGGCCTTGTGCCGGGGTCCACCGTGACACACGAGCGGGCAGCGTTGCTCTCGCGGCACGGTGGACCCCGGCACAAGGCCGGGGTGACGAAGGGGAGTAGAGACGACGATGGCAAGCTCCCCGACGCGCCGCGGTCAGCGCGACCTGACGACCGGGCCGATCGCGCTGACGTTGCTCGCGTTTGCGCTCCCCACGCTCGGATCGAACATCCTCCAGTCGCTCAACGGCTCGATCAACACGATCTGGGTCGGGCGCTTCCTCGGCGAGGGCGCGGTCGCGGCGACCGCCAATGCCAATACGATCATGTTCCTGATGTTCGCGCTCGTGTTCGGCTTCGGCATGGCCTCGACCATCCTGATCGGCCAGAGCATGGGGCGGCGCGATGTCGAGGCGGCGCGCCGCGCGTTCGGCGCGTCGATCGGGCTGGTGATGGGCGGCGCGGTGGTGGTCGCGGCGCTCGGCTGGATCTTCACCCCCGATATCCTGCGCGTGCTGGCGACGCCGCCGAGCGCGATGCCGCTCGCGCTCGCCTATCTGCGCGTGATCTTTCTCGGGCTGCCGGCGTCGATGCTGCTCGTGCTGCTCAGCATGGCGCTGCGCGGGATCGGCGATTCGATCACGCCGCTGTGGTTCACGATGCTCAGCGTGCTGCTCGATAGCGGGTTGAACCCGGTGTTCATCCGCGGCTGGTTCGGAATGCCGGCGATGGGGATTGCCGGCTCGGCGACCGCGACGCTGATCGCGTCGCACGTCGCGGCGTTCGGGCTGCTTGCCTACGTTTATGCGCGCGACCTGCCGATCCGGCTGCGTGGGCACGAGCTGTCCTACCTCATCCCGAGCCTAGCGCTGACTCGAACGATCCTGTCGAAGGGCTTGCCGATGGGCGCGCAGATGCTCGTCATGTCGGTCGCCGCGCTGACGATGACCGGGCTCGTCAACCGCTACGGGATCGAGACGACCGCGGCCTATGCCGTGTCGCTCCAGCTCTGGGGCTATATCCAGATGCCCGCGCTGGCGGTCGGCGCGGCGGTGAGCAGCATGGCGGCGCAGAATATCGGTGCGGGCTTCTGGGACCGGGTCGACCGGATCACACGCGCCGGGCTGATCTTCAGCGCGGTGCTGACCTCGACCATGGTGCTCGCGATCATCGCGTTCGACCGGCCGGTGATGGGGCTGTTCCTCGGCGGCGAGAGCCCGGCGATTGCGATCGCGCGGCATATCCAGGTGCTGGCGAGCTGGAACTTCATCATCTTCGGCATGACGATGGTGCTGTTCTCGACCGTCCGCGCCAACGGGGCGGTGTGGGCGCCGCTGATCATGCTGTTCGTCGCGATGTATCCGGTGCGGATCGGCTTTGCGCTGTTGTGCCAGCCGACGATGGGGGCGGATGCGCTGTGGTGGAGCTTCCCGCTCGGCTCGTGCGCCAATTTCGTGATGGCGCTGTGCTATTATCGCTATGGCGGCTGGCGCAACCAGCGGCTCGTCGTGCCGGCGGAGCGCGCGCAGGAACAGGTGCCGAGCTCGGCCGAACCCGCGGGGCGGCTGCACCCGTCGAGCTAACGCGCAAGACCGCTTGCGCCCGCCCGCGCGAGGTTCCAGAACGCGCAACATGACCGCCCAATATCCAGCGCTTCGCCTTCGTCGTACTCGCGCCTCGGCCTGGAGCCGGCGGCTCTATGCCGAGACGGTGCTGACCCCCGCCGATCTGATCTGGCCGCTGTTCATCGCCGAAGGCACCGGCGTCGAGGAGCCGATCGCATCGCTGCCCGGCGTGTCGCGCTGGTCGGTCGACGGGATTGTCGCCCGCGGGCGTGAAGCGCGCGATCTGGGGATTCCGTGCGTCGCGCTGTTCCCGAATACGCCGGGGCATCTGCGCAGCGCGACGGGCGAGGAAGCGATCAATCCCGACAATTTGATGTGCCGCGCGGTGAAGGCGCTCAAGGATGCGGTCCCCGAAGTGGGCGTGCTGACAGATGTCGCGCTCGATCCCTATACCAGCCACGGGCATGACGGGTTGCTCGACGCGGCAGGTTATGTGCTCAACGACGCGACCTCGGATGCGCTGGTCGCGCAGGCGCTCAACCAGGCGGCGGCGGGGTCGGACATCATTGCCCCTTCGGACATGATGGACGGCCGCATCGGCGCGATCCGTGAGGCGCTCGAGGCTGATGCGCACCACAACGTCCAGATCATGTCCTATGCGGCCAAGTATGCGAGCGCGTTCTACGGCCCGTTCCGCGACGCGGTGGGCTCGCGCGGGCTGCTGAAGGGCGACAAGAAGACCTATCAGATGGACTCGGCCAATGCCGAGGAAGCGCTGCGCGAAGTCGCGCTCGACCTCGCCGAGGGTGCCGACAGCGTGATGGTCAAGCCCGGACTGCCGTATCTCGACATCGTCGCGCGCGTGAAAGCGGCGTTCGAGGTGCCGGTGTTCGCGTATCAGGTGAGCGGCGAATATGCGATGATCGAGGCGGCGGTCGCGGCGGGCGCCGCCGAGCGCGACCCGATGGTGCTCGAGACGCTGATGGCGTTCAAGCGCGCGGGCTGCTCGGGCGTGCTGACCTATCACGCGGCGCACGCGGCGCGCTTGCTGGGCGCGTGAGCGACGCGGTCGTCGAGACCGAGCGGTTGCGGTTGCGCGTCCCCGGACCGGGCGACCGCGCGACGCTGCACGGCTGGTTCGGCGATCCGCAGGTGATGGCCGATCTCGCGCCGGCGATGGATGCAGCGGCGGCCGATGCCGCGATCGCACGGCACGACGGGTATCGTAGCGAAGGCCTCGGCTTCTGGATGGTCGAGCGCAGGCTGGACGGTGTGCCGCTCGGCTTTTGCGGGCTGAAGCGCGGCAACCCCGAAACACCGCTGGCGGGCGCGCTCGAGATTGGCTGGATGTTCGGGCCCGCGCATTGGGGGCAGGGCTATGCACGCGAGGCTGCGGCGGGGGTACTCGCCTGGGCGTGGCCGAACTGCCGCGACGCGCAAATCGGCGCGATTACCGCCCGCGTGAATGTCGCGAGCCAGCGGCTGATGGAGCGGATCGGCATGCACGCCGCGCCCGCGCTCGATTTCGAGCATCCCGCCTTTGCCGAAGGGCACCGGCTGCGCGACAGCGTGGTCTACGTGATCGACCGTCCACGCGCATGATCGAGACGCAGCGCTTGATCCTGCGCGGCTGGCGCGAGCGCGATATCGCGCCGTTGCACGCGATGGGGCAGGACCCCGAGGTGATGCGCTATCTCGGCCCGCCGCTGAGCATCGACGCCGCGCGTGAGGGGCATGACCGGATGGTGGCGTGCCAGGAGGCGCATGGCTACTGCTTCTGGGCGGTCGAACGTCGTGCCGACGGTGCGTTCATCGGATTCTGCGGGATCAAGCCGGGCGACAGCTTCCTCGAGGGCGAAACCGAGATTGCGTGGCGGCTCGCGCGCGATGCGTGGGGGCAGGGCTATGCGCGCGAGGCGGCCGAGGCGAGCCTCGTCTGGGGCTGGGCGAACCTCGCCATTCCACGTGTCACCGCGATCACCGTCCCCGCCAATACGCGCAGCTGGGGGCTGATGGAGCGGCTCGGCATGACACGCGTCGTGGGTGGCGACTTCGACCGTCCTGATCTTGCCGTGGGCGATCCGCTCCGGCGCCACATCCTCTATCGAATCGATCGGCCGACCGCATGACGACCCTCCGAGCTCCCGTGCGCCTTGCCCGGCCGCTGTTCGTGCTGACGATCCTGGCGAGCTCGTTCCTGCTCTTCCTCGTCCAGCCGATGGTCGCGCGGATGGCGCTGCCGCGGCTTGGCGGCGCGCCGGCGGTGTGGAACTCGGCGATGCTCGTCTATCAGGCGCTGCTGCTCGCCGGGTACGGCTATGCGCACTGGCTCGGGCGGATGAACCCACGCGCGCAGGCGATGACGCATCTCGGTGTCTTGCTCGTCGCGGGGTTGTGGCTGCCGATCGGGCTCACCGCGCTCCAGCCGAGCCCGACCGCGCAGCCCGCGATCTGGGTGCCGTGGCTGCTCGGTCTGTCGATCGGGCCGCTGTTCTTCGCGATCTCGGCGCAGGCACCGCTGCTGCAGCGCTGGTTCAGCCTGACGCGGCACGGCGACAATCCGTATGCGCTCTACGCCGCGTCGAACTTCGGGAGCTTTGCCGGGCTGCTGGCCTATCCGCTGTTCGTCGAGCCCGGGCTCGCTCTGTACGGGCAGCGCGTGGTGTGGAGCAGCGGCTATATCCTGGTCGGGCTGCTGGTGGCGCTGTGCGCGGCGACGCTGCCGCGCGGCGGGCCGGTGGCCGATGCTGCACCGCGCGCCACGTCTCCCGCGCCGGGTCGACGACGCGTTGCGCACTGGATCCTGCTGGCGTTCGTGCCGTCGGGGCTGATGCTCGCGACCTCGACGCTGATCACCACCGATATCGTCGCGATGCCGCTGCTGTGGGTGCTCCCGCTCGGGCTGTATCTGCTGAGCTTCACGATCGCGTTTGCGAGCGACCGCACCACTGCCGATATCCAGACGCGAATCGCGCCGATCGCGATGCTGCTGTTCGGCGGATTGCTCGTCGGTGGGATGGCCGGGATGCCGATGCTCGGCGCGATCATGGCGCTGGCGGTGCTGTTCCTCGTCTCGGTCGCGCTCCATACCGCGATGTACCGGCTGCGGCCCGAGCCCGACCGGCTGACCGGGTTCTACCTCGCGATGTCGGTCGGCGGGGCGCTCGGCGGGGTGTTCTCGGCGCTGCTCGCGCCGCTGCTGTTCGACTGGACCTACGAATATCCGATCCTCATCCTCGCCGCGGCGGTGCTGACGCCGCAACGCGCCTTGCTCGGTGTGGTCGCGCGGTTGTGGGACGGCAATGCGCAGCGGCAGCGGATCCTGCTCTATGTTGTGGCGATCGCGGTGGTCGGGCTCGTGGCGCTCGTGCTCACCTATCCCGGCCCGATCGGTCGCCCCGGACCGACGCAGCACATCACGCTGATGGTGATGGTGGCGCTCGGCTTGCTGACGATCGGATCGCGTCGTGCTTTCGCGATTGCCATGTTCGGATCGCTGATCGCATTCGGTGGCTATCACGCGGTGATGATCTCGCTCGAGCCCGATGCGCGGACGCGCAGCTATTTCGGCATCTACACCGTCCGCGGAAACCCGCGCGAACGCGAACTCGCGCACGGCACGACGGTGCACGGCCTGCAGCTGCTCGGCACGCCCGCACGCGAGCGGACCGCGACGACCTATTACGTCCCTGGTGCCGGGATCGGACAGGCGTTGCAGGCGGTCCCGGCGCTGTACGGGCCGGCGGCACGCGTCGGCATCGTGGGTCTGGGGGCAGGGACGGTGGCTTGCTATGCCAAGCCCGGACAGGACTGGCGGTTCTACGAGATCGATCCGGCGATCGTCCGAATCGCGCGGACGCGCTTCAGCTTCCTGTCGCGCTGCCTGCCCGATGCCCCGGTGGTGCTCGGCGATGCGCGGCTCAACCTTGCGCACGCGGCGAGCGGATCGCTCGATTTCCTCGCGCTCGATGCCTTCTCGTCCGATTCGGTGCCGATGCACCTGATGACGCGCGAGGCGTTCGCGAGCTATGCGCGCGTGCTCACGCCGCGCGGGCTGTTGCTGGTGCACATCTCGAACCGCTTCCTCGATCTCGAACCCGTCGTTGCGGGCGCTGCCGAGGTTGGGGGGTGGCACGCCGTCCAGCTCTTCTATCGTCCGCCGCAGGCCAACGCGGCAGGCGCGACCAAGTCGCAATGGGTGGCCTTGTCGCACGACTCCAAGATCATCGCGGCGTTGCAGCGCGGCAACGCGGCATGGGGGGCGGTCCCGGTCCGCGCGGGCTTCACGCCGTGGACCGACGATTATTCGACGATCCTGCCGCTGCTCAAAGGCGTCCGCTAGGCGCTACGCAGCTTTGCCGAGATTGCGGTGATGCGTGTGCTCTGCGCCTCGAGCGCGGCCTGTGCCGCGGTCTGGAGGGTCGCGATCGCGGGATATTCGGGTTTGCCGCCGGTGATGCGGTCCGACGCCATCGTATCGACCGCGGAGAGCGTGGCCGACGTCGTTGCGCGATAACCGTCGAGTTCGGCCAGCGCGGTCTGCGCCGCGATCCAGCGTTCGCCACCGGGCGCGTCACCGCGGGCGGCGTCGGCGAGCCGCTCGGCGCGCGTCGCAGCGGGCGCGAAGTCGGCGCTCGTGCGGTCGAGCGTCTTGCGCAGGTCGGCCAGCGCCGAATCGGTCGAAGGCTCGGGTTCGGCAAGCACGACGGGGGATTCGGGCTCGGCATCGCTGCGCGATTCGATCGCGCGCGGCAGCAGCGAGGGATAGCGCGTCGACGTCTGCGCGGCACATCCTCCGAGAATGAGGGTCACGGCCAGCGCGAAAGCGGCGGGGCGGGCGGGCAAAAGCGGCTGGTTCATCGATAAATTCTCTATGCTGGCAAGAAAGGTGACGCAACGCCCTTGCGTCCCCCGAAAGACGCCGCTAACAGCGCCACTCCACTGCACCCATAGCTCAGCTGGATAGAGCATCAGACTACGAATCTGAGGGTCGGGCGTTCGAATCGCTCTGGGTGCACCACCTATTTCCGCCGAATGGCGGGCGATGAGCCGGGACAGAACTGTCCCGGCTTTTCTGCGTTCTGGGGGTGTCGGTGGGGGCACATCCTCAGCGTCCGACGTCACCCCGGCCTCGTGCCGGGGCCGACCGTGCCACGCGCGCTTGGCGGGCATGCTGTGCGGCACGGTGGACCCCGGGACGAGCCCGGGGTGACGAAGATGAGTGAGGTGTCGCGCTACGAAAGCAAGGGCGTCGCTGGCTCGCCGTGCGGCCCGGAGGACACCGGGATTAGCCCGGGGTGACGTATGGATGGTTAGGGCAGCAGGTGCGTCGCTGCGGCAACCGCCGCGAGCACGTGCTCGGCATATTCGCGGCGGCAGATCAGCAGATCGGGGAGCAGCGGGTTGCGGCAGTTATAGACCAGAGTGCTGCCATCGATTCGCGACGCGAACAGGCCGGCCGCCAGCGCGACTGCGACGGGGGCGCAATTGTCCCATTCATATTGCCCGCCGGCGTGGAGGTAGATCTCGGCATCGCCTTGCACCACCGCCATCGCCTTGGCGCCGGCCGACCCCATCGGCACGAGCTCGGCGCCGATCGCCTCGGCGACCGCGAGCACGACCGGGTGCGCGCGCGAGCGGCTGACGACCATGCGCGGGCGCTGTGGGGCCGCGGCGAACGGCTGGCGTGGATCGTCGGTCGCGAAGACGCGCTGGACCGCTGGCAGCGCGACAGCGCCCGTGACGGGCACGCCGTCGATTGCGAGGCCGATGTGGACCGCCCAATCCTCGCGCCGCTCGCGGAATTCGCGCGTGCCGTCGAGCGGATCGACCACCCAGACGCGTCGCGCGGCGCAGCGCAGGCCGTCGTCGGCGGCTTCTTCGGACAGGACGTAATCGTCGGGCCGCGCTTCGTGGAGCAGGCGGAGGATCAGCGTATTGGCATCCGTGTCACCGCGGTCGCCCAGCTCGGCATCGGGGCAGGCGCCAGCGACGCAGAGATCGCGCAGGACGTCGCCCGCGGCGAGCGCCACCGTGCGGGCGAGTTGGGCGTCGGTCTGATCGATCACAGGTCGTGACTCCATACGCCCATGATATGCTCGACGATCCGCTCGGCCGCCGCCTCGGGGCTCTCGCGCGTCGTGTCGACGCGGATGTCGGGATGCTCGGGCGCCTCGTACGGGCTCGAGATGCCGGTGAAGTTGGCGATCTGGCCGGCGCGGGCCTTGGCGTAGAGGCCCTTCACGTCGCGCGCCTCGGCCTCTGCCAGCGGCGTGTCGACGAAGATCTCGACGAACGCCCCCGGCAGCATCGCGCGCACCATGTCGCGCTCGGCGCGGAACGGCGAGATGAAGGCGGTGAGGACGATCAGCCCCGCATCGGTCATCAATTTGGCGACCTCGCCGATGCGGCGGATGTTCTCGACGCGGTCGGCATCGGTGAAGCCCAGATCCTTGTTGAGCCCGTGCCGCACATTGTCGCCATCGAGCAGGAAGCTGTGGCGGCCGAGCGCGAACAGCTTCTTCTCGACGAGATTGGCGATCGTCGATTTGCCCGAGCCCGACAGGCCGGTGAACCACAAAAGCCGCGGGGTCTGACCCTTCTGGTCGGCATGCGCGGCGTTGGTGATGTCGATCGCCTGCCAATGGACGTTCTGCGCGCGGCGCAGCGCGAAATCGAGCATCCCGGCGGCGACCGTCGCGTTGGTCGCGCGGTCGATCAGGATGAAGCCGCCGAGATCGGCGCCATCGGCAAAGGGTTCGAAGACGATGTCGCGGTCGGTATAGACCTCGGCCACGCCGATATCGTTGAGCCCGAGCGTCTTGACCGAGAGCTCGGCGAGCGTGTTGACGTCGATCGCGTGGCGCGGCTCCTGGACGGTCGCTCCAACCGTCTGCGTACCGAGCTTGAGCCAGTAGCTGCGCCCGGGCAGCAGCGGCGTTTCGGACATCCAGACGAGCGTCGCGCGGAACTGGTCGGCGACTTGGGGCGGCGCGTCGGCGAGCGCGATGACGTCGCCGCGCGAGCAATCGACCTCGTCGGCGAGCGTGAGCGTGACCGACTGGCCGGCAACCGCCTCGGGCAGATCGCCGTCCATCGTCACGATCCGCGCGACGGTCGTGGTGCGGCCCGAAGGCAGGATGCGGACCGCATCGCCGGGGCGAACGCTGCCGCTCGCGATCAGGCCGGAAAAACCGCGGAAATCGAGGTCGGGGCGGTTGACCCATTGCACCGGCAGCCGGAACGGGCGCGCTTGCGCGGCATCAGCCTCGACGTCGATCGTTTCGAGATGTTCGATCAGGGTCGGGCCATCGTACCACGGCATCTCGGTGGACGCGCTCGCGACATTGTCGCCGGCGAAGCCCGAGATCGGGATCGCGGTGAAGCGCTCGATCCCGATCGCGCTGGCGAAGGCGCGATAGTCGGCGACGATCGTGTCGAACACCGACTGGTCGTACTCGACCAGGTCCATCTTGTTCACCGCGAGCACGACATGGCGCAGCCGGAGCAGCTTGACGAGGAAGCTGTGGCGGCGGGTTTGGGGCAGCACGCCCTTGCGCGCGTCGATCAGGATCACCGCGGCGTCGGCGGTCGAGGCGCCGGTCACCATGTTGCGCGTGTATTGCTCGTGGCCAGGCGTGTCGGCGACGATGAACTTGCGCTTCTCGGTCGCGAAGAAGCGATAGGCGACGTCGATCGTGATGCCTTGCTCGCGCTCGGCGGCGAGGCCGTCGACGAGTAGCGCGAAGTCGATGTTCTGGCCTTGGGTGCCGACGCGCTTGCTGTCGGCCTCGAGCGCGGAGAGTTGATCGGCGAAGATCGCGCGGCTGTCATAGAGGAGGCGGCCGATCAGCGTCGATTTGCCGTCGTCGACCGAGCCGCAGGTGATGAAGCGGAGCAGCGACTTGTGCTGGTGCTGGAGGAGGTACGCGTCGATGTCCGACGCGATGAGGGAGTCGGGGGTATATTCGTCACCCCGGCGAAGGCCGGGGTCGCCGGATGGCGGCGGGGTGGCCGGCGTTTCGCGCTCCAACGCGGTGGCTCCGGCCTTCGCCGGGGCGACGAGGTCTGGCTTGGCGCCCATCAGAAATACCCCTCGGCTTTTTTCTTCTCCATGCTGGCGCTCTGATCGTGATCGATCGCGCGGCCCTGCCGTTCGGAGGTGGTGGTAAGCAGCATTTCCTGGATCACTTCAGGCAGCGTCGTCGCTTGGCTCTCGACCGCGCCGGTCAGCGGATAGCAGCCGAGCGTGCGGAAGCGGATCGAGCGATCGACCGGGACTTCGCCGGGTTCGAGCCGGAAGCGGTCGTCATCGACCATCAGCAGCATCCCGTCGCGCTCGACCGTCGGGCGCGGCGCGGCGAGGTACAGCGGGACGATCTCGATCTGCTCGGCGAGGATATATTGCCAGATGTCGAGCTCGGTCCAATTCGACAGCGGGAAGACGCGGATGCTCTCTCCCTTGGCCTTCTTGGCATTGTAGAGGTGCCACAGCTCGGGGCGCTGCGCCTTGGGATCCCAGCGCTGGCTGGCCGAACGGAAGCTGAAGATCCGCTCCTTGGCGCGGCTCTTCTCCTCGTCCCGCCGCGCGCCGCCGAACGCGACGTCGAAGCCGCCAGCCGTCAGTGCCTGCTTGAGCCCTTCGGTCTTCCAGATGTCGGTGTGGCGGCTGCCATGGTCGAACGGATTGATCCCCTGCGCGACCGCGTCGGGGTTCTGGTGGACGATCAACTCCATCCCCGCCGCAACCGCTGCGCGTTCGCGCAATTCGTACATCGCGCGGAATTTCCAGGTCGTGTCGACATGGAGCAGCGGGAAGGGTGGCTTGCCCGGAAAAAACGCTTTCCGGGCAAGATGCAGCATCACCGCCGAATCCTTGCCGACCGAATAGAGCATCACCGGGCGCTCGGCCTCGGCGACGACTTCGCGCAGGATGTGGATGCTTTCGGCCTCGAGCCGCTGGAGGTGGGTGAGGGTCGTCATGCTGCGTTGCAGATAGTGCAGAAACGCCGCCGCGCGATCAACTTATCCTGTTGGCGTCTAAAGCGCGCTCACGCCTCGGCGTTGCGCTCGACCGAATCGAGGATGCGGGCTCCCGCCATGAACACTGCGATCGGGCAGACCGCGAACAGCAGCCAGCCACCGATGCCGGGATATTGCGAAAGATAGTGCACCCCGCGCTCGACCGCGCCGAGCGCCAGCGCGTAGATCACCGCAAAGGCTTCGAACTTGGTCTTGATGACGAACAGGCTGGAGATCTTGGTCCACATGCAACATTGATAAGCAAAGAGCGGGCCAAGCGCTGTTTCGCGTGGGTTTTCGTGTACGAAGATGGTTACCTGTCAGTTAACCCGACACCCGGGGTCAGGTGCGGGCGACGTGGCTCACGACGAAATCCTCGCTCACGCGCAACGCATCGGCGGTGGCGTGATCGAGCACCACGCCGCCGTCGCACGGACGGACATTGCCATAGGCGCAGCGGAACTCGGCGAGTCGGCCGTGCGCGACAAGCGCGGGATCGCCGCCATCGCCGTCGAGCGCGATGATCCGCGACGACCGCGCATCGCGCACGGTGCGGACCTGGTCGGTCTTGGCGATCATCGTCGGGCCGCCGTCAAAAATATCGACATAGTTCTCGTAGGCGAAGCCTTCGTTCTCGAGCATCCGCATCGCCGCGCGGCCCGAGGGATGCGGCAGGCCGATCACCGCACGCGCGCTCTCGGGGAGCATCGCGATATAGACCGGGTGTTTGGGGAACAGATCGGCGATGAATTGGTGGCCGCGCACCGCGTTGAATTGATCGGCGTCCTGGAAGTTCATCCCGAAGAAGCGCCCCGCGAGCCCGTCCCAGAAGGGCGATCCGCCCGCTTCGTCGATGATCCCGCGCAGCTCCGCCAGCACGCGATCGGCAAAGCGCGCGCGATGTGCCGCGATGAACAGGTAGCGGCTGCGCGCGAGCAGCATGCCGAGCCCGCCGGCGCGCTCGCCGGGATGGAGGAACAAGCCGCCGACTTCGCTGCAGCCCTCGAGATCGGTGGTCAGCCCGAGCATGTCGGCGCGGAAGGTGCGGCCGAGCTCCTTGCTGTGCTGCGTCAGCGTGCCGAGGCGATAGCTGTAGAACGGATAGCTCTGCCCAACATGCGTGAAGATCTGGCAGGTGCCGCGCACCTCGCCGGTTGCGACGTTTTCGAGCACGAGCACGAACAGGTCGTCGGCCTTGCCATCGTCGCTGCGGGCGAAGGCGGCGGCGCTGCGATCGAGCTTGGCCTTGAGCGCGGTGCGATCGGGCGGAAGGTTGGTGAAGCCGCCGCCGGTGAGCTTGGCCATTTCGTAGAGCGGCTGGAGATCGCTGTCGCGCGCGGCGCGGATCACGTGGGTCACAATAAGCCCTTTTCGGCAAGGCGCAGGATCGTCAGCGCCGAGAGCGCGGCGCGTTCGGGGAGCGAATCGACGATGAGGAATTCGTCGGTCGAATGGATCGCGCCGCCCCGCGCACCCATCGTGTCGACGACGGGGACGCCGCAGGCGGCGATGGTGTTGCCGTCGCACACCCCGCCGGTCGCGCGCCACGCGATATGGAGGCCGAGCGCGGCGCCGCATTCCTTGACGAGCGCGAAAAGCTTGGCGGCGCCGGGGTCGATCGGCTTGGGTGGGCGGTTGAAGCTGCCGTGGACCGCGATCGTCACGTCGTGCGCGGCGGCGACTTCGGCCACCAGCGTGTCGATGGCCGCCTGCGCGCGCGCGATTTCGGTATGGTCGGCCGGGCGGAAATTGATCCGCAGCACGGCGTGGTCGGGCACGACGTTGTTCGGCCCGCCGCCCTCGATCCGCGCGGGATTGACCGCGAGCGCGGGCGAGCGGACGGCGAACAGCCGCACCGCGAGGTCCGACGCCGCGACGATCGCGTTGCGGCCTTCGTCCGGGTTGCGGCCGGCATGCGCGCTCTTGCCGGTGACGACGATCGAGAAATTCCCAGTGCCGCCGCGCGCGCCCGCCAGCGTGCCGTCGGGCAAGGCTGGTTCGTAGGTCAGCGCGGCGAGTTTGCCGCGTGCCGCGCGCGCGATCAGAGCCGAGGAGGAGAAGGAGCCGGTTTCCTCATCGGAATTGATGACGACTTCATAGCCGATCCGCGCTGCGAGCGGGCTCACCTCGACCGCCTTCAACGCCGCGAGCATCACCGCGAGCCCGGCCTTCATGTCGGCGACGCCCGGGCCGTTGAGCGTGCCGTCGTCGCGGAAGGTCAGCGTCTGGAAAGCGTGGTCGACCGGATAGACCGTGTCCATGTGGCCGGTCAGCAGCAGCTGCACCGGCGCATCGGGGCGGACGACGAGATGCAAATGCTTGCCGTGATCGAGCGTGGTGACGGTCCCGTCGGCGGCGACGCTCTCGGCGGTGTCCCCCGTGACGAGCGCGAGCTCCCCCGGCAGCGCGCCGAACGCCGCCGCGAGCTTATCCGCCACCGCCGCCAGCCCGGCCAGATTGCGCGTGCCGCTGTTGATCGCCGACCAGGCCTCGACCTGTGCCAGCATCGGCTGCGTCGCGACATAGGCGACGGCCGCGCGGTCTGTTTCTGTCATCCCCACCATAGGCTCGGTCTAGCCGGTCTGCGCGGTACGCTCCACCCCTGGCACCGCGTCAGGACAGATGCGGCGCGAAGGCAGCGAGGACGTCCTCGTACAGCGTCTTCTTGAACGGGACGATCACGTCGGGGAGCGTCTCGGGGCGGATCCATTGCCAGGATTTGAACTCGGGATGCTCGGTCGCGATGTCGATATCGGCGTCGCTGCCAAGGAAACGGTAGAGGAACCAGCGCTGCCGCTGCCCGCGCCACTTGCCTTTCCAGACGCGGCCAACGAGCTCTTCGGGCAGATCGTAGAACAATTCGTGCGGCGCGGCGGCGATCAGTTCGACATGCTTAGGCGCGATGCCGGTTTCCTCGCCGAGTTCGCGCAAAGCCGTGGCCTCGGGGTCCTCGCCATCGTCGATCCCGCCTTGCGGCATTTGCCACGCTTCGACTTCGGCATCGATCCGCTGGCCGACGAAGACGAGGCCGTCGGCGTTGAGCAGCATGATTCCGGCGCATGGGCGATAAGGCAAGGTGGTGGGGTCGGTCATTGGGGACTTTCGTTAGGAAATCCTCCCGCGCGGAACGGGGGAGGGGGACCCTGAGCATTCAGCGAGGGGTGGAGGCGGGCTATCCGCGAGCGGTACGCGTGTGGCGGCCCCCCTTCACCACCAGCCTGAAGGAGGCTGGCTGTCCGCCTCCCCGGTTCCCGGGGGGGGGGATTAAAGGGCTTCGGCGATCAGCGTTTTTGCGGCGGCCAGCGCACCAGCGACATCCTCCGCCGAAGACGGGATCGCTTTGCGCAGCGTGATGAAACCGTGGATGTTGCCGACCGCCTCGCGGAAGACGACCGGAACGCCCGCCTCCGCCAATGCCGCGGCATAGGCACGGCCCTGGTCGCGGATCGGGTCGAGGCTCGCGGTCACCACGACCGCGGGCGGCATGCCCGCAAGGTCGCCCTTGAGCGGCGACGTGCGGATATGCTCGGCTTCGGCCTGATAGGCGGCGTTGAACCATTCCATGCTGTCGCGCGTCAGCAGGAAGCCGTCGGCGAACTGCGTGTAGGAGGGATACTCGCGGCTCGTGTCGGTCGCGGGATAGAAAGGCAGTTGCGCAATCACCGGCACCGCCGCGGGCGCATCGCGCAGCGCCACCGCGGTGACGATCGCGAGATTGCCGCCGGCGCTGTCGCCGCAGACGATCAGGCCGGTGACAGACCGACCGAGCGCCTCAGGGCTCGCCGCCGCCCAGCGTGCCGCCGCCTCGCAATCGTCTGGTGCGGCGGGCCAGGGGCTTTCGGGCGCGAGGCGATAATCGACCGCGAGCACGGGCAAGTCGAGGCTGCGCGAGACTTCGGCGCAGAAGCTCGCATGCGTGTCGAGATCGCCGATCACGAAGCCGCCGCCGTGGAAGAACAGGACGAGCGGCCCCGCCGCGCGCGTCGCAGCGGTGTCGAACAGCCGCGCGGGAATGTCGCCGGCAGGGCCGGGGATCTTCACGTCGGTGATCGTCGCGAGCTCGCCGACCGGCGGATCGGCAATGTCCTTCATCGCGGCATAGGTCGCGCGCGCGGCGGGTGCCTCGAGCTGGTGCATCTTGGGGCCGGGAATATTATTGAGGAAAGCGAGGAAGCCCGCGACATCGGGGCGCACATACGGATCGGTCACGCTGCTCTCCATCTGGTCTATGCCGTGTTTGCTCCTACCTAGGGGGGATGATCGCGGTCGTCCATCACCCAGCCTATGTTGCGAACGGCCAGGCGGCCAACCCGAGCCAGCTCAGCAAGAATGCCGCGATTCGGGATCTGCTGCGTACGCATGGGAGCGCGATCGACTGGCACGAACCCGAGCCGATGCCGCTCCACTGGCTCGAGGCGACGCACGATCCCGCCTATGTCGCCGAAGTGCTCGAAGCCCGCGTCCCGCGCGAGAAGGAGCGGCGGATCGGCTTTGCGGTGACGCCGAGCGTCGCGGCGCGCGCGCAGGTCGTGCCGGCAGGGACGTGGCTCGCGGCGCGGCTCGCGCTCGAGCGTGGGTTCGCCGCCAATAGTGCGGGCGGGAGCCATCATGCGCTCGCCGAGACCGGGGCTGGGTATTGCGTGTTCAACGATCTCGCGATCGCGGCGGTGCGGCTGATCGAGGAAGGCGATGTCGCGCGCGTGCTGATCGTCGATTGCGACGTGCATCAAGGTGATGGCACGGCGGCGCTCACCGCCGGGCGGCCGGGAATCGCGACCTATTCGATCCATGCCGAGAAGAACTTCCCGGCGCGGAAAGCCCGTTCGAGCCTCGACGTGCCGCTTGCCGACGGGATCGGCGATGCCGTGTATCTCGCGACGCTCGAAGCGACGCTGCTGCCGCTGATTCGCGACTATCGGCCAGACCTGATCCTTTACCAGGCGGGGATCGATCCGCTCGCGGGCGACCGGCTCGGTCGGCTCGCGCTGACACCCGAGGGGCTTGTTGCGCGCGACCGCTTCATCGCCGAAGCCGCCGCAACGCGCGGCATCGCGCTCGCGAGCACGGTCGGGGGCGGGTATGGCGACGACGTCCGCGCGCTCGCCGCGACGCATGTCGCGGTGATCCTGACCTTGGGGCGGGCATATCACGCGGCGCGGGCCACTCCGGGAACGATGGCGCTCCCGTCAAGTTGAGCATGACGGAAGCGGGGCAGGGTGCCTAAAGAGGTGCCGCTCCCGTTCGTTTGTGAGGCAACGCTTGACCGATTCCGTTCTTCTCTGGCTGCGCCGCGACTTGCGACTGGCCGACCAGCCCGCCTTGCTCGCTGCGATCGAGGATGGGGCGGTGATCCCGGTCTACATCCTCGATGACGACACGCCGAAACACTATGCGATGGGCGGCGCGTCGCGCTGGTGGCTGCATCACAGCCTCGAAAGCCTCGATGCCGCTTTGCGCGCGAAGGGATCGCGGCTGATCCTGCGGCGCGGGGTGTGCGATGTCGAACTGGCCAAGCTCGCAGAGGAAACCGGGGCGAAACGCGTCCATGCGATCCGCCATTTCGAGCCGTGGTGGCGAAATGCCGAGCGCGCGGTGGCGAAGCGGCTCGATCTGGCGTGCCACGACGGCAATTATCTCGCGCCGCCGGGCTCGGTGACGACGGGCTCGGGCGGGCAGTACAAGATTTTCACGCCGTTCTGGCGCGCGCTCAAGGCGACACTGCCGCCGCCCGAACCGAGCCACGTGCCCGCGCATATTTCCGCGCCGACGCACTGGCCGAAGAGCGATTCGCTGGCCGACTGGGACCTGCTGCCGACCAAGCCCGACTGGTCGACCGGGTTCGGCAAGGAATGGACGCCCGGCGAAAAGGGCGCGCACAAACGCATGAAGGCGTTCGCGGATCATGCCGACCGCTATGACGAGACGCGCAACCTGCCCTCGGTCGAGGGCAGCTCGCGACTGTCGCCGCATCTGCATTTCGGCGAAGTGTCGGCGGCGCAAGTGTGGCACGCGGTCGCCGATGCGGGGGGCTCGGTCGATGTCTTCCTGAGCGAGATTGGGTGGCGCGATTATGCGCAGACCGTCATCCAGCAATATCCCGATTATGGTACCAAGAACGGTCGCGACACGCTCGACGACCTCGGCTGGCGGACGGGCAAGTCCGCCGATGCCGATCTCGAGGCGTGGCAGCAGGGCCGCACCGGCTATCCGATCGTCGATGCCGGGATGCGTCAGCTGTGGACGACGGGCTGGATGCACAACCGCGTGCGGATGATCACCGCGAGCTTCCTTATCAAGCATCTGCTGATCGACTGGCGCAAGGGCGAGCGCTGGTTCTGGGATTGCCTGGTCGATGCCGATTACGGATCGAACGCGGTCAACTGGCAATGGACCGCAGGCACCGGGATCGATTCGAACATGTTCGTGCGGATCATGGCGCCGCTCGTCCAGTCGCCGAAATTCGATGCCGGGGACTATATCCGCGAGTGGGTGCCCGAGCTTGCCGGCATCAAGGGCGATGCCGTCCACGATCCCGAAGAGGCCGGCTGTCGCCCGCGTGGCTACCCCGCAAAAATCATCGGGCATCGCGAGGCACGCGAGCGGGCGCTCGAGGCGGCACGCCAGGCGCGCTGAAAATCCCGTTGCGGTACGCGGGCATGGATGCGAGGGGGCGCGCGATGCTTGGGGCCTTCTCGAAATTGTTTCACCGCCTGCTCGACCGGATCGACGCGGGTCTGGTCGCGGGATCGCTTGCCGCGCACTTGCCCGACGGGCGCGACCGGTTGCTGGGCGGCCGTGCGCCGGGGCCGGCGGCGGTGGTCGATCTGCGCAGCTGGCGCGCGCTGCTGCGGCTGGCGACGGGGGGATCGGCGGGCTGGTACGTCGCCTGGTCCAAGGGCGAATGGGCGAGCCCCGATCCGACCGTGCTGTTCGAGCTGTTCATGCGCAACCGCGTGACGCTCGGCGGCACCGCGCGCTCGGGCGGGGTGATCCGCACGCTGCGGCGTATCGCGAACAGCCGGCGGCGCAACTCGCGCGTCGGCGCGCGGCGTAACATCGAGTTCCACTATGATCTCGGCAACGATTTCTACCGCGTCTGGCTCGACCCGAGCCTGACCTATTCGAGCGCCTTGTTCGCCGAGCCGGTGTCGGCGGCGGAAAGTCTAGAGGTTGCGCAGGCGACGAAGATCGACGCGATCCTCGACCGGCTGGCGGTGGCGCCGGGGGACCGCGTGCTCGAGATCGGGTGTGGCTGGGGCGCGTTTGCGGAAGCCGCGGCGCGGCGCGGGCTCAGCGTCGATGCGATCACGCTGTCGGCCGAGCAGGAGCTGGCGGTGCAGCAGCGGATCGCCGCGGCCGGCTTGAGCGACGTGACGGTCTCGCGGATCGACTATCGCGACGTTACCGGCGAATACGATGCGGTCGCTTCGATCGAAATGGTCGAAGCGGTCGGGCAGGAATATTGGCCGGCCTATCTCGCCGCGGTCGCGCGCGCGCTCAAGCCCGGCGGCCGCGCGGCGCTGCAGTACATCACGATCGATGACGCGATCTTCCCGGCCTATGCCGAGAATGTCGATTTCATTCAGCGCTACATCTTTCCCGGCGGAATGCTGCTCTCGGAGAGCCGCTTTCGGGCGCTTGCCGAGGCGGAAGGGCTCGAGTGGCAGGACAATCGCACCTTCGGGCTGCATTATGCCGAGACGCTGCGGCGCTGGCGTGTGGCGTTCGATGATGCGGTCGCGGCCGGGCGGTTGCCGGACAAGTTCGACCGGTCGTTCATCGACTTGTGGCGCTATTATCTGATGTATTGCGAAGGCGGTTTTCGCGGCGGCGGGATCGATGTCGCACATGTCACGCTGGTGAAGATTTCCCCTCCCGCTTGCGAGTTTGAGGTCGGTCATGCCCCCGGCATGACCTGAACGATGCGGGGCATCGTTCACCTCAAACTGGGTTAGGGGAGGGGCGTGCCTCGCGCGCCGCGCCCTCCGGCATTTCCCTCCCCCAGCCCCTCCGGCAAGCGGGAGGGGAGTTTTGAGGGCTTCCCTCCCGGAAGCGTGAGGGGAACTCTATTCGACGCGTTCGAAATGTCCGGTCGCGAAATCCTCGGTCAGCAAAGCGACGATCCGGTCCGCCACCACCGACGGATCCTTGACCGACTTGGGGTCTTCGCCCGGATAGGCCTTGTGGCGCATCGCGGTGCGCGTCGCGCCGGGGTCGATGATCGCGGTGCGGACCTTGCTGATCAGCTCCATCTCGTCGCCATACGCCGAAAGCAGCGTCTCGAACGCCGCCTTCGATGCGCCATACATTCCCCAATAGGCGCGCGGCTTGCGCCCGACGCTGGATGTGAGGCCGATCACCCGGCCGTGCGCCGATTTGCGCAGCATCGGGTCGAACGCCGCAATCAGCGCGGCCTGCGCGCTGACGTTGAGCGTAAGCACCTGCGCCATCTCCTTGGCGTCGATCGCTGGGACGGCGGACAATTGCCCGAGCATCGCGGCGTTGAGCACCAGGATGTCGAGCGCGGGCCAGCGCTCGCCGATAGCGGTGCCGAGGCGCGCGATGCTGTCGGTCTCGGTCAGGTTGAGCGGTGCGATCGTCGCCGATCCGCCCGCGTCGAAGATCGCGTTTTCGACGGTCTCGAGGCCCGCCGCGGTGCGCGCGGTGATCACGACATGTGCGCCCGCCGCGCCGAGCGCGAGTGCGGTTGCAGCGCCGATCCCGCGGCTTGCGCCAGTGACGAGGGCAACTTGATTGGCGAGTGGCTTGTCGGTCATTCGGGGCTCTCTCCCTTTGAGCCCCTCCCCTTCAGGGGAGGGGTTTGGGGGTGGGGACGTGCCTCGCAGAGCGCCAGCGCCCGTTACTTCCCCACCCCAACCCCTCCCCTGAAGGGGAGGGGCTATATGTCGCTTAAATGACGCGTTCCGCGAGCAGCGCGAACTGGTCGACCGAGGACACGTCATCCTGGTCGGTCAGGCTGGTCGGGTAATCGCCGGTGAAGCAGGCGTCGCAATGGCTCGGCCGGATCGCGTTGCGCTGCGGCTCGCCGAGCGCCTTGTACAAGCCATCGATCGAGACGAAGGCGAGGCTGTCGGCCTTGATATACGCTGCCATTTCCTCGAGATTCTTCGTCGCGGCGAGCAGCTTGGCGCGCTCGGGCGTGTCGACGCCGTAGAAGCACGAATGCCGCGTCGGCGGGCTGGCGATGCGCATATGCACCTCGGCCGCGCCGGCTTCGCGCATCATCTCGACGATCTTGAGGCTGGTCGTCCCGCGCACGATCGAATCGTCGATCAGCACGATCTTCTTGCCCGCGATCAGCGCGCGATTGGCATTGTGCTTCAGTTTCACGCCGAGGTGGCGGACCTTGTCGCTCGGCTGGATGAAGGTGCGCCCGACATAATGCGAGCGGATGATGCCGAGCTCGAAGGGAATGCCCGATTCCTGCGCGTAGCCCAGCGCCGCCGGCGTGCCCGAATCGGGGACCGGGATGACGAGGTCGGCCTCGACCGGGCTCTCGATCGCCAGCTGCGCGCCGATCGCCTTGCGCACGGTGTAGACGCTGCGATCCTCCGAGATCGAATCGGGGCGCGAGAAATAGACATATTCGAAGATGCACGGCCGCGCCGCGACGGGCGCGAAGGGGCGGTGCGAGGTGATCTCGGTGCCCTTGACCATCACCAGTTCGCCCGGATCGATCGAACGGACGAAGGTCGCACCCACGACGTCGAGCGCGACAGTCTCCGACGCGAAGATGATCGACCCGCCATCGGGGCCATCGATCTTGCCCATCACGAGCGGACGGATGCCGAGCGGATCGCGGCAGGCGATCATGCCCTCGGGCGTCATAACGATCAGCGAATAGGCGCCTTCGACGCGCTTGAGCGCATCGATGAACTTGTCGACGGTGGTGCGATAGTTCGAGGTCGCGACGAGATGGATGATCGTCTCGGTGTCGCTGGTCGACTGGAAGATCGATCCGCGCCGCACCAGATCGCGCCGCAGCCGCAACGCGTTAGAGATGTTGCCGTTGTGCGCGATCGCGAAACCGCCCGAGGCGAGATCGGCGTAGAGCGGCTGCACGTTGCGCAACGCCGTCTCGCCGGTCGTCGAGTAGCGGACATGGCCGCAAGCGACCGAGCCGCGCAACGGGACCATGATGTCCTCGCGGTCGAAATTGCCCGCGACATGCCCCATCGCGCGATGGGTGTGGAACTCCACCCCGTCGAAGCTGGTGATGCCGGCCGCCTCCTGGCCGCGGTGCTGCAGCGCGTGCAGCCCGAGCGCAACCAGCCGGGCCGCGTCGGTCGCGCCGGAAATGCCGAAAATGCCGCACTCTTCGTGCAGCGTGTCGTCTTCATGTGGGTTCGTGGTCAGCATATCGCCCTTCGGGGGTAGCGCTCGCGGTGGCATATAGGGAGGGCTCCGGGGTTTGTCGCGCTTTTGTAACAACGCGCGGAGCGTTTGGTCGCATCGCGGGTTTTTTGGCGTTGAATAGCAGGAGGTTGCGGTGGCGAAGGATCATGGACCGAGCGTCAAGGACGATACGCTCTACGAGGATCTGCGCCGCGACGGCGCGTCGAAGGAAAAAGCCGCGCGAATCGCGAATGCCAAGGCGGCGGGGACGATCGACCATCGCGCGACTGCGCTCGAGGATCGAACGAAGGACGATCTGATGAGGGAAGCGCGCGAGATAGGCATTCCCGGCCGATCGAAGATGACCAAGGCGGAATTGGTGAAGGCGATTCGCAAGGCGTGAGTATCCCGCCCGTCACCCCGGCCTTTTGGCGGGGGCCACCGTGCAACGCGCGCGGCCGCTTGAACCCAAACGCGGGATTGCCGCCCGGTGGACCTCGGCACAGGGCCGGGGTGACGGAAGGGGGGAGCGGCGCTATTGGCAAGATATGTCAGATCCCCGCGAAACCGGCCTCGTGCTGGACCCGAAATACGATGCCGCCGGCTTGATCACTGCGGTCGCAACCGATCGCGTGACCGGCGACGTCCTGATGCTCGCCCATATGAATGCCGAAGCGCTGGCGCTGACGGTGGAAACCGGGGTCGCGCACTTCTGGTCGCGAAGTCGGGCTGCGCTGTGGAAGAAAGGCGAGACCTCGGGGCACGTGCTCCAGGTCCGCGACATGCGGATCGATTGCGATCAGGATGCCGTGTGGCTGATCGTCGATCCCGCTGGCCCTGCGTGCCACACCGGCGCGCGCAGCTGTTTCTACCGCCGCATAGAGGGCGATCGGCTGGCATTGGCGGAATGATGCCGAGGCGGCGCACGCGCGCATGGGGGAGGGCGCAGGTCGCGCTTGTCCTACTGAACCTGCTGCTGGCCGGATGCCATCGTGGCGCATCGGATCCGGCCGCGTCGCCGACCCCGCAGGGGCTCGAAGCCGCCGCGATCCAGGCGGGCGTCATTCCCGACCCGGCAAGCACCGATCTCACCGGCGTCTATGCGACCGGGAACGACCGGATCTGCATCGTGCCAAGCGCGAAGGCGTATCGGATCGGCGTCTTCGTCGATTATGACGAGACGCAGAATTGCGGCGGATCGGGCGTCGTCACGCGCGACGGCGACACGCTGCACGTGACACTCGGCGCGAGCGGCGATGGCTGCACAATGGATGCGCGGTTCGAGGGCGATCGCATCGTTTTCCCGCCGCGCGTTCCCGACGCGTGCCAGAAGGCGTGCCGCGGTCGCGCGTCGATCGCCGCGCTCGATGTGACGCGGCTGAGTGAATCGGCGTCGGAAGCTGCAACGCTGCGCGACGCGCGGGGGCGTTTGCTGTGTGGGGATGGCGGGTAGCCTAGCCGCGGGTTCGCGACGGACTGGTCAGCCCGACCCACGAAACGATCCCGCACCGGCGCATTCCGGGTTGACGTTCACGTAAGCGGCAACTATTTAGCGGGCATGTCCAGCGATCCCGCCTATGCCTTGATCGAGCGTCATCCCGATCGCGATCATTTCTCGATTTCCGATCTCTCGGCAGAGTTCGACGTCACCGCGCGTGCGTTGCGCTTTTACGAGGATGAGGGGCTGATCGCCCCCGAACGCCGCGGCACCGCGCGGATCTATTCGCAGCGGGATCGTGCGCGGCTCGCCTGGATCCTGCGCGGCAAGCGCGTCGGTTTCTCGCTGTCCGAGATCCGCGAGATGATCGACCTCTACGATATCGGCGACGGACGCCGCGCGCAGCGTGCCGTCACGATCGAGCGCTGCCGTAGTCGCGTCGCCCTGCTCGATGCGCAGAAGCGCGACATCGACGCCGCCATCGCCGAATTGACCGAGTTCATCGAGCTCGTCGAACATAATCATCCGAAGGAAGCCTGATGCCCCAATATACGCCCCCCGTTCGCGACGTCCGCTTCGTGCTCGAGCATGTCGTCGGCCTCGAAAACTATTCGAACCACGCCGGCTTCCAGAACGCGACCCCCGACGTGGTCGATGCCGTGCTCGACGAAGGTGGCAAGTTCGTCGCCGAAGTGCTGTTCCCGCTCAATGCTTCGGGTGACCAGGAAGGCTGCACGCGTCACGAGGACGGTTCGGTCACCACGCCGAAGGGCTTCAAGGAAGCCTATGACGCGTTCGTCGAATCGGGCTGGGGCACGCTCAGCGCGCCGGAAGAATTCGGTGGCCAGGCGATGCCGCACGTCGTCTCGACCGCGTTCCAGGAGTTCATGATCTCGTCGAACATGGCGTTCGCGATGTATCCCGGCCTGTCGCACGGCGCGATCGCCGCGCTGCTGGCAAAGGGCTCGGACGAGCAGAAGGCCAAGTACGTCCCCAACATGGTCAGCGGCAAGTGGGGCGGCACGATGAACCTGACCGAGCCGCAGTGCGGCACCGATCTCGGCCTCATCCGCACCCGCGCCGAGCCGCAGGCCGACGGCTCCTATGCGATCACCGGCACCAAGATCTTCATCTCGTCGGGCGAGCATGACCTGACCGAGAACATCATCCACCTCGTGCTGGCGAAAACGCCGGGCGCGCCGGAAAGCTCGAAGGGCATTTCGCTGTTCGTGGTGCCGAAGGTCCTCGTCAACGACGACGGCTCGCTCGGCGCGCGCAACCCCGTCACCTGCGGCTCGATCGAGCACAAGATGGGGATCCACGCCAATTCGACCTGCGTGATGAACTATGACGGCGCGATCGGCTGGCTGGTTGGCGAGGAGATGAAGGGTCTCGCCGCGATGTTCATCATGATGAACGCGGCGCGCCTCGGCGTCGGCCTGCAGGGCCTCGGCGTCGCCGAAGTCGCCTATCAGAATGCCGTCCAGTACGCCCACGACCGCCGCCAGGGCCGCGCGCTGACCGGCCCCAAGGAGCCCAACGAAAAGGCCGACACGCTCTTCGTCCATCCCGACGTCCGCCGCATGCTGATGGAAGCCAAGGCGCTGACCGAGGGCCTTCGCGCGCTGTGTCTGTGGGGCGCACTCCAGGTCGATCTCGAACATGCCGGCGCGACCGAGGAAGAGCGCCTGCTCGCCTCCGACCTGATCGGCCTGCTTACGCCCGTCATCAAGGGCTACGGCACCGACAAGGGCTATGACGTCGCGACCAACGCGCAGCAGGTCTATGGCGGCCACGGCTACATCGCCGAATGGGGCATGGAGCAGTATGTCCGCGATGCGCGTATCGCGATGATCTACGAGGGCACCAACGGCGTCCAGGCGATGGATCTGGTCGGGCGCAAGCTCGCACAGAACGGTGGCCGCGCGGTGCAGGCGTTCTTCAAGGTCGTCGCCGACGACGTCGCGGCAGGCAGGGCCGATCCGGCGACCGCCGACTTCGCCAGCCGCCTCGAAAAAGCCAATGGCGACCTCCAGGCGGCGACGATGTGGTTCATGCAGAACGGCATGCAGAACCCCGACAATGTCGGCGCGGGCGCGCACCCCTACATGCACATCATGGGCATCGTGGCGCTCGGCGTGATGTGGCTGCGCATGGCGACCGCCGCGACCAAGCTTAAGGCGGCGGATGAGGGCGATCAGGCGTTCCTCGACGCCAAGCTGGTTACTGCGCGCTATTTCGCCGAGCGCGTGATGCCCGAGACGGGCGCGCTGCGTCGCAAGATCGAGGCGGGCAGCGAAGCGATGATGGCGCTCCCGCCCGAAATGTTCGCCGCCGCGTAAGGCGCACGAAACATCCTCCCCCGCGGTGGCGGGGGAGGAATCCCCCGGTCACCTGGATTCGCGCTGCGAGCAGGCGCGGTAAACGACCACGGATTTAAGACTCGCCGTTTGTCACCGTGAGCATTTCCCGCCCTACGTCGGTCATGGTCCTATTCGTCGCCCCCCGGTATCTGACGCTCAACCGCGAGCTCGAACCCGCGGATTCCCCGGTGATCTCCAGCCGATACCGGATGACGCGTAGACCGAGGCGTTCGGCCTCCTCCAGCGAGATGATACGCGCATCATTGACCCACCCGTTGTGCGGCATCACGGCGATGGCCGGCAATTCGGCGCCCCTGAGATCGACGCCACGCCGGCTCGCCGCGAGGTCCTTCCACTGCCCGACCCAACCCGCGTCCGCCGTCCAGTTGGGCAGCCCGAAGTGCGTCTTGATGAGGTCGATCTGGGTCGAGGCCGGCGTCGTTTCTCCCGGCTTCGAGAGCAGGAACAGGAAGTCGCGGTCGCCAACGGTGGTGCGAAGGGCGTCCCCCGTGAGCCTGCAGGTAATTGCGCCCCAGCCTGGACCGCCAAACGCCTGGTTCCAATGCTGGTACCCGTCGAGGCGGAGGACGGTGTCGAAGGTCCGCTCGCCAGCGGCGGTTGCCACGACGACGACGTGCCGGAGACGCAGCGCGCCGCCTGAGCGCGTCGATCCACAGCTCCCTAGCGAGAGTGCTGCGATCATCACTGCCGCGGTCCTGAGTAGACGTCCCATGCGGCTTCGATCCTATCCCTGCGATCAAGACGCTAGAACGAAAGAATTAAAGTTCGATCACCTGGTGCAGTTGAACTAAAAAATCTCCAAAGCGTGGTCGTGTCGGAGTTCGTGGAAGATCGTTCTCGGGAACGGCGGCCGGCCATCGGTAGGGCTCGCCCTTCCGGCGTCGATTGTGCGCGTGGATCGCCTGAAAGCCGAGTGGCAGCTGTCGGGCGAAACAGCGCGCCGTCGTGCATCGACCAAATTGCGGACATTGCGGCGCGAACAGAAAGGCGTAACGTTGCCTCTATGGTCTTGTCGCTAAACCCGTGGACGTTGTTCGCGGCCACTTTCATCGCTGGCTTGCTGGTGCAGATGATCTTTCCCCGGCAGCGATGGATCGCGGCAGCGGTGATTGCCGTGGGCCCCCTCGCTGCTCTCACGCGCCACTGTCTGGTGGGGTGTTTGGGACCGTGATCCGCTCTACGCAGTCGCGTATTTCACGGCGCTGCTGATCTGCTGCGCAGCATCGATCTCGAGCTTGCTGATGGTGGATGTTGGAAGACGGACGTTGCGAAGGTAGCGCCGAGGGAGGCTGCTGGGCCTTTCGCGATCATCGCGCGCCGCCTGCCAGCGTTCAGCGTCCCTCGGCGACCGCGCCCGGCTTGGCGACCGGCGTCGCCTTGGCCGCCGGCGCGACCTCGGCCTTGCGCCGCACGCCGACCAAGCCGTCGGCCGCCGCCGGAACCCCCGGCGCGCGCTCCGCGACGGGCAGGGTCTCGAGCCGGAAGCCATCCGCGCTGCGCGGCGCGGGCACATAGATCTGCTGCTTCATGCACTGCGCCATGTCGGCGCGCTTGAACTCGCTGCAATTCCACAGCGCCTTGTCGTAATCATGCGCTCGGTCGCGCAGATAGCTGAACGACAGCGCCGCGATCTGCACTGGCTGGAGGGGCAGTGCGCTCGGCAGCTTGGTCTTGTCGGTCCAGCCCATCACCTTGCAATACGGCCGGTCGCCGCAGGTGCGCGTGGCGAGCTGGGCGAAGCCGTCGGCTGTCATCTTCTTCGCGTCGAGCACCAGCAGGAAGCTGTTCTCCTCGCCCGGCAGCGCGCCCGGCAGCGGCGTCGCCGCGGCGACCGGGTCGACATAGAGCGCTTCGTTCACCTTCAACTCTGCGGCGTCCTTGTGCGCGTCGGAATAGGGCGCGAGCGCGCTGATCAGCGGCTCGTCGTTCGACACGTGGCGGTTGAAGGCGGGCGGGGTGCCCCACCAGCCGGTCCAGCGGAAGAACAGATGCGTGTTGACCGCGGCGATCTTGTCGAGGCTCGACTGCCAATAGGGCACGACCCAGTCGGTATGGTAATGCGTTGCGTAGCCGACGGGCTTGAACACCGCGCCAGTCAGCGCCGCGGTCGCGGTTTCGCGCGCGCGCGCCCATTGCACGTCGAGCCAGCCACGGCGGGCCAGCGCGCCGTCGCAGGTGAAGGTGAACTGGCAGCCGGTCGAGCGCTCGGCGCCCTGGAACACCACGCCGCAGATCGTCTTGGGGAAGGCGGGATGGCGGACGCGGTTGATCACCACCTGCGCGACGGCGCGTTGCCCGACCGGATCGTCGCCCGCCTCGTACAGCACGGCCGCTGCCATGCAGTCGATCGCGCGTGCGCGCTGGATCGGGTCGCCGGCGAGCTTGAACGGACGCGCGGCGGGGTTGGGGCCATCGACGAACGGTACGCTCGCGTTGAACGCGCGGGCGTCGTCGGGGTCGAGATCCTGGAACGCGACGGGCTCGACCGGCGGCAGCTCGGCGGCGGGAACGACGCGCTGCGCTGCGCTGCGCGCGACATGGTGGCGCACCAGTGGCGGGGCGAAGCGGATCAGCAGGACCGGGACGAGGATCGAGAGCGTCGCGATCGCCACGACGATCGCACGCAACGCGGGGCTGGGAGGGCGGACGAGGGTCATGCGATCAAGACCGGGAATTAAGAGGCAACGGGGGCACGAACGGCTCCTGACCGAATTGGGCCAGCGCCTTTAGCGCATTCCCGCGCGGATACGAAATGGGCGCGATGTCAGCGCGATCCGCGGTCCGGTTCGGTTCGGAAGGGTACATCGATCCCCCAACCGTCACCCCGGCCTCGTGCCGGGGTCCACCGTGCCGCGTAAGCAACGACGGGGTGCGTCCATCCCGGTGGACCCCGGGACAAGCCCGGGGTGACGTTCGGTGGGAAGCGCCCGGCCCGCGTATCGCGACCGCGCTCAGCTCTCCGGCAGGAAGTCCGGCACCGACAGATAGCGCTCGCCCGTATCGTAATTGAAGCCGAGCACGCGCACACCCTCGGGCAGATCGGGCAGCTTCTGCAGGATCGCGGCGAGCGTCGCGCCCGAGCTGATCCCGACGAGCATCCCTTCCTCGGCCGCCGAGCGGCGCGCCATGTCCTTGGCGACGCTCGCATCGACCTTGATCGCGCCGTCGATCGCCTGGGTGTGGAGGTTGGCCGGCACGAAGCCCGCGCCGATCCCCTGGATCGGATGCGGGCCGGGCGACCCGCCCGAGATCACCGGCGAGGCGGCGGGCTCGACCGCATAGACCTTGAGGTGGGGCCAATCCTGCTTGAGCCGTTCGGCGACGCCGGTGATGTGCCCGCCGGTGCCGACGCCGGTGATGATCACGTCGATCGGCGAATCGCGGAAGTCGTTGAGGATCTCGAGCGCGGTGGTGTGGACATGGACGTCGATGTTCGCCGGGTTCTCGAACTGCTGCGGCATCCACGCGCCCGGCGTCTGCTCGACGAGCTCGAGCGCACGCTCGATCGCGCCCTTCATGCCCTTCTCGCGCGGGGTGAGGTCGAAGGTCGCGCCATATGCCAGCATCAGCCGGCGGCGTTCGAGGCTCATGCTCTCGGGCATGACGAGCACGAGCTTGTAGCCCTTGACCGCGGCGACCATCGCCAGGCCGACGCCGGTGTTACCGCTGGTCGGCTCGATGATCGTGCCGCCGGGCTGGAGATGGCCGTCACGCTCGGCCGCCTCGATCATCGCCAGCGCGATGCGGTCCTTGATCGAGCCGCCGGGGTTCGAGCGTTCGGACTTGATCCACACTTCGGCGCCGGGGAACAGCTTCTGGACGCGGACGTGCGGCGTGTTGCCGATCGTGTCGAGGATCGTGTTGGCTTTCATGGCGTGGCCTCCAGTTCGAGATCGCGGGAATCTTGGGCGCTTTTGGGCAGATCGAAAGTCTTGGCGTTGCGAATGCTGGGGAACAGATACGTCCACAGGATGGTAACGACAATCGCCCCGCCGCCGCCGACCAGCACCGCGCCGACCGGCCCGAGGGCTGCCGCAAGGAAGCCCGACTCGGCCTCGCCCAGCTCGTTCGACGCCGAAATGGTGAGCTGCGATACCGCGCCCACACGCCCGCGCTTGTCGTCGGGGGTGTGCAGCGTGATCAGCGACTGGCGGATATAGACCGAGAACATGTCGGCCGCGCCCGCAACCGCCAGCGCGGCGAGACTCAGCGCCATGATCTGCGACAGCCCGAACACCAACGTGGCCACGCCGTAGACGAGCACCGCGCCGAGCATCTTGGGGCCGACATTGGTCTTGATCGGGCGGAACGAGAAGAACAGCGCGACGACCGAGGCACCGGCAGCGGGCGCGGCGGCGAGCAGGCTCAATCCCTGCGGGCCGACCTTCAAAATATCGTGCGCGTAGATCGGCAGCAAGGCGCTCGTCCCTGCCAGGAACACGGCGAACAGATCGAGCGTGATCGCGCCGAGCACCAGCTTGTTCTGCCCGACATAGGCCAGGCCGTCGACGATCTGGCGCAGCGGGTTGCCCTTGTTCGGGGTGATCGTGCGCGGCACCGGCGGGATCGTCAGCATGCACGCCAACGCGACGGCGAACAGCACCGTGGCGAGCGCATAGGCGCCCCACGGCGCGGCGGCATAGGCAAAGCCGCCGAGCGCCGGCCCGACGATCGTGCCGACTTGCCACGAGATCGAGCTCAGCGCGATCGCGGTCGGGAGGACTTCGCGGGGGACGAGATTGGGCGCGAGCGCGCCGAACGCGGGACCCGCAAACGCGCGCCCGAGCCCGAGCAGCACCGCGACCGAGAACAGGACCGGCAACGTCATGCCGCCCGAATAGGTGACGAGCGCGAGAATCAGCGCGCACGCCACTTGCAAGGCGAGCGTGCAGCGCGTGATCAGCCGCCGGTCGAATCGGTCGGCGACCCAGCCGGTGAGCGGCGTCGTCACGAACAGCGGCACGAATTGCAGCAGCCCGATCAGCCCGAGCTGCGCGGCGGCGCCGGCGGGGGACATCGTCGTCCGCGCGATCGTGTAGGTCTGCCACCCGATCACGATGATCATCGCATTTTGCGCGATCGTCATCGCGAAGCGCGCCGCCCAATACGAACGGAACTGTGCGATGCGGAGCGGGTGGCGAGCGGCGGTCATCTTGCCCTGCCTTAAGCGGTGCGATGCGGGAGGGGCAATCGAGGATGTGCTTGGCCTGTGGAAACTTGCGCTGTTCGCACGTCATCCGGGACTTGATCCGCGATCGACGCGTGCCACGCGCTTTCGCTACCCCGGTGGCGGTTCGGCGGAAAACATCGGCGATGCGCATCGTTTTGACAGGGGCGATTGATATCGGCGCAACATCGCGCCTATAGGCTCGGCGTCCCTCTCCCCAGGTCATGAGGTCTTCCAGACGTGGCAAAAGCCCCCGCTGCCGTAAAGGCACTACCCCCCGTGCCCAACCGCGAGCGCCCCGACGAGCCCAAAGCGTACGAGGCCTCGAAGGAAGAGCTGCTCGAATTCTACAAGCAGATGCTGCTGATCCGCCGCTTCGAAGAGAAAGCCGGACAGCTGTACGGCCTCGGCCTGATCGGCGGTTTCTGCCACCTCTATATCGGTCAGGAAGCCGTCGCGGTCGGCCTGCAGTCGGGCCTCGATGGCGACAAGGACTCGGTCATCACCGGGTATCGCGATCACGGCCACATGCTCGCTTACGGCATTGATCCAAAGGTCATCATGGCCGAGCTGACCGGGCGCGGCGCGGGCATCAGCCGCGGCAAGGGCGGATCGATGCACATGTTCTCGACCGAGAAGAAGTTCTACGGCGGCCACGGCATCGTCGGCGCGCAGGTGTCGCTCGGCACCGGCCTCGCGTTCGCGCACAAGTATAACGAGGATGGCGGCGTCGCCATGGCCTATTTCGGCGACGGTGCGTCGAACCAGGGCCAGGTGTACGAGAGCTTCAACATGGCCGAGCTGTGGAAGCTGCCGATCATCTATGTGATCGAGAACAATGAGTACGCCATGGGCACGAGCGTCAACCGCTCGTCGGCCGAGGACCAGCTGTTCCGCCGCGGCGAATCGTTCCGCATCCCCGGCATCCAGGTCGACGGCATGGACGTGCTGGCGTGCCGCGGTGCGGCCGAGGAAGCACTCGCCTGGGTCCGCGCCGGCAAGGGGCCGATCATCCTCGAGATGAAGACCTATCGCTATCGCGGCCATTCGATGTCCGATCCGGCCAAGTACCGCTCGCGCGACGAAGTCCAGGCGGTGCGCGACAAGTCGGACCCGATCGACCACGTCAAGAAGCTGCTCGACGCGCAGGGCGTGACCGAGGCGGAGCTCAAGACGGTGGATCAGGAGATCCGCAAGATCGTCAATGAAGCCGCCGACTTTGCCGAGCAGGCGCCCGAACCCGAGGCTGCCGAACTCTACACCGACATTCTGGTGGAAACGTACTGATGCCCATCGAAATCAAGATGCCCGCGCTTTCCCCGACGATGGAGGAGGGCACGCTCGCCAAATGGCTCGTCAAGGAAGGCGATGTCGTCAAGTCGGGCGACATCATGGCCGAGATCGAGACCGACAAGGCGACGATGGAATTCGAAGCCGTCGACGAAGGGACGATCGGCAAGATCCTCGTCGCCGAGGGCACCGATAACGTGAAGGTCGGCACCGTCATCGCGACGCTGACCGCCGAGGGCGAAGAGCCCGACGCTGGCGGCGAAGCCAAGCCGGCCGCTGCTGCGCCTGCACCCGAGCAAAAGCTCGAGGCGACGCCTGCGCCCAAGCAGGCCGAAACGGGCACGCAGCAACTGGCCGATGCCGCCAAGCACAAGGCCGAAGTCAGCGACCCCGCGATCCCCGAGGGGACCGAGATGGTCACGCTGACGTTGCGCGAAGCTTTGCGCGACGCGATGGCTGAGGAAATGCGCGCCGATAAGCGCATTTTCGTGATGGGCGAGGAAGTCGCGCAGTATCAGGGCGCGTATAAGGTCACGCAAGGCTTGCTCGAAGAATTCGGCGACAAGCGCGTGATCGACACGCCGATCACCGAATATGGCTTTGCCGGCATCGGGACGGGCGCGGCGATGGGCGGGCTTCGCCCGATCGTCGAGTTCATGACTTTCAATTTCGCGATGCAGGCGATCGATCACATCGTGAATTCGGCCGCCAAGACCAACTACATGTCGGGGGGCCAGATGCGCTGCCCGATCGTGTTCCGCGGGCCGAACGCCGCGGCGAGCCGGGTCGGCGCGCAGCATTCGCAGAACTATGCGCCGTGGTATGCGAGCGTCCCCGGCCTGATCGTGATCGCGCCGTATGACGCGGCCGACGCCAAGGGGCTGCTCAAGGCGGCGATCCGCACCGAGGATCCCGTCGTGTTCCTCGAGAACGAGCTGCTCTATGGCCGCACGTTCGAGGTGCCCAAGCTCGATGACTATGTCCTGCCGATCGGCAAGGCGCGGATCATGCGCGAGGGCAAGGACGTGACGATCGTCAGCTATTCGATCGGCGTGGGCTTGGCACTCGAAGCCGCCGAGAAGTTGGCCGCAGAGGGCATCGACGCCGAAGTGCTCGACTTGCGCACGCTGCGTCCGCTCGACACCGAGTCGGTGCTCAAGAGCCTCAAGAAGACCAACCGCCTCGTCGTCGCCGAGGAGGGTTGGCCCACTTGCTCGATCGCGTCCGAAATCCAGGCGCTGTGCATGGAGCAGGGCTTCGACGACCTCGACGCACCCGTGCTGCGCGTAACCAACGAGGACGTGCCGATGCCGTATGCGGCGAACCTCGAAAAGCTGATGCTGGTCAACGCCGACAAGATCGTCGCGGCGGTGAAGCAGGTGACGTACCGGGGCTGATCAGCCCCGGATACGGATCAGCTCGTATATTTGTCGCAGGTGGAGGCGGTCGCGGCTGGAGTTGGATTGTAGATCTGACGATAGTCGCGATTGTCTCTGACGAGCAGCGATCCGGTATAGCGAATGACTTGCGGGGCGACGAACATCGAGCCGAACAGCGGTTTGTAATTGTAGTTGATCTCGACGAACATCACCGCATTGTCTTGCGGAGCGCTGACCTTGCCGCCGACTGGCCCCATGCCCGCGGACGTCACGGTTCCGGCGTTGGCTGCGGTGTTGCTCGTCCCATCGGTGGCCTTGGTCGTGCCATAGGATGAGTCGTAATTGACGCCGCTCATCTTTCCGAAACACCGCTGCCAATGGATCCGCTGAACATAGGCGGTGTCGTAGGTCTGCTTCGTGTTCTCGAGGCTCGACAGCGTGACACGCCCGTTCGTGGCCAGATCGAGCGCGGTGCTGGCGAGGCGAATGCCCTGGAACGCATCGTTTACGTCCGCCTCGCGCAATTGGATCACGCCCCCGCCGGCGTCTAGCCCGAGACGCGACGTCGTGTCGGCGAGATTGAGCGCATATTGGCTGATGCGCATGTTCGTCAGCGCGACCGACGACAATTCGATGCCATATCCGCCGACCGTCAGCACGAGCGGCAGCGTGAGGGCAAACTCCATCAGGGCAAGCCCGCTCTTGGCAGAGACGAGCCGGCGCGAACAGTCGCGCAGCGCGGCGATAGGATTGGGATGGATCACGGGCACACCAAAGTGGGAGTGTAGGAGACCTGCCCGGCATAAGGCTGGTTCTTCAGATAGGTCGTGGATGAATTCGTGACCGTTTGCGAAAGGCCGGCAAGGCCGGCCATGGGAAACAGCCGGGGGTAGGTGATCGTCATCTTGTAGACGACCACGTCGCTCGCGCCGCCCTGACCCGACGCGCCGGGATCGGCGTCCCACGTCTTGTTGCCGTTGACGTCGGTGAAGCATTCGGTCGCGGCGTCGTACACCTTGTTGCCGTTATCGTCGCGGAACGATTCGGGCGCGATGTTGCCGAACTGCGAATAGCTCTTGCGCGACGAGACATAGGTCGCGCTCTTCATCACCAGCCAGACCGACGCCATCACCTTTTGGTCGATCGCGGCGCCGCTCGGGGTCGTATCGTTGCCCTGGATCGTCGAATCGCGTCCGGCCTTCTGCATCGCCCCGTCGAGGATCGACATGATGTACCCCTGATAGGCCAGGTCGGACAAACCCATGATCAACAAGATCATCACGGGGGCGACGACCGCGAATTCGATGATCGTCGCGCCGCGCGTGTCGCGGACGATCCGCACGACGCGCCGCGCTTCACGCACGATCCTCATTGCGTGATCCGAAGCTGCGCGATGCGTTGCGCGATGCTCTTGAAGGCCTTGGTCAGATCATCCTTGCTCGATGCCTGGAACGTCTGCCCCGGCGAGGCGCAATAGGTCAGGTCGGTCGTAACTCCGGTGCCGACTGCCACGACATAGATGGTGATGCCGCGCTTCTTGGCGGCATCGCATTCCACGCGGAAGCGCGCGGTATGATTGTTGTAGTCGGTGGTCGAATTGCCCGCTCCGCCGGTACGATTGTCCCACTGTTCGACGCCATATTGTCCGTAGGACGTCTGGCTCGGCGACATCGTGCCGTCGGTCATGAACACGATATTGCGCGTGGGATCCTTGCGGCCCGGCCATGCTGCCGTGTCACTGGCGAAGACGCCGGCGGGTGCCAGCATGCGCGTTCCCCAGATCATCCCGACATCGTGATACGTTCCGCCGAACGGCTTGAAATCGACATTGTAGACATAGTCGTTGACCTGTTGTGCGGTCCACACCTTCAGCCGCTGGGCTGGCATACCGCATGCCGACGAGCCCAATTTGTCCATATAACCGCCCGGGCGATAGTTGAGGTTGTAGTACGCGTTGGTACTGTCCTCGACGATCGCATCGTCCTTGACGTCTTGCGCTCCAATCGTGTTTCGCAACCATTCCGCTTCGGGCCAGCGCGGACGCCATTTGTTGGCGGTTGCGTTGGGAATGATATCCGGGTCGAGATCATCGGGCAGATTGGCGACATTGAACGACGACCCCGTCGTGGTATCGAGTTCCTCGATGCAGCCGCGCCAGGTCGACGTCGATCCGTCGAGCTTGGTCGGATTGGTGACGGGGGTGCCGGTGCTGAGGCTGGACACAAGCCCGCTCGTATTGAGCGTGGTCGGCTCATAGCGCCACAACGGGCGCAACGGTTGCTGCATGCCGGAACACGTTCCGCCATTCGCCGAAGTCCACGAAAGGTTGTAGTAATTCCGCGCCTGGTAATAGCCTTGATCGGTCCAGGTAAGCCCGGTCCGCGAATAGCCGGTCGCCGGCATTCGCTGCGGCCCCACGCAAGAGGCGCTTGGAACACCGGTATAGCTGGCCGACGTGGCCGCACCGTAATTGTAATCTCCCTGAACGTGCCGGCTCTGATACGTCCAGTTTGTGTTCTGAAGGTAGCTCGGCGGAATGACCCCGCCGACATTGACCGCGGACGAATAAGTCACGAAGCCATAGCGAAAATGCGTCGTCACGTCGGCGCTGGACCGCATCGTCGTATCGAACAGCACGACCGCCTGCCGCAGCGCCTCGATCTTCGAATTGCTGCTTTCCTGGTTGTAATAGCCGGTCGTCTGGTCGCCGCGCGTGTACGACACCACGCCGTTCGCGCAGCTCGCCGGATCGCTCGGCTGACATGACATCGAACCGGTCGTGTCGAGCACGAACATCACATCGGTATCCGCGAGGTCGAACACCGCCTGGCACGCAACGGTCAGCTTTATCGCCGGCTGGCCGAAAAAGGTCATCAACGTCATCGGTACCGTCGCAGTGGCGCTGCCGGTCACCGCGTTGGCGACGGTCGAGTTCGTTCCGTTGACCGCTTTGGTCGGCGTGAACGCCACCGCCGTACTCGAATAGAAACCCGATTTGAAATTGTTGGCGAAAAAGCTCTGCGCTTGCGCGGATGCCGTGGAATCGAGCGCTGTGGTCGTCGATGTATCGGTCATCGTCTTGCGCCCGGCCAGAACGCCCGCATCGCACGCTTGCTGCAGCCGGACCTTGACGACGTAGAGCCGCCCCATGTCGATCGCCGAGCCGGCGAACCCGATCAGCGGGACCATCGCGGCCGCCATGATCGCCAGGGCGTTGCCGCGCACATCGTGTCGCAGGCGGCTCAAAAATGGTCGTACGTCGTCTTTGGGTTTCGCGATACGCCGGAACATGGTTACGCCTTGAACAAAAGATCGGGCCGCCTTGAACAACAGGCGGCTAAATTGGGTACAAGATCGATGGTAAAAGGTGCGTTAACCGCGGGGCGGGCCAGGTCGGCCGAGCGGGCCCTGGCGCTTTCCTATGCGGCCGAGACCGCGCGGCCGGGGCTAGCCGCGCTTTTCTCGCTCGACGATACGCTGGGGCAGATCCTGCGGACGACGCGCGAGCCGTTGGTGGGACAGATGCGGCTGACATGGTGGCACGAGGCGCTGCGCGCGCTCGACAGCGCGCCGCCCCCCGCGCAGCCTGTTTTACAGGCGCTCGCCGAACATGTCGTGGCGCAGGGCGTTAGCGGCGCGCAGCTCGCCGCGATGATCGATGGGTGGGAAGCGCTGCTCGAAGCCGAGGCGATCGACGGACCCGCGCTGCAGCTCCATGCCGAAGCGCGGGGGCGCGGTTTGTTCGTCGCGGCGCGGACCGTGCTCGGCGGCGCGCCAGCCGACCCCGTCGAGGCGGCAGGGGAGGGATGGGTGCTGGCCGACCTCGCGCGCCACGTACGCGACCCGGCGGTCGCGCATCGCGCCGCGACTTCCGCCTCACAGGCGATCGCAGCGGCAACGGCGGTGCGCTGGAGCCGCGCCGGGCGCTCGCTCGGCGCGCTCGCGCAGCTTGCACGGATGGACCTGGCGGTCCCGCTCGATACCGCCGTGCCGCATGGCGCACCGCGACGGGTCGCGCGACTGGCGTTGCACCGCATTACCGGACGATAGACTTTCGCAAGGCGCCAGAAAGGGTTATCCTGCCGCGACGATCGTGGGGGGACGATATGTGGCGCTATCTGGTGGGCGGGCTGGCGGCTTTGGCGCTGGCGGCGGCGGGGATGCTGGTGTTCAATCGCAACGCGCGCTCGGTCGCCGCGTTGCCGCTGGCGCCGGTCGGGCAGGGACAGGCGACGGGCGCGGCGGCGGCGCTCCCCGATACCGTTCCCGAGGCGAGCGACAGGACGCGCGAGCAGAAGCGCTTCGACCGCTACGACAAGGACCGCGACGGCAAGGTGACGCGCGAGGAATATCTCGCCGCGCGGCGCAAGGCGTTCGCCAAGCTCGACGTCAACCATGACGGCCTGCTGGCGTTCGACGAGTGGGCGGTGAAGGCGGAAGGCAAGTTCGCCGCGGCCGATGGCGACAAATCGGGCGCGATGACCCCGGTCGAATTCGCCAGGACCGCGGTCAAGCGCAAGCCGCCGCGCGTGCGGCGCGATTGTCCGCCGGCGGCCAAGGACGACGCGCCGGCGAACGCCGAAGAGAGTTGAGCGGCGGCGTTACGCTGCCATCCACGCCCCAAGCGCGTCGCGGGCACGGTCGGTGTACATTTTCTTGCGATCGGCCTTTTTGGTGCGGCCCTCGATCGGTGGGAACAGCCCGAAATTGACGTTCATCGGCTGATACGTCTCGGCGACAGCGGCGCCGGTGATGTGGTGGAGCAGCGCGCCGAGCGCGGTTTCGACCGGCGGCGGCGTCATCGCGGCCCCGCCGAGCTCGGCCGCGGCGAAGCGCCCCGCAAGCAATCCGATCGCCGAGCTTTCGACATAGCCTTCGCAGCCGGTGATCTGTCCAGCGAAGCGGATATTCGGGCGCGCCTTGAGCCGCAGCGTCGGATCGAGCAGTTCGGGCGAGCGGATGAAGGTGTTGCGGTGCAAGCCGCCCAATCGCGCGAACTCGGCATTCTGCAATCCGGGGATCGTGCGGAACAGCCGGACCTGCTCGCTATGCTTCAATTTGGTCTGAAAGCCGACGATGTTCCACAGCGTGGCCGAGGCATTGTCCTGCCGCAACTGCACCACCGCATAGGGCCAGCGCCCGGTCCGAGGATCGTCGAGCCCGACCGGCTTCATCGGTCCGTAGCGCAAGGTGTCGACGCCGCGCGACGCCGCGACCTCGATCGGCATGCAGCCCTCGAAATAGGGGACGTTCTCCCATTCCTTGAACTCGGTCTTTTCGCCTTCCATGAGCCCGGTGTGGAAGGCGAGATACTCGTCCTTCGTCATTGGGCAGTTGATGTAATCCTTCGTATCGCCCTTGTCCCACCGCGACGCCATCCAGGCGGTCTCCATGTCGATGCTGTCGAAATGGACGATCGGCGCGATCGCGTCGAAGAAAGCGAGCGCATCCTTGCCGGTCGCGCCGCCGATATTGTCGGCCAGCGCTGGCTCGGTGAGCGGACCCGTCGCGACGATCGTGAGCCCCTCGGCGGGCAGGACGTCGACGCGTTCGCGGACGATCGTGATATTGGGGTGCGCGCTGAGCGCTGCGGTGACGCCGTCGGAAAAGCGATCGCGATCGACCGCGAGCGCCGAGCCTGCGGGCACCTTGTGGACGTCCGCCTCGCGCAGGATCAGCGAGCCGAGCGTGCGCATTTCCTGGTGGATCAGCCCGACCGCATTGCTCGTCGCATCGTCCGAGCGGAAGCTGTTCGAGCAGACGAGTTCGGCGAGCCCATCGGTCTGGTGCGCCGGGGTCATCTCGCCCGATCCGCGCATTTCGGAGAGCTTCACCTTGAAGCCGGCCTCGGCGAGCTGCCAGGCGGCTTCGGAGCCCGCAAGGCCTCCGCCGATAATGTGTACGTCGTGTGTCATGCGCTGGCTGATAGCGGGCGCGGGGCGGGGTGGCAAAGGCCGTGCGTGCGGAGCGCTTGGCGGCCCCGCGTCGACAGCAATGCGTTCGCGAGATGACAGAAACTTCACGCATGAAATTCGGGACTTAGCGCGCTCTGCCTCTACCGCTCGCCTCCGCCGCGCGATATGGTTGCGCTCGGAGAATGTTCCTCGCGGTCGAAAGCCGCCCCCTACGGAGTCGTGTCATGGCGATCGGCCGGTATCTTGCTGCAGCGGTGATATGGTGGGGCGTCGCGGCACCCGGCGCGGCACAACAGCCGCCGGTCCAGGCCAAGACCGGGCCCGACATCGTCGTCCAAGGGCTGTCGGATACGCCGAGCGCATGGCGTCGCGCCGAGTCGGCGCATGTCATCGTCACGAGCAAGGGGAGCGAGGCAGAACTCAAGCGCGTCACCAACACGCTCGAGCGGCTCTATGCGTTGATGGCGCGGCTCTATCACCGGACCAACGCCGCCGACGACACGGTGAAGCTGCAAGTGACGCTCGTCGACTCGGCCGATTTCTTCAAGGCGATGAAGCTTCGCAACCTGCGCTCCGAAGAAGGCCCGTATGCGACGACCTTTGCGGGCGAGCGCTATTACGATCCGCGTGAGGACGGTCCGGTCCTCGCCGTCGCGCGGACCGATCAAGTGATCAAGCTTTCCACCGCGCTCGCCGAGGATCGCGATCTCGAAGATGGGTCGACGTCGACCAATGACGAGGCGAGCGGCGGGACGAGCATGATGGGCGCGATGGCGCGCGCGCCGATTGCGCGGCGATGGGAGGCGGTGCTCTATTCGGCGTTCGCGCAGCATTTCCTGCTGACCTACGTGCCAGCCGCCTATCCGCGCTGGTATCTCGACGGGGTCGGCGCGTTGTTCTCGACGCTCGAAGTGCGGCGGGACGGCAAGGTCGACTATGCGCGCGATCCGCTCGATTACCGCCAGGTGTTCAATGCCTATGGGCCGCTGCGCGTGAAGCCGATCATAACCGGGGAATATCTCCAGGGGGATACGGGCAAGATGCGCTGGACGCCGTATCATGCCTGGCTGTTGACGCATTTCTTCCTGTTCTCGCAGCTTAAGCCCGAGCGTAGCGCGCAATTTCAACGCTATATGGCAGCGATCGGGCAGGGCGTGCCGATGGCCGAGGCGGCCAAGGTGTTCGGCGATCTCAGCCGCCTCCAGCACGATCTCGACATCTATCAGGAGCGTGGCACCGAATATGCCCGCGCCGACGCCGTGCCACCACCGGGCGGCGATCCGTCGATCAACGTCGTGCCGCGCAGCAGCGCCGCCGTGATCGAGGCGCGGCTCGAACTAGGGACCCGGCTTGCCGCCGCGCCGGCCGACAGCGGATGGGTGGCACGGCTGCACGATACGGTGGCCGATCTGCCGTATAATCCCGAGGCATTGCTGACCCAAGCCGAGGTCGAGTGCCGCGCTGGTCAGAATGCCGCCTGTCTCGAGTCGGCCGAGCGCGTGCTTGCCAGGGCTCCCGACAACATCCGCGCGCTCGCGTGGAAGGGAATCGCGCTGACGCATCAGGCGCTGGCAGGCCCGACGGCCGATCGCGTGGCCGCGCTCAAAGCGGCGCGCGTGCCGATCGTCCGCGCGCTGCGGATCGACAACGATACGCCGCTCCCGTTGCTCGCCTTCTTCAACAGCTATGCCGAGGCGGGCGAGCCTGTGCCCGACCAGGCGATGCTAGGGCTCGTCAAGGTGACGCAGGAAGTCCCCGCCGCGCCCGGGCCGCGGCTGCTGCTCGCGCAGGAGCTGGTGCGGCAGGGGCATGCCGATCTCGCCCGGCAAGTGCTGATCCCAGTGCTCTATGGCGGGTACGATTCACCCGAAAAGACCCGGGCACAGGCGCTGCTTGCGGCGTCGGGGGCCGCGCAACACGCCGCGCGCTGAGCCGCGGCATCGCGGCGGACGCATTGATCGCGCGGCGCTTCGTCCCGACATAGCGGACGAGGAGTTGCGATGAAGATCTATACGATCGGGTATGAAGCCACGACGATGGCGGCGTTTATCGATGCGCTGACTCGTGCGGGCGTCGCCCGCGTGATCGACGTCCGCGCGCTGCCTTTGTCGCGCCGGCCGGGATTTTCGAAGACGTCGCTTGCGGCGTCGCTCGCCGAAGCAGGGATCGACTATGTCCATTTGAGAGCGCTCGGCACCCCCAAACGTGGGCGCGATGCTGCCAAGAAGGGCGATGTCGCGACGCTCGAGGCGGTCTATGCCGAACAGCTCGTCCTGCCCGAAGCGCAGGCGCAAACCGCGCAGATGCTGGAACTCGCGGCGGAAAAGCCGAGCGCCCTGTTGTGCTTCGAGCGCGACCCGCGGCATTGCCATCGCACGCTGCTGCTCGAGGCCGAAGCGGCGGATGCCGAAGTCATCGATCTGTTCGCTTAAAGTGTCGTCATACTTTGCTAAGCATCAATCTTAGGAACAGAGCTGCGTAGCGTCTGTTATCGGTCGAGGGCCAATACCCGAGTAGACAGGATTATGGGCGTGCGCAGCATCAAGGAGCTTCAGACGGCGCGGCGTGAGCAGCGGTACCCGACTCGCTTTGCCGGTACAGTGATCGTCGATCGCCAGCGACTTGCGATCGAGATCGCTGATATTTCCTGCGTCGGCGCGTGCGTTCGCGGGCACGATTTGCCGCAGCGCGGCCAGGAAGTCCTGTTGCTGGCCAAGGATCTCGAAGTCGTCGGTACCGTGGTCTGGAGCGACGGCACCGCGTGCGGCGTCAACTTTCACAAGCCGATCGCGCCGCTCGCCGTCGTTCGCAGCAATCCCTATCTGCCAAACCTCAACACCTTCACCAAAGCGGTGGCGATGCGCGGTTGAGCCTTGCGCTCAGCCGGCGACGGGCAGCTTGACCTTGCCGTCGGCATCGCGCTCGAGCGGGCCGTAGGCGATTACCGTCTCGAGCAGCAGCGGACCGCCGTACAGATGC
Organism: Sphingomonas glacialis; assembly: GCF_014653575.1. Classification (GTDB taxonomy): domain Bacteria; phylum Pseudomonadota; class Alphaproteobacteria; order Sphingomonadales; family Sphingomonadaceae; genus Sphingomonas; species Sphingomonas glacialis. The sequence continues at coordinate 793,026 of NZ_BNAQ01000001.1, read as the reverse complement.
GGGAAGAGCTGGCCACCGCGCGACTCTTCCCATTTTAGGCCCGCACCGAACGATCCGAGATCGACCGCAGCAACGTGCAGATCGCTCTGCCCGGCGAAATGCTTGTCGACCGTCTCGGTCAACTGCTCGGCGGTCGAGAGGTGGATGTAGCCGTCGGCGAGATCGACCGGCGCGCCGGCGAAGGATTCCTCCTGCTCCAGCGTCGCCATTTGCTCGGCGGTGAGCACCTTGTACGCGGTCAGCGGCAAGTCGCTCATTCGCCATTCTCCGGGCCGGCGGCGAGATCGTCGCCGGTATCGGCGGTGTCGTCAGGCGCGATCTCGACCGCGGTCAGGTCGCGGACGTCGGCCTCGGCATCGCCTTCGGACTCTTCGATCCGCGCGGCCGAGACGACATGCTCGTTCTTGCCGACATCGAACAGCTTCACGCCAGCCGAGTTGCGGCCGATCACGCGCATCGAGCCGAGCGTGGTGCGGATCACCTTCGCCTGGTCGGTGACGAGCATCAGCTGATGGCCCTTGGTCGCAGCGAAGCTCGCAACGACGAGGCCGTTGCGTGGGATGTTGTCGATATTGGTGATGCCCTGGCCACCGCGGCCAGTACGACGATAGTCATAGGCCGAGGACAGCTTGCCATAGCCGTTCTCGCAAACGGTCAGCACGAACTGCTCGCGCTCCATCAACTCCTGATAGCGCGCGGCCTCCATCGTTGGCTCGCCCTCGCGCTCGCCCTTCCACGGCGCGAAACGGAGATAATCCTCGCGCTCGTCGGGCGTCGCGCCGACGCGGTGGAGGATCGACAGCGAGATCACCTTGTCGTCGCCCTTGAGCGCCATGCCGCGAACGCCGGTCGAGTTGCGGCTCTGGAACTCGCGGACCTCGTGGGCGGCAAAGCGGATCGCCTTGCCCGCGCGCGTGGCGAGCAGGACGTCGTCTTCTTCGCTCAGCAAAGCGACGCCGATCAGGCGATCGTCTTCGTCGATCCCCTCGAACTTCATCGCGATCTTGCCCGCGGTCGGGATGTTGGCGAAGGCGTCCATCGAGTTGCGGCGCACGCTGCCGTTCGCGGTCGCGAACATGACGTGGAGCTTGGCCCATTCGGCCTCGTCCTCGGGCAGCGCGAGCACGGTCGAGATGACCTCGCCCTCGGCCAGCGGAAGCAGGTTGATCATCGGCCGGCCGCGTGTCGCAGCACCCCCCTCGGGCAGCTTCCAGACCTTCATCCGGTAGACTTTGCCGAGCGTCGAGAAGAACAGCACCGGCGTGTGGGTCGACGTGACGAACAGATTCGTGATCGCGTCCTCGTCCTTGGTCGCCATACCCGCGCGGCCCTTGCCGCCGCGTGCCTGGGCGCGGAATGTGTCGAGCGTGGTGCGCTTGATGTACCCCTGCATCGTGACGGTGACGACCATGTCCTCGCGCTCGATCAGATCCTCGTCGTCGATGCCGTCGGCGGCAGCGGCGATCTCGGTCTTGCGCGGCGTCGCGAACTCGGCGCGGACCGCGACCAGCTCTTCGCGCATGACGGCGTAGAGCTTCGCGCGGTTGGCGAGGATCTCGAGCAGCTCGGCGATCGAATCGGCCAAACCCTGGAGCTCGTTGCCGATCTCGTCGCGCCCGAGCGCGGTCAGGCGATGTAGGCGCAGGTCGAGGATCGCGCGGACTTGCAGCTCGGACAGGCGATAGGTCGCGCCAGTGACCTCGGTATCGACCGCCTCGACCAGCCGGATGTACGGCGCGATGTCGGCGATCGGCCAGTCGCGCGAGAGCAACGCTTCGCGCGCGGCGGCGGGGCTCGACGAGCCGCGGATGATCTTGACGACTTCATCGAGGTTGCTGACCGCGATGACGAGGCCGAGCAACAGATGCGCCCGCTCGCGCGCCTTGGCGAGCTCGAACTTCGAGCGGCGCGTGATGACTTCCTCGCGGAAGCCGACGAACGCCTCGAGGATATCGCGCAGGTTGAGCAGTTCGGGACGGCCGCCGCGGATCGCGAGCATGTTCGCCGGGAAGCTCGACTGCGCCGGGGTGTGGCGCCACAGCTGGTTGAGCACGACGTCGGGGGTCGCGTCGCGCTTGAGGTCGATGACGATGCGCACGCCCATGCGGCTCGATTCGTCGCGAATGTCGCTGACGCCTTCGATCCGCTTGTCCTTGGCGGCTTCGGCGATCTTCTCGACCAGGCCGTTCTTGCCGGTCTGGTAGGGGATCTCGGTCAGCACGATCGAGCGGCGATCGCCGCGGCCTTCCTCGACGACGTAGCGCGAGCGGATGATCACCGAGCCGCGGCCGGTCTCATAGGCCGAGCGTGCGCCCGAGCGGCCGAGGATGATCGCGCCCGTTGGGAAATCGGGACCGGGGACGATCTCGAGCAGTTCCTCGGTGGTGAGCGCCTCGCGCGCACCGGTCTTGGCGTCGAGCATCGCGAGCGTCGCGTCGATCACTTCGCCGAGATTGTGCGGCGGGATGTTGGTCGCCATGCCGACCGCGATGCCGCCGGCGCCATTTACGAGAAGGTTGGGGAAGCGCGCGGGGAGGACCGAAGGCTCGCGCTCCGAGCCATCGTAGTTCGGCGTGAAATCGACGGTGTCCTTGTCGATGTCCTCCAGCAGCGAATTCGTCACCTTGGCGAGACGCGCCTCGGTGTAGCGCATTGCCGCGGCTTTATCCGGGTCCATCGAGCCGAAATTGCCCTGGCCGTCGATCAGCGTGACGCGCATCGACCAGTCCTGCGCCATGCGGACCAAGGCGTCGTAGATCGAGCTGTCGCCGTGCGGGTGATATTTACCCATCGCATCACCGACGATGCGCGCGCATTTGCGATACGGGCGGTTGTAGACGAAGCCGCTTTCGCTCGCCGACCACAGGATGCGGCGGTGGACGGGCTTCAGGCCGTCACGAACGTCGGGCAACGCGCGCGCGACGATCACGCTCATCGCATAGTCGAGATAGCTCGACTTCATTTCGTCGACGATCGAGATCGGCGCAATATCGGAAGGGTCGGCGAGCACGGTCTCGTCGGTCAATTTTCGGTGCCTTCGGCTGTGTTACGGGATTGCGACAACCCTAGCCCAGCACGGCGACGAATGCCACCCCTGCGCATGTCCCGGATGGGGGCGCAGGGGTGGGGAGAGCGTTATTTGCAGGCGCTCTTGGTCTTGTTGCCCGGCAGCGAGCAATTGTAGGTGACGGTCTTGCCGTTGGCGAGTTTGGCCTGGACCATCCGGCCGCCTGTCGTGGTGGTCTTGGTGGTGCGCGAATGTGCGACGGTGGTGGCCTTGACCGCCGTGGTGGGCGGCGTGGTCTTGGTGGTGGTCACCATCGTCTTGGTCGTCGGCGCGGCGGCTGGCTTGGCGACGGTGGTCTTGGTGGTCGTCTTGGTCGCGACGGGCGTCTGCGCGAGTGCGGCGCTGCCCGACAGCAGGACGATGGCGGCGAATGCGTGTCTGATCATGACGGTCCCCTCAAAAACCTTCGAGCGTTATGCGCGATGGTCGGGAGAATGCGGCCGATTTGCGACCATATCAATGGGTCGACGATGACAAGTTCGTCATGGAGCGGCGGCTCCTATACCGTTCGGGCTGAGCCCGTCGAAGCCCCGCTTGCACCGGCACTTGGGGAGCGGCGCCCTTCGACAGGCTCAGGGCGAACGGGCGGGAGAGCACCCCGTTGGCTTAGAAGGGCACTTCCTTGCCTTCGAAATCGAACAGCTTGCCGGTATCGGGCGCCTTCAATTCCTCGATCACGTCGAGCAGTTGCAGCGCGGCGCGCTCGGTGTCGAACAGCCGGCCGGGCTGGACATTGCCCTGGAACGGCTTGGACAGCGCGGTGTCGACCGTGCCCGGATGCAGCGCGACGACGATGGCTCGGTCGTTGCGGCGCTTTTCCTCGATCGCGATGGTACGCACCAGCATGTTGAGCGCGGCCTTCGACGCACGATACCCGTGCCAGCCGCCCATCTTGTTGTCCGAAATGCTCCCGACGCGCGCCGACAAGGCCGCGAAGACGTTGCGGCCGGTCTTGGGTGTAATCGGCAAGAAATGCTTGGCGACGAGTGCCGGGCCGATCGCGTTGATCGCGTGGACGCGCGCCAGCCATGCCGGATCGAGCTCGCGCAGCGCCTTTTCCGGGCCACGCGCGTCGGCGTGGAGGATACCGGTCGCGACGATCACCAGCGTGGGAGCCGGGCCCTTGGCGACGTGCGCTGCCGCTGCCGCGATGCTCGCCTCGTCGGTCAGATCGAGATGCTGCGCGCCGGTGCGCGACCGCGCGAAACCGTGGACGACGTCGTACGCGCCTTCCTCGATCAGCGCCGCTTCGAACGCTGCGCCGATCCCGCCCGAGGCGCCGATGATGACGGCCGCGCCGCTCATGACCGCGCGAACCGCCAGCGGTCGGCCGTGCTCTCGGCCTTGTCGAAACGATAGCCGTCGGTGTCGAAACCCTTCATGTCGTCGATCTCCGTGATACGATGCTCGCACAGCCAGCGCGCGACGAGTCCACGTGCCTTTTTGGCGTGGAAGCTGACGAAACGCGGGCCATCGGGGCCAGGCTCGCGGAAATCGACGTCGATGACGCGCACGCCGTCGAGCTTGCCGAGCACCGCGCCGAAATATTCCTGGCTGGCGAGATTGAGGACGACGCCCGATCCCTCGTCCGCGACCTCCTCGCGCACCGCGGCGGCAATGCGGTCGCCCCACCATTCGTACAGGCTGTGGCGGCGTGGTGCCCAGCGCGTCCCCATCTCGAGGCGATACGGCTTCATCGCGTCGAGCGGGCGGAGCAGGCCGTACAACCCCGACAGCATCCGCACATGATCCTGCGCAAAGGCGATCGCGGGCTCGTCGAGCGTCTGCGCCTCAAAGCCGGTATAGACGTCGCCGGCGAAGGCGAACAGCGCGGGGCGCTCGGGCGCATCGGCGAAACCGGCGAAGCGGTCGGCGTTGAGCTTGGCGAGCTTGGGCGAGATATGCATCAGCTCGGACAGCCGTTTCTGCGACAGGTTCGCCGCCGATTTGGCGAGCGATTCGGCCTCGGCCACGAAGCGCGGCGTCGTCGGCGTGAGGGCGGGCAGGGGACTCTCGTAATCGAGCGTCTTGGCGGGGGAGAGCAAGGCGATCATCGCCCCGCCGTTAAGCTTCCGCCGCGAATGCGTCAAAGAGTCTCGCGTCAGGGATATATCGGGTTCAAGCGGTGTTCAGTCGCGGTGACACTACTGCCGTCGCTTGACGGTATACCCCGCGGCGTTAGAGCGGCGGCAGCAATCCGCCGCGCGCGGCCGCGCGGCAAGAGGAGAGTTCGACAATGAAGATGGTCTCGAAAATCGCTTTGGCTGCCACGCTTGTCGTCGGCATGAACGGCGCGGCGCTCGTCGCCCCCGCCTTCGCCGCAAAGAAGGAAAAGGCCGCCGATGCGGCCGCGCCGAGCCTGTCGAAGGAAGCGCGCGCTGCCGCGGTCGAAGTGCAGACCGCGATGAACGCGACCCCGAAGGATCTGGTGAAGGCAGCAGCGTCGCTCGACGCGCTCGATGCCGCTGCCAAGAGCGACTATGAAAAGTACCTCGCCTCGGGTCTGCGCCTCGCGCTGATCAATGCGCAGACCGCCGGCCAGCCCGAAACCCAGCGCGTCGCCGCGCTGACCCCGCCGCTCGACGCGATCATCGCCAATCCCGCGACGCCGAAGACCGAACTCGGCATTCGCTATAACGAGCGCGCCGGTTTCGCGTTTGCGACCAAGGATTATAAGCTGGCGGCGCAAGACTATATGAAGGCACGCGAGCTCGGCGCGACCGATGCCGACCTCCAGCTCAACATCGCGCGCTCGAAGGTCGAAGCCGGCGACGTCGCTGGCGGCACCGCCGATCTCGAAGCTGCAGTGAAAGCCGAGAAGGCCGCTGGCCGCAAGGCGCCCGAGGCCTGGTATAAATATGCCTTCACGCGTCTGACCAAGGCCGGCCTGACCGAACAGGCCGATGCCTGGACCGCAGCTTGGCTGACCGAATATGGCACGGCGCCGAACTGGCGCGGTGCGATCTACACCTTCGGCTTCCAGGGCCCGGCGGCGGTCAAGTACAGCAAGAACCGGATCGATCTGTTCCGCTTGCTGTGGGCGACCAAGAGCCAGGCCGGCCAGCGCGAATATATCGACTATGCCGATGCCGCGCTGACGATCGGCCTGCCCAACGAAGCCAAGACCGTGATCGACGAGGGTCTCGCGTCGGGCGTGATCCCCAAGGGCAACATCACCGCGACCGAGCTGCAGACGCGCGCCAAGACCGGGATCGCGGGCAGTTCTTCGCTCGCCATCAAGGAAAAGAACGCGATGGGCGCCCCGAAGGGCGATCTCGCGCAGCAGGCCGGCGACGCCTATTTCGGCACGCGCAACTACGCCAAGGCGATCGAGATGTACCGCCTGTGCGAGACCAAGGGCGCACCCGACGCCGACCGCAACAACCTCCACCTCGGGATGGCGCTCGCGCTGTCGGGAGATCGTGCCGCCGCCAAGACGACGCTCGCCAAGGTCGCGGCCGAGCCCAACAAGGCAATCGCGCGGCTGTGGACGGTGTTCGTCGATGCGCCGCCGACGGCTGCATGAGGATCGTCTGAGACGTGAAGCGAAAAGGGCGGCCCTCGGGTCGCCCTTTTTTTCGCCAGGATGCCGGTCAGGCGATCTCGAGGCCGGCGGTCAGCGCCTCGATCAGCGCATCGACCTTCGGACTGAGCTGGCGGCTGCGCGGCCAGACGAGATGCAGCGGCAGCCCGATCGTCGCCAGTTCGGGGAGGATCTCGATCAGTTCGCCACGCGCGAGCTCGTCCTTGATCAGCCAGGTCGCCAGCTGCGCGACCCCGAAGCCCGCCTTGACCGCGCCGACCTGCGCCTCGGCGCTGCCGAGCACGATCCGCCCGTCCATCGTCCGCTGTTCGATCGCGCCCGCAGTATCGGCGAAGCGCCATGCGATCGTGCTGCCGTCGGCGCGGCCGTAGAGAATGCAGTCGAGCGCGGTGAGCGCCTCGACCGAAGCCGGCGTGCCGCGGCGCGCAAGATACCCGGGCGCCGCGCAGAAGATCACGCGCTCGCGCCCGAGATAGCGGTGCCCGAGATTGTCCGCCCAAACCTCCGAGCCGCCGATCCGGATCGCGACGTCGACGCTTTCCTCGATGATGTCGACCACGCGATCGGTGAAGGTGACGACCGGGCGCACGCCGGGATGCTGTTCTGCGAAGGCGAGCAAGACCGGCATCACTTGCATCCGCCCGAATGCCACCGGCACGTCGAGCTTGAGCCGCCCGACGATCTCGGAGCGCTGCGCGGCGAGCACCGCCTCGGCGTCGGCGAGGTCGCCGAGCACGCGCGCGCAGGTTTCGTAAAAGGCCGCGCCGGCGTCGGTCAAGGCGAGACGGCGCGTCGTACGGTCGAACAAGCGGCTGCCGAGCCGCGCCTCGAGCCGCGCGACGCTCTTGCTGACCGCCGAGTTGGTGAGGTTGAGGCGTGCGCCGGCGGCGGTGAAGCTGCCGGCATCGGCCGCGCAGACAAATGCTTCGATGCCCTTGAGACGTTCGGACGGGATCAAACCTAGCTCCATTCTGGAATTTCTGTCGCACCATAATGGAAAAAACGCCGTGCGACTGAACTTTCCGTCGCGCGTTAGAGGCGGCTGAACAGGAGCTGCCCATGTCGTCCGTCGTCCATCCCCATCTCGCAGCGCCGCCCGCGGTCCCATCGGCGGGGCGCGGGCTCGCGGTGCTGCTGCTTGCCGTCTCGGCGTTCGTGATCGTGACGACCGAATTCATCATCGTCGGGCTGCTGCCGAGCCTGTCGCGCGATCTCGGGATCTCGATCTCGACCGCGGGTCAACTCGTTACGCTGTTCGCTTTCACGGTGATGCTGGCGGGGCCGTTCCTGACGGCACTGCTCTCGCATTTCGAGCGCAAGCGGCTGTTCGTCACGATCCTGGTGATCTTCGCCGGCGCCAACGCGCTTGCCGCGGCCGCGCCCGACATCTGGATCCTCGGGCTCGCGCGCTTCCTTCCAGCGCTCGCACTGCCGGTGTTCTGGGGCACGGCGAGCGAGACTGCGGGCGAGCTCGCCGGGCCCGAAAAGGCCGGCAGAGCCGTCGCCAATGTCTATCTCGGGATTTCGGGCGCGATGGTGCTCGGCATTCCGATCGGCACGCTCGCCTCGACCGCGTTCGGCTGGCGCGGGACGTTCTGGGGGCTGGCGGGGCTGTCGCTGGTGATGGCGGTATTGCTGTTCGTGGTGATGCCGACGCTGGCGCGGCCGGCGCGCGTGAAACTCGCCGAGCAGGCGCGGATCCTCAAGGACCCGTATTTCCTCGGCAATGTCGTGCTGTCGGTGATCGTCTTTACCGCGATGTTCACCGCCTATACCTATCTCGCCGACACGCTCGAGCAGATCGCGAAGATCCCGGTCGGGCAAGTCGGCTGGTGGCTGATGGGCTTCGGCGTCGTCGGGCTGGGTGGCAACTGGCTGGGCGGACAATTCGTCGGGCGTGGGCCGCTGATGGTGACCGCGGTCACGGCGCTCGTGCTCGCGATCGGCATGGCGGCGACGACGCTGGTGGCGGGCTCGCATCTCTGGCTCGCGGTGGCGATTGCGGTGTGGGGGATCGCCAATACGGCGCTCTATCCCATCTGCCAGGTCCGCGTGATGCAGTCGGCGAGCCATGCGCAGGCGCTTGCGGGCACGCTCAACGTGTCGATGGCGAATGCCGGGATCGGGCTCGGCGCGATCATCGGCGGGTCGGTGATCCAGCATCTCGGGCTGGGTACGGTCGGCTATGTCGCAGCGGCCATCGCCGTGCTTGCCGCGATCGTTGCGGCGCTGGTCGGTCGGCTCAGGCCAGCGCGCGCCGCCGCATAAAGCCCCCACCGCTTTTCAGGAGTATCGTCATGCCCAAGGTTTCGATCACCACCGATTATGCCGCGCGCGATGCCGGCATCGCGATCAACAGCTACACCACCGTCCTGCGCCGCCCGCGCGTGCCGCACGACGTGTTTGCGACCTATTGGCGGGACGTCCATGGCCCGCTCTGCTCGCGTATTGCCGGGCTCGGCTGGTACGTTCAGAACCATTTCGACCGCGAGCAGGATGCGCATCTCTGGCCGGAAGTCGACGGGATCGCGCCGTTCCCCGACTATGAACTCGATGGTGGGGTCGAGATCGGCTTCTTGTCGGCGGACGATCAGGGCGTGTTCAACGCAGCGAGCTCGATCCTCTTCGCCGACGAGCAGAACATGTTCGCCGCGACCGTCGCATACGCTCTGCCGGACGGGTCGCGCACTTTGGTCGACCGCTTGCCCGACCCGGTTCCCAATGGCGATGACGGGATCGACCGGATCCACGTCCATTTCGGCGCGGCCGGGACCGACGCGAAGGCGTTCGGCGACTTCATGAGCAATTTTGCCGAAACGCTTGCGGCGGAGCCAGCGGTGCTGAAGCTGCGGCTGCATCTTCCGCAGACCTATGACAATGCCGAGCCGGCACCGCCCGCCCCCAATGTCGACCATCAGGTGCCGCCCGAGCGGACGACGATTGCCGTGGTCGAGATCGCGTTCGAGACGCCGATGACGCGGCGCGCCTTCTTCGAAACCGAAGCGTTCCGCGCGACGATGGACGCGCAGAAGGCGCATATCGCCTATGCGTCGGCGTTCGCGGTGAGCGGGGTCTACACCTATGTCCGCGACAAGACGCTGACCATTGCCGGACTGCGCGGCAGCCGCGCGGCGCAGTTGATCGAGCGGCTCGGCGCGAACAATCAAGTCGCGGACGATGTCTGCGACCTGATCCGGAGCGGCTCGCTCACCTAAATGCAAGCGGGGCCGGCACTGCGCCGGCCCCGCCACCCGTCAGGCGTTTTGCTCGGCGAGCGTCGGATAGTCGGTGTAGCCCTTCGCCCCACCGCCATAGAGCGTGGCCTGATCGATCGTGTTGAGCGGCGCATGCTGCTTGAAGCGCTCGACCAGATCGGGATTGGCGATGTACGGCTGCCCGAATGCGATCAGATCGGCAGTATTCGACTCGACTGCCTTGGTGGCGAGTTCGAGCGTGTAGCCGTTATTCGCCATATAGGTGTTGGCGAAACGGCGGCGCAGCGAGGCGTAATCGAACGGCGCGAAATCGCGATCGCCGCCCGTCGCACCCTCGATCACATGGAGATAGACCAGGTCCAGCGCGCTCAGCGCATCGACGATATAGTCGAACAGCGGCTGCGGGTTGCTGTCCGAAACGCCGCTTGCAGGCGAGACCGGCGAAATGCGGATGCCGGTGCGATCGGCACCGACCTCGGCGACGACCGCCTTGGTCACCTCGAGCATCAGCCGTGCGCGGTTCTCGATGCTGCCGCCATACGCGTCGGTCCGGTGGTTCGCGCCGTCCTTGGCGAACTGGTCGAGCAGATAGCCATTGGCGCCGTGCACCTCGGCGCCGTCGAAACCGGCACGGATCGCGTTGGCAGCCGCGCGGCGGAAGTCCTCGACAATGCCGGGCATCTCGTCGAGCTCGAGCGCGCGCGGCGTCGAGGTGTCGACAAAGGCATTGCCGACGAAGGTCTTCGCCTCCGCGCGGATCGCCGAGGGCGCGACCGGCGCACCGCCGTTGGGCTGGAGGTCGACATGCGAGATGCGCCCGACATGCCACAGCTGGAGGAAGATCTTGCCGCCCGCCGCGTGGACGCGGTCGGTCACGAAGCGCCAGCCTTCGACTTGCGCGTCGGTGTAGATGCCGGGCGTGTCCTGATAGCCCTGGCCTTGCTGCGACACCTGCGTCGCCTCGGCGATGAGCAGGCCGGCGGTGGCGCGCTGCGCATAATAGTCGGCGGCGAACGGGCCGGGGACGAAGCCCGCCGCCGCGCGGTTACGCGTGAGCGGGGCCATCACGATGCGATTGGCAAGCGGGATCGTGCCGAGCGTGTAGCTGTCGAACAGGGTAGCCATTTGTGTGTCTTTCGGTCGGTGAGGGGGATCAGGCGGCAGCGATTTCGCGGATCGCGCGCTCGAACAGTTCGGTCGGCTGGCCGCCCGAGATCAAGTGACGATCGTTGATGATGATCGCGGGGACGGAGGAGATGCCGCGCGATTGCCAGAGCTGCTCGGCGGCGCGGACTTCGCGGGCATAGGCGTCGCTCTCCAGGATTTCCGCGGCGCGTGCCCGATCGAGCCCGACCTTTTCGGCGAGCGCGACCAGGACGGCATGGTCCGAGGGATCCTGCTGATCGGTGAAATACGCTTGGAACAACGCGCGCTTGAGGTCTCCTTGCTTGCCTTCGAGCTCGGCCCAGTGGAGCAAGCGGTGGGCGTCGAAAGTATTGTAGATGCGGCTGTCAGCGCCCATCGCCATCGTGAAACCGAGATCGGCGGCGCGCTCGCGGATCGTCGCGCGGTTGGCGGCGGATTGCTCGGGCGTCGCGCCATATTTCTCGGCGATATGCTCACCGATGTTCTGGCCGTCCTTGCCCATCTGCGGATTGAGTTCGAACGGCTGGAAGGTGATTTCGGCATCGACCACGTCGCTCGTCCGCGCGAGCGCGTCCTCGAGCGCGCGCAACCCGATGATGCACCACGGGCAGGACACGTCTGAAACGAAATCGATCTTCATTGGCTTGGGCATAGGGCACCATCTGCGGTTGGAGTGTTGAAAGGCGATGTGGGGACTGGGCAACGCAAAAACAGGGGCGGAACTCACTTGTATCAAATTATATTGCACACAATATAACTGCTTCCCCGATCCTCACTTCAGGAGACCCACGATGAGCACGCTCTACAGCACCAAGGTAACCGCAGTCGGCGGCCGCAGCGGCACGATTCGCAGCGACGACGGCTTGCTCGACCTTCAGCTTGCGATGCCGGCCGCACTCGGCGGCAAGGGCGGCGCGACGAATCCCGAGCAACTGTTCGCCGCGGGCTATGCCGCTTGCTTCGAGAATGCGGTGATCCATGTCGGCCGCAGCAAGCCGCAGAAGGTCAAGGATGACGACATCTTTGTCGTCGCAGAGGTCGGCCTGTCGCCCAATGCTTCGGGTGGCTTCGTCCTGTCGGTCGCACTCGACGTGACGATCACCGGGCTCGATCAGGCCGCTGCCGAGGCGCTCGTCGCGCAAGCGCATGCGGTGTGCCCCTATTCGAACGCGGTAAAGGGCAATATCGACGTCAAGATCACCGTCACCACCAAGTGACGCACACGGAGGCGGCGATGCGCGAAGACGACGATTTCCTGCGGCTCGACCGACAGGTCTGCTTCCCGCTCTACGCCGCCTCCAATCTGTTCGGTCGGCTGTATCGCCCCGTGCTCGCCGAGCTTGGGCTCACCTATCCGCAATATCTGGTGATGCTCGTGCTGTGGGAGCAGGCGCCGCAAAGCGTCGGCGCAGTCGGCGAGCGGCTGCATCTCGATAGCGGCACGCTGACGCCGCTGCTCAAGCGAATGGAGAGCGCCGGGCTGGTGACGCGCCAGCGCGACGCCACCGACGAACGTCGCGTGTTGGTCGGCGTGACCGCACAGGGCGTGGCCTTGCGCGACGCCGCGCGCGCGGTGCCGCAGACCTTGGCGAGCGGGCTCGGCCTGTCGGCGGCCGAACTTTCCGATCTCCGCGCGACGGTGCAGCATCTCGTCGGCGTTCTCGCGACCGCCGAGGCGGAGGTCTCCTAGCGGCTCAGCCCGCGAGCCGGTGCACGCCGTCGTCGCCCGGCGCGAGCGACCGCGCCTGCGAGTCGGCGACGAAGGCGAGGCACTGCGCCATCGGCATCGGGCGCGCGAGGTGATAGCCCTGCATCATCTGGCACCCGAAAGTCCGCAACATGCGCAGATCGTCGATGCTCTCGACGCCCTCGGCGGTCACGTCGATCCGTAGCGACTGACCGAGGTTGAGCACCGCCTTGACCAGCACTTGGTCGCCCGCAGAATCGGCAAGCCCCGAGACGAAGCAGCGATCGATCTTGAGGCTGTCGACCTTGAGCGTACGCAGCAGCGACAGCGACGAATAGCCGATCCCGAAATCGTCGATCGCGATGCGGATTCCCGCATTCGACAGCGCCATCAGCTTGCGTGCGCAATCGGCGGTGTCGAGTGCGGTCTCCTCGGTGATCTCGATCTCGAGCGCGGTGGGGGGCAAGCTGCGCTCCGCCAGCGCGGACAGGATCATCCGGTCGACCGGCAATTGCGACATTTCGCGCGGCGATACGTTCATCGCGACCGTGACATGATCGACACCGCGCTCGCGAAGCGCCGCGATCATCGTGCAGACTCGGTCGAGGATCAGGTCCATCAGCGGCCGTGCGAAGCCCGCCTTGGCGGCGGTCGCCATCAAATCGGCGGGCATGATCCAGCCGAGCGTCGGATGCTGCCAGCGCACCAGTGCCTCCAGCCCGAAGACCCGGGTGCCGCCATCGCCGAACATCGGCTGGAACCACACGTCCACTTCAGCCCGGATCAGCGCCGCGGGCAGATCGCGCTCGATGTCGCGGCGCAAGTCGAGCGTGCTGCGCAGATCGTCGCCGAACACGTGGCAGCGATTCCGCCCCGCCGCCTTGGCTGCATACAGCGCGAGATCGGCGCACGACAACATCTCGGGCATCTCGCTGTCGTGCGTCAAATGCAGCCCGCCGCTCAGCCCGACACGCGCCACCGTGCCGAAGGTCGGGTAGGGCGCCGCCACCGCGCCGATCAGCCGGTCGGCGAGATCGAGCGGCGGGGTGAGCGCGGCATCGGCCGCGAGCAGGACGGCGAACTCGTCGCCACCCCAGCGGCTGATGAGGACATCCTCAGGCAATTCGCGACACAGCCGTTGCGCCACCTCGACCAGGACCTCGTCGCCGATCTTGTGACCGAACACGTCGTTGATCGCCTTGAAGCCGTCGAGATCGAGCAGCATCAGGCAGAAGGGCGGCTTGGCCCGCTCCATCTGCGCCGCAGCAGCGCGCAGGAAACCGGCCCGATTGAGCAAGCCAGTTAGATGGTCATGGTCGGCGCGGTGGCGCATCTCGCTCGCGGTGCTCTGCGCGCTGGCATTCGCGGATTCGAGCGAGCTGTTGAGCGTCGCCATGCAGTGCGTCAGCGCGCTGGCGCGGCGGAAGGTCGCCTCGGCCTGCCGCGCGGTGGCGACCAACGCCGCCCAATAGAGCACCATCGTCGCCGCGAGCATCGTGCGATCGAACCCGCCGACCGCGAGCAGCGCGATCGCGGTCGAAACGATCGGCGGCGTGATGAAGGCGATCGGCACGCGCGCGCACGCGCCGCCATGCGACACCGCGCCCGCGGTTATGCCGCAGCCGACCGCGAGAAAGAACAACGATTGCTGCGTCGTGTAGAGCGCGCACAGCCACGGCAGCGTCGCCCACGCGCACCCCGACGCGAGCGTGACGACCCACAAGGCGCGGAGCTGGCGTTCGACGGCCGCGGGGGTGACGGGCGGTGTTGCCGCGCTGCGCCGACCTCGCGTGCGCCACTGCAAGACACCGCGTGCGATGTTGACGCTCAACGATGCAGCGAGCCAGAGCAGCGCCATGCGCGTGGCGCCGGCGTGCCACGCGACGGCGGCGCAGAGCAGGGTGAGCAGGACGTTGATCGGCAGCGCGATCGCCACGCTGCGCTGCGCCTCGACCAGCTGATCGACCCGGACGCGCCAGTCCGAGCACGACGCTTCCCCAAAGGCTGACGATGCGCCGGGAGATTCGCCGGATAGAGTGGTATCGACCATGACTGCCCCTTGCACGCTATCCGTAACGATCGGGTAAAAATGGCGGCTGGCTGCGGGATGTTCCGGAAGCGATACCACTGCCGACCGCATGAGATCGGAGTGGAGACGTGGCGTGTGGGTGGATTGATCGCCGCCAGGCGGTTGCTTAGATGACGGGAGGCGGTAGCCTATGGCGCGCTCCTCCAGGGGCGAGGTGTCGGCCCTTCAGCCCGATCCACCGGAGCGACCGACGATGTGCAACCGCGCCCGCCTCAGCTACGAGCCCGAAACGCTCCACACACACCTCGCGACGGTATTCGAACCCGAGCGCCCGCTCGACAATCGTTTCAACCCGCGCGAGCTGATGCCGCGCGGACGCGCGTATGTCGTGCGCGAAGAGGCCGGGCGACGCGGGCTCGATATCATGGCGTGGGACGTGCTCGGCGGCGCGGCGGCGTGGCCGATGACCAACGTCCGCAATCTCGGCCTGTCGCAGTGGCGTGCGCTCGCCGCCAGCCCCGAGAACCGCTGCCTCGTCCCGCTCAGCGAATTTTGCGAATGGACGCCCGACGCGCAGGATCTCGGCGACGGCAAGAAGCCGCTCAAGGGCGAGATGTGGTTCCAGGTGACCGACCAGCCGCTGTTCTGCGTCGCTGGGTTCTGGCAGCGTACCGCCAAGGGCAACGGCTTCACGATGGTGACCTGCGACCCCAATCCGCTGGTCGCGCCGATCCATCCCAAGGCGATGGTCACGATCCTCGCGCCCGAGGATCACGAGCGCTGGCTGCGGGGCAGCTATGACGATGTGGTCGCGCTGCAGCGCCCGTATCCGGCGGAGCGGATGACGGTGCGCGGGCCGGTGTTCCCGACGCGGCGGAACGAGACGTAGCCATCCCCCCGCCGTCACCCCGGCCTTGTGCCGGGGTCCACCGTGATCCACATACTGCCGGTTCAGCGTACGCGGCACGCTGGACCCCGGCACGAGGCCGGGGTGACGGCGGGGGGTGGGATCAGTCGGCCGCCACCTCGTCCTTGGGCTTCGGCGCCCCAGCGTCGCGGATCAACCACCGATACAGGCTCGGCAGCAGCACCAGCGTCAGCAGCGTCGAAGTGACGATCCCGCCGATCACCACCGTCGCCAGCGGCCGCTGAACCTCCGCACCTGCCCCACTCGCGATCGCCATCGGCACGAAGCCGATCGAGGCGACAAAAGCAGTCGACAGCACCGGCCGCAATCGATCACGCGCGCCTTGACGCACCGCGTCGTCGACCGGAAGCGCATCGCCGTCGCGGCCGTCGCGCAGGCTGTTGATATGGTCAATCAGCACCAGCCCGTTGAGCATCGCGATCCCCGACAGCGCGATGAAACCGATCGCCGCGGTGATCGAGAACGGCATCCCGCGTAGCCAAAGCGCCAGCACGCCGCCCGTCACCGCGAACGGAATGCCGGTATAGACGATCGCCGCCTCCTTCACGCTGCCAAGTGCTGCATAGACCAGCAGGAAGATCAGGATCAGCGCGGCGGGCACGACGATCGACAACCGCTTCTGCGCCGCCTCGAGCTGATGGAACTGCCCGCCGAATTCGATGCGATAGCCTGGCGGCAGCTTGACCTGCTGCTCGACCTCGGCGCGCGCCTTTTTGACATAGCCTGCAAGATCGCTGGTCTTGAGATTGACCATCAACGCTGCACGGCGCTTGCCGCCGTCGTGCAGGATCGGCTCGACCGCGCGGATCGTCCGCAAGTGCGCGACGCGTGACAGCGGCACCATGCCGTATTCGCCGACGCGCAGCGGCAGCGCGAGGATCGAAGCGGGATCCGCACGCAGATCCTCCTTCATCCGCACGACGATCATGTGGCGTGCTTCTTCGTGCGGGATGAAACCTTCCTCGGTCCCCGCGATCGCATCGGTGATCGCCTTGTTGACCTCGGCGGTGCCGAGCCCGAGCCGGTTGAGCGCCGCATGATCGAGCTCGACGACGATGCTCTTCGGCCGCCCGGCGGTCTCGAACTCGACGCCGGCCGTGCCGGGCTGCTTCTCGAGAATCGCCTTGGCCTGCTTGGCCGCCTTTTCGAGCACGTCGTAATCCTCGCCGAACACCTTGACCGAGACGTCGGCGCGGACGCCCTCGAGCATCTCGTTGAAGCGCATCTCGATCGGCTGGGCGAATTCGAAGGTCTGGCCCTTGTAGACCTTCCGCCCGATCTTCTCGATGCCTGCGACCAGCTCTTCCTTGGTCTTGGGCTTGCCGTCGCCGGTCGGCCAGTCCTTGAGCGGCGCGTAGAAGATGTAGAGATCGTTCTCGTTCGGCGGCATCGGATCGGTCGCGACTTCGCTCGTGCCGATCCGTGAGAAAGTGTGCGTCACTTGCGGGAACTGGCGCTTGATCTGACGCTCGGTTTCCTTCTCGATCGCGAGGCTGCGGTCGAGCGACATGCCGACCGGACGATAGACCATCGCGGTGATCGCGCCCTCGTCGAGCTGCGGGGTGAATTGCGAGCCGAGCGTGCGGAAGACGAGGAACGTCCCCGCCAGCAGGATGAGCGCGCCGAGCACGAGCAGCTTGGGATGCGCGAGCGCGCGCTCGAGCACGGGGAAATAGCCGCGTTCGGCATAGCCGATCAGCCCCGTCTTGCCGCCGTCGCCGGCTTCGCCAGCGGGCGCGCGCAGCAGCCAGGCGGCGAGCGCGGGGACGATCGTGAAGGTCCAGATCAGCCCGGCGAAGATCGCGAGCATCACCGCTTGCGCCATCGGCTGGAACAGCTTGCCCTCGACCCCGCCGAGGCTGAGCACGGGCACATAGACCAGCGCGATGATCACGATCCCGAACAGCGTCGGCCGCGCGACCATCTTGGCCGCATCGGCGACGGTCTGGCGGCGTTCCTCAGGCGTCAGATCCTCGCCCTTGTCGCGCCGTCGCTCGGCGAGCAGCCGCAGGCTGTTCTCGATCACGACGATCGACCCGTCAACGATCAGTCCGAAATCGAGCGCGCCGAGACTCATCAAATTGCCCGACACGCCGATCGCGGTCATGCCCGAGACGGTTACGAGGAAGGCGAGGGGGATGACCAGCGCGACGATCAGCGCCGCGCGCCAATTGCCCATCACGACGAGCAAGACGAGCGCGACGAGCAGCGCGCCTTCGCCGAGATTGTGTTCGACGGTCGAGATCGCGCGATCGACCAGATCGGCGCGGCTATATTGCCGGTCGAGCACCATGCCCTTGGGCAGCGCCGCCTGGATGTCGGGCAACGCATCCTGTACGCGCAATGCGACTTCGCGGCTGTTCTGCCCGACGAGCATCATCACCGTGCCGAGGACGGTCTCGCGCCCGTTTTGCGTTGCCGCCCCCTGGCGCGGGGCCGAGCCGATCACGACGTTCGCCAGATCGCGGACTTGCAGCGGCAGCACGCCGGCGGCGAACTTGACCGGGATCGAGCCGATCTCGGTCGCATTCGTGACGCGTGCCTTGGTCAGCACGGTGAAGCGCTCGGGCCCGCGCACGATGATCCCGCCGCCGGCATTCTCGACATTCTTGCCGACCGCATCGGCGAGTTCGCCCGCGGTTACGCCGTGCAGCGTGAGGCGTGCGGGATCGGGCTGGACGACGAACTGCTGCTCCATCCCGCCGTTCGAATTGACGTCGGCGACGCCGGTGACCGCGCGCAGCATCGGGCGGACGGTATATTCCTGCGCCTCGTAGAGCTCCATCAACTGGCGCTGCGCGTCATAATCCTTGGGCGGATTCTTCCATTCGAGCGTGTAGTAGTAGATTTCGCCCAAGCCCGTCGTGATCGGCGCCATTTGTGGCGTCGCACCCGGCGGAAGCTGATCGCGCACCGCCTGGATTCGCTCGGCGACGAGCTGGCGCGCGCGCAGCTGGTCGGTCCCGTCCTTGTAGAGCAAAGTGACCTGGCTCAGCCCGGTCTTGGTCAGCGAGCGCGTTTCCTGCAGGCCCGGCTGGCCCGCCATCGCCCGCTCGATCGGCAGCGTCGCGAGCCGCTCGATCTCCTCGGGCGCGAGCGAGGGGACCATTGTGTTGATCTGGACCTGGACGCCGGTGATGTCGGGAATCGCGTCGATCTTGAGCGCAGAATAGGCGCCCATGCCGAGCATCGCGACGATCGCGGTGACGATCGTCACCGCCAGCCGGTGACGCGTCACCAGCGCGAGCAACCAGCCGATCATCGCGCGAGCGCGGTCCCGCCGTTGAGCGCGCGCAACTGGAGCAACGCCTCGAGCGCCTCGCGCCGCGTATCGAGCACGGCGTTGGTCGCCTCGATATAGGATTGCTGCATCTGCATATAGACCTGCAGCGGGATCGCGCCGAGGCGATAGTTGCGGTCGGCGTCGGCGGCGGCATCGGCAAAGCCCTGCGGCGTGCTGCCCGACCATTGGCCGAGCGCCTTGCGCTTGGCCTCATATTGCGCGGCCTGGTCGAACACGTCGCGCTCGATCCGGCGCTCGGCGTTGATCAGCGTGGCATTGGCCTGCGCCTGGCGGCCTTGTTGCGCGGCGACGTCGCCCGCCTGGCGGTTCCATACCGGCAGCGTGGTCGACAGCCGCACACCGTAATTTGTCTCGCGAATGTCGGAGCGGGCGCGGTCGTAATACGGGCCGACGCCGACGATCGGGATGCGCGACTTGCGCGCAAGACCGACGCGCAGGCCCTGCTGCTCGAACTGCGCGCGCAGCGACTTCAATTCGAAATTGTTGGCGGCGGCACTCGCCGCGAGCGCTGCGCCCGAGGGGAGATCGGGTAGACGCATGTCGGGGCGGATGACCCGGATCCGCGCCGCGAACGGTGCACCGCGCAACTGATTGAGCTCGTACAGCGCCGAATTCGCCTCGGCATCAGCCATCGCCGCGGTGCGCTCGGCGGTGATTGCGCCGGCTTGGAGCGATGCCGCTTCGAGCCGTGGGGCAGGGCCGGCGGGATCGCGTGCGACGAGAACGCGCGAAAGGTCGCGCATCCGTGCGGCTACGGTTCGTGCGGTGGCGGCCTTTTCGTCGGCGGCAAACAGTCCGTACCCGAGCGAGCGGGCCCGCGCGGCGAGCGTCGCGTCGAACTGCTGGAGACCGATCTTGGCAAGGTCGATCTGCCGCTCGGCGATCGCGCGACGCAGCGCGATCCGCCCGCCGAATTCGATTGGCTGGACGATCGACACGGCATAGGTCTGCCCGTCGCCGAGCAGCGCGCCGGTGGTGCGGTCGTTCGCACTTCGCTGGCCGAATTCGACCACGGCCTCGGGGTCGGCCCAGCGCCCGGCGGCGGCGCGTTCGACGCCGGCGGTCTCGATCTGGCGCTGATAGAATTGCCGCTCGGGATTGTTGGCGATCACATCCTGCGCGAGCCGGTCGAGCGACATCCCCGTCGTCTCCTGCGCTGCCGCCAGCGCTGGCGTAGCGGCGAGCACCACCGCGAGGACAAGATTCCGCATGCTACTTCCTTAAGACCGAGCTGCACCCGTTAGCGGCGCGAGCGCTCGCGTCGACTAAACACGAGTTCAGACAGAAGGGTCCGCTGTGGTCCAGTGTCGCCTCGCAGCAAAGCTGAAAGCGAATTTAGACAACCCTTCGACCGAACGACCGTTGAGCGTGTCGAGCGAGACGCGGTGGCGTCTCGAGTGCTCGATCGAAAGGACTTCCATGCGTTCCATCCTACTCGCCACGGCGGCGCTCCTGTGTGCGTCGCCCGCGCTTGCCCAGACCCAGCCGCAGACCGACCCGTTCCCGCTCAACAGCGTCACCGACCGCGTTCATGCGGGTCCGCAGGGCGAGGGGCTGCGCGCTTCGACCCAAGCGCTCCAGCAGACGCTGACCGAACTCCAGCAGCTCCAACTCGAGACCAAGCAAGCGCATTGGAACGTCTCGGGTACCTTGTTCTACCCGCTGCACGAATTGCTGCAGGAGCATTACGAAGGCGTGGCAAAATATGCCGATGAAGTCGCCGAGCGACTGCAGGGGATCGGCGTCTCGTCGGACGGTCGCGCCAACACGATCATCCGCACAAGCCGCATCCCTGAATTCCCGGGCGGCTTTGTCGACGATGCACAGGTCATCCAGTGGTTCGCGCAATATTACCGGGTGACCAGCGACGAGATCGCGCAGGGGATCAAGGCGACCAACGACACCGATCCGACCACGTCGAACCTGCTGCAGGAAGTCCAGCACGCGATCGACAAATATCAGTGGCAGATGCGTGCGATGATCCAGTCGACACCGACCGACTCGAACACCGGCGCCGATCTCAACGGCGGCCGCCCGCTCGCGCCCACCGGACGCCCGAGCGCACCGGTTCAATAAGCGCAAAGGGGCGGGAGCGCGTCTGGCGCTGCCGCCCCAAACACGGCTCAGGCAGCCTTCGCCGCCATCCGCGCGGCGGCCTTTTCCTCTTCGGTCCAGACCTTGCGCTCGCGCTCCTTGGGTGCCTTGACTTGCTTGACCGGGCCGCCGCCGAGCACCGGCGCGCGCTTGGTGGAGTGGCGCGCGAGTTCGCAATGCCACGCATGGTCGTCATGGACGGTCAGCGTCTGGCCGATCTCGCGTTCGACATCGTGGAGCCAGGCGCGCTGCTCGGCATCGCACAGCGTGATGGCGTAGCCGCTGCGCCCGGCGCGGCCGGTGCGGCCGATGCGGTGGACATAGCTTTCGGGCAAGCTCGGCAGATCGTGGTTGAAGACGTGCGTCACGGTGTCGACGTCGATCCCGCGCGCGGCGATATCGGTCGCCACCAGGACTTGCACCGTGCCCGCGCGGAACGCGTCGAGCGCGCGTTCGCGCTGGCCTTGCGACTTGTTGCCGTGGAGCGCCTCGGCGGTGATGCCGCCTTCGCTGATGAACGCGCACACTTCGTTGGCGATGTTCTTCTGTAGCGTGAAGACGACCGCCTGGCCCATGTCGGGGGTCCGCAGCAAGTCGAGCAATGCCGCCTTCTTGTTGGCGGCATCGAGGAACATCACCGACTGTTCGATCCGCTCGACCGTGGTCGAGGGCGGGGCGATCTCGACCTTTGCCGGATCGCGCAGCAAGCTATCGGCGAGCGCTGTGATCGACTTGGGCATCGTCGCCGAGAACAGGAGGGTGTGGCGCTCGGTCGGCACGGTCGCGACGATCTGCGCGATCGGCTTGGCAAAGCCCATGTCGAGCATCTGGTCGGCCTCATCGAGCACCAGCGCCTCGAGCGTGGACAGGTCGCATTCGCCCTGCTCGATCAGATCGAGCAAGCGCCCCGGTGTCGCCACGATGATGTCGACGCCGGCCTCGAGCGCCTTGACCTGGTGGAACGCGCTGACGCCGCCGAAGATCGTCGTGACGCGCGGCTTCAGATCGCGACCGAAAGTCTCGAACCCCGCCGCGATCTGCGACACGAGCTCGCGCGTCGGCGCCAGCACGAGGACGCGAGCGCCGCGCGCAGGTGTGGGGCGGGGATCGGCGGCGAGGCGATGGAGCAGCGGCAGCGCGAAGGCTGCGGTCTTGCCGGTGCCGGTCTGCGCCATGCCGAGCATGTCGCGGCCCTGCAGCAGCAGCGGGATCGCGCCGGCCTGGATCGGGGTCGGCTTGGCATAGCCGAGGTCGGCGAGGCTGCGCAGCAGGAAGGGCGCGAGTGCGAGATCGGCGAAAGTCATGGTCATGGGCACGCGGCGCCTCCGGCGCTGAGCAAAGCTGCGCCTGATCGGGCTTAGCGAGGTTGGGAGCGCGGGCTGGTAGGTGCGATGCTGCACTGCGTCAATCTCGAACATCTCAGGCGGGGACGCTCAAGGCCGCGTTGTAGTGGCCGCTTTATTGAAGCTCCAAAGCGCGGATCGCTTTCCCCGCGATCGTCTGTCCCGACACGCTGATCGAATAGCGCCACAGCTCTTCATCGGGATCGGTCATCGCGATGCGGATCATCTTGGCCAGAGGGCCGTCGCCAATCTGCTCGAGCACGGCCCGCTCGATCTCGTCGGGCCATTCGGCGCGCGAGCGAAACAGGACGGCAGGCTCGGACGGCGACAGGGACCGCGCAGTCATGGGATTCGCATCTTTTGCTGCTCTGCTCCTGTACCGTTTCCAACGAACGGCTTGGCCCGACATCGCCGGAGCGCACGCGAGACGCAAGTCTGCGGTGGAATATGCGTCGATTCGGCGGTAGCGAGCGATCGTCGTGCGACCCATCCAACCGCAGCGACGATGCCGCCCATGGGATTGGCGGCGTCGTGGCGGTCCGATACGGGGGTGCAACAAAGGGAGCCTGATCATCCGCCAGATTGCAGCACTGCCCTATCGCACCGAAGGGACCAGAATCGACGCGCCCGTGCGCGTGTTGCTGGTCACCTCGCGCGAAAGCAAGCGATGGGTCATTCCGAAGGGAAATCCGATGACCGGGATGGCGTCCCACCGGGCCGCCGCAGTCGAGGCCGAGGAGGAGGCCGGCGTCAGCGGTCTCGTCTGCCCGACCCCGCTCGGATCGTACCGCTATCGCAAGCGCAAGGGCAACGGCGCCTCGCTGATGCTCGATGTCGACGTCTTCCCGTTGGCGGTGACGCGCGAGCACGACGTGTGGAAGGAACAGTCGCAGCGCGAACGCCGCTGGTTCTCGCTCCCCGACGCCGCGGACGCGGTCGATGAAAGCGATCTGCGCGATCTCATCCGCTCGTTCGGCCCCGCCGAATTCAAGACCGCCGCAGAGCGCAAGGGTGTGCTTGCGGCCGTTGCCAAAACTACGAAAGTCCGTCCGATGTTCGCTTGGTTCCAACGCCTCCTGCCGCGCACCGGCAATTTCTTCGAGCTGTTCGAAGCGCACGCCGTCGCGATCGGCGCCGCGGCCGACGCGGTCGCGCGGTTGCTGCGCAACGGCACCGGCGGCGCCGCCGACCATATCCGCGAAGTGATCGAGCGTGAGCACGACGCCGACGACATCACGCGCGAGATGCTGCTGACGGTGCGGCGGACCTTCCTCACGCCGTTCGATCGCGGCGCGATCACCAGCCTGATCGGCGCGATGGACGATTCGATCGACGAGATGCAGGCCGCGGTGCAAGCGATCGACCTGTACGAGGTCGCGCACTTCACTCAGGAAATGACCGACATGGCCGCGATCATCGTCGATGCCGCGCGGCTCACCGCCGAGGCGATGCCGCTGCTGCGCGACGTTGGGAGGAATGGCGGGCGGCTGCACGAACTGACCGAGCGGATGGTCCGCATGGAGAGCCAGGCCGACGCGATCCACGCCAACGGCGTAAAGCGCGCGTTCAAGGAACTCGGCGCGAGCGACACGCTCGGCTTCATCGTGCAACGCGAGGTGTACAAGCATCTCGAACGGATCGTCGCCGCCTTCAAACACGTCGCCAACGAAATCGATGGCATCGTCATCGATCACGCCTGACCAGATCGATGTACACCTTAGCCTTGCCCTTGCTGATCGGCCTGATCGCCGTCGCGCTCGCGTTCGACTTCCTCAACGGGTTGCACGACGCGGCGAATTCGATCGCGACGGTCGTGTCGACGCGGTTGCTCAAACCCGTCCACGCCGTGCTGTTCGCAGGCTTCTTCAACTTCGCCGCCTATTTCCTGACGATCACCTTTCCGAGCCTGCACGCGGTCGCCTCGACGATCGGCAAGGGGCTGATCGCGCAGGAACTGGTGACCCCGGCGGTGGTGTTCGGCGCGCTGGTCGGCGCGATGTTCTGGAACGTCGTGACCTGGCTCAAGGGCATTCCCTCGTCGTCGAGCCACGCGCTGGTCGGCGGGATGATCGGGTCGGGAGTCGCGCATGCGGGCATCACCGGGGTGCAGTGGAGCGGACTCAACAAGACGCTGATCGCGATCGTGCTGTCGCCGGTGCTCGGCATGATCCTGTCGATGCTGATCATGCTGGTGTCGAGCTGGCTGTTCAGCCGCGCCACGCATCGCACTGCGGAGCGCTCGTTCCGCGCGCTGCACTTGATCTCGTCGGGCACCTATTCGCTCAGCCACGGGCTCAACGATGCGCAGAAGACGATGGGGATCATCACCGTCCTGCTGTTCTCGACCGGCTATCTCCACGGCGATTTCGAAGTGCCGCATTGGGTGGCGATCAGCTGCTACGTCGCGATGGGGCTCGGCACGCTGACCGGCGGGTGGAAGATCATCGAGACGATGGGCTCGCGCATCACCAAATTGTCGCAGCACCAGGGGTTCAGCGCCTCGCTCGGCGGGTCCGTGATGGTGTTCGCGGCGTCGCTGCTCGGGATTCCCGTCTCGACGACGCATACGATCACGGGCTGCATCATCGGTGCCGGCGTCGCCAGGCGCGCGTCGGCGGTGCGGTGGGGCGTGGCGCAGAACGTGCTGGTCGCGTGGATCATCACGATCCCCGCCTCGGCGGCGGTCGGCGCGGCCTTCTACATGCTGACGACGCTGTTCTGAGCGTCCAATCGCGGCGTGGTGCATCCCGGCGCGATTCCGGACGTTGGAGTGCGATGACCATCCTCGTTCCGATCCTCGGCGACCAGCTGTCGCACACCATCGCCTCGCTGCACGGCGTGCCGAAAGACGGCACCGTCGTGCTGCTGATGGAGGTCGCCGACGAGACGACCTATGTCCGCCACCACAAGCGCAAGATCGCGCTGATCTTTTCGGCGATGCGGCACTTTGCCGACGAACTGCGCGCGGCGGGATGGAGCGTCGATTACATCCGGCTCGACGATCCCGCCAACAGTGGGAGTTTCTCGGGCGAAGTCGCGCGCGCGGTCGATCGGCATCGGCCGAGCGCGATCCGGGTCGTCGAGCCCGGCGAATGGCGCGTGCGCACCATGATCGACGGCTGGGCCGAGCGGTTCGGGCTTCGCGTCGACGTGCTGATCGACGATCGTTTCATCTGCGGCATCCTCGAATTCCAGACCTGGGCACAGGCGCGCAGCGAGCTCGTGATGGAATATTTCTATCGCGAGATGCGCCGCAAGACCGGCCTGCTGATGACGCCCGACGACAAGCCCGAGGGCGGCCGCTGGAACCTCGACAAGGACAATCGCGCACCGCCCAAGCGCGGGCTCAATTATCCCGAGCCAATGCATTTCGCGCCCGACGAGACGACGCAGGCGGTGATGGCGCTGGTCGCCGATCGCTTTGCCGAGCATTTCGGGCGGCTGGAGCAGTTCGCCTTGCCGGTGACCGCCGCGCAGGCGCGCGAGGCGCTCGCGCATTTCGTCAAGACCGCGCTCCCCGATTTCGGCACGTATCAGGACGCGATGGTGACGGGGCAGGACTGGCTCTACCATAGTTGGCTCAGCCCCGCGCTAAATATCGGGCTGCTGACCCCGCTCGAGGTCGCGCAGGCCGCCGCCGACGCCTATGCCGCGGGGAGCGTTCCGCTCAACGCGGCGGAGGGTTTCATTCGCCAGATCATCGGCTGGCGCGAATATGTCCGCGGCTATTACTGGCTCGAGATGCCCGACGTCGCAGCCGCGAACGCGCTCGAGGCGACGCGGCCGCTGCCCGATTTCTACTGGACCGGCGACACGCAGATGCTGTGCCTTGCCGAGGCGGTGCGCAACACGCGCGACAATGCCTATGCGCATCATATCCAGCGGCTGATGGTGCTCGGCAATTTCGCGATGCTCGCCGGCGTGCGGCCGCAGGACGTCGCCGACTGGTTCCTCGTCGTCTATGCCGATGCCTATGAATGGGTCGAACTGCCCAACGTCATCGGCATGAGCCAGCACGCCGATGGAGGCCGGCTCGCGACCAAGCCCTATGCCGGGGGCGGCGCGTATATCGACCGGATGTCCGACCATTGCGGCAAATGCCGCTACGATGTGAAAAAGAAAGTCGGGCCCGACGCTTGCCCGTTCAATGCGCTGTATTGGGATTTTCTCGCGCGGCACGAACGTCTGTTCGGGCGCAATCACCGCATGGCGAACATGTACGCGACGTGGAACCGGATGAAGCCCGAGGTGCGCGACGCGTATCGGGCGAGCGCGCAGGCTTTCCTCGCGACGCTCGTACCGGCGGCGAAAGGGTGGGCGCGGGGTAGCGGATCGAACGCGCGATGACGATCGACAGACCTGAGGCGCCCGCGCGCACCCTCGTTGTGGTGTTCGGGGCTGCCGTGCGGGCCGATGGGACGGCTAGCCCCGCACTCGCGCGCCGCGTCGGTTATGCCGCTGCGGTTGCCGAAGCGGATCCGCGCACCGACCTGTTCCTCTCGGGCGGGGTGGGCACCTATCCACCGTCCGAGGCGGCGGTGATGGCCGAGCTGCTGCACGGCACCGTCGCGCGCGATCGGCTGATCCTCGATGACGTGAGCATGGACACGCTCCAGACGGTTCGCGCGGCTGCGGGCTATGCGAGGCGTCACGGCTATACGGCGATCCGGACTTGTACCGATGCGTACCACCAGCCCCGCGTGCGGATGCTGTTTGCGTTGCTGGGCCTTGCCAGCCGTCCAGTGCGGATGGTCGCGCGCGGGCCAAGGCCGTTGCAGGCCAAGATGTGGATGCGCGAGGCCGCGGCGATCCCCTACGATATGGTCGCAGGCGTGTATGCGGCCTGGCGCCATCGCCGTCGATGAGGGGAAGGCTATCGCGGTCGGTGTCCCGCCCGCGATCGTGTCGGTCTACGCGCCGGGCAGGATGGCCGATGCAGGCGTGCGAGCGACCCTGGCGTTCTGCGCTAATGTCCCGTGCTGGACTCCGATATCATGATGGCCGCAGTCTCCGCATAGAGCGCTTCCCAAGCTTTACGGGCCTCCGAAGTGAAACGGCTCTCCAGAATTTCTGCGAACGTATCGATCAGCACGGCTCCGACGATCGCATATTGGTATGTGTCGACACCGTACTGAACATGCTGTCTGGCCAAGGTCGCCAAGGTCGGACGCATGCGGGCAAGGTCAGCGATGTTTTCGACCAAGACATCGATGGTTTGCTTGAATACACTCGTTTGGTGCGCCAATTCGTCAGGAAATAGCGCGCGTACGAACGGATGCTTCAGGAATAGCTGGTGATAGAAGAGGATAGAATACGGTTCGGAATGCTTGCAAATCAGCGAGTAGCTGTCCTTCACGAGCTGAACCTGCTCTGGAGTTAAAGCCACCTTCGCTGCTCCTCTCGGATTATATCGTTCGATATTCCATCATTTCAGTGTCCGATTACCCCGCTGCCATCTTGACCCGCCAAGCTCGCAGCCTGGCAGAAAATCATGATACAGAACAATCTTGCGCGTCAATGATCTAGATCAAGTTCAACCCGATAGAGTGCCGATGCTTTGGGGGTATTTTTGGGTAACAGGCAGCGATCGGTAGCCATAATAGACGGGCGGTGAGAGCACATGCGCGCGCACGATTATCCCCAGTGTGGCGATCAATGAGATGGCGTTCGTGATTGAAGTTGTTGTGGACGTTGGCATGGACCGAAGCGAACTTCTGTAGGGTCCTCATCTGCCCCGTGCTCCCCATTCTCAGGCCGCTGATACCTTAGCTTTGGTGTCCGTATGCCCTTGGCTGGGGCGGTTGGTAAACTCGGCGAGTGCCAACCCGCCAAGGCTGCGGTGCGGACCCACATTGTTTTGGTCCGTCCGCCATGCCGCAATGATCCGTCTCGCCGCAGCCAGCGATGAGAACCGGTGCTCGTTCAAGCACCCGTCGCGCAAGCGACCATTAAAGCTCTCGACCAAGCCGTTCTGCTGCGGCTTGCCCGGCGCAATGTAATGCCATTCGACCCCTGTCTCCTGGCACCAGGGGAGGACGGTGTGACGGGTGAGCTCGGGGCCATTGTCGCTGAACACCGCGCACGGCAGCCCACGACGTTCGGCGATGGCGCCCAGCTCGCGAACGACCCGCCGGCCCGACAAAGAGGTATCGACGCCCTCACGCTTGAGCAGGATCGCCAGCCGCCGATAGCCGAACCGGCGGCGCTCATTGGCGATCTCGCGCATCCGCTCGCGGACAACGTCGTCCCTTCCGCGCAGCGGCTCTTATTGCCATGCCGACCGATTGACCCCGACCAGCCTGCAGGCGCGACGCTTACGAGAAGCCGTGGTCGGCCATCAGCTTCTCCACCGCAACGTAGCGCGCCGCAGACCGGGTCAGTTTTTTCCCAGCAGATCCTTCAACGCCGACACGTTCAGCATCGACTCCGCCAGCAGCTTCTTCAGCCGTCGGTTCTCTTCCTCGCGCGCACGCAATCGCGCAGCATCGGACACCGTCAGCCCGCCATACTTCGACTTCCAGGTGTGAAACGTCGCATCGCTGATCCCGTGCTTGCGGCACAGGTCGGCGGTCTTCACGCCAGCCTCATGCTCGCGTAGCACGGCAATGATCTGATCCTCGGTAAATCGGCCTCGCTGCATCACTCGTCTCCATCTGACGAGCTAACGTACCAATGGCATGATTTCTGGGGAGCATGTCACACGGGACCTTGGTCTATTGACCGTCAGGAGATGTTGTGCGGCGCCGGCGGCGGCGTATCGGCAGTACCGCTGATCGTGCTCGCACGCTGCCTGATCTGCGGCGCAACCCAGCGAATCCCGGTGTCGTTCCCCCCGGCGAGAATCGCCGCCGCGCGCGACACCGCCTCGGCGCCGATCTCCGCAATCCCCACACGCATCGTGGTGAGGGCCGGAGTGACGAAGCGGGCGAGCGGGATATCGTCGAACCCCGCGACGGCGATGTCGTCGGGCACGTTAAGCCCGGCGCGCTGAAAAACGACGAGCGCGCCGATCGCCATCATGTCGTTCGCCGCGAACAGCGCATCGGGCCCCTCGACGTCTCCGAGCAGCGCCTGTGCGGCAGCTGTCCCCGATTCCTCGTCGAAATCGCCCGTCAGGACGCGCGGGTTGAGGCCGTGGCGGGTCATCGCAGCCCGATAGCCGACGATGCGCTCCTCGGCATCGCGGTTGCCGCGCGGGCCAGAGAGGTGGACGATGCGCCGCCGCCCGGACGCGACCAAATGCTCGACCATCGCATCGGCGGCGGCGACATTATCGATGCGGAACTGCGGATGGTCCGCCGCGACGTCGGGACAGCTGATGAGGACCGTCGGCAAACTCGCCGGGATATGCGCGAGCAGGCGCTCGGGGTCGATATCGGGCGCCATGATGATCAGGGCGTCGACACGCCCGCGCATGAAGCGCAAAGTCTCAGTCCCGCGGTGATCGCCGTGCATGTTCGACAGCAGCAGCTGCAACCCGCGCGCGGAAGCCTCGGCGTGGTGCTGTCAGTCTAACGCGAACCGCTCTCTCCACGATGCATGTCGGACTTTTGCGCGCGGGCCTTATCCCATAACTGACTGCCACTCGGCCTGTGCGGCTGAGCGGCGTTGTTTGTAGGTTTTGCGGTCAACGAGATGGCGTTCGAGATTGAAATGGTTGTGCACGTTTGCATGTACGCTGGCGAACTTTTGTAGGGTCTTCATCTGCCTGAACCTAAGCATCGCCCGCTCTCGTCGTCGGAAGGGCAGGTGGCTGTTTTCCACCCGGTTATTGGCCCAGCGAGCGACCTCCTGCTTCTCCTCGTTCCCAAGGTCCCTCATCGCTGCGCGATAGGAGCGAAGGCCATCGGTCCTGATCGCCTCCGGCGAGCCATGGCGCTTAAGGGTCTTTTTCATGAAAGTCAGCGCTGCGGCTTTGTCGCGCGTCCTGGTGACAAAGCTTTCGAGGATCTCGCCTTCGTGATCGACCGCGCGCCAGAGGTAAACCATCTCGCCATTGAGCTTCACGTACATCTCGTCGAGATGCCAGCGCCAGTGTCGGAAGCCGCGCATCCGGTTGACCCGCTGCCGCCGGATGTCGCCGGCGAAGATCGGGCCGAACCGCCCCCACCATTGCCGCACTGTCTCATGGCAAATGTCGATTCCGCGCTCGAACAGCAGATCCTCGACGTTTCGAAGCGATAGCGGGAACCGCACATACATCATCACCACCAGCCGGATCACCTCGGGTGACGAGTTAAACCGGCGGAACGGGCTGGGGGGCAGGGCTCTCGATTTGCGGCTCATTGGGCCACGGTAGCGAACGCCTCGTTGGTCTGACAGAGCCCACGTGCCGGTTCTGTCAGTCTAACGCGAACCGATCTCGCCACGATGCAGGTCGGGCTTATGTAATGGGAGTCTAACCCATGACCGACTGCCACTCGGCCTCGGCGGCTGAGCGGCGTTGTTTGTAGGTTTTGCGGTCAACGAGATTGCGTTCGAGATTGAAGTGATTGTGCACGTTTGCATGTACGCTGGCGAACTTTTGTAGGGTCTTCATCTGCCTGAACCTAAGCATCGCCCGCTCTCGTCGTCGGAAGGGCAGGTGGCTGTTTTCCACCCGGTTATTGGCCCAGCGAGCGACCTCCTGCTTCTCCTCGTTCCCAAGGTCCTTCATCGCTGCGTGATAGGAGCGAAGGCCATCGGTCCTGATCGCCTCCGGCGAACCATGGCGCTTCAGCGTCTCTTTCATGAAAGTCAGCGCCGCGGCTTTGTCGCGCGTCCTGGTGACAAAGCTTTCGAGGATCTCGCCTTCGTGATCGACCGCGCGCCAGAGGTGAACCATCTCGCCATTGAGCTTCACGTACATCTCGTCGAGATGCCAGCGCCAGTGTCGGAAGCCGCGCATCCGGTTGACCCGCTGCCGCCGGATGTCGGCGGCGAAGATCGGGCCGAACCGCCCCCACCATTGCCGCACTGTCTCATGGCAAATGTCGATTCCGCGCTCGAACAGCAGATCCTCGACGTTTCGAAGCGATAGCGGGAACCGCACATACATCATCACCACCAGCCGGATCACCTCGGGTGACGAGTTAAACCGGCGGAACGGGCTGGGGGGCAGGGCTCTCGATTTGCGGCTCATTGGGCCTCGGTAGCGAACGCCTCGCTAATCTGACAGAGCCGGTTAGCAGGGACCCGGCTCTATCGCGGTAACACGCCTCGCGGGTCGCCATAGACGATCCCACGTCCGTCAGTTGCGACATACACGCGTCCGAAACGGCGCGGGTCGCCGGTGATGGCGCGAAAGCGTAAGCCCCATTGGTGGCCGGCATCGTTGATCCGGGTCCAGCGCGCGCCGCCATCGACCGAGCGCCACACGCCGGCCTGTCCGGCGTTTCGACCGAGCGCGTACAGCGCCGGGAAGGCCGCGCCGGGAAGGGGCTTGCCGAGGCCGAAGCCATCGATCGCGATGGTTCCGGTCGTATGGGCCCAGGTCTCTCCCGCATCGCGGCTGCGATACAGCCCGCCGTTCAGCAGCAGCCACAGCGCGCCGGCGCGATCGGGGGTGGCGATTAACGCGCTCGGGACTTCGCGGCTGGTCGCGTGCGCGCTCGACAGATCGGCCAACAGACCATGGGCTGCCAGTGCGTGGAAGCTGGCGCCGCCATCGTCGCTGCGGGCGAAGCGCGCAGTGGCGAAATCGAGCGCATAGAATAGGTTCGGATCGGCCTTGTCTGCGACGATCCGGCTGCCGCTCGACAGCCCGGCCACAGGATGCCAGGTCCTGCCGCGGTCGCGTGTCCATTGCGGCCCCGCGGTGCCGGCGACGAAGGTCGCGCCATTCGCCGACACCGTGATCGCGGCGTCACCGGTCACTTCGGGCGCGGGATGTCCAGCGGCGGGCGCCTCGCTGTGCGGCGCGAGCGGCTGCCAGTTCTCGCCGCCGTCCGCCGACCAGGCCAATGTCGGTCCGTCGCCGATGCGGCCGTGCGCCGTGCCGCTACGCACCACGATCGCCGGCGCCTGGCCGGCATAATCGAGCGTATTGGTGTTGCTGAGAAACGGATCGCGATGCACGTGCGTCGGCGAGACGGTGAGATCGGCATGGCGAAAGCCCCCAATGTCGCCAAAGCCCGAGATCAAAGGCGCGCCGCCGGTCGGGCTGGTCATGGTGATGATCGCGGTCTGCTCGATCCCGCGCGTCCAGGTCGCCCAGGGCATCGTTCCGCTGACGGCAAACGCCTTGGTATCGTAGACGGTCGCCCCGGTGGAATAAGCGACATGACCGTCGTCGAACGGATCGATCGCGAGCGCGGCGATCCAGTGGCCGAAATTCGCCGTGCCGCCATCGAGCGCGAGGAAGGGCGATGCCGAGATATCGCGCGTCGAGCGGCGATACAGTTCGTCCCAATGCGCCCCGGCATCGATCGAGCGCCAAACCGTGTCGACCGGGCGATAGCGATCGACCGTGCTGACCGCGATCACGCGGGGATCGCGCGCCGAAACGGCCACACCCATATAGCCGCCGACCGGAGCATCGGGGCGCCTGTCGGGGGTCACGTCCTGCCAGTGCGCGCCTGTCGCATCGACGCGCCAGACTGCGCCGCGGCTTATCCCGTTGGGGCCGATCGCATCGCTATACGTGATGGTGAGCACTCCGTCGCCGCCCAGCACTGCCTTGACCGGCAGGAGCGCGGGATCGGGCCCGCCGTCGACGACCTGCCAGTGCTCGCCGCGATCCTCTGAGCGAAACAGGTGCTGCGCGCCTGGGTCGGCGCTCGCCACGAACAGGCGACCGGCCTTTGTCGGGTCGAACAGCACGAAGCTCAAGCCGCCATGTGTCGTCCGGCGCGCGGCGGGCAGGCCGAGCCCGGGGAGCGGGAAGCGCTCGGCTTTGCGCCAGTGCGTGCCGCGGTCGCTGCTGTGCCACAGCCCGTCGTGGCGCGACCCGAACCACAGGCTGGTGGTGTCGAACGGATCGATCGCCAGCCGCTCGCCCAGCCCACGCCCGTCCTCGTTGCCGCCCATCGCGAACGGAACGGGTGTGATCGTCCAATGCGTACCGCGATCGACTGAGCGCAGGATCGCGGCATCGGCGCGCGCTCCGACACCCGCGGCGAGATAGACGACATTGGCGTCGTGTGGGTCCGCCGCGACGCTTTCAACGCCCATATAGCTCGCATCGGCGATGCCGTCCTCGAGCGCGATCCAGCGCCTGGCACGCCCATCCCAGCGATACGCGCCACCCATGTCGGTGCGGAGATAAGCGAGCCCGCGTTCTACCGTGCTGAACACGATTCCTGGTGCGAACCCGCCGCCGCCAACCACGACGTTGTGCCAGTCATACTGCGTCGCCGGTACGACCTCAGCCGCGACGATTGGCACACTCGTCGAAAGCGCGAGGGCGCCCCATGCGCCATTTCGTCGCAAGGTGCGGGCCGCGAGGATGCTGGCGATGGCGGAACGAACTATCATCGGGGAACTCCTGGCCGCAGCCGGTCTATGGCTTGAGCGGGTCCAACGTCACCGATACGACGTCGTTGGTCCGCAACGTGACCGTGCGCGAGAAGCGTCCCTCGGCCGCGATCGTCACGACGCGCGTTTCCTCGGGCGTGTCGGCGGTGAGCGCCTGCATCTGCTGGACCTGCGTGCTGCTGAAGCGGTCGGGCAGACCCATGTCGATATAGGCCGAGAGCGGATCGTTGTGACGATAGCCGGTGCGATTGATCCGCAACGTATATCGACCAGGCGCGAGATGGCGCAGTGTCATCGCGACCGGCGCCTGATCCGTCGACGGCTGGAGCCGGGTATAAAAGGGCTTGTTGCTTAGAGCCTGCACCGGCTGGTGCCAGTCCCACAGCAGAATCGCGACACGCTTTCCCGCGATGCTGACAACCGTGTGCGCGTCGGCGACCGGGACGGTGCGGCCGCGCAAGGCATGGAGGTATTTGTAGGCGAAATATGCGGGTTTGCGGATGCCTTCGCGGTTCGTCAGGCCGAAGCCGCCATGAAATGGCGTTGGCGGCGGCCCCGGTTCCTCGAACAGGTCGGTGTAGGTCCAGTAGCTCATGCACTGCGCCAGTCCCTGGCTCTGCTTGAGCTTGGTCAGAATGTAGGGCGCGCTCACATAGCTGTCATGGACGAAATCGCGCGGGGTGTAGCTGGTGCTCCACTCGCTGAAGAAGAGCGGCAGGCCGCGATACGGCGACACGTCGATCTGAGTGCGGACTTTGCGCACGTCGCCGACGATCGCATCGGGCGAGGCGGACAATTTGGTGTCCTGCTTGCCCTTCTCGTCGAGGAAACCGCCATCGACGCCGTAGGTATGCGTGGTGACAAAATCGACCGGCACGGCATTGGCGTGCGCGAAAGCGAGAAACTCCGGAACCCATGCCGCACCCGCGGTCGACGGCCCGCCGACGCGCAGCGCCGGGTCGATCGCCTTCAGCTTGCGCGCGGTCTGGGCATAGAGGTCGAAATACGCCTTTTGATCGGCGCCTTCCCAGAAGCCGGCAAGGTTAGGTTCGTTCCACACCTCGAAATACCAGCTGCGCACTTCGGCCGCGCCGTAGCGCTGGCGGAGATGGCGCGCGAAGGCGTCGATCAAATGTACCCAACCGTCGGGCTTGGGGTGCGATGTGTTGCCCTTCCAATAGAAGATCGTCTGCTCGGAACTGCGCAGCGCATCCGGGGTGAACCCCAGTTCGACAAACGGCCTGATGCCCTTGGCGAGCAACGCGTCGTACAGCATGTCGATCTTGCTCCAGTCATAGACAGTGCGGCCGTCGACGATCTTCACCGTGCCGAGCACGTCGTGGAAGATCGCGTGGAATCGGATGTAGCGGAAGCCGAGTTCGCGCTGGGTCGTCTGGAGTTGCGCCTGGCTGTCGGCGCGGATCAGCGTGCCGGGATAATCCGATCCGACCGACAGGTCGAAGAAGCGGTCGATCGGCGCGCCGGGCTGTGCGAGATCGGCATCGACATGCCGCGGCGGCTGCTGGGCAAACGCGCCACTCCCCAACGAAGATGCGAAGGCCAAACCTGCAACCAAGATCGCCCGCATCGCCGCGCCCATTCCTCACCATTCGCCCGTATGGACGTCTAGTAGCGCAGGCATTCAAAGCGCGAAAGCGACAAGTGTCTATCTGTGAAACCGCAGTTTACCGGTGACAATCAAGCGACGCGGTTCGGGGCGACCTAGGCCGCCGCGAAATCATCCGCCTTCGGACAGCACGGTCCGGTCGATCGCGGCGATTGTCGTGCGCGCGGTGAGCGCTATCGCGACGCGCATCTCCGCTTCCATCAGGCGCAGCATGTGCGCGACGCCCTCCTGTTCGCCGCCGGCGAGCGCTTAGACCCAGGCGCGACCGGGCAGGACGCCCTTGGCGCCCAGCGCCAGCATGCGCACCACGTCGAGCCCGGAGCGTACCCCACCATCGGCCAGAACGGTGAGCCGATCGCCCACTGCATCGGCGATCGGCGACAGAACGCGGGCGGGCGAGGGTACGCCGTCGAGCTGCCGTCCGCCATGGTTGGAAACGACGATCCTGTCCGCGCCGATGTCGGCCGCGGCGCGCACATCTTCGGTGTCGAGAATGCCCTTGATGATCAGCGTGCCATCCCAGACCTCACGAATGAACTGCAGGTCGCGCCAACTGATCGTATCGTCGAAATTGTTCCGCATCCACGCGAAAAAATCCTCGAGCCCGCTCTTGTCGCCGAGCATCGGCGCGACGTTGCCGAGCTTGTGCGGGCGGCCGTGTATCCCGACATCCCATGCCCAACTCGGGTTCATCGCGCCTTGCCAGCTGCGGCGCAGTGCCCCCGCCAGCCCAGGCGCGCCGGCCAGCCCCGAATGATAGTTGCGGTAGCGCGAACCCGGCACCGGCATGTCGACGGTGAAGATCAGCGTGGTGCAGCCGGCCGCTTTCGCTTGCAGCATCAGGTCGCGCATGAAGCGCGATCGCGGATCATGTAGCGCTCAAACCAGAACGGCTTGGTCGTGCCTTTGGCGACCTCGGCGATCGGACAGGCCGAGACCGTCGACAGGCGGAAGGGGATCCCGGCCGCCTCGGCAGCGCGCGCGGCCTGCACCTCGCCGCGCCGCGCATTCATGCCCGCCAGGCCGATCGGTGCGAGCGCGACGGGGAGGGCGAAGCGTTCGCCGAACAGCGTCGTCGAGACGTCGATAGCCTAGACGTCGCGCAGCACGCGCTGGCGCAGCGCCACCGCTTCGAGATCGGCGACGTTGCGGCGCAAAGTCACCTCGGCATACGAGCCGCCGTCGATATATCCGAACAGCAACCGGGCAGGCGCCGCCGCGCAAGCTCGCGATAGTCGAGTGCACTGGCCGCCCGCCTCATCGCAGGGTCACGAATGCGTCGCCGACGACCGCCAGTACGGCGCTGGTGACACGGGGGGAAGCGCGGCAAGGACGAACGTCGATACGCGGATCGCGTCAGCGATTTCTCTTCCGGCCGAAGCTCCAGTCACCGGGATCATTCTGCCAGCGGGCAACATGCACTTTCTCCTGTTCGCCCGTCGCTTCACTGTCCCACCGTTAGATCACGAAGCGAGCCCCGCATCGGGAAAAAGTGGACTACGGCACAGCTGAGATGGTGCCGATCTTCGCTTAACGGTTGCCCGGCGAGATCAAGCCGGTCAGTGGGCAAATGAAGACCATCGCGCTCGACATGGCCGACTTCCATGTCGCATTACGGCCTGAAGTTTCGTTGCATTCGCTCCCGTCAAGATTGAGTATTTCCCTATGAAGCTCTGCCGCTATGGTCCCGTTGGCGCGGAAAAGCTCGGCCTGGTCGATGCCGATGGCGTCTCGCGCGACGTCTCCGGAATCGTCGACGACATCACGCCGGCGACGCTTGACGTGATCGAGCGGCTGCGCGCGACCGATCTCGCCAGCCTGCGGGAGGTCGAAGGCGAGCCGCGCTTCGGCGTGCCCGTGGCTGGCATTGGCAAGTTCATCGCGGTCGGTCTCAACTATGCGGACCATGCCGCGGAGGCGAACCTGCCGGTGCCGCCCGAGCCGATATTCTTCACCAAGGCGATCTCCTGCCTGGTCGGAGCGAACGACGACGTGATGATTCCGAAGGGCGCATTGAAGACCGATTGGGAAGTCGAACTCGGCGTCATTATCGGCAAGACCTGCCGCTATGTCGAACAGGCCGATGCGCTCGATCATGTCGCCGGGTACGTACTGGTCAACGACGTGTCGGAGCGCGCCTTCCAAAAGGAACTCGGCAGCCAGTGGGACAAGGGCAAGGGGTGCGACACGTTCGGCCCGACCGGTCCGTGGCTGGTAACGCCCGACGAGATCGGCGATCCGCAGGCGCTCGAAATGTTCCTCGATGTCAACGGCCAGCGGATGCAGATCGGCAACACCAAGACGATGATCTTTCCCGTTGTAGAATGCATCGCCTATGTCAGCCGCTTCATAACCTTGCTGCCCGGCGACCTGCTGATCACGGGCACGCCGCCGGGCGTGGGCGAGGGTCAAAAGCCCAACCCGGTTTTCCTCAAGGCCGGCGATACCATGCGCCTCGGCATCGACAAGCTCGGTGAACAGCGTCAGCGCGTGGTCGCCTTCGATCTCTCTGCCAGTCGCGCATGAGCGCGCCAGCCGGGCGCTGATCGCGGCGCGATGCGATCGACGGCTGCTGGGCTTCGGAAGTGCCGGACGGCGATTGCGGGTGTTTACCTGTCAAATATGTGCGCATATACGGATAGGTAACGACGCCGCCTTCGCAATGGACGGCAAGGCGCGCTGGTAGAGGATTTCATCATGACGCTTCGTATCGCGGCAGTGCCACTGCTGCTGGTCGGCGCGGCCGCTTCCGCCCAGGTGGCCGCTCCGCCGCCGCCCGCGAAGGTTGCACCCGTCGCCGGCACGCCCGTGCTCCCCGCCTGGAACAAGCCGGCGATACGCGGCGCATGGAACGACACCCGCCTTACGCCCGACCTGCGCGCCAAGGCGCTGGTCGCGGCGATGACGCGCGACGAGAAACTGACCTTGGTGTTCGGCTATTTCGGCACCGATTTCCCGGTGTCGCTCTACCACGCGCCTGTCGAGGCGCATGCCGGATCCGCGGGCTACGTACCGGCGATCGCCCGCCTCGGCATCCCGGCACAGCACCAGACCGATGCCGGTGTCGGTGTCGCGACGCAGGGCGGCGCTGCGGTCAAGCGCGAGCGTACCGCTTTGCCGTCGAACGTGGCGATCGCGGCGAGCTGGGATGTCGCGGTCGCGCATGCCGGCGGCGCGATGATCGGCGACGAAGCGCATCGCTCGGGTTTCAACGTCATGCTCGCCGGCGGGGTCGATCTGTTGCGTGAACCGCGCAACGGCCGCAACTTCGAATATGGCGGCGAGGATCCCTTGCTCGCCGGCACGATGGTGGCCGAGCAAGTCCGCGGCATCCAGTCGAACCACGTCATCTCGACGATCAAGCATTATGCCTTCAACGATCAGGAGACCGACCGCAACACCGGCAATTCGGTGATCGAACACGGCGCGGCGCGCGTGTCCGATTTGCTCGCCTTCCAGCTTGCGATCGAGCGCGCCGATCCGGGCTCGATCATGTGCTCGTACAACCGCGTCGACGGCACGCATGCCTGCGAAAATAGCTGGCTGTTGACCGACGTGCTGCGCACCGATTGGGGCTTCAAGGGCTATGTGATGAGCGACTGGGGCGCGACGCACAGCACCGCCATTGCGGCCAATGCCGGGCTCGACCAGGATTCGGGCTTCCCGTTC
This sequence comes from Sphingomonas glacialis, assembly GCF_014653575.1. Lineage (GTDB taxonomy): Bacteria > Pseudomonadota > Alphaproteobacteria > Sphingomonadales > Sphingomonadaceae > Sphingomonas > Sphingomonas glacialis. The sequence continues at coordinate 753,919 of NZ_BNAQ01000001.1, read as the reverse complement.
GACACGCAGCCGTTTTTCGCGGCGCCTCTGCGCGAGGCGGTCGAGCGCGGAGAGGTGACGCCGGCGCGGCTCGATTTGATGACGACGCGGATCGTGCGATCGATGTTCGGGCATGGCGTGTTTGAGGATCCGGCGATCGAGCGGCCGATCGATTATGCCGCGCACGTCGCGGTGACGCGTGCTGCGGCAGAGGCGGGCGCGGTCTTGCTCAAGAATCAGGACGATCTGCTCCCGCTGGCCGCCAGCGCCAAACGCATCGCGGTGATCGGCGGACATGCCGACAAGGGCGTGCTTGCCGGTGGAGGCTCGTCGCTGGTCTATCCGATCGGCGGCAATGCGGTGCCGGGATTGCTACCGACGGGCTGGCCGGGGCCGATCATGTATCATCCCTCGTCGCCGCTCGACGAGATCAAGCGTCACGCCCCGGGAGCGACCGTGACCTTCGCCGATGGCAGCGATCCCGTCGCTGCCGCGGCGCTGGCGCGCGACGCCGATATCGTCATCGTGTTCGCGACGCAGTGGCAGGGCGAATCGTTCGACACGCCGATGACGCTCGACGGTACGCAGGATGCGCTGATCGACGCGGTCGGCGCCGCCAATTCCAAAACCGTGGTGGTGCTCGAGACCGGCAGCCAGGTGGCGATGCCGTGGCTCGACCATGTCGGCGCGGTGCTCGAAGCCTGGTATCCCGGTACGCAGGGCGGTGCGGCGATCGCGAACCTGCTGTTCGGCAAGGTCAACCCGTCGGGGCGCCTGCCGATGACCTTTGCCAAGAGCGTCGATCAACTGGCCGATCCCGCCACGCCGCATGTCGGCAACGTGGCGTATAGCGAGGGCGCGACGGTCGGGTACAAATGGTTCGACGCCAAGGCGATCGCGCCGCTGTTCGCGTTCGGGCACGGCCTCTCCTATACGCGGTTCACCGTCGGCGGCCTCACCGCGGTGGCGGCGAACGGTGCGCTGACCGCGCGCTTCACCGTGCGCAACACCGGCGCACGCGCCGGCGCGAGCGTGCCGCAAATCTATGTCTCGCCGGATGCTGGCGGCTGGGAGGCGCCCAAGCGCCTCGGCGGTTTCGCCAAGGTCGCGCTGGCACCGGGCGCGAGCCAGACCGTGTCGATGTCGGTCGATCGGCGCTTGCTCGCGACGTGGGACGAAGCGGGGCATCAGTGGAAGGTCGCGGGCGGTGCCTATAAGGTGATGCTGGCGGATTCGGCGCGCGACATCCGCCAGACGGTGACGGTCACGCTGCCCGCGCAGACGATGCCGGCGACTTGGCGCGCTAAGTAGTCCCTTCTTCAACTATTTTTCCCGGCGAAGGCCGGGGTCCAGTAGCGATGGCCGAGGATAATATGCGCTACGCTTGCGCATTGGACGCTGCGCTACTGGGCCCCGGCCTTCGCCGGGGCAGCGACAGCTTGCACAAGGGGCAACTCAAAAGTGCTAAAGCCGCTCGTCGCTTTGCACCAATTGCTCTGCGATCCGCTCGGCTGCGGCGAGCACCATGACCGATACTTGCTCGGCGCTATGCACGGGTTCGCGCCTTTCGAGATACGGCACGGTCAGCGCCGCCGCGGCCGCGCCGCCGCGCATGATCGGTGCGGAGATGTCGGTGACGCCACCCACCAGCGGGCTTTGCGTCAATTCGACCTGGCGCGTGCGCACGGTATCGGCATGTGCGCGAAATTCCTTTAGTGCCGCCGGGCTGAGCGCCGGCGCGAACAGGCTCTCCCAACGCTGCCGCACCGCGTCCGATTGAAACGCGTAGAGCACTGCGCCCGACGCGGTGCTGGGGATCGGCCGGCGATAGCCGACGCGCACCGAAAATCCGACCTGTTCGCCCGATTCGACCCGCGCGACGACGACCATCTCACCGCGGCTGTGAAAGGCGAGGTGGCATGACTCGCCCGAATCCTGCACCAACTGCCGCATCACCGGCAGCGACAGTTCGACCAGGTTGCGCGTGCGCGGTTGGCGCATGCCGAGCGCGAACAGCCGGTCGGTCAGGCGATAGCCTTCCGAGCCGGCATCCTGGTCGATATAGCCACGAAACTGCAGCACCTGCACCATGCGGTGCAGTTCGCCGCGCGAGCGATCGAGCTGGTCGGCGATCGCCGCTAAGGGGAGCGGCTCGGCCGCGTCGGCGAGCAGCTCGAGAATGTCGAGCCCCTTTTCAAGCGCGGGCGCCTTGTAGCGGCGGTCCTCGTCTTCAATGTCGTCCATCGTTTCCCCCGGTATGCAGCGCCGATCATAGAAGGTCGCGACCAAAGCGCACAAGCGCTGTGCGTTAGCGGCCGACGACCTTGACCAACGCTGCGACATCCTGCCCGCTCGGCAGCTTGCCCGATGCGGTCAGCCGCCCGCTGGCATCGTCCCAGCGCAGCGTCGCAGTGCCGCCGCCCTTACGATAGGCGTTGCTCACCCCGTCATCGTCGTACAGCGTGAAGCTCGTCGAACGGCCTGGATAGACGCGAATGCTCTCGAGCGGCTGGCGTGTCGCGGTACTCGGCACTTGCGCCCCCATCGGCACGATCGATCCGGCGCGCACGAACAGCGGGATCTTGTCGATTGGCGCTTGCGCCGTGATCGTCTGGCCACCGGCATGCTTCTCGTTGGTCCAGTAATCGTACCAGTCGGCGCCGGCAGGAAGATAGACCGAGCGGCTGGTCGCACCTTGCTCGGTCACCGGCGCGACGAGGAAGGCGAGGCCGAACATATATTCGTCGCCCATGTCGGTGATCTTTGGGTCGTTCGGGAAATCCATGAACAGCCCGCGCATGAACGGCGCGCCGCTCTCATACGTGTGATGCGCCGCTGCGTAGAGATACGGTACCAGTGCGTAACGCAGCTTCAGATACTGCGCGAGCACCGGCTCGGCCGCCTTGCCGTAATCCCAGATCGCGGTCGCCGGACGCTGGCCATGGATGCGCAGCGTGGGCGTGAAGGTGTTGTACTGGAACCAGCGGACGAACAGTTCGGGATAATCGGCATAGCTCGGCGGCATCGCATCGGCGCCGGCGGGATCGAGCAGCACGGGATGCTCGGCCTTGGGGCCGTTGGGATACTGCCAGCCGCCAGTGTCGCTGCTCCAGTAAGCAAGGCCCGATGCGGTGAAATTGAGCCCGGTCGGCACCTGGCGCTTGAGCGCTTCCCACGTCGACTGGACGTCGGACGACCAGAACAGGCAACCGTTGCGCTGCGTGCCGAGATAGGCGGCGCGGCACAGGATCAGATTGCGGAAATCGGGGCGGTCCTTGGCCGATCCATCGGCGACGCTCGCCGTGTGCACCAGCGGGAAGAGGTTGTGATAGCGGTCGCCGGAACCGATTGCGAACTCATGACCATCGGGGACCAGATCGGGCTCGGTCTCGTCGAGCCAGAACCAGTCGAAACCCTGACTGGCGATGTTGTCGCGGATCTTACTCCAGTACCAGGCGCGCGCATCGGGATTCGTGCTGTCGATCAGCGCGCCCGCGCGGTCCGAACGGACCGGGAGGCCGTCGACGACCGAGCCGTCCTGGTCGTGCAGCAGCCAGCCCTTGGCCGACAGCATGTCGTAATAGCGCGATTCCTTCTCGAAGCGCGGCCACACGCTGACGATGCTGTGCATGCCGAGCCCCTTGAGCTTGGCGTTCATGCCCGCGGGGTCGGGGAAGAAGGTGTGGTCGATATCGAGCTGGCCCATCCGGCTCCAGTAGAACCAGTCGAGCACCATTACGTCGAGCGGATAGTTGCGGCTGCGATACCCTTCCGCCACGCCGAGCAGTTCGGCCTGCGTCTCGTAACGCGCCTTGCTCTGGATGAGCCCGAACGCGGCTTTCGGCGGGAGCGGGGTCTTGCCGGTCAGCTTGGCAAAGCCCGCATAAAGGTCGTCAGTCGTGTCGCCGGTGATGACGAAGAAGGACACGCGCTCGCCGACCTCGGACTGCCAGTGCGTGCTGTTGTGCAGCCCCGGCGACACGGTGGTGGTCGAGGGATTGTCCCAGACGATCCCATAGCCCTTGTTGGTGACCATGAACGGCACGCAGACCGTTTCGCCGGCGGGGGCGTCGTAATTGTGGCGGCAATCGATCGTGCGGCCACGCAGATCGAGTTTGCCCTCCTGGTTCTGGCCGAGCCCGTAATAATGCTCGTCGAGCGGCGCGGCGAAGCTCGCTCCGATCTTGAAGGTCTTTTCGCCCGCGACGGTGTGCGGCGCCATTTCCCAGCCGTTCATCTGCGTGATGAGGTGGCCGTCGGTGCCCTTCACCGTGATCGACACGGGGGGAAGCGACGGCGCGAAATAGCGCTCCATCTGCGTCGGCGCCTTTGGCCAAGGCTGAGCATTGACCGTCAGCGACAGTGCGGACGAGGCGAACACGTCGCCCGAGGCATCGCTGCGATGCGACCAGCCGCTGGCATCCGACTTGGCGTTCGGCCCCGGTCCGGGCGCGGCATCGGCGAGATCGCGGTCGAGCGCGATCGTCACGCGGACGATGTTGGGCGCATAGGGTTCGATCGCGACGCGGCTGCCATTACGGTCGAGCGAGGCGAGCGGCTCGGCCTGTGCGGAAAGCGGGATCAGAGCGATGGCGGCGGCGCCTGCCCATTTCGCGAGCGCGCGCTTTCGGGATACCATTGCCATGTCGCTCATCCTCTTCTGTGTTGCCGCTGGTTGACGCACTCGCGGTCGCCGGTCACTGCTGTTCACCTATGAGCATTCGTTTCACTGGCGCAAGCAAGAATGCCAAGTACGGGAGAGGATCATCATGAAAACGATATTACATATCTGGACGGTATTCACAGCGCTCGCTGCGGCCGCCCCGGCGCTCGCGCAATCCGGCGAAGTCCCGCAAATCGTCTCGCGCAACGGCCATCATGCGCTGATCGTCGACGGCGCGCCGTTCCTGATGCTCGGCGCGCAAGTCAACAATTCGAGCAATTATGCTGCGGCGCTCACGTCGGTATGGCCGATGCTCGACCGGCTTCACGCCAATACCGTCGAAGTGCCGATTGCGTGGCAGCAGCTCGAGCCGACCGAAGGCCGCTTCGATTACAGTTTCCTCCAGACGCTGCTCGATCAAGCGCGCGAGCACGACAAGCGGCTCGTCCTGCTCTGGTTCGGCACGTACAAGAATACCGGGCCGAGCTACGCGCCCGACTGGGTCAAGCAGGACAATCGCCGCTTTCCGCGGATGAAGCTGCGCGACGGCACCGATCATTACGTCCTCTCGCCCAACGCGCGCACCACGCTCGAGGCCGACAAGCGCGCGTTCCTCAAGCTGATCACCTATCTGCGCGACCATGACCGCCAGAACACCACGATCCTGGTGCAAGTCGAGAACGAGACCGGCAGCTATCGCAGCCCCCGCGATTACGGCCCCGAGGCGCAGAAACTCTTCGTCGGCCCGGTTCCCGCAGCGCTCGGGAAGGCGGGGACGTGGACCCAGGCATACGGCGCGCAAGCCGATCGTGCTTTCAATACGTGGTACACCGCGGCGTATTGCGGAGAGCTCGCCGCGGCGGGCAAGGCGATCAAGCCGCTGCCGATGTACGTCAACGCCTCGCTTGCCGATGCCTTCAAGATTCCGGAGCCAACCGCCGTCTCGAGCGGCGGACCACAACAGGACGTGCTCGACATCTGGAAGGCGGCGGCGCCTGCGATCGATTATCAGGCGCCCGATATCTACGACCGCAAGAGCGCCGACGTATTCGCCTATCTCGATGCGTTTCGCCGACCCGACAATGCGCTAGCGGTGCCCGAGATCGGCAACGCCGCCGAATATGCGCGCTTCTTCTGGGCGGCGCTTGGGCGCGGCGCGATCGGCTTCGCGCCGTTCGGCATGGATGCGACGGGCTATTACAACTACCCGCTCGGCGCCAAGACGCTCGACGATCACACGATCGAGACGTTCGCCGCGCCCTATCGTCTGTTCGCCGACATGCAGCGCGAGTGGGCGAAGATCGCGTTCGAGCGTCCGACCTGGGGCACCGCCAAGGGCGACGACGGCAAGCCGCAATCGACCACGTTGGGGGATTGGACGATCACTGCGAGTTACGGCGAATGGCAGTTCGGCCACCGCGTCGACACTTGGATCAAGTCCCAGCCGCCATCCTGGGCGAACGAGGCCGTCGGTGGCGCGGTCGCCGCACAAATCGCGCCCGATCAATATCTGGTCGCGGGTGACCATGTCCGGCTCGACTTCGCGCCGGCAGCCGGCGCTCCGAAAAACGCGATGATCCTCCGGGTCGAGGAGGGGCGGTTAGTCAAGGGCGCGTTCGTCGTCGATCGCGTGTGGAACGGCGACCAGACCGATTACGGGCTGAACTTCATCGATAACCCGGTGTTGCTGCGCGTGACGACGGGGCGGTACGGGTAACCCCCCCCGCTCGATGCCAAGTGCACCTTGATTATCGGTCAGCCGCCGGCGCTGCGCAGGTGGTACGGATGAAGTCGGCATGCGTCGGCATCGCCTTTACGGCCTGCGCCACTGCGCCACGGATGCGCGGCAAAAGCGCCGCCATCGTGTCGAACTGAAGTCCCGCCATCGGGTCGCTCTGCCCCGGCGTCACGCCTTGACCTTCCATCACCGCGACCCAGCTCGGCTCGAGGAACAGGTCGAGTGCGACTGGGAAGAAGCGCCCGCGACTGCGATACAGTGCGAGCCTTTCAGCCAGTGTATCGGGGATCGGCATCTCTGCGCAATGACGCCAGAAGGGCGAGTCGTCGCGCGTCGTTGCATGATAGTGTAGCACCAGGAAATCGCGGATCCGCTCGTATTCGGTAGCGGTGGTCGCGTTGTAATAGTCAATATCGGGCTGGGCGAACGATCGATCCGGGAACAGAGCGAGCAGTCGGGTGATCGCCGACTGGACAAGATGCAGGCTGGTCGATTCGAGCGGCTCAAGGAAACCGGCGGCGAGACCGACCGCGAGCACATTGCGGTTCCACACCTTCTTGCGCTTGCCCGTAGTGAAGCGCAGCAACCGAGCGTCCGCCAAGGGCTTGCCTTCGACGCCGGCGCGCAGCTCCGCCTCGGCTTGGTCGGCGCCGAGGAACTCGCTGCAGAACACATGGCCGTTGCCCGAGCGATGCTGCAATGGAATGCGCCACTGCCATCCTGCGCTCCCCGCGATTGAGCGCGTATAGGGCAGGGGGGAGCCGACGCGCTCAGTCGGGAGTGCGACTGCTCTGTCGCACGGCAACCAGTGTCGCCAGTCGTCATAACCGGTGCCGAGCGCGCCCTCGATCAGCATGCCGCGAAAGCCCGAGCAATCAACGAAAAAGTCGGCGTCGATCCGCCGCCCGTCGGCGAGCATCACGCCCGCAACATCGCCGCTCGCGTCGATTGGCACTTCGACCACACGCCCCTCGATGCGCACGACGCCATCGTCTTCCGCGCGTCCCCGCAGAAAGCGTGCGTAGCGCCCGGCGTCGAAATGAAAGGCGTAGCTGATGTTGTTGAGCGTGTTCCGCGGATCCGGACTCGGCCGACAGAATTTGCCCGACGCTGCTGCCATTGCGGGTAGGCTGTATTCGCTCAGCGACCCGGCCGCCGCCGGATTTGCGCGGGCCAGCGCGTGCCAATAGCTTGGGAATGGCAGCGGCCCGATATCGGCACCGAAGCGGCCGAAGGGATGCAGATAGCGACTGCCCAACGCGCTCCAATTCTCGAACGCGATACCCAATTTGAAGGTTGCCTGCGTCGCGCGCACAAAGTCATTTTCGTCGACACCAAGCAGCGTATTGAACTGGCGAATCGGCGGGATCGTTGCCTCGCCGACACCGACCGTCCCGATCTCGTCCGACTCTAGGAGCGTGATCCGGCATTGCTCACGCGGGAGCGAACGCGCCAATGCCGCAGCGGTCATCCACCCCGCCGACCCGCCCCCGACGATCAGAATTTTGCGAACTGGTTTCGCCTGCTGGCCTTCCGTCATCACGCTCTCCTCGATGTCGCAATAGCGCGGTCTTGTTAGCCAGACCAGCGTTCACCTATGAAACATGAAATCACCTATCCACAAATCTGTTGACCGGCAGACACTGTGCGAGTAGCGATGCGTCCAACGCGGACCTCCCCTGCATCGAGCAATGAATCGAGGGAGGCCGTAGGGGGAGGCGCAGTGGGCATGACCGCAACCTTCTCGAACGAACTGACGTCCCGCGCGCGAGCACGGGGCGTGGATGCTTTTGAAAAGGGAATACGAATGTCTGCTGTTGAAGGCGCCAATCGTTCGGGCATCGCGAAGTCGCTGCTATTGAGTGCGTCGCTGCTTCCGTTCTTAGCGATTGCTAGTCCCGCGCTAGCGCAGGACAGCCAGACACCGGCACTGTCCACCACCCGGCCGACTGCGCCGACCCCCGAAAATCGGTCGTTGCCGCGCAGCGCCGACAACAAAGATACGGCGGCGCCGGCAGCCGATGCGGCGGATCAGGACATCGTCGTAACCGGCTTCCGCAAGAGCTTGGCGACAGCGCAGGCAATCAAATTCAACGCCGATCAGTTCGTCGATTCGATCACAGCGACCGACATCGGGAAGCTTCCCGACAAGAACGTTGCTGAAGCGCTGCAGCGTATCTCGGGTGTTCAGATCACCCGTAATTATGGCGAAGGCTCGTCGGTTGCGATCCGCGGCCTGACGCAGGTTAAGACCGAACTCAACGGTCGTGACGTGTTCGGCGGTAGCGGTGGGCGCTCGCTTGGTTTCGAGGACGTTCCGTCCGAACTGCTCGGCGGCGTCGACGTCTACAAGGATCCGTCCGCCAAGGAGATCGAGGGCGGCATCGGCGGCATGATCAACCTGCGCACGCGTATGCCGTTCGACGAGAAGGGCTTCGTCGTCTCGACAACCATGGGCGCGAACTATTTCGATCTGTCGAAGCAGGCACGTTTCAACGGTTCGATCCTTGCCAGCAAGACTTGGCAGAACACCCCGATCGGCGAGATCGGCGTGCTGGTAGATTTGTCCTATTACGAGTCCTCGTTCCGCCGCGATCAAGCGACGATCGAGCCGTACGTGCCGACCACGACGGTCCCCGGCTATGTCGGCAAGACCATGTACGTTCCCGACGGTGCAGGTATCCAGGTCACTCAAGGCGACCGCGCGCGCAAAGGCATCTATGCTGCGCTCCAGTGGAAGCCCGCGAGCAACGTCGAAGTCTATGGCACCTATTTCCGGTCGCAATACGACATCTCGACACCGAACTATTCGGCGTTTGTGACCAACGGCACGAGCACCGATCAGCTGCGCTATCTTTCGCCGAACCCCGCCAGCAGATTCAAGTTCGCGTCCGATGGCACGTTCGTCTCGGGCGGCTATAACGGCTTCATTCCAGCCTATTCTGGCATCACTCCGGGCTTCCCTGATTTTACGCAGTATCAGAACACTGCGCTGAACCTGGCGACGAACACTCAGGTCAGCTTCACGCGCACCGTCACCACCGATTATGCCGGCGGCGTGAAGTGGTCGATTTCACCGCGGCTGCATGCCACGCTCGACGGGCAGTATGAGCGCGCGACGGCAACCAACAATAGCTACACCGCGTTCGCCCAAAAGGCGCTGGCCGGCTATCAGATCGATCTGAGTGGCAGTCTGCCGACGATCAGCTTCCAGAGCGCACCCGGCGGGGCGTCCAACACCGATTTGTCGTCCTATGTAGTCAATGCCGTGATGGATCATCTTGAGGACAGCGTCGCTACGCAGAAAGCGGGGCGCCTCGACCTCACCTGGGACTTCGACAACAGCATCCTACAGTCAATCCAGGGCGGTATTCGCTATACCGATCGCAGCGCGATCAACCGCAGTACGCCGTACAATTGGACCTATGCCGGCGGCCAGAATCTGACGCTCGCCAGCCCGGCGTCCTCAGGCGTGCTGGCGCCGTACGGAACGCTGTTCGGCGGGCAGGGTACCAACATTGTTGGTGCGGTTCCCTATGTCGATGCCGCCGTCTTCAACAATCCTGCTGCTACTTTTCAGACGCTGGGAGGGCGTTCGCTCATCCACTTCGGCCCGCTGGACGTCAACACGCAGCGAGAGAAGACCTATGCCGGCTATCTTACCGCGTATTTCAAGGTTCAGGCCGGGCTGCCGATCGACGGCAACATCGCCGTGCGCGTGGTCAAGACCACCAACGACGCGATCGGCACGACCCAGTTGAGCTATCGTACCAGCCTGATCGGGACCACGCCCGACGTCGGCGCGGTCACCATCTTCACGCCCTATTCGGCAAGCCAGAACTACACCAAGGTCCTGCCGAGCCTGAACCTGCGTGCGCACATTACGAGCAAGTTGCAGTTGCGCGCCGCGGCTTCGGAAGGGCTGTCGCGTCCCAACTTCGCCGATCTTCGTGCCATCCGCTCGGTATCGATCAATTATAATGCGGTCCGCGATCCGGTGACCAACCAGATCCTCAGCTATGTACCGAATGGTGGCACCGGTAACGGCGGCAATCCATTGCTCAAGCCGCTGACCACCGACCAGGCGGATCTCGCGCTCGAATGGAACGCCGGGCGTACCACCTTCCTGTACGGCACGATCTTCTACAAGAAGCTCAAGAACTTCACGACGACCCAAGTCTTCAACCAGTCCGTCACGCCGCCGGGCGGCACCGCGCAGACCGTGTCCTACACCGCGCTCGTCAACGGCACCGACGGCAAGGTCAAGGGCGCCGAACTCGGCGGTAACACCTTCTTCGATTTCCTACCCGGACCGCTCGCTGGTTTCGGCGTCCAGGCCAACGTGACGTATGTCGACAGCAGCGCGCCGGGTTCCGCGGGCACGCTGTTCGACGGCACGGCTGCGCCGACCCAGCTGCAGGGCCTGTCGAAGTGGAGCTACAACGTGGTCGGCCTGTACGAAAAGTACGGCGTCAGTGCCCGCGCTGCCTACAATTGGCGCAGCAGCTATGTCGACTCGATCTCGAGCAATGGCACCGGTGCCGTACCGATCCTGTACCGTCCCTACGGTCAGCTTGACACTTCGATCGCGTTCAACTTCACCCCGAAGGTTTCAATGACGATCGACGCGACAAACCTGCTTCGTGCGAAGTACAACAGCTATCAGTATTTTGCGCAGGACCCGCGTAACTACGAGCTGAACGATCGTCGTTTCGGCATCACCTTCCGGATGCGCAACTGATCTGACATCAACCGGCAACGGGCGGCCCTCCCTCGTTTCCTCCCCCTGACCGCCCGGATGGCATCGCTTTGGCATTGTCGTTCGGGCGGATTTTTGCTTGTGACACGGATATGCGCTGCAAGCGGCGACGCGGGGACGGGCGGTCGTCAGGGCTGTTCGGAAAGTCCGAAAATCCGAGTCGCGGCGGTCCATTTCGCAGTCGGGTCGCCGCCGGGAATCGGTTGCTGGAAGCCGTCCATCATCCGCTCCCACGCCTGGATTTCGGGGTCGGCCGAATCGCTCGCCGCCTTGGCGGCAGGATCGAAGCCGGCATCGGTGTCGAGCAGCATCACCAACCGGGCGCCGGCGCGGAAGATGCGCATGTCGCGGATCCCCGCAGCACGAATGCTGGCGACGACCGCAGCAGGCACCGCGCCCGCCGCGTGCCAGCCATCATAGGCTGCGATCGCCGCAGGCTCGTCCTTCAGATCGAGCAACAGCACCTGCGTCGCGGAACCGGTCATGCGTAGGCCGTTCTTCAGTTGATCCAGCCGCCATCGATGATATGCGCCTGGCCGGTCGTAAAGGCGGATTCGTCGCTCGCCAGATACAGCGCCAGCGCGGCAATCTCTTCGGGCCGGCCGAGCCGTCCCATCGGTTGGCGCGCGGTGAAATCCCGGCGAGCCTGCTCGTAATCCCCCGTATCGCGCAGCCGCTGCTGCAGCGAGGGCGAATCGACCGTGCCCGGGCAGATCGCGTTACAGCGCACGCCCTGCGCCACGAAGTCGGCCGCGACCGCCTTGGTCAGGCCGATCACAGCCGCCTTGGTCGCGCCGTACGCAAAGCGGTTGGGCACACCCTTGATCGAACTGGCGACCGATGCGACATTGACGATGCTGCCGCCGCCGGCCGTGAGCATTCCCGGCAAATAGGCGCGGATCGTGCGATAGATCGCAGTGACGTTAAGGTCGTTAGAAAAAGACCAGGCCTGTTCGTCGCAGTCGAGGATCGTGCCGCTATACACAGCGCCCGCGCAGTTCATCAGCACGTCGATCGGCCCGGTCCGCGCCGGAATGGACGCGACCGCAGCCGGATCGCACACGTCGAGCGCCAGCATGTCGCAGGCAAGACCGTCAAGTTTCACTGCATCGATGTCCGTCGCGATGACGCGCGCTCCTTCGGCGACGAAGAGCTCGGCACATGCGCGACCGATGCCCTGACCGGCGGCCGTGACGAGTACGGTCTTGCCGCTGAGACGGCCGCTCACGCTGCGTGGCTCCGCGGCAAGCAGGCAGGGCCTACTGGCTCGAACGTCTTGTACGTCAGGATGAATTCGCGGTGGCCAAGTTCTTCCGACACGCTGCGCTCGCCCCCCGCGACCGCGAGAGTGCGTTCGTAAATTTCGTCGCCAACGGCCCCGATTGTCGCATTGCCCTCGAGAATGCGTCCTGCATTGATGTCCATATCTCCCGCCAGTTTGCGCGCCGTCTCGGGATTGGCGCAGATCTTGATGACCGGCGAGATCGCCGATCCGACCACAGATCCGCGCCCGGTGGTGAATAGGTTGATGTGCGCGCCGCATGCGATCAGCTCGACGATCTCGGCATTGTCCGAGATGTTTGGGAAGCCGAAGCGCGGCTCGCCGTCCGGAACGACGTCAAGCAAATACAGGCCGGGCGAGGGGGGCAGGTCGCCGGGTTTGACGATCCCCGAAATCGGAGAGCTCCCCGACTTGGAATAGGCGCCCATCGATTTTTCCTCCTGAGTGGTAAGTCCGCCCTCGGCATTACCCGGCGCGAAGCTGCCGAAGCCGAGGATGGTATAATAGCGTTCGGCCTTCTCGATGCTGGCGACGAGTTCGGCGCCGAGCTCGGGAGTGAGCGCACGGTCGGCGATGATGTTCTCGCAGCCGACCAGTTCGCCGGTCTCCTCGAAGATGCAGGTCGCGCCCTCGGCGACGAAGCGATCGAACGCACGGCCGACCGCGGGGTTGGCGGTGATCCCGCTGGTCCCGTCCGATCCGCCGCAGATCGTGCCGATGACCAGTTCGCTCGGCGCCATCGCCACGCGCGCGCCGGCATCGGCGATCGCCTTGGAGCGCGCGACGGCTTCCATGCCTGCGGCGATCGTCGCCGCGGTGCCGCCATTCTCCTGGATCACCAGTGTCTCGACCGGACGGCCGCTGGCTTTGACTACAGCGGCAAGGCCTTCGCGGTTGAAGCTCTCACAGCCGAGCGACAGGATCACCAGCCCGCCGACATTCGGGTGCGTGGCGATCGCCTTCATCACTTTGTCGGCGTAGCTATTGGGATAGCAGCCGGGAAAGCCGATCAGATGGACGTCGGGGTCGTCGGTCTTATCGACGATCTTGCGCGCCACGTGATGTGCGCATTCGACGAGATAGGCGACGGCGATGACGTTGCGGATGCCCTTGCGGCCATCGGCGCGAGCCCAGGCGGAAATCATGATGTGCTCCGTTCGAGCGTATCGCGCATGTGCGTCGCGATATAGTCGCTCTTCATATTGTGCAGGTGAACGTGTTCGCCCCGGTCGGCAGGCGCGGTAATCGATCCGATCGGCGCGCCGTATTTGATTACGGTGTCGCCTGCGACCAGGGCTGCCCGCGCGATCTTGTGCCCGACTTCGACGCGCGACCGCATCGCGATCGGGGCACCGTCGATCGCGACGAGATCGCCCGGCGCGACGGCAGCGGTGACAACGAGGATGTTGTCGTCGGGGTGGAGGAGGATCGCGCTCATGCGGCGTGCTCATGTGGGGAGGGCACGCCGACGGCGTCCCACAATGCGTCCGGTATCGGCCATTCGGCATATTGCAGCGTAGCGGCGACCTGCTCCGCACCGACCAGACCCGGAATCACGCAGGCGACCGCCGCCTCGCGCAGCGGGAATTGCAGCGCGGCGGCGGGAAGCGGTACGTCGAACCGCGCGCACGCGCGCTCGAGCTCGGCGACGCGCGCCACGACCGAGGCGGGCGGGGGCGCATAGTCGAAGTGGCTGGCGGTGCGGCTGCCCTCGACCAGGATGCCGCTATTATAGGGTCCGCCGATCACCAACCGCGTGCCAGTCGCGCGGCAGCGTTCGATCAGCGCCGCCGCCGCATCCTGTTCGAGCAGGGTATAGCGCCCGGCAAGCAGGATGACGTCGAGTTCGACCCGGTCGAGCAACACGTGACACACCGCGATCTCGTTGACCCCGACGCCGATCCCGGCAACCTCGCCCGCGTCGCGCAACCGGCGCAGTGCGAGATACCCGCCGGCGAGAAAGTCGGCCATGTGCCGTGCAGCGTCGTTACCGTGTACCATCGCGCCCAGATCGTGCGCGAACAGCAGGTCGATCCGCTCGCGCCGCAACCGCGCCCGGCTGGCGTCGATGCTGCGCAGCACCGCATCGTACGTATAGTCGAACACCGGCTCGAGGGGCGGCGCATCGACGAAGCCATGGCGCTCTGCCGCGTCACTGTCGGTCGGCTCGAGCAAGCGGCCGACCTTGGTCGAAATCAGCGCGCGCGCCTGTGGATCGTGCTCGGCGAGCGCAGCGCCCAGGCGCGTTTCGCCGAGGCCGAAGCCGTAATGTGGCGCGACGTCGAAATAGCCGATGCCCGCGGCCAGCGCTGCAGCAACGGTCTCGCCGGCGACACGATCGTCGACCGGGCGATACAGATTGCCGATTCCGGCACAGCCCATGCCGAGCGTGGGAAGCGCGATCATGCGGCTAATCCATAAACGAAAGCAGCCGTCTCGCGGAACACCGCCCGATGTTGCACGACTGGAACCAGGTCGCGCGCCTTGGCGAGCCATTCGGCGTGGCTGGCGGCGAGGTGCAGTACCGGCCAGTCGCTGCCCCATAGGATGCGATCGGGCCCAAAGGCCGCTTGCACCGCGGCGACGATCTCGGCGATGCGCGCATCCTCTTGGCCGGCGACGACCTCGTTCAGCAGGCCCGAGAGCTTGCACCATGTTTTCGGAAACGCCGCGAGTGTCCGTAGCGCTTCGCTCCATGCACCGAGCGCGCCTAGGTCCGGCTTGCCGGCATGATCGACGACGATCCGCAAATCGGGATGACGCTGCGCCAGCCGGGCGAGCGCCGGCAGATGCTGCGGGCGGACGAGCGCTTCGAGCACCAGCCCCGCCGTCGTCATCACCGCGAACGCGGCATCCAGCGCCGGGTCGTCATACCAGTCCGCCGCACGATCCTGCACCATCGGCCGGAGCCCGCGCAGCTTGGGCCGGGCGGAGAGTTCGGTGATGCGCTCAGCCGCATTGGATGCATGCAGGTCGCACCATCCGACGACGCCCGCGACAAAGGCGTCCTGCGCCGCGAGGTCGAGCAGCCAGTCGGTATCGATCGCGTTTTCCTGGCTCTGCACCAGGATCACGCCGTCGATTCCGCGCGCGATTGCGCGATAGTCGTCGAGGTCGAAATCGCGATGGATTGCGGTCAGCTCTGCGGTCGGCCATGTGCAGCCATTGGCGCCGATCCGCCAGACATGGACGTGCGCGTCGATCATGCCGACCGCCGCGCGCTAAACAGGCCGAACAAAAGGACGACAAGGAAGCACACCGCCGGCACCAGCATCGCGCGCACGATCGAGCCAGTCGAATCCGACACAGATCCCATCACCGCCGGGAACACTGCGCCGCCGATGATCGCCATTACGAGCAAGGCCGAAGCCGCCTTGGTGCGCGTGCCGAGACCATCGACCGCTTCGGCGAAGATCGTCGGGTACATGATCGACATGAAGAAGCTGCTGGCAACCAGCGCAACCACGCCCGCCATGCCTCCGGCCAACGCGGCGAAGCCGCAACAGGCTGCACCAGCCGCGGCGAACACCGATAAAAGCGGGAGCGGACGAATTCGGCCCATCAGGCCGGCACCGACGAAGCGGCCGACCATGAACACCACCAGAGAGGCGGTGAGATAGCCCGCCGCCTGCGTCGCGGGCGTGCCGGGAAGCGCGACGATGGTGTAGCGGATCATGAAGCTCCACACGCCGACTTGCGCGCCGACATAGAAAAACTGAGCGAGCACGCCGACCAGGAAGCGCGGCATGCGCGCCAGCTCAGCGAAGTCCGCGGCAACGCCCACGCCCTCGTCAGCATCGGGCGCGGTCGCGATCGCGGGGAAGGGGGCGAGCCGGATCAGCAACGCCCAGAATAGTACGCCAAGCCCGATCACCAGATACGGGATCTGCACCGCCGCGGCCTGGCCTGCGCGATCGATCCCCGGCGGCGCATCGGACAGGATGAAGGCGCGTCCGATCAGCACCCCGGTAATCGATCCGAGCGGATTGAACGCCTGCGCAAAGTTCAGCCGGCGCGATGCGGTCGCCGCGCTGCCGAGCCGCGCTATTAGCGGATTGGCCGAGGTTTCGAGAAAGGCGAGGCCGCTCGCGATGACGAACAAGGCGGTGAGGAACGCGGGATAGCTGAGCGCGCTCGCCGCCGGCCAGAACAGCAAGGCTCCCGCGCCGTACAGCCCGAGCCCGAGCAGCACCGCAGCGCGATAGCCATAAGCGCGCATGAACAATGCCGCCGGAATCGCGAGGCAGAAATAGCCGAGATAGAAAGCGGATTGCACCAGCCCGGCGCCGAAGTCGCCCAGGCTGAACAGACCCTTGAAGTGCGTGATCAGCACGTCGTTGAGATTGTTCGCCACGCCCCACAGGAAGAACAAAGCGACAATCAGGACTGTCGGCACGACGCGCGCGGCGCTCATGCCGCGCGGCGGTGCGAGGGGCGCGTTCATACCAGCCCTCGCCCATCGAGCCGGATCACCGGCACGAACCCGCCATCGGGCTTGCGCGGCAGATCGAAATGCAGCCCCGCCGCATCCTGGCGATACGGCACCGGCCCGCCGCCGAGCAAGGTCGCGCATTCGATCACGCCGTCCAAGCGTCCGCGCGCGAGCGACGCGACCGAGGCGGTCCCGCTCGGCCAGCCGAGAAACAGGACGTATAGCGCGCCCTTGTTGGTGGTGAAGCGCACGTCGCGTGGCGTGAACGCGCCAGCGCCCGCCTCGTTCTGCATCCCGGGGGTGAGTTTCGTCGGACCCTCGCCATAGCTGCGCCACGGGCGCGAACCGAAGATCGCTTCGTCGTTGATCGCGGTCCATTCGCCCAGCCGGTCGAGGATCTTCTCCTCCTCGCTGTCAATCGCGCCATGCCCCGGTTGCGGCACCGACAGCAGCAAATTGCCGTTCTTCGACACGACGTCCGCCAGGCGCTGCGTGACCTGTTCGGCGGTCTTATAGCTTTTGTCGTTTAGCCGCGCGACATTGTAGAACCAGTCGCCGAGGCACGTGTCAGTCTGCCACGGCTCCTCCCACAGATGGTCCGTGAAACCGCGCTCGACATCCTGCACCACGCCGAAGCGCTCGTTGGGCTTCAACTGCTTGGCGAACAGCGCGACGTCGATCTTGCCCGACCATTGGATCGAGCGGTTGTAATAATCGGCCGCCGCTTCGAGTCCGATCGGGCCGAACGGTAGGCCGTAATTGTCGAAATAGATCAGGTCCGGCTTGTACTTTTCGACCAGGTCGGTCTGGCGCAACAGCCAGCGGGTGACATAGGCCGGATCGTCGGTCGGGCCGGTCTCGATCCACTGGCCGTCATGTTTGTCGTGCCAGGCGTTCATGCCCGCAATGTTGTCGATCCCGTCGGGCATCACCATATGACCGCCGGTATAGAGTTCGCGTGGATCGAGCCCGTCCCACCATTGGCCGCGACCATCCGCCTTGGTCAGCTTGAACGCATCGTAGCGCTCGCCTTTATTCGGACCGGTCGGGTCATAGCCATATCCGGTCTGATACCAGTGCCAGCTGTGCGCCGAATGGTTCGACACGCCGAACTTGAGGCCCGCCTTGCGCGCCACCTTCTCCCAGGTGCCAACCACGTCGCGCCTCGGCCCGACGCGCAGCGAGTTCCACGCATGATAGCGGCTGTCGAAACAATCGAGGTTGTCGTGATGGTTGGCCAGCGCCATGAAATAGCGCGCGCCGACCTTCTTGTAGCGTGCGATTAGCGCGTCGGGATCCCAGCGTTCGGCGGTCCATAGGTTCTGGACGTCCTTCATCCCCGCCACGGTCGGATGGCCGTAGGTCTTGCAGTGATGCTCGTACATCGGGTGGCCCTGCATATACAGGAAGCGGCCGTACCAATCGCCTCGCTCGGGCACCGATTGCGGGCCCCAGTGCGCCCACAGGCCAAGCTTGGCGTCGCGAAACCAGTCGGGATATCGATAGTTGGAGACGAGCGACGGCCAGTTGGGCTGGACCGGTCCGCGCGCCAGCCCCATTGGGCTTTGAGCGAGCGCGCCGCGCGCCATCGGAAGCGCCGCCATGCCGGCAAGGATCGAGCGCCGGGAGAAGGTCATTTGCTGCCTCGATTGCTCAGAGTCGTGGCGATCGAGGCGAGCGCAAGCGGGTGCATGATGGCATAGCCTTGCGGCGTCGGGTGAACGCCGTCGCTGGCGAGGCCCGGTTTCATGGCGCCGTTGGGCGCTGCGAGCGCGGCGAAATAATCGACGTACACGAAGCCGTTTGCCTTAGCGTAGGCGCGCAGCCAGGCGTTGAGCGTGGCGATCTGCTGAACCGGATGCTTCGACGGGCTCCACGGGAAGGCGGCGGCGGGCGGGATCGAGGCGAGAATCACCTTGATGCCATGTGCGCGCGCGAGTTCGGCCATGCTGGCGATATTACCCTCGACTGTCTCGAGCGTCGCCGCACCAGTATTGCCGGCAACGTCGTTGGTGCCGGCCATAATGTGCACTGCCCGCGGTTTCAGCGCGATCACGTCATCTCGGAACCGCGCCAGCATCTGCGGCGTCGTCTGCCCGCTGATCCCGCGATCGACTACTCCGCCCGAGAAGAGCGCCGAGTCGGAGTGGATCCAATTGTCGGTGATCGAATCGCCCATGAAGACCACGCGGACCGGCGCCCGGCTGGCCGCGAGCGCTTTATTGTCGGCGGCGTAGCGGCACGACTGGCTGAAGTCGCGCGTCAGCATGTGCAGGTTCCATACTTGCCAGCCGGCGCCGTCGGTCGGGCGGGGGTGTTGCCGACATGGTTGCGCCACGATGCCGACCGGATCGCCTGCATAGGGGTCGCCCGGCACATTGGTCTGCGCGTGCGCGGCCGGCGCCAATGTCGCCAGCAGCGGCAGCGTCCAGAGTAAGCGTCGAGCCATAGCGTGATCCTCTCCATGCCGGCTGTGTCCTGCGCGGCCGCGGAGCGAATGCGTGGCATAACCGATTTATCGGTGCATCTATAAAGTGAAATTTTATATATGCACAGGGGTCTCGCATAGCTGAAGCGGATTTCTGTGCGTCAGATGGCAAAGACCCCTTTGCTTACTCCGAAAGCTTGGAAGAGGTCGGGCCATGCCGATCCCGGCATGCTGCGCGGCAGGCGCACGCCGAAGCCATGCCCGCCCGCGTCGAACACGTGGAGCTCGCTCGGGCGCTTGAGCGCGATGAGCGCCGTGAACAGCCCGATGCTGTTGGCGACCGGCACCAGATCGTCATCGGCGGCATGGACCAGAAAGGTCGGCGGCGTATCGGCGGTCACGCCCGTCTCGACCGACCCGGCGTGGCGCAGTGCGGCGGGCGCATCGGCGCCGAGCAGCATGTCGCGTGACCCGCCATGCGTGAACGGCGCCTCCAGACTCACCACCGGGTAGACCAAGCCGACCAGATCGGGTCGCGCCGACACCGTGTCGATCCGGTCGACCGGCGCATAGACGGCTTCGCCGAAACGGGTCGCGAGCGACCCGGCAAGATGGCCGCCGGCCGAGAAGCCCAGAGCAGCGATCCTGTGCGGATCTACCCTGAACCGCGTCGCCTTGGCACGGATCAGCCGCAGCGCGCGCTGCGCGTCCTGCAGCGGCACGTGCGGCCGATCGGTCCAACCCTCGTTGGGCAAGCGGTACAGCAGGATGAAGGCCGTAATACCGCGATCGTTCAGCCACTGTGCCTGCGACGTCCCCTCATTGTCATACGATAGGAAGCCATAGCCGCCGCCCGGCATGATCAGCACCGCCGCGCCGTTGGGCCGAGCCGGTCGGCGCACCACCAGCACCGGTTCCGCGATCCCGCTGATCCAGCGATCGGGACGCAGCGGGTCGTGCGACTGATCGGCGACCTTGCGCACGATCGCGGCATGGCGATCGCCCGGTATCGCGCCGCCAACCAAAAGTGTTCGACGTGTCGGCATCACGTCACTCATCATTATTACCTTCCAGGGTGTTGTGGCTTCGTCGCGAGAGCGCCTCAGCGATCGCCTTCGCGGCGACGGGCGCCATGCGCGCATAGCCTTGTTCGAGTGGATGGATCCCGTCGGCGGTGTAGCGCGCGGTCATAAGACCATGTGGATCGACCAGCGCCGCATAATAGTCGGCATAAGCGTAATGCCGTCGCGCGCAAAAGGCGCGGAGCCAGGTGTTCAGCCGGCGGAGTTCGGCCGGGTCGCGTTTCTTGACGACGTCGCCCGCGGCATCGGTATAATTGTCGACCGGGAGTAATGCACCGAACACCACCGCAATGTGATGCTGGTCGGCGAGATCGGCCAAAGTCTCCCAATTGGACTCGATCTGCACTGCGCTCTCGTGCTGCAGAAAGCCCTGCACGTCGTTGACACCGGCGAGAATCACGACCGCAGCGGGTTGGAGCGCGACCACGTCCTGATGGAAGCGCAACACCATCTGCGCGGTCACCTGGCTACCAACGCCACGATTGACATAGGGGCGTCCTGGGAAGCTCGCCGCCAGGTCCCACCGGTCGGTGATAGAATCGCCCAGGAAGACCACGCGCCGCTCGCCGACGCGCGGCGGGGGGAGCGCGGCATTAGCACTTTGGTAGAGATAGCGTTCGCCGAAATCCTGCATCAGACTTGGGATCAGCTTGGCACGAAACGGGCCGAGCCACGGACCCCAGTCCTGATCGACCACGACGCGTCGATCGGGAGAACTCTGATATTGGTGCGGCGCGGCTAGGACGGGGCAGGCGAACGAGAGCGATAGCGCGAGCAGCGCGGACAAGGTGTCCTTCATGGTAACGCCCTCCATCCCAAAGCCTCTTCAGCATTGCCGAGCGTCGGCGAAGGCGACCGACTTGTATCGATCATGCGAATATTGTTCCAGCGTCGTCAGACAAAAGCTCGAGGTTATTACCGAAGACGCGTGGCGTCGGATGATGCTGGGTAGGAGATTTGGCGACATCAATGCCGTCGGCATCCGAATGGCGGGTTACTGCAACGACACACAAGGTAGGGCATATGGGTGTCAAGACGACGAATGTCGTGCGCTTCGCTCTCTCTCTCTCTTTCTTTCTTCCAACATTTTTAACGCGCGCCCGGCAGATCGATTCGCCCAATCGCCGTGTGGTGAGATCGGCCACGAAACCTGCACCCTGCGACTAAAATCTTCGAGCCCGCCGGCGCTTTTCGCGATCCGCCCGGGCGTCCCGCGATGCTGAAAGCTGTGCGCGGCGAAGTGTTTGGTGAACTGAACGTCCGTCGGTTCATATTAACCCGGAGACACGCAACCTTGATCTTTATCGTGACGTCATCGCGAGGTGCTGTCGGTCTAACGCGAACCGCTTTCTCCACGATGCATGTCCGACTTTTGTGCGCGGGCCTTATCCCATAACTGACCGCCACTCGGCGTGGGCGGCTGAGCGGCGTTCCTTGTAGGTCCTGCGATCGACGAGATGGCGTTCGAGGGTTAAGTGATTGTGGATGTTGGCGTGCACGTTGGCGAACTTTTGTAGGGTCTTCATCTGCCTGAATCTGAGCATCGCCCGCTCTCGTCGTCGGAAGGGCAGGTGGCTGTTTTCCACCCGGTTATTGGCCCAGCGAGCGACCTCCTGCTTCTCCTCGTTCCCAAGGTCCTTCATCGCTGCGCGATAGGAGCGAAGGCCATCGGTCCTGATCGCCTCCGGCGAGCCATGGCGCTTAAGCGTCTTGTTCATGAAAGTCAGCGCCGCGGCTTTGTAGCGCGTCCTGGTGACAAAGCTTTCGAGGATCTCGCCTTCGTGATCGACCGCGCGCCAGAGGTAAACCATCTCGCCATTAAGCTTCACGTACATCTCGTCGAGATGCCAGCGCCAGTGTCGGAAGCCGCGCATCCGGTTGACCCGCCGCCGCCGGATGTCGTCGGCGAAGAGTGGGCCGAACCGCCCCCACCATTGCCGGACAGTCTCATGGCAAATGTCGATCCCGCGCTCGAACAAGAGATCCTCGACGTCTCGAAGCGATAGCGGGAACCGGACATACATCATCACAACAAGTCGGATCACCTCGGGTGACGAGTTAGATCGGCGGAACGGGCTAGGGGGCAGGGCTCTCGATTTGCGGCTCATTGGGCCACGGTAGCGAACGCCTCGTTGGTCTGACAGAGCCGTCCTGACCCTAGCAATCGCGCTGCATCCGGAACATGCTATCGCTTGACGAAGGCACCCAGCGCCCTGGAGAATAGAGCTTGGCGGAAGCACTGAGCGCGGCAACGATGCATGCGTAGTGGGAGAAGTGGCGTGCGGCGAAATAAAGTGCGAGCGCTAATGCTCGCCGCACTGGCAACGGTCCTGACCGCCGGGCGGGAGCCGCCGCTTCGAGTATACGCCATCGACGTCGAGGGCGGCTTCGCTACCCTCTACGTGACACCTCAGGGGCACAGCATGTTGATCGACACGGGCTGGCGGGCCGGCCTGGGTGGCCAACTCGGCGACCCGGACAGCGTCGACCGTATCGTGTCGGTGATGCGAGAAGCTCATGTCCAGCGGATCAACACTTTGCTTGTTACGCACTACCACCGCGACCATGTCGGCGGAGCGGTGGAGCTAATGGCTCGTGTGCCGGTAGATCGGGTGGTCGACCACGGGCCGAACCGGGAGTTTCCACCGGCCGGACAGCAGCCTGGCCCGGACAGCACCGTCGTGCTGTACGCCGAATATATGAAGGCCACCGGGCAGCGCCCCCACATCGTGCTCAAGCCGGGTGAGCAGCTGTTCATCGACGACCTGCAGATTACAGCGGTCAACAGTGATCGCGCTACTGTTGCCGAGCCGCTGCCGGGAGCGGGGACGACCGGTTATGGCTGCGATCGGGCAACCGTCAACGACAAGCTGGGCGGAGAGGAAAACCCGCGTTCGCTGGGCGTCCTCATTCAATGGGGCGCTGCACGGATCCTGTCGCTCGGCGATATGACCTGGGACATGGAGAACAGCCTTGCTTGTCCGCTGGACCTGATCGGCCCCGTCGACGTGATGTTCGCGGACAATCACGGCTCTGACAACGCGATGAGCCCCGTGTTCGTCGATACAATCCGCCCCCGGGTTGTGGTGTTCAACAACGGCCCCCTGAAGGGCGCGGCGCCGAACAGCATACGCGCGGTACAGAGCTCACCTCGGCTCCAGGGCGCTTGGCAGCTACATCAAGCAGAGGCGTCGGGCGCCGCCAATGTTGCCTCAGAGCATATCGTGAACGTGTCGACACCCAAAGACGCGATCCACACGCTGCGGCTGAATTTGTGGCGAGATCGGGCGATTTCAGTGTTTAACGGCCGGACCAAAGCCACGGCTTGGTACCTCCCCACCTGACCGCTGTGCCCTCGGTCGAGCCCTGCGAAGTGTTTTAAACAGACGCACAGGGCTCTCGATTTGCGGCTCATTGGACCTCGGTAGCGAACGCCTCGTTAATTTGAAGGAGCCCACAAGGAGCATGCTTTGGGGGGGCGAGCTTAAAGGCTTTGTTTTGCTGATCGCCGCGAACTGCGTCCGAGCCTAAATGCTGCACTACCGGCTGCGGGCAGCCACACGACACTGCGACTGCTGACATCGGACGGCAAGGTCTCGAACTGGGGCCTGTTGACTATTCTTGCCTCCAAGTCGTGCTGAAAAGCTGCCAGCCGAGCGCGATGGTGTCAAATCGGGGTAGGCCCCTACGGTCGGCAAAGCTGCCGTGGCCACACGTCATGGACGGCGGCGCCGGGGGACGCTTACGCGATAGGTGGGCTCGTCACAGCAGCTTTCGCAACTTGCGCCGCCTCCGGTGGACATCTGCGCGACGATGCAGCAAAGTTCCACGCGGGAACATCAATTCTGCCGGAGTTCAACGACTTGATGAAGGTTCGCTGCATGCGTGTCGCTGCTTTGATGGGATGCTCTACCATCCTGTTTTCTATCGCCACGCTTGCCGGCGCGAAGACGTCGCCCCCTGCGGCGACGACCGAAGCAGGCGATCGCGACCAGACCACGCCGTCGCGTGACGAGCCGGGCAGCGGCGACCGGATGAACACGCTTCCCGGTGGCGGCGCGCGCGCGCAAAAGGCGCAAGCCGCCAAGCTTGGCGACTCGGACATCGCGACGGCGCCCGTGCAAGAGACGCGATCGGCGACGCGTCACAGCATTGTGATCGGCGGTCGTAGCATCGACTATCTTGCGACTGCAGGCACGGTGTCGGTGCGCGACGACGACGGCAAGCCAGTCGCAAGCATGTTCTACGTGGCGTATACCGCCGGTGGCGACGGACGCGCCAGCAACCGACCGGTGACCTTCATCTACAATGGTGGCCCGGGCTCGTCGTCGATGTGGCTGCACATGGGCTCGATCGCACCGATGCGCGTACAGACCGACAGCCCGCAATCCACCGCGAACGCGCCATTCCACATGGTGCCCAACGGCGACAGCCTACTCGACAAGTCCGATCTCGTGTTCATCGACGCGATGGGGGCGGGCTTCTCGCGACCGCTGGGTGATACCAAGCTGCAGACCTTCTGGGGCACCGATCCCGATATCGACGTCTTCGCGCGCGCGATCGAGCGCTACATGACGCTCAACGATCGTTGGAACAGCCCCAAATTCCTGTTCGGCGAAAGCTACGGCACGACGCGTTCCGCGGGTCTCTCCTATCGCCTGGCCCAGGACGGCGCGCAATTGAACGGCGTGATCCTGCTGTCGTCGATCCTGAACTACGGTCGCCGGGCGCTCGGGCTGGACCAGGACTTGATCAACTACATGCCGACCTATGCCGCGATAGCGGCGTATCATAATCGGTTGCCCAGCCCGCCGGCCGACCTCCAGGCGTTTCTCCAGCAAGTCCGCGACTGGACGCGCGGACCCTATGCGCAAGCGCTCGCCCAGGGGCAGACTTTGCCCGACGAGCAGCGCCATGCCATCGCCACGCAGATGGCCGCTTATACCGGGCTCTCTGCGCGCTTCATCCTCGACAATGACTTGCGCGTGCCGGCGTCAGCCTTTCGCAAAGAATTGTTGCGCGACCAGCGCCGCACGCTTGGGCGCTATGACGCGCGTTTCGAAGGAATCGACGTGGGCGCGAGCGGTGAATCGCCCGAATATGATGCGTCGGACACCGGCATCACCGGTGCATTCGTGTCAAGCTTTCACCATTATCTGACTAACGAGCTGCGCTACGAAACGAATTTGACCTACCGACCGACCTATTATTCGTCCGCGCTGAAATGGACGTTCGACCACCGTCCACCGGGCGCACGGGGTGGCGCCGGGCAGACGACTGAAGCAGATGTCGCGCTCGATCTCTCGGCCGCGATGCGGCAAAATCCGCATTTGCGTGTCTATTCGCTAAACGGGCTGTACGACTTGGCGACGCCGTTTTTCGGGACTGAATATGATTTGGGACATATGCAGCTGGACCGCAGCCTCACCCCCAACGTGCGCTTCGCCTATTATCCGTCGGGCCATATGGTCTATTTGAACACCGATGCGCTGCATGCGATGAAGCAGGACCTGGCGCGCTTCTACGACGATGCGGCACCGGGCGCCTCGTCGGTCCGTAAGACCATGGGCCCGCGTGAGGGCAAGCGCTGAAGTGCCGCCCCCCACGGGCCGCCCTGGCGGCCAGTGGGGAGGCTCAATCAATCTTCGCCGGTCGCGCTCTCGGCTTGCGGCATGTCGCCGTCGCCGTTGCCGCGCGTTTCCCACCACAAGCGCGCGCGGGTGCGGTTACCGGTGACCTGTGAATCGGCACCCAAAGCGGGACCCTAGTAAATTGTTGCCAAGCTATTGATTCTGCATCGGATCTTTACATGGGAAGGAACCCCGATCGGCGCCGATCTGGACCCCTTAATCAATCAAATTTTCTAAAAGATTACAAATACCTGCCTTGCTCAGAGCAAGTTCCCGCTTTGGCCGCCGATCTACACATATCGTTGAGGAGAGGTGCCCACGACACGTTGGAATTGCCGCGTGAAGTGGCTCTGATCTGCGTAGCCTAAACTCAGGCTAATTTGGGAAATGGGCTGGCCAGCGAGCAGAAGACGACGTGCTTCTGCCATACGGTGTTGGTCGCGGTAAGCCAGCGGGCTGAGACCGAACCTCTTCTTAAAAGTCCGGGCGAGGTGAAATGTACTGAGCCCGGTTAGGCTGCTGAGGTCGTGTAACCCGAATGCACCCGCATAATTCTCCGCGATAAACTGGCGGATATTGTCGGCTGCAACATGGAACGTTGAGGGTTCGGCTTTCCCAGACATAGCGCGGGGCTTTAACTCTTGAACAAGTGAGGAAATGGCACTTTCCTGTTCAAGTCTACCTGACTCCGCACATGCAAGAGTAGCATGAACCGCGCGCACGTGACAAAAGAGTTGGACCTGCTTTGACACCGGAGAATCGAACTGCGGCAACGTCGCTCCAGCGTCTAAGAATGATGCAACAATGAACTTTGGAACATACAACACCGAGTAACGCAGCGTATCCGCTCCAAGGGTACTGTTCGCGTGCGCTTCGGCTGGATTGAGGCGCAGGACTGTGCCTTCATCTGCAACGTGCTGGTTTCGGCCAACCGCAAGCATTTCAGCACCGGTGGTGACAGCCCCGATCACGTACTCTTCGTGGCTATGCTCGGGAAAGCGTCTGCCGTTGTACGCGACCGACACCAACTCGACCCCGGGCAGGAAGCGGGGACGGTAGAACCGGGCACCATCCGCTGAACAATCAACGCTCATGAATGCGCTTATAGTGGGGTGCCCACATCCAATCGGAGCAAGATCGTTCAATCCAGAATGGTCGGGGCCTGATAGCCGTGTGGTGTCGCCTAGCCGCGATACCCCGTTTTCTCGTGAGAATTTGTCGCATGAAATTCGCCAAACTGTTCCGCTGCATCCCGTCGATCATCGCCTTGCCACTGATGCTGCTGACGGCCGGTCCTGTCCAGGCGGATGATAAATCGCCGGCCCCCTTCGACGCCGCTATGGCTTGGTCATCGTTCGAGAAGCTGTTGCACGAGCAGTATGGCTACTTCGATCGGGCCGGCATCGATGGCGACGACATCCTTTCAACTTTTGCGGCCCGCGCCAAGGCTGCCCGCTCCGACAAGGAGTTCGTGGATACGCTTCAGCTTGTGTCCCACAATTTTGCAGACCCGCACTTCGTCGTCGGGCCGTTCGATCCGGAGGATTGGGCGACAATCCCGACGTCATCGGACCTCTCAGGTGTCTATGACGGCGCAACCTTCCGGACCGGGGCGGCAAGGTTCGGCGGCGATGCGCTTGCTAAGGGCGTCCGTTCGGGCATGAAAGTGATGCGGATCGACGGGAAGGCACCCCGCGCTGCAATCGAGGAAGTCACGGGTCGGCCGTTCACCACGCTCACCCCCGTGCAGATCGGGTTCGCGTTCAACGTGGCGCTGGCCGGCCGCTATCGGCACCCACGAACGCTGGAAGTGGCGTACGGGCATCAGCGACAAACCTTCGCCTTGGCGGCCACATCGGATCAATCGAAGCGCATCCAAACAGGCCCGCTCATTAGCATCGAGCGGAAGGGGACGCTCGGAATCGTTCACATCCAGAACTCGCTCGGCAATCAAGCGCTGATCGGCCAGTTCGCCCAAGCGTTGGCGACCCTCGCCGACACCACGGCGCTGCTGATCGATCTTCGTGATACGCCCAGCGGCGGTAACACAAGCGTGGCTCGTGGGATTATGGGCCACTTTGTCGATCATGACCTTCCGTATCAGATGCATGTCATTCCGAACGAGTCGCGCGTGCTCGGCCCGAAGCGGAAGTTCGTGGAGTACGTTGCTCCCTATGGGACCCGCTATGATGGAAAGGTTTATGTCGCGGGCGGACATTGGACCGGAAGCATGGGGGAAGGGCTGATGGTCGGGTTCGACGCGATCGGCGCCACAACGGTGGGAAGTGAGCTTGCCCATCTTCTCGGCGGCGTCAGCAACAAGACGATCGATGGTTCGACTGCCAAGATCGACATAGGCACTGAGCAGTTATTCACCGTCACAGGGCTGCCGCGCGCAGATTACAGGCCTCAACTCTATGTTGCGAATGCGGAGCGGGACGGGACCGTTGATCCAATCGTGGTAGCGATCGGTCGATAAGCTTTTCTCGCCATCGTCCTTTCCCGCAAACGAACCTCGTACAGGAACGATGTGTCACGCGGGTCGATCAGCCTTGTCACCGAGCGCCCCGGACTCTCCATTTCCCCAAAAACCGTTCCCAAATCATTTTTCTCAAAACAATGATCGGAAGACCTAGTTACGGGAATGCCGTCTTTGTCAGTGAGGGTATGCCCTGATAATTTACATAAATTGGACACGGATCGCGTCTCATCAGGGTCAGTCGCATGTGATTTCTGCAGTCCGTCGGCCGGTTTTAGAACCTGATAGGACAGAAATGACATCGATCGGGCTGCCATGGTACTGATCCGGGACCGAAAATCCGTCGACGATGGTCTCGTCGTGACAAACCATTCGACTTGCGCTGCAACCAGAGCGAACACCGTAGTCGTTGAGTCGCAGCCCTGATGCGGGCGCGTCCTGCCCTGCCGATGTAATCGGGCGGGGCTGAGGCTGGTGGAAGCGGCGCTGATGCCGCTCTCCGACACGGAGACCAGCCATGCCGAAGTTGAACGATATGCAGAGCATCCTGCTGTCCACCGCAGGCCAGCGCGACAGCGGCAGCGTGTACCCGCTGCCCGACACGCTGGCGAACGCGGACGACCGCGCAAGCAAAGCAATTGCGGCGCTGATCAAGCGCAGCCTTATGGAAGATCGCGAGACTGACGATGCTGTAAGCGTCGCCCGCGAGGACGGTGATCTGCGCTACGGCGTCTTCATCACTCCGGCGGGGCTCGCGGCGATCGGCCTGGGCGAAGGGGAGGGGGCTGGTTCGGACGTGACGCCGCCGATGCCCGCGCAGCCCAAGCCCGAACGCCAGACCAAGGCGGCTATGGTAATTGCGCTGCTCCAGCTTGAGGAAGGCGCAACGCTTGCAGAGCTGATCGTCGCGACTGGCTGGCTGCCGCATACGACGCGGGCGGCGCTGACCGGCCTGCGCAAGAAAGGGCGTACAATCGAGCGAAGCAAGCGCGACGACGCGACCTGCTACCGCATCGTGGCGGCGGGTTGACCATGGTGATGACCGTGGAAGAACAGATCGCCCGGCTGACGACGCTGTCGTCAGCCGACCTGCGCGAAACATGGACCCGGCTAACCGCGTCACCGGTGCCGCGGATCAGCCCAAGCCTGCTGCGCTTAGCGCTAGCATACGAGATCCAGGCCCGCGCGTTGGGCGGGCTGTCGCGCGAGACCACCCGCAAGCTCGATCAGCTGGCTGTGGCCAAGACCAAGACCAGCGCGGTGTCGCCGGGCATGCGGCTGGTGCGCGAGTGGGGCGGCAAGGCGCATGTCGTCACCATCGGTGATGACAAGGTGATCCGCTGGAACGAGCGCGAGTGGCAGAGCCTGTCAGAGGTAGCGCGCGAGATCACCGGCACGCGCTGGTCGGGACCGGCGTTCTTCGGCCTCAAGCGGAAGCTGGCAGCATGAAGCAGGTCCGCTGTGCCATCTATACCCGCAAGTCGAGCGAGGAGGGGCTGGAGCAGGCGTTCAACTCGCTCGACGCGCAGCGCGAAGCGTGTGCCGCGTACATCAAGAGCCAAGCCAGCGAAGGTTGGGTGGCTGCCCCCGACATCTACGATGATGGCGGCCTATCGGGCGGCACGCTGGAGCGTCCGGCGCTCCAACGGCTGCTGGTCGAGGTAAAGGCAGGCCGCATCGATATCATCGTCGTATATAAGGTCGACCGGCTAACCCGCTCGCTGCTCGACTTTTCCAAGCTGGTCGAAGCGTTCGATGCGGCGGGTACGTCGTTCGTCTCGGTGACCCAGTCGTTCAACACCACCACCAGCATGGGGCGGCTGACCCTCAACATGTTGCTGAGCTTCGCTCAATTCGAGCGCGAGGTGACCGCCGAGCGTATCCGTGACAAGATCGCCGCGTCCAAGGCTAAAGGTATGTGGATGGGCGGAACCCCGCCCTTGGGTTATGTTCCCAACGGTCGCAGCCTCACCGTCGTTGAGCCGCACGCAGAACTCATCCGGATGATTTTTGACCTATATATCGAGCGTCGCAACGTGCGGTCGGTCGCCGAGCAGCTCGAGCGCGACGGACACCGCTCGCCGGTCCGAACGACGGGCACCGGAAGAACCCATGGCGGTGTGCCGCTTAGCCGGGGACAGATCTATTCGATCCTCAAATGCGGCATCTATATTGGGGAGATCCACCATAAGGGACAAATTTATCCGGGCCTGCACGATGCGATCATCACACGCGAGACGTGGGACACTGCCCAGGCAATCCTCGCCGGCAATTTGCAGGGTGAACGCAGCGGCGACCGTGCCGCGCACCCGGCCATGCTCGCGGGCAAGCTGGTCGACGAGCAGGGCGAACCGCTGATCTCAACGCATGCCACCAAGGGCAAGGTGCGCTACCGCTATTACACCAGCCGCACGCTGCACGATCGCACCGGCGACGCCGGCATGCGGGTACCTGCGCGCGAGATCGAAGCCGTAGTGTTGAAGCGCCTCGCTTCACTGTTCGACGACGGACTGGCACTAAGCGCCAAAGCAGCGCTGATCGTCACGCCCAGCGACATCGCCACCCTTATGGCGCGGTCGGTCGAGGTAGGGGCGGAGGTCGCGATGCGGCGCTCCGCGCTATTCCAGGATCTGGTGCAGCAGGTGCGCATCCATCGCAGCAGCATCGAGATTGACTGCTCCGCCAGCGTCCTCGCCGAGGCGATCGGCGCACAACGCGAGGACGACAGCTCGGATGTGTTCACGCTAACCGCGGACGTCCGGCTGACGCGGACGGGCAGGGCGATGCGACTGATTGGACAGGGCGGTGCTGCCATTGCCTCGCCGCCGAACCTCTCGCTGATCAAGCTGGTGCTGAAAGCGCGGCGTTGGTGGGCGCGGTTGCGGATAGGCGACGTGGATATCAAGACGCTTAGCGAGATCGAGGGGGTGCAGCCGGCGTACATCACACGCGTGCTGCGGCTCGCGTTTTTGGCGCCGGCGGTGGTCGACGCAATCCTCACCGGCGCGCTGCTGCCGGGTGTCGATGGATCGAGACTAACGGTCACTGACGCGATCGATATGCTCTGGACGATGCAGCGGCAGCGGATGCTGCCGGCAGTTAATCGATGACCCATTCGGCTGGAGCCCGGTCAGTCAGTAACGACCCAATACCGGTCACTCGCGGCATGCTTTCGGCTTCTAAACAGCGGAGGTTGGTTCACCTCCCGACGATGCTTTTGAACGACCGCTAACCGCTGCCATCGTGCGCCCCATCGACCTGCTTGTCTCGCTGCTTTTCGCCAACAGTTGCGGATACGGACGCTCGATCGAGGTGGGCGCGCTGTTGGGCGGCGCTTGCTGACCGAGAGGCCTTCTCGAGTTCCGCCAACGCGAGCTGCTCGTAATCGGTCAATTCGTTGATGTCCGACATAAGCCTCATCTGAATGATTTTCCCCGACACGGGGACACCAAGATACGATTGCCCGGTCGGGTAGATGCACGCGGCGAACGAGATTCTTTGGCGCCCTGTTAGGCAAGAGCTGCCCACCCCGAACCTCATCTTTACCTTCTCGGAGTAGGCCGATCGCATGGGCGGTGACACATCAAATCAGATCGCTACGAAACAGATCGCTACGAAATCTGTCATCGCGACAGCCGCCGGCTATTTCGTCGCCGCAGCAGCGACCGTTTCAACCACCCGCTTCGACGGCGGAGTGGCCTTCCTCTGGGTCGCTACCGCTTTCCTCATCGCGAGGCTGGCAACGCTGCGGCCGAAGGCTTGGCTCGCACATCTTCTGGCCTGCGGAAGCTCAGGCGCGGCGGTGACCGCGCTGTTCGGACTTGGAGTAACAGCGGCAGTGCCACTGGCGATCGTCAACGTCTCCGAAGCCGTGATCGCCGCCACGTTGCTGAGACATATCCAGATACCGGAGCATCCGCTCGAGTCGATGCGTTGGCTGGCGGGCTTTGTCGTTACAACTGGGATGCTCGCGCCTGCCTTGAGCGGCATCGGCGGTGCGTCAGTCGCTGCGATCATAGTCGGTGCAGACATTACTACGTCATTCGCGAGATGGTTCGCGGGCCATTCGCTTGGGTCGCTGACGTTCACGCCCGTATTCATGCTCCTTTTCAGAAATGATCTCCGGGACTGGATCACGGCGGCGACCCGCAAGCGTGCTGCGGAGACGACATTGCTGCTGCTTCTGGTTGTCGGCGTGAGCTTTGCCGTCTTCGCCCAGGACAGCATGCCGCTCCTGTTCCTGCCGCTCCTTACCGTGATCTTCGCAACGTTTCGTGGAGGGCCGCTGACTGCCGCCATGTCGGTCGTCGTCCTAACCATTGTCGGATGTAGCCTTACCTTGCAAGGTTCGGGACCGATCAGCCTGCTGCATGGGACGATGGGCGACCACATGCAGTTCCTCCAATTCTATCTCGCCGCGACTGTACTCACCGTGCTGCCAATCTCGGCCGACCTTGCGAGGCGCACTAACCTGATCCGCGAACTGCGAGACAGCAAGGCGCGCTATCGCATGTTGGCCGACAACTCGACGGACATTATCCTCAATCTCGACGTCGATGGCCGGGTCCGCTTCGTTTCGCCATCCATAATGCAGCTGGGCGGGTTCGAGCCTTCGGACCTGGTGGGACAGAACGCGGCGCTGCTCGTCGTGCCTGAAGATCGCCTATCGGCGGCGAAGTCGCACATTCTGACGCTTCGGAGTGGCGGCGCGATGGTAAGTTTCGAATACCGAGCGCTCACCGCAAACGGCGCTGAACGATGGTTCGAGACCCGCAGCCGCGCAGTGTGCGACGACGCCGGGGCCGTGGAAGGCGTGGTCAGCGTGCTTCGCGACATATCCGACCGCAAGGTGATTGAGGCGCAACTGTTTTACGCAGCGTTGACCGATCCCCTGACCCAGCTTCCTAACCGCAGAGCATTCCAGCTGGAACTCGAGAGGCTAGTCGAAAACACGGAGCTGCAGCCGTTGTTCGGGTGCGTCGCCATTTTCGACTTCGACCACTTTAAACATGTGAACGACCACTATGGACATGAAGCGGGCGACCGCGTGCTACGTGAATTCGGACGCATCGCAATGGCGACTGTGCGGGGCGACGACGTCGTAAGCCGAATCGGGGGCGAGGAGTTCGCCGTCCTCCTTCGGCACTCTTCGCTCGATCAGGCAATGATCGTCTGCGAGCGGCTACGAGTTGCCATTGCCGAGATGGTAATCGTGGTCGACGGGCGCCCCGTCCGCGTCACGGCCAGCGGTGGCGTGGCCTCAATCGACCTCGAAGGCGCAGAGGATGTATTTCGAAGCGCGGATGCGGCGCTCTATCAGGCCAAAAGGGACGGTCGAAATCTGCTGGGGCGCGCGACGTGACGAGGCAGCTGCGCTTTCTCTGCATCGAGGACGACGCACTCAACCGACGGGTCCTGAGCGATATGTTAAACGTGGCCGGAGGACTGACTGACGAATGCACTAACGGTCCGGAAGGCCTTGCCCACCTCGACGCCACAGAGTTCGACTGCGTTTTGGTTGATTTGCGAATGCCCGGCATGGACGGTTACACTGTAATCGAGCGCATCCGCGGGCGCGGCGACGCAAAGGCACAAGTATCGATCGTCGTTATTACGGCGGAGAGCCCCGGGCCCGGCACGGCTCGCTGCTTGCGCTTAGGTGCCGACCGAGTGCTCAGTAAACCAGTCGTTATGGACGAACTGTTCAAGTGCATCGGCGAGATCCTCGGCGCGAAAGGTGCGTTCGTCATGTGACCGGCCTCATTAACCGTGTCGTAGATGATCGCAAGCGGGACTATTCCCTTTTAAAAACTCCTGCACAACCGGGTCGCGCGTCAAATAGCAGTTTGTCTACCATGAATTCTGGCGCGACCCGCTTTCCATCAAGTAAGCGTAGTCTGAAGGTCGCGGCCTATGCTGCTTCGGCTATGAGTTGCTCGTCTGCCCGGCGCCAGTTCCAGGGCATCAGCTCATCCCAACGCGATGGGGGCCAGTATCCGGCGATCTTCGCGATGACGTCTGCAATTTAGGCCTGCGGCTCCGTGGTGCGATTGTCCATTTCAAGCCCGGTGCCCGCACCGCCTGGCATAAGCACCGTCTCGGTCAGACGTTGATTGTGACGAAGGGGGTCGGCTGGACGCAGATCGAAGGCGGGCCCACGCTCGAATTCCAGGTCGGCGATGTGCTGTGGTGCCCGCCGGAGCACAAGCACTGGCACGGTTCCACCCCGACCCAGGCGATGACGCATATCGCGATACAGGAGTCGCTGAACGGGTCGCCAGTCCAGTGGATGGAGCAGGTTACTGACGCGCAATGTCGCGCCGGCCCAGCTACGCCCGGCGCCAAACGGGACCACTGACATTGGCATGACGAACGGTTGCGAACGGCTGGGGTCACCTTGATTCAGTGCACGAAGCCGCTGCGCGGCAGTGGTGTTGGCGGTGAGGTAGCGCGCCGGCGCTGAGGTTTGGCCCTTCGGAGGCGGTGGCGGACGATGGAGTTCCTTCAACGAGAGGAACTCATCATGGCGACTTACTCGATCGACCCACCCGTCACCCCGCTGCGTCAGCGCATGCTCGACGACATGGCGATGCGCGCGATGCGTGCGCGGACCCAGCACGACTATGTCCGTCACGACCGCGCCTTTGCGGCCTTCCTCGGGCGTTCGCCCGACACCGCGACCGCAGAGGACGTGCGGCGCTTCCAGCTTCATCAGCGCGAGCACGGCGTTAGCGAGTCCGTTATCAACGCCACGGTGTCAGCGCTGCGCTTCCTGTTCGAGGTGACACTCGAGCGGCCCGATCTGTCGCGGCGGCTGGTGCTGGCGCGTCGTCCCAGGAAGCTGCCCGACGTGCTGAGTGTCGACGAGGTGGCCAAGCTGCTCGAAGCGGCACCGGGCATCAAGTATCGCGCGGCACTGGGTGTGGCCTATGGCGCGGGCCTGCGCGAGTCGGAGGTGGCGTATCTCAAGGCCGACAGTATCGACAGCAAGCGCATGCTGATCCGAATCGAGGAGGGCAAAGGCCGCAAGGACCGCAACGCCATGCTGTCGCCGCAACTGCTCGAGCTGCTGCGGCTGTGGTGGCGCGAGGGCAAGCGGCGCAGCGTCCTGCTGCCGCATGGCTGGTTGTTCCCAGGGCGCAGCTACACCGATCCGATCTCGACGCGGCAGCTTCACCGCGCGGTCTGCGAGGCGGCTGAGGCGGCGGGGATCCGCAAGCGCGTCAGCCCGCACACGCTGCGGCACAGCTTCGCCACGCACCTGCTCGAACAGGACGTCGATATCCGCGTGATCCAGGTGTTGCTGGGCCACAGCAAGCTCGAGACGACCGCGCTCTACACCAAGGTCGCGACCCGTACGATCCGCGCGGTCACCAGTCCGCTCGATCGGCTGATGGCACTGATGGAGGGCAAGACCCCCGCGGGTTGAGCGGGTGCGCGCCGCACTCGAGGTCGCAGACATCTTCCGCAGCGCGGGGCCTGCATATCGGGCAAGCCATGCCGGGCACCTGAGCCTGCACCAGCTCAAGGTGATGTCGGCGATCGAGCATTGCCGCACCTCCGTCATGGGTGGGCACGTCGAAGCCTGCACCGACTGCGGGCATTGGCGGGTGGCCTATAACAGTTGTCGTAACCGGCATTGTCCCCGGTGCCAGAGTGCCGCCGCGCGCGCCTGGCTCGCCGAGCGCGAGGCCGACCTGCTGCCCGTGGGATACTTCCACGTCGTGTTCACGCTGCCCGCCGAGGTCGCCGACATCGCCTTCCACAACAAGGCGCTGCTCTACGATTTGCTGTTCAAGGCAGCGTCCGAGACGATGTTGACGATCGCCGCCGACCCGAAGCACCTCGGCGCGCGCATCGGTATCACCGCGGTGCTGCATACCTGGGGGTCGGCGCTGACCCATCATCCGCATGTCCACATGATCGTGCCGGGCGGCGGCATCGCGCGGGACGGATCGCGCTGGATATCCTCGCGACCCGCGTTCCTGCTGCCGGTCAAGGTGCTGGGCAAGCTGTTCCGCCGCCTGTTCGTGACCCGGCTGATGGCGCTGCACGCGGCGGGGCGGCTCGCCTTCTTCGGTGCCCTCGGCCACCTGGCCGATCACCGCGCGTTCCTGCGGCACCTGTCGCCGGTCCGCAAAAAGAACTGGGTCGTCTACGCCAAACCGCCGTTCGCCGGGCCGCAGGCGGTGCTCGCCTATCTGTCGCGCTACACCCACCGCGTAGCGATCTCGAACAGTCGCCTGCTCGCCTTCGACGAGGCCGGCGTCACCATGCGCTACAAAGACTATCGCCGCGCCGACGCCGACCGGCAGCAGGTGATGACGCTCGCGACGGACGAGTTCATCCGCCGCTTCCTGCTGCATGTCCTGCAGCGCGGGTTCCACCGCATCCGCCACTACGGCCTGCTCGCCGCTGCCACCCGCAAGGCGCATCTCGAACATGCCCGACGGTTGCTCGGCGTCGCGCCGCCGCCCAGTGACGCGCCCGACGAACCGACCGATCTCCGTCCGCCATGCCCGTGCTGCGGCGGGCCCATGGTCGTCATCGAGGCCTTCGAGCGCTGGCGCCAACCGCGCGCACCGCCACACTCCACCGCATCGACCGGAACCACCGCGTCATGACCCGGCATGGCTCGCCCCAACCGCGCTCCGAAAGTCCTGTGCTTCCGGCGGCGATACCGCTCGCGTTGGCGACAACGTCAGCCGAGCCGGCGCCGATCTCAAGCCCCGACCCTGGTCACCAGCTACGCGGCACGTCGCCCCTGCGCCCCACGTCCCGACCCGCCCATGCGCTTCCCACATGCCGCTCCCGCTCCCGCGCGGCAGGGCGAAAACCGAAAAACCCATAGGCACCGCGTGCTGCCCGCGGCTTCCTGCTTTGGAGGATATCGTACGCCTGCCGGCATCCGATATCCTTCACAGTCCCGGACATTCACGCCCGTGTCCAGTCTCCCCACCTTTTGCCATTCGTTCAGGTTGAACCGGTGGTCGGTGAGGGGGTAGAGATGGCCATCAGCTACGCATCGGATCGACTGACGCGTCACCTGCTCGAAGCGTGGTGGGCGCCCTGGCGGAATCCGACGTTGGCACACAAACTCATGGAACCACGTACGACACCTGACCAAAGACCAGGTTTCGCTGTAACCTACTTCAAAGGCCGGTCCGACCTATCCAGCCCACCCATGGTTGAAAATGCACGGGATGGGCTTATTTCATCAGTTATCGATGGGAGTACCGCTGATCAGTCTCCCCACTCAGCCCGCACGAATACTTCGATTTTGGCGGCACGGTCCTGCACCGCTTCCTTGTTCCATTTCAGACCAGCTTCGATTTCACGACCAACGGCCATAGTCGCGTTCATCCCGCATTCGACGTAGCGCAATGCCTTGTCTTCGGGGGGCTTGTCCTTCAGCGACGAGTTCACGCCCGGCGGAAGCATCGTCAGATTGCCAAGCCCGTGTACATATCCCTTCCCGGAACTCTGCGGCATGATGTGCTCGATAGACTTGGCCGGGTCGGCCGCCCAGACCTTCGCCCACTGGGAGTCATTGATCTTCACGCCGCTGGTGGATGCGAGATGTTCCTCGTAACGGAAAAGTAGGTACCGAACCTCCTCATTGTAGCCCCCATACCACTCGTCCCAAGTGCCCTCATCGATGATGTCATCAATGTCAAAGCCTTCAGCCAGACCGCCGAGCGCCTCCAGTATCTCGTCCGCGCCCATCTCGTTCTTTAAAACATCGTAGCCCAGACGGATGTACTCGCCGACCTTGGTCCGGCTGTCCTTGCCGGCCAGAGTGAAGATCCTGAACGTGACCCGTTCCCACGCACCAAGCAGCATCGCTTCGGTCTTCTCGTCAAATTCCCGAAGCATGATGGCGATGGCAAGGAACCGAGCCTGCCCGATGCGGGTCACGGCCGCTCGGCGCTGATCGTTGTGCAGGTCCACCACCTTTGCGACCACCACCTTTAGCCAAGCTGCCGCCTTCACAATCGTCGCCAGCTTGGTCCCGGCAGCCTTCAGTAAGGCCGCCGACGCATCTTGTTCGCTGAGGACACGGTTCGGACGAGCATCGTCCGACCAAGTACCCGCGAACCGAAGCGCCTCGTCTCCGAGATCATCGTCGAGGCCGAGCCGGCGATAGACGTCCTTCCAGATGGTCTGCATCTCATGCAGCCCATCCGCTCTCGATCCCTTCTCCACGTATTCGTAGATCGACGCCATGAGCTGGCTCTTCGTCTTGTCGATCCACCGGACGTCCAGACCGCGGCTGTTGAGGACCTCGAAGACCCTGTACACCGTGCCTTCGTCATCGAGTTCGTGGTAGATCATCGATAGCTTGTGACGGATCGTCGCGACCAGTTCGACCAGCGTACCGATCTCGGTCCACTTGGCGACGAACGCCTCGCACTCCACCGCTGCATCGATGACGTTCTCGTCGGCGGCCGTGACGATTGCGTCCTGTCTGATGTTGCCGTCCCTGACGTAGCTCGCGAACACGTCGCTGCTGTCGTGGTTGGTCTGTAGGAGCACGAGGTTGTGATCGTCTCCCTTGACCAACAGCCTTCTGAGATCGTCGCTTATCTTGCCCTCTGTCTGATCGGCGGCGTCTAGCGCCTTCTCGATCGCCTTGATGAGGATGATGAGCGTTGTGATGCGCTGCTGCCCATCGACGAGTTCAACAACGCCGAACTCGTCGGCATCTATCATTCGCGTGTCCCGTGCCAGTCCGACGACGGTCGCCATGAAGTGATCGCGACCAGTCCGGTGCACCTCCCTGATGTCCTCGAAAAGATCAGTGCGCTGCCGCTTCTGCCAGGAATATGCGCGCTGGTAGTCGGGGATACGGAAAAGCCTGCTCTGCATCAGCTTGGCGACGGTGAAGTGCTGGGGATTGAGACGCATGATTGCTCCTGGCCATTAATCGACCCGAACCTAACGATCGCAGACGGCCTTGCCAGAAGTATCGGCGCACCCGTGCACGGTGACGCTGCAACCGAGCGTCGAGGGAATGCTCCGGCCGCTGTCGCAGAAGCGCGGCGGGCAGATGTGACCGGGTGTCGCCATCGCCGACCGAGCGGTAATCTCGATCTGTTCCCGATTGAGTTTTGCGAATTGCTGCTCGCTTGGAAAAACGGGATTTGGACGTCTCGGGATAAGTCCGCAGACAGACTGACCGAGAGCAGGCGGCTGCCGCCCAAGTACCTAGTGACGCTTGATCGGCGGCTCCTGTCAGATCCGGACGTTCGGGCCACCACGGAGGAACGACAATACCTGGTCGAGAGCCGCGCCAGCGCCTCGGCGCTGACCCAAGCACTGCCGCACCAGCGTCGAGATGATCCAGAAATTCCATGCGGCGCATATCGAGAATCCGTTGCACGCGGCCTTGATTAACTTGCGCCAGGCTAAGCGCGCAGGCGTCCGGCACCCGTCGCCTACGAGGATGATGACCATGCCTAGCCTAGCCTAGCAGGACAGTCCCGATGGGCGCGAGCCGTTCACCGGTTCGCGAACACCTCTTGCGGGTGCGACCCCGGATCGGTGCCCTTGCGGCGCCGATCCGGGGTCGCACGAGCATCCGCCCGTTAAGGGCGCAGCGCGATCAGCACCGTTGACTCTTCTGTGTGTATCGTACACGGTGTGTGCATCTTACACAGGAGGCTGTAATGGAACATGAGCTGGTAGGGATCAACGAGATTGCCGTAATGTCT
This sequence comes from Sphingomonas glacialis, assembly GCF_014653575.1. GTDB lineage: Bacteria > Pseudomonadota > Alphaproteobacteria > Sphingomonadales > Sphingomonadaceae > Sphingomonas > Sphingomonas glacialis. Next base: position 713,733 of record NZ_BNAQ01000001.1, on the reverse strand, counting down.
GGAGTTTCCAGTCAGGCGGTGACGAACTGGCGTTCACGCTCGGCTGATTTTCCATTGCCGCTCACGGAACTTGCCTCTGGTCCGGTGTTTCGAAAGTCGCAGGTTCGCGCGTGGCTGAAGCGTAACAACCGAAAGCTCGGTGCTCTTAAAGACGAGTCCTCCTATTACTCGCGCTTAAAAATCAACCGTAACGACGACGATCAGCTCGCGGCGTGCATCGAGAATATCGTTGATCGACTGCAAGATAACACCACCACCGGGGACAGCCCAGGCATGCTGCTGGGTAAAATCCAGTCTGGCAAAACCCGTGGTTTCGTAGGCGTGATCGCAAAGGCGTTTGACAGCGGGTACGACATCGCCCTGGTGCTGACGAAGGGAACCAAGACGCTATCGGCGCAGACCGTGAGGCGCTTGAGCGTCGATTTCGCAGAATTTATCGAAGACGACGAATTTCTGGTGCTTGATATCATGAACTTGCCGGGCAAGTTGACCCGGAGCGAACTGCGGCGAAAGATCGTCGTTGTCGCTAAAAAACAGGCAAAAAATATGGAGCGACTGATCGCCTTTATGGGTGCTCATGACGGCCTTCAGAACCGTAGAGTCCTTATCGTCGATGATGAGGCCGATTTGGCGAGCGTGCGGTTCGTCAAGAAAAAGGGCGAAACGGTCGTGACGCAGGGTACGATCGCGGATCAAATCGACCAACTCCGCGCAATGAGCCGGGGCGTCGCGTTTCTTCAGGTCACTGCTACGCCTTATTCTCTTTATCTTCAGCCGAAAGGCTACGAGGAGACGTCCGACGGGGGGAGTTACGTCTTTAAGCCCAAGCGTCCCGCTTTCACCGAGCTACTGCCGATCCACGGCGGCTACGTCGGTGGTGATCAGTATTTTGGCGCTTTCGATGACAGTGATCCCTGCACGAAATTGATCGTTGAAGTCTCTGAGGATGAGCAGGACGCGCTGCGCCGACCGGACAAGCGACGCATCAATCTGAACAACGTTCTTGAGAGCGATAATACTGAGGGGCTACGGCGAGCGATCACGACATTTGTGGTGGCGGCGGGCGTGCGGCAATGGCAGCAGCGTGAGACCGGCGTCAAAACAAAAAAATATGCGATGGTCATCCATAATGACATTCAGCGCGCAGCGCATGCGTGGCAGGATCAGGTGATTGATTGGATTTTCGAAGCGACCGTTAAAGCAGCCGAAAGCGATCCCGCGCGCCTACGGCCGATGTTCGATGCGGCTTATGATGATCTGGCGGTGTCGGTCGCCAACGATAAAGGGCGAATGCCGCCTCGCGATGAGGCGTTCGACGCCTTCATTGACGCGTTGCAGAGCGACGATGTCGTTGTCGAGAAAGTCAATTCGGATGGAGACGTCATGGCGCTGCTCGACGCCAACGCCGAGCTTAAGCTTCGGACGCCTTACAACATCTGGGTGGGCGGCAATATTCTGGATCGCGGCATCACGATTCCGAACCTGATTTCATTTTACTATGGGCGTAACCCAAAAACGATGCAGGCGGACACCGTGTTGCAGCATTCCCGCATGTACGGGAATCGTGATTTGCGGGATCTCGCCGTCACGCGCTTTTATACCTCTCGCGCCGTGTACGATCGGCTCTACACCATAAACACGCTGGAAAATGCGCTAAGACGGGCGTTTGAAACCGGCGCCAACGATAAGGGCGTCGTTTTCATCCAGACTGACGCTGCGAGTCGGATTAGGCCTTGCGCGCCCAACAAAATAGCGCTCAGCGACGTCGTTGCGGTGTCTGCGGACGACATGCTTCTTCCGACCGATTTTCAGACTAAGGGCGGGAGGGCGATGACGGCGGTGCAAGCTCTTCTCGAAAAGCTGATTAAGCCTGAATGGCGCGATACGGGCGAATTCATCAAGATCGACAAGAAGGCCGCTCGCGCCATTATCGACGCGATTGAAGATAGCATGGAATTTGACTCGGTGGACTTCGAGTGGGACGCGATGCGCGCCTTGATCGACTATTACGCCGACATTGACGAAGACGGCGATGGCACGTTGCTGGTGTTGGCCGAGACAGGCCGAAACCTGTCTCGCAGCGGATCGGGCGACAAGTCTGGACGGTCGATCCTCGGTACGGCGCTTCGGCGGAAAGTCTTGGACGAGCCGCGGTCTAAACCCGCGTTGGTGCTTCTACAGCAGCAGGGAGGGCGTGAACGAGGTTGGACGCAGCATCATTTCTGGTGGCCGGTATTTGCCGCGCCTACGGACGCCGAGCCGTGCGTATTCTCAACTAAAGCGGCGGCTTAACAGCGTCCCAGTCGGGTAGGGTGATGGCGGCGCATCGCGGTTTGTCACCCTGCCGTTGTAAGGCGGGGGCTTAAGTTCGCTCTTAATAGGCACGCGGCGGATTGACCCGGCGCTGGTCGTCGTCCGGCAGCGGCGGCAGATCGAACAACGCCCGGTCCTGATCGCGGGTCACATATTCGTCGATCAGCGCCCGCAGGGCCTGCGCATAGCGCCCGTCGAACAGCATATGCTCCAGCGCAAATGCACCCGCAATAATCTTGCGTCGGGTGTCGAGCTTCCGTTGCCGCTGTTTCCCGATCGCCTCGTATGTCTCGACCTGCCTGGTTGCCGGTCTCTGGCTTTATCGGCGGCCAGCTGCGCCCGGGCCATCCGTTCCGTGGGCGTGCTGATCTTTCGCCGTTTTGCAGTTGGTGCGGTCAGAAATCTTGTAAATCATCTTCGCAGCTAAATTTTTGGCTAGCGGCGTACCCGAATAGAATTTAGAACATGGTGAGAACAAAGTGCTGGACAAAGGCGGAAAAGGCGCCAATATGGCGCCATGAGCACAAACGGAACCAACGTGGCGGACCTGGACCGCATCAACCTTCGCCTGTCGGGCGAGACTTTCCAGGCCATTGATGCGGCGCGCGGCGCGCGTCCAGGCAGAATATCCCGCAACACATGGATCGCCGAAGCGATCGACGAAAAGCTCGCGCGCGACGCCGAGGCTGCGGACGCGACGACGCTGGGGCGGGTGCGCAATGCCTAGCTTCTATGAATTCTTCGCAGGCGGCGGCATGGCGCGCGCCGGTTTAGGCGCTGACTGGAATTGCCTGTTCGCGAACGACTTCGATCACAAGAAGGGCATGACCTATCAAGCCAACTGGGGAATGGGCGGCGAACTCAAGATTGGCGATGTGAAGAAGATCGGCGCCGCTGATCTCGCGGGCGTGGCGGACTTGGTGTGGGGATCATTCCCCTGCCAAGACCTGTCGCTGGCGGGGGGCGGGGCGGGACTGCAAGGCGAGCGCTCAGGCACCTTTTATCCCTTCTGGGACGTCGTTAAGGGCCTGATCGCGGACGAGCGCGCGCCTAAGCTGATTGTGCTGGAAAACGTCTGCGGCGCGCTGACGTCGCATGACGGCAAGGACTTTCAGGCGATCTGCCAGACCTTCGCGGACGCGGGCTACCGCTACGGCGCGCTGGTCGTGAACGCCGCGCTGTTCGTGCCTCAATCGCGCCCCCGCCTGTTCGTGATCGGCGTACATGAGGACGTTGAGATCGACCCGGCTTTGCTTGCGCCCGGTCCGATCGAGCCGTTTCATACGCGCGGCCTGTGCAACGCCACTGAGGGGATTTCGAAGAAGGCTAAGGCGGCTTGGCTCTGGTGGAACGTGCCGGCGCCGCCGCATCGCAACTCGACTTTCGCCGACCTGATCGAGGAAAACCCTACCAGCGTGAACTGGCATACGCCTGCGGAGACTAAACAGCTGCTGGGCATGATGTCCGCTCTTAACCATGCGAAGGTCGCGGTGGCCAAGCGCGCCAAGCGGCGCATGGTTGGCGGAGTGTACAAGCGCACCCGGCTGGATGAGCGCGGGGCCAAGGTGCAGCGCGCCGAGGTGCGCTTTGACGATGTGGCAGGTTGCCTGCGGACGCCCGCTGGCGGTTCCAGCCGTCAGACGATCCTCGTGATCGAGGGGAACACGATCCGGTCGCGGCTGATGTCGTCGCGGGAGACGGCGCGGCTGATGGGCTTGCCGGACGAGTATATATTGCCGAAGAACTACAACGAGGCCTATCATCTTACTGGAGACGGAGTCGCTGTGCCTGTTGTGCGTCATCTCGCCACACATTTGCTGGAGCCTTTGCTAGGTTTCGTCGCAGCGCGGATGCGTCAAGCCGCGTGAGCATAATCCCCTGCGAGCAAAATTTGGATTTACGCGATCAGATTGAACGCTTCGCAGAAGTGCTTAAGATGGAAGCCCACAAACTGGGCGACCACGGCCTTGACGAAAAGGATTTCTATAATTCCGGCCTGTTTCGCGGCGCGGTTGAGCGCGTCCGCGGCCAGTATTCGGCGACGATGCGCGGCAAGCGGGAATTCGTGCAGCATGTCCTGAACCACATGGAGGACGAGGAATTCATCGCGGGCTGGGATCTTACCGTAGACGCCAATCGCAACGATTACGTCGTCAGGCTCAAGAGCGGCCGCACCGCGATCATCGATCTGAAAGGGTGCCTCGACGGCAACAACACGACGATTTTTGAGCGGCCCGCGAACGCCGATGAGTTCGTCATCTGGAGCATCTGCACCAACCAGGGGGCCAATCCGCGGCGCAACGCCTGGTCCGGCATTCGTACCCGGCTCAGCGCGGAAATGATCTCCAGCAATCGGCCGGTCGATGGGCTGGTGATCTGGGATATGGTCTGCGGCACGCTTGGCCGGCCATGCCCCAAGCTCGGGGTGGACGCGGGCCGCCTCACGGACGTCGGCCCGTTCCGGACGCCGCCCGCCTGCATCTACCTGTTCCCGGCGGCGATCCCGTCGTTGGCCGCGCCGCACGCCGCTGCGCAGCCGCTTCTGGCGGTCGAGCTGTTGTCGGCGTTCCACCTGTGCTTTGGCGGGCTGGACGAGGAGGTGAATTATGTTGATTTCGATATGGCGAGCCAAGGGGCTGAGCTTTTGCGGAAGACCACCGTCCGCAGGGCGGGGGTCGTGCAGCAGGAATCGGAGATGACGCCGCTACGCCGGGTCTGATAGGGTTTCGGCATGACCGAACGAGACCCCGATTCCGTTAATTTCCCGCCATTCGAGACCGAGGACCTCCGCGCAAATCTGGCGCTGTATCTGGACAGCATGTTTACCGACGCCACCGGCGGGACGCGGAAGATTGGCAATTATAAATGGGGCGTCTACGCTTTCTTCGACTATGACGGCGAGCCGATCTACGTCGGGCAGACGAACGAGAGAGTGCGCACCCGCATCGGGCGACATCTGACCAATCAGCGCACCGACGCGGTTGCGATGTCGGTCCTTGATCCCTTCGAGGTGTTTGAGATCGAGGTCTGGCCGCTTCCTGAATTGCAGGACATCGGAAGAACCGATGCAGGCGCCAGGCAGCAGCTGGACGCGCTTGAGCGCTTCATTACTGAGCAGGCTGTTCAGGCATCGCAGTTCAAAGCGATCCTCAACGAGAAAGACCCGCCCGTCGGGACGGTCGCGATCACGCCTCCGCCATCGTTCAGGCAACGCATCGTGTCCGACCGGGTGTTCGAGTTGCGGTCGCATCCGGATTTCCGGATCGCGCGGCGGGCGCTGATCATCTCCCGGTTGGCACAGGTCGTCTCTGAACGAAAAGTGCAAGGCGGTTTGCGGCGCGTGCTCGTGACGCAGGCGAAGCGGCTGCAATGGCTCACCGACCGGCGCTACGAAGCGCTCGGCGGCGCGGCTTCGGTTGAAGAGGAAGGCGATGACGACGCCTGATGAGGTGCGCTCGCGCACCATGCGCGCCGTCCGTTCAAAGGACACCAAGCCCGAGCTGATCGTCAGGCGGCTTGCGCATGCGATGGGCTACCGTTTCCGGTTGCACCGGAAGGATTTGCCCGGCTCGCCCGATCTTGTGTTCCCGGGCCGACGAAGCGCCATCTTCGTCCACGGATGCTTCTGGCATGGCCACGATTGCGCGCGGGGCGCGACAACCGAAAACGAACGCCGATTATTGGTGCCAGAAGGTGGCGCGCAATCGGACGCGCGACATTCGCGTCGCGACCGAACTGACCGCCCTGGGTTGGCGCGTCATGATCTTATGGGAATGCGGTTTGCGGGATCAGGACGCGACCAGCGCGATGATCGCGGGTTTTCTCGGAAGGCGGGGCGTATGAGGAAAGTTCAGAGTTTCGGCGATAACCGCAACAAGGGGTGGTGCGTGCACTGCGGAGGTCCGAACGAGTCCCAAGATCATGCGCCGTCTCGCGTATTTCTCGATGAGCCGTATCCCGCTGACCTTCCGGCGACTCCTTCTTGCCTGTCCTGCAATAACGGGTTTTCCGCTGACGAGGCCTATCTCGCCTGCCTGATTGAATGCGTTCTGGCGGGAACGTGCGATCCGGGAAAAATCACCCGACCGAAAATCGCGAAGACGCTGGAAGGCAATCCGGCGCTCGCGGTGGAGATCGATCGAGGCCGCACCGTTACCGACGATGGCGTCGTGTTCTCGATCGATCATGGCCGCGTCCGGAATGTCGTGTTGAAGCTCGCCCGGGGCCACGCCGCGTATGAACTGAACGAGCCACAGCTCGACGAACCCGTAGATGTCCGCATCACGCCGATCACGCTGATGAACGAGATGGATTACGAGGCGTTTGAGCGAGACGACTATCAATTATCAGTCTGGCCGGAAGTCGGCAGCCGGGCAATGAACCGGCTGCTATTGGTCGGTGATGATGCGTTCGTGGAGGGTTGGTTGATCGTGCAGGACAACAACTATCGCTATCGAACCTCGCAGGACGGTGGTTTGCGAATACGCTTGTTAATCCGGGAATATCTTGCGTGCGACGTGCTGTGGGATTGATCACGTCGGTATGACGTTGCCTGAGCGTTACTGGCATTAGAACAGCAAGTGGGATGCCAGGAGCTGCTCGTCTTGCAGATGCAGGGAGAGATGAAATGAAGTCCCCGCGTATGGCTCCGATCCAGGCCCAAGACGAGATCTATGCCGAACCGATCGTAGGTCCGTTCAGGGGGTGCCGCGGCCTGCTCATTGGATGCCCTGCGTCACGCAATCCTGACACAGGTGCCAGATAGCCATCAGGACGCGTTGGTGCTCCTGTTCCATATCTGACGAAATACATAGCCCCGGACTCACATCTAGTGCCTAAGACACTATCACGTTTCAGCTGTGATTCGCGGTCCGATGAACGAATGGCCGTTTAACTCGCGTTGTCGCTCCAAAGGAGACAGGCCGCTTTCCACCCTAAATAGCCCAAAAACAGACGGTCAGCTCCTACGCACTCGATCGGCTCGGCGGTGCAAGATCTGTCCGTTCCGCGCCAGCTTCGCGCGCGGCGGCCAGCGTTGGCCAACCGTTTACCGCCATCAGCAGGTCCGCCTCAGCAAGCAGACAGCGCAACACATGAGCGCAGCCGTCTGCGCCACCAAGCGCGAGGCCATAGCTGTATGTCCGGCCAACCCCAACCAAGTCTGCGCCGAGCGCTATCGCTTTGATCACATCGCTGCCCGAGCGTATCCCGCTATCAAACAGCACGGGTATGCGGCCCGCGACCGCCGCCACGACCTCCGGTAGCATGTCGATCGCAGCGATGCCGCCATTGGCCTGGCGGCCACCGTGGTTCGACACGTAAATGCCATCGGCACCGGTATCTATCGCGCGTCGCGCGTCATCCGGGTGGCAAATGCCTTTTAGCACGATTGGCAGCTTGGTGAGGCTCCGCAACCACGCCATGTCATCCCACGTCAGAACCTTACCGAAGGTTGCAGCCCAAGTGCCAATCGCGGCGCGCATATCATCCTCGGGAGGCTTGGCGAGCAGCTTTCGAAAGGCGGGATCGGTAAAATAGTTCTGCAGCACGTGCCCGCGAAGTTGCGGAAAGTTCGCGACGTTGAGATCGCGCGGCCGCCAGCCGGTCACCCACGTATCAAGCGTCACGACGATCGCCTTAAACCCCGACGCCTCGGCGCGCCCGACCAAGCTGGCGGCGAGCTCGGGATCGCGCGGCGTGTAAAGCTGGAAAAGCGCCGCTGTGTCGCGGCAAGCAGTGCGTACTGCCTCAAGCGGGTCGTTGGACAGCGTCGACGCGATTAGCGGCACGCCGGTCGCTGCACTGGCGCGCGCGGCGGCAAGATCGCCGTGACCGTCCTGCGTGCACATGCCCGTGACGCCGATCGGCGCCATGAAAAGCGGGCTCTCCAGCTCGATACCGAACACTCGCGTTGAGAGGTCGCGCTTCGAGCAATCGACCATCATGCGCGGCACCATGCCCCAGTGACGGAATGCGTAAGCGTTTTCATCTTGCGTGAACTCGTCGCCGCAGCCGCCCTGCACGTAGTTCAGCACGCTCGGGGGCATCGCGGCCTCGGCGCGCACTTTCAAGGTGGCGTAATCGACTGGCCAGGTCGGTTGGACGCCCGACAAGCCGTTTCCGTAGATCAGGTTCTGATAGTCGCCGAAGTGCGTCATGGTCGATCTCCGTGACCAGCGTACCGGAGCCAATCACGAACGACCAGAGGTCAGCGAGGCGGGGCGCCGACCCGGTGGGGTAGCAGCTAAATCTGCAGAAGCCGGCCTAATTCGCGATATTCCACTTGTCTGCGCGCCCGAAGCGAGCAATCTGACACCGCTCCCGAGAGATCGGGGGCGGGGCTTAGTAACCTCAGAACAGAGAACTCGGTCACCGCGTAAGCGGAGGCCGGGTGGCATGCGCGCATGTCCAGCCGGTAACGGTAAAGGCGCATGCGCCTGATCTCTGACCAGGTTACTAACATCCGGCTTTTGCCGTCGCCCCGAGAGGACATAGGTGCGACGAGGAAGCCATCCGGTGGACAGTACTCGCACCCACACCGGAGGTGCGCCCATGACGCTGGTACTGATACGCGATGACGATGCGCCGACGATCGTCGAACGCGTGCCTCAAGGCGAAGCCCGGCGCGAGCACACGCTGCGCGACCTCATCTACGACAATCCAGCCATCCTGCCGGTCCGCGACATCGATCCGGGTTATGGGCGGCTGTTTACCGTAGCTCGCGAACTCAACGTCCCAGGAGTCGGGTTCATCGACGTGCTGCTGGCTGATGAGCACGGCCGGTTGGTTGTGGTTGAGTGCAAGCTCTGGCGCAACCCCCAAGCAAGGCGCGAGGTGGTCGGCCAGATTCTCGACTATGCGCGCGAGCTTAGCCGCTATGGATACGAGGATTTGCAGCGCCAGATCACCATCGCCACCCGCAGGCAAGGCAACGTCCTGTACGCCCTGGCGCGCGAGGCCGGTGGGGTGCTTGAGGAAGCGGTTTTCGTAGATCGCGTAGCGCGCGATCTAGAGGCTGGGCGTTTTCTATTGCTGATCGCAGGCGACGGGATCACCGAAGGCACTCGACGGATCGGCGAGTACCTGCGCGCGCAGCCCGGTCTCGCGTTCGAGTTCGCGCTGATCGAGTTTGCCGAATACCGGGCGAGCGACGAAGGCGGCACGACCCGGACGATCATCCAGCCTCGCATCTTAGCGCAGACGGTGACGATCGAGCGCCACGTTATCCGAAGTGAAGTGGCAGGTGTCAGCATAGACGCGATCGAGCCAGCGCCGGCAGCGCGTACGCGCGTGACCGTATCTGAGCCATCAGACTCTAGCCGCTCATGGCAGGGATTCGTCGACCGGTTCGTCGCCGAGACCGTATTTGACGACCCGGCGCAGCCCCCAGCGCGGCGCGGCGGCAACGGCTGGATCCGGGTGCCTCTCCCGGACGGGTTGTATGTCAACCTCTACCGATCCTCGACGAACCAACGGTGCGGGGCGCACGTACGTTTTGCAAGCCTTGATGGCGCAGCGTGGGAGCTGTGCCTCGCAGACCGAGATGCCATCGATGCCGAGTTCATCACGGCAGGTCTCCCTGCGCCCGACTGGGGCGGAGGCGAAGTGCCAGGGGTAGGGCTCGTCACTCCCTCCACCATCCCGTGGGACGCTGCTGAAGAAGACCGGATGCTGCGCTGGATGGGAGTGGCCGCCAACCAATTCGTCAACAGCTTCCGGCCCCGGCTACAGAACCTTCATGACTGATCCGCCGCACCTGTCCGACCTGTCCGATCAGTCATTCGTCGCGACACGGCCAATACCGCCGCGCACGGGCCTGTCAAAATCGCGGATCGCCATCTTCGAACAATGTGTGAAGCGCCTGTGGCTGTCGGTGCATATGCCCGAGCTTACGCTGGAGAGCGACGGCACGCGCCGGGTGTTCCGCATCGGACACGAGGTCGGGGCAGCAGCCTGCGCACTATACCCAGACGGCATCGAGATCGACGGGACGGCTGGTATGGGCGCTGCGGCTAAAGCAACGGCTGGTGCCCTTGTGCGAGATATTCGCGTACCGCTGTTCGAGGCAACGTTCATCCATGCGGGGGTCGCAGTCCGGGTCGATCTGATGATTCCCGACGGGGACGGCTGGCAAATCGCAGAGGTCAAAAGCACCACCAGCGTCAAACCATATCAGCGCGCCGACCTCGCAACCCAGCTTTGGGTGCTGGACGGTTGCTGCGTCAACGTCACGCGCGCATCCGTGCGCGTGATCGACCGCGCGTTCGTACTGCGAACGGAAGGTGACTACCGGGGATTATTCATCGACGAACCGGCGGGGGAGGGGCTCGCACCGCTGATTGCGGCGCGGGGCGATGTCGTCGCCAGCGCGGTAGCGACCTTGGCGGGATGTGAGCCCGCCATCCAACCCGGCGCACAGTGTTCCGAGCCGTTCGTTTGCTCGTTCGTCGGATATTGCAATCGCGACCTGCCGCCGGCGCCTGCGTGGCCGGTCACTTTACTGCCGGGCATGGCGGGCAAAACTCTCGCCAGAGCGATCGCCAAAGACGGTATCGATAATCTGCTGTTGGTCGATGCCGAGCGTCTGACCCAGCCGTTGCTCGCGCGGGTCCATGCGGCGACGGTGAGCGGCGTTCCGTATCATGATGCGGAGGCCATTCGCTGCGAAACCGACGGGTGGGCTTACCCGAGGACGTTCCTCGACTTCGAGACGATCGCGTTTGCGGTCCCGCGCTGGGTTGGAACCAGCCCCTATCAGCAGATCCCGTTCCAATTTTCTGCCCACGTCGATCACGGGGAAGGCGATCTTGAGCACACCGAGTTCCTGTCGACCGACGGTGCTGATCCGCGTGCCGCTTGCGCAGCGGCGCTCGCAAGCTTGCCGATGACCGGGGCGGTGGTCGCGTGGAACGCGCCGTTTGAGCGCTCGTGCCTGTTGCAGCTGGCGAGCGCTGTTCCCGGCCACGCCACGGCGCTGCGGGCGCTCGCCGGCCACTTGGTCGATCTGCTACCGGTATCGCGGCAGCATTACTATCACCGCGACATGCGCGGCAGCTGGTCGATCAAGGCCGTGCTGCCAACGCTCGCCCCTGAGCTTAACTACAACCAACTCGACGGAGCGCGGTCAGGAGTTGAGGCGCAGGATGCGTATCTCGAGGCGATTGACGCCGCTACCTCGCCCGAGCGCCGCGAACTGCTTCGGCACGGACTGCTCGACTATTGTCGGCTCGATACGATGGCGATGGTTGTGGCGCTGAAGCGCCTGCGCGCGTGATGGCGACATACGGCTAGCGGAACGTGGTCTCTTTCAGTATTGTTTCTACGCGCCCATGCCTTAAGGCATGGGAATCCCACGACGTCGAACGAACTGAGTGCGCTCGACCCGCGTCCTGCGTCCATCGGGCTCGCGTTCAACGCGAAGCGAGCGATCTTTCCATTTTGCCCAGTCAAGAAATTGCGACAGCGCATCGATTTGATCGAAGAACCGGCTTGTGGGAAAGTTTCGAACTTCGTTCAGAAAGTTATCGAGCCACGGGGCTTCGTTGGGGATCGCGAGCATGCCATCTTCGATCATCGCCAACTGACCGGTCATGCGAGTAATTTTATCGTTTTCAGGTCGCACAAGAGTGACCCGGATGCCGTATCGAAAACGTAGATCCTGGTTCAATTGTCGACCGCTTGATGCCTCTTCCAGAAGGATCCTGTCGGGCTTGAACCGCTTTTTGAGGGAAAGAAACATGTCAAGAAGCTGCGGATAAAGCAGTCGATCGCGCATGATGTGAATGATGTACCACCGGCCGTCGCGATATCCAGCTGTGATGCAAACGGAATACGCCGCATTCGGGTCGTCGCTTGTGGCCGTGTCCCAGCTTTGAGCGATCAGCGAGAACGACGAAAGGTCCACGCCGTCGAGATCGAATCGCGGCATCTTTGCGATCGGAATGACGTTACCGCCGAGCGCTGTGACCTGCTGAAGATATTGGATCGTGAACTGCATCGGCCCCATGCTCCGACGGAGGTCATCGAGCACGGCTCGTGACTCGTCATAGGGCCGCAGCACCTCGCCGATCGGACGAGGATATTGCCGACCAAACCCGATATCGTAGATCCGTTCCTGGTCATCATACGCCGGCAAGCTCAGATGCTCGGCACCGGCTTCGATGAGTTTGCCCGGGAGATCGTCCTCGCCGAGCCGCTGCTGGATCGAGATGATGACGCCGCGTCCCTTGTTATTGAGGCGGGTCAACAGCGTGCTTCGGTAGAACCGATCGACCTCGTCGCGACGAGCTGCACTGGCATAGTCATCTGCCTTAATCGCGTCATCGATGATGATGATGTCGGCGCCGAATCCGGTTGCCGCGCCACCGACGGTCACCACCCGACAGCCACCGCCAGCGGTCGTGCGCAGAACGCCTTCTCCTGCACCGCCGGGCATCAAGCGCGAGGCCGGAAACAAACGTCGGTAGATCGGATGCATCATGACGGTGCGAACGCGTTCAAGATGTTCGCGCCCAAGCTTATCGCCATAGGTCGCAAACATGATCTTCAGCGCGGGCGACTGTCCCAATATCCATGCAGTGAAGATGGCGGCGGTGACCGATTTCAGATTGCGTGGCGGCACGTTGATGACAAGCCGCCGCGAGCGCCCGACCGCAGTCTTCTGGAATGCCTGGCACATCGCTAGCAAATACCAATCCATCCGCAGCGGTCGTTCTCCGGGATGGAGGATGCCGAACGCGATGGGGAGGAACGCGACCAGAAAGCCGCGCATCAGCGCAGCACTTTGAAGCGACGTTGCCTTGAGCTGCCCCTCGGGCTGACTAGTGATCCTCATCACTTGCCTCCCCCGGGTTCCCGTCCCAATCCCCTTCATTCCAGGCGTCGTCACCCGCCGATTGGCCAGGATCGGGTCGACCGGTCGCGCGGTCAGCCAATGGGTTTAGGCCAGTTGCGCTGGCTTCACCGAGCTGAAGCGATGTGAGAAAACTTCGCAGCACGGCCTCGTCCTTCGCCGGATCATAGGCTTCGGCTATTCCAGTCTCGGACACGGGATCGGGGTACAGATCGCGCGCGAGCGCATTGAGCCTGGCAAGATCCTTATAATTGCGGCTGGATATTGGTCCTGTCACGATCAGTCGGCTGATCAGGTCGCGCGCAGGGGTCTTTTTTACTTTGCCTCCCTCCCTGGTAGTGTGTTTGCGATCCAACTCAGCGCGTAGCAGGCTGTTTTGACTTTTTGATCCTCGAGGACGCCCGGGGCCCCCCTTGTTGCCAATTTGGAATTGGTGCGCTTCTGGCGCTCGGCAGTAACCTACCGGATAATCGCCCAGGATACGCTCCTCTTTCTTGGCGCGCGGGGTTTGTCGGTAAGAGTGAGCTCGCTTGGGGACGCTACTGGTAGCGGCTAAGTTGATAGCGGTTGCCGCTTCTTTCGCTAGCCGGGCTTCGTGGTCGGTATCGGCTGGCGGCGTGACCGGGGGCGCGACTACGGGCGGCTGCGGACGCTTGCGCGGGGGTGGGTTTACAAACCCTGGAGCTTTTGGCGATTCCATGTTCTTGACCTTTCAAAAATCGAAAGGACCGACCGGCGCTAACAACAAGCACGCCGACACGATCCCGGTTAAGGGTTCCGGGCATGCCTGGTGAGCATGTCCGGTATCGTATCGTGCAAACGCTGCTTCTTGTCGGATGCCTGTTTGAACACCGCCGCCCCACCGGAGCGACCGTGCTCCATTGTCAAATCATACAATGTCGGTCAAACGAAAAACGAGATAATATTGTTTAATAACAAAGGTCTAAGGACGAATTTCATTGTCAACAGTAGGCTTGGCTTCCACCAGCCTACGAGCCTTGACCTCTTCGAACGTCTCGCCGGTCGCGTCCAGACGCGCTTCGCCCCTGGTCAATTTTTGCCAGCGGTCGATGGAGACATCGACATAGCCGGGATCGATGTCGATGCCGTAGGCGATGCGGCCTGTACGCTCGGCTGCAAGCAAGGTCGTGCCCGACCCCATGAACGTATCGAGCACGATGTGTCCGCGGTTGGTGACATCGCGGATCGCATCCGCGACAAGCGGGACCGGCTTTGGAGTTGGATGGGCGACGAGCTGATCCATCCGGCCGCGCCCGAAGCTGTTGACGCCAGGGTAGCGCCATACATTCGTGCGGTAGCGCTTGTTTTTGCCCAACTGGACATTGTTGATGTGCGAGGCCTTGCCGTGTTTGGCGATCGCGACCAGCTCGTGCTGCGAGCGGAGCAAGCTTCCCATGCCAGCGTTCGTCTTTACCCAGACGGCAAGGTTGATGAGATCCAGTTTGGCCTCTTCCATCGCAAGCTGCAGTGCAAGGAGTCCTCTCCAATCCATGCACATCGCCAAGATCGCGCCGTCAACCAGATGCGGCAAAAGCGCCTTCATGTTAGCCGCCAGAAAGTCACGGAACTGGAGCGCTGACATCTCCCCCGACGCCATCGCGAACTCGGCATGCTTTACCTTGCCAAGCCCGCTCACGTGGCCGTTGATCTTCACGTTGTATGGCGCATCCTGGAATACCATCGTGGCGGCCGCACCTGCCATTAGAACGGCATAGCTCGACGGCTCGAGCGAAGAGCCGACAAGCAGCCGATGATCTGCCATCTGCCACAGATCACCCAGCCGACTGACCGGTGTCGTCGGGGGTTCCGGAATGTCGTTATCGATGCCGTCGCTCGGACCTTCCGCGTCTGACGCCTCGGGCGGATCGAGCATCACGTCGATTTCGGGAAAGGTCCAGCCGACCGTCTCGATGCTGAACCCCAGATCGATCGTCGTCAGCTCTCCGAGTTCGACGACCAGCATCTCATCGTCCCAGCCGGCAAGCTCCGCCAACCGGTTGTCCGCGAGCCGATACGCCCGGATCTTGTCAGGGGTGAGATGGCGGACACGAAGAACCGGCACATGTTCGAGGTCAAGCAGCTTTGCTGCTTCCCATCGGCCATGCCCGGCGATGATCGTACCGTCCTCTTCCGCGATGATCGGGTTGTTGAACCCGAATGTCTCCAGTGACTGAGCGATCAGAGCGACCTGACGCTCGTTATGTTTTCGCGCATTGCGCGCATAGGATTTGAGGAGTGCTGTCGGTACCGTTTCAAGCGGGCCGAGGTTGGGGACGGGGGGCTTACCAGCTTTAGTCGTTCGGGGCTTCGTCATCGTCATTCACCTACAAAGACCCCTCGCGGGGTCAGTTAAGGTGAGACCGGACCAAGCACGACCAACGCCGATCGTGCTCGGCACGGATCTCACCGTGCCAAGCCCTCTCGACAAGGCCAGTCGTACCATTTTTGCATGCGATGGCAAGCGCGGCGCGGGGCCCCTTCATCCCCGTGGCCGGAGCCGGACCGGTGCTGCGTCATACCGATCCGACGGCATCCACGGTTCCGGTTTGGCGGTACGCAAATTCCCGTTTTAGGTTTACGGGAATTTTTGATATTCCCGCTGTTCTTTCAGTTACTTGGTCTAGGCAAGAACCGGGCGATCGCCCAGTTTCCTCTAGATTCGCGTTTTAACCACCTAAAAACGCGAATCTATCACCGGGTAAACGCGAAAGCTTCCTGGGCTGTATTTGTAGCCTTACGGGTGTCGCGGGCGAGCCCATGACTGACACTTCCTCTTTGCGGCAGCCGGCGTGAGTTTTTAACTTAGGGGGGCGGTAAGGTCCGTCGGCCGAACCGTACGACGCCAATAGCAGCCGGAGAAAATCGGTCCGTTCTCGCGCAAACGCGCCAGAGAATCATTCTCCGGGATATGAAACGGGACCCGAACACGGCGAAACCGCGCCGTTTTCGGCCCGGTTCGCGCCGGATATTAGATTGCCATGACTGGCTGGCGGAGCGGGAGGGATTCGAACCCTCGATACGCTTTTGACGTATACTCACTTTCCAGGCGAGCGCCTTCGACCACTCGGCCACCGCTCCGCATGTCCTGGACAGGAGGGTGGCCCTAGAGCGTCGCTGCCCGCTGTGCAAGCATTCTGCTGCGCGCGACAGGGATTGCCGCCGCCGTGCCGAGCGGGCAGGTTGGCGGGATGCCGATGCTGCTCCCGCTTTTCGCCCTGCTCGCCGCCGCCCAGGCCGCCCCCGCGCCCGCGCCCGCCCCGAAGCCGACCGCGGCGCAGCTCGCCGCCGCCGCTCCGGCGAGTGCCTGGGGCGCGATCGACCCGCAGGATCTGCTGCTGATTGACTTTGCCGACGGACGTCGCAGCATGATTTGGCTCGCCCCCGCTTTTGCCCCGGTACACGTCGCCAATATCCGCACGATCGCGCGGAGCGGCTGGTGGAAGGACGCGACCGTCTACCGCGTCCAGGACAATTACGTCACGCAATGGGGCGATGCGACCGAGAAGAAGCCGCCTGCCGCCGGGATCGTCCCCAAGCCGCCGGCCGAATATGAATGGGCGTGGGGTGCGCACGGCGTCGCCGTCGACAATCCGTATCGCGATGCCTATGCCACCCGGACCGGCTTTACCCCAAGCGGCTGGGCGGTCGCGGGCGATGGTGCGCGGCAGTGGTTGCCGCATTGCTACGGGATGGTCGGCGTCGCGCGCGACCTTGCGCCCGATACCGGGACGGGGGGCGATCTCTATACCGTGATCGGGCACGCCCCGCGCCATCTCGACCGCAATATCGCGCTGGTCGGGCGCGTGATCGACGGGATGGCGGCGCTCTCGGCCTTGCCGCGCGGGACGGGCGGGGGGCTCGGGCTGTACGAGGACCCAAAGCAACGCGTGCCGATCAAGCGGATTGCGATCGCGGCCGATCTGCCCGCGGCGGAACGCCCGGCGTTTGAATATCTGCGCCCCGATGCGCCGGTCTTCGCCGCGACGCTAGAGGCGCGGGCCAATCGCGGCGGGCCGTTCTTCACGGTGCCCGCGGGTGCGACGGATCTGTGCAACGTGATGGTGCCGGTGCGCGTGGTAGGGCGCTAGGCGCTGGTAAGACGCGTTGCGCGGACGCGGGCTCGGCGAGCCGTACCGCGCAGTGCGATAGCGCGCCGGTGGTGTCCGGTCTCCTCGCTTTACAGCGTCTTCGCGTCTCGCGCCCGACCTGGCGGCCCCGGCCGGCGCCGGGGCGACGATTGCGGTCGCGGCTACGCCTCTACCGTCACGAACGTATCCATCACGCGTTTGCGCCCGGCGCTCTCGAAGTCGATCTCGAGCTTGTTGCCCTCGATCTCGGCGATCGCGCCATAGCCGAACTTCTGGTGGAACACGCGCATCCCGACCGAGACGTCGGCGCGGCCCTTGTTGCCGAGGCTCACCGCCGAAGCGCGCGATTCCTGGACGCGGCTTGGCTCGCGCGTGAAAGTCCGGTTCGTGTAGCCACCGCCGGGCTTGGCGGAATCGACGCCCGCCGCGCGCTGCCAGCCGGGGCCGCGGCCGGTACCGCGCGCGACGTCGGCAAACGGGTCGGCGCGTTCGGACCAATTGGCACGCCACAGGCTCTCGCCGCCCGCCATGCTCGACTCGGCCTCGATATGCTCGGGCGGGAGCTCGCCGACGAAGCGGCTCGGGATGCTGCTCGTCCACTGGCCGTAGATGCGGCGGTTGGCGGCGTGGAGGATGATCGCGCGGCGCCGTGCGCGCGTGATCGCGACATAGGCGAGCCGGCGCTCCTCCTCGAGGCTCTTGGTGCCGCCCTCGTCGAGCGAGCGCTGCGAGGGGAACAGCCCTTCCTCCCAGCCGACCAGGAAGACCGTGTCGTATTCGAGGCCCTTGGCGGCGTGGATCGTCATGATCGTGACCTTGGGCTCCTCGGCCGCAGCCTCATTGTCCATCACGAGGCTGACGTGTTCGAGGAAGGCGCCGAGCGTCTCATATTCCTCCATCGCGCGGACGAGTTCGGTGAGGTTCTCGAGGCGCCCCGCCGCCTCGACCGATTTCTCAGCCTGGAGCGCGGCGGTATAGCCGCTTTCGTCGAGGATGATCCGCGCGAGTTCGCCATGCGGCAGCTCGGTCACCTGCGCGCGCCACCGCGCCATGTCGATCACGAGATTGCCGAGCGATTTGCGCGCGGCGCCGCTCAGTTCGTCGGTATCGAGCAGCCGCGCGGCGGCGGTGACGAGCGGGGCGTTCTGCGCGCGCGCGAGCTGGTGGATCTTGGCGACCGCCTTGTCGCCAAGGCCGCGCTTGGGGACGTTGACGATGCGGTCGAAGGCGAGATCGTCCGCCGGTTGCGCGACGACGCGCAGATAGGCAAGCGCGTCACGAATCTCGGCGCGTTCGTAGAAGCGGAAGCCGCCGACGATGCGGTAGTTGATGCCGGTCGCGATGAAGCGGTCCTCGAACTCGCGCGTCTGGTGCTGCGCGCGCACCAGGATGGCGATCTCGTCGAGCGACTTGCCACCGCGTTGCACGCTGTCGATTTCTTCGCCGACGCGGCGCGCTTCCTCGGGGCCGTCCCACACGCCGAGCACCTTGACCTTCTCGCCCGCGTCGAGCTCGGTCCAGAGTTGCTTGCCGAGGCGGCCGCTATTGTTGGCGATCACGCCCGAGGCGGCGCCGAGGATGTGCGGCGTGCTGCGGTAATTCTGCTCGAGCCGGATGATCTTGGCGCCCGGGAAATCCTTTTCGAACTTGAGGATATTCTCGACTTGCGCGCCGCGCCACGAATAGATCGACTGGTCGTCGTCGCCGACGCAGGCGATGTTCTTGCGCTCCTGCGCGAGCAGTCGAAGCCAGAGATATTGGACGCTGTTGGTGTCCTGATACTCGTCGACCATGATGTATTTGAAACGGCGCTGGTAATCGGCGAGCACGTCGCGGTCGCGCTGCAGGATGACGAGCATGTGGAGCAGCAGGTCGCCGAAATCGCAGGCGTTGAGCGCCACGAGGCGTGCCTGATAGGCGGCATAGAGTTCCTGCCCGCGGCCATTGGCGTAGAGTTCGCTCTCGCCGGCATCGATCTGCGCTGGGACGAGGCCCTTGTTCTTCCAGCCGTCGATCAGCCCGGCGAGCGAGCGCGCGGGCCAGCGCTTCTCGTCGAGATCGGCGGCCTGGATCAGCTGTTTCAGCAGGCGCAGCTGGTCGTCGGTGTCGAGGATCGTGAAATTGCTTTGCAGCCCGACCAGCTCGGCATGGCGGCGCAGCATCTTCGCGCCGATCGCGTGGAAGGTGCCGAGCCACGGCATCCCCTCGACCACGTCGCCGACGAGCATGCCGACGCGGTGGCGCATTTCGCGCGCGGCCTTGTTGGTGAAGGTGACGCTGAGGATCTCGCTCGGCCACGCTTTGCGCGTGTTGAGCAGGTGCGCGAGCCGCGCGGTGAGCGCGGCGGTCTTGCCGGTGCCCGCGCCGGCGAGGACGAGCACGGGGCCCTCGGTGGTGAGCACGGCGTCGCGCTGTGGCGCGTTGAGGCCGCGCAGATAGGGCGGAT
Organism: Sphingomonas glacialis; assembly: GCF_014653575.1. Taxonomy (GTDB): domain Bacteria; phylum Pseudomonadota; class Alphaproteobacteria; order Sphingomonadales; family Sphingomonadaceae; genus Sphingomonas; species Sphingomonas glacialis. Next base: position 694,013 of record NZ_BNAQ01000001.1, on the reverse strand, counting down.
CCTGATCGGTAGGGGCGGGGAGACTCATCGGTGAACAGGTAGGGAACGGTACGCCCGCGGGCAAGCGCTTCCGCTTATTCGGCGGCGAGCGCGGTCGCGTCGATCCTGCCCGCCACCAGCGCGCGGCGCGGTGCGGCGAGCGTGTGCATGACGTCGAGATAGGCGTCGGCGGCATGTTCGACGGTGAACGCCGCGGCGGCGGCGCGCCGGGCCGTGACGACTGCGCGATCGTCGAGCGCGATCGTCGTCATGGCGCGCGCCAGTGCCGCGCAATCGCCCTTCGGCACGATCGCGCCGAAGGCACCGTGATCCAGCAGATCGCGCATGCTGACGCAGCAATCGGTCGCGACGATCGGCAAGCCGGCGGCCAGCGCCTCGATCAGCACGGCTGGGACCCCCTCATAGGTCGAGGACAGCACGAACACGTCGGCCTGCGCCAGCCACTGGTCGAGCGGGTCGGTATGCCCCGGCATGTGCACCGCGTCGGCAATCCCGAGCGACGCCGCGAGTCGTTCGAGGCTCGCGCGTTCGAGGCCCTCGCCGAGGAGCGTCAGCGTATCACCCGGCGTCACGACGCGCGCGAACGCCTCGAGCAGCAGCGCGAAATTCTTCTGCGGTGCAAGCCGACCGACCGCGACATAATGGCGGCCGGGGCGACCGCGCGATGCCGCATCGCGCGCGGCGGCGAGCCGGGCGAGATCGTCCGCGCACAATGCCGGATCGGGGATGACGCTGATCCGGTCGACCGCGACCCCGGTCCGCTGCGCGATTTCGTCGCGCATCGCGGGCGCCATCGCAACGAAATGGTCGATGTAGCGCCCCTGGATGCGCAGCCAGGTGCGGTAGAATGCGCGCACCGGCGGCGACATGTCGGGGCGCTCGAGGCAGTTGCTGATCTTCGCGACGATCGGCGGGCATTTCCGCCCGAGCAGCAACCGCAGCACGACCGCGAGCGCGGTATAGGTATTGCCCGCGCAGAACAGGATGTCGGGACGGTCCACCCCGATCATCGCGGGAAGCCCGCGCGCGAGTGCGACGAACCCGGCGAGCTGGCCGGCCGCCGGTCGAACGCCGACTTGTCGCGTCGCGCGCAACGGTTGCGGTGGCGCGACGCGGGCGTCGGCGAGCACCACCTGCGCGTCGAAACCACGCATGCTCCATGCCGCGTGGAGCCGTGCCGCGACGCGTTCGACGCCGCCTGGCGCGAAACTGTAGAGATAGGTGAGGATCCGCAGCGGGCCAGCAATCGGTGGATGCTGGAACGGGGCAGGGGGGGGAGCGATCAGCGGAGGCTCGGCAGTATCGACTTGCGCCGTCGCGATAAAAGCCGTGCCCACCCAAATCTCTCCTGCGCCCCCCGGTCGCGTCGAAACGCTTTAGAGCGCGGCGGCGCGACACGCAAATCGCATTACGCCATGGGCTAGGCATCGCCTCGCGGAGTCGACGCTCGCGGTGAATCCTCGAGGTCGCGCCGGGCTACGAGCCGACCGTTGCTTGAAATAGCGCGATTTTCCGGGCGCTGGCTCCCGACTCGGCGGCACCGATGCGGCACGCGAGCCGCGCACTGTCATCATACCGTAACAGAACCCAGCGAAGGCCATAGATGACATGGCGACCACCTTTCTCGCGTCCCCCGAATCGGCGACGGACGCATCGCATGGGCCACGGCTCGACCATAAACTGCATCCCGCGGGGCGCTGGATCTTCTTCGGCGTGCTGTTCGCCGGGATCGCCTATGCCGCGTACAGCATCTTCACCGACACCGCGAACGTCGGCGAGGGGCTGGCGCTCGGCACCTTCGCGTTTCTCGGGCTCGCGCTGCTGATCGCGCTGGGGTTCGAATTCGTCAACGGCTTCCACGACACTGCCAATGCCGTCGCCACCGTCATCTATACCCACTCGCTCCCCGCACCCGTTGCGGTGGTGTGGTCGGGATGCTGCAATCTGCTCGGCGTGCTGCTGTCGAGCGGGGCGGTCGCTTATACGATCGTCACGCTGCTGCCGGTCGACCTGATCCTGCATGTCGGCAGCAACGCCGGGTTCGCGATGATCTTCGCGCTGCTGTTCGCCGCGGTGCTGTGGAACCTCGGCACCTGGTATGTCGGGCTTCCCAATTCGTCGAGCCATGCTCTGATCGGCTCGGTGCTCGGCGTCGGCTTCGCCAACCAGTTGATCGCCGCGAACACCGGCGGCACGTCGGGGGTCGATTGGTCGCAAGCGCTCAACGTCTTCAAGGGGCTGTTCTTCAGCCCGCTGATGGGCTTTGCCGGTGCGCTCGCGCTGCTGTGGCTGATGAAGCGCGTCATCCGGAACCCCAAGTTGTATGCCGAGCCCGAGGGCCAGACGCCGCCGCCGCCGGGGATCCGTGCGCTGCTGATCGGCACGTGCACCGCGGTGAGTTTCTTCCACGGCAGCAATGACGGGCAGAAGGGCATGGGCCTCATCATGCTCATCCTGATCGGCTGCGCGCCGACCGCCTATGCGCTCAATCGCACGATGCCCGAGCGCGACATGCCCGCCTTCGTCCAGACCGCCAACCAGGCCGCCGGCGCATTCCGCGCGCATGCTGGCGATGCTCCGGACGGGACGGTGGACGCGGCGCGCACGACGCTGACCAAGGCGCTGCGCGTGCGCGAGGTGCTGTCGCCGCAGGTGTTCGGCGCGATCGATACGCTGTCACGCGACGTCAGCCAGCGCATCGAGGGCTATGGCACGCTGCAGAAGGTGCCGGCCGCGGCGACGCCCAATTTGCGCAACGACATGTATCTCGCGCTCGATACGATCAAGCTCGCGGTCAAGGACAAGGACAAGGCGGCCAAGACCTTCGCGCCAGCCGAGCTGAAATCGATCAACAGCTATGCGACCAATCTCGAGCATGGCACGCGCTACATCCCGTATTGGGTGAAGATCATCGTCGCGATCGCGCTCGGGCTCGGCACGATGATCGGCTGGAAGCGGATCGTCGTCACCGTCGGCGAGCGGATCGGCAAGACGCATCTGACGTACGGCATGGGTGCCGCTGCCGAAATCGTCGCTGCGGCGACGATCGCCGGGGCGGATTTCATCGCTGTGCCGGTGTCGACGACGCACATCCTGACGAGCGGCGTGGCGGGTGCCTCGGTGGCGAATGGCGCCGGGCTGCAGATCACGACGCTCCGCAACATGGCGCTGGCGTGGGTGCTGACGCTGCCCGCGGCAATGGCGCTGTCGGGCGGGCTGTACTGGCTGATGCTGACGCTGTTCGGGCTGTCGCATCACGTTTGAGCTAATCTAAAGCCCCTCCCCTTCAGGGGAGGGGAGGGGTTGGGGTGGGGCCGTGCCGCGACTCAAACGCTGGCGGTCTCGGTGAGACATCCCCCACCCCCAACCCCTCCCCTGACGGGGAGGGGCTTATCTGTTCAAGCCCGCCGCAGCAGCGTGATCCGCGCCTTGCCGTGGACGCGCGAAACGTCCTCGACGAACCCGGCCACCTCGACCAGCTCGGCCTTGGCGGTCTCGATGCTGATCCACGTCGCCTCGCCGATCCACCCCAGCCGGTTGAGTTTGTCGAGCGCAACCGCGCCCGCGCCGCTGTCATAGGGCGGGTCCATCACGATCAGATCGAGCGGCTTGGCGGCAAGCCCCAGCGCCAGCACCGACTGCGCCCGCACGTCGGCGCCGATTTCCTTCGCGCCGCCCAATTTGGTCAAGTTCACGCGTAGCGCATCGAGCGCGGGCTTGTCCTGCTCGACGAAGATGCACGACGCGGCGCCGCGTGACAGCGCCTCGATCCCGAGCGCGCCCGAGCCTGCGAAGAAATCGGCGACCGCCAATTCCTCGAAGCTACCGACGCGGCTGGTGAGCATCGAGAACAGCGCCTCGCGCACGCGGTCGGCAGTCGGGCGAGTCGCGTCGCCCTTGGGCGCGACGAGCGGGCGGCCGCGCCATTTTCCGGCAATGATGCGCATCTTACTTCCTGGTCCGGCTCTTGTGGATCTTCACGCGCGCCGGCTTCGACGGCGCGGCGCGCGCCTTGCCCGCGGTGCGCGGCGTCGCCTTGGCGGGTTTGCGCTCGGCGGTCTCGGTCGGCGTGGCGGTGCGGCCCGGCTTGGCGCGGACGTTGCGGCCGAGTTCGGGGCTGAACACCTTCGGCCGCTGGCCCGGCGCGATCGCGCGCGGGGCAACGGGTTCGGTGCCGGCCTTCGGCTTGGCGTCGTAGAAGCGTTTCACCTTGGTGGCCTTGGTCAGCACGACCGGATCGCGGCCGGGCTGCGCCTGGCGCGTCGGTTCGGCGAACGCCGCCTTGTCGGCGCGGTTGGCCGAGGTCTTGGTGATGCGCCGCGCGGGCTGCGGCTTGGGCGTCGGGGCCTTTGGCGCGGACGGAATCTGCTGCGGCCCGCGCTGCTCGCGGCGCGGCTTCTCGACCAGCTTGGGGGCTTCGCCGCCACCTTTCCGCGTCGGATCCTTGCGGAAGCTGACGACGTCGTGCTGCTTGACCTCGCCAATCTCGCCGACCGCGAGATCGCCGAGCAGGAACGGGCCGTAGCGCGTGCGGATCAGGCGCGAGACCTTGAGCCCGAGATATTCGAGCACGCGGCGCACTTCGCGGTTCTTGCCCTCGGTCAGGATCATCTCGATCCACACGTTCGCGCCGGTGCGGCGCTCGAGATTGGCGTTGATCGAGCCGTAGCGAATGCCCTCGATCTCGACGCCGTGGATCAGCTCCTCGAGCTGCTCCTGCGTGATCGGGCCGTACGCGCGGGCACGATAGGCGCGCTCGACGCCTGTCGCAGGAAGCTCGAGCTGACGCTTCAATTCGCCGTCGGTGGTCATGAGGAGCAAGCCCTCGGTGTTGAGATCGAGCCGGCCGACGGGCACGAGCCGCGGCAGATCGTCGGGCAGCTGGTCGTAGATCGTCTGGCGCCCGGCGGGATCGCGCTCGGTGACGAGCAGGCCGGGGGGCTTGTGATAGAGGAACAGCCGCGCGGCGGCAGGCGCGGCGATCGGCTCGCCATCGACGGTCACCCCGGTGAGCGATTGCAGGATCGTCGCGGGCGTATCGAGCACGACGCCATCGAGCGCGACGCGCCCCTCGGCGATCATGCGTTCGACTTCACGCCGAGACGCGACGCCGGCGCGCGCGAGCAGTTTTGCGATCCTCTGTTCGTCTTTGGGTCGCGTCGAAGGTCGCGGGGGCTCGTTCGAGCGGTCTATTGGGGTAGGGGGCTTGGACACACTCGCCTGATACCCAATTTATCTCGTGTTGTGCGCACAAAATAATGTGTGCCCAATCTCGTAGCCGCGCGTTAAGGCACGGGTGCGTAACGAGGGCGGTGCGCGCGCTACCATTGTGGTGGCCCCAGAAAAAAGACGGGTATTTCCTGCGATGCTTTTCGCGAAGAAGAAGCGGCGGATTTCCAACCTCTTGCTTGTCGAAGACGAGCCGTTGGTGGCGTTCGACACCGAGCATTTCCTGCGGGATGCCGAATATTCTGTGGTGGCCACGGTCGACCGCGTCGCCGATGCGCTTGCGGTCATCGGGCGCGAGCGCGAGATCGATCTGGTGCTGGTCGACATCAGCTTGGCCGATGGCAGCGGGCTCGACGTCGCGCGCGCGGCGCATGGCGTCGGCGTGCCGGTGCTGTTCGTGACGGGCTCTTGCCCCGAGGGCGGGCGTGAAGTCGCCGCAGGGTGCCTGGCGAAGCCCTATGCGCAGCGTGATTTGCTCGCGGCGATTGCCGCAATCGAAGCCGTGCTCGAGGGGAAGAAGCCCAAGCGCATGCCCAACGGCTTCAGTTTGTTCGTGACCGTAAGCTGATCGCTCGCCCCGGTCCGTGACGGGGTGACGATTGGGAGGTTCCTCCGACGTGATTTACCGCTAGTCTCGCGCTTTAACGAGCAAGGGGCGAGTGACGAATGGATGCGGTGACCGGGCGCGACCCGAATTGGTGGGACGGTGTCCGGCCGTATCTTGAAAAGGCACCGTTCGCCGCGCTGGCATTGGGGATCTCGTCGGGCTTCCCGTTCGCGATGATCGGCGCGACGCTGACGACGCGATTGGCGCAGAGCGGCATCACCAAATCGACGGTAACCGCGTTCAGCCTCGCCTTTCTGGTCTACAACCTCAAATGGATCTGGGCGTGGGTCGTCGACGGCGTCCACGTGCCGCTGATCGGGCGGCTCGGACAGCGTGTGTCGTGGCTGATCGTCGCCGGGTTGCTGGTGATGGCGGCGGTCGCCAACCTCGCTTTGGTCGATCCAAAGGCCGACATTTACGCGACTGCGATCGCGGCGATCCTGGTCGGCGCGGCGGGGGCGACCTTCGACATCGTGATCGACGCGTATCGCATCGAAATCCTCGAGCCGCGGCAATTGGGCGTCGGCTCGGGCATGTCGCAATATGGCTGGCGGCTCGGTTCGGCGGGCGCGGGCGCGCTCGCTCTGGTCGTCGCGGCGCGCTTCGGCTGGTCGAATGCCTATCTGCTGTGCGGCCTGTTCGCGCTTCCCGCGATGATCGCGGGCCTACTCTACGGCGAGCCAGAGCGGCACCGCGAGCCCGATGCACGCGGCGGGATCGCCAATCTCGGCGCGTCGATCATCGGGCCGTTCGTGCAATTCTTCCAGCGGCAGGGCGCTTTGCTCGTCTTGCTGTTCATCCTGATCCACAAGATCGGCGACACGCTCGCCAATCTGACCTTCCGACTGCTGTTCGACTCGCTCAAATTCACCAATGACGAGATCGCCTTTTACGACGTGTGGATCGGCTTCCTCGCCTATCTCGTCGGGATCTTCATCGGCGGGTTGATCTATACGCGGCTGGGCATGAAGCGCTCGGTGCTGATTTCGCTCGTGCTGATGATGGTGTCGAACCTCAGCTTTGCCGGGCTGGCGATGGCGGGGCATTCGAACCTCGGCATGGCGGGCGCGATCGGCTTCGAGAATTTCTCGAGCGGGATCGGCGGCGTCACCGTCGTCGCCTATTTCTCGGCGCTGACCAATTCGCGCTTCACCGCGGCGCAATATGCGCTGATCTCGGCGGCGACGAGCATCGTCGGGCGCGCGGTGACGGGCACCACCGCGGGCGGCCTGATCGACGCGATGGGCTATGTGAACTTCTACCTGCTGACGACGGTCGCGGCGCTGCCGGGCGTGCTGCTGTTCTGGTGGATGAGCCGCAAGGGGCTGATCGACGCCTCGGTCGGCGAGACCGAGGATGCGCGACCGGCCGGCTAGCGGCTTCACCCCGTAACCGGTCGCCCGGCATCGGCGAACGCCTGCGCCAGCGCGGTGACGCTGGCGAGCACGCCGTCAGGACGACGCACGCCGATCAAGTCGCCGAGCAGCAGCCGTGCGGTTTCGGGGGCGGTCTCGGCGCGGGCGACGATCGTCAGGATCGCGGCCTCGGCGCTCGTCATCCGCAGACAGCAGCACGGCGCGATCGCGATCGGGCAAGTCGCGGAATGTGCGAGATCGGCCATCATCGTCCGGAGCAACAGCAAGGGCCGGCGAAACGCTGCGCCAAAGCTGTGAAACAACGCCTGCGCGCCGTGCGCGTCGTTGAGGCCGTTCGCGCCGAGCCGGCGGAATGCGAACAGCAGCAAGCGCGCATTGGGGTCTTCCGGCATCGCATTCGGCAAGCTGGCGGCGAGCCCCGACGGGCGCTGTGCGGGGCTGGGCGAGGGGGCTGGGCTGAGACTCATGAGGGGATGCTCCGTTGCTGAGAGCATCCTCTGGCATTCGCTATTGCAAGTCAATCGCAATAAAAGCGCGTTAGTCTGGCGCCTCGAGATTCGCCGAAAGCGCTTCCCCGGCGAGGTAGAGCGAGCCCAGAATCAGCACGATCGGCGGCTCGGCCGGATCGGCGATCGTCGTGATGTCGCGCAACGCACCCGCAATATCGGCGCTGGTATGGGCTGCGATCCCGAGGTCATGCGCAACCGCGGCGAGCGCAGCGGGCGCGTGATGCTCGTGGTTCGGGACGGGCACCGCGTGAAGCGTCGTCGCCAGCCGCGCGAACGGGGTGAGCAGCCCGACCGGATCCTTGTTCGCGAGCATGCCGAGCACGAGATGCACTTCGCTCCGCCCGACGGCGGGATGTGCGATCGTATCGAGTGCGGCTGCGATCGCCTGTGCTGCGGCAGGGTTGTGACCGCCGTCGAGCCACAGCTGGCTGCCTGCTGGAAGCTGGTCGAGTAGCGGGCCGGGGTGGAGCCGCTGCATCCGCGCGGGCCAGTGCGTCGTCTCGGCGGCGATGCGATAGGCGTCGGCTGGGATCGCAAGCGTGGATTGATGCCGCAGCAGCGCTATGGCGAGCGCAAGGTTCTCGGGCTGGTGCGGGCCCGCCATGCGCGGGAGCGGGGTTTCGATCGTGCCATTGGCGTCGGTATAGATCAGGCGATCGCTTTCCACCGTGAAGTGCCAGTCGTCGCCCGCGGGCGCTGGCTTGGCTCCGACCGTCCGCGCGACCGCAGCGACGCGTGTTGCGATCGGCGCGGGATAGCGCATCGTGACGAGCGGAACACCCGACTTGGCGATCCCGGCCTTTTCGCCCGCGATCTCCCCGAGCGTTTCACCGAGAAAGCTCTGATGATCGATCCCGAGTTGCGCGATCCCGGTGACGATCGGCGCCGGCACCACGTTGGTCGCATCGAGTCGGCCGCCAAGCCCGACCTCGATGATGCACACGTCGGCGGGCGTGCGGCTGAAGGCGAGGAAGGCGGCGGCGGTGGTGACTTCGAAGAAGCTCGCCGTCAGGTCGGCGGCGTGATCGAGCACTTCGGCGAGCAAGGTCGCGAGGGCATCGTCGGTGATGAGGGTGCCGGCGAGGCGGATCCGCTCGTTGAAGCGGACCAGATGCGGGCTGGTGTAGACGTGCGCGGTAAGCCCCGACGCTTCGATCGCCGAACGCAGGAACGCGCAGGTCGAGCCTTTGCCGTTCGTGCCCGCGACATGGATCACCGGGGGCAGGCGGTGGTGCGGATTACCGAGTCGGTCGAGCAGCGCCGTGATGCGCTCGAGCCCAAGGATGTCGGCGCCGGGGGAAAGCGACCAGAGCCGGTCGAGCTGGGCTTGGACCGCTGAGTCGGTGGAAGTTGCGTGATCGGGCATTTCAACTCCTCCACTCCCGCTTGCGGGAGGGGGTAGGGGGTGGGCGCGCGCTATCAGCAAACGATACGCGCGTTGAGAGCGCTAGCCCACCCCGGCAGGCGTAGCGCGCGTGCATAGCGCGCCAACCCCCCGGCCCCTCCCGCAAGCGGGAGGGGCGTTGGTTGCGCTACGCAGCGATCTTCGCGCCGCACAGATAGTCGATCAGGCTCGCCAGCGTCGCGCGCAGGTCGCGGCGATGCTTGACCATGTCGATCATGCCATGCTCGAGCAGGTATTCCGCGCGCTGGAAGCCGTCGGGTAGCTTCTCGCGTATCGTCTGCTCGATCACGCGCTGGCCGGCGAAACCGATCAAGGCGCCGGGCTCGGCGATCTGGACGTCGCCGAGCATCGCATAGCTCGCGGTCACGCCGCCCGTCGTCGGATCGGTCAGCACGACCATATAGGGCAGTCCGGCATCGTGCAGCATCGCGATCGCCACCGTCGCGCGCGGCATCTGCATCAGGCTGAGAATGCCTTCCTGCATCCGCGCGCCGCCGGCGGCGGTGAAGATGATGTACGGGCAATTCTCCTGGATCGCGGTCTCGACGCCGCGGATGAACGCCTCGCCGACCGCAAGCCCCATCGATCCGCCCATGAAGGCGAAGTCCTGGACGCCGATCACCGCCTTGCGGCCCTCGATCGTCCCGCGCGCCGTGATCAGCGCATCGCCTTCCGACGTTGCGACGCGCGCGGCCTTGATTCGATCGACATAGCGCTTGGTGTCGCGGAACTTGAGCGGGTCGTCGGGCACCTTGGGGAGCGGCACGATCGTGTAGCTGCCTTTGTCGAACACATATTCGAAGCGCAGCAGCGGCCCGATGCGATCATGATGGTCGCAATGCGGGCAGACGTGGAGATTGTCCTCGAGCTCCTTGTGGAACGTCATCGTCCCGCAGCTCTTGCACTTGTGCCACAGATTGTCGGGCGTTTCTTTCTTGACGGGGACGACATAGGCGAGCGCGTTGCGGACGCTGGTGAGCCAGCTCATGCGGGAACTCCTTCGCGGGCGGTGCGGATCGCCGCCGACAGGGACTGGATATAGGCGCGCACGGCGTGCGGCGCTGCCGCGCCATGTTCGGCGACGAGCTCGACGATCGCCGAGCCGACGACGACGCCGTCGGCGACCTTGGCGATTGCAGCGGCCTGTTCGGGCGTGCGCACGCCGAAGCCGACCGCGACGGGGAGGTCGGTATGCGCCTTGAGCCGCTTGACCGCTTCGTCGATCGAGGTCTGCGCCGCCTGCTGCAGCCCGGTGATGCCGGCAACCGAGACGTAATAGAGGAAGCCGTTCGCGCCATCGAGCACGACGGGGAGGCGGGCTGCGTCGGTGGTCGGCGTGGCGAGGCGGATCGGCGCGATGCCCTTGGCGCGCAGCGCGGGGCCGAGTGCGGGGTCTTCCTCGGGCGGGATGTCGACGCAGATCACGCCGTCGACGCCCGCTGCATGCGCGGCGTCAGCGAACCACGCGCCGCCACGGATCGTCATCGGATTGGCATAGCCCATCAGGACCAGCGGGGTATCCGGGTGGCGCGCGCGGAAGTCGGTCGCGATCGCGAGGATGTCGGCGGTGCGCGTGCCGGCGAGCAAGCTGCGGATGTTCGCCGCCTGGATCGCGGGGCCATCGGCCATCGGATCGGTGAACGGCATGCCGAGCTCGATCACGTCGGCGCCGCCCTCGACGAGCGCGTCGAGGATCGCAGGCGTCGGGCCGTCACCGGCGGTGACGAAGGTGACGAGCGCGGGGTGGCCCTTGGCGAAGGCGGCGGCGAGGCGGTTACTCATCGGTCGTCACTCCGGCCTTGTGCCGGGGTCCACTGTGCAGCGAGCGCAACGCAAGAGTGTCGGACTGGGGAGTTTGCGGCTTGGTGGACCCCGGCACAAGGCCGGGGTGACGATGCCTTCTGGACGGCGCTCATAGCGCCACCCCGAGCGCCTCGGCGACGGTGAAGATGTCCTTGTCGCCGCGCCCGCACAGGTTCGCGAGGATGATCTGGTCGCGGTCCATTTCGCGCGCGCGCTTCGCCACCGCGGCGATGGCGTGGGATGGTTCCAAAGCGGGGATGATGCCCTCGGTGCGGCACAGCAGCTGGAACGCATCGAGCGCCTCGGTGTCGGTGATCGAGGTGTATTGGACGCGGCCGATCGAGTGCAGCCAGCTGTGCTCGGGGCCAATGCCCGGATAGTCGAGCCCCGCCGAGATTGAATGCGCCTCTGTGATCTGGCCGTCTTCGTCCTGCAGCAGATAGGTCTTGTTGCCGTGGAGGATGCCCGGCGTGCCGCCGGCGAGCGACGCCGCATGCTCCTTGTCGAGCCCGCGACCCGCCGCTTCGACGCCGAGCATCATGACGTCGCTATCGTCGAGGAAAGGATGGAACAGCCCGATCGCGTTCGACCCGCCGCCGATCGCCGCGACGAGCATGTCGGGCAGGCGGTTAATCCGCGAGAGCATCTGCGCGCGTGCCTCGATGCCGATCACGCTTTGGAAATCGCGGACCATCTCAGGGTATGGATGCGGGCCGGCAGCGGTGCCGATGATGTAGAACGTGTCGTGGACGTTGGCGACCCAGTCGCGCATGCCCTCGTTCATCGCATCCTTGAGCGAATGCGATCCGCTCGTCACCGGGCGGACTTCGGCGCCGAGCAGCTTCATGCGGAACACGTTGGAGGCCTGCCGCTCGATGTCCTTGGCGCCCATATAGATGATGCACGGCAGGCCGAAGCGCGCGCAGACCGTCGCGGTGGCGACGCCGTGCTGGCCAGCGCCCGTCTCGGCGATGATCCGCGTCTTGCCCATGCGCATCGCGAGCAGGATCTGCCCGATGCAATTGTTGATCTTGTGCGCGCCGGTGTGATTGAGCTCGTCGCGTTTGAACCAGATTTGCGCGCCTTTGCCCTCGGGCGCGGATTCGCGCAGCGCTTCGGTCAAGCGCTCGGCGTAATAGAGCGGGCTCGGGCGACCGACATAATGTTCGAGCAGATCGTCGAACTGCGCCTTGAAGGCCGGGTCGGCCTTGGCGGCGCGATAGGCGGTGTCGAGCTCGAGCACGAGCGGCATCAGCGTCTCGGCGACATAGCGGCCGCCGAAGTCACCGAAATGGCCGCGCTCGTCTGGCTGGGTGCGGAAGGAGTTGGGAGCGTTCATGCCGTGCCGTTTAGCACCTGGCGCGGGCGTGTCGAGCCGGGTGCGGCGTAAAGCCCTCTCCCGCCTTCGCGGGGGAGGTTTTGGTGAGGGTCTTTTTCTTGAGGCGGGGTGCGCGGCCGAAGAAAGAAGACAGAAGACCCTCACCCAACCCTCTCCCATGAAGGATGGGAGAGGGCTTCAAGATTAGAGGTCGTTTACCGCCTGTAGGAACGCGCGGATTTTCGTGACATCCTTGATCCCCGGGGCGCTTTCGACGCCCGAGGAGACGTCGACCAGCGTCGCGCCGGTCATCGCCACCGCCTCGCGCAGATTGACCGGATCGAGCCCGCCCGACAGCAACCATGGCAAGGGATGCCGGAAGCCCTCGAGCAAGCTCCAGTCGAACCGCACGCCCATCCCGCCGGGAAGCGCGGCACCGGGCGGCGTCTTGGCATCGTAGAGGATCCGATCGGCGACGCCGCCAAAGTTTGCCGCCTCCGCCAAATCGGCGCGCGTCCGCACCGCGACCGCGCTCCACAGCGGCAGGCCGGTCCGCGCCTTGATCGCGGCGCTGCGCGCAGCCGGGGTTTTGTGGAGTTGCAGAACGTCGAGATGCCCAGCCGCGATCGCGCGGTCGAGCAACGCGTCATCGGGGTCGACGAACACCCCGACACGCTGGACATGCGCTGGCACGCGCGCCGCGAGTTGCGCGGCACGATCGCGCGATAGCGTACGGGGCGACGGCGCATAGAACACGAATCCGACATGGCTCGCGCCGCCGTCGATCGCGGCGTCGAGCGTTTCGGGGGTCGAGAGACCACAGATTTTCGCGCTGATCTGCATGACGGTTCGACGGTTCCTCAGCGCTTGCTCAGAGCGTCGCTGCGATCGCGCGCGCGGCCGCGTCGGGATCCTCGGCTTGCGTCAGCGGGCGACCGATCACCAGGATCGACGCGCCCGCGTCGATCGCTGCGCGCGGGGTGACGACGCGCTTCTGGTCACCGACCACGCCGTCGGCGGGCCGTACACCTGGCACGACGAAGAAACCTTTGGGCCAGAATCTATGTGCGGCGGCGACTTCCTCGCCCGAACAGACCACGCCATCGACACCCGAGTCGCGCGCGAGTTCGGTCAAGCGCAGGACCTGTTCGTGCGGATCGCCCATGCAGCCGATCGACTTGAGGTCGGTTCCATCGAGGCTCGTCAGCGTCGTCACCGCGACCACCTTGGTGCCCGCAGGCGCCGCCGCCTTGGCATCCTCGAGCATGGCGCGTCCACCGGCGGCATGGACCGTGAGGATCGCCGGCGCGAGATCGCGCAACGCCATGATCGCCTTGGCGACGGTGTTGGGAATGTCGTGGAGCTTGAGGTCGAGGAAGATCGGCAGGCCGAGCTCGGCCATGTCGCGCACGCCGGCGCGGCCATTGGCCATGAAGAATTCGAGCCCGAGCTTGATCCCGCCGACATGGTGGCGAAGCTTGCCCGCCATTGCGTGCGCCTTGGCGAGATCGGGCGTGTCGAGCGCGACGTAGATGCGGTTGCTCATGCCGGGTCGACCGGATGGACGACGACGACGGATTCGGGGCTGAGCGTCGAGACCGGCACGGGTGCCGCGGTGACGCGCAGATCGTGCAGCGCACGCTCGGCTGCGGTGAGGCGATTGCGCAAGCGCCAGCGCAACGTCGAATGCCACAGCAGCGTCGGCACGAGCCCGGCGAGGAAGGTCAGCAGCAGCAGCAGCGGCAAATTGACCAGTGCTTCCATCCCGCCCCACAATTTGATCGGCACGCTGGTCCAATTGCCGAGCGTGAAGACCGCCGCAATGAAGGCGAGAAGACACCAGAAGAGGATTTTGAGGAACTGCATGACGGCAGCGTAATGGCAATGCGGTGGGTTGCCAACCTGCTGCGTCGTTCGCCGCTTCAGCCGATCTCGCGGCGCAGCGTCTCGAACAGGCCGGGGACCGCGGTCAGCTTCTCGGCTTCCTCGTCGAGGATCGCGAGGAACGCCGCGCGCTTGATTGCGGCGGTGCGTCCAGCCTTGAGCGTCATGCCCGGTTCGAGCGCTGACAGGACGATGTCGATCATCCGTTCGGCTCCGTGCAGCCGGCCCCACAGATAGTCGTTCTCACGATAGGCGCGACTGAAGAACGCGCCGAAGCTGTTGAACTGGATGCCCTTCAAACTTGCTTCGGCGCCGCCGCTGCGAATGCTCGCGGCATCGTCGGGGCAGATCCGGTCGACCTTGATCGGGTCGAATTCGTCGAGCCCTTCGCCTTGCAGCAGGGGGAGCGTCGCGACATCGAAATAGGGGAAGCCGAGATAGGTCAAGAGGATCGGACGCTTGATGTCGCGGCTGAGCCCGGCGAACGCCGCTGCCAGGCGCGCTTCGGTGCGGCTGTCGAGCGCCTTCAAGTCCATCGCCGTGCCCAGCGCGTCGAGCAACGGTCCGGCATCGCCGCGCAAGCCCTGCACCGCGTCGCGCAACGCGCCGTAGCGGTCGGTCCGCTTGCGCTCCAGATATTCGGCAAGGCTTTCGTAGATCGCCTCGCGGATCCCGGAGAGTTCGGCCTCCGGCTGGTCGCCCTCGAGATCGGTGATGCGGCGCGCGAGCAGGCGCAGCCGACGCAAGCGAAAGCCCAGGTCGAAGGTGCGCAGGAAACCGATCGTCGCGCGGCTCGCTCCGCCGGCGAGGCTTGATTGCATATCGTCGAACCCGCGCGCGCTGACCGCCTCGGCGATATGCCCGCGGATCCGCCGCCAATGCTGCCCGCCGGGCTCGCCGCCGGCATGGTACAGCAAGTCGGTGATCGCCTCGACCACGCCGTTGATCTTGAGATGGCCGTACGCGGCATAGCCATAGCCCGCGCTCTTGGCGGCGGCGGCTTGCGCGCGGCGGCGCCATGTCGCGAGCCGTGCCGCGGTCGGCGAATCGAGGAACAGCGTGTAGCCAAACAGCGCCTCGACTTGCTTTTCGACCTCGGGCCGGATCCCCGCGATGATCGAGCGCATGCGCTCGATCTGGCGCGAGCGCGTGGCGATCTCCTCGAGATTGTCGCGGATCGGCTGCGCGCGCGGCAATTCGGTGACCGCGCCGAGGATCGTCTGGAAGAAGCCCGGGACTTCGCTCCGCGTCGCACCGAACACCAGCGCGCCGCGCGGGTTGGGGTCGATATAGACGAAGCGCCGATCGACCTGGCGGCGCGCAGGACGCTCGCGCAGCGCTTCGATCGCGGGGCGGAACGGCGCGTTGTTGAGCACCGAGCCATCGATCAGCACCGCGCTTTCGGCGGCGTTCACGGCGAATTGCCGCGGCAGGATGCGTTTGAGGAAGGCGGCGCGGCCCGGCCAGCTGGCCTTGCGCGTTTCGAGCACGCGGTCGAGTTCGCCGACCATGAAAGGCGGGAAGGCCCCCGGAAAGCTCGACGTCGCGCGCCCGGCAAAGGCGAGCTCGGCAGGGTCGGCGAGCGTCTCGCCGGCGATGCCGTGGTCGCTGAACGGGACGATTACGCGGTGTTCGGTTTCGACCACTTCGGGCGGCGAATTGAGCGTCAGCCGTTCGGGATGGCCACGGAAGTCGGTGACGGTGACGAACAGGTCGAGCGGCTGACCCGGGGGGAGCAGGCGCGGTTCGCGCGGTGAGGCGGCCATCGCTGCGAGCGCATCGAGGATCAGCCCGGTGAAACGCTCGCCGCCAAACGGCGGTTCGAACCAGCGCGAGCGGATGAAATGCGAGAGCTTGGCGCGGACTTCCTCGCGCTCGCCGGGCTCGACGGTCTGGTCGATATCCTCGCCATCGCGCCGCCCCGCCATCCAGGCGAGCGGCAGCGCCCAGACCTTGGTGAAGCGGTGCGTCGGCGCTTGCTTGGGATCGACCAGCGCCTCGATATCGGCCGAATCGAGCCAGAGCTGGGTGAGCGGTTCGAGGCTTTGGCCAGTGCTGATCGCCTGGCCCAGAAAGATGCCGTTGATCCCGCCCGCACTCGCGCCGGCGATGATGTCGACGAGCACGCGCAGCTTGAGCCCGGTCTCGGCCTCGATTTCTTCGAACAAGGCGAAATAGACCGCTTCGCTGCCCGTCGCCGCAGCCGGGTCGCCCGCGTGGAAGGCGCGGCTGGCCCGCGCGAGCCGCCAGATTTCCTTGGTGATGCCGTGCATGTAGACGGCAAGGCTGATGCCGCCATAGCAGACGAGCGCGAGGCGAAGTTCCTTCTCGCGCATCACTCGGGGTCCAGCACCGCCCAGATCGGCAGATGATCCGAGGCGCGGCGCGCGATCACGCTCGCATGCACGCCGTAATCGACGACGCGAAAGCCGCGCGTCATGATCCGGTCGAGTCGCCCGACCGGGCGGCGGGCATGGAAGCTCGGGCCGGTCGGGACGCTCGGATAGTCGCGTCCGAAATCGTGCAGGCATCCGCCGGCCGGGGTCCATTCGTTGAGATCGCCCATCAACACCGTCGGCAGGCGTGCGGGGCATCCGTCGATATGCGCGAGGATCGCGCGCGCCTGTTTGCGGCGCCACAGCCCCGACAGATCGAGATGCATCCCCAGCACGCGGATCGGCGTGCCGTTCGCGACGACATCGGCACGGATCGCGCCGCGCGGCTCGAGCGCCGGGATATGCAGTGTCGCACAGCTGTGCACCGCGGCCTCCTTGCGAACGAGCAATGCGTTGCCGTGAAACCCCATGCTCGCGCGGTCATGGCCAATCTGGATCGCGCGCCACGGGCTATGCTCGTCCATCAGACGCTGCGGGATGATGCGCGCCTTGGTGCCGAAGCGGCGATCGGCCTCCTGCAACGCGATCACGTCTCCGCCGATCTCGTGCAGCACGTCGAGGATGCGCTGCGGGTCGCGCTGCCTATCGAGCCCGATGCCCTTGTGGATGTTGTAGCTGACGACCTTGATCATGCGTCGGCTGTTCGCAGGGCCGGACCGATCGAACGCTGGTGATAGGAAAACTGGTCGATCATCGTCCATCTAACGCAATTGGCACATCGGGATGAGCGCACGATGTATAGCGCGAAGCGCTGGCGGAGGTAGGTGTTCCATATCGCGCACCCTGCATATAAACCATGTTAATTCCTGCAAGGCCGCAACCTTCTGGGACCTTTAAGACTATATCACCTTATAATAGACGGCTCTTGCGGTGCTGCGGCGCACAAAGAGCGCACACAAGGAAGAGATATTGTTGGATTTGAAGATGTTACGGCTCGTTGGCGATATTGTCATCGCGCAAGTCAGCGCCAATCGCGTCGCCAGCGGTGAAGTGCCTGAATTAATAAAGTCGGTTTACGCCTCGATGACGCAGCTTGGCGAAGCGCCGGCGGAAGCAGCCGCCGAAGCGCCCACGCCGGCCGTTTCGGTGCGCGCGAGCGTTCGTCCTGATTCGATCGCGTGCCTGGAATGTGGTGCGCGCTTCAAGGCGCTCAAGCGCCATCTGTCGGGCCACGGGCTGACGCCGGAAACCTATCGCGAGAAATGGTCGTTGCCCGAATCCTATCCGATGACCGCGGCCGACTATAGCGTCGTGCGCTCGGGCATGGCGAAGGCGAGCGGCCTCGGTCGCGTTCAGCGCTGACACCGCCCCCCTGACACCGCCCCCCTGACACCGGTACCATCGTGAGGCCTTGCCGTGGTCGCGCGGCGGCGGCAAAGCAGCGCGATGCGCACCACTTCCTCCACCGCGAGCGTGCGGCTATATTATCTCGACGAGAGCGACCCCGTTGCGCAGACGCTGTTCTACGGGTCGCTCGCCGACGCGATGATCCTCGCGCGTCAACAGCCCGAAGATGTTCAGGCAGGGCTGTGGTTCGCGACCGATAACGACGTGGTGCCGTTCCTCGATATCGACGAGGGCTGAACGGTGAGCGCGACGCCAGCTATGGGACAGACCATGCCCGATCCTGATACCAGCCCGTCGCTCGCCACCGCGGATGCGTTGACGCATATCGACGCTGCGGGCCGGGCGCATATGGTCGATGTCAGCGAAAAGGCCGACACCGCGCGCGTCGCCACCGCCGAGGGGCGATTGCTCTGCACCGCGGAGACGCTCGACATCGTCCTGCGCGGCGAGGCGCCCAAGGGCGCGGTGGTGCAGACCGCCGAGCTTGCCGGGGTGATGGGGGCCAAGCAGACCAGCACGCTGATTCCGATGTGCCACCCGCTGCTGCTGACGAGCATCAAGGTGCGGATTGCGCCCGATCCCGCATTGCCGGGCTTTCGCGTCGCGGCGACCGTCAAGACCAAGGGGCAGACCGGAGTCGAGATGGAAGCGTTGACCGCGGTCAGCGTCGCATGCCTGACCTTGTTCGACATGCTGAAAGCGGTCGACCGGACGATGCGGATCGAGGGGATCCAAGTGACGCACAAATCGGGAGGCCGCTCGGGCGTCTGGCAGGCGGACGCGGCGTGATCGCGTTCGACGCGGCGCTCGCGATCGTCGTTGCCGAGGCGAAGCCGCTCGCGGCGGAAGCGGTTGCGCTCGGTGCGGCACTCGGGCGTGTGCTGGCCGAGCCGTGCGTCGCGCAGGTCGATGCGCCGCGCTCGGACATATCGGTGATGGACGGTTATGCGCTGCGCGACGCCGATCTCGCGCTGGGGGCACCGTTCCGCGTCATCGGCGCTGCCTATCCGGGCACGGCCTTCGACGGAGTGGTGCAGTCTCGCGCGTGTGTCAGGCTCTTCACGGGGGCCCCATTGCCGCAAGGCGCGGACCGTGTCGTCGTGCAGGAGGATGTCGCGCGCGACGGCGATACGATGCGCGTCGTCGGGACACTCTCCGGCAAGCGCTACATCCGGCCGCATGGATCGGATTTCCGCATGGGCGACGTCCTGCTCCCAAGGGGCACCATGCTCGGACCGCGCGCGTTGGTCGCAGCGGCGGGGGCGGACGTCGCGACGCTTGCGGTATGGAGGCGTCCGCGGCTGAGCGTGATCAGCACGGGCGACGAGCTCGCCGAGCCGGGTCACGCGCGCGAGCGGACGGGGAGCATCCCGGAAAGCGCGTCCTATGGCGCGGCGGCGCTCGGCGAAGGCTGGGGCGCGCAGATGATCGGGCGGTACCGCCTGCGCGATGACATTGCCGAGCTGACCGCAGGCGCGACCAGGGCGCTTGCCGAGGCCGATGTCGTCGTTGTCACTGGCGGGGCGTCGGTCGGCGAGAAGGATTATGCCAAGCAGATCTTCGTGTCGCTCGGCACCGAGCTCCTGTTCTCGCGGATCGCGATCATGCCGGGCAAGCCGGTCTGGTTCGGGCGGCGCGGCGAGCAGCTGGTGCTAGGTCTGCCGGGCAATCCCAGTTCGGCGATGGTCACCGCGCGTTTGTTCCTGACGACGCTGCTCGCAGGGCTGAGCGGTCGCGCGCCGTCGGCGGCGCTGCGCTGGCGGAGTGCGACGCTGACCGCGCCGCTCGATGCGGTGAGCGCGCGCGAGACCTTCGTGCGCGCGCGCTGCGACGGGGAGGGTGTAGCACCGCTCGCCAACCAGGATTCGGGGCTGCAGCGCGCGCTGGCCGAGGCCGATGTGCTGATCCGGCGGCTGCCGCATGCCGCCGCGGCACCGGCCGGGAGCACGGTGTCGGTGATCGACTTCTAGGCGGGCATCGGACCGGGTTGCTCTCCCGCACGGAGCGCGCCATGCACGGGTTCGGCCATAGGAGTTTGACGATGCGCCCCCTCTTTCGCGTGCTCACCGTGTCGGTCGCCTTGCTGGCTGCG
The DNA here is from genome assembly GCF_014653575.1 of Sphingomonas glacialis. GTDB lineage: Bacteria > Pseudomonadota > Alphaproteobacteria > Sphingomonadales > Sphingomonadaceae > Sphingomonas > Sphingomonas glacialis. The sequence continues at coordinate 674,047 of NZ_BNAQ01000001.1, read as the reverse complement.
ACTCCGGCGCTCGCGCGCGGGCCGCTCGTGCTCGCGGCGGCGAGCTTGCAGGAATCGATGAACGCTGCCGCCGATGCCTGGGCGGCGCAGCGGCATGAGCGGCCGGTGATTTCGTTCGGCGGCTCCTCGGCGCTGGCGCGGCAGATCGAGGCGGGGGCGCCTGCCGACCTGTTCGTCTCGGCCGACGAGGATTGGATGAACGCGCTCGCCAGGAAGGGTGCGATCGTGCCGGCGAGCCGCGTGACGTTCCTCGGCAACCGGCTGGTGCTCGTCGCGCCCGCAGCAGTTGCGAAGCCAGTGACGATCAAGCGCGGCTTCGCGCTGGCGCAGTGGCTCGGCAGCGGGCGGCTGGCGATGGCGGACGGCGCGGTGCCGGCGGGGAAATACGGGCAAAAGGCGTTGACGGCGTTGGGCGTATGGAGCGCGGTCGCGCCCAAGGTTGCGCGCGGCGATACCGTGCGCTCGGCGCTCGCCTTGGTCGAGCGGGGCGCGGCGCCGTACGGCATCGTCTACGCCACCGACGCCTATGCCTCGAAGCGCGTGCGGATCGTCGGGGTGTTCCCCGCGGCGAGCCATCCGCCGATCACCTATCCGGTCGCGGTGCTCAAGGCCGCGCCGTCGCCAGCGGCGGCGGAGGGGTTCCGCCGTTTCCTGGTGTCGAGCGCGGGCAAGGCGATCTTCCGGCGCTACGGCTTCGTGGCCCGCTGAGCGTCGCAGCGGCGATGACCCCCGAGCTTTGGACGATCGTCTGGCTGTCGCTCAAGATCAGCCTGGTCGCGGTGCTGGTGACGCTGCCGATCGCGTTCGTGCTCGCGATGCTGCTCGCGCGGGCGCGGTTTCCGGGGAAGTTTCTGCTCGACGGACTCGTCCACTTGCCGCTGGTGTTGCCGCCGGTGGTGACGGGCTGGTTGTTGCTGCTGGCTTTCGCGCCGAACGGACCGCTCGGCGCGCCGCTTGCGGCGATCGGCGTGTCGCTGCTGTTCCGCTGGACCGGGGCGGCGGTGGCGGCTGGGATCATGGCGCTGCCGCTGATGGTCCGCGCGATCCGGCTGTCGATCGAAGCGGTCGACCCGCGGCTCGAGGGTGCCGCGCGGACGCTCGGCGCGTCGCGGATGCGCGTGTGGCGGACGATCACGATCCCGCTCGCGCTGCCGGGGATCGCGGCGGGTGCGGTGCTCGGGTTCGCGCGCTCGCTCGGCGAGTTCGGCGCGACGATCACCTTCGTCTCGAACATCCCGGGCGAAACGCAGACGCTGCCGATCGCGATCTATTCGGCGCTGCAGGTGCCGGGATCGGATCCGATGGTCGCGCGGCTCGCGCTGATCTCGGTGCTGCTATCGCTGGCCGCGCTGGTGCTGTCGGAATGGCTCAGCCGCCGCGGGGGCGTCGACCATGTCTTTTGACGTCGATGTGCGGCATCGCTTCCGCTCTGGCACCGTCGCGGCGCTGGCCTTCCAGAGCGGGGCGGGGCTGACCGCGCTGTTCGGGCCGTCGGGCGCGGGCAAATCGAGCGCACTCGCGATGATCGCGGGGTTGCTCAGGCCCGATGCGGGGCATGTTCGCGTCGCGGGGCGTACGCTGTTCGATCGCACCACCAACGTTCCCGCCGAGCAGCGCCGTTGCGGCTATATCTTCCAGGATGCGCGGCTGTTCCCGCATTACCGAGTGCGCGCAAACCTGCTCTACGGTGCGGCGCGCGCGGCGGGGGCAGGGATGACGCTCGACGAGGTGAGCGAACTGCTCGGGATCGCGCATCTGCTCGATCGCTGGCCGCGCACGCTGTCGGGGGGCGAGGCGCAGCGTGTCGCGATCGGGCGGGCGCTGCTGTCTGGGCCGGCATTCCTGCTGATGGACGAGCCGCTTGCCTCGCTCGACCGCGCGCGGCGGGGCGAAATCATGGAGCTGATCGAGCGCGTGCGTGATGAGGTCGGGTTGCCGATCCTGTATGTCAGCCATGATCGCGGTGAGGTCGATCGGCTGGCGACGACGGTCGTCGATATGGGCGCGGGGTAAGCGATGCTCAATTGAAGCCAACCCGTCACCCCGGCGTTGTGCCGGGGCCCACCGTGCTGCGCGTGCTTCGGCGGCACACTCGGGTCGCGGTGGACCCCGGCACAAGGCCGGGGTGACGGCGTAGGGTTAGCCCGCGACGATCCTGACGGGCACCGATTTCGCCGCCGGCACGAAGCTTTCCTCGGCATAATGCTCGACCGGCATCAGCACGTTGCACTCGGGATAATAGGCGCCGAGGCAACCGCGCGGGATATCGTACGGCGTTACGATCAACCCGTCGCGGCGGCGCGCGATGCCGTCGCCCGCATCGCTTTCGAGCGCGACGAGTTGCCCCTCCGAGAGTCCGGCATCCGCCATGTCGGCGGCGTGGATGAAGAGCACGTCGCGCGTCCCCTTCACGCCGCGGAAGCGATCGTGATAGCCGTAGATCGTCGTGTTGAACTGGTCGTTCGAGCGCAGCGTCATGAGCCGGAAGCGACCCTCGGCATCGTCGAATCCGGTGGCGCACAGCCCGCTCGGCGCGAGGAATTCGGCCTTGCCGCTCTCCGTCAGCCAGATCCGCTCGGACGCCTTGTTCCCCTTCCAATAGCCACCGGGCCTGAACAGCTTGTTGTTGAAATCGGGGAAGATCTTCGGATAGGTTTCCTCGATCGCGTCGCGGATCAGCGCGTAATTGCCGACCCAGGCGTCCCAGTCGACCTTGGGATTGGGGGGCAGGAGCTGCTTGGCGAGCGCACCGACGATCGCGGGTTCGGACAGCAGATGCTCGCTCGCCGGATGCGCCTTGCCGCGCGAGGCGTGGATGCAGCTCGTCGAATCCTCGACCGTGACGACTTGCGGGCCGCTTGCCTGCACGTCGCTCTCGATCCGGCCGAGGCAGGGGAGGAGATAGGTCACCTTGCCCGGGAAGAGATGGTTGCGGTTGAGCTTGGTCGCGATCTGGACCGACACGTCGAGCCGGGGCCAGGCGGCTTCCATCGGCTCGGTCTCGGGCACCGCGCGCAGGAAATTGCCGCCAAGCGCGACGAACGCCTTGACCGATCCGTCGATCACGCCGCGGCACGCCTCGACGGTGTTGAGCCCCTTCTCGCGCGGCGCGGTGAAGCCGTATTGCTTCTCGATCTGCTCGACCGGCACGAGCTCGGTCTTCTCGGTGATGCCGACGGTGCGCTGTCCCTGGACGTTAGAATGGCCGCGCACCGGGGTCGGTCCGGCGCCGGGCTTGCCGATATTGCCGCGCATCAGCAGCAAATTGACGACCATGCGGACGTTCTCGACGCCCTTGACGTGCTGCGTCAGGCCCATGCCGTAGATCGCGAGCACTGCCTTCGCCTTGGCGTAGAGCCGCGCCGATTCTTCGAGTTCGGCCTTGGGCAGGCCCGATTCGTGGACGATCGCATCCCAGTCGGCGGCGCGGACCGAGGCGACGAAGGCGTCGAAGCCGTGCGTGTGCTCGGCGATGAAGGCGGTATCGAGCACGGGCGGCTTGCCCGCGGCGAGCGCTGCATCGTGCCATTCGACGAGGAACTTCGCGATCCCCATCATTGCCGCGAGATCGCCACCGGCCTTCACCTGATGATATTGCGTCGAGATGTTGGTCTCGCCGAGCGTCGCCATCTCGATCGGGTTCTGCGGGTCGGTGAAGCGCTCGAGCCCGCGTTCCTTCAGCGGGTTGAAGGTGACGATCTCGACCCCGCGCTTGCGGGCGCTGCGCAGGTCATGCAGCATTCGCGGCGCGTTCGACCCGACATTCTGCCCGAAAAACAGGATCATGTCGCATTTTTCGAAATCCTCGAGCCGCGTCGTGCCGACGGGAACGCCGATCGCCGCCTTGAGGCCGACCGAGGTCGATTCGTGGCACATGTTCGAACTGTCGGGCAGGTTCTGGTTGCCGTACATCCGCGCCATCAGGCCGTACATGTACGACGCCTCGAGGCTGGTGCGCCCCGAAGAGTAGAAGACCACCGACTTGGGATCCATCGGCTTGAGCGTCGCGCCGATCTCGGCGAACGCCTCGTCCCAGCTGCACGCAACATATTTGTCGGTCGCGGCGTCGTAGCGCAGCGGATGCGTCAGGCGGCCGTTCTGCTCGAGGTCGTAATCCTTCCAGTCGCGCAACTCGGTCAGCGTGTGCTGCTGGAAGAAATCGGGCGTGGTGCGATAGCTGGTCAGCTCCCAGGCGGTCGCCTTGGCGCCTTCCTCGCAAAATTCGACGGGGTGGAGATGCTTGGGCTTGGGCCAGGCGCAGCTGACGCACTGGAAGCCGTCGGGCTTGTTCTGGCGGACGAGCTCGCGCAGCGCCTCGGGACCGACGCGTTCGCGCGGCAGGATCTCGGCGAGCGAGCGGACCGAACCCCAGCCTCCGGCGGGCCCTTCGAACGGCTCGATTTCAGGGGCGTCCGACTTTTGCTTGACCATGACCGTTCCCGCATTCTGCCCGCAAGACACAGCGGACCTTTTCGCTGAACGATACCGCAACCGATTGGTTCACCCACAAAAGCGCATGATCTGCGCACCGTTTGCGCGCGATTGCGCATTTGGCGATGCCGATGGATGGGCTAGGGCGATGCGATGACGGATGCTTCCCTCGATCAAACGTTTGCGCAGATCCGCGCCGATGGCACGCACAGTGAAATCCGCCGCGCGGTCGCGGTCGAGCGGCCGATCGCGCTCGAGTTCAGCGGGGTCGGCTATGCCGTGATGATGGCGACGCCGACCAATCTCGAGGATTTCGCAACGGGGTTCGCCTTGAGCGAGCGGCTCATTCCCGGCGTCGAGGCTGTGCTCGGGATCGACGTGCATTCGCGCGCCGACGGCGACATCGTTCGCGTCGCGCTTGCGCCCGAGTGCGGACCGAATCTGCTCGAGCGCGTGCGGCACCGCGTGTCCGAATCGTCATGCGGCATGTGCGGGATCGAGAATCTCGAACAGGCGCTGCGCTTGTTGCCCGCCGTGACGGCGCAGAGCCGCGCCGACAGCGCCGCGCTGTTCCGCGGTTTGAACGCGCTTCGCCCGCTCCAGCCGCTCAACCGCGCGACAGGCGCGGTCCATGCCGCGGCGTTGTGCTCGGCAGAGGGCGACGTGTTTCTCGTCCGCGAGGATGTCGGGCGACACAATGCCTTCGACAAGCTGATCGGCGCGATGGCGCGCGAGCGGCGCGGCTGGGATGGCGGGTTTGCCTTGCTGTCGTCGCGCTGCTCGTACGAGCTGGTCGAGAAAGCGGCATTGGCGAATTGCCCGCTGCTCGTGACGATCTCGGCGGCGACCGACCTTGCGTTGCGGCGGGCGGCGTCGTGCGATCTGCGCGTGGTGATGCTCGCGCGCAGCGATGCGGTGCTGGCGGCGCACGGCGCGGCATGACGCTGCTCGGTGCGATCCTCGCGGGTGGTCAGGCGACGCGGTTCGGGAGCGACAAGGCGCTCGCGCTGCTCGACGGGCAAACGCTGATCGCGCATGCGGCAGCAGCGTTGCGGGCGGCGACCGATACGGTGATCGTCTGCGGGCGGACGACGGGGCCAGACGGGCTTGCCGCGATTCCCGATTGGCCAGCGCCAGATCTCGGGCCGCTTGGCGGCTTGTGCGCCGCGTTGCGGCACGCCGAAGCGCACGGGCATGACGCGGTGCTGTCGATCGGGTGCGATACGCCGTATCTTCCGACCGCACTTGTCGAGCGGTTGACGGCGGGCGGCGAAGCGCGGTTTTTGCGGCAGGCGCCGATCATCGGCTATTGGCCCGTCGCGCTGACCGAGCCGCTCTCGCACCATCTGACGCAGAGCGGAGATCGCGCGGTCTATCGTTGGGCGTCGCGTGTCGGCGCGGTGGCGATCGATGCGGGGGGCGATCTGCCTAATATCAACCGCGTCGCCGATCTCGCGCGGCTCGCGGACCGGGCCGAATGAGCGACGCACCACGCCCCGCGCGGCCGAGTTTCGACGCCGCGCTCGCCATCATCCGCGAACAGTCGGCATCGCTCGGCGTCGAGACGGTCGGCCTGCTCGACGCGCTGCACCGCGTGACGGCGGGCGACGGGATCGCGGCGAGCGACTATCCCCGCTTCGATGCCGCCGCGATGGACGGCTTCGCGTTCGCCGCGGCCGATACGGTGGGTGCCACGCCCAAGCAGCCAGCGCATTTGCCGATCGCGGGATCGGTCCGCGCGGGCATCAGCCCGACCACGCACGCGCCGCGCACCGCGTGCCGGATCAGCACCGGCGCGCCGGTCCCGGCCGGGTGCGATTATGTTCTGCCGCATGAGGAAGCGCGGATCGAGCAGGGGGCGCTCGTTCTCGATCGCCCGCTGCTGCCGGGGCGAAACGTCCGGCGTCGCGGTGAGGATGCGGCCGCCGGTGCGCGCGTGCTGTCGCCGGGAACGCGGGTGACGCCCGAGATCATCGGGGCGCTCGCTTGCTATGGGGTCGCGGCGCTGGATGTCGCGCGGCAACCCTCGATCACGCTGCTGCCGACCGGGGACGAACTGCTCGTGCCGCCGAGCGTCGAGCGGCCCGCCGCGATCTTCGACGCCAACAGCGTGATGCTTACGGCGCTGCTGCGCGCGCAGGGGATCGAACCGCGGCGCGCGCTGCCGGTCAGCGACGATGTCGCGCAACTCGAGCGCGCGATCGCGGCCGCGTCGGACAGCGCGATCGTCGTGACGACGGGCGGCGCTTCGGGCGGCGACCATGATCATCTCGGCCGGGCGCTGGCGCGGCTCGGCGCGCGGGTGCATTTCCACGGGGTGCGGATGCGGCCGGGCAAGCCCTTGCTGTTCGCGACGCTGCCGAATGGCACGCTGTTCTTCGGATTGCCGGGCAACCCGGTCGCGGCGTTGCTCGGCGCGCGCTTTTTCCTCGGCGCGGCGCTCCGCGTGATGAGCGGACTTCCGCCCGAATGCGGCGAAACGGTCGAGATCGACACCGATCGGCGACCCGACACGACGCTGTTCCTCAAGGCGTCGCGCGATGCCGCTGGAGCGATCCGGATCCTCGCCGATCAGCGATCGCACACGTTGCGCCCGCTGATCGAAGCGAATTGCTGGGTGGTCGCCGACACGACGTCCGACGGGGAGCGCCGCCGCGTCTATCCGCTGACCTGAGCGCTATTGGTACGCGCGCAGCGTCACGCCGATCACGCGCGGGTCGCTCGGCGTGCCGAGGATCAGCCCTGAATTGCCCGCCTGGATCGTCAGGTTCTGGATGTAGTCGGCGTTGAACACGTTGCGGACGAACACCGCGACTTCGAGGCCGGCGCGGGTCCGCACTGCCAGGCTCGCATTGGTGACGGTGTAGCCGTCGATCAGCGTGTATTTGGACAGGCTCGGATCGCCATAATAGCTGGTCCGCCAGCTCGAATCGGCATGGAGGATGACCGCCAGCGTCCCCACCGGCAGCGTATAGTCGCCGCCAATCGTCTCGGACCATTTCGGCAGCCCGGCGAGCGGCCGCCCTGTCAGGTTGCAGGCGGCCGTCGCGGCGGTCTGGAGTTCGAGCGGGCAGGGGCCGGCGGGGTAGCGCGAGTATTCGCCATGCGCGAAGGCGAGGTTGCCGCGGAGCTGGAAACGGGGCGTGAGCGTGGCGGTGATGTCGGCCTCGACGCCCTTCACCGTGACCTTGGGGATGTTCGAGAGATAGCCGCGCAGCGCTACCGTCTGCGCGCTGTCGACGATCGTCGCCTGGAAATCGCGCACGGCGGTGGTGAAGCCCGCAAGATTGAAGGTCAGCCGCCGCTCGAACAGCGCCGCCTTGAGCCCGGCCTCATAGGTCGTGTTGAGCTCGGGCCGGATGACGGCGGTGGTCAGCACCGGCTGGTTGGCGGTGTCGAGCGGCAGTCCCGACAGGTTGATCCCGCCCGATTTGAAGCCGCGCGCATAGCTTGCGTACGCCAGCACTTGATCGGTCGCCTGCCAGGCGAGGTTCGCGCGGCCCGACAGGTTGCTTTCCGTGTCGTGGCCCGAATAGCTCTGCCCGCGCAGCACGCCGAGCTGGGCCGCGAGCAGCGCTGCGTTGGTGACGGTCGGTCCGCCGAAGGTATAGGCGCTGTAGCTGCCGTCCTTGACCTCATAGGTGTAGCGTAGGCCCCCGGTCAGCGTCAGGCGCGGCAGGAGCTTGTAGTTGAGTTCGGCGAAGGCGGCGTAGCTGTCTTCTTTGAGCCGGGTGTTGCCATCGGTGCCATAGCCATCGAGCAGGTTCGCCGGCACCGCGACCGCCGCCGCGCCCGTTCCGGTGGTCGTGCCGATCAGATAGCGCGCCGCGGCGGGGCCGTAGATGCTGATCGGCTCGCCGGTGATCTTCTGGTCGAAGAAGTACAGGCCCGCGACATAGCCCAGGCGATGCTCGCCGTTCGAGGCGAGCCGCAGTTCCTGGCTGAACTGGTCCTGGCGCGAGGGGATGTGCTGCGTGATCTGGACCGGGATGCCGGTATAGTCGCGGTCGTTCGCCGCATCCCAGTTCCAGAAGCGCCACGCGCTGACCGAGGTGAGCGTGCCGATCCGCCCGAGGTTCCAGTCGGCGATCGCCGAGACGCCGCCCTCGTTCGTGTCGACGCCGAGTTGCGCGTCGATGTCGGTCTTGCGGTCGTACGGGTTGGTGCTCGGTGGTGCATAGCCAAATTGCGCGGCGAGCCCGGTCGGCCCGGCATATTGCCGCGTCGCGGCGCGCAGGCTCTGGCCGACGCGCAGATAGACCTGGGTGCAGCATTCGCTTTCGAAATTGGTGAAGTCGGCGCTAAGGCGGAGCTGGAAATCGCTGGTCGGCTTGAACAGCAATTGGCCGCGCACCGCCTGGTTGCCGATGCCGTTTTGCTTGGCGCCGGTGCGGACATTGTCGATCACGCCGTCGCGTCGCGTCGTCAGCCCCGCGATGCGAAAGGCGAGCGTATCGCCGATCAGCGGGCCCGAGGCGGACGCCTTGGCCTGGACGAAATTATAGCTGCCGACCGAGAGTTCTTCGCTCGCCTCGGGGGTGAAGGTCGGCGCCTTGCTGGTGATGCTAATCGCGCCGGCTGTCGTGTTCTTGCCGAACAGCGTGCCTTGCGGCCCGCGCAGCACTTCGATCTGCGCGATGTCGGAAAAGTCGAACGCGGCGGTGGCGGGGCGGGCGTGATAGACTTGATCGACATAGAAGCCGACGCCGGGCTCGAGCCCGTCGTTCGCCTGACTCACCGCGACGACGCTGCTGCTGAGGCCGCGGATGGTGAAGGCGGTGTTGCGCGGATTGGCCGAGCTGTAGTTGAGCGCGGGGACCAGCAGGCTGAGCTGGTTGGTGTTGACGGTGTACGACCGCTCGATCAGTGCGCCGCCCACCACCGAAATCGCGAGCGGGACCTTTTCGAGATCCTCGCTGCGGCGGCGCGCGGTGACGGTGATGTCGGGCGTGCCCTCCGCGCTGTTGTCCAGGGCGGGGACAGCGGGCGGCGCATCCTTCGCCGATGCGACGGTCGGCATGGCACTGCACAGGGCCGCCGCCGAAATGGTGGCGGCCATGATCGACACTCGCATTCGCAAAACCCCTTACGCGCCGCGTTTGGCTCGCTGCGAATCGCTGTATACCGTCGAATATAGTGAGCGGAAGTCAATTTGTCGGTCGGTGCGTTTTCGCGCGAAGGGAGGTGGCATGACGCTGGCTTCGGTCTTACGTGACGACCCAGAAACACGCGCCGCGATAGTCGGTTCGGCGCTGATGGTGACGTGGCATGAAACTCGATCTGCTCTATTTTTCCTGGGTGCGCGAAGCGGTCGGCCGTGATGGTGAGGTCGTCGAGCTGCCGACGGAGGTCGCAACGGTCGACGATTTGCTCGCCTGGCTGGCAGCGCGGGGCGAGGGCTATGGCGTGTTCGCCACCACCGAGCGGTTGCGCTGCGCGATCGACCAGACCTTCGCGCCGCTGTCCGCGTCGATCGCGGGCGCTCGTGAAGTCGCGATCTTCCCGCCGGTGACGGGCGGATGAGCATCCTGATCGGCGTCCAGCAGGCGGATTTCGTCCCCGCGACCGAACTCGAGCGGCTCGAGGCGCTGGGGGGTGGCGCGGTGGCGAGTTTTACCGGCATCGTCCGCGCTGACGCCGCCGACACCGTCGCGCTCGAACTCGAAACCTATCCCGCGATGGCAGAGCAGGCGCTGCGCGCGATCGCGCAGACCGCGACGGAGCGCTGGCCGTTGCTCGGCGTGACGATGATTCACCGCTACGGGCGGCTGCCAGTCGGTGCGCGGATCGTGCTGGTCGGTACCGCCTCGCGGCACCGCGGCGCGGCGATGGAGGCGTGTGCCTTCCTGATCGACTGGGCGAAGACCGCCGCGCCGTTCTGGAAAAAGGAATGGCAGAGCGACGGCGCAGCGCACTGGGTCGAGCCGCGTGCTGCCGATGACGCCGCTGCGGCAGCGTGGGCTTCACGCGCGCCGAAATAAGCGCTGATCTGGCGCGTGCGCGGCAAGATCGCGTGACGGACGCTAGTCTTCTGCCGTAAAGCAGCGGTGCCGATGACTCGCCCCGATCAGGCGACTCACCATCGGCCGGGCGAGCGCGGAAATGCCGCGGCCTGGATCCTGAGGCGAGGTGCTGAATGCAATTCACAATCAACGACCGGCCCGTCGAGGTCGAGGTCGACCTTCGTACCTCGCTGCTCGATCTGCTCCGCGAACATCTCGGCCTGATGGGCAGCAAGAAGGGCTGCAACCAGGGCGCGTGCGGCGCTTGCACCGTGCTCGTCGATGGCGCGCGAATCAATTCCTGCCTCGCGCTCGCGGTGCAGTATCAGGGCCGCGCGATCACCACGGTCGAAGGGCTGGCCGACGCCGAGGGGCTGCACCCGCTCCAGCGCGCGTTCATCGCGCATGACGGGTTCCAGTGCGGCTATTGCACGCCAGGCCAGCTGTGCTCGGCGGTGGCGATGGCCGACGAGATCGCGCGCGGTATCCCAAGCCATGTCACGGGCGACCTCACCGCCGCGACGATCGCGCTCGACCATGACGAACTGCGCGAGCGGATGAGCGGCAATCTGTGCCGCTGCGGCGCGTATAACGGCATCGTCGCGGCGATCGCGGAGACCTATGCTGCCGCGCCCGCACGGCAGGAGGAAGCGGCATGACCCCGTTCAGCTATGCCCGCGCCGAAGACGTGGCGGGCGCAATCGCGCTAGTAGGCGCTACGCCAGACACGAAATATCTCGGCGGCGGGACCAATCTGGTCGATCTGATGCGCGAGACGATCGAGCGGCCGGCGGCGCTGGTCGACGTGACCGGCCTGTCGCGCGAGATCACCGTTGGCGCCGATGGCGGCGTGGTGATCGGCGCGGGGGTGACCAACACCGCGCTCGCGGCCGACCGCACGATCCGCGCGCACTATCCGATGCTGTCGCGCGCGATCCTGGCGGGGGCGAGCGCGCAGATCCGCAACGTCGCGACCGTCGGCGGGAACCTCCTCCAGCGCACCCGCTGCGGCTATTTCTACGACGACGCAGCGCGCTGCAACAAGCGCGCGCCCGGCGCGGGGTGCGACGCGATCGACGGGTTCAACCGCATCCATGCGATCCTGGGTGCGTCGCCGTCGTGTGTCGCGACGCATCCCTCGGACATGTGCGTTGCGCTGGCGGCGCTCGATGCGCAGGTGCGCGTGGCGGGGCCGGGCGGCGAGCGGACCATCGCACTGGTTGATTTGCATCGCTTGCCGGGCAGCACGCCCGAGCGCGATACCGAACTTCAGCCGGGTGAGCTGATCGTGTCGGTCGCGCTGCCCGCACTCCCATTCGCGGCGCACTCGACCTATCGCAAGGTCCGCGACCGCGCGAGCTATGCCTTTGCGCTCGTCTCGGTCGCCGCGGCCCTCGAGACTGAGAACGGCACGATCAAGGAGGTCCGCATCGCGCTCGGCGGCGTGGCGCACAAGCCGTGGCGGGCGTTCAAGGCCGAAGCCGCTTTGCGCGGTCAGGTGCCAAGCGAAGCGAACGTCCGCGCCGCGGCCGAGCTGGAACTGGCCGACGTCGCGGGCCTTCGCGACAACGGCTTCAAGATCGAACTGGCCAAGCGCGCGATCGTCGCGACCCTCGCCGAACTGAGCGGAGAGCAGGCATGAGCATCGTCGAAAACGCCACGCAGCTTGCGCAAGGCGCGCTTCAGGCGGTGATGAAGAAGGCGGTCGAGCTCGCGCCCGACAGCTGGATCCCCGGCGGCGTTCCCGATCCGCTGATCGCGCACAAGCACGGGCTCGTCGGCACGCAGGTGTCGCGGCTCGACGGACCGTTGAAGGTCACGGGCGCGGCGCGTTTCGCCGCTGAATTCCCGCTCGAGGACCTGGTCTACGCCGCGCTCGCCTACAGCACGATCCCGAAGGGGCGGATCGCCACGCTCGACGTTGCGGCGGCCGAGGCGCTGCCCGGCGTCGTTCTGGTCATGACCTACAAGACCGCGCCGCGGCTCAACCCTACGCCGGTGATGATGACCGCGCCGAAGGCGGTCGGTGGTGACAGGTTGCCCGTGATGCAGGATGACCGCATCCATTGGAATGGCGAACCGGTCGCGGTGGTGCTCGCGCAAACGCAGGAGCAGGCCGATCATGCCGCGTCGCTGATCGCGGTCACGTACGACACCGAGATCGCGATGACGCGCTTCGAGGACGCCAAGGCCGATCGCAAGAACGCGTCGTTCATGGGCGCGCCGATGCTGCTCGAGATCGGTGATGCCGAGACCGCGCTCGCGGCCGCGCCGCACAGCGTCGACCGCACCTATCGCACGCCGCGCCACAACCACAATCCGATCGAACTCCACGGCGCGACGTTAGTCTGGCAGGGCGACGACCTGATCCTTCACGACGCGTCGCAATGCGTCGCGCACGTCGCCTGGACGCTCGCGCAGGTGTTCGGCATCGACGAGGCGCAGGTCCACGTGACCTCGCCCTATGTCGGCGGCGGTTTCGGCAGCAAGACGCTGTGGAACCACCAGATCCTGGCGGCCGCCGCCGCCAAGCTTGCCGGGCGGCCGGTGCGTATCATGCTGTCGCGTGAGGGCGTCTACCGGATGGTCGGCGGGCGCACGCTGACCGAGCAGCGCGTCGCGATCGGCGCGCAGGCCGATGGGCATTTCGATGCGCTGATCCACACCGGCGTCGTCGCGATGACGTCGCACAACAATATGCCTGAGCCGTTCATCCTGCCGACGCGCTCGGCCTATGCCGCCGGGAGCTTTCTCCTCAACGTCGAGGCGGTCGAGCTCGACATGCTCGCCAACACCTTCATGCGCGCGCCGGGCGAATCGGTCGGGACCTTCGCGCTCGAGAGCGCGGTCGACGAACTGGCGGCCCAACTCGGCGTCGATCCGATCGCGCTGCGCGAGACGAACGAGCCCGAGACCAACCCGACGACGGGCACGCCCTTCTCGTCGCGCAACATCGTCGCGGCGTATCGCAGCGGCGCCGAGCGCTTTGGCTGGGACAAACGGAGCGCCACGCCGGGCACGCGTCGCGAGGGCGAATGGCTGGTCGGGATGGGCTGCGCGACCGCGACCTATCCTTACTACCGCATGCCCGGTGGGGCTGCGCGGCTGACGCTGACCAAGGATGGCCACGCCACGGTCGAGATCGCCGCGCACGAAATGGGGATGGGGACCGCGACGACGCACACCATGGTGCTCGCCGAACGCCTCGGGCTGCCGATGGACAAGGTCACGTTCCTGTACGGCGATTCGAAGATGCCGGGGACGGTGATGGCAGGCGGATCGCAGCAGACCGCGTCGATCGGCGCGGCGGTGATTGCGGCGCAGACCGCGCTGTTCACCGAATTGCTCAAGCTGGCGGGCAACGATTCGCCGCTCGCCGGGCTCAAGCCGAGCGAAGTCGGCGGGTATGAGGGTGGCCTGTGCAAGCTCGACGATCCGAGCGCGTGCGAAAGCTATGTCTCGATCCTGTCGCGCGCGCAGCGTGACGCGGTCAGCGTCGAAGCCGCGGGCTCGGCCCCGCTCGAGACGCAGCATTGGTCGATGCACTCGTACGGGGCGATGTTCGCCGAGGTCCGCGTCAATACGGTGACCGGCGAAGTGCGCGTCAGCCGCTTCCTCGGCTCGTTCGATTGCGGCAAGATCCTCAATCCCAAGACCGCGACGAGCCAGTTCCGTGGCGGGATCATCATGGGGCTCGGCATGGCGCTGATGGAGGAGACGCAGTTCGACGAGCGGACCGGGCGCGTGATGAACCCGAGCCTCGCCGAATATCACGTGCCGGTGCATATGGACGTGCCCGAGATCGAGGTGATCTGGACCGACATCGCCGATCCGCACGCCCCGATGGGCGCGCACGGCATCGGCGAGATCGGCATTACCGGTGTCGCCGCAGCGGTCGCGAACGCGGTGTTCAACGCGACCGGCAAGCGCGTTCGCGATCTGCCGATCACGCTCGACAAGCTGATGTAAGATCGACACTTGCGGGGGGCAGCGCCTCCCGCAGAGCGGTGAGGAGGGAGCGACTCTTCACCCGTTCGCCCTGAGCTTGTCGAAGGGCCGGTCTCCCAATGCGCCCCGCGCGCTTGTGCGGATGGCGGGGCTTCGACAGGCTCAGCCCGAACGGAGTAGGGGGCCGCGCGTGCAATCCGGCGACGTTACCCCCGCACGTGCAGCGCCTTGACCATCCCGGCGGCGACCGACAGCGCGATTTCGCTCGCGCCGATCGCGTTGATGTCGATCCCGGCCGGCCCGTCGATCCGGTCCAGATCGTCCTGGCCGAAGCCCGCCGCGGCCAATCGCTCGAGCCGCGCGGCATGGCTGCGCCGCGACCCGAGCGCGGCGATATAGCCGGTCTCGGCGGAGAGCGCCGCGATCAGCGCGGGATCGTCGATCTTGGGGTCGTGGCTAAGCGTGATCACTGCGGTCGACGGGCCGGGATTGTACGCCGCGACGGCTTCGTCGGGCCAGCGATCGTCGAGCGTCACGCCGGGGAAGCGCTCCTCGGTCAGGAAGCGGGTGCGCGGGTCGATCACCGTCGCCTTGACGCCGAGCGTCTCGGCGATCTGCGCGAGCGCCTGCGCGATCTGTACGGCACCGACGATCAGCACCTGGCGCGGCGCGGCATAGGTGTTGGCGAAGATGCCGTCGCCCGGCATCGGCGCGAGGCTGCTGCGCCCCGTCGCCAGATCGGTATAGACCGTCACGCCGCGCCCGGACCCTTGCGCATGCTCGATTGCGTCGAACAGCGCGGGCGGGAAGCCCGCGTCGGACACGGGCTGGACGAGCACTTCGATCGTCCCGCCGCACGGCAAGCCGACTTCCCACGCCGAGCCGTCGGCGACGCCGTATTGGCGGCCTTCGGGCGTCCCGCGCGCGATCACCTCGGCCGCGAGCGCGAGTACGTCGCCTTCGACGCACCCACCCGAAACCGAGCCTTCGAGCCGACCGTCGGCATGGACGAGCATGTGGCTGCCGCGCGGGCGCGGCGCCGATCCCCAGGTCGAGATGACAGTGGCGATCGCCATCGGTGCTCCGCGCCAGGCTGCAAATGCCGCGAGCGCCGTCTCGTTATCGGCCATCGTGTCAGCCCCCCGTGACGCTCATGTGCCGCCCGACCGCGGGCGCGGCATTTCGGTCGACGATCTCGAACGCATGGCGCAGCGGCTTGGTCAGCAAGGCGGCGTCGATCGCCGCATCGAGCGCGGCGGGGCCGCCCTCGCGGAGCACCTGCTTCAAGTCCATCTTGTCGTCATGGCCGAGGCACATATAGAGCCGCCCGGAAGCGGTCAGCCGCACGCGGTTGCAGCCCTCGCAGAAATTGTTGGTGAGCGGGGTGATCAGGCCGAGCCGCGTCCCCGTCTCGCGCACACGGACGTAGCGCGCAGGGCCGCCGGTGCGATGATCGTCGCGCTCGAGCGTGAAGCGCGCCTCGAGCCGCTCGCGAACGACGTCGAGCGGGAGGTAGCGATCGGTGCGATCCTCGTCGACCACGCCGAGCGGCATCGTCTCGATCAGCGTGAGGTCGAACCCGTGCGTCCCGCACCAGCGCATCATCGGTTCGATCTCGTCCTCGTTCGCACCCTTCAGCGCGACCATGTTGATCTTGATCGACAATCCCGCCGCCTTGCCCGCGGCGATGCCGTCGAGCACTTCGGCAAGGTTGCCCGTCCGCGTGATGTGGCGGAAATTGTCGGGATCGAGGCTGTCGAGGCTGACGTTGACGCGCCGCACACCCGCCGCGAACAGCGCCTCGGCATGCTGCGAAAGCCGTGTCGCATTGGTGGTGAGCGTCATCTCGTCGAGCGCACCCGTCGCGATATGCCGACCGATATAGCGCGCGAGATCGTCGACGCCGCGCCGCACCAGCGGTTCGCCGCCAGTCAGCCGGATTTTCCGCACGCCACGCGCGATGAAGGCATCGGCGACCGCGCCCATTTCCTCGATCGTCAGCACTTCCTTGCGCGGCAGGAACGTCATCGCCTCGCTCATGCAATAGCGGCAGCGCAGATCGCAGCGGTCGGTCACCGACAGCCGCAGATAGGTGATCCGGCGGCCGAAGCTGTCGGTGAGCGGGCGGGTGTCGGGGCGGATGTTCGACATCGGAGATGGGAAACTCATGGGGGACGGCGAACGGCGACGGACGACGGTCGGTGGTACTATTTAGGATGCCGGCGGCACGATTGCCATGCCGCCGGCGATCCCCGGTCTCATGCCACTGGCGGCAGGTGGGCGATATGCTTGTCGAGCGTGACCGGATAGTCGCGCACGCGCACTCCGCTCGCATTGTAGATCGCGTTGGCGATCGCCGCGCCAACGCCGCACAGGCCGAGCTCGCCGACGCCTTTGGCCTTCATCGGCGACGATGTCGGATCGACCTCGTCGAGGAAGATCACGTCCTGGTGCGGGATGTCGGCATGGACCGGCACCTCGTAGCCCGCGAGATCGTGATTGACGAAGAAGCCGAAGCGCGTGTCGACCGCGAGCTCCTCCATCAGCGCCGCGCCCGCGCCCATCGTCATCGCGCCGATCACCTGGCTGCGCGCCGATTTCGGGTTGAGGATGCGGCCTGCCGCGCACACGGCGAGCATCCGGCGGATGCGGACCTCGCCCGTCAGGCTGTGGACCGCCGCCTCGACGAAATGCCCGGCGAAGGTCGATTGCTGATAGGTCTTGCTCAGAGTGCCGTATTCGATGGCGTCCTCGGCAACGAGCCCGGCATCGCCCGCCGCTTCGGTCAGCGCGACGCTGCGGTTGCCCGAGCGCACCTTGCCGTCGGCGAAAGTGACGTCGGCCGAGTTGAAGCCGAGCTTCTGCGCGATCGCCTCGCGCAATTTGACGCACGCGGCATAGACGCCCGCGGTCGCGTTGTTCGCGCCCCATTGCCCGCCCGACCCGGCCGAGACCGGATGGTCCGAATCGCCGAGCTGGACGACGACCTTGGCGACATCGACGCCCATCATCTCCGCCGCGGTCTGCGCGATGATGGTGTAGGTGCCGGTGCCGATATCGGTCATGTCGGTCGAGACGGTGACGATACCCTTCTTGTCGAGCGCGACCCGCGCCGCCGACTTCATCGCCATGCTGTTGCGGAAGCCCGCCGCAACGCCCATGCCGACGAGCCACTGGCCGTCGCGCCGCTGCGCAGGCTTGGCGCTGCGCTGCTTCCAGCCGAAGCGCTCCGCGCCCTGTTCGAGGCACTGGACGAGCTGGCGCTGCGAGAAGCGGCGCTCGGGCTTTTCCGGGTCGACCTGCGTGTCGTTGGCGACGCGGAAAGCGATCGGATCCATGCCGAGCTTCTCGGCCATTTCGTCCATCGCGATCTCGAGCGCCATCAGCCCAGGCGCTTCGCCCGGCGCGCGCATTGCATTGCCCTCGGGCAGATCGAGCACCGCGAGCCGCATCGACGTCAGACGATTGGCACCGGCATAGAGCAGCCGCGTCTGGCTAACCGCGGTCTCGGGGCCACCACCGGGCAGATCGCCCGATCCGCTTTCGTGCGCGATCGCGGTGATCTTGCCATCGGCGCTGGCGCCGATGCGGATCCGCTGGATCGTCGCGGGGCGGTGTGTCGTGTTGTTGATCATCATCGGGCGCGTCAGCGTGACCTTGACCGGACGGCCCGCGGCCTTCGCGCCGAGGGCTGCCAGGATCACGTCGGCACGGATGAACAGCTTGCCGCCGAAGCCGCCACCGACATAGGGCGAAACCAGCCGGACATTGTCCTTGGGAATACCGAGCGTCTTCGCGACGTCGCCCTTGCTCCAGGCGATCATCTGGTTCGAGGTGTACAGCGTGACCTTGTCGCCATCCCATTTCGCGGTGGTGGCATGCGGCTCCATCATGGCATGGCTGTGATCGGGCGTGGTATAGGTCGCGTCGAGCTTGACCGGCGCGCTGCCGAACGCCGCGTCGAAATCGCCGATCTTGGTGACGGGCGGCTTGCCCTTTTCGCTGTAGAGCGGCGCGTCTTTCAACTCCTTCTCGAGATCGAACCGGCCCGCGGTGCGCGCGTAATCGATCACGATCAGCGCGGCGGCGGCACGCGCCTGTTCGAACGTCTCGGCGACGACGAGCGCGACGGCCTGGTGATAATGGTCGATCTCGGGCCCACCGAGCAGCTTGGCGGTGTTGAAATTGCCCTTGCCGAGCGGCCCTGCGCTCTCGGCGGTGACGATCGTCAGCACGCCGGGTGCGGCCTTGGCGGCAGCCAGGTCGATCCGGCTGATCCGCCCCTTGGCAACCGCCGCGCCGACGACATAGCCGTAGGCCGGGTTGGCGACGACGTCGTGACGCTCATAGGCGTAGGGCGCGGTGCCGGTGGTCTTGTACTTGCCATCGATGCGATCGATCGGCTTGCCGACATGCTTGAGCTGATCGATCGGGTTCTGGCCGGCGGGTGTATCAAACTTCATGGCGTTCAGCCCTTCGCTTCGATCAGGGCCGCGGCGAGCGTGCGCTCGACCAGCGTGACCTTGAAGGCATTGTCGTGCGTCGGCTTGGCGCCGGCGAGCAGCTTGGGCGTCACCGCCGCGGCGCCTTGCGGTAGTACCGCTTCGGCCGCCTCGACGCGCCAAGGCTTCGGCGCAATCCCACCGACCGCGACGCGGCCCGAGCCGTCGCGCTGGACGATCGCGGCAACCGAAACGAGTGCAAAGGCGTAGGACGCGCGGTCGCGCACCTTGTGATAGATGTGCGTGCCGCCGATCGGCTTGGGCAGCGTGACCGCGGTGATCAGTTCGCCGGGCACCAGCGCCGTCTCGATATGCGGTGTGCTGCCGGGCAGCGTGTAGAAATCGGCGATCGGGATAGCGCGCGCCGCGCCATCGGGGCGGACCGTTTCCACGGTTGCATCGAGCAGCCGCATCGCGACCGCCATGTCGCCGGGATAAGTCGCGATGCACGCGTCGCTCGTCCCGATGATGCCGAGCTGGCGGCTGAACCCGCCGATCGCGGCGCAGCCCGAGCCGGGCTTGCGCTTGTTGCACGCCTGGTTGGTGTCATAGAAATACGGGCAGCGCGTGCGCTGGAGCAGATTGCCCGCAGTAGTCGCTTTGTTGCGCAACTGGCCGCTTGCGCCGGCGACGATCGCACGGCTGAGCACGCCGTAATCGCGCCGCACGCGTGCATCCGAGGCGAGATCCGAATTGCTGACAAACGCGCCGATGCGCAAGCCCCCGTCCTTCGTCTCCTCGATCCGGTCGAGTTTGAGGTCCTGCAGGTCGATCAGATGCGCCGGGGTCTCGATCTGCAGCTTCATCAGATCGAGCAGATTGGTGCCGCCCGCGATGAACTTGGCATTCGGCGTGCGGGCGACCGCGGCGGCCGCTTCGGCGGGCGATGTGGCGCGCGCATAGGTGAACGGCTTCATGCGTTTGTCCCCGCAACTTCGCTCATCGCGTCGAGAATGTTGGAATAGGCGCCGCAGCGGCAGATGTTGCCGCTCATCCGCTCGCGCATCTCGGCATTGGTGGCGCGCGGTGCGTCGGTGAGGCTGGCGGTGACATGGCTCGGCGTGCCGGCCTTGATCTCGGCGAGCACCGCGACGGCCGAGCAGATCTGCCCGGGGGTGCAATAACCGCACTGATAGCCGTCATGCTTGACGAACGCCGCCTGCATCGGATGCAGATGGTCGGGCGTGCCGAGCCCCTCGATCGTCGTGATCTTGTCGCCCTGGTGCATCACCGCGAGGCTGAGGCACGAATTGATGCGCTTGCCGTCGACGATCACGGTGCACGCACCGCACTGGCCGTGGTCGCAGCCCTTCTTGGTGCCGGTCAGATGCAGATGCTCGCGCAGCGTGTCGAGCAGCGTCGTCCGCGTATCGACCTCGAGCGTCTGCTTCTTGCCGTTGACGGTGAGCGTCACGGGCATCGTCATGGGGCGCTCCTGTTGTGCTGCGACCGGCGCCGCCGCTGCCGGGATCGCGGCCAGCCCCGCCGTCATCGCGCCGCCCACCAGGACGCCGCGCCGCGACACCTCTGTCTCGCTCTTGATATCCACCGCACGTCCTTCTTGTGATCAAATGGCCACGCAGCCATTGCGCCGCCAGCGTCGATTTACGGCGCCAACCTGTAATCCGTCGCAACCAAACGCTCAACCGGTCGCTTTGGTTCACGCTACAGACAGGAAACGGTGCGGCAAGGTCAAGTGTCGCTCGACAGTCCTTCGAGCAGCGTCTCGATCACGCCGAGCCGCGCCATCGCGTCGTCCTGCGCGCTCCGCAGCAGCAGCCGGTCGCCCTTCACCTCGAGCCCCGCGGCGTCGCCGGCGAAATCGTGCCGCGGCGTCAGCGCGATCGCCGCGGGGCCGGCATCGATCCGCGCGATCCGCGCACCGAACGCGAGCACGCGTAATCGCGCGACCGCCAGCAAGGCATGCGCCTCGGGTGGCAAACTCCCGAAGCGATCTTCGAGCTCTGCCTCGAACGCGTCGAGCGCGGCCATCTCGCTCAGCCGCGACAGCCGGCCGTACAGCGCGACGCGGACATCGTCCTCGGGGATCCAGTCCAACGGAAGATTGCCCGCGATGCCGAGATGAAGCTCGGGCGTCCAGCGCTCGACATGCTCGCCACGCGCGGTGCGAAGCGCCGATTCGAGCAGGTAATGGTACAGATCGACGCCGATCAGCTTCATGTGCCCGGCCTGCGCATCGCCCAGCAGATCGCCCGCACCGCGCATGTCGAGATCGCGCGCGCTGATCGCGAAGCCGGCGCCGAGCTTGTCGAGCGCCTCGAGCGTACGCAGCCGCTTGAGCGTGGATTCGGCGACCTTGCTCTCGGGATCGGTGAGCAGCAGGATCTGCCCGCGCCGCCCGCCCCGCCCGACGCGTCCGCGCAGCTGGTGGAGCTGCGACAGGCCGAAGCGGTCGGCGCGCCAGACGATCATCGTGTTGGCGCGCGGCACGTCGAGCCCAGCCTCGACGATGTTGGTCGCGAGCAGCACGTCACCATCGCCGTTCGCAAAGCTGACCATTGCTGTGTCGATCTCGGCGGCGGGCAGCTTGCCGTGCGCTTGCCGGATCGTGAGGCCGGGAACGAGCGCGGCGAGCCGTTCGGCCATCGGCGCGATATCCTCGATCCGCGAGACGACGACGAAGCTCTGTCCGCCGCGTTCGCGTTCGCGCAGCAACGCGGTGCGGACCGTGACGGGATCGAAGCTGCCGACGCTGGTGCGGATCGGCTGGCGCCGCGCGGGGGGCGTGGCGATGACCGAGACCTGTTGCAGCCCGATCAGCGCGGCCTGCAAGGTGCGCGGGATCGGCGTCGCGGTCAGCGTCAGCACATGGCCATCGGTGTTAAGCCCGCGCAGCTTGGCCTTGTCGGCCGCGCCGAAGCGCTGTTCCTCGTCGATCACGACGAGGCCAAGGTCGCGATAGGCGACGCCCTTCGCAGCCACCGCACCGGTGCCGATCACGATCGCGATCGATCCGTCGGCGAGGCCGGCCTTGACCGCCTTTTTCTCGGCCGGGCTCGACAGCCGCGACAGGCCCGCCACCGCGAGCCCGGTCGCGGCGAAGCGCTTGGTGAACAGTTCGAGATGTTGGCGCACCAGCACCGTCGTCGGCGCGGCGACGACGACTTGCTTGCCCGCCAGCGCTGCGAGCGCGGCGGCGCGGAGCGCGACCTCGGTCTTGCCATAGCCGACATCGCCAACGACGAGCCGATCCATCGGCTTGCCCGCCGCCAGATCGGCCCGCGTCGCGGCGATCGCGCGCGCCTGGTCGGGGGTTTCGGTGAAGGCGAACTCGGCGGCGAAACGCTCATAGGCGTCGACTTCGGGCTCGAGCACCGCTGCGGTCTTGCGGTCGCGTTCGGCGGCGAGCGCGGTCAGCCCGCGCGCACTCTCGGCGACCGCCGCGTCGATCGCGCCGCGGCGTTTCTCCCAGCTCGACCCGTCGAGCGTGTCGAGCGCGACCGCGTCCTGGTCGGCGCCATAGCGCCAGATGCGGTCGGCATCCGCGACCGGCACCAGCCGCCGGCCCTCATTGGCATATTCGAGGACAATCGCGTCGCCGCCATCGGCATCGACCCCGACGGGCTCGACCCCGGCGACGAGCCCGATCCCGAAATCCTCGTGCACCACGACGTCACCGATGCGGATGTCGCCCATGTCACCGCGGAGCGCCGCCGCGGCATCCGACGGCGCATGCGTCGCCTGGACGCGGCTGCCGAGCAGATCGGCTGCGGCGACGACGCTGAGTCCGGGCGCTTGCCAGCCATGGTCGATCGGCATGTCGAGCATCGCCGCACTGCCCGGTGCGAGCGTCGCGACCTCGGCCCAATGGCTGATCTTGGTAAAGGCGATGCCCTGCGCCTTGGCGAGGCGCGGCGCGAGGAAACGGATGTCGCGCGCCGCGCCGAGCAGGACGAGCCGGTCCCCCTGCGACAGCGCCGCCTTGGCGAAGCGCGAGAAAGCGCGACCCGCCGCCTTGCGCTCGACGAAGCGCGGGACGGGCTGTTCGTCGGCGGCGGCGACCGCGATGATCGTGCGCCCTTTCAGCGCCTTGTCCCAGCGCTTCCGATCGACGATCGGCAGCGTGTCGAGACCGCGCGCCTTGGCGGCGCTGGTGGCGAGCCCGACATAGCGATCGCGCCGCGCCGTTCCCGCGGGGTCGATCGCGATCACGGCGTCGGGCGCATGGTCGAACAGCGACTCCCAGTCGGCGCCAAGCGCTGGTTCGGACACGCGGCCAACCTGGATCGACTCGATCGGCTCGGTGCCGAGCTGCGAGATCGGATCGTAGAGCCGGATCGCGCTGATCGCGCCGTCGACGATCTCGATGCGTACGGGGGCGACCGCGTCGGCGGGGTACAGGTCGACGACTTGCCCGCGCAGCGCCATTTCGCCCGGCTCGTCGACCCGGTCATCGGCGACATAGCCGATCGCGCCGAGCATTTCGGCAAGCGCCGTCATGTCGACATGGTCGCCGACCCGCAGCGTCGGGGGTGCGTCGTCGAACGCCGGGGGCGGGGGGTAGGCTGCCGCGGCAGCCTCGGCGGTGGTGACGAAGGCGACGCGCTGCTGGTCGGTCAACGCGACGCGCAACCGGCGCAACGCGGCGATGCGGCGGCCGACATTGGTGGGGGAGGCGGGCGCGGTGTCGCCTGGCAGAGCGTCGCTCGAGGGGCTGTGCACCACCAGCAGATCGGGCGCGGCGCAGGCAAGGGCTGCGGCCACGGCCTCGGCGCGTTGTTCGTCGGTTGCGATGTAGAGGATGTCGTGCGTCGCGGCCGCTTGCGCGAGCTTGGTCGCGACGATCCCGATCGCGGCATCACGCTCGGTCTGGCGCGCTTCAGGCGCTGGCGGATTGGCGTCAGCGAGCAGCAAGGGGCTGTTCCGACACGGGGATTACGGCACCCGCCGCACGCTTTGTCTCGCTCATGATCGGCACGGCATCGCGTCAGTCTCTCCCAGCGTCAGGAGCGTCCTAACGGGCGGAGACACGATTTTGGTCCCGCGAAAAGCGCAGCTTTCGTCGGGAATTAACTTCGATCAGGAAGAACGCTCGGCTGCGTGCGCGCCGGTTTCGATCGCTGGCTCTGCTGCAGGACCCGGCGCGAGCTTTTCGTCGCCAGCGAAGAGCCGGTCGAGCCGCCGACGTGTCGTGCGGTCGAATTCGGCCTTCGATACGGTCGACGGGCGCGACAGTTCGAGCTCGTCGGCGATCGCCGCCTTGATCCGCGTTACCGCATCTTCCTGCAGGACGCCGGCCTTCACCAGTTCGGCCGAGAGCTGGAGCAAGCCAACCGCGGTGGCATGCGCGCGCAGTCCGACGAAACCGATGAGGTCATGGACTTCCTTGCCGGCTCTCGTGTCCATCGTCACTCTCCTAGGATGGGGGTCTTGCCCGCTACGGCCGCCCGTTTCCCGGCCCATCCTCTGCTCTTTTCGGGCGACCGCAAGCGCAACCGGCTCTGCTTGACGCGTGGGTGCGCCGCCCGATCCTGCTGGCCAAACTCTCCCGCGGCGTCAGCGCGCGTGGTGTGCGTGGAACAGCCGGCCGCCTTCGACCCAATAGACGATCGCCAGCACGACCAGCCCGATCGCGAGATAGCCGATCGCCAGCGGATAGGTCGTGCCGTTATACGATTGTCCGATCAGCGACCCGACGATGACCGCGCCGACGCTGGTGATGAACCCCTGGATCGACGACGCCGTCCCGGCGATATGCCCGACGGGCTCCATCGCCATCGCGCCGAAGTTGGAACCGCACAGGCCGATGCACGTCATGCTCAGCGCCTGGAAGACCATATAGGTCAGCAGCGTTTCGAAGCCCGCCGCGATCACGCCGATATGCAGCACCGACAGCGCGATGAGGCCGAGCAAGGCGGATTGCGAGATCAGCCGCGTCCCGAGCCGTTCGACCAGCCGGCTGTTGGCGAAGGCCGCGCAGCCCATCGAGAAGGCGCAGATCGCGAACAGGATCGTGAAGCGCGTGCCGGCATGGAATTCCTCGACGAAGATCTGCTGCGCCGACGACACGAACGCGATGATCGCGCCGAAGGTCATCGACGCCGCCACCGCATAACCGGCCGAATAGCGGTTGGTCAGCGTCAGCCGATACGCCTGGCCGAGCGACGCGAGCGACAGCGGCGAGCGCCGCTCGACCGACAGCGATTCGCCCAGCCGAAAGAACGTCCAGCTCAGCACGAACGCGGCGAAGGCGGCGAGCGCGTAGAAGATGAAGCGCCACGGCCCGAACGCGAGCAGGACTTGCCCGATGCTGGGCGCGAGGATCGGCACCAGGAAGAAGATCATCTGCGCGACCGACAAGGTCCGCGCCATCTGCCGGCCCGAGAAGCGGTCACGCACGATCGCCACCGCGAGCACGCGCGTCGAGGCTGACATCAGCCCTTGCAGGAAGCGCGCGCCGAGCAGCGCCGCGAAGGTCTGCGACCCGCCCGCGAACACGCTCGCCCCGACGAACCCGAGGAGCGAGATCAGCAGTATCGGCCGCCGTCCGTAGCGATCGGCGAGCGGCCCGTAGACGAGCTGGCCAGAGCCGAAGCCGAGCATGTAGATCGTGATGATCCACTGCCGCTGATTCGCGGTGGCGATCGCCAGGCGATGGCCGATATCGGCGAGCGCGGGGAGCATCAGATCGACGCCCAGCGCATTGACCGCCATCAACGCCGCGACAAAGGCGACGAACTCGCGCTGCGACATGATCCGGGCGGGCGATGTGTCAGACATCGCTGCCGCCTAGGCCGAACCGGCGCGCAAGACCATCCGTTCGTTCGATCGCCGCGCTTCCCGTCCGCTCTACGCCGATCGGATCGGGATCCCGGGCAGCGCCTTGGCAGTGCGGATCGTCAGCGATGTCTTGACGCTCGCCACGTTCGGCGCTGGCGTCAGGTGCGTCATCAGGATTTCCTGGAAGCTCTTGAGATCGCTCGCGACGATCTTCAGGATGAAGTCGATCTCGCCATTGAGCATGTGGCATTCGCGGACCTCGGGGATCGTCGCGACATGCTCTTCAAACGCGGCGAGATCGTGCTCGGCTTGGCTGCGCAGCGATACCATCGCGAACACCGTGATCGGGAACCCGAGCGTTGCTGCATCGATCTCGGCGTGATAGCCGCGGATCGCCCCGGCTTCCTCGAGTGCGCGGACACGCCGCAGGCACGGCGGTGCCGTCAGCCCGACGCGCTCGGCCAGTTCGACATTGGTCATCCGTCCGTCGTCCTGGAGCAATTCCAGAATACGCCGGTCGATCGAATCAAAGCTCATTACGTGCAGCTCCCCCGCGACGCGTCTTTCGCGTCGCATGCTCTGCCCCCAGCATAAGATAATTGCCGGCGAACGCAATTGTCCCACAATGCGACGCCTCGAAATCTTGGGCTTCCACCGAGTCCTCCCCCCGGTTAAGAAATTCTTACGGCGCGATGGGCGACCACAGGGAACGATCCGACTTGCGCTTCGACGACAGCCTCGACACGGTTCTTTCGGCAGACATGTCGACGCCGTTCGGTGCGCAATCGACGTGGCGGCAGCTGGTCGATCTGATCGGTCGCGGGCGTGTTGCGGCAAGCGACGTTGCCATCGCGCGGCTCGCGTCGATCCGGGGCGACGTCCCGCCGCCGATCCGCGCGGCGAGTGCGCGCGCGCTGGCTTTTGCCACGCCGCCCGCAGCCCTGGTGGCGTTCTTCGCCCAGGACGAGCTCGCCATCGCCGCGCCGATGCTGCGCACTGCCGATTTGTCGACCGATGAGTGGGCAGCGATCCTTCCCACGCTGTCGCCGGCCGCGCGCTCGGTGCTCCGCCACCGCCGCGATTTGGCGGACGGCGTGACGCGCGCGCTGCAAAGCTTCGGAAGCGTCGATTTCGTGCTCGGCGCGCCCGAGCCCGTCGCAGACGCCGCTGCGCCAGCCCAAACCCCGGCGCCGGCGGAGATCGTAGCGCCCATCGCCCAGCCGATACTCGAAGCCGAACCCGAGCCGTTCGCCATTCCCGAGACGATCGCACCCGTCTCGCCCTTCTTGTCGATTGCTTCGGTCGCCGCATCGATGCCGCTCGTCGCCGAGGCGCGGCGCCGCGCCGAACAGGCGAGCGAAGGCGGTTCGATGGCACCGCCGAGCGCCGATCCGAAGCCCGACAAGCCGCAATCGGGCACTTTCCCGATTGCCGAGCTCGTCGCGCGGATCGACGCCTATCAGCGCAAGCGCGCCGAGGCGCCCGCGCCGCCACCGCTCGAAATCCAGCCCGCGCCGTTCGTTCCCGCGGCACGCCAGGCCGAGACCTTCCGCTTCGAAACCGACGCCGCGGGCGTGCTGCGCTGGGTCGAGGGCGCCGCGCGCGCCCCGCTGATCGGGTTGACGCTCGATCACGGGGCGATCGGATCGCAGGTCGATGGCGTCGCGTCAGGCGCCTTCCGGCGCCGCGCCGGCTTCAGCGACGCGCGATTGGTGGTCGATGGCACGTCCGATGCGGCAGGTCCGTGGCGGATCACCGGGATCCCGGTGTTCGACCGGACGACGGGCCGCTTCACCGGCTATCGCGGCAGCGCGCGGCGCCCGCGTGCCGACGAAACCGCCGAGCCGACGCGCGAGGCGCGCAACCCCGCCGCCGACGCGCTGCGCCAGCTCGCGCACGAACTGCGTACGCCGACCAATGCGATCGCCGGCTTTGCCGAGATGATCGAAGCACAGATGCTCGGGCCAGTCCCGCAGCCGTATCGCGAACAGGCCGGTGTGATCCGCAGCCAGACGAGCGGCTTGCTCACGGCGATCGACGATATCGACATGGCCGCGCGGATCGAGACGCACGCGCTCGACTTGCGCGCCGCCGATGTCCCGCTGGCACCGCTGCTGACGCGGATCGCCGATGATCTCGCGCCGCTCGCGACGCTGCGCGGCACCGTGCTCGAGCTGCAGGTCGACGATCCCGCCCTGGCGATCCTCGGCGATGATCGCGCGGTCGAGCGGCTGATCGCGCGCTTGCTCGCGACGCTCGTCGCAGCCGGCGGCGCTGGCGACCGGATCGGTGTTGTCGCGAGGCGCGATGATGGTGCGGTCGTGATCGTGTTCGATCGGCCCAAGGCGCTCGCCGCCTATGCCGAGGAAACGCTGCTGACGATCGACGCCGAATCCGAGGCCGATCGCGCCGACCAGTCCGGCGGTGCACCCTTGCTCGGGACCGGGTTTGCGCTGCGGCTCGCGCGCAATCTTGCCGTCGAATTGCGCGGGAGCCTGACGCTTGGCGACAAGAGCTTGACTTTGCGCCTTCCGGTCGCCTTTCCTGCCGATATGGAGCAGGTTTCCAGCAACTGACCGTGGCTGCAAGCGTGCCACCCCCCGGGTATCGCCCGCGCGCGCCCGAGCCGCGCGATCTTGTGGCGTGGCCGTCGACGTTCGGCACGCGCTTCATCGTGCTCGTCGATACCGAGGAAGAGTTCGACTGGAACGCCCCGCTGGCGCGCGATACGCACGGCGTGTCGGCGATCGCGGCGCTCCCCGCGGCGCACCGCCGCTTTGCCGATCACGGCGTCCCGCTGACCTATATGGTCGATTATCCGATCGCGACCGACGCCTACGCGATCGCGACGCTCGCTGGCGTGCTCGAGGACGGCGTGTCGGCGGTCGGCACGCAATTGCACCCGTGGGTCAATCCCCCGTTCGACGAGGCGCTGACGCCGTCGAACAGCTATGCCGGCAGTCTGCCCGAGCAGCTCGAGGCGGCGAAGATCGATGTGCTGACCGACGCGATCGCGGCGGGAACGGGAACGCGGCCGATCGCCTATCGCGCCGGGCGCTACGGGATCGGGCCGAACACGCTGCGGCTGCTCGCCGAGCGCGGCTATCGCATCGATAGCTCGATGCGGTCGGGTTATGCCTATAGCGGCGATGGCGGCCCCGATTTCGCCGAGATCGGCAACGCCGCCTTCCGCACCGGCCCCGACGCACAGCTGGTCGAGCTGCCGTTGACGACGATCCACACCGGCTGGCTGCGCAGTGGCGGGACGCGGCTGTATCGCGCGCTGGGCGCCGTGCCCAAGGGGCGCGGGCTGTTCGCGCGGGCTGGGTTGCTGTCGCGGGTCGCGCTGACGCCCGAAGACATGCCGCTGCGCGATGCGCTCGAGGCGATCGCGGTGGCAACGGGAGAGGGCCTTCGCTTGCTCAACTTTGCCTTCCACTCGCCGTCGCTCGCACCGGGCCACACCCCCTATGTCCGCGATGCGGCTGACCTGGCGCGATTTTACGCGTGGTGGGACGCGGTGCTGACGGATCTTGCGCGGCGCGGGGTGCAGGCGGCGTCGCTCGAGGATGTGATTGTCGCTGCGGGCTTGCCAGCTTCGGGGGCAGGGCGCTAACGAGCGTGCGGGGGGCCTGTAGCTCAACTGGTTAGAGCTGGCCGCTCATAACGGCTAGGTTGCGGGTTCAAGTCCTGCCGGGCCCACCATTCTTAATTTGCATGCCATACATATCCTATCACGTCTCAGGCGTGAATAGGATCATTCGGCCTTGGTTTGTTCTCATTACCTCTGCGATGCGAATCGGGACAGCCCGCGCACTTTGGGGTAATTGTTGGGGGTATTGCCCGGCAAGTGGGGGTATCGCCTCGGATCGGCGCGGGGTGGGGCTGTGATGCGCCCTCGGTTGCTCGACCTGTTCTGCTGCGCTGGCGGTGCAGCGATGGGCTACCATCAAGCCGGGTTTGACGTGATCGGCGTCGATATCAATCCGCAGCCGCGGTATCCGTTCGGCTTCCTGCAAACTGACGTGCTTGCGCTCGACGCGCGGTTCTTGCGGTCGTTCGACGCGATCCATGCCAGCCCGCCATGCCAGGGCTATACTGACATGCGGCACGCCCCAGGCGCGATCGGTGCGCCGCGCCTGATCGGCCGCGTCCGCGAAATGATCCAGACGCTGCCATACGTGATCGAGAACGTAGAGGGTGCCGAAGGTGAAATGCGCGAGCCGGTGACGTTGTGCGGCTCGATGTTCGGGCTTGGTGCGGCTGGTGCTGATCTGCGCCGGCATCGTCTGTTTGAAAGCAATATCCTGCTATCTGCGCCGCTGTGCTCGCACTCTGAGCGCGCGGTTGTCGGCATCTATGGCGGACACGCACGCATTCGCTCAGCAAAGCACGGTGGGCGGGGAACGCGGGACGCTTGGACGAATGGTCACAAGCCCGTTGCTGCTGAGGCGATGGGCATGGACTGGGCGACGCTTGCTGAAATGAGCGAGGCAATCCCGCCGGCCTACACGCGCTTTATCGGCGCCCAGCTTATCGCGCACCTCGACCGGCAAAGGCTGGCAGCATGAACCCGCTGATTAAGAGTCAGCAGAAACCCGCGTCTTTTCAACGCGTCTTCCGCGATATTCTCGCTGTGTACCGGGTTGAGGGCACAGCGCTGGGTTTTGTTTGTCGGAAAGGGCCCACCCCCTCGCCAACGTCCGAGATCGCGCGCCTTGGGGGTGACGGGGTATGAGTGGGAAACTGCGCGTCCTGTCGCTCTTTGCAGGCATCGGAGGCTTTGACCTTGGCCTGGAGCGAACGGGCGGTTTCGAAACCGCTGCATTTTGCGAAATCGATCCATTCTGCCGGCGCGTGCTGGCGAAACACTGGCCCGAGGTGCCTTGCTACCATGACATCCGCAAACTTACAGGCAAGCAGCTCTCCGCAGATGGAATTCGCGTGGATGCGATATGCGGCGGGTTTCCGTGCCAAGACTTATCCCGTGCCGCCCATGCCGGATCGGGACTTGCTGGTGCGCGCTCTGGGCTTTGGCGTGAGTACGCCCGCCTTGTTCGCGAGCTTGAACCCCGGATCGTTATCGTGGAAAATGTCTCAGCCTTGTGCGGAGACGGTCTCGGCGAGGTCGTTGCCGATTTGGCCGAGATCGGGTTTCGTGTCGAATGGGATTGCATACCGGCTTCCGCCGTTGGTGCGCCTCATCCGCGGGATCGGGTCTGGATTATGGCCTACACCGCGGAAGTGTTCGGGCAAGAACAGCTCAGGGACGAACCGCGCCGAATTCTATCGCCGGATGGGCTACTCTCCTTCGTCTACGACCAAGGGCGGAGCCACGGCTTCGCATCATGGCGGGCCGCTGAACCCAGAGTGGCTAGAGGGGCACATGGGGTTCCCAATCGGGTGGACCGACTGGAGCGCTGAGCAACGCCGTCGTTCCCCAAATCCCAGAGATGATCGGCCTTTCTATTTTGCAGAGGCTCGCAGCGTGACCATTACCGAAGCCATGGTCGCTGCTGGCGCGAAGCATCTGCGGAATACCCAGCAAGCCGGGAAGCGTTTGACGCCGTGGGAAGAGACGCCCCGCGCGACCAAAAAGAAGTGGCTTGCGCTGTCGGAAGGGACATTGCGAGCCGCCTTCGCCGCCCTCCCATCTCTCCCAACCCCCGTCGAGCCCGAAGAGGAAACCAGAGCGTGATAGGATATAGCTTCGATGGAAGGGCGATCGCTCTTACCGCTCCGTCTGGAGGCGAATGCACGGTCGCGCTCGGTGCGATCCACCCATTCGAGGACAGTGCCCCACAGTCAGCAATCTATATCAAGATCACCGACAAGGACGGTGGGAAAGTCGCCGAGTTCGGCCTGTTGGTCGAGACATTCGGTACGCTCATGGAGGCGATCAAAGCCGCGTTCGCTGCCGCCGCAGAAGGACCATCCGCATGACGCTGCCCCCCGAACAATCCGAAGCGCTGCCGACCGCCCAACTGGACGTTGAGGCGCTGGTGGGGCTGCTGGAGCGGGCAGTTCAGGAAGAGGACGACATTCGCTATTATAGCGGGACGAGCTCAAAGCATCGGCCAGCCTATGAAGCGTTCGCCAAAGCCTCCATGCGCGCGCTTCCGACCCTTCTCGCCCACATCGCCGGCGAGGACGCGCGGGTTGCGGCTGCGGTTGCG
Source organism: Sphingomonas glacialis (assembly GCF_014653575.1). Classification (GTDB taxonomy): domain Bacteria; phylum Pseudomonadota; class Alphaproteobacteria; order Sphingomonadales; family Sphingomonadaceae; genus Sphingomonas; species Sphingomonas glacialis. The sequence continues at coordinate 642,247 of NZ_BNAQ01000001.1, read as the reverse complement.
GGGGAGCGGGAGCGAGCGGCGTTGATCTGCGAGCAGTATTCCGAGGTCAACATGGAAATCTGCGGCGACTCTGTGCTGCTCGATCCGATCTTACATGGCGGCGAGTGGAGCAGCGAGAACGTCAAACGGTCGGAGGACTGCCAGATAAAGGGCACCATCCATTCGGCTCACCATTGCGCGGCTCGCAACCTCGCCGCCGCCATCAGGGAGACACCAAGTGCATAACGAGAGAGACGCGGGGGAGGTGGTCGGATACGCCGAGGCCGAGGCATTGCTTCGAGATATCATCGGTCCAAGCCGTATCAGCGACACAACGATACGGGTAGCGCGCGACCACATGATGCAGTTCGCCCGTTCCGCCACCCGTCCCCCAGCGCCAGAGGATGCGGGGACGGTCGAGCGGGTGGCGAGGGCGATCTGCGAAGTGAATGTCGAGTATACTGGGCCGAACGACGCTCAAACGCTTGATGAGCGCGTGTTCGAAGAATGGAACGATTGGGAACCGTCCGCCCGAGCAGCCCTCGCCGCGCTCTCCCGCTTGGATGGGGAGATGGGGGCCCCGTGAAACCGGCTGTCCACTTCGTCGGGTTCCGCGGCGAGGAATATTGGTCGGCAGTGCGCGTCTGGGGAAAGCCCGGCTTCATCCACGTGGGCAATGACAACCGCATGCGGCGCGAGATGGCAGACGGCGATGTCGTGATCTACGCCAACGGGTGCGAGGCGCGGCCCAGCGACCGCAATTTCTCCGACCTGAAGCCGCAGGATCGTGAGAACGGCGTTTAACAGCAGCCCTTGCCAGAATCACCCGCCCCGCGCACGATCCCCCCATGCCAATCTCCGACCTCGACCGCGCCGTCTGGACAACCCGGTTCAGCGCCTACACCGACGAACAGCTACTCGCGCATTGGCGTAGGGCTGCCGAGGAACCGGACGAGGTGGACGAAGTTGCGCTGGCGGAGATTAGGCGCAGGAACCTTGATATTTAGGGCGCCCGAGGCACGAAGCCCCAAGTGCATTAACTAGATACGCTCCCAATGCGATCCGTCCGGCTTCTTGTACCAAGTCCCGACCGCGTAGCCCTTCGCTATGGCATCGGCATTGTCCGTCGCCTGTGGCAGCGGTCCGATAAACCGCCCGTTGCTCTCGATGCTGTACGGTACAGCCCCGCTTACCACAAACTCCATACGCCCACCCGATCCCACCGAGCCGATGCGGAGGGTTGCACTTGGCGAAGTCGCTTGGAAATAGTTGTATCCGCTGCCGCCTAGATAAACAGCCTGGCAGTCGTCTGAGACTTGGAACAGTCCATTACCCGTCGTGCCGTAGAGCGCTAACCGTCCCGTCGAGACGCCGCCGATCGATAAACCAAACGGGGTGAGCGAAACAGGGGCGGTCGTTTGCACAGCCAGTGCACCTGATGCATAAGTCTTTGTCGAGGAAGTCCAGTCCGCCCAAGCTACATTAATGCCCGTCGATCCCGTACGAATGTCGATCTCACGCTTACTCGACGTGACGACAAACTCATCGGCATCGGGCATCTGGGAAGTCGAGAACCCGCCTGTCAGCGAGCACTTGGTGCAACCGTCGTAGATAACCCCCTTGGGCGAATAGAGAAAATCGCTCGCCCGGTGATGAATGCTTGAAGAATTGCGAATCAGTGCAGCGGCGTAGCCGGACGTATCCGTCTGCACGTTGGCGATGAAACCAAGCTCTGCGTCTTCAATAAACTGTCCGACAACGGTCGTGATCACCAGCCCAGCAGTCATCCGCTCGATTGAGGATGCTGCAATAGCCGTTACTCCAAGAGCCATGATACCGAACGCGCCCACCTCGATGTTCATAGCCACTACCGCATCACCGGCTGCGCATGGCGTGGACAGGACGATCTCGCCCGTTGCCGTGTCCACAGTATAGCTTGAAACCGCGAGCGTGGTTCCGTTGACGGTCGCGCGGATGCTGGGCTCGGTGCCCCAACGCCACACGCGCTTCGTCATCTCGAACGGGAACGCAAAGCGGGTCTGCCCGGCCGTCGCGGTGTAGCTCAGCGTCTGTGTGCGCCCGCCAGCCGCGAGGAAGTTGCTGACGTTCTCCCCCGCTGAGTTGTCGGCGAAGATGAAAGCGGCCCCCACGTAATCCGAGACTCGAACACCGTCAAAAAACGTGAATGTGTTGCCGCCCGCAACCCCCTGCGCGCCGGTCTGGACGCCGAATAGGCACTGGCGCACGTAGCTGTTGCGCATTGCGCCCTGCACCGCGCCACCCTTGGTGATGATCATCGGGAAGCCGGCATGGAACGCCTCGCCGCCCGAAACCGCGCCGCGCAAGGGGTGATCGAAGCTGACGACGTTGCCCATGATGCCGGTGATGAGGTTCGGCTCGACGTAGCTTTCGAACGTCGAGGCATGGACCACGTACATGCCGACTTGCAGCTTGCTCGCATCGGCGACCGTAACCGACGGCGCGCCGATTGCAGCCGCTGCCGTGATCGTCGTTCGAGCCCAGCGATACTGACCGACGAAATCACCGCCGATGAGTTCGCCATGGTAGGCGCTCAAATCCACGGCATACTTGCCGCTGGAACCGCGGAACACGGTGCAGCTCGTCAGATCAAGCACAGCGTTCGTCGTCAGCGTGAGGTCGCTGAACGTGTACGTCCGGTCTCCGCGCCCCTTGACGTATTTGCCCTTCGCAAGCGCGCGGTAAACCGACTGAGTGTCGTCCGCGTCACCAGCTTGCCGGTAGTGGTCAAAGTAGATCACACCATCATTTGCGAGCGCGAATGTTGCGGCATCCATGGCGATGCTCATTGCGAAAGACTCCCTGAGCTGGTGACCCCGTTCGTGCCGGGGGTGATGGTGACGCAGTATTGCGCAGCGGTGCTTTGCTCGGGATCGAGTTGCTCGCGCCCCTTGGTCGACGTGCTGACCAAATTGCCCGCGGAATAGCTGAAATTCGCCGCCATCAACGGCACACCACCTGCGCATGCCCCCGTCGTCGTCACCGTCACGTTAATCGTTGCCGTGTCGGTGCTGGTCTTGGTCAGGTAGATCGCGCGGCCGGTTTGCGGCGTCCACGGGCCTACCGTCGTCGTCGTGCTTACCGACCAGCTTAGCGGGGTGGAGGTGGCGGCAGGCGTTCGCACATCTACACCGCCGATCAGATTACTACCCGCAGGTGTGGGCGCGATCATGTCGGCGTGCAAAGTAGTTTGGAGCGTGCCAATCGAAGAGTTAATCGTGCCTTGAAGCACGCTCGTCGCCGCACCCGACGCCAAGACCGGTGCCGCGAGAAGCACGCGCATCGCCTCAAGCCGACCCTGCAGCGTGTTCGCGGTCGGCGTGCCCGAAATAGCCCCGATCTCGTCGCGGATGGACTGCTCGAGCGTGATCTGCGAGGTCTGGTTTGTTGCGCTGGCGTCGCCGCCGCCGCCTGTCAGCACGTTGCCGTTTGCATCGACCGGCACCGTCGGCGTGACCCGCAACACCTTGCCGCTCGGCAGGGTGACATAGACGGTTGCCGAATCACCGTTCAGCGAAGATCCCGAGGTGATGACCTGGCCGGATGCAGGCGCGATGGATGCCGAGAAACTGAAGGCGAGCGCGATCGCGCCTACTGCGAAGCGCAGTCGGGTCATAGTTTATTCCTCCGATGGGGATTTAATTCTTGGGGCAGTCCGCGGGCGCGCTGCCGGTCGTCCATATGGCCTTCAGGCACCGCCGCTCCTGCTTCACGCCAGCCGCGTGCGTGTTGGCCTTGGCGACGTCACCGATCGCCTCGGCAAGCAGCGCGCCCATCGCCTGCAGGTAGCCCTGATCGATCTGGACCATCACGCCGGTTTCGGGATGACCGAGCGGCTTGAGGTGGAAGGCTTGGACGAACTCAGGGTTGAGCGTCGGCAGCGTCGGCCTGTCCGTTCGCGCGTTCGACGAGGGCGTCGATGGATGCTGACAGGCTTCGAGTGTCAACGCGAGCGGGAGGATCGCCAGCAGGCGCAGCGGGTACGGCAATCGCATCGGACATTTCCTTGAGCTTGGAGCGGACGAGATCGGTGGTGGCGGCGTCGACGCGCGCCATGCGTTTCCCGATCGCGTCGGTAGTCGTTTGCGCCGCAGTGGTATCAGCCTTCGATTCGGCGACAGTCATTGCGTGAGCAGCGATGTCGCGCTTTTCGATCTTGGCGGCGCCCTTGGTTTCGCCGGCCTTCTCGCCGTGGAGGTAGACCGCGAGCAGCAGGATCAGCGCGGCGAGGATGGCCCAAATCCACCAGGGGACTGCCTTAAGGAAGGCGAGGGCTGCAGTCGCCCAGCCGGCGAGCAGCAGCTTAAGGGCTTCGAATCCGGCGCTGATCATGGCTTTAGTTTTGCAACTTGGTCGGGAACGCGCGGGTCGGCGGCGATGGCGGCGAGCTGCTGCGAACGATGTCGCGCCTTCCATTGGCCCCACCCGAACGTCGCGGTGCCGATCAGCGCAGCGAGCGCAGCGAGGAAGTCGCTCGATTGCATGTACGCGACGAAGCCGGCCAGATCGTGCTTGGACACAAAACCAGCGAGTGCCGTGACGACGCTGATCGCCAGCAGGACGCTTCGGATGGCAGACTCGGCCTGATCGCGCGCGGGGCTCTTCTCCGCCTGGATAGGCGGCGTCGTGTCATCGGTCATTTCGGCAGGTCCTTCATGCAAAGCGCGCGCTCGGCGGCGCGGCGGTTGGCGAGCCCGGCGACGACGCGGCCGCCTGCCTTGTTCCACATCAGGAAAGCGTCGCAGGCGGCGGCCCATTGGCGCGCGTCGAACCGGCGATCGACCGTGGAGCCGCAGTAGGCCTTGACGCCGATATTGTAGGCGAGGCTGGTCGCGGCGGCCCATTGATTGTCGCGCCCGCGCAGGCCCGGCGAGCACGCGACGACCTGCTGCGCAAACCCCGCAAGCCGCGTGTCGAGCTTCACCGCACAGCCTGCCGGCGTTTCTTTCGGCGACGTCGCGGTGACCCCGAGCGTCTCGCCGTCACACTGCGTCCAGACCCCGACGACGTCGCGGTAGGGCACGAGATGCTGCTGTCCGCCGCTCTCCCAACCCGAGACGAACGGGGAGATGATAGTGGCGCAGGTGAGGCCAACCGCTGCGGCCAACGCGACGATAGCGGGCTTGGCAGGCGCGCGCGCGGGCGCGGCCGCCTGTGGGGGCGTTTGCGGCATTCGGTATCTCCGGGATGGGGCTAGGCTTCGGGCGTGCCGTCGTTGGCGTGATCGTATGTCGCCGCGGTCGCGATGATGCCGCGAGACAGGTTATCCTGGTCGAGCGCGTCTTCAGCCTGGCGCGTCAGCGCGTCGAGCGACGGGCTCGGCGGCACCACGGGGAACGCTTCGGCGAACGTGTTCTGGAAAATGCCGACCTTCGCGCTTCGATGATGGATCAGTGCCCGCTCGACGGGAGGCGCGATCATCGCGAAGATCGCAATCACAAAACAGAGTTCACCCAGGCCTGTCATGGTGCCTTGTCCTTGTCTGGTTTGAGCAAGGCGAGCGTGGTCTCAATTCGGATCGTGCGACCGTCGATCGCGCTCAGTTTCTCGATAGTGGCTTCTTTGTCCTTGTCCTGCTGATCGACGCGGATGCGCAGATCGTGCGCCTGGCTCTCGACCTCGGTCAGCCTTTGCGTGACACCGCCATAGAAGAAGGCTCCTCCGGCGAGCATCGCTGCGATGGTGATCGCCGGCGCGAAGTCATGCCACCACGGCCGCGGCGGCGATGGCGGGGTGCTAGCCACGCGCGATCACGACCATGCTCGGCCGCGCGCGCCGCCGAGCTGCGATGCCGCTGCGACCTGGATCTGAATTTCGGTCGCGGAGAAGTCCGTCAGCGCGCGGTTATAGCGCGCGAAGAACTCGAACTGCTGGATCGCGCCATCGAACACATCGTTGAGGCCGCCGATGATCGGCTGCAACATCGAATTCGTGGTTCCCGAGCTCGTGAAAAGCTGTGCGGGCGTCGCCGACAGCGGGCCGGTGACCTCGGCCACGCCGCTGACATTGTAAAACGCCGAGGTGAGCGTGCTGGACCCGTCGTAGGAGAGGGCGATCACGCGGCGGTTGCCGGCGGGGGGAACGCTAGGAGCGGAAAGTTGTGCGTCGGTGCCGTCGGCGCGATGCAGGAAATACTGCGCGCTTGCTGGCGACGTCCACGATTCCACGCCGCGCCCGTAGCAGTAGGCACCCTTCGGCGCCGTCCCGTACGAGGTGCGGTGTCCGATGAAGCCCGTGATCTTCTCGAATTCGGAGCCGACATCGCCGATAATAGCGCCAGCGGTAAACAGGGTCCAAGGCGCGTGTGCTTCGTAGGTCGGGAAGCTGATGAACTGCGCACCAGACAGAGACACACCGCCGCCAGAAAGCCGCGCGAAGGCGTTGTTGCTGTTGATGATCGAGTCGAGGTTGCCTGCGATCCCCCCCTTCGCATCAAGGAAGGCCGCACCACTGCTTTCCGCGAGCATATGCAGGGCGACCAGACCTCGATCGACGAAGCCGGTCGCGTGCAGGAGGGTGACCTCCTCTTGCGCGAACGTCGGCGTGAAGCCCGCACTGGGCAGGATGATGGAGACGCCGGATGCCATGGATTTATTCCTGTCAGAAGAGTTGAAGGACGAAGGCGCTGAGCCAGTTGTACTGATTGCCGCCGGTGATCGTCGGCAGCGCCGCGTCGTTGCGGATCGTGCCGCGAGCGCCGATCACAGGGCCGTCCTGCGTCGTGTTCCCGCTGTTGCGCGTGATGGCGTAGGCGAGGCGCGGGCGGCGGCCGGTCGGTGCGCTGGCGAGCGTGATCGTGATCTGGTTGCCCGAGACTGCGACCCCGCTGATCGCGGGCGCGGATCCGCTGCCGTCGTCGAACGCGAAGCCTTGGCTTGAGAGGCCGGACGTCTGCACGGGGCTGTTCGACGTATCGATCACGAGCGAGCCCGACAGGACCGTCACCTCGACCACCAACACCGTGCTGCTGGTCCAGTACCATTTGTCTGGAAGCATCGGCGCATAGCCGATCCCGCAATGCTCCTCGATCGCGGCGTTGGCGATCAGCTGACCGACCAGATAGCGGCCCTGGCTCGTGTTGTGGATCACATCGGCATACGGGATCTGATACCGCGGCCCGACCAGACGGATATTCTCGATGCCGTTCGCGCTCACGATTCCGAACCTGCTGCTGTTCTCCCACTCGGCGCCAGTCGGCGTGTTGCTGTGCTGCATCGCGAACACCACGGGCGGCTCAATCTCGCCCGTGCGTGCCATGATATCGGCACGAATCTCCCGGCAGAGCTTCTGCAACATCATTTTATAGGCCCATGCGCCTTTGCCGGTCGTACCCGATGCGCGATCAAGTGGAGATCCGCCCGTATCGCCTTCGCCCTGATCCCATACGATGACCGTGCGAATCGACGTCCCGCCCGCGGCGCGGATCGCTGTCACGGCATCTTTCACGGAATTGATCGCGTCGTTCCATATACCTTGCCCGCGCGACAGCCCGGCGAGCGACTGCCCGCCGAACGCTGCAACCATGCTGACGATCTTGGGCGTCTTGCCCGTCGCTGCCGCCACGTCGCGGATCAGGTGGTTCGTAAAGCCCGAGCAGTAGGTCTCTTTGCACGCCGAACCTGGCACGCTTGGCGTCGTGTTGTTGTGCTCGATCAGGGGGACGAGCGTCGTCGTCCGCGATTGCCCGCGCCGGCGGGGGCCATCACTGCCCGCAAGCATGAAGCTGTTGGACGGGTAGAGCGCGGACGTGGTGACGGGCACATCGCTGCCGTCGCCGTTATAGCCCTCGGCATTGGACTGGCCCAGCACGATGAAGATAATCCAACGGCCGTCTTCGACGAACCACGAGAATTTGCGCGCGGCATTGGTCGCCGTGGCGGTGTAGGTCGAAACGGCGATCGCCGATGCGCCGGTGCCGGGGAACCACGAACCGTCAGCGCGGACACCGGCGATCGCCCACGCGCGCCCGTCGGTCGTCGTCTTGCAGATCACCCAGTCCCAGCCGAAAGCCCGACGCGCCTCGTACGTTACGCCAGCGACCTCCATCTGCCCGGCTTCGAAGACGGATGTGCGAAGGGCGCCGTCTGCCATCATTGCCAGGAACAGGCGCATGACGCCGGTGTTGTCCTCGGCTACCCAAGTCTGAAGCGCGCGCCGGCCATCGACGATCGAGCTCTCCGCCAGAGTGGCCCCGAGATCCAGCCAGGCACCGCCGCTTTGATCCGCGCCCCAGACATACTCGCGCCTGTTCTCGTCGACATAGACGTGCAGCCCGCCAGCCCGGTCCTCCTCCGAGATCATGGCGAGATCGGTGTACTTTTCGACTTTCCGGTAGGCATTTTGCGCCAGCCGTCCGTCGAGGTCGGAGAAATCGTAGAACTGCTGCTGGTGGACCGTGGGCGCGATTCCAGCGGGGTCGCCATAATCGTAGGTACCGTTTGCGGCAGCGAACCCTACTTTGCCGGTGCGATCCGCGGTCAGCGGGTTGACGATCCCATTGCCGTCCGCGTCGAACAGCGGCGCCAGCGTTTCCGTGCCGGAATGATAGACCGACAATTTTGCAAACGGGAGCGCCGCACCCGTCGACGGACGGGTGAGCACGAACTCGACATATTGCATGGTGCGTCAACCTTTTTGGCGGTCGGGGCGAGCTATTCGCTCGCGTTGAACTGCTTGATGTTGTGCGAAAGGACGCCAGCGGAGACGTAGGTGTGGGCGTCGTCGACCGTGATCTTGGCAACCCGAGCGGACCCGACCGGCACGCCGAGCACTTCCATCGTCACCCACCGATCGACCCAGAAACGATGCCGCCGGGTCGCGTTTGGATAGCCCGGTGCGGCGAAAGTCGGGTCGTTCGAGAACGAGATCGCGGTGATTGGGTAGGCGCCCCATTCCATCGTGATTTCGTGCCGCGTCCACACCCAGTCGCCGACGGCACAATCGCGCGCGGCCTTCTCCTTGCCGGGCCCGTCCAGCGTGGCGTTCGCGATCAGGATCGGGGTCGTGTCAACGACACAGCGACCGTCATAGCCGCCGCCTGTGGTACCGCCACCGGAGGGTGTCGATCCCCCGCCGGTCGTGATCGTGAAGCTGATTTCGCTCGAGAGGTTGAGGGTCGCGGGGTTGGACGACCATCCATCGAATGCAGCGATGCGGCCATAATAGGTGCCCGCGGCCAGCCCGAACACCGAAACCGATGGGATGCCGGATGCGACGAGACCGCCCGTGGTAGCGGGATCGAAACCGCTCGCTGACGAATAGAACAGGACGTAGCCCGCAACGTCGGGATCGGTTGTTGCGGTGCAGGTGGCAGTCGCAACCGTCGCGCCGCCTGCGATCGCCGGTGACGACACGGCGGGCGGGGCGCTGTTCGTTACGGTCAGCCACGTCGAGGGGGCCGTATAGCCCGCGTCGTTCCCTGCCAGCACCTCGATCGCATATGCGCGCTGCACGCCGTCCTGCGCGGCCAACGCGGCGCTGTAGGTTGCGGCGGGCGTGGTCGTCACGATCTCGCGAACGAGCGTGGTCTCGTCGGCCTTGTAGAATCGGAATTTGTAGGACGTAGCGCGGGCGGACGCATCGCAGACCACACTGAGCGTCGAACCCGTCCATGGCAGTGACAGCGCAAGGCCGGTGACGGGGTCGGGGAGGGCAGAGACCGGAGCGAGGCTGACGCTGTACGCGCTGACGGTTGCCAGATCCTCGATTGCTCGGCCGTACACATTGAACGACGGCAGCTTCACATAGATCGTCGAACCGACGTTGAGCTTGGCGTAGCTGAACTTGAAGATCGCATCGTCGAGCCGAACGAAGCTGGCGCCACTGGCGTGGGCTGCTGGCGAGGTCCCCTGAAAGCCCCGCCGCAGCGACGTGAGCGTATACGCGTTTGCGCCGGTCAGCGTGGCAGTCTGATAGGTCAGGAGCTCGCCGTCGATCATGCACAGCGAACCGCCTGCATTCGCTTCCGCAGCGGTCGCGGATCCCAGCGAGCCGCGCGACGTCGCCAGGCTGACCGATAGCGTGTTGGTCGTGTCCGGGTCACCGTGGGACACCAGCGCCGCGGTGAGCACGCCATAGCGCGCGGGGCCGTTGATGCGTCCGATCCGCGAGTATTTATCGCCATCGACGCTGATCCAGACCTCGCAGCCGCCCCAGGTGGGCGACGTCGAGGCGACGGCGCACCAGATCTCGGGATCGCCAGCCGTGAGCGAGGTCGGCGCATTGATCAGCGCGGGCGGCGAAACCGAGCCCGGCGCGACGTCTGTGTTCGACGAGAAGCCATCGCTCGAGCCCGAAGTGAAGCGGGCGGCCGTCGCGATGCCGATATCGACGTGCTCGGCGGTGAAGGCGAGGGTGTCGTCCGACTCGCTTTCGTCGATCTGCAGGATCCGGACGAGCTGCCGGGTCAATTGGAGTTCGTCGGTCTCCGTCGTCAGGGTGACCAGGTCCATCGGCTCGAGCAGCACGAAGCTCCACGGCAGGGTGAACGTGTACTGGAGCCGCTTGTAGAGGACGCGCTGGTTCAGCAGATCGCAGGCGTGTTGCGCGATGTTGACATCGCAGATCGAGTGCCACGTCACCGGGTCAGCCTTGCGCGGACCGTTGAGCGCGATGTCGGCGTCGTCTGGCGATGTCATGATCGCGGTATCGTATCGGTGGTCGCGATCCAGGCATTCGACCTGGCTGATGTTGTACGCATCGGACTGGTCGAGGATCACGATCTTGACCGCCGGCGTTCCTTCCGCCGCGATGAAGTCCGCTTCGGTGAGGTCGTATTCCGGCGTGAGGTTCGGCGTGAAGGTGACGCCGTTGCCGGTTGCGGGCCGATCGCCATAGGGACGGATCTTGAGCAGGCCCTCCGACCAGAACGGCGCGCTGTTCGTCAGGTCGGTGATCTCGGTCAGATGCGCCGACGCCTGGACCTGCGCCTCGAGCAGCGGCGAGATCAGGAGGTTGTTCGCGCGGCAGTAGGACGACCATTCCGACCAGTCGCCGAGCAGCGACGTTCCCCAGCCCGGCAAGCCCCACTGCGCGTTGGTGAAGAATTCGACGAGCCAGTCCTTGGGGTCGGCATCGGCCAGTCCCGCCATCTGGATCGGATGATCGACCTCGAAGCTGTGGTTCGGCAGCGCTGCGGAATCGGTCAGCGCATAGTCGGCGGCATAGACGTAGGCGATCCGCGCGTAGGCGCGCGCCTGCGCCGGATAGACCGAGGTAAGGTAGCTCCAGACCGGCTGGTCGGGCGCACCGGTCGCCAGCGACAGGCCGGCAGCCGCCAGCGAGGTGAAGACCGACTTGTCGCGGTAGACCGTGCGGATGCCGCTGACCGGGCCCTCGCCGATCGCCAGGATGATCGAGGCGGTGTAGGTGTAGCTGGTGCTCGACGACCCGCCGCCGAGACCCTTGCCCGCGCTCTGCTGCGTCGTGTGCGGCGTCGCGGTGAAGGCGTTGTACCAGATCAAGTTCGGCTTGCGGCGGTTGCGGCCGGCGCCGATCGCCAGGGGGAGCCCGAGCGTCGACGACTGGATTGAGATCGAGTTGATCTTGGGATCGGAGGTGGAGGTGTGCTTGCCGCCCATCCTATCGATCCCCGAACAGCGTGAAAAAGCGAACCAGGCGCGAGCGAAGCTCTTCGTCGCGGTCGATATTGGCGCGGATCACCCCGCCGCCGATGATGACCGCGTGGATCACCTCAGGCAGGTCGATGACGATCGCGCCGTGAGAATAGCAGCGACCGAACTTCCAGATCGCGAAATCGCCGGGGCCGACCTCGCCGCGGTCGATCTCGCGCGCGTAGGGCGTGACCCAGGAGAGGAACTGTTCCTCGTCGCGGTGCAGCATCCATTGTGGGCTGTAATCTGGGCTGATGACGGGCACCAAGCCGACGGCGTTGAAGACGGCGGCCGGGAACATCGCGCAGTCGACGCCGACACCCTTGAGCTTTGCGCGCGGGTGGTAAGGCGTCCGCTCCCACGACAACGCCTCCGCCACGATCGCGGCGCGCATCTCCGCCTCGGCGCGCGCCATCAGAGCGCGGTTTCAGGCGAGGGCACGAACTCGGTGCCCTTGAAATTCTGGATGTTGTTGAACTTGCCGGAGCACGTCGCCGAGGTCCGGTCGCAGCCCCAATAGGCGACGAACGTGTCACCCGCGGCGGGAGCCACGGGGAGCGGGTTGACAATTTCGAAGGTTCCGTCGGAGGCGCTGCTCCGAACACTGCGGGAAATGCCAGAGTTCGCGCCCGAGGTAAAGACCAAACTGCCCAGCGTGAACTTGTCGGTCACGCCGGTGAGATTTGACAGCCATGTGGCCTGCGTCGGCCGGGTGTCGGGCGTGGTGGCCGGGGGCGTCGGTGCCGTTCCGGCCTGGACCGTCCCCGTCGACGAGAAGGACGAACGCGCGAGGGCGCAGCCGGCATCGTAGACGTTGTGGAGGCAGTTCGTCTGGTACAAATGCGGCGGCATCATCACGTTGAGCAGGATCGTCCAAGCCGAGACAGTCACCTGCGCGGTCGAGCCGCTAACTTCTGGAACGGAGGTGACGCGACCGGCGAAACGGATGACGGTTCCGACTGCCGGCGCGGACCAAGACGTCATGAACGCGCGCTCGAGCTTGACGGTCGCGCCGTCGAGCCCGCGCCCGATGATGAAGGGGATCACCGGCTTGCCGACGATCAGGTCGGTCGAGTCCGCCATGATCGTGAGATCGAGCGTCGCCACGTCTACGCCGATCTTTTCGCTGATCGCGCCGCGCGCGATGACCGGGCCCAGCGTGAAGTTGTAGCCGTTCGCGAAGACCGCCTTGTCGGCGCCAGACCACCGCACGATCGTGCCGTCGCGAAGCCGGAGCGTCCAGAGGTCGGCCATCTCGAAATCGGTGCCGGAGTTGAGCAGCGCCTTCAGCGCGTCAGATGCGCTTTTCATCGGCGATCCGTCATGAACGAGAGTCCGGACTGCGACCAAAGGCCTTCCATCATCTGGGTCAGGTCGAGGTCGTCTTGATCGAACCGGCACAGGAACAGGAATTGACCCGACCAGGTCAGAGTTGCGCCGGTCGCTGGCGGCGTTGCGAAGGTGACGAGGCCGGTATTGATGCTGGTGCTTGACAGCGCGACGACGGCACCGTTCAGCAGGATCATGGGCTCCCCGACCACAGCCCGGACCGGCTCGTCGAAGGGCTCCCCTGCGAACGTCTTCGAGCGGATCAACTGGAACTGTGTAGTGACCCCGTCGCCGGTGCCGAACTGCTGCGCCTCGACGGTGTTATCGCCGGGGTCGTAGAACGTGAAGTTCAGACGGCGGCCGGCCTGGATGTTGAAAAACGTCACCAGCCGGTCAACATCGCGCTGCGTCGGGCGATCGCGCAAGACCTCGTAGGAGACCTTGAACGACCACTTCGGGTACGACCACAGGCTGCGGCGGCGCTCACGGCCATTCGAGGCGGTCGTGATCGCGGTGGACCAGATTTGGCGCTTCGAGACGAGGAACGACTGCCCGATCAGCAGCGGGAACATGCCCGGCACATCGGACGCGGTCTCGCCGGCGATGATGTAGCGCGTGAGCAGCGAGGGAAAGCTCATGCGGTGACGCTCGCGCGAATGGACATGGCGACGTCTCCGATTGATGATGGTCCGATGAGACTCGGACCGGAATGGCGCGGGCGGTTGCCGCCTTGGGCAGATGAGCAGCACACAACGACGCTCGGCGGATGGCGTGCGGCGAATGCGAAAAGCAGCCGGGATATTGTCGTCGGCGTTCAGCTATTAGCGCCGATCGACTGCCCGGCCGCGATGAGGCTTTCCGAAGTGATCTTTCCGCTCGACGCGCCACCAGCGCTGCCGGTGGGAGGCTGCGTTCGGGCGCCATGCTGCGCGTGCGGGTTCATCGCGGTGCTTGACGACGGAGACGGGAGCAATGCGCGCTCGGTCGGAGATGCCCCGCCTAGACTTTTGCCGCGTCAGGAGTAGGTTGCGCGCCTCAAACGGGGGGAATATTGGATGCTCACGATCGGTGCGGCTGTTCTGCTCGCCGCGCAGCCAACGCCGGCGGCAACCGACTATGGGGCCGCCATGCGTTACGAGGATGGGGTCAAGATTGGCGAGGCGTATATTCGGCGCAACCTCGCCGACCCCTATTCAGCGCACTTTGAGTGGCCGAACACGTTCGTCCCGTTCACCGAAAAAGTGCCGATGTTCAAGCGCACCACTGGTTACGCGACCTGCCTCGTGGTGAACGCCAAGAATCAATACGGCGGCTATGTCGGCGAGCGTACCTACCGGATCATAATCCGAGACGGAAAGGTGATCGATTATGCACCCGTTTCGGAGCTTCGCTTCGTGCCCGATATCTGCCAGGAACTGGCAACGAAGTTCGGCATGACGCCCCTCCAGACGCAGTAATCAGCCGACGCGCAACTCGCGGTGCGCCATCTTCATCGCTTTGGCGACCGCGGCCCGGTTGCCAATGATGTCGCTCGCGGACACGCCCTTCTCGGTATGGTCGTGATAGTGGAAGTGCTGATCACCGCTATCGTTCGCTGCGGCCGGGGCGCTTCCACTGGCAGAAGATGCGCCGATCATGGCTCGAACCCCGTTCGCCAGCGCGGCTGGAAGTACCATCTCCTCCGGATGCAACACACCAACCGAGCCGCCGCGCCCATCAATGCCATAGCCGCCCGACGGCACGTCGTATCCGCCCTCGGCCGAGAAAGCCATGACGCCAGCGAATGCGGTCGCGGCGGCGATCGGCGCGAGGATCGGTCCGACAATCGGGATGCCGACCACTGCGCGGTAGGCACCGGACGCCGCCGACTTTGCGTCTCGCGCAACACTCTTGAGATGCTGAGACGATTCAGCGGCGTCACGCACCAGAAGGCTTTCGATCCACAAAGAGACCATGCGCGAGATCGACCGCTCTACACCGCCGAGCAAGGACGTCCACAGTCCGTTGACTGAGGTGACGAAGCCCTTTTGGAACGTTGCCATTTGGCCAATCGCGTCGCCGAAGGACTTCGACATAGTGGCGAACCGGGCACGCTGAGCGACAACCTGTTGCTGGTCGAGTTCGGCCATCTTCTGGATATGCGAACGCTCAAGCTGCTCGATCTGCGCGTTCAGCTGTGCATATTTTACCGGGTCCCGGTTCGGGTCCGCGATGCTGAGCGCGCGTTGAGCGGCTGCGAGTTCGATTGCGTAGCGCCGATCCTCGAACGATTTCTGCTCCGTCAGCAGCTGCACGCTCGTCTCGGCGCCTGTCGCGACACGATGCTTCGCGAGCGTCTCCTCCGCCGTAATCTGGTCGAGATTGGCCTTCTCGACCGCTTTTGCGCGAATGTCATCGATCTGGCGGACCTGTTCGGCCGCCTGCGTCTTGATCCGCACGATTTCGGCCTGCGCCTGCGCATATTCCTTCGACTGGGTGCCGAACGTCTTGCCGATATAGGCAAGCTCACGCTCGGCAATCGCCAACTTCGCGGCGGCATTCTTTTCGGCCTCCGCAATCTCCTGCTTGTAGCCGTCGATGACGATCGCGATGCGCTCTTTGGTCAACTGGCTGTGCGCGGCGAGATACTTCGTCTCGACCGCGGCACGGTCTTTTGCGGACAGATCGGTGCGCTGCAGGATCGCCTGCCAGTAATCGGCCTCCGACTGGAGCGAATAGGCCTGCGCGGTGCCCTGCGCGTCCTGCGCCATCGACCATGCCAGCTTCTTCGCGGTGAGCTCCGCCTCGAGCTGCTGGACGAGGTCGTCCTTCTCTTTTTTCGGCTTCTTTTCCTTCTTCTGCTTCGCCAAATCAGGGTCGAAGTCGCCGCCGGCCCCGCCGTGCTCGCTCTTGATGCCGGTCTTCTTCTCGGTCGGGCCTTCTCCGTTCATCGCCGCGGCGATCGTGCGTGCGAGGTCCTGATAGGTGCTCTCGATCTCCTGCGCATTCTTCAGCGCGTGGTTCTTGAGCGTGGCGAGCCCGCTGTCCCAGTCCTTCTGGATGCCGGACCAATTCAGATTGAAAGCGTCGTAGGCGATCTTGCCGAGCAGGACGAGCGTGTCGATCAAACCCATGATCGCGGCCTTGGCGACCACGATCACGTTGACGATAAGGTCCTTCAGGATGACGAACGCATCCTTGATGAGGTTGATCGCGACCTCGCCGGTCTTGAAGCTGCCGGGGATCTTGATCCCGAAGGCGTCCATGATGTCGCCGACGAGATCGCCGACGATCTGGATCACCGCTTCCCACATTGCCGAGAAGATCTCGACCAGGCCGTTGATCGCTGCGCCGACGGTCTCGACGACGCCGACGATGACCTCGAACACGACCGCGACCGTGCCTCCTTCGGTGTACGAATCGACGAACGCCTTGATTAGCGAGTTGATGCCGTCGGTGATGTCCTTCAGCGCGGGGCCGAAGGCATCGCCGAGCACGTTGGTGACACCCTTCCATGCGACACCGCTCTCGTTGATCGACTCAGCGAGCGCTACGCCCTTTTCCTGTGCGCCGTCGGACAGTTCGGTGTAGGCGGCGCCGTATTCCTCCGCCTTCTCCTTCGCCTCGCGCATGGCCTCGCCGCCCTGGTTGAGGATCGGGATCATCTGCGCACCAGCGCGGCCGAACAGGTCCATTGCGAGCGCGGCCTTCTTGGGCCCGTCGTCCATGCCCTTGAACTTGTCAGCGACCTTCGCGAGCAGATCCACCTGATCTTTCGCGTCGCCCGCCTCGATTCCCATCTGCTTGAAGACGGATTCCTTCGCCCCCGAAAACAGGTTCTTGTCGAGGATGCCGAGGCCCTTGGTGATCGTGTCGAGCTGGACCCCCGACAGCTGCGCGACGACGCCCAACCCCTGGACCTGCTGCGCGGTCATGCCGAACTGCTGACCAAGGTGCTCGACATGCTCGGCGGCTTCGGCGAATTCCTTCGCCCAATCGGCGATCTGCTCGACGGCGAACGCGGCAAGGAACGCCTCGGCGAAACCGAACGCGGCCTCCTTCATTTCGGAGATCGACTCAGCAGCTTCCTTCGCGGACAGCGCCATCTCGCGCAGCGACAGCGACTCCTTCTCGGTCTCGGCCTTGAGCTGGTGCATCTCCTGCGTCAGTTCGGCGGTCGATGCGGCAGTCGTCGCCATGCTGGCGCGGATCTCGGCGGCGAGTTCGGCGAACCCGGCCGTCAGTTGCGCGAGCGCCGGACCGAGGCCCGCGATCTCGTCCTTGGTCTGGTTTACGGCCGGCGCGACCCCGCTGGCATCGCCAACGATTTTGACCGAAGCTTCGGTTTCCGACATTATTTGCCCTTCGCGAAGCGCTCCGCGATCGCACGCGATGCTGCCATGGTGTCGCCGCCGGAGATCGGAAGCTCGATTACCTGGTGGATATCGGTCAGGCTGACCGCGTTCGGCGCGACATCGAGTTCGCCGAGCGGCATATCGTCGGACTTGCTCTTCAGCAAATCGATGCCGAGCGCCGCCGCGATGTTGATCGCAGCGATGCGGAGCGGCGGCCCGTTGCGCTTCCACGATGCCCGCCAGGCGGCGACGTCGTTCAACGTCCAATCGGCCTCAATGCGCCGGATCGAACCGCCTTCGAGGCCAGCGTCGGCCACCTCGAAGACGATGTCGGCGATGATGTCGGCTAGGCTCCCGCTGCTTCCCCCGCCGCGGGAGCCGGAACTTCCCCCGCCGACTTCAGACCCGATTCCCGCATGATGGCGGTGAACGCGGCCTGGATCGCGGGCATGTCGCCGAACCCGAGTTCGTCCTCGAGATGATCCGGGGTCAGCGTGGCGTCGATCTTCATCAGCCCGATCGAAAGCACGGCGCAGAAATCGCCGAGCATCTCGGTCAGGTCGACGAGCGTGGTGCCGCCGCCATCGCCCTTGGCGGCGATCGTGGCATTGATGCGCTCGATGATGGGCGCCGCGGCCTTCATAGCCCCGAGCTTGAAGGGCGCGATGTCGTACTCGCGCCCCGATACGGTCAGCTTTGCCATGCGCCGATTACTCCGACGTCGACCACATGCCGACGCGGTTCAGCGGGTCGGCGAATGCATCGAAGTCGAGTTCGGGGATCAGGAAGTCGTCCTGCTTGGTCGCCAGTGTGAGCTTGCTGGTCAGGCAGCAGAACAGCGAGAGGGACAGGCTCTTGCTGTTGTAGTTGTTGACGAAGTCGCAGCGGAACGTCGGCGCATAACCCATCGCCACGTTCATGATCGTGCCCTTCTGAGCGACCGTCGAAGTTGCGGTGTACTGGTACGAGATGAAGACGGTCTGCCCCGTATCCGCGGCGGCGAAGGTGTAGACGCCGGCGGAGACCATATACTGACCGGTCGCGGGCGCAGAGGCAACGCAGACCATAGCGACGCCGAACGCATTCTTGACGCCGAGATCGGCAACCCAAGTGCCCGCACCGGCGATCGTCGGGGTGATCGAATACGGGGTAGCGGGAATCGGCGCTCCGGTCAGATCCTGATAGTCCGACAGCACGCCGCTGACCGCGGTCTGGCCGAAGAACAGGCTGTTGAGCAGCCGACCGTTGATCTGGCCCATCTTCGCCTTGCAACTGATTTTGCCCTTGCCGCGACCAAGCGCGACCGGGAACTGGTTGCTGCCGTACAGCATTTTCGTGTCGAAGCTGATGTCGACCGAGACGTCCTGGAGGACGCCGAAATTGACCGGGGTCGGGTTGGCGATTGCCGCGCCGTATGCGTCCGTCAGGGGGGTGCCCCACAGGACGCCGGAGCCGAAGCCGTTCTGCATGTCAGTGTCTCCATGTAAAAAAGCCCGCCGAAGCTGGGCGGGTTGAAGGTCGTTCCGGTGGGTGGGGAGCCCGCTAGAGAGCGAGCATGTGGATCGGGATTTGAATTACCTCGAGGTTATCGAGCGTGCCTTCGGACGTCTCGATCGTGCCGCCAATGCGCGCCCATTGGACAAGTCCGCCGAGCGTCTGCCCGCCGCCGACCGCGTTCGGCTCGAAGAGATGCGTGATTGCGTCGACGATCGGATTGACGACCGATCCGGGGTTATCTGCGCCTTTGGTCGAGACGTAGAGATAGAGCAGGGCGCCAAGCGTCCAGCGCACCGGCAGGAAATCGGCGCCGTTCGACATCTGCGCGGTTTGTGCCTGAAAAAGTGCTGGCATCGCGCTCGCCTGCACGTCGTTCCAGTGCTTCAGTTTTCGGCTGGTCGTCTTGAGACCTTGAACGCTCGACACCAGCGCGAACAGCGCTGCGTAGATCGGTTCGCGCTGGATCGTCATTTAAGAGCCCTCACGATCGCGGCGTCGATCTCGGTCTTGATGACGCCCGATGCTTCGAGGTCCTTCAGCGCTGAGCGCAGGAAAGAGCGTTGCTTCGGCGTGCTGTTGGCGAACATATCGGACCCGGCGAGACTGAACTTGGCCTTCGCATCCTTGAGCGATGGCTTGCCCGGGCCGCCTCCAGGCCAACCCAATTCCCAGCCGATGCCGTAATTAAGGTTGGTGCTGACCTTGCCGACGACCTGGTCGCCTTCCTCGGTCACGCCTTGAAGGATCGATCCGGACAGACGGCCTGAACGCTGACCGAGCACTTGGCCGCGAAGCTTGTCGGTCTTCACCAAGTTCTGGAGCTTGATCGCCAGCCGCCCGATGCCGCCCTTGAGTTCGCCCTTGATGCGCTCACCGGTACGCTCGACGCTGGCGACAACTTGGTCGCCGTTGACGAGATAGGCTTTGATCACAGCGGCACGACCGCACGGTAATTGGCGAGGATCGTGCGGACCGAGCTCGGCATGTCGGCGGTGATCAGCGACACGGTCTCGCCAGCGAGCGACTTCGACGACCAACCCTGCTTGTCGCGCAGTTCGTAGCGCAGCCCGACCAGCTCATTGACCGCCTGCGCGATCTCGAGCGGTACCGTGGCATAGCCAGCGGTCCACGAGATCAGGACGTTGCCCTCGCCGCGGCAGAAGCGATAGCCGTTCAGCATGACCGACTGCGCATCGAAGCGGAAACCGGCCTGCCCGAACGTCGCCTGAAGCGGCACGACCTGCGTGTCGATCTGCACCGCGGTCACCGACTGGACCGGGTATTGTGGGAGCATCTGACGGGTCTGATTGCGCCCGTCAAAGGTGCGCGAATAGCTGCCGAGCGTGAAGTCGCGATTACAGTATTGGCGGACATAGCCCGAATATGCGCTGATCAGCGCCTGAATCGCGGTATCGTCATCACCACCAGTCACCCCGGCATAGGCCTTGAAGTTCGCGAGGGTGGTGAGATCGGTCATGTCAGGCGGCCGGCTCTTCGCCGGCGGGATGCTCGACGGTCTTGGCGACCGGGGCGGGCTGCGTTTCCGCGAGCGACGCCGGCAGGAAGCCGTTGGCGATCAGCCCCGCAGCGTCGCCGAGCGAGAGGTGATCGTCGACCTCAATGAAGCCGCCGACGACAGCAACCGGCCCGGTTGTCAGGTCGATGCTCGTCGTGTCGATGGGAGCGGAATAGCGCATCATCTCGGCCTTTCTGGGAGAGTTCAGGCAATGACCATCCGAAAGCCGTGCTCGCGCATCAGCGGGACATCGCCGAGCGGCACGACGATCTGGCCTTCGGCGTTGAGCGGATAGAGGTCGCAGGTGCCGCCGTCGGGGTGGACCATCGCAACGGTCTGCTCGGCGAGCGCGGCGTCATCGATCGTAGCTGCGGCTTCGTCGGCGATCTCGCGGTGCGCAGCGTCGATGACGAGCTCGACCGGAGGTGTGGTATCGGCTGGGGGGACGGCTTCGGCATCAGCAGCAGCCGATGCGGCAAGCTCGGGGTGGCCGTCGATCGCAGCCTCGAGCGCGGCGATTGCGTCCTTGCGTCCGCCGCCTTCGCGGGCCTGTTCGGCTTGCAGCGCAAGGGTCAGCGTGAGCAGGTCGGCGCCTTCGATCAGCACGACGAGGTCAGCGACGCTCGATGCGACCAGCGCGGTTGCGGCTTCTTGTGCTGCGGCTTCGTCGGCCATGATGTGGCTCCGTAAATCTGGGGAAAAGGTGGCCCCGCTGGCTTGGACCGGCGGGGCCTAGGGTGCCCGGGCCAAGGGGAGAGAAACCCGGGGAGACGGTCAGCACGACCAGGTGCCGCCCGACGCTTCCATCGTCGGGCGACGACCGATCAGATGGTCGGTGCGATGTTGTTGATGATCGCCAGGCAGAAGGGCGCGTAGACCGCGACCGCTTCCTGGCAATACGTGCCGTAGAACTGGCGACGCGCCGTCTTCGGCCACTTCTCGACGTAATAGTCCTGGCGAACGATGACCTCGGCGACGGTCGGGCATTCGTTCGACATGTACGTCGCCGGCAGGGTCTCGGCGTAACCGAAGATCGTGCCCGGAACCATGTTCGGGTGGATGATGATCGGGATGAAGCGACCGCCGTCCGCCGTGTAGGGGTTGAAGTACCAGCCGACGACCGAGCCCGCGGTGACCTTGACGTTGGCGGGGCTGTCGGCGGTCGTGTTCGAGTTGATGCGCAGCAGCGGGGCCGACCCCGCGGTGAGCACCAGTTTCGTGAGCGAGGTCAGCTCCTGGGCTGCGACATACAGCTTGGTGACGCTGACGCGGTTCTGGTCCCACATCGCGCGAAGCATGTCGCGGATTTCCTGGACCTCGCCGTTGCCGACCGCGGTCATCTGCGTGCCGACGCCCGCCGTGCCGGTCGCCATGGTCTTGATGTACGCGACGGCGTTGTTCTTGAACGCCTGCGTCACCAGACCGTCGAACGCGATCGAGTTGGTCGAATAGTCGGCGGCGATCGCGGTCGCCGCCTGGCGCGAGCCGGCGAGCGGGGTCGAGAAAGTCGCCGAGTTGATCGTGGTGATCGCCTGCAGCGTCTCCGAGCCGACCGCGCCGACATACCACGCATAGCCCGCAGTGCCGTTGATGTACGGCGTAGTCGCCGAGAGCGCCTGACCAAGCGTGACCGCCTGCGTTGCCGACGCCGACTTGTTCGAGCAACCGCCGTTGACGGTGTAGCCGGCCGCGCCGTCGTTCGAAGCAATCGTGACCTGCGTCACGACACCGGCGCCGAGCGTTGCCTGGAGCAGGCCGAGCGGGGTGAGGGCGACGACAATGACCGAATAGGTCAGCGAGGGAAGAGTTGCGGTCGAACCCGCTGCCGACAACGTGGGAGCGGTGGGCGTGCCGAGCGCGACCGATGCGTTGCCGTGCAGCAGCGCGCATTCCTCGATCTGCATCGTCTTGTAGAGCGAGCGCATCTGAACCAGCGCTTCCTCGTCCTCGAACCCCTCGGCGGCGTACTTCGCCTCGTCGGTGATGTCGTCCTCGGTCCCGATCGTGGCATAGGCCTGCGAGGCATCGGCCATTGTATAGGTGATCGAGGCGGCGCGACGGCCCTCGGGAACCCAGCCCATCAGGTTCGGCGAGTTGACGAGGCCGCTGATCGCCTTCCAGTGGAGCGCGCCGCCCGGGCCGGGGCGCTTGGTGCGCTTCAGGCTGTTGCGCAGCGGGGTGATCGTGGGCGAGAACAGCAGCGAGGGCGCGCGGAGGTCATAGGCCTGCGCGCCGGTTGCGAGCGTCACCGACTTGGACAGAGCGCCCTCTTCGATGGGCTTGGCGAGTGCTTCCTTGGCGAGGTCGATGGTGGCCTGCGCCTTCTCCAGCGTCATGGTGACGATGGCCTGGCCGTTGATGGCCTTGCCGAGCGAGGCATAGTCATCGCCGCCGTTCGCCAGTTTGGCGAGTTCGAACGCGGCGCTCGAAACGATCATGTTCATGGTGTTTCTCCAATAAAAAAGCCGCCTCATCGGGCGGCTGTGGAGCGGGAGCGTTGCTGTTGCCCAAGCAGCGGCGAGGCGGTTACCGGGTGACCGGAGTCTAGTTAGCGGAAACGAGCGACCGCGCTTATGGCGCGCTGCTCGAGCGAAAGGTGGGATTCGTCGGGCTTAGCTTCGTCCGCCTTTGCGAGGGCGGCGTCAGCCTCCTTCGACACAGCGATCGGCGCGACCAGCGCGACGCCCTTGACGGGGGCCGGCGTCGCCTTGAGCAGCTTGTTCTCGGCAGTGAGATCCTCGATCGTCTTGACGAGGCGATCCACCTTCGGCGCGGCGTCCGTCACGGCCTTCGCGAGACGCTCGTTCTCCGCCGACAGCTGCTCGACCTTCTCGGCGGTCGTGTCGCAGGTCGCGCCGAGCTCGACGGCATTGTCGTGCATCGACTGGATCTTGGCCGCGTCGCCCTTGCTGTTGCGCGCGCCAGCCTTCTCCATCAGGACGGTGTCGGCCTTCACGAGATCGACGATCTGATTGGCAAGCTCCATGACCACGACGTCATCGCCGTCAACGACGACCACACCGTCGATGTCGACGCCGGAGCGCTGGATATTGGTCAGCAGATCAGCGACGCCCTCCTGCGTCATCGTGACCAGCAGCTCGCCGATCGCCTTCACGATCTCGGCGGCCTTGGTCGGAATCGTCATGTCGGCATCGCCGGGGGCCGCGAAGTTTTCGTCCCACGTTACCTCGGACTGGAGGCAGGCGAAGTCGCGGAGCAGCGAGGTCAGCCATTCGACCGACCAGAGCGACTTCGCGAGCGGGATGGTGCCGATCAGCGCCACGGCGTCGGCCGCCTTCGCGAGATTGGCGAACGGGCCTTCGGGCGCCGGGACAGCGGCCGCAATCGCAGCGTCGGCCTTGGCGAGCGACGCGGTCAGCGCATCGGCGGCGCTGGCCTGCTCGCCATCTTCCTCGCGCTCAGGCACCTCGGGCTCGGCCATCTTGGCGAGCTCGGCGGCAGCATTCTCGGCGATCAGGTCGGCGCGCGCCTGGACGACATAGTTCTTGGCGAGCGCGTTGCCGCCAGCGGCGTTGGCGAGAGCCTCGGCACGAGTCTTGGTCGCGTCGTTGCCGGGCTCGTACGCCTTCGACATGACGAACTCGACCTGCTCTTCCGAACCGTCGGCCTTTACCATGGTGAAGGTTGCGCTGGGGTTGCAGGGGCAGTCGACGATCGACAACTCGCCGACACGCGGGGTGTAGCGCTGATACGCGCCGTCCACCCAGCGCTTGGCATAGCTACCGCCCGGCGAGAAGCCGGTATAGACGAGCTCTTCGACCTTCTTCCACTCCTGGTCGTCGACGATCTTGGCGCAGAAATCGATGCGCTTCGCGGTGTCGTCGAACTCGATCGAGATCAGCTTGCCGGCGGCCTTCTTGAGGTCGTGCTGGCCGCGGATGTTGCCGAGGTTCTGACCACCCGACGCCTTCGACATTCCCTCCGACCATGCCTGGAACGCGGGCTTGGCGGTCGCGTAATCGCAGACCTCGCCGGCGCGATCAGGGGTCTCATCGAAGCTGCCCCAGACCAGACGCTGTGAAGCGTCCGCCTTGATGAGCGGAATGAACAGTGCGGTCATCATGGTCTCCTGAGGATGTCAGTCTTCGGTTTCGACGCCATCGGCGTCCGGCATGTCTTCGGGCAGGACGGCGAGGATGCCGCAACGGCATTGCGGGTGCACCGGCGGGTCGCCCTCGGCGAATTCCTCGTCAAGCCCGACGATCTCGCCGTCGAGTTCCTGGCATTCGTCGCAGCAGTCGGGCGCGGCGGCGAACTGCTTGCCCGCCACGACGCCGCTTGCCTTCCAGCCCGCAACGGTCCCGGCAACCTGCGCCTTAGCCGTCTCGGTGCGCGCGATGGTCTCGGCGCGTGCTTTCGAGAAGCCCGTCGATTCGCGGATGACCTTCGCCAGTTCCTGGTTCGACTTGCCCTCGTCGAGCGCTTCCTCGATCGCGCCGCGCAGCATGTTGCGGGTCGCGTCCTGGATCGACCACGCCGCGTCGGCATTCTCGACCAACGCGCCGTCGACAACCGTCATCCCGACCATTTCCGCAGCGCGCGCCTCGGCATAGTCGTTGGTGGTCTGCATCAGCGTCTTGAGCGTCGCCTTGTCGAACAGGCCATGATCGGTTGCGGCCGCGGTGCCCCTGGCGACCGCGATGCTCGCGAGGATCGGTTCGACTTCGGCGGCGAGCGGCGTCCAATCCCAATCGACCTCGTCGAAAGCGTCGTCGATGCGGCCGCTATAGCCATCGGACGGCGCGGACTTCTCAAGGCCGAGAGCGGCGACCAACTTCGGCGTGATCTCATTGGCGCGCGCGGCGAGGTACGCTGCGATCGCCGAGGTGAGCCGCGTCTCCGGGGTCACCGACTTCGCCAGCGCAGCCTTGCCCGGCGCGTCGTCGTTTGCGGCGGCGGGTTTCGTGCCATCGTCCAGCGCCAGTCCGCCCAGCGCCGCCGGGACAGGAGCAGGCGGCGGGGGATTCAAGATCAGGTCGAGCGGCGTCGCGCCGGACGCGGTGTAGATCAGCGGTGTGTCGCCGCCCTCGATCGATTCCTCACCGTTCCGGTCGCGAACTTCGTTGATGGTGGTCGAGCCGTTGCGCAGGCGGATGTTCGCGATCTCCGCAGCCGCCTTCGGATCGGGCTCATTGTCTTCGATCCACGCGAATTCCAGGTCGGGGCGCTTGAACTGGTCAGCGAGGACCCGGTTCATCAGACGGCGAACCATCTGCTTGAGCTGCGCGATGCCGCCTTCTTCCGATGCCTCCTTGTCGGTCCCGGCGCTGCCATGGCCGAGCCCAGCCTGCTTTAGGAACGGGGTCGGCGCGACGTCGAACAGGAAGCAGATCAAGCGGATCAGCCACTCGTCGAACAAGGGGTCGAAAATGTTGATCTTGGTTTCGTGGAACGCAGTGCCGTGTGGGACCCAGATGATCTGGTTCTGGTCCGCAAGGCGACGCCCACCGTCGGCGCTCATCATCGCGTTCCAATGCGTTTCGAGCGCGGCAATCTGGTCGGGATTGAAACCCTCAGGAGCCTCCATGTAGCCACGGCCGATATTGCCGTTCTCGAGGAAGCCCTTCTGCGATTTCAGCCGGCCGATCATGGTCTCGACCTCGTCGACCAGCATCTCGACGCGGCTGTAGCCGTATATCTTATCCGCCCGGTAGTTTTCCGGGTAGTAAATCAGCTCCTCGGTCGTGTAGCCGACCGCGGGAAGGCCCTTGAGGATCTGCTGGTATGCCTCGGTCGGTGCCATCGGCCGGCGGCCACTCGCATCGATCAGTGGCGTGATTGTGGCACCGTCGATCAGGTCGAGCGAATAGAGGTCACCACCGAGCGTGCGGCGCGGATAGATCGACAGCGCGTCGAGCACGAAGATCTGGTCGAGCGCGGCGTTGATCCACTGCGACCAGTCATGCACCTTGTCGGGCATTTCCAGAAACGCGGTGATCTCGGCGATCGTGGGATCGGCGACCGTGGGATCGGCGACCGCATCCTTGGCCTGCTTGGCGCGTGGCTTGATCGACCACTCGATCGCCTTCACCAAATCGCGCTGGCGGCCCATGACCAGCTTCAGTGGCCCGCAGTTGTTCGCGAGCAACTTGAGCTTGGTGAAGCTGACCGGCTCGGTCTTGCGCGGCGTGTAATTGAGGTTCGACGCGACCGGGTAATCCCAGGTCCGGCCCTTGACCTCGGGCGGCGCCTGGTTCGCCAGCGGATCGCTGGGCCCGAACCACTCCGCCGGTGCGGTGCCCGTGAAGGCATAGCGCATGGCCGCGATCGTGCGGGCCACTATGCCGTTCGCGTCAGCCATTCGGGGTTCCTGTCGGTTGCGTGCCAGCGGCGCGCGCGGCGAAGAAGTCGACCCACGCTTGTGCGCCAGATCCGTCAGAGAAGTAGCTCAGTGCCTGCGTGGTCGAATCGACGTCATCGTCATGCGTCCCATTCGGGAACGCGCCGAGCGATGCGACATAGTCGGCGACCCAATCTGCTCCGGTCGGCAAATAGACCCGGCGACTCTCGATCACCGGTGTCACCGCGAACGCGCGCGAGACCTTGTCGATGTCGACCTTGACGGCGATAACCGAGAGGCTCGTCTCGCGCCGCAGTTCCTGGATCAGCGACTGCCCGGATGCCTTATCCTCGACGAGGATGGCGCTGACCGGGAGACCGCCCCATTGCTGGGCTGCCTTCGAGACGACCATGCGCTTGAGGTCAGGAAACTCGACCTTGTTCTTCCAGACGTCGACTAGGTAGAATTTGCCATCGGCGCCTTCGCCCCAGGTTGTGCAGACCGAGTAATCGTTGGCCGTTTTCGTCTTGAAGGCCGTGTCCCAGCTTTGCACCACGCGCTTGAGCGGCGGAAGCGCCTCGGCGCGGAAATACTGCCACCACTCGGTCTTGAAGATGCCGCCTCCGAGCGGAGCAGGCCGTTGCATGTACTGCCCGGCGAACTCGTACGGCTTCGACATCTCCATGCGACGGAGGTCTTCGAGCGTGTGCGTCGACGGCCACAGCTCGTCAGGGGCGTCGTCAGGCCAGAAGGGAACTGGCGGGTCGTTGAGTGCCGGGATGCAGAGATGCTCCCATTCTTCGCCGTTGCCGCCGCCGAGCAACCAACCCGCAAGATCCTCTTCGTGCAGGCGCTGCATGATGATGATGATCGGCGTGTCAGGGCTGTTGCGGCGCGATTCGAGCGTCGATTTGAACCAGTCAATGACGTTCTGCCGCATCAAGTCGGATGTGGCTTCCGCGGCCTTGTGCGGGTCATCGACGATGATCGCGCCGCCGAACCCGGGGCGCTTCTTGCCAGCACCGAACCCGGTGATAGTGCCGCCGGCACCAGTGGCATAGACGACGCCGCCCTGCAGGGTGCGCCAGTCGTCGTTCGCCTGCTTTTCCGGGTTGAGCGCGAGCTCAGGGAACAGATCGGCGTACCATTCGGTGCGGACGAGATCGCGGGCTCGAGTGCTGTTGCCGGCCGCCAGGCGTGCGCCGTAGCTGACGTGAATGAATTCGCTGTCGGGCGCCAGACCGAGCGCCCATGCGATGAAATTGACGACCGCGATCTCGGTCTTGGAATAGCGCGGCGGGATGTTGATGATCAGGCGCTTGCACCGACCCTCGAACACGTCCTGCAGCTTGCGGCAGATGACCTCGTGGTGCCAGTTGCGCTGCCACTTGTAGCCGCGCTGCTGGAGGAAGCCATACCGGGTGAACCAGTAGAGCGATCGACGGGCCTGAACGCGGCGGGCTAGTTGCTCTGCCCACTCATCAGCACTCATCGTCGATTTTCGGGAGGGCTCTCAGGACATCGTCAACCGTAATCTCGGTCTTGATTGCTCCGCCGTCCTTGCCGGTAAGCTCGGTGCGCGTCGTCTCGTGCTTGCCTGCCCGGGTCTTTTCCCACCAGATGATCGAGCTGGTATCGCCCGCCATCGCCTTGGCGAAAAGCGCGCCCGCGATTTGGGCATTCGCTTCTTCAAGGCCTGCGTCGAGCTCTGCGCGACAGTGACGGTCGAGCGTATCGACGCTAAAGCCAACGATGCGCGCGATCACCTCTTGCGGCGTGCCGACCGTGGCGAGGCGCTTGATCGCCTCTCGCTTTTCGGACGAAATCTCAATGCGGGGACGGCCGCCGGCGCGTTGCTGCACAGGCGCTTTCTTCGGCTCACCGGCCTTGGGCTTCACAGCCATCGGGAATCTCCATGGAAAGGCGCGTCAACCTCGCGCGCAAAAGCCGCAATCACCCCCTCTCCACAGATACGAGGACGGCCCGCGCGAGCGTCGCGACAGGGGACCGGGCAAAAAGAAACCCCCGAAGCCGTGCGGCGCGGGGGCAACTCTAAGAACTTGCGCTTTATGGACGAGGTCGCGCCCGGTTTGCAAGCGGTTTCACGCGCGACGGCGCGATTTGTTCCGCGACACTCGTGATGTCCCTACAAGCGCGGGGTCGTGTTCTCCGCGATCGTTTGCAGCAGTTCCTTCATCTGGACCATTTCGACCCGCAAGGCGCTGACCTGGCTGTTCAGGTGCTTCAGTTCGCTCTCGGTTGTGGCGTGTGGCGATTTGATGGTTTGGTTTATGCTCATAGTGGTCTCCCTTGCTGTGAAAGTTGAGGGTTAACGCCGCCGCACCGGACGATTACGGCGGCCGAAGCGCACGCGCGTCACGAAGCACGCGAACGCAAAGGTCCGCCAAAACCTGCGGGCGGGCATCGGCAGGGCTGCGCGTAGAGCGCGGCGCAGGATGGGCGCTCTCACGCGCTCTCCCCCAACGCAGAACCGATCATCTTACGCCACACCAATTCAGGCATTGCTACATCGAGCCTTTCGGCGGCGAGCATCTGCTCGGTAGGCTCGCGCATGACCGAAAGCAGAGTTCGAGCACGACCGGTATGCCGCGTCCACGCTGCGACGCCCGGCGGCGTCTCGGCGAACGTCTGCCGCTGGAACCCCGATGTTGCCGAAACGATTTCATCCGGGTCTTCACCGTTCCAGGCGCAAAGGACGCGCGCGATGCGCTCGATCATCGTGTCAGCCATGTCAGCGCTCCTCGATTGGTTGGTCGCCACGCCGGTACGGCTTAGCATAGAACGCACCGATCTCTTGCCACCCAAGCCATCGACGGATGAAATTCGGTACCAGCGACAAACCTTGAAGGCGGACACGCATAGGTGGAGGTGAGGGACGTGACACCAGAGCACCATACCGCAATTGCGCGTCACATAAAGCCTCGCCGCACATCCGATCAAACGCGGCTGCGATTGCCACCTCAGTCGAGCGCCCGGCGAAGTGTTGGAAGTCGATCTCGTCGGCGCCGGCGGCTAGCATACCGGGGGTTGCCTCGCGGAACGCCAGCACGCCCGCGATCGCAATGGCGCGCGCCTGGTCGCCCTTGACCCCGAACGGAGCGAACGACGCGGCGATGCTCTCGACCATTTCGGACGTGCCGTGGACGCTCCAGATCTGACGGATCGCGCGAGCGGTTTCTGATGTCATATCGCTGTCTCCAACGCAGGTTCGTCATCGCGCGGCACGAAATGCACGCAGAGCGGGTCAGCGCCGGGTTTGAACGCTCGGCATAGCCGCGGCCTATCGTCGTAGATTCCGCATCGCCCAGCATCAGTTAGTTGATCGCAGGTCCATTCCCACGTTCCGTCGATGCGCTGCGAGCTTGGTCGGAACGGCAGGCCGAACTGCATAGCGACGTGCTCGGCACGCTCAAACGACATTGGGCTGTCGATGAATCCGCCGGAGGGCATCGCCGGACCGCCTGAGAGGTTGAGCCGCTTACAGCAGGCCCCGGGAGACATGCAAACATCGCAGAGACCGCCGCGGTTCACAACGCTCCTCGTGATCGGCCACGTGATCGACGCACTGCGCGCTTGGTCGCAGGCGGCAGCGTGAAGATGGTCGGGACTGTCGCGGCCGATGGGAGTCCAGGCTTTTGGCGGCACAGGTTATCCCATGCCGTCTGCATGTACGCTTTGATCTCTGCGAGCGCGTCCGGGGCATATTCGCCGCCCCAGGGCTTCGCGTCGCCGATCATAGTCGTGGTGGCACCGCCTGTGAAAGGGCCAACCAGAAATTTGAGCAGCCCACTATCCTGTGGCCCGGGCGTCTCGCGTCCGAAAAGGATCTCGCGCTCCCACAATTCGAGCGCGCGGGCGGGTGTCAGCATTCGGCCATGGATATCGCCGTAGCTGTCGAGTTCAGCGAACTCTGCGTCGGTGAGGGGTGTCGTCATCCGTTCATGTCCGCCAGTTCCCGCTTGATTGCCAGTTCGACCGCCTTCGCCTCGGCAATCTCGGTAGGAATGTCACGCATATGAACCCCCGTCTGAGCCATCAGCGCGCAGCGCTGAGCGATCACAATCCGCCACGTGTCGACGCATCCATGCGAGTGACCGAGCTTGCAGAAGTGCCAACCAGTGACAGCAGCAGACGCGGCAATCATGACGATGTTGAGGATCACAAGCCTTCTCCCCCATCCAATTCCCCACCCAGCAAGATAACCTTGATCTCGGCATACGGCCGCATGTAGCCGCGCT
Organism: Sphingomonas glacialis; assembly: GCF_014653575.1. Taxonomy (GTDB): domain Bacteria; phylum Pseudomonadota; class Alphaproteobacteria; order Sphingomonadales; family Sphingomonadaceae; genus Sphingomonas; species Sphingomonas glacialis. Next base: position 611,381 of record NZ_BNAQ01000001.1, on the reverse strand, counting down.
CGTCGAGGTAGCGGGGGTCAAGGTCCGGACGCGGCTCCGGCGTGCTCTGAGAGGCAGGATCGGGCGCGACATCACCACCCGGCGCACCAACCTCGCGCGTCGGCAGCACATGCCCGATCCCGCCGCGCAGCAGGTACGCCGCTAGCTTCAGCATCACCGTGACGTTCGTGTACCGGCACCGGGCCTCGCGAGCTGCGTCGGTGATCGTCAGTTCCTCGAGTACGACCAGGTCGAACGTCTTGCGCATGTCGTCGGGGATGAAGGCGGCCGCGAACCGGAAGTTCTGCCGCGCCTCGACCTGCGCCGGCGTCTTGCCGCCGTGCCCATATGCCTTCTCGCCCGGGATCTGCTCACCCCATGCCGCGGCGGTCGCCGACAGGTCGAACCCGCAGCCCTCCCACGCCTTGCGGTACCATAGGCAGGCCGGAAAGGTGTCGTCGTCCAGCACTCCGCGCTTGTGGAGCGCGATGATCCGGCTGTGCTGGACGCGGCGAAGTGTCGGCACTGTGCGGATCGTGCCGTCGGTCTTATCCGGGATGTATTCGGCGAATTCCCCCGTCCGCAGCAACTCCGGTGTCGGTTGCAGTGCCGTGTCGGCGAGGTTGCCGAACTTGCCTTCCTTCACCTCCGCCAGCGCTTCACGCCGCTTCCGTTCGGTCTTCGTTCCGGCCCGATCGCGCCGCAGGATGCCGTCAACCCGCGCCTGTTCGCGCTCCATCAACTCGGCAATCGAGGGCCTGCCGACCCCATCCCCGTTATTCCCCGCCCCAGAAATCATGGTCGTCACTCCCAAAATAATTACCGCCATCGCCGCTCGAAATTCGTTTTTAGTTCCGCAAATCAGCCGCTCGGCTTGCGCTTGCCGTGGACCTTCTCGGCCAGGATGATCAGCTGCTGCTGGTCTACCCAGCTCGTCAGCCAGGCCGGATCGATCGCTACAAACCCGCGGTCGTGCCAACCGCGCGCGGCGATGCGCCGGGCGGCGTCCGGATCGGGCTCGCGCATGGAGCCCGCGTGCGCGGCGAGGGAGGACCGAAGCGTCATGCCGCATCTTCCTCGCGGTCGTGGTGGGGCACCGGGCGCTGCGCTGTCCGCGTCATCGGCTCCCCGCACAGCCAGCACTCGCCAGCGGTCTCCGCCTGCGTGGAGCAGGGGATGCAGCACCAGGGCATCGGCTGGCGGGTGGGGACGGTCATCAACGTTCGGCTTGGAATCGCTTAGGCAAGCAATCGCTCGCCAGCATGTCGCGGTATTCGGGGATGACGATCAGCGCTTCATGGATCTGTTCGGCTGGGATCTCGTAGAACGCGGCTACATGCCAGGCGTCGATCATCATCTGCAGGCGCCGCCCGTTCGTGTCTTTCTTCCGCCAGTGGGCGAAGCACGCGCCAACACTCGATTGATATTCATCCGATAGCCCTTTGGTGTCGGGGTGGCGAACAACCGCAACCTTCTCACCTCGGGTCCACACCAGCATCGCATTCTCAAGTTCGATGTCCATTCTGCTCATTCTTTCATCTTCTGCCGCGCTCCCGAAAGCGGGGCGGAGAATAGTATGTAATACTATAGGGATCTCCGCCCGCCGATCTCCGCTAATGTTTTCAATGTCTTAGCATTTCACTTCCGCATCTCCGCCACATCTCCGCTTCCAATCTTTTCAAAGACTTAGCTATGTCGCTTCCGCCGACTTCCGCCGCTCAGTTGGGCCATTTGTTGACCTTCAAACCGACCAGTTTCGTCTTCTTGTCAGCCATCTCGGACACCACCATTTCGGCGTGAAACCAGTCGTCGAGCTGCTTCTTGGCGACGAATTTCGAGACCCCGTATTCGCGCTGCATGAAGCCGATCGCGTATCGGTCTTGTGAGTTGGCGGCGGCGCTGAACGGGCGACCAGCACGCCAGCGGGATTCTATATGCTTAAGGAAGTCGAGGCACTGCATCTCGGTCATGGCGGTGACTTTCTGGGCCGCCCTCTTCCCGGCATCGTTCGCATCCGACAACAGTCCGTTGTCGGACCGCATGTACGTATGGACCTCCCAATCATGCTCATCGTTCGCCTTGACGACGGCACCGTGCACGACACGCTTCGGCCGATATTCGACGCCAGACTCTTGGCAAACGCGCCGTGTGGCGTCCTCGCTAGCGGACCACAGGGCATAGGTAGCGCGCGCGCCGTCGATCAGTGCCGTTGAGCCTCGGATAGCCTCTCTTGCCTGATCAGCGGTGTCGATCGTGGCTGCGCCCTCTTTGCGCATGTGATGGCAGGCGATGATGGTCGCCCCGGTCGATGCGCAGATGCGGGCCAGTGACGACCACATGAACTGACCAGCTGCGGGGTCTGCGGTAATGTTGGCTGTGACGAATGCCTGGAGCGGATCAAGGATGACCAGCTTGAGGTCCGGGATTGCCTGTAATTGCGCGATCAATGCCTCAAGCTTTGCAGTTTGCATGAACTCGCCAGACTGCCCGGCGATCAGCGTCATAGGGCCGCCGACATCCGGCAGTGGAACGACGAACAAACGACCAAGCGCGGCGGCTCGGCGCCCGCCTGTGTCAATAGCGGCCATGCGGCGATGAACGCTGTCCTTCGCGTCCTCAGCGCCTAACACGACGACTGAACCGTGTTCGCGAACGGGCCCGCCTAAAATTCGGCGCGTGCCGTTCCCCGCGATGACCTCCGACGCGATGTCTAGTGCAAGATCGATCGCCATGAAGCTCTTGCCAACACCGCCCATGGCAGCGAACAAGGCCGGGACACCTTGCGGTATCGCACCCTCGCAAAGCCACCGAATAGGCGGCGCTTCGCCTGCATAACGGTCTGTCGACCAGTCGGTGAGGCGGAAGCCTAGAGCGTCAACGCATGCTTCTGCTGCTACTTCCGCCTCAGCTTCCGCATCAATTTCATATCCTAGCTCGCCCGCGTCCTGAACCCATTCCGGCACTTCCTCCCATCCGGGGTCCTGGTCATCACCGCGGAAATTGACCTGCACCACATTGCCGCGTTGCTCGCGTCCTAGAGCGCGATATGCCTCCTTGTGGTCGCCATTGTGCTTGTAGTGGGCATAGAGATCATAGGCGTCGCCGAAGCAGCCGCTCCGGTGCTTATGGCCTAACCCAGACGCAGCATCGCTTCCCGACAGGCTGACCCACTTTTCTTCGATGATGCGCGTCGCATAAGTGTCTCCAGTTTGAAGCGGCGAACGCCAATCATCTGGGCAGCGCGGGCTTTGCGTGTATCCGCAAATCTCGAGCATGGTCGCAACACTGTTTGTCGCGTTGAACTGCTCGATGAGATTGACGCCCTCGCGTTGTGGTCTGTTAGCCCGGCGCTCAGATGCCGCCTTGCGCAATGCTTCCCGTTCGCGATCATCGGCCGCACGCTGCTGACGCAGCGACGAGATGCCGCCCGCCACGATGCCGCGTTCGATATTCAGGCCAGGAGCGGTAAGACCGCTATTCGCCGTCTGATAATAGATCGGGTCACCGAAGGCATCGCGCAGTGGCGTGCCATCCTTATAGGCGATTGGGACATTCGGCAGGTAGATCGGCTGGCCTGCGCGTGACAGCGCATGATCCATCGGGATGCCGGCGCTTTCCATGAAGGTGAAGAGCGCGCACTGAGCGTCGAACCATTGGGCAAAAGGCCATTCTCGGTCGAGCGGGAACACCATGCGCCAACGCTGGTCTCCATCACGCGAATGCGAACTCGAATAGACGAGCCATGCAGCGCCATCGGCAAAGCGCTCAGTTGCTGCCTGGATCGTCTCAAGCGATAGATCCCAGCTATCGACATCGCCAACCAGCGCGACGAACGCGCCATGCTCGCGCTGCGCTTCATGCGAACGAGCGTCGAAAGAACGATAGGTGCTCGCCAGGAAGGCATCGCCCGCCATCTTGGACTTGGCCTGCGGCTCCATCGTGAAGATCGACGCGAGCGTTACCGAGCTGTAATCCTCGCCTGTCTCGATATGCGTATCGTGCTGCCCACCAAAGGTCGCCACACGGTAGCTATTCCAAGATGGTGCGGCGTTTTCGTGAAGCGTCGCCATCACTGATCATCGCCTTCAATTTCCATGGTGATGACGAGCCGGGGGGTGTCGGAATACCGCTTGCGCACGATCAGATCGGCGATCTGGCTGTCATCTTTGAACAGGATTGCGTTGCAGCCATCGAGCGCCGCCTTCGCATAATTGTCTGCGTCGGGCCGCGTGACGGGCTTTATCAGACCATCCAAAGCCAACGCGCGCTTGGCCTTCGACATGGCCTTGGGCATGCCTAGGAACGCTGTTACCGTGACCACGACTGGGCCATCGACAGGCCGGCGATCGCCCATTGCACGGGCCGCGCTGCACCGGATCAGATCCTCATAGGCGCGTGTCTTGGCTGGGGTGTACATGCGTGCGACACCGCCACGTGCGGTCGCTCGAGCGCGGCCCTTAGCGACAGGGATACCGGGCACCATGAAGGTGACGAGCAGCGATTCCGGCGCCATCAGACAATCCCCCGCAGCGCCGCACGAAACGCGCGCGCCTCGGCAAGACGGCATTCGATCTGCCGCGTGGGGAGCCCGCCCTTGCCGCCATGCCGACGCTCGAGCGTCTCAAGCGTGATCGCGGCAAGCGACGCATCGCTGGTGTTGGCGAGGAACATCGCAAGCTCGGTGCCATGCGATGCCTTGGTGCGCTGGAAATCCGGCTTGCGGGATGCGTTGCCCCTCATGCCATCTCTCGCTCAAGCCAGCGAACGCGAGCAGCGATATCATCGTCGATGATCTGCTTGCGCTCAGCCAGCGTGAACCCTTCGCTTTCCATCTTGCGATGTAGCGCGGCATATTCATCTGGGCACCAAGCTGGGCAGCGGTGCAGACGGCAGCGGTTGGTGCGTGTGCTGACCGCATTGTCGCATTCGATGCAGGTTTTGGTCATGTCAGGCCTCACATCCGAAAGCCGCACGCGCAGCAGCGTTCCCGCCGCGCACCGGGCGATTGTCGATCTCAGCAGCGAGAGCATCAGCCAGCTTGTCCGCTGCTCCCGCATGCTCGATGAGTGCATTCAACAGCGTGGTTGCGTGCCGGTCGAGCAGGGGGAGTTCGCCGCGCTCAATGCGCAAAACAGTCGTGCGAGTGACGCCGATCGCATCGCCGACGCGCTGGCGGCTGCCGTAGATGGTGACGGCCCAGGCCATGATCTCGGCGCGGGTCATGCTGCGACGCTCCGAGGCTTGCGGATCTGCGCGCAACGCTCGAGCCATTCGCCGGCGCGGTGATACAGCGCGCGCATCACTTCCTCGCCGTCGAGATACTCGGTATGGACAATCTCGCGACCGCCAGGGCCGTCCGGGTGGGTCGCCTCGTTAAGCTTCACCAGTGCGCGCGACAGCAGCAGGTTCAGGTCGTCGACGCAGCACACGGCATCCTTGGGCACGATCCGCACGCCAAGGGCGTCGGCTATCTCGTCAAGCACCTGGTCATCAACGGACGCCGCATCAATGATCGTGGCGAAGTCGGGCATCGAGCCCTTTAGGTGCTTGTCGATTGCTGCCGTGGTGACGTCGAGCGCGTCGGCAAACGGCTCCTTGCCGTAGCGAGCGATGCACCGTGCCCATCCGACCATCAGCAGGTCATGCACACGCGACTTGCCGAGTTTGCTGCGATTGCGAACGATTGTTTGGCGGGATGCCATTAGTTCGTCTCCACATGATGTTGTTGACCCCCGCCATCCCGTTCGCTGTCGCTGCCTGGCGCGTGCTGTGGCGGCTGGAGGTGCGTGGGGAGGGTGGGGGAGGTCACGCTGCGGCGTTTTGCGCGACCGTTTCAGGCAGCGCTAAAACGCCGGGCAAGCGCGTGTCAGGGATGCGCTTTCGCTCCCACCACCCTTGCACTGTCGTATGGTTACGATGCCCGAGGGCGCGCGCTAGCGGTCGGATACCGCCGCGCTCTGCGATGATGGTCTGATGCTCGTCCATGAAGGCACGGTACGTACGGAACGTACGTTCGTCAAGGGCGTGGATTACGTACCTGAATTTTGCGACAATACGTACATGTCATCCACAAAAACCACAGGCGAGGCGCTGATTGCGCTGAAAGAGCGAGCCAATTTGTCGCTCGAGCAAATCGCGAAAGCGGCTAAATACCGCGGTAAATCGTCAGTGCAGGAATACTTCAAGCCCGAGTATGAAAGCCCGCTAAGTGCCAATGTAGCGGTGAAGCTCGCAACGGCATTCGAAGGCAAAGGATCGCCTGTAATAACATGGGACGATGTTATCAGTTTAGCCGGTGTCAGCGCGAGACCTAACGCACGCCCGGTGCAATTCGAGGGCGCATCTGAGCAAAGGATGAATTTTGACCTGCCTATTTACGGAACTGCTTTAGGCGCGGAGGTCATTGTAGAGGGTGAGGCGATAGAGCAAACGACGTTGAATAAGTCCGAGATTATCGGTTACGCGCAACGGCCGGTTATGCTGAACGGCGTGTCCGACGCATATGGTTTGCACGTCCAAGGTTCTTCGATGGACCCAGTTTATGTAGATGGTTCATTCATCGTCGCCCAACGGGGCAGACCTCTCCGGATCGGTGACGACGTTGTTGTTTATCTTCGCCCCCGTGACGAAAGCGATGATGGGGAAACTGCGCGCCAGGTGATGGTGAAACGTCTTGTACGCCGGTCCGCTCAGTTTATCGAGCTTCGGCAGTTCAACCCGGATACGACTTTTCGTATATCGATGGATGACGTTTTACGCACCGATCGGGTGATGACGCTGGGGGACCTTCTGTCATGAAATATGTTGTTGCAGCAGCTATGGCCGGCGTGCTGGTCTGGTGCTCGCCGGCGATAGTTCATGCCGACAGGGTGCAGACCGAATTCAAAACGGTCTTTGGTGACAGGGAGGCAAGATACGTCGGGGAGCAACGAGCGTCGTTAGAGAAACGTGATGCGGCGAAAGCCTCTTATGAAACCGCGTCGAGCAGGAATGACCCGGCACAAGATAGCGGCCGATATGCGCATAATGAGCTAGTCAGGGCTACTATAGGCCTCGGCTATGCCAATGGCCGGCTTGCCTCCTTGAAAGATTTCGACGTTTTTTTCGCGAAACGCCCATCAATCACAAGCATCGACCTTTTCATGCAGGAGCGCGTATCGAACCTGCAGCGCATGGCACAAGCCTCCAAGGATCAGGTAGCCAGCTTGAACGGGGCAGATCCTAAGTCGGTTCAGGATTTTGTCGGGAAAGCATTCGCCGCGATGCAATATAGCGGTTTTGTCCAAGGGTATGGCGACGAAACCCGTTTGATCGACCAGAACCTCGAGGTCTATTCAACCGCAGAGCGAAATGCGTCAAACAGGCGCCGTGATGCCGTTTCTGCTATCTTGTCAGGGCTGAGTTCGGGGGCAACGCAATATTCAAATTCGCTGCAATCGCGAGCTTTCCAAGCGCCTACTACCACTCGGTGCGTGTCTAATCCTGGTAATGTGACCTGCACGACGCAGTGATGCCGTACGTTTTTTAGAAGAGCGTACGTTTTCTGATTGACGCCCGTACGTACGTACGTTAGAACTCCCTCCATCGAAGCAGCCACCCCCGGCTGCAGACGGAGGCGAGAATGCAGGACGCGGCAACGCTCCCAGAAAAGCTGCAACGCTTTTCAATATCCGAAAATGGATGCTGGAACTGGAATGGATCGCTGTGGGCGAAAAGCGCGCGGCCCCGTTACTGGGATGGAAACGGAAAATGGCGTTGTGCTTATCGCGCAATCTATGCGGCATTGGCTGCGCCTATTCCCGAAGGCCTGACTCTCGACCACCTTTGCATGAACAAGGCATGCGTCAACCCGGGCCACCTGGAGCCAGTTTCGATGGTGGAAAACCGCCGCCGGTATGATGCGAGCAACGTCTCTAAGCCGTTCGAGCGCGTCAGAAATAATAAGATTACCGAAGAACAGGCAGTCGAGATCGTACGGTCGCCTTTGAGCAACCGCGAATGCGCGGCGCGCTTCGGCCTCTCGTCGGGTAATGTGTCCCGCATCCGCACAGGTAAACGCTGGGGTTACGCTACCGCAGAATTGCGAGCGCAGTCGTGAACGCGCCGGTCATTTTCAGCAAGGCGGTCCTAGCCGACAGCCTCGCGCGCCACAGCCCGCAGCCGGCCCCGTGGCACCGCACCCCAGCCGCCCGCGCTGCAATCGCAGCCGTCGTGCTGGCAGACGAGCGCCCCATCGGACACCGCACGACCTACGCGCTGACCGCCGACGAATGGCACAGCTACGAGGGCCCGCTTGCCGGCAAGGTGTGCGCGCTCTGGGCTGCGGCCTACGAGGTCGCCGATGCGGCGTATCTTGAGGGCGACCGGGACGCGCTCAACGTGTTCTTCGCGCAGCCGCGGCTTGATGCTGCGATCGATGCGGCGTTTGCGCGGCGTGATGATGCTGCTCTGCGGAGTGCGGGGAAGTGACGCACGTACATCCCATCAACGCCGCAACGGTCGAGGTCAAATGCGCCCGCTGCAAAACCCCGTTCATGGCGCGTGTGGCCGATCGCAAGCGCGGCTGGGGCAAGTTCTGCTCCAAGTCGTGTAAAGCGATCAAGCAGACGCAACAGGGTGGTGGGCGTTCGAAACTGCCCCGGCCCAATGGCTTCACGCCAATGCTCTACAAGAGCTGTGACGTTTGCGGCGGCCCCGCGGTCAATGGCGTTTACACCAACGATCGCGACCATCCGATCCAGTGGGGGTGCGCGCTGCACCACGACACCACGCCGTTTATCGACGGGCATGGGCAATGGTGACCACCCTCGCCAAGATCCGCGCGGCCTTCGCCAACAGCCCCGAGCCGATCTCCGAGACGATGCAGAGCGCCGCGCACGTCGTGATCGGCTTTGCCCTGCTCATCTTCATCATGGGAGCATTCGCATGAACGCCATCTCCTTCGCCCCGCCGGTCGCGCAAACGCTTCAAGAAGCGATCGCTGCAGCGAACCTTTGGACTGCCACGGCGCGTCCGATCGCCAAAGCTATGTTCGCCCTTCAAGATGCACAGTCAGACCTTGTGACGGCTCGATTTACGGCTCGCGGCGAGAAGCGTTGGAATGAACCGCAGGCATGGGACGAGTACGCGCTGAAAAGCGCCAGCGACGAGATCGACAAGCCGATCAATGAACTGTTCGGGCACATCGAGGGCATCCGCGACAGTGTGATGTGCGACAATTACCGCAGCCTGTCGTTCGATGCATCCGACGAGGAATGCGATGTTGTTGGCGTGTTCAACGACGATCTGGACCGCTCTGTTCTGAGCGTGGACGCCTTTGTTAAGCAGATGGGAGACGAGGCATGAAGATCGCGGGTCTCGAAATCGGCGATCCAACGCCCGAGCTGATCAAGGTAGCAGAGTCCCTCGGGCTCTATTGCTTCGGCCATCCTGCAGAGCCTGAATCAATTCGCGGCAAAGGCTGGAGCGCTGATTGCCCGAATTGTGTCGCCAGCAAGTTCTGCTGTGACGAGCACTACCAAGGCCCCTCGCTGTGACCGCGCAGTCGCTCGGGATCGCCGGGGATGGGGACGACGCATTTCGTTCGCAGGTGGTCGGCGCAAGCGAGGTCGCGGCGTTGTTCGACGCATCGCCGTGGCTCACCCATTTCGAGCTCTATCACCGCAAGACGGGCGGTATCAGCACCCCGGAATTCGGCGGCAATGAGCGCATCGAGTGGGGCGTGCGGCTGGAACCCGTCATCATTGAGGCCGCGCGCGAGCGGTATGGCTATGAGCTGCTCGACACGCCAAAGCGCTTCGACAACGGAAAAGGGCTCGGCGGTCATCCCGACCAGATGGCCTATTGCCCTGCGCGCGGCGGTCCCGGCGTGCTCGAGGTCAAGACCGCTGACTGGCTGGTCGCGAAGAAATGGGGCGACGAACCACCGCTGAATTACCTGCTGCAGAACCAGACCTATCAGGGATTGGCAGGCGTCGCCTGGGGTGACGTGATCGTGCTCGTCGGCGGCAATGAGTTACGCCGGTTCAAGTACGATTTCAGGCCCAAGCTGTTCGCCGAGATCGAGGCGCGCGTCGTGGCGTTCTGGCAGGCTGTTCGTGCTGGCGATGCTCCGACCCCGGATTTCGCGCGCGATGGCGATGCAATCCGCGAACTGCTCGGCGAACCGACAGAGGAATTCGCAGACCTGCGCGGCGACAACGATGTCGACGGGCTTGCGGCTGATTTCCTCAATGCGAAGGCCGCGGCGAAGGATGCTGAGAAGCGCGCCGAGGAAGCCAAGAACCGGCTTCTGTTCAAGATCGGCACCGCAGGGACGGCCCTGCTTCCGAACCACCGTGTCGGCTGCGCGCTGACCAAGGGCTCGCCCGACCGCATCGCAGAGGCTGGCGAAATCATCAAGGGGCGCAAGAGTTACCGGCGCTTCGACCTTAAGGAGATTGTGTGATGGCTACCCAACTGACCGTTCAAGAACAGCGCCGCTACGAGGCGCAAGCGATCGTTCAGACGCTCGGTAAGATGGCACCGCAATTCAAGGCGGCACTGCCGGCACATGTCAGCGTCGAGAAGTTCACGCGCGTCGCATCGACCGCAATCCAGAATACGCCCGATCTGCTCCAGGTCGACCGCGCTTCGCTGTTCTCGGCATGTGTTCGACTGGCGCAAGATGGCTTGCTCCCCGATGGGCGCGAAGCTGCGATCGTGAAGTTCGGCGACAAGGCGCAGGCGATGCCCATGATCGCCGGCGTGCTCAAGAAGATCCGGCAGTCTGGCGATGTAGCCAAGGTTTCGGCGCAGGTCGTCTATTCCGAGGACGAATTCATCTGGTCGCTCGGCTTCGACGAGGATGTGACGCACAACCCGCCGAAGCTTGACCAGCCGCGCGGCATGCCGATCGGCGCCTATGCAACCGCTGTGCTCAAGGATGGCTCGCGACTGCTCGAGGTGATGTCGCTCGAGGAAATCGAGAAGGTCCGCAACGTCAGCAGAGCCGCCAAGAACGGGCCGTGGGTGGCCTGGTGGGGTGAGATGGCGCGCAAGACCGTGATGCGCCGGTTGTCCAAGCGCCTGCCGATGTCGACCGATATCGAGGACGCATTCGACCGTGATCCGAGCATGGAGGGTAATGGCACCGCTCCGGTCCTGCAGGCTGTCAAGAGTGCGCCTGTGCCGATGTCGCGCCTCGATGCGCTCGAGCATCACCTTGAGGGCGAAGACGCGACCTTCGAACCCGAAGGCAAGCCCGACGCTGACCACGGTGAAGGCTTCACGGACGAGCGGGGAGTCGCCTGATGTACGCCAGTTACAAACAGTCCACCGCCTACCAGCGCAGCCAGAAACCCATCTACCCGCTGTCGTTCTCCGGCAAAGCGCACCTCGCCGTTGTGCCGCAGACTGACGCGCCGTCGCGGTTGGGGCGGGAGGGGCGGTCGTAATGGGACGCAGCGGATATACCGAGGATGGCGACTTCGACAACTGGAGCCACATCCGTTGGCGTGGTCAGGTCGCTAGTGCCATGAAAGGCAAGCGCGGGCAGGAGTTTCTGCGCGAACTTATCGGAGCGCTTGATGCGTTGCCCGAGAAACGCCTCATAGCCCACGACTTATCCACTGGCGGCAATGTGTGCGCGATCGGAAGCGTGGGTATCCAGCGCGGTGTCGATATGTCGAAGCTAGACCCTGAAGACCCGTGGGCAATCGCGGAAGCATTCGGGATCGCTCAGCAGATGGTTCGAGAAATTGAATACATGAATGATGAGGGGGCATACGACGAAACCCCAGAACAGCGCTGGCGGCGCATGCACCGCTGGGCTTCGGCGCATCTCACAAAAGCACCAGCCATGCCCCACCCCCGCCAACACGGCGATGCTGCAACCCGGTTTTGAGGAGGAATTGTGATGAAGGATAGCTGCTACATCGTGTTGAGCGAATACGGAATCGAGCGCATGACAAAGCGTCAGGGGTCTCTCAAGCGCAATGAGGTCGCGGTCAAAGTCAACCTTTCGATCGCCGATAGCGTCTTTGCGGAGCCGGCGATCAGTGCCGCGATCGTCATACCGGCGTCTGCGGTCATCCACCCCGATATCGAGGTAACGGTAGAAGACCAGGAGCCTTCCGCATGACCCCGCGCGAAGCCGCGCCGACGCGCGAGGATGTGACGCAGGCTGATCGCGATGCGGCGCGTGGTTGGCTGCATGATGTCGTCCACAAGTATCTAGCGAACCGACAGGAGATGGAAATGCTGGCCGAGCATTTCGCCCGTCACCGCCTCGCCCACACCGCCCGCCCCGACGCCGCGCCTAACCTAAATGACTACATCGCCGGCTATGAAGATGCGCAAGAGGTTGCTGCCCGCCCCGACGCCGGGGATGAGGTCGAGCGGGTGGCACGGGCGCTGTGTAAGCAGCAGGGCGGTGACGCCGATGCTCATGCGGTCGATTCCCATGATTGCTGGGAAGGACCGCTATGGACGGTCTTTGCCAAAGACGCAGAGGAGTTGCTCTCCGCCATGCGCGAGGGGGTGGACCGGGGGATGGTGGAGCGGGTCGAAGCCGAGGCTCGCCGTTATGCTGGGATGTACAGCGAGGCGTCGGATGGCCGCAACACGTTCGTCATGTTCGCCGATTGGGTCGCCGCCCTCTCGCGCAAGGGAGGTTGAGGGGATGAGCGAGGAAATGACGTGGCGGCCGATCGAGACCGCGCCGAAGGATGGGACTTCGCTTCTGGCGATTTTAAGGCCGGATCTTTTTCCGCAACTTCGCCCAGGGCGCCCCGATCTGGAAGCATGGAACGGGCTGGCCATGGTCGTGCGACATCACGGCGTCGCAGATGACGGCTTCGATTCTGGATGGAACATGGCAGGTCCTATCGGTCAAGGCGGATTCCCTGATGTGTGGTTCGCGGGATGGATGCCGCTGCCCGCACCTCCCGCCCTCGCCACGGCCAGCAAGGAGGGCGGGGAATGACGGGGGTAGCACAACCAAAGGACCGCCGGACGGATTCGCTGCTGCGGATCAAGGACGTGCGTCGCCGCACCGGCCTGTCGGTTGCAACCGTGTACCGCCGCGAGGCAGCGGGCACGTTCCCGCCGCGCGTGCGCCTGGGGCCGAAAGCCGTCGCATGGTACGAAAGCGATATCGGTGATTTCGTCGCCGATCCGCTGGGCTACCTCGCTTGACCGCCGACCAGATCATAGGGTGGCACAAGGCCCTCTGTGATCAGGTCGGCCCATGCGGTCGCCAGTTCCCGCCGGCGCGCGCTATAGCGAGCCCGGTTGTAGGCGAACTCGCTTGCGCTCATCCCGCGCGGCGCGTGCGCCAGCATCAGATCCACGATCAGACGGTCACCTTCGCGCTCGAGCTCGACAGCGCGTTCGTTCATCACAGTCGAGAATGCCGCGCGCCAGCCGTGCGGGACATGGCGTCCCTTGAACCCGCGGCGCTTGTAGGCGGTGCTGAGCGCGGCGTCGGACATCGGCACAGCCACGGAGCGCTGGCTTGGAAACAGGAGCGCGCCCTTGCCGGTCAATGGGCGCAACGCGCGCAGCACAGCGACGGCCTGGGGAGGAAGCGGGACATCGTGGTCATAGGCGGTGTCGCCCTTATCGGCGACCTCCAGCTTCATGCGCGAGGCGGGCACACGCCACATGGCGGACGGGGCGGGGGCGTCAGGATCGCTCCAGTCGATGCCGGTGAACTCGCCCCACGGCGCCGCGCGCAGAACGCCTATTCGTACGACGGTGAGCGCGAGCAAACGCGACGCCAGCTTGACCGCCGGCCCGCAGGTCGAGCGATCGATCGTCTGTTGCAACGTGATCAGATCGGCAACATCGGTGATCGCGGGTTGCTTCGCGCCCTTGATAGTCGGCCGCAGCGCGTCGCCGATATCGGACGCCGGATTGAACGCGATTTTGCCCTCGGCTTTCGCGCGACCGAACGCACCGAGGCAGTAGCCGCGCACGCGCTTTGCCGTCTCGATCGAACCGCGCGCCTCGATCTTTCGCAGCATCGTGATCAGATCCATGCCGGTCACGTCGGCGACGTCGATCGGGCCGAGCGTCGGGAATGCATCACGCTCCAGCGCGCGCAGGATGAGCGCGGCCTGCCCCGGCGACCAGCGCGGGCGCTCAGCATCGTGCCAGGCGCGCGCTACGGCCTCGAATGTGTCGTCGGTCGCTTTGCGCGCAACCGCCTTGGCAGCGACGCGCTGCGCCGCAGGATCGATGCCCGCCTTGAGCGCGTCGAGCGCATCTTGTCGCTTACTGCGCGCGTCGGCGAGTCCCACATCGGGATACAGGCCGAACGTCATCAGTTTCTCGCGCCCACCGAACCGGTATTTCAGGCGCCAGGAGCGCGCACCGGTCGGCGTGACGTACAGGAACAGACCGTTCCCGTCCGCCATTTTGTACGGTTTTTTGGCCGGCTTGGCGTTGCGAATCTGGACCGCGGTGAGGCTCACAAAATTCCTAGCATTAGACGATTGGGGGTATCCTTGGGGGTATCGTATGCTATGATGGTGTCAGAAACAACGCTTTTCCGTCATATATCAGGGGTAGTTCAATTGCTGCCGGGCCCACCATTCATCCTTATGAAGTCTGCAGGGTTTCCGATACCCCGGTGCTGCCGAACGGGGTGCGGAAAGCCGACATGCTGCGCGAAGCGCAGCGACCGCAGGAGCCCAGCCGCTTCGACGACATTCGGGGCGGGATCCGACGCCAGGTGCCGCGAGGCGCACCTTGCGACGCGACGGCTTGGCCCCGAGGATCCGCCCGCGTAGAGCCACGCGCATGCTCGACTCGCTCCACCATGTCGCCCTGATCTGCACCGATTATGATCGCTCGCGGCGCTTCTATGTCGAGCTGCTCGGTCTCGAGCTGATCCGCGAGGTGTACCGCGCCGAGCGGCAATCGTGGAAGGCGGACCTGCGGATCGGGACGGCGCAGATCGAGCTGTTCTCCTTCCCCGCACCGGCACCGCGGCCGTCCTATCCCGAGGCGACCGGGCTGCGGCATCTGGCGTTCAGCGTCGCCGCGCTCGACCCGGTCGTCGCTCGGCTCGAGGCTGCGGGAGTTGCTGTCGAGCCGATCCGGATCGATCCCTATACCGATCAGCGCTTCACCTTTTTCAGTGATCCCGACGGCTTGCCGCTCGAGCTTTACGAAGCGCGCTGACGCGGCGGGCGCGGCGCGGGCGGGTAGGGGGCCGTCCCGGATTTAGACATTGCTAACCATAAGAATCGTGCGTCAAAATCGTAAACGGCGCGTTAACTAGCGTCATGCAGGATACGATTTCGCTCAAGGCGCCTAGCGCACGTCACCCGTTCCGCCAGGCTTTCGTCGAATCGCGGATCGCGCGCGCGCGCGATCGCGATGACAGCGACGTGCGGTTGTTCGCGTTGAGCTTCGGGGCGTTCTTCATCTGCTTTTACACCTTCATCTTCTGAAGGCGCCGCCCGCCGCTCAGTCGCAGGCGAGGTGGAGCTTATACGCGAGCCACGCCGAGATCGGGCACATCGCCGCCACGACGAGCAAGGTGTTCTCAGGCGAGACGCCCGCGATCGCTAGCCCCTGCACGCCGATTGCGCCGATCGTCATCGCGCCGGCATTGACGACATTGTTCGCCGCCACGGTCCGCGCGGTTTCGTCCTTTGCGACGGTCGTCGTAAGGAAGGCGTAGAGCGGCACGACGAACATCCCGCCGGTCACCGCGATGCCGATCAGCGAAGCGATGACGAGCGCGGCGCGCGGCGTCTCGATAAATGTCATCACGTCGTACAGCGTGCCGGCGGGCGCCGCGGGCCATGAGCGGCACAGGAACGAGAAGGCGACGATGAAGCCGCCCATCGCGAGCACCGAGGCCGGGCCATATCTTGCCGAAGTGTGCCCTTTCAGCAGCGCATTGATCAGCACCGAGCCGATCGCCACGCCGATCGAGAACAGCGCGATCATCAGCGTGAGGACATGCTTGTCGGCGGTCAGCACGTTCTTGGCGAGCGGATTGAAGACGATGATGAGCACCGCGCCCATCGTCCAGAAGAAGCTGATCGCGCAGATTGCAAGGAACAGCCGGCGGATGTGCATCGTGCCCGAAATGAGCCGCCACGACGAGGTGAAGGGATTGTAGCTGACCACCAGCTCCTTGCCTTCGCGCAAGGCGGGCGGAACCTGGAGCGAGACGACCCAGCCGATGACCGCGACGACCAGCACCACGATCGCGGCATGCTGCACCGCCATGAACCCGCCGAGCACGGTGCCGATCAGGATCGCGATATACGTCGCCGATTCGACTAGCCCGGTCCCGCCGAGCACTTCGTCCTCGTGCAGATGCTGCGGCAGGATCGCATATTTGATCGGGCCAAAGAACGCCGAGTGCACGCCGAGAAACAACACGGCGGCAAGCATCAGGATCAGGCCGGGGACGGTATAGCCGCCCCACGCGATCATCAGACCCGCCGCGCCGACGATCATGATGCCGATCTCGGCCAGCTTTACGATCCGGATGATCTTGGCCTTGTCGTGCGTATCCGCGAGCTGCCCGGCCAGCGCCGAGAGCAGGAAGAAGGGCAGGATCCCGATCGCGGTCGCGAACGCGGTGAAATTCTGTTCGAGCTTGGGGTCTGCAAAAATCTTGTAGATCGCGAATTGCACCATCACGGTCTTGAACAGATTGTCGTTGAACGCGCCCAGGAACTGAGTGACGAACAATGGCAGAAATCGGCGCTCTTTCAGCAAGCCGAGCGCGTTGAGCATGGTGTGTTCACGGCCTCGAAATGGCAGAATAAGGGCTGCCCATAGACTAGGCGGTATGCCGCCAGCAACCTGCTTCTCGATTGCGCGCGGTTCGGATGGGGTTTCACCAAGCCGATCGGACGGTTAGAGCGTAAGGCGTGCTCACCTTGCCCAACCTGCTCACCCTGTCGCGGATCGTCGCGGTGCCCTTGCTCGCCTGGTTCCTGTGGTGGCCGGGCTGGTCAGATGGCTATGCCGCCGGGTTCGCATTGTACTGCCTGATGGGCATCACCGACTATTTCGACGGCTATCTCGCGCGCGCGCAGGGGACGGTATCGAAGCTCGGCGTTTTCCTCGATCCGATCGCCGACAAGATCATGGTCGCGGCGGTGATCTTGCTGCTGGTGGGTACACGCGACGGCAATCCCGCGATGATCCAGGGCGTGCACCAAATCGCGGCGCTCGTCATCTTGCTGCGCGAGATCGCAGTGTCGGGATTGCGCGAGTTCCTCGCGCAATTGCAGGTCTCGGTCCCGGTGTCGAAGCTGGCGAAGTGGAAGACGACGATCCAGCTCGTCGCGCTCGGCGGGTTGATCCTCGGAGGCGCGGTGCCGGCCTATCCGGTCGTTGGACAGATCGGACTGGTCCTGCTGTGGGTGGCCGCCGCGTTGACCGTCATCACCGGCTGGGATTATCTGCGCGCCGGCCTGAAATATATGGATTGAAGCAAACGCGGGCGGCACCGGAGTGCCGCCCGCGAGAACATTAGTTGAGCTTGGGAAGCACAACGCCATTAACGACGTGGACGACGCCGTTCGACTGCTTGACGTCGGCGGTCTCGATATAGCTCTTGTTGCCGTTGACGTCGGTCAGCTGCACCGCACTGCCGACCGTCTCGACGACGAGCGGATCGCCCTCGACCGTGACGAGCGAGGCCTTGCCGCCGCCCGCGGTCACCTTCGCCTGAAGGTCAGCCAGCGTCAGCGTGCCCGGAACGACATGATACGTCAGCACCTTGGCGAGCGTCGCCTTGTTTTCCGGCTTCATCAGCGTGTCGACCGTGCCGGGGGCGAGGCGCGTGAAGGCGTCGTTGGTCGGCGCGAACACGGTGAACGGACCGGGGCCCGAGAGTGTCGTCGCGAGGCCAGCGGCCTTCACGGCAGTCACGAGCGTGCTGAGGTTCGGTGCGGCCGAGGCGTTGACGGCAATCGGCTTGGTCGCGTCCATCACGGCGCCGCCGACGGTCGGGTTGGCGCCGGCTGCGGGGGCTGCCGCCATCGGTGCGCCGGCCATCGGGGTCGCGCCAGCGGCGGGGGCGGGCGCGGTTTGCGCGGTCGCTGCGGCACCGATGATCATGGCACCGGCCATCGCCGAGAGATACAGGTTGGTCTTGAAGGTCATCGCGATTCTCCACTCGATTGGGACGCGCGCTCGATGAACGGCGTGTCACAAATACGGTTCAGAGCCGAAATGGTTTCGTCACACCGCTTCGGCGAGTGCAGTGGCAAGCAGCTTGAAGTCCTTTTCGCGCGGAGATCCGCGTCGCCAGACGAGCGCGATCTTGCGCGACGGATTGGCCGCGTCGAGCGGGCGCGCGACCAGGCTGGTATGATCGAGAATGCCCGCCTTGAGCGCCATTTCGGGCAGCATGGTGAGCCCAAGGCCGTTGTCGATCATCTGCACGATCGTGTGGAGCGACGTCCCGAGCATCGTCGCCTCGGCGCGCAACTCGGGACGCGCGCACGCCGACAGCGCATGGTCCTTGAGGCAATGCCCGTCCTCGAGCAGGAGCAGCCGAGTCTCGTCGATCTCGGAGGGCGGCATCGCCCGGTCGATATTGCCCATTTCGCCCGGCTGGCCCGCGACGAACAACCGATCTTCGAACAGAGTCTGTGATGAGACTTCGCCGCACGCGAAGGGCAAAGCGAGCAGCACGCAATCGGCGCGCCCGTGATGGAGCCCCTCGCACGCCGGCCCGCTCGGCTCCTCGCGCAGGAACAGCTTGAGGTCGGGATAATCACGCCGGAGCCGCGGCAGGATGCGCGGCAGCATGAAGGGCGCGATCGTCGGGATGACGCTCATCCGCATCTCGCCCGACAGCGGGCGACCAGCGGCGCGCGCCATGTCGCCCAGTTCCTCGGCCTCGCGCAACACGCGCCGCGCCTTGTCGGCGATCCGGTCGCCGAGCGGGGTGAAGCGCACGACGCGCCGCGTACGCTCGACCAGCGTCACGCCGATCAGCGTCTCGAGTTCGCGAATCCCCGCCGACAGTGTCGATTGCGTCACGAAACACGCCTCGGCCGCGCGGCCGAAATGGCCGTGGTCCTGTAGCGCCGCGAGATACTGCAATTGCTTCAAGGTCGGCAGGTACGTCGCCATTTATCGCTCCAATCGATCACACGGCGACAAATAACCCATTGGATCGATAAGAACAGTCCCTATATGGGCCCTGCAACGAGACGGCGTTCAGCGCCGCGCATGAGGATGTCCGACGAGGCCCCAATTTTTCCAGGAGGCCCACGACATGTTGACCATCGGCGACAAGCTCCCCGACTTTACCGTTCCCGTCCAGCAGGGCGTATCCGCACTCCCCGCCGGTGAGACGCTCAGCCAGGACGCGTTCCCGGGCAAGTGGAAGGTGCTGTTCTACTGGCCGAAGGATTTCACCTTCGTCTGCCCGACCGAGATCGTCGGCTATGCCGGCCTCAAGGGTGACTTCGAGGATCGCGACGCCGTGCTGATCGGCGCGTCGACCGACACCGCGCACGTCCACCTCGCCTGGCGCAAGTCGGATCCCGATCTGGCGGCTGCCGACTTCCCGTGGCTGGCCGATAATGGTGGCGTGCTCGCCGCGCAGCTCGGCATTCTCGACAAGGACGAGCATGTCGCGTTCCGTGCGACCTTCATCATCGATCCGGACAACGTGATCCAGGCAGTCCAGGTCAACGGCCTCAACGTCGGCCGTAACCCCGCCGAGACGCTGCGCGTGCTCGACGCGCTGCAGACCGACGAGCTGTGCCCGTGCAACTGGAACAAGGGCGACGACGTCCTCCAGATCGCGGCGTAAAATTGGACGCGCGGGCGCGGCCTGACGGTCGTGCCCGCCATCATCGTCACCCCAGCGTAGGCTGGGGTCTTTATGGGGCGGGCGTGACGCTCGCCCTCGAGAGACCCCAGCCTGCGCTGGGGTGACGTGTTTGTGGATAGGGAAACATCAATGTCGCTCAAGGATTTCGCCGGGACGCTCCCGGATTTCGCCAAGGACATCCGCCTTAACGTCGGCTCGCTGCTCAACGAGGCGCATCTGCCCGACCAGCAGAAATACGGCCTGTTCCTGTGCTGCGCGCACGCCACCGGCTACAAGCCGCTGGTCGACGTGACCGAGGCCGAAGTCGCCGCCAAGCTCTCGCCCGAGGCTGCCAACGCCGCCCGCGCCGCCGCTGCGGTGATGGCGATGAACAACGTCTATTACCGCTTCACGCATCTCGCCGGGAATGCCGAATACCAGACGATGCCCGCCAAGCTGCGCATGAACGTGATCGGCCAGCCGGGAATCGAAAAGGTCGATTTCGAGCTGTTCAGCCTTGCGGTCTCGGCGATCAACGGCTGCGGCATGTGCATCGACAGCCATGAGCAGATCCTCAAGAAAGCCGGCGCCACGGCCGAGGCGATCCAGACCGCGGTGCGGATCGGCGCGGTGATGAAGGCGGTCGCGACGGTCCATTCGGCGATCAACTGACCGTTCTAAAGCCCCTCCCCTTCAGGGGAGGGGTTTGCTGCTCATTGTGCGAGCGCCGACCATATCGAATAGGCGCTCGTCACCGTCAGCAGGGTCCCGACCATCGCCATCAGCTTGCGCGCCGGGACGCGCTTGGCGACCACCGCCCCGATCGGCGCGGCGATCAGCCCGCCGATCAGGATCCCGAGCGTCTGCAGCGTGAACGCCTTGAGCCCGAGCGTCGCGATGAACGTCGCCGAGATCGTCGCGGTGAGGAAGAATTCGGACGTATTGACCGTGCCGATCGTGGTGCGCGGCGCAGCGCCCTGGACGAGCAGGTTCGACGTCACCACCGGCCCCCAGCCGCCGCCGCCCGCGGCATCGAGGAAGCCACCGACGAGACCGAGCGGCTCGATGATCTTGGGCTGCCTGGGCGTCACCGGTCCACGATAGGCCCGGTAGAGCAAATAGAGTCCCATCAGCGAGAGATACGCCATCACGAACGGCCGCGCGACCGCGCCGTCGATGTTGCTCAGCACATAGGCACCCAGCGCACCACCGATCATCCCGGGGATCACCAGCCGCCGGAACAGCCGCCAGTCGACGTTGCGATGCACGATGTGGCTGACCCCTGAGGCGGCGGTGGTGAAGGTCTCGACCGCGTGGACACTCGCCGAAGCGAGCGCCGGTGGCATCCCGAGCAGCACGACGAGCAGCGTATTGTTGATCACCCCGAACGCCATGCCGAGCGCACCATCGACCACCTGCGCGGCAAAGCCGATTAGGATGAAGGGCAGCATCGCCGCGAAAATCGCGGGGAAATCGATGGTCGAAACCTCTGGCATGCTAAGCAGATCGCGCCTTTTTTGAAATCCCACAAGAAAGATGGGGTTTTGTTCGATAAAGTTAGCGACCGGACGCGCCTTTAATTCGACCGACCGAAGGACTAGATATCGCGCAGATGAAGGGGAAACCGCAATGATGGGACGATTGATCGCCTATCTCGATTCGATCAAGGCTCGTGATCCCGCCCCGCGTTCGCGGCTCGAGATCCTGACCTATCCTGGCGTCTGGGCGCTTGGCTATCACCGTATCGCGCACCGGCTGTTCAAGGCGCGGCTGTTCTTTCTTGCGCGCGCGGTGAACCATTTCTCGCGCTTGATGACCGCGATCGATATCCACCCCGGCGCCTCGATCGGCCGCAATTTCTTCATCGATCACGGCTTCGTCGTGATCGGCGAGACGGCCGAGATCGGCGACAACGTCACGATCTATCAATGCGTCACGCTCGGCGGCACGAGCCCGGACAATGGCATTGCCGGCAAGCGCCACCCGACCTTGTGCGACAATGTCATCATCGGGTCTGGTGCTCAGGTGCTCGGCCCGATCACGCTCAACAAGGGCTCGCGCGTCGGCGCGAACGCCGTCGTGACGCGTGACGTGGTCGAGGGCGCGGTCATGGTCGGCATCCCGGCGCGCGCGACGATGGTCGAAGGCGGGCAGAAGCCCGTCGAGTTCCTCGCATACGGCACGCCGTGTAGCGAGATGTTCGATCCTGCGACGCAGAAGGTCGAACTGCTGCGCTGCGAACTCGAGACGATGCGCAAGCGGCTCGACGCCTTGCTGGTGGAAAATCACGACCTGCGCGATCGGGCTTGATGGGGACGATAACACCCTTTCCGGCGCCACGCGGTACGCCGCTGCAGATCGGCTTCGAACGGCTCGAACTCAACCGCATCCTCGATCTCTATGGGCGGATGGTCGCAGCCGGCTTTTGGCGCGATTACGCGATCGATCTCGGCTATGAAGCCGCGGTCTTCGCCGCCTTCCGCCGCGCCGCCGAACGCCCCGAATTCCGGATCGAGAAGCGTCCCGCGTTGCGCCACAAGCAGGGGATGTGGGCGCTGATCGGCGAACATGGCATGGTCCTCAAGCGCGGCCCCGAACTCGGCCCGGTCCTTGCCCCGGTCGAGCGGCGCCTGATGAAGGTGGTCGACTGAGCGCTTAGGCTATACCCGGCACGGTAAAGCACGCGATCGCTCCGCAGGTGGCGCGGTTGCGCAGCGTGATCACCCCGCCTTGCGCTTCGATAATCGCCTTGCAGATCGACAGGCCGATTCCCAGGCTGTCGGCCTTGGTCGTGACGAACGGCTCGAAGACATTGGGGAGCAGCATCCGGTCGACCCCGGGACCCGAATCCGCCACGCAGACCTCGACGACTTGCCCCTTGTCGGACGCGGTGACGAGGATGTCGACCGGCGTGCCGGCGGCGGCCTCGACCGCATTCTGCAGGAGGTTGAGCAGCGTCTGCTGGAGCAGGATCCGATCGCCGAGCACGATAAGCGAGTGCGGAAGGTCGAGCGTGATCCGCGCGTCTGGTCGCCCCAGCGTGACGATATCGGCGGCGTCGCGCAGCGTGTCGGTGAGCGCGACCTGTTCCAGCCGTGCTTCGGGGCGGGTCGTCAGCGATTGCAGGGTGCGGATGATGTGGCCCGCCGTGCGGCTTGCCTCGATCGCTGCCTGCAGCGACTCGAGCACCAGCGCGGAATCCCCCCGGCTTTCGACGACCGCACGCGCGACGGCCAGGTAATTGCCGATCGTCGTCAGCGGCTGGGTGAGTTCGTTGGCGATCGTCGTCGCCATCATCCCCATCGCATTGCGGCGTGATCCGTGAATCAGGTCGTTTCCCAGCGGGCCGAGCCGCGCGCGCGCTGTGCCTGACGGACGTTCGCCATGCGGCTCGCCCATCGCTTTCTGGATGCTTGCCGGGCGGCACAAAGCGAGGAAGGCCGCCGTGATCTCGATCGGATCGGACGTCGGCGCGAAGACCACGCTGTGCGGGACACCTGACGCTGCCCAGTCGCTGGTCCCCCGCGTCGACAGATAGCCGATCGCGACCGCCGGGTTGGCAGCGCGGGCCTGGCGCGCCACCTCCCACCCGCGCGGCGGCGCATCGTCATCGATTCGAACCAGGACTCCGTCACGCTTGAGCGCTGCGCTCGATACGGCGTCGTCCGCTACGAATGGATCGAGCGTCGCGCAGGCGCCGCCGTCGCGCTCGAACGCCGCTTGGAGCGAAGTGCGCAGGCTGGAATGGCGGTCGACGATCAGAATCGAGGTCACCCGGTGCCTCTTTCGTTGCGTTGAACGGCGCAAACGGCGCAAATATCCGCCTGCGTTCAAAGGAATACGCGAGATTCCGGTTTGCAACAAGGCACACGACGCACGCCGCCGGGCGAGTCGGCCGCTAGGCGGCGACCAGCGTCGCGACCGGGGGCAGGCGCTCGCCAAGACCGCCGAGCAGGCCGACCACGATCCGCCGCATTGCCGGCCAGAAGGCGGAGAGCGTCAGCAAGGCCGAGCCGATCGCCAGTGCGGTGAACGCCCACGCCAGTTCGACCGCGCCCGCCGTCTGGAACAGCGCGTACAGCGCATAGAGGACATAGGCGAGGCTCGAGACGAGCAGCGCGCGCCGGTCGACCGCGAGCGCGACGAAGGCGAAGGCGAGGTAAAGCGCGAGCACGATCAGCGCGGTGCCGATCGCGATTGCCCCGCCGAACACGCCGAGCATGTGAAAGACGGGATGGGCGATCATCGGTGCTGCGGCGAGGTGGAGCCAGAAGGCGACGTCGGCACGCCGCGTGCGGCGCTCGCGGTCCGACAGATCCCACGTCATTGCGAGCGCGAACATGCCGAGCCCGCAAATGAAGACGAGTGGATAGACCGCTTCCTTCACCAACGGGATCGCGGCGATCACCAGCGCGACGACGACGCCGACCAAGGCCGATGCGCCGGCGGCGACGGTGATCGGCACCATGAAGCGCCGCCAGTGCAGCCATGCGGCGCCCGCCATCAGCAGGCCGATGCCAGCGCCGATCGCCGCGCCGGCTTGGTCGCTCGAATTGGCGTGCAGCGCGACGAGCACGCCGACCGGCGTCGCGCCGACACCGCCGACAAAGGCGAGCAGCAGCAGGATGCTCGGCAGCGCCATCCGCCGAACGCGCGTGAAATATTCGGCGAGCCCCCAGGCCGCGACCGCGACCAGCGCGCCGGCAAGCGGGGGGGTGATCGATTCGCCGATCCAGCCGACCGCGAGGAGCACCAGCACGATCGCGATCGAGACGAAAATATCGTTGAAGCCCGACAGCAGCCGAAAGCTCTCTTCATCGACCGCGGGCGCAGCGTTGCGCGCGGCGATATGATTGCGCAGCGCGGCCGCCGCCTCGCGCGAAATCGCGCCTGCCGTCACCGCCCCGTCGATATCGCTTTCGCTGTACATGATCGTCTCCCTGTCGATGGGGAGCGTATCACGCGTGTATCAGTGTAGCAACACAGTAACTATCGTCGCCCCGGCACAGGCCGGGGCGACGCGCGAGGTCAGCCGCCCTGGAGCTTCTTGAGGATGCTCATCGACTGTTCGGCACCGTTCTGCGGGGTCATCTCGCCAGCACGGTCGGTGATCTCGGCCCAGTGCGCGGCGATGCCCTCGGGCGAGAGATCGTCGCCGCTCAGCAGTTTGCCCTGCGTCAGCGTGACATAGGCTGCCTGGAACACACCGGCGCCCGCGCCGATGATCATGTTGGTCGGCGATTCCTCCGACACGAGATAGAGCGCGGCCGGCGCGACCTTCTCGGGGGCGAAGGCGGCAAACGCCTCGGCCGGGAAGAGGTCTTCGGTCATCCGCGTGCCCGCGGTCGGCGCGATCGTGTTGACCTTGATGTTGTTCTTGGCGCCTTCGATCGCGAGCGTCTTGGTGAGGCCGGCAAGGCCGAGCTTGGCCGCGCCGTAATTCGCCTGGCCGAAATTGCCGTAAAGGCCGGTCGACGACGCCGTCATCAGGATGCGGCCATAATTCTGGGCGCGCATCGTTTCCCACACCGCCTTGGTGACGTTGGCCGAGCCATTGAGGTGGACGTCGATCACGAACTTGAAATCGGCCGGCTCCATCTTGGCGAAGCTCTTGTCGCGCAGCACGCCGGCGTTGTTGATGAGGATGTGGACGCCGCCCCAAGTTTCCTTGGCCTTGGCGACCATTTCGACCATCTGCTCATATTCGGTGACGCTGCCGCCGTTCGAGATCGCCTCGCCGCCGGCTGCCTTGATTTCCTCGACGACCTTCAGCGCCGCGTCGCTATGGCCGGTGCCATCACGCGAGCCGCCGAGATCGTTGACCACGACCTTCGCGCCGCGCTTGGCCAGTTCGAGCGCATAGGCGCGACCGAGACCGCCGCCGGCGCCGGTGACGATGGCGACCTTATCATCGAAACGGATGGACATGGATGGACTCCTCTAGGTGGTTTGAGGCGCGTCCTAGGCAATTGCGCGCGGCGTGCAAGCCGCGATCGGCATACTCCCGATACGAAAAAGCCGGCGTGCAGGGCTTCTGCACGCCGGCCGTAACGGCAAGTCTTGAAGGCTGCGGCCGGAAAAATCCGGCGCGGCCTCAGTGCTTGTGCATGCGCTTGCTCGAGTGCATCCGCGCGCCGGCAGCGTTC
Organism: Sphingomonas glacialis; assembly: GCF_014653575.1. Lineage (GTDB taxonomy): Bacteria > Pseudomonadota > Alphaproteobacteria > Sphingomonadales > Sphingomonadaceae > Sphingomonas > Sphingomonas glacialis. The sequence continues at coordinate 585,464 of NZ_BNAQ01000001.1, read as the reverse complement.
GACCGCTCGGTGCAGCCATCCTTCAGCGTGCGCGAGCAGGGCGGGTAGTCGCCGGTCGCTGCCATCGGTGCCGACGGCGTCGCCATCGACGCATTGGCGGCGGGCGTCGTTGCCGGCTGCGCCATTGCCGGATCAGCGGCGGGGGCGGCGGGCTGTGCCATTGCGGGGTCTGCTGCCGGGGCGGGCTGAGCAGGCATGGTTTGCGCCGGGGCCGGCTGGCTCATCGCGTCGGGGGTCGCCGGTGCTGGCGTGGTCTGCGCCAGCGCGGGCATTGCGACGGCAGCGGCGAGCGCCGCAAACATCATGATTTTCATAAACAGTCTCCTGCGAACGGGCAGCATTGTGTGCTGCTCGTCGGGTCTAACGCACATTGTGCCGCATGGGTCCCAATATTCTTTACGCACCCGAATCGAGTGCATAGCCCGCCGAACGCACCGTGCGGATGATATCGGGGCGGTCGCCGCAGTTGATCGCCTTGCGCAGCCGCCGGATGTGCACGTCGACCGTGCGGCTCTCGATGTCGCTGTCATGGCCCCATACCGCATCGAGCAGTCGCTCGCGCGAGAACACCCAGCCGGGATGTTCGAGGAAGTGTTTCAGCAGGCGGAACTCGGTCGGCCCGAGCGGGATGACCTCGCCCGAACGCCGCACCTTGTGGCCGACGGTATCCATCTCGATGTCGGAATAGGTCAGCTGCTCGCCCGCCAACGCCGGGCGCACCCGCCGCAGCACCGCGCCGACGCGCGCGACGAGTTCGCGTGGGCTAAACGGCTTGGTGACATAATCGTCGGCGCCGGTCTCGAGCCCGCGGACGCGATCCTCTTCCTCGCCGCGCGCGGTCAGCATGATGATCGGGACGTTGGCGGTCTCGGGCATGCGGCGCAGGCGGCGGCACACTTCGATCCCCGACAGGCCCTCGACCATCCAGTCGAGCAGCACGATGTCGGGGGTATTCTCCTTGGCCAGCAGCAGCGCCTCCTCGCCGTCGGGCGTCTGCGCGATCTCGAAATCCTCGCGCTTGAAGTGCCAGATCAGCAGCTCGGCGAGCGCGGCGTCGTCTTCAACCAGCAGCATTTTCGCGCGTGCCATATCGTTTACTCCGTCAGGCTGAGAAGGGTGCCGCGGTCACGTTCGACCATGTGCGTACCGGTTGCGGCATAGTAGATCATCTCGGCGATGTTCGTTGCGTGGTCGCCCACGCGTTCGAGATTCTTGGCGATGAAGAGCAATTGCGTGACCTGGCCGATCGTCCGCGGGTTCTCCATCATGTGGGTTACGAGCACGCGGAACAGGCTGTTGTAGAAATCGTCGACCTCGCGGTCGCGCTGGCACACTTCGACCGCGGCATCGGCGTCGCGCGCGGCGAAGGCGTCGAGCGCGTCGTGCACCATCCGCACCGCGAGCGCCGACATGGCGGGGAGCACCGACAGCGGTTCGATCTCGCCATGGCTGTCGATCGAGGGGACGCGCTTGGCGATGTTCTTGGCATAGTCGCCAATCCGTTCGATCACCCCGGCGATCTTCAGCGCGGCGACGACTTCGCGCAGATCGTCGGCGAGCGGCGCGCGCAGCGCGATGATGCGGACTGCGAGCTGCTCGACCTCGAGCTCGAGCGCGTCGAGCTTCTTGTCGCCCGCGATGATGAGCTGCGCGCCTTCGAGGTCGTGGCGGCGCAGCGCTTCCATCGCGCCGGCAATCGCGTGTTCGGCCATTCCGCCCATCTGCGCGATGAGGCCGCGCAGCTGGCCGATATCGGCGTCGAACGCCTTAACTGTATGGTCGTTCAATGGCATGTCCTGTTCACCCGTAGCGGCCGGTGATGTAATCCTTGGTGCGTTCCTGCCGAGGATTGGTGAAGATGTCCGAGGTCGCGCCATATTCGATCAGCGTGCCCAGGTGGAAGAAGGCGGTGCGCTGCGACACGCGCGCGGCCTGCTGCATGTTGTGCGTGACGATCACGATCGCGTAGCGGCCCTTCAACTCGTGAATCAGCTCCTCGATCTTGGCGGTCGCGATCGGGTCGAGCGCCGAGCACGGCTCGTCCATCAGGATCACCTCGGGGTCGACCGCGATCGCGCGCGCGATGCACAGCCGTTGCTGCTGGCCGCCCGACAGCGCGGTGCCGCTGTCGGTGAGGCGGTCCTTGACCTCGTCCCACAGCCCGGCGCGGCGCAACGAGCGTTCGACGATCTCGCCGAGCTGGGTCTTGTTGCCGGCAAGGCCGTGGATGCGCGGGCCGTAGGCGACGTTCTCGAAGATCGACTTGGGGAAGGGGTTGGGCTTCTGGAACACCATGCCGACGCGCGCGCGGAGCTGCACGACGTCCATTTCGGGGGCGTAGATGTCCTCGCCGTCGAGCGTGATGTCGCCCTCGACCTTGGCCGCAGGAATTGTGTCGTTCATCCGGTTGAGCGTGCGCAGGAAGGTCGATTTGCCGCAGCCCGACGGGCCGATCAGCGAGGTGACGTGGTCCGAACCGAAATCGAGCGACACGTCGTCGATCGCTTTCTTGGCGCCGTACCAGACGTTCACGTGCTGCGCCGAAATCTTGTGTTGGTTGGGAATGCTCACCAGCGGGTCTCGAATTTGTTACGGAGGTAGATCGCGAAGCCGTTCATCGCGAGCAGGAAGACGAGCAGGACGATGATCGCCGCGCTGGTCTTTTCGACAAAGCCGCGATCGATCTGATCGGACCATAGGAAGATCTGCACCGGCAGCACCGTCGCCGGATCGGTCAGCCGCGCGGGTGGCGAGGCGATGAACGCGCGCATCCCGATCATCAGCAGTGGCGCAGTCTCGCCGAGCGCGCGCGCCATGCCGATGATCGTGCCGGTGAGGATGCCGGGCAGCGCGAGCGGCAGGACGTGGTGGAAGACGACCTGGATCGGGCTCGCCCCGACGCCGAGCGCGGCATCGCGGATCGACGGCGGGACGCCCTTGATCGCGTTGCGGCCCGAGATCACGATCACCGGCATCGTCATCAGCGCGAGCGTGAGACCACCGACGATCGACGCCGAGCGCGGCAGCCCGAAGGTGCCGAGGAAGACCGCGAGCCCGAGCAAGCCGAAGATGATCGAGGGCACCGCGGCGAGATTGTTGATCGAGACCTCGATCAGATCGGTCCAGCGGTTCCGCGGCGCATATTCCTCGAGATAGAGCGCCGACAGCACCCCGACCGGGAAGGCGATCAGCAGCGTGACCAGCATCGTGAACAGCGAGCCCTTGAACGCGCCCCAGATCCCCGCGCGCGTCGGATCGTTCGAGTCCGATGCGGTGAGGAAGGGGAGGTTGAAGCCGGTCGAGATCGCCTGGCGCGCCTTGAGCTTCGCGACGATCGCCTCGGAGGCCGGATCGCCCTGGCGCTTGGCCGCGACGTCGATCGCATCGGCGGCGGGCACCCAGATCGTCGCGCGCGCGCCGAGCAGCGCGGGGTCGCGCTTCAGCGCTTGGCGCACGCGCAGCCAGCCGCCGTCGGACACCCAGCGATCGCCGTCGGTCCCGAACGCGGCCTTGGCCGATGAATCGGTCAAGCCTTCGATATTGGCGGTCGACAGCGCGAGATCGGCGCCGGGTCCGCGCAGGTCGGCGGGCGTCAGCAACAACCCTGAATGCGCGAAATCGACCGGCAGCGCGATCTGCGTCTGCAGGAATCCGCTGGCGCCGTTATACACCATCGTCACAAGCAGCACCGCGAGGAAGCCGGCGGAAAGCACGACCGCGCCGAGCCCGAGCCAGCGGAAGCGCCGCTCGGCGGCATAACGCTTGCGGATGCGGCGCTGCATCGACTGCGTCCGCCAGTCGGTCGGCGCGCGCTCGGCCGGGCCGGTCGCGGTGGTCGCGACACCGGGGACGAGCCCGCTCAGGATTGGGGCGTCACTCATAAGCTTCGCGATACCGTTTCACGACCGTCAGCGCGACGATGTTGAGGAGCAGGGTTATGACGAACAGCGTGAGCCCGAGCGCGAAGGCGGCGAGCGTCTTCGGGCTGTCGAACTCGGCTTCGCCGGTGAGCAGGTCGACGATCTGCTTGGTCACGGTGGTCGCGCTGGCGAACGGGTTGAGCGTGAGCGTCGCGACGCCGCTCGCCGCCATCACCACGATCATCGTCTCGCCGATCGCGCGGCTGACCGCGAGCAAGACGCCACCGACGACACCGGGAAGCGCCGCGGGAAGCAATACGCGGCTGATCGTCTCGGACGAGGTCGCGCCCATCGCCAGGCTCCCGTCGCGCATCGCGCCCGGCACCGCCGCCAGCGAATCGTCTGCCATCGAGGAGACGAACGGGATGATCATCACCCCCATCACCAGCCCCGCGGCGAGCGCGCTTTCCGAGCTTGCCCAGGTAATGCCGAGCGACACCGCGACATCGCGCACCGCCGGCGCCACCGTCAGCGCGGCGAAATAGCCGTAGACCACGGTCGGCACGCCCGCGAGCACTTCGAGGATCGGCTTCATCCAGCGGCGCGCGCGCGGCGTCGCATATTGCGTGAGGTACACCGCGCTCATCAGCCCGAACGGGATCGCGACGAGCATCGCGATCACCGCGCCGATGAAGAAGGTGCCCCAGAACAACGGCACTGCGCCGAGTGTCTTGCCCGGGTCGGCCGGGTCGATGACTTGCGGGCTCCAATGCGTCCCGAACAGGAAGTCGGTGATCGGCACGACGCTGAAGAAGCGCCACGATTCGAACAGCAGCGACGCGACGATCCCCATCGTCGTGACGATCGCGATCAGCGAGGCGGCGAGCAGGCACGCCATCACGACGCGTTCGATCTTGCTGCGCGCGCGGAAATCGGGGCGGACGCGGGTATAAGCGAACCCGCCGGTCGCAAAGGCGAGCAGCAACGCGACCGCCGAGCCGATCCAGTCGTTGCGGTTCTGCGCCGCAGCATAAGCGGGCGCGAGCTTCTGCGACAGTGGGTTGAACGCGCCGAAGCTGTTGCCAGCGGCAAGGCTGCGCGCTTCGGACAGGATCGCCGCACGGTCGAACCCCGGCGGCGGCAATTGCGCGGCGGCGGGATCGCGCAGCACGCGGTCGGTCACCAGCGCTGGCGAAGTCGACGCCCAGACGCACAGGAAGAGAGCGGCGGGCAACACCGTCCACAAGGCGACATAGCCGCCGAAATGCGACGGCAGCGAGCTGAACCGCGCGGTGCTGCCGCGGCGGAAGCCGACGGCACGCATCCGCGCCGTCAGCCAGCCGATCAGGCCGAGCCCCGCGATGACGAGGGAGAGAGTAAGGATCGACAAAGCGGGTGTTTCGACTTCGGGTTCGAGGTGTGGGAAAGACGATTAGAGCAGCTTGGACGGGTCCAGCGTCGCTTCGGCCTTGATGATCTCGGCGCTGCGCTTGCGCACGTCGTCGGGCGCCGCGATCAGCCCCTTGGCGACGAGCGGACCCTTGGGATCCCATGACTGCGCATAGAGCGAGAGGAATTCGCGCAGGCCCTTGATTGCGGTGAGATGCGCCTTCTTGACGTAGAGGTAGAGCGGCCGCGAGCCCGGATAGGCGCCGCGCGCGATCGTCTCATAGGTCGGTTCGACGCCATTGATCGGCACGCCGTTGAGCTTGTCCTTGTTCTGCTCGAGATACGAATAGCCGAAGATGCCGATCGCATTGGGATTCGACTGGAGCTTCTGGACGATCAGATTGTCGTTCTCGCCGGCATCGACATAGGCGCCGTCCTCGCGGATTGCGGTACAGCCCTTGGCATAGCCGGCGGCATCGCTTTCCTTCTTGTCGGCGAGCGCTGGGTTGATCGCGTCGCAGCCCTTGGCGAGGATCAACTCGGCGAGCGCATCGCGCGTGCCGCTGGTCGAGGGCGGACCATAGACCTGAATCGGGATCGCGGGCAGCGCCGGGTTGACGTCCTTCCACGTCTTGGCGGTGTTGGGCTGGCCCATCGGCGTGGCGGCGAGCGCCTTGTACAGGTCGACCGCGGTCAACTGCAGCTTGGGGCCGCTCATCGATTCGGCGAAGGCGACGCCGTCGAGCCCGATCTGGACCTCGATGATAGTGTCGACGCCATTGTCCTTGCAGGTGCGATACTCGCTCGCCTTCATCCGGCGCGAGGCGTCCTCGATGTCGGGATGCGCCGCCCCGACGCCGGCGCAGAACAGCTTCATCCCGCCGCCCGTGCCGGTCGATTCGATCGCGGGCGACTTCATCCCCGGCGTCTTGTTGATGAGCTGCTCGGCGACGATCGTGGTGAAGGGGAAGACAGTCGACGATCCGACGACGGTGATATGGTCGCGCGAGCCGGCGCCCCCGCCATTGGCCTGGTCCTGGCAGGCACTGAGTGCCAACGCTGCCGCACTGCTGGCGGCAAAGGCGACGATCGCGCGTTTCCGGTTCATGGATTCTCCCCTCGGACCGAAGGGTCCGTAGAATCGCAATACCATCGCGACGGACCGCCTGTGTGACACTGTCGTTACCGTTTGATGACAGCGCCCGTCTGGCCGTGCGCTGGGAGCAGAATTGTCACCGTGGTTCCCTTGCCCACGGTGCTCGTCACATCGAACCGACCGCGGTGGCGCTCGATGATATGCTTGACGATCGCGAGCCCAAGCCCGGTTCCGCCAGCCGCGCGGCTGCGGCCCGGGTCGACGCGGTAGAAGCGCTCGGTCAGGCGCGGGATGTGCTCGGGCGCGATCCCTTCGCCCTCGTCGGTCACGCTGATCCGCACCATTCCCGCCGGATCGCGCCACAGCCCAACTGTCACCGGCGTACCGGCGCGGCCGTATTTCATCGCATTGCCGATGAGATTGTGGAGCACCTGGCTCAATTGCGCGCGGTCGCCGGCCACGGGCGGCACGCCGAGGTCGAGGTCGGCGACGATATCGGCGCTGCGCGTGTCCTGCGCGTCGAGCAGTTCGGAGCGGACTTCGCCGATCAGCGCACTGACATCGACCGCGCGATCGGGCAGACGATATTTCTCTGCCTCGATCCGGCTGAGCGAGATCAGGTCCTCGACCAGCCGCTGCATCCGCCGCGCCTCGTCGAACATGATCTTGAGGAAGCGCCCGCGCACCTGCGCGTCCTCGCCCGCCTTCTCGTCGCCAAGCGTCTCGATATAACCGAGGATCGAGGCGAGCGGGGTGCGCAATTCGTGGCTCGCGTTCGCGACGAAGTCGACGCGCATCCGCTCGGCGGCGTAATTGCCGGTGCGGTCGACGAGTTGCACGATCCGCTGACCACCCCCGGCGCGGCTGACATGCATTTCCCAATGCTGGTCGAGCGCGCCGAGCCCGACGAGATTGGTCGGGCCCTGCAGATTGCCCGTCGACGGACCGGCGAGGCGTTCGGCGGCGCCCGGGTGCCGGATCGCGACGCGCACGTCCTCGCCGACGATATGCTTGCCGAGCAGCCCGAGCGCGACGGCATTGGCATGCGTCACGCGCCCTTCGGCGACGATCAGCACCGGCTCGACGATCGCCTCGATCACGTCCTGCGTTTCGGGCGGGGCGAGCGCGGCGGCAGCGGGGACGGGGCGGGGCAGCTCGATCGGGCCGTCGCCGGTGCCCGTCGCGACGAGCGCCGCGGCAATCCCGCCGACCAGCGTGACCAACGCGGGCTGCAGATCGCCCGCAAGCAGGAACACTGCGATCGCCGCGACGACGATGAGACCGATCGCCGTGATCGTCCGAGAACCGAAACCCTGGAGCATTTCGCCGCCTTAGCCCAAAGATGCTTAAGCTCGATAGCCTTGCTTGCCAGCGATTTGCGAATGTGAAATGGCTGTCACCATGACCGACGTTCCGCCAGAGACCCCGAACGCCACGCGCCGCCGCGCGCTCATGCTCGGCGCGGCCGGCGCCGCCGCGGTCGTCTCGATCCGCCCGGCACTCGCCGCGACCACCGCGTCGATCTCGACCTGCGAGATTCCGGTGCCCGATCCGGGGCGGGCGGGCAGCTACATCGCCGCCGACGGCACCACCGTGCCGCGTGGGACGCTGGGGGCGTTCGCGCCGCCCGGAAGGCCGTTCAAGGGCGAGGAGGTCAAGACCGCGCTGGCCGGCGGACAGCTGCCGGGAACGAGCTATCAGCAGAGCCGCGCCTACACCAATTACATCCGGCGGCTGCAATCGGGGACGAGCGGCTTCACCTGCTTCGCGTCGTTGCAGATGCCGCGCGGCTGAGCCGGTGGCCCTGGCGGACGACACCGTCCTCTACCGCATGGCGCGGGCCGAGAGCCTGAGCATCGTCCATCTCGACAGTTTTTCCGCAGTCTATCACCGCGCCTCGGGCATCACGCACCTCATCACCGCGCCAGCGCCCGAGATTCTCGCGACTTTGGGTGAGGCGGGAATGACGCGCGCGGCGCTGCTGGACCGCTTGGCGCGCGACTATGCGCTCGGCGATGCCGATATGGATGTGCTGCGCGAGCGGCTCGACGAACTCGTCGCGACTGGCCTGGTGTCGCGCGCATGAACCACCAGTTCAGCGTAGCGATCGGGCCGGTCGGTTTCCGCATCGGCTCCGACTGGCGCGCGCCGATCGCGCAGCTCGAGACGCTGTATCGCGCCTATCCCAAGCCCACCGATGGTGTCCCCGATTTCACCGTGCGCCTCTTCGCCGCGCGGCCGTGGCGGCGCGTGCTGCGCCCCTCCGTGATGATCGGCGGCGATTTCGTGCTGCCCGAGGCGGCGCCGCTGCCCCTCGCGCAAGGGCTGCTCGCCGCCGAGATGGGGATGAACCTGCAGATGGCGCTCGGCCAGCGCCGTTACCTGCTGCTCCACGCTTCGGTCGTCGAGCGCGACGGCGAGGCGCTGATGATGACGGGCGTCTCGGGCGCGGGCAAATCGACGCTCGCGGCGCTGCTGTCGCTGCGCGGATGGCGTCTGATGGGCGATGAATTTGCCTTGCTCGATCCCGAAACGGGACAGCTCCATGCCTTTCCGCGGCTCGTCAGCCTCAAGAATACGAGCATCGCGACCGTCGCGGCCGAGGCGCCGGCCGATCGGTTCGGGCCACTGCTCGAGGGCACACCCAAGGGCACGATCCGCCATTTCGTCCCCGATGCGCACGCGATCGCGACGATGATCCAGCCGGCGCGCCCGGCGCTGATCCTCTTCCCGAGCTTCGGCTTCGAACCCGCCGCGCGCGACGTCGCGCCGAGCGAGGTGTTCGTTCGGCTGACGCAAGCCTCGACCAACTACGTCGCGCTCGGCGAGCGGGGCTTCGATGCGCTGACCAAGCTCGTGACCTCGGTCCCGGCGCGCGCGATCGACTATCCCGACACCGCCAGCGCGATCGCGCAAGTGGAGGCGGCGTGGGCGGCGCGATGATGCGCCGCGCGCCCGACGGCTGGCTGCTGGCGCGCGCGCTGCGCTTGCCCGAAAGCACGCTCGCACTCGACGCGCAGGGCTGGACCGCCTTACTCGCGATCGCCCGCGCGGAGCAGATGCTGGGCACGCTCGCATGGCGGCTCGATGGAGTGGCGGTTCCACCGAACGTCGGGCGCATTCTCGAAGACGCGTGGCGCTCGGTCGAACAGGGCCGGGTCGTCGCCTTGTGGGAAGCCGAAGCGGCCCGCCGCGCACTCGCGCCGATCGACGAGCGCGTCGTGCTGCTCAAGGGCACCGCCTTCGTCGCCGCCGATCTGCTGGCGGGGCAGGGGCGGTCGATCGGGGATCTCGACATCCTCGTGCCACGCGCATCGCTGGATACGATCGAGGCGGCTTTGCTCGACGCGGGTTGGGAATGGGTCAAGCCCGATCCGTATGACGACGCCTATTACCGCCAGTGGATGCACGAGCTCCCGCCGCTGATCCACCGCGACCGCGACCGGATGATCGACGTCCACCACACGATCCTGCCACTCACCGCGCGGATCACCCCCAACGCTGCGGCGTTGCTCGCCGATGCGGGCGAGGTTGCGCCTGGGCTGTGGGCGCTGTCGCCCGAAGACATGGTCGTCCATGCCGCCGCCCACCTGTTTGCCGACGGCGATCTGGCGGGCGGGATGCGCAATTTGTGGGACGTCCACTGTCTTGTCGAGCAAGACGGTGTCGCGGGATTGGCCGAGCGAGCCGCAATGCACGGATTGAACCGCGAGGTCGCGCGGGCGCTGCGGCTTGCGGCCGCGCTGTATGGCGACGGCGCCGGTTCAAGGCTCGTCGACCGCCTCTATCTCCGCCGCGTCACCGCACGCGATGGTTGGGGGCGCACGACGCGCCCGGTGACGCGGATGGCGTTCTACATCCGCTCGCACTGGCTGCGGATGCCGCCCGCGATGCTCGCGCGGCACCTTTGGACCAAGTGGCGCAAGGGCGGCGCCGGGCCCGCCTCAGGCTGACAGGCGGTCGAGCGTCGGGAGCAGTTCGTCGAACGAATCGATGATGGCGTCGGCGCCCATTTCCTCGACCGGCTCAAGCAGGAAGCCGAAGCTCACCGCGATGCCGGGGATTCCGGCGTTCTTCGCCGCCATGATGTCGTAGATCGAATCGCCGACGAACGCCGCGCGGGTCGCGCCGATCTCCCCGCCGCAGCGCCGGATCATCTCGTCGATCGGCGCGCGGTTGGGCTTGGACAGGCCCGGCCCCATCGTGTCGCCGCCGATGATGCACGCGAAGCGCTCGGTCAGCCCGAGATCGGCGAGCAGCGTGAGCGCCAGGCTCTCGAACTTGTTGGTGACGACCGCGCTCTTGATGCCGCGCGCGTCGAGCTGGTCGAGCGCGTCGATCACGCCGGGGAAGGGGCGCGTATGGACCGAAAGGTGCGCGGCATAATAGGCCAGCATCCGCTTGTAGAGCGGGCGGAATTCCTCCGGCGTGCAGCCGCCGGTCGCCTCGAGCCCTTGCGCCAGCATATGCTTCGCGCCGCCGCCAACCATCGTCTTGACTTGCGCCACCGTCAGCAACGGACGCCCGGCGAAGTCGAGCGTGTCGTTGACCGCGGCGGTAAGATCGCCGCTGCTGTCGACCAGGGTGCCATCGAGGTCGAACCCCACGATCTGAAATGAATTCGTCGTCATGCGGCCCCGCCTGGCAGGGTTGCTATGGAATTGGCAAGTCCGGCGTGGCAGGGCTGGCGTTATGGAAAGCCCGTCTCGCCCCCCCATCGCCGCCATCATCCTTGCCGCGGGCAAGGGGACGCGCATGAAATCGGATCTGCACAAGGTGCTGCATCCGATCGCCGGGCGGCCGATGCTGCTGCATCTGGCGGCGAGCGTCGCGGCGCTCGACCCGGCGCGCACCGTCGTCGTGACGGGCGCGGGGCGCGATCAGGTCGAGGCGGCGGTCTCGCCGCTCGGGATCGCGACCGCGCTGCAGGCCGAACAGCTCGGTACCGGGCATGCCGTCGCTCAGGCCGAAGCCGCGCTCGCTGGCTTCGACGGCGATGTGCTGATCCTCTACGGCGACGTCCCGCTCGTCTCCTCGCAGACGATGCGGGCGATGCTCGACCGACTGAACGCGGAAGACGCGCCGGTGGCGGTCGTGCTCGGTTTTCGTCCCACCGATGCCGGTGCCTATGGCCGGATCATCGCCGAGGATGGCGTCATTGCAAAGATGGTCGAGTTCAAGGACGCGACCCCCGCCGAACGCGCGGTCGATTTGTGCAACTCCGGGCTAATGGCGGTGCGCAGCGCCGATCTGTTCGCGCTGCTCGCCCGCGTCGGCAACGACAATGCGGCGGGCGAATATTACCTCCCCGACATCGTCATGCTCGCCGCCGCCGATGGCCGTCGCTCGGCGGTGATCGAGACCGGCGCGACCGAAGTCGCCGGCGTCAACAGCCGCGGCGAACTGGCGGGCGTGGAAGCCGCGTGGCAGCAGCAGCGCCGCGCGCAGGCGATGGCCGACGGCGCGACGCTCATCGCCCCCGAGACCGTCTGGTTCGCGCACGACACGGTGATCGGCCGAGACGTCGTGATCGAGCCCAACGTCGTGTTCGGCCCCGGCGTCACCGTCGGCGACGGTGCGCTGCTTCACGCCTTCAGCCATATCGAGGGCGCGCTGATCGGCGCCAAGGCCGAGGTCGGCCCGTTCGCCCGCCTGCGTCCCGGCGCGGTGATGGGCGAGAAGTCGAAGATCGGCAATTTCGTCGAGATAAAGAAGGCCGTGCTCGGCGCGGGCGCCAAGGCGAGCCACCTGACCTATCTCGGCGATGCCGAAGTGGGGGCTGGCGCGAATATCGGCGCGGGCACGATCACCTGCAATTACGACGGTTTCTTCAAATACAAGACGATCATTGGCGAAGGCGCGTTCATCGGGTCGAACTCGGCGCTGGTCGCGCCGGTGACGATCGGCGCGGGCGCGATTGTCGGCGCAGGATCTGTGATCACCGCCGACGTCGAAGCCGACGCGCTCGCGTTGGTGCGGCCGCAGCAAGTCTCCAAACCCGGATGGGCCAAGCGCTTTCGCGACGCGATGACGGCGAAGAAAGCTGGCAAGTGATATCACCCGGTGATATCGGTCGATAATGGCTAGCAGGACCCTGGTTTCGCTCGGCGACGATCGCATTGCGCGGCTCGATCAGATCGCGGCCGAGCACGGTCAGTCGCGCGCGGCGGTGATCCGTGACGCGGTCGATCGGCTGATTGCGAGCGACGCAGAAGAGGGGAACCGGCAACGGCGACTGGCGGCTCTGCGCGCCGGTTTCGGAGCCTGGAAGGATCGCGCTGACATTGGTGACGCCGTCGCATGGCAGCGGCGCGAACGCGCGAGCTGGACCCGTCCCTGGGACGACGATTACGAAGACGTCAAAGCCGAGTTTCCCGATCTCTTCGACGCGGAAGATGATCGTCAGCGCGCGATCTATCTCGATCAGCTTCGGGGCGTGCAGCCGTCGCCAAAATCGTGAGCGCCACGTCGTTCGACAGCAATATCCTGATCGATGCCCTTAACGGCAACGTGTCAGCGCAGCTCGAGCTCGAGTCGGTTGACGATCGCTGGATCAGTCGGGTGACGTGGATCGAGGTCATGTCCCGGGTCGACCAGATCACGATGCCGCGAACGAAATCGCTGTTGGCGGGGTTCCTGATCGATGAGCTCGATATACCGATTGCGACGCGCGCGGCGGAACTGCGCAACGAGTGCCGCCTGAAGCTTGCGGACTCGGTCATCCTCGCGTCAGCACAAGTTCACGGACGCATTCTAGTGACCCGCAACACCACGGATTTCCCGGCGACCATGCCGGGCATCCGCATCCCCTACACCCTTTAAGGTCGAGACATTCCATGTGTGGCATCGTTGGCATCCTGAGTACCGAAGACGTCGCCGATCGTCTGCTCGACGGTCTGAAGCGGCTCGAATATCGCGGCTATGATTCGGCCGGCATCGCCACCGATTTCGACGGCGCGATCGAGCGGCGGCGTGCGTCGGGCAAGCTGATCAACCTCGCCAACGAACTCGCCGCGCATCCGCTGCCCGGCAAGACCGGCATCGCGCACACGCGCTGGGCAACGCATGGCGGCCCGACCACCAACAACGCCCACCCCCACGCGACCGGCGAAGTCGCGGTCGTCCACAACGGCATCATCGAGAATTTCAAGCCGCTGCGCGACGAACTCATCGCCCGCGGCCGGACCTTCACCAGCGAGACCGACACCGAGGTCGTCGCGCATCTGATCAGCGAGAAGGTCGAGGCCGGGCTCGCCCCCGAGGACGCGGTGCGCGAGGTGCTCCCGCGGCTCCACGGCGCCTTCGCGCTCGCGATCCTGTTCCGCCAGCATCCCGATCTGCTGATCGGCGCACGGCTCGGTTCGCCGCTCGTCGTCGGATACGGCGAGGGCGAGATGTATCTCGGCTCCGACGCGCTCGCGCTCGCGCCGCTGACGCAGCGGATCGCCTATCTCGACGAAGGCGACTGGGTCGTCCTCACGCGTGAGGGCGCGCAGGTCTATGACCGCGCCAATACGCCGGCCGAGCGTGCGATCACGATCTCGGGCGTCACCGGCGACCTCGTCTCGAAGGGCAACCACAAGCATTACATGCTCAAGGAAATCTACGAGCAGCCGATCGTCGTCGCGCAGACGCTGCGCTCGTACCTGCAGCGGATGGAAGAGCGCGTCACGCTGCCGATCCCCGAATTCGACCTGTCGACGATCAAGCGCGTCACGATCGTCGCCTGCGGCACCAGCTTCTACGCCGGCATGGTCGCCAAATATTGGTTCGAGCAGTTCGCGCGCGTGCCGGTCGACCTCGATGTCGCCAGCGAATTCCGCTACCGCGCGCCGGTGATGGAGGAGGGCGGCCTCGCCCTCTTCATCAGCCAGTCGGGCGAGACCGCCGACACGCTCGCCGCGCTGCGCCATGCGCGCGCCGAGGGGCAGATCATCGCGGTCGTCGTCAACGTGCCGACGAGCTCGATGGCGCGCGAAGCCGATCTGCTGCTGCCGACGCATGCCGGCCCCGAGATCGGCGTCGCCTCGACCAAGGCCTTCACGTGCCAGCTCGCGGTGCTCGCAGCGCTCGCCGCCAACCTCGCGCGCGCCAAGGGCAAGCTCAGCCCGGCCGAGGAGAAGATGATCGTCAAGCATCTCTCCGAAGCCCCCGCCGCGCTCAACGGCGCGCTCGCCTATGACGAGGCGATCGAGGCGATGGCGCACCACATCGCGGGCGCGCGCGACGTGCTCTATCTCGGCCGCGGCACCGATTATCCGCTCGCGCTCGAGGGCGCGCTGAAGCTCAAGGAAATCAGCTACATCCACGCCGAAGGCTATGCCGCCGGCGAGATGAAGCACGGGCCGATCGCCTTGATCGACGAGAACGTCCCCGTCATCGTCATCGCGCCCTCGGGCCCGTTGTTCGACAAGACCGTCAGCAACATGCAGGAAGTCCAGGCGCGCGGCGGCAAGGTCGTTTTGATCTCGGATTACGACGGTATCCAGGCGGCGGGCGACGGCTGCATGGCGACGATCACGATGCCAAAGGTCCACCCGCTGATCGCGCCGCTCGTCTATGCGGTGCCGGTGCAGCTGCTCGCCTATCATGTCGCGGTCATCAAGGGCACCGATGTCGACCAACCGCGCAATCTCGCCAAGTCGGTGACCGTAGAATGAGCGCGCCCCTGATCGCCGGCGTCGAGCTCGGCGGGACCAAGGTGATTTGCGTCCTGGCAAGCGGACCCAACGATGTGCGCGAGCGCGTCCAGATCCCGACCACCACGCCCGACGAAACGCTTGGCGCGGTCGAGGACGTGCTGCGGCGCTGGTCGGGCTATGACGCGCTCGGCGTCGCGAGCTTCGGCCCGGTGTCGCTCGACCGCAGCGACGCCAATTACGGTTTCATCACCGCGACCACCAAGCCTGGTTGGTCCGATACCGATGTCGGGCTGCGGCTCGCGAAGATTGCGGGCGTGCCGTTCGGCTTCGACAGCGACGTCAACGGCGCTGCGCTCGGCGAAGGGCGCTGGGGTGCGGCGCATGATGTCGAAGACCATGCCTATATCACGGTGGGGACGGGCGTCGGCGTCGGGCTCGTGCTGCACGGCGCCCCCGTCGCGGGGATGACGCATGCCGAGCTCGGCCATATCCGCCCGGTGCGGATGACGGGCGACGCCTGGCGCGGAAGCTGCGCCTTTCATGGCGATTGCGTCGAAGGGCTGGTGTCGGGAACCGCGATCCGCGCGCGCACCGGAACGGCCGCGCAGGATTTGGCGGCGAACGACCCGGCGTGGGAAACCGTCGCGCATACCCTTGCGCAGCTCTGTCACATGGTGGTGCTGACCGGCATCCCGCGGCGGATCGTGATGGGCGGAGGCGTGATGGTCGGCGTGCCGCAGCTGCTGCCCGAAATTCGCGCTCGCTTGGTCGCGAGTCTCGGCGGCTATGTCGCAGCGCCCGGGCTGATGCCGATCGACCGCTTCGTCGTTCCGGCCGAGCTGGGCGGAATGGCGGGGCCGCTCGGCGCGGTCCAGCTCGGGGTCCTGGCACTCGAACGCGACTGAGTTTTGGCATCGTCGTTTACGACGCATTAACCGCCTTGGCATACGAGTTCGCAACGGGCTTTGATGCCCACTATCTTACGGGCGGGTGTGGGTATGCGAATTCTGATCGTCGATGACGAACCGGCCATGCACGACAGCTACCGGCGCAGTTTCGCGCCGGCGGCCGTCGACACCGGCGCGCTCGAGGCGATGGCCGCCGAACTGTTCGGCAAAGACGACGACGCTGCCGACCCCGCGCCCGATACCACGATCGACTTCACGTTGACGCATGCGATGCAGGGGCTCGACGGCGTTGCGGCGGTCGAGGCCGCATTGGCGTCCGACGAACCCTATGCCGTCGCCTTCATCGACGTGCGCATGCCGCCGGGGATCGACGGCAAGGAAACCGCGACGCGGATCCGCAAGCTCGACCCCAACATCAATCTCGTCATCGTCACCGGCTATTCCGATTTCTCGCCGATCGAGATCGCCAAGGCGGCCGGCCCCGCCGACAAGATCTTCTACATCGCCAAGCCGTTCGAAGTCGCCGAGGTCACGCAGATGGCAAGCGCGCTCGCGCACCGCTGGCGCGGCGACCGCGAACTCGCCGAAGCCCGCGCGACGCTCGCTGCGCAAGTCGTCCAGCTCCAGGAGCAAGGCCATGAGCTCGCCGCGAACGAAAGCCGCGCGATCCACATGGCGAACCACGATTCGCTGACCGAGGCGCCCAACCGGCTCGCCTTCCGCCGCGCGCTGACCGACCGCGCACAGCTTTCGGGACAATTCGCGGTGGCGATGGTCGATCTCGATCGCTTCAAGCTCGTCAACGACACGCTCGGCCATCTCGCCGGCGACGAACTGATCCGCACGATCTGCGACATCCTGCAGACCTCGATTCCCGCAGGCGGCCTCGTCGCGCGGCTCGGCGGCGACGAATTCGGGCTGCTGTTCGACACGCCCGGCGCCGAGGCGGCCGAAATGGAATGCCAGCGCATCCTGAAAGCCTGCACCGGGACCTTCAAGGTGCTCGGCAATTCGGTCCAGGGCGGCGCGTCGTTCGGCCTGATCGTCACCGAGCCCGGCGAGACGCGCGACCCGACCGACTTGATGCGCCGCGCCGATCTCGCGCTCAACGACGCGAAACGCGAAGGCCGCGGCGTCGTGCGGCTGTTCGACGAGGGCATGGACGAGAACATCCGCCTGCGCCGCGCGATCGAGGGAGGCCTGTCGCAAGCGATCGCCAAGGGCGAGCTGAGCCTCGTCTATCAGCCAATCGTCGCGCGCGAGGAGCTCGAGGTCATCGGTTTCGAGGCGCTGCTGCGCTGGAACACCAACGAGCATGGCCCGATCAGTCCGGCGGTGTTCATCCCGATCGCCGAGGAAACCAACCTGATCCACGAGCTCGGCGACTGGGTGCTCGGCGAATCGCTGAAAGTGCTCGCCGAATGGCCGGGCCAATATGTCTCGGTCAATTTCTCGCCGCGCCAATTCCGCCGCCATAATTTCGTGGCAAGGCTCGTCGAGACCGTCCAGCGCGCCGGGATCGACCCGCGCCGCGTCCAGATCGAGATCACCGAGACCGCGATTTTCGACGATGCCGATCGCGCCGCCGACACGCTCTACAAACTGCGCCAGATGGGCTTCCGCATCGCGCTCGACGATTTCGGTACTGGCTATTCGAGCCTCTACAACATCCGCAAGTTCGCGCTCGATTGCCTCAAGATCGACCGCAGCTTCATCGACGGCATGGGCCGCGAGCGCGAGAGCGCGGCGATCGTCCATTCGATCATCCATCTCGGCCATGCGCTCGGGCTCGGCGTGATCGCCGAAGGCGTCGAGACCGAGGCGCAGTTGCAGGCGCTGCGTGTCGCCGGCTGCAGCCACATGCAGGGCTATTTCTTCTCGCGGCCCGTCGTGCAGGACCGCGCGCGCGAAATCGCCCAGGCGCGCTACATGCTCGATCCCGCGGCGGACGACGCGGTCGAACCGGGTAACGGAACGCACGGCTGATGCCCGCGCCCCCGCCGCCGTCCCCGCGCACCGCGCGCGGCCGGATCGAGGCGCTGCGCGAGCCGAGTTCGCTCGGTGCCAAGCTCGTCGTGATCCTGATGGGGATCGGCCTGATCGGTTCGGTCGCGCTGACGGCGTTGCTTGCGGCTTTGATCGTGCCGAGCTTCAACCAGCTCGAGGACAAGTCGGTCGCCGCGCATATCGAGCGGACGCGCGCCGCGCTCGGCGATTTCGCGACCAAGGTCGAGGGCGCAGTGCGCGACTATGGCGATTGGACCGCCAGCTACGATTACATGGTCCACCCGACGCCCGAGTTCGAGAAGGAGAGCTTCTCGACGCTCGCGATGGTCAATCTCAACGTCGACGGCATGGCCTATGTCGGCAAGGACGGCCGGATCGTCATCGCGCGCTGGCGAACGCCGCCGGGTCGCAGCGAATTCGTCGCCGCGCTTGGCCAGACAGATTTCAAGCGCGTGCTCGGCCAGAAGAACTCGGGGCATTATTACCTGCGGCTCGGCAACGAGCTCGTCGCGGTCGGGGTCGCCGAAGTGCGGCGCAGCGACGGCACCGGCGATCCGCGCGGCTATGTGCTGATGGCGCGGCGGATCACCTCGAAGACGCTGTCCAATGTGCTTCAGCTTCCCGCGACGATCGACCTCGCCGACCGCCCCGATACCGATGCGATCGTCTCGGCGCGCTCGACGCTGCGGATCGCGGTGCCGATCCGTGGCGCCGACGGCCACGCCGTCGCCAGCGCGGCGTTCAGCGTGACGCGCGATCTCTCGCTGCTCGGCCAGCGCATGTTGCTGCTCGCGGTCGCGGGGTCGACGCTGTTGCTGCTGCTCGTGCTCGCAATGCTGCGGCGGATGATTTCGATGCTCGTGCTGCGCCCGCTCGCGCGGGTCGAAAGCCATATGCAGATGGTGCGCACCTCGGGCTCGCTCGGGCTGCTGCCCGACGAGCCGCGCAAGGACGAAATCGGATCTTTGCGCAACAGTTTCAACGCGATGCTCGAGCAATTGAAGGATCTGCGCGAACAGGTCGAAGTGCAGAGCTTCGCGCTCGGCAAGAGCGAGAGCGCGGTCGCGGTGATGCACAACGTCCGCAACGCGCTCAACCCGATCAGCACGATCCTGAGCAAGGGGATCGCGCAAGCACCGCCCGTCGAGCGCAGCATGCTCGACCGCGCGATCGCCGAGCTCGGCAAGGACGATCTGCCCGCGGCGCGGCGCGCCAAACTGCTCGCCTTCGTCGCCGCGGCGATCGAGGCCGAAACCAAGGATCGCGCCGACCGTCACGGCGAATTGCAAATCGGCCGCGAAGCGATGAGCCATGTGCTCGAGATCATCGGTGCCCAGCAAAGCGCGGCGCACGAGCGGCCCGAAGTGGCGCCGTGCGACGTGACCGAGATCCTCGCCAAGAATGCGACGATCGCGCGCTATTCGGGCAGCGTGTCGATCGCGTTCAGCTTCCCCGCGCAAGCGTGCTATGTGATGGCGAGCCGGATCATCCTGAGCCAGGTGATCGGCAATCTCTTCTCCAACGCCGCCGACGCGATCGCTGCGACCGGCACCGACAGCGGATCGATCACCGTGACGATCACCGAGGCCGACGGCCGCGCCGTCATCGCGATCCGCGACGATGGCGAGGGGTTCGCCGCTGAGAACACCCCAACGCTGTTCCAGCGCGGCTTCTCGACCCGTCGCCACAAATCGGGCGGGCTGGGTCTGCACTGGTGCGCCAATTCGATGGCGGCGATGCACGGCTCGCTGCGGCTCGAAAGCGAAGGCGTGGGGAAGGGGGCCTATGCGCTGCTGACGCTCGACCTCGCGCCCACGATCGAACAAACGCTCGCGGCGTGACGCCCGCTTAGAATGCGGGGGCGGGGGCGCCCGCCGCGATCGTCGGCGCGTCGAACAGGATCCGCTGGTTGTTGGCAAAGGTGAAGGTCAGCGTGACGACGCGCCCCGGCTTGATCCCCGGGTTCATGTCGAACAGCATCAGATGCTTGCCGCCGGGCGCGAACGCGACGGTCGTGCCCGCGGGGATCGGCACGTCGCCGAGCGGCTTCATCGACGCCATGCCGCCCGACTGCATCGATTGGTGCAATTCGTTCTTGATCGACACTTCGCTGCTCACCGCGATCAGCGCAGTATCGGCGGTGCCGCCATGGATCGTGAAATAGGCGACCGCCGGACTGCGCGGCACCGCGGCGAGGCGGATATAGCCCTTCTCGACCGAGAGCTTGGGCGGCCCACTGCCGCACGCGCCCAGGGCCAGGGCAGCGATCAAAACCAGACGATTGCGCAAACGACGAACTCCCGCTTTGGGAACAACTTGTCGCGCCATACGTGCGGTGAAATCTTGCGACAAGCGAAAGCCCCCCTATATCGCCGGAGTGAAGTGTCGCGCTGCTTATTCTAAGGGCGCGATGGAATGGCAATTTTTCTAGCGATGGGGGCCCCAGAGGACCAATGGCAAAAGTAATCGGAATCGATCTCGGCACGACCAACAGCTGCGTCTCGGTGATGGAGGGCGGCAAGCCGAAGGTGATCGAGAACGCAGAAGGCGCGCGCACCACGCCGTCGATCGTCGCGTTCGCCAAGGATGGCGAGCGGCTGGTCGGCCAGCCGGCCAAGCGCCAGGCAGTGACCAACCCCGAAAACACGATCTTCGCGGTGAAGCGCCTGATCGGCCGTCGTTTCGACGATCCGATCACCAAGAAGGACACCGAGCTGGTCCCGTACAACATCGTGCGCGGCAACAATGGCGACGCATGGGTCGGCGCCGGCGGCAAGGAATATTCGCCGTCGCAGATCTCGGCGTTCACGCTGCAGAAGATGAAGGAAACCGCCGAGGCCTATCTCGGCGAGACGGTCACGCAGGCGGTCATCACCGTTCCGGCGTATTTCAACGACGCGCAGCGCCAGGCGACCAAGGACGCCGGGCAGATCGCCGGTCTCGAAGTGCTCCGCATCATCAACGAGCCGACGGCCGCGGCGCTTGCGTATGGTCTCGACAAGGACACCAACAAGACGATCGCGGTCTATGACCTCGGCGGCGGCACCTTCGACATCTCGATCCTCGAGATTGGCGACGGCGTGTTCGAAGTGAAGGCGACCAACGGCGACACCTTCCTCGGCGGCGAAGATTTCGACAACAAGCTCCTCAACTTCCTGTCGGAAGACTTCAAGAAGGCCGAGGGGATCGACCTCACCAAGGACAAGCTGGCGCTCCAGCGTCTGAAGGAAGCGGCCGAGAAGGCGAAGATCGAGCTCTCGTCGGCAGCGACGACCGAGGTCAACCTGCCCTTCATCACCGCCGACCAGAACGGCCCGAAGCATCTCGTCAAGGCGATCACGCGCTCGGATCTCGAGCGTCTCGTCGAGGACTTGATCCAGCGCACGCTCGAGCCGTGCAAGAAGGCGATGAAGGACGCCGGGATTCAGACCAGCGACATCTCGGAAGTCGTCCTCGTCGGCGGCATGACGCGCATGCCCAAAGTCCGTCAGGTCGTGAAGGACTTCTTCGGCAAGGAGCCGCATTCGGGCGTCAACCCCGATGAGGTCGTGGCGATGGGCGCGGCGATCCAGGCCGGCGTGCTGCAGGGCGACGTCAAGGACGTGCTGCTGCTCGACGTGACCCCGCTGTCGCTCGGCATCGAGACGCTGGGTGGCGTGTTCACCCGCATGATCGATCGCAACACGACGATCCCGACCAAGAAGTCGCAGACCTATTCGACCGCGGACGACAACCAGCAGGCCGTCACCATCCGCGTGTTCCAGGGCGAGCGCGAAATGGCGGCCGACAACAAGATGCTCGGCCAGTTCGATCTGGTCGGCATCCCGTCGGCACCGCGCGGCGTGCCGCAGATCGAAGTCACCTTCGACATCGACGCCAACGGCCTGGTCAACGTGTCGGCCAAGGACAAGGGCACCGGCAAGGAGCAGCAGATCCGCATCCAGGCCTCGGGTGGCCTGTCGGATCGCGACATCGAGCAGATGGTCCGCGACGCCGAGCAGTTCGCTGAAGACGACAAGCAGCGCCGTGCAGCGGCAGAGGCGAAGAACAACGCCGAATCGCTGATCCACACGACCGAGCGTCAGCTTGCCGACAATGCCGACAAGGTCGACGCCGCGCTCAAGGGCGAGATCGAAGCGGCGATCGCCGAGACCAAGACCGCGGTCGAAGGTGGTGATCCCGAAGCGATGAAGACCAAGTCGGAGGCGCTCGCGCAGGTCGCGATGAAGCTCGGCCAGGCAATCTACGAGAAGCAGGCGCAGGCCGATGCCTCGCCCGCCGCCGAGGCCGAAGCGCCCAAGGAAGACGTGGTCGACGCGGAATTCTCCGAGGTCGACGACCACAAGGCGTAAACTAAAGTCTCCCTCTTCCCGCTGGCGGGGAGAGGGTCGGGGAGAGGGGCCGTGTCGCGCTGCAAGGCGCAACGCGGCCTCCTCATCATTCCCCTCTCCCAAACCTCTCCCGCATGTGGACGAGGCCTAGAGGCGCAAGATGAGCACCGACATCGATTTCTACGAGCTTCTGGAGTGCGAGCGGACTGCCGACGACGGCACGCTCAAATCCTCCTATCGCCGCCTCGCGATGCGCTATCACCCCGACAAGAATCCGGGCTGCGGCGACTCCGAAGAGCGTTTCAAGGCGATCAGCGAGGCGTATGACTGCCTCAAGGACCCGCAGAAGCGCGCGGCGTACGATCGCTACGGCCATGCCGCGTTCAAGCAGCAGGGCGGCGGCGGCGGCGGCGCGCAGGATTTCAGCGGCTTCTCCGACATTTTCGAGAATATCTTCGGCGAATTCATGGGCGGCCAGCGCGGCGGATCGCGCGGACCGCAGCGCGGCGCGGATTTGCGCTACGACATGGAGATCACGCTCGAGGAAGCCTTTCACGGCAAGGCGAGCGACATCACGATCGATGTCTCGGGCGTGTGCGACGTGTGCGACGGCTCGGGCGCGACCAAGGGTACCGCCGCCAAGACCTGCCAGATGTGCAAGGGCCACGGCAAGGTCCGTGCGCAGCAGGGCTTCTTCGTCGTCGAGCGGACTTGCCCGACGTGCCACGGCGCCGGCCAGACGATCGCCGATCCGTGCGGCAATTGCCACGGCGAAGGCCGCGTCGAGAAGACCAAGACGCGCACCGTCAACATCCCGCCCGGCGTCGACGAGGGCACGCGCGTCCGCTTGACCGGCGAGGGCGAGGCGGGCTTGCGCGGGGCGCCGGCGGGGGATCTCTACATCTTCCTCCACGTCGCGCGGCATCCGCTGTTCGAGCGTGAAGGCACGACGCTGTTCGCGCGCACGCCGATCAGCTTCACCACCGCCGCGCTCGGTGGCGAAGTCCATATCGCCGGCCCCGACGGCGTCGATCACCAGATCAAGATCCCGGCGGGCACGCAGAGCGGGCGTGAGCTGCGTCAGCGCGGCGCGGGCATGCCCGTGTTGCAAGGGCGCGGTCGTGGCGATCTCGTCATCCAGATCGAGGTCGAGACGCCGACGCATCTCACCTCGCGCCAGCGCGAGCTGCTCGAGGAATTCCGCGCGACCGAGACGGGCAAGGAATGCCCGCAGACCAGCGGCTTCTTCAAGAAGATGAAGAGCGCCTGGGGCTGAGCAATTTCCAGCCCCTCCCCGTCAGGGGAGGGGCTGCCATGCTGGGTGCGTTGCCCCGAATTTTCTTGAAACCTGCTCTCGACCCCACGGCCCTGGCCGCCCCGTCAAAAGAAGGGGCGGGTGGGCCGATGGGTCAGAGGATGAGAACCTCGACCACCAGCGCGACGCCTGCAACAGCGAACAGGCCGCCGGCAAGGCTTTGAAGAATGCGCATGGTAGGTGTCTCCGATACCGGGCTCGTCCCGGCGAGGAGGCATGTGGAGATTGTTGCTTATCCGCGCAATTTTATTACGAGCATTCGCAGGTGCAGCATTTGCACGTTGAACTGTGCAAAATCATCGATGAAGGGTTTCAGGCGGACGCGGAGCGCTCCGTCTCAGGCGATTTCGAACGGGCGCTGTCCTACAAGGGCCGATTCGGGTATACTGAGTCGGCTCTTTGAAATCGTCGGGTTCACGCGTCGTATCGGTGCAGAAACCGAAACGATCGCCCCCGAACATCGCGCGTCCGGGGGTCAATCGAGTCAAGCTACCTGCGAGTCCGTCGCAATCAGGCCTGTCCGAACACGCGCGCGAAGATCGTGTCGACGTGCTTCAGATGATAGCCGAGGTCGAACTTGTCCTCGATCTCGGCGACCGACAGCGCCGCGGTGACCTCGGGATCGGCCTTGAGCAGCTCCATCAGCGACAGCGCGCCGTCCGAATCCCACACCTTCATCGCGTTGCGCTGCACCAGCCGATACGAATCCTCGCGGCTGACGCCCGCTTGGGTGAGCGCGAGCAGCACGCGCTGCGAATGGACGAGGCCGCCCATCTTGTTGAGGTTCTTCTCCATCCGCACAGGATAGACGACGAGCTTGTCCATCACGCCGGTGAGGCGCTGCAGCGCGAAGTCGAGCGTGATCGTCGCGTCGGGGCCGATATAGCGCTCGACCGAGGAGTGCGAGATGTCGCGCTCGTGCCACAGTGCGACATTCTCGAGCGCGGGGGTGACATAGCCGCGCACCATGCGGGCGAGGCCGGTGAGGTTTTCGGTCAGCACCGGGTTGCGCTTGTGCGGCATCGCCGACGAGCCCTTCTGGCCGGGCGAGAAGAACTCCTCTGCCTCGAGCACTTCGGTGCGCTGGAGATGGCGCACCTCGGTCGCGAGCCGCTCGATCGACGAGGCGATCACGCCGAGCGTGGCGAAGAACATCGCGTGCCGGTCGCGCGGGATGACTTGGGTCGAGACGGGCTCGACGCTGAGGTCGAGCTTCTCGGCGACGTGTGCTTCGACCACCGGATCGATATTGGCAAAGGTGCCGACCGCGCCCGAGATCGCACAGGTCGCGACATCCTCGCGCGCCGCGACGAGTCGCGCGCGGTTGCGGGCGAATTCGGCATGCGCCTGTGCCATCTTGAGCCCGAAGGTGACGGGCTCGGCATGGATGCCGTGGCTGCGCCCGATCGTCGGGGTCATCTTGTGCTCGCGCGCGCGGCGCTCGAGCACGACGAGCAGCGCGTCGATGTCGGCGATCAGCAAGTCGCTCGCCTGCGCGAGCTGGACCGCGAGCGCGGTGTCGAGCACGTCCGAGCTCGTCATCCCCTGGTGCATGAAGCGCGCCTGGTCGCCGACATTGTCCGCTACCCAAGTGAGGAAGGCGATCACGTCATGCTTGGTCACCGCCTCGATCGCGTCGATCGCGGCGACGTCGATCACCGGGTTGGTGTTCCACCACGCCCACAGCGCGGCAGCGGCTTCCTTCGGCACCACGCCGAGCTCGGCGAGCGCGTCGGTCGCGTGCGCTTCGATCTCGAACCAGATGCGGAAGCGATTCTCCGGGGTCCAGATCGCGGTCATGTCGGGGCGGGAATAGCGGGGGACCATGGGAATTCCTCGATGAGCTTGAGATCGGGCGGGCACGGAATCGCCGCGATCGACGATGAGGCGCGCGTTAGCAGGGACCAGCCGCCCCTTCAAATGCCCGCGCGTGGAGCGTCGCGTGGTCCGGTGCGTTGGGGAACCGACGCGATCGATTCGCACAGGAGATACCGATGGTGAACTTTACCCTGCTCGCGAGCGCCATCGCGCTTGCCAGCCCCGCTCTTGCGCAGGACGCGCCGCCCGCGACATCGCCCGCACCGCAATCCGCGCCGACCACGGTCGATCAAGCTGGGCCCCCGCAGAGCAGCGCGGCGCGCGACGCGGCGATCCCGGCGTCGATCGTCGCCCCCGAAGCCGAGGCTGCCGCCAAGCCCGCAGCGGCGGGAACGCCGGCGGCCGACATCATCAACGCCGAGTTTGGCAGCTATGACAAAGACGGCGACGGCGTTCTCAATGCAGCCGAGTTCGGCGCGTGGATGGTCGCGCTCAAGAAAGTGAGCGACCCGACGACCGATTCGGCTTCGCCGGCAATGAACACCTATCTCGCCCAGGCCTTTGCGCAGGCCGATGCCGACAAGAGTAAGACGGTCTCGAAGGCCGAATTGACGGCATTCCTCTCGCAGCAAGGGTGACGCTCAGAGCAGCCCCATCGCGCGCAAGCTCGAATGCCCGTTCGCCCCGATGATGATGTGGTCGTGGAGCGTTATGTTGAGCCGCCGCCCCGCCTCGGCGACTTTCCGGGTGACGTTGATGTCGGCGCGGCTCGGGCTCGGGTCGCCGCTCGGGTGGTTGTGCACCAGGATGATCGCCGATGAGCCGAGATCGATCGCGCGCCGGATCACCTCGCGGACATAGACCGCGGCTTCGTCGATCGACCCGTCGCTCATCACTTCGTCGCGGATCAGCATGTTGCGCGTGTTGAGATGGAGCACGCGCACGCGCTCGGTGCCGCGATGCGCCATGTCGGCGTGGAGATAATCGATCAGCGCCTGCCAGCTCGCCAGTACCGGCTGCGCCTTGGCCTCGACCTGCAACAAGCGCAGTGCCGCGGCTTGAACGATCTTGATGGCGGCCGCGGTCGTCTCGCCCATTCCGTGGACTCGCATCAGCGCGGCGGCATCGGCACTGAACACGCCGCCGAATCCCCCGAACTCGGCGATCAGCGCCTTGGCCAGCGGCTTGGTATCGCGCCGCGGGACCGCCAGCGTGAGTAAATATTCGACCAGTTCGTAATCGAGCAGCCCGTCGCCGCCTTGCTCGATCAGCCGCTGGCGCAGCCGCGCGCGGTGTCCGGCGTGGTCGGGGAGGGGCGCGTTCATCGTACCATTGGATAATCCTCGCGCGCCGCCCGCGCAACGCCGCAGCAGGACCGGGGTGGCCACAAGAGTTGACACTCTCAAGACAGCTTCCTAAACGGCGCGGGAAGCGGGGGCGTCGGTCTCCAACTTTCCGCATATCATCGTCGCGGTGCTGCACGCACGGCGGCGTTTTTCTATCAGGATACACGCCGCTTGGCCGAGAACCGCCCTAACGACGATCTGGACGCCCGCATTGCTTCGGCAAAGGCGGCTGGTCAGGCGCGTGGGTCGGGGCCCTTGCCGCAGGCGAAGGGCTATGGCCAGGGATCGAAGGTCCTTGCGCTGTTGCTCGGCGCCTTGTTCGGTGGCGGGATCATGGGCTGGGCGCTTGATCAGTGGCTCGGCACGTCGCCTTGGGCGCTGTTGATCGTGCTTACACTTGCGATCATCGGGGCGTTCCTCAACATCATGAAGATTTCGAAGGAGCGCGCAGAGTGAGCGCCGGCAAAATCGATCCGATGGAACAGTTCATGGTGGAGCCCGTCCTGGGCCGCCATCTGAACCTGTTCGGCTATGACGTATCCTTCACCAACTCGGCGCTGTTCATGGTCGTCGTGTTCGTGCTGCTCGCGCTCTTCATTTCGGGCGGCCTCAAGCGCCAGCTCGTGCCCGGTCGCTGGCAGGTTGCCGCTGAGGACGCGGTAAGCTTCATCGACAATATGGTGTCGGTGAACATCGGCAGCGGCGGCAAGAAGTTCGCGCCGTACATCTTCTCGCTCTTCTACTTCATCCTGTTCGCCAACCTGATCGGCGTGATGCCGCTGGCGATCCTGCCGGGGCTCCACACCTTCGCGGTGACGAGCCACATCACGGTGACGGCGATCCTCGCTTTCCTGTCGTTTGCGATCGTGCTCGCGGTCGGCTTCTGGAAGCATGGCCTCAAGTTCTTCACGCTGTTCGTGCCGCACGGCGCGCCGGCGTGGCTGATGCCGGTGATCATCCCGGTCGAGTTCGTCTCGTTCATGGTGCGTCCGTTCTCGCTGGCACTGCGACTGTTCGTTGCGATGACCGCGGGGCACATCCTGCTCGAAGTGTTCGGCAGCTTCGTCGTCCAGGGCTTCACCGCCGGCGGCGGCCTCGGCTCGGTGGTTGGCGTGCTCAGCTTCATCATGATCGTCGGCGTCAGCGCGCTCGAGTTGCTGGTGTGCGCGATCCAGGCTTATGTGTTTGCCCTGCTAACGTCGCTGTACCTGCACGACGCAGTGCATCTGCACTAGAATTTCCATAACCCAATCTACGTATTCCTAGGGAGCTTATCATGACTGATCTTGGTGCAATGTACATCGGTGCCGGCCTGGCAGCGATCGGTGTGGGTCTTGCCGCACTCGGCGTGGGCAACGTGTTCGGCTCGTTCCTCGAAGGCGCACTCCGTAACCCGGGCGCAGCAGACGGTCAGCAGGGCCGCCTGTTCATCGGCTTCGCGGCTTCGGAGCTGCTCGGCCTGATCGCGTTCGTCGTCGCGATCCTCATCCTCTTCGTCGTCAAGCACTAAGAGCGCATCGATGCCGCAGCTCGACCAAATCGGCGAGATCTACGCGTCGCAGCTGTTCTGGCTCGCGATCGTCTTCGCGCTGATCTATTTCGGGATCGGCAAGGCGATGGTCCCCAAGATCGAGGCGACGATCGAAGATCGTAACGGCCGGATCGCGGGTGACCTCGCCGCGGCGGAGACGGCGCGGGCGACCGCGCTGGCGTCCGAGCGCGATTATCAGGCGGGGCTCGAAGCAGCCCGGTCGCAAGCGATGATCGCGGTCGGCGAAGCCAAGGCGCGGGCGACCGCCAGCACCGAGGCCAAACTCAAGACGAGCGACGAAGGTCTGGCCGCGCAATTGCACGCGGCCACCGGACGGATCGAATCCTCCAAGACCGCGGCGCTCGCCGAAATCGAGACCGCGACGACCGACGCGGTCGAGCGGATCGTCGCCAAGCTTTCGGGCGTGGCGGTCGATCGTGCGACGATCGAAACGCAAGTGAAGGCGGAATTGGCGCATGGCTGAGTCCTCGACAGTCAAGACCGTGGCGCAGACCGGCGTCGCCGAACTGCACCACGAACCGTCGGTCTTCGGGATCACCGCTCCGGGCTTCGTCGCTTTGTCGATGTTGGTCGTGATCGGCCTGATGATCTGGAAGAAGGTCCCGAAGATGATCGCGGGCGCGCTCGATTCGCGCATCGCGACGATCCGGACCCAGCTCGACGAAGCCTCACAGCTGCGTGCCGAAGCCGAGGCGCAGCTTGCCGAAGCCAAGGCCCGCAATGCGGCAAGCGCCGGCGATGCTGCCGCGATCGTGGCGCATGCGCAGGCCGAAGCAGCAGCGATGCTTGCCAAGGCCGAGGCCGACCTTGCCGATTTGGTCGCGCGTCGTCAGACGATGGCTGAAGACAAGATCGCCGCCGCCGAGCGTGGTGCTATCGCGGAAGTCAGAGCGCTTGCGGCTGAAGCTGCGACTCGCGCCGCGGCGACCATCCTGGCCGAGCGTCACGGCGTCGATGCCGACAAAGCGCTGGTCGATCGTACGATCGCTGGGCTTGGACGTCTGAACTAAACGCGTCCGGCGCTCACATGCGGGGCAATTCCGCAGGGTTTCACTTGATCCAGTCCATTTCGTTTCGCCACTGGCCGGGGTAAACCCTGGTCAGCGGCGATTCGCGCCGCTTTCGCTTTCGAAAGAGGCTCTCCCATGACGTCTGTCCTTCTGCCCGTGCTCGTCGCTTTGACCGCGGCGCCGCTCGCTGCCCAGACCGCACCTGCGCCCGCCGTAACCACAACCTCGACGACCACTACTGCCTCCACCGCCAAATTCACGCTCGAAACCCCGATCGAGACGATCGCTGCCGATCCCAAGGGCAAGGCGGTGCTCGACACCGACCTCCAGAACATCACCGCGCACCCGATGTACGACCAGTTCAAGTCGATGTCGCTCGCGCAGGTTCAGCCGATGTCGCAGGGCGCGTTGACCGACGCTGCGCTCGCCAAGGTCAAGATCGACCTCGAAGCGATCAAATAAGTGCGTGCGGTGGCGGTGCCGGTGCACCGCCACCATCACATCAGATGATACGGCCATTCGCTCGGAGCAACGCCGGTACATCGGCCCACTCGGGCGCCGCTTCGCTTTCATAGCCATGGACCGCCCCCGTGCCGATGCTGCGAGACGCGCGCATGGCGTCCCGATGTGCACCGGCAGCCAGATAGGCGCACATCGCCCCCCGATCCTGCCAAAGCGACATCGTATGGTGCGTCCCGGCGATCGTCCGCGCCGCGACCGACAGATTGCCCGGCGCGCGCTGCGCCTGCTGCATCGAACGGATGGCGTGCCACCAGAAGCGCGGCACCTGGAACAGGCTTTTCGGCTTCAGGCCGGTGATCGAAACGTACATCGCGGGTCTTCTCCATCGCGGGCGAGCGCGCGGTGTGCGCGGGGATGCGCATAACCGTGGCATCCGCCGCGCGGACTCCCTAGATCAATCGCATGTCCTCGCCCAATGCGCCTGATCGTTTCAACGAAGAGAAATCCACCTTTGCCGTCCGCGGCGCCGGCGAGACGCCCGATCTCGCAGCGGGCGTCGCCGCGATTCGCAACGTGCTCGCCACGCTCCCGATCCGTCCCGGCGTCTATCGCATGCAGGATGCGCGCGGCGACGTGCTGTATGTCGGCAAGGCCAAGGCGCTCAAGAACCGTGTGACCAACTATACGCAAGTCGATCGCCTGTCGAAGCGGCTGCAGCGGATGGTCGCGCAGACGCGTTCGATGACGATCGTCACGACCAACAACGAGGCCGAGGCGCTGCTGCTCGAGGCGCAGCTGATCAAGCGCTATCGTCCGCCGTACAACGTGCTGCTGCGCGACGACAAAAGCTTCCCGTTCATCCTGCTGCGCGCGGATCACGAATTCCCGCGGATCCAGAAGCATCGCGGTGCGCGGCGCGCGAAGGGCAATTATTACGGGCCGTTCGCCAGTGCAGGATCGGTCAACAATACGCTCAACGCGCTGCAAAAGCTGTTCCTGCTCCGCTCGTGCACCGACAGCTTCTTTCGGAACCGCGACCGGCCGTGCCTGCTCTACCAGATCAAGCGTTGCTCGGCGCCGTGTGTCGGGCGGATCGACGAGGCCGGCTATGCCGATCTGGTGAACGACGCGAAGGCGTTCCTCGGCGGCAAGTCGACCCAAGTGCAGGCCAAGCTCGGCGGGCAGATGGAAACCGCCGCCGCGGCAATGGATTTCGAGCTCGCCGCGATACTGCGCGATCGGCTCCGTGCGCTGACCTTTATCCAGGGCAGCCAGGCAATCAACGCCGAGGGCCTTGGGGACGCCGACATCTTCGCAATGGCGAACAAGAACGGCGTGATCGGGATCCAGGCATTCTTCATCCGCGGCGGGCAGAATTGGGGGCACCGCAGCTTCTTCCCGCAGCACACCGCCGATGTGCCCGAGGACGAGATCCTCACCGGCTTCCTCGCGCAATTTTACGAGGAAGTGCCGCCGCCCAAGACGATCTTCCTTGATCGTGAACTCGAGGAAGGCGAATTGCTCGGCGAGGCGCTTGGGGCCGGGGTGGGCTTTAAGGTCTCACTATCGATGCCCCAGCGCGGCACGCGACGGCGGCTGCTCGACCAGGCCAAGCGCAATGCCGAGGAAGCGCTCGACCGCCGCCTCGCCGAGAGCACGACGCAGGCCAAGCTGCTGCGCGAGGTGGCCGAACTGTTCGATCTGGCCGAACCGCCAGACCGGATCGAAGTCTACGACAACAGCCACATCCAGGGGACCAACGCGGTCGGCGCGATGGTCGTCGCGGGGCCCGAGGGCTTCCGCAAGGGGCAGTATCGCAAGTTCAACATCAAGAACCCCGACACGATCCCCGGCGATGACTTCGGCATGATGCGCGAGGTGTTTCAACGCCGCTTCGCGCGCGCGCAAAGCGAAGATCCCGATCGCGATGCCGGCGATTGGCCCGATCTCGTATTGATCGATGGCGGGCGTGGCCAGCTCAACGCTGCCAAGGCGGTGCTCGAGGAAATGGGGATCGAGGACGTATGTCTGGTCGGCGTCGCCAAGGGGCCGCTGCACGGCCGCGACGGACGCGAGGTGTTCCACTTGCTCGACGGGCGCGAGTTCCAATTGCCCGTCAACGCGCCGGTGCTGTTCTACCTCCAGCGGCTGCGCGACGAGGTCCACCGCTTCGTGATCGGCGCGCATCGCGACAAGCGCTCAAAGGCGATCGGTGCATCGCCACTCGACGATGTCCCGGGAATCGGTCCGGCGCGCAAGAAGGCGCTGTTGATGCATTTCGGCACCGCGCGCGCGGTGCGTGGCGCGAGCCTGGCGGATTTGCAGAAGGCGCCGGGCGTGAGTGCCGCGGTCGCGCAGCAGCTCTACGATTTCTTCCACGCACGCTGAAAGGCGGCGGCGCGGTCTATTCAACCGCGCCGCCGCCTTATAATTTTCGGATCAAGCTTCGGCGGTGGGAGCGAGCGAAAGATCTTCGCTCGCGGCGGTCTCGGAAGGGGCGGGATGGCTGACGAGGCGGATGAAGCCGACGACAAGCAGCATGGCAGGAACGATGTTGAAATACGCCGGGGCACTGATGATGTGCAGCGCTGATACCAAGACAAGCGCCGCGACCACGGCAAACGACCCCATTCGGTCCATCATCACTCTCCATCTTTTATAATTGTCATCAAGCTGCAACGCCGTGCGGTAGGCGTCAATCGGAAAGTTCAAGGCGCGAGACCTGGAGTATTCCGCAGCGATGGCGGCGCGCTATCGCTTTGTCTTTGCTCGCTCTCTTATTCATGCTGCGCTGCAGCAATAAAACGTCATCGTTCGCTAACACGCGAGTTGCGACCTCTTCCCAGCTTGGTGGCGTTGGAAAGAGGAGTTCCGTTATGCACACGTCGCAATCCCCGAAACGCTCGAAGATGACCCCAACGGCGCGCGCTTCGCTGTCCTTGTTAGGGTTCGGTCTGGCGCTGCTGGCGTTCCTAATTGCAATCGACCGCCCGCAATGGTTCGTTCTGCGTCCCGCATCGGGCACCGCTGCTGCATTGGCCAAGGCGTCGGTCAAACCGGTGGATACGCATGAGACCGCACGGGTTGGTGCGGCGGCCGCGGACATCGCGCCGTAATGGTGTGGATTTGCCGCAGGCACCATTCGGCCCTATCGCGCAGCAGCGCCCTTGAAAGCCCTGAGAACCGATGATCGTCACCAACACCCCCGGCTATCGCCACATCCTCCGCGAGATCTGGCGGCCTGCTGCCTTGCTGTTCGTCTGGGATGTGATCGTGACGGTCACCTATTACGTCGTGCCGTTCACCGCGCCATCGCTCCCGCTGACGCTGTTCGGCACGGCGCTCGCGCTGTTCCTCGGGTTTCGCAGCAATTCGGCGTATCAGCGCTGGTGGGAAGGGCGCGTGCTGTGGGGGCAGATGATCAATGCCAGCCGCAGTCTCGCGCGGCAGGCTCGCAATTACCTGCCCGATGAAGCGAAGGACCTTAAGCGCACGATTGTCCTGCGGCAGATCGCCTATGTCAACGCGCTGCGCTGCCAGTTGCGGCGTCAGGCGCCCGATGGCGAGGTGCTGCGCTTCCTGTCGCGCGGCGAGGCCGACTTCGCGCTCGGTCGCGTCAACGTTGCCAACGGCATCGTCGACGGCACCGGTCGCCGGATCAACGGAGCGTGCGCGCAGGGCTGGATCGACACGATCCAGCAGGCATCGATGGAAAGCATCCTCGTCGACATCGCCAATGCGCAGGGCGGGATGGAGCGGCTCAAGAACATGCCGCTGCCGAGCCAGTATCGCTTCTTCCCGACGATCTTCACGCATCTGCTGTGCATCCTGCTGCCGATCGGCCTGGTCGAGACGCTCGGTTTCGCGACCCCGCTCGGGTCGAGCATCGCCGGGCTGATGTTCCTCGTGGTGCTCGCGATCGGCGACGATCTGGTCGATCCGTTCGCCAACACCGTCCACGACGTGCCGCTGACGGCGATGTGCCGGACGATCGAGATCGATCTGCTTCAGGCGATCGGCGACGAAGCGCCAGAGCCGCTGCGGCCCGATGCGCGCGGCGTGCTGTGGTAGGCGAGGTTCAGGCCCAACCCTCGAGCACTTGATCGGGCGGGCGGTGTCCGTCGGCCCACA
The DNA here is from genome assembly GCF_014653575.1 of Sphingomonas glacialis. Taxonomy (GTDB): domain Bacteria; phylum Pseudomonadota; class Alphaproteobacteria; order Sphingomonadales; family Sphingomonadaceae; genus Sphingomonas; species Sphingomonas glacialis. The sequence continues at coordinate 551,597 of NZ_BNAQ01000001.1, read as the reverse complement.
TGCGGATGTTGGTGATGACCTTTTCGCCCGTCGCCATCCGTCCCTCATAGGTCGCCGACCCCATATGCGGGGTCATCACGACGTTGGGCAAAGCCAGCAGCCGCGGGTCGATCTGCGGCTCGTGCTTCCACACGTCGAGCCCGGCGCCCGCAAGCCGCTGACCCTCGAGCGCGTCGATCAGCGCATCCTCGTCGACGATCCCGCCGCGTGCGGCATTGATGAGATAGACGTGCGGGCGCAGCAGCGCGATGCGGTCGGCGTTCAGCAGGCCCTCGCTGTCGGCATTGCGTGGAGTGTGGATCGTCAGAATGTCGATCGCGCCGAGCATCTCGTCGAGATTGGGGTGCCACTGCGCCTGCAATTCCGCCTCGACCACCTTCGGCAAGCGGTTCCGGTTATGATAATGGATCGACAGCCCGAAAGCGCGCGCACGCCGCGCGACCGCCTGGCCGATCCGCCCCATGCCGAGGATACCGAGCGCCTTGCCGCCGATCCGATGGCCGAGCATCCCGCCGGGCGACCAGCCCTGCCACGCGCCCGATCGCACCAGTTTCTCGCCCTCGGCGAGGCGGCGCGGGACAGAGACGATCAGCGCCATCGTCATGTCGGCGGTGTCCTCGGTGAGCACGCCGGGGGTGTTGGTGACGATGATACCGCGCGCACGCGCGGCCTTCAGCGCGATATGGTTCACGCCCGCGCCGAAATTGGCAATCAGCTTGAGCTGCGCGCCGGCATTGGCGATCAATTCGGCATCGATCTCGTCGGTGACGGTCGGGACCAGCACGTCGCAGTCTGCCATCGCGGCGGCGAGCTGATCGCGCGTCATGCCGACGGGCCCGCGAAACAGCCGGGTGTCAAACAGCTGCGTCATGCGTTCGATCACCGCGTCGGGCAATTCGCGCGTTACGGCGACTTTCGGGTTCGGCACGCGTCTCGTTTCGGGCATGGACATGGCTTGGCGGAGCGCTTTGGCCTCGTCAACGGTGTTGAAGCGTGTGCGCGAAGCACGATAAACGGGCGCGAACACAGACGGGGAAATAGCATGCGTATTGGGGCCAGAATTTTGCTGGCGGCAACGGCGATCACGCTCGGCGGCAGCGCGATGGCGCCGGTGCTGGCCGGGCTCGTCCAGAAGAAGCCGCCCTATTTCGCCTCGATCTCGGCGGGCAAGGCGCGGATGCGGACCGGACCGGCGCGGAGTTATCCGTCGAGCTGGCTGTACCAGCGCGCCGACCTGCCGGTGAAGGTGCTCGACGTCTACGACCATGGTGCGTGGTACAAGGTCGAGGATCCGGGCGGCACGCAAGGCTGGATGATGGGCACGCTGGTGAGCGAGAAGCGCACCGCGGTGGTGCTGGGAATGGTGGCCGAGCTCCGCGATTCGCCGCGCGATGGCGGGCGGATCCTGTGGCGCGCGGCGCCCGGCGTCGTCGGGCGGTTGAGCCGCTGTTCGCGCGGGTGGTGCCATTTCGACGTGCGCGGGCGCGGCGGCTATGTCGAAGCAAACCATCTGTGGGGCGTCGAGCCGACCGAAGAGCTCCCGTGAACGGCTGGCGCATCGTCGAGGATGATCTCACCCATCCTGCGGTGGTCGCCTTGCTCGAGCTGCACGTGCGCAGCGCCAACGAAAACTCACCGCCGGGCAGCGTCTTCGCGCTCGACCTCACCGGTCTGCGCGATCCCGCGGTGACGCTGTGGACAGCGTGGGAAGGCGCGGCGCTGCTCGGCATGGGTGCGCTCAAGCAGCTCGATGCGCGCCACGGCGAGATCAAGTCGATGCGGACCGCGCCCGCGCAGCTGCGGCGCGGTGTCGCTGGCGCGATGCTTGCGCATGTGATCGCCGCAGCGCGTGAGCGCGGCTATCGACGCTTGAGCCTCGAGACGGGGACGAGCGCCCCGTTCGCGGCGGCGCATGCATTGTACGAGCGCGTCGGGTTCGTCGAATGCGATCCGTTTGCGGGCTATAGCGACCGCGTGTTCGCGCGGTACTACACGCTCGCGCTGGAATAACGCCCTTCCCCTGGGCGCAGGGGAAGGGCGCTGCCGGGCTTACGCCTCAGTTCATCAATTCCACCGCGACCGCGGTCGCTTCGCCGCCGCCGATGCACAGCGAAGCGAGGCCACGCTTCTGCCCGCTGGTCTGCAGCGCCGACAGCAAGGTCGCGAGGATGCGTGCGCCGCTCGCGCCGATCGGATGGCCGAGCGCGCACGCGCCGCCATGCACGTTGAGCCTGTCATGCGCGATGCAGAGGTCGCGCATCGCGATCATCGCGACGACGGCGAAGGCTTCGTTGACTTCGAACAGATCGACATCGTCGACCGACCAACCCGCCTTGGCGAGCGCCTTGCGCATCGCGAACACCGGCGCGGTGGTGAACAGCTCGGGCGCGTGCGCGTGTGCCGCCTGCGCGACGATCCGGGCGATCGGCGTGAGGCCAAGCTTTTCGGCGACCGAGGCGCGCGTCATCACCAGCGCCGCGGCGCCATCCGAGATCGACGAGGCGTTCGCCGCGGTGATCGTGCCTTCCTTGGAAAATGCAGGCTTGAGCGTCGGGATCTTCGCGACATCGCCCTTGGCGGGCTGTTCGTCGAGGCTGACGGTGGTCGGGCCCTTGCGACCGCTCACCTCGACTGCGACGATCTCGCGGTCGAACGCGCCCGATTGCTGCGCGCGTTGGGCGCGGTGGAGCGACTCGATTGCGTACTCATCCATCTGCTGGCGCGTGAATTGATAGACGGCGGCAGTGTCCTCGGCGAAGTTGCCCATCAGCTTGCCAGGCTGATACGCATCTTCGAGCCCGTCGAGATACATGTGATCCTTTAGCACGTCGTGCCCGATCCGCGCGCCGCTCCGATGCCGCAGCGAGAGATACGGTGCGTTGGTCATGCTCTCCATTCCGCCCGCGACGATCAGATCGGTAGAGCCGGCAGCCAGCGCATCGGCGGCGAGCATCGTCGCCATCATGCCCGATCCGCACATCTTGTTGACCGTCGTCGCCTCGATATGGTCGGGGAGGCCGGCTTTCAGCGCGGCCTGGCGCGCGGGGGCCTGGCCGAGTCCGGCAGGGAGGACGCAGCCCATATAGATCCGCTCGATCGCGTCGCCTGAAACGCCGGCGCGCTCGACCGCGCCACCGACGGCGGCGGCGCCGAGCTCGGTTGCGGTGGCGCCGGTAAGCGCACCCTGGAACGAGCCCATCGGCGTGCGGGCATAGGAGACGATGACGACGGGATCAGCGGACATTGGCGATCTTTCGCGAGGATAAAGGATGGGTGTGATTTAGGACGGAGCCGGCGGTTTTACAAACGAGCCGCGATCGGGTGGCTTCCCGATGCGACGGGAATGGCGATAAGGAGGCGCATGGTGGAGATCCTCCTATGGCCGGCGCTGCTCGGGCTGCTCGGCGCCGTGATCGGGAGCTTTCTCGCAACGCTGGTGATCCGCTGGCCCGAGGGGCGATCGGTGATGCGCGGGCGGTCGCACTGCGACGGCTGCGGCGCGTCGCTTGGCGTGCGTGATCTCATCCCGTTGGTGAGCGCTGCGCTGGCAGGAGGGCGATGCCAGCGCTGTAGGGCGCCGATCGACGCGCGGCATTGGCAGATCGAGCTCGGATGCGTCGTGATCGGCGCGCTTGCCGGTTGGGCTGTGCCGGGGCCGGTCGGACTGGCGGGCGCCGTGTTTGGCTGGCTGCTGCTAACGCTTGCCGCACTCGATATCGCTGAATTCTGGCTGCCCGATGCGCTGACTGCGACGCTGGCAGGGGGCGGGCTCGTGACGGGGTTACTCGGTGTCGAGCCCTCGCTCGTCGACCGGCTGATCGGCGCGGTGAGCGGCTTTGCCGTGCTGTGGGCGATCGGGGCAGGGTATAAGCGTCTGCGGCACCGCGAGGGGCTGGGCGGGGGAGACCCGAAATTGCTCGGCGCGATCGGGCTATGGCTCGGCTGGCGGCTGCTCCCGGCGGTCGTTTTGCTGGCCGCGCTTATCGGGCTGGCGATCGTCCTGGCCGGTATGCTGAACGGGCGGAAAGCAGGGCTGGGCGATCGGATGCCGCTGGGGGCGCTGCTCGCGATCGCGGCTTACCCGGCCTGGCTGTTCCTGCTAGGCCAGTCGTCATGAAAGCGCTTCTCTTGCTCGCGCCGCTCGTGATTGCCGCAGCCCCGCAGGCGGCGCCGGTTCCGCCAGCCCAGCCGCTCGCTTCGGTGGATGGCCTGCCGATCGGCGCGATTCCGAAGCAGGATTTGCCCGCACGCGGCTGCGCTGCCTATCTCTGGACCGCGAGTGGGACTCGAGCGCTGATCGCGATGGTCGGGGCCGATCCGGCGCGACTGCGCGTCTCGGTTCAGGGCAAGGTGACCGATCTCGACCGCAGCGCGCAAACCGGCGCGAGCGGCTTCGGATTTCCCGAACGCGCCGAATATGGCGGCGGCCCGCTCGTCGCGAAATTGACGATGAAGGTTGAAACCCGCGAATCGATCAGTGGCGGAGCGGTCGTGCCCGAGGGATTGCTCGAGATCGACCAAGCGGGGCAGGATACGATCATAGTGCCGGTCGCGGGGTTGATCGGCTGCACGTGAGGGGAAAATGATGACGATGCTCGATGTTCTGAACGCTCAGCGCGCTGCCTTCATGGCCGAGCTGCCCGTCAGCCTCGCGGTCCGCAAGGACCGGCTCGCGCGCGCCGCCGCGATGATCGCCGACAATGCCGACGCGTTCTGCGACGCGCTGAGCGAGGATTTCGGGCATCGCAGCCGCGAGCAATCGATGCTCACCGACATCGCCTCTTCGGTCGCGCCGATTCGCCATGCGCTCAAATCGGTCGAAAGTTGGATGCGGCGTGACAAGCGCGCGGTGCAATTCCCGCTCGGCCTGCTCGGCGCGCGCGCCTGGGTCGAATATCAGCCCAAGGGCGTGGTCGGCGTGATCGCGCCGTGGAATTTCCCGGTCAATCTGGTGATGGGCCCAGTCGCCGGAGCCTTTGCGGCGGGGAACCGCGTGATGGTCAAGACGAGCGAGTTTACCCCGCGTACGGCGGCGCTGTTCGAAGCGGTGTGCCCGAAATATTTCGCAGCCGACGAACTCGCGTTCTTCAGCGGCGCGGCCGAGGTCGGCAAGGCGTTCTCCGAGCTGCCGTTCGATCATCTGATCTTCACCGGCGCGACCGGGATCGGGCGCTACATCCTGCATGCCGCCGCCGACAATCTCACGCCCGTCACGCTCGAGCTCGGCGGCAAGTCGCCGGTGATCGTCGGCAAGGACGCCGATATCGCCAAGACGACCGAGCGCGTCGCGATCGGCAAGATGCTCAACGCCGGCCAGATCTGCCTCGCGCCCGATTACATGCTCGTGCCCGAAGCGCAGGAACAAGCGGTGGTCGATGGCCTCAAGGCAGCGGTGTCGGCGATGTACCCGACGCTACTCGCCAATCCCGATTACACTGCGATCATCAACGACCGGCATCACCAGCGGCTCGAGGAATGGGTCGCCGATGCGCGCGCCAAGGGTGCGACGGTCGAGACGGTCAATCCGGCGGGCGAGGATTTCGCCGGCTCGAACAGCCGCAAGATGCCGCTCCACATCGTCCGCAACGCGACCGACGACATGATCGTGATGCAGGAGGAGATCTTCGGACCGATCCTCCCGGTGCGGCGCTATAGCGGCATCGACGCGGCGATCGGCGAGGTCAATCGTCGCGACCGGCCGCTCGGCCTCTATTATTTCGGACCCGATGCCGACGAGCGACGGCGCGTGCTCGACCGTACGATTTCGGGCGGGGTGACGCTCGACGACGTGGTGTTCCACGTCTCGATGGAGGAACTGCCGTTCGGCGGGATCGGTCCCTCGGGGATGGGATCGTATCACGGCACCGATGGCTTCAAGACGTTCAGCCACGCCAAGGCGGTGTTTAAGCAAGCCAAGCTCGATGTCGCCAAGCTGGCCGGCCTCAAGCCGCCTTACGGCAAGGCGACCTGGACGAGCATCAAGCGCCAGATGAAATAGGCGGTTACCAGCTTCCCCGTCTAACCGTCACCCCGGGCTTGTCCCGGGGCCCACCGGGCCGCGAGCGCTGCGGCCGTGGCGCGTGCGTCACGGTGGACCCCGGCACACGGCCGGGGTGACGAAGTAGGGCTTCGAACCAAATGTTAGCGAGCAGAGTCGATCCGGTAGTGGATCGGCTTGAAGCTCCCGCCATTGCTCGCCGGTGCCGAGCAGGCGGTGAGGCCGATCACGAGATCCATCGCCGCGCGAAAGACGATGTGATCGCCCGCCTTGCTGATCGGCGGCAGCACCGACAGCTTGCCGGTGGTCGCGTCCACCGGCACGTTCATGAAGCAGTTGAACGCGACCGGAATCCGGTCGGGCGCGACGCCATACGGCTCGAGCGCCGCCGCCAGATTGCCGAAGCATCCGCGGTGCGGCGGCATGTCGGGATAGAAGTGGTGGAAGGTGTCGTACGAGCACGGCGTGAGCAAAAAATCGTGCCGCCCGACGGTATCGGCAACAATCTCGAGCATCGGCCGCGAGCGGTTCGAATAGAGCAGATGGCCCGTCGTCAGGAAGATCGTCTCGGCATAATCGAGCGTCCTGCCCGACGATATCACCTCATCGATGTCTTCAGCGTTGAACGCGAGCAGATCGGCAACTTGCCGACCGCGTGGGTCGATCACCGTCAGCGTCTCGCCGTGCGACAGCCGGAAGGCGGTGCCGCTGCGTTCGGGGATTTCGATCGTCGCGCTCATTCGGGCGTGCCTGCATAGCTGAACGGGCATTTCCACTCGGCGTCGACCACCCGCCCGCTATATTGCCGCGCCTCGCTGATTTCGCCGTGGCGCGCGAGCATCGGATTGCGGCTTCCCGCCAGCGCCTCGTCGCGCACGAGGATCTTCTCGCGCATGCCCTCGTAGCGGCCCTGGTCGCGCAAGGTGGTGAACTGGTCGTGCAGGTTGAACACCATCGTCGGACGCGCAAAGCGGCGCGCAGGGCGACTGGCGTTGGGGTGCAGCCCGACGATGAAGAACGCTTCGCCGCCGAAGCTCAGCGAGAAATGCGGGCTGTCCGGGTCGGCACTGACGCCCTTGTCATAGCCCTGACCACGCCACACGTCCTTGTCCGAGATCGATTGAGCACGCTGCCACAGCGCCGTCTCGAACGCGTCTTCGCTGAGCGCATCGGGTCCATCGAAGATCACCGCGAAGCTGCGAAAAAGCCCGGGCTCGGCACGATAGTCGGCGGCGAAATGCATCAGCCCGTCGTGAATGCGCAAATCGTCCCACGCGCTGTCGATCCGATCGCACGCGAGGACCGCAAGCGTGCCCTTGGCCAGCGCGGCCTTGGCCCCGACGCACGGGAAATCGGCCGCCGCGACGTGCGCGTCGAGCAAGGCCTGGAAATCGCCCTGCGCGCGGTGGCGCCAGGGAAAGAGCGGAGTGGACGGGGCTGGCATGCCCATCAAGACGACTCCCGCCTGCGTAAGGTTCCCAAAAACCTAGTTGATCTCAATCAGACGCTTCACGAACTTGTGCCTTGGGAAAACCGTCCCACGCTTGATCGTAATCGACGTCCAGGGCGCTCGTTTCCAAGGCAAATTCGGTCGGCGTGAAGACCCAGCGGCTCTCGATCATGAAGGCCATCGTGCCGTCGAGCTTGTGCGGCTTGAGGTCGGCGGCGCTGGCACCCTGCCAGCTCGCGACGTCGGGGCCGTGCCCGCTCATCTGGTTGTGCAGCGACAGCGCGCCCGGCACGAAGCCGTCGGCCTTCGCATCATACGCGCCGTACAGCAGCCCCATGCATTCGCTCATCGTGTTGCGGTGGAACCAGGGCGGGCGGAAGGTGTCCTCGGCAACCAGCCAGCGTGGCGGGAAGATCACGAAATCGACGTTCGCGGTGCCGGGGACGTCGCTCGGCGAGGTCAGCACGGTGAAGATCGAGGGGTCGGGATGATCGAAGCTGATACTGCCGATCGTGTTGAAGCGCGTAAGGTCGTACTTCCAGGGCACGTAATTGCCGTGCCACGCGACGACATCGAGCGGCGAGCGCCCGAGGTCGGTGCGCCACAGGCTGCCGAGGAATTTCTGAACGAGTTCGTACTCGCCCTCGACATCCTCGAACCAGGCAACGGGGGTTTCGAAATCGCGCGGGTTGGCGAGGCCGTTCGCGCCGATCGGGCCGAGATCGGGCAGGCGGAAGGGCTGGCCGTGATTTTCGGCGACATAGCCGCGCGCCGTGCCATCGGGCAGCGTGACGCGGAAACGCACGCCGCGCGGGATCAGCGCGACCTCGCCCGGCTTCACGTCGATCCGGCCGAATTCGGTGAGCAGCGTCAGCGCACCGTGCTCGGGCAGGATCAGCAGCTCGCCATCGGCCGAGGCGAAGGCGCGGTTCGCCATGTCCTTGGTCGCTCGGTAGATGTGCATCGCGACGCCGGTCTGCGTCTTGGGTCCATCGCCCGCGACGACCATCGTGGTCAGGCTGTCGAGCCAGTCGGCATCGGACGTCTCGAGCGGCTTCCAGCGAAGCCGGTTGGGGGCGAGCGGGGCGGTCGCGATGCCGGGGGCGAAGAGCGGCGCGCCGTCATAGCGGGTGAACGCTGGGTGCGCCGCGGACGGGCGCAGGCGGTAGAGCCACGACCGGCGATTCTCGTGGCGCGGCGCAGTGAAGGCAGTGCCGCTGAGCTGCTCGGCATAAAGGCCAAACGCTGGCTTTTGTGGGGAATTGCGGCCAACCGGGAGCGCGCCGGGGACGGCTTCGCTCGCGAAGTGGTTGCCGAAGCTGGTCATGTAATCGGTCATCTCGCGATCCCATCGTCGCCCCGGCGGAGGCCGGGGCCGCTGCGTTCGTGTCGCGCCGCTCGCATCACGCGCAGCGGCCCCGGCCTCCGCCGGGGCGACGCACGTGCTTATGCCTCGACTGCGCCCGGCACCACGCCGCGGCGGATCTGGTCGAGCTCGATGCTCTCGAACAACGCCTTGAAATTGCCCTCGCCAAAGCCGTCATTGCCCTTGCGCTGGATGATCTCGAAGAAGATCGGCCCGACCATGTTCTCGGTGAAGATCTGCAGCAGCAGCCCGCCGCCGGTCTCGGGCGCGCCGTCGATCAGGATATCGCGCTTGCGCATTTCCTCGACGTCGTGGTCGTGCCCGGGAAGGCGCTTGTCGATCAGGTCGAAATAGGTCTGCGGCGTCGTCTGGAAACGGATCCCGTTCGCCCGCAGCGTATCGACCGTCTTGAAGATGTCGTCGGTCGCGAGCGCGAGATGCTGGATGCCTTCGCCCTTATAGTCCTTGATGAACTCCTCGATCTGCGAATGCTCGTCCTGGCTTTCGTTCAACGGGATGCGGATCTTGTCGTCGGGCGCGGTCATCGCCTTGGAGAAGAGGCCGGTCGACTGGCCCTCAATGTCGAAATAGCGGATCTGGCGGAAGTTGAAGATCCGCTCGTAATAATCCGCCCAATAGGCCATCCGCCCGCGCTGCAGATTGTGCGTCAGATGGTCGAGCGTGTGGAGGCCGACGCTGTGGTCATCGACGCCGGCGCCTTCGACCGGGGTGAAGTCGGTTTCGTAGATCCGCGACTTCTCGTCGACCAGATACAGGTTCGCGCCGCCAATGCCTTCGATCGCGGGGAGCTCGAGCTCGTCCGGGCCAACTGCGCCCTTGACCGCGACAGCACCGCGTTCGACCGCCATCTTCAGCGCGCTTTCGCCGTCAGCGACGCGGAACGCCATCGCATTGGCCGAGGGGCCGTGCGTATCGCGGAAGCCCGCGACCTGACCCGCATCATCCATGTTGAGCAGGAAGTTGATGTCGCCCTGCGCGTAGCGGCGGACGTTCTTCGACTTGTGGTTGCCGACGTGGGTGAAGCCCATCTTGACGAACAGGTCGGCCATCGCCTCGGGGTTGGGCGAGGTGAATTCGACGAATTCGAAGCCGTTCAGGCCCATCGGGTTTGCAGGCTTGGTGTCTGGCGCGGTCATCGGTCGGCTCCAACTGGTTTCAGATGAAACGATATAGCGGGCTTGCACGAACCGGTCCATCCCGTATCGATTGCGCATGGCAACGCTCAAACTCGACGACTTCCTGCCCTATCGCTTGTCGATCGCGTCGAACCGTGTGTCTGCCGCGATCGCCAGCGCGTATCAGGCGCTGTTCGGGCTCAAGATTTCGGAGTGGCGGCTCGTCGCGGTGATCGCCGAAGGGCCGGGGATGACGCAGCAGGCGCTGGGCTTGGCGACGCGGATGGACAAGGTCACCGTCAGCCGCGCCGCCGCCGCCCTGGTCGAACGCGGGCTCGTCGCGCGGCAGCCAAATCCGGGCGATCAGCGCTCGCACATGCTCGCGCTGACGGCGACGGGCCAGGCGTTGTACGACGATGTCGCGCCCAAGGCGCTCGAGCTCGAGGCGCGGGTTTTTGCGGGATTTTCGCCAGCGGAGATCAAGGCGTTCCGCGCGATGCTTGACCGGATCGAGGCATCTGCCGCACCGTTCGACCCGGAGTGAGGAGGGAGCAGGGTTGATAGCAGGGCCTTTGCTGGCCTAAGCGACCTCGGCCCTCCCCAGGCGAACCGTGTTTTTCCAGGAGGACATCCATGCCCGACATGCTCGATCGCGCCGGCCTTTCGGTGGCGGCGCCGCTCGCCACTTTCGTCGAGGAGCGTGTCCTGCCGGGGCTCGACATCGCGCCCGGCGCGTGGTGGTCGGGCGTTGCCGCGATCTATGCCCGCTTCGCGCCGGAGAACGCCGCGCTGTTGCGCGTGCGCGACGATCTCCAGGCCAAGATCGATTCGCGCTATCAGGCGGGTGGGGCGGTCGATGCGGCGTATCTGCGCGAGATCGGCTATCTCGTCGACGAGCCGGCGCCCTTCACCGTCACCACCGAGCATGTCGATCCGGAGGTCGCGACGATGGCGGGGCCGCAGCTCGTCGTGCCGATTCTCAACGCGCGCTTCCTGCTCAACGCTGCCAACGCGCGCTGGGGCAGCTTGTACGATGCCTATTACGGCACCGACGCGTTGCCGGGGATGGCGGTGCCGGGCGGCTATGATCCGGTGCGCGGGCGCCAGGTCGTCGTTGCCGCAAAGGCGTTTCTCGACCAGGCCGTACCGCTTGCGGACCGTCCCTGGGCCGAACTCGCCGACAAGGAGCCGGTATTGCGCGATCCGGCGCAGCTGGTCGGGCGCAAGGGCGCGTCGTGGCTGTTCGTCCATAACGGGCTGCACATCGAAGTGGTGGTCGATCGCGACCATCCGATCGGGCGTGACGATCCGTCGGGAATCGCCGACGTCATCCTCGAATCGGCACTGACGACGATCTGCGACCTCGAGGATTCGATCGCCGCGGTCGATGCCGAGGACAAGGTCGCGGCCTATACCAACTGGCTCGGGCTGATGACGGGGGCGCTCGAGGAATCGTTCGACAAGGGCGGCAAGACGATCACGCGACGGCTCAACCCCGATCGCGTCTATGATGACGGCCTGACGTTGGCGGGACGCAGCTTGTTGTTCGTCCGCAACGTCGGGCACTTGATGACGACGCCCGCGCTGCGGCTCGGCGACGGCAGCGACGCGCCCGAGGGGATTCTCGACGCGATCATCACGAGCACGATCGCGCTCTACGACTTGCGCAAGCTCGGCGCGTTCCAGAACAGCCGCGCGGGTTCGGTCTATATCGTCAAGCCCAAGATGCACGGGCCGGCCGAATGCGCCTTCACCAATGCACTGTTCGACGCGGTCGAAGATCTGCTCGGCCTGGCGCGCAACACGCTCAAGGTCGGCGTGATGGACGAAGAGCGCCGCACTTCGGCCAATCTCGCCGCCTGCATCGAAGCGGTGAAGGACCGCATCGTCTTCATCAACACCGGCTTCCTCGATCGCACCGGCGACGAGATGCACACCGCGATGCGCGCGGGGCCGATGATCCCCAAGGCCGAGATGAAGACCAGCGACTGGATCAAGGCGTATGAGGACCGCAACGTCCGCATCGGTCTTGCCGCCGGCCTGTCGGGCCGGGCGCAGATCGGCAAGGGGATGTGGGCCGCGCCCGACCGGATGGGCGATATGCTCGTGCAGAAGATCGCGCATCCGCAAGCTGGCGCCAATACGGCGTGGGTCCCGTCCCCGACCGCGGCGACGTTGCATGCGATGCACTATCATCAGGTCGACGTGTTCGCGCGGCAGAAGGCGATCGCCAAGGAATCGATCCCGTCGCTCGATGCGCTGCTCAGCGTGCCCGTCGCGCAAGGCCGCAACTGGACGCCTGACGAAATCCGTGCCGAGCTCGACAACAATGCGCAGGGGATTCTCGGCTATGTCGTGCGCTGGATCGACCAGGGCGTCGGATGCTCCAAGGTGCCCGACATCCATGATATCGGGCTGATGGAAGACCGCGCGACACTGCGCATCTCGTCGCAGCACATCACCAACTGGCTGCTCCACGGGGTTGCGACCGCGGCGGACGTCGATGCGGCGTTCGAGCGCATGGCGGCAAAGGTCGATGCGCAGAATGCCGGCGACCCGCTCTATCATCCGATGAGCGGGCATCCCGACAGCCTGGCGCTGCAGGCGGCGCGCGCGCTCGTTTTCGATGGCGGCGCGCAGCCCAATGGCTATACGGAGCCGCTGCTCCACACCTATCGGCTGATGCTGAAACAAAGGTAGGGAAACCAACGCCGTTTCGTGCGTTGGCAGTCAGGTGGGAGTCGTTCGCGAGAGGTTCCTGCGCAGAAGCGGGGAAGTGAGTCGTTGAGCGTATCGGTGTTTTCGAGTGGGATTTTGGCTGTCGCTGCTGCAGGGATGCAGCAGTCGGAGCCTCCTTTAACGCCGTCGACTGCACCGGTTGCCGCGCAACAAGCGCCCGAACCCGCGATCGTTCCCGATGCGGAATTCACCAAGGCGCTGCCGCCTTTGTCGAACGATATCAACGCCCCGCTCGAGCCGATGCTGCCCGTCGCGCAAGCGCCGGCCGAGACAGCGGCGCCGGAGCTCGCGCAACCGTTGCCGTCGCTCCAGGGCTTCGATTCGACTCCGCTGGTCGATGCGACCTTCAAGGACACGAAGTCGCCGGACATTCGCTACGATACCGAGGTTCGCGGTCTCGATGCGGTGAAACTGAAGGGCCAGTTCAACGGGCTTTCGGCGCTCCGTGGTGGCAAGGGCAAGGCCGCCAACGCGACCGTCGTTTCGGCGCGGGCGCGTGAGGACGAGGCGCTGGCGGTGCGGTTGATGAAGTCGCTCGGCTATTACGACGGCACCGCGGTTTCGACGCTCGAGCCGATCCCTGGCGATCCGACGAAGCTGCGCGCGATCGTTTCGGCGACGCCGGGCAAGCAGTACAAGCTCGGCACGATCACCGTAAAGGCTGAACCCACCACGCCGCCGGGGCTGATCGAAAGCCAGCTCCCGCTCAAGGTCGGCGATGCGATCGAAGCCGATCGCGTCCAGGGCGCCGAAGCCAATGTCGCGCTGATCCTGCCGCAGCGCGGATACCCGTTCACCAAGGTCGGCCAGCGCGACATCCTGCTCGACGATATGACCGGGACGGGCGACTATACACTGCCGGTCGATACCGGGCCGCGCTCGTCGTTCGGGACCTTCACCACCGAGGGACGGCTCGCCTTCGGCGCCGAGCATGTCAGCGTGCTGACGCGCTTCAAGCCGGGGCAACTCTACGACAACCGCCTGACCGACGATCTGCGCGCCGCGCTCGTCGCGACCGGACTGTTTTCGACTGTCTCGGTCGAGCCGGTGCGGACCGGGAACATCAACCCCGACGGGACCGAGCAGGTCAATCTGCTGGTCAAGCAGGAACGCGGCAAGCAGCGCTCGCTCGCGGTCAGCGGTGGCTACAGCACGGGACAGGGCGTCCGGCTCGAAGGGTCGTACACTGATCGCAACCGCTTCGCGCCCGAAGGCGCGCTGATCTTCACCGCAGTCGGCGGCACGCAGGAGCAAGGCGCGAGCGCGACTTTCCGCCGGTCCAACGCGGGCAAGCGCGACAAGACCGTGACGTTCACCGCATCGGCCAACCGGACGAGCTATGACGCGTACAATGCGTTGACCGCGACGCTGTCGGGCAAGGTATCGTACGATTCGACGCCGCTCTGGCAGAAGAAGTTCACCTACGCCTATGGCTTCGAACTGGTCGGGACCAACGAGAGCGTCTATGATTTCGGCCTCGGCGCGCGCAAGCGCGGGACCTATTTCATCGCAGCCTTGCCCGGCCAGGTGTTGTTCGACCGCTCGGACAGTCTGCTCAACCCGACCAAGGGATATCGCCTCAAGCTTAGCCTCAGCCCCGAGACCTCGGTCCGCGGCGCGGTGCGACCGTATGCCCGCACGCTGATCGAGGCGAGCGGCTATTATCCGATCGGGGACAGCATCGTCCTCGCCGGACGGCTCCGCGCGGGCTCGATCGCGGGTACCGGGCGGGACGAGCTTGCGCCGTCGCGGCGCTATTATGGCGGCGGTGGCGGCTCGGTGCGCGGCTACGGCTATCAGCGGCTCGGCCCGCTTGATCCGCAGGGCAATCCGGTCGGCGGGCGCTCGATTAACGAATTCGCGCTCGAGGCGCGCTATCGCTTCGGCAATTACGGTATCGTACCGTTCTTCGACGGCGGCAACGCCTATGAAGGCCCGATCCCCAAGGGCACCGACCTGCGCTACGGCGCGGGGATCGGCGGGCGCTTCTACACCAATTTCGGGCCGCTGCGCGTCGACGTCGCCACCCCGCTCAACCCGCGTAAGGGCGACGGCAAGGTCGCGCTCTACATTTCGATCGGACAAGCCTTTTGATGGCCGAGGAAGAGGTCGTCGTCGTGCGCCGTCCGCTGTGGCAGCGTATCGTAAAGTGGGTGGCGATCACGCTGGTCGGGCTGGTCGTTCTCGTCGGGCTGTTCGTGCTCGGCCTCAACACCGCGCCCGGGCGGCGCGTGATCGCCAATTACCTGGGCGGCTACACCACCGCATCGGGGCTCAACATCAAGGTCGGGCGGATCGACGGATCGCTCTATGGCGCGATGGTGCTGACCGATGTGCGCGTGAGCGACCAGAAGGGCGTGTTCCTGGCGTCCCCGCGGATCGCGGTCGATTGGCGGCCGTTTGCCTATGCGCAGAACCATATCGACGTGCGCTCGGCGCAGGCGGCGTTGGTGACGATGACGCGCTCGCCCGCGTTCAAGCCGACGCCGACCGACCCCAACGCGCCGATCCTGCCCGATCTCGATATCGATATCGGTCGGCTGACGGTCGATCGCATGATCCTCGCCAAGCCGGTGACGGGCGAGGCGCATATCCTCAAGATCGACGCCGCGACGCACATCGCCGACAAGCGCGCACAGGTGACCGCCAATGTTGCGGCGCTGACGGGTGCTGGCATCGCTGGCGGCGATCGTCTGGTGCTGAAGCTCGATGCGGTGCCCGATCAGGACAAGCTCGACCTCGATGCGCGGCTGACCGCGCCGGCCAACGGCGTCGTTGCGCGAATGGGTGGCCTGAAGGCGCCGCTCGACTTTACCATCGGCGGCAAGGGCAGCTGGAAGGCATGGTCTGGCAAGGCGACGGGCACGCTCGGCGGCGCCCAACTCGCCGACCTGTCGCTCGAGGCGCATAGCGGCACGTTCAAGGTGCGCGGCACGACCAATCCCGGACTCTATCCAGGCGGCGCGCCCAAGGACAAGGCGACCCCGGTCAACCCGATCGCGCGGCTGACTGCGCCGGTCTTGCAAGTCGCGCTCGACGCGACACTCGACCAGCGCAAAGTCAATCTGACGACGACGCTCCGCTCGGACGCGCTTGCGCTCGACGCCAAGGGCCTGCTCGATCTCGCGCAGAGCAGCTTCGGGCAATTCGCCGTCAACGCAAAGCTGCTGACCCCCGGCGCGATCGCGCCCAACCTCAATGGGCGTGATGTCGCGGCGCGCGTCGTGCTCGACGGCAAGTTCGCTACGCCGACGGTCAATTACGTCATCACCGCCGGCGTGCTCGGCTTTGGCGAGACGCGGGTCGAGCAGCTGTATGCTTCGGGTCTTGCGCGCGTGAATGCCGATCACATCGTCGTTCCGGTCGCAGCGCGCGCCGCGCGTGTGACAGGGTTGAACGCGGCGGCGGGCGGGCTGCTCGACAACGTCGCGATCAACGGCGACTTCGCGATCGCCAAGGGCAAGGTGCTGTCGGACAATCTGCGGATCCGCTCGCGTAAGATCGATGCGACCGCCGTGGTGGTCGCGGATCTTGCGACAGGCCTGTATCGCGGCGCGCTCAACGGCCGCGTCAACGATTACAAGGTCGATGGTGTCGGCATCCTCTCGCTACGCACCGACGCCAAGCTGGTGACGGTTTCGAGCGGTGGCTTCGGCATTACCGCGCATGTCGCGGCCAAGACGTCGCAGATCTTCAACGAAGGCGCGCGCAGCTTTCTCGGCGGGAACGCCGCCGTCACCGCCGATGTCGGTTATGATCCCAACGGCATCATCACCTTCCGCAACCTGCGGCTGAATGCGCCGCAATTCCGCGTAATGCGTGGGCAGGGGCGGTATGATCCGAAGGGGCCTCTGCTCGTCGACGCCGACGCGTATTCCAACCAATACGGCCCACTCACCGCGCGCGTGACGGGCACGGCGACCAAGCCTGTCGTGCTGCTCCGCGCCGCGCGGCCGGACGTCGGCGTCGGTCTGGTGAATCTTGAGGCGCAGATACGCGGCAACGGCGCATCGTACGCGGTGCTGGCGAAGGGCGGGACCAATTACGGGCCGTTCACCGCCGATGTCCTCGTAACGCCGTCACCACGGCTGACCGCCGATATCCATAACGCGCGCTTCGCCGGCGTCGATTTCAAGGGCCGGGTCGAGCAGCTTGCCGCCGGGCCGTTCGGCGGGCGGATCACCTTTGCCGGATCGGGCATTAGCGGCGCTGCCCTGCTCGGCGCGCAAGGCAAGGTCCAGCGCGTCGATGTCGCCGCTCGCGCCAGCAACGCCAAGATCCCGGGGGCGACCGACTTCACGATCGGCCGCGCGATCATCAATGCGCAGGCCGTGCTCTATCCGAACGCGCCGCAAATCGTCGCCGACGCGCAGGTCGCCGATCTGCGCTACGGCGCCGCCGTGCTGTCGGCAGCGCGAGCGAAGATCAATTACGTCAACGGCAGCGGCACCGCGCAAGTGCTCGCGACGGGTTCGAACGGGGTGCCGTTCCGAGTTGCTGCCAACGCGCGCTTGAGCCCCAAGCTGTGGCTCGTCGCGACGCAGGGCCAAGCCAACGGTATCGCCTTCAAGACCGGCAATGTCGCGCGCATCGAGATCGATCGCGGCACGTATCGCTTGCAACCGACGCGACTCGATTTCGGCGCCGGCGCGAACAGCGCGGGTGGCAGCGCGCGGATCGCAGGCGAATATGGCAAGGGGCTCTCGGCAAAGCTGCGGCTCGACTCGCTCGACGTGTCGGTTGCCAACGCGCTTGTTCCCGATCTTGGCTTGGGCGGCACCGCGACGGGGTCGCTCGATTATACCCAGCCGCAAGGCGCTTCGGTCCCGCAGATCGCTGGCCGGTTCCGCATCAAGAACTTCACGCGGTCGAGCCTGGCGAGCGTTTCGCAGCCGGTCGACGTGATCGCACAGGTCGGGCTGACCAATGCTGGCGGCGACGCGCGTGCGCTCATCCAGCGTGGCGGCGCGACGGTCGGTCGCCTGGTCGCGACCTTGCAGCCATTGGGCGGTGGCAGCAGCTGGACCCAGCGCTTGCTCGCCGCGCCGTTGTCGGGCGGGATCCGGTATAACGGCCCGTCGAGCGTGCTGTTCTCGCTCGCTGGTCTGGCCAAGCAGCAAGTGTCAGGGCCGATCGCGGTTGCTGCCGATTTCGGCGGGCGCGTCGATGCGCCGCAACTGACCGGCTTGGTTCGCGCCGATGCGCTGACCTATGACAACGAAGTCTACGGCACGCGTCTCACGCAAATGAAGATCGCCGGTCGTTTCACCAACGATCGTTTCGACCTGACGCAATTGTCGGCGCGCGCTGGCGAGGGCACTGTGCAGGCGCAAGGCTCGGTTGGCTTCTCGTCGGCGGCGGGCTTCCCGATCGATATCAAGGCGACGCTCAACAACGCGCGGCTTGCCAGCAGCGACGCGCTTGGCGCGACCGCAACCGGCACCGTCTCGGTCAGCAACAGCAAGGCCAAGGGTGGCTTGATCACCGGGGACATCCGTATCCCCAATGCGCGTTACGAGATCATCCGCCAGGGCCAGGCCGAAGTCGCCGAACTGACGGGAGTCCGCCGCAAGAGCGATGTGGTGAAGGCCGCCACGCAACCCGCCGCCGAGGCCCCGATCGGCTTGTTCAAGCTCGACATCCGCGTGCGCGCGCAGAATCAGTTGTTCGTGTCCGGCATGGGGCTCGAGTCCGAGTGGGAGGCCGATATGCGCGTGGCCGGAACCTCGGCCGCGCCGCAGATCCTCGGTCGGCTGCAGATCGTGCGCGGGACCTATTCGTTCGCTGGCAAGCGGTTCGACGTGACCAAGGGCGATGTCCGCTTCGCTGGCGGAGCGCTGGTCGATCCCGAGATCAACATCAGCGCGACGACGACGACCAACGACATCACCGTCGTGATCGACATCACCGGCACCGGCCAGAAGCCGCAGATCGCCTTCAATTCGACCCCGGCGCTGCCGCAGGACGAAGTGCTCAGCCGGCTGTTGTTCGGCAGCTCGGTGACCAATCTGTCCGCGATCCAGGCGATCCAGTTGGCATCCGCGCTCAACTCGCTGCGCGGATCGGGCGGCGGGCTCAATCCGCTCGGCAAGTTGCGCAGCGTCGCCGGGATCGATCGACTGCGGATCCTGGGGGCCGACTCGGCAACGGGGCAGAGCACTTCGCTCGCCGCCGGAAAGTACATCACCAAGAACATCTATGTCGAAGTGATCACCGACGCGCGCGGCTTTACTGCGACTCAGATCGAGGTGTCGCTGACCAAGGCGCTCAGCGTGCTGTCACAGGCCGGGTCGTTCGGCGGGTCGAACGCGACGGTGCGCTACAAGCGCGACTTCTGACGGGGTGGAGCCGCCGATCGGCGGTTCCGCTTTCGCTTCGTGTAAAAATCGAATATCCGGTATCCCGGAGAGTGACGATGCGCACAGAACATTTCGACGTCGTGGTGGTTGGGGCCGGGCTTTCGGGGATCGGTGCGGGGTATCACCTGCAGACGCTGTGTCCCGACCGCAGCTATGTAATCCTTGAGGGAAGGGCGACGCTCGGCGGGACGTGGGACCTGTTCCGCTATCCTGGCATCCGTTCCGATTCGGACATGTACACGCTCGGCTATGCGTTCAAGCCGTGGACCGAGGCGAAAGCCATCGCCGATGGTCCATCGATTTTGCAGTATGTCGGAGACACGGCCCGCGACTATGGCATCGATCAGCACATCCGCTTCGGGCATCACGTTCAGACGGCAAGCTGGTCGACATCGGACGCCCGGTGGACGGTGCGCGCCGACGGTCCCGATGGTCCGGCCAGCTTCACCTGCAATTTCCTCTTCATGTGCAGCGGCTATTACAATTACGCACGCGGCCATACGCCCGACTGGGCGGGGACAGAGCAGTTTGCGGGGCGGATCGTGCACCCGCAATTCTGGCCCGCCGATCTCGATTATGCCGGCAAGGAAGTCGTCGTCATCGGCAGCGGCGCCACTGCGCTGACGCTCGTGCCTGCCATGGCGCAGACCGCCGCGCATGTGACGATGCTGCAGCGCTCCCCGACCTATGTCGTGTCGCGTCCGGCCGAGGATGCGACGGCGAACTGGCTGCGCCGGAAATTGCCGGCGATGCTCGCCTACCGGCTGGTGCGGTGGCGCAACGTGCTGCTGGGCATGGCGTTCTTCAACTTGGCGCGCAAACGGCCGTCCAAGACCAAGGAACGGCTGATCAACATGGTGCGCGACCAGCTCGGGCCCGATTACGATGTCGCGAAGCATTTTACGCCGAGCTACAATCCCTGGGACCAGCGGCTGTGCCTCGTTCCCGATGCGGATTTGTTCGATGCGTTGAAGACGGGCAAGGCTTCGGTCGTCACCGACACGATCGCCCATTTCACGCCGGACGGCATCACGCTCACCTCCGGCGCGGAAGTGCCAGCCGACATCGTGGTGACCGCGACCGGCCTCGAACTGCAATTGCTCAGCGACGTCGCTTTCAGTGTCGACGGCGAGGCGGTCGATTTGGCCGACACCTATAACTACAAGGGCATGATGTATTCGGGCGTGCCGAACATGGCGTCGTCCTTTGGCTATACCAATGCGTCGTGGACGCTGAAGGCCGACCTGACCTGCGGCTATGTCTGTCGCTTGCTCAACACGATGAAGACGCGCGGCCTTCGCCAGGCGACGCCAACGCTCGAAGGTGCGCTGCCCGAGCCCAAGCCGTTCCTCGACTTCACTTCGGGCTATGTCACGCGGGCAATGGCGCGGTTCCCCAAGCAGGGCGACAAGTCGCCGTGGCGGCTGCATCAGAACTATGCGCGAGACTTGCTGACGCTGCGCTTCGGCTCGGTCGACGATGCGATGGTGTTTTCAAACCCCGCGTCGACCAAGCGCACCGACAAAATCGCCGCCTGACGTCGGAACCACGGTCGATCGTCCGTGTTCTTGCGTAACGAAAGATTGCTCTTGCCCTGTTCGTTCGAACGAATTAACGGCGCCGGGTGCTTCAACAACGCCTCCTCGAAATCGCGATCGCAGAATTCGCCAGCAAGGGCCTGGAAGGTGCGAGCACGCGTAGCATCGCCGCGAAGGCGGGGACGGCCATGTCGTCGATCACATACCATTTTGGTGGCAAGGAAGGCCTCTATCTCGCCGCCGCGGATTATATTGCCGCGCAGATCGGCACCGACTTCGAGGCAACGCTTTCGATCGATGAGGTGCCCGCGGGGCTGACTCCCGATCAGGCGCGCGCCTTGCTGCATGGCATGATCCGGCGCTTCATCGATACGATGACGGGGCCGAAGAGCGCGATGTATTCGCTGTTCATCATGCGCGAGCAGATGGAACCAACCGAAGCCTTCGAGCGCATCTATGGCGGATTGATGGGGCGGATGCTGGCCATGCTGGTCGAGCTGATCTGCATCGCGACCGCCCGCCGCGACGCCACCGTCGCGCAAGTCACCGCGATCACGCTGATGGGCCAGGTGATCGTGCTCCGTGGCTCGCGCGCGACGGTCCTCAAATTGCTGCAACGCCGCGACATCGACTCGGCGGCGATCGCGCTGCTTGCAGCCCGGATCGCGGCCAATACCGACGCCATTCTCGACCAACTGATTGCCGAACGACAGGAACTTCCATGAGCGAAGACCAGAGCACCGCCCGAAAGTCCGACGACGCCGAAGATCGCAAGCCCACGAATGGGCAAGGCGACGAAGACGGTGCGTCGGCCCATGTGCAAAAGGGCGATACCAAGGACGATGCGGGCGACAGCGATGCGTCGCAGGATGATGATTCGTCCGATGACAAGACGAAGAAGCCGTCGATCTTCACCAAACCGCTGTTTTGGATCATTCTCGTGATTGTCGTCGCGGTCATCGCGATAGGCGGCACGTTCTATTATCTCGACGCGCGCCAGTATGAGACGACCGACGATGCGTTCGTCGATGCGCATATCGTGCGCATCTCGCCCAAGGTCGCCGGCACGCTCAAGTCGGTTGCCGATATCGACAACCGGCACGTCGAGGCCGGTCGCCTGCTCGCGGTAATAGAGCCGTCGGGCCCCGAGGCGCAGGTCGCCGAAGCCGACGCGAACGTAAAGCAGGCGCAGGCGCAATACGAGCAAGCGCGCGCGCAAGTCACCGCAGCGCAGGCGAGCCGCGATCAGGCGGCAGCACAGGCGCGTAGCCCGCTCGCCACGGCGGCCAAGGCGCAACAGGATCTCGCCCGCTACCAGGCACTGGTGCGGCTCGATCCGAATGCCGTCGCGGCGCAGCAGCTCGACGCCGCGCGCGCAACCGCACGATCGACCGCAGCCGATGCCGCCGCCGCGCGCCAGCAGATCGACAGCGCCGCCGCCAACATCACCGTCGCACGCCGCCAGGTCGCCGCTGCGCAAGCCGTGATCGAAGCGCGCCGCGCCTCGGTCCAGCAAGCCAAGGTCACGCTGGGCGACAACCGCCTCGTCGCACCGGTGTCGGGTCAGGTCGTCAACCGCTCGGTCAATGTCGGTTCCTATGTCGGGCCGGGCACGCAGCTGATGGCGATCGTTCCCGACCACATCTGGGTCACCGCCAATTTCAAGGAAACCCAGCTGCAGTTGATGACGATCGGCCGACCGGTCGAGATCAAGGTCGACGCCTATCCCGACGTCAAGTTCAAGGGGCATGTCGATTCGATCCAGCGCGGCGCCGGCCAGGCTTTCGCACTCCTGCCGCCGCAGAACGCCACGGGCAATTACGTGAAGGTCGTCCAGCGCGTACCCGTGCGGATCGAGTTCGACCTCAAGAACGGTCCCGATCCGCGCAAATATCCGCTGGGGCCGGGCATGTCGGTCGTCCCGACGGTCAAGGTCCGCTAAGATGGCCGCCGCCCCGGCAAAGACCGGGAAACGCGCGGATGGATGGGATCCGACACGATCGGCGGCGGGCAGCTACAGCCCGTGGCTGATCGTCGCGATCATCTCGATCCCGACCTTCATGGAGGTGCTCGACACCTCGATCGCCAACGTCGCGCTCGATCACATCGCCGGCGGCCTGTCGGTATCCAACGACCAGGCGACGTGGGTGCTGACCAGCTACCTCGTCGCCAATGCGATCATCATCCCGATCAGCGGCTGGCTGTCCGACGTGATCGGGCGGAAACGCTATTTCATGATTTCGATCGGTCTGTTCACCCTGTCGTCGCTGATGTGCGGCCTGGCGCCGAACCTGTCGACGCTGGTCATCGCGCGTGTGCTGCAAGGGATCGGCGGTGGCGGCCTCGCGCCGGTCGAGCAATCGATGCTTGCCGATACCTTTCCGCCCCGACTGCGCGGGATGGCATTTGCGGCCTTCGCGATCGTGGTGGTGGTGGGGCCAGTGCTCGGGCCAACGCTCGGCGGCTATATCACCGAGAATTCGAGCTGGCATTGGGTGTTCCTGATCAACGTGCCGATCGGCATCGTGTCGCTCTTCCTCGTCAATCTGTTCGTCGACGAGCCGAAGGCGATCAAGGACGATCGCGCCAAGTTGCTCAAGCGCGGCATCCGTGTCGATTATATCGGCATCCTGCTGATTGCGCTCGGTCTCGGCTTCTTCGAGCTGACACTCGATCGCGGCGAGCGCGAGGACTGGTTTTCGAGCGGGCTGATCATCACCACCGCGACGATCTCGGCGCTGTCGTTGATCGCGCTCGCCTTCTGGGAAACCAACCACCCCGAGCCCGTGCTTGACTTGAAATTGCTCAAGAACCGCAATTTCTCGCTAACGCTGCTGGTGATGGGTGTGACCGGCATGATCCTGTTCGGCACGACGCAGCTGATTCCGCAGATGTTGCAGCAGGTGCTGGGCTACACGTCGTTCCAGGCAGGGCTCGCATTGACGTTCGGCGGGGTGGCGACGCTCGTGATGGTGCCGTTCGCCGGTCGGCTGTCGGGCGTCGTCGATGTCCGGCTGCTGCTCTTCCCGGCGCTGCTCGTCCAGGCTTTCGCGCTGTGGAATATGACGCACCTCAATGCCGACATCACGTTCCTCGATGCCGGCGTTGCGCGGCTCTATCAGGCGATGGGGCTGCCGTTCCTGTTCGTCCCGATCAGCGCGGTCGCTTATGTCGGGTTGCCGCAGAACAAGACCGCGCAAGCGTCGAGCATGCTCAACGTCGCGCGCAATCTTGGCGGGTCGATCGGCATCTCGGCGTCGCAGACGCTGCTGGCGTCGGGCTTGCAGCGTCATCAGTCGGAACTGGTCAACGGCCTGAGCCCGCTCAACCCCAATTACAACGAGTGGCTCGCCAAGGCGGGGGGCGCGTTTGGCGGGGTAGGGGATCCGACGACGACGCCGCTCGCGGTGCTCTATCAGACGGTGCAGCGCCAGGCGTCGATGCTGGCGTTCCTCGACGTCTTTCATTCCCTGATGATCGTGGTGCTCTGCATAGCCCCGGTCGTCTTCTTTATGCGCTCCGGCAAGTCCGGTGGCTCCGGTGGAGGCATGGCCCATTGACCCGCTCTCTCGTCACGACTGCGCTGCTGGGCGCGACTCTGCTCGCCGGCTGCACCGTTGGCCCGAACTATCACGCGCCCGAAATGGCGGTGCCGCCCGCCTTCAGCGAGCCGCAAGCCGCCGCGCCCGGCGCGACGATCGACCCGGCGCATTGGTGGACCGCGTTCGGCGATCCGACGCTGACCTCGCTCGTCGAGCGCGCGCTGAAGGACAGTCCGAACATCGCGATCGCCGGCTCGCGCGTCCGCCAGGCCCGGCTGCAGGAAATCGCGGCGCACGCGATCGGCAAGCCGACGGTCGATGCGACGGGCAATGTGACGCATGTCGAGTTCAGCAAGAATGCCGGCTTCTCCTCGCTCGCCAGCCTGTTCTCGGGCGGCGGCGCGGGGGGTTCGGGGAGCTCGGGGGGAATCGCGCTGCCGGGCAGCGGCATCACCACCTATGCCGCAGGCTTCGATGCGAGCTGGGAGATTGATCTGTTCGGCGGCGGCCGGCGGAGCGTCGAGGGCGCTCTGGCGCGCACCGACGCCGCGATCTGGTCGCAACGCGATGCCGCGGTCACGCTCGGCGCTGAAGTGGCGCAGGCCTATTTCGCGATGCGGCTCGATCAAGCGCAGATCGCAGTGGTCGAGGACGAACTCGGGCGACAGCGTCGATCGCTGCAGATCGCGGGCAATGTCGCCAAGGTCGGGCTCTCGCCGCAGATCGACGTGACGCGTCAACAGCAGCAGATCACCACGCTCGAAGCGCGGCTCGAGCCGCTACGCGCGGATGTGCGCGTCCGCATCCACGCGCTGGGTATCCTGCTCGGCGCGCAACCTGAAAGCCTGACCGCCGAGCTGACCGCGCCGTTACCGCCATTGCAGGCCATGCCCGTCGTGCCGGCAGGGCTGCCATCGGATTTGCTGCGGCGGCGTCCCGATATTCGCATGGCCGAGCGCAATCTCGCGGCGTCGACCGCCGATATCGGTGTCGCGGTGGCCGATCTGTATCCCAAGTTCAAACTCACCGGGATGGCGGAGCTCCTGTCGACGTCGCTCGCCTCGCTGTTCTCGCGCGACAGCATTCAGGCAACGGGCGTCGGCGGCGTGACGTTTCCGCTGCTCGACTGGGGCCGGCGTCGCGCGACGGTCGGCGTCCGCAAGGAGGACCGCGAACAGGCGTATCTCCAATATCAGGCAACGGTGCTTGGCGCGTTGCGCGATGTCGAGGATCCGCTCGCGCGGATCGACGCCGAGCGACGGCGCAACGCGGCATTGCGTCGCGCGGTCGCCGATGCGGAAGCGACCAACCATGCGGTCTATGCGCAATATAGCGCAGGGTTCGTTGCGCAGAACGCGCTGATCGACGCGCAAGTCACCGTGCTCAGCGCGCGCGAGCAACTCGTCGCGAGCGACGCGCAGTTGCGGCAGGACACGGCGGCGTTGTTCAAGGCGATCGGCGGGGGCTGGGAGGAAGCCAAGGCCGGGTGATTGGCAGCGGTGCGCTCGACGCCTAGGATTGGCCGATGGACCTTTCCGACGACCTGCAAACCGCCGCGCTGACGCATCTCGAAGCGCTGATCGGTTTCGACACCACATCGCGCGATTCGAATCTCAGGCTGATCGAGTATGTCGAGGCGTACCTCGGCGGCCTCGGCGTTGAGTCGCGTCGCGTCGCGAATGCCGATGGTTCGAAGGCCAATCTCTACGCAACGGTCGGGCCGGCCGTGCCGGGCGGGGTGGTCCTGTCAGGGCACACCGATGTCGTGCCCGTCGACGGGCAGGCGTGGGCGAGCGATCCTTTTACGCTGACACGCCGTGGCGAGCGGCTTTACGGTCGCGGGACATGCGACATGAAGGGCTTTCTCGCGCTGGCTTTGGCGGCGGTCCCGGCCTTTGCGCGCGGCGAAACCGCTCGGCCGCTGCATCTGGCCTTCTCCTATGACGAGGAGGTTGGCTGCCTCGGCGCGCCGTCGATGATCCGCGCACTGGTCGCCGAGCTGCCGGCGCCAATCGCCGTCATCGTCGGCGAGCCGACCGATATGGAGGTCGTGAGCGGCCATAAGGGCATTTCGACCTGGCGCGTGACGGTGACGGGGCACGAGGCGCACTCGAGCCTGACGCACCTCGGAGTCTCGGCCAATATGGTCGCGATTGGGCTCATGACCCAGTTGCGCGTACTGGCCGAATCGTTCGAGCGGCATCCCGATCCCGAATCGCTCTATCACCCCCCGCATGCGACCCTCACGATCGGCCTGATGCAGGGTGGGACTGCGGTGAACATCCTGGCACGCGAGTGCGGCTTCACCTTCGATCTGCGGACGCCGCCGGGGCAGGATCCCGATACGATCATCGCGCCGTTCCTTGCGGCCTGCGCGGAGGAAGATCGGGCGCTCAAGGCGCGGTTTGCCGACGCCGGTGTCGTCGTCGCGCGTCGCTCCGCAACGCCTTCGTTCGCGCCCGAGCCCGGTGGTGCGGCCGAAACGCTGGCGCGGCGCCTGGCTGGAGACAATGGTCCGGCGCGTGTCGTGCCCTATGCAGCCGAAGCCGGGCAATTTCAGGGTGCGGGGTTTTCGACGATCATCTGCGGGCCGGGCTCGATCGAGCAGGCGCATCAAGCGGATGAGTATCTGGAGGTCGCTCAATTCGAGCGCGGCGCAGCGTTTATGCGGCGGTTGATAGAGGCGTTGCGTTAAACGCCACAAAAAATTATTTGTTGGCCGAAGTGTCGGCCGAACTGAAATCTAGTGCGTCCGCCAGATCAGAAACGATCATCGGGTACGCAGTTTTATATTGGGCAATCTTCACTTCGAATATGAGGTCTAGGAAGAGATGACCCGACACTGCCGATAACTCGCTCCAAAAAGGACCTGATTTCGTTCGTGTCGGGTCGGAACGAGGTTTAGAAGGGGCGAGCGTTTTCGCCGTAGATCATCGCGAGGATAAAACGCAACATTACTTTTCTCCCATACGCATCCAGTTGGATGCAAAACATCCTTAATGCACTGTTAACGATGAATCAATCAGACTTTGCCCGGTCGGCCTCGTTCCGGGTGTGCCTTAACTGTTCTTTCAATGCTGGCGGTTAGCCCAGTGTCATGGCGCGCATCCTGCAACCTCACCTTCCTCCCCGGCGTCCGGCCCGGGGTTCATCGCCACGCGGTGCTGCCGATGGCGCCACTACCGTGGCCAGCGTCGCACCCTCGCGCCGCACCAACGTAAAACGTGGTCTGCAACGCGGCGCGGCGCCTGTCCGGATCGGTGCATGGCAGTTCGTGTGCCTCGTCCAGATCGGAAATTTTGCCGCGCTGCGCCGTCATCTCGGGCCAACCCGCGCCGAAGACCTCGCGCGCGAACTCGAGGCGCGTATTGCGGTGGCGTTGCCCGAGGCGTCGAGCCTGGCGATTGGTCGTGCTACGATCGAAGTGGCGTTTATCGGTGATGGCTTCGGAGCGCTTGAAGCTGCTGTTGCAAAGTTGCGAGAGGCAACGGCGCGACCGTTCGACATCGACACCGAATTGCACGCTTTCGAGATTCTGGTGGGGGCAGCCGGGGCGCCGCGTGGTACGACCGAAGACGTCCGCTTGGTCGAAGAAGCCGAAGGGGCGCTCGACGATACCCATGCCGATCAGGACACCGTCCTGCGCGATCTGTCGGCGGGCACTGCCGCGTTCGATCGGCTGACACTGACGCGCGAGCTGCCGCGTGCCATCGCCGGTGGCGAGATGTTCCTCCAGTATCAGCCCAAGGTGCATGTTCGTAAGCAGGAAATCACCAGCGCCGAGGCACTGGTTCGCTGGCAGCACCCGACTCGCGGATTGATCCTGCCCGGTGACTTCATCACGGTCGCCGAGGAAGCTCGGCAAATTTCCGCACTGACGCTTTGGACGATCGATGAGGTGATCCGCGACCAGCGCGTGCTCGCCGCCGACGGCCATGACCTGACGATCTTCATCAACATTTCCGGCCAGTTGCTCGGCGACAAGCATTTCGTCGAAACGGCATGCGCCGCGGTGCGCGAAGGCGGCGTCAAGATCGGCTTTGAGATCACCGAGACCGCCGTCATTCGCGATCCGGAATGCGCCATCGCCAATCTGCAGATTCTGGCTGATCAAGGCATCGTAATTGCGATCGACGATTATGGGGCGGGGCTTTCGTCGCTCGCCTATCTCAAACAGCTGCCGGCGCGCGAGCTCAAGATCGACAAGATGTTTGTCTTGCAATTGACCAGCAGCAATCGCGATCCTTTGATCGTGCGGTCGACGATCGACCTTGCGCATGCGCTCGACATGGAAGTGACGGCCGAAGGCGTCGAGACCCAAGCGGCGATGGCGCTCCTATCGGTGATGGGGTGCGACATGATCCAGGGATATCTGATCAGCCGCCCGGTCTCGATTGATGCCTTCCGGCGCTTCCTCCACGATTACCGCGAGCGCCCGGCAGAGGATCCGCGCAAGTCGATGTTCCAGCGTTCGGCAGCGTTCTGGAAAAGTGCCTGAACCTTCAAAATTTAGAAGTTAGCGCGCTTTTAACACTTCATATAATATCATACCGATAATGTGGCGGCCCTTCCTACGCGCGATTGCGATTTTGGTAGCGGTGGCGATTGCTGCTGGTTTCGTCGCTCATCAGGCTGGCGCTCGTGATCTTCAATCTACGTCCGCTAGCTTTGAGGCTTTGACAGCAGAAGCTAAATCCAAGATGGTCGTCGCTCCCGCGCAAGCTATCGAACTTGCGAGACGGGCAGAGGCGCTGGCTTCCCGCAAGAGTGGGCGCAACCGAGC
Source organism: Sphingomonas glacialis (assembly GCF_014653575.1). Classification (GTDB taxonomy): domain Bacteria; phylum Pseudomonadota; class Alphaproteobacteria; order Sphingomonadales; family Sphingomonadaceae; genus Sphingomonas; species Sphingomonas glacialis. Next base: position 522,686 of record NZ_BNAQ01000001.1, on the reverse strand, counting down.
GATTGGAGTCGCAACCGCGCTATGGTTGCAGGGCGAAGCCTATCTCCAACTCAATGAAAGCGGCCGCGCGACACCTCTCATCGATCGTGCGATAGCGCTTGTTTCAACTGCAGGGCCTGTCACCAAATTAAATGGTGATTTACTGCTTTCCAAGGGCGGTTTCCAAACATCGACGGCGGACGTGGCAGGTGCCTTATCGTCTTATCAACGAGCTCACCAGATTTTTCACGAGGTTGGCGAGACGCGAAGCCGTTCTATTGCCTTGATTTGTATCGGAATTCTATATCAAGAGGCAAATGACAACCAAACTGCACTGAGGTATTACGGCCAGGCTCTAGACGTATTTGACGGTGACCCGCAGCTACTTTACTCAATCCACAATAATCGTGGTAATGCTTTAAAGGAACTGGGTCGATTCAAGAGTGCTTTGGCCGAGTTCCAGACTACGCTGATTATCACTCGCAGTCTTAAGAGTTCTTTGCTCACCGCTAAAACATTGCGGAACATAGCCCGCGTCGAGCTCCTCGAGGGGCAAGTGCGTGCCGCAGACCAGACGATTGCGCAGGGTGCGGAATTATCGCGTGGCGCGGAAGCGCTCGCCGATCGCAATCAATTTCTTGTGCTCTCCGCTTGGTCCGCTCGATTACGCGACCATTTGACGCTCTCCGAACGATTGATCACGCGCGCCCTCGTCAATGTCGATCCCGAAGCCCCCACGCTCGACGTTCGCGAGGCGCATCAGACCGCTTATGACATCTTCAAACAGGCCGGGAATCAGGCGCAGGCGCTGATCCATCTCGAGGCGCTCAAGGCGCTCGACGACAAGACGTCCGAGTTGGCCGCTTCGGCCAACACCGCGCTCGCCGCCGCGCGGTTCGATTTCGCGAGCCAGGAGCTCAACCTCGAGAAGCTCCGGCGCGCGCAACTGCAGCGCAACATCGACGATGCGAAGCTGCGTGCCCGCACTCAGCAAACGATCTTCGGTGGCGCCGCGGTCGCGACGCTGATCATCATGGCGATGCTCGCTTTCGGCTTGATCACTATCCGCCGCAGCCGCAACGAGGTGCGCGCTGCCAACGTCGACCTTGCCAAGACCAACGCCGCGCTCGCCAAGGCGCTCGCCGCCAAGACCGAATTTCTCGCGACGACCAGCCACGAGATCCGGACGCCGCTCAACGGCATCCTCGGCATGACGCAGGTGATGCTCGCCGACCGGACGCTAACCGATTCGTTGCGGGATCGGATCGGCGTCGTCCACGGTGCGGGCGTCTCGATGCGGGCCCTCGTCGACGACATTCTCGATGTGGCGAAGATGGAAACCGGCAACCTCACGCTCGAAGACGTGCCGTACGATCTCAAGGCTACGCTGCGCGACGTCTCACGGCTGTGGGAGGAGCAAGCGCGTGCGAAGGGCGTGCGCTTCGTGCTCGACCTCGACGGTTGCCCCGATCACGTGGTCGGTGACGCCGCGCGCGTGCGGCAGATCGCCTTCAACCTGTTGTCGAATGCGCTGAAGTTCACCGCGGCGGGTGAAATCCGGCTTGCCGCATCGGCGAGGGATTCGGTTCTGGCGATCGCGGTCACCGACAGCGGGATCGGCATTCCCGCCGACAAGCTCGGCATCATCTTCGAATCGTTCCGACAGGTCGATGCGGGCACGACGCGGCAATTCGGCGGTACGGGTCTTGGCCTTGCCATCTGTCTGAACCTGGCCGAGGCGATGGACGGCGCGATCGGCGTCACGAGCACAGTCGGAAGTGGGTCGACCTTTACGCTCGAACTGCCGTTACGACTGGCTGCAGCCCCCGCGGCGGTCGCGGTGGATCCGGCCGTGGAGGCGACCGCACTCCTCATTCTCGACCGCAACCCCATTTCGCGAAGCATGTTGCGCGCCGTGCTCGCCGCGCGCGCGGGCGAGATCGTGTTCGCGTCGTCGGTTGACGAAGCGGTCGCCCGGATCGGGGAGGGCGGTGTCGCCCATGTGCTGATCGATGACGGCACGATCACGGCCGAGCCGGATCTCGATGCGGCACTTGCCACGCTCGGTAGCTGTCCCGTACGGACGACATTGTTGTGGCCTGCACCCGATGAAGCGCACCGTGTCCGTTTTTCCGTCGCAGGGATCGATCAGCTTGTCGCCAAACCGATCGCGGGTGTTGCGCTTGCGGCGGTGTTGTTCGACAGCGCCCCCGATGATGGTCGCACCGTATTCACCCGTGTCACTCAAGCGGCATGAAATAGAGATTCCGTAATGTCGTATGTGTCCTACCCCTTTAATCGCTTGGCTATGGTGTGATGAATATTCTGTTCATCGAAGACGACCCAATGAATCGCCGTGTTGTGAAGGACATGCTCGATGTCGCGGGCGCAACCATGACTGGTGCCGAGAGCGGCGAAGCCGGTCTCGCGCTGATCGACACTCAAGACTTCGTGATCGTGTTGCTCGACCTGCGCATGCCGGGGATGGATGGCTTTGAGACATTGCGCCGCATCCGCGGGCGCGGCGACGCAAAGGCCGATCTGCCGGTCATCGTCCTCACCGCCGATACTGCGGTCGATCTGCGCGAGCGATGCCTTGCCGAGGGGGCCGACGAAGTGCTGTTCAAGCCCGTCGCGATGGACTCACTGTTCGATGCGATCGGACGGATGCTCGCCAAGGGGATTGGCGACGGGATGATCGGCTAAGTGCGCGCTGCCGGCCGGTCGCCCGAGCACGCCCTCCATCGATGCGGTCGCGCTGCCGCGTCGCGCCGGTTTGGATTGCGACGGGGCAGGGGACCAGCCGGTAAGATAGACGATATCGAAATGCTCGACGGTCTTGCCGTCGGGCTCCGCGCGCGCCGCGAACAGGTCTGCCGCGCGCGCGAGCGTGTCGCGGCGTAACGGGGTGCGGTCGCGCAGGATGTTGGTGCCGCCCATCCCGCGCAGATCGCGGAGCAAGCCACCGATGCCGCGATAGCGCACGCTCAGCGGCTCGATATCGGCAACCGGGAGCGCGAAGCCGGCGCGCATCAGCAAGTCCCCCGCTGATCGCACGTCGATTTGCGGATGGATCCGCGCCGCGGGGCGATCGCCTTCGGCCTCGCGCAGGACCGCGCGCAGCGTCGACAGCGTACCCATCCCGCAAAACGCCGCGAGGAACAGCCCATCGGGCCGCAGCGCACGCCGCGCGAGCGTCAAAGCACCCGGCAGATCGTTGACGCTGTCGAGCACGCCCACCGAGACGACCAGGTCGAACGCGCCGGCGGCAAAGGGGAGCCGGTCCTCGTCCGCCTGTATGCCGCCTGCGCGCGCCGCGAACGCCGCGCCCGCGTCGCAGCGCGTGACGGTCGCGCCTTCGGGGCCTTGCAGCGCGCCGTCGAAGCAGCCGAGATCGAGCATGTCGGTGAAGCGATGCGTCACGCTCGCCAATCGCTCGGTGATCCCGTCGAGCATCGCCGTGCGCAGGAAATCGAACGCGGCAAAGCCGGGGGCGGCGCGGTCGCGGCGAAGGCGGCGCGCATCGCGGTCGAAGATATCGGGGACGCTCATTGCCGCGCTTGTGCCGCTGGCGAGGCCGCGCGACAAGGGCCGGCGTGTCGCCCTGGCTTATCCCCTTGCGCTTCGTCGCCGATTTCGCGCTTCCGCCGCGCTGCCCGGGATGTGGCGGCGTAACGGGCGACGACCATCAGTTCTGCGCCGAGTGCTGGGGCAAATTGCGCTTTCTAGCGCCGCCCTGGTGTGCCGGATGCAACGGTCCGTTCGCCTATGATCGCGGCGACGACGCGTTCTGTGCGCGGTGCCTCGCCGACCTGCCCGACCATGCCGGCATCCACGCCGCAGTCGCTTATGGCGAAGTCGCGCGCACCGTTGCGCTCCGCCTGAAATATGGTGGCCGCACCGCCCTCGCCGAGACCGTCGGGCGGCAAATGGCGCGGCTGATGCCCGCCGATGCGGCGTTGCTGATCCCGGTGCCGTTGCATCGCTGGCGCTTATGGTCGCGCGGCTTCAACCAGGCGGCGCTGATTGCGCACGCGCTGACGATTGCATGCGACGTGCCGAACGATCCGCTTCTGCTTCGCCGCGTGCGGGCCACACCGCCGCTGCGCGGTATGGGCGCCAAGGCACGGGCGCGGGCAGTGGCGGGGGTATTTCGCGTGGTCGATCCGCACGCCTGCCTGCGCGACAAGACGGTCGTCCTGATCGACGACATCTATACCAGCGGCGCCACCACCGATGCGTGCGTACGCGTCCTCTTGCGCGCGGGGGCCGCGAAGGTCTCGATCCTGTGCTGGGCGCGCGTCCTCGACGACGCGCGCGACGCTCGCTGATTGACAACACCGCCTTGCGTCCACATCTTTGATCGATGCCAAAGATCGAAATCTATACCAAAGCCTTCTGTCCCTATTGCGCGCGTGCGATGAAGCTGCTCGCCTCGAAGGGCGCCACGCCCGAGGAGTTCGACATCACGATGGGCGGTCCCAAGCGTGCCGAAATGCTCGAACGTGCCAATGGCGGCACTACCGTCCCGCAGATCTTCATCGACGGGAAGCATGTCGGCGGATCGGACGATCTCGCCGCGCTCGAGCGCGCGGGCAAGCTGGACGCGCTGCTGGCGGCATGAAGATCGCGCTGGCGCAGATGACGAGCGGGATCGATCCCGCCGCCAACGCCAGGACGATCGTATCGGCCGTTGCGGACGCCGCCGCGGCCGGTGCGGCGATGCTGTTTACCCCGGAAATGTCGGGGCTGGTCGATCGGGACCGCGGCCGTGCGGCGCAGCACCTCCGCCGCGAGGAGGACGACCCGGTGCTGTCGGCCGTGCGATCGGCCGCGGCGGAGCATCGCCTTTGGGTCCATCTCGGATCGCTTGCGGTGCTCGGCCCTGACGGTCGGCTCGCGAACCGCGCATTCGTGATCGACGATAGCGGCGCGATCCGCGCGCGTTACGACAAGCTTCATCTGTTCGATGTCGATTTGCCGAGCGGGGAGAGCTGGCGCGAATCGGCGAGCTATGCCCCGGGCGCGGGCGCCGTTGTCGCGCAGACACCGGCAGGAGCGCTTGGCCTGTCGATCTGCTACGATCTTCGCTTTGCTGATCTCTATCGCGCGTTGAGCGACGCCGGCGCGACGGTGCTTGCGGTGCCTGCGGCGTTTACCAGGCCGACCGGTGCCGCACACTGGCATGTGCTGCTCCGCGCACGCGCGATCGAGGCGGGCGCCTATGTCGTCGCCGCTGCACAGAGCGGGACGCACCAGGACGGACGGGAGACCTACGGCCATTCGCTCGTCGTCGATCCATGGGGCGAGGTGATCCTCGACATGGGCGACGCGGCGGGGCTCGGTTTTGCCGAGATTGACGCGGTCCGTATCGCCGATGTGCGAGCGCGGATTCCGGTTCTCGCGCACCGTCGCCCGATCCCCGAGGTCACGTCGGCGTGATCGTGTTCGATTTGCGCTGTTCGAAGACGCACGTGTTCGAGGCGTGGTTCGGGTCGAGCCGCGCGTTTGAGGACCAGCAGGAAAGCGGCCTTCTGGCGTGCCCGATCTGCGGCGATCGGACGGTGACCAAGGCCGTGATGGCGCCCAACGTCGGCGCCAAGGGGAATAGCCGCAGCGCGATCGCCGTCACCAAGCCGGATTCGCCAGCGCAACCCACGCCGCAAGCAATCAAGGCCGCGCTGCACGCTCTGGCCTCTGCACAGGCGCAAATGCTTGAAACCTCGCAATGGGTCGGACGCGGTTTTGCCGACCAGGCGCGTGCGATGCATGTCGGGGAGACGGCGTCCACACCGATCCACGGAGAAACCACGGTGGCGGAGGCGAAGGCGTTGATCGACGACGGCGTCCCGATCGCCGCGCTACCCCTGCCAGTCGTCCCGCCCCGATCGGTGAACTGACCGGGTTTGTTACGGCAGTCGGGTGCGGCTGACCCTATTGCGGGCGCTGGCTGGCGTGTTTTGCTTGGTGACCTGCCCGTGATACAAACATCGTGCGCAGCGTTGGTTAGAGCGGATTTGCGGTTGCCCCGCCCCGGCAGCTATGGTTCAGACCAACGGCACCGCAGGGGCCGCCGGGCTCGATCCTCCGCCAATGCTGCGAGCCTTGGCACCTCGTTCGAAACCTATCGCGACGTAACCGATAAAAGCAGGGAATACCGTAAGTGGCGAATCTAGCTGATTGCGTAGCGCATGGCATTCAATGGTTTCATTCGTTCGACTTGCCCGACGGTGAATCGATCAAGGGCTATAAGTCCGAAGCGATTCTCCGGCGCGAGGCCGCGGCGATCCTGCCCGATGACCTGACCGGCAAAAGCGTGCTCGATATCGGCGCTTGGGATGGGTATTTCTCGTTCGAGGCTGAGCGACGCGGTGCCGCGGATGTGCTGGCGACCGATCATTTCTGCTGGTCCGGGCCGGGCTGGGGCACCAAGGACGGCTTTGATTTCATTCATTCCCGGCTTGGCTCCAAGGTCCGCTCGTTCGACGTCGAGCCATTGGGTCTGACGCCCGAAAAGTTCGGTCAGTTCGATGTCGTGCTGTTCCTCGGCGTCCTGTATCACGTCACCGACATCTACCGCCATCTCGAGGCGGCCGCGGCAATGTGCCGCGATCATTTGGTCGTCGAAACCGAGACGACGATGATCAATACCAAGGCGCCGTTGGCACGTTTCATCCAGAGCCACGAGCTCGGCGGGGATCCGACCAATTTCTGGGCGCCCAATCCCGCGCTGGTGCGCTTGCTGCTCGAGCGCCTGGGTTTTTCGCGGATCGACGTCACGATTGCCGGCAAGCCTCATGCAGTTTCGTGGTTGCCGCGAGCAGACTTGAAAACCCGTCGCATGATCGTTCACGCCTACCGCTGACAGGCCGCGTGCAACTCAACTCTGCACGGGCTGTGATGTGATCGAGATTGACCTGGGGGCGCTGCAAATCTAGGGACATCCCCGGAGCCCCCGTAGCTCAGGTGGATAGAGCGACGGTTTCCTAAACCGCAGGCCGGTGGTTCGAATCCACTCGGGGGCACCATTGTCGTCCGACGGGGGTTTGGAGCGCCGCGATAGCTGAACGCACGCCAGACCACCCTTGCTTGCCGCAACCTAATGAGACGGGCGGATCGCCGCCCGCGGAATCGTGAAATCCTATGACACCCAGCGAAACCTACCGCGCCAACGCCGCTGCGCAGCGTGAAGCCGCGCAGAAGACCACGCTCGCCAACCGTCGCGAGATGCACGAGCGGTCGGCTTATGCGTGGGAAGCGATGGCGGAAGCCAATGAGGCGACCGCGGCGCGCGCTGTCGTGAACGCGGCGGCAAAACTCGCGGGCTGATCCATCGCCGCGAAGACGCGGTTTCTGCCCGATGGCAGGCCGATCATTCGAAGGCGCTCAAACGCAAGACACCGACAGTCCGTGAGGAGTGTCGGTGCCATGGTGCTAAACTGTGTGGAAGCGCTCAGGCCTTCATATGGCCAGCGAGATGCTTGTTCATCTCGAACATCGTGACCCGGTCCTTGCCGAAGATCTTCTTCAGCTTTTCGTCGGCGACGATCTCGCGCTTGTTCTCCGGGTTCTGGAGCTCATGCTGCTTGATGTACGCCCAGACCTTGCTGATCACTTCGCTCCGCGGCAGCTTGTCCGCGCCGACGATCTCGGCGAGGTCGGCCGAAGGCGTGATGGGCGCAAAGATGCCGCCAGTCTTGGGGGCGTCGCTCTTTGCGGTTGGGGTCTTGGCCATAGATTGTCCTTCCTGATGTGCCGTTAAAACCGACATCGGTTTCACGCCTTCGTTAGCGCTGCGCTCTTGTGCGCTGCCTTTCCGCCATTGTCACTCCTAACAATGAACTCGGGATTCTCGGGTGTTGCGGCGACTTTGTGCCCCTTGATCGTGGTCGGTTTGGTCTGCTTCTTCTCGACCACGCCGTGTGCCGTGCCGCCGTGCGATTTCCAGGTGACGTGATCACCCTTCTTTGGTTCGGTCATTGCTACGCTCCTTGTCTGTAGCAATGCAGCGCACGGCGCAGGCATTCGGTTGCATCGGGGGGCTCCAACCGACCGATCAGAACGCCTTGCGCAGCGTCAAGCCATAGGTCCGCGGCTGATTGGGATAGCCGCTATAGCTCCCATCCTGTGCGACCGTCGGGAATGCGCTGATCAACTGGTTGTCCTTCGTCAAATTGCGAACCCACAGCATCGCCTCGAGCTTGGCCTTCTCGAAGGTGAAGCCAAGGCTCGCATTCACGTTGTTCTGGCCATAGGTGTTGAGCGCCGGTGGCACCGTATCGGTGAGCTGGAACTTGCTGGTATAGTCGTATTCGCCGCGCAGATAGGCGCTGACGCTTGGGCTGAAGGTGTGCGAGATGACCGCCGAAACCGACGAGCTCCACTCGGGAATGCCCGTCGGCTTCGTCCCGGTGAGGTTGCGGAAATTAGGAATGAGGCCGGTCAGCGGATTGATCGGGCACCGCACCGTGTCGTACGAAACGCACGCCGCGCCAGTGAAGCTGTCATATTTCGGATCGAGATAGGTCACCGCGCCGTTGAGCGACAGCCACGAGATTGGCTTGTACGCGGCGTCGATCTCGAACCCTTTGACAGATTGTTGGCCGGCATTGACCAGGCTGTAACCCAGCCCGGTGAACGCGTTTGACTGGAAACCCTTGATGGTCTGCTTGAAGACCGCGACGTTGAAATAGCCGCCCTTGAACCTGGCCTTCAGTCCGGCTTCGTAAACGGTAACATTCTCCGGTGCTGCGGTGCGTCCGACGCCGTTGAGCGGTGGGCGGCTGTCCGACGACAGGTTGAAGGCACCCGCCTTCCAGCCGGTCGAGTAACTGATATAGGCGTTCACGACCCCGAAATTGTACGCCGCGCGAGCCGCATAGGTGACCTTGTCACCCTTGAGAATGCCCGATTCCGTCGCGTTGGGGAAGTTGATCGGCGCGTGCGCAGGGCTGTTGCCGTAGAAGAACTGGAGAGCGTTGAGGCCGAATGGATTGAGTCCGGCCGGCGAGGCTGGGCAGGGTGCGCTGCCTGGACCCGGCAGCGAGGAGCCGAGCGATGCGCCGAACAAATTGACGGGCACGTTGCCCGCGGTCGTCGCCGGATTGAAGCCCTTTTGCAGCAGGCAGCCCGAGATCGATGCAGGCAGCGCGGCAAATGGGAGAACGCCCAGACCGGGAACATTTTCAAGGTTCAGAAGCGAGAAACGGTCGTTGAGGACGACGTTGGATACCGCGGCCTTGCGATCGTTGAGATAGGCGAGCCCGCCTGTGATGGTGAGACGATCTGTGATCTTATAGTCTGCCTGGCCAAAGATCGAATAGCTGTCCTGCTTGAGCTTGTAGCGATCAGAGATCCCTTGGCCTTGCGTGAAATAATAGCTGCCGGGGGTAATTGCAGGGTTGGTGGCGCGCTGGAGCGATTCGAGCGCGAAGATCAGTCCCCCAGGCCCGCCGGTCAGCCCGTTCACGAAAGTGCGGATGTCCTTGCCGAAACGGATGTCGCGGCCAGTGTCGACGTTTTCGTGCTGGTAAAAGCCGCCGAGCAGCCAGCTGAACGGGCCGTCGCTGTTTGACGTCAACCGCACTTCCTGCGTGAACGTCTTGATCTTGTTTGCCGTGATGTTGTTCGAGACATCGGCGCCGGTGAAATCAATGTCTTGGTTCGACTCATTCACTTGCTCGCGATACGCGGTGATCGAGGTCAGTTTCGCGATCCCGAGGTTCCAGTCTATCTCACCGGAAATGCCCTTACCTTGCAGGCGATTTTTAGGGTCGGTGTTGAAGATGACGTTGCGGTCGAAGATCTTGGTCGTGTCGGAGATCGCGAAGCCCGCCGCCCCGATCGCAAGGGTACGCGGCCCGTTGAAGATCGACGTGACGCCGCAGCAGACTTCCTTGACGAGGTTGTAGTCGCCGATGACGCGGACCGAGAAGTCCGACGACGGCTCGAACAGAATGTCGGCGCGGATCGAGGCGCGATCGCGGTCATTGATCTTCGCACCGGTCGTCAGATTTCTGAAATACCCGTCGCGCTGATTGACGCTGCCCGAAAGCCGGAAAGCGAGCGTGTCGGTGATCGGTCCAGTGATCGTCGCCTTAGGGTTGATCAGCCCGTAATTGCCGATGCTGACCTCGGCCTTGCCGCCCCATGCAAAGGATGGGCGCCGCGTCGTGATGCTGATAGCGCCGGCCGAAACGTTCTTGCCGAACAATGTCGACTGCGGGCCGCGCAGCACTTCGACGCGTTCGATCTCAGGCAAATCGTCGAGCGCCGACGACGTGCGCGAGCGATAGACGCCATCGATGAAAACGCCGACCGAGCTTTCGATACCGTCATTGCCGTTGCCGTTGCCGAAGCCGCGAATGATGAAGTTCGTCTGCCCGGTTGCGTTGAGCTGCGGCACTTTGAGCGAGGGGACGACCGACTGCAGGTCGATCAGATCCCTGATCTGCGCCCGTTCGATCGTCGCTTGGCTGGTCACGGAAACCGAGATCGGCACGTCCTGCAAGGATTGCTCGCGCTTTGCGGCGGTAACGATGATGTCGTCGCTGCTGTCCTGGCTGGCGCTGCTCGGCGTCGATCGCGACGGCGCGCTTTGCGGGGCTGGCGCCGTTGCACTTGTATCTTGCGCCGCTGCGGGACACGCGTAGAGCGAGACCAACGCCGACGCAGCGAGCAGTTCGAATTTCTTCATGATGGCATCCCCTGTCTCTGCCGCCTCCAGTCTGTGCCGGATGACGGTTTTCGAAGATCAGGTTCGTTAAATGGCGAGGCATAGTCAATGGGCTAAATTACCTAACGGCGGGGGCGTGCAATGGCGCAAGCCGCCCGGTAGAGTTGCAAATAAGGACTATTTCCATGTTGCAGTACGGCGAACCCAAGCCGCCGTACGGTCATTGCATGGGTGGATCGCGAAGGAAGCAGCGTGGACGGACGTAAAGATGAAGATTTCGGCAGCACTCAGGTCGGCGCTGACGGCAAGATTGTGGTGCCCGATGCGGTTGCCGATGCGGTTCGCACGCTGATCCGCTGGACGGGCGACGATCCCACGCGCGAGGGTTTGCTCGACACGCCGGCGCGAGTCGCGCGGGCGTGGAAGGAATATTGCGTCGGTTATACCGACGATCCGGCCAAGCATCTGTCGCGCGTGTTCGAGGAAGTCGGCGGCTATGATGAGATCGTCTTGCTCAAGGACATCCCCTTCCAGTCGCATTGCGAGCATCACATGGCGCCGATCATCGGCAAGGCGCACATCGCCTATCTGCCGGGCAATTATGTCGTGGGAATCTCCAAATTGGCACGCGTGCTCCACGCCTTTGCGCGCCGCTTGCAAGTGCAGGAGCGGCTGACCGCCGAGGTTGCCGACTGTATCTGGACCAACCTCAAGCCGCTCGGCGTCGCGGTGGTGATCGAGGCGAGCCATGCCTGCATGACCGCGCGTGGCGTGCGCACGCCGGGCGTGACGATGGTGACGAGCCGGATGATGGGCGTGTTCCGCGACGACGAACGCAGCCGCAAGGAAGTGCTCGCGCTGATCGGGCGCGGATGAGCGCTGCGCGAACCGTTCTGGTGACCGGCGCGGCGCGTCGGCTCGGCGCGACGATCGCGCGACAGCTTGCGGGGCAGGGGTGGCGGGTCGCGATCCATCACCATCATTCGAGCGCCGAAGCCGATGCGCTCGCCGCCGAGCTACCCGGCGCGATCGTGGTGTCGGGCGATCTCGCCGATCCGGGCGTTCCCGGGGCGCTTCTCGCTGCCGCACGCACGGCATTCGGCGGGCCGCTGTGCGGGCTCGTCAACAGCGCGTCGCTGTTCGACTATGATACGCCGCCCGACATCACTGCGGCATCGCTGCGCACGCACGCGGCGGTCAATCTCGCTGCGCCGGTGTTGCTGGCGAGCGCGCTCGCCTCGCAAGACGATCTCGATGCGGGCGCGGTCGTCAACATCCTCGACCAGAAGGTCGCCAACCTCAATCCCGACTTCTTCTCGTACAGCTGCGGCAAGATAGCGCTCACCGGCGCGACGACGATGCTGGCGCAAGGCCTCGGCCCGCGGATCCGCGTCAATGCGGTGTCGCCGGGCCTGTCGTTGCCGAGCGCCGACCAGAGCGAGGCGGAGTTCGTTGTCGCTGCCTCGAAGAACCTGCTGCGACGCCCGGTCGACCCCGGCGATATCGCACGCGCGGTGGGTTTCCTGCTCGATGCCGAAGGGCTGGAGGGGCAGAATGTATTCGTCGATTGCGGCCAGCGTTTCCTCAAGCGCGACCGCGACGTAATGTTCGAGGACCGCGCATGACCGCCCGCTTCACCACAGTCCTCGAGGGCCTAGAGGTCACGATGGGGCTCGGGATCCACCCCGAAGAACTCGCCGCACCGCAGCGTGTGATCGTCTCGGTGCGGATGGAGGTGGTCTATCCGACCCCGCCGAGCGAGGACCGGATCGACGCCGTGCTCGATTACGATTTCGTTCGAAGCGGTGTCCATGCGCTGATCGCCGGGCGGCACTTCCACCTCCAGGAAACGCTGTGCGAGGCGATCGCCGCGCTGTGTCTCGCCGACTCGCGCGTCGAACGCGTGACGGTGCGGACGTCGAAGCCCGACATCTATCCCGACGCGGCCGTCGGGTGCGAGATCATCCGGGCACGGTGAGGCGCGATCCTCCCCGTGCCGGGGAGGATCAGGCGCGGTTGGCGGCGCTGAGCACGGCGCGGACCGACGCGGTCGCGATGTCGGCGTCGATGCCGACGCCGAATACCGTCTGCCCGCCAGCGGTGCGGCACTCGACATACGCCGCCGCCTGCGCATCGGCACCGTGGCCGATCGCATGTTCGCTATAGTCGACGACGTCGAGCTGCGGCCCGGTGGTGTCGCCAAGTGCAGCGATCACGCCCGAAATCAGGCCGTTGCCGCGCCCCGAGATCGAGCGCTCCTCGCCATCGACCGCGACATGCCCGATAAAGAGGCGATCGCCGACGCTCCCGCTCTCGGTATAATCGAGCAAGCGGAAGCGATCCGTGTCACGCGCGAGATAGGTCGCCTCGAACAGCCCCCAGATATCGCTCGCATTCATCTCGCGGCTTGTCTCGTCGGCGAGGCGCTGGACGTGACGGCTGAAATCGGCCTGGAGCCGCTTGGGCAGCTTGAGGCCCTTGTCCTGCTCGATCACCCAGGCGACGCCGCCCTTGCCGCTCTGCGAATTGACGCGGATCACCGCTTCGTAGCTGCGCCCGAGATCGGCCGGGTCGATCGGCAGATAGGGGACTTCCCACAGCGTATCGTTCTTGGCTTCCTGCGCGGCGAAGCCTTTCTTGATCGCATCCTGATGGCTGCCCGAGAAAGCGGTGAACACCAGGTCGCCGGCATAGGGCGTGCGCGGGTGGACGGGGAGCTGCGTGCAATAGTTGACGGTGTTGACGACCGCGTCGATGTCCGAAAAATCGAGCTTCGGATCAAGGCCTTGCGTGTACATGTTGAGCGCGACCGTCACCAGGTCGCAATTGCCGGTGCGCTCGCCATTGCCGAGCAGGCAGCCCTCGACGCGATCGGCGCCCGCCATCAGCCCGAGCTCGGCGGCGGCGACGCCGGTGCCGCGGTCGTTGTGCGGGTGCAGGCTGAGCGCGACGGTGTCGCGGTTCCGGATGTTGCGGCCGAACCATTCGATCTGGTCGGCATAGACGTTGGGCGTCGCGCACTCGACCGTCGCGGGCAGGTTGAGGATCAGTTGGTGGTCGGGCGTTGGGCGAAGCACGTCCATCACCGCCTCGCAAACCTCGAGGCTGAAATCGAGCTCGGCGGTCGAGAAGGTTTCTGGGCTGTATTCGAAGAACCAGTCGGTGTCGGGCTGGGCTGCGGCCTGGTCGCGCAGGATCATCGCGCCGTCGATCGCGATCTGCTTCACTTCGGCGCGGGTCATGCCGAACACGATCTTGCGCCAGGCGGGGCTGACGGCGTTGTAGAGATGAACGATCGCGCGCGGCGCGCCACGCAGCGAGGCGAAGCTCTTCTCGATCAGGTCACGGCGCGATTGCGTCAGCACCTGGATCATCGTGTCGTCGGGGATGCGCCCGCTGGTGACGAGGCCCGAGATGAAATCGAACTCGGTCGCGCCCGCCGCGGGGAAGCCGACTTCGATCTCCTTGATCCCGACCTTGACGATCAGGTCGAACATCCGGGTCTTCTTCTCGGCGTCCATCGGATCGATCAGCGCCTGGTTCCCGTCGCGCAGATCGGTCGACAGCCAGCGCGGTGCGGTGGTGATCGTCTGCGACGGCCAGCGGCGATCGGGCAAGTCGATCGTCGGAAAGGGGCGGTATTTGGTCGAAGGGTCACGCAGCATGATCGGTCTCGCTCGGAATCGCCGTTTTGGGGCGCGGTTCGCTAGGGGCGGGGGATCCTCAGGCGCGCCGCGCTGGCCGGTATCGGCGCGCGGCAGTGTACACGCCTAAGGGCGCGTAAGTCGAAGCGAGGTAAGGCCCAGGGCGAGATCCATGCGCGTTGAATAGCGCTCGACGATCGGCCGTGTCCAGCATCAAGATGGGGTTGAGCGATATCAATTTCAGCGCACACGCGCTGGGGTAAACCGCGGCCATGCGTCAAATCATCTATACCAGCGTCACGACCAATCCCAGCGGTCGGGCCGAGGACGAGTCCGTGGCGATCCTGCGGCAGGCGTCGCTGCGCAACGGGCTCGATGGGATTACCGGCTTGCTCTACACGCAAGGGTCCGAGTTCCTGCAGGCGCTCGAGGGGCCGAACGACAGCATCGCCGATCTCCTCCTGAGCCTCACGAGCGACCCGCGCCATCGCGACCTGCGCATCCTGATCGATCGCGAGACCGAGGATCGCGAGTTTGGCGACTGGATGATGGTGCACCGGGAGCGGCGCGAGAGCGTCGACGATTTCGATCGTCGCCTCCACGGGCTGTTGCTGGGCGTATCGCGCGAAACCGCCGAGTATTTCCGCGCGCTCGTGCCCGCCTGAGCCCCAGACCCGTCGAAGCCGCCAGTGAGCCCGTTCCGGCTAAACTGGCGGCCAGGCGTCGCTTATTGCAGTTCGAACGCGGCGTTGATGACAAGCACGGTCTCGTCCGACACGACGGGCACGTACTTCGTCACGCCGAAGTCCGAACGACGGATCATCATCCGGCCGAGGAAGCCGATCGATGCCTTCTTGCTCATCGGGTTGGTCGCCGCGCCGAACAGCTTCGCGCGGAAGCTGACGGGCTTGGTCACGCCGTGGAGCGTGAGCGTGCCATCGACCTGCACGGCGTCGGGGGCGATCTGCGCGACCTTGGTCGAGCGGAAGGTCGCGGTCGGGAACTTGGCGGCATCGAACCAGTCGGCGCTCTTGAGCTCACCCGTGAGCACATCGCTCGTCGTCTGGACGCTCGCGATCGGGAGCGTCAAGTCGAGCTTGGTCGCGGCGGGCTTGGAAGGATCGAGCGTGAGCGTGCCCGAGGCGTTCGAGAAGGTGCCGGCATAAGGCGAGATGCCGAAATGGCTGACGCTGAAGGTCACCTGGGTGTGGTTCGGCTCGATCTTGTAGGTGCCGGCCTTGACGTCGGCGACGGTGCCGGCCCCCCGCATCATCTCGGGCGAAGCGGTCTGGGCGAGCGCGGGCGCGGCGATCAGCAGCGCGGCGGTAGTGGCGGCATGAAGCAGGTTAAAGCGCATTAGATACTCCTGTTAAGAAATACCCAAGTGCGGTGCCTGCGTCGCAGCGTCAAACCCCGTTTCGGCAACGAAGCGTTTCGCTGGAGTGAGCCCCTCCCCCAAAAGGGGAGGGGCGCAGGACGCGGTCAGTTCTTGCTCTGATCGACCAGCTTGTTCGC
This sequence comes from Sphingomonas glacialis, assembly GCF_014653575.1. GTDB lineage: Bacteria > Pseudomonadota > Alphaproteobacteria > Sphingomonadales > Sphingomonadaceae > Sphingomonas > Sphingomonas glacialis. The sequence continues at coordinate 506,873 of NZ_BNAQ01000001.1, read as the reverse complement.
GCCGATCCACGGCATCATTGCGCGGAGTTCGCTACCGACCTTCTCGATCGGATGTGCCTCTGCCTGCTTGCGCGCGGCCTTGAGCTCGGGCTGGCCGGCGCGGTTGTCGAGCACGAAGTTCTTGACGAAGCGGCCCGACTGGATGTCGGCGAGGACGCGCTTCATCTCGGCCTTGGTCTCGGGCGTGATGATCCGCGGCCCGGTGATGATGTCGCCATATTCGGCGGTGTTGCTGATCGAATAGCGCATGTTGGCGATGCCGCCCTCATAGAGCAGATCGACGATCAGCTTGGTCTCGTGCAGGCACTCGAAATACGCCATTTCGGGGGCATAGCCCGCCTCGACCAGCGTCTCGAACCCGGCCTGGATCAAATGCGTGATCCCGCCGCACAGCACGGCCTGTTCGCCGAACAGATCGGTCTCGCACTCTTCCTTGAAATTGGTCTCGATGATGCCCGAACGACCGCCGCCGACGCCCGACGCGTAGGCGAGACCGATGTCATGCGCGTTGCCGCTCTTGTCCTGGTGGATCGCGATCAGGCAGGGGACGCCGCCGCCGCGGACATATTCGCTGCGCACGGTGTGGCCCGGGCCCTTCGGCGCGATCATGATGACGTCGAGATCGGCGCGTGGCTCGATCAGGCCGAAATGCACGTTGAGGCCGTGGGCGAAGGCGATCGTCGCGCCCTGCTTGAGGTTCGCATGGAGATCGTCGGCGTAGATCGCCGCCTGATGCTCGTCGGGGGCGAGGATCATCGTGATGTCGGCCCAGGCGGCTGCCTCGGCATTGGTCATCACCTTGAAGCCGGCGGCATACGCCTTCTGCGCGGTTGCCGAGCCTTCGCGCAGCGCGATGGCGATGTCGGTGACGCCCGAATCGCGCAGGTTCTGGGCGTGGGCATGGCCCTGGCTGCCATAGCCGACGATCGCGATCTTCTTCGACGTGATCAGGTTCAGATCGGCATCGGCATCATAATAAACGCGCATGGTAGTCCCTTTTTGGCAGTCGTCGCCCCGGCGGAGGCCGGGGCCGCTTCGTTGCTGGCGCTGTCCGCACAAACCGGACGGCCCCGGCCTCCGCCGGGGCGACGCGAGAAAATTAGATCGACGCGTTCCCGCGGGCCATTGCGACGATCCCGGTGCGCGCGACCTCGCACAGCCCGACTTCGCGCATCAGCGTGATGAACGTGTCGATCTTCTCGCGCCCGCCGGTCACTTCGAACACGAAGCTGGTGGTGGTCGCATCGACGACGCGCGCACGATAGACATCGGCGAGGCGCAGCGCCTCGATCCGGTGATCGCCCGTGCCCGACACCTTGAGCAAGGCAAGCTCGCGCTCGACATGCGGGCCGAGCGCGGTGAGGTCGGTCACCGAATGCACCGGGATCAGCCGGTCGAGCTGCGCAAGGATCTGCTCCATCGTCGCATCGCTCGCCGAGGTCACGATCGTGATCCGGCTGACCGCCTTGTCGGCGGTGACGTCGGACACCGTCAGGCTCTCGATATTATAGCCGCGCGCGGTGAATAGGCCGGCGATCCGCGCGAGAATGCCGGGCTCGTTGTCGACCATCACCGCCAGAGTGTGGCGCGAGGCTTTTTCCTTGGTGATGTGCATTAAACCAGCGCCTTCGCTTCGTCGTCCATTTCGCCCGACACTTCGCTCGCCTGGAGCAGCATCTCGGTATGCGCCGCTCCGCTCGGGATCATCGGGAAGCAGTTTGCCAGCTTGGCGACGCGGCAATCGACGATCACCGGCCCGTCATGGTCGAGCATCGCGGCGATCCCGTCGTCGAGCTGGCCGAGCCCTTCGATACGGATGCCCTTCCAGCCATAGGCCTCGCCGAGCTTGACGAAGTCCGGGAGGGAATCGCTGTAACTCTCGGAATAGCGGCTCGAATAGGTCAACTCCTGCCACTGGCGGACCATCCCCATATATTCGTTGTTGAGGATGAAGATCTTGACCGGCAGCCGGTACTGGCTCGCCGTCGCCAGCTCCTGGATGTTCATCTGGATCGAGGCTTCGCCGGCGATGTCGATCACCAGCGCCTTGGGATTGCCGAGCTGCGCACCGATCGCGGCGGGCAGGCCGTACCCCATCGTGCCGAGGCCGCCGCTGGTCAGCCATTTGTTCGGCGCGTCGAAGCCGAAATGCTGCGCCGCCCACATCTGGTGCTGGCCGACCTCGGTGGTGATGATCGGGGCGCGCTTGTGCGTTGCCTCCCACAGCGCGCGGACCGCACGCTGGGGCATGATGTCGTTATCAACCTCTGGAAAATCGAGGCTTTTCTTGGCGCGCCACTCGCCGATCATCTGCCACCAGGCGGCGAGATCGGGCTTGGGATGGCGTCGCGCCTTGAACACGCGGACCATGTCCTCGAGCGCGTGGCCGACATCGGCGACGATCGCGAGATCGACGCGCACGTTCTTGTTGATCGACGAGCGATCGATATCGACGTGGATTTTGCGGCTGAACGGGCTGAACGCGTCGAGCCGCCCAGTCACCCGGTCATCGAAGCGCGCGCCGAGGCAGACGATCAGGTCGGCCTTGTTCATCGCCAGATTGGCTTCGTAGGTGCCGTGCATGCCGAGCATGCCGAGCCACTGCTCGCCGCTCGCCGGATAGGCGCCGAGGCCCATCAGCGTCGACGTGACGGGCGCGCCGCTGATCCGCGCGAGTTCGCGCAGCAACTGGCTCGCCGCCGGGCCGGCATTGATGATGCCGCCGCCGGTGTAGAGGATCGGGCGCTCGGCGGCCGCGAGCATGTCGACCGCTTGCTCGATCGAGGTCTGGTCGGCCTTGATCTGTGGGCGATAGGTCTTGTGGCGAATGGGACCTGGCTTGGTGTAGCGCGCGGTCGCGACCTGGACGTCCTTGGGGATGTCGATCACCACTGGACCGGGACGGCCCGATGTGGCGATGTAGAACGCCTCGTGGATCGTGTCGCCGAGCTTGGCCGGGTCCTTCACCAGATAATTGTGCTTCGAACAGTGGCGCGTGATGCCCACCGTGTCGGCTTCCTGGAACGCGTCGGTGCCGATCAGCGCGGTCGGCACCTGGCCGGTGATCACCACCATCGGGATCGAATCCATCAGCGCGTCGGTGATCCCGGTGACGGCATTGGTCGCGCCGGGGCCCGAGGTGACGAGCACCACGCCGGGCTTGCCGGTCGAGCGGGCATAGCCTTCGGCGGCATGCGTCGCGGCTTGCTCGTGGCGCACCAGGATGTGCTTGATCCGCCCGGAGCGGAACAGGGCGTCGTAGATCGGCAGGACGGCACCGCCCGGATAGCCGAAGACGACCTCCACGCCGAGATCGCACAGCGCCTCGATCAGGATGTCTGCTCCGCTTTTCTCGGTCACGTCTCGTCTCCCGTCGCGCCGCCAACGATTAGCAGCCTTCGAGCGGTGCTGCTAGAGAAACGAAATGTGCGTGTCAACGGCTATCTACGTAATAATATGTCGAAACTACCGCTTCTTTCGCCGCTTTCTAACGCGGCAGTCCGATGCCAGCTCGCCGGAGGCTGATTGCGGAACCAAGTATATTGGCGTTTTGCATATTGCCGCGTTGCGAGTGCGACCGCATCAACCGCTTGTTTTTGCGATATTTCTCCCGACAACGTAGAAGCAACCTCCCTGACGCCAATGGCGCGCCGGATCGGGGCTTCGGGGGCGATTTCGCTGCGCGCGAGCAGCGCGCTCACTTCCGCGCGCGCACCGCCCGCGAGCATCGTCGCCGCGCGGCTATCGCAGCGTGCCCACAGCCAGTCACGATCGGGCAGCAGGACGATCGCGGCGAGCGAGATCCGCGTGCCGATCCCGCCGCTGCGCTCGGCTTGCCAGCTGGCGAGCGTCCGCCCGGTCGAGCGCACCACTTCGAGCGCGCGCGCCACGCGCGTCGTATCGGTGGGGGCGAGCCGCGCGGCGGCGGGGGGATCGAGCGCGGCGAGTGCCGCATGCGCCTGCGCAACGGGCAGCGCGCGGACCTCCGCGCGGATGGCCGGGTCAATCTCGGGCACCGGCGCGATTCCGTCGAGCAGCGTACGCAGGTACAGGCCGGTACCGCCGACCAGCACGGGCAGCTTGCCGAGCGCGTGCGCACGGTCGATCTCGGCGCGCGCCTCGTCGGCCCAGCGCGCGGCGGAATAGCTTTCGGCGCCATCGACCTGGCCGAACAGCCGGTGCGGCACGCGCGCTTCGTCCGCCTCGGTCGGGCGCGCGGTCAGGACGCGCAGGTCGCGATAGACTTGCGCGGAATCGGCATTGATGACGATTCCGTCGTGACGTTCGGCGACCGCGATGCCGAGTGCGGACTTGCCGCTCGCGGTCGGCCCTGCGATGAGCGCGACCTGCGGGAGATTCACTGTGTTCATTGCCACCTTGATAGCATCGGAAACGCTCAGCGCAGGCGATCTTTCTGCAGCGATCGACCGGATTGCGGCTGTGGGGTGCGCACCGGCGACCTCGGCGTGGATCGAGCCCGAGAAGGCGGTCGATATCCTGTTCGGTGTTTCGCCCGACGCCGCGCGCAAAGCACTCGAGGGTGTGTTCGAAGGCGTCGATGTCGTCGTGCAATCGGTCGAAGGGCGCGAGAAGAAGCTGCTCGTCGCCGACATGGATTCGACAATGATTACCGTCGAATGCATCGACGAGCTCGCCGATTATGCCGGCATCAAGCCGCAGATCGCGGCGATCACCGAAGCGGCGATGCGCGGCGAGCTCGATTTCGAGGGCGCGCTCGATGCGCGGGTCGCATTGCTCAAGGGGCTCGACGAGGCGGTGATCGAGCGCTGTCTCGCCGAGCGCGTGACGATCATGCCGGGCGCCGTGGCGCTGGTGCGGACGATGCGGGCGCGTGGCGCGACCGCGATCCTGGTGTCGGGCGGCTTCACGCGCTTTGCCGAGCCGGTCGCCGAGCGGATCGGCTTCCACCGCGCGATCGCCAATCGGCTCGAGCTCGGCGACGGCGTGCTGACGGGCACGGTCGCGAAACCCGTCGTTGGCTCCGACACGAAATTGCAGACGTTGCTCGCGGCGCGGGCCGAGTTTGGCTTACTGCCCGAGCAAACGCTCGCGGTGGGCGACGGCGCGAACGATCTGGCAATGGTGCAGGAAGCGGGGCTCGGCGTCGCCTATCACGCCAAGCCGATTGTCGCCGCAGCGGCGGCGGCGCGGATCGATCACGGTGATCTCTCGGCGCTGCTCTACGCTCAGGGCATCGCGCGCGACGATTGGGTGACCGCCTGACGCGTGGCGTGCGCCGCGCTTATGGCGCGACGGGCACGCAAGGCTTGATCGATCCGCACGCCGATTGCGCGGCGCCTTTCGACGCGAAGGGCCCGAAGAGCACGCGCGTCATCGCGCCGCTCTTTACATAGGATACGTCTGCACCGCCGAACCGCCGACCGACCTGGCTCCACAGCTTGCGCGCATTGGCGGGGTCTCCGAACGAGCCGAGCTGCACCTTCCAGCCGCCGCGGCTGGTCGCGACTGCCGTCGGCGCTGGCCCGCGTGCTGGTTCGGGGGTGGGGATCGGCGCGGGCGGGCGTAGCCGTGCCGGCTGAGGACGCTTCGGCTGCCGCTCGGGCGCTAAAGCCAGCACCTCGGGTTTGCGCGGGACGTTGGGGTCGTACGCGGACGGCGGCAAGTCGGTGCTACGCACGCCAGCGCCGCCCGGCTTGCTGGCGAGTGCAGGCGGCAGTTCGGGGCGTTGCGCCTCGGCCTCGTAGCGTCGCGCGAGCTCGAGGCCTTGCTGGCGCTGGTCGGTCGGGATCGCCTTGTCCATCTGCGCTTGGACTTCGGACGCCTTCGGCGTGTTGGCGGCGGCGGCGCGGACGATCCATGCATAGGCACGCGGCCAGTCCTTCGCGCCGCCATCGCCGTTGAACAACATCGTGCCATAGACCAGCTGCGCCCGCGGCTCGCCGCGCAGCGCTGCTTTCTCGAGCCACGGCGCGGCGTCGTTCGGCTTGTGCTGATCGAACAGGATCAGCCCGTATTTCGCCTGGGCGGCGACATGGCCCTGGAGCGCCGCCTTGCGGAACCAGCTTTCGGCGACGGGAATATCGGTGGGTACGCCGCGCCCGAGCGTATAGGCCTGCGCGAGGTTGAACTGCGCGTCGGCATCGCCGGCATTCGCCGCCGGGCGCCATTCGGCAATGGCTTTCTTATAGTCGGCGCGGCCCCACGCCTCGACGCCCTCGCGCACATCCGCCAGCGCGGGGCTCGCCGAAAGCAGCGTTCCCGCCAGCGCCATCCATACTCGTTTGCGCATGATCGTCGTCCTGTCCCGTGCGTCTGTACCACCTGACCATGCCGACTATCGCGGGCTTGGCAAAGATTTCGTTAGCCGTTTTGCGCCGCGCGCCGGCAGCACCGAGGGCGTTAACCCTTCCTTGACCGATCCTATGGCATTCGGTGGCCTCGATTAAAGGGGCGAAAGGGGCTCATGCGCGTTCTTGCGATGGCATCTCAAAAGGGCGGATCGGGCAAGACTACCTTGTCCGGCCACCTGGCAGTACAGGCGCAGCTCGCAGGGGCGGGGCCGGTGGTGCTGATCGACATCGATCCGCAGGGGTCCTTGTCGGATTGGTGGAACGAGCGGCAGAGCGAGTTTCCCGCTTTCGCGCAGACCACCGTCGCGCGGCTCGCCGCCGATCTCGAAGTGCTGCGCCAGCAGGGCTTCAAGCTGGCGATGATCGATACCCCGCCCGCCATCACCATGGCGATCCAGAGCGTGATCGCGGTGGCCGAACTGATCGTCATCCCGACGCGGCCGAGCCCGCACGATTTGCGCGCCGTCGGCGCGACGGTCGACCTGTGCGAGCGCGCGGGCAAGCCGTTGCTGTTCGTCGTCAACGGCGCCACGCCCAAGGCGCGGATCACCTCCGAAGCCGCGGTCGCGCTGTCGCAGCATGGCACGGTCGCCCCGATCACGATCCACCACCGCACCGATTTCGCAGCGTCGATGATCGACGGGCGGACGGTGATGGAAGTCGACGCGAAGGGCCGCTCGGCGCAGGAAGTGCGCGACCTGTGGACCTATATCTCCGACCGGCTCGAGAAGAATTTCCGCCGCACGGTGTTCGCGACGCCGACTTCGATCAACGGCTTTGGCGCGCCGCGTCCCGCCGCGGGAGGTGGTTTCGGCCGCCGCGTGGTGAGCTGAGATGAGCATGTTCGGAAACCCCAAGCCGACCGCCCCCAAGGCGACGGCGTCGCTGTCCTCGACGCTGCTCGCGCGCAAGGGCATGGCGAAGCCCGCGATGCGGCCGCAGGGCTTTGGCGGGTTCGGCGCGATGCCGGGCGCGCACGACGATCTTGGCTGGAACGACATGGGCGACACGCCGCCGGTTCCGCCGGTGCTCGTCCAGCGCGAAGTGCTGCGTGAGGAATTCGCGCAACCCGTCGCAGCGCCCGAGCCGGTCGTGATGCCTGAGGCCGTTCCGGTCGCTGCCGAGCCCGAGCCAGCTGCAGCGTTGGAGCCCGAGCCTGCGCGCCTCGTGTCGAAGCCCGTTTCGGTCGCAACCGCGACGCGGATCGGCCGCGAGACGAGCAAGAAACACAACAAGAAGCGCCCCAAGTCGGCGTTCACGCTGCGGCTCGACGAAGACCGGCATCTCCGCCTGCGTCTGGCCAGCGCGCTGCACAATGCCTCGGCCCAGTCGCTGGTCACCGAGGCGCTCGATCAATTCCTGCAAACCTTGCCCGAAGTCGAAAATCTGGTGCGCCAGTTGCCGACACGGGCGCAGCGCTAAACCCCGAGGAGGGCGTTACGATGAAGACCCGGTCCGCCATCACTTTCGGCCCGCTTACCGTGGGGCTTTCGCTCCTCATGCTCGGAGGCACGGTTGCGGCCACCGCAATGTCGACGATCGCCGCTGCCAGCGCCCGCGCGCAATCGCGCGCCGAGAAGGAAGCGCGCACCGAGGCCGCCGCGGCGCAGCAGGCGTTGCGCGCAGGCCGTTTCGCCGAGGCGATCGGCCATGCCGAGCGCGCGGTCGGCGACCAGCCCGACGCAGCCGAATATCGCATGATTCTTGGTCAGAGCTATCTCAAGGCCGGGCGCTTCGCTTCGGCGCGCGATGCCTTTGCCGACACGCTGACGCTTGCCCAGGGCAACGGCAAGGCGGCATTGAACCTCGCGCTCGCGCAGATCGCGACGGGCGACTGGGCCGGTGCGCGCACGACGCTCGACGCCAACGCGGCGACGATCCCGGTCAGCGACCGCGGCCTTGCGATCGCACTGGCGGGTGACCCCGCAACCGCGGTCGAAATGCTCGGCGCTGCGGCGCGCGGCCCCGAGGCCGACGCCAAGGTCCGCCAGAATTACGCGCTGAGCCTGGCGCTTGCCGGACGCTGGCGCGAGGCGCAGGCGGTGGTGGCAATGGATGTCGCCCCGGCCGATGTCTCGCGGCGCATCCTCGATTGGTCGACCTTCTCGCGGCCCAGCTCGGCGTCGGATCAGGTCGCGACCTTGCTCGGCGTGACGCCAGCGGTCGATCCCGGCCTGCCGGTCGCGCTTGCACTCAACGGCGCGGCGCGCGGCGGCACGACCGCGCTGGCGAAGGCCGAACAGCCGATCGACAGCTATATGCCCGGCCAGGTCGGGGCCGAGCCTGCAGCCCCGCCGGCCCCCGTCGCAGTGGCCGAAGTCGCCGCGGCGCCGACGCAGCAGGTCGCCGCGGTCGGTCCGACGATTGCCGGCGTGGTGTTCGCCGAACGCAAGGAAGTCGTCCAGGCGTTGCCGGTCGCCTATGCCAAGGCCCCGACCAAGCGCGGCAGTGTGGCAGAACGCATCGCGGTCGCGAGCAGCGGCGCTGCGCCACGCGCTGCGTCGGCATTCCCCGAACCGCGTGCGCCGATGCGCGGCGGCTTCGTCGTTCAGCTGGGCGCCTATGATACCGCAGGCGTCGCGCACGATGCGTGGACGCGTGTGACGCGCCGGTACGCCGGTTTCGCGAGCCACACGCCGCAAGGCATGACTGTGTCGCGCGGCGGCAAGCAATTCTACCGCTTGTCGGTCGGCGGCTTCGCGCGCGCCGATGCGGTGTCGATGTGCCAGCAGTATCGCAGCCGTGGCGGCGCGTGCTTCGTCCGCGCCGGCGCGGGCGATCAGGTCGCGATGTGGGCCAAGGGGCGCGAACTGGCGTCGCGCTGAGGCGGCGTCAGGCGGGGACGGGAAGGGCGGTACCGCCCTTGAACAGCCGCAGCACCTTGCCCTGTACCGGCAGCCCGTCGAACGGCGTATTGCCGGCCTTGGCGTGAAGCCGGTCGCCCGCAATCTGCCACGGTGCTTCGGGCGCCAGCAGCAACAGATCCGCGGGCGCGCCGACGCCAAGCGACCCCGCTTCCACGCCGAGCACCTTCGCCGGATTGGCCGCGAGCAGCGCGAACAGGCGCTGGAGCGAGATCGTCTCGTCGCGCACCAGACCAAGACCAAGCGCGAGCAGCGTTTCGGCGCCCGCCATGCCCGATGCCGAGTCGGCGAAAGGCAAGCGCTTCTCTTCGGGGCCACGCGGATCATGGCCTGAACACAGCACGTCGATCGTCCCGTCGGCCACGGCAGCGACCGCGGCCTGGCGGTCGCTCTCGTTCCGCAGCGGCGGCGAGAGGTGCGCGAAGGTGCGGAAATCGGTCATCGCGATGTCCGACAGCAGCAGATGCGCGGGGGTTATCCCGCACGTCACGCGGACACCGCGCCGCTTGGCCGCACGCACCAGCTCGAATCCGGCGGCGGTCGTGACTTGGCGGATGTGGAGCGTCGCGCCGGTCTCCTCGGTGAGCATCAGGTCGCGCGCAATCGCGAGTGCCTCGCCGATCGACGGGGCGGAGGGGAGGCCCATCCGCGTCGCGGTCTCGCCTGCGGTGGCGACGGCGCCTGCGGTGACGCCGCCGTCTTCGGCATGGGTGATGACGCTCAGACCAAGATCGCCGGCATAAGCGAGGACTTTGCGCATCACCCCCGAATCGGCGATCCAGCGAGCGCCGGTCCCGACCGCGCGCGCACCGGCATCGCGGTTGATCGCCATCTCGGCGAGATCGGTGCCGGCGAGGCCACGCGTCGCCGCGGCGATCGGATGGATCCAGAGGCCAGGGCGGCCGATCAGCGCTGCGCGCTGGACGATGCCGGGATCATCGAGCACCGGCGACTGATCGGGCATCAGCCCGACGCGAACGATGCCGCCGGCATGGAAGGCGGGCAGGTCGATCGCGAACACGCCGAGATCGACGATCGCGGGCGCAAGCGTCGCGCCGCCGCAATCGATCGTCTCGGCCCCTGCCGGTACGTCGATCAACCCCGTCGCGACGATCCGGTCGTTCTCGACGAGCACGCCGCCCTGCGACACGCCGCCGAGCGGGCAGACCAAGGTCGCGTTGAGCAAGGCGAGCATCCGGCTCATGCCCAGCCCGCCACGCCGCGCGAGCGCCGCGTCAGCACATCGAGGCACGCCATGCGGACGGCGACTCCCATTTCGACCTGTTCGGTGATCGCCGAGCGCGCATGGTCGGCAACGGCCGAATCGATCTCGACGCCGCGGTTCATCGGCCCCGGGTGCATCACCAGCGCATCGGGCGCGGCGCGCTCGAGCCGCTTGAGCGTCAGCCCGTAGCGCAAATGGAACTCGCGGTTCGACGGGATGAAACCGCCCGCCATTCGCTCGTTCTGAACGCGGAGCATCATCACGACGTCGGCGCCCTCGAGCGCGGTGTCGAAATCGGTGAAGGGGGTGACCCCCATCCGCTCGATTCCCTCGGGCATGAGCGTCGCCGGTGCACAGACGCGGACTTCGGCGGCGAGCGCGGTCAGCGCGAGAATGTTCGAACGGGCGACGCGGCTGTGGAGGATGTCGCCGCAAATCACGACGCGCTGCCCGGCGATCGTGCCGCGGCGGCGACGAATCGTCAGCGCGTCGAGCAACGCTTGCGTCGGATGCTCGTGCTGCCCGTCGCCGGCGTTGAGCACTGGGCAATCGACTTTGCCCGCGATCAGCCGGACCGCGCCCGAGCTCATGTGGCGGATGACGATCACGTCCGCGCGCATTGCGTTGAGCGTCATCGCGGTGTCGATCAGCGTCTCGCCCTTCTTCACCGAGCTTTGCGCCGCATGCATGTTGACGACATCGGCGCCGAGCCGCTTGCCCGCGATCTCGAACGACAGCAGCGTGCGCGTCGAATTCTCGAAGAAGGCGTTGATCAGCGTGAGCCCGCCCAGCCGCTTGTCGCTGATCGCGCGCGTCCGGTTGGCGGCGACCCAGCCATCGGCTTCGTCGAGCAGGAAGACGATTTCGTGCGGCTGCAATCCCTCGATGCCGGTGAGGTGCCGGTGCGGAAACACGGCGCGGCCCGGGATGAGCGAGGCGGGGCGGTGATCGGACGGTTGCATCGAGGCCGTCGGGTAGCCGTGCCGCGGGTTGCTGGCAAGGCCGGATAGGGGTGGGAGAGGGCGGCGAGCGACCCTCTCCCCATATCGTCTGATCAGTTCGACGGCTCGTGATACGGGCAGCCATTCACCCGCGCGCGGAAGTCCGCCGAGTGACGATAGGTATCGCGCCGCGCGCGGTTGATGTTGCCGAGCGGTTGGTGCGCGGCGATCCCGGTCCACACGCTGAAGCGCGTTTCCTCGTTGATCTGCTGGACGTGGGCGTCGCTCCAGCTGTCCTGCGCCGCGGCGCGGATCGTGCCGACGCGCACGAACGGGCTCGTCCACAGCACAGTCGCATCCTCGACCGGCTGCGCTTCGAGATCGCGGCACAGTTGGACGCGGAATTCCCATTCTGCGTCGAGCGTGCGCATTTCGGTGCGGACGTCTTCGCGGATCGCGTCCTGACGACCCTCGATCGCGATTTCCTTGCCGCTCAGCGCGATCATTGCCGGCGCCACGGGTGCGATGCTGAACTTGGCGATATAGTCGCCGAAGCGGAAGGCGGTCGCGCTGTAATAGGTCTCGCCGAGCGGCTCGACATTGGGTGCGCCGCCGAGCGAATTGATCGCCGCGGGAGCCTCGGCCCCGACCGCTTCGAAGGCGTGCCGTACGCCGCGCAAGGCGGCCGAGACGACCTTCTTGGTGCCCTCGAGCCGATCGGTGGTCTTGGCGAGCAGCTTGAGGTTGCCGAGGAACTTCTCGGCGGTCTTCGCCTGGAACACCGGGCCGTTGACCATCACGAAGTCCTGCGCGGCGCCCTCGGAGCCTTGCAAACGGTCGCCTGCGACATCGAACACCTTCATGGCGAGGCCGCGCGGCAGGCCGATCGCATCGGGCAGGATATCGCCGGCATTGGTCGACAGCCGGATCAGCACCTTGTGGCGTCCGCCCTGCGCGAACAGGCCCTGCGCGAGCTCGGCCGGCAAGTCCGAATCGATCGTCAGTTCGCCTTCGAGCAGCCCGTGCGACTTGGCGTGGACCGATCGCACGGCATGACCATAGTCCTCGGCCGTCCGTTCGAGGATTGTATCGAAGGTTTCGTTGAGATCTGTAACGGTTGCTTGCTCATCTGGCTGGGGTTGCTCGACGTCGGGACGGTAGCGGATCGGGGACTGTAACATAGGGACGCCTTTACTTGGGGGGGCTGGATCTCAAGGAACACGCGAGCCCAACGCGCCAGCGCGACAAACGCTGCCTGTCGTGTTTCCTGCTGCCTTTCAGCAAGCGTTCAGAATTGCCGATTTGGCGGTTTTCCGCGGGATAGCGTGGTTTCTCCCTGCCGTGGAAGCCGCACGTCCTGCCGGATAGCGGTTGCCAAGCCGGGCACGGCTGCGCTTGTGAACCGCACCACGCCATTTCAAAAGGGTAAGTATATGCGCTCGAATATTGTGAAGTCCGCAACGGTAGCCATGATCCTCGCGGGATCGATCGGCGTTAGCGGCTGCGCGACCAAGGGTTATGTCAACCGCCAGATCGCCACCGTGAACACGCGCATCGACGGCATCGATGGCCGCGTCCGCACCGTCGAAGGCGTATCGGGCCAGGCGCTCACCCAGGCACAGGCTGCTGCCGGCCAGGCACAGCAGAACGCACAGCGGATCGACCAGATCAGCGGCCGCGTCGATGGGCTCGACCAGCAAGTCCAGCAGCAGGCACAGCGCGCACAGCGCCGCCCGCGCGGCTGATCGCACTCCCGCATTCCTCTTATTGTGACCGGACGCATTGCTGAACCAAGTCGAGATGCCAAACAGGCCGTTCTCTCTGCGTCATGGTGTGGGCATGGCCGCAGCACTGCTGGGTCTGATCGCAGGCGCGATCGGACCCACGGCAGCGCTCGGCCGTGCCCCGCTGTCCGACAAGGCGGAGTCGCCTTCGGTGGCGACGCCGTCCAGTCGCAAGCCCGTAAAGGCCAGGGGTAACGCCCCGGCCAAATCCGTGTCCAAGGGTGGGGCCAAAACCGCCGCTGCGCGCCGCGCGGCGGCCAAGGCCAAGGCCACCGACACGCCGCCGCTGCCCGGACCGGTGCGGTCCGAGGCGGCGAGCCGGGTAATCGCCTGGGTCGGATCGGCGCACGACAATGGTACGCTGCCCTATATCGTCATCGACAAGCAGGCGGCCTCGCTTTCGCTGTTCGATGCGAAGGGCACCTTTCTCGGCGAGACCCCGGTGCTGCTCGGCATCGGCATCGGCGACGATTCCACCCCCGGGGTGGGCGCCAAAGACCTGTCCGAGATCGGGCCGGCCGAACGCACGACGCCAGCCGGGCGGTTCGTCGCCAAGTTCGGCCGCGCATTCGGCCGCCAGCGCGTGCTGTGGGTCGATTACGCCAATTCGGTCGCGCTCCATGCGGTGATCACGACGCACAAGACGGAACAACGCGTCGAGCGCCTGCTGTCGCCGACGCCCGACGACAATCGCATCAGCTTCGGCTGCATCAATGTCGGGACGAGCTTCTACACCAAGCAGATCCGGCCATTGTTCCTCAAGACGGGCGGGGTGGTCTATATCCTCCCCGATACCAAGCCGCTCGATACCGTCTTCCCGCGGGTACGCTTGCTGCCGTATCTCGCGCCGACGGCACCGGCCGAGCAGGTCTCGGGCTAGGGGCTGTCGGCTCTCTGGGCGGCCGCGTGCCCGGATCAAAGGAAGTGCCATGATCTTGCTTGCCCTCGCGATCGCCGCACCCGAAGCACCGCCGGTGGTGGTGAGCCCGCTCCAGACTTCGCAACTCGCCGAGGCGTGCAGCGGCAAGGATGCCGACACGACCGCGAGTTTCTGTACGGGCTATATCCTCGGGGCGTTCGACGCCTTGTCGTTGTCGCACCAGATCTGCCCCTCGGCGGCCAATGCGTCGACGATCAAGGTGGTGAGCGTCGCGCGCAAATATCTTCGCAGCCACAAGAAGAGCTGGAGCAGCGCGCCGATCTTCGTGATCCGCACCGCGCTGAAAACGGCCTTCGCGTGCAAGGGCCCCTGAACGCCGCTCGCGCGGCTGCTAGGTCCGTGCAGCCAAACGGGGATGACAGGATCGCGAAACGCTCCTAGTTCCGCGGGCGATGGCCGCCCTTCGCATCTTGTTTCGAGCGCATCGGCGGCTGGCCGGCCTGCTGCTGGCGCTCGCGCTATTGGCCAAGATCATGATTCCCGGCGGCTTCATGCCCGTCGTCACCAGCAACGGCCTCGTGCTCGAACTGTGCTCCGGCATGGAACGCACGCAAGCGCCGATGGCGATGGCAATGCCGGGCATGGCGGGCGACCATCACGACCAGAAGGGCGACAAGGCTGAAAGCCCGTGCAGTTTCGCGGGTCTGACGGCACCCGTCATCGCGGGTGCCGACCCCGCATTGCTCGCGATTGCCGTGCTGTTCATCGTGGCGCTCGGCCGGGTGGCGGAGCGTCGGGTCGTGCTGCCGTATCGCCATGCGCTGCGACCGCCGTTGCGTGGACCCCCGGTAGCGGCCTGATTCCTCGCCGCAAGGCTGAGCGACGGTGCGCGCGGATCAGGTCCTGGCGTGCAGGATAGCAATCGAAATCGCTGACAGGCCCTGCGCCTGCTTCCCGATCCCCGTCGACAGTCCCTGTGGCGAGCAGCGCTCGATCATATTGCGCGATGATCGAGCGTCAGCAGCACGAACCCGTGCGCGAGGCACCCGAACGGGCCGCGCGCGATGGGCTTCGTCCCATTACCCTATCGAACAGGGACCTTCTCATGGTCAGCCGCTCATCCGTGCTCGGCGTCACGTCGTTTTGCGCCATGCTCGCAAGCACAACCGTTCCGGCCTTTGCCGACGAGCGCGCATCGCCAGCGCCCGATTCAAGCCTCGACGATATTCTCGTCACCGCACAGCGCCGCGCCGCGACGATCGAGAACGCGCCTTCGTCCAAGGCGTCGATCGACGCCGCGACGATCGCGACGACGATCAACGCGCGCAATGTCGAGGATACGCTCAAATATCTCCCGAGCCTCGTCGTTCGCAAACGCCATATCGGCGACAGCCAAGCGCCGCTTGCGACACGCACCTCGGGGCTCGGCGCGAGCGCGCGCAGCTTGATCTACGCCGATGGCGCAATCCTCTCGGCGCTGGTCGGCAACAACAACACCTCGGCCAGCCCGCGCTGGAGCCTGGTATCGACCGAGGAGATCGCCCGCGTCGACGTGCTCTACGGGCCGTTCTCGGCGGCATATCCCGGCAATGCGATCGGCGCCGTAATCAACATCACGACGCGCTTGCCCGATAGTTTGGAGGGCACGCTGGTCGCGGGAACCACGGTCCAGCGTTTCGACCTGTACGGCACGCACCGCACCTTGCCGGCCTATCAGCTCGGCGGCACGTTCGGCGATCGGTTCGGGCCACTCGCGGTCTTTGGAAGCGTCGATCATGTCGACAGCCACGGCCAGCCGATCGGCTTTGCCACCGCCGCCGCCACTAAAGACGCGACCGGCACGCCGACAACGGGTGGCTATGACGACGTCAATCGCACCGGCGGCGCGATCCGCGTCGTCGGCGCGACCGCGTTCGAGCATCAGGTGCAGGATCGCGTCAAGCTCAAGGCTGCGCTCGATCTCTCCGCCGCGCTGCGGCTGACCTATGTCGGCAGCCTGTTCCTCAGCACCACCGATTCGACTGTCGAGAGCTACCTCACCAACCCGGCGAGCGGCCTGCCATTCTATGCCGGCACCACGATCAACAACGGCCGAATCTACACGCTGGCCGCCAGCGCCTTTGCCGGCAGCGTCTATCGCACCGAGCAGCGGCAATGGTCGCACAATCTGTCGCTCAACGGCAGCGGTACCCGGTTCGACTGGCAAGTGATCGGCACGCTGTACGATGTCGACAAGGATCAGCAGCGCATTTCGAACACCGCGCTGCCGGCTGTGCAAACGGGCGGGGCGGGTTTCATCACCGACCTGGCGGGAACCGGCTGGAAAACGCTCGACGCTAAGGGCGCGTGGCGATCGGATGCGGCGGCGACGCATACGGTGAGTTTCGGGGCGCACGCCGATTGGTACGAACTCGACAGCAATCGCTACAACACCAGCGACTGGGTCGGCGGATCGAAGGGTGCGCTCAACCTGCAAGGTAGCGGCAAGACGCGGACGTACGCGCTGTGGGCGCAGGATGCCTGGCGGATCCTGCCGCCGCTGACGCTTACGCTCGGCGGGCGCTACGAATGGTGGCGCGCCTATGACGGCGTGAATTTCGCGCAGTCGCCAGCGATCGGGCCGGTCCGTCAGCCGGCGTTGAGCAGCAATCGATTTTCGCCCAAGGCAGCGCTCGCCTATGCGATCGACCCGCACCTGACCGCGCGGCTGTCGTTCGGCCAGGCGTGGCGCTTCCCGACCGTCGGCGAGCTCTATCAGATCGTCACGACACCGGTCGCGTCGGTCCCAAACCCGAACCTGCGCCCCGAACGCGCGCGCTCGCTCGAACTGGCGCTCGAGCGGCAGGACAGCCGGGGAACCTTGCGGCTCGCTTTGTTCAACGAAGTGATCAGGGACGCGCTGATTTCGCAGACCGGCCCGCTGGCGGTGACCCCGGTTCAAGTCGGCACCTATGTCCAGAATGTCGACGAGACGCGGGCGCGGGGGGCCGAACTCTCGGTCGCCCGGACGAACGTCGTCGGGCGGGTCGATGTCTCGGGCAGCGTGACCTATGCCGACGCGATCACCAGCAAGTATGCGGTCCTGCCCGGCGCAGTCGGCAAGCTGCTCCCGAGCGTGCCGCGCTGGAAGGCGACGGCGGTGGCGACCTGGCGACCCGTCGAGGGCGTCGCGCTGACGGCTGCTGCGCGCTACGCCAGCCGCAATTACGGTGCGCTCGATAACGCCGACGTGGTCGGCAACACCTATCAGGGCTTTTACAGGTATTTCGTCGTCGATCTGCGCGCGCAGTTTCGCGTCGCGCAGCATATCGAATTCGGGATCGGGGTCGATAACGTCAACAACGACCGCTACTTCCTCTTCCACCCCTTCCCGCAACGCAGTTTCGCCGCCGACGTGAAGGTGACGTTCTGATGCCGGCGATCGCGACCTCAGCAAGCACGGTTCCGGCCGGGCAGGCGCTGTACCGCTGGGTGTGGCGCTGGCACTTCTATGCCGGGCTGTTCGTCCTGCCCTTCATCCTGATCCTGGCGGTCACCGGATCGATCTATCTGTTCAAGCCGCAAGTCGAGCGGTGGGAAGAACGGGCGTTTCGCGGTCTCGGGACTGAGGGCGCAGTGGCTCCCGAGGCACAGCTGTCGGCGGCCCTGGCAGCCAATAAGGGGATGCGGTTCAACCACTATCGCCTGCCGCGCGAGGCTGGCGACGCCGCGATGCTTCAGTTGGTGGATGCGGACGGCAGACCGCGCGAGGTCTACGTCTCGCCGCAGGGGCGCGTGCTCGGCAGCCTCGATCCCGCGGCGCGGATCGAGGCGATCGTTGCGCGGATCCACGGGTCGCTGCTGATCGGCACACTCGGCGATCGGCTGGTCGAGCTCGCCGCGAGCTGGACGATCGTGCTGATCCTGTCGGGCCTGTATCTGTGGTGGCCGCGACCGTTCAGTCTTGCAGGGACACTCTGGCCGCGGTTCTGGCTGCGCGGGCGGCCGCTGCTCAAGGATCTGCACCGCGTCACTGGGTTCTGGGTGGCGGGGCTGGTCCTGGTCATGCTCGCGAGCGGCCTGCCCTGGGCGGGCGCGTGGGGCGGGACGTTCAAATGGGTGCGAGCCGAGCTTGGGCTGGTGAAGGGGCGGCAGGATTGGAAGATCGGCGTCGATGGAGGCCACGCCGGTCACCACGGCGCGATGACCGATATGCCGACGGCGCGGGCGCCCGAGCCGAAGGGCCTGCCGCTCTCGGTCTTCGTCGCCAAGGCAGCGGCGGAGCGGATGGCGTTTCCCGTGCTGGTGCTTCCGCCGCACACCGTCCAGAAGTTCGGACCACCGACCGGTGCCGTATGGACGGTGAAGTCCGAGGCGCAGAACCGCTGGCTGGATCGGCGCGTGACCTATGATCCGGCGAGCGGGATCGAGACCGGGCGATCGGGCTTTGCCGACCTGCATGTGATCGACCGGATCGTCAACACCGGGGTCGCCTGGCACGAGGGGCAATTGTTCGGCCTTGCGAACCAGCTGATCGGGGTGGCGACCGCGATCTCGCTGATCGCGATCAGCGTGCTCGGCACGCTGCTGTGGCTCAAACGCCGACCCCGGGGGCAGGTGGCGGCGCCACCCCGGCGTGGCGCAGCGGCGCCGGGGTGGATGTTCGCGCTCCTCATCGTGCTCGGGGTGCTGCTGCCGCTGTTCGGCGCGTCGGCGCTGGTTCTCGCACTGGTCGATCGGATTGTCGTGTCGATCCGTGCGCGGGGTCAGGCGGAGGTGACGGCATAGCGCAGCGCGACGATGCCATGCCCTTGCGTCTCGGCGCCGAGCAAACTCAAGCGGACTTTGCCGTTCAAGCCCTCGGTGCCGTAGGTCACGATCCCGTCCACCGCTGCGCCGCCATCGAGCGCGGGCGCGACGAGGACGTGGAGTTCGTCGACCACTCCCGCCGCGAGCAGTGACCCGTTGATCCCGCCGCCGCCCTCGAGCAGCAGCTTGGCGATGCCGAAGTCGCGCCCCAGCGTCTCGAGGATCTCGGCGAAATCGAATTCGTGATCCGGCGAGACGATATAGGAAACGCCGTCGGCGGCCAGCTCTGCGAGATGGCTGTCCGCCACATCCGGACCGAGCAGCACGATGACGGCATCACCCCCCACGGTGCCACCGTCGAAATGCAGCTTGCCCGAACGATCGAGCGCGATCGCATAGCTGTCGGCGCGGGTCGCGACGTGGAGCGGTCGTTCGACCGCGCCTGGCGATGCGGGCGGATGCGGTGCGGCCTTCGACATCTCCGCCATCGTCACGCGGCCGACGAGCCAGGCGTTGCCGCCGAGCGCGTCGTGCGCGCTTTCATACGCGGCGGTCCAATCCTTGCGGCTTCCGTCGGGGCTTTCGGTATAGCGGCTCGGATGCAGACGCCCGTCGATCGACGACTGCATCAGGCAAATCACATACGGCTTCGCCGCCGCACCCGCGTCGCTCTGGGTTACCATTCGACACCGATCTTGCCGAAGTGCCCCGCGCCCATCTCGTAGCGAAAGGCATCGCCGAGCGCCTCGAGCGGGAATCGGCGATCGACCACCGGGCGGATTCCGGTCGCGTCGAGAGCGCGGACGAACGCCTGCTGTTCGCGCCGGCTGCCGACGATCAGGCCCTGCAACCGCGCTTGCTTCGCCATCAGCGCCGCGGTCGGGACTTGGCCGGCGGCGCCGGTCAGCACGCCGATCAGCGAGATATGCCCGCCGACGCGCACCGCTTCGATCGATTGCGCGAGCGTGCCGGGACCGCCGACTTCGACGACATGGTCGACACCGCGGCCGTCGCTCCAGTCGCGCACCGCTTTGCCCCACTCCGAGTGCTCGCGGTAATTGAGCGTGAAGTCTGCGCCGATGCGCTTGGCGCGCTCGAGCTTCTCGTCCGACGACGAGGTAATCGCGACGGTCGCGCCCATCGCCTTGGCAATCTGCAAAGCCCAGATCGACACGCCGCCCGTGCCGAGCAGCAGCACGCTGTCGCCCGCCTTGAGCTTGCCGTCGACGACCAGCGCGCGCCACGCGGTGAGGCCAGCGGTGGTGATCGTCGCCGCCTCGACCGCGTCATAACCCTTTGGCGCATGCGTGAAGGCGCTGGCGGGCAGCACGACGAATTCGCAGGCGAAGCCATCGATCCCGTCGCCGGGCGTGCGGCTGAAGTCGCCAATCGTCGCGCTGCCGTCCTGCCAGTCGGGGAAGAAGCACGAGACGACGCTGTCGCCGGGCGCGAATTCGGTGACGCGTTCGCCGACCGCCTCGACGATCCCGCCACCATCGGCGAGCGGGATACGGCCGTCTGCGGTCGGCATCCGCCCGGTCGCGATGCCGAGATCGTGGAAGTTGAGCGAACTGCCGTGCAGCGCGACGCGGATCTCGCCCGCGCCCGGCGCGCCCGGATCGGGACGGTCTTCGAGTGTCAGATGATCGAGCCCGATCGGGGCCTTGAGAACCATCGCCTTCATGCCGGAAATCCTTGCTGTGTGCGGGCGCAACGCTTGGGGGGCGTTAGTTTTCCCGCGATCACCCGATATTGCGGCGGGTATCGTCTCCGTCGGAGCGAACCCGCTCGCGCATCGACTGCCGGATGTAGAACAGATGCGAGCCGACTTGCGCGACCTTGACGAGCGAGTCGCGCCAATAGGGGACCATCCAGTCGGCGTGATAATGCGTCGCGCGTCCGACATCGGCGAACACGCGCCCCGCGAGCGCGCGGCGGGCGGCCTGGCGTGCGGCGGCCCAGCCGTCATGCACCGGCCGTCGCACGAACGATCCATCGCAGGTGAACGAGAATTGGCATCCGATCGTGCGCGTATAGCCTTGATAGACCACGCCGCAGATCGTCCGCGGAAAGCCGCGCGCGCGGACGCGGTTGAGGATGACCTGGATCACCGCTTTCTGCCCGCGCGCGTCGTCGCCCGCTTCGTAGAGCGCGGCGGTGGCGAGGCATTCGGTGGCTTGCAAGCGCGCGGCGGGGCCACCGTCGAAGCGGTAGCGCGCGGCCGGGACGCGGAAGCGCGGCTCGACCGGGACGGCGCGGTTCGACGCGCGGGCTTGCGCCATCGTTAGCGGCTTGGGGCGCTCCGGGTTCGGCTCTGTCGGCACGCTTGGATAGAGGAACGTCGCGATCAGCAGGATCGCGGCGACGCTGCCGAGCAGCAGCAGCCAGGTCTCCGAAGCGGCGTCGCGCGCGACGCTGCGCGATCCTGCGCGTCGCTTTGGAGGGGGTGGTTTGCGCGCCATGGCCGCGCGCTTATTCAAAGCTTCCAGCCCGGGCGCAACCGCTCGTGTGTAGATGCCTGTCGGCGCGGGTTTTAGCGCGCGGTTTGCTGGTCCGTGGGATCGGGAAGCACGACATAGGCGGCTCCCGGAACCGCCACCGACATACCTGTCGGGTGGAGACGCCCGTCGGCGTCGATCGTCAGCGTCGTCACAGTCTGCGCCTTCTCGTGCGCGACGATCACCAGCCCCGCATCGTCGAGCAGCAGGAAGTGGCGCGGCGACGCGCCGCCGGTCGCGGTATGACCAAGCAGCGTCGGAACGCCGGCATCATCGAGCGCGAATACCGCGATGCTGTCATGCCCGCGATTGGAGACGTAGAGCCGATCGCCCGCGCGATTGATCGCCAGATGCGCGACGATCGAATCGCCGTGCCAGCCGTCGGGCAGGGTCGAGAGCGTGGTACGATGCGTGAAGCTGCCATGGCTGCGATCGAGCACGCTCAGCGTATTGTCGAGTTCGCCGATCACGTAGGCGCGCTGGTCGAGCCGCGGGTGGAGAAGAAGATGCCGCGGTCCCGAGCCCGGGGCGGCGCGATAGGCGCGCTGCGGCGCGTGCAGCGTACCTTCTGCCGCGATCGGAAAGCCGAGGATTTCGTCGGTCCCGAGATCGGTCTGGTAAAGCCAGTGCCCGTCGGGGCTGAACCCGACCCAATGCGCGTGCGGCGCTTCCTGCCGCGCCGGGTTTGGCCCGGATCCCTGATTGGCACTGACCTGCACGGCGCCCGTAGGCAGCCCGCTCTGCGGATCGAGCCGCAACAGCGTCACGCTTCCGCTCATGTAATTGGCGACCGCCAGCAGCGTCTCGGTCGGATCGAGCGCGATATGGCACGGCGCGGCGCCATCGACCGCGATCGACGCGAGCCGCTCCCACCGCTGGTCGGCGTAGCGGTGGACACCGACGCTGCCTGCGTCGGCTTCATCGACGATATAGTGCAGCCGGCGTCCCGGCGCGTAGATGCTGAACGAGGCGTTGGGGGCGTCGGTATAGGGCGCGCCGAGCCGCCACGCTCCCGCCTCGTCGCGGCACAGCGGCTGGATCCCGGCGCCACCGCCGCCACGATAGGTGCCGATCCCGACGCAGAGGGCAAAGGGAGCTTCGGTCATCGGAAATCCTGTTCGGCGGCGGTCGTGTTACGAGGCCGCGCCCGCGACGCCGAGCTGATCGAGCACGAACGCCTGCCACTCGGCATTCTGGCGGAAGCGTTCGAAGCGGCCCGACTTGCCACCAT
This sequence comes from Sphingomonas glacialis, assembly GCF_014653575.1. Classification (GTDB taxonomy): domain Bacteria; phylum Pseudomonadota; class Alphaproteobacteria; order Sphingomonadales; family Sphingomonadaceae; genus Sphingomonas; species Sphingomonas glacialis. Next base: position 484,330 of record NZ_BNAQ01000001.1, on the reverse strand, counting down.
GCCCCGCCTCCATGTTGACGCGGAACACCAGCGGATTGGCACCGGTCTTGAGCTCGCGCAGCTTGGCGACCCATTTGGTCGGCTCGTAATATTGCACCTGGCTGTCCCACAGGCCGGTGCCGACATACAGCGCCGGATACGCCTTCGCCGCGACATTGTCGTAAGGCGAGTAGCTCAGCATATAGTCGTAATACGCCTTTTGCGCGGGGTTGCCCCATTCGTCATATTCGAAGGTGGTGAGCGGGATCGAGGCGTCGAGCATCGTCGTCACGACATCGACGAACGGCACCTGCGCCACGATCGCCTTGTAATCCTGCGGCGCCATGTTGGCGACTGCGCCCATCAGCAGCCCGCCCGCGCTGCCGCCCATCGCCGCGACGCGGTCCTTCGCGACGTATTTCTGCGCGACGAGGAAGCGCGTGACGTCGATAAAATCGGTAAAGCTGTTGCGCTTCTTGAGCAGATGGCCGTCGTCATACCAGCCGCGCCCCATTTCCTGCCCGCCACGAATATGCGCGATGGCATAGACTACGCCGCGATCGAGCATGCCGATCCGGCCGGGATCGACGGCGGGATCGGTCGACATGCCGTAGCTGCCATAGGCGTATTGGAACAACGGTGCGGTGCCGTCGCGCTTCAGCCCCTTGCGATAGACGATCGACACCGGCACGCGCGTGCCGTCGCGCGCGGTCGCCCAGACGCGCTCGGTGACGTAATTGGCGGGGTCGTAGCCCGGCACCGGCGCGACCTTGAGCACGCGCCGCGCGCCGGTCTTCACATTGACCTCATAGGTCGTCGTCGGCGTGACGAGCGAGCCGTAGGTGTAGCGCACCCACGGTGTCGCGGTCTCCTCGTTGACGTCGAGCGCCATCCGGTAGGCGGGCTCGTCGGCCTTGACCGGGATCGATGTGCCGGCGTCGGTGAGCAAGCGGATCATGCGATTGCCGCCCTCGCGCTGGTCGATCGCGACGAAGCCGGCGAACGGCTTGAAGCGCTCGATAAACACGCTGTCGCTCGCCGGCGTCAAGTCACGCCACGCGGTGACGCCCTTGGCGACGTCGGCATCGGTGACCGTGACGAGCTTGTAGTTCTTCGCCGCGCGATTGGTGCGGATGATCCAGCGTCCGCCCTGATGGTCCGCCGTGTAGCGAAACTCGCGTGCGCGTGGTGCCAGCACGGTAAACGCGCTCGGGTTCGACGCCGGCGCGCAGCGTTGTTCGTCGCTCACCGTGCTCCCGACGGTGATGCAGATGAAGCGATCGTCGGCGGTGCGCGCTATGCCCATCTGGAAGGTGTCGTCCTTCTCCTCGTAGAGCAACGCATCGGCGGCGGGCGCGGTGCCGAGGACATGCGCCATCACGCGATAGCCGCGCAGCGTCACCGGGTCCTTCGCGACGTAGAGGATCGTGCGATTGTCGTCGGCCCATACGACGCTCGGCTCGGCATTGGCGATCGTGTCGCTGCGCACCGCGCCGGTCGCGAGATCCTTGATCTTGAGGACGTATTGGCGACGCCCGACGGTATCCTCGGCCCAGGCGACCTGCGCGTTGTCGGGGCTGACCGCCCAGTCGCTCAGCGCGAAGAAGCTGTGGCCCTTGGCCATTGCCGGCTCGTCGAACATCGTCGTGGCGGGCGCGGTGGCGGCGCCCTTGCGCCGCTCGATCAGCGGATAGTCGGCGCCGGCGGCGAAGCGCGAGGCGTAGTAATAGCCGTTTTTCGCATAGGGGACCGAGCTGTCATCCTGTTTGATGTGCGCGACTGTCTCGGCATAGAGCTTGGCTTGGAGCGGCTTCAACGGCGCGAGGCGCGCATCGGCATAGCCATTTTCCGCGGCAAGATAGGCGAGCATCGCCGGGTCCTTGCGGGTGTCGTCGCGCAGCCAGTAATAGTCGTCGGCGCGCGCGCCGTTGGGCGAGGTTACCTGGAACGGCCGCTTGGCGACATGCGGGGCGGGGGGCGGCGTCTGCGCCTCGGCCTGCGATCCCAGCATCACGGCGCCACACGCCACTATCGTCCACCGCATCGTCGCATCCCCTGTCGATCGAGTTCGCGGGCAGGGTGGCGACCCACTGCCCGACGCGCAAGGGGACTTTGCCACCCGCGCGGCGGGGCGCAGCGGTCACTCCGCCATATAAGCGGCGAATGCGTCCTTCCAGTCGGGGTGCCAGCGCGACAGGGCAGGGCGGTTCTCGGCCACGTCGCCGGCCGCCCAGGCGATCCGCTTGGCGTCCTGCTCAGACGTCGTCTCGTTGTCGGGGCAGACGATGTAGAAATCGCCCGCAGCTAGCCGTTCGAGCATCAGCGCGACGACTTGCTCGGGAGTCCACGCGCCCGCGGGCTTTTCGGTGCTGCCGGGGCGCGTCATGCCGGTGAAGGTGAAGCCCGGCACCAGCAGATGCGCGCTCACCCGGTCGCCGCAGCGAGTCCGCAGCGTGTGCGCGAGGCCTTCGGTCAGCGCCTTCACCCCGGCCTTGCTGACATTGTAAGCGGTATTGCCGGGCGGCTGGGTGATGCCCTGCTTCGAGCCGGTGTTGATGACGAGCGCCGGGCTGCCATGGTCGAGCATCGCGGGGACGAAGCTCTGCACGCCGTTGAGCACGCCGAGCAGATTGACGCCGAGCACCGCATCCCAGACCTCGGCATCGGCGAACACGTCTCCACCCGCTCCAATCCCGGCATTGTTCATCAACAGCGCGACCGTGCCGTGCTCCGCAACGATCCGGCCGGCGAGCGCGTGCATCGCCGCGCGGTCCGACACGTCCACGGTATGCGCGATCGCGCCGTCAATCGAGGCGGCGGCGGCCTCGAGCGCCTCGCCCGAGCGGTCGACCAGCACGACGCGCATCCCGGCCGCCGCAAAGGCGCGCGCGGCGGCGAGGCCGATCCCGCCCGCCGCGCCGGTGACGACGGCGAGGTTGCCCGGCGCGATCGCCGCAAACGAGGCCGTGCTCATTGGTCCACCGTCGCCATCGAGACCGCGGGGTAGCGCATCCCCTCGGCACTGCCCGGCGGCAGCACTGCGTCGATCCGCGCGAGCGCGTCGGCATCGAGCACGATTTCGAGCGCGCCGAGATTGTCCTCGAGGTAGCTGCGCCGCTTGGTGCCGGGGATCGGCACAACGTCGTCGCCCTGCGCGAGCACCCAGGCCAGCGCGAGCTGCGCCGGGGTGCAGCGCTTGGCCGCCGCCATTTCCTTGATCGCCGCGACGAGATCGAGGTTCTTGGCGAACGCGGCACCCTGGAAGCGCGGATGCATGCGGCGGCTGTCGCCCTCCGCCAGATCCTCGGGCTTGGTGAACTGCCCCGTCAGGAAGCCGCGGCCGAGCGGGCTGTAGGGGACGAAGCCGATGCCGAGCGCGCGGACCGTCGGCAGGATTTCGGCCTCGACGTCGCGGCTCCACAGCGAATATTCGGTCTGCAGCGCCGAGATCGGGTGCACCGCATGCGCACGCCGGATCGTCTCGGGCGCCGCTTCCGACAGGCCGAGATAGCGGACCTTGCCTGCCGCCACGAGCTCGCTCATCGCGCCGACGGTATCCTCGATCGGGACGCCGGGATCGACGCGGTGCTGGTAATAGAGGTCGATCACGTCGAGCCCGAGCCGCTTGAGGCTCGCATCGCACGCCTGGCGGACGTAATCGGGATGGCCGTTCACGCCGCGGAAGCTGCCGTCGGGCCCGCGGACGTTGCCGAACTTGGTCGCGACGACGACCCATTCGCGCCGCGTCCGCACCACCCGGCCGATCAGCTCCTCGTTCGCGCCAACGCCGTACATGTCGGCGGTGTCGAGGAAGGTGACGCCGAGATCCAGCGCGCGGTTGATCGTCGCGACCGACTCGGCCTCGTCGCGGCTGCCGTAGAAGTCCGACATGCCCATGCAGCCGAGACCGAGCGCCGAGACTTCGAGGCCTTGCTGGCCGAGCTTACGCATTTGCATTGCGGACGTCCTTAACGATTAGGAAAGCGAGCGCACAACGAAGCCGCGGGCGCTTGTTTCCAACGGGTTCGCGGCGGCCCGAATGCCGCGAACCCTCCGCCCGCCGGTTCAGTCGACGAGCGTCGCGGTATCGCCCATCAGCTTGGGGAAGAACCCTTCATGGGCGGTGCGCAGCGCGTCGAGCGTGACGACATGATCGTCGTCGGGCAGTTCGAAGATCAGCCGACCCGCGATCGTCCGGCCGATCCGCTCGATCTCGACCCCGGCAGCATCGGCGGCAGTGAGCGTCTCGAGCAGCAGATGGTCGGCGATCGTCGCGACGTAGAGGCCCTGGTCCTCGCCGAACAGCGAGCACGCCACGCCGCACGGCAGCGGCGCGTGGAGCATCGCGCCGACATTACCCGCAAGCGCCATCTCGGCGACCGTGACGGCCACGCCGCCATCGGACACGTCGTGCACCGCGGACAGCGCGCCGGTCGCGATGTGCGCGCGGACGAACTCGCCGTTGCGGCGCTCGGCTTCGAGATCGACCGGCGGGGGCGGGCCTTCCTCGCGGCCATGGACTTCGCGGAGCCACAGCGACTGGCCGAGATGCCCGCGGCGGTCGCCGATCAGGACGATCACGTCGCCGGTGCCCTTGAACGCGATCGTCGCCGACTTGGACCAGTCGGCGAGCAGGCCGACGCCGCCGATCGCGGGGGTCGGCAGGATCGCCGAGCCGCCGCCGGTCGCCTTGCTCTCATTGTAGAGCGAGACATTGCCCGAGACGATCGGGAAGTCGAGCGCGCGGCACGCATCGCCCATGCCGTCGAGGCAACCGGTAAGCTGCGCCATGATCTCGGGGCGCTGCGGATTGGCAAAGTTGAGGCAGTTGGTGACGGCGAGCGGCGTCGCGCCGACCGCGGAAAGGTTGCGATAGCATTCGGCGATCGCCTGCTTGCCGCCTTCATACGGGTCGGCATAGCAATAGCGCGGGGTGCAGTCGGTGCTCATCGCGAGCCCCTTCTGCGTGCCGTGGACGCGGACCACCGCGGCGTCGCCGCCGGGGCGCTGGACGGTGTCGGCGCCGACCTGGGTGTCATATTGCTCCCAGATCCAGCGGCGCGAGGCGATGTCGGGCGAGGCCATCAGCTTGAGCAGGTCGGCGGCGATGTCGCTTGCCTCGGGGGTGGCGCCGAGCGGCGGCACCTTGGCCCAGGCTTGATACTCTTCCTTCGACGCGGCGGGGCGGTCGTAGAGCGGGGCTTCGTCGGCGAGCGGGGCGAGCGGGATGTCGCAGACGGTCTCGCCGTTGAACTTCAGCACCATATGGCCGGTCTCGGTGACCTTGCCGATCACCGCGAAATCGAGCTCCCACTTCTTGAAGATCGCTTCGGCGAAATCCTCGCGGCCGGGCTTGAGCACCATGAGCATCCGCTCCTGGCTCTCGCTCAGCATCATCTCGTACGGCGTCATCCCGGTTTCGCGCTGCGGCACGGCGTTCATGTCGAGCTCGATGCCGACGCCGCCCTTCGACGCCATCTCGACCGCAGAGGAGGTGAGGCCGGCGGCGCCCATGTCCTGGATCGCGACGATCGCGTCCGAGGCCATCAGCTCGAGGCACGCTTCGATCAAGAGCTTCTCGGTGAAGGGATCGCCGACCTGGACGGTCGGGCGCTTCGATTCCGAATCCTCGCCGAAATCGGCCGAGGCCATCGTCGCGCCGTGAATGCCGTCGCGGCCGGTCTTCGAGCCGACATAGACGATCGAATTGCCGATCCCGCTCGCCGCCGAGTAGAAGATCTTGTCCTGCTGCGCGATGCCGACGGTCATCGCGTTGACGAGGATGTTGCCGTCATAGGCCGGGTGGAAATTGACCTCGCCGCCGACGGTCGGGACGCCGACGCAATTGCCGTAGCCGCCGATGCCGTGGACGACGCCCGCGATGAGGTGGCGCATCTTGGGATGATCGGGCCGGCCGAAGCGCAGCGCGTTGAGGTTGGCGATCGGGCGCGCGCCCATCGTGAAGACGTCGCGCAGGATGCCGCCGACGCCGGTCGCCGCGCCTTGGTACGGCTCGATGTAGGATGGATGGTTGTGGCTCTCCATCTTGAAGATCGCGGCCTGGCCGTCGCCGATGTCGATGACGCCGGCATTCTCGCCGGGGCCGCAGATCACTTGCGGGCCGGTGGTCGGCAGCTTTTTCAAATGGATACGCGAGGATTTGTACGAGCAATGCTCGGACCACATCACCGAGAAGATGCCGAGCTCGGTCAGGTTGGGCTCGCGGCCCATCGCGACGAGGACGCGCTCATATTCTTCGGTGGACAGCCCGTGCTGGGCGACGATCTCGGGGGTGATCTGGCTCATGGAGTGTGCCTTTAGCGGGCGGTTGCGCGTCCGTCACCCTTATCGCGCGGGTCGATCTGCGACGAAGCGAGTTTGGTTGACTCGATTGACCCCTGGACGGGGTGTTGTGCGCGGCGATCGTTTCCGATTTTGGCATGATCTGCGGGGTTCGTGGTCGCGCGTGCGGGCCGGCGTTGCGGTTCGCTGTTCCTAGGCTTTCTACGATTTGAAAGAGCAGACCTGAACATACCAGAAACACGGCCTGTAGGACAGCGCTTTTACATCCTCCCCGGCACGGGGAGGGGGACCGTCCGCCCCCTTCGGGCGGATGGTGGAGGGGGACCTCCGCGACCGTTACGCTCGCGGCGCGCCCCCTCCACCCTTCGCTGAATGCTCAGGGTCCCCCTCCCCGTGCCGGGGAGGAGTTAAGCCTTCGCCTCCTCGACAAAATCCACGTCGCGGCGTTCGGGGCCTAGCCAGGTCCAGAGTACCAGCACGAGCGCGGTCACCCCGGCGACGAGCGCCATCGCATAGCCGTAATTGCCGCCATGCGCCTCGGCGATCCCGGCCTGGAGCGGCCCGTTGCGCGAGGCGATCAAATTGCCGAGTTGATAGGCGAAGCCCGGAAACATCCCGCGCACCAGCGCCGGCGACAGTTCGTTGAGATGCACCGGCACGATTCCCCACGCGCCCTGCACCGCGACCTGGACGAGAAATGCGCCGAACCCGAGCAGCAACGGCGTCTGCGCGAACGCCCAGAGCGGGATCACCGGCAGGATGAGCAGGCTGGCGATGATGATCGCGCGCTTGCGGCCGATCGTCTCGGACCAGATGCCGAAACTCAGCCCGCCGACGATCGCGCCGATATTCATGATCGCGGTGAGCGTGCCGATCGTGTGCGTGTCGAACTTGTGCTGTTCGCGCAGGAAGGTCGGGTAGAGATCCTGCGTACCGTGGCTGAAGAAGTTGAACGCGGTCATCAGCACGACAAGGTAGAGCGCGATCTTCCAGTGGCGAGCGAGCTCGACGAACGGGTTGGGTTTCGCCTCGTCCTTGCGCGCCTCGAACGCGGGGCTTTCGTCGACGTGCGAGCGGATGATGAAGACGAGGATCGCCGGCGCGATCCCGACGACGAACATGCCGCGCCAGCCGATCTGGTCGAACAGCAGGAAATAGATGAGGCTCGCGAGGAAATAGCCCGAGGGGTAGCCCGACTGGAGCAGCCCCGACACCGGCCCGCGCAGCTTGGGTGGGATCGATTCCATCACGAGGCTCGCGCCGATCCCCCATTCGCCGCCCATCGCGAAGCCGAACGCCGCGCGGACGACGAACAGCATCGTCAGCGAGGTGACGAAGGCCGAGGCGAGCGAGAAGAAAGAGAAGAGCAGGATGACGATCATCATGATCGGCCGCCGCCCGACGCGGTCGGCGAGCCAGCCGAAGAAGAACGCGCCGAACGGCCGCGCGGCGAGCGTGAGGAAGGTCGCTTCGGTGACGTGCTTGACGTCGGTGCCGTATTCGGTGGCGATCGCCGAAAGCATGAAGACGAGCAGGAAGAAGTCGAACGCGTCCAGCGTCCAGCCGAGATAGCTCGCCCAGATCGCACTGCGTTGCGATGGGCTGAGCGTGCGCAGTTGGTCGATCAGCGTCATGGCGGCTCCGGGGCGGTCGGGGGGAGCTTAGGGAGGCGAGGCGAGGAGGCCAAGCGGTTAGCGGGGGGCGGGTGGTGCGAGACGGCTCGCCTCCTTCGTCACCCCGCCCTTGTGCCGGGGCCTACCGTCCCGCGAGAGCCGCACGCGCCGAACGCGCGTCTCTGTGGACCCCGGCACGGGGCCGGGGTGACGGCGGGGGCCGTCGTTTCATCCCACCGGCTTCGCGTCTTCGCGTGAAGAAGAAGTCTGGTTCACGCGAAGGCGCGAAGACGCGATGCGCAACCCCTCTGCGTCCTCCGCGCCTCTGCGCGCAAAAAAAGAAGGTGGTTCGCGCAGAGGCGCAGAGGACGCGGAGAAGAAGTGGCGCAGAGATGAAGAGGCGACACCGTCGCCGATCCACCAATCCCATCCGTGACCCCGGGCTCGTCCCGGGGTCCACCGTGCCGCGCGTTCTGCGCGTGCAGCTCCTGCGGACGGTGGACCCCGGCACAAGGCCGGGGTGACGGCGGCAGCGGCGGCGGTGGCGTCGGGAATGGTCTATCGCGCCGGCAGCCCCGCGACGAAGCGGTCGACGTCGGCGGCGCTTTGATCGGGATGTTCCTCCATCGGCACGTGACCGACCCGGGGATAGATGATCAGCCTGCTCGTCGGGATATGGCTATGCAGCCATTCGCCCGACGAGAGCGGGATCAGATGATCGAGCGCGCCCCACAGGATGAGCACTGGCATTTTCAGCGCTTCAAGCTGCGCCGGTGTCGCGCTATCGGGCGGCAGCGCGAAGCGGTCGATCGTCGCGACGCGGTTGCCGGGATAGCGCAGCAACTCCCAATAGCGATCGATCATCGCCGCATCGACGCGGCGCGGATCGCCGAATACCTGGGGCAGGCTGTCGGCGATCAGGCTGCGTGGGGTGATGACTGCGGCGATATTGCGCAGGATGGGGATCCGCGCGATGCGGAAGGCGAGCGGGGCGTCGTGCGATCCGCCCGGTTCGGGCTGGCCGACCGAATCGACCAGGACGAGCGCGCGGACATGCTCGGGATGCGCCAGCGCGTAATGCCACGCGACCCCGCCGCCCATTGAATTGCCGACGACCACCATCCGATCGACCGCCAGCCGCCTGCGGATCTGCTCGACGACATCGACATAGGCGGCGGGGCGATAGTCGTGCGTCGGACTCGCGCCGGTCAGGCCGTGGCCGGGCAAATCCATGCGGATGAGGCGATAGCGCGTCTGGAGTCGCTGCGCCCACGGTTCCCAGGTGTGGAGCGAGGCGTTCGAGCCGTGGACCAATAGGAGCACCGGCGCATCGCGCGGGCCGGTGTCGCGCAGATGGACGCGCAGGCCCCCGCCGAGATCGACGAACTGCGACGGCGGCGCGCCGTATTTGGCGCGCATCGCGCGCGGATCGGTGTCGGGGCTGCGAAAGGAGAGAAAGGCGATGAACAGCGACGCAAAGATCGCTGCCGCGATTGCAGTGAGAATTCGTGTGCGCACCGATTTCCCCTTGTCACCCCTGACGCCGTGATGTGGCGCCGATCACCCCATCATTACGGGTTCGCAAGGAATAACAAGGGGAAAGGGGATCAGGCGTCCTGGCGCGCGAGCCATTCCTCGAGCCACTTGATCGTATAGTCGCCCTTCTGGAAGTCGGGGTCCTCGATCAAGGCCTGGTGGAGCGGGATCGTCGTCGTCGGGCCGTCGATGACGAACTCCTCGAGCGCACGGCGCAGCCGGCGGATCGCGCCGGCGCGGGTGGTGCCATAGACGATCAGCTTGGCGATCATCGAATCATAGTACGGCGGCACGCGGTAGCCGGCATAGAGCCCGCTATCGACGCGGACGTTCATCCCGCCCGGTGCGTGATACGCCTTCACCAGCCCCGGCGACGGCGCGAAGGTGCGCGGGTCTTCGGCGTTGATGCGGCATTCGATCGCATGGCCGCGGAACTGGACGTCTTCCTGGCGGAGCGTCAGGCCGTGGCCCTCGGCGATGCGGATCTGTTCGCGCACCAGGTCGAGCCCGGTGATCGCCTCGGTGACGGGATGTTCGACCTGGAGGCGCGTGTTCATTTCGATGAAATAGAACTCGCCATTTTCCCACAGGAATTCGATCGTCCCGGCGCCGCGATAGCCCATGTCGGCCATTGCCTTCGCACAGACGCCGCCCATCCGCGCGCGGTCTTCCTCGCCGAGCACGGGGGAGGGGGCCTCTTCGAGCACCTTCTGGTGGCGGCGCTGGAGCGAGCAATCGCGCTCGCCCAAGTGGATCGCATTGCCTTCGCCGTCGCCGAACACCTGGAATTCGATGTGGCGCGGGTTGCCGAGATACTTTTCGAGATAGACCGTCGCATCGCCGAACGCGGCCTTCGCCTCGCTGCCGGCCTGCTGCATCAGCGTCTCGAGCTGATCCTCGGAGGTGCAGACCTTCATCCCGCGACCACCGCCGCCCGACGCCGCCTTGATGATCACCGGATAGCCGGCCTGCGCCGCAATTTCCTTGGCTTCGGCGAGATCGCTGATCGGACCCGCAGAGCCCGGAACGAGCGGCAGGCCGAGCGCGCCGGCGGTGCGCTTGGCCTCGATCTTGTCGCCCATCGTGCGGATATGCTCGGGCTTGGGGCCCACGAAGATGATGCCGTGGGCTTCGATGATCTCGGCGAACTTGGCGTTCTCCGAGAGGAAGCCGTAGCCCGGGTGGATGGCGTCGGCGCCCGAGATTTCGGCGGCCGAGATGATATTGGGGATGTTGAGATAGCTCTCGGTCGCGCTCGGCGGCCCGATGCAGATCGCCTGGTCGGCGAGTCGCACGTGCATCGCATCGGCGTCGGCGGTCGAATGCACCGCGACGGTCTGGATGCCCATTTCGTGGCAGGCGCGGTGGATCCGCAGCGCGATCTCGCCGCGGTTCGCGATGAGGAGCTTCTTGATCTCGGCCACGTGCTTACTCGACCACCACGAGCGGCTGGTCGAATTCGACCGGCTGGCCGCTCGTCACCAGCACCGCGGTGACACGGCCCGCGCTCGGCGCGAGGATCGGGTTCATCACCTTCATCGCCTCGACGATCAGTAGCGTGTCGCCAGCGGCAACGCTGTCGCCGACGCTGACGAAGGTCTTCGCCTCGGGGTTGGGCGAGAGGTAGGCGGTGCCGACCATCGGCGATTTGACCGCGTTGAGCGCGGCGGCCGGCGCAGCGACGATTTCGGCGGGTGCCATCGCTGCGGGCGCGGGCGCGCTGGCAACGGGGGCGGGGGCGTATTGCACCGCGCTCGCGACAGCTGCCGCCTTGCGCGCGATGCGGATCTTGCGCCCGCCATCTTCGACTTCGATCTCGGTCAGCTGCGTGTCATCGAGCAGCTGGGCGAGCTGACGCACCAGATCGACGTCGATCCGCATTGCATCCGTGTTCGTATCTTCGGCCATACGACCCTTATCTCCCTTGTTACGGCGCGTCCTGTCAGAGACGCGCGGCGGCTTCAAGCGCCAGCATGTAGGAAAATGCGCCGAAACCGCAGATCGTCCCGTGTGCAACGGGGGAGATACGGCTGACATGGCGAAAGGCTTCGCGTGCGTGCGGGTTCGAGAGATGGACCTCGATCACCGGCGTGCGGATCGCCTTGATCGCATCGTAAAGCGCGATCGAGGTGTGCGTATAGGCGCCCGCGTTGAGCAACACTGCCTTGGCGGGGAGCGCTTGTGCCTCGTGCAGCCAGTCGATCAGATGCCCCTCGTGATTCGATTGGCGCAGGTCGATCGACAGGCCGAGCTCGCGCGAGCGGTCCTCGAGCTGGCCGGCGATGTCGTCGAGCGTTTCGTGGCCGTAGATCTCGGGCTCGCGCGTGCCGAGCAGATTGAGGTTGGGACCGTTGAGGACGAAGATCGTTTCGGGCATCGCGCGGGACTTCCGGTTGCGGGCGGTTGAATGCTGCCAGGCCTCGGCCTAGTTGAGCAGACCCATAGCCCGTTCGCCCCAAGCTTGTCGAAGGGCTGTTCGTCCCGGCCGGGACGGACAGGGTTTCGCCAAGCTCAGCCCGAACGGGGAACGAACGTGCCGCATACCGATGGAACCGTCAGCATCCAGGTCAATGGCGAGCATCGCCGCGTGCGCAGCGGGCTGAGCCTCGCCGAGCTGGCGCAGGATCTGGGGCTGCTGCCCGAGAAGGTCGCGATCGAACGCAATCTCGAGGTCGTGCCGCGCTCGACGCTCGGCGACGTGCTGGTCGAGGATGGCGACGAGCTCGAGATCGTGCATTTCGTCGGCGGGGGGGATCATGCCGCCGCAGTCGATGCCGACACCTGGAGCGTCGCGGGGCGTACCTTCCGCTCGCGTCTCATCGTCGGCACGGGCAAGTACAAGGATTTCGCGCAGAACGCCGCCGCGCTCGAAGCGTCGGGCGCCGAGATCGTCACCGTCGCGGTGCGCCGCGTCAACGTCTCGGACCGCAACGCGCCGATGCTGACCGATTTCATCGACCCCAAGAAAGTCACCTATCTGCCCAATACCGCGGGCTGCTTCGATGCCGAATCGGCGATCCGCACGCTGCGGCTTGCGCGTGAGGCGGGCGGTTGGGACTTGGTGAAGCTCGAAGTGCTGGGGGAAGCGCGCACGCTCTATCCCGACATGGTCGAGACGCTGCGCGCGACCGAGATCCTCGCCAAGGAAGGCTTCCTGCCGATGGTGTACTGCGTCGACGATCCGATCGCGGCGAAGCGGCTCGAGGATGTCGGCGCGGTGGCGATCATGCCACTTGGTGCGCCGATCGGATCGGGGCTGGGGATCCAGAACCGCGTCACGATCCGGCTGATCGTCGAGGGCGCGAAGGTGCCGGTGCTCGTCGATGCCGGGGTCGGCACCGCGTCCGAGGCGGCGCAGGCGATGGAGCTCGGCTGCGACGGCGTGCTGATGAACACCGCCATCGCCGAGGCGAAGGATCCGGTGATGATGGCGGCGGCGATGAAGGCCGGGGTCGAGGCGGGGCGGCTCGCTTATCGTGCCGGGCGGATGGGGCGGCGGATGTATGCCGATCCGTCGAGCCCGCTCGCCGGCCTCATTTGAGCGAAATCGGCCATAGTATGAAACATAAGTTATGGAACTAGCCCGGGACTAGTCCGTTTAAACCTCGGGACTAGCCGATGTCGACCCGCGACATCGAACACCGAAAGGATAGTATCATGGGCGAATTCGTCGACAAGGTCAAAGGCAACGTCAATGAAGCCATTGGCAAGGTGAAGCAGCACAGCGATAATCCCGAGACGAAGGCCGAAGGCGCCGCGCAGGAAGCCAAGGGCAAGGCCCAGCAGGCTGCCGGCACCGTCAAGGGCGCGCTCGGCGACGATATCTGATCTTCGGATCATTTGCGTAAAGCGTACCGAAAGGCCGCTCCGATTACGGAGCGGCCTTTTTGGTGTTTGCCGCCATCGCAGTCAGCGTCGTTCCGGCGGTGATCGCTTCGATGTCGGTCTTGAGATGGAGCAGGCGCACGCCGGTCTCGCCCATCGCGCGGGCGAGCGCCGGGGCAAACGCCGCGGTCGTCTCGACCGTCTCTGCCCAGCAGCCATAGGCGCGGCCGAGTGCGGCGAAATCGGGATTGTGCAATCGCGTACCGGTGACGCGGCCGGGATATTCGCGCTCCTGGTGCATGCGGATCGTGCCGTAGCCGCTATTGTCGATTACGAGCACGAGCATGTCGGCGCCATGCGCGACCGCGGTGGCGAGTTCCTGACCGTTCATCAGGAAACAGCCATCGCCGGCGAGTGCGACGACGGTGCGATCGGGATGGCGGAGCGCGGCGGCGGTCGCGGCGGGGACGCCGTAGCCCATCGCGCCTGCGGTCGGCGCGAGTTGCGTGCCGGGCCCGGCGTAGCGCCAGTAGCGATGCCACCAGCCGCTGTAATTGCCAGCGCCGTTGCAGATGATGCTGTCGGCGGGGAGGTGCTCGCGCATCGTTGCCACGCAGGGGCCGAGGTCGAGTGCAACGCCTGCGCGCGGGGCGGGGGTGGACCAGGCGAGATACGCAGCGTGCGCGTCGGCGCCTGAGTCGAGCATCGGCATGTCGATCGCAAGCAGCGTATCGGCGAAGCTCGTCATGTCGGCACAAATCGCCAGATCGGCGCGGTAGGTCTGGCCGAGTTCGTTCGGATCGGGATGGATATGGACGATCCGCTGGCCGGGATGGTCGGGCGTGATTAGCGTATAGCCATCGGTGGTCGCCTCGCCGAGCCGGGGCCCGGCGACGATCAACAGGTCGGCCTCGCGGATTCGCGCGACGAGCGCTGGATTGGGGCCGTACCCGAGATTGCCCGCCCAGACCGGCGATTCGTTCGCGATCGCATCCTGGCGGCGGAAGGCCGCAGCGACGGGGACGCCCGATCGCTCGGCCCAGGCGGCGAAATCGCGCGCGGCGGCTGGCGTCCAACCCGCGCCGCCGACGATCGCGAGCGGACGCTCGGCCGCGCCGAGCAGGGCTGCGAGGTCACACATCTGGACAGGATCGCATGCCTGGACGACGCGCTCGACGCGCGGGCGATCGAGCGCTGCGACGTCGTCGAGCAGCATGTCCTCGGGCAGCGCGAGCACGACCGGCCCGGGCCGCCCCGACATCGCGACGTTCCACGCGCGCGCGACATATTCGGGGATGCGGCGCGCATCGTCGATCTTCGCCGCCCATTTGGCGATGGGGCCGAACATCGCGGGGAAGTCGATTTCCTGGAACGCCTCGCGGTCCTTCGTCCCGCGATCGACATCGCCGATGAACAGCACCATCGGCTGCGAATCCTGCATCGCGACATGCACGCCGATCGAGGCGTTGGTCGCGCCGGGCCCGCGCGTGACGAAGGCGACGCCGGGGCGCCCGGTCAGCGCACCGTCGGCGCACGCCATGAAGCCGACGCCGCCCTCCTGCCGGCACACCACCAGGTCGATCTGCGGCGTGTCGTGGAGCGCGTCGAGCACTGCGAGGAAGCTCTCGCCGGGGACGGTGAAGATTCGATCGACCCCTTGCGCGACGAGTTGATCGACGAGGATGCGCCCGCCGGTGCGGGGGGTGGGGGAGGTGGTCATCGCCATTTTGTAGCGGGGCCGCGGCGGCTTGGGTAGGGCTCTGCGGGGCCGCAAGTGGCGTGAGAAACGTCGCATTCCCCGGCGAAGGCCAGGGCCCAGTTGCGATGGCGGTAAGGGGAACAGTCGCGCGCCCGATCGGCGACGCCGCGACTAGGCCCGGCCTTCGCCGGGGAACGATGTGCGGCGAGCGGGCGGCTATCTGTCGAAAAATCTTACAGCTGCAACCTTGCGGCTATCGGCGTTAACTAGTTGAAAGCGCGAGAAACCGGGATTTCTCAAAACTGGCACGCGGGGTGCACTACTCTGTGTACGCCGAGCGATAATCGCTTCAGCAGGGCGGGCCAGCGCTACAGAGCGCGGCCCGCCCGACCCGGCATCCTCACTTCTCGGTCGAAACGCCCTGTTCCTCGAGCAGTGCGGCGAGCTCGCCGCTCTCGTACATCTCCATCATGATGTCCGATCCGCCGACGAATTCGCCCTTCACATAGAGCTGCGGGATCGTCGGCCAGTCGGAGAATTGCTTGATCCCCTGGCGGACGCCCTGGTCCTGCAGCACGTCGACGCTGCCGAACTCGGCGCCGAGATGGTTGAGGATCGCGACCGCCCGGCTCGAAAAGCCGCACTGCGGGAAGAGCGGGCTGCCCTTCATGAACAGGACGACGTCGTCCTTCTGGACGAGTTCGGCGATGCGGATCTGGTCTGGATCGGTGCTCATAGGTTTACTCCTGGACTGGTACGGCGGTGGTCAACTGGAGCGCGTGGAGCACGCCCCCCATCTTGTCACCGAGCGCGGCGTAGACGGCGCGCTGTTGCTTGAGGCGGGGCAGCCCGCGGAAACTTTCCGACACGACGCGGGCGGCCCAATGGTTGTTGTCGCCCGCAAGATCGGTCATCTCGACCTGCGCGTCGGGGATTCCCGCGACGATCAGCGAGACGATCTCATCGGCGGCCATCGGCATTATTGCGACCCCATCAACTGGCGACGCGCCTCGACGGTCTTTTCCTCGATCGCGCGGCGAATCGCCGGCTCGTCGATCTCGACACCTGCGGCGGTCAAGTCGCTGACGAGCTTGCGGATCACGTCCTCGTCGCCGGCTTCCTCGAAATCGGCCTGCACCACGGCGGTGGCATAGGCGTCCGATTCTTCCTTGGTCAGCTTCATCTGCGTTGCCGCCCATTGCCCGAGCAACCGGTTTCGGCGCGCCACGATCCGGAAGGCAACTTCTTCGTCGCGGGCATATTTGGTTTCGAAAGCGCGCTCGCGATCGTCGAAAGTGGTCATGGTCGGTCCCCTTGGGCCTGTCGAAATAGCGCCTTCGAGATAAGCGTGCTGCAGGGCATGCGCAACGCCCGCCGCGCGGCTTCGCATCGAAAGCAACTTTGTCGCATCTGAATCGCTTGCTTGGCCGTAGCCGGGACAGCCCGCATCGGTTTACACGCAATCGATCGCTTCACTGTCCAAAGCCGGGATTTCGACCATCAATGGCCACATTGCCCGACCGATCCTCTCCGCCAGACCTGGCGCCGTCGCTGCCCGAGGCGCACCGCACGCTCAAGGTATGGGCGACGGGCGATGCGCGGCGTTCGGGCTGGCGGCAATGGCTGGGCTTTGCCGGGCCGGGGTTCCTGGTCTCGGTCGGCTATATGGACCCGGGCAATTGGGGGACCGATCTCGCTGGCGGAAGCCAGTTCGGCTACAGTCTGCTGTGGGTCATCCTCGCGTCGAACCTGATGGCGATCTTCCTGCAGATCCTCTGCGCGCGGCTCGGGATCGTGACGGGGCGCGACCTCGCGCAGTCGTGCCACGATTATTATCCGCGGCCCGTCGCGGTGGCGCTGTGGCTGCTGTGCGAGATCGCGATCATCGCCTGCGATCTGGCCGAGGTGGTCGGCTCGGCGGTGGCGCTCAACTTGCTGCTCGGGCTGCCGCTGGTGTGGGGCGTGCTCGTCACCGGGCTCGACGTGCTGCTGTTGCTGCTGCTCATCAACCTCGGCTTCCGCAAGATCGAGGCGGTGGTGATGGCGCTGATCGCGACGATCGCGTTGTGCTTCGTCTACACGATCTTTCTCGCCAAGCCCGACTGGAGCGCGGTGGCCTTGGGGGCGGTGACGCCGGCGATTCCGAATACCGCTGCGTTGCTGGTGGCGCTCGGCATCCTCGGCGCGACCGTGATGCCGCATAACCTCTATCTGCACAGCTCGATCGTCCAGACGCGCGCGGTCGGGCGCACGCCGCGCGACGTCAAGGCGGCCTTGTGGTTCAACACGCTCGATACCGTGCTCGCGCTGGGCGCCGCGTTCTTCGTCAATGCCGCGATCCTGGTGCTGGCGGCGGCGGTGTTCTGGCGCTCGGGGATCGTGGTGGATGATCTGCGCCAGGCGTTCGAGTTGCTGCGCCCGGCTTTGGGCGGCGTGGCGGCGACGGCGTTTGCGCTGGCGCTGCTGGCCTCGGGGCAGTCGAGCACGATCACGGGGACGCTTGCCGGGCAGATCGTGATGGAGGGGTTCCTGCGGATTCGCATCGCGCCGTGGATCCGCCGGCTGGTGACGCGCGGGATCGCGATCGTGCCAGCCTTGGTGGTGATCTCGGCGAGCGGGGGCAAGGATACCGTCGCGCTGCTCGTGGTGTCGCAGGTCGTGCTGTCGATGCAGCTGCCGTTCGCGATCTTCCCGCTGATGATGGTGACGAGCAGCCGCGCGCGGATGGGGGACTATGCCAATCCGCTATGGGTGAAGGTCGTTGGCTACGCGATCTGCAGCGTGATCGCGGCGCTCAACGTCTATCTGCTGTGGGAGACGATCGGGCCGGTGTGGGTCGGCGTGATGGCGGCGGTGGTGGTGGTGTTTGCGCTCTATGTCTGGGTGTCGGAGCGCCGGGTGGCGGCGGGGCGCGTAGCCAGTTCGTAAGCCGCTTTCGCGTCTTCGCGTCTAAAAGAAGGCTGGTTCACGCGAAGGCGCGAAGACACGAAGAGCGACGCCTCTGCGTCCTCCGCGCCTCTGCGCGCAAAAAAGAAGATGGTTCGCGCAGAGGCGCAGAGGACGCGGAGCAGAAGAAGAGAAAGTTGCATGGCCTGGGGCCGACGCTCCCTCCGTCGTCACCCCGGGCTTGTCCCGGGGTCCACCGTACCGTACCCGCTGCCGATGAGGCGTATGGGGGACGGTCGACCCCGGCACAGGGCCAGGGTGACGGAAGGGGGCCTCAGTCCGCTACCTTGACCACCAGCTTCCCGATCGCGGCCCGCGCCGCCATCTTGGCGATCGCCTTGCCGCCATCCTCGAATGCGAAGGTCTCGGTGACGCGCGGGGCGATCTTGCCGTCCTGCCACAGCTGGAAGAGCCGCGCGATGTGTGCGGCGTTGGCCTTGGGATCGCGTGCGGCGAAGGCGCCCCAGAAGACGCCGCAGACGTCGCAGCTCTTGAGCAGCGTCAGGTTGAGCGGGAGCTTGGGGATGCCGGCGGGGAAGCCGACGACGAGATAGCGCCCCTCCCATGCGATCGAGCGCAGCGCGGGCTCGGCATAGTCGCCGCCGACCGGATCGTAGATCACGTCGTAGCCGGCCTTTCCGCCGAGCGCCTTGAACTGTTCGGCCAGCGCCTTGGACTGGTCCTTGTCGAACGGCGCGCGGGCGTAGATCAGCGTCTCGTCGGCACCCGCATCGCGCGCGGCCTGCGCCTTTTCCTCGGACGACACTGCCGCGACGACGCGCGCGCCGAACGCCTTGCCGAGTTCGATCGCCGCCAAGCCGACGCCACCCGCCGCGCCGAGCACGAGCAGGCTCTGCCCCTCGGCGATATGCCCGCGGTCGAGCAGCGCGTGGATCGTGGTGGCATAGGTGAGCAGCAGCGCCGCACCCTCGGCGAAATCGCGCTCGGGCGGGAGCGGGTAGAGCGAGCCGGCCGGCACCGCGACCTTCTCGACCAGCCCACCGTGCCCGGTCATGCCGATCACGCGGTCGCCGACGCTCCAGCCGGTCACGCCTTCGCCGATGCTCTCGATCACGCCGGCGATCTCGCCGCCCGGCGCGAACGGGCGTTGCGGCTTGAATTGATATTTGTCCTCGATGATCAGCACGTCGGGATAGTTGATCGCGCAGGCCTTCACCGCGACCACGACTTGCCCCGCGCCCGCCACCGGATCGGGCAGTTCGTCGAGACCTAGAGTTTCAGGTCCGCCCGTCGCTTTCGACAGAAGTGCTCGCATGTGCCCGGTCTCCGCTCATCCACGGCCGGTGTTCTTTTACCCCGGCTTCGTATTTCGAAATCTGGGTATCTCTTGCCAGCGTAAGACCGATCTCGTCCAGCCCTTCCATCAGGCACTGGCGACGAAACGCGTCGAGTTCGAAGTCGAAGCGATCCTGATAGGGGGTGGTGACGGTCATCGTCTCGAGATCGACGGTGATCGGCTGGTCTTGCGCGACCTCGATCAAGCGGTCGATCGCGTCCTGCGGCAGCACGACCGCAACGATCCCGTTCTTGAAGGCGTTGCCCGAAAAGATGTCGGAAAAGCTCGGCGCGAGGACGGCGCGGATGCCCATGTCGGCGAGCGCCCAGGCGGCATGCTCGCGGCTCGACCCGCAGCCGAAATTGTCGCCCGCGATCAGCATCGGCGATCCGGCATAGCGCGGATCGTCGAAGATGTTGCCGGGGACCGCGCGCACCGTTTCGAACGCGCCCTTGCCGAGCCCCTCGCGGGTGATCGTCTTGAGCCAGTGCGCGGGGATGATGACGTCGGTATCGACGTTCTTCTGGCCCCAGGGATAGGCCTTGCCCGAAACCTGCGTCACTGGCTGCATGCGTTAGCGTCCGGTTGATGTCGGCGTGGTCGCCGCATTGGTCTTGGCGGTGGCGACATAGGCGGCCATCCCGCTGAGAATGGTGCCCATCACGAGCAAAACCAGAACGCGCTTCATACAATGCCCCTCAAGAACTCGTAACCAGGTTACGAACATCGCTCAGTCTCCCCGTGACGGCGGCCGCAGCCGCCATCGCGGGTGAAACCAGATGCGTGCGCGCACCCGGTCCTTGCCGTCCTACGAAATTGCGGTTCGAAGTGGAAGCGCAGCGTTGCCCCGGCGGCACTTTGTCGGGGTTCATCGCCAGGCACATCGAGCACCCCGGCTCGCGCCATTCGAACCCGGCGGCGAGGAAGATGCGGTCGAGCCCCTCTGACTCCGCCTGCGCCTTGACCAGCCCCGAACCGGGCACGACGAGCGCGGTGACGCCATCGGCGACGTGACGCCCGTCGGCGACCTTCGCGGCGGCGCGCAGATCCTCGATGCGGCTGTTGGTGCAGCTGCCGATGAAGACGTAATCGACGCCGACGTCCTGCATCGCGGTGCCCGCGGTGAGGCCCATATAAGCGAGCGACTTGCGCGCGGCGTCGCGCTTGGCGGGATCGGCGAAGCTGTCGGGATCGGGGACGACGCCGGTGATCGGCACGACGTCCTCGGGCGAGGTGCCCCAGGTCAGCAGCGGGGCGATCTCGGCCGCGTCGATCGTGACGACCGCGTCGTACACCGCGCCAAGGTCGCTCGGCAGCGTGCGCCAATAGGCGAGCGCCTCGTCCCAATCGGCATCTTTGGGCGCCATCGGGCGGCCCTTCAAATAGGCGAAGGTCGTCTCGTCGGGCGCGACGAGGCCGGCGCGCGCGCCCGCTTCGATCGACATGTTAGCGATCGTCAGGCGGCCCTCGATCGACATCTCGCGGATCGTCGAGCCGGTATATTCGAGGACATAGCCCGTCCCGCCGGCGGCACCGAGCTTGCCGATGATCGCGAGCGCAACGTCCTTCGCCGAGACGCCGAAGCCGAGCGTGCCGTCGACGCGGACTTCCATCGTCTTCGACTGGCCGAGCAGCAGCGTCTGCGTGGCGAGCACATGCTCGACCTCGCTCGTGCCGATGCCGAAGGCCAGCGCGCCGAGTGCGCCGTGTGCCGAGGTGTGGCTATCGCCGCAGACGAGCGTCGTGCCGGGGAGGGTGAAGCCCTGCTCGGGGCCGACGACATGGACAATACCCTGTGCGGGGGCGAGGGCATCGATATAGTCGATGCCGAAATCGGCGGTGTTGCGGGTCAGCGCGTCGAGCTGCGCCGCGCTTTCGGGATCGGCGATCGGCAGCGGACGCCCCCCGGCGTCGCGGCGCGCGGTGGTCGGCAAGTTATGGTCGGGCACCGCGAGCGTGAGGTCGGGGCGGCGGACGGTGCGGCCGTTCGCGCGGAGGCCGGAGAAAGCCTGCGGGCTGGTCACTTCGTGGACGAGGTGACGGTCGATATAGATCAGGCAGGTGCCGTCGTCGCGCTGTTCGACGACGTGGTCGGCCCAGATTTTTTCGTACAAGGTGCGGGGGTGGTTCGCCATAAGGCGCTCGCCCTAGCCGAAAGATGCGCCGAGGCAAAGCTTTGGATGCCGGAAGTTGCGCCGCGCGCAAGGCGGCGACTGCGCGTACCCGTCGGTACGCGCAGCCCCGCTCCCTCACTTTGCAGTGATAAAGGGGTCCCAATTGACGTAATAGGAGATCGGGCGGAGCTGCCCGACCGTCACCTTGATCTGGATCTGATAGGTCTGGTGGCCGACATTCATCGCCTGACCGATCCAATAGGCGCCGACCGGTTCGGTACCGATCGGCGGTTGCTGCTGTGGATAGCCCTGCGAGCCGAACACCGACCCCTGCGACACGGTGAAACCGGTGATGATCACGGTATCGCCGCTGCCGGGATTGATCGGCACGGTGTTGAAGCCGATCAGCGAGCCGACCGGGACGACGGTCGACAGCTCCATCTGGCCTTCGTTGGTGCTGCCGTTCGAGACCTGATTGTCCATCATATAGACGCCGTGGCTGATGTTCTGGCCCTGCTGCGAGGCGACATAGGCGGTGTCGACCGCGATGGTAACGAAAGCCTGGGGCTGCAGCACCGCCGTCTGCACCAGCACGAGGTTGGATGCGCTCATCATTGTGACGATTCCTTTGCGATTTCGAGAAGATCGGACCGGGCGCGCGTCGCGCGCTTATTTCACCGCCATCGACGGGTCGAAATTGATCGTGATGCCCGCGCTGCCCGGCTGCTTCTGGGCGTTGATCGTGACTTGGTAAGCATCCTGACCGGTCGCCTGGACCTGGCCGACAAAGGCGCCGGTGCCGTCGGCTTGCGGCTGGCCGCCCGCGCCCCAGATGTTGGCGTTGCCGATCGCGGTGAGCGTCGGGACGACCGTGCTGGTCGCATCGATGTTGTAGACGTTCCATTGGATCGTCGAGCCATTGGTCACCTGCGTCAGCAGGTTGGGCGTGCCTTCGTTGGTGCTGCCCGCGCCGACGCGGTTGTCGACGGCATAGACGCCCCTGGTCGAGCCGTTCTGGATCGCGTTGATATCGACCCAGATCTGGATGAACACGGTTGCCGAGCTTGCCACTCCACTCTCCTTCGCTGCGTGATGGGGAACGCGGTGCGCGGCAGCGTCGGGGAAATCGGGTCCGATCGCTGTCGCGCAGGGCTTAGCCGACGCAAAAGGCGCGCGCAGGCGATGTTGGCTCCGAAACGACCCGAACCACGCGCGCGCGCGCGGACGACGGCGGGCGGTCCTGGATATTTCCGCTGCACAACGGATGCGATTGTTCGCAAAGGCGCGTCGCGCGCGTGCGCGGCTCAGCGCGCGGGCATCGTCCGGTTCAGGAAGGCGACGCTGTCGGCGAGCACCGGCGCCTTGCCGCGGAACGGCACCGACAGCGCCATCGCGACATTCTCGTGGTTGATGCCGGGATAGTTGCGGAACTCGACTGCGCCGCCCTGTGCTTTCAGCGCAGCCGTCAGATGGATCGCGTTGCGCGGGCGGACCTCGGTGTCCTCGGTCGAGGTGACGAGCAGCATCGGCGCGGCGTCACCGCGCGCGAAGTGGATCGGCTGCGTCATCAGCGGGTCCTTCGCGCCCTGCATCGCGTCGATCGAGCGCTTCTTGTCGAACGGGTAGAAATCGTACGGGCCCGACAGGCCGACCGCGGCCTTGATGATCCTGGGGTCGACTTGCTCGGCGGCGAGCCAGCGCGAGTCGAGCGTCAGCATCGCGACGGTATAGGCGCCCGCCGAATGGCCGGCGACGCCGATGCGGGTCGGGTCGCCGCCAAACGCTGCGATGTGGTCGCGCGTCCATTTGACCGCCTGCGCGCCGTCCTGGAGCATCGCGGGGAAGCGGATCTGCGGGACCTTGCGGTAATCGGGCACCACTACGACGAAGCCGTTTCGCGCAAAGGCGCGCGCGGCGAAGGCGTAGCCCTGGCGTGTGCCCGCGACCCAGCCGCCGCCGTACCAGAAGATCAGCACCGGGCGCCTGGTCACCGGGCCGGCGGGGCGCCACACGTCGAGCGTCTGGCCCTCGCTCCCGAAGGGGATCGCGGTGCCGGCGCGTTCGGTGCCCGAGCCGCCGCCCATCGCCGCGTCGAGCAAGCTGAGCTGGCCGGGCGGCGAGACGAGCGCGTAAAGCGCTCCTCCGGCGACGACGAGGAGCAGCACGATTCCCGCCAGTGCCCAGCGGATCATGCGCGATGATCTGCGGTGATCGTACCCGCTGCGGCGAGCTCGGCCTCATGCGCCGCCTCGCGCCAGCTTTCGGTGAGCGCGGCGCTTTCCCATTCGCGCATTGCCGGATGCTCGAGGATGTGCGCGACCCACGCAGCGCCCGCGGCGCCGACATCGAGGCCATAGGTGCGCACGCGGAAGGCGACGGGCGCGAAAAAGGCATCGACCGCGCTGAACGTCGGGCCGGCAAGCCACGGCCCGCCGAAGCGATCGAGCCCCTCGGCCCAGAGTTCGGCGAGCCTGGCGATCTCGCGGGCGAGCGCCGGGGTCGGGGCGGGGGGGCTGACCCGGACGCCGACGTTCATCGTATAGGCGTTCCGCACCGCGCCGAAGCCGCCGTGCATTTCGGCGGTGGCACATTGCGCCCAGCCGCGCGCGGCTTCGTCGTCCGGCCAGACGCCGGGGTGCCGCTCGGCGAGATAGAGGACGATCCCGAGCGAATCCCACACGGTGCGGTCGCCGTCGAGCAGCACGGGGACCTGGCCGGTCGGCGAAAACGCCCGGAAGGCGTCGTAATTGACGGCTTGCGTGAAGGGTTCGAGCCGATCCTCGAACCGAATCTCGAGCGCGCGCAGCAACAGCCACGGCCGCAGCGACCAGCTCGAATAATTCCGGTTCGCGGTGATCAGCGTGTAGCCCATCGCCTTACACCGCGTACTGCGCGGTGGTCTTGGCGGCGATCTCGTCGGCGGTCACGCCCGGCGCCATCTCGATCAGCTTGAACGGCGACTGATGGTCGGGCCGCTGGAACACCGCGAGATCGGTGATGACCATGTCGACGACGTTCTTGCCGGTCAGCGGCAGCGTGCAGGCCGGGATGAACTTGGGGTCGCCGTTCTTCGAGCTGTGCTCCATCACGACGATGATCTTCTTGACGCCGGCGACGAGATCCATCGCGCCGCCCATGCCCTTGATCATCTTGCCCGGGATCATCCAGTTGGCGATGTCGCCATTCTCGGCGACTTCCATCGCGCCGAGCACGGTCAAGTCGATATGCCCGCCGCGGATCATCGCGAAGCTCTGGTCCGAGCCGAAATAGGCCGATTGCGGCAGCTCGCTGATCGTCTGCTTGCCGGCGTTGATCAGGTCGGCGTCTTCCTCGCCTGCGAGCGGGAAGGGGCCGATGCCGAGCATGCCATTCTCCGACTGGAGCGTGACGGTGACGCCCGCGGGGATATGGTTGGCGACGAGCGTCGGGATGCCGATGCCGAGGTTGACGTAGAAGCCGTCCTGCAATTCGCGCGCGGCGCGGGCTGCCATTTCGTCACGAGTCCAAGCCATTATTTCTCTCCAGAATTGGTGGGCGTCCAGCGCTTGTCGGCGGGGAAGACGTCGTCGATCCCCCCTTTCAACGCGGTGCCGTAAACGGGGTTGGGCATGACGAACCAGAAGCGGCCCCACATGCCGTGGATAGGAGGCGACGAGGCCACCGCGCGGCGCTGTTGCGGGGTGCCGGTGAACAGGTCGGAGAAGTCGCCGAGCTGGTCGCCGCCCATCGCCACGACGCAATAACGCGCGGCGATCGCCTGGCGGCGGGTGTCCTTGCCCGAGCCGCTGCCGAGATCGCCCTTCAGCCACAGCGTTTCGCCGTGTTTGGCGGTGCCGAGGCCGGCATGGCCGATCGCCTGTTCGGTGAAGCTGGCGGTCGCGGCGGAGCGGTTGGTGTTGAAGACGACCGTCACGCCCATCGCGCGAAGCTCGTTGACCGCGGCGATCGCGCCGGGGACGGCCTCGACGCGGTCGACGCCGGCTTGCTCCCATTGCTGCCACAGCGCTGCGTCGTAGGGGCGCCCGGGGTGCCGCGCGTCGTCATATTCGAAGCCGAGGTTGAGCAGCAGCGTCTCGTCGACGTCGAACACGACCGCGCGGGGGCGGTCGCCGCAGGGGATGGTAGCAGGCTGGTCGAGCGTGGCGCCGGGCTGGAGGACCGCCGAGGTGCGGTCGCTCATCGCCTTGGGATCGGCCTTCTCGCTCGCGATGCGGCGGCGGACGGCGTCGACCAGGACGTTGTAGGCCTGGTGGTCGAGCGCGGCGGCTTCGCCCGAGCCGTAGAGGAATTGCATGCCGGGGGGGATGGTGGGGGCGGCTGATACAGGCGCGACGGGTGCCTGTGGCACGGTCGTACACGCGGACAGCATCAACGCGAGCGCTGCCGCTATCCCCCTCCCGCTTGCGGGAGGGGTTAGGGGAGGGAATGACCTGGAAGCTTGGGCGACGCCCGAGACAGGCCCTCCCCCAGCCCCTCCCGCAAGCGGGAGGGGGGAAGAAGAAGCGAGGTGGTTCACGCCGCCTCGCGGACGGTGCGGAATTCGATGCGCTTGTCGTATGGGCTGCCGATGATCATCCGCTTCACATAGATTCCCGGCAGATGGATGCAGTCGGGATCCAACGACCCGACCGGGACGATCTCCTCGACCTCGGCGACGCAGATCTTGCCCGCGGTCGCCATCGGCGCATTGAAGTTGCGCGCGGTCTTGCGGAAGATGAGGTTGCCGCTCTCGTCGGCCTTCCAGCCCTTGATGATCGACAGATCGGCGCGGATGCCGCGCTCGAGGATGAACTCCTCGCCGTCGAAGACCTTCACCTCCTTGCCCTCGGCAACGAGCGTGCCGACGCCGGTCTTGGTGTAGAAGCCGGGGATCCCGGCACCACCCGCGCGGCAACGCTCGGCGAGCGTGCCCTGCGGGCAGAATTCGACCTCGAGCTCGCCCGAGAGATACTGCCGCTCGAATTCCTTGTTCTCGCCGACGTACGAGGAGATCATCTTCTTGACCTGGCGCGTACGGAGCAGCTTGCCGAGGCCTTCGCCGTCGATGCCCGCATTGTTGCTGGCGATCGTCAGGTCCTTGGTGCCGGCGTCGCGGATCGCGTCGATCAGCCGCTCGGGGATCCCGCACAGCCCGAACCCGCCCGCGCAGATCGTCATGCCATCATGGAGCAACCCGTCGAGCGCTGCTGCCGCATCGGGATAGAGTTTCTTCATGATGCATCGACTCCTTGTTTTGGAGCGCGATAGGCGGGGCCGCGGCATCGATCAATAAGGGGGGATCAATATGCGAGGCGCAACCCCGGCCGCGGCCATTCCATGCTCACGAGTTGCCCGGTGCCCGACAGCGTGATGTAGGCGGTGCGCATATCGGGTCCGCCCCAGCAGATGTTGGTGGTGAACGGATCGGGCGTGGCGACGAAATCGACGAGTTCGCCCGCAGGCGAGATGACCGAAATTCCGCTCTCGCCGATCGTCGCGACGCAGATGTTGCCGCATTCCTCGACGCCGAGCGAATCGAAGAATTTGTAGCCCGCGGGGCGATAGAGCGGGATGCCGGGTCCACCGAGGCCGGCGGTGAGGTCGACCTCGCCCGGCGCGGTGATGTCGAACGCCATCAGCCGGCAGGTATAGGTCTCTGCGGCGTAGAGCCGCTTGCCGTCGGGCGAGAGCCCGATGCCGTTGGGGTTCTCGCTCGGGAAGATCACCTCGGCGAGATGGCGCCCGTCGGCGTGCGAATAGAAGATGCCCGTGACGTCACGCTCCCGCTCGCGCGTTTTGCCGTGGTCGGTGAACCAGAAGCCGCCGGCATCGTCGAACACGATGTCGTTGGGGCCGCGCAGGCTGCAGTGGAAGTCGCCGTCCTTGTAGAGCACCTCGACCTCGCCGGTCTCGATGTCGATCCGCTCGATCCGCCCGCCCGAATAGTCTTCGGGCTGGCCGTGCGGGACGAGCAGGCCGCTCGGGGTTTCGACATAGTGGAAGCCGCCATTGTTGCAGCAATAGAGCTTGCCGTCGGGCCCCAGCGCCAGGCCATTGGGGCCGCCGCCGGGTTCGGCCACGGTGGTCTTGGTGCCGTCGGGATGGACGCGCGTGATGCGGCCGGCTTCGATCTCGACGAGGATGACGCTGCCGTCGGGCATCGCCACGGGGCCCTCGGGAAAGCGCAGGCCGGTCGCCAGGGTGGTGAAAGTCATCGCTCCGCTCCTGTTTTTTGGGGCAGCCTATCCCTCCTGCCGGGGCGAGCAAGCAAGCACTTGACTACAGACGTAATCGATACGATTACATCCGTAGTCATTACGGAGAGCGACTCGTGGCCGAACGCATCAGCGATGCCGAACATGCAGTGATGGAAGTGTTGTGGGACGAGAGTCCGCTGACCGCACAAGACGTGGCCGAGCGCATTCCCGACACGCGCGAGTGGAGTGCCAACACCGTCAAGACCTTGCTCGGGCGTCTGCTCGCCAAGAGCATCATCGCGCATGAACAGGATGGCCGACGCTATCTGTATCGTCCGCTCGTGAAGCGGGAAGACTATGTCGCGGGCGAATCGCGCAAGTTGATGGATCGGCTGTTCGGTGGCAGACTGAGCCCGCTCGTCGCGCACCTCGCCGACCGCGATGCGCTCACCGCACAGGATATCGCCGAGATCGAAGCACTGCTCAAGGAGCTCAAGGCATGACCGACTGGATCTCGCCAAGCTGGCTGATCGAAGCGCTGATCGGATCGAGCGTATTGATGGTCGCGGTGCTGCTGTTGCGGCGCCCGGTGCGCAAGGCGTTCGGCGCCGATGTCGCCTATGCGCTGTGGCTGCTCCCGGTGCTGCGGCTGGCGCTGCCGCCGCTGCCAAGCGCGTGGCATGACGCGGCCGTCGCGCCGGTGCTGCACGCGACCGAGCAGATGAGCGTGCTGTTCGCCGAGCCCGTCGCAGCCGCGACCGCGGCGTCGGCGCCGGCGCAGGAATGGCTCGTTCCCGTGCTCGCCGCACTGTGGATCGCGGGGGCGGGGGCGTTCGTCGCGTGGCATGCGCTGGCGCATCACCGCTTCTGCCGGCGGATGCTCGACCAGGCCGCGAGCAGCAAAGAGCATGGCGGCGTGTACGTGATCGAAACGGGCGCCGCGAGCGGTCCGCTCGCCTTCGGGGTGTGGCGCCGCTACGTCGCCTTCCCGCACGATTTCGCCGAGCGCTTCGAAGCCGAGGAGCGCGATCTCGCGCTCGCGCACGAGCTTGGCCATCATGCGCGGGGCGATCTGATCGCCAATTGGGTCGCCTTGGTCGTGCTCGGGCTCCACTGGTTCAATCCGATCGCCTGGCGTGCCTTCCGCGCGTTCCGCGCCGACCAGGAAATCGCCAACGATGCGCGCGTGCTCGCCGGCATGAACCCGATGCGCCGCCACACTTATGCCTGCGCGATCCTCAAGGCGGCGCATCCGAGCTTCCTCGGCGGTACGGTGTCGGCGACCTGCCATCTGCACACGATCGACGATCTGAAAGGGAGGTTGAAGATGTTGACCACGACCAGGACGTCGCGCACCCGGCTGCTGGCGGGGGCAGGAATGCTGACGCTGCTCGCCGCGGGTGGGCTTGGCCTCACCGCCTCGGGCACCGCCGCCGCCGCCAAGGTGCGCAGCACCGTCGAGGCGGCCACGGGGGTCGATCTCGCGAGCCTCGACCAAGCGGTGGCCGCCCCGCCGCCGGCCGCCGCCGTCCCTACGGCCCCGCCTGTCCCGGCCGCGCCACGCCCGGCACCGCGGATGCGCGAGCACGTCGAGGCCTCGGACACGCCCGGCCCGGGCCTGCCGCCCGCGCCCGAGCCGCCACTCCCGCTGTCGGACGTCGCCGATGGCGTTCCGCCCGCGCCGCCTGCACCGCCGATGCGCGCGACTGGCAAGTCCGGCCCGGGTATGACGACGACGATGGTCACGGTGACGAAGGACGGCAAACGGGTCGTCCGCTATGGCCGCTACGTAAAGCTCAACCGCGACGGCAGCGCGACGCTGGTCGGGGAGATCGGGGCGATGCCGCCGATCCCTGCAATGCCTGCGAGGCCTGCGATCGGATCGATGCCGCCCATCCCGCCGATGCCGCAAGTCTCCTCGCGGAATTGCGGTCCGCGCGGCAAGGACGGAACGATGGTGATCAAGGAGCGCAGCGCGATCCGGCAGCGCATCATCATCTGCACCGATCGGATTGCTGCCGCGGCCGCCAAGGGCGCTGCGATGGCTGCGAACAGCAAGGACATGGAGCGCAACGCGTACAGCCATGCGCTCGACGGGCTTAACCGCTCGCGCGCGCACGTCATGGCGTCAGCGGCAATGACTGCCGCGCAGCGCAAGGAAGCGCTTGCCGGTATCGATACCGCGATCGCCGAACTCGAAGCGGATCTCGCGCACGCCCGATAAGACCTGGCGGGAATGGCCGGGCATAAGCTCCGACGGGTCGCGCCCTTGCCTTCGCCGGCGCGACCCGCCATTTCGATGCGATGATCGAGCAAACCCCCGGCGTGCCCGAGCAGCTCGAGCCTCTTGTCGCCCGCCTGCTCGCGCCCAATCCGTCGCCTTTCACGCACACCGGCACGCAAGTGCATCTGGTCGGGACGACCGATCTCGCGGTGATCGACCCGGGACCCGACGACCCAGCGCATATCGACGCGATCGTCCGCGCGATCGCCGGGCGGCCGCTCCGCGCGATCATCATCACCCATACGCACCGCGACCACAGCCCCGGATCGCGCCCACTGGCCGCCGCGATCGGCGCGCCGATCGTCGGCTGTGCGCCGCTCGCGCTCGACGACGCAGGGATCCGCGCCGATGCGGCGTTCGACCGTGGCTATGCGCCCGACCGCGTGCTCGCCGAGGGGGACAGCGTATGCGGGGAGGGGTGGACGCTGACCGCGCTTGCGACGCCGGGGCATACGTCGAACCATCTCGCCTATGTCCTGCCCGAGGCGCAGGACGGCGCGGGGGCGCTGTTCAGCGGCGATCATTTGATGGGCTGGTCGACCAGCATCGTCTCGCCCCCCGACGGCAACATGACCGCGTATATGGCGAGTCTTGAGAAGCTGCTCCCGCGCACCGAGCGTCGCTATTATCCCGCGCACGGCGACCCGATCGAGAACCCCCAGCGCCTCGTTCGCGGGATGTTGGGGCACCGCAAACAACGCGAGGGGCAGATCCTGCGCAGCTTGCGCGACGCGCCCGCCGCGATCGGCGAGATGGTCGCGCGCATGTATGTCGGGATCGATCCGCGGCTGTTCCCCGCCGCCGAGCGATCGGTGCTCGCGCATCTGATCGACTTGCGCGACCGCGACCGCGTCGCCGAGCACGGCGGGATCTGGAGCCTGACGTCATGACCTTCATCGGCAAGTTCGCCGCGGCGCTCGCGCTGATTGCGCTGTTCATCCTCGGGCTGGTGTGGGGCATCGGCGCGCTGGTCGAGCACAAGCTCGCCGGCCCCGATCCGGTGACGATCGCGAGCGGCTCGCTCGAGGGCTTACGCGAACAGAACCGGCTCTCGGCCTTCGCCGCGCGCTTCGTCGCGGTGTCGACCTCGACGCAATCGCAATTTGGGCTGCAGGCGAAGAAGACGCTGATCATGCCCGGACTCGTCGAATATCATGTCGACATGGGCCGCCTCAGCAAGCGCGACGTGACGTGGGACGCCAAGACGCGGACGCTCGGCGTCGTGCTGCCGCCGGTCGAGGCATCGGCGCCGCAGATCGACCTGACGCAGATCCGCGAATATGGCGAGGGCGGCATCCTCTCGACGATTACCGATGCCGACGCGCGGCTCGAAAAGGCGAACCGTGCCGCGGGGCAGCGCGAGTTGGTGCGCCAGGCGAGCGGCGCGGTGCCGATCCGGCTCGCGCGCGACGCCACGCGCCGTGCGGTCGAGCGCAGCTTCGCGCTGCCGCTGCGCGCCGCGGGGCTCGATGCGAGCGTCAAGGTGCGCTTCGCCGACGAAGCCAAGGACGGAAGCGAAGTGTGGGATACGACCAAGTCGATCGCCGAGGTTCTCGCCAACCGCTCCTGACGGATGTTAGCGACTCAAGCCCGCTTCGCCTGCTCGAGTTGCGTGTTTTGCCCGCTCGACTGTGATAAGACGCGCCCACGAGTCGGTTTCATCGCGGGGTGGGCATGGCAACTATCGCAGCGCCGGATACGATCGTGCGGAGCGACGATCGTTTCTTTCTCGTTACATCCTATCTCATGGCGTTGGTCGTCTTTGCGGGCTTTTCGTTTGCACTCGCGAGCGGCCGGTCGAGCTTCGCCTCGCCGCCGATCGTCCATGCCCATGCGCTCGTCTTCATGGGTTGGGTGGTGTTGTACGTCGCGCAGAACAGTTTGGTGTCGAGCGGCGCGATAGCGCTGCATCGCGGGCTGGGCTGGATCGGCGCGGGTTGGGTCGTCGCGATGGTCGTGCTCGGCACGCTCGTCACGACGCGGCTGGCGCAGCTCGGGCGCGTGCCGCCCGTTTTCCTGCCGGCGCAGTTCCTCGTGTTCGACCCGGTGCTGATCCTGACCTTCGCCGGGCTGACCGCCGCGGCGATCGTGCTGCGGCGATCGACGCAGTGGCATCGCCGGCTGCATTATTGCGGGATGGCGCTGCTGCTCGGGCCCGCGCTCGGCCGCCTGCTGCCGCTGCCGTTGCTCATTCCGTATGCTTATGAGGTCGATTTCCTCGCGGTCCTGATCTTCCCGCTGATCGGTATCGCCGCCGACATCCGCCGCTCGGGCAGCGTCCATCCGGCGTGGTGGTGGGGGCTCGGGGCGATCGTCGGGTCGACGGTACTGGTCGAGCTGATCTCCTTCAGCCCGCTCGGCGCGGCGTTCTACGCGGCGGTCGTCGCTGGAACACCCGGCGCGGCGGTCTCGGGCTATGCTTTCCCGCCATTCCCGGGAATGCCTTGATCCCGCGCGCGCGTGCGTCCATTTGACGACCTCCACGACGAGGAACTGACTATGGACGCGCGCAACGGGATCGGCGGTAGCCTGACGGGATTGGACTTGCGCGCCGAGATCGACCGGCTGCGGACCGAGCGCAACGCCGTCATCCTCGCGCATTATTACCAGAAGCCCGAGATTCAGGATCTGGCGGATTTCGTCGGCGACAGCCTCGACCTGTCGAAAAAGGCCGCGGCGACCGACGCCGATGTCATCGCCTTCTGTGGCGTGCGCTTCATGGCCGAGACCGCCAAGATCCTCAGCCCCGACAAGATCGTCGTGCTGCCCGACATGGATGCCGGCTGCAGCCTCGAGGACAGCTGCCCGCCCGACAAGTTCGCGGCGTTCCGTGCGGCGCATCCCGATCACATCGCGCTGACCTACATCAACTGCTCGACCGAGGTGAAGGCGCTCAGCGACGTCATCGTGACGAGCTCGTCCGCCGAGAAGATCCTCAGCCAGATCCCACTCGACCAGAAGATCATCTTCGGCCCCGACAAAAATCTCGGCGGCTATCTCGCGCGCAAGACCGGGCGCGAGATGCTGCTATGGCCTGGCGTCTGCATCGTCCACGAGGCGTTCAGCGAGACCGAGCTGCTCAAGCTCCAGCTGCAATATCCCGGCGCGCCGGTCGCGGCGCATCCCGAATGCCCGCCCTATATCCTCGACCATGCCGATTATGTCGGGTCGACCAGCGGGATTCTCGCCTTCGCCGATACGATGCCCGGCGACACGCTGATCGTCGCGACCGAGCCGCACATCATCCACCAGATGCAGAAGGCGGCGCCGCTCAAGAATTTCATCGGCGCGCCCGGCGCGGACGGCAACTGCAACTGCAACATCTGCCCGTACATGGCGCTCAACACGCTGGAAAAGCTCTACGCCGCGCTACGCGACCTCACCCCGCGCGTCGAGATCGAGGAAGGGCTTCGCTTGCGCGCCAAGAAGAGCCTCGATGCGATGCTGGCGATGGCGAGCGGGACCGTGGGGATGGGCGATCTTGGCCCATTACGTGTGTCCGGCGACTGATTGAGTTTATGGAAGCACCCCCGATGCTATGCGAAACCATCGGGATGCAGCGATATTTCTTCCATGTCCTGAACCAGACCTCGTACGTTCGCGACGAGGTCGGTGCCGAACTGGCGTCGCTCACGCTTGCGCGCGCGCGGGCGTCAGACGCGGCGGGGGAAATCCTGACCTCGGATCTGCGCGAGGGAAAGACCGACATCGTCTTCGACGTGCACGTCGAGGATGACGAAGGCGCGCGCTTCCTGACGGTCCACATCGTCGCGACCGTCGAGGCTGGAGCGCCGCCGCACTGACGCGCCGGCTTCGGTTATGACAGGTGCAGATAGCGCGGGTTGAAATCGCTCGCGTCGCGCAGTGCGTCCCAGTTCAGGATCTTGATCTGGCGCCGGTCTCGCGAAATGAGGCCGCGCTGCGTCAGGGCGCGCAGCACGCGATTGACGTGCACCGGGGTGAGGCCGACGGCGTCGCCGAGCTGCTCCTGCGTCATCGGCAAATCGTAGTGTCGCTCGTTCGCGCCGGTGGTGATGTGGAGCCTGACCGCCAGTTCGCACAGCAAATGCCCGACTCGACTGTGCGCGTCACGCCGCCCGACATTGACGATCCATTCGCGAGAGATCGACGCGCTGATCAATGCTTCGGTCCACAAGGCCGTGCCGATCGCCGGACGCGTCAGCGCGAGCTTGCGCAGCGCGGCCGAGTCGATCTCGGCAACGCTGCCGCGTGTCAGAGCCTGGACGTTATGATCAGACTCGCTGAGGAAGAGATGCTGCAAATCTATGAAATGCCCTGGTATCTCGATCGACACGATTTGGCGGGCACCCTCGGTCGTCAATTTCTGGCGATAGCAGAAACCCGACAGCAGGAATGTGCAGCGCGGGGTCGGCGCGCCCTCGCGCACGAGATAGCTCGAGGTTTCGACCTCGCGTCGCGTGTACGCCAAGGCGCGCATCGCACTACGGTCGTCATCGGTCAGGGTCGCGCGCGATTCGAGTCGGGTGACGATCGTCTCGAGAACAGGATCGAAATGCATTGGCCCTCCGCCGGGGCGGGAGCGTAAGCATCTCACAGTCGCCTAGGACCCTGTAGCGGTGCGCGGTATGCCGCGCTTTAGCGTGGATCGTTCTGGCTGCGCCTATCAAATATCAATGCTCTCAATGCGGTGCGCGGTTTTCGGTAGAGCGCGGAGGGGCGCGGTGATAGGCTCGGAGCGAAGCCGAACCGACGGACCGGCGTCCGTGAGACGCGTATCCGTCTCTCGTCTCATGCGAGGAGCGTCTATGCCTCGGTGGTATTTCCACCTGTATCAATCCGGCGATCTTTTGCTGGATCCCGAAGGCACCGAGATTGCCGATCTTGCCGACGTGCGGACACGAGCGGTCGCGTGGGCGCGCGATATCATTGCCACCGATGCGAGGAACGGAGCGCTCTATCTCGACACGCGGTTGTGCGTCGCGGACGATCGCGGCGCCACTGTGCTCGACATCGCCTTTGCCGATGCGATCGCTGTTGTGCCCGGCCGCGATACGGTCGCCTGACTCGGTCGCCGTTGCGCGCCGAGCGGCAATTTCTGGCCTGATCGCCTGCGCCATCCTATAGCGGCCCGCTTTCCACCCCGCTGCCGGAGGCTGCCGTGCGCTTCACCCTCGATCGCTTCGATCTCACTGCCTTTGTGGCTGCCACGCTGGCCGAGGATCTCGGTCCGGGCGGCGATATCACGTCGAGCGCGGTCATCCCGGCGGATGCGCGCTTTACGGGCGTGATGGACAGCCGCGACGCGATCGTCGTGGCGGGGTTGCCGATTGCCGAGGAGTTCTTCGTGGCGCTCGATCCGGCGGTCGAGATCGAGCGGCTGGTCGAGGATGGCGAGCGCGTTGCGGCCGGGACCGCGCTGCTCCGGCTGCATGGCCTTGCCCGCGCGATGCTGACCGCCGAGCGTTCGGCGCTCAACACCGTCCAGCATCTGTCGGGGATCGCGACGATGACGCGCGGCTATGTCGATGCGATCGCGGGGACCGGCGCGACCTTGCTCGATACGCGCAAGACGATCCCGGGCCTGCGCGCGCTCGAGAAATATGCGACGCGGATGGGCGGGGCGACCAACCACCGCATGGGCCTGTGGGATGCCGCGATGATCAAGGACAACCATGTCGCGGTCGCTGGCGGCGTCGGCCCAGCGGTCGCGCGCGCCGTCGCGGCGGGGATCGTGCGGATCATCGTCGAGGTCGATTCGATCGCGCAGATCGAGCCCGCGCTGGCGGCGGGCGCGACGCATCTGCTGCTCGATAACATGGACCCGCCGATGCTGCGCGCGGCGGTGACGCTCGTCGCCGGTCGTGTCCCGACCGAGGCATCGGGCGGGGTGCGGCTCGACACGATCCGCGCGATCGCCGAGTCGGGCGTCACCTATGTCAGTGTCGGTCGGCTGACCCAATCGGCGCCGGCGGCCGATATCGGGCTCGATTTCACCACGCTCGGATGAGCCATTGCGCGGGGCGCGCTCGGCGCTAATCTGGCGCGCAAGGGCTTCTAAGGGGGGAAGAATCGTGGAGCGTCCAAACGCGATCGTGCTGTTCGAACGCTGCTATCTCGGCGGCGTCCTCGTCGGGTTGGTCAATGCCGCGCTGTCGTGGAACGCGAGCGTGACGCGGCTTACCGAAGATCCGGTGGCAGCCCAAATGGGGGCGTCTTTCGGGGTCGGTACGCTGATCGGCGGGATCCTGCTCGGGCTCCTGATTTCGCTGTTCCTGTGGTACTTCACCGCGCGCGCGCAGTCGGTGGTGACCAAGTGGTTCATCACCGTGTTCTTTGCGATCGGCGCGCTCGGCTTTGTCTGGAGCGTGGTGCGCGGCACCAGCCCGCAGGGGATTGGCGCGGTGCTTTCAGTCGTCGCCTTGGTGCTCGATGGCATCGCGGTCTGGCAGCTGTTCAAGCCCGAGAGCAAGATCTGGTTCGGGGAAAGTGTCGCATGAAACTTCTGTCCAAGGCCGTCGTCGTCGCAGCGCTTGCGCTGCCGGGTGCCGTCAGCGCGCAGGCGCTGCAATGCAGCGTTCCCGCGAGCTTGCCGCGCCCGCATCCCGATCTTGCGTCGGACAAGCAACCGCAGCGCGTCCGCCCGATCACCGGCTACACGCTCGCGCTGACCTGGGCCCCCGAATATTGCCATGGCAATTCCAACGATCCGGCCAAGAGCTTTCAGTGCGGCGGCGGCAACCGCTTCGGCTTCACGCTGCACGGGCTGTGGCCCGATGGCGTCGGGCAGGAATGGCCGCAATATTGCGCTGCAACGCCGCTACTCTCGCCTGAGCTGATCAAGCAGCATGTCTGCGCGACCCCGTCGCCGCAACTGCTCCAGCACGAATGGGCGAAGCACGGCACGTGCATGGGCATCACGCCCGATGCCTATTTCGCGCGCTCGAACGGTCTGTATGGCAAGCTGCGCTACCCCGACATGGACCGGCTGTCGCGCCGACCGCTGACCGCCGGCCAGCTCGCCAGCGCCTTCGCCGTCGCCAATCCCGGCGTTCCGGCGAGCGCGGTGCGCGTGACGGCGAACAAGAAGGGCTGGCTCGACGAGCTGTGGCTGTGCCTCGACAAGAGCTTCGCCTATACGCGCTGCGTCGCCGGATCGGGCGGGCTGGCGAACGCCGACAGCGTCAAGGTGTGGCGCGGCCGGCGCTTTTGAGCGCCGCCCCCGCCGACCGGACACTGCTTGCGCGTCAGCGCGCGTCGATCACCGCCGTCGCGGGATAGTGTTTGTCGAGATGGCGCTTGATCATCTTCAAGTTGCGCGTGTTCGAGCGGAACAGCAAATCGGGGATCGCGCCGATGAACGGCACCGCGCCGAGCACGAAATCGATCCCGACATTGCCGAACATCCGCGCCATCTGCGTCTTCGACATGCCGAGGTTGCGCGCTTCCCACACCATCCACGCGCCCATCGCGGCGCCGACCGCATCGCCGCCGATCGGGATGAGATCGAGGATCACGTCGAGCCCGACCTTTCGGTTGATGCCCGGAATGGTGAACAGGCCCTCGAGCAAATGCTCCATCGCCTCGATCCGTTTACGCACCGCCGCAGGGTCCTTGCCCGCATAGCGCGCTGCAAAGTCGCCGAGCGGCGGGGGAGTCATGCGAGACGTGTTGGCCATGTCACCTCAATTGGAATCGTTGCGCAAGTGACTCAACGGGTGCCACGCGCGCGAGTTCCCCGTCCAGGCCTTGAGGCCGACACTGACCAGCGACCAGCGCAGCGGACGCGCGAGCGGAATGAACGCGACATCGGCGGCCAGCGCGGCATCGGCGGCGGCAATCTGCTGCGCGCGCAGCCGCGGGGAATCGGCCTCGCGTGCCGCTTCGATCGCCGTGCTCGCGGCTTCGCTGCACGGCTGACAGGCGGTGGCGGCGTACCAGCGGCCGCTGTCATACGGCGCAACGGCGTCGATCAGCCGCAGGTCGGCCGCGGCATTCGGCGCGACGCGCTCGGGCTCGATGCCGAGCGACAGCAACGCCGCCCCGACATAGCCGAACAGCACCGTCCCGCCGGGGCCGCCCGGCACCGCGACGCGCAGCCGGATATCGCCGGGATTGACCGTACGCCATTGATCGATGCGCGCGCGCGGCGAGGGATCACCCTCGGCCGGCGCGAGCGACCATCCGGGCACTGCGGGCGGGGCGGCCGAGTCGAGCTGTTCGGGGAGGAGCTGCGTATCCGGCGCCCAGTCCGCCGCGATCGCCGCGACGAAGCCCGCGCGGTCGATCGCGCGCGCGATCGCTGCACGGTTGCCGGGATCGGCGAGCACGCCGCTGCGGTTGACCACCGCGAGCCCGAACAGACCCGCCGCAGGATCGAAGCGGCGGTTGGCGGGGGCGATCTGCGTCGTCATGACGAGCGGCCAATCGTCGAAGCTGCCGCCGGTGACGAGCGCTGTCTCGCCGCGCGTGAAGCGCACGATCGCGCGCGCGGCGCGCTCGCCGATGAGCTGGACGTTGGCGGCGGGGGAGGGCTCGACCGGCTCGTCCTCGACCGCGCGCGCCGGGTCGAACGCCGGGCGCAAGGTGACGCTGTGGCGGCGCTGCGCGATGACGCGATACGGCCCGCTGCCGCTCGGCGGCTGGACGCGGAAGATCGCGAGCTCGGGCTGCGCGAACAGTTTGAGCAAATCGGGGCGGGGGCGCTTGAGCCGGATCTCGATGACTTCGGGGGTCATCTCGACGATCTCGTCGATCGCGGTGAGGAACGGGCGCAGCGGGTTGCGCGATTGCGGCGCGAGCTGGCGGCGCAGCAGCTTGACGACTTCGGCTGCGGTCACGGGCTGGCCATCGGCCCATTCGCCGCCGCGTAGCCGGAAGATGTAGCTGGTTCCGTTGTCGATCACGCTCCAGCGCTCGGCGATGCCGGGCTCGACCTGGCCCGTGGCATCGAAGCGGACCAGTCCCTGCGCCGTCGCGTCGAGCATCAGCCGCGCCGGCGTGTCGAGCGGATCGCGCGCCGGGTCGGCCAGGGTCGGTGCGCCGCCGATGGCGCTGACCACGACTGGCCCGGTATCGGCGCGCGGCGTGCACGCGGCGAGCGCGAGCAGCGTGGCGAGGCCGAGGGTCTTGCTGGTCGGCACGAAGCGGGACGGCGCGGGCATCATCCGCGCGTCTTGCCACGCGCCTTGGCGGAGCGCCACCGTGGACCCGCCGGTGGCGTGCGGACAAGCTGGCGTTTCCTCTGGCGGCGCGCTCGGTTTTCGTGGCCCCGCAAACGTGGGTCTCGAAGGCATTGATCCGCCCTACAGAGGTTCGGCGCGCGCCAGACGATGCGGCACCAGCAACCGCCTTGGCAAACATTGCCGACAGCGTCGCGCTGGCGGCGCTAACCGGCGCCGTCAATGGTGCCAAATGGCCGCGATCACGAACCGCTCGGCCAATATCGGCA
This sequence comes from Sphingomonas glacialis, assembly GCF_014653575.1. Lineage (GTDB taxonomy): Bacteria > Pseudomonadota > Alphaproteobacteria > Sphingomonadales > Sphingomonadaceae > Sphingomonas > Sphingomonas glacialis. Next base: position 445,128 of record NZ_BNAQ01000001.1, on the reverse strand, counting down.
ACGCCGCGGCCGATTCGCTCGCGAGGCGCTATGCCAGCGCGGCCTCATGGCGGGACCGGATGATCCGTCGCGCGCCGCATCGCGCCGCTTGCCGGTGTGGACGATCAGGTCGACGGATGTCGACACCGTCCAGGCCTCAAGCATTCGCGAGCGGCCATCACGGAGCATGGGGGGTAAGATCGGTACCCGCAGCGATCAGTTCGAGCCGCTGCGGAACCGTGCCAATGTCGATCCCTGCGGCTCGGAATTGGTCGAGCAACGTCATCAACACCGTGCTGCGCGCGGCGTAGACCGCGCGCTGATTGGCGACGTGGCCAAAGCAGTTGAATTCGATCCGTCCTTCGGTGAGCCCGTCGATAAAGACCTTGGGGGGCGGTTCGTCGAGCACTGCAGCATCGCTCGCAAAGGCCTCCTGCACCATGGCCCGTACCTGGCCGGCGTCGGTATCGAGCGGGACCGAGAATTTGATCTGGATCCGCCCCAGCGGGCCCGCCATCGTCTTGTTGAGCACCGACTTGGTGATCAGCTCGGAATTGGGGACGATCAGCGTCGAATGATCGGCCAGCTCGATTTCGGTCGAGCGGACGCTGATGCGCTTCACGTCGCCCTCGTCATTGCCGACGCGAACGAGATCACCGATCTTGATCGGGCGCTCGGCCAGCAGGATCAGCCCCGACACAAAGTTCTGCGTAATCGCCTGCAGGCCGAACCCGATGCCGACCGACAAGGCCGATAGCAGCAACGCGACTCGCTCAACCCCAATGCCGAGCGATGCGAGCGCCCAGATAAAGGCGACCGCAATCGCGACATAGCGCGCCACCAGGCTCACCGAATTGCGACCGCTCCCGTCGAGGTCGGTGATCGGCAAGTAGCGGTTTTCGAGCCAGCCCATGAACGCGCGGGTAAGCGCCAAGCCGATGCCGAGCACGACGATCCCGCGCAGGATCGTTGCCGGCGAAATTGAAACACCCCCCACTTCGATGCCCTGCGCGAGCAACCCGAGCCGCCCGAACACCGCCGCAAAACCGCCGCTGCCCCCGAACGGCGACACCAGCAGCCCAAGCGCGACGCACACCAGCACCAGGCGCAAGACGGCCGAGAGCAGGACGCCGAACTGGTCGATCACGCTGCCGCGCACCCCAAGCGCGCGGGTCAGCGTGACGCCGAGCCGGCTCGACCGCGTGAAGGCGCTCGTCGCGACATCGTCGACCGCGGCGGTCATCAGATACACGGTGGCGCCAAGAATCGCCGCCCAGGCGATGACCTGCGCGGTGAACAGGCTGAACGCGATATAGCCGAGCAACAAGGCGGTCGACGCGATGCAGACGAGCACCCACACCACGAGCAGCACGATGCCGATTCCGGCGCTCGCGGTCCCATTGGCGGCATCGTCTTTCGCCGATCGTTCGGCGCGCAGCCGCCCCAGCACCAGCAGGAACGTTGCGATCAGCAGCAAGTGCAGCAAGGCAATCAGCGTCTGGCTCGCGACCTGAGCAGCCTGGCTCGCGCCGATCGCGGTATCGAATGCCGATAGCAGGATCGTGCCAAACGACAGTCCTGCGAGGATCCAGGTGAGCGGCCTCACGCGCGCCGCCGTCTCGTCGTCGATCGCGGCGATCCGCCATGAGGGCTGGCGGCGCATGAGCAGCGCTCCGCTGACGGCGGCGGTAAACGCACTGAAGCCCGTCGCGAGCACGACCGCATCCCCCATGCCGGCCCACCGCAGCGGGAGCAGTCCCGACCACCGCAAGCCCTGCATCACGATCATCGCGGCGAGGAGCGGGCACAGCGTCCCGATGATCACGCGCCACAGCGCATTGGCCGATCGCCGCACGCGGCGCCCCGGCGCGCCTTCGACCAGAACCTTCTGGCCGAGCGCGCGCGCCCAGATCCGCACGGGGAGGAAAACGACGAAGCCAAGCACGAGGCCAAGCAGCGCTTGCCAGGGCAGGCCATGGCGCGCGCTGCCAATCTGATCGATGCCCTGCTTGAGAAAGAGACCAACCCGCTTGATGTCGCGCGGGAGCGAAGCCAGCAACGTCTGCCAGAACGTCGGCGCCAGCGGAGACGCCGCCTGGGCCGAGATCTTCTCGTTGAATTGCTGCTCGCGGCTTTGTTCGATTTCGTCGACCAATTGTTGGGCTTCGACGCTGGCGAGCCCGGCGCGCTTGGCGGTCGCATCGAGCGCGGACCGCTGTTGCGTTAGCGCCGCGCGTTGCGCCGTGATGTCGGGCGCTTCGGTCACGCCGGGTGCCGCGGGGCCGAGCCCGGCGATCCGCGCATCGAGCAGCGTGATCTGATCGTCCAGCGCGGCGCCGACGTCCTTGGCGACTTGCTGTGCGGCGAGCGCGCGCATGCGCAGCGCCTTTTGCGCGTCAGCGTCGACGCGTCCGTCGAGCGCGCGATCGACTGCGCGCAGCTCGGTCTCGGTTCGCGCGAGTTGGGCCGAGAGCGTCACGGCAGGCGTCTGCGCGGCCAAGGGCTGTGCGATCAGGATCGAGAAGGCCAGGATCGATAAGGCGAGCGCGCCCAGCAGTCGTTTTCTCATGATATCCGTCCAAACACCGCACCCGCCGTGCTCGACTGGAACGCGGGGCGCCAGCGGCGTATCCGATGCTGGGCGATCACACTACCGCTTTGCCCCGTTCGACGCGGTGCGGAGGGGGCTTGCTCCCCGTTTTTCGAGCGGGTCGGTGTGGACCTCCAGCAGGGAAGGAGGCCGGGCGTGAAGACACCGTCCGGGGGCGGCCGGGCCCCCGCATGTCACGAGCCAAGATGGGGTGTTGGGATGCAGGGGGCTTCAGGCGCTGCGGGCTCAAACAGGCAAAGCGATTACCAAAAGATTCCAATCTGGTGCGGACGGCGGGACTCGAACCCGCACACCCTGAGGGCGAGGGATTTTAAGTCCCGTGCGTCTACCAATTTCGCCACGTCCGCGCGGTACTCGTCCAAGCGCACCGAGCGCGCGGCGTCAACCCACTCAGACGTTCAAATTGGCGCGCATTTCCTTGCCGGGTTTGAAATAGGGCACGCGCTTTGCGTCAACGTCGACCAGTTCGCCAGTGCGAGGGTTGCGCCCGGTGCGCGCATCGCGTGCGCGGGTTGAGAAGGCGCCGAAGCCGCGCAGTTCGACACGGCCGCCAGCCGCGAGCCGCTTGATGATTTCGTCAAAAAAGGTCGTGACCAGAGCCTCGATATCGCGGGGCGACAAATCGGGATTTTCGGCAGCCAGCGTCTGCACCAATTCTGATCGTATCATCGTACGCGTTCCTTACCCCCAAGCCTCGCCCGAGCGGACGAAATGGCCGCTTCGGCTTGATCTACAGCAAGCCTAGCATGGGGATAGGTTGAAAACGACGGAAAAAAACGAAAGGGGCGCCTTCCTCCCGGAAAACGCCCCTTCGTCATCCTAAAGTATTACTTCTTGGCGTCGGCACCCTGCGCCTTGAGCGCTGCACCGAGGATGTCGCCCAGCGACGCGCCCGAGTCGGACGAGCCATACTGCGCAACCGCCTGCTTCTCTTCGGAGATCTGCATCGCCTTGATCGAGAAGGTCGGCTTCTTCGAACGATCGAAGCCGGTGACCATCGCATCGAACTTCTGGCCGGTCTGGAACCGCTCCGGACGCTGCTCGTCGCGATCGCGGCCGAGGTCGGTGCGCTTGATGAAGCCCGTCGCGCCGTCGTCGCCGACCTGCACTTCGAGACCCGCGTCGCGGACTTCGAGCACGGTGACCGTGACGATGGCGTTCTTGTTGAGGCCCGATGCCGCTGCCGAGATGCCGCCGGCGGCAACGCCGCCTGCTGCAGGGGCACCACGCTCGAGCTGCTTCATGCCGAGCGAGATACGCTCCTTCTCAGCGTCGATGTCGAGCACGATGGCCTGAACCATCTCGCCCTTGCGATGCAGGTTGAGCGCGTCCTCGCCCGAAACGCCCCAGGCGATGTCGGACATGTGGACCATGCCGTCGACGTCGTTGTCGAGGCCGATGAACAGACCGAATTCGGTCGCGTTCTTGACTTCGCCTTCGACGGTCGAACCGATCGGATGCGCTTCAGCGAAGGCCTCCCACGGGTTGCTGATCGCCTGCTTGAGGCCGAGCGAGATGCGACGCTTGTCGGGATCGACCTCGATGACCACGACGTCGACTTCCTGCGAGGTCGAGACGATCTTGCCGGGGTGAACGTTCTTCTTGGTCCACGACATTTCCGAAACGTGCACCAGGCCTTCGATGCCCGGCTCGAGCTCGACGAACGCACCATATTCGGTGATGTTCGTGACGCGGCCGGTCAGCTTGGCGCCGACCGGGTACTTGGCGGCTGCACCTTCCCACGGATCGCTCTCGAGCTGCTTCATGCCGAGCGAGATACGCTGCGTGTCCTTGTTGATGCGGATGATCTGAACCTTGACGGTATCGCCAATGTTGAGAACTTCCGAAGGATGGCCGACGCGCTTGTAGCTGAGATCGGTGACGTGCAGCAGGCCGTCGATGCCGCCGAGGTCAACGAACGCACCATAATCGGTGATGTTCTTGACGACGCCGTCGATGATCTGGCCCTCGGCGAGCGACAGGATGAGGCCCGAACGCTGCTCGGCGCGAGTCTCTTCGAGGATCGCGCGACGCGACACGACGATGTTGCCGCGCTTGCGGTCCATCTTGAGGATCTGGAAGGGCTGGGGGATATCCATCAGCGGGGTGACGTCGCGCACCGGGCGGATGTCGACCTGCGAACCCGGCAGGAAGGCCACGGCGCCGTTGAGGTCGACCGTGAAGCCGCCCTTGACGCGGCCGAAGATGACACCCTCGACGCGTGCCGTCTTGGCGAATTCGGTTTCGAGCGTGTCCCATGCGGCTTCGCGGCGGGCGCGGTCGCGCGACAGCATCGCTTCGCCGTGCACGTTCTCGACGCGGTCGACGAACACTTCGACTTCGTCACCGACCTTGAGATCGGCCTTCTGGCCCGGCATCGCGAATTCGCGAAGCGGAACGCGGCCTTCGGACTTCAAGCCGACGTCGATGACGGCCAGATCGTTCTCGATTGCGGTGACGGTGCCCTTGACGACGCGGCCTTCGAAGCTGTCGGCACCGCCGAGAGTCATTTCGAGAAGGGCGGCGAAATCGTCGCGGGTTGGGTTTGGCTGAGTGGCCATAAAGGGATCAGATCCTAAATCATTGTTCCGGCCAGCCGGTTGTCTCCGGCGGTCTTGGCCTATGTGTCGGAACAGCCGAATGCCGGGCCGACATCCGCCGATTGACGTTCGCGGGGGCGGGCAACTCGCTAAATGCGAAAAGGGCGCGAGAGGACATGCCTGTCGCGCCAGCCTCCGCGAGCACCGCTCGCCGGACCTCGCACCCATAGCCGAGCGCGAGGGGGCGATCAAGTCGCGTCGGTATTGACAAAGATTGGCAATGTGAGACCGTGGAAGGCGGAGATTTCAATGGCTACGATTACAATTTCCCTGCCCGATGCGATGAAGGATTGGATCGAGGCGCAGGCTGCGACGGGGCGGTTCGGCAACAGCAGCGATGTCGTGCTCGACTTGATCCGGCGGGAGCAGATCCGCTCTGAAAAGATCGCAGCGATGAACCGGATGGTCGAAGAAGGCCTGGCGAGCGGGATCTCAGACCTTACGGTTGAAGAAGTCCTGGAAGAGGCTCGACGGAAGGCGTTGGCGCGCGCTTCCGGCGCTAGTGTTTAAGCTAACGCGGCAGGCCGATGCGGATTTCGCCGCGATCTATGCCTATGGGTTCGACCGCTTCGGTCAGGATCAGGCGGAGCGCTATGCCACCGGCCTCCGCAAGGTTTTCCATTTCCTCGCGGATTTTCCCCGTGCTGCGGGCGAGCGGACCGAGACGCGGCGCCGCGTCCGCGCGCACCCGTACAAGGCACATCTTATTGTCTACGTCCTCGACGGCGAGGATGTGCTGATCGTTCGCATCCGTCATGCGCACGAAGAGTGGGCCGACGATTGACGCGGCGCTATGGCGCAATGATCTTCGACTCGACGATATCGATCGCACGCTGCACCGACGCCTCGATCGACAGGAAGCTCGTGTCGAGGAACGCCGCGTCGTTGGCGGGCACCAGCGGTGCGTTCGAGCGTGTCGAATCGCGCAAATCGCGGGCGCGGATGTCGGCGAGCACCTTGTCGATGCTGATCAGTGACCCGTGCGACCGCAGTTCGGCGTGACGGCGCTTGGCGCGAATGTTGGGGGTGGCGCGGACGAATAGCTTGGCGTCGGCGTTGGGCGCGATGACCGTGCCGATGTCGCGCCCGTCAAGTACCGCGCCGCCCGGTTGCTGGGCGAAGCGCTTCTGCCGCTGGAGCAGCGAGGCGCGCACGAGCGGATGCGCCGAGACGACCGACGCCAGCGAGCCGATCGCATCGCTGCGCAGCATCGGATCGTCGAGCAGCGAATCGTCGAAGTCGCACGCGGCGACCGCATCGGCCTCGACCGCGGCGTCCAACTCGAGCCGCTGCACGTTTGACGCGACCGCGCGATAGAGCAGCCCGGTGTCGAGATGTGGGAGGCCGTAATGGCGTGCGAGCGCACGCGCGATCGTGCCCTTGCCCGAGGCGGCGGGTCCGTCGACCGCAATAATCATCGGCGTCTAGCCACGATACGTACCAATCCAATGAGAGCGATTGCGGCCCAGGCCAGTTCGAGGGCGAGCGCGGGGAGATTGTAGTTCACCACGAGCGACAGCGCGAGTAGCGACGCGCCGAGAAAATTGAGCCCGTTCGAGAACAGGTTCGGCGCGGCGTTGCGGAGCGTCTGGTACGCGAAGCCGGTCAGGATGACGATCGCGCCGACAAAGCCGATCAGATCGGCGGTATGCGAGTCAATCATGCGCCGCCGCTCTGCAACTGCGCGATCTGGTCGAAGAAGGCGGGATAGCTCGTCGCCACCGGCGACGCGTCGTCGAGCGTGATACCGGCGCCCGCGCTCCCCTTGCGGCAATGCAAAGCCGCCACCGCCATACTCATCGCGATGCGGTGGTCGAGCAGCGTCGCGATTGTCGCGCCGCCGGGCAGCGGATCGCCGCCGGTGCCGTCGATGATCATGCCGTCCTCGACTTCCTCGACGCGCGCGCCGGCGGCGCCGAGCGCGGCGGCCATTGCGGCGATCCGGTCCGATTCCTTGACGCGCAGCTCGTCGGCGCCGCGCGCGATCGTGCGGCCGGTGGCGAAGGCGGCGGCAACGAACAGCACGGGATATTCGTCGATCATGCTCGGCGCGAGATCGGGCGGGATCTCGATACCGGTGAGCGCCGCGTGGCGGACGCGCAGATCGGCAACGGGCTCGCCGCCGACTTCGCGCGGGTTCAGCTCTTCGATGCTCGCACCCATCAGGCGAAGCGCGGTGAACAGCCCGGCACGGGTCGGGTTGAGCCCGACATTCTCGACCACCACGTCCGATCCCGGCACGATCGTCGCGGCAACGACGAGGAACGCGGCGGAGGAGGGGTCGCCCGGCACGACGATCGCTTGCGGCGTGAGCTCGGCCTCGCCGGTGATCTCGATGATGCGGCCTTGCGGCGACGGCTCGACCGTCACGGTCGCGCCGAAGCCGCGCAGCATCCGCTCGCTATGATCGCGCGTCGCGATCGGCTCGATCACGCGCGTGATCCCGGGGGTGTTGAGGCCGGCGAGCAGGATCGCCGACTTCACTTGCGCCGAGGCGACGGGGAGGGTGTAGGTGATCGGGATCGCGGGGCACAGGCCGCGCAGCATCAGGGGGAGGCGACCGCCCGGGCTCGACGTCACATCGGCGCCCATCTGCGACAGCGGGGTGATGACGCGGCCCATCGGTCGCTTCGACAGCGAGGCGTCGCCGATGAAGGTGGCGGTGATCGGGTGGCTCGCGACCAACCCCATCAGCAGCCGCGTCGAAGTCCCCGAATTGCCCATCTCGAGCGCGGTCGCAGGCTGGAGCAGCCCGCCGACGCCGACGCCATCGACGTGCCACACCGCATCGTCGCCGCGGCGGATCGTCGCGCCCATCGCGCGCATCGCGGCCGCCGTGGCGAGCACGTCCTCGCCCTCGAGCAGCCCCTCGATCCGGCTCGTGCCGACCGCAAGCGCCGAGAGCATCAGCGAACGGTGGCTGATCGACTTGTCGCCGGGGACGCGGACGCGCCCCTTGAGCGGCCCGGATGGTTGGATTTCGCGGGGGATAGGCGTAGGGTGTGTCATCGGGGCCGCGCTTTGACAGCGCGCTTGCGCTATGGCAAGGCGCGCACCACTTTGCGGCCCTTCGGGTCGCGAGACCCAATTCCTATCAGCCGAGGGCCGCAACGCCCGTCGGCCCAACAAAAGGTTCAATCGGCATATGATCCAGCCGGAATGGGGCACGAAGCGTACGTGCCCGAAATGCGCCACCCGTTTCTACGACCTCGGCAAGGACGATCCCGTCACCTGCATCAATTGCGGTGCGCATTGGGAGCCCGAGCCGATCCTCAAGTCGAAGCAGCCGCTGCCGTTCGAGCAGGCCAAGCCCGAGCTGGTAAAGAAGGACGACGATCTCGCCGGCGACGACGAGGATATCGACACCGGTGAAGACGAGGAGCCCTCGCCCGACGACGAGGTCGATCTCGGCGGCGACGACGATCTCGGCGTGGAAGCGCCGCAGAGCGAAGACGAGCATTGATCCACAGCTAATTGATGTTTTTTCTGGCAAGCGACACTCAGACCGCTTGCCAAGGGCGCGTCGCCTCGGTAGGGGCGACGCCTTCCCGCAAAGAGGTCCCGGTTTCGGGTCTCTCTTTCCAGAATACGATGGGGCCGTAGCTCAGCTGGGAGAGCGTTCGCATGGCATGCGAAAGGTCAGGGGTTCGATCCCCCTCGGCTCCACCATTCTTCCACAAGCGATCGATGTTTCTCGCTTGATGGCGGTGGGCGCGACCCCCGTCTCAAAAACTTTCAATCTATCGTAGCGTTCGTCGCAACTGCGCTTCTCGTCCCGATGTCGGTGCGTTAGGCGCGACGGTGTCGTGGCCCGCTCCTCGTGCGGGCCTGTCGAAGTGTGGAGTTCCGAGTATGCGTCGTAAGCGTCCCGAGGGGATCAAGGATTATACCGGCCCGGCGGGCGGCTGGGGGGCGCTCAAGGCGGTCGCGGTCTCGCTCAAGGCGCAGCAGATCGTGTCGCAGGGCGCGCAGACGCTGCTCAAGTCGAACCAGCCCGACGGCTTCGATTGCCCGAGCTGCGCCTGGCCCGACCCGAAGCACTCCTCCTCGTTCGAATTCTGCGAGAATGGCGCCAAGGCAGTCGCATGGGAATCGACTGCCAAGCGGATCGGCGGCGATTTCTTCGCGCAGCATTCGGTCTCCGAGCTGTGGGAAAAGACCGATCACTGGATCGAGGATCAGGGCCGCGTCACCGAGCCGCTGCGCTACAATCCGGCGACCGACCATTATGAAGTCGTCGGCTGGGACGAGGCGCTCGCCGAGATCGGTGCGGGTCTGGCCGCGCTCGAGGATCCCAATCAAGCCGAATTCTACACTTCGGGGCGCTGCTCGAACGAAGCCGCGTTCCTCTACCAGCTGTTCGCGCGGCTGTATGGCACCAACAATTTTCCCGATTGCTCGAACATGTGCCACGAGGCGACTTCGGTCGGCCTCCCCAAGTCGATCGGCATCGGCAAGGGCACCGTCAGCCTCGAGGATTTCGACCATGCCGACCTGATCCTCTCGATCGGCCACAATCCCGGCACCAACCATCCGCGGATGATGGCGACGCTGCGCGACGTGGCGCGGCGCGGCGGCAAGATCATCGTGTTCAACCCGCTCAAAGAGCGCTCGCTCGAACGCTTCGAATCGCCGCAATCGGTGGTCGAAATGGCAACCTTGTCGGCGACGCCGATCGCGACGAGCTATTTGCAGGTCAAGGTCGGCGGCGATGCCGCGGCGCTGAAGGGCATTGCGAAGGCGCTGGTGGCGCTCGACACGCCCGACGCGCCGGTGCTCGACCATGCCTTCATCGCCGAACATACGGCGGGCCTCGAGGCGTTCCGTGCCGATCTCGATGCGACCGACTGGGCCGCGATCGAGCAATCGAGCGGCCTTGCGCGCGCCGATCTCGAAGCGGTCGCGCAGATCTATGCGCAGTCGAAGGCGACGATCTGCTGCTACGGCATGGGCATCACGCAGCACCGCACGGGCACGAGCAACGTCCAGCAAATCGCCAACCTGCTGCTGCTGCGCGGCAATATGGGGCGGCCAGGCGCAGGCATCTGCCCGCTTCGCGGCCACAGCAACGTCCAGGGCGACCGGACCGTCGGCATCACCGAACGGCCGAGCGCGGCGTTGCTCGACAAGATCCAGGACGTATTCGGCTTCGATCCGCCACGCGCCGATGGGCATTCGGTGGTCGAGAGCATCGCTGCGATGCGCGACGGGACGGCCAAGGCGATCGTCTGCCTCGGCGGCAATCTCGCGATCGCGTCGTCGGATCCGCAGGCCTGCGCGCAAGGCTTCCGCAACATGGACCTCGCGGTCCACATCACCACCAAGCTCAACCGCACGCATCTGCTGATGGCCAAGGCGAGCTACGTCCTGCCGTGCCTCGGGCGGACCGAGCGCGATACGCAGGACGGTGGCCCGCAAGCCGTGACGGTCGAGGATTCGATGTCGATGGTCCATGCCTCGCGCGGCTTCCTGATGCCGCCGGGCGAGAATGTCCGTTCGGAACCGTGGATCGTCGCGGGGATCGCGAAGGCGACGCTCGGCGACAAGGGCGCGATCGATTGGGACGGCTATGTCGCCAATTACGACCGTATCCGCGACAAGATCGAGGCGGTGTTCCCGGCGTTCAAGAACTACAACACGCGCATCCGCGCGCCAGGCGGCTTCCACTTGCCCAATTCGGCGGCCGAGCGCGTCTGGAACACCGATACCGGCAAGGCCAATTTCATCGTCGCCACGGGCGTCGAGGAAGACGAGACGACGCGTGATCCAAGCGTCCTGCGGCTGACGACGCTGCGCTCGCACGATCAGTACAACACCACGATCTATGCCCTCGACGATCGCTATCGCGGCGTGTTCGGGCGGCGCGACGTGCTGTTCCTGAACGCGAAGGAGATCGCCCGGCTCGGCTTTGTCGAAGGCGATGTCGTCGACGTGACGACCGCGCTCGCGTTCAAGCGCGACGATCGGATCGTCCAGGGGCTGATGCTCGTCGAGCATGCGCTGCCCGATGGGTGCTGCGCGTCCTATTACCCCGAGACACAGCCGCTGATCGCGCTCGAGGACCATGATCCGCAAAGCCTGACCCCGTCGTACAAGTCGGTGCCGGTCCAGATCCGCAGCGCGGGAACCAAGAACGCGGCGGACCGTATCGTTGCGCGGGCGGGCGTTGCTGGCCGCAAAATCTCTGTGAAAGCGTAAAATCCATGTATGCACCGACGGTAACCGGCTTCGCTGATCGCGCCGCCGCCGAAGCCGCTTCGATCCGCCGCTCGCCGCTGGGCTTCTTCGTCGGCGCGATGCTGGCGGGGGCCTATATCGGCATCGCGATGATCCTCGCGCTCAGCACCGCCGACGCCTTGCCGGCCGGCGTGCGCCCATTGGTGATGGGCGCGACCTTTGGGCTCGGGCTGATCCTCACCGTGTTCGCCGGGGGGGAGCTGTTCACCGGCTATGTCATGTATCTCGGCTTCGGGTTGATGCGGCGCAGCGTCAGTGTCGCGGACGCCGCCTTGCTGATCGTCGTGGTGTGGATCGGCAATCTGGCGGGCGCGCTGTTGCTTTCGGCTATCTTCATCGCGGGCGGTGGGGGGTTGGTGTTCGCCAATGCCGCGACGATGTTCAACGCCTATGCCGCGCACAAGGTCGAGGCCGATGCGACGGCGTTGATCGCGCGCGCGGTGCTGTGCAACTGGCTGGTCTGCCTCGCGATCTGGACCGCGGCGCGGGTGACCGGCGATGCCGCGAAAAGCCTCGTCATGGCGTGGGTGCTGCTCGCGTTCGTCGCCGCCGGGTTCGAGCATTCGGTCGCCAACATGACCGCGCTGACACTTGGCCTGTTCTCGCCGGGCGAGACGATCACGCTGGCGCAAGTGTTGCGCAATCTTGCGTTCGTCACGCTCGGGAACGGGATCGGCGGGTTGCTGTTCGTGGTCGGCGCCTATGGCCTTGCGGCGAAAACCGACGCTCCGATGGCGCGCCAGTAATCGCTCGGCGTCAGGCCGGCCCGGCGTCGATCTTGATCCGCAGGAGCTCGTAGGGTTTGCGCCGCAGATCCTTGCCCTTGTGGAAGCCGGGCTGGCGGTGGAGTTGGTTGGCGGTGAAGTACAAATAGCCGTCGGTGCCGATCGACAGCGTGTCGGGCCACAGGATCCGGCGGTCCTGCGCGATCGTCTCCCACTTTCCGTCGGCGAGCCGGCGGATCGCATTATGCTCATAGTCGCCGCCATAGATGTGGCCGCGCGAATCGACCGCCAGACCGTCGGAGGCGCCCTTGAGCCCGAGATCGCGCACGGCGGCCGAGAGCTTTGCCGGGTCGATAACGGGATCGCGCAGCAAGGCGGTCGGGACGGCGTAGAGGTGGCGGCTCGACAGCGGCGAATAATAGAGGGTCGCGCCATCGGGCGAGAGCGCGATGCCGTCGGCGGCGACCTTCCATGGCTTTGCCGGACCATCGGCGGGGCGCGTCATCACCGGCTTGCCTTCCACGACGGGCGCGAAAGCGGGGTCGGGCATCGTCGTCGCATCGCCCGACAAGCGGCGGACGGCGGCACCGCTCGCCAGATCGACGACGATGATCGCGCCGGGGCCGGTCACCGAACTGTCGGTGATATAAGCGACGCCCGCGATCCCCTGGCGCAAATCGAAGCGCACGTCGTTGAGGTAGGTCGTCGGCAGCACGACGTCGGGGCCGAGTACGATCGTCTGCACGACGCGGTCGCGTGCGAGATCCACCGCGACGAGCTTTGCGCCGCCTGCGAGCGGCGCCGCGAAATTGGGGGCGGCGGTGTCGAGGATCCACAAGCGGTTCGCGCTGTCGGCGACGACGCTTTGCACGCTGATCAGCGTTTCGCCCGGGCGCGCGGGATCGGCTTGGTTGATCGCCTGGTCGGGATAGGCGGTGACGACACCGTTCTTGAGCTCGCCGACGGTGAAGCGCGGATTGTCGCCCCACTGCGGATAGTTGACGAAGATCCGGCCGTTCGCCGCGACGGTGACGCCCGTCGGCATCGCATCGCCGAAGGTCGCGACGCGTTCTACCTGCGACGGGGACGGGCGCCGCGCGAAGGCGCCGATGGCCGCGGTCGCGACGAGCGTGATCGCGCTGGCGCGTAGCGCGCTGCGGAGCAAGGACCGGCGCGTCATGGCGCGACCTGCTTGACCGGGCGGACGAGGATTTCCTCGACCAGCACCCGCGGCGGCTGCGCGAAGGCGTAGACCAGCGCCTGCGCGATATCCTCGGCCTGGAGCGCGTCGAGCGATTCGCGGCGCTCGCGCATCGTTTCCTCGGGGACGTTGTGGCCCCATTCGGTCCACACCGCGCCGGGTTCGATCAGCGAGACGCGAATGCCCGCATTGCCGACTTCCTTGCGCAGCGCATCGGCAAAGCCGACCACCGCGAACTTGGTGGCGTTGTAGACCGACCAGCCGGCGATCCCGTACCGCCCGCCGACGCTCGACACGATCGAGACCATCGCGCCCGCGCGGCCGTGCATCAGCGGCAAGGCGGCGTGGGTGCAGTTGAGCACGCCATAGAGATTGGCGTCGATCTGCGTTTTCCAGTCGTCGGGATTGCTGTCGGCGAACGCGCCGTTGACGCCCATGCCGGCATTGTTGAACAGCAAGTCGATCCCGCCGAAGCGCGTCTTGACCGCGGCGACCATCGCCTGGACCGCCGCCAGATCGGCGACGTCGGTTTCGATCGCCATCGCGCTCTCCCCGATCTCGGCGGCGATCGCGTCGATCCGATCCTTGCGCCGCGCGACGAGCACGACGTGGGCGCCTTCCTTGGCGAGCAGGCGCGCGGTCGCTTCGCCGATCCCGCTCGAGGCGCCGGTGATGACGGCGACCTTCCCGGTCAGATCCTGCATGTCCATCGCGTCACTCCTTCGCGCCATGGCCGCGGCGGCCAGCGTGTCGGTGTAACACGCCGGCGCTGTGGAAGTTGCGCGAGGGACGACGTCGGAACGCTGTGGACAGCGTCAATCAGACTTGATGGTGGTGTGATCGGAAGGACTAAGCTGCATCGCGATCGGGCATGGTCCCGATGGCTGCATCGCGGCCGCGCGGTTGATCTCGAAGCGATCGCGGTGGCCGAGCAGCATCGTCTCGATTGCGGTAAAGCGCGCGTTACGGTTGCTTGCCTGTCCCGGTGCGGCGGCATCGGTCGCGACGAACCGGCTTCCCCACGCGTCGGCGAGGGCAAGCGCTTGCTCGACCTGGAACGACGGATCGCTGATGACGATCGAGGGAAAGGGCAGGCGGCAGGCAGGGCCGTTCTGCATCGCCGCCGCGGCCGCAATCTGATCGAATCCGACATGCAACGGCGTGTGGAACAGCGCACCGCTGACAGCCTTCAAATAGCTGCGCGGCGAAAGCTGCGCCCACCACGCCACCGCGCGACACGCGATGCCATGCGCCAGGATGACGACGGGGGTCTCGTGCCGCGCGAAAACGGCGTCGAGGTGGAGCGCCCAGCGTCCATTGTGAAATTTCGAGAGGTCGAGCTCGATCCGAGCTGGCAACGCCGGGGCGGCCGAATCGCCTTTCGCCGTCACTACGATCGGGACGGGGCGCTCGGTCGGCGACTCGAAAGCAAGCGTCATGACGGCTCTCCTCTTGCAGAAGCGCGGTCCGGTGCGACGATCTCAGCGCGCCGACTCGGAACACGCCCCCGGCACGCGAGGGTATGCGCATCGCCTAAACCGGCAAGAGCGGAAGCGCTGGAAGGCGTCTGGCAAGCGCCCAGCCGAGCGACGAGCGGTGCACCCGGATCGAGCGGCATTGCACGACCGGACAGCCAGCGGTGATCGCGTCGACTGGGCCGCGGACGGGCTGTCGTGGTTAGATCGCGACGAGCGCGTCGATCGCGCCTTGCAGGATGTACGCAGCGGCCATCTTGTCGACGAGCTCGGCACGCTTGGCGCGGCTCGCGTCCTGCTCGATCAGCGTGCGCGTGACCGCGACGGTCGACCAGCGCTCGTCCTGCAGGAAGATCGGCAGGTCGAGATCGGCCATGTTGCGCGCGAACGCCCGGCTCGACTGGCTGCGCGGGCTCTCGCTGCCGTCGTTCAGATTGAGCGGCAGGCCGATGACGATCCCCTTCACCTGCTGCGCAGCGATCATCTCGGCGAGCGCGAGCTTGTCCTTCTGGAACTTGGTGCGGCGGATCAGCAACGCTGGCGAGGCGAAGCTCCACCCGGCGTCGCACAGGGCGGTCCCGATCGTCTTGGTGCCGACGTCGAGCCCGATCAGCCGGCCACCAGCGGGAAGCGCGCCACGGAATTCGGTGCGATCGGTCGTGATCATTTCGCGAAGACCGCCAGCCGTCGTGCCGCATCGGCGCGGACGTTCGCCCAGAACAGGCTGTAGTCGTAGACGTGGTAGTTGTTGCCCGGCAGCACATAGCCGCCGAGCTTGGGCGGATCGCCGATCAGCAGGAGCCCGCGCGAATCGCAGCGCGCCGGAACCTGGCCCGCGACGATCGTCGCGCTCGAGAGATCGGCCGAGGGAACGAGCGTGCCGAGATTGGCGGTCGCGGGCGCGGTCGCATCGGGGGTTCCGGTCAGCGGATTGGTGCAGATCATCGGGGTGCCGCGGCGCGGCGTTCCATCGCTGCCGCGGCTGGCGTTGTAGGTGTCGAGCACCAGCGACGGCTCGGCGGGTTCGGCGAAGCTCTCCCACGACTGGATGCAGCCGGCCTGATCGGCGCTGCGGCATTCGGGCAGGCCAAGCTTGGGCAGGTCGACGCTGCGCGACACTGGCCAGCCGACGACATAGGCGGCGACGATCCGCTTCTGCAGCGGCGTGCCAGCGATCTTCTCGCGCAGCAGCCGCAGCAGGTGCAGCGCGCCCTGGCTGTGGCCGGCGAGGATGATCGGCCGGTCGCCCGCTTGCGCGACGAACGCGTCGAATGCCGCCGCGACGTCACCATAAGCGAGGTCGAGCGCCTTGGCGGCATTATCCTGCGTCGTCAGGAACGCGCCGAAGGTCGCCTGGCGATAGCGCGGCGCCCAGATCGCGCCGACCGCGTTGAACGCGCTGGCCTGGCCGCGCAGGAACAGCTCGGCGCGGGCATTGGCCTCGGCATCGTCGAGCGGCGCGTTCCAGCGCGATCGGTTGAGGAACGAGGTGGGGTGGATGAAGAACACCGCCGCGCGCGTGTCGGTGGCGGGCGTGTAGCCGGGCGGAAGCCATAGCGCCGCGTTGCCCGGCTTGTCGGGACGCGCGAGCCACATCTCGGCGCGGCGGTACGCAGCGGCGGGCTGACGCGGCTCGGCGATGAAGGCGGCGCGCGGGATCATCGCCAGCTTGATCAGCTCGGTGCCCCAGATTGCATAGGCAAACGCACCCGCGATCACGATCACGATCAGCACGGTGAAGATGTAGAGAAACTTGCGCGCCAAACCGGTCGACCTCCCACGGCATGGCGCGGCGGTGCCCATGCAAGCGTGCTGCGGTTTTCCGTGCCGCAGGATCGCCGCGCTTGCAATCGCCTTGGTGCTGGCGTTGGTGTGGGCACGGCGCGGGGGAGCGATGCGATGAACGAAAGTCCGGGATTCGAACGCGATACCCACAGCTGGCCGTTGCGCCCGATGCTGCTCGCCGTGGTCGGCGCGCTCGCCGCGCTCGCGGTGCAGCAGCTACTCGACCGCGGCCCCCACGTTCCCGTGATCGACCCGGCGGCGTGGCGAATCGCGCTGACCACCGCGATCGGTACGGGGGCGGTGACGTTCGGCTTCGCGCTCGAGCGGCGGCGCTGGTGGTGGGTGGCGGCCTTCGGGATCGGCATCGGCGCGGTCGCGGGGCTGATCGTCTATTGGAACGGTGGCGGCTGGGGCGCGTGGTACAGTTGGCGCGGCGCGAGCCTGTTCATCGCGATCGCGATCGCCGTGCCGCTGTTCCAGACCGCGCGCGATCATGCTGCGGTGCGCTTTCCCTATGCCGACGTGCATGGCGACGCATGGACCAACGTCGTGCTGTGGTGTGCCTGCTGGCTGTTCACTGGCGTCGCATTCGCGCTGGCATGGCTGCTGGCCGCGCTGTTCGACTTGATCGGCGTGCATGTGTTGCGCGACCTGCTGCGCCACGAATGGTTTACCGCGCTGCTGGCGGGCGCGAGCTTTGGCGGATCGCTCGGGTTGCTGCGCGAGCGCGACGGCGTGCTGCGGCTGCTCCAGCGCGTGGTGACCGCGGTGCTCGCGGTACTCGCGCCAGTGCTCGGCGCGGGGCTGCTGGTGTTTCTGCTCGCGCTGCCCTTCACCGGGCTCGACGCACTGTGGGAGGCGACCAAGTCGACCACGCCGATCCTGCTCAGCTGCGTGATCGGCGCGCTGATCCTCGCCAATGCGGTGGTCGGCAATGGCGCGGGCGAGGAAGCGACCCATCCGGTGCTGCGCTTCGGCGCGATCGCGCTGGCGCTTGCGGTGCTGCCGCTGGCGGTGATCGCTGCGATCGCGACGAGATTGCGGATCGCGCAATACGGCCTGACGCCCGACCGGCTGTGGGCAGCCGTGTTCGTGGGGTTCGCGAACCTTTACGGCGTTGCCTATCTCGTCGCGGTGCTGCGCGGGCGGTTGGCGTGGAGCCGCTATGTGCGGCCGAGCAATTTGCGGATCGCGTTCGTCGTCGCCGGTGTCGGGCTGCTGCTCGCCACGCCGCTCGCGAGCTTCAACGCGCTCGCGACGCTCGACCAGGTCGCGCGGCTCGAATCGGGGCGGGTTGCGCCCGCGAAGTTCGACTGGGCGGCGCTGGCGTTCGATTTCGGTGATCCTGGCAAGGCGGCGCTGCGGCGGCTCGCCCGCTCGGCGACCCCGGGCATCGCGGCGCGCGCGAAGGACGTCGCGACCAAGACCAACCGCTGGGACGTAGCGAGCGTCGACCGCGCACAGGCCGACGCCGATGTGCTCGTCAAACGGCTGCGCGTGGTGCCCGTGGCGGTGGCCGTGCCATTCGCACTGCGTAAGGTGCTAACCGACTGGCAGGGCTGCAGCACCGATGTCAAAGACCGCTGCTCCTTGCTCTATGATCCGGGCTCTTCCGAAGCTGTTGCAATATCAGGGGCTTGCGTCGATCAGCTGATGGCGCCGCCGAAGGTAGAGACCTCTCGCCGCGATCCTGCACCCGCATTTCAGTCGGCGTGCGGCCCCACGCGCTATCGGCGCACCGGCGAGACCTGGGCGCGGATCGACACAAATACGCGCGCGCCGCTGAGTGCGCCCGAGCGCGCCGCGCTCAAGGCGGGCGATGCCGCGGGCAAGGTCGAGATCCGCGCCGTGCCCGCGCGCCGGGTGTTCGTCGGGGGCGTTCCGCTCGGCGATCCGTTCGAATAGGTTGCGCTAGGCTCGGGCGCTCTGCTAGCCGCAAGCCATGCCAGTCACCATCGCCACCGTCAGCAAGATCGCGAGCCTCGCCCGCATCTCCATCACCGAGGAAGATGCCGTGCGCATCGCGCCCGAGCTCGAAAACATCATGGGTTGGATCGAGCAATTAAGCGAGGTCGACACGGCCGGCGTCGCGCCGATGACCGCGGTGATCCCCAACCACCTCCGGCTGCGCGACGACGTCGTCAACGCCGACCCGCTGACCGGCGGCGGCATCCGCGATGCCGTGCTGGCCAATGCTCCCCAGGCCGAGCACGGCTTCTTCACCGTGCCCAAGGTGATCGAATGATCCGCGCCATCGTCGCCCCGGCGCAGGCCGGGGCCGCCGCGTTCGTCGCGAGCGGCCTGCACCACAACGAAGCGGCCCCGGCCTATGCCGGGGCGACGGGAATGACCGTATGACTGACCTCACCGATCTCGGCGTAGCCGCCATCCGCGACGGCGTCCGCGCCGGCACCTTCTCCGCGCGCGAAGTCGCTGAGGGGTTCATCGCCAACGTGTCGAAGGCCAAGGCGCTCAATGCGTTCCTGGTCGAAACCCCCGACCACGCGCTCGCCGCCGCCGATGCCGCCGACGCGGCGCGCGCTGCGGGCGAGACGCTCAAGCCGCTCGCCGGCGTGCCGATCGGGATGAAGGACCTGTTCTGCACCAAGGGCGTGCCGACCACCGCGGCGAGCTTGATCCTCGAAGGCTTCGTGCCGCCGTACGAATCGACGGTGTCGGCCAATCTGTGGGATGCTGGCGCGGGCATGCTCGGCAAGCTCAACATGGACCAGTTCGCGATGGGCTCGTCCAACGAGACCAGCGCTTTCGGCAACGTCATCTCGCCGTGGCGGCGGAGCGACGGCGGCAACGCGCCGCTCGCGCCCGGCGGTTCGTCTGGTGGTTCGTCGACGGCGGTCGCCGCGCGGCTGTGCCCGGCGGCGACCGGCACCGACACCGGCGGCTCGATCCGCCAGCCTGCCGCCTTCACCGGCATCAGCGGCATCAAGCCGACCTATGGCCGCTGCTCGCGCTGGGGGACGATCGCGTTCGCCTCGTCGCTCGACCAGGCCGGGCCGATGGCGCGAGACGTCCGCGACTGCGCGATCCTGCTTGAGGCGATGAGCGGCTTCGACGCGAAGGACGCGACCTCACTCGATCTGCCGGTGCCCGCGTGGGAAGCCGGATTGTCGGGCGATCTCAACGGCAAGCGGATCGGCATTCCCAAGGAATATCGCGTCGACAATATGCCCGCCGAGATCGACGCGCTGTGGCAGCAGGGGATCGACTGGCTCAAGGACGCCGGCGCCGAGATCGTCGAGGTCTCGCTGCCGCACACCAAATATGCGCTGCCGGCTTATTACATCATCGCGCCGGCGGAAGCCTCGTCCAACCTCGCGCGCTATGACGGCGTGCGCTACGGCCTGCGCGATCTGCCCGAGGGGGCAGGGCTGCAGGACATGTATGCCGCGACGCGCGCCGACGGGTTTGGCGATGAGGTCAAGCGCCGGATCATGATCGGGACATATGTCCTGTCTGCAGGGTTTTACGACGCGTACTTTACACAGGCATCGAAGGTCCGCACGCTGATCGCGCGCGATTTCGAGCAGGCCTGGGCAAAGTGCGATTTGCTGCTGACCCCGACGGCGCCGTCCTCGGCGTTCGCGCTGGGCGAGAAGTCGGCCGATCCGATCGCGATGTATTTGAACGACGTCTTCACCGTGCCGTCCTCGCTGGCGGGTTTGCCGGCGATGTCGGTGCCGGGTGGCCTCGACGGCGCCGGACTGCCGCTCGGCCTGCAGATCATCGGCAAGCCGCTCGACGAGCAAGGCGTGCTCAATGCCGGGCTTGCGCTCGAGCAGCGCGCCGGGTTCACCGCACGTGCCGAGGCGTGGTGGTGATCGCGCTCTTCTTCACTTCGGGCAAAGAAGGGCAGGGCGTCGACACGCTCAGCCCGAACGGAATTTAGGTCATGACTGACACCAAATACACCATCCGCGGCGAAACCGGCGACTGGGAGGTCGTGGTCGGCCTCGAAGTCCATGCGCAGGTCACCTCGAACGCCAAGCTCTTCTCGGGCGCGGCGACCGCGTTCGGCGCCGAGCCCAACACGCAGGTGTCGCTGGTTGACGCCGCGATGCCCGGCATGCTGCCCGTTCCCAACCGCGAGTGCATCCGCCAGGCGGTCCGCACCGGAATGGCGATCGACGCGCAGATCAACCGCTGGTCGCGCTTCGACCGCAAGAACTATTTCTACGCCGATCTGCCGCAGGGCTATCAGATCAGCCAGCTCTACCACCCGATCGTCGGCGAGGGCGCGATCGACATCAGCCTCGACGACAAGAACCCCGACGCTGCGGGCAAGCGCATCGGCGTCGAGCGGATCCATGTCGAGCAGGATGCGGGCAAGCTGATGCACGACCAGCATCCGACGCGCTCCTACGTCGACCTCAACCGCTCGGGCGTTGCGTTGATGGAGATCGTGTCGAAGCCCGATATGGCTTCTCCTGCCGAAGCAGGGGCTTATCTCCGCAAGCTCAGATCGATTCTGCGCTACGTCGGGTCGTGCGACGGCAACATGGAAGAGGGCTCGATGCGCGCCGACGTCAATGTCAGCGTGCGGAAGGCCGGTGACGAGCTCGGCACGCGCACCGAGACCAAGAACGTCAATTCGGTCCGCTTCGTGATGGCGGTGGTCGAGCAGGAGGCCAAGCGCCAGATCGACGTGCTCGAAAGCGGCGGCCGGATCGTCCAGGAAACGCGGCTCTACGATCCCGATCGCAACGAGACGCGCTCGATGCGCTCGAAGGAAGACGCGCACGATTATCGCTACTTCCCCGATCCCGATCTGCTCCCGCTCGAGCTCGACGACGCGTTCCTCGAAGAATGCCGCGCGTCGCTGCCCGAGCTGCCCGACACCAAGCGCCGCCGCTACGAGGCGCTCGGCATCACGCCTTACGCCGCTGCGGTGATGACCGCCGAGGTCGAGGCGGCGCGCTGGTTCGATGCGTTGCTCGACACGGGCGTGGCGCCGGTTGCTGCGGCGAACTGGACGACGTCGGAGCTGTTCGGCGCGCTTAACCGCACCGGCCGGGACATCGAGAATTCGCCCGTCAGCCCCGATCAGGCCGCCGAACTGCTCGGCCTGATCGCCGATGGCACGCTGTCGGGTACGCTCGCCAAGCAGGTGTTCGAGATCATGCTCGAAACCGGGCAGGGCGCTGCCGAAATCGTCGAGGAGCGCGGGCTCAAGCAGACCAGCGACACCGGCGAGATCGAGCGCGTCATCGCCGAGGTGATGGCGGCGAACGAAGACAAGGTCGCCGATTATCGTGGCGGCAAGGACAAGCTGTTCGGCTTCTTCGTCGGGCAGACGATGAAGGCGATGGGCGGCAAGGCGAACCCGGGCGTCGTCAACGACGTGCTGAAGAAGATGCTGGGGTAAAGAAACGCGGGCGCCCGGCCAACCGGGCGCCCTGACTGCGGGTAGTCAGCCTTTCTTTGCGGTCATCGCCTTGCGTGCGTTGTTGGCATATTCCTCGAAATTCTTGTCGAACACCGAAACCAGCTCATTGAGCGCGGCAGTCGCGTCCTCGCCTTCCTTGGCGGGAAATAGCTTCAAGCCATTGCCACCCCATGCTTTATATTCGTAATCGATCCTCTGGTCGTTGCCGAAGTCGCGCAGCATGAACAGCGTGCGCAGCGACCGGCCGTAGATCGCCGCCTTCTGATAGAAGACATCGGCGACGATCAGCTCGGAATAGCAGGCCGCGGTCGAATCCGACCGACGCGTCTTGACCTTGTTCATCGTCTTGCGCTCGAGCGGTGTTTCGTGGCGCACGATGACGGTGCCGGGCTGACGGTTGAGCAGATCGGTCAATTTGAGCGACTGCAGCGCGTCGAGCTGCGACGGACTATCGAGCGCGCTTGCCATCTGGGCTTTGTTGCTAGCGTCCTTCCCGCTGTGGAGTGCGGCATCGAGCAGACCGCCGCCGAGCAATCCGGTCGTCATCGAGTTCATCCGTTCGGCCGGCCAGATGTGAAGTTCGCACGGCGCTGCCTGAGCGCTGGCGATGCCTCCGATCGCACAGGCGACTGTAGCGAAAGCGGCTCCCAGGACGCGATGGACTGCGTTGGTCATTATAGTCTCCCCCTTTGGTTTCGGCCCCTTTCCCAGGGGTCGTCATGGACGGCCTTATTTAATGTGACGCTTTGGTGTTTGATGGCTTTGCCAAGGCGCTTGCGAAAAGCGCGACATCGCTGGTGAAGGCCGCGCGCAGTTCGGCGGCGGCGGCGACCATGTCGGTTGCGGGCGTCGGCGGAAGCAAAGTCAGTCTGGTCTTGGTCCAGGTGCTGAAGACCCGACGTGGTGCGGGCTCGGTCGTGAAGTCGCGGTAGCGGAAAAGGATCTTGAGGTAACTCCCGTCGACGATGTCTTGCTGGAAGAAGACACTGTCGACGATAAATTCCGCATAACATGGCGCCGACGAGGGCGCGATGCGCGCGACGCTTGTCCGCATGAGGCGACTCGACAACGCCTCCTCGTGGACGATTGGCTGATACTTTGCCAAGTTAAGTTGATCACGCAAAGCAGCACTTCGCAGCAGTTCGACCTGATTGGCGGTGTCGATGGGTTCGACCGCCAAGGCGGGATATCCGTCTCGCCCGGTGACGGCACCGTTGACGATGCCTCCGTGGAACACGCCACTGTAAACAGAATTAAGGCCCGCGCCTGGCCAGATATGGAGTTCGCAGGCTCCATCCGATGACGACGACTGTGCAGCGGCGGGAAAGCACGCGATAAAAGCGGCTGCAAGACCTATCGAAACCTTTAATGCCACCGTATCCCCCCGGACATGTCCGGGGGGAATTAGACGGATATTCAAACCGTTGCAACGGGAGCTGATTTACTGCGCGTCGTCGTCCTGGTTTTTCACCACGCCGCCGGTCCCGCCGACGCCGTCTTCCATGCCTGGAGACGTAAAGGCATCGGGCTCGCGCCCGCCTTCGCCGCGCTCGACCGCGTCCTTGCGCGCTTCGACTGCTTGTTCGATGTCGCTGCGGGCGTCGGTGTCGTTCTCGGGCAGGCTGTCGGGGTGCGGGGCGCTCATGCGAAGTCTCCCGTCATGCCGGTGTCGGTCGGCGCGATCGGCGCACCGCCGGGGTCGCCCGCGGGATCGGGCACGACCACGTCGGGCGTCGGGCTCGGCAGTTCGGTCGGCATCGAATCGGGCTGGCCGGGTTCGCTCGGGATCGGCAGTTCGGTTGGGGGCGTGCTGGCCATAACGTCTCTCCTCTTACGCTGTATCAACGCGCCAGCATCCTAGCGGTTGCGTGGCGATGCGGCATCGGGTGTTTGCCCGCTTGCCCCCGGGCGCATGGCTGGTATAGACGCCCCCCACACCGGCGGTGTCCTTGCGGGCGTGGCGGAACTGGTAGACGCAGCAGGTTTAGGTCCTGCCATCGAAAGATGTGGGGGTTCGAGTCCCTTCGCCCGCACCAGTCTCTCATGCGTTTGTGCATGGGGACTGCGACACACTATCCCTGAACTCCTTATCCATTGGGCGTGAGATCTGAAATGCAGACTGTCGAGACGTTGAACGAAGGCCTCAAGCGCGCCTACACGCTGACGATCACCGCGAAGGATATCGATTCGCGTGTCGATGCCGAACTGAAGCGCGTCGCGCCGACGGTGAAGATGCCCGGCTTCCGCCCCGGCAAGGTGCCCGCGAACCTGGTGCGCAAGATGCACGGCGACGCGCTGATGCAGGACGCGCTCAACAGCTCGATCCAGCAGGGCATCCAGGAGCTGATCGCCGAGCAGAAGCTGCGCCCCGCGCTGCAGCCCTCGGTCGAGCTCGCCGAAGGTTTCAAGCTCGGTGACGATGCGCAGATCACCGTGACGCTCGAAGTGCTCCCCGAAGTGCCGACCCCGGCGATCGACGCGCTCAAGCTCGAGCGCCTCACCGTTCCTGCCGACGACGCGACGGTTCAGGCGCAGCTCCAGAAGTTCGCCGACCAGCAGAAGAAGTGGGACGACGCGGCCGAGGGCCATGAAGCACAGATGGGCGACCTGGTCGTCATGGACTTCGTCGGCAAGGTTGGCGACGTGGCGTTCGAGGGTGGCACCGGCAGCGACATGTCGGTCGAGCTCGGCACCGGTCGTCTGATCCCCGGCTTCGAGGAGCAGGTCGTCGGCGTCAAGGTCGGCGACGAGCGCCAGATCACGGTGACCTTCCCCGAGGATTATCAGGCCAAGGAACTCGCCGGCAAGCCCGCGACCTTCGACCTCAGCATCACCGCGGTGAAGACCGCCGGCGAGAGCGTGATCGACGACAGCCTCGCGACCTCGCTCGGGCTCGAGAGCCTCGAGCAGCTCACCGGTCTCCTGAAGGGCCAGATCGAGCAGGAGCTCAACGGCCTGACGCGCACCCACATGAAGCGCAAGCTGCTCGACCAGCTCGCCGAGGGTCATGACTTCGAAGTGCCGCCGTCGATGGTCGAAGCCGAATTCGACCAGATCTGGCAGCAGCTCCAGCACGAAGCGACGCACGAGGAAGATCCCGCGGCGGCGCTCGCCGAGATGGAATCCGAGCGCGACGATTACCGCAAGATCGCCGAGCGCCGCGTGCGCCTTGGCCTCCTCCTGTCGGAAATCGGCCAGGCCAATGGCGTCGAAGTCAGCCAGCAGGAAATGAACCGCCTGATCGCGCAGGCCGCGCAGAACTATAACAACGAAGACCGCCAGCGCTTCCTGCAGTACATCCAGCAGGAGCCGATGGCCGCCGCCCAGCTGCGCGCGCCGCTGTACGAGGACAAGGTCGTCGACTTCCTGTTCGAGAAGGCCGAGATTTCGGACCGCGAAGTGACGCGCGAAGAGCTCGAAGCGGCGATCGAGAGCGAAGAAGGCTTCTCGAGCGGCACGCACACCCACGATCACGACAACCACAAGCCCAAGGCAAAGAAGGCGGCTGCTAAGAAGGCGAAGCCCGCTGCCGACGACGCCAAGGAAATGGAAGCCGCCGACATCGAGCCGGCAGCCGCTGGCGACGATCTTGTCGAAGCCGAGCCGGTGAAGAAGGCCGCGACCAAGAAGGCGCCGGCGAAGAAGGCGGCAGCTGCTGCCGACGCTGAGGCCGAGGCTGTTCCGGCTGAGGAGGCTGCTGCCCCCGTAAAGAAGCCGGCTGCCAAGAAGAAGGCTGCTGCCGACAAGGCCGAATAAGGCGTACACCCGCCCGCTCGACTCCATCATCCGTCACCCCGGCCCTGTGCCGGGGTCCACCCCGCCCCGGACGATACGTCGAGCGGCATGGTGGACCCCGGCACGAGGCCGGGGTGACGACCTTGTAGGGGATGCGCCGGCTGCGGCGACTGCGAACCCCACGCCGCACACCACAAAACAGTCGAACCCGTCACGATAACGCCCTAAGGCTCGGCCATGACATCCCGTATCGCCGTCCTGCTGCCGTGCTACAACGAGAGCACCGCCATCGCGCAGACCGTCGCGGCGTTCCGCGCCGCGCTCCCCGATGCGACCATCTACGTCTATGACAACAACAGCCGTGACGACACCGTCGCCGTGGCGCGCGCGGCGGGCGCCGTCGTTCGCACCGAGCGGATGCAGGGCAAGGGCAATGTCGTCCGCCGCATGTTCGCCGACGTCGATGCCGACATCTACGTCATGGCCGATGGCGATGCGACCTACGACGCGACCGCCGCGCCGGCGCTCGTCGCGCGGCTGCTCGACGAGCAACTCGACATGGTGGTGGGCAGCCGCGTGACGCAGGTCACCGCCGCCTATCGGCGCGGGCACGTGCTCGGCAACAAGGCGATGACGGGGATGCTCGCGCAGCTGTTCGGGCGCAGTTTTACCGATATCTTCTCGGGGTACCGCGTCTTCTCGCGGCGCTTCGTGAAGAGCTTCCCGGTGCTGTCGGCCGGGTTCGAGATCGAGACCGAGATCAGCGTCCATGCGCTCGAACTCAAGATGCCGACGGGCGAGATCGAGACCGCCTATTTCGCGCGGCCCGAAGGGTCCGAATCGAAGCTCAGCACGTATCGCGACGGCTTCCGCATCGCGCGCACGATCGTCACGCTCTACCGGATCGAGCGGCCGCTGCTGTTCTTCGGCGCGATCGCAGCCCTGCTGTCGCTCGCCGTGCTCGCGCTCGGGATCCCGCTGATCGTGACCTATATGCACACGCATCTCGTGCCCCGACTGCCGACCGCGGTGCTGGTCGTCGGCCTCGCGATCCTCGCCGCGCTCAACGTCTTTACCGGGTTGATCCTCGACACGGTGGTCCGCGGTCGGCGCGAAGTGCGGCGGCTCGCTTACCTCAGCCACCGCGCTCCAGGTGGCGATGACCGTCGCTCCGACGCCGTCGGGGCTTGAACTCGTTTCGTGCAGCGCCGATGTATGCGGTTCTAGGGGCATAAAGGACTAAAAGGCTCATCATGCGCAATCCGTTCGACACCGGCGACTTTCTGGCCCCCATCAATGACGGCCTCGTTCCGATCGTCATCGAGCAATCCAACCGCGGCGAGCGCAGCTTCGACATTTATTCGCGGCTGCTGCGCGAACGTATCATTTTCGTGACCGGTGGGGTCGAGGACCATATGGCCTCGGTCATCTCGGCACAGCTGCTCTTCCTGGAGTCGGAGAACCCCAAGAAGGACATCTTCATGTACATCAACTCGCCGGGCGGCGTCGTCACGGCGGGCATGGCGATCCATGACACCATGCAGTACATCCGTCCGCGCGTCGGCACGGTGTGCATGGGGCAGGCCGCCTCGATGGGTTCGTTCCTGCTTGCCGCCGGTGAGCCTGGCATGCGCGTCGCGCTCACCAACGCGCGGATCATGATCCATCAGCCTTCGGGTGGTGCGCAGGGCATGGCGTCGGACATCCAGATCCAGGCCAAGGAAATCCAGCGCATCAAGAACCGGATGAATGCGCTTTACGCGCAGTACACCGGCAAGCCGCTCGAGGAGATCGAGCGCGCGATGGATCGCGATACCTTCCTCGAAGCGCACGAAGCCAAGGATTTCGGCCTGGTCGACCAGGTGTTCGACAAGCGTCCGGCACTGCCCGACGATTCGAGCACGCCGCCTGCGCTGACCTCGGCGTAAGCTTGCCGGTTAAGGTTCTGTTGGGCACCGGGGCGTCATACGTACGTCCCGGTGCTGACATCACCGGGTATTTTGGTGATTGTCGGATTGCGCGAGGACGGTCTAGGATACACGTTCCGCATATGCGCGCCTGGTGGCGCCAAGGATGGTTAGAATGACGAAGCTCAGCGGCGGCGATTCGAAGAGCACGCTTTATTGCTCCTTCTGCGGCAAGTCGCAGCATGAAGTCCGCAAGCTCATTGCCGGACCGACGGTGTTCATCTGTGATGAGTGCGTCGAACTGTGCAACGACATCATCCGCGAGGAGACCAAGTCGGCGCTCGTCTCGAAGAAAGATGGCGGCGTGCCCACGCCGCAGGAAATCTGCGACGTGCTCGACGATTATGTGATCGGCCAGAAGCGCGCGAAGCGCGTGCTCTCGGTGGCGGTGCACAACCATTACAAGCGCCTCAACCACGGCCAGAAGGGCGCCGATGTCGAGCTCGCAAAGTCGAACATCCTGCTCGTCGGGCCGACCGGCTGCGGCAAGACGCTGCTCGCCCAGACGCTCGCGCGCATCCTCGACGTGCCGTTCACGATGGCCGATGCGACGACGCTGACCGAAGCCGGTTACGTCGGCGAGGACGTCGAGAACATCATCCTCAAGCTGCTCCAGGCCTCCGACTACAATGTCGAGCGGGCGCAGCGCGGGATCGTCTATATCGATGAAATCGACAAGATCAGCCGCAAGGCCGAGAATCCCTCGATCACGCGCGACGTTTCGGGCGAGGGCGTCCAGCAGGCGCTGCTCAAGCTGATGGAAGGCACCACCGCGAGCGTTCCGCCGCAGGGTGGCCGCAAGCATCCGCAGCAGGAGTTTCTGCAGGTCGACACGACCAACATCCTGTTCATTTGCGGCGGCGCGTTCAGCGGCCTCGAGAAGATCATCGGCGACCGCCTGCAGGGCAAGTCGATCGGCTTCGGTGCTTATGTTGCCAGCCCTGAGGAACGCCGTACCGGTGAGACGCTCAAGGCGGTCGAGCCCGAGGATTTGCTCAAGTTCGGCCTGATCCCCGAGTTCGTCGGCCGTCTGCCGGTGATCGCGACGCTCGAGGATCTCGACGTTCCGGCGCTGGTGACGATCCTGACCGAGCCGAAGAACGCGCTGGTAAAGCAGTATCAGAAGCTGTTCGACATGGAGGCGGTCAAGCTCGGCTTCACTGACGAAGCGCTCGTCTCGGTCGCCAAGAAGGCGATCGACCGCAAGACCGGTGCGCGCGGGCTGCGCTCGATCCTCGAGGGGATCCTGCTCGACACGATGTTCGACTTGCCCGGTATGGACAGCGTCGAGGAAGTGATGATCGACAAGGACGTGATCGAGGGCCGCAAGGAGCCGATCCGCGTCTACGGCAAGAAGGAAAAGGCCGGCGCCGGCGCGGCCTAATCTGGTCAGACCCTGTCCCGTTCGCGGGGCAGGGCGCTGCGTGCGCGAAGGCGTCCGATGACGCCTTCGCACGGGTCCGTCGTGCGTCCCGACCGGAACGCTGACCCTGTTGCGGGTGTCCGGGTCGCCGGCACTGCCGATCGTGACCGTATCGTCGCGCTGCTCGCGCGCGCTTTCGCCGATGATCCGGCGATGGCCTATATCTTTCCCGATCCTGCTGACCGTGCGCTCCGGCTGCCGCGGCTGTTTGGCGTGCTGTTCGATTCCGACGCGTCCAGCGGCATCCGGCTGGTGACCGCTGGCGGCGAGGCGGCGACGCTGTGGCGTGCGCCGGGGCAAACGTCTGACAGCATGCTCACGATGCTGCTCCACGCCTGGCCGCTGTGGCGCGCGCTCGGCGGATCGATCGGCCGTGCGCTGGCGGTGTCGAGCGCGATCTCGGCACATTTCCCGCGCGAGGCCGTGTGGTATCTTCACCTCGCGGGTTGCGATCCCGCGGCACAGGGCCGAGGCTTCGGCGCGGCTGCGGTGCGCGGCGGGCTCGATCGCCTCCTCGGGAGCGGACTCCCGGCCTATCTCGAAACCGCAACCGAGCGGAACCTCGCTTTCTACCGCGCGCTCGGCTTCGAGATCACCGCCGAATGGAGCGTGCCCAAGGGAGGCCCGCGCTTTTGGTCGATGCTGCGCCCAGCCAGTTCATAGGACGCCCGGCACGAAGCGTTTGACCCGCGCGGCATAGGCATCGAACGCGGGCCCGAACGCTGCGCGCAGCACCACCTCTTCGTGCCGCACGCGCATCCATGTGCCAAGCGCGAAGAGCGGGATGCCGACGACAAGGCTCGCGGTGTGACCATAAGCGATCGCCATCGCGATCATCACGAACGCCAGCGAGACGTAGATCGGGTTGCGGATCAGCGCGAACGGACCCGTTTCGATCAATTGCCCGTCGTCGCGCGTCCGTGCGACCAGCGCCCAGTTCCGCCCCATCGCGCGCGACGCCGAGTCGAACAGCCACGCCGCCGCGAGCATAAGCGCGAGCACGACGCCCGCCTCGATCAGCGCCTTGGCCGAAAGCGGATCGAGCGCGATGCGGATTCGCCCGAGCCCGGCGCTGCCGATCCCCAAGCCCTGCACGACGATCCACAGGATCGAGGCGTTGCGGCGTCCTGAATCGGGGCTGGCCGGGGCGCTCCGGCCACGCGCGCGCGCGAGCAGCAGCGCCGTCAGTCCCGCGAGTATGCCGATCGCAAACGCCGCGAGTCCGGGAAGCCCGACCGAGTCCAACGGGATGAAATTCATGGCGAAGCCCCTTGCAACAGCGCTGTAGTATTCAGCTATGACACCGCGGTGTCAACTGGCCGGTTTGGCGGCCTTTGCCACTGCGTCGCGCCACGCTTGATAGTCCTCGATCGCGGTCGATCGGCGCAGCAGCTTGGCGTTCGGATCGATCACGAGGTGCGCCCCGCGCGGGACCGTGACGCTGCCAAAGCCGCCCGCCATCGCAAGCCGCACGATCCGCCCGCCGATCTGCACATCGACCGGCATCGGGAACACCCCGCCGCCCGGCGCCAGCCAATGCAATGTCAGCCGGGTTGCGCTGCGTGTCTCGACCAGCTCGGGCAGCGCCGCCTGGCGCAGATAGACGTCGAAGAACCAGCGATAGTCCTTGCCCGTCACACGCCGCACGATCCGCTCATAGTCGGCGGTCGAGGCGTAGCGCGGCGTGAAATTGCCCGGCCGAGGGTCGAGCCGGCCGTAGACGATCAACCGCGTCACATCGCGAAACGCGCGGTCGCCGATCAGCGTGCGCAGGCTGTGGAGCATCCACGAGCCCTTGTAATAGATGTCCTGGCCGGGGCCGCCCTTGCTGATCTCATACACCTCTTCCTCGGTGCGGACCTTGCCGGCGATGACCGGGCGGAGGTTGGCAATCTTGTTGCGCTGGTCGGAGAGCATCGTCGCATAGCGCGCCTCGCCTTCGCGCCAGCGGCCGTAGAGCGGCTGCATGTAGCTGCCATAGCCCTCGTGCAGCCAGTAATCGTCCCAATTGGCGGCGGTCAGCTGGTTGCCGAAGAATTCGTGCGCGAATTCGTGCTGGAACAGCCAGTCGAAGCCTTCGGGCGCCTTGGCATAGCCGTTGCCGTAAGCGTTGATCGTCTGGTGCTCCATGCCCTTGTACGGCGTCTCGACCACGCCGAGCTTCTCGTCGCCGAACGGGTATGGGCCGACTTCGCTCTCGAAGAAATCGAGCGTCGGCGCGAATTCGGCGAACAGCGCCTTTGCCTTGGCTTCTTCGCCGGGGAGATACCAATAGGCCATCGGGATCGTGTTGCCGTAGCGGCTCTTGTAGCTGCCCGAAATCTCCTCGAACGGCCCGACCGTCAGCGCGATGCCATAGGTGTTGGGGTGCTTGACCCGCCAGTTCCATGTCGTGCGCCCATCGGTGAGCGTGTCGACCCCGAGCAGCACGCCGTTCGACGGCGCCTTCAGGCCCTTCGGCACGGTGATGTGGAGCGTGACGAGGCCCGGCTCGCCGGTCGGGAAATCGAGGCACGGCCAGAACAGGTCGCACCCGGCGCCCTCTGCGGTCGTGCCGAACCACGGCGCGCCGCTCGGCGTCTTCGCCCAGACGACGCCGGGGTCCCACGGTGCATTGACCGCGACGTGCGGCGTGCCGCCATAGGTCAGCTTGGCGGTGACGTGCCCACCCGCCGCGACCATGCGTGGCAGCGTGATGACGAGTTGGCCCTCGGGATTGCGCCAGGCCGATGGCGCAAGCGGTGTGCCGTCGACCGATACCGCATCGACCGGCAGGTTGCGGTCGAGATCGAGCACGAGCCGGGCGAGCGGCGCCTTGGCGGTGAAGCGCAGCGTCGCGACGCCGCGCAGCGTCTCGGTCTCGGGCAGCACTTCGAAGGCGAGGTCGGCGGCGTCGAAGCCGAGCTTGGCTTGCTCGGCATCGATCGGCCCGCCCGATTTCTGCGTCTGTGCGGTCAGCGGCGGCTCGCCCTTGGTCGGCAGGGCGGCGGCGGTCAGCGCGAGGCAGCTCGACAGGAGCGCGATACGAACAGGGATCATGCGGGGCTCAGTTCCACGGAGAAATCGGTGATCGTCAGGCGCAGCGACGGGCGGCCGTCCTGGAGCATCGTCGTGACGCGCGGGAAGCGGACGCCTTGCGCGTTCACGCTGCCGGCAAAGCTGAAATGCTGGCGGATCGCGGGGGCGCCGGGTTCGGGTGCCGTCAATACATAATCGGCCGCCGCGATCCGTCCGTCGCGATCGAGCGTCAGTGCGATCGGCGGATAGCCGTCGCGCGCGGCGTTGAGCCGGTTATAGCCCGCGGTGGAAACGAAGGCCGGGGCAAGCAGCAGATAGGCGAACGCGCCGAGCCGCTGGCGTTCGAAGCGTGCCTGCGCGGCGGCGAGCGTCGTCTGCGCGCCGTCCTGCACCAGAAAGGCGGTGTCGCGCTCGATCATCACGGTCCGCGCGGCGCTGCGCGTTTCGCTGACGAGCCAGCTGTCCGACCGCGACCGTGCAAACGGCTCGATCCGGCTTTCGACGTGCAAGTCGACCGGGGTCTTGCCGAGCATCATCCGTGCCATGCCGCTCCACGTCAGCACGCGGACGCGCGCCAGCCGGTCTTGCCCGCCCGCAGCGATCATCGCGCGGGCAACCGCGTCGCCACCGCGCCCCGCAGCACCGATCGCCTGCGGCAGCGCCGCGATCGCGATCGTTCCGCCCAAAATCGCACGACGATTGATGGATCGGCAACTCCCCCCATATAAGGGGGCAAGCACGCGGCCTTGTCGCGATCTCGGAGTATCCATGACCCAAGCTTCTTCCACCCCGTCCACTCAGGCTTATCCCGTCCTGCCGCTGCGCGACATCGTTGTCTTCCCCAACATGATCGTGCCGCTGTTCGTCGGTCGCGACAAGTCGGTCGCAGCCCTGGAAGCCGCAATGGCCGCCGACAAGGAGATTTTCCTGGTCGCGCAGCTCGATCCGAGCGAGGACGACCCCGATCGCGACGATCTGTACGAGATCGGCGTCACTGCGGTCGTGCTGCAATTGCTCAAGCTGCCCGACGGCACCGTCCGCGTGCTGGTCGAGGGCAAGCGCCGCGCCGCGCTGACCTCGCTCGTCCAGAGCGACGGCTATCTGTCGGCCGAAGTCGAGATGCTCGAGGGCGATGCCGGGTCGGACGAGCTCGAAGCCGCGAGCACCGAGCTCGGCGACCGCGTCGGCGAACTCACCCCCGACGATCTCAGCCCCGATCTCAAGGCGCTGATGCGTTCGGTGATCGACCAGTTCGAGAATTACGCCAAGCTCAACCGCAAGCTGCCCGCCGAGACTGCCGTCCAGCTCGGCGAGATCGAGGATCCCTCGAAGCTCGCCGACGCGGTCGCCGCCAACATCCAGGTCAAGGTCAGCGACAAGCAAGCGCTGCTGATCGAGCGCGATCCTGCCAAGCGGCTCGAGATGGTGTTCGCCTTCATGGAGGGCGAATTGGGCGTCCTGCAGGTCGAGAAGAAGATCAAGTCGCGGGTCAAGCGCCAGATGGAGAAGACCCAGCGCGAATATTATCTCAACGAGCAGTTGAAGGCGATCCAGCGCGAACTCGGCAACGAGAGCGATGACGGCGAAGGCGACGAGATCGCCGAGCTGACGCAGAAGATCGCGACGATGAAACTCTCGAAGGAGGCGCGCACCAAGGCGACCGCCGAGCTCAAGAAGCTCAAGACGATGGCGCCGATGAGTGCCGAGGCGACCGTCGTGCGCAACTATCTCGACGTGCTGCTCGGCCTTCCGTGGGGCAAGAAGTCGAAGATCCGCAAGGATATCTCGGCCGCGCAAGCGGTGCTCGACGAGGACCATTACGCGCTCGAGAAGGTCAAGGACCGGATCATCGAATATCTCGCGGTGCAGGCGCGCACCAACAAGCTGAAGGGGCCGATCCTGTGCCTCGTCGGCCCGCCCGGCGTCGGCAAGACCTCGCTCGGCAAGTCGATCGCCAAGGCGACGGGGCGCGAGTTCATCCGGCAGTCGCTCGGCGGCGTGCGCGACGAAGCCGAGATCCGCGGGCATCGCCGCACCTATATCGGCTCGCTGCCGGGCAAGATCGTGACGAACCTCAAAAAGGCCGGCACCAGCAACCCGCTGTTCCTGCTCGACGAGATCGACAAGCTCGGCCAGGATTTCCGCGGCGATCCGGCGTCGGCATTGCTCGAGGTGCTCGACCCCGAGCAGAACGCCAAGTTCCAGGATCACTATCTCGAGATCGACGTCGATCTATCGGACGTGATGTTCGTGACCACCGCGAACACGCTCATCCTGCCGCAGGCGCTACTCGACCGAATGGAGATCATCCGGCTCGAAGGCTATACCGAGGACGAGAAGGTCGAGATCGCCGAACGCCACTTGATCGAGAAGCAGATCGAGGCGCACGGCTTAAAGGAAGGTGAGTTCACGCTCACCACCGAGGGCCTACGCGCGCTGATCCAGTACTACACGCGTGAAGCCGGCGTCCGCACGCTCGAGCGCGAGATTGCCAAGCTGGCACGCAAGGCATTGCGCCAGATCCTCGAGGGCAAGACGACGAGCGTCACCGTAACGCCCGACAATCTGTCCGACTTCGCCGGCGTGAAGAAGTATCGTCACGGCTTGGGTGAAGAAGAGAATCAGATCGGTGCGGTCACCGGGCTCGCCTGGACCGAGGTCGGCGGCGAATTGCTGACGATCGAGAGCGTCACCGTGCCCGGGCGCGGTCAGGCCAAGATCACCGGCAAGCTCGGCGACGTGATGAAGGAATCGATCGAGACCGCGTTCAGCTTCATCAAGGCGCGCTCGCCCTCGTACGGAATCAAACCGAGCATCTTCGCGCGCAAGGACATTCACATCCATCTGCCCGAAGGCGCGGTGCCCAAGGACGGTCCGTCGGCGGGCATCGGCATCGTGACGGCGATCGTCTCGACGCTGACCGGCGTGCCGGTGCGGCGCGACATTGCGATGACCGGCGAGGTGACGCTGCGTGGTCGCGTGCTGCCGATCGGGGGCTTGAAGGAAAAGCTGCTCGCGGCGTTGCGCGGTGGCATCACCACGGTGCTGATCCCGCACGAGAACGAGAAGGACTTGGCCGATATTCCCGCGAATATCCGTGACGGGCTCAAGATCATCCCGGTGGCGCATGTCGATGAGGTGCTCCGTCTTGCGCTAACCGCGCCGTTGACGGCGATCGATTGGACCGAAGCGGACGATCTGGCGGCACAGCCCCCGGCAGGCGTCCCGGCAATCGGCGGTGAACTGCACCACTGAGCTCGGATCGGCGTATAATACTGCATCCTCGCCGTTTTGACCGACGGCGGGGATGTTTTTGCTTTGACAGCCCCGGTGCGAGCCGCCTTACTGCGCCACCGGCTTTCGCCTGGGAATCATTTCAGTAGTTTTTTAAACGGGGGTTTCGTGGCCATGAACAAACAGGAACTGATCGCGACGGTGGCCGACACGTCGGGTCTGACCAAGGGTGATGCAAGCAAGGCCGTCGAAGCCGTGTTCGAAGCCGTGTCGGCCGCGCTGAAAAAGGGGGATGAAGTCCGTCTCGTCGGTTTCGGGACGTTCTCGGTCAGCAAGCGCAAGGCGTCGACCGGCCGCAACCCGCGCACCGGCGAGCCGATGACGATCAAGGCGTCGTCGCAGCCCAAGTTCAAGGCCGGCAAGGGCCTCAAGGATTCGGTCAACTGATCGACTGACTCGCAAAATCTGGGCATCGGCGCTGGACAAGCGGCGCCGGCTCGTTTTAAGAGACTCCAACAGGGCGGCGTTAATGCCGCCCTTCTCCGTTTCGCCCCGCCGTACCGGCGGAAAAGGCAACGGGCGCGTAGCTCAGTGGTAGAGCACACCCTTCACACGGGTGGGGTCGCAAGTTCAATCCTTGCCGCGCCCACCATATTGCAGCCGCCGGATCCGCATGGGTCCGGCGGCTTTTTACGTTACCGCCAGGCGCGTTCGCGAAACCATTTGGTGATGACGTATTTGGTCCCCGCGCGGACTTTCATGCCGTGGTGGAGCGTGGCCGGGTTGAGCGTGCCATCGGCCTGCCGGTTGTTCCAGGCGAGCAGCTTGCCGGTCTCGGGCTGGATGATCTTGTTGATCGCCTTGAAGCGCGTCGCGCCGCCCGCTTCGGGTTCGTTGAGATAGAGCATCACGGTCCAGGTGCGGTTGCCCGCAACACGGCAATGGCGATCGAAATCCACGCCGCCCGGTTCGAAATAATCGGTGTGCGGCTTGAACTCCTGGCCAACCGCATAGCGCTGACCCTGGATCGGTTCGCCGTGCGCCGGGTCGAGCCCGGTGAACGCGCTGATCCGCGCGTCGAGCCACTGCGTCAGCGGGGCGAGCGAGTCGAGATCGCCGGTCTCGCTCGTGCGAAACGCGCGGTCGCCGTTGAAGTCCGCCACCGTCGAAGGGCGCCGCGTCGCGTCGACCGCGTCGCGCACCTGCGCACAGGTTTCGGCATCGAGGAACTTGCGGCACACGAACAAGGTCAGCTTGGGAGACGGGACACGCTGGACGCCCGGCAAAGCGGCGAGATGTGCGACCATTGCCGCTGCATCGAGACCCGAACCGAAGCTCGGGGCGGCTGGGAAGGCAGGAGCATCGGTCACGCGCCACACTTTGCCAAAGACTTCGCGCATTTTCCAGGTGCTGGCAGCGCGTCCGATTCAGCGGCCGCCACGTACAAGGTTCACAGCGGCACCGCGGAACGGTAACACGGGCTGTAATATGGCGTCGCGATCGGGGATGGGTTCCACATGCGCTTGGTTTTGGATGCGCGGGCGCGGGCCTTTCTGCGACGGTTTCCGGTTACCACGGTCTATTCCGCGCTCGAGCTCGCGCTGATCGCGGGGCTTGCCGTGCAAAGCGCGCGGCTCGTCTGGGCGGTGCTGACGCCGGTCGGCCCGGTCGGGATCTGGCGGCCCGAGCAAGGCGGCGTGCCCGGCTCCCCCGAGGCGATTTTGCGCGGCTTCGATCCGTTCTACCGCGCGAGCGGCGGCGATGTCGCGGGGCCGTCGGTCGTCACCACGCTCCAGCTCTCGCTGTTCGGCGTGCGGATCGACGAAGCGCAGGGCGGTGGCTCGGCGATCATCGCTGGCCCTGACGGCGTCCAGCAAAGCATCGGCGTGGGGCAGGAGATCATGCCCGGCGTGCGGCTGAAGGCGGTCGCGTTCGACCACGTCACGATCGACCGCGGCGGCGTGTCGGAGGATCTCTATCTGCCGCAGAGCGAGCAAGCGCCGGTCGCGCCCGCGATGCCGAACGGGCCAGCGCTGATCGGCGGCAGCGCACCCGCAGCCATCACCGCGCCGCCCCCCGCCGCGATTGGACCGCAAGGCGTCAGCTTTGCGCAGTTGCGGCGCGATGTCGGCTTCATCCCGCGGATCGACGGCGGCCGCGTGACGGGGCTGACGGTGCGGCAGCAAGGCGACGGCGCTGGCTTCCGCGCGGCGGGGCTGCGCGACGGTGACGTCATAACGCAGATCGCGGGCAAGCCCGTCGGCGGCGCTGCAGACATCGAGCGTCTCGGCGCGCAATATGCAAAGGGCGGCACGCTTGGCTTTACGGTCGAGCGTGGCGCAGACACTGTACCACTCGTCATCACGATTGCGGGGCAATGAAGAAACGAATCCTGGCGCCTATCCTCGCGATCACGCTTGTCACGGCGGCGCATGCGCAACAGACCATGAATGTCCGCGATGCGGATATTCGCGCGTTCATCGCCGATGCCGCCCGCGTGACGGGGCGGACTTTCATCATCGACGCGCGGGTGCAGGGCAAGGTGACCGTCGTCACCGATCACCCGGTGAGCAAGTCGCAATATTTCGAGATCTTCCTCTCGACGCTGCGTGCCAACGGGCTCGTCGCGGTGCCGACGACCAATGGCGCGTTCCGCATCCAGCCGACCGATAACGCCGCGTCGCAGCCGAGCCGCATCGGCTCGCGCGGCGCGACGAGCAACAGCTACATCACCGAAATCGTCCGGCTGCGCTCGATCGATGCGCAATCGGCGGTCGATACGGTGCGCGGGCTGATCTCGCCGCAAGGCTCGGTCACTGCCAATCGCGGCGGCAACAGCCTCGTCATCGTCGACTTTGCCGACAATGTGCGCCGCGTGCGCGAAGTACTGCGCCGGATCGACACCGACAATGCCTCGACGCGGATCATCGCGCTGAAGAATGCCGGCGCGCGCGAGATCGCGACCGCATTGCAGGCGCTCGCCGGGCAAAGCGCGGGCGGTGCCGGGGGCGCAGCCCCCGCAGGCGCCGGGACGTCGGTCAGCGTCGTTGCGGTCAACAGCTCGAACTCGGTCGCGATTCGCGGCGATGCCACCTCGGTCGCGCGGCTCGCCGCGGTCGCCGAGGATCTCGACCGGCGCGCGAAGAACGGCACCGAGATCAAGGTGATCTTCCTCGAAAACGCCGATGCCGAGCAATTGCTGCCGGTGCTCCAGCAGCTGGTCGGGCAGACGCCATCGCCGATCACCAACCAGCAATTGTCGGCGTCGAACTTCGGGAACAACAGCCAGTCGGGCGGTAGCAACGGCAACAATCCCAGCTCGCGCCCAGCGAACACGCCTGCGGTCCAGCAGCAGGACACAGGAAATACCGGCAACGCACCGACCCAGACTGCGATCACTTCGGGCGGGCGCACCGCCTCGGTAGTGACGCGGTTCGTCGGCGCGAACGCGATCGTCATCGCCGCGCCCGCCGAAGTCCAGCGTCAGCTCGCCGACGTCGTCCGCCAGCTCGATACGCGGCGCGAGCAAGTGCTCGTCGAGGCGATCGTCGCCGAAGTGTCGGACCAGACGGCGAGCTCGCTCGGCGCGCAATTCGCGATCGCGAACTTGAAGGGCGGCGCGTTCGCCGCGTCGAGCTTCCAGAACTCGGCGCCGAGCCTGCTCACCATCGCCGGCGCGATCGGCGCGCGGCAGCTCGCGACGACGACGACGACGATCAACGGCGCGACCGTCACCACGAGCACCGGCAGCTCGTCGAGCGATTCGCTGACGCAAAGCGCGATCAGCTCGGTGCTCGGCGCGAGCGGCGGCTTTGGCGGCTGGGCGGGCAAGATCGGCGACACCGTGTTCGGCTCCATCATCAACGCGGTGAAGAGCGACACGACCTCGAACCTGCTCCAGGTGCCGCATCTGGTGATGCTCGACAATCAGGAAGCACACAGCTTGGTCGGGCAGGAAATCCCGATCACCACGGGCAAGGCGCTGTCGACCAATTTCGACAATGCCTTCCAGACGACGCAGCGCGAGAATGTCGGGATCGAGTTGACGGTGCGGCCACAGGTTAATTCGAGCGGGACGGTGAAGCTCAACCTGCGGCTCGAGGTCAGCTCGATCGCCGGGCCGGTGTCGAGCAGCAACAGCGACTTGATCCTCAACAAGCGCGAGGTCGAGACCGTCCGCACCGTCGACGATGGCGACATTGCGGTGATCAGCGGCTTGCTCGACGATAACGAGCGGCGGACGATCGAGAAGATCCCGCTGCTCGGCGACATTCCCGGCTTGGGCAACCTGTTTCGTTCGAAGGCGAAGTCCCGGACCAAGACCAATTTGATGATCTTCATCCGCCCGACGATTC
Source organism: Sphingomonas glacialis (assembly GCF_014653575.1). Lineage (GTDB taxonomy): Bacteria > Pseudomonadota > Alphaproteobacteria > Sphingomonadales > Sphingomonadaceae > Sphingomonas > Sphingomonas glacialis. Next base: position 405,379 of record NZ_BNAQ01000001.1, on the reverse strand, counting down.
TGCGCACCGCCGATGACAGCCGCAAGCTGACCGAGCAGCGTTATGGCTATCTGCGGCTCCAGCAGGGGCTGGCAATGCCCAATGACGAACCGTCGATCGACCAGCTGGTGCGCGATTACATGGGCGCCGCCCCGCCGATCCCGAGCGCGCCGGTGCCGGGGAATATCGAGGATCCGCGGATCATGGTGCCGGTGCAGCGGAGCTCGAGCACGGTAATCCGCACGAAGCGGGACCGGTGATGGCGATGCGCGGTCCCGCTTTCTCCTTCTGCGCTTCCCCGGCGCAGGCCGGGGCCCAGGGGCGGGCGGCTGAGTGTTCGGACGCTGCGCGCGATGCGCCTGACCTCCGCGACTGGGCCCCGGCCTGCGCCGGGAAAGCGCGTTAGGATGGCCGAGATCGATCTTCTGGCGCTGACAAGCGTGGCAGCGGCAACCATCCCCTACGCCTTCGCACGCCGCTTCGGCGTCGTCCTCGACCCCACCCACGACCACCTCACCGTCGCGATGCGTGAGGGCTCCGACCCCAAGGTCCTGCTCGAACTGCGCCGCCACCTCGCGCGCGCCTTCGACGTGACCTTCGTCGTCGCGACCGAATTCGACCGCCTGCTGTCCGAGGCCTATGCGATGGACGGCCAGGCCGCGGCGATGGCCGCGGGGACGCTCGGCCTTGGCGACGAACTCGACCTGCTCGCCGATCATCTCCCCACCGCTGACGATCTGCTCGACACCGCCGACGATGCCCCCGCGATCCGGCTGATCAACGGCATCATCGCCGACGCCGCGCGCAACGGCGTGTCGGACATTCATATCGAGCCGTACGAGACCGGCCTCGTCGTCCGTATGCGCATCGACGGCGTGCTGCGCGAGACGCTGCGGATGCCGCCACACGTCGCCCCCGTCGTCGTCAGCCGCGTCAAGGTGATGGCACGGCTCGACATCGCCGAGCGACGCGTGCCACAGGACGGCCGCATCGGCCTGACGCTGGGCGGCAAGCTGCTTGACGTCCGCGTCTCGACGCTGCCGAGCCGCGCGGGCGAGCGCGTGGTGCTGCGTATTCTCGACAAGGAGAATGCCGGGATCACGCTCGACGTGCTCGGCATGACCGCGGCCATCAACCAGTTGCTCAAGGACGCGATCACCGAGCCAAACGGGATCATCCTCGTCACCGGGCCGACCGGTTCGGGCAAGACGACGACGCTCTACGCCTCGATGCGGCTGCTCAACGACGGCAGCCGCAACATCCTGACGGTTGAGGATCCGGTCGAATATGCGATGGAGGGGGTCGGCCAGACGCAAGTCAACGCCAAGGTCGGGCTGACCTTTGCGGCGGGGCTGCGCGCGATCCTGCGGCAGGATCCCGATGTCGTGATGGTCGGCGAAATCCGCGACCGCGAGACCGCCGAGATCGCGGTGCAGGCATCGCTGACCGGGCATCTCGTGCTGTCGACCGTCCACACCAACGACGCGGTCGGCGCGATCACGCGGATGCGCGACATGAAGGTCGAGCCGTTCCTGTTGGCATCGACGCTGCGCGCGGTGATCGCGCAGCGGCTGGTGCGGCGCTTGTGCGAGGTGTGCCGGCGCCCGGTGGCGGCGGATGCATCGGTCGCGGCGCTGCTCGGGTTCGAGCCGGGGGCGATCGTCTATCAGGCGGTCGGCTGCGAGCAATGCCAGGGGACGGGCTATAAGGGCCGCGTCGGTGTCTATGAGGCGATCCGCATCGACGAGACGGTGCGGCGGCTGATCAACGATGGCGGCGACGAAGCGCTGATCGCGCGGCATGCGTTCCTGCATGCGCCGACGCTGGGGTCGGCGGCGCGGCAGTTGGTGCGCGATGGGGTCACGACGGCGGAGGAGGCGGTGCGCGTTTCGCGGCGCGACATGGCCGATGCCGAGGCGCCGATGGTGGTGCCGGAGGTGGGGGATGCGTGACCGCAATCGTCGCCCCGGCGCCGGCCGGGGCCGCCAGGTTGCAGGGCGCGACGGCACTCCAGAACGCAGCGGCCCCGGCCTCCGCCGGGGCGACGGTATGACACATGCCTGACTTCGATTACCTCGCGATCGACACGAAGGGGCGCGAAACACGCGGGGCGATTGCCGCGCCCTCGATCGACGCGGCGCGCGTATTGCTCGACCGGCGGCGGCTCTATGTCGTCAAGGTCGAGCCCGGCTCGGGCCGCTCCCCCAAAGGCAAGCCGCTCCTCTCCGACCTCCGCCTGGGCTCGAAGAAGATGAGCACCAAGCAGCTCACGCTCTTCACCCGCCAGCTCGCCACGCTCAACCGCGTCTCGCCGCTCGAGGAATCGCTCCGCACGATCTCGCGCCAGACCGAGCAGCCGCACGTCCGCGCGATCGTCGAATCGGTCCATGCCGGCGTCGTCGAGGGCCGCCGCCTGCACGAGGCGATGGCGCGCGAGGGCAAGAGCTTCCCCTCGCTCTACCGCGCAATGGTGTCGGCGGGCGAGAGCTCTGGCTCGCTCCCGGTGATCCTCGAACGCCTCTCGGTGCTGCTGGAACGCCAGGCCGAGATCAACGGCAAGATCATCACCACGCTGGCGTACCCCGCAGTGCTCGCGGTGGTGGCGATGGCGGTGGTGACGGCGCTGATGGTGTTCGTCGTGCCGCAGGTGGTCGAACAGTTCGACACTGTCGGGCAGCAGCTCCCGTTCCTCACGCGCGTCGTGATGGGGCTGTCGAATTTCATGGTCGGCTATTGGTGGGCGATCCTGCTCGTCATTCTGTTGGTTGGGTTCGGATCGTGGCGCGCGCTGAAAAATCCGCGGATCAAGCTCGGCTTTGACACCTGGATCCTCAAACTGCCGATCCTCGGCCGCCTGTTCCGCGATCTCCACGCCGCGCGCATGGCGCGCACGCTCGCGACGATGGTGGCAAGCCGCCTGCCGCTGCTCGAAGGGCTGACGCTGACGGGCAGCACGATCCACAACCTCCGCCTCAAACAAGCATCGGACGAGATCATCGAATCGATCCGCGGCGGTGGCAGCCTGTCGGCGGCGATGCGCCGCGCGGGCGTCTTTCCGCCGCTGCTGACGTATCTGGCTGCATCGGGCGAGACGGCGGGGCAGCTCGACGACATGCTCGAACGCGCCGCCGAATATCTCGAGCGCGAGTTCGATCGGTTCACCACGACCGCGCTGTCGCTGCTCGAGCCGATCATCATCGTCGTGATGGGGGGTGTCGTCGCGACGATCGTGCTATCGATCCTGCTGCCGATCCTGCAGCTCAACACCCTGGCAGGCCAGTAAACATGACGAGGTTCGCAATGCCCCCCATCCGTCATTCCCGCGCAAGCGGGAATCCCGCTGCTTCCCCCCGCCCGCAACGGCGAGACCCCCGCTTTCGCGAGGGTGACGGGGAGCAGGGTTTTACGCTGATCGAGCTGATGGTGGTGATCGTCATCATCGGCCTGCTCGCCGCGATCGTCACCTACAACGTCCTGCCGCTCGGCGACAAAGGCAAGATCGTCAAGGCCAAGGCCGACATCTCGACGATCGAGGGCGCGCTCGATCTCTACAAGCTGCAGAACGATTCGTACCCCTCGACCACCGATGGCCTGCAGGCGCTGGTCTCGGCCCCCGCCGATGCCGATGCGTCGAAGTACCAGCGCGGCGGCTATATCAAGAAGCTGCCGCTCGATCCGTGGGGCAAGCCGTATCTCTATGCGGCGCCCGGCGCACATGGCGAGGCCGATGTCTGGACGCTCGGCGCGGACAAGAAGGAAGGCGGCGAGGGCGTCAATGCCGATATCGGCAGCTGGCAGTAAACGCCGCGTAAGCGAGCGCGGCTTCACGCTGATCGAGCTGATGGTCGTCGTCACGATCATCGGCCTCGCCAGTGCGGCCGTCGTGTTCGCGCTGCCCGATCCGCGCGGTCGTCTCGCCGACGAGGCCGCGCGCTTCGCGACGCGGACCAGCGCCGCCCGCGATCTTGCCGTGGTCGGCGCCAAGCCGATCAGCGTGTGGGTGTCGCAGGGCGGCTACGGGTTCGACGAGCGGGTCGACGGCGCGTGGGTCGCGATGGCCGAGAAGCCGCTGCGCGTGACGCAGTGGGGCAAGGGCACGCACGCGCTGCCGAGCGGCGACGGAACGCGCGACCGCATCCTGTTCGATTCGACCGGCGGGACCGATCGCCCGCTCGACGTGACGCTCGAGCGCAGCGGGCAGAGTGTCGTCGTCCATGTCGGCAATGACGGCAAGGTCCGCATCGGTGGCTAAGCCCCGCGGCTTCACGCTGATCGAAATGATGGTCGCGCTCGCGGTGTTCAGCCTCGCCGCGCTCGCGCTGATCCGGCTCGAGGGCGCGACGATCCGCGGCGCCGCGACGCTCGACACGACGCTGCTCGCACAGACGGTCGCACGCAATGTCGCGATCGAGGCGATGACCGACGCCAAGCCCCCCACGATCGGCGCGGCGAGCGGCGTCGAGAGCAATGGTGGGCGCGCGTGGAGCTGGACTCGCAGCGTCCAGCCGACCGGCGACATTCGCGTGCTGCGGATCGACGTCACCGTGCGCGATCCGGCGGGGCGGCAGGCGGGGCGGCTGACCGTGGTGCGCGACGGGACGCGCGCGCCATGACGCCCGCGACCGACGACGCGGGCTTCACGCTCGTCGAGGTGATGATCTCGCTGCTGATCTTCGGCTTGCTCGCGGCGGCGGGGGTGGCGCTGTTGTCGTTCTCGGTGCGCGCGCAGACCGCGACGGGCGTGAAACTCGACGACGTCTCGGCGATGAACCGGCTCGGCGCGATCCTCACCGCCGATCTCGCGCAAGCGACGCCGCGACCGACGCGCGGCGAGGATGGGCGCGTCCTCGCGCCTTTCACCGGCGAAGCGGGAGCGGCGGCAGCGCCGATGCTGCGGCTGGTGCGCAGCGGCTGGAGCAATCTCGACGGCACGCCGCGTGCGAGCGTGCAGAAGGTCGAATATGGCGTGGTCGACGGCGCGCTGGTTCGGACCGCCTATCCGATGCTCGACGGTGCGCCGCCGCTCCCGCCGACGCCGCTGCTGGCGCACGTCCGCCAGGTCGCGCTGCGCTACCGCATCAAGGGCGCGTGGAGCGACCGCTGGACCGGCAGCCCGCAATCGCCGCTGCCCGACGCGCTCGAACTGCGCGTGGTGCGCGACAGCGGGATCGCGACGCGCCAGCTCTTCCTCGTCGGCACCGGCTATGGGAGGCGCGTCGATGACCGCGTCGGTTGAGCGCAAACCCTCCGAGCGCGGTGCCGCGCTGCTCACGGTGTTGCTGCTCGTCGCGGTGATCGCGGTGCTTGCCGGGACCGCGCTCGAACGACTGCGGCTCGCCACGCGGCTCGGCGGCAACGCCGTCGCGCTCGACCAGGCGCGCGCCTATTCGTTCGCGGCCGAGACGCTCGCGGTCGTCAGGGTCAGCGAGTTGCTGCGCAAGAGCCCCGACAAGGTGACGCTGCAGGGCGGCTGGAGCGGCACGCCGTACCCGCTGCCGATCCCGAACGGCACCGCGACGGCAACGGTCGTCGATGGCGGCAATTGCTTCAACCTCAACAGCCTCGTCACCGAGACGCCCGCGAAAAGCGGCAGCTATTTCGCCTACACGCCAGCGCAACTCCAGTTTGCGCGACTGATTCGTCTGGTCGATCCCGCAGCGGCATCGCCCGAGGCGATCGCCGCTGCCACCGCCGACTGGATCGACAGCGACGATTCGCCGATCACCGGCGGCGCCGAGGACCGCGACTATCGTGGTGGCGCGCAGCCCTATCGCACCGCGAACACACTGATGACCGATCCGAGCGAGTTGCGCGCGGTGCGCGGCGTGACGCGCAGCGATTATGACAAGCTCCGCCCGTGGCTGTGCACCTTGCCCGTCGCCGCGCTGTCGCGGATCAACGTCAACACGCTGTTGCCGGAGCAGGCGCCGCTGATCGCGATGCTGCGGATCGGCCTTTCGCCCGAGGCGGTGCGGCAAGTCCTGCTCCAGCGTCCGCCCTTGGGCTTCGCGACGACGACCGCCTTCTGGGCGCAAAGTGCGGTGCGCAGCAGCACCGGCGACGATGCACCGTCGCAGACCGACGTAAAGACGACATGGTTTTCGCTGAAGGTGCGCGTCGCGCTCGGCGGGGCCACGCTTGAACAAACCGGACTGATCGACGCGACGGCGCTTCCCGCGCGGCTCGTATCGCGGCAATGGGGCGAGCCATCATGACAGAAACGCTCGTCCTCTTCCTGCCCGCCCCCGATCTGCCGTGGCGCTGGCTGCGCATCGCGGGCGACACCGTCGCGGCGCGCGGCGAGGGCTTTCCGCTGCTCGCCGCCGATACGCCGGTGTCGCATGTCGCGATCGCGCCGGCCGACGCGGTGACGCTGCATTGGGCCGAACTGCCCGATCGCTCGCTTGCCCAGTCGGTCACTGCCGCACGCATGCTCGCGGCGGATGCAAGCGCTGGCCCGATCGGCGATCTGCACGTCGCGGTCGGGCGCGAGGGGGAGGTCGTCGAGCGGCCGATCGGCGTCGTTGCCGCGCTGCAGATGCGCGCATGGCTCGATCTGCTGGCCGAGAACGGCGTCGATCCCGATGCGGTCTTGCCCGCGCCGCTGCTGCTGCCGCGGCCCGAGACGGGCTATCTGCGCGCAGATCTCGGCGGCGAGGGCGTGGTGCGCGGGGTCACGAGCGGGTTCGCCGATGAAGCTCGGCTGACCGAGCTTGTCACGGGCGGCGTCGCGCCGGTGGTCCTGTCGCGCGATGCGCTCGAGACGGCGATCGTTGCGGCGGTGGCGGCGCCGTCGCTCGATCTTCGCCAGGGCGCGTTTGCGCGCAAGACGCGCCGCGCGGTCGATTGGGCGCTGGTCCGCCGACTCGGCTGGCTGAGCGCGGCGATCCTCGGCGTGACGCTGCTCATCACGATCGTCCAGCTGATCAAATATTCGACCGCGGCGGATGATCTCGAACGCCGCACCGAACTGCTCGCGCGGACCGGGCTCGCGCGCGGCGAGGCGGTGAGCGATGCCGATCGCCAGTTGACCGCGCGGCTCGACCGGCTGCGCGGCGGCGGTCAGGGCTTCAGCCGGACAACGGCGGCGGTGTTCGCGGCGATCCGCGCGACGCCTGGAAGCGAAGCGCACACGCTCGCCTTCGATCCCAACGGCACGATGCGCGTCGGCGTCGGCGTCCAGAACGAAGGCCAGATCCTCGACCTGCAGCGCCGGCTCGGCGCGAGCGGCTTCGACGCGACGCCGCAAGGCCAGTTCCAGTCGGTGAACGGCCGCCTCTCGGGGGATCTGACGGTGAAGCCACGATGACCGAGCGCCTGCTCCTCTGGTTTCGCGCGCGCACGCAGCGCGAGCAATATCTCGTGCTGACCGGCGCGGTGCTCACGCTGCTGGTGCTGTGCTATTTCCTCGTCGTGCCGCTCGGCGATGCGCTCGAGTCGGCCAAGGCGCGCCATGCCGATGCGGTGATCGCGCTCGGCGAGACGCAGATCCGCGTCGATGCGGTCAAGGCGGCACAGACGCTGCGCGTCGCTCCGCTCGATGCTCCGCTCGACTCGGTGATTCGCGCGCGCGCCAACGATGCCGGCTTCGCGCTGGCGAGCGTCACGCCGCAGGGCAGCGACCGAGTCGAGATCGCGATCGGCTCGGCGCGACCCGGCGCGCTGGTCGCCTGGATTGCCGAACTCGAGGCGGCGGGGATTCTCGTCGACCGGCTCGCCACCACTGCTGGCGCCGACCGTACCGTGTCGGTGCAACTGACGTTGAAGGCGAAGGGCCAATGACGCGCTTTCGATTGAAGACCGGCCCCGTCGCGCTGTTCGGCGCGGTGTTCGTCGTCGCGCTGCTCGTGCTGCTGCCGCTGCGCTTCGTGCTCGGGGCGTTCGAGCTCGAGCAAAGCCGAGTCGCCGCGCGCGAGGCGAGCGGCAGCGTGTGGTTCGGGCATCTCCGCGAGGCGCAGGTCGGCAGCATCGCGCTCGGCGATCTCAGCGCATCGCTGTCGCCCTGGGCGTTGCTCGCGGGCCGGGCGCGCGTCGATCTCGCGAGTCCGGCGACGGGTGCGGACGCGACTCGCGCGATCCACGGCGCGATCAGCGTTTCGCGGCACGGCGTCGGGCTCGACGACATGACCGCGAGCGTGCCCGCCGGTGCGGTGTTCGCGCCGCTCCCGGTCAGTGGGATCGATCTCGACGCCGTCACCGTCCATTTCGTCAACGGCACGTGCGAGAGTGCCGAGGGGCGCGTCAAGGCGGCGCTCGGCGCCGATATTGCAGGGATCAGCCTGGGGCAGGGGCTCACCGGCACCGCGCGCTGCGATGCAGGTGCTTTGCTGCTGCCGCTCGCGAGCCAGGCGGGGACCGAGCAGATCGCGCTGCGGCTGTGGCTGAACGGGCGGTTCCGCGCGGACCTCACGGTCAAGCCGAGCGACCCGAGCGCGGCGCAGAAACTCGAGCTGAGCGGCTTTCAACCGAGCCCGTCGGGGCATCGGCTGTCGATTGACGGTAAATTCTGAACGATCCATTCTTGACGCTGGCCCCTCGACCCCGCTAGGGGCGCTTCCTCTGCGGCGATCGTAGTTCAATTGGTTAGAGCGTCGGCTTGTGATGCCGGATGTTGCGGGTTCAAGTCCCGTCGGTCGCCCCACTTCTTTCAACAGCCAGGAATTTGTCCGTGACCACCGGCTGGGGCTTCCCCGATTTTGATGATCATGAGGGCGTGCACCTCTTCACCGATCCCGCTTCGGGGCTTCGCGCGGTCATTGCGGTTCATTCGACCAAGCTCGGGCCGGCGGCTGGCGGCGTGCGCTTCTGGCACTATGCCGATAGCGACCGCGCGATCACCGATGCGCTGCGCTTGTCGCGCGGGATGAGCTTCAAGAACGCGATGGCCGATCTCCCGATGGGCGGCGGCAAGGGCGTCGTGCTCGCGGCGAACCCCGGTGACAGCATCAGCCATGCGCAGCTCGAGGCGTTCGGCCGCGCGGTCGAATCGCTCGGTGGGCGCTATGTCACTGCCGAGGACGTCGGCATGTCCGAAGCGAGCATGAAGACGATCGCGACGATGACCAAGCATGTCTCGGGCCTTCCCGTCGCAGCGGGCAGCGCGGGCGGCGATCCCGGGCCGTACACCGCAATGGGCGTCTATCTCGGCGTCAAGGCAGCCGCACAGCGCGGTCTCGGCGCGACCGACATGAAGGGCGTGCGCGTCGCGATCCAGGGGGTCGGCAGCGTCGGCGGTGGGCTCGCCCGCTTGCTCGCCAAGGACGGCGCGGTGCTCACGCTGGCGGACGTCAACGCCGATCGCGCCAAGGCGCTTGCCGAAGAGCTCGGTGCACAGACCGCTGGTGCGGACGAGATTCTCGGCGTCGAGGCCGACATCGTCAGCCCCAACGCGCTCGGCGCGATCCTGACTCCGGCATCTATCGCTGCGCTTCGCACGACGATCGTCGCAGGCGGCGCGAACAACCAGCTCGAGACCAAGGCCGAGGGTGCGGCCCTCCAGGCACGCGGCATCCTGTACGCGCCCGATTACGTCATCAACGCCGGCGGCATCATCAACGTCGCGCTCGAATATCTCGGCCACGGCGATCAGGCCGAAGTCGAGACGCGTATCGCTCGCATCCCCGACCGGCTGGTCCAGGTGTGGGACGAGGCCGAGCGCACCGGCGCGCCGATCTCCGACGTCGCCGATACGATCGCACAGCGTCTGATCGGCCGCGCCTGAAGGCCGCCCACGCGGGCGCCCTCGGGCGTCCGCTGAGGGGCGGTCTGGCATTGGCGCGACGGGCGTTATCGGTCAGAAGGGCCGGATGCCACAGCGTCTCGCCCTGACCTCGCTACTCGTTGCGGATTATGATCTCGCCATTGCCTTCTTCGTCGATGCGCTCGGGTTCGAGCTTCGCGAGGATACTGCGCTCGGCGATCAGAAGCGCTGGGTCGTCGTTGCGCCGCCGGGTAGTGCAAACGGGCTGCTGCTGGCGCGAGCCGTTGGCGAGGCACAAGTCAGCGCGGTCGGCAATCAGAGCGGCGGACGCGTGTTCCTGTTTCTTGAGACCGATGATTTTGCCCGCGACCATCATGCCTATACGCAGCGCGGCGTCCGGTTCGTCGAGCCGCCGCGACACGAGCCGTACGGTATTGTCGCGGTCTTCGAGGATCTGTGCGGAAACCGCTGGGATCTGATCCAGCCGATACGTTCTGGCCACTGACCCGTGGGTGTAGCGCCCGTGAAGCGGCGGCGCGCCCGCGCTTGTGCCTAGACCCCGCACTTGTGCTTAGACCCTGCACTTGTGCTTAGACGTCGCGCGCAAATCCCGTACAGCAGCCTGATGAACGTAGAGCAGACGCAATGAGTGGCTGGATCGGTTTGGCGCTGATCGGCGTCGTGGCCGCCGCAGCCTTATGGGCCAGCGGCGTGTCGCGCTCGCTGTGGACGCTGGTCGGCGCTGCCGTGATGCTCGGGGCTGCGGGATACGCGCTTCAGCAACGCGCCGGGCTTGGCGAACATCTGGCGGCGTCGGATGCGATCCCCGTGGCGGTCGCCCCGGAAATGGTCGAGCTGCGCGACGCGATGCTCGGTCGCTTTACTGGCGACGGCGCATATCTGATCGCGTCGGACGCGCTGATGCGCGCGGGCAGCCGGCGTAGCGGCGTCAATGTCATCCTGCTCGGCCTCAACCATTATCCGCGCAGCCTGACGCTGTGGACCGGGCTGGGGACCGCGATGGCGCAGCACGACGCCGCGATGTCCCCCGCGGCGCGGCTCGCGTTCGAGCAGGCGACCCGGCTCGCGCCAGACCATCCCGCACCAGCATTTTTCGAAGGCCTCGCTTACGCGCAGGCCAGGGACTATCGCACCGCGCATCGCTATTGGGCGCGGGCGCTCAGCCTGGCGCCCGCTGGCACCTCGTATCGTCGCGAGATCGCATTGCGCTTGGCGGCGCTCGACATGGTCCTCGCGCAGCTCGACGCAGCGGGCACGAAAAAGGGCGCCTTCCGCTAGGAAGGCGCCCCAAATCTTCAGATCCGGGCCGAAGCCCAGTGATCTTAGTTGGCAGCCTTGGCGACGTTGTCGGCCTTGGCTTCGCCCGCGTCACGGACGTTGTCGGCAGCGTCATGCAGTTCGTCGGCCTTGTTCGCCAGGACGTCCGAAGCAACCGCGTTCGAGGTGTTCGAAGCCATGTCGTCGATCATCGACGCGTTGTTGTCGATGCCGTCGGCGATGACGTCAGCATTGTTTTCGATTGCAGCAGCTTCAGGGTTCTTGTTGCAAGCGGCGAGCGAGACCAGGCCGGCGGCGACGAGAACAAGGGCGATCTTCTTCATGCAATTGCTCCCAAGCAAATTAGCGCTTCGCAGTCGGCCCTATGCCGCCCGCGAAGATCGGAGGCATAGCGCCCCGCTGCGGTGCGTCAATCGCAAATCGGCCATAGACGGGCGCTTCTGCCACCTTTCGGCCATATTTGCGACGAAGCGAGCGCGGGCTATTTCTTCGGCGTAACCGGGCCGATTGCCTCGGGCGCATCGGCGACGATCGCGAGCATTGTCGCCCAAGCCGCTACATTCTGACGCAATTGTTGCGGATCGATCCGCTCGAGCGTGTCCTCTGGCGTGTGGTGGTAATCGAAATAGCGCGTGCCGTCCTGGTTGAGGTCGATCGCGGCGACGCCGGTCGCCAGAGTCGGGCCGACATCGGTCCCGTCGCCCCCGATTCCGCTGCCGCGAACGATTCCGAGCGGCGCGAGCGCGGCGGCGAGGCTATCGCCGACGGCTTTGGCGGTCGCGGGGAGGTTGGTTTCGAATCGCCAGACGCGGTCGGCGCCGAAGTCGGATTCGGCCGCCAGTGCGTGCGTCTCGCCGGCATGTGCCTTGGCATAGGCGAAGCCGCCGAAGCCGCCGGTCTCCTCGTCGCCGAACCAGACGACGCGAATCGTGCGGCGATGGCGACCGCTGTCCATCAGCCGCTTTGCGGCGGCGGTGGTGATCGCGACCCCCGAGGCGTCATCGATCGCGCCGGTGCCCAGATCCCAGCTGTCGAGATGCCCGCCGATCAGGATCGTGCCTGCCGTGGGATCGGTGCCGGGGACTTCGGCGACGACATTGCCCGACATGCGGGTCGGCACGAAGGTCGGGGTGAGGGTGAGGTGGAGCGTCACGGGCTTGCCGCGCTTGATCATCCGCTCGAGGTTGGCCGCATCGGCGACCGAGAGCGCGGCAGCCGGGATCGGTGCGACGCCCGTCGCGAAATTGGTGACGCCGGCGTGGGGGCCACGACCGTGGTCCGAACCGATCGAGCGGATCACGATCGCGCTTGCGCCCTTGGTCGCGGCGATGCTCGGTCCGGCGCGACGCGCCTGGCCTTCGGGGCCATAGGCCGATCCGTCCTGATTGGCCTGCATCGCGTTCGAGACGAAGGCGAGCTTGCCCGCAAGACTCCCGTCGGGCGCCGCGCGGAGGTCAGCGAGCGAGGGGAAGAAGGCGACCGGGAGCGTCAGCCCCGCGGCGGGCGTCGCGCCCGAATTGCCGAGCGCGGTCAGCCGCAGCGGCTGCGCGAACGGCGCGACCACCTCCGCCGTCTCGACGCCGCGGACCCAGACATTCTGCAGTTCATACGGTTCGATCCGCACATTCTTGAAGCCGAGGCTCTTGAGCTTCGCCACCGCCCATTGCCGCGCCCGCTCTTCCTGCGGCGAGCCGTCGGGGCGGGGCCCGACCTCGGTGGTGAGCCCCTCGACGATGTCATAGGCGATGTCGTCGTTCAGCGCCTTGTCGCGCAGCGCAGCGACTGCGGGATCGACCAGCGGGGCAGGGCGCTGGGCGAGCGCCGGGCCGGTGAGCAGGGTCGAGGCGAGCAGCAGGCAAGGGGCGAGGGCGCGAAGCTTGGTCAAGAAGGAGTCCCGTCTGTTTGCAAGGGGTTGATGGCGGCGACACCGAGCGAGGCGGCAGCGCGGACTTGGCGGATGTCGGTCGAAACGAGTGTAAGCCCGAGGCGTCCGGAAGTGGCAATGTGAATCGCGTCGGGAAGGCGCAAACCGAGTTCGAAGCGCAGCATGTAGCCCGTCGCGACATCGATATCGGATGGCGCGACAGTGGTGCGGGCCCAATCGGGAAGACGCGTGGGGAAATCGAGTAGCAGCGTCTGTGCTTTGGTAGGATCCAATTGCTGCATCCGGACCCGCCGACCGACCGCCGAGGCAAGCTCCCCGAAGCCGAAGTCGCTATAGCTGAGGCTGGGCTTGGTCGTCTCGATCCAATGCCGCACGCTGATCCAATCGGTATCGCGGAACACAAGCGTGCCCATCACGCTGGCATCGCAATAGTGGCTCAATGATCGTCCTCGTCCCGCATTTCGCGGAGCAGTTCGCCCCAGCTCTTCTCGAAACGCGGCATCGGGTGTTCAGCGTGGAAGCGCTCGAGTTCCGCGATGTCGATAGGCTGCGGTTCGCGAGCCGAGACGTCTGGCTCCCGCGCGGCAACGGTCGCCACCACCACGCCATCGCGCACGATCTCCACCGCGCCGTCGCGCTCGACCGCTTCGACCAGATCCGCGACGCGGCGATCATCCGAGATGTCGATCCGTTCCATCGTAACAGGCTACCGCACCCCGCCCACGTTGCCAACGCCCCCGCGCATCGCTATCTGCCACGCCAACAATCCACCATCTTTACCCCCGGAGTCCGCAGCCGATGGCCGTGCAGTACAGCTATGTGATGAAGGGCCTGACCAAGACCTTCCCCGGCGCCCCCAAGCCGGTGCTCAACAACATCTCGCTCCAGTTCCTCCCCGACGCCAAGATCGCGATCATCGGGCCGAACGGTTCGGGCAAGTCGACGCTGATGAAGATCATGGGCGGAATCGACCCCGAATTCACCGGCGAGGCGTGGGCCGCCGAGGGCATCAAGGTCGGCTATCTGCCGCAGGAGCCCAAGCTCGACGAGACCAAGGACGTGATCGGCAACGTCCGCGCGGGCGCGGGCCCGATCGGCGGGATGGTCGATCGCTATAACGAGATCGTCGCGATCATGGGCGATCCGCCCGAGGATTGCGATTTCGACGCATTGCTCGCCGAGATGGGCGATTTGCAGGAGAAGATCGACGCGGTCGACGGCTGGAGCCTCGACAACCAGCTCGAGATCGCGATGGAAGCGCTGCGTTGCCCGCCGGGCGACAGTTCGGTCACCAACCTCTCGGGCGGTGAAAAGCGCCGCGTCGCGTTGTGCAAGCTGCTGCTCGAAAAGCCCAACATCCTGCTGCTCGACGAGCCGACCAACCATCTCGACGCCGAGAGCGTCGCCTGGCTCGAAAACTACCTGCGCGACTATGTCGGCAACGTGATCCTCGTCACCCACGATCGCTACTTCCTCGATAACGTGGTGAACTGGGTGCTCGAGCTCGATCGCGGGCGTTACTACACCTATGAGTCCAACTATTCGGGCTACCTCGAAAAGAAGGTCAAGCGGCTCGAGCAGGAGGATCGCGAGGAGCAGGGCAAGGCCAAGGCGATCTCGGACGAGCTCGCCTGGATGCGGCAGACCCCCAAGGCGCGCCAGACCAAGTCCAAGGCGCGTATCCGCGCGTTCGACGAGCTGATGGAGAAGCAGGAGAACCGCTCGGTCGGCAAGGCGCAGATCCTGATCCAGCTGCCTGAGCGGCTCGGCGGCAAGGTGATCGAGGCCAAGGGCCTGACCAAGGCTTACGGCGACAAATTGCTGTTCGACAATCTCGACTTCGTGCTCCCGCCGGGCGGCATCGTCGGCGTGATCGGGCCGAACGGCGCGGGCAAGTCGACGCTGTTCAAGCTGATCACCGGCCAGGAGCAGCCCGATGGCGGCTCGATCGAAGTCGGCCAGACCGTCAAGCTCGGCTATGTCGACCAGTCGCGCGACGACCTGACGCCGTCGAACACGGTGTGGGAGGAAGTGTCCGACAAGCTCGAAGTGTTCCGCTTCGGCAAGCAGGAGCTCGGCACGCGCGCCTATGTCGGCGCGTTCAACTTCAAGGGCCAGGACCAGCAGAAGAAGGTCGGCCAGCTGTCGGGCGGTGAGCGCAACCGCGTCCATCTCGCCAAGATGCTCAAGGAGGGTGGCAACGTCCTCCTGCTCGACGAGCCGACCAACGATCTCGACGTCGAGACGCTGCGCGCGCTCGAGGAAGCGCTCGAGAGCTTCGCGGGTTGCGCCGTGGTCATCAGCCACGATCGCTTCTTCCTCGATCGCCTCGCGACGCACATCCTCGCGTTCGAGGGTGACAGCCATGTCGAATGGTTCGAGGGCAATTTCGAATCGTACGAGGAAGACAAGCGCCGTCGCCTCGGCGATGCGGCCGACCGCCCGACGCGGCTGGCCTACAAGAAGCTGACGCGCTGATCTGCGCGGTCGATGCGGCGGGCCCTACAGGTTCGCCGTATCGACGCTCAACCCGACGATCGTCGCCGCTGCGATGATATCGCCGAAAGCGACCGCGCAGCGTTCGGCGTAGATGTCGCCGGTGGGCGACCACATCTGGTGGATCGTGCGCGCCTTGATATCGACCACCCAATATTCGGGCATCGCGGCGCGGGCATAGCTCGCGACCTTGCGGCGGATGTCGCTGCGCATCGTCGTGTCGGACACTTCGATGACGAGGTGCACCGATAGGAGCGGGACGAAGCCCTCGCCGCGCGGCTCGCTCGTCAGCACGATGTCTGGCTCGGGCACGTCGTGCCCCGACAGCGCGATGCTCGCCTCGACCAGCGGGCGCAGCGGCGAGCCGATCGCCCGCAGCGCCGCGCGGATCGCATCATACAATTCGATCTTGGCGAGCGCGTGCGGTCGATGCTGTGCGTTCACGAAATACACCCCCCCGTCGATCAACTCGGTGCGAGTGTAGGGGGCGAATGCTCCTGCTTGGTGAAGCAGCAGATAATCCTCGGCCCGCAGCCGGACTGGCAGCGGCGCGGTATTGAGGGGCGGCGCATCGCTCATGCGCCTAGAATAACACTGCTATAGGTTAAGCGCAGTTGCGAAATTGGCCCCGTTTCGGTGCAGTCCGCTAGGCGGTGAAGCGCTTGGTGAAGCCCTTTGGCGCGCGCTCGTCGGCGGGAAGCGCCTCGACATGGTCGACGCGCGAATGTTCGGATCCCTCGCGGCACGCCTCGGCCATCGCGACGACCGCTTCATCCTCGCCGACGACGAGCAATTCGACTCGCCCGTCGTTCAAATTGCGGACCCATCCGGTGAGGCCCAGCTCCTGCGCCTTGCGCACTGCCCAATCGCGATACCCCGTCCGCTGAACCTTCCCACTCACGAACACGCGTTGCATCGTCATTGTCTTGTACTGCTCCCGACACGGCGCGCTTGAATGACGCACGCCGGACCGGCGCTATAGCCGCGTCGATCGCGCAACGCACGACCATCGATCGCACGGCGCGCAATATTCGTCGCACGCCGTGCTTCACATCCTAGAGCGGCGCGCATCCAAGCTGATCGGGCCGGCTCCGGCCGCGGCGAGATACAGGAAGACGAAGCAATACAGCATCGCCGCTTCGCCACCGTTGGCGGCCGGAAAGACGCTCTTGGGGAAATGCGCGATGAAATAGGCGGCGGCCGACATGCCCGACAGCACGAACGCCACCGGCCGAGTGAACAGCCCGACCAGGATCAGCGCGCCCCCGCCGAGCTCGAGCACGCCCGCCACGGTCAGCAAGGGATTGAGCGGCATGGGGAAGGGCGGGATGCCGAAGAATTTGGAGCAGCCATGCTGGACGAAGCCGAGCCCGACGATGATCCGCAGCAGGCTGAGCAAGCGGGGCGACCAGAGAGGGGGGAGCGGCATCGGCAAGGGTCCTTTGATGGTCAGGGCCCAACCGTGTGCGGCGCACCACCCAGCGTCAATCGCCGGGGATGAAACGCTCGGTTGCCGGGTAGGTGATCGCCACCACTTCATACGCGCGCTCGCCCGCGGGGAGGAGTACGCGCCGCAGATCGCCGACCGCCGCGCCGCGGAGCGCCCGCGCGATCGGCGCGTTCCAGCCGATCTTGCCCGCCGCGGCATCGGTCTCGTCGTCGCCGACCAGCGTCAGCACGCGCTCGACATCGTCGTCATCGGCGATCGTGACGGTCGCGCCGAACCAGATTCGCGCGCGATCGGGCTGCTGGGCGGGGTCGATCACCTTGGCGGCTTTCATCCGCCGCGCGAGGAAGCCGAGCCGCCGGTCGATCTCGCGC
The DNA here is from genome assembly GCF_014653575.1 of Sphingomonas glacialis. Classification (GTDB taxonomy): domain Bacteria; phylum Pseudomonadota; class Alphaproteobacteria; order Sphingomonadales; family Sphingomonadaceae; genus Sphingomonas; species Sphingomonas glacialis. The sequence goes on along the minus strand of NZ_BNAQ01000001.1, from coordinate 388,199 downwards.
AGCCGCTTGCGGCCGTAGATATAGTCGCCATTCTCCGAGCGATCGCCATTGCCCGCCGCCCAGGAGATGACGTCGACGAGCTTGGGCCGCTCCTCGCCGAGCAACTGCCGATATTCGGCGCTGAGCACGGCGTAGCCGGCGGGGGTGATGTAGTTGGGAGGGTCGGTCATCGCGATCGTTCCGGCGGCCGGCTATTTTACGCGCTTGACGAGGACGCCGCCGCCGTCGCGTCGTTCGACGACGAAACCGGGCACCGCCTCGACCAAATCAGACAGCCGCGAAAAGCCATAGTTTCGCGTGTCGAAGCTCGAGCGGTTGCTCGCGCGCTGTCCGACCTCACCCAGCGAAGCGAAGCCCTGCCCATCGCGCTTTGACGCATCATAGGCATCGATCAGGAGGCGTACGAGCGCGCTGTCGACAGGTTCCTTTCCCTCTTTCGACAGGATCGCCGGCGGGAGCGGCATCGGCATCTCGGCGGCGGTCTTCTCTAGCGTTTCGACATCGATGAAGCGGTTGCACGCTTGCCGAAAGCCCTCCGGCGTGTTGGCGCGACCGAAGCCGTAGACTTGAAGCCCCTGCTGACGGATGCGTGTCACCAACGGCATGAAATCGCTGTCGGACGACATGATGCCGAACCCCGTGACGCGCCCCGTCAACAGCAGGTCCATCGCATCGATCGTCATCTTCATGTCGGTCGCGTTCTTGCCTCTGGTCAGGTCGAATTGCTGTTGCGGATCGAGTGCATAGCGCAGCGCGACCTCGCTCCAACCCTTGAGCGCGACTTTGCTCCAATTGCCGTAGATCCGCCGGATGTTGACGGTGCCAAGATCTGCGAGCGCGGTCAGGACCGGGTCTATCGCGGTGTGGCTGGCGTTGTCGGCATCGATCAGCAGTGCAACGTTGCCGGTGGGAACAAGGTCATTCATCGCACTATTCTAGACGCTTGCGATCGGCTGGGCCAGCCTCCGCGCTCAGCCTGGAATGCGCTTGCCGAGATACCAGCTGATCCGGTTCGACCCCGACGAGCGCGAGCGCGTGGGGTTCATCAGATCGTACACCACGGCATTCTCGAGCACGCGCTGGACGTAGTTGCGCGTCTCGTAGATCGGGATCGCCTCGATCCAGTCGAGCATGTCGACGCCGCCGCTGCGCGGGTCGCCATTCGCGCGGAGCCATTTGTTCACGTTGCCCGGGCCCGCATTGTACGCCGCCACCGCGAGCGGATAACTCCCGTACAGCTCGTAGATGTGCCGGAAATAGGTCGATCCGACCATGATGTTATAGTCGGTATCGGTCGTCAGCGCCGCGGCATTGTACGCCAGGCCGAGCTTGCCAGCCTGGTCGCGCGCGGTGCCGGGCATCAGCTGCATCAGCCCGCGCGCGCCGGCATGGCTGATCGCGGCGCGGTCGAACTGGCTTTCCTGGCGCGCGATCGCGTGGATCATCGTCCAGTCGTCCTGGCTCGCCACCGGCACGCGGACGTTGGGGAAACCGACGGTCGAGTATTCGCTGAGCCCGTTCTGCAGCGCGCTGCGCCCGACCATCACGCCGAGATCGGGCCGCCCGAGCGTGCGCGACAGTTCGGTCGCGAGGACATGGTCGCTGTCGCTCTTGGCATCGAGCGCGATCTGGCGGACGAACGCGGTCTGGTCCTCCCAATTGCCGACCGTGCCGAGATATTGCGCCGCGCGCACCGTCTCGCGCGCGTAGAACGCCGCGCGCGTCGACGGGTCGACCGGACGCAGCACCGGATCGCCCGGCGCGACGAGCGGCTGGCCGATCCGCTCGGCGGCAAGCTGGCCGTAGAACAGATCGCGGAACGCCGCGGCGCGCACGTAATAGCCGTTGGCCTCGTCGCGACGCCCGGCGGCCTCGGCGGCGCGCCCGGCCCAATACAGCCCCTTCGATTGCGTCGTCGGCGTCTTCGAGGCGGCGGCGTAACTGACGAACAGCGGCACGGCATCCGCCGGGCGGGCGAGCTGCTTCAGCGCGGTGCGGCCCGCGAGCCAGGCAAGACTCGTATAGTCGTCGCGCTCGCCATAAGGCCGCGTGCTGACGTCGGTGCCGATGGGATAGGCATCGCCGAGCTTGCGCGCGATGTCATAGGCGAGCGAATTCTGCCCGTCATTGGCGGCGGCGCGCGCGTTGGTCAGCAGCACTTCGAACCATTGCTCGGCGCTGCCCGGTACGACCGCGAGCGCGGGGCGCTGTGCAAGCGAATTGCGCGCGCTGGCCGAGGCGCCGGTGTTGCGATACCAGCTCGCCCGGTCGGCGATCCAGCCGGGATCGGTCGCGCCATAGGCCTGCGTCGCGATCAGCCGGTCGCCCGCATCGGGCGCGCTGGTGCGGAAGGCGAGCCGCGCGGCGAAGACGCTCTGCCGCGCCGGGCTGGTCAGCATCAGCTGGCGCTGCGCCGACGCGGTCGCGCCCTGCCACAGCAGCATGTCCATCCGAGCATCGTGATCGGCGGGCGACAGGGCGCCGGGGAAGGTCGCGAGGATCTTGCTCTCGTCGGTGCTCGACAGCGTTCCCGACACCCAGGCGGCGCGCGCCGCGCTGGCCGCTTCGCCTTGCTGCCCCGTCGCGGCGAGCGCTTCGGCAAACCGCGTCTTGCCCGCGCCGGTCAACGCGGGGAAGCGCCGGAAGAACGCGACCACGGTCGACGGCGACCAGCCGCCAGAATCGAGCGCCTTCTCCGCCATCCGCCGCATCGCGGTCTCGCCGGGCCAGCCGGGGTGCGCGAGCAGGAAGCGGGCGTAGCTGTCGAAGCCGTAGCTCGACGATTGCTGGAGCGATTTCCACTCGGCGATCGACGCGGCGATCGCGCTGTTGGTGGCGGTCGTGCCGGTCAGCACCTGCGTCGCGCGACCCCAGCCGAGCTGATCCTGCGCGTCGCCAGAGGTAACGGCGAGGGTCGAAATGCCCGCGAGCAGAACACCGGATTTGAAGAGCCATGCAATCATGTGGACAGACTATGCCTCCGGTCCGTATTTGTCCCGCGCATTACACCTCAAATGCGACGAAATTCGGTTCGCAGGAGCAATTCGCTATGTTTTCGGGATCGATCCCGGCGTTGGTCACGCCGTTCGCCGCAGACGGCAGTTTCGACGAGCGCGCCTATCGCGATTTCATCGAGTGGCAGATCGCCGAGGGCTCGGCCGGGCTGGTGCCGTGCGGCACGACGGGCGAGGCGGCGACGCTGACCGCCGAGGAGCATTTCGCGATCGTCGCGGTCTGCGTCGATCAGGCGCGCGGGCGCGTGCCGGTGTTGGCGGGCGCAGGCTCGAACGACACGCGCGTCGCGATCCACAACATCAAGGCGGCCAAGGCAGCCGGGGCCGATGCGGCATTGATGGTCCCGCCCTATTACAACCGGCCCAATCAGGAAGGCATCTTCCGCCATTTCGAGGCGGTGGCGGGGTCGTGCGACCTGTCGATCGTGCTGTACAACGTGCCGGGCCGCACCGTGACTGACATCGCGGTCGAGACCGTCGCGCGGATTGCGCACGCCATGCCGAGCGTGATCGGCATCAAGGATGCGACGGGCGTGATCCAGCGCGTGTCGGCACAGCGCGCGGCGTGCCCCGAGGGGTTCGAGCAGCTTTCGGGCAATGACGACATGGCGCTCGCGTTCAATGCGACCGGCGGGATCGGGTGCATCTCGGTAACGGCGAACGTCGCGCCGCGGCTGTGCGCAGAGTTCCAGGCGGCGTGTGCGGCAGGGGATTATACGCTCGCGCTCGAACTGCACGACCGCCTGTTCGCGCTGCACGTGTCGCTGTTCACCGATGCCTCGCCCGGGCCGGTGAAATATGCGGTAAACAAGGTTCGCCCAGATTTCCCGACGGCGCTGCGCCTGCCGATGACCTGGCCGAGCGAAGCGAGCCAGCGTGTGGTCGATGCAGGGTTGGCTGCGGCCGGGATCTAACGCCTCACACAATTGTCACCCCGGCCTTGTGCCGGGGTCCACCGTGCGGCAAAGTTCACCGCATGACGATCGAGCGAACCCCGTGCGTCTATATTCTGGCGTCCCAGTACTACGGATCTGTCTATGTCGGCGTAACCTCGAATCTAATTGGTCGCGTGCTCCAACATCGCTCCGGTACTTTCGACGGGCACACGAAGAAGTATGGGATACTCCGGCTCGTGTACTTTGAGGTCGCGGGAACGATGGAATCCGCGATCATGCGCGAGAAACAACTCAAGCGCTATCGCCGAGATTGGAAGCGGAACCTCATCGAATCCGACAACCCCGCCTGGAACGATCTCGCGGTTGGGTTCGGCCTCGAGCCGCTGCCGGCTAACGCCCTTCTCGGTGGACCCCGGCACAAGGCCGGGGCGACGGCCGGGTGACGGCGCTCAATCCTTTGCGAAGAACCGATCGATCACGCCCTGCGCCAGCCTTGCCGGCCGCATCGTCTCGACGTTGAGGCAGCACCAGCTCGACTTGACCTCGGCGAGCACGTCCTCGCCGCGCTTGATCACCGTCTCGTAGAATGCGCGCGCGCCCTGCACCTTTTCGAGCAGCACGGTCGCGATCACCTCGTCGTCGAGGAAGGTCGGCTTGCGATAAGTGATCTCGTGCTTGAGCGCGACCCAGGCGTGCGTCGCCACCGCCTCGCTCGGCGCGAAGCGCTGCCAGTGGCTCACCACCGCGTCCTGCACCCATTTGAGATACGAGGCATTGTTGACGTGCCCCATGAAATCAATGTCGGCAGCGTCGATGGCGATCGGGAAGCTGTGGGTCGCGAATTTGGGAGCGGCGAAATCGGACATGGCGGAACTCTACACTGGATCGGGCAATCACGCGAGCGGCCATTGCACCCAAACCTTAAGATAGGGGCTTCGCGCGCGCTTTGCTTGCGCGCGTCGGCTAAATTGTCCGCATGGCTTTTGTTTCGTCGCGGCAACGCCTACATCGCGGCTCCCATGGCACGTCCGAAACCCCCGCTCTTCGAAAAGACCAAGATCGTCGCCGAGAACCGACGCGCACGGTACGATTATTACATCGAGACAGTGTACGAAGCGGGAATCGCGCTGACGGGTACCGAGGTGAAGTCGCTGCGCAGCGGCACCGGCTCGATCGCCGAGAGCTATGCCGAGGTGAAGGACGGCGAGGTCTGGCTGATCAATTCGAACGTGCCCGAATTCAGCCACGGCAACCGCTACAACCATGAGCCCAAGCGCGTCCGCAAATTGCTCCTCAAGGAGCGCGAGATCAACAAGATGCATGGCGCGGTCAACCGCGAGGGCATGACGCTCGTGCCGCTGATGGTCTATTTCAACTCGAAGGGTCGCGCCAAGATCGAGCTCGCGCTCGCCAAGGGCAAGAAGGATCACGACAAGCGCGACTCGATCAAAGAGCGCGACTGGAAGCGTGAGCAGGGCCGGATCATGCGCGACCGTGGCTGATCGCGTGGCGCGTGGCGGACCCGTTGCCCGTGCGACGGGCTGGGCGCGCCGTCATGTGCCGACGCGCGACAGTATCGAGGCGAATCGCTTTCTCCGCCCCGTCTCGCACCGCATCCTCGCACCGTCGCTGTGGCGCTTCACGCGCCGCTCGGTGCCGCGCGGCGTCGCGCTCGGGCTGTTCACCGGCATCCTCTTTCCCCTGGCGCACATGCCGCTCGCCGCGCTGACCGCGCTGCCGGTGCGCGCGAACGTGCCCGTGGCGGTCGGCACGACGCTGCTCCACAATCCGCTGACCACCGTCCCGCTGTTCTGGAGCGCGTACGAGATCGGCCATTGGGTGCTGCGGCTCGACCGCGATGTTCCCGGCGCGCCGATCGCGAGCAACGTCGCGGCGAATGCGAGCTGGCTGCACTGGCTGGTGTCGCATGGCGGCCCCGCGACGATCGTCGGGCTGGTGATCCTGGCGATCGGGCTCTCGGTCGCGGGTTACGGCGTGACGAGCCTCGTCTGGCGGCTGCGGATCGCACGGAAATGGCGCGCGCGCGCGCATCGCGGCGGGGCGACAAGAACGATTTGACTGGCCGTGTCATAGCGGTACAACACGCGGCAATACGGTTCAGGAAGGATACATTTGTATGCGGTTTTCGCTCCTTACACTCTCGCTGCTGGCATCGGCCGCTGCGGGGGGCGTAACCTACGCCCAGACGAGCAAGCCCAAGCCCGTCGTTGCGCCGAGCGCAAGCACCGGCGCCGAGATCGGTAGCTTCGGCATCGATACCGCCGGCATGGATAGCGCAGTAAAGCCCGGCGACGATTTCGCCAAATATGCCGGCGGCGCGTGGGAAGCCAAGACGCAGATCCCCGACGACAAGGCGACCTACGGGATGTTCAACGCGCTGGCCGATCGCTCGCTCGAGCGGACGCGCATCATCCTCGACAAGGCGACGCAGACGCCGGGCAACAAGATCGGCGATTTCTACGCGAGCTTCATGGATGAAGCCGCGGTCAACGCGAAGGGCATCGCGCCGATCCAGCCCTGGATCGGCGAGATCAAGGCCGCCAAGGACAAGGCCGCACTCGCGACCGAGATGGCCAAGCTCCAGCAGCGTGGCGTCGGCGGCTTGTTCGGCGTCGGCGTCGGGCAGGACGACAAGGCTCCCGAGAACTATATCGTCCACGTCTATCAGGGCGGCCTCGGTCTCCCCGACCGCGATTATTATCTCAAGGACGACCCCAAGCTCGCCGACACGCGCACCAAATATCAAGCGTATCAGGCAACGATGCTCGGCCTTGCCGGGCAGGACAATGCCGCACAGCGCGCCGCCGCCGTGTTCGCGTTCGAGAAGACGCTCGCCGAGGCGCATTGGGACCGCGTCAAGTCGCGCAACGCCGATCTGACGTACAACAAATATCTCCCTGCCGACTTCGACGGCAAGGCCGCGGGCTTCCCGTGGGCGGCCTATTTCCAGGCGGCCGGGGCTGCCGGCCAGGCGAACTATATCGTCGGGATGCCGAGCGCGATCGCGGGTGAGGCCAAGGCGTTCGCCGATGCCCCCGTGCAGGTCGTCCAGGACTTCCTGATCCTGCGCACGATGCGCTCGTATGCGGGGTATCTGTCCAAGCCGATCAACGATGCCAATTTCGCGTTCTACGGCACCGTGCTGAGCGGCGCGCCGCAGCAGCCGGTGCGCTGGAAGCGCGGCGTCTCGACGGTGTCGGGCGCGCTCGGCGAAGAGATCGGCCAGCAATATGTCGCGGCTTATTTCCCGCCGGCATCGAAGGCGTCGGCCGATCAGCTCGTCAAGAACATCATCTCGGCGATGGGCACGCGGATCGACAAGCTGACCTGGATGGCGCCCGAGACCAAGGTCAAGGCGCACGCCAAGCTCGCCGCTTTCACCCCCAAGATCGGCTATCCGACCAAGTGGCGCGATTACACCGCGGTGCAGGTCAAGCGTGACGATCTCGTCGGCAACGTCGCCGCAGCGAACCAGTTCGAGTATCAGCGCGACCTGCACAAGCTCGGCCAGCCGATCGACCGTACCGAATGGGGCATGACCCCGATGACGGTGAACGCCTATGCCAACCCGCCGATGAACGAGATCGTCTTCCCGGCGGCGATCCTCCAGCCGCCGTTCTTCGACGCGAAGGCCGATCCCGCGGTCAACTATGGCGGCATCGGTGTCGTTATCGGCCACGAGCTCAGCCATCACTTCGACGATCAGGGCCGCAAGTTCGATCCGACCGGCGCCTTGAAGGAATGGTGGACGCCGCAGGACGTCGCGCGCTTCACCGCGATGACCGACCAGCTGGTCAAGCAGTATGACGCGTACGAGCCGCTCCCTGGCCAGCACATCCGCGGCGGGCTGACGCTCGGCGAGAACATGGCCGATCTCGCCGGTCTCGCGCTTGCGTACGACGCCTATCATCGCTCGCTCGGCGGCAAGCCCGCGCCGGTGATCGACGGGCTGACCGGCGACCAGCGCTTCTACCTCGGCTATGCGCAGGTCTGGCGGATCAAGTTCCGCGAGCCCGCGCTGCGCTCGCAGTTGCTGAGCGATCCGCATTCGCCGGGTCCGTTCCGCACGATGGAAGTGCGCAACGTCGACGCCTGGTACGCCGCATTCGGGGTAAAGCCTGGCGACAAGATGTACCTCGCGCCTGCCGAGCGCGTGAAGGTCTGGTAAAATGCCTGGAGGCCCCGGCGCAGCGCGCTGGGGCCTCCTTTTCGGTCTTTGAGCGCGGCGCGCCTCGTGACCGATCCGCGGCGCCCCGCCGCTTAAGCCCTTGACGTCAGCCGTGTAGCGCTCACAGCATGACGCGATGGTCCCGCTACCTGCGCCCCCCCACGCCACCGCCACACGCAGCGCCGCTCTGATTGCGCTCGGCTGCGGTCTGGCGGCCGCCTTGGTCATCCTCGGCATTCTCCACAGCCTTGTGATCGCTGCGGCTTTCCTCGCGGCGGCGCTCGTCGTGACAGGCGGGTTGATCGCAGCGCGCCGGCTGTTCCCGGCAACGGCCAGCACCGCGATCGAACCCGATTGGAGCGTCGCGCGCGCGCTCGCGGCAAGCAGCCCCGACGCGATCGCGGTGACCGACCGCGCTGGGCGGCTCGTCTGTGCGAACGACCGCTACGAAGCGCTGTTCGGCGGTTTTCCGACACCGCCCGGCCTGCCGCTCGACGCGGGCGGGGTCGATCGGCTCGGCAGCGCCGGGCGCGCGGCGTGGCGCGATGGCGCGGCGAGCGTCGATCGCCTGGTCGTCAAGGGCGCGGCGCTCTCGGCCGATGTCACGCGCGTCGGCGAGGACGAGAATCTGCTCGTCTGGCGCTTCTTCGCCTCGCAAGGGCTCGATCTCGCCAAGACGATGGAAAACCTCATCGCCGGTGCGACGGGCGACCGGCTCGGCAGCGCCGGGATCATGGCCGCGCTGATCAACCCCGACGGCCGGATCCGCGCCGCCAACCGCGTGCTGCGTTCGCGCGCGATGGGGCAGGAGGACGGCGCGATCATCGGGCGCGATTTCGCGCGTTTCCTCATCACCGACGCGCAAGGCATGGCGCGCTTCGAGCGCGAGGGGCTGACGCGCAATCCGTTGCGCGTGCTGCAGATCCCGTTCCTCGATGGCGAAGACGCGCCGATGCTCGTCGCGCTGATCGACGAGGAGGAGGGGCACGCCGCGATCGGCGAGAGCGCGAGCGCGCATATCCGCAGCCTCGTGTCGCTGATGCCGTTCGGCGTCGCGCTGATCGGCGGCGATGGCCGCTTCCTACAGATGAACGACGCCTTCGCGCGCGCCGCCGCGGTCGATCCGGCGAGCCCGCCGATCTATCCGGGCGATCTGCTGGTGCGCGAGGACAAGGGCGTCGTCGCCGACGCGATCCGCCGCTTTGCAGGCGGCGCGACGCATTCGACCGATCTCGCGGTGCGGCTTAAGGACCATCCCGACGAACCCGTCGCCTTGTCGATCGCGGGTGCGCGAGGCTTGGGCGATTCGGCGGTGCTGCTCAGCCTCAAGGACAATAGCGAGGAAACGCGGCTCAAGCGCGAGGTCGCGCAAGCGACCAAGATGCAGGCGGTCGGCCAGCTCGCCGGCGGCGTCGCGCACGATTTCAACAATATCCTCACCGCGATCATCGGCCACTGCGACTTGATGCTGATGCGCCATTCGCCCGGCGACAGCGATTATGACGACATCCAGCAGATCCGCGCCAATTCGAACCGCGCAGCGAGCCTGACGCGGCAATTGCTCGCTTTCTCGCGCCAGCAGACGCTGCGCCCGCAAGTGCTGCAGCTGCCCGACGTGATTTCCGAAGTCTCGACGCTGCTCAAGCGGCTGCTCGGCGAGACCGTCACGCTGACGGTGAAGCACGGCCGCAACCTCTCGCCGGTGCGCGCCGATCCGGGGCAGCTCGAACAGGTCGTCGTCAACCTCGCGGTCAATGCGCGCGACGCGATGATCGCCAAGGATCCGCGCGGCGTCGGCACGCTGACGATCCAGACCTACGCGGTCACCGCGGCGCAAGTGCGCAAGCTCGGCTCGGACATTCTGCCTGCGGCGGACTATGTCGTGCTCGAAGTGGCCGACACCGGCGGCGGGATCCCGCCCGACATCCTGCCCAAGATCTTCGAGCCGTTCTTCACCACCAAGGAAGTGGGGAAGGGCACCGGGCTCGGGCTGTCGACCGTCTACGGCATCGTCAAGCAATCGGGTGGCTGGATCTTCGCCGATACCGTCAAGAGCGGGCCGAAGGGCACGTCGGGCGCAGTCTTCACGATCTATCTGCCGGTCCACACCGCGGGCGCGCTGGTCGACGCGACGCCGGCCAAGGTGCTCCCGCGCGAAAAGCCCGCCGATCTGTGGGGCAGCGGCACGATTCTGCTGGTCGAGGACGAGGACATGGTCCGCGCCGTCGCCGAACGCGCGCTCGCGCGGCAGGGCTATACCGTGCTCACCGCCGAGCATGGCGAGGCGGCGCTCGAGCTGCTGGCCCGCTGCGATCGCCCCGATCTGCTCATCTCCGACGTCATGATGCCGTTGATGGACGGACCGACGCTCGTCCGCCAGGTGCGCGCGCGCTATCCCGACCTGCCGATCCTGTTCATGTCGGGCTATGCCGAGGAAACGATCCGCAAGTCGATCGATCTCGACAATGTTGCCTTCCTTGCCAAGCCCTTCTCGGTCCAGGAGCTCGCCGAGGCGACGCGCGACGTGCTTCGTGCGAAATGACTTGGCGGACGGCGTTCCAGGACGCTAAAGGCACACAATGAGCGCCCAGAGTATCCTGATCGTCGAAGACGAGCCCCTTATTGCCATGATGATCGAGGATTTCCTCGATGTGCTTGGTAAATCCGTCGCGGGCTCGGCCGATACCGTGGAGGGCGCGGTCGCGATCATCGCGGATGGCGGTGTCGATGCGGCGATCCTCGATGTCAATCTGCGCGGCGGCGAGAAGAGCTTTCCGATCGCCGAAGTGCTTGCGCAAAAGGGTATCCCGTTCGTCTTCGCCACCGGCGGATCGCACGATACCGTCGCCGAGCAGTTCCGCGACCGCCCGACCTTGCCCAAGCCGTTCACGATGGACGGCGTGTCGAAGGCGCTCGATGCGTTGGGCACCGCCAGCGCGGCTTGATTGAGGTTAGCCGAATAAACCCGGCTTGTTTGTGAACCGCGTGCAGACGCCATGAGTTACCCGCTCGACCTTTGATAGCGAGCGAGATCGACCCATGAGCAGCAACGATGAATCCTCCGTTTCCCGCCGGGCCGTCGTGGGCGGTGCTGCGCTCGGCGTCGCGACCGCTGCGACCGGCTCGGCCTTTGCCAAGACGCCAGGAACGCCCGCCGGGGCAGCGCCCGCGGCGGGGCTCAAGGATCCGCGGAGCGGGCCTAAGCCGCCGTTCGAAAAGCAGTCGCAGCCATGGCCCGGCCTGTCGTCGAAGATGACCCCCAAGCCCGACAATGGCGAGCAGAGCTATCGCGGCTCGGGTCGTCTGCTCGGCCGCAAGGCGCTCATCACCGGCGGTGATTCGGGCATGGGTGCGGCAGCTGCGATCGCCTATGCGCGCGAAGGCGCCGACGTCGCGATCAACTATCTCCCCGCCGAGGAGGAGGATGCGCGCGCTGTGGTCGCGTTGATCCGCGAGGCGGGCCGCAAGGCGGTCGCCATCCCCGGCGATCTGCGCAGCGAGGCCTTCTGCCAGAAGCTGGTCGAGACCGCGGTCAAGGAGCTTGGCGGTCTCGACATCCTCGTCAGCAACGCTGCGCGCCAGCAGACCCGCGCCTCGATCCTCGACGTGTCGAGCGAGGATTTCGACGCGACGATGAAGACCAACATCTATGCGCCGTTCTGGATCATCAAGGCCGCGCTGCCGCATCTCAAGCCCGGCTCGGCGATTATCGGCACGACTTCCGAACAGGCGACCGACCCGTCGAAGGATCTCTACGACTATGCGATGACCAAGGCCGCGACGACCAACTACGTCCGCAGCCTGGCGAAGCAGCTCGCCCCGCGCGGCATCCGCGTCAACGGCGTCGCGCCGGGGCCGATCTGGACGCCGCTCCAGGTGTCGGGCGGCGCGACGATGGAAAAGCTCGAAAGCTTCGGCAGCATGACGCCGCTCGGCCGACCCGGCCAGCCCGCCGAGCTCGCCGGAATCTACGTTCTGCTCGCCGAAAACGGCGCCAGCTACACCACCGGCCACGTCTATGGCGCGGCGGGCGGCGGCGGGATGCCATAACCTGCGGTGTTAACCTGTCCTACGACCCTCGGAAAAGCACCGTCGTTCCACACTTGTTCTCACAGAACAAATGCGATACATCGCTGTCACGCATTGAACGCATGAGGCGTTCGGTCTAGCGACGGGAGCTACCAATGGCGGTATCTTTGAAGGTCATCGACAGCAAAATGGCAGCATCCACGGACAAGGCCGCCGAAAAGGCCAAGGACGAACGCGCAAAGGCGCTCGAGGCAGCGCTCGCGCAGATCGATCGCGCGTTCGGCAAGGGCTCGGCGATGAAGCTCGGGTCGAAGCAGACGATGCAGGTCGAGGTGATCTCGACCGGCTCGCTCGGGCTCGACATCGCGCTCGGCGTCGGCGGCTTGCCGCGCGGGCGCGTGATCGAGATCTACGGTCCCGAATCGTCGGGCAAGACGACGCTCGCGCTCCACGTGATCGCCGAAGCGCAGAAGACCGGCGGCACCGCCGCGTTCGTCGACGCCGAACACGCGCTCGATCCCGTCTATGCCAAGAAGCTTGGCGTCAACATCGACGAGCTGATCGTCTCCCAGCCCGACACGGGCGAGCAGGCGCTCGAGATCGTCGACACGCTGGTGCGCTCGAACGCGATCGACGTGCTTGTCGTCGATTCGGTCGCGGCCTTGGTGCCGCGCGCCGAAATCGAGGGCGAGATGGGCGACAGCCATGTCGGCCTGCAGGCGCGCTTGATGTCGCAGAGCTTGCGGAAACTGACCGGCTCGATCAGCCGTTCGCGCTGCATGGTGATCTTCATCAACCAGCTGCGCATGAAGATCGGCGTGATGTACGGCAACCCCGAGACGACGACCGGCGGCAACGCGCTCAAGTTCTACGCCTCGGTCCGCCTCGACATCCGCCGCACCGGGCAGATCAAGGATCGCGACGAGATCATCGGCAACACGACGCGCGTCAAGGTCGTCAAGAACAAGGTCGCGCCGCCGTTCAAGCAGGTCGAATTCGACATCATGTACGGGCAGGGCGTGTCGAAGATCGGTGAGATCCTCGATCTCGGCGTCAAGGCCGGGCTGGTCGAGAAGTCGGGCGCGTGGTTCTCCTACGACAGCGTCCGCATCGGCCAGGGCCGCGAGAATTCGAAGACGTTCCTGAAGGAGCATCCCGAAATGTCCGACCGGCTCGAAGCCTCGATCCGCGCGCGCACCGACAAGGTCGCCGAGGAAATGATGGTCGGCGGCGAGCCCGATGACGGGGACGAGCCCGAGATGTGAGATCCGCTCCGGGCCGGCTTGGTCCGGGGCAGGGAGCGGCGGCGGGGCTCGGCCGCGTTCTTTCTACAGGCGGCTTTGGTTGGTCGTCGCAAAACCGCGAAGGCCCGCCAGCAATGGCGGGTCTTTGCTATGGCGGGCTCGTCAAACGGCAGGCGCTTCACAGGATCAGGCGCCGATCGAAAACTACGCTATCGTCACCCCGGCCTTGTGCCGGGGCCCGCCCCTCCGCCCGAGCAGCGTCCGATGTCGGACCGCCCCATGACGGTCGGGTCGTCGCGACGAGGTAGGCACCACGATGGTGCGACTTTAGTGCGACGTTCCGCGTTGCGCGTTACGATCGGTTGATCCTGTCCACCACCGGAGCGCGCGCATGACCCTCATCGTCCACCATCTCAACAACTCGCGCTCGCAACGCATCCTGTGGATGCTCGAGGAGCTCGGGCTGCCCTATGAGATCAAGCGCTACCAGCGCGACGCCAAGACGATGCTCGCCCCGTCCGAGCTGAAGCGCGTCCATCCGCTCGGCAAGTCGCCGATCCTCGAGGACACCGCCGCGGGGCAGACGCTGGTCGAGACCGGCGCGATCATCGACTATCTGGTCGAATATGCCGACGGGAAGCTCGGGCCGCCCGCGCACCGCGACGACGTGCTGCGCTATCGCCAGTTCCTGCATTATGCCGAGGGGTCGGTGATGCCGCCGTTGCTGTTGCTGCTCGTGCTCAACCGCATCCCGGTGATCGGCGCAACCGCCGCGAAGCGTGTCCAGCCGATGATCGACGTCCATCTCGATTACGTCGAATCCGAACTCGCCAAGCGGCCGTGGTTCGCCGGTGACCAGCTGACCGGCGCCGACATCATGATGAGCTTCCCGCTCGAAGCCGCAAAGAGCCGCGCCGGGCTCGACGACAGCCGCCCAGCGACGATCGCCTGGCTCGACAAGATCCATACCCGCCCGGCCTATCAGGCAGCGCTCGAAAAGGGCGGGCCCTACGCCTACGCGTGAAGACGGGGGCGACCCCCAATACCCGTCACCCCGGGCTCGTCCCGGGGTCCACCGTGATCCCGCTCCTGCCGTCGTAGCACGCGCGGCACGGTAGACCCCGCCACAAGGCCGGGGTGACCGCAGGAAGGAATGGTGCGGTAAGCGCTAAGCCCCATGCGGCGCATGCGGCGGCTCGATCTCCGCCGCCTGCGGCTCGCCGAGCGCGCCCTCCCACTTCGCCACCACCGTCGTTGCCACCGCATTGCCGACGACGTTGGTCGCCGAGCGGCCCATGTCGAGGAACTGGTCGACCGGCAGGATCAGCAGCAACCCCGCCTCGGGGATGCCGAACTGCCCCATCACCGCCGCGATCACGACGAGCGAGGCGCGCGGCACGCCGGCAATCCCCTTCGAAGTGATCATCAGCACGAGCAACATCACGATCTGCGTGCCGAGCGGCAGGTCGATCCCGTAGACGCGCGCGATGAACAGCGTCGCGAAGGTCATGTACATCATCGACCCGTCGAGGTTGAACGAATACCCCAGCGGCAGGACGAAGCTCGAGATCCGCCGCGGCACGCCAAAGCGGTCGAGCGCCTCGAGCGTGCGCGGATACGCCGCCTCGGACGACGCGGTCGAAAACGCCAGCAGGATCGGCTCGCGGATATAGCGCGCGAGACCGAAGGCGCGCGGCCCGATGAAGACGAACGCCGCGCCGAACAGCAGCAGCCACAGTGTCGCCAGCCCCAGATAGAAGCCCCCGACGAACAGCCCGAGCGACCACAAGATCCCGAGCCCATTCACCGTGATCGTCGCAGTGATCGCCGCGAACACCGCAATCGGCGCGCAGCGCATCACGTAATCGGTGATCTGCAGCATCATCGCGGCGAGCGCTTCGGCGCCGCGCACGATCGGTTCGCCCTTCTCGCCGATCGCGGTCAGCGCGACGCCGGCGAATACCGAGAACAGCACGATCTGGATGATCTCGTTGGTCGCCATCGCCTCGACGATCGACGAGGGGACGATATGCGTGATGAAGTTGGTAAGGTTGAACGCCTTCTCGTCGAGCCCAACCGAGGCGGCGGGCGGCGGCAGCTTGAAGCCGAAGCCCGTTCCCGGCGCGACCAGGTCGATCACCGCCTCGATCCCGTGGAACAGCAAAAGCCCAAGCGAGAGCGAGACGAGCGAGGCGGTGACGAACCACGCCATCGTGCGCCCACCCACCCGGCCAAGCGCGGCGATGTCGCCCATATGCGCGATCCCGACGACGAGCGTCGAGAAGACAAGAGGTGCGATGATCATCTTGATCAGCCGCAGGAAGATCGTCGTGACGATCGAGAAGCCCGCACCGATGTCCTTCAGCCGCGCGGTCGCGGCGGGGGTGCCGTCGGCGATCTGGAAATGGATCGCCCAGCCGACGATCAACCCGAGCACGAGCCCGATCAGGATATAGCTAGTCAGCCGTTTCGCCACGTGTCGCCCCAATGTCGTCTTTCACGGTCATCAAGGGGAGAATGCGCGCCCGGTCAAGCGCGCACCGCCACGCAAGGCGTTGCGAGCCGCTGGCAGGGCTGGCAGACACGTGCCCGAATTGGGGAGTGCGAGCATGGCCGATCAGAACCGAACCGCGTCGACTTCAGGCAGCCCGATCACCCGTCGCGCGCTCGTCGGCGCCGCCGCGGCGCTCCCCATTCTGTCGACGGCCGTCGTCCGCGCCGCTGCGCCCGACCTTTCGGGCCTGCGCTCGCTGACCACCGCCACCATGCCGATCAGCGCAGCCGAACGCCGCGCCCGGATCGAGCGTGCGCAAGCCCTGATGCGCGCCACCGGCATCGGCGCGGTGCTGATCGAATCGGGCTCGAGCCTGGTCTATTTTACCGGCGTCACCTGGCACCGCAGCGAACGCCTCACCGCGGCGATCCTGCCGGTCGAGGGCGAGCCGTGCATCGTCACGCCGTTCTTCGAGGAACCCTCGGTCCGCCAGACGCTCGGCGTCCCCGCGGAAGTTCGTGTCTGGCAGGAGGACGAGGATCCCGCCAAACTCGTCGCCGGTTTCCTGCGCGACCGTAAGCTTAGCGGTCGGCCGATCGGGATCGAGGAGACGGTGCGCTACTTCGCGGTCGACGGCCTCGCGCATGCGCTGCCGGGCGCGAAGATCGTCAGCGCCAACCCGGTCGTGCGCGGCGTGCGGATGCGCAAGACCGCCGCCGAGATCGCGCTGATGCAGGCGGCGACCGACGTCACCATCGCCGCCTATCGCTGGACCTGGCCACGCGTCGAAAAGGGCATGAAGCCCGCCGACGTGGCCGCGCTGATGAACGCCGCGACGGTGCAGCTCGGCGGCGACCCCGAATTCGCGCTCGTCCTGATCGGCCCCGCCGCCGCCTTCCCGCACGGGAGCCGCGATCCGCAGATCGTCGCCGACGGGCAGATCGTGCTGATGGACTGCGGCTGCGCGGTGCAGGGCTATCAATCCGACGTCTCGCGCACCTTCGTCTACGGCGCGGCGAGCAAGGAGCAGCGCACGGTGTGGGAGCAGGTCCGCACCGGCCAGGCGAAAGCCTTCGCCGCGGCGCAGCTCGGCACACCGGCGGGCGCGGTCGATGATGCGGTTCGCGCCTATTATACGTCGCTCGGCTACGGACCGCGTTACGCGCTCCCGGGCCTGTCGCATCGC
The DNA here is from genome assembly GCF_014653575.1 of Sphingomonas glacialis. Taxonomy (GTDB): domain Bacteria; phylum Pseudomonadota; class Alphaproteobacteria; order Sphingomonadales; family Sphingomonadaceae; genus Sphingomonas; species Sphingomonas glacialis. The sequence continues at coordinate 371,147 of NZ_BNAQ01000001.1, read as the reverse complement.
ACCGGCCACGGCATCGGGCTCGACGGCCACGAGCCGGTCAATCTCGTCCATGGCGAGACGACCAAGCTGATCGAGGGGATGTGCTTCTCCGACGAACCGGGCCTCTATCTGCCGGGCAAGTTCGGCGTGCGGCTCGAGGATTGCTTCCACATGACCCCGAGTGGCCCGAAATGGTTCAGCGTCCCGCCGACCTCGCTTGATGCGCCATTGGGCTAAAGGGGCCACAAGATGATGCCGATGCATCGCGGATTGGCGGCAGGCCTGATCGCCGCGCTCGGGCTGGCAGCGGGAGCGCTCGCATCGAGTACCGCGCCCGCCGAACCCGTCGCGGTCAGGACCGTCGGCGTCTGGCAGCCACCGGCCGGGACGAAGCAAGTCCCGCTCTGGCCGCACGGCGCCCCCGACATGGCTGGCTTCGCGCTGCCGCCCGAGCACCGCGAGACGAGCACCAATCCGCACCGCTTCGAAGGGCGCCCAGTGACGGGCGTGTTCAACGTCTCGACACCGACCCTCACCCTGTTCCGGCCAGGCCGCCCCGGCTCTGGCGCTGCCATGCTGGTCTTCCCCGGCGGCGGTTTTCAGGTGCTGGCGATCGACCTCGAGGGCACGGAGATCTGCGACTGGATGACCGCGAAGGGGATTATCTGCATCCTAGTCAAATACCGCGTGCCTAAGACCGACACCTATGGCGACGGCGATTGCCACTGCCAGGTTACGCCAAAGGTGCTCCGCGCGTTGCAGGATGCGCAGCGTGCGATTCGGACGGTCCGCGCCCGCGCCGCGGAGTTCGGGGTAAACCCCGCCAAGATCGGCGTGATCGGTTTCTCCGCGGGCGGCTACCTCGTCGCGCAAACGAGCAATATCTTCACGCCCGCATATCGCCCAGTCGATGCTATCGACCGTGTCAGCAGCCGACCCGACTTCGCGATCGCCGCCTATCCCGGGCATCTCTGCATGCGCGACACGGGCTTCAACCCAACGATTCGGGTGACGAAACGCACCCCGCCGACCTTCATCGTGCAGAACTGGGATGATCGCACCGACGCGGTCTGCAACAGCACGATGTATGCGCGCGCGCTCGATGCAGCCGGTGTGCCGGCCGAACTGCACCTCTTTGCGAAAGGCGATCACGCTTTCGCGCTGCGTCGCACTGGGCACCCGGTCGACATGTGGCCGTCGCTTGCCGAACGCTGGCTCCACGAGATCGGAATCCTGTGATCGCGCCAAGACCAACCGAGCCCCGCTTGAGCTAAGCCGCGCGCTCGCCTAAGCCACGGCGCATGACCCAGCCTTCGCTCTCGATCCCGGTTTCAACCAACGACATCCGGCGCAGCTTCCTCGACTATTTCGCGGCCAACGGCCACGCCAAGGTCGCCTCGGCGCCGCTCGTGCCGCAGAACGATCCGACGCTGATGTTCGTCAATGCCGGGATGGTGCCGTTCAAGAACGTCTTCACCGGGCTCGAATCGCGGCCCTATGTCACCGCCACCTCGTCGCAGAAGTGCGTGCGCGCCGGCGGCAAGCATAACGACCTCGACAATGTCGGCTACACCGCGCGGCACCACACCTTCTTCGAGATGCTCGGCAATTTCTCGTTCGGCGATTATTTCAAGGAGCGCGCGATCACGCTCGCCTGGAATTTGCTGACCAAGGAATGGGGGATCGACCCCAACCGGCTGACCGTCACCGTCTATCATACCGACGACGAGGCGTTCGACCTGTGGCGCCGCATCGCCGGACTCCCCGAAGAGCGCATCATCCGCATCGCGACCAACGACAATTTCTGGTCGATGGGCGACACCGGGCCGTGCGGGCCCTGCTCGGAGATCTTCTTCGATCATGGCGATCACATCCCCGGCGGTCCTCCCGGCAGCCCCGACGAGGATGGCGATCGCTTCGTCGAGATCTGGAACCTCGTCTTCATGCAGTTCGAGCAATCGGCCGACGGCACGCGCACCGCGCTGCCCAAGCCGTCGATCGATACCGGCATGGGGCTCGAGCGCGTTGCCGCGGTGCTCCAGGGCGTCCACGACAATTATGACACCGATACCTTCAAGGCGCTGATCGGCGCCTCGGTCGCGCAATCGGGCGCGGCGTTGACGCCGAGCACGCAGGCGAGCCACCGCGTCATCGCCGATCACCTCCGCTCGTCGGGCTTTCTCGTCGCCGATGGCGTGCTGCCGTCGAACGAGGGCCGCGGCTATGTGCTGCGTCGGATCATGCGCCGCGCGATGCGCCACGCGCATCTGCTCGGTGCGAAGGAGCCGTTGATGCATCGGCTCGTGCCCGCGCTCGTCGCGGAAATGGGCGCGGCATACCCGGAGCTCGTCCGCGCACAGGCGTCGATCGAATCGACGCTGCTGCAGGAGGAAACGCAGTTCCGCCGCACGCTGGTCAACGGCCTGCGGCTGCTCGACGAAGCGACCGCGAGCATGGAAGCGGGCGCGACGCTGCCTGGCGAGACCGCGTTCAAGCTCTACGACACGTTCGGCTTCCCCTACGATCTGACCGAGGACGCTCTCCGCGCACAGGGCTTCGGCATCGACCGCGCCGGCTTCGACACCGCGATGGCCGAGCAGAAGCGCGCCGCGCGCGCCGCCTGGAAGGGCTCGGGCCAGCGCGCCTCCGACGACGTCTGGTTCGACATCGCCGAGGCGACCGGCAGCACCGAATTCATCGGCTACACCGCCGAAGAAGGAGAGGGCCAGGTCGTCGCGATCGTCAAGGACGGCGCGCGCGTCGAGCGCGCCGTTGCGGGAGAGAGCGTCGAGATCCTGTTCAACCAGACGCCTTTCTACGCCGAGAGCGGCGGTCAGGTCGGCGACACCGGCACGCTCACCGCGCCGGGCGTGGTGGGCCAGGTCGAGGATACGCGGAAGTATCTCGGTCGCCTGTTCGCGCACGCCACCACGATCACGGAAGGCGAGATCGCGGTCGGAGACGCGCTTCACTTGACGATCGACCGCGCGCGCCGCGACCGCATCCGTGCCAACCACAGCGCGACGCATCTGCTGCACGAGGCGCTGCGCCAGCGGCTCGGCCTGCATGTCGCGCAGAAAGGGAGCCTGGTTGCGCCCGAACGCCTGCGCTTCGATTTCTCGCAGCCGAGCGCGATCGATCCGGCCGCGCTCGCCTTGGTCGAGGCCGACGTGAACCATCACATCCGCGGCAATTCGCCCGTCGCGACGCGGCTGATGACGCCCGACGAAGCGATCGAGGAAGGCGCGATGGCGCTGTTCGGCGAAAAGTACGGCGACGAAGTCCGCGTCGTGTCGATGGGGACCGCCAAGGAGGACGGGGTCGACAAGACCTACTCGCTCGAGCTGTGCGGCGGCACGCACGTCCGCGCGCTCGGCGACATCGGCCTGTTCGCGGTAGTCGGTGAAGGCGCCGTGTCGTCGGGTATCCGCCGCGTCGAGGCGCTCACCGGCGAGGCTGCGCGTGCCTATTTCACCGGCCGCGACGAGAAGCTCCGCGAAGCCGCGACCGCGCTCAAATCGTCGCCCGATGAAGTGCCGGCGCGCGTCGCCGCTTTGGTCGAAGATCGCCGTCGCCTCGAGCGCGAGCTCGCCGAGGCCAAGAAGGCGCTCGCGCTCGGCGGTGGGGCAGGGGCGGCGGCCGCTGGTCCCGAGATGATCGGCGACGTCGCGTTCCTCGGACAAGTGGTCGAGGGGCTCGACCCGAAGGGCTTGCGCGGCACGGTCGACGACATGAAACAACGCCTCGGCTCGGGCGTCGCGATGATCGTCGCGGTCAATGACGGTCGCGCCTCGGTCGCGGTCGGCGTCACCGCCGATCTCGTGGCGACGCGCAGCGCGGTCGATCTGCTCAAGATCGCCGTCGCCACGCTCGGCGGTCAGGGCGGCGGCGGTCGCCCGGACATGGCGCAAGGCGGCGGCCCCGATGGCGCCAAGGGTGGCGAGGCGGTCGACGCGGTCAAGGCGGCGCTGGCGGCGTAACGCCAGCCGTCCCGCCCCACCTCCAGCGTCGTCGCGCCCTCAGTCGAGCGTCGTCTGCACGCTCGCCAAGAGCGCGGGCGGGATCTGGTCGGGCAGGGCATCGACCGTCTCGGTCCCGCCTGCGCCAACCCGCGTCAGACGATAGAACAGGTTGGCGTCGACTCGCGCCTGCTCGGCAAAGAGCCGGTCGAGCCCCGCCTGATCGGCCGCCGACAAAGCCGACCAATCCAGCCGGCCGCGCTGATGAACGTGGCTCGCCGGCCCTCCCGCACCAACGAATCCGCCAAAGCCTTCGATCGAAATCTCACGCATCGCGATTGCCTTGGTTGGGAGGGCCGCGGGCCGACCGGGATTACAAGCCGACAGCAGTCCAAGCAGCGTCGACAGCGTTATGGACCGTAGGATCATTGGGGAACAGGCTCGTCGAGAGTTTACGGGTGCGGGCGGCGAATTTGGACATCGTCATATTGGGCATCGGCGGCGCTGTGGTCAGTGCCGTGTACCAGACCTTGCCGGCTTTTTCCCATGAATGCCCGCCAATCGCCTGGGCCGCCTTGTAGAAGGCGAGATTGGGCGGGCCGCTCGAATAATGCGGATCGAGGTTGCCGATGCCGGGATAATAATGGTCGGGCTGCGGCGCCATTGCGTGCGGGCTCTTGGGGGACGCCATGTCGCGCAGGCAGGTAAAGCCCTTCTGCTTGGAGAGCGGGCCCATGATGTCGGCGCCGATCAGCCAGTCGGCCTTGGTGACGACCTGCTTCTTCTCCCATTGGCGGAACATCGATCCGAAGACGTCGGACATGCTCTCGTTGAGCCCGCCGGCCTCGCCCGAATAGGCAAGGCCGAGGCTGTGCTGCGTCACGCCGTGTGTCAGTTCGTGTGCGATCACGTCCTCGCCGAGCGTGAAATCGAGGAAGATCTGGCCGTCCCCGTCGCCGTACGTCATCTGCGCGCCGTTCCAGAAGGCGTTGTTGTATTTGACGCCGTAATGGACGGAGGAGACGAGCGTCATGTGGTTGCCGTCGATCGAATCGCGCTTGAAATTGTCCCAGTAGAATTTCGCGACATTCTCCGATTCGACATAGGCGCGCTTGATCGGACCGTCGGGCGACGACCCCGGATTGGCGACCTGCACCCCGGGCAGCGCCGTCGTGTGGTGACAATCGAAGACGTGCGCGGCGGGAAGCACGTGCGGCAGCGGAAACGGGATCGGCGGGCGCGGCAGGGGCAGCCGGAGCGCGGTCAGCGTCAGCGCGGCGTTCTGCTGGCGCAACGCGCGGATCTGGCCGCTGATCTCGGCGGTGTGATGCAGCGCCTGGCGCGCCGCGTCGGACAGTTCGGGATCGGATGCGAAGCGGAGCAGGATGTCTTCTGGAATGATGCAGCAACCACACGTCATGATGTCCCCCTGGGCGATGATGATGCGACGACGCGATCACAGGCGCAGGACGGCGGGCTGGCGATTCTCTCCCGACGCGGGTGTCCGGTGCCGGCAGCGGAGGCTGTCGGATCGAGTCGATCGGGGAGAGGTTCGGCAGCGCGAGCGTTGGCGCTGCTCCTGGTCGCATCATGCGGCGGGCCGCGTCAAAGCCGGTTGCATCGGTTTCGGATGCGCGCGCGCGCGTGTTGAGCGCGTTTGCCGTTGATCGAGCCGGCGGGATGTTGTCCCAAACCGCTGCAATTGCCATCAAACGATGGCGGTTTGCCCTCAGTCGATCGCGGCGCGATTAGCGGCGTTTCGGATCAACGCGCGGCGGGGCCGCACGTCGGCGTCAGGCCGGGCTACCCTCGGTACGGATGATGCCGCGCACCCGCTTGAGCCGCGGCAGGACTTCCATCTCGGCCGCCGCCTTGATCTCCTGGCGCAGTTCGTCGCGCTTTTCGTGGATCGAGGCGATCACGGGCCCGACCGCGACGCCGAGATCGGTGAGCACAGCCTCGGCAAGTTGGAGCGAGCTTTCGAGCGTCTCGGGCACGGCATCGCTCGCCCCGGCCTTGTAGAGTTGCGCGGCATGCGCGGTATCGCGTGCGCGCACGATGATCGGCAGATCGGGCACCCAGCCGCGCACTCGCCGCGTCATCGACACGCTCAGCACCGGGTCGTTCATCGTCAGGATCAAGGCCTTGGCGCGCCCCAGATTGAGTCGGTCGACGAGCTCGGGACGGACCACGTCGCCGAAAATCACCGGATATCCCTCGGCGCGCGCTGCGGTCACTGCGTCGATGTCCGCCTCGACCGCGACATAGGGCTGGCCGTGCACCGCGAGCATGTCGCACACCATCCGACCGACGCGACCAAAGCCGATTACGACCGTGCCCGGCCCCTCGGGCGAAATCTCCGCCTCAGGCAAGGTGTCGCCGCGGAGCTCGATCCGCTTCGCCGCGCGCTTGCCGAGCATCGCCAGCAGCGGCGTGATGGTGAGGCCGATCGCGGTCACCGTCTGCCAGAAGCTGGTAAGTCCAGGCGCCAGCAATTGCGCCTGTCCCGCTGCGCCGAGCACGATCAGCGTGGTCTCGGACGGGCTGCCCATCAGCACGCCGGTTTCCGCGGCAACGCCGCCACCCAGACCCGAAAGCCGCAGCAGCGCGAAGGTCACCACCGCCTTGATCGCCACGACCGCCGCGATGCCGAGCAGATAGCTGCTCCAATCCGCGAGGATCGCGCCGATATCGACACTCATTCCGACGGTAATGAGGAACACACCGAGCGCGAGCCCCTTGAACGGCGCGGTCATCACCTCGACTTCGCTATGATAGTCGGTCTCGGCGATCAGCAGTCCAGCGAGCAGCGCGCCGACGATCGGCGAAAGGCCGGCGGCGGTGGTCGCCAGGCTCGCGGCGATCACCACGAGCAGCGAGGCGGCGAGGAACAGTTCGGGGCTCTTGGTGCGTGCAGCTTGCGCGAACAGCCGCGGCAGCAGCAAGCGCCCGCCCACGAACAGGATCGCGACCGTCAGCACCGCGAGGCCGCCGACCTTGACGAATCCGGCCCAGCCCGCCGCCGCCGCCATCGGCCCGAGCGCACCGAGCACGAAGATGATCGGGACGAGCGCGAGATCCTCGAACAGCAGCATCGCGAACGCGGTGCGCCCGACCGGGCTCGCGGTCCCCGCGATCGGCAACACCAGCGCAGTCGACGAGAGGGCAAGCGCGATCCCGAGCGCCATCGATCCCGTCCAGGCCAGCCCCATCAGCAGGTGCAGGCCGGTTCCGAGGATAATGCCCGACGCGATCAGCTGCGCGGCGCCCGTACCGAAGACCAATTGGCGCATCGACCACAGGCGCTTGAACGACAGCTCGAGCCCGATCGAGAACAGCAACAACACGATGCCGAACTCGGCGAAGGGTTCGATCGCGTGCGGGTCGGAGATCGTGATGTGGTACAACCAGGGGTAGCTCTTGACGAGCGCACCGAGCCCGAATGGCCCGACGAGCAGGCCGACGAGGATGAAGCCGATGACCGGACTGATCTTCGCGCGGGCAAATGCCGGAATGACCAACCCCGCGGCGCCGAGGATAACGAGCGCGTCGCTGAAGCCGGAAGAGAGAAGGGGAGATGCCATGCAGCCGTTAGACCAGCTTGCGGCCGCTTTGTCAGCTTATGCCTGACACAGATGTGCTGATTATCGGCGGTGGACCGGCCGGTATCATCATCCGATTGTTGGTTGCGGGCCGCTGAGGTCGGCCGATTGTGCTCCGAAGGCAGCGCGATTAACTGCGCGATCGTCGTCGTCGCGCCGCCCGATACCTGACGACCGTGCGGAGCAAGGAGCCCCGGGGTGCAAGCAGGACGCTCGCAACCCCGGGGCTCCTCATCTCCCGGAACGCCGGTATCAGCCGGTGATTTCGCCCATCTTGGCTTCGAGGTTGACGCGGACCTGCTCGAAGAACTGCTCGGTCGTCATCCACGGCTGCTCCGGGCCGATCAGCAGCGCGAGATCCTTGGTCATGTGACCGTCCTCGACCGTCTGGATGCAGACCTGCTCGAGCGTCTCGGCGAACTTGGTCACTTCGGGCGTACCATCGAACTTGCCGCGATACTTGAGGCCGCCGGTCCAAGCGAAGATCGACGCGATCGGGTTGGTCGAAGTCGCCTTGCCCTGCTCGTGCTGGCGGAAGTGGCGCGTGACGGTGCCGTGTGCGGCTTCCGCCTCGACCGTCTTGCCGTCGGGCGTGAGCAGCACCGAGGTCATCAGGCCGAGCGAGCCGAACCCTTGAGCGACCTGGTCCGACTGGACGTCGCCGTCATAGTTCTTGCACGCCCAGACGAACTCGCCGTGCCACTTGAGGGCGGACGCAACCATGTCGTCGATCAGGCGATGCTCGTAGGAGATGCCCGCTTCCTTGAACTTGTCCTTGAACTCGGTCTCGAAGACCTCGGCGAACAGGTCCTTGAAGCGGCCGTCGTAATATTTGAGGATCGTGTTCTTGGTCGACAGGTAGACCGGCCACTTCAGGTTGAGGCCGTAATGCATCGAGGCGCGTGCGAAGTCGCGGATCGAGTCGTCGAGGTTGTACATCGCCTGCGCCACGCCCGACGACGGGAATTGGAACACTTCGCGGTCGATGACCTTGCCATCGTCGCCTTCGAACACGAGCCGCAGCTTGCCGGGGCCGGGGACGAGGAAATCGGTCGCGCGATACTGATCGCCGAATGCGTGACGACCGACGACGATCGGGTGCGTCCAGCCCGGGATCAGGCGGGGAACGTTCTTGATCACGATCGGCTCGCGGAAGATCGTGCCGCCGAGGATGTTGCGGATCGTGCCGTTGGGCGACTTCCACATCTTCTTGAGGCCGAATTCCTCGACGCGCTGCTCGTCGGGGGTGATCGTCGCGCACTTAACGCCGACGCCGTACTTCTGGATCGCCTTGGCGCTGTCGACGGTGATCTTGTCGTCGGTGTTGTCGCGGCTCATCATGCCGAGGTCGTAATATTCGAGATCGATGTCGAGATAGGGGAGGATCAGGCGCTCGCGGATCCACTGCCAGATGATCCGCGTCATCTCGTCGCCATCGATTTCCACGACGGGCGTCTTTACCTTGATCTTCGCCATTTCCGCTCTTTCCTGAAGGGAGGTTTGGGGAGCGTCTAGGAGCATGGCGCGCGGTGATCAACCCGCACCCGGTCCAGGGCGGAGCGCTTTAGGGTTCGCGATTGTCGCAGCGAGGGGGGTGAGCTACAGTTTCCGGCATGATACCATCCGACAAGCTGAACCCGTCCGCCGAAGCCGTGAAATGGCGCGTTCCCGATCTGCACCCCGAAGGGCGTAAATATGTCGCGATCGCGCTGCTGATCGCCTTCCTCGCGTGGGTGTTCGTACCCATCCTGACGTGGCCGCTGCTCGGGCTCGCATTGTGGGTCGCCTTGTTCTTCCGTGATCCGGTTCGTGTCACGCCGTCGGGCGAGGGTCTGATCATTTCGCCTGCCGACGGCTTGGTCTCGATGATCGAGCGCGTGCCCGTTCCGCGCGAGCTCGCCGGGCCGAATGGCCTCGGCGACGCGCCGCTGATCCGCGTTTCGGTGTTCATGTCGGTGTTCGACGTGCACATCAACCGCACCCCGATCGCGGGCACGGTCAAGCAGGTGGTCTATATCTCCGGCAAGTTCGTCAACGCCGAGCTCGATAAGGCGAGCGAGGACAATGAGCGCCAGCATATAGTCGTCGAGGGTCGCGACGGCCGGCGCATCGGCTTCACCCAGATCGCCGGGCTGCTCGCGCGGCGGATCGTTCCGTTCGTCAAGCCAGGCGACATGATCGCGGCGGGGCAGCGGATCGGTCTCATTCGCTTCGGCAGCCGGCTCGATGTGTTCCTGCCCGATGATTGTGCGTGCCAGGTCGTCCTCGGCCAGCGCAGCGTGGCTGGCGAGACGATTCTCGGGCGCATCGGCGGCGCGGTCGCAAGCGGGATTGCGCAGTGATCGAGCGTGTTTCAGCGTCACCTGTGCGGTGGTCTTCGCCTGCCATTCGCGTCGAGCTTGTCGAAGCGTTGTCCGCTACATGGCCGACCGTGCGTTCGTGCGCGGCTGAAAGCGTCATCATTTCGCGGATAATGTCCGCCGGCCTGCCGGGCATCGCCGCATGACCACGCCCCTGCGCCGCACCGCTGCGCGCGGCCTGCCATTGCGGGCCGTCGCGCCCAACGCGGTCACCGCCTTGGCCTTGTGTTCCGGGCTTACCGGGATTCGCTTCGCAATCGCCGAGCAGTGGGAAACCGCGGTGCTGATGGTGATGATCGCCAGTGTGCTCGACGGGATCGACGGCCGGATCGCGCGGATGGTCCGCGGCGAGAGCCGGTTCGGCGCTGAACTCGATTCGCTGTCCGACGCGATTTCATTCGGCGTCTCGCCCGCGCTGATTCTCTATTTATGGTCGCTCAAGGAAGTGCCGCGCTTCGGGTGGCTCGTCGCGTTGGTGTTCGCGGTGTTTTGTGCTCTGCGGTTGGCACGTTTCAACGCTGGCATCGATGTCGCCGAACAACCGCACAAATCGGCCGGTTTCCTCACCGGTTCACCGGCGCCGGTCGGCGCAGGGCTCGCGATGTTGCCACTCTATCTCTGGTTCTGGACCGGCCTCGATCTGTGGCGCTCGCCGTTCATCGTGGGGCCGTGGGTCGCATTGATGGCGATCCTGATGGTGTCGAGCGTCGCGACCTTCAGCTGGTCGTCGCTCAAACTGCGCACCAATATCCGCTTCGAGGCGATCGCAGTCGTCGTGTTGCTCGGCGCGGCGCTGATTTCCGCGCCATGGCACACGCTCACGTTCCTGTGTGCAGCCTATCTGGCGACGGTGCCGTTCAGCATCGCCGCCTATGCAAAGGTCAAGCGGCAGCGCGCAGCTTCGGCCGGGCTACCGCCGACACCGTCCGCATCCGCGCCCGAAGCCGAGGTTCGCTAACGATCCAAACCGGAGGTCGCGTCGCCATCGGATCTACACCGTCGCGGAGCAACGCAACGATCCGCGGCAAGGCCGGCACAAGTGTCAACCAGAACACCGCAACGCTCGCTGCCAGCGCGCTTACAAAAACCAGGAAACCGATAACAGCCATCGTTTATCTCCGTCTATCACGGTGAAGCGTCATAAAGTCGCAACATCCTTAAGGCGTTCGGGTTCCCCGTTCCGCTCTCGAACATGGTATGTTCCGTTTCCGTTCTGCGTGTCAAGTCGTGTTCCGGGTTGATTGTTGGGGCAAGCTCGGCTAACGGAGCCGCCTTCACACCGCATGGGAAGCACATATTGCCGGTGTCCGTCCGGGGTTTCACCCTGGATCCACGGATGACTCGCTTCCCAGAGGCACAACCGGAAAGGACCTATCTTATGGCGGCACCAGTCGTCTCCATGCAGCAATTGCTCGAAACGGGCGCACACTTCGGCCACCAGACGCATCGCTGGAACCCGAAGATGAAGCCTTACATCTTTGGCGACCGCAACGGCGTCCACATCCTCGATCTCTCGCAGACCGTTCCGCTTTTCGCGCGCGCGCTCGAGTTCGTCTCGGCGTCGACCGCCGCTGGCGGCAAGGTCCTGTTCGTCGGCACCAAGCGCCAGGCGCAGGAGCCCGTCGCTGACGCCGCTCGCCGTTCGGGCCAGCACTTCGTCAACCATCGCTGGCTGGGCGGCATGCTCACCAACTGGAAGACGATCTCGGGTTCGATCAAGCGCCTCAAGACGCTCGAAGAGCAGCTCTCGGGCGACACGCACGGCCTGACCAAGAAGGAAGTCCTCCAGCTGACGCGCGAGCGCGACAAGCTCGAGCTCAGCCTCGGCGGCATCCGCGACATGGGCGGCATTCCCGACGTGATGTTCGTGATCGACGCAAACAAGGAAGAGCTGGCGATCAAGGAAGCCAACACGCTCGGCATCCCCGTCGTCGCGATCCTCGATTCGAACGTCTCGCCCGACGGCATCGCATTCCCGGTTCCGGCGAACGACGACGCCAGCCGTGCGATCCGCCTGTATTGCGAAGCGATCGCAATCGCCGCGACGCGCGGTGGCAACGAGCAGATGTCGCGCCGTCAGGACATCGGTTCGATGGAAGCGCCACCCGCCGAGGAAGCGCTGACCGTGGCACCGGAGGCTCCTGCCGCCGAAATCACGCCGGCATCGGACGCAGCTCTGCAGGCCGAAATGGTCGCCGAGGCCGAGCGCCAGATCGACGCGTAAGCGTCACCGAACTGACCTATGGGCGGGGTAGGGCTTTTTGCCCCGCTCCGCCTATATTCGTATCTACAGACAATGAGGATTTTCACATGGCCGAGATCACTGCAGCAGCGGTTAAGGACCTGCGCGAAAAGAGCGGCGCGGGCATGATGGACTGCAAGAAGGCGCTGACCGAAGCAGCTGGCGACATGACGGCGGCGATGGATTGGCTGCGCGCCAAGGGCCTCGCTGCTGCCGCCAAGAAGTCGAGCCGCACCGCGGCCGAGGGTCTGATCGGCGTTGAAGTAAACGGCACCACGGGTGCGGCCGTCGAAGTCAATTCCGAGACCGATTTCGTTGCAAAGAACGACCAGTTCCAGACTTTCGTGCGTGACGTTACCGCAGTCGCGCTCGCGCTCGGCGACGATATCGAGATGATCAAGCAGGCCTCGATCGGCGAGAACACCGTCGAAGAGACGCTGACCAGCAACATCGCGACGATCGGCGAGAACCAGAACCTGCGTCGCGCCAAGCGCCTCGAAGTGACCTCGGGCGCGATCGTGCCGTACATCCACAACGCAGCAGCGCCTGGCCTCGGCAAGATCGGCGTGCTCGTCGCGCTCGAGAGCGAAGCTGGCGAGGACGTGCTCCTCCCGCTCGGCAAGCAGATCGCGATGCACATCGCGGCGGCCTTCCCGCTCGCGCTCAACGAGGACGGCCTCGACCCCGAGATCGTCGCCCGCGAGCGCGCGATTGCAACCGAAAAGGCTTCGGAGAGCGGCAAGCCCGCCGAGATCGTCGCGAAGATGGTCGACGGTGCGATCGCGAAGTACTGCAAGGAAAACGCGCTCGTCAGCCAGCTGCTGGTGATGGACGGCAAGACCAAGATCTCGGACGTCGTCGCCAACGCTGCCAAGGCCGCCGGCAAGTCGATCGAGCTCAAGGACTATGTCCGCTTCCAGCTCGGCGAAGGCATCGAGAAGGAGTCGAGCGACTTCGCAGCCGAAGTCGCTGCCGCTTCGGGCGTTCCGCAGCAGCCGGCCGCGTAAGCGATTCGGTTTCGCCTTCGGGTGATGCGATAAAGGGCATGGGCCGCGCCGGATGGTGCGGCCCTTGTTACGTCGGGAACCCGTCCTCCCCGCGAAAGCGGGGATGACGCTGCCTGGCCCGGGCCGAGAAGAAGAAGCGGGACGCTCGCTTTCGCGAGGGTGACGGAAGCGGGGGCACGCCCACATCCGCGCCGACCCGAGCACTCTGCACGGTTTCCGCGCTTCCAATCATCCGGCGTCGCCGATAAGGTCCGCGCCGCACCGCCCGCTGGCGGACCAAGCCCATTGCAGTCTGGATTCTCGTGACAATCGCCCACAAACGCATCTTGTTGAAATTATCGGGCGAAGTCCTGATGGGCTCGGGCGGCCTGTCGATCGACCCCGACGTCATCGCGCGCGTCGCGGCCGAAATCGCCGATGTGAAGCACCAGGGCTATGAGCTCTGCGTCGTCGTCGGCGGTGGCAACATCTTCCGCGGCATCTCGGGCGCGGCACGCGGCATGGACCGCGCGACCGGCGATTACATGGGCATGCTCGCGACCGTGATGAACGCGCTCGCCGTCCAGAATGCGCTCGAACAGATCGGCGTCGAGACGCGCGTCCAGTCCGCCATCCCGATGGCGTCGGTGTGCGAGCCGTTCATCCGCCGCCGCGCCGAGCGCCACCTCGAAAAGGGGCGCATCGTGATCTTCGCCGCCGGCGTCGGCAGCCCGTTCTTCACGACCGATAGCGGCGCAGCGCTGCGTGCAGCGGAAATGAAGTGCGACGCGCTCTTCAAGGGCACTTCGGTCGACGGCGTCTACGATGCCGACCCGAAGCTCGTGCCGACCGCAAAGCGCTACGACACTGTCAGCTACGGCACCGTGCTCGCGCAGGACCTCAAGGTAATGGACGCCAGCGCGATCGCCTTGTGCCGTGACAACAATATTCCGATCGTCGTCTTCAATATCCGTCAGTCGGGCAACCTTGCCGCGGTACTGCGCGGCGAAGGCGTCTCGACGACCGTTCAGCATATCAAGGGAGACTGATCCATGGCCGCGTATGACAAGGCTGATCTCGAACGCCGCATGGCCGGCAGCGTCGAATCGCTCAAGGGCGATCTCAGCGGGCTGCGCACCGGTCGCGCCTCGACCTCGTTGCTCGATCCGGTGACGGTCGAAGTGTACGGCGCGCAAATGCCGCTCAACCAGGTCGCGACCGTCTCGGTGCCCGAGCCGCGGATGATCTCGGTCCAGGTGTGGGACAAGATGAACGTCGGCCCGTGCGACAAGGCGATCCGTTCGGCCGGGCTCGGCCTCAACCCGATCGTCGATGGCACCACGCTGCGTCTGCCGATCCCCGATCTGACCGAGGAGCGCCGCAAGGAACTCGCCAAGCTCGCCGGCAAATATGCCGAGGATGCCCGCATCGCTGCGCGCAACGTGCGCCGTGACGGGATGGATTCGCTCAAGGTCGACGAGAAGAAGGGCCTGTTCGGCGAGGACGATCGCAAGAAGCTCGAGACCGAAGTCCAGAAGCTGACCGACAAGACGATTGCCGACATCGATGCCGCGGCATCGGCCAAGGAAAAGGAAATCCTGGGCAAGTGAGGCCGTTCGCCGCCCGGGCTGCCGATCCTGCGACCGTGGCCGGGGTGCTCCCGCGCCACGTCGCGATCATCATGGACGGCAATGGTCGCTGGGCCAAGAAGCGGCATCTGCCGCGGATCGCCGGGCACCGCCAGGGCGTCGAGGCGGTCCGCCGCGTCGCGCGCGCGGCGCGGGCGATGGGGATCGAGGCGCTTACGCTCTACGCCTTCTCGAGCGAGAATTGGCGGCGGCCGGAAGAGGAAGTCAGCGACCTGATGGGTCTGCTGCGCGTCTTCATCCGCAGCGATCTCGACGAGATGGTGCGCGACAATGTGCGGCTTCGCATCATCGGCGACTATCGCCGTTTCACGCCCGACCTCGTCGAGCTGATCGACACCGCGATCGCGCGCACGTCGGTCAACACGGGGCCGATCCTCGTGATGGCGCTCAATTACGGCGCGCAGGCAGAGATCGTCGAAGTCGCCCGGCGCATGGCGGAGCGTGCTCAGGCCGGTACGCTCGACCCCGCGACGATCGACGCTGCGATGTTCGAGGATGAACTCGACACGCGCGACTTGCCGCCGCTCGATCTGTTGATCCGTACGTCGGGCGAAGTTCGGCTGTCGAATTTCCTGCTGTGGCAGGCGGCCTATGCCGAATTGCTGTTCGTCGACACGCTCTGGCCTGAATTCGATGCCGAGACGCTGGCTGGCGCGATCGCGACCTTCGGACAGCGGCAACGGCGGTTCGGCGGCCTGTGACCGCCGTCCCCAAGGCGGCCGGCCCGTC
Source organism: Sphingomonas glacialis (assembly GCF_014653575.1). GTDB lineage: Bacteria > Pseudomonadota > Alphaproteobacteria > Sphingomonadales > Sphingomonadaceae > Sphingomonas > Sphingomonas glacialis. Next base: position 355,641 of record NZ_BNAQ01000001.1, on the reverse strand, counting down.
GAATCTTACGCTCCGGATCGTTGTCGGATTGGCGCTGATTGCTGTTGCGCTCGGCGCGATCGTGTTCGGCAGCATCGCGTTCTGGCTGCTGTGCGTCGTGCTCGGCTTGTTCATGATGGCCGAGTGGTCCGATCTGCAACAGGCGCCGCCGCACACCAAGCGGCTCGCGCAATATGCGCTGTCGGTGCCGCTGGCGATCATGATGCCGGTGGTCGGGGCAGGGGCGGGGTTCCTGTCGCTTGGCCTGTTGGTTGGCGCGGCGTTTTTCGTCGTGATCGTGACGCGGCTCCCCGGCCTCGCGCGTGGCGTGCTGTACGTCGGGCTGCCGATCATGGCGCTGCTGCTGATCCGGCATCAGCGCGAGGGCGTGGTGCTCACGCTGTGGGCGCTGGCGCTGGTCTGGGCATGCGACATCGGCGCCTATGCCGCAGGACGCGCGATCGGCGGGCCCAAGCTCGCCCCGGCGATCAGCCCCAACAAGACCTGGGCCGGCCTCGCCGGCGGCGTTGCTGCGGCGAGCCTGTTCGCCGCGGCGATGCATCTCTCCTATGGCCTGCCGCTTCGCCTGACGCTGGCGACGCCCTTGCTCGCCGTGCTTGCACAGGCGGGCGATCTTTATGAAAGCTGGCTCAAGCGCCAGGCGGGCGTCAAGGATAGCGGTACGCTGCTTCCCGGCCATGGCGGCGTGCTCGATCGCCTCGACGGGCTGGTGCCCGTCGCCCCCGTCGCGGCGCTGCTGATCCTGTTACCGAAAGTCTATTGGTGGTGAAGACGATTACAATTCTCGGCGCGACCGGTTCGATCGGTACGTCGACGCTCGATCTGATCGAGCGCGAGCCCGACCGGTTCGCGGTGGTTGCGCTGACCGCGAATTGCGACGTCGCGCGGCTTGCTGCCGCGGCGCTCCGCACCAATGCCAAGTTCGCGGTGGTCGCCGACGAAAGCTGCCTGCCCGAACTGCGCGCGGCGCTTGCCGGGACCAATATCGGGTGCGGCGGCGGGCGTGCCGCGGTGCTCGAGGCGGCGAGCATGGGTGCCGACATCACGATGGGCGCGATCGTCGGCTGCACCGGGCTCGAGCCCGTCATGGCGGCTATCGCGGGCGGCAAGACGGTGATTCTGGCCAACAAGGAACCGCTGGTTTCGGCGGGCGAGGTCGTTCTCGCCGCCGCAGCCAAATCGGGCGCGACGCTGCTTCCTGCCGATTCCGAGCACAATGCGATCTTCCAATGCTTCGACGCGGCGCGTCCCGAGCGCGTCCGGCGGATCATCCTGACGTGCAGCGGCGGACCGTTTCGCGAATGGTCGACCGAGCAGATGCGCAGCGTCACGCCCGAACAGGCGGTCGCGCATCCGAACTGGTCGATGGGCGCGAAGATCTCGGTCGATTCGGCCACCTTGTTCAACAAGGGGCTCGAGCTGATCGAGGCGGCGCGGCTGTTCCCGGTGCCGAACGACGCGATCGAGATCGTGATCCATCCGCAATCGGTAATCCATTCGCTGGTCGATTATGTCGACGGCTCGGTGCTCGCGCAAATGGGCCCGCCCGACATGCGCGTGCCGATCGCCTCGTGCCTCGCCTGGCCCGATCGGATGGCCACGCCGATGGCGCCGCTCGATCTCGTCGCGATCGGCCGGCTCGATTTCACCGCGCCCGATCCGGTCCGCTTCCCGGCGTTGAAGCTGACGCGCGATGCGCTCAATGCGGGCGGCGCGCGCCCGGCGATCCTCAATGCGGCCAATGAGATCGCGGTCGCGGCTTTTCTCGCCCGCGAGATCGGCTTCCTCGAAATTGCCGCAATCGTCGCCGATACGCTCGAGGGCTATGATCCGGCCGCGCCGGCGACGTTGGAAGACGTGCTCGTGGTCGATGCCGAAGCGCGCAGGATGGCGCGCCGGTATGTCGGGTCGCGCGGCGGGGCGGCGAGAGGGGCGAACGTGAAGGATATCTCGGTTTGAGCCAATCCCCAGGCCTGTTGCTTACCGTCCTCGCTTTTGCGCTCGTCATCGGGCCGCTCGTTTTTCTGCACGAACTTGGACACTATCTCGCCGGGCGGTTGTTCGGCGTGAAGATCGACGCATTTTCGATCGGCTTTGGCCACGAGCTGTTCGGCTGGACCGACCGCCGCGGAACGCGCTGGAAGTTCAGCGCGCTGCCGCTCGGTGGCTATGTGAAGTTCGCGGGCGATCTCAACGCCGCCAGTGCCCCCGATCCGGCATGGCTCGAACTTCCGCCCGAAGAGCGCGCGCGGACTTTGCAGGCGCGTCCGGTGTGGCAGCGCGCGATCGTCGTCGCAGCGGGGCCGATCACCAATTTCATCGTCGCGATCATCATCCTTTCGGGATTTGCCATGACCTTCGGGGTCGACCGGACGCCGTCCGTCGTCGGTCTGGTCAGCCCCGGCAGCGCCGCGTCGACGATCGGCATGCAGCCGGGTGATCGCATCACCGCGCTTGGCGGACGCCCGATCGCGACCTTCAACGATGTCGCGCAATTCGCCATGCTGCGCCCCGGCGAGCGTGTGATGGTCAGTTACGTCCGCGGCGGAGCAACCGTCGAGCGCGAAGCCGTGCTCGGAACCGCGACCGAGCGCGATCGCTTCGGCAACGAATTCAAGAAGGGCTTGCTCGGGATCGGCCCGACCGCACCCGTCGCTCGCCCCGTCAGCTTGCTCGAGGCGCCCGCGTTCGGCGTCGCAATGACGGGCAAGATCCTGCGGACAACGCTCGACGGCCTGGGCCAGATCATCACCGGGCGGCGCTCGGTCGACGAACTTGGCGGGCCGCTGCGCATTGCCAAGGTGTCTGGCGAACAGCTCGCGCTCGGCTGGCCCGACCTGATCTTCCTGATCGCCGGGGTTTCCATTAATCTCGGATTCATCAATTTATTGCCAGTCCCTCTGCTCGATGGCGGGCACCTGTTCTTTTACGCGATCGAGGCGATCCGGCGCAGGCCCGTGACGCCGGCAATCCAGGAATGGGCGTTTCGCGGCGGGCTGGCGGCGATTCTCGCGCTGATGATCATGGTAACGATCAACGATCTCGGCGCATTTGGCCTCTGGAAGTCGCTGACCGGCTTGATCGGTTGACGCTTGTAAGGCAGGGCGGGCCGACGATTTATCGGCCACGCGGAATTTTCTCCGATTTGGGGTGGGATGTGACAGCGATCAAGGTTTCCAATTTCGGCGCACGGGCCACCGCCGTGTTGCTCGCCGGCACGATGCTGACGGGCGTTCCGCTCGCGGCGTCGGCGCAGACGACGGGCCAGCCCGCCGCAGCTCCCGCGCAGGCCACACCTCCGGTCGTGGCTGCCGCCGCGCCGGTCGTGTCGCGTACGATCAAGTCGATCCGCGTCGAAGGCGCGCAGCGGCTCGAGCCAGAGACGGTGCTGTCCTATACCAAGCTGCGGACGGGGCAGGCGTTCACCAACGAGACGCTCGATCAGGCGATCAAGGATCTCTACGCGAGCGAACTGTTCGCCGACGTGATCATCGCCGGCGCCGATACCGGCGAGCTGGTGCTGCGCGTTCGCGAGAACCCGGTGATCAACCGCGTCATCTTCGAGGGCAACAAGCGGCTCAAGGAAGACAAGATCAAGAAGGAGGTGAAACTCGCCCCCCGCCAGATCTTCACGCGCACCGCGGTCCGGCAGGACGTCGCACGGATCGTCGAACTGTATCGTCGCCAGGGCCGCTTCGCTGCGGTCGTCGAGCCGAAGATGGTCAGCCTCGACCAGAACCGCGTCGACGTGATCTTCGAGGTTTCGGAAGGCCCGAAGTCGAAGGTCCGCCAGATCAACATCCTCGGCAACGAGGTCTATTCGGACAGCAAGCTGCGAGAGCAGATGGCGACCAAGCAAGCGCGCTTGACCACGCTGCTGAGCTCGAACACGAGCTATGATCAGGATCGCCTGGCATACGACCAGCAGAAGCTGCGGCAGTTCTACCTGACGGAGGGCTATGCCGACTTCAAGGTGACCTCCGCGGTCGCCGAGCTGACGCCCGACAAGAAGGACTTCATCATCACGTACGTGGTGGAGGAAGGGAAGCGCTACAAGTTCGGCGATATCACCGTCGACAGCGACATCCGCGACTTCGACAACAAGAAGCTCGCCGCCAACCTCGGCATCAACAAGGGCGATTGGTACGACGCCAAGAAGGTCGAAACCGCGATCGATTCGCTGAGCGAAGCGGCCGGCCTGTTCGGCTACGCGTTCACCGAAGTGAACCCGGATTACGCGCGTGACAAAGACACGCTGACGATGGGGCTCAACTTCCACATCGCCGAAGCCAAGCGTACCTATGTCGAGCGGATCGACATCAACGGCAACACCCAGACGCAGGACAAGGTCGTCCGTCGCGAGATCCGTTTGTCGGAGGGCGATGCGTTCAACAGCTTCCAGGTCAAGCGCTCGCAGGACCGCATCAACTCGCTCGGCTATTTCCAGGACAAGTTCGAGATCAAGCAGACGCAAGGGTCATCGCCCGACCGCGTCGTGCTGACCGCGAACCTCGAGGAGAAGTCGACCGGCGAGCTGTCGCTGTCGGCTGGCTATTCGAGCCTCGAACGCTTCATCATCCAGGCTTCGATCCGCCAGCGCAACTTCCGCGGCAAGGGCCAGGAGCTGCGCGCGAGCGTCAACTATTCGACCTATTCGAAGTCGGTCGAGCTGGGGTTCACCGAACCGTATCTGTTCAACAAGAACATCGCGATCGGTGGCGACATCTTCCGGCGCGATTACAACGCGTTCAACTACACGCTCAATAACCAGCGCCAGACGACCTATACGCAGGTGTCGACCGGCTTCCAGATCCGCTCGGGCGTGCCGCTGACCGAATATTGGCAGCTCGCCGGCCGCTATGGCCTGTCGTACGATCAGGTCGGGTTGGACAAGTCGACCTATTATACCGACAGCAATTTCGACGGCATTCGCGGGAACTCGTCCAACGACGGGTGCGATCCGCTTCAGGCAGGGCGTTATCTGTGCGACGCAATCGGCAATCGCTGGACGTCGTCGGTCGGCTATTCGCTGATCTACGACAGCCTCAACAGCCGCTTGCGGCCGACCGCGGGGCATCGCTTCATTTTCAGCCAGGATTTTGCCGGGCTCGGCGGTGACGTGAAGTACATTCGTACCAAGTTCGAGGGTTCGAAGTTCTTCAACATCGGCAGCGGCTTCATCGCTTCGGCCAACGTCGAGGGCGGCTATATCAAGTCGCTCGAAAAGAGCCGTGGCGTCGGCATCGACAATGTCCGCATCACCGATCGCTTCTATCTCGGCGAGCCCGATTTCCGCGGCTTCGACATTCGCGGCGTCGGCCCGCGCGTCCAGCGGCAGAGCTTCACGACCGATGCTTCGGGCAAGCAGACGGTCGTCACCGATCGTACGCAGCTCCTCGCCGACGATGCACTCGGCGGTCGCGCCTATTACCTCGGCAAGCTCGAGCTGGAGATCCCGCTCGGTGCGGGCGCGCGCGAACTCGGTCTGCGGCCGTCGATCTACGTTCAGGCGGGTGCGCTGTTCGGAATCACATCGCCAGTGTTGCAGGGCGGTCAGTTCCCAACGCGGATAGAGTCCGATGGAAGCATCACCTACCTGCCGTTGATTACGCAAAACTACGCGACGAATGGCAGTCCGCTCTATGTGGTGCCGAATACCGATGCAACGAACCCGGGTTCGGCCACGACCTGCGCAGTCGGCTATTCGTCGACGATCGGTGGGGCGTGCACCGGGACGTCGACCAATGTCGCCTCGACCAGTTCGAACGCGCCGTTCAAGGAAACCTTCGGGGGCGATTCGCCGCGGCCGCGTATTTCGGTCGGTGCGGGCGTCAACTGGAACTCGCCGTTCGGTCCGCTGCGGATCGATCTTGCTTATGCGTTGCTCAAGGATAAGAGCGACGACTCGAAACTCGTTACTTTCAACGTAGGGACACAGTTCTGATGAAGACGTACCAGAAGCTCATGCTGGGTTGCGCGGCGATTGTGCCGGCGCTCGCGATGGCGAATTCGGCATTTGCACAGGCCAATGGCGTGGCGATCTCCGATCCCGAGACGGTGATCCTGACCGCGAAGGCGCTCGACGCCGCCAACCAGTCGATCAGCACGACCTACAAGGCGCAGCTCGACCAGGCGAGCGCACGTCAGGCTGCGCTGCAGACCGAAATGGCAACGCTCGGCGCGCCGCTCGACACCAACAAGGACAAGCGCCTGTCGGACGAGGAAATCGCCGCTGCCCAGGCCGCGCGCAACCCGATCCTCGCCAAGATGGAAGCCGCGCAGAAGACCGCGCAGGCCGAGTCCGCACGTCTCAGCGCACCTGCGACGCGCGCCCAGGCCTGGGCGATCGAGCAGATCTCGCAGAAGTATTCGGCTGCGGTGAAGACCGTCGTCGATTCGAAGAAGATCAGCTTGCTGCTCTCGGCCAATTCGGTCCAGTACAGCGCTCCGGCAGTCGACATGACCGACGAGATCAAGGCCGCCCTCGACGCCGCAAACCCGACAGTGTCGATCACGCCGCCCGCCAACTGGCAGCCGAGCCAGCAGACCGCGCAGCTGCAGCAGCAGTTCCAGCAGCTCGTCTATCTCTCGGCCGTGCGTCGCGCGCAGGCGCAGCAGGCTGGTGGCGCAGCCGCAGCACCGGCTGCCGGCGCCAAGGCGCCATCGGGCCGCTGAGCCCGATGAGCGATAGCGAAAGCAGGGGCCCGCTTGGCCCGCTCGATATCGGGCGGGTCATGGCGGCGCTGCCGCACCGGTATCCGATGCTGTTGGTCGACCGTGTCGAGGAACTCATCCTCGACCGGTCGATCACCGCGATCAAGGCGGTGACGATCAACGAGCAGTTCTTCCAGGGGCATTTCCCGGGGCGGCCGATCATGCCGGGCGTGCTGATCGTCGAAGCGATGGCGCAAGCTGCCGGGATCCTTGCCGTCGAATCGCTCGGGCTCGCCGGCTCGGGCAAGCTCGTCTATTTCATGGCTATCGACGGCGCGAAGTTTCGTAAACCCGTCGAGCCGGGCGTGCTGCTCAAGCTCGAGGTCGAATTCGTCCAAAAGCGCTCGAGCGTCTGCAAGTTCGCAGGCCGCGCTACGATCGACGGGCAGCTCGCCGCGGAAGCCAATTTCACCGCGATGATCGCCGATCCGCCCAAGGCGTAATGGACGCGCTGACCTGGTTCGGCCTGTTTGCCGTGTCGGCGATGCTGGTCTGCTACGCCTTCGAGCAGCGATCGTCCTGGTGGGTCCTCGGCTTTGCCGGGGCCTGCGTGCTCGGCTCGACCTACGGCTTCCTGCAGGGCGCCTGGCCGTTCGGCGGCGTCGAGGCGATCTGGTCGCTGATCGCGCTGCGCCGCTGGTGGGGATTGCGGGGCGGTTGAGTTTGCAAAGACCGCTGCGCCCTGCTAGGGGCCGCGACTTCGCTGCTGGTCGGTAACCAGCGGCTCTTCGGAGATTTAGACGTGAAAAAAGGCATTCACCCCGATTATCACACCATCACGGTGCAGATGACCGACGGCACGCAGTTCCAGACCCGCACCACCTGGGGCAAGGAAGGCGATCTGATGACGCTCGACATCGATCCGCTGGCGCATCCGGCATGGACCGGCGGGCGCGGCACGATGCTCGATGCAGGCGGCCAGGTCGCGCGCTTCAACAAGCGTTTCGGCGCGATGTCGTCGATCGGCAAGAAGTAAGCATCTCGACCAGCGCCGCACGGCGCTGCGTGGATCGAGCCGGCTCGTTCCCCATCACGGGGAGCGGGCCGGTTCTGTTTTGGGGCCACGGAAAATCGCCGCGGGGCAGCATCGCTAACCGCGCTTTAACGATACCGGCATAAGATTTCGTCTCCCGCGAATGGCGCGGGAAGGAACCGCCGATGATCGCCGCCGAATTCGAACCCGCCGTCAGACCCGATCGCCGTCGCAGTCCGCGTTCGCCGATCTCGCTCGATGCCAAGATGGGCCGCGGCGGTCTCGATCGCGCCTTGTGCAAGGTGACCGACGTCTCGCTGCACGGCGCCAAGATCCACACCTATTCGCCGATGACCAAGGGGGCGATGATCTGGCTGACGTTGCCCAAGATCGGCCAGATCGTCGCGACGATCATCTGGGCCGACGAATATCAGGCGGGTTGCCAATTCCGCGAGCCGCTCGACGATGTCGCGTTCGCGCGGTTGACGGACCGGACGCTCGAACTGGCGTGACCTTGGCTGGCTTGCCGTCAGCTACCATAAGGTTTGATCGATGCACGTCCGAGACAAGCGTTCTCGGACGCAATGGCAATCCGTACTGAGGGCGCCCGCCTCTGCGCGCTTCGACTTGCGCCGGGGACCGTAGTCGAGGCATGGCGGCGACATGGCCCATTTGCTTTCCTTTGGTGCGGCAGGCGTGAGTCTTTTTCTTGCGCTGCCCGCTGCGGCGCAGGATGTCGCGCCGCCGGTGGCGATGAGCTTCGAGGCGGCATCGCAGGCGCTGGGCAAGGGCTCGCGCGCGCTGAGTGCTGCGGATCACGAGGTCCGGGCGGCACAGGCCACGGCAGACGCGCTGAAGGCATTGCGGCGGCCCGTTGTCTCCGCCTCGGCGAGCGTTGTCGAATATCAGAAGACGCTTGCGATCGACCTGTCGGGGAGCAAAAGCGACCTGACCGGAGCGACCACCGACTTTCTCGCCGGCTTGCCCGGGCAATTCCCGCCGGGCTTTCAGGAAATCGTCAGCCAGGTGACGCAACGCGTCGGCGCGGCGCTGCCAGGGTTAGTGTCGGCGATCCCGGATACGCTGCGCTTCCAGACGCGCGATACGGCGTTTCGCCCGACGGTGACAGCCGCGCTGCCGCTCTACACCGGCGGTGCGATCCCCGCGATCCAGCGTGGCGCGCAGGCCGGCGTCGCGATCGCCGAGGCGACGCAGGCGCAGGGGCGCGATCTGTCGCAGCTCAACCTGGTCCGCACCTATTTCGGGCAGCAAGTCGCCGAACAGCTCGCTGCCTCGACGCGCGCGACGCGCGACGGCTTTGACCGCCATCTTTCCGACGCGCGCAAGCTCGAGCAGCAAGGCGTGTTGTCGCATGCCCGCGTGCTCGAGGTCCAAGTCGCGCGCGATGCCGCCGACCGCGCCTATCTGCGCGCCGATCTCGAGGCGGCGACCGCGCGTGATACGCTCGCGCGGCTGCTCGATGCCGAGGGTGGGGTGCAGCCGACCACGGCGCTCTTCGTCAACGCCCAGCCGTTGCCGCCCAAGGCCGAGTTCCTCGCCGCAAGCGATCATCCGCAGGCGCGCGGTGCCGATGCGGCGCGCGCGGTCGCCGCGGCCGGGGTCGATCTGGCGCGCTCGCGCTATCGCCCGCAGGCGTTCGCGTTCGGCGAGTATAATCTCAATCGCAACGATGCGCTGCCGACCGAGCCCGACTGGATCGCCGGGGTCGCGGTGCGGATGACCTTGCTGTCGAACGTCGACCGGCGCCGTACGCTCGATGCGGCGCACGAACGCGAGCGCGCGGCCGCCGACGGCGCGGCCGAAATCCGCAAGACGATCGCGACGCAGACGATCCGCGCTTATGACCTGACCGAAACCGCGCGGCGCACCTTTCTCTCGCTCGACAGCAGCGTTGCCGCGGCGGAGGAGAATCTGCGTGTGCAGGAACTCTCGTTCCGCGAGGGCGAGGCGACCTCGGCGGCGGTGATCGATGCGCAGGCGGCGATCGCGACGGTCCGCACGCAACGGATTGCCGCGGCGTATGAATATGATCTCGCGCTGGCGGGGCTGCTTGTCGCCAGCCATCAGCTCGACAGTTTCGGCGGCTATCTCGCGCGCGCCGACCACCGCCTGGGGGCCGTGACGCCATGACCGACAGTCCGCGTAGCAAGCGCAATCTCCTGCCGCTGTTCTACGCCGCGCTGGTCCTCGTCGCGATCCTGCTCGCGATTGGCCTGTGGCTCGCCAGCCGGCCCGCGCCTGAGCAGTTGCAGGGGATGGTCGATGCCGACGAGGTCAATGTCGCGACCAAGGCGCTTGCGCGCGTCGATCGGCTGTTCGTCGATGAGGGCGCGCACGTCCGTGCCGGGCAAGTGCTCGCGGAATTGTCGAGCCCCGAGATCGCGGGCGGACAAGCGCAGGCCAAGGGCGCTTTGCAAAGTGCGCAGGCAGTCCAGTCCGAGACCGAGCAGGGCGCGCGCGCCGAGGATGTCGCGAGCGTAAAGGCGGTCTGGTTGGCGGCGCAATCGGTCGCCAATCTGGCGCAAGTCACCAGCCGCCGGTCGGAGACGCTCTATGCCGAGGGCGTGATCGCGGCGCAGCGGCGTGACGAAGCCGTTGCCGCGCGCGACAGCAGCGCGCGCCAGGCCGAGGCGGCACGCCAGCAATATCTCAAGGCGTTGGCGGGCGCGCGGCCGCAGAACAAGGCGGTGGCGGCGGCGCAGGTCGATATCGCGCGCGCCGCGCTCACTACAGCGACCGCGCTTGGCGGCGAGACGCGGCTGGTCTCGCCGATCGCGGGCGAAGTCTCGCGCAAGCTCGTCCAGCCGGGCGAGGTCGTCAGCCCGATTGTGCCCGCCTATCAAGTGATCGACGTCGCGCATCCGTGGGTGTCGATGACGGTGCGCGAGGACCAGTATCGCGGCATCGCGATGGGCAAGGTGCTGCGCGGCAAGGTGCCCGCGCTCGGCGCGACCGCGAGCTTCCGCATCTATAGCATCGCGCCGCGGGCGGATTTTGCGACGTGGCGCGCGACGCGGCAATCGTCGGGCTATGACGTGCGCTCGTTCGAGGTCCGGATGCGCCCGGTCGGTACGCTCGCCAATCTGCGGCCGGGCATGAGCGTATTGTTCGACTGGCCGCAATGAGCGCGTTCGCGCGCGCGCTGTCGGCGGAGCTCGCGCACTTGCGCGGCTGCCGCTGGGATCTCGCGATGCTGACGCTGATGCCCGCCGCCTTGCTGTTCGCGATGGGGGCTATGCTGTTTGGAGGCGTCGCGCGTGAACTTCCGATCGCGGTGGTCGATCATGACGCGACCAGCGCAAGCCGCGCGATCGTGCGTGCGGTCGATGCGTCGCCGGCGGTGCGGATCGTCTCGGTCGGGGGGGATTTGCCCGATGCGATGACGCTGGTGCGGCGCGAGCAGGCCTGGGCGATCGTCGAGATCCCGCGTGGCGTCGGGCGGGGGGTGGCACGCGGTACAGCGCCGGCGATCCACATCCGTTACCAAGCGAGCTTTCTCTCGACCGGCACGCAGGCGGTGCGCGGGATATCGAGCGCGGTGACCGCGGCGAGCACAGAGCTCGTCGCCGCGCAGTTGAGCGCTCACGGACTGCCACCGCTGCGCGTGACGCCGCTCACCGTGCAAGTGACCGCGCTGTACAACGCCGCGACGAGTTTCGAATGGTATTTGCTCTCGTTGATCAATCCGGCGGTGCTCCACCTGCTGACCGCCTGCGTGACGGTGATGGCGCTCGGCCGCGAACTCCGCGACAAATCGCTCTCCGCTTGGGCCCGCGCGAGCGGCGGTGTCGCGGGCGCGGTGTTCGGCAAGCTGCTGCCCTATGTCGCGGCGATGAGCCTGTGGGGTGTTGCCTGGTTGCTCTACCTGACGCTCGCGCGCGGGTGGCGGGTCGAGGGGAGCATCGCGCTGATCGTCGCAGGGCAGTCGCTTTTCTACCTCGGTACGGCGTGCATCTCGGCACTGCTCGTCGCGGTGACGCGAGAGACCTCGACGGGGCTCTCGGCGAGCGCGGTTTATGCCGGATCGGCGCTCGCCTTTTCAGGAGCGACCTTGCCGCTCGATGGCGGCAGCGGCTTTGCGCGGATCGTCAGTGCGATCCTGCCGTTGACGCATTACCTCGCGCTGCAGATGGGGCAGTTTGTCGGGGATGCGGCGGGGTCGGCGGTCGGGCCGATCCTCGCGCTGCTCGCCTATGTCGCGATTGCGGGTGGCGGCGCGGTGCTGCTGATCGCGCGCAGCGCCCGGAGCGCGGCATGAGCTTTCGCGAAGCCTTCGAGGAGACGTGGCGGACGGTGCTGACCTCGCGCACGCTCGCCAGCACGATGCTGCTCGCGGTCGTGCTCTATGCTTTCTACTATCCCGCGCCGTATGCGCACGAAGCGACGCAAAGCGTGCCCGTGCTGGTGGTCGATCAGGAGGATAGTGGGCTGACGCGCGAGGTGCTGCGCAATCTGGCGGCGACGCGCGAAGTGCGGATCGTCGCCTCGGTCGCCGACATGCCAAGCGCGACTGCGCGGATGCGCGCGGGCGAGGCCGACGGGATCATCCTGATGTCGCGCGGGGTGACGCGCTCGCTGCTGACCGGCGCGCCGGGCGGCGGTGTCGGCGTATGGGTGAAGGCCGCATATCTGTTGCGCGCGAGCGCGATCGGCGAGGGGGTCAGCGCGGCGATCGCGGGCGCGGCGGAGAACCGGCTGGGGAGCGCGGCGCGCGCCCTCGGGCTGCGCACCCCGGTCCGCGTCATCCAGGAGCCGCTGTTCAACACCGGCGCAGGCTACAAGGACTATATCTTTCCCGCGGTCGCGAGTGTGATCCTCCAGCAGACGCTGTTGTTCGGCGTCGCGACCTTCGTCGCCGGGCGACGCGAGCGCGGCGATCCGCCGATGCGGCGTGCTGCGTTTTTGGGGGCATGGGCGGCGATGACGCTGCTCGGCGTGTTCGCGGCGTTCTTCTATTTCGGCTTCATCTTCTGGCTGCAGGACGTTCCGCGTGGCGGCAACATCCCGGCCTTGCTGGTGACGGTGCCGTGCTTTGCCGCAGCGGTGGCGGCGCTCGGGCTGTTCCTCGGCGGGCTCTTCGATCGTTCGGAGCGCGCGATGGCGGTGCTCGTGCCGACCTCGGTTCCGCTCTTCTTCCTCACCGGATCGGCATGGCCGCTCGAGCAGATGCCGTCCTGGCTCGCCGCACTCGCGCATCTCGCGCCCTCGACGCTCGCGGTGCATATCTTCGTGCCGCTCAATCAGATGGGGGCTGGGTTGAACGACGTGGCGGCTGACGCGATCGCGCTGGCTGCTGAAGCGCTGGTCTATGGCGCGCTCGCCGCCTGGCTGCTCACGCGTTCCTCCCGGAGCGCGCGAGCAGCGTGATCGGGTCGATCGCCGGCGTTAGTGGGCGGCGACCGAGAAGCGATAGACGATCACGTTGCGATAGGTCTGGCCCGGATCGAGCCGCGCCGATCCCATCGCCGGCTGGTTGGGGGTGTCGGGGAACACCTGCGGCTCGAGCGCGATGCCGTCGCCCTGGCGATAGGCATGGCCCGATTTGCCGACCGCGGTGCCATCGAGGAAGTTGCCGGTGTAAAGTTGGACGCCCGGCTGGTTCGACAGGATTTCCATCGTCCGCCCGCTCACCGGATCGGAGACGCGCGCCGCAAGCCGCGGCGTCGCGCTGAGCGTGCGCGCGAGGACGTAATTCTCGTCATACCCCTGGCCATAGACGATCTGCGGATCGCTCGCATCGCGGATCCGCGCGCCGATCACGGTCGGCGTGCGGAAGTCGAACGGCGTTCCCGCGACCGGGCGGAAGCTGCCGGTCGGGATCAGCGTGGCATCGACCGGCGTCGTCGTATCGGCGGGGATCGTCAGCACAGCGTCATAGATCGACCGCTGTGCCGCCTCGCCGCCAAGATTGAAGAAGCTGTGATTGGTGATGTTGACGATCGTCGGCTTGTTCGTCGTCGCGCGATACTCGATTGTGAGTTCGTTGGCGTCGTTGAGCGAATAGGTCGCAGTGACCTGGAGTTCGCCGGGATAGCCTTCCTCGCCGTCTGCGCTGGTGTATGCGAGCGTCACGTGTGGCGTGGCACCGCCGGCTACGTCGACGATCCGCCACGGACGCTTGTCGAACCCCTTGACGCCGCCATGCAGCGCGTTGGTCTTGTTGTTGAGCGCGAGCGTGTAGCCCTTGCCGTCGAGCGTGAAGCGACCGCCCTTGATGCGGTTGGCATAACGTCCAACGGTCGCGCCGAAATAATTGGGCGCGGTGAGATAGCCGCGCATATCGCCATAGCCGAGCGTCACGTCGGCGATCTTGCCGTCGCGGTCGGGAACGTCGACGCCCTGGAGGATCGCGCCGTAGCTCAGGATCCGCGCGCGCATGCCGTGGCTATTGGTCAGTGTAACCACTTCGACCGGGCTGCCGTCGGCGAGCGTTCCGAAAGGCGCGCGATCGGCGCCGGCGGCGGCTGCCATGGTGGGTGCGGCAAAGCCGAGCGCAAGCGCCGCAAGAGCGAAAGTCCGAGGCATCGAGGTCCCCTCCAGGAGTCTGTGACACAAGGCCGCCGACGCAGTGTCGACGTGATCCCCTTGCGCTTATAGTCAGACAACAGAGGGCAAAGCGCAAGGCCCCGTGGCGCGCTGTCGCGCCCGGGATAGCCGCCGGGCGCGCCCGGTCAGCGCGCCAGCGTGATCTGCGTTGCCCGGATTGGCGCGGCGACGGTGAAGCTCAGCGTGCCGGCCGCGCTGTCTGGCTGCGCGGTGATCGCCTTGCGGTCCTGCGCCACGGTGGCGGCACCGGTCCAGCCGTGCACGGTGACGGCGATCTGCTTCCACCACGGCGCGAAGCTGCCCTCGCGCGCGTCGAACGCGATCGTCAGTCCGTTCGGGGTTACGCTGCAGCGGACCGTCTGCCGCAGATAGCCACGGCGCTGATAGGCGAGCGTCGTGCCGTCATCCTCGTAGAGCGTTCCGACACAGTCCTCGCCCGGATAGATGTCGAGCATCAGCGGCCCCGACGGCGTTTGCGCGGTGCTCTGGACGAGCGGCTGGCGCGGCAGGATCGTGCCGGCGCGGACGAACACCGGCAGCCGATCGAGCCGCGGGGTTTCGCTCACGCGGTCGCCCTTGGCGTGTTCGGTCGGGACGGCCTGCGTCGCCGACTGGATCGGGCCGGCGGAGGTTGGCTCGGGGCTCCCGGCGCGCTGGCCGGTCCAGTAATCGTACCAGCCGCCCGCGGGCAGGCAGACGTCGTAGCGCTGCGGCGATTCGGGGCTTGGCGGTGGCGCGATCAGCAGCGCCTTGCCGAGCGTGAACGCCATCGACTGATCGCAGCCCATGCTCGCGGCGCTCGGATAATCGTAGAACACCGGGCGCATGATCGGATCGCCGAGCCGGCTGTTCTGGTCGGCGAGCGCGTAGAAATACGGCATCAGCCGATAGCGCTCCTCGACGAAGCGGCGGCGAATCGCGAGATGATCGGGGCCGTCGACCCACGGCTCGACGCGCGGCGTACCGGTCGCCGAGTGATCGCGGAACACCGGCGTGAACGCGCCGATCTCGAACCAGCGCGTCAGCAGATCGGGGCTCGGCCCGCCCGCAAAGCCGCTGACGTCGGCGGCGCTATAGGCGAAGCCCGACAGGCCGAGATTGAGGATCTGGTGGACCGAGAGCTTCAGATGGTCCCAGGTCGCGCTGTTGTCGCCGGTCCAGGTCACGGCATAGCGCTGGCCCCCGGCATAGCTCGCGCGCGTCATGACGAACGGCCGCTCGTTGGGGCGTAGGCTGAGCAGGCCGTCATAGGTCGCACGCGTGTTCTGCATGCCGTAGACGTTGTGGATCTCGCGGTGGTCGCCGGTGCGGGTGGCGAAATCGTCGCTGGCGATGCGGTGTTGCGTGTCGAGCGGCATCGTCTTGGTCGCGGTGTTGAAGATCGCGGGCTCGTTCATGTCGTTCCAGAAGCCGGCAACGCCGTCATCGAGGAAGCCCTTGTAGAGCGTGCCCCACCACGCGCGCGACTTGGCCTGGGTGAAATCGGGGAAGACCGACGGGCCGGGCCAGACCGGCGCGACATAGTCGCTGCCGTCGGGGTTCTTGACGAATTCGTCGCTGCGCTTGCCGCTGGTGTAGGGCGCATAACCGGTATCGACCTTGGCGATGTGCAAGTCGGTGATCGCGACCAGCTTGATCCCCTGCGCCTTCATGTCGGCGACGAGCTTCGCCATGTCGGGGAAGGTCTTGGGGTTGGTGGTGAAGGGCCGGTTGCGGTCCTGATAGTCGATGTCGAGCCAGATCACGTCGGTCGGCACGCGGTCGGCGCGCAGATGCCGCGCGATCTCGCGGACTTCGTCGGCGGACATGTAGCTGTAGCGCGACTGCTGATAGCCGAGCGCCCATTTCGGCGCGAGCGGCGCGCGGCCGGTCAGCCCGGCGTAGCGGCGGGTGACGTCGGCGAGGGTCGGCCCGGCGATGAAATAATAGTCGATCGGGCCGTCGGGGCCGCCGAACGCGAGCGTCTCGGCATCCTTGTGGCCGAAGTCGAACCAGGTGCGATAGGTGTTGTCGAGCAGGATCCCGTAGCTGCCGCCTGCCGCCCCGGTCGAGGCGAAGAAGGGGATCGACTTGTAGATCGGATCGTCCGAGCTCGAGAAACCGAACGCGTCGGTGTTCCAGTCGACGAACGCCTTGCCGCGCCGGTCGAGCCCGCCGGTCTTGTCGCCGAGACCGTAGAAATGCTCGCCGATCGGCAGCGTCTTGGTCAGCGTGAAGGTCTTGCCGTCGACGCTCGCGGGCGCGGCATCGGCCGAGATGATCTTGCCGTCGAGCGTCTCGAACGTCACTGCACCACCGGCACCGATGCGGACGCGCAGGCTCGCGGTGGTGAAACCGTCGGCGGTGGGCGTCACCGCCGCACGCGTCTTGCGCTGTGCAGGGAGGACCGCCCAGCTGGCGTCCTCGGGATAGACGCCGCCGCGCGCGATTCGGACGCGAACGAGATCGTCGCTAAGCGCGATCAGCTTCATCTTGAGCGCGCCGGCGGTGACTTCGACGCCGTCCTTGGCCGCGGTGAGCGTCGGGGCGAGGGCAGCGCTCTGCGCGTGCGCGGCGACCGTGGTGAGCGGCAGCGCGACGGTGGCGAGCAGCAACGCGAGGGGGAAGCGTTTCATGTCAGGTCTTTCAAGAGATTACCGGGGGAGGTGATCGGTATGCGGGCGGAAATTGTGCGCGCAGCGGCGCAGGAAGTCTTCGATCCTGACCATGTCGATCCGCTCGATATCGGGGCCGGGCGGCACGAGCCGCGCGGCGTCGGGGAAGGTGCCGTATCCAGCGAGCAGACAATGCCAGCTTATCGCATTGTAATAGCGCGTTATGTCGAGCTGGTCGATCGTCGCGGTGAGGTCGGCGCCGGTGAACCAGGCCGACATGACGTGCTTGAGCGTGTCGGACGGCTCGACCGCGCGAGCCGCCGCCCAATAGTCGTGCGGGTCGGCGTGACGCTGGTTGAGCCGGTAATGCGCGACGATATAGTCGCGCACGCCGTCATAGCGCGCGGCGATGCGGGCGTTGAAGGGAATGCGGGCCTTCTCGGTGAACCCGTCGGCATCGACGGCGTCGAGGAACGCCTCGACCGTGGCGATGACGATGTGGAGCGCGGTCGCCTCGAGCGGTTCGAGGAACCCCTGCGCCAGTCCGACCGCGAGCGCATTGTGCGACCAGCTTTCGGCGACGCGCCCGACGCGCATCGACAGGTGGCGCGCGGTGCCTTCGTCGCCGACCTTCAAGTGCGCGCGTAGCTCGGCCTCGGCCTGGTCGCGGCTGACATGGCGGCTGGAATAGACATAGCCGTTGCCGGTCCGGCTGGTCAGCGGGATGTTCCACACCCAGCCCGCCGACAGCGCCGTGGCGCGCGTCTGGCTCGCCAGCGGTGCCGCAGGATCGCGCGGGGTCGGCATGACCACCGCCGAATCGTTGAACAGCGAGTCGCCATAACGGACGAACGGCACACTGAGCGTGCCCTCGAACAGCAGGCTGCGAAAGCCGCTGCTGTCGAGGAAGAGATCGCCCGCGATCCGCTCGCCGTCGTCGCACAGCAACGCCGCGATGCCGCCATCGGCGCGCCGTTCGACGCTTTCGACGCGACGCTGGAGGTGAGTGACGCCGAGTTTGGTCACCGCATGCCGGCCGAGGAACGCGCCGACCTTGTAGGCGTCGAAATGATAGCCGTAGCTCACCTCGAACGGAAAGCTCTCCTCGGGCTGCGGCGCGCATCCGGCTGCGGCAAGCCGCGCCGGAAGCAGGAATTGGTCGGGATGCGCCGCGACGCCGCGGCCCGTCCGCCGGGCGCGCGTGTTGTAGAAGAACGAGCCCGCGGTGTGGCTGTCGAGCGCGGTAGGGAAGGGGTGGAAGTAGCGCTCGAACCCCCGCCGGTCGGACCAGCCCGCAAAGCCGATGCCGAGCTTGTAGGTCGCATCGCAGGCCGGCATCCACTCGGCCTCGACGATGCCGAGCCGGTCGAAAAAACCTTTGAGCTGCGGGGTCGAGCCTTCGCCGACGCCGACGATGCCGATCTCGGGGCTTTCAACGAGCGTCACCCGCGCGTTCGGCCAGCGCTGCGCGAACAGGCACGCCGCAATCCAGCCTGCGGTTCCGCCGCCAAGGATCACGATCGCGCCGTCGCGGGCGAGGTCCTTGGCGGCATCGCTCACACGCGCAGCACCAAGCCGGCGAAGGCGGGGAGGGTGCCCGTCTTCAATTCGCCTGTAGCGAGCAGGATCCTACTCGTCGGTTCGATGCCCTCCGGCCAAGCCTGCGCGGCATCGCTCATGTTGAACAGGCACAGCAGCCGCTCGCCATTCTCTTCGCGCTCGAACGCGAGCACGGCGGCGTCATTGTGGCGCATCCGAAGGTCGCCCGAACGCAATGCCGGATGTGCGTTGCGCGCAGCGATCACGCGGCGCGTCCAGTTGAGCTGCGACTCCGGATTTGCATCCTGCACATCGACCGCGAGCGCCGCATGGTCGCCGCCGAAGGGCAGCCACGGCGTTGCGCTTCCGAAACCGAGATCGGGCGCGGCACCGGTCCACGGCATCGGCGTCCGTGCGCCGTCGCGCGACAGCGTCATCGGCCAATTGGCGATCGCCTCGGGATCGAGCAGATCCTCGAACGCGATGTCGACTTGCGTCAGCCCCAGCTCCTCGCCCTGATAGAGGAAAATGTTGCCGCGCAGGCACGCGAGCAGCAGCAGCTTCATCCGCGCGAAGGCGCGCGCATGATCGGGGCGCGTCCAGCGCGTCACCGCGCGCGGTGCGTCGTGATTCTCGAACGCCCAGCTTGGCCAGCCGATCGTCGGATCGTTGGGCCAGCGCGCGAGCGAGTCCGCGACGAGCTCGGGCGTCAGCGCATCGGCGTAGAGAAAGTCGAAGCTGTATGCGCTGTCGAGCCGCTTGCCGCCCGCGGTGAACAGCTTCATCTCGCGGTCGCTATCCTCGCCGCCGATCTCGGCAACGGTGAAGCCAGCGCCATATTCGTCGAGCAACGCGCGGATCCGCTCGAGGAACGGCGGAATGTCGGAATGGCCCTGATTGTGCAGCTTCAACTGGAAATCGAACGGCCGCGTCCGCGCGCGATTGGTCGCGGGCGCGGGCGGGTTATCGGTCAGCGCGGGATCGTGCATCGCGAAATTGATCGCATCGAGCCGGAAGCCGTCGACGCCGCGATCGAGCCAGAAGCGCGCGGTGTCGAGCAGTTCCTGCTGCACCGCCGGATTGTGCCCGTTGAGCTGCGGCTGTTCCTTTAGGAAATTGTGCAGATAATATTGCTGCCGCCGCGCGTCCCACGTCCACGCCGGGCCGCCGAACACCGATTGCCAGTTCGACGGCGGGCTGCCGTCGGGCTTGGCATCGGCCCAGACGTACCAGTCGGCCTTGTCGCCCGACCGGCTCGCGCGGCTTGCCTCGAACCAGGGGTGCGCGTTCGACGTGTGCGAATAGACCTGGTCGATGATGATGCGCAGCCCGAGCGCGTGCGCGCGCGCGATCAGCGTGTCGAAATCGGCGAGCGTCCCGAAGATCGGGTCGACGTCGCGATAGTTCGCCACGTCATAGCCGAAATCCTTCATCGGCGAGGTGAAGAAGGGCGACAGCCAGACGGCGTCCATCCCGAGCCCGGCGACGTATTCGAGATGCGCGGTGATGCCGTTGAGGTCGCCGATCCCGTCACCGTTCGAGTCGGCGAAGCTGCGCGGGTAGATCTGATAGATCGATGCGCCCTTCCACCAGGGTTCGGGAGTTCCGGGAACGGGGTGTTGGGCAGGGGCGGGCATAGGACTCATTCGCTGGGGAGGCGTGCAGGAGTGGCGGCGCAGATGGCGTAGCCGAGCGGTGGGAGCGTGATCGCGGCCGAGCCGGGTGCGGTCACCGTGGCGGGGCAGGCGCCGGCGAGCGTGGCGAAGCCGGCCGAGCGCGCGCCGACTTCGACATTCGCGGTGAGCGGCTGGTCCGAGGTGTTGAGCACGACGAGGATCTCGCGCCCGTCGTCATCGCCGCGCGTGAAGGCGAGCAGGCCGGGCTTGTCCGACGCGAAGCGCACGATGGTGCGACCGTGGCGCAACTGCGCGTGGGTCCGCCGGATCTGCGACAGACGCGCGATCGTCTCGAAGATCGGGTTGTCGGTGCCGAAATGCGCCGTTGCCGTCGTGCTGGTGGTGCCGATCAGGCGATTGTCGTTGTAGCTCGCGACCTTGCTCGCAAACATATCCTCGCGCGCATCCTGGTCGCCGCCATGGCCGGTGAAGCCCTGCTCGTCGCCCGAATAGATCGTCGGCACTCCGCGCGCCGAAAGCAGCAGGACGTGCGCGAGTTCGAGCCGCGCAAGGCGTTCTGCGTCGGTCGCCTTGGGCCAGGCGAGATCGAGCATGTGCCCCATCCGGCCCATGTCGTGGTTGCCGAGAAAGGTCGGCAGCCGCAGCGCGGTGGCGTCGCCGCCTTCGTACAGCACGTCGCCGTCGATCAGCTTGGCGAAGACATCGGTCCCCGCCTTGCCGCTCAGCATCGCACGCGCGGCCGCCTGGAACGAGAAGTCGAGCACTTCGGGATAGCCGTCGCGGCGCGTGAATTGCGCGGTGTAGCCGGGGTCGACGGTTTCCGAATAGACTTCGCCGAAGATCGGGAAATTGCGGATCCCGCGCGCGGCGGCGCGCGCTTGCATCGCCGGGATGAACGCCTGCCAGAATTCGGGATTGACGTGGCGCGCGGTGTCGATGCGGAAGCCGTCAACGCCGAAGCGATCGATCCAGCCGCCATAGATCGCGATGAACCCATCGATCACGCGCGGATCCTCGGTCATCAGATCGTCGAGCCCGCTGAAATCGCCGTAGCGCGCGGATTCTCCGGCAAAGGTCGAGTCACCGCGATTGTGATAGTAGCGCGGGTCGTTGAGCCACGCCGGGACCTTGACCTTCGCTTCCGCTGCCGGAACGAACGGCGTGTAGGCATAGGCCGGGTCGGTCAGCTTGGCGAAGTTCTCGGGCGTCTGTACCGCGTCGCCTGCAAAACCGGCGTTGATCGGTTTGCCCGTGACGCCAAGCCGGCGCTGATATGGATAATCCGCCTTGCCGCGGTACGCACAACTCTTGCCGACGCATTCGCGGTACTGGATCACGTCGGCAGTGTGGTTAGCGATGATGTCCATATAGACCTTCATGCCCTTCGCGTGCGCCGCATCGACGAACGCCGCGAACTCGGCGTCGGTGCCGAAATGCGGATCGACCTTCGTGAAGTCGGTGATCCAATAGCCGTGATAGCCGGCGCTCTCATGCCCTGCCGCGCCCTGCACCGGCTTGTTCTTGAACACCGGCGCGACCCAGATCGCGGTGACGCCGAGCGCCTGGATATAGTCGAGCCGCTGGAGAAGCCCCTTGATGTCGCCGCCGTGATAGAAACCCTTGGCGGTCGGGTCGTACCCCGTCGTCAGCCGGTCGCCGGTCAACCCGCCTGTGTCGTTGGCCGGGTCGCCATTGTCGAAGCGGTCGGGCAGGACGAAATAGATGATCTCGTCCTCGGGCAGACGCGCGCGGACCTGTTCGACCGGGACTGCGGTCGCCGGACCGGCGAGCGCGAGCAGCAGCGCGGCGGTAAGGCTCACGCCGCCACCGGCGTCGGCGCGGCGCAGTGGCGCGCGATGAAATCGGCATGGCTTGGCATCTGGGCAACCTCGCGGGCGTTGAGCTGGTCGATCGTATCGAGGAATTCGGCGAGATCGGCGGCGGGGATCGCGTCGGCGAGCGGGTGGTGCCCAGCCGGAATCACGCCCTGGCCCGCGAACACCTGGAGCCAGCCGACCTCGGTGAAGAGCTCCTCATGCTCGCGCGTGATGTGGCCGTTGCCGCGCCACAGATCGATCTTGGCGGCAAGCGTTTCGGGCAGCGTCGCCTCGCGGCACATCTGCCAGAACGGCTCGCTCCGGTCGTTGGCGTGATAATGGAGGATGATGAAGTCGCGGATGCGTTCGTATTCGAAGTCGCTCTGGCGGTTGAATTCGTCGCGGTCGGCTTGCGCGATGGTGCGACCGGGCAGCAGCTTCATCAGCCGCGCGATCGCCGACTGGATCATGTGAATGCTCGTCGATTCGAGCGGCTCCATGAAGCCGCCCGACAGACCGATCGCGACGACATTGCGGTTCCACATTTGCCGACGCTTGCCGGTGCGGAACTGGATCGGGCGCGGATCGGCAAGCGCTTCGCCATCGAGGCCGGCAAGCAACGTCGCGGTTGCCTCGTCGTCGCTCAAATGCGCCGAGGAATAGACGAGCCCGTTGCCCGTGCGGTGCTGCAGCGGAATGCGCCATTGCCAGCCCGCCGCCTTTGCGGTCGAGCGGGTGTACGGGGTGAACGCGGTGCTGCGTTCCGACGGCACCGCGATCGCGCGGTCGGCGGGCAGCCAGTGCGTCCAGTCGTCATAGCCGGTCTTGAGCGTCTGCTCGATCAGCAGCCCGCGAAACCCCGTGCAATCGATGAAGAGATCGGCGCCGAGCGTCGTCCCGTCCTCGAGCAGCAGCGTCGAAATATCGCCGCGCTCGTCCTGGTCGACGCGGACGACCTTGCCTTCGATCCGGGTGACGCCGCGCGTCTCGCTGTAGCGGCGCAGATGGCGCGCATAGAGGCCGGCGTCGAAATGAAACGCGCTCGGCATGTCGGGCAATACGCGTGCGGTGCGCGCGGGGCCGCGCTGCATCCGGCCGGCGAGTGCCGCCTGATTGTTGAGCGAATAGGCCGCAAGATCGCGCGCCGACCCGAGCTTTTGCGCGCGCAGCCAATATTGGTGGAACGGCAGCAAGCCGACATCGCGCCCGACCGCGCCGAAAGCGTGCATGTAGCGATGCCCTGCCCGCAGCCAGTCGACGAACTCGATCCCGAGCTTGTAGGTGCCTTGCGTCGCGCGCAGGAACGCATCCTCGTCGAGCCCGAGCGCATCGTTGAACAAGCGGATCTGCGGGATCGTCGCTTCGCCGACGCCGACGGTGCCGATCTCTTCGGATTCGATCAGGTCGATCTCAAACCCGGTTTCGAGGAAACGCGCGAACGTGGCGGCCGCCATCCAGCCTGCGGTGCCGCCGCCCACGATGACGATCCGGATCGGTCCGGTCGGATCGGATAGAGTGGCCATGGTCCGCGTCCCCGCTTCTTCGACATTAGACTCGCGGAACGGCGGACGGCGAAAGGGTTCGCCGTCCGCCGTCGCACGCGGTCAGAACTTGTACGTGATGCCCAGATAGTAATCACGGCCATAGCGCTGGTAATCGATCACCTGGCGCGGGTCGTCATTCTGGTACGTCACGAACGGACGGTCGGTCAGGTTCTTCGCCTGCGCCAGGATCGCGAAGTTCTTGAGCGGACCGCTCTGGAACTCATAGCCGATCTGCGCATCGAGAATGCCTTCCGATCGCGCGGTGCGATAGGTCGGGTTGGCCGAGAGGCCCGCGACCTCGGCGAGGAACGACGAGCGATAGCGATAGTTCACCCGCGCCTGGAAGCCGTGCTTCTCGAAATACACCGTGCCGCTGCCGGTCCACTTCGACAGGCCGGGCAGGGTGATCGCCTGCGTTGGGTTGCTGACGAACTTGATCTCCGACTCGGTGTAGTTGCCCGAGACGAACATGCCGAAGCCGTCGAGCGCTTCGCTGACCATCTTGAAGGGGAGCGAGATCGTCCCTTCCACGCCGATCACGCTGCCGCGACCGGTGTTGGCAGGCGCGCTGACGTTGCCGATCGCCAGCCGGTTCGCGGTGACGATCGCGCGCTGTGCCGGCGACAGGGCGCCGAGCAGCGAGGAGAAGTCATACGCGTAGCTGTTGTTCGGATCGACAAAGTCGGTGAGGTGCTTGTAATAGCCCGACAGCGCAACGTAGCCGCCGCCACGGAAATACTGCTCGAACGACATGTCGATGTTGGTCGACTTGTACGGCCGGAGCGCGACATTGCCGCCCGACGAGGTGAACACCGGGTTGAGCCCGGGGTTGAAGTTGTTCGGCACGATATTGGCGATGTTGATCGCCACGTCCTGCGTAACGCGCTCCTGGTCGAGGCGCGGGCGCACCATCGTC
The DNA here is from genome assembly GCF_014653575.1 of Sphingomonas glacialis. Lineage (GTDB taxonomy): Bacteria > Pseudomonadota > Alphaproteobacteria > Sphingomonadales > Sphingomonadaceae > Sphingomonas > Sphingomonas glacialis. The sequence goes on along the minus strand of NZ_BNAQ01000001.1, from coordinate 331,340 downwards.
TGCGAGGCACCAAGCTTGACATAGCCCAGCGGCACCAGCTCGACCGCCATGGTCGCCGAGGGCAGGACGTTGGTGTAGCTGTACTTTTGCGACGCAGGGGCGATCGTCACGACGCCGTTGACGACGCTTGCGATCTGGCCGGTCGAGCGCTGCTCGCTGTGGATGACCTGCGTGCCGATCGAGCCCTTGAGCGCCTTGCCGCCGACATCGCCGTCGATGTTGATCTTGGCGTAGCCGGTATAGACGTTCTCGGTCACGACGTTGTCGCGGACGAGCGACGACGGGCGGTTGTCGAAGAACGTGTTGTAGCTGTTGTTGTACAGATACAGCGGATCGAGCGCGAGCACCGCGGGGACGCCGAGATAGTCGAGCGGGATCTTGCCGATCACCGCCTGGGTCGGGATCGGCGCCGAAGTCGGGGTGCCGCTCGCGACGGTGCAGTTGCTGCCGGCGCCCTTGGGGCACAGGAAGAACGACTGGTACGCGCTGGTCTTCTCGCGACGGCTGTAGTTGGCGCCGGCCTCCCAGCTCTTGATAATGCTGTTGTCGAATTCGCCGTTGAGGTTCGCGCGGAGCGACTTGAGGTCGTCCTTGAAGCTCGGGCGGTTGAGGAAGCCCGACTGCACGACGGCCTGCGTGCCGTTATAGCCCCAGCCCTGCGGATCGGTCAGCTTGAACACGCTGGTGTTGGTATAGTCGAGCGTCGGCACGATCTTGTAGGTGCCGTTGCCCTGCTGCGAAACCCGGACGGTGTCGTCCGGGCCCGCGCCGCCATAGCCGACGCCGGTATAGGTCTCGAGCAGGAAGTCGGTGCGCGTCGCATGGCTCCAGCTCGCGTCGACGTTGAGGTGGATCTTGTCGCTGAGCTTGAGGTCGTTGTTCCAGCCGAGCGAGAAGTTCTCCGCCTTGCGCTGGTTATAGTCGTTGCGCTGGATCGCATGGACGCCCGAGAAGGTCGTCGCCGTGGCGAAGCCGTTGGCGACGGTCACGCCGCTTTGCGTCGGGCTCGAGAAGCCGAGCGGGAATTCGATCCCGCGCAGGTGCTGCGTTTCCTCGAAGTGCGAATAGAGCGCGTCGAAAGTCGAGTGGAACACCTCCGACGGGCGCCATTCGATCGTCGCGACGCCGCCGTAGCGCTTGAGTTCGTTCGACTGGACATAGGGCTTTGCGCCGCCGAGCACGAACGGGCTCGCCGCGGTACCGGCACCGGCATAACCCCACGCATTGTAGCGCTCGTCCTGCGACGGGGTGAGCGTCGCCGATGCGCCGAGCGCGATGCCGAGCGTGTCATTGGCGAACTTGTCGACATACGTCGCCGACGCGCGATAGCCGTAGCGCGAGCTGTCGGGGTTGAGGTTCTTGATGCCGTTCATCTGGCCGCGAGCGCTGACCGCGAGAACGCGCTTGGCCTGATCGAGCGGGCGCAGCATGCGCAGATCGACCGTGCCCGAGATGCCGGCGGCGACGAGCGACGCGTCGGCCGATTTGTAGACGTTGACGGTCTTGAAGAATTCCGACGGATATTGGTCGTACTCGACGCCGCGATTGTCACCGACGGTGACTTGCTCGCGACCGTTGAGTAGCGTGGTCGAAAAGTCGGGGCCGAGACCGCGGATCGACAGGCGCTGGTCGCGGCCCTCGAGACGCTGCGCGGTGACGCCGGGAAGGCGGGCGAGCGAGTCGGCGATCGACACGTCGGGCAGCTTGCCGACGTCTTCGGCCGAGACCGAGTCGACGATCAGCACCGACTGGCGCTTGATCTTGGCCGAGGAGTCGAGGCCCGCGCGGATGCCGGTGACGACGATGTCGCCGTCGGGCGTGGTGTCCGTGGTCGGCGCAACGTCGGCGGCGGTCACGGGCGCCGGCGTCGTCGGCTGCGGCGTCGGATCGGCTTGGGTCGGCGTTGCTTCGACTTGCGCCTTGGCGGTCGGGTTCGCGTTCGCGGTCGTCGCGGCATCCTGCGCGTAGGCGGCGCTTGGCAGCAGCAGGGCAGCGGTGATCGCGGCGGTGCTGGTGTACAGCCCAAGGCGTGCCGACATGGAAATGCGGCGCAGCGGCGCGCACGCGCGGTCAGCGCGGCTCGGCTCGAAATCAGTCATGTGGTGTTCCCCATCAGGCGGGCCCGGCCCGCACATCCTCGCTTCAGTTTCCTCGACGTCGTGAAACAGCGTCGATTGGCCCGGCACGGCTATATTTCGGGCAGACACATTTCGAAAGGATCGGGCATACGTATTCACGAATGGGCTGTCGTCAGCCGATCGTTTGGCGCAGTATCGCCTGTGCCGTGTAGCGCAGGACCTGCTTTTCCCGATGGCCAGACGACCGACCTCCCTCGATATCGCGCAGCTGGCGGGCGTCTCGCAGCCGACCGTCTCGCGCGCCTTGCGGGGCGTGAAATCGGTCAATCCGCAGACGCGCGCGCGGATCGAGGCGATCGCGCGGAGCCTGCATTATGCGGTCGACAAGAACGCCTCGAGCTTGCGCAGCCAATCGTCCAACACGCTGGCATTGCTGTTTTTCGAAGAGGCGGCGGATGACGATGCCGCGATCAACCCGTTCTTCCTCTCGATGCTCGGATCGATCACGCGCGCTTGTGCGAAGGCCGGGTACGACCTGCTGATATCGTTCCAGCAGCTGTCGGGCGACTGGCACGTCGATTATCAGGACAGCCACAAGGCCGATGGGATCATCCTGCTCGGCTACGGCGATTACGAAGCGTACCGCGTGCGACTCGACCATCTTGTCGAGCAGGGGACGCATGTCGTGCGCTGGGGTGCGGTCGGGACGGGGCCCGCTGGGATCACCGTCGGATCGGACAATCGCGGCGGCGGGGCGTTGGCGACGGTGCATCTGATCGCGCAGGGACGGCGTCGGATCGCGTTCCTCGGCTCGGCCGACAGCCGCTATCCCGAGCTGCTCGAACGCTATCGCGGTTATCTCGATGCGCTGGCGAGCGCCGGGCTGACCCCCGATCCGATGTTGCGCGTCGATGCGACGACGGCCGAGGAACCGGGGCAGGCGGCGGTCGAGATGCTCGCCAGCCGCGGGGTGGCGTACGACGCGATCTTTGCCGCGAGCGACAGCATCGCGATCGGCGCGATGCGCGGCTTGGCGGCGGCGGGGCGGCGCGTGCCCGACGACGTCGCGATCGTCGGGTTCGACGATATCCCCTCGGCCTCGCTGACCAGCCCGCCGCTGTCGAGCGTGGTGCAGGATACGCGGCGCGCGGGCGAAGTGCTGGTCGAGACGCTGCTCGGCCAGTTGCGCGGCGGGATGTGCGAGGCGGCACCGCTCCCGACGCGGCTCGTCGTCCGCGCGAGCAGCGGCGGCTAGCGCCGGCGCGGTCTCAGTCGTCGAACAGGAAGAGGTTGAGCGTCAGGCGGCCCGCAAGCGGATCGGCACTGAGCACGACCTCGGGCGGGAGATGCGCGCAGTGGAGCGTGTTGCCGGGATAGACGAGCGCGCGGTTGAACGCGCCGGGCTGTAGCGCGATCTGTTCGTAGAGCGGCGTATCGCCGGCGATATAGGCGGGGTCTGGCATGCCGTGGGTGCGCACGCCCTCCTCCAGCGTTGCCTTGAAGCGATCGAGCCGGTCGGCATCGACGCTTTCGAAGCCCGTCTCGCGCTGGCGGTAGAAGGCGGTGCCGCCCTGCGCGCCATGGCCGAGGAACAGCAGCAATGCGATCCGGCGCGGCTCGACACCATCGAAATGCGGCAGCCGCTGGATCGGCGCGAGCGCGGCGGGTGGCGTGGTGACGAGCGAATAATAGGCTTCGGACACCGCAGGCGCCGGATCGAACCCGAAATGCGTGGCAAGCAACGGCGCGATCTTGCGACGCATCGTCTCGGCGAGGCGCCCCGGGACTTCGGCGCGGACGCCGGGGTAATGCGGGCCGATCTCGCCCATCCGCAACGCCGCTGCATCCTCGCGCAGCATCTCGGGGTCAGGCCAGAAGTCGTCGATCACGAGCAACGGGCGGCGCTCGTTGCCCTGATGATGGAGGTGCACGGTGTCCATGCCTCGCGTCATGGAACGCGCGTGGGGCGCTCGGCAAGGGTTTGTGCGGCGCTGCGCATTCGTATGCAGGCTTGTGCGGCCCCCGGCTTGTCGCCACGCTCGCCGACAAACACGCCCCGCCGATCGTCAGGCGCCGGGCAGGGGAGGCCAGAGTTGAACGAAAAACCGGTGCAAGGCTTTGGCGGCCTGTGGAATATCAGCTTCGGCTTTTTCGGTATTCAGATCGGCTTCGCGCTGCAAAACGCCAATATGAGCCGGATCTTCCAGACGCTCGGCGGCTCGCTCGACGACCTCTCGTATCTGTGGGTCGCCGCACCGTTGACCGGGCTGCTGATCCAGCCGATCATCGGCCATTACAGCGACCGGACTTGGAACCGGCTCGGGCGGCGGCGGCCGTATTTCCTCGCGGGCGCCGTGCTCGCGGCGCTCGCTTTGTTTGTCATGCCCGAGGCCAGGATCCTGTGGTTCGCGGCGGTGACGCTGTGGGTGCTCGACGCCTCGATCAACGTCTCGATGGAGCCGTTCCGCGCGTTCGTCGGCGATATGCTGCGCAAGGACCAGCACACCGCGGGCTATGCGCTGCAAACCGCCTTCATCGGTGCGGGCGCAGTGGTCGGGTCGATCTTCCCGTTCGTGCTGGCGCATCTCGGCGTCTCGGGAACAGCACTCGGCGGGGTGCCCGACACGGTGCGCTACAGCTTCTGGTTCGGGGGCGCGGCGCTGCTGCTCGCGGTGCTGTGGACCGTCGGCAACGTCAAGGAATACAGCCCGGCGCAAATGGCCGCATTCGGCGAGCGCGATCCCGTCGAAGGCGTGGGCGAACCGATGCGCGCGCTTGCCGCACGCGGGCTGGGGCGCAGCCTCGCGTGGATCGTCGGCGGCGTAGTGATCGTCGCGGCGGTGCCGCTGCTCGCGTTGCAGAAGGAAGTCTATCTGCTCGGTGCGCTGTTGATCGCCTACGGCGTCGCGAGCATCGTCGCGATCCGCCTCGCCCGCGGCGGGAAGACCGACAACGCGCTCAGCATGATCGTAGGCGATTTCGCGGGCATGCCGCTCGTGATGAAGCGGCTGGCGCTGGTGCAGTTCTTCAGCTGGTCGGCGCTGTTCATCATGTGGATCTTCACCACCCCCGTCGTCGCGCAGTACATGTTCGGCGCGAGCGATCCGAAGAGTGCCGCCTACAATGCCGGTGGCGACTGGGTCGGCGTGCTGTTCGCGGTCTATAACGGCGTGGCCGCGCTGGCTGCTCTGCTCGTCCTGCCCCGGCTTGCGGCACGGATCGGCAAGGTCCGGACGCATATCGCCTGCCTGCTGTGCGGGGCCGCGGCTTATGCCAGCTTCTTCGTGATCCGCGATCCCAACTGGCTGATCCTGAGCGAGATCGGCGTCGGCATCGCCTGGGCGTCGATCCTGGCAATGCCTTATGCGATCCTCGCCTCGAGCCTGCCGCAAGCCAAGCTCGGCATCTATATGGGGCTGTTCAACGTCTTCATCGTCGTACCGCAATTGCTCGTCGCGACGGTGATGGGGTCGGTCCTCAAGGCGTTCTTCCCGACCGAGCCGATCTGGACGATGGCGTTCGCCGCGATCGTGATGGCGCTGGCGGCGCTCGCGATGTTGCGGGTTCCCGAGACGGGGGATCGCGCGGTCAGCTGAACGTGATCGCGGCGATCAGGTCGGCCTGGTGGACTGGCTTTTCGAGCACTGCGGCAAAACCCGAAGCGCGGGCGCAGTGTTCCTGCTCGTGCGACGGATTGCTGGTGATCAGCACCGCACGCCCGTCCCACCCGCGGCTTTGCAGGATGCGCAGGATCGCGATCCCGTTGCTGCCGGGCGGGGCATAATCGGTAATCAGGATGTCGGTGGCGTCGGCATAGCCACCCTGCAGCACCGGCGCAGCGGTGCCGAACGAGCGCACCTCGTAGCCATGCCATTGCAACGCCAACTGCAGCTGGCGGCGAACGCTCTCATCGGCGTCGATCAGCACGATACGGGTGCGGCGGGGCGGTTTGGCGGCGGCAAGGTCTGACATAGGTACCCGGGGAATAGGAACGCCGGTCCTGCCGCGAGCGCGACGCCGCGTCGCTACGTAATGGTCCGGGTGTCGGTGGCGTCGGGCGCGCCGCGGACTGTAAAATGAAACGCGGTTCCGCCGTTTGGCCGTGGTACCGCCCAGATCCGGCCTTCGTGCGTTTCGACGATCGTCCTGCAGATTGACAGACCAAGCCCCATGCCGCTTTTCTTGCTGGTGGCGAACGCCTGGAACAGGCGTGGCGCGACCGCGGGATCGATCCCGGGGCCCGTGTCGGCGACGATGATCTCGATCATGTCGCCCGCCGCCGCGCGCACGCTGATCGTCACGTCGCGCGTCAGCGACATCTCGACCGCCTCGACCGCATTGCGCACCAGATTGACCACGACTTGCTGGATCTGCACGCGATCGACGAGGGCGTGCGCGGCATCGCTCTCGAACGCGAAGAAAGATCTTACACCGCGCTCGCGCGCGCCGATCAGTGCCAGCGCGCTGGCTTCCTCGATCAGCGGGCGCAGCGGAACGACGCGGCGATCGACTTCGCCGTGCGATACGAAGTCGCGCAAGGCGCGCACGATGTCGCCGGCACGGAGCGTTTCCTTGGCCGATTGATCGACCGCTTCGCGCAAATAGCCGAGCGTATCGGCATCGGGCGCGTCGAGCAGATCGCGGCTCGCTTCCATGTAATTGGCGATCGCGGTCAGCGGCTGGTTGAGTTCGTGCGCCAGCGTCGACGCCATCGTCCCCATCGCGCTGAGGCGGGAGACGTGGATCAGCTCGGATTGCAGCTCCTTCAGCCGCAATTCGCTGCGTTGCTGTTCGGTCAGGTCGCGGATGAAGCCGGTGAAGATGCGCCGCCCGGTGCTGCTCGCCTCGCCGACCGAAAGCTCCATCGGGAAGGGAGTGCCATCGCGACGCATCCCCACCACGACTCGACCGATGCCGATGATGCGGCGTTCGCCCGTCGTCAAATAATGGCTGAGATAGCTGTCATGGCGGTCGCGGTCGGGGCTCGGCATCAGCATGCTGACGTTGCGGCCGACCAATTCGCCCTCGGCATAGCCGAACAGCCGCTCGGCCGCCGCGCTGAACGACAGGATGCGGCCGCGTTCGTCGATCACGATCATCGCGTCGGGCACGGTTTCGAGGATCGAGCGGACGTGCTGCTCGCTATCGGCAAGCGCTGCCTCGGCGGCGCGACGCGCGGTGATATCGTACACGCTTTGCCCATAGCCAAGCAGCGCGCCTGCCGGATTGCGCAACGCGACGAGCGTTGAATCCGCGAGAAATTCGGAACCGTCGCGGCGGATTCGCCAGGCTTCCTTGCGCGTCGTGACGTCTTTCTGCGCTTGCGCCAGATCGGCGGCGGGGTCGCCGCGTTCGGCGTCGGCGGGGGGGTAGAACAGCATGAAGGACTGTCCGATGATCGCCTCTGCGCTCCAGTCGGTCAGGATTTCGGCACCGCGATTCCAGCTCATCACCAGGCCCGCGGGATCGAGCAGGAACTGCGCGCGATCGGTCGTGCTGTTGACGAACAGGGCGAAGGCATCGGCCAGCGGGTCCGTGGCGGTCACCGTAATGTCTCTATCTCCCCTTCGACAAACCGGATTCGGCCGACCGCCGCGACGAAGAAGGCCGTCGACCAGCCCCGCAGGATGACGCCGTTGGCGCCCTCGCTCGCGCCGACGATCGCCCACGAACGGACAAGTACCACATCCCCATAGCCGATGGTGGCGGAGGTAGGTGTCGAAAAATACAAACCGCTCTCAAATCGGGCCGCGCGTGGGTCGGGCTGTACAGCGCGGCATAGCGTTCCCGGCCCGCACGATGTCGTCCACGGGGGAGCTAGCGGATGTCCTCATACCCTTTGGTCGCGGGTTTGCCGCGCAGCATGATCGACGCATAATTGGCGAGGTAGATCCCCGCGATCTTCGCAAAGCCCTGTTTCTGCATGCGACGGCCCGATGTCGGCATGATGAAGCGCGGTGAGAACAGGACCTTTCCCTGTTGCTTGGCGCGCTTGGCGATGTCGACGTCCTCCCCGTAGAATTCGATCGAGCTGTCGAAGCCGCCCATTTTCTCGAGAACATGGCGCGGAATCGCGAAATTGCCGCCGACCATCAGATAGCCGGTGATCCCGTAGATCGATCGGGCCGCGACGAACCACGCGGTCGACACGCGATTGCGCAAGCCGCTCAGGTCGTAGAAGCTGTAGGGCCCCGACAGGCAGGCAAGATCGCGGTTCGCGGCGAACTGCTCCCAGATCTGCTCGATCCAGCCGGCGGGCGGATGGGTATCGGCGTCGACATATGCCAGAATATCGCCGCTGGACGCGATCAAGCCGCGCTGCCGTGCGCGCGTGATGCCCTTGTTCGGCTCGAACACATATTTGACCGAAGGGTAGCGCTCGACCACCGCCTTGGTGCCATCGGTGCTGTTATTGTCGACGACGATGATCTCGAACGCCTTGCCCGCGACGTTGCGCATGACCGCATCCAAGCAGGCCGGGAGATAGTCCTCCTCGTTATACGCCGGGATGATGAGGCTGATTGTCGGCGTTCGAACTTGGGGTAAGCCGGTCATGCGGCGCAGGTGCCCGATTATCGACCGCAAGGCTAGCGGGGATAACGCAAAAAGTCGGAGAATTGGGATGCATGCGGCATAGCCTGGCGGCGGCCCGTGACCCGATTTGCCGCGACGCTTCGGCGATTGCCCGATCCCCGCGGCTTAATTATATGATCGATCACACATTATCGGCCGCGAGGTCAGGATCGGAGAGCGCTGTGTCACAAAGTCGTTTGGTTTGGCCGGTCGCCGCAACGCTCGGCGAGGGGCCTGCCTGGGTCGATGGCGTGCTGTGGTTCGTTGATATCAAGTCCGGCGCGATCCATCGCTATGATCCGGGTACCGACACGCGCGAGAGCTTTGCCGTCGGCGGAGCGCCGAGCTTCATCGTTCCAACCGCCGATGGCGCGCTGTTGGTCGGTAATCGCGGTGCGCTCCAGCTGTTCGACGGCGCGGCGCTCGGGGCGCCGATCGCGACGGTGCCGATGCCCGATCATAACCGGACCAACGATGCCACGGTCGACCCGCAGGGCCGGCTCTGGTTCGGCACGATGGACGACGAAGAGTCGCGGCCGAGCGGCGCGGTCCACACCTACGACGGTGACAGCATCGCCGTGGTCGGCGGCGAATGCACGATCACCAACGGCCCCGCGATCAGCCCCGACGGGCGCTTCCTTTATCATGTCGATACGCTCGCTGGCACGATCCACCGCTTCGACATCGCGACCGATGCGCAATTGCGCGACGGCACGCTGTTCGCGACGATCGCGCCGGAGGATGGCAATCCCGATGGCGTAACGGTCGATGCGGAAGGGTGTGTCTGGGTCGGTCTGTGGGGTGGCTGGGAAGCGCGGCGCTACGCGCCCGACGGCAGCGTGTTGATGCGCGTCGCCCTGCCTTGCGCCAATGTCACGAAGGTGGCATTCGGCGGGCCCGATCTGCGGACCGGCTATGTCACCACCGCGCGCGCCGGACTGTCCGACGCCGACCTCGCCGCGCAACCGCTTGCTGGCGGGCTGTTCGCGTTCGATGCGCCTGCCCCCGGACTACCGCTTCCTGCCGTCAGGATCGTGCGATGAGCTACCGCATCGTCGGCGATTGGGGCACCAGCCGGTTGCGGCTGTTCCGCATCGAAAACGGCGCGGTCGTCGCGCGCGCCGAGGGCGCTGGTATCGGCGCGCTCGACGGCACGCCCGAGGCGGCGCTGCGCGACGCGATTGCACCGTGGCGCGCCGACGGCGCTGCCGAGTCGATCGCGCTGTGCGGCATGGTCGGGTCGCGCAACGGCTGGATCGAAGTGCCCTATGCGGGGTGTCCTGCCGACGTTGCGGGCTGGCTCGCCGGGGCTGGGCAGGTTGCGCTCGACGGGGTGCCGGTCACGATCATGGCCGGGCTCGCTTGCACCGCGCCGTCGGGCGGCCCCGATGTGATGCGCGGCGAGGAAACGCAACTCTTCGGGGCGATCGCGCGCGATCCTGCGCTGCGCGTGGGACGCCATCGCCTCGCTCTGCCGGGGACGCACAGCAAATGGGCGACGATCGAGGATGGGCGGATCACCGGCTTCCAGACCTTCTTCACCGGCGAGCTGTTCGCGCTGCTGCGCGATCGCTCGACGCTGCTGCGCGCGGCCAGCCAGGGCGACGCCGACCCTGCCGCCGAGCAGGCAGGCTTCGCCCACGGTCTCGCGCGGGCGAACGACAGAGACATTGTGCTCGGCGCGCTGTTCGAGGCGCGCAGCGCGCAGCTCATCGACGGGCGTTCGCCCGATTGGGCCGCCGGCTATCTGTCGGGCCTGCTGATCGGTCGCGAGGTCGCCGAGGTCGCCCCCGCCGCGGGCGAGACGATCGGCTTGATCGGCGATCCCGCGCTCTGCGCCCGCTATGCCCGCGCGCTCGTCGCGCGCGGGATCGATACGAAATTGCTCGATGGCGATGCCTGTGCGCTCGCCGGGCTTGCCTTGTTGGAGACTGACCGATGACGATCGACGATCTGCTGGCCGCTGGTGCCCCGCCCGTCGTGGCGATCCTGCGTGGGATACGGCCCGATGAGGCGCTCCCCGTCGCCGAGGCGCTCGTGAAGGCCGGCGTTCGCATTATCGAGGTGCCGCTCAACTCGCCCGATCCGTTCACCAGCATCGCCGCGATCCAGCAGGCGTTCGGTGACACTGCGGCGATCGGCGCGGGCACGGTGCTCGATCTTGCCGGGGTCGAGGCGCTGGCAGCGACCGGGGCGACCGTGATGGTCACGCCCAACACCGCGCCCGCGCTGATCGCGCGCGCGGTCGAGCTGGGGCTCGAGCCGATGCCGGGCTTCGTCACGCCGAGCGAGGCGTTCCGCGCGATCGATGCGGGTGCGCGGCGGATCAAGCTGTTCCCGGCGGTCGCGCTTGGCCCGAACTACCTCAAGGCGATCCGCGAAGTGCTGCCGCGGCATGTCGCGGTGTGGGGCGTCGGCGGCACGGGGGCCGACAATTTCGGGGAATGGCTTGCTGCGGGGGCCGAGGGGATCGGCGTCGGGGGCGCGCTCTACCGCCCGGGCGACGATGCCGCGCGCGTCGGCGCCAAGGCTGATGGCCTGATCGCTGCCTGGCGCGCTGCTCGCGCGTCGTTGTGACCAGCGGCGAAGGACCCGAGCCGCACGACGTCCGCAGCTCGCTCGGACGCAATCTTACGCACGGGATGCTCGATGCGTTGGGGCGGGCGATCGTGACGGGGGTGTATACGGACAAGCGTTTCCCGACCGAAGCCGATCTCGCGAGCCAGCACGGCGTCAGCCGGTCGGTGACACGCGAGGCGGTCAAGATGCTCACCGCCAAGGGGCTGCTGTCGGCCCGGCCGCGCCAGGGGACGATCGTCCAGCCGGCCGAGTCGTGGAACCTGTTCGATGCCGATGTACTCGGCTGGTTGCTCGAGCGGAAATTCTCGCTCGGGCTGCTGCGGCATTTCAGCGAGCTCCGCATCGCGATCGAGCCCGCCGCAGCGGAGCTTGCCGCGCGCAATGCGGGCGCGGGCGGGCTCATCGCCATCCGCGCGGGCTACGCGCGGATGGTCGCGGCTGAGGCGGGCGAGGATGACTCGCTCGACGCCGATATCGCGTTCCACGTCGCGATCCTGCGCGCCGCCGGCAACCCGTTCTTCGCGCAGTTCGAGGACGTCGTGACGACCGCGCTGCGCTCGTCGATTCGCTTCACCAATCGTTTCAAGGGCCGCAGCGCTGATCTCGCGGCGCACGGCGCGGTGCTGCGTGCAATCGAGGCGCGGGACGGCCTGGCGGCACAGCACGCGATGCAGCAGATCATCGCCGACGTGCTGGCGCTGATCCTTGCGCGCGAGCACGACGACACGTGATCGGACGGCTAGGCCTCGCGCGGCGCAGCGTCCGACGACAGGACGACACGCGAGCCGCGGGGTTTGGGCACGCGTGCCAAGGCTTCGCGCTCGATCTTCTCGAGCTCGACGAGCGTCTCGGCGATCGCCTCCTGCTGCGCGGCGAGCCGGTCGATCCGCTGGCGGCATCGCTGCGCTAGCGCGCGCATCTGTTCGACATGCTGCGGATCGGTATCGTAGAGATCGAGAAATTCGACGATATCGCGTAGCGTGAAGCCGAGCCGCTTGCCGCGCAGGATCAACCGCATCCGCGCGATCTCGCGCCGCGTATAGACGCGGATCGCGCCGACCCGGCAGGGCGTGATCAGCCCCTTATCCTCATAGAAACGCAACGTGCGGGGCGTGATGTCGAGCATGCGCGCGACCTCGTTGATCCCCGTCAGATCCTGCATCGGCTCTTTCATTCACGCCCTCGATCCAAGGACGCCGACCCTTGCCGGACCACCGGCGAGCAACGGACACGCTCCTTTGTCGAATGCGTGGCGATCAACGTCTTGGCCTGTGTGTTGCGGATTTCATCGCGTTGGGGAAGCGCGATCTTGCGGTGTTGCCGGGTCGGTTTGCCCGCGCTGTACCGACAAGTGCTTGACTTGTCGGCATACGAATCTACTGCGAGCCATCTGCCGCATACGTCAACGGGCTCGCCATTAGGGCCGAAACGGAGCGACACCAGAACCGACCGTGCGGGGATCGCTCAAGCACGGCAACCACGATTGCACCACCGAGATGGTGGTGCTTGGAGAGGAACGTACATGTCCCTGCTGCTCATTGGCGCCCTGCTCGCCGGCGCCCCCGCCACCGCCGACACCGTGATCGGCCGCTGGAAGACTGAGACGCTCAATGCCATTGTCGAGATCAGCCGTTGCGGCGCCTCGATCTGCGGTAAAGTCGTCACGTCCGATGCGATCCGCGCCAATCCTTCGCTCAAAGACGCCAAGAATTCGGATGAAAAGCTGCGCACGCGTCCTGTCCAGGGAATGCTGATGCTGAGCGGCTTTGCACCCGACAAGGACGGCGTATGGGCCAACGGCCAAGTCTACAATGCCGAGGACGGCCACACCTATAGCGGTCGTATCACCCCCGTTGGCAGCGACCGGCTCAAGCTGCGCGGCTGCGTCTTCTTCCCGCTCTGCAAGACGCAGACGTGGACGCGCGTGCGCTGAGCCCACTTTCTTTCTTCCCCCTCGAAAAGTCAGTTCAGGAATATATCATGGTTATCCGTTGCAAGGCCCCGTTGCTGGCCGCGTCTGCACTCGTCTCGACCGTCGGCTTCGCCGGCGTTGCGCACGCCGATGCTTTCTATCTCCAGTCACAGACCACGGTCGGCGCGGGGCGTTCGTTCTCGGGTGAAGTCGCCGACACGGGACCGTCGTCGCTGTGGTGGAACCCTGCCGCGATCGCCGGGATCACCGACACCGAAGTCCAGGTCAGCGCGACTGCAATCCTGCCCAAGGGTGACGTCGTCGACAACGGCACGCTGATCGCGCGGCCCGGCCAGGCCTTCGCGCCGATCGGCGGACAGACCCGCTCGCGCAATCCGATCAACAACGGCGTGCTGCCGAGCGGATCGGTCGCGTATCCGATCAACGACCGGATCGCGGTCGGCCTCGCGGTGACGTCGCCGTTCAGCTTCACCACCGATTACGACGCCAATAGCTGGACGCGCTACAGCGCCGACAAGACGCGCCTGCGCACGATCGACATTCAGCCCTCGATCGGCGTGGTGCTGACCGACTGGCTGCGGGTCGGCGGCGCGCTCAATGTCGAATATACCGACGCGTACCTCAGCAACGCGCTGCCCAACGTCTCGGCGGCACTGCCCGACGGCAGCCAGACGCTGCGCGGCGACGGCTGGGACTTCGGCTGGACCGCGGGCGTCCAGCTCCACAACAAGCTCGTTTCGGTCGGCATCAGCTACAAGTCGAGCATCAAGCATACGCTGAAGGGCGATCTCACCGTTGCCGGGCTGGTCGGCCCGCTCGCGGCGCAGAACCGTTCGCTCTCGGGCGTCCAGGCACAGTTCAACACGCCGGGTCAGGTGATCGTCGGTGGCCGCCTGCGCGCAACCGAAGCGCTGACGCTCAACGCACAGGTCGTCGCGTATAACTGGAGCAAGTTCGACGCGATCCGTCTCGGCGCGCCGCTCAACGTCGCACTGCCCGAGAACTACCGCGACAGCTGGAGCCTCGCCGGCGGTTTCGATTACGCCGTCAGCCCCAAGGCGACGGTGCGTGCCGGCGTGCAGCGCGCGGTGACGCCGACACAGGATGGCCTGCGCGACGCGCGCGTGCCCGATTCGAACCGCTGGACCTATTCGGCGGGCGGCAGCTACCGGATGAGCAACCACATGACGATCGATGCCGCGGCGAGCTATGTCGATTTCAAGGACACGACGATCGACCGTGCGACCGCAGCCTATGCCGGCACCGCCGCGCAGACGGTCATCCTGACCAAGGGCCTGCTGCAGAACGCGCATGCCGTCGTGCTGTCGCTTGGCGGGCGCTTCAGCTTCTGATCGAACGGACATTCGGAGATCTTGCAATCCCCGGAGGCGTCACCATCTTCCTGTCATCGTTCAACAATGGAAAGGAGGTGGTCGAATGTCTCATTGTCTCACGCCGCAGTCGGCACAGGGTTTGAGCTCGGTCTCCCTCGTGGAGGGCGGTCTCGCCTGAAGAGTTGCCGGCCTGAGGCCGACAATGGAAAGGCCGTCCCGCAAGGGGCGGCCTTTTGTCTTTGGATCGATGATGCGTGATCTGTTCGATACCCCGATCCTGCCGGGCCTGACCGCGGTCGACGATTTCGTCTCCGCGGACGAAGCGGGCGCGTTGATCGCTGCAATTGACGCCTGCGCGCTAGAGCCGTTCCGCTTCCAGGGCTGGCTCGGCAAGCGGCTGACGCACAGCTTCGGCTGGCATTACGACTTCGACACCGGCGGGATGGCCGAGGCTTCGCCAATTCCGGCGTGGCTCGATCCGCTTCGTCGCCGTGCCGAGGCGATGGCGGGATTGGCCGCTGGCACGCTCGTCCAAGCGCTGGTGATTCGCTACGATATCGGTGCCGGGATCGGCTGGCACCGCGACCGGCCGCACTTCGAGCATGTCGTCGGCATCTCGCTCGGGGCGCCCGCGACGCTGCGCTTCCGCCGTCGGATCGGCGACCGCTTCGAGCGGGCCACCGCGCTGCTGACTCCGCGCGGCGCCTATCATCTGAGCGGCTTGGCACGCCACGCGTGGGAGCACAGCATCGCCGAAATGGATGCACCGCGCTGGTCGATCACCTTTCGCAGCCTGTCCGACACGGGCAGGGCGCTGATCGCGGCCGCAAATCGCTAAGCCTGTGGACAATGCCCGCCTGAAAACTGCTATGCCGGACGACGTGTCGTCTGCCGAGTTCCAATCCCCGCCGCCCGATTTCGTCGTGATCGACGTCGAGACCGCCTGTTCGCGCGCGAGCAGCATCTGCCAGATCGGCATTGTCGGGTTTCGCGGAGGCCGCGAAGTCTTTGAATACGAAACGCTGCTCGATCCGTGCGACGAGTTCAACATCTTCAACACGCGGATCCATGGGATCGCCGCGCACCATGTCGTCGGGCAGCCGCGCTTCGGCGACGTGCACGCGGTCGTCGAACGGCATCTCGCCGGGCGCACCACGGTCGCGCATTCGTTCTTCGACAAGAGCGCGCTCGCGGCGGCCTGCCGGCAGCACGATCGGCCGATGATCGAGACGACGTGGCTCGACAGCGTCCGCGTCGCCCAGCGCGCTTGGCCCGATCTCGAAAACCACAAGCTTGGGGGGCTGGCGCGCTTTCTCGGGATCGCGCATCGCCATCACGACGCGCTGAGCGATGCGCGCGCTGCGGGCTGGGTGATCGTCAAGGCGATCGAGCAGACTGGGATCTCGCTCGAGAAATGGCTGGCACCGCCGCGCAAGCCGGGGCCAGCGCCGACCCCGGCCGAGGCAGGGCCGCTGCTCGGCGAGCGAGTCGCGATCGTCGGCGAGCCGCGCGATGGGCCATTGGCGCATCGGCTCGCGGCGCTCGGCGCCAAGGTGATGACCTCGGTCGGTACGAGCACCAATGTCCTCATCGTCGCCGGAGGCGATCGCTTCACGCGCGCGACGTTGATGAGCCCGGCATATGGCAAGGCCGAAGCGCTGCGCCGCGCGGGCAAGCCGATCCGGATCGTGTCCGAACAGACGCTGCTCGCCGCAATCGGGCAAGCCGCTTAGAGCATCGCGAGCGGCGTACGCGCGCGTGGCGGCGGGAACGCTGCATCCAGCGCTGCCAGCGTTTCCGCGTCGAGTTCGAGATCGAGCGCGGCACGATTGTCACGGACGTGCGCGACGCTGCCGGCCTTGGGGATCGCGATCACGGCGTCGCGCCGCATCGTCCAGGCCAGCGCGAGCTGTGCCGGTGTCGCGTCGCGCGCGGCAGCGATCGTCGCCAGCGCGCGGTGACCGAGCAGGCGTCCTTGCTCGACCGGGCTGTACGCCATGATCGGCATGTGCCGTGCCGCGAGCCATGGCAACAGGTCATGCTCGGGCCCGCGTCGCGTGAGATTGTAGAGGATCTGATCGGTCGCGCAGCCTTGGCCACCGGCTTCGACCAGCTCCTCCATATCGTCGGTGTCGAGGTTGCTGACGCCCCAGCGCACGATCATGCCGGCATCGCGGAGCGCCTCCATCGCCTCGATCGTCTCGGCCAGCGGCACAGAGCCGCGCCAGTGGAGCAGATAGAGATCGAGCCGATCGGTCCCGAGCCGCTTGAGGCTCGCTTCGCACGCCGCGCGAAGGCGCGCGCGGCCGGCATTCTGCGGATAGGCCTTGCTGACCAGAAACACCTGATCGCGAAGCCCAGCGATCGCTTCGCCGACCAAGGCTTCCGATTCGCCGTCGCCGTACATTTCGGCGGTGTCGATCAGCGTCATGCCGAGCGTGATGCCTTCACGCAAAGCCGCGATCTCGGCGCTGCGGTTCGAGCGATCCTCGCCCATCATCCACGTGCCCTGGCCAAGCGCCGGCACGCTTGTGCCATCGGGGAGGGAAACCTGTTTCATCACTGATCCTTGGGGCGCGTCAGAACTGCCAGCCCCCGCCAAGGGCCTTGAACACATCGACTTGCCGATCGACCAACAACGCGTTGGAGGCGGCAAGGTTCGCTTGCGCCGTGGTGAGCGCGGCCTGTGCGCTCAGCAGAGCGAGGAAATCGGTCCGCCCGAAGCGATAGAGCGTGCCCGCCTGGTTCGCCGCGCGCGCGGCACTCGCCTGCGCGCGAGCGAGTGCCGCGTTGCGATCGGCCTCGCGCGCATAGGCCGAGAGCGCGGTCTCGGTCTGGCGCAGCGCCTCGAGCGTCGTCGAATCGAACTGCGCGAGCGCAGCGTCGGCGGCCGCACCCGCCTGCGCGATCTGTGCGCGGACGATCGGGCGGTTGGGGAAGCTCCAGCTGATCAGCGGTCCCAGCCCGACATGGAAGGCATCGCCCGACCCGAACGCCGAGAGCGGCCCGGTCAGCCCGACCGATCCACCGAGGCTGACCTGGGGATACAGGTTCGCCGTGGCGACCCCGATCCGCGCGGTCGCGGCGGCGAGCGAGCGTTCGGCGGCGCGGATATCGGGCCGCCGCGCGATCAGCCCTGCGCCGTCACCAATCGGCAGCGGCTTGCGCATCGTCGGCGCGGTCGCGCAGCTCGCCACGTCCTTCGGGTAATCGGCGGGCGCGCGGCCCATCAGCGTGGCGAGCCGGTAGAGCGCGGCGGTGCGCGTCGCGATCGTTGAGGGAACCAGCGCAGCGCTTTGATCGACCGCGCTTTGCGCGCGCGTCACGTCGAAGGCCGTCCCGCGTCCGCCGCGTTGCAGCCGCTGCGTCACGCCGAGCGTCTGGCGCTGGAGCGCGAGCACGCGGTTGTTGGCGGCGAGCACCATGTTCGCCGTGCAGGCCGCCGCATAGCTGCGCGCGATCTCGGCAGCCACGGTCACGCGGACATTGTCGCGCGCCGCGGCGACGGCTTCGGCATCGCCCTGCGCCGCCTCGATTGCGCGCCTGATCCGGCCTGCCAGATCGAGCGGGTAGGCGAGCGACAGCCCGACATCGTAGCCCACCGTCCCCGGCAGCGATCCGCCGGTGCCAGCGGGCCGCGACAGCGACGCGCCGCCGCCAAGCGCGGTCGACAGCGTCCGTCCAGCAGCGACCTCCGCCACGACCGCATCGGCGCGGCGCAGATTGGCGTCGGCAACGCGCAGGTCGGCATTGGCGGCAAGCCCTTCCGCGACGAACCCGTCGAGCCGCGTGTCGCCATAGAGCTGCCACCAGTGATCGGGCAGCGGGACATCGGCAAAGC
Organism: Sphingomonas glacialis; assembly: GCF_014653575.1. GTDB lineage: Bacteria > Pseudomonadota > Alphaproteobacteria > Sphingomonadales > Sphingomonadaceae > Sphingomonas > Sphingomonas glacialis. The sequence continues at coordinate 313,001 of NZ_BNAQ01000001.1, read as the reverse complement.
GCTTCTCCTTGCCGCTGTCGAACGCGCCCTGCGCGCTCGGGCGGTTGACCACGGCGGGATCGGGCAGCGTGTAGTTCGGTCCGGCAGTGGTGCAGCCGGCCAGCAGAAGCGCGGCAGCTCCCGCGAGGACACCGCGCCTCATGCGTGCACCTGTGGGGCTTGCGGGACGACCGTTACCGTCGCGCTGCGCCCGACGATCAGCGAGACCCCCTGCGGCACCGCGGTCAGCTTGACGCGCACCGGGATGCGCTGTGCGAGGCGGACCCAGGTGAAGGTCGGGTTGACCGTCGGCAGCTGGTTCGCGCTGATGCTGCGCTCGTTGTCGCTGATGCCCGCTGCGATGCTGTCGACGCGGCCCTTCAGCGCGCGCGGCTCGCCCATCAGATGGACGGTGACGGGGTCGCCGATATGAATGCTGCCGAGCTTTGTTTCCTCGAAATAGCCCTCGACGCGAATCGAATCCGAATCGAGCAGCGCCATCGCTTGCGCCCCCGCTGCGATGAAGTCGCCCGGGTGCAGATCGAGATTGGTCACCGTGCCGTTGACGCTCGCGCGCACCGTGGTCCGCGCGAGGTTGAGCGCGGCGGTGGAGCGCGCGCTCTGCGCCTGCGCGAGCGCCGCGCTGGCGGTCGCAACGCGCGCGACATTCTGCTCGTGCGTTTCCTTGGCGACGAGATCGCCGAGCGCAAGGTCGCGCTGCGCCTCGCGCCGCGCCTGCAGCAGCGTCGCGCGCGCGCTCTGGATCGCCGCGTCGGACTGAGCGAGTGTCAGTGCGAAGCGCGGGCGATCGACGACGAACAGTACGTCGCCCGCCTTCACGCGCTGATTGTCGTGCACCGCGACTTGCGTGATCAACCCGCCGACATCGGGGGTGATGCGGACGACATCGGCACGGATGTGCCCGTCGCGCGTCCACGGATCGGTCTCGTAGCGGCGCCACAGCCACAAAGCGACGAGGATCGCGAGCAGCACGATCACGATCGTCACGGCGGAACGGCCAAGCGGGGCGAGCAGCGATTTCATAACGAGGGTCCGGTCAGCAAGGACAAGAGTCCGAGGATGAGGAAGAAGAGCGCGAGGTCGACCAAGGGTCGGTAGGCAACGAAGCGATACGCGCCGAACGCCGACAGCAGCCGCGTGACGACGGCGGTCAGCACCAGCGCGGCGATCGCCAGCAGCAGGATCGTCGGCACGAACACCCCGCCGATCGAGACTTCGCCGATCATGCCGCGATTCCATACGCCGGCGCGCCGGGGAACAGGTTGCGGCGCAACGACGTCAAAGCCAGCACGCCGGCACGCGCGCGGGCGGGTTCGGGGTTGGCCGCCAGATCGCCGATCGCGCTGTCGAGATCGGCAAGCAGCTCGGGTTCGGGTGGGGCGGGGCGATCTGGCCGCAGCGCGCGATAATGCGTGCCGACGCCCTGCAGGACGGGAGTTATGCTCGCAGCGTCGTCGAGCGTGCCGTCGAGCCGCAATTGCCGCAATTCGCCGATCGCGACGCCAACGCGCAGATCGCTCAACGCATCGAGCAGCGGTTTGCCCGGATCCTTGTCCTGCAGCGCGAGCCGCGGCGCTAGCAAGCCGATCCGGTCGAGCATCCGCGCGACCCAGCCCGCGGCGTCGGGCGGGCCTTTCGCGTTGCTGCGCTGCGCCAGTTCGCGCCAGCCGGCGCGGATCAGGCGGCGCGCGGCGGTGTCGGCGCCGATCGTCTGGAACAGGCCGACGGTGACGACCGCGAAGATCGTCCCGATCAGCTGCGAGACGCCGCCATTGACGAACCCGTCGAAGCTGCCGCCGTAGCGATCGTTGAGCCCGACCGTATTGATTCCGCCGAGCAACGCGCCGAGCGTGACCAGCGTCGTCCGCGGGCGCGACAGAAATACGCCGCCGATCAGCATCGCCGGCGCGAGCACCGCGATCAGCGTCACGAAATCGGTGACGCGTGGCAGGATCGCGAAAGCGTAGATCGCCGCCACGGTCAGGCCGAGGATCGTCCCGTAGAAGAACGCCATGATCGACGGCGCGGGATCGTCGCTGTTGCCGAACAGCGCGCAACACACGCCTGCGATCAGTACCGCGCCCGCGCCATCGGACCAGCCCGTCCCGATCCAGAAGACGCAGCCGATCAGGATCGTCGCGACGGTTCCCGCCGCCGCCCGCAGCGCGATGCCACGGTCGCGGTGGAGCGGGCGGCGCGCGGTCCGCGCCAGCAGTCGCGCGACGCCGGGGTTGAGCGGCGTGCGCGAGGGCGAGCGCATCTGGTCGAGCAAGTCGCGCGCATTGCGATGCGCATCGATCAGCTCGGCGAGCCGCGCGAGCAAACTCAGCCGCAGCGCGTCGCGCCACAACAATGGCTCGACCACCGGCGGCTCGAGCGCGCGGGCGCGGGCGATCAGCGCATCGGCGGTGGCGTTGCGCTCGGCCATCGGCAGCGCCGCTGCAAGCCAGCCGCGAACCTCCTCGATCAACGCGAGCGCTTCGGGCCGCGGCGCGTCGGCCCCACGCAGCAATTCGCGGATACGGTCGTCGACGGCGCTGGCGAGCGGGAGCAGCATCGACAGCTCAGCTTGAAGCGCGCGCAGCGTACGGACGCGCGGCTGGAGGCGTGCAGTGTCGAACGGCAGATGGATCGAGAGCTGGTGCAGCTCGTTGATATCGAGCGCGAGCCGGCGCCGATCACGGTCGAGCCGGCTGTCGGCCAGCCCCGCGAGCGAATCGCGCGACCAGCGCTCGGCATCGGCGAGGATCGCGTTGACGCGCGAGAGCAGCGTCGCGGTCACGGTCTGCGGGAAGACGAAGCCGTGCACCAGTGCGCCGCACAGGATCCCGATCGTGATCTCCTCGACGCGCAGGATCGCGGTGGTGAAAATCGCACCCGGCGCTTCGACCGAGGGGAAGCCGATGATGCTCGCGGTATAGCCGGCGAGCAGAAAAACGTAGGCGCGTGGCGTTCGGTCGAGCAACGAGATGTAGAGGCACACGCCCAGCCACAGCGCGAGGCCGAGCGACAGCAGTTCGGGAGCGTTGACGAGGTTCGGCACGAGCACGACAGCGGCGGCGGCGCCCAGCACGGTGCCCAGCACGCGGAACGCCGCCTTCGACAGCGCGGCGCCGGCGAGCGGTTGCGCCACGATGTACGACGTCGTCACCGCCCAATACGGTCGCGTCAGGCCGATCCGCAGCGCGATATAATAGGCAAGCACCGCCGCGAGCAGGCATTTGAGCGAGAACAGCGCCTCTTTCCAGCCGAAGCGATTGCCCGTCATCGGTTGCGCTTCCGGGTAAAGCGCGCCTCGAGCTGCTCGGCAACGCGCAGGGCGGTGGCAAGATCGGCGTCGGCGACATCGGCGAGCATCTCGCGTCGCAAGGCCTCGAACGCCGCCTCGATCTTTGCGACCAGCGCGCGGCCCCGTTCGGTCAAGCGGACGCGGCTGACGCGCGCATCGACGTCGTCGCGTTGGCGGTCGACCAGTTCGGCCGCGACCAACTGATCGACCACGCGAACCAAGGAGGCGGCGGAAACGTCGAGCTCGGCGGCGAGGTCGGTCTGGCGCACATCGTCACCAAGGCGCCCGACTTGGACGATCGTCCATCCGCCTGACGCGGATAGGCCAAAGCCGCTCAGCGCACGGTCGGCGGATTGCCGCCACATGCGCGCGAGCGGAAGGAGTGTGCGAGCATAAGCGGCTTCGACGTTAGATCGTTCGGACATCATTAGCGTGCTAAGTAATGATGCATGGCGCAATCGCAACCCTTGAGGACGGAATGCGACGGCAACGAAACGAAACCGCTTTGGGTCCAAGCCGGGCCGAATATTGGTGCGGTCGGGCCTACGGGGCCTTGGCCGACCACGCCAGCGTTACGACGATTGTACGGCGCGGCCCTGGCTTAGCCGGTAGGAGCGCGTCCGTGTGGGTCGACGCGCCGCCGATGGCTCCTTTGATCGGCCGCCGCGGCGCCCTGCACGATCAGCTTTGTCGGGATTGCCATCCACCCCCCAGCGCGCGGAACAGATCGATCTGCGCATCGGCGATCCGCGCGTCGGCGGCTGCCAGTTCGGCGTCGCTGTCGGCGAAGGTGCGTTCGGCATCGAGCACTTCGAGGAAATCGATCGTCCCCTCGCGCTGGCGCGCGCGGGTGATCCGCGCGGCGGTCGCGGCATTGTCGCGTGCCGACTGGAGCTGGGTGCGGCGGTCTAGTTCGCGAGCATAGGTCGACAGCGCGGTCTCGGTCTCCTCGAGCGCGCTTAGCACGCTGCCGTCGAAGCTGGCGAGCGCGCCGCGCGTCTCGGCCTTGGCGCCGGCGATCTTCGCCCGCGCCGCCGACTGGTTGAGCGACCAATTGAGCAGCGGCCCGAGCAGCCAGCGCACCGGACCGCCGGTGAACAGATCGCCGACCGTCGTCGCGGTCGAGCCGATCGAGGCGCCGAGCGAGATCTGCGGATAGAGTTGCGAGGTCTGCACCCCGATCCGCGCGGTCGACGCGGCAAGGCGGCGCTCGGCGGCGCGAACGTCCGGGCGTCGGGCGAGCAAAGCCGCCCCGTCGCCGATCGGGATCGGCTGGTCGAGCCGCGGCGTCGTGCTGCGCGCGCTGGCGCTGGCGGGGAGGTCACGCGGCGTTCGACCGGTGAGCGTCGCCAGGCGGAGCAGCGCGGCTTGCCGCTCGCTCTCGATCTGCGGGACGAGCGCGGCGCGCTGGTCCCGCAGCGCCGCGATGCGGACCTGGTCGAGCCGGGTAGCGCGCCCGGCGTCGACGCGCTTGCCGGTCAGCGTCGTCGACTTTTCGAGGAGGTCGACGATCCGCCGCGCCACCGCGAGCCGCTCGGCCGAGGAGGCGGCATCGACATAGGCGCGCGTCGTCGCGGCGACGATCGAGACGCGGACCGCATCGGCATCGGCCTGCGCCGCGCCGACATCCCCGCGTGCCGCCTCGACGTTGCGTCGGACTCGGCCCGAGAGGTCGAGCTCGTAGCTGACGTCGAGGCCGACGTCGTAGGTGGCGCGCTCGCGTGCCAAGCCGGGCAGGCTCTGGAGTTGCGACGACCGTGCGTAATTGCCGCTCGCGCCGGCATTCACCTGCGGCTCGCGGTCGGTCTTGGCGCCGCGCAGCGAGGCGCGGGCGGTGTCGAGCCGCGCGACCGCGACGCGTAGATCGGTGTTTGCCGCTAACGCATCGGCGACGAGCCCGTCGAGCACGGGATCGCGGTACATCCGCCACCAGTTCAGCTCGGCATCGGTGGTGACCGTCGCGGCGTTTGACGTGACGAACGGCGCGGCGGCGGTCGGTGGGGGCAGGGGGGCGACATAAGTGGGGCCAGCGGCGCAAGCGGAGAGCGCGAGCGCGGAGAGGCTGGTGAGCAGGATGGCTTTCATCATCGTTCCTATTCGGCTGGCTGCAGCGTGGGCGCTGCGGCGGGGCCATGGGTCGCGTGCGGGGCGGGGCGGCGGCGTTCGAGCCGCTTCGCCAGCGCGCGCGCGACGACGTAGAAGGTGGGGGTGAACAGCAGGCCGAAGCCGGTCACACCGATCATCCCGAAGAACACGGCCGTGCCGAGCGCCTGGCGGAGTTCGGCGCCAGCCCCTTCGGCGATCACCAGCGGCACCGCGCCGAGGATGAAGGCGAAGCTCGTCATCAGGATCGGCCGCAACCGGTCCTTGGCGGCGCGGACCGCTGCCTCGACCGGCGACAGGCCGTCTTCCTCCTCTGCCTGCTTGGCGAACTCGACCACGAGGATCGCGTTCTTGGCGGCCAGCGCGATCAGCACGACGAGGCCGATCTGCGTCAGGACATTGTTGTCCATCCCGCGCAGATTCACCCCGGTCATCGCGGCCAAAAGGCACATCGGCACGATCAGGATGATCGCGAGCGGCAGCGTCAGGCTCTCATATTGTGCGGCGAGCACGAGGAAGACGAACAGCACCGCCATGCCAAAGACGAGCCCCGCCGTGCTGCCCGCCGATTTCTGCTGGAAGGCGATGCCGGTCCATTCATGCGCGTACCCCGTCGGCAATGCGGTATCGGCGAGCTTCTCCATCGCGACGAGCGACTGGCCCGACGAGCTGCCCTTGGCGGTATCGCCATCGACCTCGACCGCCGGGAACAGATTGTAGCGCACGACGCGATACGGCCCGGTCTTGTCGCGGAAGGTCGAGACCGATCCGATCGGCACCATCTGCCCGGTGTTCGACCGCGTCTTGAGGTTGGCGATATCGGCAGTGGTGTTGCGGAACGGTGCATCGGCCTGGGCGGTGACGCGGTAGGTGCGACCGAGCAGGTTGAAGTCGTTGACGAACGCCGACCCGAGATAGACCTGCAGCGCCTCGAACACGCGCTCCGGTGGCACACCCAGCATGTTCGCCTTGGTGCGATCGACATCGGCGAAGATGCGCGGGGTGGCGGTGTCGAAGAAGGTATAGACCTGCGCCAGCCCCTTGGTCTGGTTCGCCTGGCCGATCAGGCCGTAGGCGGTCTTACCCATCTCCTGATAACCGTGGCCCTGCAGGTCCTGCACCATCAGGCGGTAGCCGCCGGCCGAGCCGATGCCTTGGATCAGCGGCGGCGGGACGATCAGCAGGCGTGCCTCATTGATGTCGGCAGTCGCCTTCTGCGCCTCGCCCATGATCGAGGCGAGCGTAACGCCGAGCTTGCGACGTTCCTCAAAGCTCTTGAGCGGGATGTAGGCGGCGGCGCTGTTGGGCGCGAGCGTCTGCGACGGGCCGTCGAAGCCGGCAAGCATGACCGCGCCCTTGACCCCGGCGAGCGGCAGGATGCGCTTGGCGACCTTCTGCATCACGGCATCGGTGCGATCGACCGCCGAGCCCGGCGGCAGCTGGATAATCGTCAGGAAGTAGCCCTGATCCTGTGCTGGCACGAAGCCCGACGGCGTGACGGTGAAGACGACGGCGGTCAGCGCGATCAGCGCGCCATACGCCAGCATCATTTTGCGCGGTGCGCTGACGAGGCGCAGCGTCATGCGGCCATAGGCCTCGCTCATCCGCTCGAAGCCGCGGTTGAAGGCGTCGCCCGCGCGGCGCACCAGCCGCGCGGCGCGGTTGCCCGAATCCGCCGGTCCATGCGGCTTGAGCAGCATCGCCGCGAGCGCTGGCGACAGTGTCAGCGAAAGCAGCAGCGAGATGATCGTCGCGGTCGAGATCGTCACCGCGAACTGGCGGTAGAACGCGCCCGACAGGCCGGTGAGGAACACGGTCGGGATGAACACCGCGCAGAGCACGAGCACGATCGCGACGAGCGCACCCGACACTTCGTCCATCGACTTGCGCGCCGCCTCGAGCGGGGAGAGCCCGTGCTCGAGGTTGCGCTCGACATTTTCGACCACGACGATCGCGTCATCGACGACGATCCCGATCGCGAGCACCAGCCCGAACAGCGACAGGTTGTTGAGCGAGTAACCGACCGCTGCCAGCACCGCGAAGGTGCCGATCAGCGAGACCGGGATCGCGACGATCGGGATGATCGCGGCACGCCACTTCTGCAGGAAGACGAGGATGACGAGCACGACGAGGATCATCGCCTCGATCAGCGTGTGCTTCACCGCGTCGATCGACTGGGCGATGAATTCGGTGGGGTTGTAGATGACGCGATAGGCGAGCCCCTTGGGGAACTTCTTCGACATCGTCTCCATCTCGGCCGACACCGCTTGCGCGGCAGCGAGCGCGTTCGAGCCGGGGCGCTGGAAGACCGCCGCGATGACCGTCGGCTTGCCGCTGAGATAGGTGTTGGCGCCGTAGTCCTGCGCACCGAGCTCGACCCGCGCGACGTCCGAGACCTTGACCTGGTGACCATCCTTGTCGGTGCGGATCACCACGTCGGCGAACTGCTTGGGGTCGGTCAGGCGGCCCTGCGTCTCGACGTTGAGCTGGAAGGCGTTGCCAGTGGCGTAGGGCGGCTGGCCGAGCGTGCCGGCTGCGACCTGGACGTTCTGTGCACGCAGCGCGGCGACGATCTCGCCCGCGGTCAGGTCGAGCGCGGCGGCACGGCCGGGGTCGATCCAGACGCGCATCGAATAGTCGCGCGCGCCGAACAGTTGCACGTCACCGACGCCGTCGATGCGGCTGAGGCGATCGCGGACCTGGGTGAGCGCGTAATTGGAGATGTAGCCGCGATCGAGCGAATTGTCGGGCGAGATCAGGTTGACGACCATCAGGAAGTCGGGGCTGGTCTTGCGTGTCACGACGCCAAGACGCTGCACGTCCTCGGGTAGCCGCGGGACCGCGACCGCGACGCGGTTTTGCACGAGCACCTGCGCGGCATCCAGGTTGGTGCCGATCTTGAAGGTGACGGTGATCGTCACCTTGCCATCGCCGGTCGATTGCGACGACTGGTACAGCATGTTGTCGACGCCGTTGATTTCCTGCTCGATCGGCGCGGCGACGGTTTCCGCGACCGTTTCGGCCGAAGCGCCCGGATACACCGCGCTGACCGTCACCGTGGGGGGCACGATATCGGGATATTGCGACACCGGCAGGGTGAAATAGGCGATCAGACCCACGATGGTGATGACCACCGCGATGACCCCGGCGAAGATCGGCCGGGTGATGAAGAAGCGCGAGAAGCGCATGGACAGTGTCCCTCGAAGAAGCGCGCACGTCACCGGGCAGCGTCCAAGAGCGGACGCCGAAGCGACGAACGGCAATGATGAATCGATCGGCTATTGGGTCCGGACAGACGCCACTCCCGTCATCCGCGCGAAGGCGGGAATCCCGCTGCCTTGCCCCGTCGTAGGAGAAGAAGCGGGACCCTCGCCTTCGCGAGGGTGACGAGTAGGGGCGTCACCGGCTCAGCGTCGCTTCGCCCGCGATTGGCTGCGCGGTCGGCGCAGATGCATCCGCCGAAACCGCGATCTTGCCGACCGTGGGCGCAACCTTGGCACCCGGCATCGCCATCTGCGTGCCCTTGATGATGATGCGATCCTGCGGGCCCACGCCCGATCGGATCACGCGCATCCCGTCGACCACCGCGCCGAGCACGACCGGCTTGGCGGTGACGACATTGTTGCCATCGACCGTGAGCAGGACCTTGCGCGCCTGGTCGGTCTGCACCGCATCGTCGGGGACGAGCAAAGCGGGCCTGGTCCCGGCGCTGGCGAGCCGCATGTTGCCGAACATCCCCGGCGTCAGGAACAGCCCCGGATTGGCGAGCACCGCACGCCCGCGGATCGTGCCCGAATGCGTGTCGAGCCCGTTGTCGGTGAAGTCGAGCTTGCCCTTCCAGCGATGGCTCGTCTCGTCCTGCAACTGGATCTCGACCGCAGGCGCAGCGGCACCCGGCTGGCGGTTGCGTTGCGTCTTGAGGAACAACGCCTCCGAACCGTCGAAGGTGAAGTAGATCGGGTCGAGCGCGTTGATCGTCGTCAGCACCGTGCCGCCGGTGCCTTCGCCGCCGGCGACCTGATTGCCCGCATCGACGCGGCGATCCGAGATGCGTCCGCTGATCGGTGCCCGGATCTGCGTGAAGGACACATCGAGCGCGCGCGCCCGGACGCGGGCTTGCGCCGCCGCGAGGCCGGCTTGTGCCGCCTGCAGCTTCCCGCGCAGTGCATCGACTTCGCCGGCCGAAACCGCATCGTCGGCGATCAGCCGCGTCGCGCGGCCGAGATCGGTGCGCGCCAGCACCAGCGCGCTTTGCGCACTCGCCTCGTTGGCGCGTGCTTCGGCGAGCGCGGCGGCGAAGGGGCGGGAGTCGATCGTGAACAGCAATTGGCCCTGGCGGACGACATCGCCGTCGTGGAAATGCACCCCGGTCACTTCACCCGCGACGCGTGGGCGAACCTCGACGCTACGGCTAGGCGCGAAGCGGCCGACATAGTCGTCCCACTCGCTGACCTGGCGCACCAACGGCGTGGCGATGGTCACGGCGGCGGGCGGCGGAAGCGCTGCGACCGCGTCGGAATGGTCGAACAGCTTGACGCCGACGACCCCGGCGACCGCGATCGGCAGCAGGACAGCCGCGCGTTTTTGCCAGCGCATCCAACGCCTTGGTTTTGATACGTCGGATTCGGTACGAAGCTCCTGCGTCGTATCGATCGGTGCGATCATGTTCATGCGAAGATCCTCCGGTCGGTACGGCCGACGCGCATTCCGGTCACGCTGGTGATGAGCGTTTCGAGTTGCGCCTCGCTGAAGCCGACCGAATGGAAATGCGCGATTTCAGCCGTTGGCAGGGCGAAACCGCGATGCCGGGCGTGCACCGCCGCGCGGCGGAGCGCTTCCAGCTTCGGATCGGCGAGCCGCGATGCGGTACCGCGCCCGAATACGCCGCCAAGCGCGCGCGCCAGGCGGCCAGGGGTGGTAAGGCTGCCGAGCGTATCGCGTTGCGCCAGCGCAATGACGCTCCATTCGAGCGCCGAGAACCCGGCAAGCCCAGCGGTGGCAGGCGTCTGGCTGCGGCTGGTGACGGGCGCTGCGAACATATTGTCGAGGTCGAGATAGGCCATGGAAAATCCCCCTCTTGGGTCTTTGGCGGACAGACGAGCAGCCCCCTACGCAGACGAGGCTTCGTCTGCGGTAGCCGCGCGATGGGCGTGAGAAATCATGCCAGGACGCACATGCTTCCTGCTGATCAAGCTTTGGAAAGTGTAGAAAAGGCCCGCGGCATTACCGCCGGACCCTTCAGTCAGGTGATCGTGTTGGTCATGGGCACAGACCCTTTTGCCGCTACCGGTTCCGCGTTAGGATCCAGCTTCAATACCGTTCGGTATATAAAGCGCCAAAGGAGTGCGTCAACGGCATTCTGTACCGGTCCGAATATTTATCGACAAGTTTTTATTGGGTCGGCCAAACCGCCATGCTGGTCTCGACGAGTTGCGAAAGCTCAGCGCAGGTCGCGCCCGATCCGCCTTGCAGCGCGAGGCCTTGCAGGATCGCGAAAAGGAAGCGGGTCAGGGCCTCGGGCGTCATGCCTTCGGGGAATTCGCCCGCGGCCTGTGCCTCGGCGAAGCGCTTGACCAGCGCTGCCTCGGACGAGGCGCGCCGCTTGACGACCTCGGCCTTGATGGGTTCGGCCTCGGCGCCGCAGGTCGCGGCGCTGATCACCCCGAGGCAACCCTTGGGATCGCACGTGCTCATCTGCATTTCGAGCGATCCGCGCAGCAAGCGTTCGGCGACACCGCGCGCCGTCGGTGCTTCGAGCGCCGACGTCATATAGGCCAGTTTTTCGCGCTCGTAGAGGTCGAGCGCCTTGTGGAACAGCTGCTCCTTATTGCCGAACGCAGCGTACAGGCTTGGCTTGGTGATGCCCATCGCACTGGTCAGCTCGGTCATCGACGCGGCCTCATAGCCGTTGCGCCAGAACACCAGCAAAGCCTGGCCCAGTGCCTCGTCAATGTCGAACTCACGCGGCCTGCCTTTCGGCGCCGAGGGGGAGCAAACGCTATTCATACCGGTCGGTATATAGGCATTCTACCCGCGACGTCCAGACCTGTCACACGTGCGGACGCGTCAGCGAACCTAGCGTTCAACCGCATCGCGCTTGATCGGCGCGAGCTTGGCGAGAAAGCGATTCTGCGCGGCGAAGGGCACGCCTTCCTTGCGCATCGCCGCCTGGAGATCCTCGACGAGGGCACCGACGTCGGCCGTCTGCAGTCCGAGATTCTTGTGGCCTTCGCGCATCGTGCGTCCACTATAACCGCAGCCGCCGTTGAGGATGTAACAGAATTGCTCCTTGAGCAGCCGCCGCAACCGCACCTCGTCCTGGCCTTTGAGGATATCGGCGATCCGCGGGTCGATCACGATGCGCGTGACGAGATCGTCGGCGATCCGGTCCACGCCTGCGCGCCCGTGGAACGCGGCGAGCATCGCGCTGCCCTTGAACGGCGTCGCTCCGGCGTTGGCGTTGCTGTGCGGATAGGGATCGACGGGATCCTCGCCAGGCGGCGTGGTCTGAAGCGCGAGCGCGAGAGCAAGAAGTACCATGGGAACGCGCCTATCTCAAAAGCTCGCCTGGAGCGAAAGGAATGCGCCGCGCTGGCGCTTGAAGGTCGCGATACTGCCGAGATCGGCATAGGCGGCAGTCACCGTCAGGTGGCGCTCGAATTGCCACGCCGCAAACGCATCCACCGCTTTGCGCTCGCGCGCGAAACCGAGATTGTCGGGCTTGGTGCGAATCTCGGCGCCAAGCAGCAGGCGGCGCGAGACGAGCAGACCAGCCGACCCTTCGAATTCGGCGTGATAGGCATCGCTCCGGTCGCCGCCAAAACCGAGCAGCCCGAACTGATTGGCCTTGGTGAAGCGAACCGTCGCGCCGAGAACGAGACTGCGCGCGAGCACGACCTTGCTCGCCGACAGCAGGAAATCGGTGCCCTGGGCGTGCTTGCCGCCGACCGCCGCGATGATCGCGCTCTTGGTGGCGCGGTGATACTGCACGCCGATCGAGATTTGCGGCAGCACGCGGTCCTGATCATACACCGCATCGCCGATCACGCGCAGTTTTGCACCGAACACGTCCTGGCCAAACGTGAAGTTGCGCCCGAGCCCGAGCGTCGCGCCCGCCCGGCGCGTGTCGAAGCTCTGGTGCGCGTAGGAGAATTCAACGCGATTGTGCAGGCCGATCGCGCCGCCGACGCTCTTCAGGTCGAAATCGGGCAGCGCGACGATGGTCGCATGCGCGCTGCCGCCGATCCCGGCATCGGTCTCATTGCCGGCAATCAGCGCCCAAGTCGCCAGTCCGCCGCCGGCCGATCCCTCGACGGTCGAGACCCCGCTCGTCAGCATCAATTTGCCGCCCTGGCGCAATTCGCCGGCGAAGGCGGGAGAGGCGCACAGCAAGGCGAGCGCGCAAACGACCAGAGCCTGAAAGTGTCGAAACATGATACGCCTACCCGCGCCGATTGAAGTGCAGGCGCGGCCTGTTGCCTAGGGAAAGACCCTTAGGGTTCCGTAAATACGTATTTTACGTTTTCGCCACCTTTCCGGCTTAGCCGGGTGTGATGTTAATCCATGTTATGCGATTCACCCGAGCGGCCGCGGCGCTCGCATGTTCGTTTCCGGCCTTCGCCGCGACCGTTTCGGTCGACGTGATCGGCGCCGATGGCAAACCGCTCGCCGGTGCGGTGGTGCTCGTCGATACCCCCCGCAAACCGGCCGGCGCGATGAAGCCGGGCGGCCCGTACGAGATGGCGCAGCAGAATATCGCGTTCGTCCCGCACGTGCTGATCGTGCCGGTCGGGGCGACGGTCAGCTTTCCCAATCGCGACAAGGTGCGCCACCACGTCTATTCCTTCTCGAAAGCGCGCAAGTTCGACTTGAAGCTGTACGGCAAGGAAGAGACTCGCTCTGTCGTCTTCGACAAGCCCGGAGTCGTCGCCCTCGGCTGTAACATCCACGATGCGATGAACGGGTCGATCATCGTCGTCGAAACGCCTTATGCGGTGCAATCGGACGCGAAGGGGCACGCGACGATCACGGACGTCCCGGTTGGGGGCGCGACGATCCGCGTATGGCATCCATCAATCCGCGCGCCCGACAATATGCTGTCTCAATCGGCCACGGTGACTGCGACCGGGTACACCACCACCTACACCATTCGCGGGCGCTGAGATGACCGTACGGGCCCTGCCACGGTGGCGCTTCCGGCATCTGCGCACGCGGCTCGCGGTGCAATATGGCGTGCTGTTCGCAGCCAGCCTGCTCGTTGTCGCAATCGTCGGGCAGCTCGTGATCTGGGGCCAGGCCCGCGACGCGGTCCGCGCCGAGTTGCGGACGAGCGGCAGCGTCTACGATCGTATTTGGGCGATGCGCGCGCACGCGCTTATGGACAGCGCGTCGGTGTTGACGCGCGATTTCGGCTTCCGCTCGGCGGTCGCGAGCGGCGATCGGCCGACGATCGAGTCTGCCCTCGCGTCGTTGCGCACCCGCGCCGACGTGCCGCAGGCATTCTTCGTAGATCTTCAGGGGCAAGTTTTCGGTACTGGCTCGGGTGACGTTCGGCGTGCGATCGCGAGCGTGCCGACCACCCTCGCGCGCGGCCGGACCGAGGCGGTCATCGCCACGCGAACCGGCGCATTCCGGCTCATCGTCGCACCGGTCCTCGCCCCGAATGAAATCGGTTGGGTCACGTTCGCGCTTCCGCTCGATCGCGCCGAGATGGCGGCGTTGCAGCATCTGTCCGCTATCCCGCTCGCCGCGACGATCCTGACACGCGATGCGAAGGGATCGTGGCACGGCGTATCGAGCGACGTTGCCGGGTCGCGGGCGCTCGACGCATTCGTCGCGACCGCAATCGGCGGACGCAGCGAGCCGGCGTTTCTGGCCCTGCGCGATGGCGATGCGCTGGCGCTCGCCAAGCCGTTGCTCGGGCCGGCGGGCAAGCCGAGCGCGGTCCTGTTGCTGAGCTATCCCTGGGCAGCGGCGATGGCGGCGTATCGCACGATGGAGGTCGGTATCGCGCTCGCCGGCGTGATGGGGCTGCTGCTCGTCCTGCTCGGCAGCCGCCGCTTGGCGAACGGAATCGCCCGTCCGATCGCAGCGCTCGATGCGGCCGCGCGCGCGCTCGAGGAAGGCACGCGCACCGAACTGCTGGTCGAGAGCGACGATGAGGTCGGGCGGCTCGCGCAGAGCTTCAACCGGATGTCGGCGGGGATCGTCGAGCGGGAGCATCGCATCACGCATCTCGCGTTCCACGACACGCTGACCAGCCTGCCAAACCGCACCTATTTCTGCCAGCAGCTCGAGTCCGAATTGCAGCGTTCGCTCAAACGCGGACAGCGCACGACCTTGCTGTGCCTCGATCTCGACGGGTTCAAGGGGATCAACGATTCGCTCGGCCATCCGATCGGCGACGCTTTGCTCCGCCAGATGGGCGACATCCTCTCGCGTATCGCCAGCGATGCAGTCGTCGCGCGGCTTGGCGGCGACGAGTTCGCGATCATCCTCGCCGATCATGACGATGTCGATCGCCCGCGCGCTTTGGCGCAGGCGATCCTCGATGAGATGCGCAGCCCGTTGCTCGTCGATGGGCATCAGATCGCTACCGGGGCCAGCATCGGCATCGCGATCAGCCCGAACGACGGCGCCGACAGCGACGCGTTGCTCAAGAATGCCGACCTCGCGCTGTATCGTGCCAAGCAGGACGGGCGCGGAGTATTCCGCTTCTTCGAGCCCGCGCTCGATGCCGCAGCGCGCAAGCGGCGTGCGCTCGAGCTCGACTTGCGCGAAGCGATCCAGAGCGGCCAGTTCCGGCTCAACTTCCAGCCAATCTTCGATCTCAAGCGCGATCGGATCGGCGGTTTCGAGGCGTTGTTGCGCTGGGAGCATCCGACGCGCGGCAACGTCCCGCCGATCGAGTTCATTTCAGTTGCCGAGGAGACCGGCCTGATCATCGCGATCGGCGATTGGGTGATGCAGGAGGCGTGTCGTCAAGCGACTGCCTGGCCGGCGCATGTCCGCGTCGCGGTCAATGTCTCGCCGCTGCAATTTCGCAATTCGGGCTTTCCGAGCGTCATCTTCCAGGCGTTGAGCCATAGCGGGCTCTCCCCCGACCGGCTCGAGATCGAGATCACCGAGTCGGTGTTTCTCGATGGCGAGACGACCGTCGTCACGCTGCTCCACAAATTGCGCGCGATGGGCGTGCGGATCGCGCTCGACGATTTCGGGACCGGCTATTCGTCGCTCAGCTATCTGCGCAGCTTCCCGTTCGACAAGATCAAGATCGACAAGAGTTTCGTCGACGCGGTCGCCGAGGACCGCAGCGCGGCGGCGATCGTCCGGGCGATCGTCGACCTGGCGACCGCGCTCCACATGGAGACGACCGCCGAGGGTGTCGAGGACCGCGACCAACTGAGCGAGCTGCGCGGGCAGGGGTGCAGCAGCATTCAGGGGTATCTCTTCAGCCGCCCGATCGAAGGCAATATGGTCGCGGCGATGATTGGCAGCGCGATGAGCGCGGCGGCGTAACGGCCAGCCGCCACGTTCGATTAATGGTCGGGGGCAGGCCGGCGACGACTGCGCCCGATCAGTCCGGCAGGTCGAACAAGCGGCTGTGCTGGCGCGGCTGCGAGCGCAGATATTGGTTTGGCGCGGCGACGCGCGCGCCGAGATGCGCCGCGGCATGCCACGGCCAGCGCGGATCGTAGAGGATCGTCCGCGCCAGCGCGATCATGTCGGCATCGCCTGTGCCGATGATCGCCTCGGCCTGTTCGAACTCGGTGATGAGACCGACCGCGACGACGGGGATCGTCACCGCCTGCTTGACCGCACGCGCGAGCGGGACCTGATAGTTGGGGCCGACCGGGATCGCCTGGCGCGGATCGAGCCCACCGCTCGACACGTGGATCGCCGCGCACCCGCGCGCCTCGAGCGCCTGCGCGAAGGCGATCGTGCCATCCACGTCCCAACCACCCTCGACCCAATCGGTACCAGAGACGCGCATCGTGACGGGCTTGTCGGCGGGGAAGGCCGCCCGCACCGCATCGAACACTTCGAGCGGAAAGCGCAGCCGGTTCTCGAGGCTGCCACCATAGTCGTCATCGCGGTGGTTCGACAGCGGCGAGAGGAATTGGTGGAGCAGATAGCCGTGCGCCGCGTGGAGCTGGACCAAATCGATCCCGAGCCGCGCCGCGCGCGTGGCGGATGCGGCAAAGGCATCGCGAATCCGGGCAAGGCCGTCACGATCGAGTGCGAGCGGGGGGTTCTCGCCCTCCGCGAAGGCGGCGGCCGACGGCGCTTCGGTCTGCCAGCCATTCGGCGCCGATGGCGTGATCTGCTTGCCGCCGTGCCACGGCAGGTCGGTCGATGCCTTGCGGCCGGCATGCGACAGCTGGATCGCGATCGGCATGTCGGAATGCCGCCGGATGCTGGCGATGACGCCTGCAAGCGCGGCCTCGGTCGCGTCGTTCCACAGCCCGACATCGCCATAGCTGATCCGCCCCTCGGGCAGCACCGCGCTGGCTTCGATCGTCAGCAGGCCAGCGCCCGAGAGCGCCAGCTGGCCAAGGTGGATCAAATGCCAATCGGCCATCGCACCATCGACTGCGGAATATTGGCACATCGGGGCGATCACGATGCGATTGCGCAGCGCGAGACCGCCGATGGCGATCGGCTCGAACAGTTTTGGGCCTGGCATGAAACACTCCGGGTAAGACGATCGCTGCAACGCACGGATGCGCGTTTGGCCGCACGCCGCCCACAATGGGCAAGGTTATTTGACGGTCTGCTTCTCGAGCTTCCGCGCGAGGGTGCGGCGGTGCATTCCGAGCTGGCGCGCCGTCTCGGAGATGTTGAAATCGTTCGCCGCGAGCGTCTGGTGGATATGTTCCCACTCGAGCGTCTTGATCGAGGTCGGGCGGTTGGTCAGCGGCGTGTCGACATTGCCCGCCGCCGCGCCGACGGTCTGGCCGAACGCCGCCTCGATATCGTCGGTGTTCGACGGCTTGGCGAGATAGTTGGTCGCGCCGAGCTTGATCGCCTCGACCGCGGTCGCGATGCTCGCATAGCCCGTCAGCACGACGATCCGCGTCGTCGCGTCATGCGCGTGGATCGCCTGGACGCACGCCAGCCCAGAGGTCGCGCCGAGCTTGAGATCGACCACCGCAAAATCGGGCGTACGCTCGGCAAGCGCGCTCGTCACGGCTCCCTGGTCGGCAGCGACCTCGACCACATAGCCGCGGCGCTCGAACGAGCGGCGCAGCGTGCGGGCGAACGCGCCATCGTCCTCGACGATCAACAGATGCTTCTCGCTCATACGCCATCCCACTCCAGTGCCGAGAGCGGCAAGGTCAGAGTGACGACGGCGCCGCCACTCGGGCGATTGCGCGCTTCGACCGACCCGCCGAGCTTGCGCATTGCGTTGACGACGAGGAACAGCCCCAGCCCGCTGCCGAGCCGGTCGCGCGTCGAGTGATACGGCTTGCCGATATTGGCAAGCATCTCGGGCGCGAAGCCCGGGCCGGTATCGCTCACCGCGAACAGCAGCGACGGCCCGTCGCGGGCGACCTCGAGCGTGATCGGCTGGCCCGACGCTTCCTTGGCATTGTCGAGCAAATTCCAAATCATCTGCTTGACCGCGGTATCGGCGACGATCGCACGATCGTTGCCGAAGCGGTTGCGGAAGACGATCGCGTCGTCCGAATTCTGCACGCGCCATTCGGCGACCACTTCGTCGCAGAAGCGATGGACGCTGGTGATCGTCGGATGCTCGCCGCGCGCTTCCCCCGCCGCCATCAGGATGCCGGTGACGATCGTCTTGCAGCGGGTCAGCGCGACCCGCATGTCCTCGATTTCCTCGGCGAGCCCCGGCTGTGCACGCAACGCGGGGGAATGCCCCCAATCGTTGACGATCACCGAGAGCGAGGCGAGCGGCGTCCCGAGTTCATGCGCCGCGCCGGTCGCGAGCAGCCCCATCCGGACGATATGATCCTCCTCGGCGGCCTGCTGGCGCATCGTCGCGAGCCGCGCGTCGCGCATCCGCAGGTTTCGGTTGATCCGCGTGACGAAGCCGACGATCAGCACCGCGATCAGCACGAAGCAGATCAGCGAACCGAGCACATACAGATCGCTCCAGTCGTAGGAGAAGCGCTGCGGCAAGAGCAGCGGCATATGCACCTCGGCGAGCAGGGCGAAGGCGGCGATCGTCACCGCGACCAGCGCCCAACTCGACCACGCCTCGAGCAGGATCGCGCCGAGCACGATTTGGACGAGATACAGCGCGATGAACGGGTTGGTTGCGCCGCCGCTTTGATAGAGCAGGGCGGTAAGCGCGCCGACGTCGAGCAACAGGCTGGCGAAGAGTTCGCCATTCGATATCGCGACACGGCGCGGCAGTTGCGTGATGCTGACGACGTTGAGCAGGACCAGCCCGCCGACGACCAGTAGCATCGGCGCCAGCGGCAGCGTCAGACCCATGAGGAATTGCGCAACCAGGATCGTCGCGAACTGGCCACCGACCGCGAGCCAGCGCAAATTGATCAATTGCCGCAGATTGTCGCGCCCGGTCGTATCGAGCGGCGGGAGCGGGGCGCTCATGCAGCGTCGCGCCGCTGGCTGCGCACGAGCATCGCTGCGGCACCGGCAACCATCACCGCGAGCGCGAACCAGGTGAGCGCGTAGACGAGATGATTGTTCGAAAAGCGGATCACGGTCAGCCCGCCGACCGGCACGCGTCCCGGCGGTCCTGCCTCTGCATCGATGAAATAGGGCGCAACCGGACCAAGTCGCCGCGCAGCCGCAATCGCTGCCACGTCGCGCGAATACCAGCGGTTTGCCGCTGGGTCGTTGCTGCGCAAGAAGCCGCCGCCGGGCTCGCTCGGGCGCAGCAGCCCGCTAACGCTCGCAGCGCCGCCTGCCGGCGTTCGGCGATCCGCAACGAAGCCGCGGTTGATGAGAACGGTGAAGCCGCGATCGGAGACGAGCGGGGTCATCGCCCAGAAACCGGGACCGCGTTCGGTCACGGCTTGAACGAACACCGTCGCGTCATCGCGGTAGCGACCGGCGACGCGGACATGACGATAGCCGTCCTGCGTCGCGCTGATCGTGGCCCAACGTTCGGGGCCGGGTGCGGGGATTGGGGCGGCGTGGACGCGCTGTTCGACCGATGCGATCAGCGCGAGTTTCCAACTGAGCCGCTGGATCTGCCAGATACCGAGCCCGATCAGCCCGGCACACAAAACCCCCGCGACGACCAGCAGCGCAGCCATCGTCGCGGGGGACCGTCTCATTGCTGGCTCATCGTCTCGGACGACATGGCGGGGCTCATCGGCATCATGTTGGCGTTCATGTGATACATCACCCAGATCGATCCCGACAGCGTTATGACGATGACGATCAGCGTGAACAGGAGCGCGATGAACGACCAGCCACCTTCGTTGCTCGTCTTCATGTGCAGGAAGTAGATCATGTGGACGAACACCTGGATCAGCGCGGAGCCGAGCACCAGGATCGCGGTCCACGTGTGATCGAGTGCCCCGGTCATGACCAGCGCGAACGGGATCGCCGTCAGGATGACCGAGAGTATGAAGCCGATGACGTAATCGCGCATCGAGCCGTGCGGCATGTCGTCGCCATGCGCGTCATGGTAGCCGCCGGCGCCGGCGTCGTATTCGGGCGCGTGTGCGCTGTGCGTATCGGCGCTCATCCGAGCACTCCCATGAGATAGACGATGGTGAAGACGCCGATCCAGATGACGTCGAGGAAGTGCCAGAACATGCTGAGGCACTGCAGGCGGCGGCGATTGGCCTGGCCAAGGCCATGCGTCCCGATCTGGATGACGAGCGTGGTCAGCCAGATCAAGCCGCAGGTGACGTGAAAGCCGTGCGTGCCGACCAGCGTGAAGAATGCCGAGAGGAACGCGCTGCGCGACGGGCCATTGCCCTCCGCGATCAAGTTGCTGAACTCGTACATCTCGACGCCGAGGAAGGTCAGGCCGAACAGGCCGGTGACGACCAGCCAGAACTGCACCTGGCGAACGCTGCCCTTCTCCATCGTCAACATGGCGATGCCGTACGTCAGCGACGAGAACAGCAACATCGCGGTGTTGAACGCGACCAGCGGGAGTTCGAACAGCTCCTTCGGGCCCTTGCCGCCGCCATAGCCGTGCCCAAGCACCCCGTAGCAAGCGAACAGCACCGCAAAGATGAGGCAATCGCTCATCAGGTACATCCAGAAGCCCAGCATCGTGCTGCCGCCCTCGGGATGGTCGTGCTCGTCGAAGTCGAAGAACACCGGCTTCCCGCCGCCGGTGATCTGTTCGTGGGTCAGTTCGGTGCTCATGCCACAACCTTCTGCGCTGCGAGGAGGCGCGTGCGCTCGTCTTCGGTGCGGATCACGTCCTCCACGGGGATGTGGAAATCGCGCTTGTAGTTGAACGAATGCCAGATCGAGACGCCGAGCATCGCTACCAGCGAAGCAATCGCCAGCCACCAGATGTACCAGATCATTGCAAAGCCGAAGCCAACGCTGATCAGGCCGATGATGACGCCGGCCGCGGCGTTCTTGGGCATGTGGATCGCCTTGAAGCCTGCCGTCGGACGCTCGAAGCCGCGCGTCTTCATGTCCCAGAACGCATCATTGTCATAGACGATCGGGGTGAACGCGAAGTTGTAGTCTGGCGGCGGCGACGAGGTCGACCATTCGAGCGTGCGGCCATCCCACGGATCACCGGTCAGGTCGCGCAGCCGCTCGGTGTTGCGATCGCGGATGCTGACGAAGAACTGGATCGCCATGCAGCCGATGCCACCCGCGATCATGGCCGCGCCGATCGCCGCGACGATGAAGTAGGGCTGGTACGAGGCATCGTCGAAGTGGCTCAAGCGACGCGTCACGCCCATCAGGCCCAGCACGTAGAGCGGTGCGAAGGCGGTCCAGAAACCGACCACCCACAACCAGAACGAGCGCTTGCCCCATACCCGGTCGAGCTTGAAGCCGAATGCCTTGGGCCACCAGAAGTTGATGCCCGCGAACATGCCGAACAGCGTACCGCCGATGATGACATTGTGGAAATGCGCCACCAGGAACAGCGAGTTGTGCAGCACGAAGTCGGCCGGCGGCACGGCGAGCAGGACGCCGGTCATCCCGCCGATCGTGAAGGTCAACATGAAGGCGACCGTCCACATCATCGGCAGCTCATAGCGGATGCGGCCGTGGTACATCGTGAACAGCCAGTTGAAGATCTTCGCGCCCGTCGGGATCGAGATGATCATCGTGGTGATCGCGAAGAACGAGTTGACGCTCGCGCCCGAACCCATCGTGAAGAAGTGGTGGAGCCAGACGAGGTAGGCGAGGATCGTGATGACGATCGTGGCATAGACCATCGACGTGTAGCCGAAGAGGCGCTTCTGCGAGAAAGTCGCGACGACCTCGGAATAGATGCCGAACGCCGGCAGGATGAGGATGTAGACCTCCGGGTGGCCCCAGATCCAGATGAGGTTGACGTACATCATCGGGTTGCCGCCGAGGCCATTGGTGAAGAACTGCATCCCGAGCAGACGGTCGAGCGACAGGATCGCGAGCACGGCGGTCAGCACCGGGAAGGCGGCGACGATCAGCGTGTTGGTGCAAAGCGCAGTCCACACGAAGATCGGCATCTTGAACAGCGTCATGCCGGGCGCGCGCATCTTGACGATGGTCGCGAGCAGATTGACGCCCGAGAGCAACGTGCCGAGACCGGCGATCTGCAGCCCCCAGATGTAATAGTCGACCCCGACGTCCGGGCTCGCCTCCATCCCCGAGAGCGGCGGCATCGCGAGCCAGCCGGTGCGCGCGTAGTTGCCAACGAACAGCGAGATCATCGTGATGATCGCGCCCGACGCGGTCAGCCAGAAGCTGAAATTGTTGAGATACGGGAAGGACACGTCGCGTGCGCCGATTTGCAGCGGCACGACGAAGTTCATCAGCCCGACGACCAGCGGCATCGCCACGAAGAAGATCATGATCACACCGTGCGCGGTGAAGATCTGGTTATAGTGGTCGGGCGGAAGGTACCCGGCGTTGTCGCCGAACGCCATCGCCTGCTGCGCGCGCATCATGAGGGCGTCGGAGAAACCGCGCAGGAACATGACCAGCGCGAGGATCACATACATGATGCCGATCTTCTTGTGGTCCACCGAGGTGAACCAGTCGCGCCACAGCCATCCCCACGCCTTGAAGTAGGTGATGATCGCGAGCAGCGCGAGGCCGCCGACCGTGACGCCGCCAAAGGCGAGCAGCACGGGCAATTCGTGAAGGGGCAACGCATCGAGCGTCAGACGCCCGAGAAGCGGGCTGACCACTGGGTGTACATCTCTCATGGGGGGCATCATGTCAGAAGGTCCTCCGGTCGCCGGGCATCGGCAGACCTGCGCCGGCAAGGCGCGCTGTGCTTTGGGCGGAATTCTTGGCGGTGATCTTGGTTGCTTCTACCACTTCGGGTTTCCCTGAACCGGGCATCGGCATCGCCGACATCTTCATCGCGTCGTCGTTCTTGGCGTGGCCTTCGGCATGCGCGCCACTGTGCGGTCCCGCATCGGCGCGCATCATCGCGTCCATGCAGACTTGCCCAGGCTTGGTGCAATTGTTGGCGGCAGCGTTAAACAGGCCGGGCGCGACGCCCGAATAGAAGGTTGGTGCATGGTTCATGCTCGGTTTGGCGACCTTGAGATAGGTCGCGCGGTCGAGCATGGCGCCGCTCGCACGGACTCGTGCGACCCAGGCGTCGAAGTCGCTTTGCGATCCTGCAAGGAAGCGGAACTTCATATACGAGAAGCCGTCGCCGCTGAAGTTGGACGAGAAACCCGCATAGTTGCCGGGCTTGTTGGCAACTGCATGGAGCTTCGTCGTCATGCTCGGCATCGCATAGATCATGCCGGCAAGATCGGGGATGTAGAACGCGTTCATCACGTCGGCCGAGGTCAGGTCGAACTCGATCGGCTGATCGATCGGCGCGGCCAGCTGGTTGACTGTGGCGATCCCGTAATCGGGATAGATGAACAGCCATTTCCAATCGAGTGCGACGACTTGCACGCGGATCGGCTTGGCGTTGAGCGCCACCTGGCGGGTCGCGTCGATCCGGCCGATCGGACGATATGGATCGAGCAGATGCGTGCTGGTCCAGGTTACTGCGCCAAGGCAGATGATGATCAACAGCGGCACCGCCCAGATGACCAGTTCGAGCGCAGTCGAATGATGCCACTCGGGGCTGTACGGCGCATCGGTATTGGCCTGGCGATACCGCCAGGCAAAAAAGGCGATCAGCGCCATAACGGGCACGATAATGATCAACATCAACAATGTAGCGATGACCACCAGGTCACCCTGCTGCTGCGCAACATCTCCCGCGGGCGACAGCACGACGGTGCTGCACCCTCCGAGCAAGGCGGGCGCTAGCAGCGCGAGGCCCGCGATTGCGGGGCGAAGGGGCGAGGGAAGTCGGATCATGTCGCGGAGCTAAGCCTCTATGGCGGCGCCTCCCATTGGACATTTTGTCCAATCCTCGCTGCGCTGCAGCACGCGTAGAGGAACGCCATAAACGGCGATCATGGCCGGGAGTTCGAACACCGATGCAAGCCACCCACACCCCGACGTCGCGCGCGATCGAGGCCGATGCCAGCCGGATCAACCAGGAGCATGTTTCCTCGGGCGAGATCGCGATCGGCGTGGTGATCGGGCGCACGTCCGAGTTCTTCGATTTCTTCGTCTATGCGATCGCCTCGGTGCTCGTCTTCCCGACGATGATCTTCCCCTATGTCGACCGTCTTACGGGCACGCTGTATTCGTTCGGCCTGTTCGCACTCGCCTTCGTCGCCCGGCCGATCGGATCGATGATCTTCCTCGCGATCGACCATCTATATGGCCGCGGCACCAAGCTGACGATTGCGCTGTTCCTGCTCGGCGGATCGACCGTCGCGGTCGGCTTCCTGCCAGGCCATGCCGAGATCGGCGTCTATGCCGCGTTCGTCCTCGGTTTCCTGCGGATCTGTCAGGGGCTGGCGCTCGGCGGGAGCTGGGATGGCCTGTCGTCGCTGCTGGCGCTCAATGCGCCGCAGGACAAGCGCGGCTGGTATGCGATGATTCCGCAGCTCGGCGCGCCGCTCGGCCTGATGGTCGCGGCGGGGCTGTTCGCATATTTCACCGCGACGCTGTCGTCGGTCGATTTCCTCGACTGGGGCTGGCGCTATCCGTTCTTCGTCGCCTTTGCGATCAACGTCGTCGCGCTCTTCGCCCGGCTGCGCATCGTCAGCACGTCGGATTATCAGGACATGTTCACCAGCCGCGATCTGATCCCGGCGCCGGTGCTCGAGACGGTCCGCAAGCAGGGGCGGACGATCGCACTCGGCGCGTTCGCACCGCTGGCGAGCTTTGCCTTGTTCCACATGGTTACCGTGTTTCCGCTGTCGTGGGTCTTCCTCTATACCAAGAGCAATCCCGAGCGCTTCCTGGCGATCGAAGTGGTCGGCGCAGCGATCGGCGTCGTGGCGATCGTCGCATCGGGGTATCTCGCGGATCGTATCGGGCGTCGCACCTTGCTGGGTGCGTCGGCGGCGGCGATCGCCGTATTCTCCGGCTTCGCGCCGCAGTTGCTGGCCGCAGGCGAGCTTGGCGAAGTGATCTTCATGGTGCTCGGCTTTGCCTTGCTCGGAATTTCGTTCGGCCAGTCGTCGGGCGTCGTCGCTTCGGAATTCACGGGCGAATCGCGCTACACCGGCGCTGCGCTTACGTCGGACATCGCGTGGCTGGTCGGTGCCGGCTTCGCGCCGCTGGTCGCGTTGTTCCTGTCGTCGCACTTTGGCCTGGTCGCAGGCGGCGCGTATCTGTTGTCGGGGTCGCTGGCGACCTTGCTCGCGCTGTGGCTCAACAAGGAACTGGCGAGCCGCACCTGATCGGCACGTCGCGACGCTCTGCTTCGATCTTCGAGACGCTCCCTCGGCCTATGCCGGGGGAGCGTTTTTATGCGATCGACTCTCGCCAACCGCGCCGGCCTTGGTACGGGGAGCGGGAGGGGGGCTCGAAGAATCGCGTTACACGACGCGGGTCCTGTCGACTTGGGTAGGGCGTGCGGGGATCAGCATGGTCCCGCGCTTGGCGGGTGCCGTGGCGATGGGCTTGTCGCGGCCGTAGAAGACCGAGGCCTGAGTTTTCACCGGGATGTCGATCTCGTCATCGGCGGTGAAGCGGGGATGGTCGGGACCGATCGTCAACGCCAAGCGATACGCGGTCCATCGCGCAGGATCGGGCAACGTACCCTTTGGGGGTCGCTACGTCGGGCGTGATAGGCGCGGGCCTTATCCCGCCACACGGAGAGCGAGCAGCCAGGCAAGAGCAAGCGGGCACCATACGGAACACCTCACGACGGTTTTCGTGGCCTATCCACGTGAGACCCGCCTCGCGAGGCGCCATGCCGGGACGTTCCCGGCATGGCTACAAGGGCTATTCGAGATCGTTTTCGCTGATCACGATCATTGCCTGGTCGCTGTTGCGCGCAAGCGCGACGAGACCGGCTTCGGCGATCGAATCCTCGAAGCGGTTGAACTGCTCGATGGCGTCGTCCTCGGGTGCGTCGCCGCTCAGCGCTTCGAGCACGGCATATTGCACCGCGAACTGATATTCCTCGCCATCGACTTCGCCCATGAATTCGACGACGCGCTCGTCATCATTGTCGAGCAGGCTCGAGTGCAGAATATCCATCTTGTCGGCGGCCATGCAGAATGCTCCAGATCGTGTGAGGGCGCGATGTGCCCGTGCGCTTGACCAAGCGCAAGTACGCGGTGGAGGTTCCCTCGCAGGTTCAGCTTTCGCTGAGCACGCCGCTGAACACCGCATCCTCGAGCGCGCGGCCGGCCCCCGTGACGACGCACGTCAGCGCGTTTTCCGAAACGACGACGGGCAAGCCGGTCGCATCGGCGAGGACAGTGTCGAGCTCGCGCAGCAGCGATCCACCGCCGGTCATCACGATGCCGTGGTCGACGATGTCGGCGGCAAGCTCGGGCTGCGTCTGCTCGAGCGCGTTCATCACCGCCTCGACGATCTGCGCGACGAGCTCGCCGAGCGCCTCGGCGACTTCGGCCTGGTTGATTTCGATCTCGGTCGGGATCCCGCCGACCAGCCCGCGCCCGCGGACGTTCATCGTGAGGCCCACGCCGTTCTCGGGCTTGCGCGCCATGCCGATCGTCATCTTGACGCGCTCGGCGGTCGCCTCGCCAATCATGAGGTTGTATTTGCGGCGGATATACGACGCGATCGCATCGTCCATCTTGTCGCCGCCGACGCGCACCGACGTGCTGTAGGCAAGCCCGCGCAGCGACAGGATCGCGACTTCGGTCGTCCCGCCGCCGATATCGACCACCATGCTGCCGATCGGCTCGGTAACGGGCATGCCGGCGCCGATCGCGGCGGCGAGCGGTTCTTCGATCAGCAGGACGTTCGCCGCGCCGGCATTGGTCGCCGCCTGGCGGATCGCGCGACGTTCGACCTGCGTCGAGCTCGACGGCACGCAGATCACGACCTTATGGCGTCGCGGCATCCGGCTCGCGCCGCCTAGCGCCTTGTCCATGAAATGCTTGATCATCTGTTCGGCGACATCGATGTCGGCGATCACGCCGTCGCGCATCGGGCGGATCGTGCGGATCTCCTCAGGGGTCTTGCCCATCATCAGCTTGGCGTCGGTGCCGACCGCCCGCAGCTTGGTCACGCCATCGATCGTCTCGAGCGCTACGACCGAGGGTTCGTCGAGCACGATCCCCTTGTCGCGGAGATAGACCAGGGTGTTCACCGTGCCGAGGTCGATCGCCATGTCGTTGGAAGAGAAAGTGAAGAGCCGCGACGGCCACATAAGAGGTCTCGATGATAAGGTCGTGGTCTGGCCGCCGTGAAGGGCTCCCGGCGCAGGCTTTGGCGACTCCGTGGGTGCCGCTGGCCCGGCGGTCAAGCGCGCTTCCGACCCGCCGATCGTTTCGCGCGGCAAGTTGCGCGCCAGAGCCGCGCGCCCGGTCCGCTCAATGCGCCGGTTTGAGCAGCGCCAGGCCGCCAAGGCTCAGCAAGGCTGCGCCAATGAGATAGATGCCGACCAGATTCAGTCCGCCTGCTTCGGCGAGTTTCTGCGCCGCGATCGGGGCGAGTGCGCCGCCGAGGATTCCGCCGAGATTGAAGGCGATCGACACGCCGGTATAGCGCACCCCCGCGTCGAACAGCGAGGGCAGCCAGCCGCCGAGCGGGCCATAGGCAAAGCCCATCGCGAACAGCGACAGCGCGAGCCACGCGAACACGATCCACAGGGACGACGCACCGAGCATCGGCCCCATCAGCAGTCCAGACACTGCGCATCCCAGAAACCCCCAGCGCAGCATCGGTCGCGCCCCGGTCCGGTCGGCGAGCGTGCACGAGACGATGACACCGAGCGCGAGGAACAGGATCGCGCCGATCTCGATCCCGAGAAACGCCTGGCGGCTGTGACCGAGCGTCGTCGTGCCATAGCTCAGCGCGAAGGCGGTGGTCAGGTAGAAGAGGGCGAAACAGGCGATCACCGCCCCGGTCCCGGCGAGCGTTGCGCGCAGATGGTGGCGGAAGAGCTCGGCGATCGGCACCGGCGGCAGCGCATCGTGCGCCGCAGCCTCGCGAAATGCCGGCGTTTCGGTGAGCTTGAGCCGCACCCACAGCCCCAGAACGACGAGCACTGCGCTGGCGAGGAAGGGAAGGCGCCAGCCCCAGGCGGCGAACTGCGCGGGCGTCAGCGCCGCGCCGAGCAGCAGGAAGAAGCCGTTCGCCGCGATGAAGCCGATCGGCGCGCCGAGCGGCGGGAACATGCCCCAGCGATTTTCGTGACCCTTCGGCGCATTCTCGACCGCGAGCAGCGAGGCGCCGCCCCATTCGCCGCCGAGCCCGAGCCCCTGGCCAAAGCGCAGGATGCACAGCAGCAGCGGCGCGATCCAGCCGATCTGCGCATAGGTCGGCAGGAAGGCGATCGCGACGGTCGATCCACCCATCAGCATCAGCGAGGCAACCAGCGTCGATTTGCGACCGAGCCGATCGCCGAAATGTCCGAACAGCGCGGCACCCAGCGGGCGCGCGAAGAAGGCGAGGCCAAAGCTCGCATAGGATGCGATCATCTGGACGCCGGGATCGCTCGCCGGAAAGAAGAGCGGCCCGAATACGAGCGCTGCCGCGGTCGCATAGACGTAGAAGTCGTAAAACTCGACCGAGGTGCCGATCAGGCTGGCGAGAAGGATGCGGCGGGTCGAGGCGGTGGACATGGCTCCTCTTACGCACGCCGGCGGCGCTTGTCGAAATCGCTCGGCGCCGATCTCGGCCGACTATACGGCGCGTCGACCTCTCGCTTCGAGCAGCACCGAGGCGCACCACACCGCGAACCCACCGAGCGCGAGCGCGCATCCGACCCAGCCGGTCGAGGTCCAGCCCAAGCCGGCCGCGATCGCCATTCCGCCGAGCCATGGTCCGAGGGCATTGGCGACGTTGAAGGCCGAATGGTTGAGCGCCGCCGCGAGTGTCTGCGCGTCGCCCGCGACGTCCATCAGCCGCGTCTGCAGCACCGTCCCGAGGGCGCCGCCGAGCCCGATCGCGAAGACATCGAGCGTCACCGCGAGGAAATTGTGCGCGGCAACCGTGTAGAGCGCGAGGACGAGCGCCATGAACAGCAGCAAAACGCCGCCCGTCCGCATCAGCCGCTTGTCGGCGAAGCGCGGTACGACGAGGTTGCCGATCGTCATCCCGATCCCGAACGACGCGAGGACGACCGGGACAAGCGCCGGCGAGATGCGCGTCACTTGGGTCAGCGTCGCGGTGAGATAGGTATAGACCGCGAACAGCCCGCCAAAGCCGATCGCCCCAATCGCGAGCGTCAGCCACACTTGCGGCCGGCGGAGCGCGCCGAGTTCGCGCAACGGGCTGGCGTCTCTTTGCGGGCGGTCCTGCGGGACGATCGCGACCGCGAGGCCTGCGGTGATCAACGCAAGCACCGCGACGATCGCGAAGCCATAGCGCCAGCCGAATGCTTGCCCGAGCCATGTCGCGGCGGGCACGCCGACGATCGTCGCGACGGTCAGCCCGAGCATGACCCGGCCGACGGCTTGAGTTCGCCGCTCGTCGGGCACGAGCGACGCCGCGACGAGCGACGCGACGCCGAAATACGCTCCGTGCGGCAAGCCGCTCAAAAAGCGGACGAGCAACAGCATGGTGTAAGATTGCGCGAGCGCCGACAGGGCATTGGCGACCGCGAAGACCGTCATCAGTGCGATCAGCAGCGTGCGGCGCGGGACCTTCGCCGACAGGATCGCGATCAGCGGCGCCCCGACGACGACACCTAGCGCATAGGCGCTGATGACGTGTCCGGCGCTCGGCTCGTCGATGTGCAGGTCGCGCGCGAAATAGGGGAGCAAGCTCATCGTCGCGAATTCGGTCGTGCCGATCGCGAAACCGCCGACCGCGAGCGCCGCGTGGACAAGGCCGACGTGCGGCGCGCTGCCGGTGCGCGCGGGCGTCGAGGAAGGGGCAGGCATGACAGGCTCCAGGGTCCGTCACCGAACAGCGGCGACGGGCGATTCGGCAGCCTCTCCGTAGCATGCGGGGGTTGATCCGCGCGTCGCGTGCCATACAAGCCGGGGGCCGTGATGCCACCACAAACTTGCCTGCTTCCAACCCAGACCGTCATCGATCGATGCGATCGCGGCGTGCGCGTCGGTGAGGGGAGGCTGCTGTGACACTCGCCGCCGGGTTCTTCGCGCGCGACGCGGTAAGCGTTGCGCGCGGCCTGATCGGCGCCGAGCTGCAAGTCGATGGCGCGGGCGGCCGGATCGTCGAGACCGAGGCGTATGATGCGGGGGATCCAGCCTCGCACAGTTTCGGCGGAATGACGCCGCGCAATGCCGTGATGTTCGGCCCCGTCGGGCGTGCCTATGTCTATCGCATCTACGGATTGCATTGGTGCCTGAACTTCGTTTGCGCGGCGGAGCAGCCCGGGAGTGCCGTGCTGATCCGCGCGATCGAACCGTTATACGGTCGTGACGTCATGCAGGCGCGTCGCGGCAATGTCGCCGACCGACTGCTCTGCAGCGGGCCGGGGCGGCTGGCAAAGGCGCTGGGGATCGATGCGGAGCTGAACGGAGCGCCGCTCGATGGTCCGCCATTTGCGATGGCCTTGCCCGCGACCGCGCCCGGCATCGTCGAGGCGGTGCGGATCGGAATCAGCAAGGGCGCGACAACGCCGTGGCGCTTCTGTCTCGCGGGGTCGCGCTATCTGAGCAAACCCGTGTGATCGCGCGCACGCACCATCGCGCATGGCCGGCGTTTGCTGATCCAGCCTATGATAGCGCGCGGTTACATTTGCGTCGAACCGAACTACTATGACGCGATGACGCATCAAATCACCGCGCGAGGCGCGTTGCGGGCGGCAACGCACGAGCAGCACGACCGGGTCGATCGCCTATACTCGCAGATCCGGCTCGATGACCGCGCCGATTATGGCGCATTTCTCGGTGCGCAGGCGGCTGCTCACATCCCCGTCGAGCAAGCCCTTGTCGAAGCGGGTGTGGGCGCGATCGTCCCGGATTGGGATATCCGCCAGCGTGGCGATCTGGTGCGAGCCGATCTCGCGGTGCTCGGTCTGCCCGTGCCCGACCCTGCCGGACCGATCGTCTTTTCGGATGAAGCGGCGGTGCTTGGTGGCCTCTATGTGCTCGAGGGGTCGCGGCTGGGCGGGACGATGCTGAGGCGATCGGTCCCCGCCGACTTCCCGACGCGCTTTCTTGGCGGCGTCGATTCGGCCGCGTGGCGCAGCTTGCTCCAGATGCTCGACGTGCGGCTCGATACTGGTTTAAAACGCTCCGTCGCGGTCGCCGCGGCGCGTAACGTGTTTGCGTTGTTTGAAACCAGCGGACAACGAATTGTGGAGACCGGGCACCTTGGCTGACGACTTCCGATCGGTCGATCTGACGAACTGTGATCGCGAACCGATCCACATCCTGGGGGCGATTCAGCCGATCGGGTTCCTGCTGGCGCTGACCGCCGACTGGCTTGTCGCGCGCACGTCGGCGAATATCGCCGACTATATCGGCCACACTCCGGAAGATCTGATCGGGCTGCCGCTTGCCGAAATCTTCTCCACCCCGGTCATCCACGACCTGCGCAACCGTGCCGCGGTCCTGCGCGGCGCCGATGCGGTCGAGCGAGTGTTCGACCTCGTGCTCGTTCCCGGCGGCACTGCGTTCGATGTCGCGATCCATTATTCGGGAGGCCAGGTCGTTATCGAGGCCGAGCCGGCATCGGGGGAATATGGCGATGCGAGCAGCCTTGTCCGCTCGATGATCTCGCGGCTCGACCAATGCGCCGACATGGAGAGCTTCTTCCGCGAAGGCGCACGCCAGGTCCGCGCGCTGATCGGCTTCGACCGGGTGATGGTCTATCGCTTCAACGCCGACGATTCGGGCGAGGTCGTGGCGGAGGCGGTCAAGGCCGGGATCGGCAAATTCCTCGGGCTGCGTTATCCGGCAAGCGACATCCCGGTCCAGGCGCGCGCACTCTACAAGCGCAATTTGCTGCGCATCATCGCCGATGTCGATCACCAGACTGTCCCGATCGTGCCGGCCCGCGACACGCAGGGCCAGCCGCTCGACCTGTCGCTTTCGGTGCTGCGCGCGGTGTCGCCGATCCATATCGAATACCTCAAGAACATGGGCGTCCAGGCGTCGCTGTCGATCTCTATCCTGGTCGACGGGAAGCTCTGGGGGCTGTTCGCATGCCACCATTATGCGCCGCGTTGCCCGACCTTCGAGCGGCGATCGGTCAGCGAATTGTTCGCGCAGATGTTCGCGATGCGGCTCGAAAGCCGCGAGCGCCAGGCGACGGTCGAATTCGAGCGCGGTGCGCGCGAGATCGCCGACCAGTTGCTCGGCGCGGTTGCCTCCGACGATACGCTGTTGAGGGATCCAGACTGGCTCGGCGATATCCTGACCAACGCTATCGCCGCAGACGGTGTCGGCGTGTGGATCGGTGGCAACCATGCGTTTTCCGGGGTGACGCCGTCGGTCGAGGAATTCCAGCGGATCGTTCGCGCCCTCAACAGCACGGCTGCGGGGAAGGTTTTTGCGACCGATCATATTGCCTCGATCCTGCCGGGTGCCGAGGCGTTCGTCTCGCAATCCGCCGGCTTGCTGGCGATTCCGATCTCGCGTGCGCCGCGCGATTATGTCGTGCTGTTCCGCTCGGAACTCGTGCGATCGGTGCGCTGGGCTGGCAACCCGGACAAGCCGGTCGAATATGGCGTCAATGGGCCACGCCTGTCGCCGCGCGAGAGTTTTGCCGAGTGGAAGGAGCTCGTCCAGGGGCGTTCGCAGCCCTTTACACCGTCCGAGGTGCGCGTTGCCGAGACGCTGCGCGCGACGTTGATCGAAGTCGTGCTGCGCATGGCCGACGAAGCCTCGACCGAGCGGCAGCACGCCAGCGCGCGACAGGAGCTGCTGATCGCCGAGCTCAACCACCGCGTGCGCAACGTGCTCGGCGTAATCCGCGGGCTGATCCGCCAGTCGCAGCCCACCGAGAATGTCGTCCAGGATTTCGTCAAGGTGGTCGACGGGCGGATCCATGCGCTGGCGCGCGCGCACAACCAGATCACCGATGACCATTGGGGCCCGGCGCCGATGCAGGCGCTGATCGACGCCGAGGCCGCGGCCTTTCTCGCCGATGGCGACAAGATCATTTCGGACGGCGCGCCGGTGCTGCTCAATCCCCAGGCCTATTCGACGATGGCGTTGGTGCTGCACGAACTCGTCACCAACTCGACGAAATATGGCAGCCTGTCCGTATCCGAAGGTCGTGTCGCGATCAGCTGGCAGCGCGATGCGGCGCAGGACCTGCACTTTACCTGGCGTGAAACCGGCGGCCCGACCGTCGCCAAGCCGACACGCAAAGGATTCGGGACGACGATCATCCATCGCTCGGTGCCATACGACATCGGCGGGACGGCAGAGGTCGACTATCGTCCCGAGGGGGTCGAGGCGCGCTTCCGCATTCCCGCGCGACACGTCTCCGAAGCGCCGCCCGGTCTTGCGCCGCCGGTTCGGTATGCAGGGCCCGCGCCGGGGCTGCCCGCGGTGGTGCCCGATCGCATGCTGGAGGGGCGCGACGTCCTCTTGGTCGAGGACAGCTTGATCATCGCGCTCGATGCCGAGGACATCGTAACGCGGCTCGGCGCCGAGACCGTTACGACCGCGGCCACGGTCGACGGCGCGCTCGATGCGATCGAGCAGAATCGGCCCGCGATTGCGATGCTCGACATCCACCTTGGCGATCGCAACAGCTTTGCAATCGCCGATCGCCTGCTTGTGCTTGGCGTGCCGTTCCTGTTCGCGACGGGGTATGGCGAACAGGCCAAGTTGCCGGCCAACCATCGCGACCGCATGGTCGTGCAAAAGCCGTACACGCTCGAGAATGTCGCGCGGGCGATGGCCGAGATGCTGGGGCCGGTGGCGACCGATTGAGCCTCGCTACGACATCTTACCGCACTGCCGCACAAACACTGTGCGAGGGAACGGCAAGCTGCTAGGCGCCGCGCGATATCGCAATCGCCCGTCCGATTCGGTACGACTTTGATGCCTCTATTCCACAGGATCCCAATGCCCCGATCTAGCCCCTTGTCCGGCGACGGCGACAGTAGAAGCCTTGGCTTCTGCGCTGCCGATTGCCGGAATCCTGGGCCCGGCCGGGTCGTCATGGGCGGTATCATGCCGGCCTGAGGCGATATCCGGCGGGCTCGAACCCAGAGACCCGAGGATTTCGCTGATGACCATGTTTCGCGCCCAAGCGCGCACCATATCCCCCCGTGCGCGTCGCTGACGCGCTGTTTCGGTCGCGCATGCCCAAAGGCGTCGCGGTCCCGTATTTTCCGATCGCGGCACTTGGCAGCGTGCTGCTACTTACTACCAGTCCCGTCACGGCGCAGACCAGCGGCGCGCGGACGGGCGACCCGCAGACTTTTGCGCTGCACGGCCAGGCGACGTTCGTCGTCCAGGGGGTAGGGGGCTTCGCCTCGCCTTACTCTGGCCCCAACAGCCTGACGCCGCGTCAGGTACAGGAAACTGCCGACGTCACCGCTTATCTCGGCGTGGCGCCTTGGCAGGGGGCGGAGGTTTGGGCCAACCCCGAGATCGATCAGGGCTTCGGCTTGTCGAACACGCTCGGCGCGGCGGGTTTTCCGAGTGCGGAAGCCTACAAGGTCGGCAAGTCCGCACCCTATTTCCGCCTACAGCGCGTGTTCTTCCGCCAAACGATCGCTCTCGGCAGCGAGCGCGAGGCCGTGCTGGCGTCGTCCAACCAGCTGGGCGGAGCGCGGCCGATCGATCGGCTGGTTCTCACCGTCGGCAAGATCGGCGTCGGCGACGTGTTCGATACGAACCGCTACGCGCACGACCCGCGCGCCGACTTCCTCAACTGGTCGGTGGTCGATGCGGGGAGCTTCGATTACGCCGCCGACGCCTGGGGCTATTCGACCGGGGCGGCGCTGGAGGCCTATCGCGGGCCTTGGACCATCCGCGTCGGTGCGTTCAACCTGTCGCGCGTGCCCAATGGCGAAACGCTCGAGCGCGGTTTCGGTCAATATCAAATCGATGGCGAGGTCGAGCATCGTCACAGCTTCGGCAAGCGCGCGGGCACCGTCCGGCTCGGCGTGTTCCGCAATCGCGGGCAGTTCGGGCGGTTCGGCGACGCGCTGGCGCTCGGCGCGGCAAGCGCTGCCCCGGCCGATACGGCGCTGGTGCGCGGTCGGCGGACCCGGGTGGGCGCCTATGCCAATGCCGAGCAGGAACTGACGGACACGCTCGGGATTTTCGGCCGTCTCGGCTGGTCGGATGGCGGCATCGAGCCGTACGACTTCACCGATATCGATCGCACCGCGCAAGTCGGCGCGGTGCTGGCGGGCAAGGGCTGGGGGCGGTCGACCGACCGGGTCGGGCTCGCGCTCGTCGTCAACGGCATCTCGGCCGCGCATCAGCGCTATCTCGCGGCGGGCGGGATCGGCGTGCTCGTCGGCGATGCGCGGCTGCCCGACGCCGGGAGCGAGCAGATCGCCGAGCTCTATTACGACGTGCATGTCCTCCTGGGCATCGATGCGACGCTCGACGCGCAGCACATCGCCAATCCCGGCTACAATCGCGATCGCGGCCCAGCGAACATCGCCGCGTTGCGCCTGCATGGAGCGTTCTGACATGCAAACGCCCGGATTTCTCGGCTTCTCGCGGCCGCGCCTGAAAGTGCGGTTCGGCTGGCCCGATGCCGCCTTGTTCGCGATCCTTGCTGCGGCCGGGGTAGCGATCGCGGCGGGGGTCAGTGACGCGACGGAGCCGCTAGCGCGACTTCGGCTCGAGCCGGTCGTGCTCGATGCGTGGCAATTGCCGCGCTACGCGTTGCTGACGACGCTACGGTTGTTCGCGGCGCTGGCGGCATCGTTCGTCTTCACGCTGCTCGCGGCGACCGCCGCGGCCAAGAGCCGGCGGGCGGAACTGGTGATCATCCCCGCGCTCGACATCCTCCAGTCGGTGCCGGTGCTGGGGTTCATGACCTTTACCGTGGCCGCCTTCATGGGGCTGTTCCCGGGCAGCCGCGTCGGGGTCGAGTGCGCGGCGATCTTTGCGATCTTCACCAGCCAGGCGTGGAACATGGCGTTCAGCCTGTACCAGTCGCTGCGGCAGGTCCCGGCCGATCTCGACGAGGTTGCGCGCGGTTTCGGCCTTTCGCCGCTGCGCAAACTGATACGGCTCGAACTGCCGTTTGCCGCACCAGGCCTCGTGTGGAACGCGATGATGTCGATGTCGGGCGGCTGGTTCTTCGTCGTCGCGTCGGAGGCGATCAGCGTCGGGCATACGCAGATCATGCTGCCGGGGATCGGGTCGTGGCTGGCGATCGCGATCGAGCAGCGCAATCTCAGCGCGGTCGCGCTCGCGGTCGGGGCGATGGCGGTCGTCATTCTGCTGTACGACCAACTCGTCTTCCGTCCGGTGATCGCCTGGGCCGATCGCTTTCGCGTCGAGCAGACCGCGAGCGTTGCCCCGCCGAAATCGTGGCTGTTCGATCTGTTCCGTCGGGCGCGGCTGCTCCCGGCGGTCACCGCGCCGCTGCGCGCGGTCGGGCAGATGGTCTATCGGCTCGAACCCGCGCGCCGCCCGATCGCGCAGGAGCGGGAGTTTACGAGCAAGGCGCAGAAGCCCGCCGCACGTGGGATGCGGCTGTGGACAGCGGTGGTCGCGCTGAGCGCACTTGCCGCGACGGTCTATGCGATCGACTTTCTGCACCAGACGCTGTCGCTCGGCGACGCATGGGCGGCGTTGCGATTTGGCCTCATCACGCTGCTGCGCGTGATCGTGCTGATCATCCTGGCGAGCTTCGTCTGGGTGCCGATCGGCGTGTGGGTCGGGCTGCGGCCGCGCTGGACCTCGCGGATCCAGCCCGTTGCGCAATTTCTCGCGGCGTTCCCGGCCAACGTGCTGTTCCCGATCGCGGTCGTCGCGATCGTCCATTTTCATGCCGATCCCGATGTCTGGCTGTCGCCGCTGATGGTGCTCGGGACGCAATGGTACATCCTGTTCAACGTCATTGCAGGCGCGAGCGCGATCCCGAGCGACATGCGCGAAGCGGCGCAGATGTTCGGGGTGCGCGGCTGGCAGTGGTGGCGGCGGCTGATCCTGCCGGGAATCTTCCCCTATTACGTCACCGGCGCGCTGACCGCCTCGGGTGGATCGTGGAACGCCAGCATCGTCGCCGAAGCCGTGTCGTGGGGCAGCACGCGGCTGCGCGCGCAAGGGCTCGGCAGCTATATCGCCGATGCGACCACCGCGGGCGACGGCGCGCGGGTGCTGCTCGGCATTATGGTGATGTCGGTGTTCGTCATCGCGATCAATCGCTTGCTGTTCCGCCCGCTCTATCGCCTGTCCGAACGCCGCCTGCGTCTGTCTTGAGGACCTTATCATGATCCCGCACACCGCCCGCCCCGTCGTCACGCTCGAGCATGTCAGCCATAGTTATGGCGGCGAGCAGGGCGGCCCGCCGATTCTCGAAGACGTCGCGCTCGCCGTGCGCGAGGGCGAGATCGTCGGGCTGCTCGGCCGCTCGGGATCGGGCAAGTCGACGCTGCTGCGCTCGATCGCTGGTCTCGTCCGCCCGTCGAGCGGCGAGCTTCGCTTCGTCCCTGACGCCGATGGCGCGCCGCGCTCGGTCTCGATGGTGTTCCAGTCGTTCGCGCTGTTCCCGTGGTTGACGGTGCTGCAAAATGTCGAGCTCGGCCTCGAGGCGCAGCGCGTGCCGGCCGAGGAACGCCGCACCCGCGCGCTCGCCGCGATCGATCTGATCGGGCTCGACGGGTTCGAGAACGCCTTTCCCAAGGAGCTGTCGGGCGGAATGCGCCAGCGTGTGGGCCTGGCGCGCGCGCTCGTCGTCGAGCCGTCGCTGTTGCTGATGGACGAACCCTTCTCGGCACTCGACGTGCTGACCGCCGAGACGCTGCGCACCGATCTGCTAGACCTGTGGGGCGAGGGGAAGCTCGGCATCGCCTCGGTGCTGATCGTCACGCACAATATCGAGGAGGCGGTGCTGATGTGCGACCGGATCCTCGTGCTGTCGTCCAACCCGGGGCGGATTGCGGCCGAGTTCACCGTCGACCTGCCGCAGCCGCGCGACCGGCTCGATCCCGCGTTCCGCGAATTGGTCGAGCAGATCTATGCGCGGATGACGCAGCGCGCGGCGGTGCCGGTGGCGCTCCCTGGGACGCAGCCCGAACACGGCCTCGACCGGCCGTTGCCCGACGTGTCGATCAACAGCCTGGCGGGCCTGATCGAGGAGATCGAGGCCGCGCCGTTCGAGGGCCGCGCGCCGCTCGCCACGCTCGCCGACACGCTCCAGCTAGAGATCGACGACCTCTTTCCGATCGTCGAGACGCTGCAGATGTTGCAGTTCCTCGATATCGACGATGGCGATGCGGTGCTCACCAAGCGCGGCGCGGCGTTCGCGCAGGAGGATGTCGACCAGCGCAAGGCCAATTTCCGCCGCACGCTCGAAACGCATGTCCGGCTTGCGCGCCACATCCGCGTCGTGCTCGACGAGCGGCCGAGCCACCAAGCGCCGGCGCGGCGCTTCCGCGACGAGCTCGAGGACCATATGTCGCCCGATTTCGCCGCGACGACATTGCGCACCGTGACCGAATGGGGGCGCTACGCCGAACTGTTCGCGTTCGACGATGACGGCGATCTGTTCTCGCTCGACGATCCGGCCTGATCACGTGCGCCGCCCGGGGGGCGGCGCAAGCCGCTCGCTCAAGGCGGCGGGTGCCGGCCCTGCTGCGCGGAGGGTGATGGCCTTTGCCGTTAACGCCTGAAGGTCAGCTGGAAGAGCGATCATTGCGAGGCGATCGGGGTTTCCGCACGTTCAAACCCGGCGTCTTACGCGCGCAGTAGGGTCGTCGCGCCGCGTTCCACGGCGCATCCGCGCTGGAGCCGCGTCGCCAAATCGCGTTAGCCTCTTTCAAAACATAAGCATGCATATTATCTGCTTGCGTGGTATCGGCGGAAGCGGCAAGGCGCGACCGCGGTTGCACGCGCTATCCGCGTCCGATTTTCGTCTGCGGACCGACTGCTTTTCGAGAGCAAAGTCTATGAGTTTGGAAGATTCGCCAGGTCGCCCGGCCGACTATCCCACGGTGGAAGACTCGACCCCGATCGTCGCGCCTGCTCCCGTAGTGCAATCCGCCGACCGCCAGCCCCGCGCCCGGCGTCGCTTGCGGACGCCCTTGCTGCTGCTGGCGCCGATCGTCGCGGTGCTGGCCATCGTGTATTTCTATCTGAGCGGCGGCCGCTACGAAGCGACCGACAATGGCTATCTCCAGTCCGGGCTTGTCTCGGTCAGCGCCAATGTCAGCGGCCCCGTCATCGCGATCGCGGTCCACAATAACCAGCGCGTCAAGGCGGGCGACGTCCTGTTCCGGATCGACCCGGCCCCGTATCAGGCGGCCGTCGACGAAGCCGCCGCCGAACTGGCCAGTGCGCGCACCCAGGTCGCCTCGGTCCGCGCGAGCTATCGCGAAGGCGAAGCGACGCTGCAGGCCGGCCGCGACAAGCTCGCTTACGCGCAGCGCGAGGCGGCGCGCCAGAAGGCGCTGCTCGCCGAGGGCATCTCGTCGCAAGCGCAATACGACCAGGCGGTGCTCGCCGCGCAGACCGCGCGCCAACAGATCGCGACCTCGGTCGAGCAGAATGCCGGCGTCGCCGCGACACTGACCGGCAGCGTCTCCGCGCCGACCGAGCGGCAACCGGCGGTCCAGCGAGCACAGGCCGCGCTTGAACGCGCGCGGCTCAACCTCGGCTATACGACGGTCCGCGCCGCGCAGGACGGCATCGTCACCAAGGTCGATCTGCTCCAGCTCGGCAGCTATGTTTCGGCGGCGAAGCCGGTGTTCACGCTGGCGGGGACGCGGCTGTGGGTCGAGGGCAATTTCAAGGAAAACCAGCTCGACCATATGCGCGTCGGCCAGCGCGCGACCTTCAAGATCGATGCCTTTCCCGACCTCAAGCTGACCGGCCGCGTCGCGAGCTTCAGCCCCGGTACGGGCAACAGCTTCGCGCTGCTCCCGCCCGAGAACGCGACGGGGAACTGGGTCAAGGTGGTCCAGCGCCTGCCGATCGAGTTCAGCATCGACCAAGTGCCGCGCGACATCCCGCTCCATGCCGGGCTAAGCGTCGAGGTTACGGTCGATACCGGCTATCAGCGCCATCTGTTCGGCGCCGCGACCCCGGTGCGATGACGAGCGCCTATCCGGCCCCCGCCGTCCGCAATCTGATCACCGCGTCGGTGATGGCGGCGACCGTGATGAACTCGCTCGACAGCACGATCGCGAACGTCGCGCTGCCGCATATCCAGGGCAGCGTCTCGGCATCGAGCGAGGAGATCACCTGGGTCCTGACCTCCTATATCGTCGCGGCGGCGATCATGACGCCGCTGACCGGTTGGCTCGCCGGGCGCTTCGGGCGGAAGCGGTTGATGCTGTGGTCGATCGTCGGTTTCACTGTCGTGTCGGGCTTGTGCGGGTTGGCCAACAGCCTCGGCGAACTCGTCGGCTTCCGCTTGCTGCAGGGCGTGTTTGGCGCGGCGCTGGTGCCGATGAGCCAGGCGATCCTGCTCGACATCAACCCACCCGAACGCCACGGCCCGGCGATGGCGGTGTGGGGGATGGGCGCGATCCTCGGGCCGATCATCGGCCCGGCGCTCGGCGGCTGGTTGACCGACAATCTTACGTGGCGCTGGGTGTTCTACATCAATCTGCCGATCGGCATCCTCGCCTTTGTCGGTCTGTCGGGCTTCCTCACCGAGACCAAGGACGCCGCGCGACCGCGGCTCGACGTGTTCGGCTTTGCGATGCTGGCGCTCGCGATCGGCGCGTTCCAGTTGATGCTCGATCGCGGACAGACCAAGGACTGGTTCAGCTCGCTCGAAATCTGCATCGAGGGAGGGCTCGCTCTGTTCTTCGGCTATCTCTTCGTCGTCCATACGCTGACCGCGAAAAAGCCCTTCATCGACATCGGGATGTTCAAGGATCGCAATTTCCTGACGGGCTCGATCTTCGGCTTCTTCCTCGGCACCGTGCTGTTCGGCGTGCTCGCTTTGCTGCCGACGATGCTCGAGACGCTGATGGGCTATCCGGTGGTGCTGACCGGGCTCGTCACCGCGCCGCGCGGGATCGGCACGCTGATCTCGATGATCATCGTCGGGCGGATCATCAAGCGCGTCGATGCTCGGCTGCTGATCTTCGTCGGCTTCGCGCTGGCGGCGGTGTCGCTCTACATCATGGCGGGCTTTTCGCTGCAGATGAGCGAGCGGCTGGTGATCGTCTCGGGCTTCATCCAGGGGCTCGGCACCGGGCTCGTCTTCGTGCCGCTGACGACGATCGCGTTCGCGACGCTCGACGTCAAATATCGCAACGAGGGTGCGGCGATGTTCACGCTGACGCGCAATATCGGTTCGGCGGTCGGCATTTCGGTGCTCCAGGCGCTGACGATCCGCAATGCCGCGGCGGTGCATTCGCGACTGACCGAAGGCGTCCGGCCCGACAATCCCGCGCTGGCGCAAAGTTTCGACTTCAATCTCCCAAGCGCGGTCGCGGCGCTCAATGCCCAAGTCACCCGGCAGGCGTCGATGGTCTCCTATATCGACGCCTTCTGGCTGCTGTTCGTGCTGACGCTCGCGGTGATTCCGCTGCTCCTGCTGATGCGCGGCCCGCGCAAGGGCGCGGCCGACGGCCCAACGATCCATATGGACTGATGCCAATGCGCTTTCTCCCGATCCTCCTCGCCGCGACCGCGCTCGCCGGGTGCACCGTCGGCCCCGATTTCGTGCGTCCGCAGACGCCGGGGGTGAGCGGCTACCAGCCACCGAGCGAGCAGCGCGCCGCGGTGCGCGGTGCGCCTGCGGTGACACTCGGCGCGGGGCCGGCGCAGCGCTGGTGGACGGCGTTCGGATCGCCCGAAATGGATGCGCTGGTCGACCGTGCAATCGCCAACAATCGCAGTTTGGCGGCGAGCAATGCGACGCTTGCCGCGGCGCGTGACGAACTGCGCGCCGTTGCGGGCCGTCGTCTCCCGCAGATCGACGCAAATGCGCGCGTCGATCAGCAGCAGGTCAATCTCGCGGGCTTCGGCTTTTCGGGCAACAATCCGCTCGCGCCCGGCGGTAATCCCGAATTCCATCTCTATTCGGTCGGCGGCGGGATCAGCTACGATCTCGATCTGTTTGGCGGGCTGCGCCGCCAGGTCGAGCAAAGCGCCGCGCAGGTCGAGGCGCAGCAACGCCAGACCGAGGCGGCGCATCTCTCGATCGCCGGGCAGGTGGTCAACCAGGTCCTCACCGTCGCCGCGATCCGTGCGCAGGTCGCGACCGCCAATGCCTTGCTCGCCGAGGATCTGCGCAACGTCGATCTGACGCAAAAGCGGCGGAAGGGCGGCGAGGGTACGCTGGTCGAGGTACTCAACGCGCAAAGCCAATACACCGCCGATCGCGGCGACATCCCGCAGCTCGAGCAGCAATTGGCCGAAGCGCGGCATCTGCTCGCGACGCTGGTCGGCATCGCGCCGTCGGAGCTCGGCGAGACCGAGTTCGACATCGCCAAACTGACCTTGCCCACCACTATCCCGGTCGCGCTGCCGTCCGAGCTCGTGCATCGTCGGCCCGACATCCTCCAGGCCGAAGCCGATCTGCATGCCGCCGCCGCCGAGATCGGTGTCGCGACCGCGCGGCTCTATCCCGACATCACGCTCCGCGCGACGCTGACGCAGGGCGCACCGGGGATCGGCGATCTCGTCAAGAACGCGTTCCGGGGGTACGACATCTTTGCCGGCGTGACCGCGCCGATCTTCCATGGCGGGACGCTCAAGGCGCAGCGCGCTGCGGCGATCAACCGCGCCAAGGCGAGCGAGTCGACCTATCAGCAGACGGTGCTGAGCGCATTCGGCCAAGTCGCCGATCTGCTCTCGGCGATCCAGAGCGACGCGCGTTCGGTGGTCAACCAGCGCGAGTCGGTCGCGGTCGCCGAACGATCGCGCCATCTGTCGCAACGCAGCTATCAGGTCGGCAATTCGGGCATCCTCCAAGTGCTCGAGACCGAGCGCCTGTATCAGCGTGCCCGCAATGGCCTGGTGCTGGCGCAGACGCGCCAGTTCCTCAACGTGGCGCGGCTATACGTGGCAACGGCAGGCGGCTGGACCGGACCTGCCGCCGAAGCGCCAGTCGCGGGGTAACCACACCCTTTTCAACCGCCGGATCGTTAGGGTGCCGCTACCGTCGCGATGGCTTCGGGGGCATCGCGCAGCCGCAGGTAGATCCGCCCGTCGGCGCTCGCGCGCGTGGTGATTTCGGTCGCGACGAAACCGTCGGGGATCGCCTGGCTCGGCTGCATCTCGGCGTTCGTCCCGACCGCTTCGATCAGGAAGAAGCGGTTGCCCGTCAGCTTGCAGGCCTTCCGCGCCGCGCAGCTGATCGAGTGGATCTCCGGGAGTCGCACGACCGTGGCGAGCGGCGTCCAGGATGAACCTGCGCCGTCGCTTGCGATGCGGAAGCGCAGGGCGCCATAGGCCGTGGGCCCGAGCGCTTCGGCCGGGTTGATCGAGACGATCCCCGTCTTGGCGTCCTGCAGATCATAGCCCTTGCCCGCCGCGACCATCGTGCTGGTGCGCCCGTCGACCGTCCCGATCTCGATGCTTTCGCGTCCCGAGAGCGGGGGGGCGTCGTTGAGGTGGAAGGCAAAGGTCAGTCGGGCATCCTGCGCAAAGACCGCGGTGCCGGGCAAGGTGATTGGCAAGGCGCCATCACGCACCGGCGCCCGCGCCGTAACGCGGAGCAGCGTCGCCGAGACGCGGTGCGGTGCGATCGTCACGCTCAGTGATTTGTGGCGTCCGCCGACATAGCTGATGTCGGCGGGAAGCGTTGTGCCCGCAGCGAGCGCCATAGCGCTGGCCGGATTGGCAGCCTGCAGCGCGACGCGATCCTGCTTGCCGACGCGAGTCAGCGCGCCCGGCTGGAAGGCGAGGGTGCCGAGCGTCACTCCGATCACTTGGTCGAGCCGCGTGCCGGTCAGTGTGGCCTGGTCGTCGCCCGCGTGGAAGCTCAGTTCATCGACACTGCCCGCTTGCTGCAGCGCGCGCAGCGGCAGTTCGGTCGGCGTCGC
This sequence comes from Sphingomonas glacialis, assembly GCF_014653575.1. GTDB lineage: Bacteria > Pseudomonadota > Alphaproteobacteria > Sphingomonadales > Sphingomonadaceae > Sphingomonas > Sphingomonas glacialis. Next base: position 268,881 of record NZ_BNAQ01000001.1, on the reverse strand, counting down.
GACGCCCTTTTCCTCGATCACGATCGAGACCGTGCCGGGTTCGGATTGCTCGAGCGGGACGGTCGCGACGATCCCGTGCGTGGCCGATTGCTTCCAGCTCAGCGGCTCGACCGCACCATCGCCGCGCCGCAGCCCGATCTTGGTGACGCACCCTGCGCTGCCGCCTGTCAGTTGCAGTTCGTTCGAGCGGCCGACGACCAGCGCGGTGCGATCGGTTGCCTTCCACGTCCCGTCGCCGGGCTTGGTCAGGACGTAGCTCGGGCCATCGAACGACGAAAAGCCCCACGCACCGTGCAATTGCGCGGAGATGACCGGTCCGAACGGCCCGAACGGAATCTCCCCGGTCGCGACGAATCCGCCAAGGCTTGGATCGGCGCGGACCGGCATCTCGGCTTGCGTCCCGTCAAGCCGCTTGAGCCGTAAGACCATGTCGTGCGCATAGCCCGTGGCATAGACCAGCGGTGCGCCTTCGACTGGCAATATCACTCCTGGTGCGGCGCACAGCATCGTGGCCGGCAGTGGCTGGCGCAGCGGCGGCGGCTTGGGCGCTTCGATCGCCGGGAGCGCGACGACCATCACCGAGGTCGGCTTGGCGAACGAGACCGGCGTGTTGAGCAATACCGTCACAGTGGCGTTACGCTGTTGCGCGAGCGCCGGAATGAACTGGAGCTGGGTCGACTGGAACGCGCCGAACATCCGGAACAGGTCGCGCACCACGCCGATATAGGAGCTGTACGAGCCGTATCCGGCTTGCGGTGTCGCGCTCAGCTGGAAAGCGAGGTCGGTCGGCGCGCCGGCGAGCGTGTCGGCGAGCGCCGAACTGTGCGTGTCGGCGAGCAGCAGCGTCTCGCGGTCGCCGGTCAGACACGCCGATTGGACTTCGGTCGGCTGCGCGAGGCATTCGGCCTTGAGCTTGACCGCAAGGCTGCGCGTCAGGACCGGCGAGACGGCGGCAAGGCTCTCGGGGTTCTTGCGCTCGGCACGCTGCATCTCGAGGAGGAAGGTGTCGAGCCGTGCGCGGTCGAGCGAGGCCTGATTGAGCTCTTGCGCCGCGCGGACGAACGCACCGGGCTGCTTGCGGACCGCGCTGATCACCGCATTCGCGCCGCCGCCGCGCTCGGGGACGATGAACAGCGCCATCTGCTGTGCGTCCTTGGGGACGACGAGCGACAGGCTGGCGTTCTTCTCCCGCCAACTCTCGGCCTCGCGGAACCAGTCCTTACCGGGGCGATCGACCGCGCCGCGCAGGAACACCGCGATCAGCCGGTAATGTTCGTCATGCCCCGCAAGGGGGGCGAGCTTGACCGAGATGTGGTCGCCTTCGGCGAGGTTGGGCACGCGCTCGAGCGGGAGCGTAACGCCGTCGCGCACCACGCTGACGTCCAGTCGGGGGCCGACAAGGTCGAACGAGGAGGACGCCGCCTCGACGGCGGGCGCCGCCAGCAACAGACCGAGAAGACCGACGATAGGAGAAAAACGCAACACGGTGTCCACGGCTCAATTTCTGCTTGCCGCGGCCTATGCCGTTGGCGTGTGGCGACAATGCGGCTGAAGCCATGCGGCCGCAACCCCGCATGCGGCCAGCTCGCGGTGGTTAGTGACAAACCCCGGCGCCCGCCTGACCCCGCGATCCTGCCTGCGTCGCAATCCCGTCCTGATCGCAGGGTCCTCACGCCCGGATCGCCCTCATCGCGGGGATCGCGCTCCTTGCGCCGCTTGTGAGGTTCGGTGATCCGGTGATCCCCGTCGACGAGAAATTCCCATAAGGCACCGCGCACGCCGTGTCGCCCGGCGCCTTCGCGCGATATCGACATCTTGGATCGCAAGCCGATCGGCTTGTTTGCGCTCGACATGCCCGCCGCACGGCTCCCGCTGCGCTTGGGGGTGCGCGCCTCTCAGGCGATGGTACCGGTTTCGCCGGTCATGCTCGTGCGGCTCGCGGCGGGCGTCGTGGCAGGTGCGATCGCGTCTGGAGCGTCGGATCGGACCGGCGGTCCGGGTACTCAACCGCGCGAGCTGCCCAACCCCGCGGCAAAGGCGATCCGCAGCGCTTCGGACAAACTGCGCGCGTGCAATTTGGACATGATGTTGGCGCGGTGGACTTCGACCGTGCGCGGCGAGATGCCGAAGTCGTAGGCGATCGTTTTGTTAGGCAGCCCTCTCGCCAGGCCCTCGAGGACCTCGCGTTCGCGCGCCGTCAGTGCGCTGATCGCGATCGCAGCGTCGGCCGCGCGCACGGCATCGGCTTCGGAACGATCGATCCGCTCGAACGCCACGGCGAGCGACTCGAGCAACAGCGCCTTGGCGAACGGCTTCTCGATGAAATCGACCGCGCCGGCCTTCATTGCTCGCACTGCGATCGAGACATCGCCGTGCCCGGTCAGCACGACGACCGGCATCGCAATGCCGCGTTCGAGCATGGCCTGTTGGACTGCAAGCCCGTCCATCTCGGGCATGCGGACATCGAGCAGTACGCAGCCCATCGCCGCATGCTTCGCCTCCCGGAGGAAATCGACGCCCGACGCCCAGGTCTCGACCGCGAAGCCCGACGTCTTGAGCATGAAGCTTGCCGACCGGCGGATCGCCTCCTCATCGTCGATGATATGGACAAGTCTCTGTTCAGCCACCTTTTCGACTCCGTCCGCCGCGCAGCAGCCTAGGCCGGATGCGGCGGCGGCGCCATCCCGTGCCTGCCCCCGCTGCTAATTGACACGATTGACCCGCCACGTTCGAGTTCTGTCTTTTCCTTAGTGTGAAAGCTGCAAGCGGCGCGCGTCGTTTTGGCGGGCATGGCGTTCGCTCAGGACAGCGGCGCACGTCCGCCGCGCGACTTCGCGCACATCGGCGAGGCACTGGCGGACATAGGACTCCGATACGCCCTCGACGATCGAGTCGAAATGGACATGTCCGCCATCGACCAATTCGAAGACCGTCGAGAGATAGCTGTCGATGCCCTGCCGGATCGAGGTCCACTGGCCATGTTCCTCAAGCCAGGGCCGGGTAGAGGCGGAAGCGCTGAAGCTGAGCAAGCGTTTGCCGCGAAGTGTCGATATCCGGTCGCCCGAGCGCCGTTCGGGCTCTTCGAAACCCGCGCCCAGCACACGATCGATATAGCCCTTGATGATCGCGGGCGGCATGCCGACCCACAGCGGGTAGACGAAGCTGATGACCGCCGCGGTCTCAAGCACGGCGAGTTCGGCCGCGACATCGGCGGGCTGCCGATAGTCCGGCGCGGTCGGCCGTTCGGAATTGGCGAGCAGCGCGTTAAACCCCATCGCATAGAGATCGCGGATTTCCGCCTCCTGGCCACAGGCGCGAACTTCGTCGCAATATGCCTGCGCGACGGCGGTGGTGAAGCTGCCGGCGCCCGGAGAACCGAGCACGACGACATGACGAAGGGCCGCTTGCTGGGCAGCGGGCGTCGCGCCGTGTGTCATAGCGAGCCCCGCCCGATCGCTGCGGCTCCCTTTTCCGGTGCTGATCTGGGCCAACGGGCGGCGTCGCGGGGTGTGCGGTTTGGCATGGGCTCGCTCCTTTGCTGACCCATCGAAGCACACGCGTTCATCGGTACGCTATACGGGTCTATACGGATCCGATGCCCGACGGCGGTGAGGGGTATTGCGTATTCGCCGGTGCGATGACGCTCGCTAGGCTATCGCGATGTACTCGATCCCCACGCAGCCCGATCCCGTCAGTGTTGTGCTGCGGCTCAAGTCGATCGTTCCTCCCACGGTGCGGCTCTGGCCTCCGACGGTTTTGCTGCTTGGCGATACGGTGGCGGGGATCGCGTTCGCTGGCGGTCTCGCGGGCGCGGTGGTGCACGTTCCGGCAGGGCTGAGCGCGATGCTGCCGTGGTTGGCGCTGCTCGTCGGCGCAGGCTGCGCGCGCGGGGTATGTGCGCTGCTTGCGGCGCGCGTCGGCGCGGACGCGGCGCGGCGGACCAAGCGAACGCTCCGCGCCGCGCTCGTCACGGATCTGCTGGCGCGCGCGCCGGGCGGGCACGCGACGACGGGCACCCTGCTGGCCACGTGCGTCGATGAGGTCGAGGCGACAGATGGCTATGTCGCGCGCTTCCTTCCGGCACGCGCGACGGCTGGATTGGCGCCGCTCCTGGTGATCGCCGCCGCCGCGCTCGCCAGTCCGATCGCGGCGGCGATCCTCGTCGTCACGCTCATCCCCTTCCTTGCTGCGATGATTCTTGCAGGCGGGGCCGCCGCTGACGAATCGCGGCGGCAGTTCGGTGCGATGTCGCGGCTTTCGGGCCTGTTCGCCGATCGCATCCGCGCCTTGCCGATCCTGCTCGCGTTCGGCGGGGAACAGCGTGAAGCCGAACGACTGGCGCGCGCTTCGGAAGAAGTGGCGCGGCGCACGATGCGCGTCCTGCGTGTCGCGTTCCTGTCGTCTGGCGCGCTCGAATTCTTCGCCGCGCTGTCGGTGGCGCTGGTGGCGGTCTATGCCGGGTTCAACGTGCTCGGATTGCTGCCGTTTCCGGTGCCAGAAAAGCTCGATCTGGCGCGAGCGTTCTTCGTGTTGGCGCTGGCGCCCGAATTCTATTTGCCGATGCGCCGGCTCGCCGCCGCCTATCATGACAAGCAAGCCGCACAGACCGCGGTCGAGCGCTTCCCCGATGCGCTGTTCGCCCCCTCGACCGCGCCGGTCGCCCAGCGCGCGCCCGAAACCGCGCCACGGATCACGCTCACGGATGTGGCGATCGCTTATGCCGGAACCGATACACCGGCGATCCGTGATTTCTCGCTCGATATCGCGCCGGGGACGATCGTCGCAGTGCTCGGCCCGTCGGGGAGCGGCAAGAGCAGTCTGCTGCATCTCCTCCTCGGGCTGGCGCCGCTGAGCGCGGGACGCGTGACGGTCGACGGTGTCGCGCTTGGTGAGGGTGTTACGCTGGCGCCGGCCTCCGCCTGGGTCGGGCAGACGCCGTTGATCATCACGGGGACGCTGCGTGCGAATATTGCGCTCGCCTGGCCGGCCGCGACGGCGCGCGAGATCGAGCATGCAGCGCGGCGCGCGGGGCTCGGGCCGATGCTTGCGGTGCGTGGGCTCGACGCGCCGATCGACGCGCGTGGCGGCGGATTGTCGGGCGGCGAGATCCGGCGCATCGCGCTCGCGCGCGCGCTGCTCAAGCCGAGCACGGTGCTGTTGCTCGACGAACCGACCGCGCATCTCGATCCGGTCGCCGAAGCGGCGCTGATCGAAACGATCCGCACGGCGTGCCGCGGACGCACCGTGATCATAGCGACCCACAGCGCCGCGCTCGCGGCGATCGCCGACCGGACGGTCTCGCTGGAGCCGCACGCGTGACCGCGCTCGACGCGTTGCTGGCCGAACAGCGCCTCCGCCAACGGCCGATGCTCGTTCGCGCGGCGGGCTATGCGGCGCTGGTCGCGGCGGCTTCCGTGCTGTTGCTCGGGCTTTCGGGATGGTTCCTTACCGCCGCGGCGATCGCCGGGCTCGCCGGACCAGTCGTCGCGCAGGGGTTCAACTATATGTTGCCGAGCGCAGGGATTCGTTTGCTGGCGATCGTGCGGACCGGTGCCCGTTATGGCGAGCGTCTCGCCAGCCACGAGGCGGCGTTCGGCGCGCTCGCGCGAGTCCGCCCGGCGCTCTTTCGCGCGATCGCGGCGGCACCGGTGGCGCGCGCGCTGTCCTTCTCGACGGGCGAGGCGACGGCACGGATCGTCCAGGACGTCGGCGTGATCGAGACGCGCTTTGCAATGGCGTCGGCGCCGTGGGGAATGGCTGCGGCGGCGGTTGCAGGGGTGGGCCTGACGGTCCTGGGCGGGTGGGCGGCGGCGGCGACACTCGCGTGCCTCGGCACGCTGCTCCTCGTCGCAGATCGGCTCGCGACCGCACTGGAGGCACCGGGGCGGGCGGTGCAACGCGCGACCGGGGCGTTGAAGGACGAGCTCGCCGCACAGGCTGCCGCCGCTGCTGAGCTCCGCTGTTACGCCCTCGAAGGCTGGGCCGCGGCGCGAATTGCCGAACGGAGCGAGACACTCGGGGACGCCGTCGAAGCGCAAGCTGCGGTGCTGGGCTGGTTCGAACTGGCGCAGGCAGTGGCGATCGCGGTCGCTGCGGGTGCGGTGGTCGTGCTTGCGCGGGGGCATGGTGCGGCAGTGATGGCGCTGGCCGCGCTCGCCGCGGCGATGACGATCGATGGCGCCGCACCGTTGGTGCGAAGCCTGGCGCAGCGCGGCGCAGTCCGCGAGGCGGAGGCGCGGCTGGGCGCACTGCTCGACGGCGGATCACTATCATCGACACGCCAACTGGCGGTCGCGTGGCCATCGATTACCTTTGCGCTTGCCGATGGCCCGCTGCTTCCCGGCGCACGAGTCCAGCTTGCCGGACGTTCGGGAGCCGGCAAGACACGCTTGGTCGAGACGCTGCTCGGCCTTCGCCCCGGCGAGCGCGGACAGGTCTGGTTCGACGATCGCGACCTCGTCGATATCGCGAGCGACCTCCGCCGCGAGATCTTCGGCTGGGTGCCGCAGGACGCGGCTTTGCTGTCGGGAACCGTCCGCGACAATCTGCTCCTAGGCTGTGCGCAGGCCGACGAGGCGGCGCTCTGGCAGGCGCTTCACGATGCCGCGCTCGACATGCGGGTACATGGTTTGCCGCAGGGGCTCGACAGCTGGATCGGCGAGAACGGTGCGCGGCTGTCGGGTGGCGAACGGCGGCGGCTTGCGCTCGCGCGGGCCTATCTCCGCCCGGCGTCGTGGCTGGTGCTCGACGAGCCGAGCGAAGGGCTCGACGCCGCGACCGAGGAGGTGGTTATAGCGCGCCTCGCCGCCCGCCTGACGAGAACGCGGCAAGGGCTGTTGCTGGTCAGCCACCGGTCGGCGTTTGCCGCATTCTGCGACCAAGTCGTATCGCTCGACGTGCCAGGGTGGGCGCTGCCGGGCGGTCCGCCGCGCGTATCCGTAGGTTTCCCGATATCGGCGGGTGCCGCCGCCGCATAGCGTCGCATCACCATCAAGGGAGGCGGCGATGAAGAATGTTCTATTGCTCGTGCACGATGATACCGGGCAGGAATCGCGGATCCAGGCTGCGCTCGATCTGACCCGTGCGCTCGACGGCCATTTGTCGTGCGTCGACGTCGTGGTTCCGGCAACGCTCAACGGTGATTATTATGGCATCGCCGCGGTCGGCCTGCTCGAGGACGAACGGACTCGCGAATCCGAAAACAAGACCGAAATCGTCGCGCGGCTCGCCCGCGAGGATGTACGCTGGGATTGGACCGACGCGACTGGGCCCCTTGCCGACTCGGTGCTCGACGTGGCGAAGCTCGCCGACCTGATCGTCCTGAGCCGCAAGCTCACCGATGACCGCGATCCCGACATGCGAGACGTCGCGAGCCGCGTGCTGATGCAAGCGCGCACGCCGATCGTTGCGGTGCCCGACACGCTGACGCGGCTTGCGCTCGCGCGCGTGCTGATCGCCTGGGATGGTCAGGGATCGGCAGCCGCGACGCTGCGGGCTTGCGTGCCGCTGCTGGCGCTTGCCGACGCGGTCGAGATCTTCATGGCGCGCGATGGCGGCGAGCGCACCGAGCCGACCGAGGCGGCGGAATATCTTTCGCGTCATGGCATCCACGCGACCATCCGGACGATCGACGATGGACTAACCGCCCCCGACCGTTTGATCGAGGCCGAAGCCGAACGCTTCAACGCCGATTACATCCTGATGGGGGGCTACACCCACGGTCGCCTGCTCGAGACGTTCGGCGGGGTGACCAAGCGGATGCTGGGCATTTGCAAACTGCCGCTGGTGCTGAGCCACTGAACGCATCCGCGCGGTCCTCCGTAGAATCCCGTAGCGCGCGGTCCAGCACCGCAGGGTATCGCGTTTACAAGGAGATCTCGCATGCCTGACACTCGTTCCAAGCCACCGCGGCACGTCGTCATCCTCTGCCATCCCGAGCAGGACAGCTTCAACGCAGCGATGGCCGCAGCGTATAGCGCGACGGTGCGCGAGCAAGGCCATGAGGTGATCGTCCGCGATCTCTATGCGATAGGGTTCCATCCCGTGCTGAAATCGGCCGAGCGCCCGGGGCCAGGCGAGCGCCAGTTTGCCGACGTCGCCGAAGAGCTCGCGGTGCTCAAGGACAGCGACGTCTTCGTCCTCGTCTATCCGATCTGGTTCGGTGGGCCACCGGCGATGCTCAAGGGCTATGTCGAGCGTGTGCTCGGCAGCGGGGTGCTGCCCGACGCGGTCTACGAGGGTACCGCCAAGGGCGTGCTGGCGGGCAAGCAATTGCTCAGTTTCACGACCTCGGGCCTGAAGGAGATATGGCTCGACGAGATGGGCCAGTTGCGCGCGCTGACCCAGGCGTTCGACCATTATATCGAACACGCCTTTGCGATGGCGCCGTCGCGGCACGTGCATTTCGGCCATATTACCCCCGACATGGAGCCGGGCTGGGCGCGGCGCCACCTTGAGGAAGTCCGCGGCCAGGCGCGCGCGATCGTTCGGGCGCTAGACGGGCTCGTCGTCGCGGAGTGAGCGGTTGCTCGCGCCGAGCAAGTCGGCACTGTGCAGCGCGATCTGCGCGTCCTCCTGCGCGGCGAGCACGCGGAGCACGACGCGCGAGGAATCGCCGCTGATCGTCTCGGCGCCAGCGGCATTGCGGGCGGGATCGAGCGCGACTCCCATCCAGGAGAGCGCCGTCGCGGCGGTCGCTCGCACCCCGCAATCATGCTCGCCGATCCCGCCAGTGAAGACGATCATGTCGACCCCACCGAGCGAACACGCCATCGCGGCGAGCATCTTGGCGAGCGAGTGCCCGAACATCGCGATCGCAAGCGCGGCGTCGGGCTCGGTCGGCGCGGCGGCGTTGAGCCTGCGCAAATCACTGTCGATCCCCGATATGCCGAGCATTCCGCTCTCGCGGTCGACCAGCGTGGCGAGCGTCGCGGGCGTGTAGCCGCAGTCGCGCAGCAAATGCAGGAGGATGCCGGGATCGAGGTCGCCGGTGCGCCGCCCCATGATCAGCCCGCCGGTCGGGGTCAGCCCCATGCTGGTGTCGATCGAACGGCCGGCGCGCACCGCGGTGACGCTCGCGCCATTGCCGAGATGCGCGATGATCAGCCGCTCGGGCAAAGCCGGCCCGAGGTGCCGAACGATCGATTCACACGAGAGGCCGTGGAAGCCGTAGCGCCGTACTCCCCGATCGCGCAGTGCCTTGGGGAGCGGGAGCGTGCTCGCCACCGCCGGCATCGTCGTGTGAAAACTGGTGTCGAAACACGCGATCTGCGGGCAACCTGGGAAATGTCCTTGCGCGACACGGATCGTCGCCAGCGCGGCGGGGATATGGACTGGCGCGAAGCTACGGACGCTTTCAAGCTGATCGAGCACCGCATCGTCGATCAGCACCGGCGCGAGCAAGCGCGGCCCACCGTGCACGAGGCGATGCCCGATCGCGGCCGGTGCTGGAAGGTCCGAGCGTTCGAGCACATCGACGACGTGGCCGATCCACGATCCTGGCGCGGCCTCGCCGAGCGAGTGATCGACATGGAAGCGTCCGGTGGCGGAAGCTGCATGCAGCCGAACCGCACCGCCGCCCTCGGTCTCGATCTCTCCCGTCAGCAGCGGCTCGGCCTTGGCTCCGGCGACATCGAACAGCCCGAACTTGAGCGACGACGATCCCCCATTGAAGGTCAGGATCACCGTGCCCGCGCTTTCGCCGGCAGCAGTCACGCCGACCAGCGCCAGTCCAGGATCTCGGGCAGATCCTCGCCATTTTCGGCGATGTAGAGCTTGTGGCGTTCGATCGCCGCCCAATAGCGGTCGCGCGCCGCCGGCACTTGCGCCTTCAACCGCGGGATCCGCTCGATTGCGTCGAGCGCGAGGCGATAGCGGTCGAGATCGTTGAGCACGACCATGTCGAACGGCGTCGTCGTCGTGCCCTCCTGCTTGAAGCCGCGGACGTGGATGTTGGGGTGGTTGGTGCGGCGATAGGTCAGCGTGTGGATCGTCGCCGGAAAGCCGTGAAACGCGAAGATCACCGGCGTGTCGGTGGTGAACAGCGCATCGAAGGCGTGATCGTCGAGTCCGTGCGGATGTTGATCGCTCGGCTCGAGCACCATCAGGTCGACGACGTTGACGAAGCGGATGCGGATGTCGGGGACTTGCTCGCGCAGCAGCATCACCGCCGCCAGCGCCTCGAGCGTCGGCACGTCGCCCGCGCACGCCATCACGACATCGGGCGCGTCGTCCTGCACGCCCGCCCAGTGCCAGATCCCCGCGCCCGCGGTGCAATGCCGCACCGCCTCATCGATACCGAGCCATTGCCACTCTGGCTGCTTGCCCGCGACGATCAAATTCACGTAGTCGCGACTGCGCAAGCAGTGATCCGCCACCGACAGCAGGCAATTGGCGTCGGGCGGGAGGTAGATGCGCGCGATATCGGAGGTCTTGTTGGCGACCTGGTCGATAAAGCCCGGGTCTTGGTGCGACAGGCCATTATGGTCCTGCCGCCAGACGTGCGAGGTGAGCAGATAGTTGAGCGAGGCGATCGGGCGCCGCCACGCGATCTTGCGGCTGACCTTGAGCCATTTGGCATGCTGGTTGAGCATCGAATCGACGATGTGGGCAAACGCCTCGTAGCACGAAAAGAAGCCGTGCCGACCGGTGAGCAGATACCCCTCGAGCCAACCCTGGCAGAGATGCTCGCTCAGCACTTCCATCACGCGCCCGCTCGGGCTCAGGTTGACGTCGACCGTTTCGACATCGGCCATCCACGCCTTGCCCGACACGTCATAGACCGCGTCGAGCCGGTTCGAGGCGGTTTCGTCGGGCCCGAACAGGCGGAAGTTCCGGCTGTCGAGATTGAGCCGCATCACCTCGCGCAGATACTGGCCGAGCACGCGCGTCGCTTCGGCCTCGACCGCGCCGGGAGCGGTGAGCGCGATGGCGAAGTCGCGGAAGTCGGGCAGCGACAGCGGCTGGAGCAGCGCGCCGCCATTGGCGTGCGGGTTCGAGCTCATCCGGCGATGCCCGGTCGGGGCGACCGCCGAGATCGCCTCGGTGATCTTGCCGTTCGCGTCGAACAGCTCGGCCGGGCGATAGCTGCGCATCCAGGCGTCGAGCTGGCCGATATGCTCGGGCTTCTTGAAATTGGCGATCGGGACTTGATGCGCCCGCCATGTGCCTTCGACGGGCAAACCATCGACGATCTTGGGGCCGGTCCAGCCCTTCGGCGTCCGCAGCACGATCATCGGCCAGCGCGGGCGTCCGTGGGAAGTGGCGGGGGCTTCGCGCGCATCGGCCTGGATCGTCTTGATCGCACGCAGCACCGTGTCGAGCGTCGCGGCCATCTGCTGGTGGAGCAACGCGGGGTCGTCGCCTTCGACGAAATACGGTTCGTGGCCATAGCCGTGGAGCAGCTCGGTCAGTTCGCTCTTGCCGATCCGCGCGAGGATCGTCGGGTTGGCGATCTTGAAGCCGTTGAGGTGGAGGATCGGCAGCACCGCGCCGTCGCGCGCCGGGTTGAGGAACTTGTTGCTGTGCCAGCTCGCGGCGAGCGGCCCGGTCTCGGCTTCGCCATCGCCGACGACGCAAGTGACGATCAGGTCGGGATTGTCGAACGCCGCGCCATACGCATGGGCGAGCGAATAACCGAGCTCGCCGCCTTCGTGGATCGACCCCGGGCATTCGGGCGAGACATGGCTCGGGATCCCGCCCGGCCAGGAGAATTGGCGGAACAGCCGCTCCATGCCGCTGCGGCTGCGCTCGATCGCCGGATAATGCTCGGTGTAGGAGCCTTCGAGATAGGCATTGGCGACCAGTCCGGGGCCGCCATGCCCCGGTCCGATGATATAGATCATGTCGAGATCGTTCGCGACGATCAGCCGGTTGAGGTGCGCGTAGATGAAATTGAGGCCAGGCGTCGTGCCCCAATGGCCGAGCAAGCGCGGCTTGATGTCGGCGAGGCTGAGCGGCTGTTCGAGCAACGGATTGCCGCGCAAATAGATCTGCCCGACCGAAAGATAGTTCGCCGCGCGCCAATACGCGTCGAGCGCCGCGACCTGTTCGGGGGAAAGGGGATCGGACATGAGCGGCTCCGCAAGGGCCCCGGGGCAGGACCAGCTGCCGACGCGGCGGCCCCGCGCGCAACCGCGCGAGATCCGGCGACCGACCCGACGCTCGTCGCCGTTTGAACGCGCGCTCGCTATACGGGCTTACCCGTAGAGCGCTCCATCGGCATCCGCTGCAGCGGCTTGCGGGCATATTCGTAATCGCGGCGAGGACCGACGCGTGGGCCTGCGGCACCCCTCGCCACAATCGTCGAAATTGCTGGTGTGATCAGAGGTTGCGATGTGCCCTACGAGCACGGTAACGCTATTCTCCGGCATGCGCGCGCATGCCGCTTGCGGAGGTAGGGTTGGTACGCGGAACGCAAGACGGCATGCCGGAACGCAGCGGAACCGCTGCGCGCTCGCGCGTGGCCGACTTGCTGGACGCCGTCGACTGGGCGGCGCATCCGCTGGGCCCGCGTGAGGGCTGGCCGACATCGCTCAAGACGACGCTTCATCTGCTGCTGGCGTCGCCCGAGTCGATGTACCTGGTGTGGGGCGAGACACGCACCTTCTTCTTCAACGACGCCTATGCGCCGATCCTCGGGCCACGCATCGACGGTGCGATGGGCGCGCGCTTCGACGTGGTGTGGGCCGATGCTTATGCTGCGGTCGAACCGATGTTCCTCGATGCCCTGCGCGGTACGCCGTTCCGCGTCGTCGATCATCCCGTTCCGATGGCGCGCTGGGGCGAGCCCGAGGAAACGTGGTGGACCTTTTCCTTCTCGCCCGTCTTCGATCATCTGGGCGCGATCACCGGGGTGCTGTGCATCACCAGCGAGACGACTGCGACGGTCGTCGAGGTCGAATCGAAGCGCCGCGTCGACCTTGCGCTTCAGCAAGCCGAGCAAAGCCTGCGTCGCGCCGAGGAAGCGGGGCACATCGGCGTCTTTACGGTCGACCTCGCGGAGGGAACGTTCACCGGATCCGCCGAGTTCTACCATTTGTTCGGCCTGTCCGACGATCGAACGACCGACGTGACTCGGATCGAGGACATGATCCTGCCCGAGGATGCCGCGATCGGCTCGAATGCCGCGGTGCGAGCCTCGCAGGCGATGGCGTTGCAAGTCGAATATCGCATCCGTCGCGCCGATACGCAGGAAGTGCGCTGGATCGAACGTCGCGCCGAATTCGAATATGATGCGAACGGCACCGCGGTGCGGCTGCTCGGCGTGGTGCAGGACGTGACCGAGCGCCGCGCGGATCGTGACGCGCTCGCCAAGCTCAACGCGACGCTCGCGGCGACGGTGGTCGAGCGCACCCAGGCCCTGCTGCTGCACGAGAACATCATCCAGTCGGACGCCACGGCGATTTGCGCGTTCGACACCGACTATCGTCTAATCGCGTTCAACCAGGCGCATAACGACGCCTTTTTCCGAAGCCACGGTTCCTACACCAAGCTCGGCGACGTGTTCTTCGAACTGTTCGTTCCCGAGCAGCGCGCGGCGATGCAGGCCTTGATGACGCGTGCCTTGCACGGCGAAACTTTCGTCACCGAAGCCCAGTTCGGCAATCCAGAGATCGAAGCCCCGAGCTGGGAAATCCGCTATTCCCCGCTGCGCGACGCGGACGGGCGGATCATCGGCGCGTTTCATCATGCGCGCGACGTGACCGGACGGCTGCGCGCGAAGGCCCAACTCGCAACCGCGCAGGAGGCGTTGCGCCAGGCGCAGAAGATGGAAGCGATGGGCCAGCTGACTGGCGGCGTCGCGCACGATTTCAACAATCTGCTGACACCGATCGTCGGCGTGCTCGATCTGTTGCAGCGCAAGGGCCTCGGCGGCGAGCGCGAGAAGCGCTTGATCGACGGCGCGGCGCTGTCGGCCGAACGCGCGCGGACGCTGGTCCAGCGGCTGCTCGCCTTCGCGCGGCGGCAGCCGCTGCAGGCGGTTGCGCTCGACGTCGCTGCGCTGGTGCGCGGGATGATCGATCTCGTCGCCAGCACGATCGGTCCGCAGATCCGCGTGCTGGTCGAGGCCCCCCATGACCTCCCCACCGCCACTGCCGACCCGAACCAGCTCGAGATGGCGCTGCTCAACCTGGTGGTGAATGCCCGCGACGCAATGCCCGATGGCGGAACGCTGCGGATCGCGGCGATGCCCGAGACGATCGCGCAGGACGGAGATCTCGCACCGGGCCGCTACATCTGCCTGTCGGTCACCGATACGGGCACCGGGATGAGCGCGGAGACGATGGCGCGCGCGGTCGAGCCGTTCTTTTCGACCAAGGGGGTCGGCAAGGGGACCGGGCTCGGCCTGTCGATGGTCCACGGCCTTGCCTCGCAGCTCGGTGGCGCGTTGCGGCTGCGCAGCACGGCGGGGGAGGGCACGTGCGTCGAATTATGGCTCCCGCAAGGGCAGGCTGTGGCACCGCTCGTCTCCGCAGCGGTGCCGCCCGTGCTCGAGGCATCGCGCGGGACGGCGTTGCTCGTCGATGACGAGGAATTCGTGCGCTTGAGCACTGCAGCGATGCTCGGCGAGCTGGGATATGACGTGGTCGAGGCGGACTCGGCGGAGGCGGCGTTGGTGCTGATCGACGCCGGTGTGGCGCCTGATCTGGTGGTGACCGACCATCTGATGCCGGGAATGACCGGATCGGACTTCGCGCGGAGGCTGCTGCGCGGCGATCCGGCGCTGCCCGTGCTGGTAATCTCGGGCTATGCCGAGAGCGAAGGAATCGCGCCCGATCTGCCGCGGCTGACCAAGCCGTTCCGGCGCGACGAACTGCTCCGCAGCCTCGTCGCGCTCAGCCGCGGCTAGAAGCGGGTCGACAGGCCGGTATACAACTGAAGCCCAGGGGTTTCGCGATTGAGCCCGATATACGCGGCGGCATCGAGCTGGAGCGTCTTGGTCAGCTGATACGAGGCCGCGAGATCGGCCGAATATTGCTGCGTGTTATGCCGCGGCTCGAAGCTCTCCTTGGTCCAGAACTCGGCATACACCGTCGCATTCTTGCCGACCGGGTGCGACAGGTTGATGAGATTGACGAGCTCGAAATGATGGCCCGTGACGGTGTCCTGGTTGGGCGAGCCCTGGTTGGCCGAGATATCGAACTCGGGGCTGGTGGTCAGCGTGAACTTGGCGGGCAGGGGGATGTTGACCGGAAGCGCAACGCTGCCCTCCCATTTGCCATTGCCGACGACCGAGCCGGCCGTCGGCGCCTTGACCGATCCGATCACCGCAACGTGCGTCATCGAGCTGTCGGCGGTCAGTCGCTGCTTCGCGCGGACGAACAGATCGCCGACGCCGCCGTCGGTCGTCACGCTGCCATCGGCCATCCGCGTGCGGACGGTCTGGTACGGGGCGATGTTGACCTCGACATCGGTGTGCTTCCCGACGCCGTATTTGAGCGTGGGGTTGGTGTAGAGGATCGTATCGGTGCGAACGCCGTCGAGCGTCTCGCGCGTCCAGTCGATGAAATCGGTTTCGAGCTGAAAGGCGCCGGCGGGTACGGTGCACGCGACGCTCGCGCGCGTCGGGCGGTCCGTGCAGATCGGCGTCGGACTTGGCGCGACATTGTTTGGGAGCGGCCCGGTGCCCTGTGACGGATCGCCCTGCGCAGGTTCCTGCGCGAGCGCCACGCTCGGCATCGCTGCAAGGGCGAGAAGGATCAGTGCGCGCAGGCGCGGGGTCGAGAGGGCGGTGCCGCAACGGTTGGTCATCGTCGTTCCATGCGATGCGCGCGCGGCCGGAGCAAGCGGCAGTGACATGATCGGGGTCAACCGCGACTGGTGCGTCTCCATCAGCAGGGTGTCGATCGCGTCGCAACGGACGCATTGCCAGCGCCCGCGTCCGGGTGCATCCGAACGCTGCACTCCGGCGTTAGGCAATCGCATGAACCGTGAAGCCCCCCTTGGATCGAAGCGCGTCACCGTCTGGTTTGACGGCGGTTGCCCGCTGTGTCGGCGCGAGATCGCCGGGATACGGCGGCTCGACCGGGCGCAGCGGATCGAGTTTGTCGACGTTTCGGGCGATGCTCCCGCCGCTTGTCCGATCGACCGCGCCGATCTTCTGGCGCGCTTCCACGCGCGCGAGGAAGGCCAGATCCTGTCGGGCGCCGCGGCGTTCGCCGCGATGTGGCGCGCGATTCCGGTGCTGCGGCCGCTTGGATTGGTGGCGCGCAATCGCCACATATTGGCGATGCTCGAACACGCCTATCGTCTGTTTCTACGGGTCCGCCCTCGGTTGCAGCGCCTCGCTTTGGGATGGGACCGCCGATGACACCCGAACCGATTCCACCAGCGCCCGGCCAGGAAAGCGTCTGGTCGTTCCCGCGCCCCGCGATCGCCGAGCCGAGTTCGGCGCGGATCGTGATCGAGCATCGCGGCGTCGTGCTCGCCGATACGCGCGCAAGCATTCGCACGCTCGAGACGAGCCATCCGCCGAGCTATTACATCCCGCGCGCCGATATTCTGGAAAGCGCGTTGTGCCGCGGTCCGGGCAGTTCGTTCTGCGAATGGAAGGGGGCGGCGACCTATTGGGACGTCGTGCTTGACGGCGAGACGCTGCCAAGCGTCGGCTGGAGCTATCCGAGCCCGACTCGCCCCTTTGCGCTGCTGAAGGATCATGTCGCCTTCTACGCCGCGCCGTTCGATCGCTGCAGCGTGAATGGCGAGACCGTCGTGCCGCAGCCGGGGGGTTTTTATGGCGGGTGGATCACCTCCGCCTTTGCCGGGCCGTTCAAGGGCGTGCCGGGGAGCCGATTTTGGTGAAGGCGTCCGCATGACCGACGATCGCGACTCTCGCGGAAAATCCGTTCCCAGCGGGCGCATCGCGCGGCTCGGGGTGTTCGGGCGGTTGGCCGGCGGGGTCGCGGGCGGCGTGCTGGCGGAAGGCGCGCGTCGGATCGCCGATGGCCAGCGGCCGAAGATGAGCGACTTGCTCCTCACCCCCGCCAATATCGGGCGCGTCGCCGATCAGCTCTCGCACCTGCGCGGCGCGGCGATGAAGCTCGGGCAAATGATTTCGATGGATTCGGGCGATTTCCTCCCGCCCGAGCTGTCGCAGATCCTCGCGCGGCTGCGCAACAATGCGCATCACATGCCGCCGGCGCAGCTCCAGCAAGTGCTCGCGCGCGATTGGGGCAAGGATTGGCGGCGCCGGTTCGCGCGCTTCGATGCCGGGCCGCTCGCCGCGGCGTCGATCGGCCAGGTCCACCGCGCGCGGACTCCGGACGGGCGCGATCTGGCGATCAAGGTGCAATATCCCGGCGTCCGCGACAGTATCGATTCGGACGTCGACAACGTCGCGACGCTGCTGCGCGTTTCCGGCGCGCTGCCCAAGTCGATCGACATCGCGCCGCTGCTCGCCGAGGCGAAGCGGCAACTCCACGAAGAGGCGGATTACGTCCGCGAAGGTGAGCAGCTCGAGCGCTTCGGTGCGTTGCTGGCGGATGATCCGGCCTATGTCGTGCCGGTGCTCGACCGCGAATTCAGCGGTTCGGACGTCCTCGCGATGAGCTTTGTCGAGGGCGTGGCGATCGAATCGCTCGTCGATGCCGAGCAGAGCGTGCGCGATGCGGCGATGGAGTCGCTGATGGCGCTGGTGCTGCGCGAGATGTTCGAGTTCGGCCTGATGCAGACCGATCCGAACTTCGCCAATTATCGCTATCAGCCCGCGACCGGAAAGCTCGTATTGCTCGATTTCGGAGCGACCCGCCCGGTCGCGCCGGAGACGGCAGATGGCTATCGGCGGCTGCTGGAAGCCGGGTTCTCCGGCGACCGTGCGGCGGTGCGCGACGCCGCGCTCGGTGCCGGGTTCCTGGGGGATGCAGCGGTAGCGCGGCACGGCGCGCTGGTCGATCGGATGATCGACGTAATCCTTGTCGAGCTCAAGCGCGCGGGCCCGTTCGACTTCGGTGACCGCGGATTCGTCGGTGTCTTGCGCGATCAGGGGATGGCGATGGCCGCCGACCGCGACACGTGGCACGTCCCGCCGATCGACACGCTGTTCGTCCAGCGCAAGATCAGCGGCACAGCCTTGCTCGCCGCGCGGCTAAAGGCGCGCGTCGATGTCAACGCGATGGTCGTAAAGGCGCTCGCGCTGGCAAGCGACCGCCCGGCCAGCGAAGCTGCGTGAAGATTGCGACGTACAACGTCAACGGGGTCAACGGCCGCTTGCCCGTGCTGTTGCGCTGGCTCGCCGAGAGTGCCCCCGACGTCGTGGTGCTGCAGGAACTGAAAGCACCGCACGACAAGTTCCCCGAGGCCGCGATCCGCGATCTTGGCTATGACGCGATCTGGCATGGACAGAAGAGCTGGAACGGCGTCGCGTTGCTCAGTCGCGTCGGTGAGATCCACGAGACGCGGCGGGGTTTGCCCGACGATCCCGACCCTGCGCAAAGTCGCTATCTCGAGGCGGCGGTCAACGGGGTGCTGATCGGCGGCTTGTACCTGCCCAACGGCAACCCGCGGCCTGGGCCGAAATTCGAGTACAAGCTGCACTGGTTCGACGCGCTGATCGCGCATGCCGCGGATTTGCTCGAGTCCGGTCTGCCGGTGCTGCTGGCTGGCGATTTCAACGTGATGCCGACCGAGCGCGACGTCTACAAGCCCGAGCGCTGGATCGACGATGCGCTGTTCGCGCCCGAAATCCGCGCAGCGTTCGCACGGCTGGTGGGGCAGGGGTGGACCGACGCGCTGCGCACGATTCACACCGATGCGACGATCTACACCTTCTGGGACTATTTCCGGAACGCCTATGCGCGCGATGCGGGGTTGCGGATCGATCACTTGCTGCTGAGCCCTGCGCTCGCCGGTCGCCTGGTCGACGCGCAAGTCGATCGCGATGTGCGCGGGTGGGACAAGACGAGCGATCACGCCCCCGTCTGGATCGAACTTGCCGACGCGCCCATGCGCAAACGCCGGGCTAGCTGAGCCCCGCGAACCAATCGGCGTAGGGCGTATTGCGCGCCATGTGGCGCGTGTAATCAGGCGCGGCATCGTCCCACCAGACCGGCCCGCGTTCGCCGAGCGCGTGTTTGGCGGTATCGACCGCGGCGCGTGCGGTCTGTTCCGCGGTCTTGTCCTTGGCCCGCAGCGCCGCGCCGACCGCGCGGCGTGCATCCATCAAGTCCCCGACCAGCGCCGTGCGGGTCGCTGCGTCGAGCGCGGGATTGCTCTTGCGCCAGAGCCGCCCGCGCACGACGAAATAGCGCCCGTCGGGCGTGGTGGGATAGTCGCTCAGTGCTGTGCGCGCGCGGCAGCCTTTTGCGCGCGTGCCTGCTTGGCGTAGTGGTGGTGTGCGATCGCGCAGCCTGCGACGGCGCCCATCACGGCGTGGCCCTTGCCGACGAAATGGCCCGCAACACCGCCGGCGGCAGCACCGCGGATGCAGCCCTTGGCAAGCACCGGCGAGGCCGAGGCGAGGGCGGCGGAAACGGCAATGAGCGAAACGATACGCATACACAATGTCCTTTGCAGAGGATCTGAAAACACGGGCCTTGCCGTTCTGGTTGCACGCTGTCGCGTGAAATTATCTTCACGTTTCGGCCGTTTCAGGAGTCACGGGCGCGCAAGTTCGGCGCGTAACAGCGGCGCGAAGCCGGCTGGATCCTCGACGTGCGGCGCATGGCCGGCGCCCGCAATGCGTACGATCCGGGCATCGCGGAAGCGACGGACCGCGACTTCGGCGGCTTGCGGCACCGTCTGGACCTGCTCGCGGACGTCCGCAGGCGCGGTATTGGCGCGAAACGCGGTCACGTCGCGCTGGCCGATGATGAGCGACACCGGCGCGGCGACGCGGTCGAGTTCGGCCGCGACGGGCTGCGTTTCGAGCATATCCGACAGCCGCGCCTGCGCGTCGCGCACGCGCTCGCCATCGGGCCCGGCATATTGCCCAGCGAGCATCGCCACCCAACGGTCATACGCCGGGCGCCATTCGCCATGATAATAGGTGCGCAGTTGATACGCCTTGATCGACGCGGCGTTCGTCTTCGCCTCTTCCTGCCGCAGCGCGCCAAGCTCGGTATAGGGCACGCCTTGCGCCAGCGTGTCGTTGAGGCCGAGCGGATTGACCAGCACGAGCCGCTCGACTCGCTGGGGATAGAGCAAGGCGAAGCGCACCGCGAGCACGCCCCCGGTCGAATGCCCGACGAGCAGAACCTTGCCCGCGCCGGCCTGGTCGAGCAGCGCTTGCGTCAGCGTCGCGAGCGCGTCGAAACTGTACTGATAGCCGGTCGGCTTCGACGATTTGCAGAAGCCGATCTGGTCTGGCGCGAGGACGCGGTAGCCGTGCGCCGCCAAGTCGACGATCGTATCCTGCCATGTCGCCGAGCAGAAGTTCTTGCCGTGAAGCAGCACGACCGTCTTGCCGTTCGCCGCCGTGGTCGGCGCGACATCGAGATACGCCATCCGCACCGGCGCGCCTTGCGACTGTGTCTCGTACCAGCGGACCGGGAAGGGATAGGCGAAATTTTCGAGATTAGCGCCGAGCGGGATCGTCACTGGCGCGGGCTGGGACGGTGCCGCCTCTTGCGCCATCGCCGATGAGGCGGTCGCGACCAGGAGGAGCGGGAGAAGACGGCGCATGACGGGATTCCTAACCTCCGGGCAGCGGGGCACGACCGTCCAATGACCCGAGATGGCGCGGGTTCCATTGTTTCCCGGCCTCACCCTGCGCATCGCTTGCTTTGCCGCGCGCGAGACCCCAGGTCTGGGCTCACGAAACAGGAGTGAATTTCATGGCCGTCAAGATCGTCGCCTTCATCACCGTCAAACCTGGTTCGGAAGAGGATTTCATCGCCGCCGCACGCACCTGCGTCGCCGCATCGCGTGCCGAGCCCGGTGTGCTGCACTACGAATTGTGGCGCGAGACCGAGGGCGCGCAGCGCTTCGTGTTCAACGAGCTCTACGTCGACGACGCCGCCGTGCAGCAGCATATGGCATCGGACCATTTCAAGGCACTCGGTCTTGCCGCGCGCGATATCGCGACGGCGCGGCCCGAGATCATCGTGACGCATGCGATCGACGTCGCCGACTGACACCGCGTCCGGCGGCGGCGTGCGCTCAATCTTCGTGCTGTTCGGTCAGCTCGATGAAGCGTCGCGCCGCCGCCTGGTCCGCGCTCGATGTGAACGCGACGTCGAGTTCGGGTGCCGCGCCGAGCATGTGGAGCAGCGTCCACAGGCCGAAACGCCGATCGCGGTCCTGCTCGAGCCCGAAATCGACGCGCATATGTTCGATCCCGGCCTGCAAGGCGGCGGGCGTGACGGCGGCGAGGTCACTGCTCCCGAAATAGCGCAGGAACTGGTCGTCGAGGTTCATTGCCGGGCACCCTGCGCAAGCGCGCTGCGCACGCTCGGCAGCAAGCGGCCGACGATGATGTCGACGCCGCGGGCGTTGGGGTGAAGGCCATCGGCCTGGATCAGCCGGGGGTTCCCGGCGACGCCGTCGAGGAAGAAGGGGTAGCGCGGAATCGCATGGGCCTTGGCAAGGGCTGGATACACGCCGTCGAATGCGCTGACATAGTCGGGCCCGAGGTTCGGCGCCGCGCGCATGCCGGCGAGCAGCACGGGAATGTGCCGCGCCTGCAGCTCGGTGAGGATCGCGTCGAGGTTTGCCTTGGCCTGCGCGACGGGAAGCCCGCGCAGCATGTCGTTCGCGCCGAGCTCGACGATCACCAGATCGGGCGTCGCACCGAGCCCGCGCAGCCCCCAACGCAGCCGCGCGCGCGCCTGCGCTGCGGTATCGCCGGCGACCCCGCCGTTGCGGACCGTCGCCGCAATCCCGGCGCGTCGCAGCGCGGCCTGCAGCTTGGTGGTGAAGCCCGCTTCGGGGGGCAGGCCATAGCCCGCGGTGAGGCTGTCGCCGAACGCCCAGATCAGCGGCGCCTTGGGCGAGGCGGTCGCCCCGAACGGAACGACGACCGAAAGCAACGCGAGACCGCTGGCGACGATTTGCCGTTGCCAGCGATATCGCCCAAGGAAGACCGATGATGCCATCCACCGTCGATAGCGCGTTGATCGCCGCGCGCAACGTTTCGCTTGTCCTCGGGCGTCCGCCCGCCAGCGTCGAGATCCTGCGCGGGGTCGATCTCGATGTCGCTGCGGGCGACAGCGTCGCCTTGCTCGGGCCGTCGGGATCGGGAAAATCGTCGCTGATGGCAGTCCTGGCCGGGCTCGAGCGCCCGACCGGCGGGACCGTGTCGGTCGCCGGGCTCGATTTCACCACGCTCGACGAGGATGCGCTCGCGGTCGCGCGGCGCGGACGGATCGGGATCGTGCTGCAGGCCTTCCACTTGCTTCCGACGATGACCGCGCTCGAAAATGTCGCGGTGCCGCTCGAACTGGCCGGGGAGGGGGACGCCTTCGCGCGTGCCGCGGCCGAACTCGAGGCGGTCGGGCTCGGCCACCGGATCGGCCATTACCCGGCGCAACTGTCGGGCGGCGAGCAGCAACGCGTCGCGATCGCGCGCGCGCTGGTCGGGCGCCCGGCGCTGATCTTCGCCGACGAGCCGACCGGCAATCTCGACACGACGACGGGCGCGTCGATCATGGACCTGCTCTTCGCGCGGCATGCGGCGAGCGGGACGACGTTGTTCATCATCACCCATGATCCGGGGCTGGCGGCGCGCTGCGCCCGCGTGATCGAGCTTGGCGACGGGCGGATCGTCGGCGATCGGCGTAGCGCGTGACGCTCGTCTGGCGGCTGGCGCTGCGCGATTTGCGGCGCGGCGGGCGCGGGTTGCTGTTGCTCGCGATCTGCCTGTTCCTCGGGACCGCGGGGCTCGCCGGGATCGGCA
Organism: Sphingomonas glacialis; assembly: GCF_014653575.1. Taxonomy (GTDB): domain Bacteria; phylum Pseudomonadota; class Alphaproteobacteria; order Sphingomonadales; family Sphingomonadaceae; genus Sphingomonas; species Sphingomonas glacialis. The sequence goes on along the minus strand of NZ_BNAQ01000001.1, from coordinate 246,050 downwards.
GCCTTGCCGCGAGCATGATCGCCGCCCTCGATGTCGATGCGCGCCAGATCCTTGGCGGTGACGTCGAGTTCAACGTCTCGCAGCGCCGCGCGAGCGTCGACGAGCTCGCCGCGTTCGGGCGGATCGGGCGCGTCTCGGAGACGCTCTCGCTGCGCGGGATGGCGAGTGCGGGCGGAGCGCCGGTGCTGGTCGATCTCCGCGCGACCGATGCCGCCTGGCCGTTGCTCGGGCGCTTCCGCCTTGCGCCGGGGGCGCTGGCAGAGCGGCCGCATGGCCGCGAGATCGCGATTGCGTCGGCGCTGGCGGATCGGCTTGGCGTGAAGCCTGGCGATACACTCTCGCTCGGTCGGGCGCGGCTCCGCGTCATTGGCCTGATCGCCAACGAACCCGACCGGCTCGGGGCCGGCTTCGCGCTGGGGCCGCCGGTGCTGGTCGATTTCGCCGGGCTCGACGCGACGGCGCTGCTTCAGCCCGGCAGCTTGTACGAAAGCCATTACCGTATCGTGCTCGCGCAGCCCGGACGGGCGCCGGCTGCTCGCGATGCCGTGCTCCGCCAGTTTCGAGGCGCCGGCTGGTCGGCGAAGCTGAGCGACCAGGCGGCGGGCGGTTTCCGGCGCGGGATCGCGCAGCTCGGGCAATTCCTGCTGCTCGTCGGGCTTGCCGCGCTGGCGATTGCCGGGGTGGGCGTCGGCAGCGGCGTGGCCGCCTACCTTGCCGGCAAGGCGAAGATCATCGCGACGCTGAAGGTGCTTGGCGCGCGGTCGCGGACGATTGCGGCGATCTTCCTGGCGCAGCTCGGCGTCGTCGCGGCGGTCGGCATCGGGGCGGGGCTCATCGTGGGGGCGGCGCTGCCGTGGATCGTCACGGCCTTTGCCGGTTCGGCGTTGCCGGTGCCGCCGCGGCTCGGCGTGTATCCGGTGCCCTTGCTCACCGCGGCGAGCCTGTCGGTGTTGGTCGCGCTGCTCTTCGCGCTTCCCGCGCTGGCACGCGCGCGCTCGGTCCCGGCGGCGACGCTGCTGCGCGATACGCTGTCGGCGCGGCGCTGGCCGAGCCTCGGCGTGTTTGGCGGGATGGTCGTGCTGATCGTGGCGCTGATCGCGCTCGCGGTTGCGACGGCGTCGGATCGATTGCTTGCCCTCGGCTTCGTCGGCGCGATCCTCGCGTTGATCGCGCTATTGTGGGGCTGCGGTATCGCGATCCGCGCGATCGCGGCGCGGCTGCCGCGTGCGCGCCGTCCGCTGCTGCGGCTGGCGATCGCCAATTTGCACCGCCCCGGCGCCCAGACCGACCGGCTCGTCGTTGCGCTCGGGCTCGGCTTCTCGCTGTTCGTCGCGCTTGCTGTGATCGATTCGAGCCTTGGCGCCGAGCTGCGCAACGCTGCGCCCGCCAAGGCGCCGCGTTTCTTCGCGATCGACTTGCAGCCCGACGATGCCGCGACGTTCACGCGCGCCGTGCGCAGCGCGGCACCGAGTGCGACGATCGAGGCGCTGCCGTCGCTCCGCGGATCAATCGTTGCGCTGCGCGGGGTGCCGGTGAGCGCGATCAAGACGCTCCCGGCCGATGCGTGGGTGCTGCGCGGCGACCGGACGATCACCTGGGCGGCTCGGCTGCCGCCGCGCAATGCGGTCGTCGCCGGGCGGTGGTGGCCCACCGACTATCGCGGGCCGCCGCTGGTGTCGCTCGAGGACAAGGCCGCCGCTGCGCTCGGGCTGAAGATCGGCGACACGATCACCGTTTCGGTGCTCGGGGTCGATGTGCCCGCGAAGATCGCGGCGCTGCGCAAGATCGACTGGGGCGGGCTCGGCCTCAATTTCGCGATCGTCTTCTCGCCCGGTTATATCGAGGAAGCGCCGCACGGCCTGCTCGCGAGCGTCTATGCCGCCCCGGCAAGCGACGGCGCGATCGCCCGCCAGGTCGCGACGGCCTTGCCCTCGGTCACGCTGATCCGCGTCGGCGACGTGATCGGACAGGTCAGTGCGATCCTCGGCCAGATCGCGCTCGCGATCCGCGCGGCGGCGGCGGTGACGGTTGCGGCTGGCATCGCGGTGCTGATCGGCGCGGTTGCGGCATCGGGCGCGACGCGGCGCTACGATGCGGTGATCCTCAAGCTGCTCGGCGGCAGTCGTCGCCAGGTGCTCGGCGCGCAAGCGCTCGAATATGCGATCCTGTCGCTCGTCCTCGTCGTCGTGGCGCTGGCGATGGGATCGGCAGCGGGCTGGTATGTCGTCACGCAAGTGTTCAAGATCGGCTGGGCGCCGCGCTGGGATGTGATCGCGATGACGCTCGGCGCCGCCGTCGCGCTGACGCTCGGGACCGGGCTGGCGGGGAGCCTCCCGGCGCTGCGCGCGCGGCCTGCGAGCGCTTTGCGCGATCTCTAGTCGGTCACCTTGCCGCGGAGCGACTTGACGCTCGACCGCTTGGTCTTGCCGTCGAGCCGCTTCGCTTTTGCGGCCTTAGACGGCTTGGTCGGGCGGCGGCGCTTGGGGACGATCGTCGCCTCGCGGATCATCGCGACGAGGCGTTCGCGGACTTCCTGGCGGTTGAGGAGTTGCGAGCGCGCGCCTTCGCTGCGCAACACCAGCACGCCGTCGCGCGTCAGCCGCGATCCCGCCAGCACAGCGAGCCGGTTCTTGACCGCATCGGGCAGAGACGGCGAGGCGCCGACGTCGAAGCGCAGCAGCACCGCGCTGTCGGTGGTGTTGACGTGCTGGCCCCCTGGTCCACCGGCGCGGGTGAACGATTCCTGGAGTTCGTCGCTGTCGATGCTGATCGAGCGGGTGATCGGGATGGCGGCCATCGCGCACCCCTAAAAGATAAGCGTGGCGCGGTCGATCATGCAGGCGCGCTTTCACATGCGGTGCGAACGCGGTAGGGGCAGGGCATGTACGACTTCACGATCGACCAAAGCTCGAAGACCGAGCTGTACCGCGACCTCCATTCGGCGCTCGATGCGCTGACCGATGGCGAATCCGACGCCGTCGCCAATATGGCGAATGCCGCCGCGTTGATCTGGCAGTATCTGCCCGATCTCAACTGGGCGGGATTCTACCGGCTGCTTGATGACACGCTGGTCGTCGGCCCGTTCCTCGGCAAGCCGGCTTGCATCCGCATCGCGATCGGCGACGGTGTGTGTGGCGCCGCCGCACAGACGCGTACGACGCAGTTGGTCGAGGACGTCCACGCCTTTCCCGGCCATATCGCTTGCGATGCGGCGAGTCGCTCCGAGCTGGTCGTGCCGATCGTCCATGACGGGCGGCTGATCGGCGTGCTCGATCTCGACAGCCCGAGCGCGGCGCGCTTCGATGCGGCCGATGCCGCGGGCTGCGAAGCGCTGATGGCGCTGCTCGCGCCGCGCATTGCCAGCTGATCCGAAACGGGACAGCCGTTAATCTAGAATCGCGATGAGCGAAATGGTAGCTGACGGGTTAACACTTCGTACACACTTTGTGTGCGGCGCGGTTCCGGAGGTTTGACGATGCGACCCTTGATATTGGCCACACTGACGTTGGCCACTGCGTTTGGCGCGGGACAGGCAGATGCGCAGCGCGTCCGTGGTGGGGCTGTTCCGGGGGCGCCGTACCCGATGCCCAACGGCGCGATGCCCGCGCCGCCCGCACCAATGCAGATACAACCGCAGCCGCAGCAGCAAATGCAGCGGCCGCCGATGAACGCACCGCACCCGTCGTACAACGGCACGCGACCCGTAAACCGGCCCGATCGGCAACGCTGGGGCGGCGGCACGGGCGGCCATTGGCAGGGCGGCACCAACGCACCGGGCGGGTGGAACGCCTATCGCCAGCCGTCACGCGGCTATCGCCTGCCGCGGTATTGGTCTTCGCCGAACTTCTTTATAGGCGACTTTGCCGGTTACGGTCTGTCGGCTCCGCCCGCAGGATATGGTTGGTATCGCTATTATGACGACGCCGTGCTGCTCGACCAGCGCGGTCGGGTCTACGATTCGGTCAACGGGCTGGATTGGGACGGCGGCTATGACGATAGCGGCTACGGCGCCGGCGGCTACGATCAGGCCGGTGGTTACGGCCGAGCCTACCCGCCGCAGCGCTACCCCGCGCCGCTGCCGCCGATCGTCCAGAACGGCAACGTCACGACCTATTCGACCTCTTCTGGGTATGGCGGCGGATACGCCACGAGCTACGGCGGCGGTTATGCCTATCCGGGCGCGACGACCACGGTCGTGACGATCCAGTCGGCCCCGATCGTGACCACGACGACGACCGAATATGTCGAAACCGTCCGCGAACGGCACGTCTATCGCGCCGCGCCGCGCAAGCGCTATTACCGTCCGGTGCGGCGCAAGCCCGTATGCCGCCCGGTCGAACAGCCCGTCCTGGGAAGCTGACCGGCCGCTACTTCGGGCGCGGCTCGGGTCCGGCAAAGCTCACCACGCTTTCGGACCCGTCCGCCGCGACAGCGCTCACGCCGACGAAATGATCGTCGACACTGATATCCTTGAGCACCGTGCTCGTCGCGCCGCCGGGCACGTCGCGTGACGTCTGCCAGTCCTGCGTGTCGTTGCGGCGCCAGTGGACGCGGTACGTGCTGGCGCCGGGAACCGGCTGCCACTTTACCGTCGTGTCGAAGCTCAGCGCACCTGCGACCGTGACGCCATCGGGCGCGGCGGGGGCGGCGGCGAGGCGGCGGATCGTCGCGATGTTGATCGCAGTGACCTTGGCGAGATACGGGAAGTCCATCTTGTCGACCGTGTCGCCATACGGGATTCCGTTCTCGACGCGCACGTCCTGGTGCTGCTGCGTCCAATTCTCGGCGCCGACCGAAAAGCGTACCGCCGGATAGCCGAGCTTGAGGAACGGCTCGTGATCGCCGCCCCGCCCGAAGCGGTCGGGCCGGCGGTCGACGAACACGTCGAGCCCGCCGGGGATCGTGCCGGCGACACCGTCGATCGTCTTGGCGAGGCTGCGCGAGGGGCCGTCGTCTTCGCCGCCATTACCGCGCCGCGCGAGTTGCGCGGGGACATCCTCGATCGCGCGAATGCCTTCGGAAAAGACGCGGACGTGGTCGGCGACGCGGAGGCCGTTCTGCCCCATCGTATTGCCGACGATATCGTTGTTGAGCATCGCCGAGACGGTCCAGCCGCGCGCCTTGGCGGTTTCCGCGAGCAGCGTGCCGCCGAACAGGCCCTGTTCCTCGCCCGAGAACACCGCATAGACGATCGTCGCGCGGAATTTTTCCTTCGACAGGATCCGCGCCGCCTCGAGCACGAGCGCAACCCCCGATGCGTCGTCGTTCGCGCCGGGCGCGTCGTGCGTCGCATCCATGCCGTCGCTGATTCGACTGTCGATATGTGCGCCGACGATGATCACGCGCTTGGGGTCGAGCCCTTGCTGGAAGCCGAGCACATCGACCACGTTGACGCCATTGGGAGCGCGCGCGTTGGTGAAGGTCCGCGCGATATTGGCGACGGTGATGCAGCCGTTGCAGCCATCGGCGATCCGCGTGAGTTCGCCACCCGTCCATGTCCGCGCCGCGCCGATCCCGCGCACGGGATCATCGGGCGACGACAGCGTGTGGCGCGTGCCGAAGCTGACGAGTTTCTCGACCGTCGCCTTGAGACGCGCCGGGTCGGGCGCGGGGTGCGCTGCGTCCTTGGCGACGGCGGGTGTGGCAAGAATCGCGAGGATCGCGGCGGCGGTTGGAAGGGTGCGCATCGCCGCATCGTGGCGGGATCGCGGTATCGACGCAAGCCGCTCGGCCGTTCAGGCTTCACCGGCATCCATGCGCGGCGGTTCGATTTACTGGCGGACCGCATGGACCCCGGATCAAGTCCGGGGTGACGGGGTGATGTATCAGCTCAGCCGGTCGATCGCTTCGCGGTCGAGCGAGCCGGGGATAATCATCAGCGGGATCGGCAAGGCCGCGTCGGCGCCCGCGAAATGCGCGACCAAGGGCCCTGGCACCCCGCTCGCCGCCGCGGCGAGCACGAGCGCGGCGATGTCGGGATTTGCGGCGATCATGTCGCGGATCACCTTCGGGCCTTCGCCCTGCCGCACCGTCAAAGCCGGCTTGAGCCCCGATTCCTGCAGCAAGGTGCCCGCCGCCGCAGTGACCAAGCCCTCCGCGTGCTGGCGCGCTTCTTCCTCGATCGTCGCCTGGATGCCGGCGAACGCCGTGAATTCGGTCGGCGGGATCAGCGCGAGGATCTCGACCCCGCCCCCCGTCTTGACCGCGCGCCGCGCGGCGAAGCGCAATGCGATGCTGCTTTCTTGTGTCTCGTCGATCACGACCAGATAGGTCCGCATGGCGCTCGCTCTCCCCCCGCAGCGATATTGTGAGCGATAGGTGGGGCTAAGTAGCGCATCGTGCAAGCCATGGCCTTGACCATCCGCGCGCCGGGCGCGAGAGACGACCCCTACGGATTCGGTTAGATGAGGACGCGTTGATGCCGGTCGAAATCAAGATGCCCGCTCTTTCTCCAACGATGGAGGAAGGCACGCTGGCGAAGTGGCTGGTCAAGGAAGGCGATACCGTCAAGTCGGGCGACCTGATGGCCGAGATCGAAACCGACAAGGCGACGATGGAGTTCGAAGCCGTCGACGAAGGCACGATCGGAAAGATCCTCGTCGCCGAGGGGACCGACAACGTGAAGGTCGGCACCGTGATCGCGACGTTGCTCGCCGAGGGCGAGAGCGCTGGCGACACGACGCCGGCGCCCGCCGCGAAGGAATCCGAGCCCAAGCCGTCGCCGGTCGACCCCAACAAGACCGGCAGCGAAGCCAAGCCCGTCGAGCGCACGCCCGAACAGGCCGAGGATCACGGTAATCCGGCAGGCGGCGCTGCGCCCAAATCGGCTCCGGTCGCCCGCCAGGACGGCGATCGCGTCAAGGCGAGCCCGCTCGCGCGCCGCATCGCTGCCGAGAAGAGCATCGATCTTGCGACGCTGCAGGGCTCGGGCCCGAACGGCCGGATCGTCCGCGCCGATCTCGAGGGGGCAAAGTCGGGCCATGCGCCGGCCGCTGCTGCCAGCGCACCCGCTGCGGAAACCGCAGCCCCGGCACCTGTCGCCGCCGCCAAGCCCGCTGCGATCCCCGACATCCCGCACACCGCGGAAAAGCTCAGCAACGTGCGCAAAACGATCGCGCGTCGCCTGACCGAATCGAAGCAAACGGTTCCGCACATCTATCTCACGGTCGACATCCGTCTCGACGCGCTGCTCAAGCTGCGCGCCGAGATGAACAAGGGCCTCGAGGGCCGCGGCGTGAAGCTGTCGGTCAACGACCTGCTGATCAAGGCGCTCGCCGCCAGCTTGATCCAGGTGCCCAAGTGCAACGTGATGTTCACCCCCGACCAGCTGATCAGCTTCAGTCGCGCCGATATCTCGGTCGCGGTGTCGACGCCGTCGGGGCTGATCACGCCGATCATCAGCGGCGCCGACACCAAGGGCGTCGCGACGATATCGGCCGAGATGAAGGATCTCGCCGCCCGCGCGCGCGACAACAAGCTCAAGCCCGAGGAATATCAGGGCGGCACCGCGTCGCTCAGCAACATGGGCATGTTCGGGATCAAGCAGTTCGAAGCGGTGATCAACCCGCCGCAGGGTATGATCATGGCGATCGGCGCGGGCGAGAAGCGCCCGTACATCATCGACGACGCGCTCGGCGTGGCGACGGTGATGTCGGCAACGGGCAGCTTCGACCATCGCGCGATCGACGGCGCTGACGGCGCGCAGCTGATGCAGGCGTTCAAGGCGCTGGTCGAATCGCCGCTGTCGATGCTGGCCTGATGATCGGCCGCCGGACCCTGATCGAGCTGCTGCACATCGCCGCCGGCGTGATCGGGGCGGCGGTGATCGCCTATGGCGCGGTCTGGGCGCTGCCGCATGCCGCGAGCCCGATCTGGGAAGTGGCGTTCGGCATGATGGCGGTGATCGTCTTCATGGGGGTTCGGCCGCTGCGCATGGCGTGGCGTGCCGACCGCAACCGCCACGATCCGGCGCTTCGCGACTGATCGCCGCGGCATGACCGATCTGCCCCCGACGACCGCACCGGCGATCCGCGCGACGGCGATGGCGTGCGACGCCAATCCGTACGGCAAGATCTTCGTCGGCTGGCTGATGGGCCAGATGGCGCTTGCCGCCGGTTCGGTCGCCTCGCGCCATTGCGGCGGGCGCGCCCCCGTCGTCGCGGCGGACGGGTTCAGCTTCACCGCACCCGTCGAGATCGGCGACGAAGTCTCGTTCCATGCCGAGATCGTCAAGACCGGGCGCAGCTCGATGACCGTTGCGGTCGATGTCTGGCGGCGCGACCGGCACGGTCTCGCCACGCAACTCGCCGCTCGCGGCACCTATATTCTTGTTTCGATGGGCGAGGACGACCGGCCGCGCCCGCTAGTGATAGAGGAATCCTCCCTTGGCTGACCAATTCGACCTCATCATCCTCGGTTCGGGCCCCGGCGGCTATGTCGCCGCGATCCGCGCGGCGCAGCTCGGTCTCAAGACCGCGATCGTCGAGCGCGAGCGCCTGGGCGGCATCTGCCTCAACTGGGGCTGCATCCCGACCAAGGCGCTGCTGCGGACCTCCGAAATCTATCACTACATGCAGAATGCCGAGAGCTACGGGCTCAAGGCCGACAACGTCTCCTTCGACCTCAACAAGGTGGTCGAGCGCAGCCGCAAGGTCGCGGGGCAGCTCAATGCCGGCGTCAAGGGGCTGATGAAGAAGAACAAGGTCACGGTGTACGAGGGCTTCGGCGCGATCACCGCGAAGGGCAAGCTCTCGGTCAAGCAGGGCGACAAGACGACCGAGCTCGAAGCCAAGCACATCATCATCGGCACCGGCGCGCGCGCGCGCGACCTGCCGTTTGCCAAGGCCGATGGCGAGCGGATCTGGACGTATCGCCACGCGATGGTCCCGCCCGAAATGCCGACCAAGCTGCTGGTGATCGGATCGGGTGCGATCGGCGTCGAGTTCGCGAGCTTCTACAACGACATGGGCGCCGACGTGACGATCGTCGAGATGCTCCCGCGCATCCTCCCGGTCGAGGATGAGGAAGTCAGCGCGTTCATGGACAAGGCGCTGACCAAGCAGGGCATCAAGCTGCTCGTCGGTACCGGGCTCGAGGCGCTGACGCCGAACGCCAAGGGCGTGACCGCCAAGATCAAGGGCAAGGACGGCACGGTCACGACTGAGGAGTTCAGCCATGCGATCGTCGCGATCGGCATCGTGCCCAACACCGAGAATATCGGGATCGAGGCGCTCGGCATCAAAACCGACCGCGGCCACATCGACGTCGATGGCTATGCGCGCACCAATGTCGAGGGCATCTATGCGATCGGCGACGTGACCGGCGCGCCGTGGCTCGCGCACAAGGCGAGCCATGAGGGCGTCGTCTGCGTCGAGGCGATCGCGGGGCTCAACCCGCACCCGTTCGAAAAGTGGAACATCCCGGGCTGCACCTATTCGCGCCCGCAGGTCGCGAGCGTCGGCCTGACCGAGGCGAAGGCCAAGGAAGCCGGTTACGAGCTCAAGGTCGGCAAGTTCCCGTTCATCGGCAACGGCAAGGCGATCGCGCTCGGCGAGGCCGAGGGCTTCGTCAAGACGGTGTTCGACGCCAAGACCGGCGAGCTGCTCGGCGCGCACATGGTCGGCGCCGAGGTGACCGAGCTGATCCAGGGCTATGTCGTCGCACGCCAGCTCGAAACGACCGAGGCCGAGCTGATGGAAACGGTGTTCGCGCATCCGACGCTCAGTGAGATGATGCACGAGAGCGTGCTCGGCGCGTACGGCCGCGCGATCCACATCTAAGCCAAGGAAATGCCCCGCAACGGGGGGGCGAGGGCAGCCAGTCGGCGCTTTACACTTATGCTGCGGCGCGTCATGCCCCCCTCATGACGCGCGCAACCGAGCAAAGGTCCACGCCGCCTCGCACCGACCGCGCGGCGGCCGCGAGGATCGGCGGGGCGACTTTGCTGCTGCTGCTTGGGTCGCTTGCGCTCTTCTGGCCGGGCATCGTGACCTACGACGGCATCGCGCAATTCGGGCAGGCGCTCGCCGGGCACTTCGAGGATTGGCATCCACCGATCATGGCGGGGCTGTGGCATGCGCTGCACGGGCTCGTTGGCGGCGGCGCGGCGCCGATGCTCGTGCTGCAGATGGTGCTCTATTGGGCGGGGTTTGGGGCGATTGCCGGAACGCTCGCGCGCGAAGAACGGCGGCATGCGGCGGTCGCCGTGCTGTGCATCGCGGGGCTGCCGCTGTTTCTCGGCTGGCAGGGCGTAGTGCTCAAGGACACGCAGATGCTCGGCGCGATGCTCGCTGCAGCAGGGATCTTTGGCTGGTGGCGGTTGCGGGGGGCGCGGCTGCCGGTCCTTGCTGGCGTGGCGGCGATCGTCTTGCTGGCCTATGCCACGTTGGTCCGCTCGAACGCGGTGTTCGCAACCGTGCCGCTCGTCGTGATGCTGTTCGGGCCGACGCGCTGGTGGGCGCGGGCGGTATTGACGCTGGCGGGCATCGTGGCTGTGCTTGGGCTCGCCCAGGCGATCAACCACGGCGTTCTTCGAGCGGCCGCGAGCGGAGTCGAGCGGACCGAGGCCTTTTATGACCTGTCGGCGATCGCGGCGCAGGATCCGGCGCAGGCCATCGGGCTGACCCGAGCCGAGGCGCGTACAGTGCTCGCGCGACACTGCGCCAAGCCGTTCTTCTGGGACCCGCTGGGAACCGCCGACCGCTGTGGCCCGACGCTCGAGCGCCTGCATGGTCTGACCGCCGGGCCGTTGTATCGGTTGCTCGCCGAAGCGATCGTGCGGCATCCGCTCGCTTATGCGACGCACCGGCTCGGCCACCTCAATTCGACCGAGCGCTGGATCGTCCCGGCAGGCTGGCCGAGCGCGGTGCCCCCGGGTGCGAGCGAAGCCAATCCGATCGGCTTGCACAGCCCCGGGCCCGCCGCGTCCCGCTGGCAAGTGCTCGCGCGGTGGAATGCCGAGCTCCCGCTTGGCTGGCCCGCCGCATGGCTGGCGCTGGCGGTGTGCGCGATCGTCGTCGCGCTGCGTCGCCCGCCGGCGCCGTTTCGCGATGTCGCGCTGGCGTTGCTGGGATCGGCGGTAGTGCTCGAGGCCAGCTTCACCGTCCTCAGCATTGCGTCGGACTTGCGCTATCACCTCTGGCCGATGGTCGCGACCGCGCTCGCGACGATCCTGTTATGGGCGCAGGCGCGCTGGTCGCGGCGCGCCGTGCTCGGGACAGGCGTCGCGCTGGCGCTGGTGATCGTCCCGGGAACCGTGGCGCGGCTGATACTCCCCGCAGCACCGACCTCCTACGCGGCATTGCTCCGCTAGGCGTCGCGGCCTCAGCCGGGCGTTGCGGTCGAGGTGAAGTGGACGACGTCGTCCATCGGCACCACCCTCCCCGGACCGGGCTCGAACGGGCTGACGGCGCTCTCGGCGGTGACGTGCTTGAGGTTCCCGTCCACCGACGCGCCGATCTCGATCGAGATCGTCTCGTAATGCACATCGCCGATGATCCGGGCCGAGCGTTCGATCGTCAGCTGCCGCACCGCGACCGATCCCTCGATCGCGCCGCCGAGGCGGGCGCTCTCCGCGATCACCGCACCGGCAATGCGGCTGTCCTGCCCCTGGATCAGCGTCCCGCACTGGACGTCGCCGTCGACGCGGCCATCGATGTGGAGGTCGGCACTCGCCGCGATATTGCCGGTGACGACGACATCGGCGCTGATCACCGAAAACGCGCCGCGCTTGCCGCTTCCCGATGGTATCGAATGGCCTGAAACGCCGCCGCCGCCATCGCGCGCCTTACCGTTGAAAATTGCCATCGTTCCCGCCCCCGACTGTCAAATTCGGCGGCTGCCTAGCACATCACGCGCGGCAGCGGCAGGGGGGGCGCTGCCGCCGCCCACGCCATCGCAGGGTTGTCGTTGGCGGCCCCGCGTTTGAGCACGGACCGCGCCTGAAGCAGCGTCGCGCCGATCATCGCGATCGCCCCAAACGCCGCCGCGCCCACGCCGCCGGAGCAGGCGACCAGCATGCCGATCCCGACCAAGGCAGCGATGCGCCGGCGTGGTGCGCTGCGCTCGAGCAGCGCGGCGTGCAGCGCGAGTCCGCCAGCAAGCAGGAACGCGCTCGGATCAAGGCCGGGCAGGACCATCGGGATCGCCAGCGCGCAGAGCAGCGCCCGCTCGCGCACTTCGGGAGGACGGAGCGGCTGGGTCGACGCCCATGCACCATAGGCCACCGCCGTGCCGAACGCGCTTGTCAGCGCCAGCCCGCCGAGCGGCAGCGTCCCGATCCACGGCAGCACCTGGAGGATCGTCCAAAGCGAAGGCGCGGCGGGGAGCGTGATCGGCGGCGGCAGCGCCAGGAACGGAGGAGCTGCGTGGGCGCGGGCGAGCAGCATCGCCAGCGCAAAGACCGGTGCAAGCGGCAGCAGCTGCCAGCGCACTCGCGCGCCGATGAGGACCGCCGCGACGAACGGCGCAAGGATCAGTGCGTTACGGTCGAAACCGACTGCCAGCCCATACCAGACGAGCATAGCGCCATAGTGACGCGCACCCGCCGCCGTGATCGCGACGAGGCACGCCGCCGGCCAGAACACCGCGCCATTCGCCACTACGCTGAGCGGCAGCAGCAACCACGCGGCCGCGCTCGGCGGCGGTATTCGCAGGGGAGGGGCGGGACGCAGCATGGTGTGTCTTTGCGCCGATCGGGTTGCCAGCGCGTTAAGGGTCTCCCGCCCGGCGATTTGCGCTCGGCGGATGGGGCGCTTAAGCTTCGCGTCTGCGTGCGGCACAGACCGCGGCAGAGGAGAGCCGGATGCCGCACCCCGTCAGCCACGTGCCAGCGCGACGTTCGCGCGACGCTGTGCCGTGCCCGGCGCTCCGGTCGCACACCCTGTGGAAAGGACATCATCCCATGACCGACAAGATTCGCGACGCGTTCAACGAGACGATCGCCGAGCCCGCCAAGAAAGCCGGCGAGGCGATCAGAGACGCCGGCGGCAAGATGGCCGAGAGCGGGTCGGCAGTTGGGATCAAGATGCTCGATCAGGCCGAGGCCAATGCCCGCGAGGCGTTCGCCGCGATGCGCGCCGCCGCAGGTGCAAAGGATTTGTCCGAAGTGATGAAGATCCAGGGCGACTTCCTGCGCGACCAAGGTCAGCGCAGCATGGCGCAGGCGCGCGAAATGGGCGAAGTCATCCTGCAATTCGGCCGCGAAGCGGTCGGCGCGGTACGCGGCGACAAATAGCCCGCCGCTAGCGCCCGTCGCTCAGCGCGCGGGCGCGGCGGTGCGCACGATGTCGTGGCTCAGGATCGCGACATCGTGCGTGTTGCCGGCGCGGTCGCGCACCTGGTCCTTGAGCAGCGCTTCGGCGCGAAAGCCGAGGCTTTCGAACAGCATGACCGATCCGATCTGGTCGGGCGTCATGTGTGCGGTGATCTTCTCGAGCCGGCGTTCGAGCGCGATCGAGTATATCCCTTCGAGCAGATCGCGGCCCAGCCCGGCGCCGCGCTTGCCCGGCGCGACGAGCAGCCGGATCTCGCCGACATGCGCGCTCCAGCTGAGCGGATCGCGAACCAGCGCGGCGGTTCCGACGAACGTGCCGCCATCTTCGGCGATGAGACTGTCGATATAGCCTTCGTCGATCGCCGCGACCCAGGCGGCGATGACGCGCGGATGGCGCAGGTCGCGGCCGAGGAAAAGCAAGTCATGCTCGGGCAGCGTCTCGGCAAAGGCGAGCATCGCCGCCGCGTCCTTGGGCTCGAACCGCCGGATGTGATAGCCCATCTTGATCACTCCCCGGCGCGTCGATCCAAGGCTGGATCATTCTGGTCTAAGCCGCTGTGCTGCCATGCGCGCTTCGGCTTGTCACGCGCTCGTTCGGGCGCTGGGGCGCAATCGCTATGGCTGGGTCGATTTCGGCCCCGCCGCAGTCACTTCGAGCGTCGAATCGCCGCCGAGTGTGCGGTACAACGTCACCAGGTTGCTGGCCTGGGTCAGCTGCGCGGTGACGAGGCTGCGCTGCGAAGAATAGAGCGATTGCTGTGCCGTCAAGCTTTGGAGGAAGGTGTCGATTCCACCGCGATAGCGTGCGTCGGACAGGCGGTAATTGTCGGTCGAGGCGGCGGTAAGCGCGCGTTGCGCATTGAGCTGCGCAGTGATCGTTCCGCGCCGGGCGAGCGCATCGGCGACTTCGCTGAACGCTGTCTGGATCGCCTTCTCATAGGTCGCCAGCGCATAATCGCGTTGCGCGCGCGATTGCACGACACCGGCGCGGCCGGCGCCGGCCCGGAAGATCGGATAGCTCGCACTCGGCGCGACCGAATAGTTGAACGCGCCGCCAGTGAACAGATTGCCGAGCGAGCTGCTCGCGAGCCCCGCGAGCGCGGTGAGCGAGATCGTCGGGAACAGGGCAGCGCGCGCGGCACCGATCTCGGCGTTGCTCGCGCGCAGTTCATACTCTGCCTGAACGACGTCGGGGCGGCGCAGCAGGATGCTCGAATTGAGCCCGGCAGGAAGCTCGGCGATCGTCGGCGCGGCTTCCTCGATCGATGCGGGGAGCAGGGCCGGATCGACTGGCGCGCCGACCAGCAGCTGGAGCGCGTTGACATCCTGCGCTACCGCTGTGGTTTGCGTGGCGAGATCCGACAAGGCGGTCTGCTGCACGATCTGCGCCTGGGCGAGGTCGGTCCGCGGGGCGATGCCGCCGTCGAGCCGCAATTTCGTCAGCGCCACGCTGCGGGCCGATAGCGCCGCGGTCTCGCGCGCGATCTTGAGCAAGCTGACGTCCGACGCATAGGTCAGCCACGCCGTGGCAATGTCTCCGACCAGCGTCAGGCGTGTCGCGCGCGCCGTTGCCTCGCTGCCGAAATAGCGATTCTGCGCGGCGGTGGTCAGCGAGCGGACCCGCCCGAACAAGTCGATCTCGAACGCGGTGATGCCGAGGCTGGCCGAAAGGGTGTTGGTCGCGCCGCCGCTCGTCGTGATCGTGCCGACGTTGCCCGTGCCGGTGTTGCCGGTGCCAGTCCCGGTCCCGTTTGCGGTGTTCGACACACCGCGCGTCCCGTTGTCGCGGCGCGTATAGCCCGCCGAACCGCCGATTTCGGGCAGCAATTCCGCGCGCTGGATGCGGTATTGCGCGCGCGCGATCGCGATGTTGGCCGCAGCGGCGCGAAGGTCGCGGTTGTTGACGAGCGCTTGCTCGATCACTTTCTGCAAACGCGGATCGCGAAAGATGTCGCGATAGCTCACGCTCGGCAGCGTCGCCTCATTCTGCGCGAGATAGGCGTCGCCGACCGGCCAGCTCGGCGGGACGGGCAGCGCGGGCTCGACATATTTGGGCGCCAGCGAACATGCCGACAGCGCGGCGAGCGAGACGAGCGAGACAGTCTTGCGGATCATGCGGTCGCCTCGCCCTGGCCGGAAGAACGCGTCGGGGGCGTCTCGTCCGCAGGCTTCTGTTCGTGGTGGAGCTTTTGCGAGATGCCGCGTGCGCCGCGTCGGATCATCACGAAGAATAACGGGATGTAGAAGATCGCGAGGATCGTCGCGGTCAGCATCCCGCCGATCACCGCGGTGCCGATCGCGACGCGGCTGTTCGCGCCGGCGCCGGTCGAAATCGCCAGCGGCAGCACGCCGAAGATGAAGGCAAAGCTCGTCATCAGGATCGGGCGCAGTCGGATCCGCGCCGCCTCGAGCGCGGCATCGATCACGCGCTTGCCCGACTTTTCGGCTTGCTCGGCGAACTCGATCATCAGAATCGCGTTCTTCGCCGCCAGGCCCATCGTCGTCAGCAGCCCGATCTGGAGATAGACGTCGTTCTGCAGGCCACGGAGCGTCACGGCGAACACCGCGCCGACCAGGCCGAGCGGAATGATCAGAAGCACGGCGATCGGGATCGACCAGCTCTCATAGAGCGCGGCGAGACACAGGAACACGACGAGCAGCGAGATCCCGTAGAGGAACGGCGCCTGGCCCGACGACAGCCGCTCCTGATACGACAGGCCGCTCCACGCAACGCTCGTGCCGGGATACTGTGCAGCGAGTTGGGTCATCTTCTCCATCGCGGTGCCCGAGCTCTGCCCCGGCGCGGCCTGACCCGAGAATTCGTACGACGAAATCCCCTGGAAGCGCGCGAGCGAGGGGGCCGCGGTGCTCCAGCTCGTCGTGGCGAAGGCCGAGAAGGGGGTCATCGCGCCAGTCGAGCCGCGGACATACCATTGTGCGAGATCGTCGGGCGACGAGCGGTACGGTGCGTCGCCCTGGACGTAGACGCGCTTGACGCGACCACGGTCGTTGAAATCGTTGACGTAGCTGCCACCCCACGCCGTCGAGAGCGTCGAGTTGACGTTCGCCTGGGTGAGGCCGAGCGTGCTGAGCTTCTGCGCGTCGAGATTGACCTGCAGCGTCGGCTGGTCATCGAGATCGGTCGGGCGCACCGCCGCGAGCGTCTTGTCGGCGCGTGCCGCCGCCAGCAATTTGTCGCGCGCCGCCTTGAATTCGTCACGGCTCAGGCCGCCCGAATTGAGCAGTTCCATCGTGAAGCCGGTCGACTGGCCGAGCCCGCGCACCGGCGACGGAACGGTCGCGTAGAATTCGACGTCGCGCAGACCGCTCAGCGCCTTGGTCGCGCGCGCGGTGATCGCGTCGGCGCCATTTTCGACGCCGCTGCGATCGGCCCAATCCTTGAACGCGATGAAGCCGCGCCCGGCATTCTGCCCGCCCGACCCGCCGCCGCCGCCGGCGACGGTCAGATAGCCGGCAACGTTCTTGGCCTCGGGGCCGGCAAAATACTTCTCGATCTCGAGCTGCGCCTTGCGTGTCGAATTGAGCGTCGCGCCTGGCGCGAGATTGTACTGGATCTGCGCGATGCCTTGGTCCTCATTGGGGAGGAAGCCCGTCGGCAAGCGCAGGAACAGGATCGCGAGGATTGCGATCACACCGGCATAGATCAGCACGAACAGCCATTTGCGATCGATCACCGTGCTGACGGCGGTGCCGTAGCGATCGATCGTCTTGTCGAAGCCGGTGTTGAACCAGTCCTTGGCGGGCTGCGTCTTGCGCGCGAGCCAGCCGTCCTGCTTCATGTCCTGCTTGCGCTTGAGCAGCGTTGCGGTCAGCGCCGGGGTCAACACCAGAGCGACGACGACCGAGAGCACCATCGCCGAGACGATCGTCACCGAGAACTGGCGATAGATCACGCCGGTCGATCCGCCGAAGAACGCCATCGGCAGGAAAACCGCCGAGAGAACGAGCGCGATCGCGATCAGCGCGACGGTAATCTCGTTCATCGACTGGATCGTCGCATCGCGCGGCGACATGTCGGGATTCTCTTCCATCAAGCGCTCGACATTCTCGACCACGACGATCGCGTCGTCGACGAGCAGACCGATCGCGAGCACGAGCCCGAACAGCGTCAGCGTGTTGATCGAGAAGCCGGCGAGCGAGAAGATGCCGAAGGTGCCGAGCAATACGACTGGCACCGCGATCGTCGGGATCAGCGTCGCGCGCCAGTTCTGCAGGAACACGAACATGACGACGACGACGAGCAGGATCGCCTCGAACAGCGTCTTCTCGACTTCCTCGACCGACAGCTTGATGAACGAGGTCGAATCCTGCGGGAAGCTGTAGGCATAGCCGTTGGGGAAGGCCTTCGAGGAGCGCTCGATTTCAGCCTTGACCAGTTCGGCCGTGCTCAGTGCGTCGGCGCCCGGCGCGAGGCTCACCGCGATGCCGGCGCCCGGATGGCCGTTAACGCGGCTGGTGACGTTGTAGCTTTCGGCGCCAAGCTCGATCCGCGCGACATCCGACAGGTGCACCGAGGAGCCATCGGGCTGCGTCTTGACGACGATCGCGCGGAACTGCTCGGGGGTCGACAGACGCGTCTGCGAGGTCACGGTCGCATCGAGCACTTGCTCGGCCGTATTCGGGACGCCGCCGATTTCGCCCGCGGCGACTTCGGCGTTCTGCGCGGTGATCGCGGTGGTGATGTCGCTCGGGATCAGGCTGTAGCTGGCGAGCTTGTTGGGATCGAGCCAGATGCGCATCGCATATTGCGCGCCGAACACGTTGATGTCGCCGACACCCTTGATGCGGCCGATCGTGTCCTGCAGGTTCGAGACGAGATAGTCCGACACGTCCTGGTTGGTCGTCCGGTTGGTCGTGTCATAGATCGCGGCGATCAGCAGGAAGTCGGGGTTCGACTTGGTCACCGTCAGACCCTGCTGCTGGACCTGCTGCGGCAAGCGCGACAGGGCCTGCTGCACCTTGTTCTGCACCTGCACCTGCGCGATGTCGGGATCGGTCCCTTTGTCGAAGGTCGCGGTGATCGTCACCTGGCCGCGCGACGACGAGCTCGTCGCGAAGTAGAGCAAGCCGTCGATCCCGGTGAGCTGCTGCTCGATGACCTGCGCGACCGAATTCTCGAGCGTCGCCGCCGACGCGCCGGGATAGGTCGCGCGGATGTTGACCTGAGGCGGCGCGATGTCCGGAAACTGCTCGACCGGCAGGGTGTAGATCGCACCGACGCCCGCGAGCATGATGATGATGGCAACGACCCAGGCGAAGATCGGCCGGTCGATGAAGATGCGCGATATCACAGGGCTGGCTCAGTTCTTCTGGACGGCTGCATCACCCGCTTTGGGCGACTTGATCGTCTGCGGCGCGCTTGCGGCAACGGGCTTGATGGTCTGGTTGACCTTCACCTTGCCGACGCCTTGCGTAATGATCTTGTCGCCAGGCTTGAGGCCGGTGGTGACGATCCAGTTGGTACCCTGCGTCGCCGTCGCGGTGATCGGACGCTGGACGGCCTTGTAGCCACCCTTGCCGTCGGCGCCGACGACATAGACCGTCGCCTCGCCCTTGGGCGTGCGCGAGACCGCTTGCTGCGGAACGAGGAAGGCGTTGGGATTGATCGACTGCGCAAAGCGCGCGCGGACGAACATGCCGGGCAGCAAGAGCCCCTTGGGATTGGGGAAGCGTGCGCGCAGCGTCACCGTGCCGGTTGCCGCATCGACCACGACTTCGGAAAATTCGACGTCGCCGCTGAGCCCGTAATCCGAGCCGTCCTCCAGCTTTAGCTGGACATTCGCGCGGGTCGCCACCGAACCGCCCGATGCGAGCGCGCGGCGGAGCCGCAACAGGTCTGCGCTGGCCTGCTGAATGTCGACATAGATCGGATCGAGCTTCTGGATCGTCGCCAGCGGGTCGGTCTGGCTCGCGGTGACGAGCGCGCCGACGGTGTAGAGCGAGCGCCCGATCCGCCCGGTGATCGGCGCGGGTACGGTGGTGAAGCGCAAGTTGATCTTGGCGGTGTCGAGCGCCGCCCTGGTCTGCGAGACCGTCGCGGAGGCCTGGCGTGCGGCGGCGGCGGCGTCGGTGTAATCCTGCTTGGCGACCGCTTGCATGTCGGCGAGCGGCTTGTACCGATCGGCCTTGACGCGCGTCGCCTCGGCATTGGCGATCGCGCTCGCGACGTTCGCGTTCGCCTGGTTTGCAGACGCGCGGTAGAGGCTCGGGTCGATCTGGTAGAGCGGCTGTCCCTGACGGACGAGCGCGCCTTCGGTGAAGAAGCGGCGCCGGATCAGACCGGTAACCTGCGGGCGGACTTCCGAACTCTGATAGGCGGCGGTGCGGCCGGCGAGTTCGGTCACCAGCGGGACGCTGCTCGGCTGGATGACGATATAGCCGACTTCGGGGGGACCCTTGGGGGCGCCACGGCCGCTCTTTTCCTGTTTTGCGCTGCCGCAGCCCGTCAGCAGAAGCGCCGATGCACCGACCACGATCATCGAGCGCAGGGAAGAAAACTCAGCCGCCATTGTGTCCACCGCTCTCAAGGCTGTTCCCGCACGGTGGATACCCTACGGAACGGTCGCCAAACGCTGCCTAGTAGCGATTGTTCCGGGGGCTTATCAACTGTCCCGGTACGGCCACAATTCAACCATTACCGAACCCTATGCGCATCACCGCAGCTTCGCGATGGTCAGTCCGTCGGCCTTGGCACGGTCCTTGGTCGATTCTTCGCTGCGCTTGAGCGCCTTGGAGATCGCCTTGAGCGCCATGCCCTTTTTGGCCAGCGTGTGCAGCTTCTGGATTTCGTCGGTCGTCCAGGGCTGCCGATGGCGTTCGAATCGCTCTTCACTCATGCGGCTGTCCTACGGCAGCCCCGATCGAAGTTCCAGCCATGCGCGCCTTCGACATACTCTTGCGACATAAGCACGCTAGCCGAAGGGAAAGACATTTGGGGCTACGATGATCCGCACAACAAAACTGCTTACGCTCGCGCTCGCGGCGACCCCGGCGTTCGCCTCCGCGCAACAGGCGACGACCAAGAGCACGACCAAGCAGGCGCCAGCAGCGGCACCGGCGGCGGCGCCCGACGATAGCGAGGACGGCCCCGATATCGTCGTGCGCGGGGCAAGGCAGCCTGGTTCGGTGATCGGCGACATTCCGCCCGAACAGCAGCTGAGCCCTGCAGACATCCGCTCGTACGGGGTCAGCTCGATCACCGAGTTGCTGACCGAACTCGCGCCGCAGATCCGCAGCGATCGCGGTGGCGGCGGTGCGCCCGTGATTTTGCTCGATGGCAAGCGGATCTCGGGTTTTGCTGAAATCCGCGATCTGCCGACCGAGGCGATCGCGCGCGTCGACATTCTGCCCGAGGAAGTCGCGCTTAAATATGGCTACACCGCCGACCAGAAGGTGGTGAACTTCGTCCTGCGCCGTCGCTTCCGCGCGGCGACGGTCGAGCTGTCGGACAAGCTCGCCACCGAAGGCGGGCGAAACGCGCCGCAGGGCGAACTCGACTTGCTCCAGATCGCCAATAAGGGGCGGGTCAATCTTCACCTCGAGTATCAGCCGGTCGAGGCGCTGACCGAGAGCGAACGCAGCATCCTCCCGACTGTCCGTCCGACGATTCCAGGCGCGACCACCGTGGCGACCGATCCGACCGACCAGCGACCGTTTCGCACGTTGCTGCCCTCGGGCCGCACGTTCAACGCCAACTCGACCTACGCGCGCAGCTTTGGCGCGGTTTCGGGAACGCTGAACGGGACGCTTTCGGCGAGCAACACGACCGGACTGCAAGGGTTGCCAAGCACGACGCTCATCGTTCCGGCGGGCAATCCCTTTTCGGCCAGCGCGGTGACGGTCAGTCGAACGCTGGGAGGGGACTTCTCGCCGCTCAAGCAACGCACTTCAGCGATCGCGGCGCACCTCGGCACGACGTTCAACGGCGCGATCAGCACGGCGTGGCAATGGTCGGTGACGGGCACCTATGACCATTCCGAATCGAAGACCTTCACCGATGCGGGGCTCGACGCGACCGCGTTCAACGCGCGGCTCGCGGCCAATGATCCGACCGCGAATCCGTTCGGCGCGCTTGGTGCCTCACAGATCGGGACGCGGGCGACGACGCGCGGCTATTCGACCTCCGACGAGGGGAAGCTCGACGTTCTGCTCAACGGCACGATCTTCAAGCTGCCCGCGGGCGAGGTTTCAACGAGCGTCCATCTCGGCGGCGACATCAGCAGCTTCAATAGCCGCTCGTATCGGGCCGGGCTGACCTCGACCGGCGCGGTGACACGCAATATCGTCAATGGCCAGCTCAACGTCGACGTGCCGCTGACCAGCCGCGCGAAGGACGTCCTCGCGGCGATCGGCACGCTCTCGGTCAACGGCAATGTCGCGGTCAACCACCTCTCCGATTTCGGGACGCTGACGACGCTTGGCTACGGGCTCAACTGGTCGCCAATCGTGCCGCTGCGGATTATCGCATCGGCGACGATGCAAGATACCGCGCCGAGCGCGACGCAGCTCGGCAATCCGCAGATCGTCACGCCCAACGTGCCGGTTTTCGACTATGTGCTCGGGCAGAATGCGAGCGTCACGACGGTGTCGGGCGGCAACCCCAACCTGATCGCGAGCAACAGCCACACCTACAAGCTCAGCGCGACGGTCAAGCCGTGGAGCACGAAGGACCTGTCGCTCACCGCGACGTATATCGACGCACGGATCGAAAATCCGATCGCCGCCTTCCCGACCGCGACCGCTGCGATCGAAACGGCCTTCCCGTCGCGCTTCACGCGGGTGCGCGATGCCAATGGCGATCTGGTGCTGACCCAGCTCGACACGCGACCGATCAATTTCGCGCAGAGCAGCCGCTCCGAGCTGCGCTGGGGGATCAATTTCTCGACGGCGCTCAAGTCGAAGCTGCAAAAACAGATCGAAGCGTGGCGCGCTGGGACGGGGCCGAACCCGTTTGCCGGGATCAAGATTCCCGACAGCGTACAACGCCAGATCGCGCAAGCGCGAGCGGAGCGCGGCGGGGGTGCCGGCGGACCTGGTGGTCCAGGTGGTCCAGGTGGTCCAGGTGGTCCCGGCGGCCCCGGCGGCGGGCGTGGCGGCTTTGGCGGCTTCGGGGGTGGTGGCCGTGGCGGCGGCGGCGGGCGGCTGCAGTTCGCGCTCTACCACACGTGGCACTTCAGCGAGCGCGTGCTCGTCCAGCGGGGTGGCCCGGCGCTCGACCTCTTGAACGGCGACGCGATCGGCTCGAACGGCGGGCAATCGCGCCACGAGCTCGAGGGGCAGGCGGGATACAGCAACAACGGCCTCGGCGTGCGCCTGTCGGCGAATTGGCAAAGCGCGACCGACGTCAACGGCGGAACGCTCGGCAACCCGCAGAACCTGCATTTCTCGTCGCTCGGTAAGCTCGGCGTGCGGTTGTTCGGGGATCTCGGGCAGCGGCTCGATCTGGTCAAGGCGCATCCGTGGATGCGCGGGATGCGCGTCGCGCTGGCGGTCGACAATCTGTTCGATACGCGCCAGCGCGTGACCAATGCGAGCGGGACGACGCCGGTCGCCTATCAGCCCGATTATCTCAATCCGCTCGGGCGCACGGTGCGCATTTCGATCCGCAAGCTGTTCCTCTGACGCGGGGCACGCTTCGGTAGCGATCGGCCCGGGCGCGCCTCTTGCGCCCGGGTCGCGCTGCGGCGACAAGCGGGCGATGGCATCGCCCGATTTCTCGCTGCTCACCAAGCGCCGCTTTGCGCCGCTGTTCGTCGTCCAGTTCCTCGGCGCGTTCAACGACAATGTGCTCAAGTTCGCGTTGCTGTTCCTCGCCAATTTCGGGGTGCATCGCACGGGTCTCAGCGGCGAGATGCTCGCGACGGTCTCGACCGGCATCTTCATCCTGCCCTATTTCCTGTTCTCGGCGATCGGCGGGCAAACCGCCGATGCGATCGACAAGCGCATCCTGATCCGCTGGATAAAGGCCGCCGAGATCGCGATCATGGCGGTCGCTCTGGTCGGCTTTGCGATCGGGTCGATCGCGACCCTGCTCGTCTGCCTGTTCCTGATGGGGCTCCACTCGACGATCTTCGGCCCGGTCAAATATTCGATCCTGCCGCAGCATCTCGGCCATCATGAAATGATGGGCGGCACCGGGCTGATCGAGGCGGGCACCTTCCTCGCGATCCTCGGCGGGCAATTGCTCGCCGGCGTGCTCGCGCCGTGGGAGGCAGGGCTTGCCGCGACCGGGCTCGCCTGCGTCGGGTTCGCCGCGAGCCTTGCGATCCCGCCGGCACCGCCGTCGGGCAAGCAGCACCGCATCGACTGGAACGTCTTCCGCGGCACCGCGGACATCCTGCGCACTGCGCGCCGCGACCGGCTCGTCGTCCTGTCGATCCTCGGGATCAGCTGGTTCTTTGCCGCAGGGGCGGTGCTGGTTTCCGAATTCGCGCCGCTCGTCAGTGGTACGCTCGGGGGATCGAAGGCGGTGGTGACGCTGTTCCTGCTCGTCTTCTCGACCGCGATTGCGATCGGCTCGCTGACCGTCAACCGCTTGCTGCGGGGCGAGGTCTCGGCGCGTTACGTGCCGCTGTCGGCGGCGGTGATGGGCGGGTGTATGATCGACCTGTGGGCATCGACGCACGGCTTCCAGGTGCGCGCGGCGGGGCTCGATATCGCGCACTTCTTCGCCGCGGCCGGGAGCTGGCATATCCTGATCGGGCTCGCCGGGATTTCGTTCGCGGGCGGGATGTTCATCGTGCCGCTCTACGCGATCCTCTCGACCGCGACGCCGGCGGCCGAACGCTCGCGCGTGATCGCGGCGAACAACATCGCCAACTCGATCGTCACCGTGCTGGTGGTGATCGTCGCGACCGCGATGATCGCGCTCGGCAGCGATGTGCCGGGGGTGATCGGGATGCTCGGTGTGGCGACGTTGGGCGTGGCGCTCGTGCTGCGCGGCATGCCGCGGCGGGGGATCCTCTGACCGGGCGGGCGGTTGACGCAACCGGGCGTAGCCGTAAGGGATTGGCGACCGTCTCGAGGAGTGCCCCATGAAAACCCGCGCCGCCGTCGCCTTTGCCGCCAAGCAACCGCTCGAGATCGTCGAGCTCGACCTCGAAGGCCCCAAGGCGGGCGAAGTGCTGGTCGAGATCATGGCGACCGGGATCTGCCACACCGATGCCTACACGCTCGACGGGCTCGACAGCGAAGGGCTGTTCCCGAGCGTGCTCGGCCATGAAGGCGCCGGAATCGTGCGTGAAGTCGGGCCGGGCGTGACGAGCGTGAAGCCGGGCGATCACGTCATCCCGCTCTACACCCCCGAATGCCGCCAGTGTAAGTCGTGCCTCAGCGGCAAGACCAACCTGTGCACCGCGATCCGAGCGACGCAAGGCAAGGGGCTGATGCCCGACGGCACCTCGCGCTTCTCGTACAAGGGCGAGACGATCTTCCACTACATGGGCTGCTCGACCTTCTCGAACTTCACCGTGCTCCCCGAAATCGCGGTCGCGAAGATCCGCGAGGACGCGCCGTTCAAGACGAGCTGCTACATCGGCTGCGGGGTGACGACGGGCGTCGGCGCGGTGGTCAACACCGCCAAGGTCCAGGTCGGCGACAATATCATCGTGTTCGGTCTCGGCGGGATCGGGCTGAACGTGCTGCAGGGTGCGCGGATGGCGGGCGCGAACATGATCGTCGGGGTCGACATCAACCCTGATCGCGAGGAATGGGGCCGCAGGTTCGGCATGACGCATTTCGTCAATCCGAAGGACGTCGGCGATCTCGTCGCGCATCTCGTCGCGCTGACCGATGGCGGGGCAGACTATACGTTCGATTGCACCGGCAACACGACGGTAATGCGGCAAGCGCTCGAGGCGTGCCACCGCGGGTGGGGCACGTCGATCATCATCGGCGTGGCCGAAGCGGGCAAGGAAATCAGCACGCGCCCGTTCCAGCTCGTTACCGGGCGCAACTGGCGCGGTACCGCGTTCGGCGGCGCGAAGGGGCGGACCGACGTGCCGAAGATCGTCGATTGGTACATGAACGGCAAGATCGAAATCGACCCGATGATCACGCACGTCCTCAGCCTCGAGGAGATCAATACGGGCTTCGAGCTGATGCACGCCGGCGAAAGCATCCGCAGCGTGGTCGTTTACTGATCGACCACCGCTATTCCGGCGTAGCCGCTGATGAGGGCGGCTCGGTATTGGGGATTAACGATTCAGAAACCGCGATCCAATAGCGCCGATCATGGGTGAGGTTGCCGGAGTATAGGAATGCGTTTTTATCAAGCCACGCGGTTTCTGTTTCCGCGTAATTTCCAGTTCCGCATGTTCAGCATCTGCTTTGGCGCGGTGCATTTGCCGATCATCGTCTTCTGCGTGAGCGAGTTGGTGCTGGCGCGGTGGGATTGGCGCCTTTTCGCGGCATTGCTCGTCGCGACGCTGGTCGGGACGGTCACCGCGATCGTCGCGCTGCGCGGGCTGCTCGCGCCGGTGGCGCATGCGACCGATTTGCTGCAGTCGTTGCAACGCGGCGAGCCCGTCCCGCCGGTGCCGACGGGCGGCGATGATCTGGTAGGGGCCTTGCTCGCCTCGGTGGCGCGCGCTTCGGCGGAAACCCATGCGCGCGTCGAGCGGCTGGCCGATGCCGCCGAAAAGGACGTGTTGACCGGGCTGCGCAACCGCCGTGGTTTCATGGACGCGATCGCACCGGTGTTGCGCGACGACCGCAATTCGGTGGTCGCGGTGCTCGACCTCGATCATTTCAAGGCGGTCAATGATCGTCACGGTCATGACGAGGGCGACCGTGTCCTGGTCGAGTTCGCCAAGCGGCTGCAGACCGAATTGCGCCGTTCGGATCTTCCCGCGCGCTGGGGCGGCGAGGAATTTGCGATCCTGCTGCCCGACACCGCGCTCGACGAAGCGACCGAGATCGTCGAACGGCTGCGCGCCTCGCTCCATCGCGACGAAATCGGCCATCGCGGCGGCGACGCGCTGACCTTTTCGTGCGGGCTCGCGGTCGTACGCGACTACGCGTCGCTCAAATCGGCGATGCTTCGCGCCGACAGCGCCTTATACGATGCCAAGCGCTCGGGCCGGGATCGCGTCAGAAGCGTGGCGTAAGGTGCGCCCGGACTCAGCGCGCGAGGAATAGCGGGAGGTAGGCTGTGCATGAGCAAAGCACGCGTCGTACCTCCGAACAGCGCTTCGGCGACGCGCCGAGGGCCAGAGCCACCCATCCCGCTTTAACCCGCGTAACACCGTTGGAGCAGCTCGCGCTCAGCCACGGCTGACGTTCAGTCGAGCCCGCCGCCCCGGACGTTGCTGCCAGCGAACAGCGCCGTCTATGCCAGACCGCTGCCGATCGTTCGGATCGCCTTTGGTCTTTTGGTATGCAAGCGTGGATCACGCGGGCGGTGGAGCGTCCTCATCGTCGGCCGGCAGGTGGAATTCATGCCACATGCCGTTGAGGATGCCGAAGCCGACTGCGAGCCCGAGACCCAAGACCCAAGTGAAATACCACATCGTCTAGTCCTTTCGGGATCAGTAGAAATCGGGGTTGGTGGCGACGTCGGCGGTGGTGACGCGGCCCCACATCACCTTGAACGCCCAGCTCGTGTAGAGCAGCACGATCGGCAGCAGGATCGCGGTGACGAACAGCATGAGCCCGAGCGTCGCCGGGGTCGATGACGCGTTCCACACCGTCAGGCTCGAATGCGCGTCGATGCTCGAGGGCAGGATATAGGGGAACATCGACAGGCCGACGGTCGCGATGATCCCGGTGATCGCCAGCGCCGAACCGCCGAACGAGCTCTTCTCGGCGCCCACGGTAATACCGACGAACGCCAGCACCGCGCCGCCGATGCCGAGCACTGGCGCGATCAGCATCCAGGGATGCAGCGCGTAATTGCTAATCCAGGCACCCGCGAGATGCTGCGTCGTGGTGCGCAGCGGGTTCGACTGGCCGAGCGGATCGGCCACCGACTGCATGTGATAACCGATGTCGCCGAACGCGACGTACAATCCGCCCCCGGCAAACAGCAGCAGCGTCAGGATCGCAGCGACCGCCCCGAAGCTGCGCGCGCGCCGATGGACGGGGCCGCCACGCTCGACCTTGAAGGTCAGCCACGTCGCGCCGTGGAGCGCGAGCATCGCGACCGAGAGCAGCCCGCACAGCAAGGCAAACGGCGTGAACAGGCCGAGCAAGCCGCCTTCGTAGAACGACCGCAAGTCGCTATCGAGCCGGAACGGCGCCCCGAGCAGGACATTGCCGACAGCGACGCCGAACACGAGGGCAGGGACGAACCCGCCGACGAACAACGCCCAGTCCCACCGGCTGCGCCACGCCGCGTCGGGGCGCTTCGAGCGATATTTGAAGCCGACCGGGCGCAGGATCAGCGCGGCGAGCAGCAGGAACATCGCGAGGTAGAAACCCGAGAAGCTGACCGCATAGACGAACGGCCACGCCGCGAAGATCGCGCCGCCGCCGGTGATGAACCACACTTGGTTGCCCTCCCAGGTCGGGCCGACCGAATTGATCACCATCCGCCGCTCGGCATCGTTGCGCGCGACGAACGGGAGCAGGCTGGCGACGCCGAGATCGAAGCCGTCCGTGACCGCAAAGCCGATCAGCAGCACGCCGAGCAGCGCCCACCAGATCACGCGCAGCGTTTCATAGTCGAACATTATCCGTCCTTTCGGTTCAGGCGGCGACGGGGAGAATGGGAACCACGACGGTATCGCTCTGGTCGGGCACGGGATCGTCGACATGCTCGAACGGGCCCTTGCGGATCGCCGCGATCATCAAGCGGACTTCGATCACCGCGAGCGCGCCGTAGAGCACGGTGAAGCCGATGATCGTCGTCCACAACGCCGCGACGCTCAGCGTCGAGGTGGCGAGGAAGGTCGGCAACACGCCTTCGATCGCCCAGGGCTGACGCCCGATCTCGGCGAGCATCCAGCCGAGCTCGATCGCGATCCACGGCAGCGGGATCGAATAGAGCGCGATCCTCAGGAACCAGCGCGTGCTGTCGTGGCGGCGCAGGCTCGCGAGCACGAAAGCGGTGGCGAACAGCGCGATCATGTAGAAGCCGATGAACGCCATCGCGCGGAAGCTCCAGAACATCAGCGGGACGTTCGGGACGACGTCCCACGCAGTCACCGCAATCAGCTTGGGGCTCGCCAGGCGCGGATCGGCGACGTGCGCCTTGAGCAGCAAGGCATAGCCGAGATCGCGCTTGTGGAGTTCGAACCGTGCGCGTTCGCGAACATTGGTCGGGTCGGTCTTGAGCTTCTGCACGGCGTCGTATGCGACCACGCCCGATGTGATCCGCTCCTGCGCCTTCAGCACCAGCTCGGACATGCCGGTGACTTCGGTGTCGAGGCTGCGCGTGGCGATCAGCCCGAGCACCCACGGCACTTCGACGGCGTAGCGCGTCGTTCGCGCGGCGACATCGGGGATGCCGATCAGCGTGATGCCGGCGGGGGCGGGGGCGGTGTGCCACGCCGCCTCGATCGCGGCGAGCTTCATCTTCTGGTTGTCGGTGAGCGCATACCCGCTCTCGTCGCCGAGCACGACGACCGACAGCGACGAAGCGAGGCCGAACGCCGCGGCGACCGCCATCGAGCGTTTCGCCACGCCGACATATTTGCCGCGCAGCAGATAAAGCGCCGAAATGCCGAGCACGAACACCGCCGCGCAGACATAGCCGGCGCTCACGGTATGGACGAACTTGGCCTGCGCGATCGGGTTGAACAGCACCGTGCCGAAATCGCTGATTTCCATCCGCATCGTTTCGGGGTTGAAGGTCGCGCCCGCGGGGTTCTGCATCCAGCCATTGGCGACGAGGATCCACAAAGCCGACAAATTCGTACCGAGCGCGACCATGAAGGTGACGCCGAGATGCGCGAGCTTGGACATCTTGTTCCAGCCAAAGAACATCAGCCCGACAAACGTCGCCTCGAGGAAGAACGCCATCAGCCCTTCGATCGCGAGCGGCGCGCCGAAGATGTCGCCGACATAATGCGAGAAATACGACCAGTTGGTGCCGAACTGGAACTCCATCGTCAGCCCGGTGGCGACGCCGAGCACGAAGTTGATCGCGAACAATTTGCTCCAGAAGCGCGTGATGACGCGCCAGATCGGCCGGTCGGTCATCACATAGACCGCCTCCATGATCACCAGCATGAAGCTCAGGCCGAGCGTCAGCGGCACGAACAGGAAGTGGTACAGCGCGGTTAGGGCAAATTGCAGCCGCGACAGGTCGACGACACCTGGATCCATGGTCAATCTCCGTTAACGCCGCACAGCAGCGGTCGCCCGGCTTCACCCGATTTCGCACCGCAGCAGATATTGGGGTTTTCCCGTACGAAGGGGCCCGGCGGACGCACGGCGGGCGGCGGAGCGTCGCGATACAGGGCGAACGCTCGATGGGCTGTGTCGCCAAAATGTCGTAAGCCCGCGCTACGGCGTCGGGATGGGTATCATGCACAAAGCATTTCTGTTTGGCGGCTTGCTCGCGATCACCGCGTCGGTTGCGGCACGCGACCATTCCGAGCCAGGCGTCGCGCTGCCGACCGGGCAGCGGCTGACTCCGCTGGCAGCACCAGGCGCACGCTTCGAACCGCTGACGACGCGCATCGCGCCGCACCCCGAGTATGTCGCCGATGGCGCCGCAGCGATTGCGGTCAGCCCCGACGGGCGCGAGATGCTGGTGCTGACCAGCGGGTTCAATCTGTTCAACGGCAGCGATGGCAAACGGCTCCCCGCGCAGTCGACACAATATGTCTTTCGCTACGCGATCGACGCACGCGGCGGTCGGTTGCTTCAGACGACGCGCGTGCCGAATAGCTATTCGGGGATCGCGTGGCAGCCCGACGGCCGCGGTTTCGTCGTCGGGGGTGGAGTCGACGATGTCGTCCATCGGTTCGAGGCGCACGGGAGCCGCTTCGCCGAGACGCGCGCGCCGATCGCGCTGGGGCATGCGAGCGGAAACGGTGCCGAGGTCAAGCCGCAGGCGGCAGGACTTGCGGTCAGCCCCGATGGGCGACGCGCGCTGGTCGCAAATTACTACAATGATTCGATCAGCCTGATCGACCTGGCTGCGGGCAAGGTGATCGCCGAGCGCGATCTGCGGCCTGGCAAGATCGATCCCGCGCAAGCCGGCGTTCCGGGCGGCGAGAACCCGTTTGCGATCGTCTGGACCGATGCGACGCATGCCTGGGTGTCGGCACCACGCGATCGGCAACTCGTTGCGCTGAAGGTCGTCGGCGATGCGGTCCGCGTGACAGGCCGCGTGGCGACGCTCGGTGCGCCGACCGCACTGCTGGTCGATCCACGCCTCGGCCGGCTCTACGCGACCGAGGACAATGCCGACCGGCTGGCGATCATCGACCTCAAGACCGGCCGTCTCGCCGCCGAGCCCCGGCTCGGGCTGCCGGACGCACTCGGCGCGGCACCGCTCGCCAAGGGGCTCAATGCCAATGCGCTGGCGCTGCTCCCCGATCACCGCTTGCTCGTGACGATGGGGGGAATCAACGCGGTCGCCTTGGTTACGCCGCGCGCCGATGGCGCGAGCGTCGACGGGCTCGTGCCGACGGGCTGGTATCCCAGCGCGGTCGCAGTGAGCCGCGACGGCGGTCGCGTATTCGTCGTCAATCGCAAGAGCCCGCCGGGGCCGAACCCGCTCGGCTGCGCGCCGAAGCTCGCTATCTATCGCGGCCAGCCCAATGCATGCGGCGCCGCCAACCAATATATCTTCCAGCTCGAAAAGGCCGGGCTGCTGCAGTTCGCGCTGCCCAAGCCAGCGGCATTGGTGCGCACCACGCTGCAAGTCGCCGACAATATCGGGTTGACCGCAACGCAGGCGCGCGCGGCCGCGAACACGACGATGGCGGCGGTGCGTGCGCGGATCAAGCACGTCGTCTTCATCATCAAGGAAAACCGGACCTACGACCAAGTGCTCGGCGATCTCGCGGTCGGAAATGGTGATCCGCGGCTCGCGATCCTCGGCGAGCGGCTGTCGCCTAACCACCATCGCCTCGCGCGCGACTTCGTCACGCTCGACAATTTCTACGACAGCGGCGAGCAGTCGAGCACTGGCTGGACCTGGTCGACCGCGGCGCGCGTGCCAGACCTCCTCGAGAAAACCGCGCCGGTCAATTATGCCGGACGCGGGCTGGCGTATGAGGCGGAGGAGGCCGATCGCTTCATCTATACAGCACAGACGCCCGCCGAGCGTCACGCGACGAACCCGGCGCTCTCGACCGATCCCGATCTGCTGCCCGGGCCAGCGCTGCTGACTGCGCCCGATGGCGATCGTGACGAAGAGACGGGCCAAGGTTTCCTGTGGAATGCCGCGATCCGTGCCGGGCTGAGCGTTCGTAATTACGGCTTTTCGGACGCTTCGGTCTACGATCTCGGCAAGCCCGGTTTCATTCCGCTCGAGCGCGAACCGGCGAAGACAGGGACGCGGATCTACACGCCGGGCGACCGCTTACTGGCCTCGCGCAGCGACCCGTATTTTCGCGGCTTCGACCAGAAGATGCCCGATTATTGGCGCATGCTCGAATGGCAGCGCGAATTCGCCGTGGCGGACGCGAAGGATGCGGTCCCCGCGCTCACGCTGCTGCGGCTCAGCCACGATCATTTCGGCGATTTCAGCGATGCGATCGACGGGGTGAACACCGTCGAGACGCAAATGGCGGACAATGACTATGCGCTCGGCCAAGTCATCGAGACGATCGCGCAGAGCCGCGCGCGTGATTCTACACTGATCTTCGTGATCGAGGATGATGCGCAGAACGGTGCCGACCATGTCGATGCCCGGCGCAGCGTGGCGTTCATCGTCGGGCCGATGGTGCGCCACAACGCCCTGGTCTCGACGCGCTATACCACCGTCAGCCTGTTGCGGACGATCGAGGCGGTGCTCGGCCTGGCGCCGCTCGGGTTGAACGATGCGCTCGCGGTGCCGATGGCCGATGTGTTCGATCCGGCGATGACGGGCTGGCGCTACCACGCCGTCGCCGCCGACGTGCTGCGCGCGACGCAATTGCCGATCCCGCGGGATCGCTTCGTGGCGGCACCAGTGGCCGCCGGATGTGCCCCGCACGACGCCGCTTATTGGGCCGCTGCGATGCGAGGACAGAATTTCGCGACCGAGGATCGCCTCGATACCGATGCTTTCAACGCCGCTTTGTGGAACGGGCTCGGCGTTGGCGCGCAGCCGAGCACGCGTGGCGGCGAGGATTTCCGTATCCAGCGTACCGCTTTGCTCGCGGGCGTCTCTGCAGCCGAGCCCTGTCACCGCTAGCAGCGCGGAATTCGCGGCGACGGAAATCGCTCTGGCATAGCGCTGCCCAGCGTGCTCCATTCGCTGGCGAAGGGAGCTGCCGCATCGAGTCGGAGTCGCACCGCCCATTCGGATTCTGGACCGCGACCGCGCTGGTGGTCGGCGGGATGATTGGCTCGGGCATCTTCGTCCTGCCCGCACAACTTGCGCCTTATGGCTGGACGAGCATCGTGGCGTGGATCGTGGGCGTCAGCGGCGCGATGTTGATCTCCTGGGTGCTCGCAAGGCTGACGGCGGCGATGCCCGAAGCGACGGGAGTGGTCGCGATGTGCGGCGCCGGGCTGGGCCGGCTGTGCGGCGTGCTCGTCGGGTGGAGCTATTGGATCGGTATCTGGTCCGCCAATGCGGTGATCGCACTGACAGCGGTCCGCTATCTCGCGCAATTCGTGCCGATGATCGGCGCGACGGCGCTTGCCCAGGCGGTGTCGGCGACGGTGCTGATTTGGCTGTTGACGGTGCTCAACCTCGGCGGTGCGCGGCTGGCGGGGGCGTTCCAAGTCGGCACGACGGTGATCAAGCTCGTCCCGCTTGGTGCGATTGTCCTGATCCTCGCCGGGATCGCGTGGCGAGGTGGGGTGGGGCATTCGACCGGGCCCTATGCGGATTTCGCATGGGGCGGTCTGACGCCGGCGCTGACCTTCGCCTTCTACGCGATCGTCGGGTTCGAAGCGGCGAGCGTCGCCGCCGAGCGGGTGCGCGACCCGGCGCGCAATGTGGTGCGCGCGATGCTGTTCGGGCTTGCGCTGACGGGGGTGCTGTATCTCATCGTCTGCACCGGCATCATCTTCGCATTGCCGAGCGCGGCTGTCGCCAATGCGCAGGCACCGTTCGCGCTGTTCGTCTCGACCTTCTGGGGGCCTTGGGCGGGGCTTGCGACCGCAGGCTTCGCCGCGATCGCGGCGATCGGCGCGCTCAACGGCTGGACGCTGGTGCAGGGCGAGGTGCCGCTCGGCATGGCGCGCGCCGGGCTGCTGCCGCGCTGGATCGGTGCAACCAGCGCGCGCGACGTGCCGGTTGCGATCCTGCTCGTGTCGAGCACGCTCGCCAGCTTGCTCGTTCTGTCGAACGCGACGCGGTCGCTCGGCGGGCTGCTCGACTTCATGCTGCGGCTGACGGCAGCGGCGACGATCTGGCTCTATGTCGGCGCGTGCCTCACCGCGCTGATCCTGCGGATCGCGCCCGTCGCCGCCGCGCTGGGGCTGGCCTTTGCCGCGTGGGCGATGTGGGGCGCGGGGATCGAGGCGATCGGCCTGAGCGTCGGGCTGATGCTGACCGCGATCCCGCTGTATCTGCTGCGCTATCGCGCGGCGCTATCCGAAGACGCGCCCGACTAGACTTTGATCGCGCAGGATCTCGTGTGCCGCATTGTGCCCCGGCGCGCCGGTCACGCCGCCGCCGGGATGCGCGCCCGATCCGCACAAATAGAGCCCCTTGATCGGCCCGCGATAGTCGCCGTGGCCGAGCACCGGTCTTGCCGCCCAAAGCTGATCGAGGCCCATCGCCCCGTGGAAGATGTCGCCGCCGACCAGCCCGAACTTGCGCTCGAGATCGAGCGGCGAATGGATCTGGCGCGCGATCACGCTCGCCTTGAAGTTGGGGGCGTGCGCGGTGACGGTGTCGATGATCAGGTCGGCGACCTCCTCGCGCGCATCGTCCCAAGAGCGGCCATCTGGCAGCGTCGGCGCGAATTGCTGGCAGAACAGGCTGGCGATATGCTGGCCGGGCGGCGCGAGGCTGTCGTCGACCGTCGTCGGCAGCTTCATCTCGACGATCGGCTGTTTCGACCAGCCAAACTGCTGCGCGTCGATGAACGCCTGGTCCATGTAATCCATGCCGGGCGCGATGATGATCCCGGCGGTATGATGCTCAGCCTTGTCCTTCCCGCGCAGCACGCTGAAATCGGGCAGTTCGGACAAAGCGACGTTCATGCGGAAGGTGCCGCTGCCGGTCTTGAACCCGGCGATCCGGCGGTTGAAGTCGGCCGGCAGATCGGAGGAATCGACCATCTGGCGATAGAGCAAGGCCGGGCCGACATTGGCTGCGACGATCTTGGCAGCAATCTCTTCGCCCGACTCAAGGCGGACGCCCGCGACTTTGCCACCTTCGGTCAGCAGCTTGGCGACGGGAGCGTCGAGGCTGATCTCGACGCCCGCTTCGAGGCAGGCGTGCGCCATCGCCTGCGTGATGGCGCCCATCCCGCCGACCGAATGGCCCCAGGCGCCGTATTTGCCGTTCACCTCGCCGAAGACGTGGTGGAGCAGGACATAGGCGCTGCCCGGGGTCGAGACGCCGGCATAATTGCCCACCACCGCGTCGAAGGCGAAGGCCGACTGGACATGGTCGTCCTCGAACCAGCCGCCGAGGAAATCGCGCGCCGATTTGGTGAAGATGTCGAGCAGATCGCGTTGCTGCTCGATCCCCATCTTGGCGACGGGCCAGCCCTGCGCCGCACCCGCGAGCAGCGCGCGTAAACCGCCGCCGACATTGGGCGGGGTCTTGAGCGCGAGATCGCGGAGCACTTGCGCGACCTTTTCGAGCGCGGCGTCATAGGCCGGGTAGGCGTCGGCATCCCTCTGGCTGAAGCGCGCGAACTGCGCTTGCGTGCGCGCGGTGCCGCCGCCGAGCGTGAGATAGGTGTCGGGGAAGGGGAAGAAGTTGCTGATCGTCCGCTCGATGATGCGAAAGCCGCGGTCGTGCAGCTTCATGTCGGCGATGACCTTGGGGCGCAGCAGGCTGACGGTGTAGCTCGCGGTCGAATTTCGGAAGCCGGGGTGGAATTCCTCGGTTACCGCCGCCCCGCCGACGACATGGCGGCGTTCGAGGATGCGGACCTTGAGCCCGGCGCGCGCGAGGTAGAAGGCGCAGACGAGGCCGTTATGGCCACCGCCGATGATGAGCGCGTCGTAGCGTTTGGTCATGCTTGCTCCCGCCTTCCTCTCTACTTTCCCCCTCCCGCCTTCGCGGGAGGTGTGGGGGAGGGTCTCCTTCTTCTTCGATGCCGCGAAGAAGAAGACCCTCACCGACTTCGACTAGGCCCGCCTGAAGAAGGCGGACCAAGTCTGCGTTGCCTCTCCCGCGAGCGGGAGAGGGAGCCCGCAGAGCACTACCCCCGCGACCATCCCGGCGCGGGCGCACGGTGCAATCGCGCCTCCGGGATCCGCTCGCGGATCTTCCGCGCGAAGCTGCGCAGGCACACCTCGCTCCGCCCGATCGGCCCTGCGGTGTAGCTGCGCGACGCCATCCCTTGCTGGACGCGCTCGATCAGCCACGTGTCCTCGGCATTGACGACGCGGTTGACCCGCCAATTGGCATAGCGCACGAGCTTCATCTCGCGCCGGTCATCGGGCAGCGCGAACGCCATTTCGCGCAGCACGCTGGTGGTCGGCGTCAGCGGCAGCCATTGCATGAAGTCGATCTGGTCGGCGTAGAGATCGAACGCCATGTTGGGCCACAGCTTAAAGTAGAGCCATAGCCGCTGGTTGGCCTCGGGCAGATGATCGACGTGCGGCAGATGCGTCTGGTAGAAGCGCTCCCACGGATTGTCCGAGACGCGGTCGACGATCTGGCCCGACATCTTGTCGACGAACGGCGCCGCCTCGATCGCATAGCTCTTGCCGAACAGCCGGCTCAGCCCGTCATGCGCGACCGGGATGTGCAGATTGTCCGAATAATTGTCGCCGACGTTCTTCCAGTTGACCGCGCGCTCGCGCAGCCGGACGGGCGAGAGCGCCTCCATCGCCTCGAGGCGATACGGCGCGATCTCGGCATCGTACGGCGCAATCATCGCGGCGACCGACGGACCATCGCCTTCGAGCCGGACGAACACGAAGCCGCGCCAGATCTCGAGCTCGACCGGGGCGAGGCCGTGCGCCTCGAGCTCGAGCGCGGGATAATCGCGGCGCATCGGCACGCCCGACAGACGGCCGTCGGTCTCGTAGCTCCAGGCGTGATACGGGCAGACAAACTTGCGCGCACATCCCGTCGGTCCCTCGACGAGCCGCATCGCGCGATGGCGGCAGACATTGGCGAAGGCGCGCAGCGCACCGTCATCGCCGCGCACGACGACGACGCTCTCGCCGAGATAGTCGATCGTGTGGAAATCGCCGGCGTTGGCGATCTGGTTCTGGTGGCAGACGATTTGCCACGACGGCCGCAGCACACGCTCGACCTCGACCGCATGATATTCGGGATCGGTATAGAGCCAGCCGGGCAAGCTCCAGTCGGCATCAGGATCGGGGGGACACGGCGCCATGCTCAGCTCCGATTGCGGGTGCGCCGATCGTAGGATCGGCGTGCGCCCCGGGCAAGACCGGGGCGCATCAAACGCGTTTGCCGCGGTTACTTCGACAGGTCGGTGAACAGCAGCTTGTAATAGCGGATCCCCGGTTCGATCGTCGCGATCGGCGTGCGCTCGTCGAGGCCGTGGCTGAAATCGTCCGACGGCTTGATGAAAGTCGGGCTCGCGCCATAGCTCGCGACGTGGTGCGAGCGGAACCACATGCTGTCGCTCGCGCCCGAGGCCATCGCCGGGAAGACGGGCACGCCCGGATAGACCTGGCCCATCGCGCGGGTGATCGCGGTGATGAAATCGGGGCGCATCGGCGATGCGTCGTTCGCCACCGAGCCTTCGCTGACATCGGCGATCGTCACCGACGGGTCGGCGATGACGCGGCCGAGCTCGGCCATGATGTCGGCTGGTTTGTGGCCGGGAAAGATCCGGCAGTTGATGTTGGCGGTCGCGCGTTGCGGGAGCGCGTTCTCGGCGTGCCCGCCGTTGACGAGCGTCGGGACGCAGGTCGTGCCGATCTTGCCGATGGTCGCGGGTTTGGCGGTCAGCGTCGCGATCGCGGCCTTGTCGGTCGGGTCGGCGACGAACGCTTTCAGCGCGGCACCGATCGCGGGCTCCTCGAACGGCGCGGCCTTGGTCAGCGCCTCGCGCGTCAGCGGGCTCAGTTCGGGCTTGAACTGATACGCGCCGACCTTCTCGAGCGCTTTCGAAAGCTCGACGATTGCGTTGACCGGGCGCGGCATCGACGAGTGGCCGCCGGGGTTGGTGACGGTCAGCCGGAAATCGGCATAGGTTTTCTCCGCGCCGTTCCACGTCCAATATTTGGGCTTGCCGGTCGCCTCGTCGAGTACGCCGCCGCCGCCATCGACGTTGAGCACGATATTGGCGTCCTTGAGCCGCTCGGCGATCAGCGTCGAGGTCTTCATCGCGGTTTCCTCGTCACCCGAGAATTCGATGACGATCGTCCGTTTGGGCTTGTAGCCGCTGCGCCGCAGGTCGGTGAGCGCGGTGATCGCGATCGTCCCGTCGAGCTTCATGTCGGTCGCGCCGCGGCCATAGAGATAGCCGTTTTCGACTACGGGGGTGAACGGATCGCGCTTCCAGTCGGCGGGCTTGGCCTCGACGACGTCCATGTGCCCCGAAATCACCATCGGCTTGAGCGTCGGGTCGCTGCCGCGCCACGTGCCGATCAGATAGGCGGTGTCGTCGACGGGCACGATCTCGACATCGGCATCGGCAAAACCGCCCGCGACGAGCGCCGCCTTGTAGAGTGCGGCGACTTGCGGGGTCTGGTTGCCCGGGCCCTTTACCGAGCGCAGCGCGATTGCCTTCTTGGCGAGCTCTAGCGCGGCATCGGCCGACGCCGCGGCGGTGGGGGCGGCCGCGTGCGCGCCGCTCGTCAGGATGGTGGCAGACAGGAGAACAGCGAAGACAGCGCGCATGCAGGGGTCCTTGGCGGGAGGCGCTGTGAGCCTAGCGCCCAAGCTGACTGGCGCAAGGCAGTTGCCGGTCGGAGCTATGCGTATTTTCCGAGTCTGCCCAAACGCGGGTCGCGACTTCTAGGGAAGACAGGCCAGAGCGCTCGTGCAGGCGGCCGTGTCGCGGCACTGCTGTCAGCGTGTCGCGCGCGTGTCAGGTCGAAACGATTCCCGCATTCCCCCCGGAAGGAGCCTGCTCATGGCCAAGACAATGCACGCCGCGGTCGTCACCGCATTCGGACAGCCGTTGGTGCTCCAGGAGGTTGCGATCCCGACGCCGGGGCCCGGGCAGATCCTCGTCAAGACCGAGGCGTGCGGGGTCTGCCATACCGATCTCCACGCCGCGAAGGGCGACTGGCCGGTCAAGCCAAACCCGCCCTTCATCCCCGGGCATGAGGCGATCGGCATCGTCGTCGCGCTCGGCACCGGAGTGACCCGCGTCAAGGAGGGTGACCGCGTCGGCGTGCCGTGGCTCTATTCGGCATGCGGACATTGCGAATATTGCCTGTCGGCGTGGGAGACGGTGTGCGGCGAGGCCAAGTTCGGCGGCTACACGCAAAATGGCGGCTTCGCCGAATATCTGCTCGCCGACCCCGACTATGTCGCGCACATTCCCGCCGGGCTGAGCGCGGTCGAGGCGGCGCCGCTGATTTGCGCTGGCATCACGACGTACAAAGGCATCAAGGAAACGCAGGCGCGGCCAGGCGAATGGGTCGCGATTTCGGGGTGTGGCGGGCTTGGCCATCTCGCGATCCAATATGCCAAGGCGATGGGGCTGAACGTCGCCGGGATCGACATCGACGACGGCAAGCTCGCCCACGCGACGCGGCTCGGTGCCGATCTCGTCATCAACGCAAAGACGCATAGTCCCGCCGAAATACTCAAGGAGAAGACCGGCGGCGGGGCGCACGGCGTGCTGATCACCGCGCCCTCGCTCGCCGCGTTCAAGCAAGGCGTCGCGATGACGCGCAAGCGTGGCACCTGCGTGCTCGTCGGCTTGCCGCCGGGCGAGTTCCCCGTGCCGTTGTTCGATGTCGTGGCGAATTGCATCACCGTGCGGGGATCGTTCGTCGGCACGCGCAAGGATATGGCCGAGTGCCTCCAATTCGCCGCCGACGGCAAGGTCAAGGCCGACATCGAGCTGCAGCCCTTGGCGGCGATCAACAGCGTGTTCGAGCGGCTCGAGCGCGGCGACGTGCCGTCACGCGTCGTGCTCGACTTCACGCCGGCCGACGCCTGAGCGCGTCTCGGATCGATCGGGAGGGTCTGGGATGAACCGCCGAAATCTTCTGCTCGGGGGCGGGGCAGCCGGGCTCGGCGTCGTGGGGGCTGGCTGGGCAGGCCTTCACGACCTGTCCTCGATGACCGCGTATGATGCGGCAGCGGCCGCCGCGCGTATTCCGCTTGGCGGCAACCCGGCGCTGGGCGAGCTCGTCCGCTTCGCGACGCTTGCCCCCAACGGCCATAATACGCAGCCGTGGCGCTTCCGCCTCGGCACGAACCGGATCGACGTGCTCCCCGATTTCAGCCGGCGCACCCCGGTCGTCGATCCCGACGATCACCATCTGTTCGTCAGCCTGGGATGCGCGACCGAAAATCTCGTGCTGGCGGCGGCTGCGTCGGGGCATCGCGGGGAGGCGGTGTTTGCGCCCGAGGATGGCGGGACGATCGGCTTTGCGTTTCGCCCCGGCCCGCCCGTCGATGATCCGTTGTTCTGGGCGATCCCCAAGCGGCAATCGACGCGTGGCCGCTATGACGGGCGATCGCTGCCCACCGCCGAGCTCCGCGACTTGGCGGTCGCGGCAGCGGTGCCCGGGGTCGAGCTGATTCTGATGACCGAACGCCGCGACAGGGCGATCGTGCGCGACATGATCATCGACGGCAACTCCAGACAGATGGCCGACCCGGCTTTCGTGCGCGAACTCAAGCAGTGGCTACGCTACAATCCGCACGCGGCGCTGCGGACACGCGACGGCCTGTTCAGCGCGGCGAGCGGTAATCCCGCGCTGCCGAGCTGGGCCGGGCCGGCGCTGTTCGATCGCTTCGTTACCGCCCGCTCGGAAAACGACCGATATGCGCGCCAGCTCGACTCTTCGGCAGGCGTGGCGATCTTCCTTGGGGCAAAGGCGGATCCCGACCATTGGGTGCGCGTCGGTCGGGCGTGCCAGAGGTTCGCGCTGCGAGCGACCGCGCTCGGCATCAAATGCGCGTTCGTCAATCAGCCGGTCGAGGTCGCCGGTTTGCGACCCGAGCTTGCCGCATTGATCGGCGCGCCAGGCATGCGGCCCGATCTCGTCCTGCGCTTCGGGCGTGGGCCCGCGTTGCCCTATGCGCTGCGTCGTCCGGTCGCAGCAGTGTTGGCGGCATGACGCTGCGTCTGGCCCGATCTACGTAGTTTCATCAGCAGCCAGCCCGACCTTCGCAGCGCATGAGGCGCTCTTGTGAAGCTCGGAATCGGGTTTCGTTTGCCAAGCGGAAGGGCCTTCGATGCATCAGCCGAGCCAGACACTCACCACGCGCAGCGGATTTACCTTTCACGTGCGCCCGGCGCGGCCCGAGGACGATGGCACCGTCGCCGAGTTCTTTACGCACGTGACGCGTGAGGATCTGCGGTTTCGCTTTCTCACCGGAATGAACGAAGTCGCGCCGGCAC
Source organism: Sphingomonas glacialis (assembly GCF_014653575.1). GTDB lineage: Bacteria > Pseudomonadota > Alphaproteobacteria > Sphingomonadales > Sphingomonadaceae > Sphingomonas > Sphingomonas glacialis. The sequence goes on along the minus strand of NZ_BNAQ01000001.1, from coordinate 205,004 downwards.
AGATCACCGCTCTCACGCACGTCGATCATCGCTGGACCGAGAATTACCTCGCGTTCACGCATGACGGAGCGACGATGATCGCGACCGCGATGCTCGCCTGCGACCCGGGGTTCGAGCGCGGCGAAGTCGCTATCGCGCTCCGCAAGGATTTCAAGCAGCACGGCATCGGCTGGACGCTGCTCGCGCATATCGCCGCGGTCGCCGACACCAAGGGCGTCAAGGTGCTCGAGGCGATCGAGAGCCGCGATAATCACGCCGCGATCGAGGTCGAGCGCGACATGGGCTTCACGGTTGCCCCTTATCCTGGCGACGGCGCGTTGTTGCTGGTGAGCCGCTCGATCGGTCACGCCGCGGTACAGGCTTGACCGCACGCTGCGCACGCCCCGGATTGTAACGGCCAAGAGGAAGTTCATGCCTTCGAAAATCAGCGCGCATTTGCGCGACCGCGTCATGGGGGCCGAGGCGGCCGCAGCGCTGATCGCACCGGGCAGCACGGTCGGGCTGAGTGGCTTTACTGGATCGGGCTATCCAAAGGCAGTTCCGCTAGCGCTCGCCGCGCGGATCGAGGCCGAGCACGCGCTCGGGAATCCGTTCCGGGTCCGCGTGTGGACGGGGGCGTCGACCGGGCCCGAGCTCGATGGCGCGCTTGCGAAGGCCGACGGGATCGAGTTTCGCCTGCCGTACAATTCCGATCCGATCGCACGCGAGAAGATCAACCGTGGCGAGATGGACTATTTCGACATGCATCTGAGCCAAGTCGCGCCGATGGCGTGGCAGGGCTTTCTCGGGCCGCTCGACACCGCCGTGATCGAAATCGTGGGCATTCGCGACGACGGATCGCTGATTCCGTCGTCGTCGGTTGGCAACAACAAGACCTGGCTCGACCGCGCCGACCAGATCATCCTCGAGGTGAATCGCTGGCAGAACCCCGCGCTCGAGGGAATGCACGACATCTATTACGGCACCGCGCTGCCGCCGCACCGCGTGCCGATCCCGCTCGTCCGCCCCGACGACCGGATCGGCGAGGCCTATTACCGCGTCGATCCCGCCAAGATCGTCGCGATCGTCGAGACCGACGCGCCCGATCGCAACTTGCCGTTCGCAGCACCCGATGCCGCAGCCGAAGCGATCGCCGGGCATTTGATCGAGTTCTTCCGCCATGAAGTCGCGCGCGGGCGGTTGCCGGCGTCGCTGCTGCCGTTGCAGTCGGGGGTCGGCAACATCGCCAATGCGGTGCTGAGCGGGCTCGTCGCTGGACCGTTCGAGGCGATGACCTCGTACACCGAGGTGATCCAGGACGGGATGCTCGACTTGCTCGATTCGGGGAAACTGCTGATGGCGTCAGCGACCGCCTTCTCGCTCAGTCCGGAGGCTGCGGCGCGGCTTAATGCCGATCTGCGCGCGTATCGCGACAAGATGATCTTGCGCCCGCAGGAGATCAGCAACCATCCCGAGCTGATCCGCCGGCTCGGCTGCCTCGCGATGAATGGGCTGATCGAGGCGGACATCTACGGCAACGTCAATTCGACGCACATCATGGGATCGCGGATCCAGAACGGGATCGGCGGCTCGGGCGATTTCGCGCGCAATGCCTATGTCTCGATCTTCATGACGCCGTCGACCGCCAAGGGCGGCGCGATCTCGGCGATCGTGCCGCAGGCGAGCCATGTCGATCATATCAGCCAGGACGTCCAAGTGCTCGTCACCGAGCAAGGCCTCGCCGACCTGCGCGGGCTGAGCCCGAAGCAGCGCGCGCAGCTGATCATCGAGAATTGCGCGCATCCCGATTATCGCCCCGCGCTCGCCGACTATTACCGCCGCGCCCGGCTGGGCTCGTACGGCCAGCAGACGCCGATGCTGCCAGGCGAAGCGCTGTCGTGGCACCAACGCTTCCTCGAGACGGGCACGATGCGGATGTGACCGGGATCCACCGGTGATGACGGTCGGCTTTTGCCCCGCGCCGATTTGACCCCTACGCTCGGGTGGCGGTCTATATCGACTGGGCGGAGACTCGCTGTTGCGGCCGACCTTGGACCGTTATCTGGGAGATGCGGTAGGTAGCGCCGCTGCCATCACCAAAGCTTGGGGAGCTTGGTTGAACATCTGCAAACGCGCTGCTAGCTGGTAGTCGGACTAATAGCGTGTAGCGGTTCGATCGGCTGCGCGGCTTTGTGGAGAGGTTAACGATGAGCGTATCGCTCGTTCAATTTCGCGGCGCTGACGGCGCTCGCGGCGTCGCTGCGCTCGGTCCCGACGGCTCGGCGCGCGTCGTACCCGGTGCCATCACCACCATCGCGCTTGCCAAGACGGCGCTCGCTGACGGGGGCGGTCTGGCCGAAGCGGTGGAACGCGCCGGCGTGGGCGATCCGCTCGACCTGGCGAGCGTGACGCTGCTCTCGCCGGTTGACCATATCGATCCCGCGCATCTGCTGTTGACTGGAACGGGTCTCACGCATCTCGGCTCGGCCGAGGGGCGCGACAAGATGCACCGTGCCGCAGTCGAAAATCCTGCGCCGACCGATTCGATGAAGATGTTCCTGATGGGGGTCGAGGGCGGCAAGCCGTCCGAGCCGGGGCAGGGCGTCCAGCCCGAATGGTTCTACAAGGGCGACGGGTCGCAATTGGTCGGCCCCGGCGAGCCGCTGCGCTCGCCCGCGTTTGCGCTCGATGCAGGCGAGGAGCCCGAGATTGCCGGCATCTATTTGATCGATGCCGACGGCACGCCGGTCCGGCTCGGCTTCGCGCTCGCCAACGAGTTCTCGGACCATGTCACCGAGCGGGGCAATTATCTGTGGCTGGCGCATTCGAAGCTGCGCAATGCCGCGCTCGGCCCCGAATTGCGCGTCGGTGCGCTCCCCGGCGATGTCCGCGGCACCAGCCGGATCGTGCGCGATGGCGCGACGCTGTGGGAAAAGCCGTTCCTGTCGGGCGAGGCGAACATGTCGCATTCGATCGAAAATCTCGAGCATCACCATTTCAAATATGCGCTTTTCCGCCGACCGGGCGATGTGCACGTCCATTTCTTCGGGACTGCGACGCTGTCGTTCAGCGAAGCCGTGCAAACCCAGGAAGGCGACGTGTTCGAAATCGAAGCCGTCCCGTTCCATTTGCCCGTGCGCAACCCGATCGCGATCGATGCGCCCGTCTCTGTCAGCATGAAGGCGCTTTGAGATGGTGATCCGCATCGGCATAGTCGGAGTCGGCAAGATCGCGCGCGACCAGCATATTCCCGTCCTCGACGCCTCGCCCGATTTCGATCTCGTCACCGCCGCGAGCCGGCACGGACGGATCGAGCACGGGGTGACGCACACCACGATCGAAGAGATGCTCGCCGCCGAGGAGATCGACGCGGTCTCGCTGTGCCAGCCGCCGCAAGTCCGCTTCGAGGCGGCGCGTCTGGCGATCGCTGCCGGCAAGCATGTGTTCCTCGAAAAGCCACCCGGCGCGACGCTGAGCGAAGTCGACCTGTTGCACGCTCTGGCACGCGATAAGGGGGTGACGCTGTTTGCGAGCTGGCATTCGCGCTACGCAGCGGGGGTCGAGACTGCCAGGGCTTGGCTGGCGGGCAAGACGCTGCGCTCGGTCCATGTCGAGTGGAAGGAAGACGTCCGCCATTGGCATCCCGGCCAGGCGTGGATCTGGGAAGCCGGCGGGATGGGGGTGTTCGACCCCGGGATCAACGCGCTGTCGATCGCGACCGCGATCCTGCCGGGCTTCTTCCTAACGCACGGCGTGCTCGAAATCCCAGCGAACCGCGCTTCGCCGATCGCAGCCGATCTGCACTTCACCGATGCGGCGGGAACGCCGATCCGTGCGGAGTTCGACTGGCGCCAGACGGGCCCGCAGACGTGGGACATTAAGGCCGAGACCGATGCCGGGACGCTTGTGCTGTCGAAGGGCGGAAGTGAGTTGCGGATCGACGGGGTCGAGCAGACGCTCGCGCCCGAGGCCGAATATCGCGGGTTGTACGATCGTTTCGCCGCGCTGATCGCGGCGGGTGAGAGCGACGTCGATGTCGCGCCGTTGCGGCATGTGGCCGATGCCTATCTGCGCGCCGAGCGGCGGCAAGTCGCGGCGTTCGAGGACTGAGCGAAGCCCGCAGCGTCGGTGAGGATCAAAGGGACGGCGGCCGCAACCGCCGTCCCCTTTTTTGTGTCGGCTCAGTGGCTGTCGCGCGGCAACCCTCGTGTCTGTGCGATACGCTGATACTTTTCGGCACCCTCGAGGATCGCGCCGGTGTTGAGCTGGCCAACGACGGCGCGCTGCATTTCCTGCCATGGCGTCTGCGAGGCCGGATACTGATACCCGCCCGCTGCGACCAACGCGGCGCGGCGCTCGGCAAGCTCTTCGTCCGAGATCAGCACATCGGCGGTGCCGCGACCGAGATCGATCCGCACGCGGTCGCCCGTCCTGAGCAGTGCCAGCCCGCCATGCGCCGCCGCTTCGGGCGAGGCGTTGAGGATCGACGGCGAGGCCGACGTGCCCGATTGGCGCCCGTCACCGATGCACGGTAGCGCGTGAACGCCTTCGCGGATCAGATACGCGGGCGGGCGCATGTTGACGACCTCGGCCGCGCCGGGATAGCCGATCGGGCCCGCGCCGCGCATGAACATCAGCGTCTCGCGCGTGATGCCGAGCGCGGGATCGTCGATCTGGTGGTGATAATCCTCAGGGCCATCGAACACGATCGCGGGGCCTTCGAACGCCTCGGGATCCTCGGGGTTGGAAAGATACTGTTCGCGGAACTCGGCGCTGATCACGCTCGTCTTCATGATCGCGGCGTCGAACAGATTGCCCTTCAGAACGACGAAGCCGGCTTCCTCGACGAGCCGCGTCTCGAAGGTGCGGATTACGCGATCGTCCTCGATCGTGGCATCCCGGCAATTGTCGCCGATCGTCCGCCCGTTGACGGTCAGCGCGCCTTCCTGGATCAAATCGTGGCGCATGAGTTCTGCGACGACGGCGGGCACGCCGCCCGCGCGATAATAATCCTCGCCGAGATATTCGCCGGCCGGCTGCAGATTGACAAGCAGCGGGACCTTGTGGCCGTGCGTCTGCCAGTCGTCGAGCTCGAGCTCGGCGCCGACATGGCGCGCGATCGCCGCCAAGTGGATCGGCGCGTTGGTCGAGCCGCCGATCGCCGAATTGACGACGATCGCGTTGAGGAAGGCGTCGCGCGTCATGATGTCGGACGGCTTGAGGTCCTCGCGGACCATATCGACGATCCGCTTGCCGGTGAGATAGGCGACTTCCTGGCGGTCGCGATACGGCGCGGGGATCGCGGCCGAGCCCGGCAGCATCATGCCGAGCGCCTCGGCGAGCGAGTTCATCGTCGTCGCGGTGCCCATGGTGTTGCAATAGCCGGTCGACGGTGCCGACGAGGCGACGAGCTTGATGAAGCCGGCATTGTCGATCTCGCCCTTGGCGAGCATCTCGCGCGCCTTCCACACGATCGTGCCCGATCCGGTGCGCTCGCCCTTGTGCCAGCCGTTGAGCATCGGGCCGACCGACAGCGCGATCGCCGGGATGTTCACGGTTGCGGCCGCCATCAGGCAGGCGGGCGTGGTCTTGTCGCAGCCGATCGTCAGCACGACGCCATCGAGCGGATAGCCGTAGAGCGTCTCGACCAGCCCGAGATAGGCGAGGTTGCGGTCGAGCCCGGCGGTCGGGCGCTTGCCGGTTTCCTGGATCGGATGGACCGGGAATTCGATCGCGATCCCGCCCATCTCGCGGATGCCCTCTCGCACGCGGTCTGCCAACACGAGATGATGGCGGTTGCACGGCGACAGGTCGCTGCCAGTCTGCGCGATGCCGATGATCGGCTTGCCCGACTGGAGTTCCTCGAGGCTGAGCCCGAAGTTCAGATAGCGCTCGAGGTACAGCGCGGTCATGTCGATATTGTCGGGATTGTCGAACCAGGCGCGCGAGCGCAGGCGAGCGAGCGGCGTGGCGGGAGCGGTAGGCGTGTCGGTCATGCAGGATCGTCCGGACTGGGTCAGCAGCAGCGCGGCGACCTCCCTAGGCGCGGACGGGTTTCCACATTCCCGCGCCACACACTCCGGTCGCCGAGGCTATCTGTTGACGAGATAGAGCGAGACTTATACTCGGACAAATACCGAGAAGGCAATCCGCCGCGCGCGGGGTTCGCCACATGGAGGATCTACGAATGGCCGCACCCGTGATTGCCGCGCCTGCCCCCGTCGCATCGGGCGATTCGCCCGACAATGGGCGCTATCGTTCGGCTCTGACGCTGCTGGCGAGCCTGTTCTTCATGTGGGGCTTCATCACCGTCATCAACAACACGCTGCTGCCGCATCTGCGCAGCGTGTTCGATCTGAGCTATACCCAGACGACGCTGATCGAAAGCGTGTGGTTTATCGCCTATTTCGTCGCGTCGATCCCCTCGGCCAAGCTGATCGAGCGGATCGGCTATCAGCGCTCATTGGTGGTCGGCCTCGTCATCATGGCGGCGGGTGCGCTCGGGATGATCGTCGCGGCGCGGATCCCGTCGTACGGGGTGACGCTGTTCGCTTTGTTCGTCATCGCGAGCGGGATCACGCTGCTGCAGGTCGCGGCCAACCCCTATGTCGCGGTCGTCGGCAAGCCAGAGACCGCGTCGTCGCGGCTCAATCTGGTGCAGGCGTTCAACTCGCTCGGCGCGACGCTCGCGCCGCTGTTCGGCGGGTATCTGATCCTCGGCCGCTCGACCTCGGGCACGGCGGCGGCGGGGGCGGCGGCGCTGACCCCGGCGCAGCGGCTCGCCGACGCGCAGTCGGTGCAATTGCCGTATCTGATCGTCGCGGTCGTCCTGGTCGTGCTCGCGGTCGTCATCGCGCGGTCGCCACTGCCGGCGATGGGCGCTGCCACCAAGCGCAACGCCAAGGCCGAGCGCGCCAACCATTCGCTCTGGTCGCACCGCAACCTGATCTTCGGGATCCCGGCGATCTTCATCTATCTGATCGCCGAGATCGGCGTCGGCAACCTCTTCATCAACTTCATCAGCCAACCCGAGATCGGCAGCACGACGCACGAGCAGGCGTCGCATTATCTCTTCCTGCTGTGGGGCGGGATGATGGTCGGCCGCTTCGTCGGCAGCTATCTGATGCAGCGCATCCCCGCCGAGCATGTGCTCGCCGCCGCCAGCATCGGCGCGTGCGTCGTGATGCTGATCGCGACCTTCGCCACGGGGCATGTCGCGATGTGGGCGCTGATCTCGGTCGGGCTGTTCCACTCGATCATGTTCCCGACGATCTTCACGCTCGGCATTCGCGGGCTCGGGCCGCTGACCGAAGAGGGGTCTGGGCTACTGATCATGGCGATCGCCGGCGGCGCGCTGGTCATCGTGCAGGGCAAGCTTGCCGATATGTACGGGCTGCAAAACTCGTTCCTGCTGACGGCGGCGTGCGAGCTTTACGTGCTGTTCTACGCGGTGTGGGGGTGCCGGGTGAGTGCCGAGGTGGCGGCGCAGGAGGCGGTGTAATCGTCGGGGCGGCGGCAGTGGGTTTACACCGCTGCCGGTTGACTCGATTGACCCCAAGACGTGGTGTTCGCAAAGTCGATCGTTTCCGTTTTTGAACGGATACGGGCGTGCCTGTCCGACGATTTCAAAGAGCCTTGCGGGCATACCATAAATGCCGCGATGTAGGACAGCGGCATGGTGATGGTCGTCCAAGGCGGCCGTCCGCGATCGGTCGGCAGGCTGCGGCCGAACTTTGACATAGCGCGCAGCAGGGGCCTCGGCCCCGATGCCGTCATTCCCGCGGAGGCGGGAATCCATTGCCGCCCCGCCGGCCTAAACGAAAGAGCGTCGTCCTTATGGATCCCCGCCTGCGCGGGGATGACGACAAGGATCGTGAACGACCCACAATCGGTCGTCCCAGCTCAATCCTTCAATCCCAAAGCTGCAACTGCGCTGATGCAGAAATCAAAAGTTTTGCATCGATGTTAGTAGCCGGTTTCCAACGTCACGACCGTAAGCCGACCTTTGATCTTGCCAACCAACGTTACGTTGCCGCCCGGCCAGTCAGGGCCGTTCATCGCCATAATGGCGCTGGACGTCATTTGAGCCGTAAAAAGCGGTTGGAAGGTCGTTGCGCCTGGTGCGGTAACAATGGTGGTCTTTGTCCGGTCATCGACCCAAGCCCCATAGCCCCACGCGGTTCCGACCAATCGTAATGCGCGGCCGGGAGGTGGCGCTGGAAGCGTCGGTTCATCGAACTTCCGCCGCCCCTCGCATCCTACTTTGCGCAGCCGGCCATTAGAGAGTGTGCCTCCCTCATAATCGGCTTGAAGCGAGTAGCAGCGGCCATCGCTCAATGAGATGGTCACAGGCAGAAAACCCGGAGACCAAGCGTCAACGACGTGTGCTTTGCTAGTTTCAGCTATCGCAAATGCGCCAACAACCTTGACACGGCCCACAGCCGCGCCGCGCCTGTAGGTCGGATTGGCGTGGATCAGGCTCGACACCGCCGTATCAGGGATGCGGGTTAGTAGTGGTGCACCCGGGTCTGAGGGCACCGCAACATTTGGTCGTGATCCACCGTCGCTGTATCCAGCGGGTGGGACGAACTGCGCATGCGCGCTCAGCGCCGCGACTGCGATCATGCTTCCCACGCTCACGCGGGCAAATGCTGGTGCCTTGTTCTTCATTGGCAACTCCCTGATCGGAGCAGCTTACGACCGTGACAGCAAAGAGCCAGCCAGTATGCCGGCAGCCAGGTTGATGCAAAATTCACGGATTTCGCATCGACCAAAGAACGGCGGGAAACCATCCGGGCCGCCGATGCAAAAATCTGATGCGGCTTCCTGTAGGTATCTGGTTTGACTGGCGTGGTGCGGTTCAGAAGGCGGGCGGACCGTTTGCCACCAATGTCGTTAAACTCGGCATCCCGCCTTTGCGGTATTGACGGAAACCCCCGTTCGACCCCAAACGAGAACAGGACCGCGATGGCATCATCGCGGTCCCGTCAAAACCGATCTGCTCGAAGATCGGAGCCACACGCGCCACCAAGGTGGCGCGCGCCTTACCCCTCCATCGCCTCGAGCGACTTGCCCTTGGTCTCGTGGATGAACTTCTGCACCAGGAAGAAGCTGATCACCGCGCACACCGCATAGAACGAATAGCTTTTCGCGAGGCCAATGCTCCCCAGCATGATCGGGAAGGACTGCGCGACGAGATAATTGGCGAACCATTGCGCAAAGCCGCATACCGCGAGCGCCGAGCCGCGGATCTGGTTGGGGAACATCTCGCCGAGCATCACCCACATCACCGGGCCCCAGCTGATGTTGAACGCGAACGAATAAGCGAGCGCCGCGCCGACCGCGAGCTGCCCCATATGGCCCGGCAGCGTGAGCTTGTCGGCGACGAGCGTGCCGGTCGAGAAGGCATAGACCATCGCGAACAGCGTGACCGCCATGCCCGCCGACCCGATCAGCAGCAACGGCTTGCGGCCGATCTTGTCGACCAGGCCGATCGTGATGAAGCACGCGACGATCGAGATCGTCCCCGAGATGATGTTGGTCATCAGCGCCTCGGATTCGGAGAAGCCCGCCGCCTGCCACAGCGTCGCGCCGTAATAGAAGATCACGTTGATGCCGACGAGCTGCTGGAACACCGCGAGCAGCAGACCCGCCCAGACGACCGAGCGAAGCCCGAGGAAGCCGCGGCCGCCCGGCGGCGTCAGCACGTCGGAGAGGCGCGGGCGATGGTCCTTCGAGAAGCTTGCTTGAATCTCGCCGAGCGTCAGTGCGCCCTGGCGGGTGCCGAACAAGCTCGTCAGCACGTTCAGCGCTTCTTCGTTGCGCTGCTTCGAGACGAGGAAGCGCGGGCTTTCGGGGATGAAGAACAGAGCGATGAAGAAGACCACCGCGGGCACCGCCTGCAGCAGGTACATCCAGCGCCACGCGGCGATGCCGAACCAGAGCGGGTTGAGCGAGGCGACGTCGTTGGGGTTGACGGGGTTGGACGCGGCTGCCGCGAGGTAATAATTGGCGAAGAACGCCGCCGTCAGACCGGTGATGATCATGATCTGCTGGACGGTCGTCATGCGGCCACGGATGTTGGGCGGCGCGACCTCCGAGATATACGCGGGCGACAGCACGCTGGCCGCGCCGACCGCGATCCCGCCGCAGATGCGCGCGATGACGAACAGCGTATGGTCGTGCGCGATCCCCTGGACGAGCGCCCCGAGCAGGAACAGCAAAGCGGCATAGCGCATCACGTTGCGGCGGCCGATCGCATCGGCGAGCGTGCCGGCGGAGAACGCCCCGATGACGCAGCCGATCAGCAGCGATCCGACGGTGAAGCCCAGCCCGGCATCGTCGAGCGCGAACGCCGCCTTGAGCCCGGGCTGCGTCCCGTTCACCGCGCCACTGTCATAGCCGAACAACAGTCCGCCGATCGTGGCCACCGCAACGATCGCCGCAATGAACCCCAAATTGCCCCTTTGGGTATCGGGCTGCGTGAGTGCCATATCGTTTTTCCGCTCCTGAAATCGTTTATAGTTTTGCTGGATAGACGGGCAGGCCGCACACGCCGGCGTCGAACGCGAAGAGATTGCCGGCGAGCGGCTGCGCTTGCAAATCCTGTCGTGTCAGGCCCTTGCGCGCGGTTGTTGCATAGGCGGTGCGCAGCTCGGGGCCGCCGAAGGCGATCTTGGTGACGTTGGCGACGGGGAATTCCACCGTCTCGATCAGCGCGCCGGCGGGATCATAGCGCCGCACGCCCCAGCCGCCGAACAGCGCGACCCAGACACAGCCTTCGGCATCGATCGTCGAGCCATCGGGATGGCCTTCGCCGGGTGCGATCTCGCAGAACAGCGTCGGCGCGGCGAGCGTGCCGTCGTCGTTGAGGACGACGCGCCACACGCTCCGGCCTAGCGTATCGGTGTGGTAGAGCGTGCCGCCGTCGGGCGCGATCGCCGGGCCGTTGGTGATGACGACGGGGGCGAGGCCGCTGTCGGTGCTGCCGTGCGGATCGGCGCGATAGAGCCGGCCGCTCGCGTCCTGCTCGGCATTGTCCATGCTGCCGAACCAGATGCGGCCCATCGCATCGGTGGTCGCATCGTTGAGGCGGTTGCCGGGGAGGTGCGTCTCGGGATCGAACAGGTGCGTAAACTGCCCGCTGACGGAATCGAAGGTGTGGAGACCCGAAGCGAGCCCGGCGATCGTCCCGCCGTTCGCGCGCGGCAACACCCAGCCGACTTCGCCCGGCGCGTCCCAGTGCTGTAGCGCATCGCGCGCCGGATCGAAGCGGTAGATCCGCGGGCGCTTGATGTCGACGAACCACAAGGCCGCGTCATGCCAGACCGGCCCTTCGCCGAGGATCGCGCCGATCGGCTGGACCGAGCGTACCGCCCCGACCATCAGCGCCAGCCCGCGTCCACGAAATAGTCATGGCCGGTGCACATCCGCGCATCGTCCGAAGCGAGGAACAGCGCGAGCGATGCGACGTCGGACGGCTGAATGCGGCCATCGAGGCATTGCGCGGCGACGATCTCGGCCTCGCCCTCGGGGGTGTACCAGCGTTCTTGCCGCGGGGTCTGGATATTGCCGGGGACGATCGTCGTGACGCGGATGTTGTCGCGGCCGAGATCGCGCGCGAGGCTGCGCGTGAGGCCTTCGATCGCGGCCTTGGCGGTCTGGTAGAGAACTAAGTCGGGGAGACCCAGATGCCAGCTGATCGACCCGAAATTGACGATCACGCCGCCGCCCGCGGCCTTCATGCCGGGGACCACGGCCTGGGCGGCGAAGAACAGGTGGCGGAGGTTGGTCGCCATCCGCTCATCCCAATAAGCGGGCGTCACTTCCTCGATCGTATGGCGGTCGTCGCGCGCGGCATTGTTGATGAGGATGTCGATCCCGCCGAGCTCGGTCGAGATCTTGGCGATCGTCGCGGTGAGCGCGTCGATGTCGCGCAGGTCGCAAGCGTGGAACCGGCCGGGCGCGAACTTCGCCGCGGTCGCTTCGCCGGCTTCCTGGTCGATGTCGATGAACGCGACGTTTGCCTGCTGCGCCGCGAACGCTTCGACCAGCGCAGCGCCGATCCCGCTGCCGCCGCCGGTGACCAACACGCGCTTGCCGACGAGACTTGGATAGACGGCACCGCTCACTGAGTTGCTCCCAACAGGCCGCGTGCGGCGAGATTTGCGAAAAACGCGCTGATCCCGATCGTCCAGGGCGCGGCATCGCGCGAGGTGACGACGCGATTGACGAGGCGCCCGAGCCGCGCGCTTTCGATCGTCACACTGTCGCCGACCTTGTGGGTGAAACCGCGGCCCGGCTCGTCGCGGTCCTGCACGGGTGCGAAAAGGGTACCGAGGAACAGCACGAAGCCGTCGGGATATTGATGTTCGCTGAGCGTCTGGCGAACCAGGTCGAGCGGATCGCGGCTGATCTCGGCCATGTTGCTCGCGCCGTCGAGGACATAGCCGTCCTCGCCTTCGATCCGCAGCCGCAATTCGGCCGAGCGGACATCGTCGATGCCGAAGCTCGCGTTGAACAGGCGGACCATCGGCCCGAGCGAGCACGAGGCATTGTTGTCCTTGGCCTTGCCGAGCAGCAGCGCCGAGCGGCCTTCGAAATCGCGCAGGTTGACGTCGTTGCCGAGGGTCGCGCCGACGACGGTGCCTCGGCTGTCGACGAGCAGGGCGATCTCGGGTTCGGGGTTGTTCCAGGTCGAATCCGAGCGGATGCCGATCTCGGCATCGCCGCCGACCGTCGAGAGCACGGGTGCCTTGGTGAACACCTCGGCATCGGGGCCGATCGCGACTTCGAGATATTGCGACCACATCCCGTCGTCGATCAGCGCTTGCTTGAGGTCGGCGGCCTCGGTCGAGCCAGGCACGACCGCGCGGATCGAACCGCCGACGCGCGTTTCGAGCCGCGCGCGGATGTCCGCCGCCGCGCGCGAATCGCCGCGCGCGCGTTCCTCGATGACGCGCTCGATCGCCGAGACTGCGAAGGTGACGCCGCATGCCTTGACGCATTGCAGGTCGACGGGGCTGAGCAGGGTGACGGCCGACGGGTCGAATACGCCGAGCGAGACGCCGCCAGTGCCGCTGAAATCCCCCGCTTCGACGAGCGCCGAGACAGTCGGGGCGACGCGCGCCATGTCGAACAATTCGCCGCGGACGAGCAGAACCGGCGAGGGGCCATCGGCGCTTTCGATCCGTCCGAGGAACGTCCCGCTCTGCCAGTCCGCCGCCAGTGCAGACCGCTGTGGGTCGCTGCTGCCCGCCATCCTCAACTCCCGTCACGTTTTTATATCTGATAGCGCTACCAACACGACGTGAAGCGATGTGTCAAGAGCGCGAAATCGGTGCGTCCGATCCGCCGCTTGCGGCATCGCCGCGGCAGGCCATCGCCCGCCGCAGCGCGCAGGGTTTTACCGCGGCGAGGCTTCGCGAACGCCCTCGATCCGGCGCGCGACGTGCCACGCATTGTCGGGCGCGATCGCTGCCGGGAGCAACTCCGCCGGCAAGTTCTGGAAGCACACCGGCCGCAGGAAGCGGTAGATGGCGAGCGTGCCGACCGAAGTCGTCCGCCCGTCACTGGTGGCGGGGAAGGGGCCGCCGTGCACCATCGCGTGGCTCACCTCGACCCCGGTCGGCCAGCCGTTGGCGAGGATCCGCCCAACTCGACCGGCGAGCGCGGGGAGGAACTTGGCCGCGGCGGCGTGATCGTCGGCATCGATCTGGAGCGTCGCGGTCAGCTGGCCTTCGAGCCCGGCGACGACGCGCGTCAGCTCGGCAAGGTCGGTGCAGCGCACGACGACTGCCGACGAGCCGAACACTTCATGCCCGAGCGCGCTGTCGGCGAGGAAAGCGGCGGCATCAGTGTCGAACAGCGCGCCGACTGCTTGGTTGGCGCCGGTGCTCGCGCAACCGCGCGCGACGGTCCGGACCGAACCGTGTTCGGCGAGCGCGGCGACGCCCTTTTCGAAGCTGTCATGGATGCCGGGCGAGAGCATCGTCGCGGGCTGGCTGCCACCCAAGGCGACGCCCGCCGCATTGACGAAAGCATCCAGCTCTGGGCTGTCGATCGCGAGGACGAGGCCGGGATTGGTGCAGAACTGGCCTGCGCCCATCGTCAGCGACTGGACGAACGCGGTCGCCAGCGCGGCACCGCGCGCGGCGAGCGCTGCGGGGAAGAGGATCACCGGGTTGATGCTCGACATTTCGGCATAGACCGGGATCGGCTCGGCGCGCTGTGCCGCGATCTTGACGAGCGCCAGGCCACCGCCGCGCGAGCCGGTGAAGCCGACCGCCTTGATCCGCGGATCGGCGACGAGCGCGCCGCCGAGATCGTTGGTCTCGCCGGGCAGATAGGAGAAGGTGCCAGCGGGCAGGCCGCACTTGGCGACCGCGCTGGCGATCGCGCGCGCGACGAGTTCGCCGGTGCCGGGATGCGACGGATGGCCCTTGACGATCACCGGGCAACCCGCGGCGAGCGCCGACGCGGTGTCACCGCCGGCGACCGAGAAAGCGAGCGGGAAGTTCGACGCGCCGAACACCGCGACGGGGCCTACCGCCACATTGACGCGGCGCAGATCGGGGCGCGGCAGCGGCGCGCGGTCGGGAAGCGCCGGGTCGATCGTCGCGTCGAGCCAGTCGCCCTGGCGGACGACGGTCGCGAACAGCCGCAGCTGGCCGACGGTACGGCCACGCTCGCCTTCGATCCGCGGGCGGGGCAGGCCGCTTTCCTGGACGGCGCGGTCGATCAGTTCGTCGCCGATCGCGACGATCGCATCGGCGATCGCCTCGAGGAAGGTCGCGCGCGTTTCGGGATCGGTCGCCGCATATTCGGGGAAGGCCGCTTCGGCGAGCGCGGCGGCATCGGCCACGGCATCGGTGCCGGCCGAGGAGAAATCGGGGGTGAGGGTCGCGCCGGTCGAAGGGTCGATCCCCGAAAATCGCGTCGTCGCCTGCCGTTGCTCGGCACCGACCAAAATCGCTCCGTCGATCATAGATACTGTTCCTTGAATTAGTCCGACATAATAGAAGCTGCCGGCGCAGAGTACAAGGCGACCAGCGCAAGGGCTCGTCGGGAGATCGGCCCGTCCGCGCGAAACGGACGGGCCGACCGCTTGATCAGATGAAGCGGTTGATGAGGTTCTCGATCCGCTCCTGCCGGCCCGAGCGCGGCTGTGGGTCGATGCCCTGCTCGACCGCGAGATCGGCGATCGCCGCCAGGTCGAGCGACCCGATCTTCTGGCCGAAATCGGCATCCCAGCCGGCATAGCGCTCGGTCTTGATCGCATCGAGGCGCCCGTCCTCGATCAGCGCTGCTGCATTGAGCAGGCCCTTGGCGACGACGTCGATCGCGCCGACATGGCCGTGGAATAGATCGACCGCGTCCATCGACTGGCGCCGCACCTTCGCGTCGAAATTGAACCCGCCGGTGGTGAAGCCGCCCGCGCGGATGATCTCGAGATTGGCGAGCGTCAGTTCCTCGACCGAATTGGGGAACTGGTCGGTATCCCAGCCATTCTGCGGATCGCCGCGGTTCGCGTCGATCGAGCCGAAGATGCCGAGCGCGGCCGCGGTCGCGATCTCATGCTCGAAAGTGTGGCTGGCGAGCGTCGCGTGGTTCGCCTCGATATTGACCTTGACCTCGTTCTCGAGGCCGTAGCGCTTGAGGAAGCCGTACACCGTCGCGGTGTCGAAATCGTACTGGTGCTTGGTCGGCTCGAACGGCTTTGGCTCGATCAGGATCGTGCCGGTGAAGCCGATCTTGTGCTTGTGCTCGACCACGAGGTTGAGGAAGCGGCCGAGATTGTCGAGCTCGCGCTTGAGATCGGTGTTGAGCAGCGTCTCATAGCCTTCGCGACCGCCCCACAGCACGTAGTTGGCGCCGCCGAGGCGATGCGTCGCTTCGAGCGCGTCGCGGACCTGCATTGCGCCGAACGCGAAGACTTGCGGGTCAGGGTTGGTCGCGCCGCCGGCGGCGAAGCGCGGGTGGCTGAACAGGTTCGCCGTGCCCCACAGCAGCTTGCGGCCCGACGAGGCCTGGAGCTTCTCGAGATGATCGACCGCTTCGGCGAAGTTGCGGCGATGCTCGGTGATGGTGGCGGCATCGGCCATCACGTCGACGTCGTGGAAGGTGTAGAAGGGGATGTCGAGCTTGGTGAAGAAATCGAACGCGACTTCGCGCTTCTGCGCGGCCGCGGCCGAATCGTTCGCGCCGGCATGCCACGGGCGGTTGAAGGTCCCGCCACCGAACACGTCCGAGCCGGGCCAGCAGAAGGTGTGCCAGAAGCACGCGGCGAAGCGCAGATGGTCTTCCATCCGCTTGCCCATGACGACGCGGTCCTTGTCGTAATAGCGATAGGCGAGCTCGTCGTCGGTCTCGGGGCCCTTGAAGGCGATCTGCGGAATGTCGGCGAAGAAATCGGTGGCCATCGGGGCGCTCCTTGGGTGTCAGTTGGATGCGGTGAGCGGGGAGATGCGCGAATAGGCCGCCTTGAACGTCGCCTTTTTGGGGGCGAGGCGGCGGACCAGTTCGGCATTGGGGGCGATGCGGTGCGAGACGGGCGGTGCGACGCAGACTTCGGCGGGCGTTCCGCCATCGACCGCGATCTGCGCGAGCCGCGCGGCACCGAGCGCGGGACCGACCTCGCCGCCCTGGAGGTAGACCAACGGCACGTCCATCGCGGCGGCGAGCGTCTCGCCCCAATAATGCGAGCGTGCGCCGCCGCCGATCACCGCGAGTTCGGCGACCTCGGTTCCGGCTTCGCGCAGCACGTCGAGCCCGTCTGCGAGCGCAAACGCGACACCTTCGAGCACCGCCTGCGCGAGGCGGTTGGCGTCGGTGTCGTTGTCGAGCCCGATAAAGGCGCCGCGGACCTGCGCGTCGTTGTGCGGGGTGCGTTCGCCCGAGAGATAGGGGAGGAAGATCTCGGGACCATTGGCAGCACCCGCCGCTTCGGCGCGCTGGAACAGTTCGGCAGCACCACTCGCGCCGGTGAGCCGCGCGACCCAGTCGATGCACGATGCCGCGCTGAGGTGGACCGACATCTGGTGCCACATATCGGGCAGGCAGTGGCAGAAGGCGTGGACCGCGCGCGCCGGGTTGGGCCGGAACGCGTCGTTGGCGACGAAGATCACGCCCGACGTGCCGAGCGATAGCAAGGCCTTGCCGTCGGTGACGACACCGACCCCCGCCGCACCACCGGCATTGTCGCCAGCGCCGCCCGCGACGGGGACCTGCGGAATGCCCCACGCCTCGGCGATATCGGCGCGCAGGGTGCCCGCGACGTCGGTGCCCTCGACCAGCCGCGGCATCTGCGCCTGGGTCAGCCCGCAGGCGGCGAGCAACGTCTCGCTCCAGCGCCGGCCAGCGACGTCGAGCCACAGCGTGCCCGCCGAATCTGACATGTCGGACGCTTTCTCGCCGGTCATCCGCAAGCGGACGTAATCCTTGGGCAGCAGCACCGTCGCGACCTGCGCGAAGATCTCAGGCTCATGCCGCCGCACCCATTCAAGCTTGGGGGCGGTGAAGCCCGGCATCACGATATTGCCGCCGATGGTGCGGAAATCGCCCGTGGTCTCCTCGAGCGCCGCGCATTCCGCGAACGAGCGCCCGTCGTTCCACAGGATCGCGGAGCGGAGCGGTTTATCGTTCGCACCGAGCAGGGTCGCACCGTGCATCTGCCCGGCGAGCCCGATCCCGCGGACCGACCGGCGGACCTCGGGGTCGATCGCGAGCACTGCGGCGGTCGTCGCCTTCCACCAATCCTCGGGGTCCTGTTCGGACCACAAGGGGTGAGGGCGCTGGACGGTGAGCGCCGCGACGCCCTGGCCGACGACCGCGCCATGCGTGTCGAGGACGACGGCCTTGACACCCGACGTGCCGATATCGATTCCGAGAAACATCGTCTGCCTTATTTGACGAGCGGATCGATCGTCTTGATCGTCCCGTCAGCGTTGAAGGTGAGCTCGGTCAGCTTCACGTTGCGCAGGTGGTTCTTCCCGCTGAGCTGCGTGTCGGCATAGAAGAGCCACCACTTTCCGCCGGTCTCGATGATCGAGTGATGCGTCGTCCAGCCCTGGACGGGGTTCATGATATGCCCGCGATAGGTGAACGGGCCGTACGGACTGGTGCCCGTCGCATAGTTGAGGAAGTGCGTGTCGCCGGTCGAGTAGGTGTAATAATAGTGCCCGCCGCGCTTGAACATCCACGACGCCTCGAAGAAGCGCTTGTCGTGATCGCCGCCGAGCACGGGCTTCCCCGCTTCGTCGAGGATCACCGCGTCGTGCGGCGTCTCGGCGAGGCTCTTCATATCAGGGTTGAGCCGCGCGACCTTGCCAGTCAGCGCGGGCTTGGTGTCCTGGCCGAGATCGGTGTCGCTGCCGTTGGGATCGAAGGTGCCGTTCTTCCAGCGCTGGAGCTGCCCACCCCAGATCCCGCCGAAATAGAGGTAGCTCTTGCCGTCGCTGTCGGTGAACACCGCCGGGTCCATCGAGAAGGCGCCCGCGATCGGTTTGGGCTCGGCCTTGAACGGGCCCATCGGGCTTTTCGACGTCGCGACGCCGACCATGAACTTGCCGAGGCCGTTCTTGTCCTTGGTTTTGTCGCGCGCCGGGAAATAAAGGTAATAGGTGCCGTTCTTATAGGCAGCGTCGGGCGCCCACATCTGCTGCGAAGCCCAGGGGACTTGGCGGACGTCGAGCGCGACCGGGCCGACGGTGACGGGGGCGCCGATCTTGTCCATCTTCAGCACGCGATAATCGTGCATCGCATATTGATTGCCGAGATCGTCGTCGGGGGTCTCGGTCGGCACGTCGTGCGACGGGTAGATGTAGATCTTGCCATTGAAGACGTGTGCCGACGGATCGGCGGTGTAGATCGACGTGACGAGCGGTTGCGAAAGATAGCGCCGGCCATCAGGGGCGCGATCCTGCGCCAGCGCGAGCGATGCGGTTCCACACGCCAGCACGGCGGCTACATAACGATACGCCATTGGTCCTCTCCACGATGCGCGTGACCGCGCTATAGCAGACAGGTAGCGCTACCATTTGGAAGCTGCAAGCGGTTTCGGGATCGTACGCATTCCAAGACACGCTGCTGGCGGAGCGCGCCGTCGCCGATCGCATCATTCCCCTGATCGGCACCCGGCTGGTCGGTTGGAGGCGCATGGGCGTGGTCAACACGATCTGCGGCGCTCGCGGCCAAGATTGGAATCCAAATCAGTCGATGATGGCTGCCACCAAACTTGAAGCGTGCCGTGCGGTCACCCAGACTTCGTGTCGTTTGCGTCGGCAAGGGGCGCGTCGAGGTGGAATTGGAGGTGCGGCCGGATATCGTCGTCCGGCGATCGGATCAGGGACCTGTTGTCCTTCACAGCGCGCGGAAGCGGAAGTCGCGAAAGCGCGCTTCGCCCTGACCCGCCGCGTAGAGACCCGGCCGCAGCATCAGGAAGCCACCGCGAACATTGTGATGATACCCCGACACCTCCATGCCCCGATCGAAGCGCTGCCAGCTTCGGCCTGCATCGTGCGAGGTGTGGATGGCGACGATATGGCGCGTGTTGGTGATGCGGATCCGCATCCTTCGCCCGTGCGGGTTGGACGGGCGTCCGCGCTCCATCCCGTATTGATGCGTCACGAAGCGCCGCTCGTCGAAACCGAGGCCGGCATATAATCTGTCGTCATAGAACAGCACCAGCCCGGCGGTAGCGCCAGGAGCGATCTCGACGTCGCATTCGAAAGCATAGGCCTGGTCGCCGGCCGTCAGCAACAGGGGCGGGGAATCGACCGGCGCGGTTCCGCTCGCGCGCAGCACCAACGCGCCTTGCTCGACGCGGAGACGATCGGTTTCGTGCGGGCCGGGGCGAAAGAAGTTCCAGCGGCTGCCGAGGTCGAGCCGCGTGAAGGCGTCGCTGAGCGGCTGGCCGTGCGGCACGGCAGCACCGCCACGCGGCTTTGCGAGCGGGCGCGAGAGATCGCCGCCGGTCATCCGAAACCAGCCATCCGCGGTCCACGCGACCGGATCGAGCAGCGCCTGGCGACCGAGCGTCCAGAAGCCATTCTCGTAGCCGTGATAGATCGACCACCAACTCCCGTCGGGCGCCTCGATCAGGCTGGCATGGCCGCGCGACCACCAGCGTTCATCGGTGCTGGTGGTGCGTACGATCGGGTTATGCGGACAGTGCTCCCACGGCCCATGCAGCGAGCGCGATCGCGCGGCGATCACCATATGCCCGGTCGGCGGGCCCGCAGTGCCGCCGACCGCAGTGATGAGATACCAGTAATCGCCGTGGTGCGCGATCTTGGGTCCCTCCGGGCTGAAGCTCTCGACGTCCCATTCCGCGGGATAGTGCCAAGGGTCATAGACGTGCTCGACCGCGCCGAGCGTCGAGAGGCCGTCGGGCGCGAGCCGGATACGGTCCCCACCCGAGAGGAACAGCCAGCGCGATCCGTCCTCCGCCACCGCGTGGCAGGGGTCGATATGGGCGGGCAAATGCAAGTCGATCGGGTCGCTCCACGGGCCGTCGATGTGATCGGCATGGATCACGAAGATCGTGTTGGGGGTCGCCTTGACCGGTATGTAGAGAAAATAACGCCCGTCATGCTTGGCCAGGCTGACCGCCCAGACCGAGCCGATGTTCTTGGTCAGCGCTGCCTTGCGCGGTTGCCAGTTCACCAGATCGCGACTGTGCCACAGCGTCAGGCCCGGGTAGGAGTCGAAGCTCGAGAAGGTCATGTAATAGTCGGCGCCGTCCTTGAGGATCGCGGGGTCGGGATGGTCGCCGGACAGCAGCGGGTTGAGGAAGCGGCCGTCGCCCAGGTCGGGCACGCGCTGGTTATCGAACCCGCGGCGCCAGGCGGCGGCGGGGAGCGCTCCCGATCCGGGCGGTACGGCGGCGGCCGGTTCGGTGGCCAGGGCAGCGGTGCCGGCCAGCGCCAGACCGAAGGCATCGCGACGGCTGATTTCCATATCGGTGTCCTAAGCGGGATTTGGGTAGGGACAAAGCCACCCCGCCGGCCGTTGCAAGCGGGGTGGAGGCTCCCGGTGGGGACTTTAAACGCGCATGCCGGGGATACCGGCGCTCATGGCTGGGGACTCCAGCCGGCATTGCCGTTCCATTGCGCAAAGACCTTCGCGCGGGTGTCGAGCGAGGACAGATCGGCGGTGCTGCTGGCATAGCGCGTTTCGCGACCGGTCAGCGGCAGCGCCGCGCCGCCCGGCGTCAGCGATCCGCTCTCGCGCCAGCCCTCGCGCGCCGTCGGCAACAGATTGGGGACCGGGTTGATGAACCAGCCCGCGGGCGCGATGTGTGGGCCCATCTTGACGCCGATATAGGCGACCGAGTCACAATATTGGGTGGCATTGCCGGCCGAGCCGCCGCCGAGCGCGAGCATCGTCGTGCAGAACCCCTGTCCTTGCGTCGAGCCGCCCGAGCGCGCGAGATAGGCCGATCCGTCGGGTACGCCGCTGGCCGCGGTCAGCGCCCCTCCGAGCACGACGAAGCCGGGATAGCCCTTGGCCGCGCGCGACTGGAAGAGGTAGCCGCCCGACCCCGGTGTCGTCGGATCGAAGACAGTGCGAAGTTCGGAATTCTCGATCACTTCGGCGAAGGGATAGCCCCACAGGAAATCGACGTCGCCGGTGATCAGGCTGTTGTAGATCCACACCCAGCCTTTCATCTGCAAGGTATCCTGCGTGCCGAGGAAGTTCATGTCGGTGGCGATGAAGCGCGATCCGTTGAGCGTCGCCGAATTGTAGTAGATCACCTCGGCCTGGCTGTTCTGCGTGGCATCCTTCACGTGCGTGTTGGCGAAGGTGAAGTTGCTCAGCTTGAGCAGATCGCCGCCCTCGACCAGCAGCACCGCGCGCCCGCCGCCAAGCGACAGGCGCGTGCCGAGCGTGGCGGCGCCGCCGATGTTGCTGAAGGTGGTGTTCGGGGTCGCGCGGCTGCCGCCGGTGCCGGGATTGAACGCTTCCCAATTGCTGTTGCGCACGATCGTCCCGGCGCGGCTCTCCCCGAGGATCGTCAGATTGCTCACGTTGCGCAGGAACAGCTGCTCGTCATAGGTCCCGTTCTTGAGCGTGATCGTCTTCGGGCTGGCGGCGCTCGGGCACGACAGGCAGCCCGTCGCCATGACATAATCGAGCGCGCCCTGCAGCGAGCGGAAGTCGGCCGGTCCATCGTCGTCGACGATGAGATTGGTGGTCGAGGTCGGCGCGGACTTGGTGCGGAAGGTCCAGGCGGTGGCGCCGCCGATCCCCGGGAAGCTGCCTGCGCCGCCGAACGGGCCGTTGAACACCGACTGGTCGACCTGAACGTAATACGCTGTGTCATACGCCAGCACGCCGTCGTGGAGCTTGATCGTCGCGATATTGCCCGCGACGCTGACGGGCCGGTAATAGGTGTAGCGATATTGCGTGAGGCTCGCCACGCCGTTGCCGATCTTGTCGATCTCGGTATTCGCGGCGCCGAGCGCGCTTTGCGTCTCGCCGCCGGTGGTGACGATGTTCGCCGAAGTGTCGATCGTGTCGACCAGCGTTCCGTCGCTGCGATAGACGCGGATCGTGCCCGAGCCGGTGATCACTGGCGGGCCATCGAAGGTCAGCCGTAGCAGCGTATCCTTGAACGCGGCGGTGTCGCCCGTCGTTGGCGTGACCGTCAGCGGTGCCGCGGTCGCGCTCGGTGTCGGGGTCGGCGTACTGCCGCCATCTTGGCCGCACCCGCCGGTCAACACCAGCATGGCCGTCAGCGACAGCCCGATCCGCACCTTCATCGCCATCTCCCGTATTCGATGCCGGATGGTTCGATCTCCAACATTCTCAGCTCATCTTGATACCGGTGTCATTGCTCGTCAAGGGTCGATACTGATCGATATAGGAGGCTGATCAGACACTTTCGAAAAGTCTATTGAGCGGGATCAATTCGCAGGTGCAAAATTCGTCAATCCAAGGCCGCTGACTTATTGACACCGGTGACATCGGCAAATCATAAGAGCCGCCAGGGCGTCCGCAGAGGCGTCAACCGGGGAGAGAGTCATGCTGAAGGTCGATATGCGTCACGGCGCATCGCTTGCTGTCGTCGCGTTCTGCGGGCTTGTCGCTGTCGCTCCCGCGAGCGCCCAGAATGCTCCAGCGACGCCGGATACCGGCCGGGTCGCCGACGACACCGCGCAGGATATCGTCGTCACCGGTTTTCGCGCGAGCCTGTCCAACGCGGTCAACCAGAAGCGGCGCGCCAACCAGATCATCGATGCGATCACGGCCGAGGATATCGCCGATTTTCCCGACGCCAATCTCGCCGAATCGATCCAGCGCCTGCCGGGTGTCTCGATCGACCGCGATAATGGCGAAGGGCGCTCGATCACGGTGCGCGGCCTCGGCGGTGATTTCCAGCAGACGCGCTTGAACGGCGCCGACGCTCTGAGCGTCACCGGCGGGGGCAACGATCCGTCGGGGGCCAACCGCACGCGCGGCTTCGATTTCAACACCTTCGCGTCCGAGCTGTTCGGCGGGGTGACGATCACCAAGACGACCTCCGCGGCGAACGACGAGGGCTCGCTCGGCGCGATCATCGATCTCACCACCGGCCGACCGCTCGCCAACAAGAAGGATCGCTACGCGCTCGGGCTCGAGGGCGAATATCGCGAGAACGGCAAGACGGTAAACCCGCGGCTGACCGCTTTGGTATCGAAGCATATCACTCCGACACTCGGCATCCTCGGCTCGATCGCCTATCAGGACCAGCGTCAGCAGATCGATTCGTACCAGCGCAGCATCGGGCAGTTCGATTATGCGTATCGCTCGTCGCAGCTCAACGGCGTGACGCCCAACACCTATGGCTTCGCGCGGCCGTCGAACCAGGGGACTGGCGCGACGTTCGGCTCGGATCCGGCGGCCTATGCGCTGATCACGCCCAATACGCTGATCCCGGCGCTACCGTCGATCAACCGGCAGGACCTGCACTATAAGCGGCTCGGCGCGACCGCGACGCTGCAGTGGAAACCCACGCCGCATACCGAGGTGACGCTCGACGGCGTCTTCTCGAAGTACGACCAGGATTCGACGATCGCGGGGATCACCACGATCGGGCTCAACCGCAACGGCACCAATGCGCGCGCGGCGCAGACCGGCGCGAACGGTCTGCGCGCCGCCGGCACCGCCAACGGCTATGCCGACCGCGTCGCGCTCTATCCGAACTGCACCCCGTCGGCGGCGCTCGACTGCCAAGGCACTCAAGGCAGCGCGACGGTGCTGCCGGGCTATTTCAACAGCCAGAACCCCAACAACCTCAACCCGTTCGACTATTACAACAACCCGGCGTCGCCCGGCTATGTCGCGACCGCCAACCAGACCGGCTTCTACAACGAGCTGATCGGCCGCCCCAACACCAAGATTCGCGCCGCCAACGTCAATGCGGCGGGGCAGGCCGACTATCTCGTGCTCGACGATGTCGACTGGCGCAGCTCGACGCAGCGCGTGTCGGGGACGACCAAGTTCTGGCAGGGGACGCTCAATCTCAAGCAGGATATCGGCGAGCGGCTACATTTTGTCGGCACCGCCGGCTATTCGCGGTCGGAGTATAAGGGCACGACGCTGCTCGCCGAGTTCAACGCGATCGACAAGGACAATTACGTCTTCGACGGGCGCGGCAGCGGCAAGATGCCCGTGTTCAGCCCCGGCTTCGACGTCGCCAATCCGCAGAACTGGACGCTGGTGAAGGGCCTGTCGACGATCCGCTATCTGACCGATGACATCGTCAACAGCTTCCGTGTCGCGCGTGGCAGCCTGATCTGGGACGTCAACGACCTGTTCAAGGTCCAGGGCGGGCTGACCTACAAGCGCTTCAGCTATTCGAGCCTGCAGGGGCGGCGCAACAGCGACATCGAGGCGATCAATCCGACGCTCGCCGAAGCCAAGCTCGCGATCACCGATCTCGGGCGCTCGTATGATTTCGGTCGTGGCCTCCAGGTCCCGGCGGGGACGCCGACCAGTTTCTACGCCCCTGACATCGACAAGTTCAGCAACGCGTTCGGCATCGATTGCAACTGCATCAACAAATTCGGCGATTTCCGTGCGCAGGCCGATGCGCGCCAGGCCAATCGCGTCACCGAAAACGACCTTTCGGGCTATCTCGAATTCGACTGGGACGGAACGCTGTTCGGCAAGCCGTTCCGCGGCAATGCCGGAACGCGCATCGCCAAGACGATCGTGCGCGGGACGGGGTCGGTCGGCGGCGCCGCCAATGGCGTGGCGGGCGTGCTCGTCACCGCGCGTAACGAATATACCGACTATCTGCCGGCCTTGAACGCGGCGTGGGAGTTCCTCCCCAACACGCTGCTGCGCCTCGCCTCGGCCAAGGTCATCGCGCGACCCCAGCTCGCCGCGCTGACGCCGGGGACGACGTCGGTCCCGACCGGGCTCAACGCGACCACCGCGCCGCAGATCACCGTCGGCAATCCCTATCTCAACCCGTATCGCGCGACCAATTACGACGTCGCGCTCGAACATTATTTCGGTCGCGGCGGGCTGATCTCGGTCGGGTTCTTCATGAAGAATCTCGAGACCTTTCCGCAGCAGATCGCGGGCGAATATGCGCTCCAGTCGATCTACGACGCCGCCACGCTGGAATCGATCTATGCGAGCATCACCAGCCCGACCTTGCTCGCCTATACCCAGCAAGGCGGGGTCTTTGCGGTGCGCCAGTACAATGACGCGCCGGGCGGCAAGATTCGTGGCGTCGAGGTCAACGTCCAGTCGCAATTCTTTTTCCTGCCGGGGTTCCTCAAGAATTTCGGCATCACCGCCAACTACACGCACATCTCGTCGAAGCTCAATTATCTGACGAGCGCACAGCTGGCGACGACGCGCACGCAGACCGGGACCGCGGTCAACGTCTATGCGCAGGGGCCATTCCTCAACACCTCGCCAGATGCATTCAACGCGACGCTCTATTACGAGGACGCCAAATTCTCGGCGCGCGTCTCGGGCGCGTATCGCACGCAATATGTCACGCGCTTCCCGCTCGCATCGGGAACGTGCGCGGTCGGCCTGACGACCAACAACGGCGCGGTCTGCAACTCGCCGGTGGTCTCCGATTTCGGCTATCGCGCGAGCCAGTTCAACGTCGATGCGGCGATGTCCTATGCGCTGACCAGCTATGCGCGGCTGACGCTCGAGGGCCGCAACCTGACCAACGCGGCGAGCTATGCGACCGAATATCAGGCCGACCCGGTCGCGCAGAACTACCAGAGCACCGGGCGGGTGATCACCGCCGGCGTGCGGTTCGTCTTCTGATGGGTTCCAGCGTAAAGGACGCAGCGATGCGCTATTCGATTCTTGCCGCGACGAGCCTGATCCTCGCAGCTCCCGCCACCGCACAGGATCGCCGCACGGTGACCGAGCCGCGTCTGCCCGCGACTGCGTGCGAGACGCTGACGCCCAAAGCCGGCAACCGCGCCGCCGAGCTGCAGGCCGCGCTCAAGCGCTGTGCGGGGCAGGCGGTGCGGCTGAGCGCGGGGCGCTACGACAGCGGTCCGCTCGAGCTGCCGATGCGGACGACGCTGTGGCTCGATCGCGCTGCCGTGCTCGCCGCGATCCCCGACCCGGCGCTGTTCGACGCTGGCGAACGGGCTTGCGGGAAGATCGACCAGCGCGGGAAGGGGTGTCGCCCGCTGCTGCACATCGCCGATGCGACCGACGTCGCGATCGTGGGCGACGGCACGGTCGAGGGCAATGGCGGCCAGCCGATGGCCGGCGGAAGCGAGACGTGGTGGCAGCTCGCGCGCCGCGCGCAGGTCGAGAAGGGCAACCAGAACGTCCCGCGCCTGATCGTCGCCGATCGCGGCCGCAATTTCACGCTCTACCGGGTGCGCCTGGCGAACTCGCCGAATTTCCATGTCGTCGCCAACCGCCTGCAGGGCTTCACCGCCTGGGGCGTGATCGTCGACACGCCCGCAGACGCGCGCAACACCGACGGGATCGATCCCGGCGCGAGCGAGGACGTGACGATCACCAGGACGTTCATCCGCACCGGCGACGACAATGTCGCGATCAAGGCGGGCAAGACCGGCGGCACGCGCTACGTCTCGATCCTCGACAACCATTTCTACTCTGGCCACGGCATGTCGATCGGCAGCGAGACCAATGGCGGCGTCGCGCACGTGCAGGTCAAGGGGCTGACGCTCGACGGCACCACTTCGGGTTTGCGCATCAAGAGCGATGCGAGCCGCGGCGGGCTGGTCGAGGACGTGCATTACGAGGACGTCTGCATTCGCGGCAGCAAGCGGCCGATCGACATCTACACTGCCTATGACAAGGAGGCGCGCGGCGACCTGATCCCGGTCTATCGCGGCATCGTGCTGCGGCGGGTTTATGGCGATGGCGGGCGGCTGATCGCCAATGGCTATGACGCCGCGCACACGCTTGACCTCGCGCTCGACGACGTGCGGTTCACGACGATCCCGCGATGGGAAACCGTGCACGCCCGCTTCCTGATCGGCAAAGGCGGCGCGGTGCCCGATCCTACCGGTCAAGCGACCGAGCAGGCTTCCATTGCCGCGCGGTGCGATGCCGCATGGCGTACGTTTCCGGAAAAGCCGTAGCGCAAGGTGATGTCGCGTCGCGGTATCGGCCAAGGGGTGTGGTCACTCCTGCCGCGCGCTTGTTATTGCGATCGCCATAGACCCGGCGCAGCGCCGCGACCTACCCATGGACCGCGGCCGTAGACTGGAAACCCATCGCGGTGTGGCCATAGCCCGATAGGGTGCGGAGCGTTTCGCAGGTCGGCACGCCTTCAGCGCTCGGGGGAAGTGCCGAACCGAGGGAATAGGCGATCGGCGTCAGTTCGCGTCTCGCCCGGTGGCGGCGATCAGTCCAGGCACCGTGGCGGGATCGGCCGGTACCCGCAGATCGCGCTTGCTCGGGTGGGATGCCGCGTGGCCGAAAGATCTAGGCGGAACCTCGGCGATGCGGACGCTTCGAAACGAACGTTCGCTTATTTTGGCGACTATCTTCGCCGCTGGCGCCAGGATGCGCATAACAAGACCGCGTTGGCCACGG
The DNA here is from genome assembly GCF_014653575.1 of Sphingomonas glacialis. Classification (GTDB taxonomy): domain Bacteria; phylum Pseudomonadota; class Alphaproteobacteria; order Sphingomonadales; family Sphingomonadaceae; genus Sphingomonas; species Sphingomonas glacialis. Next base: position 176,978 of record NZ_BNAQ01000001.1, on the reverse strand, counting down.
GGCATCAACGTGGCCGGAGTTTGTGATGGCACTATCTGGACGGCTTGCTGAACTTTCCGACTGGCACCAGGCACCGCGCGTTCGGCCGCTGAACGACCGCTTGCCAGCGCAGGGCGGTCGATACGTCCTGTGCTGGCTTCAGCAGGCGCTGCGCGCTTGCGACAACCCAGTTATCGACGCTGCCGTCCGCCTCGGCAACGCGCTGCACCTACCGGTGCTGGTCTATCACGGTGTCCGCGAGGACTATCCGTATGCGTCCGACCGGCTGCACCACTTCATCCTGAGAGCGAGCATCGATCTCGCGGAGGGATGTCGCCGGCGCGGGCTGGCTTGCGTCCAGCACGTCGAGCGTGCCGAGCGACGGGAAAAGGGTCTGGTCTACCGGCTGGGTGTCGCGGCGGCGGCGATCGTCGTGGAAGACCAGCCGACCTTCGTTGCGCGGTGGCAGTCGGAACGCGTGGCGGGAAGGGTCGATGTGCCCGTTCTTGCGGTGAATGCCGCCTGTCTGGTGCCACCGGCCGTCATCGGCCGCGACGTGCAGGGGCGGACCGCTTTCCTGCGTCGCCATGAGCCAGCGCGGGCCGCTTGGGCGGCCTGGGACGAGGAAATCGCAGACGTCGCCGCCTATTCCGGAGCGTTGCCGTTCACGCCTGACACGCTCCGCGCGGACGAGCTGGGCACCCTGATTGCCGGCCTCGACATCGACCATTCGGTCCCGGTCACCCCGATGCATCCAGCGGGTCGGAACGCGGCGGAGGCGCGGCTCACACGCTTGGTCGCAGACGTGCTGCCCGGCTACGCGTCCAACCGGAACGATGCCACGCGTCTCGACAGCGCGAGCAGTCTTTCGCCTTATCTGCACTTTGGCGTGCTTGGCCCGCGCGAGGTCATGGCGGCAGTGAACGGCGCTGCCGCAGGTGGACAGCACAAGCGCAAGTTCGCCGACGAGTTGCTCGGCTGGCGGGAGTGGTTCCACTATCAAGCGCGGCATCTCGACGCGCCCGAACGGTACGACCGGATCGCCCCCTGGGCGCGCCAGACACTCACCGACCATGCCGGCGACCTCCGCCCCGATCAGGAGACGCTCTCGGCCATGCTGAGGGGCGAGACACGCGACGAGACGTGGAATGCGTGTCAGCGCCAGTTCCTGGCCGAGGGCTGGATGCACAACAACCTACGGATGTACTGGTGCAAGCGCATCATCGCGATGACGCCCAGTCCGGAAGCGGCATGGGCAACCGCTTGCTATCTCAATGATCGCCTGAGCCTCGATGGCCGTGACCCGAGTACCTACGGCAACATCGCGATGATGTTCGCCGGGGCGCCCACGGATCGCGAGTGTCCGGTCTATGGGCGTGTGGCGACGCGGGGTGACGGCTCCATCCGTCATCGGGCGGGCGGGGACGCGTGGCTGGCAACGGCTGCGTCTCGGCCTGTTCCTCTTGTGTCTGTCCCTGAATTTCCACCGGTAGACCCGTATCTCGCGAGCTAGACAGATATCGCTTCGGTCGGCCGATCGGCATGGACGAGCCGCTGCTTCAAGGCGTCGGGTGAGCGCCGTTATTATTTGGCCAATGCCCGGCGTGGAGCTTGCAAAGCGCGATCAGCAGGTCGGGCGAGCCAGGTCGGTTTCACGCTGACGCGGTTGGAAGATCCTGCGCAGTCGCCGTGCCCGCTGCGTCGATCATTTGGTGCAGCCACGGTGAGTGCCACCCGGTGGACGCCACGATTGATGCGGTGTCGCTGCCACCGCCAGATGCCGAGGCAGACAGAACGCCGTAAACACAGGTCCCGATCCAGCACGTGTATCGAAGGTCGACGGTGCGACGTGGCGGAGAGAGTGGGATTCGAACCCACGGTGAGCTCGCACCCACGGCGGTTTTCAAGACCGCTGCCTTAAACCACTCGGCCATCTCTCCGCGCTTCCGCTCGCATAGCGACCCGACGCGGCATGACGCAAGGGCCACCGCGTGCAAGGTTTGTGACGGGCTGCAGGCCTTTGGGGGTTCATGTGCGTGGACGGCTGTGCCAATGTTGGCGCATGCGGGACAAACACACATTACGGGCGCGGATCGCCCTTGGACTGACGGCGGCTGCGCTCTGCCTCGGGGTCGGCGGCGCCGCCTGCGCGCAGGACGATACCGGTTTCCAGAGCTATCTGACGACGCTGCGCGCCAAGGCCGAAGGGAAGGGGGTCAGCCGCGCGACGCTCGACGCGGTGATGCCGACTCTCACGCTCAATCCGCGTGTGATCGAGCTCGATCGAGCGCAGCCCGGCGCCAATCCCAACGCGGGGATCCCCGATTTCGCGCCGTACCAAGCCCAGCATCTGAGCAGCGCGATCATCGCCAACGGCCGCAGCGCCTATCAAGCCGAGCGCTGGCGCTTGCGCCGGATCGAGCAGCAGACCGGTGTTCCCGAATCGATCATGGTCGCGATCTGGGGGCATGAGACGAGCTATGGCCGCGTGATGGGCGGGTTCGACCTGCCGCGCGCGCTCGCCTCGCTCGCCTATGAGGGGCGGCGGCGCGATCTGTTCGCCGACGAGTTCATCGCCTCGATGCAGATGATGGACCGCGGCGTGACGCGCTCGCAACTCGTCGGGAGCTGGGCGGGGGCGACGGGCGGGCCGCAATTCCTGCCGTCGATCTATCTGCGGCTCGCGCGCGACGGCGATGGCGACGGGCGCGCCGATATCTGGTCGAGCCATGCCGATACGCTGGCGTCGATCGGCAATTATTTCGCCAATGCCGGCTGGCGTCCGGGCCAGCCCTGGGGGCTGGCGGTTTCGGTGCCGGCGAGCTTCGACCGCAGCCAGATCACCAACCGCTTGCTGTCGCCGCGCTGCCTCAAGGTGTTCGCGCGCCACAGCGGGTGGAAGACGATGGCCGAATGGCGCGCGCTGGGTATCGCACCCGTATCGCGCAGCTGGCCCGCCGATTCGGTTCTCGCGACGCTGATCGAGCCCGATGGCGTCGGGCGGACCGCCTACCTCCTGACCGGGAATTACCGCGTGATCCTCGATTACAACTGCTCGAATTTCTACGCGCTGTCGGTCGGGTTGCTCGCCGACGCGGTCGAGCAATAAGCGCGTGACGCTGTTGCTTGGTTTGGCGCTGTTTGGCGTCGTGGCGTCGCCCGCTACCGTGGCGCAGCGCGATCTGCGTGACCCGACCCTGCCGTTCGACAGCGCGCGGCCGCCGCAGGATCTGCCGCCCGAAGTCGCGCAAGGGGCCGGCCCGCGCGGGACGTCGGGAGAAGCCCGTGAGGACGGCGTCGGCTATGCAACGCTGCTTACCGCGCCGCCCGAAGGGCGCTGGGCGACGGTCGCGATCGGCGTGGGGCATCCGACGCTCGCGCCCGGCACGCCGGTCGAGCTGACCGCGCTCGACAGCGGGCGGACGATCATCGCGTTGGTCGTCGCACAGAGCAGCGGCGCGGTCGTCGCCTTGTCGCCGGGCGCGGCGCAGGCGCTCGGTGTGGGCGATCATGGCGGCATCCGCGTCCGCACCGTCATCGTCTCGCCGCAGGATCTTCGCGCGCTGCAGGCGGGGCAAGCGGCGTCGCCCCGGCTCGACGCGCCGCCGACCTTGCTCGTGGCGCTTCGGCGCAAACTGCCTGCCGAGCGTGTCGCGCCCGCGCCGCGCTCGCCCAGCCGGCCGGCGGCGGTCGGCACGACCCGCCCGGCTCCCGCGCCGCAGCGGAGTGCACCCGTGAAGCCGCACTCGGCACCCGAGATCGAGGCGCCCGCTCGCGCGAAGCCTGCGCCTGAGCCTGCGCCTACGCCAGCGGCGGCCCGCGGCGGCCTCATGGTCCAGGTCGCGGCGCTGTCGTCCGCCGAGCGCGCGGCCGCACTCGCCAAGCAGCTCGGCGGCCGCGTCGTCCCGCTCGGCAAACTCTACCGCGTCCAGCTCGGCCCCTTCGCCGATTCCGCCGCTGCGCAGCGCGCACGTGACGGCGCCGCACGACGCGGCTATGCTGACGCACGCATTTTCCACACCGACTGAAAAACGAGACCGAACCGCATGTCCTCGCGCCAGAAACTGCTCGCCGCCGCCGTCGTCGCCATCGCCGCGACGTGCCCGGCGGTTGCCGCCCCCGAATTCCAGACCCCCGCGCCGGTCGCCTATCTGCAGGATCTGTCGTCGGGTGCGATCCTGTATCAGAAGGACGCCGATCGCCGCATGCCGCCCGCCTCGATGGCAAAGATGATGACGGTCTATGTCGCGTTCGAGATGATCAAGTCGGGCGAATTGAAGCTCGACCAGAAATTCCCCGTCCGCCCCGAGACGTGGCGCGCGTGGCACTCGCAAGGATCGACGATGTTCCTGTCGTCGGGCGAGGAAGTCAGCGTCGAGGATCTGCTCAAGGGCATCGTCACGCTGTCTGGCAACGACGCCTGCGTCGTGCTCGCCGAGGGGATTTCGGGGACCGAGAGCGCGTTCACCGAGCGGATGAACCGCGCGGCGACCAAGCTCGGCCTGGCGAACAGCCATTTCGGCACGGCTAACGGCTGGCCCGACAATGGCGTGACCTATGTCACAGCGCGCGATCTCGCCAAGCTCGCCTCGGCGACGATCCAGACCTATCCCGATCTCTACAAGCGCTTCTATTCGCTGCGCAGCTTTACCTGGGGCAAGACGCTCGGCGGCGAGAAGCCGATCGATCAGGCCAATCGCGATCCGTTGCTCGGGCGCGTGTCGGGTGCCGATGGCTTGAAGACCGGGCACACCGACGAGGCTGGCTATGGCTTCACCGGGTCGGCGATGCAGAACGGGCGCCGTCTCGTGCTCGTCATGGCGGGGCTCGGCACTTCGGGCCAGCGCGCCGAGGAATCGGTCAAGTTCATGGAATGGGGCTTCCGTGCGTGGCAGGCCAAGCCGATCCTCGCCAAGGGCAAGCAGATCGAGACCGCCGAAGTCCAGCTCGGCAGCGCGAACAGCGTCGGTCTGGTCGCCGCCAACGATCTGAGCGCAACCGTTCCCGCCGGCACGGCAGGCGAGATGAAGCTCAGCGTGCAATATGACGGCCCGATCAAGGCGCCGATCAAGGCTGGCCAGCACATCGCCGATCTCGTCGTGGTGACGCCCGGCATGCCCGCCGAGCGCCTGCCGCTGGTCGCCGCCAACGACGTCAGCGAAGCCGGCTTTTTCGGGCGCGCCTGGGCGGGGCTAATGGGGCTGTTCGGCGGGTGATCGGACGCTTCATCTCGCTTGAGGGCGGGGAGGGGGCGGGCAAGTCGACTCAAGCGAAACGGCTTGCCGTCGCGCTCGCCGAGCGTGGGATTGATGCGCTCGTCACGCGCGAACCCGGCGGAAGCGAGGGCGCGGAGGCGATCCGTACGCTGCTGATGCAGGGCGATGTCGCGCGCTGGAGTGCGCACAGCGAAGCCTTGCTGTTCGCCGCGGCGCGGGCCGATCATGTCGAGAAGACGATCCGGCCCGCGATTGGCGCTGGCCGCTGGGTGATCTGCGACCGGTTCCTCGACAGCAGCCGGGCGTATCAGGGCGTTGCCGGCGGGATCGATGATGCCGCGGTGCTCGCGCTGCACGCGTTCGGTTCGCGTGGGCTGCTGCCCGATCGCACGCTCGTGCTCGAGCTGTCGCCCGAGCAAGGGAGCGCTCGCGCCGCGCTGCGCGACGGCGACGCGTCCGATCGCTTCGCGGCGCGGGGCCCCGAGTTCCATGCCGACGTTGCCGCGGCGTTCCGGCGTTTCGCGGCGAACGAGCCCGCGCGCTTCCGGATGATCGATGCCGCAGCGGGAATCGAAGAGGTCGCCGGCTCGGTCCTCGCAGCGGTCTCGGACCTGCTGCCATGACGCTGCCGCTCGGCAACGACGCCGCGCATCAGGCGTTCGCTGCCGCAATGGCGAGCGGCGCGCTGCACCATGCTTGGCTGTTCGCCGGCCCCGAGGGGATCGGCAAAGCGACCTTCGCGCGCGCCGCGGCGCTGCGCTTGCTCGCGCAAGGGACGGGGGCGGACTTGCCGCCCGGTTTCGACGTTCCCGAGAGCGACACGCAGCGCAAGCTGATCGCCGCCGGCTCGCATCCCGACTATCGCGAACTGACCCGCCAGCCCAAGGACGGCGACAAGACCGGGCTCGATCTGGCGCGGAGTATCCCGATCGCGCAGGTTCGCGCGCTCGGGCCGATGTTCGCGACGCGGCCGTCGATGTCGGACCGGCGCGTCGTGATCATCGACTCGGTCGATGACCTCGAGCGGCCGGGCGCGTCGAATGCCTTGCTCAAGAACCTCGAAGAGCCGCCGCAGGGGACGATCTTCCTGCTGATCAGCCATGCGCCGGGCCGGTTGCTCCCGACGATCCGCTCGCGCTGCCGCCAGCTGCGCTTCGATCCGCTGGGCGACGCCTCCATGACGTCGGTGCTCGAGCATCTGCTGCCGAGCGCCGATCCGGCCGAACTGACCGCGCTCGTCGGCGTCGCGCATGGCTCGCCGGGACGCGCGCTCGGTTTTGCGGGGCTCGATCTCGCAGCACTCGACCAGGCGCTCGCGGTGATCGCGCGGGAGGGCGACCCGGGCAACGGCCGCCGCGTCCGGCTCGCCAAGTCGCTCGCGCTGAAAGCCGCGCAGAAGCGCTACGAGGCGTTTCTCGACCGGGCACCGGCGTTCATCGCGGCGCACGCTGCCGAGCGCCAAGGCGAACGCCTGCGGATCGCGCTCGACGGGTATGACGCCGCGCGCGAGCTGGCCGCGACCGCGCGCGCGCTGACGCTCGATGCGCAGGCGACCGTCTATGAAATGGCGGGGATCGTCGCCCGGCTCGCCGCGTAACGCTGGCACCGCGGCGAGGCTTCAATATCGCGCGCGGATGCCCTAGGAGGCGCGCATGACCGACCCCTATTATATCACGACCGCGATCAGCTACCCCAACGGCCGCCCGCATGTCGGCCACGCCTATGAGGCGATCGCGACCGATGCGATCGCGCGCTACCAGCGCCAGTTGGGCCGCGAAGTCCGCTTCCAGACCGGGACCGACGAACATGGTCTCAAGATGGTCCAGGAAGCGCGCAAGCGCGATCTGACGCCCCGCGCGCTTGCCGACGAGATGAGCGGGTATTTCAAGGCGATGGCCGACGCGCTTGATATCTCGTACGATCGCTTCATCCGCACCAGCGACGAGGATCACTACCGCGCCAGCCAGGCGATCTGGCGCGCGATGGAGGCGGCTGGCGACCTGTATCTCGACCGCTACGAGGGTTGGTACTCGGTCCGTGACGAAGCGTTTTACGACGAAAAGGAGCTCGTCGAGGGCGAGGGTGGCGCCAAGCTGTCGCCACAGGGCACACCGGTCGAATGGACCGCCGAGGAGACGTGGTTCTTCAAGCTCTCCAAATACCAGCAGCCGCTGCTCGATTTCTACGCCGCGAACCCGGACTTCATTCGCCCCGAGGCGCGCCGCAACGAAATCCTGCGCTTCGTCGAGGGTGGGCTCTCGGATCTTTCGGTCTCGCGCACTAGCTTCGACTGGGGCGTGCCGGTACCCGGGAGCCCCGGTCACGTCATGTACGTGTGGGTCGACGCGTTGACCAATTATCTGACGGGCGTCGGCTATCCCGACGATGTCGAATTGTACGAGACCTTCTGGCCCGCGCATCTGCACATCATCGGCAAGGATATCGTGCGATTTCATGCGGTTTACTGGCCGGCCTTCCTGATGAGCGCGAACATTTCGCTGCCGCGCGCGGTGTTCGGGCACGGCTTCCTGCTAAACCGCGGCGAGAAGATGTCGAAGTCGGTCGGCAACGTGACCGATCCGATGGAACTGGCGACGCGCTTCGGTGTCGATGCGCTGCGCTATTTCCTGCTACGCGAAGTCAGCTTCGGGCAGGACGGCAGCTATTCGGAAGAGGCGATCGTCACGCGCTGCAACGCCGATCTCGCCAACAATCTCGGGAATCTCGCGCAGCGGTGCCTGTCGATCATCGCCAAGGCGTGCGGCGGCGTCGTTCCGGCGATGGGCACGCGGACCGCGGCGGAAGACGAGCTGATCGCGAGCGTCGCGGCGGCCGAGACCGGTATGCACAGCGCGATGACCGACCTTGCGCTGCATAACGCGCTCGAGGCGATCTGGTCCGCGGCGCGCGATGCCAACCAATATTTCGCCGATCAGGCGCCGTGGAGCGTGCGCAAGACCGATCCGATCCGTGCCGACACGATCCTCTATCACGCCGCCGAGGCGATCCGCCGGATCGCGATCCTCGCGCGCTGGGCGATCCCGGGCGGTGCGGACAAACTGCTCGATCTGCTTGCGCAAACCCCCGACGCGCGCAGCTTCGAAGCGCTCGGCCATCCGCTCGCGCCGGGGTTGACGCTGCCGGCGCCGGCGGGGGTGTTTCCGCGGCTCGAAGCCCCGGCGGTGGAGGCCTGATGTTCGCCGACAGCCATTGCCACCTCAATTACAAGGGCCTGGTCGAGGGGCAGCAGGACGTGCTCGCCCGCGCCCGTGCGCGCGGCGTCCATGCGATGCTCAACATCGCGACGCGCGAGAGCGAGTGGGATGCGGTGATCGCCACGGCCGAGCGCGAAAGCGACGTCTGGGCGACCGTCGGCATCCATCCGCACGAGGCCGACCAGCATCCCGATATCGGCACCGCGCGACTGGTCGAGCGCGCGCAGCACCCGCGCGTCGTCGGGATCGGCGAGAGCGGGCTCGATTACTTCTATGATCACAGTGATCGCGACCGGCAGCGCGCGAGCTTCCGCGCGCACATCGCGGCGGCGCGCGAGACGCAGCTGCCGCTCGTCGTCCACACGCGCGACGCCGAGGACGATACCGCCGAGATCATGCGCGAGGAGATGGGGAAGGGGGCCTATCCCGCCGTCATCCATTGCTTCACCGCGAGCGGGGCGTTCGCCGATATCGCGCTCGAGATCGGCTGCTATATCTCGATCTCGGGGATCGTGACCTTCAAGAACGCCAAGGACCTGCAGGAAACCGCGGCGCGGTTGCCGCTCGACCGGCTGTTGATCGAGACCGATGCGCCGTTCCTCGCGCCGGTGCCGCATCGCGGGAAGACCGGCGAGCCTGCGTTCGTCGCCGATACCGCGGCGTTCCTCGCGCAGTTGCGCGGCGAGGCGCTCGAAACGCTGGCCGCCGCGACCGCCGAGAACTTTCACGCTTTGTTCACCAAGACGCGCCTATGAAGGTGCGGATCCTCGGTTCGGGAACCTCCTCCGGGGTCCCGCGGATTGGCAACGACTGGGGCGCATGCGACCCGACCAATCCACGCAACCGCCGGCTGCGCGCGTCGATCCTGATCGAGAGCGCGACGACGCGGATCCTGGTCGATACCGGACCCGACATGCGCGAGCAGTTGCTGGCGGCGGGAGTCGACACGCTCGACGCGGTGATCTGGACGCACGATCATGCCGACCACACGCATGGCATCGACGACCTGCGCCAGGTGTTCCACGCGATGGGGCGCCCGGTCCGTGGGCTTGCGCGGCCTGACCTCAAGGCAATGCTCGAACGCCGCTTCAGCTATGTCTTTCGCGGGCATGACGGCTATCCGCCGACCGTGGCGATCGAGGCACTGCCCGACTCGATCACGATCGGCGATATTACCGTCTCGACCGTCGAGCAGCCGCATGGACCGTTCGTCTCGGCCGGACTGCGCTTCGACAGCGCAGCGGGATCGATCGGATATGCGACCGATTTCAGCGCGATGACGCCCGATATGGCGACACTGTATCAAGGGGTCGATTTGTGGGTGGTCGATGCGCTGCGCCGACGTCCGCATCCGTCGCATGCCGATTTGCCGAGCGTGCTGGGCTGGGTCGAGGCGTTCCGGCCCGGTCACACCGTGCTGACCCACATGGACCAGTCGATGGATTACGCCACGCTCGTCGCCGAACTGCCGCCGGGCGTCGAGCCGGGCTATGACGGATTGGAACGGGCACTGTGAGCGACGGCGCGATGACGATCGTGCTGTATGTCCTCGTGCTGATCCTGCCGCTGAGCGCGCTTGCCGCGCGGCGTCTGCCAATGGGCGATGCGATCAAGATGGCGCTGGCATGGGTGGCGATTTTCGGGGTGCTGCTTATCGTCGTGACGCTTTGGCAGGGTGCGACCACGAGCGCTTGAGCCGACGCCGACTGTTGCGCGAGATTGGCGTAAACTTAACATAATGTATATTATCGGACTTGCAGGTTGCCCCGCTTCAGCGAGGCCGGACCGGCAAAGTCCAGCTTTAGCCCCCCGAAGAAAGCGGCCTTTGCGGCACCACGCGATAAGCGAGATCATATCCTACCATTGAGATCGGATTTGATGATGCCCCCGTGCTTACCAAATGCCTGAATGCATAAACGCGCCGCGCTCAACTGATCTGTGGATCGCCGCATGATCCAGCCGATCCTTCTCACCGTCCCTGGATTGCTCGGTTCGAGCGATGACCATTGGCAGACGCGCTGGGAGCGCGAACGGCGCGATACGCATCGGATCGATCTCGGCGACTGGGATAATCCCAACCGGACGGTCTGGATGAGCCGGATCGATCAAGCGGTCGCTGCGGCGCGCGGGCCGGTCGTGTTGGTGGCGCACAGCCTGGGTTGCCAGGCTGTCACGTGGTGGGCCAACGCCTCCGGCCCAAGCGGCGCGTCGTCGGTCTTGGGAGCCCTGCTCGTCGCGCCGCCCGCGACCGAGCGCGCCGCGCTCGATCCGCGTATCGCGTGCTTCGGGAACGATCCGCGCCGGGCCTTGCCGTTCGTTTCGCTGCTCGTTGCGAGCGAAGACGATCCTTATGCCACGATCGAGGAGTCGCAGGCGCTGGCGCGCAAATGGGGTTCGGGGCTCGTCGATATCGGGCGCGCGGGGCACATCAATGCGCGCTCGGGCCTGGGGAGCTGGCCACAGGGGCAAGCCGCGGCGGAGCTGTTGCGCGACGCAAGGACGGGCAATGTCCGGACCTTGGCGCGGCAAGCGCAGGCGGTGCTGCTGGATGGCGAGTTCGATGCCACGCGCCCTGTCCCCAGCGGATTGGGTCAGGCGTCGAGCCGGGATCGCACGCCGGTTCGTCATTGAGCATCGCGCCTCGCGCCGGTGCGGTTCGGAGCGCGCGGGGAAGAGATCGCCTTCGCCTGCGTCCTGCGATACGGAAGGCCGTGCGCGGGACTCTCGCGCCTGGTTCTAGCCGCGAGTTCGATATCACTATGCATCGCCCCCGTTCCGCTCGGAGACTCGACATCCGCTTCGACAGGATTGTGCGGTGATCGCGCGGCTCGTTGCCATCATGGCACGGCTGCGCGATCCGGCGACGGGCTGCGAATGGGACGTCGCGCAGGATTTCGCGAGCATCGCGCCGTATACGATCGAAGAGGCCTATGAAGTCGCCGACGCGATCGCGCGCGACGACATGGCCGATCTCAAGGACGAGCTCGGCGACCTCTTGCTCCAGGTCGTGTTCCACAGCCGGATCGCCGAGGAAGCCGGCCTGTTCGCGCTGCCCGACGTGGTCGCCGCGATCAGCGACAAGATGGAGCGCCGCCATCCGCACATCTTCGGCGATGCCGCCAACGGCGGGCACCAGCGCTGGGAACAGATCAAGGCCGAGGAACGCGCCGCAAAGGGGGCCGGCGGTGCGCTCGACGGCGTCGCGGTCGGCCTGCCCGCGCTACTCCGCGCCGAAAAACTGCAGAAGCGCGCGGCGCGGACCGGGTTCGACTGGCCCGATACCGAAGGCCCGCGCGCGAAGATCCACGAGGAAATCGCGGAGGTCGAGGCAGCGGCGACGCACGACGAGCGCGAGGACGAGATCGGCGACTTGCTGTTCTCGGTCGTGAATTGGGCGCGCAAGCTCGGGGTCGACCCGGAGGCCGCGCTACGCCGCGGCAATGCGAAGTTCGAGCAGCGCTTCAAGGCGATGGAGAGCGCAGCGGGCGATGGTTTCGCGGCGCTGTCGCTCGAAGAGAAGGAAGCGCTGTGGCAGTCGATCAAGCGTATACGGCAGGACTAAGCGCGCTCGCATAGGCACTCTGCACGGTCCAGCCGAGGCTGGTGTAGAGCGCCCTTCCCTGATCGGTCGCGACGAGGATTTCGCGCGAGGCCGCATCCCGCCGCTGTCCGCGTAATGCGCCCATCACCGCATGGCCGAGACCGCGCCGTTGGTGATCGGGACTGGTGACGATCCGGTCGTAGGCGAACACCCCCGCCGTCTCGGCCGCATAGCCGCTTGCCGCGAACGTTCCGTCGGGTGCGACGATCGTCGCGGCGATCACGCCGTCGGTCTCATCGACCCTCAGACGATAGCCGGCAGCTAACGGGCGGTGCGTCGGATCGACCGTAGCGGTCATTACCCAGCAGCGCGCCTGAAGCGCCCAGTCGTTCGGCAGAAGCGCCAGCATATCGGCATCGGTCGCGCAAACCTTGATGAACACCTGCGGTCGCCCGATCGTCCGCGCGAGCGTCGAAATCTCCCGATCGGCGCGCGCGAAGATGTAGCGGCACCATTCCAAATCGCTGCGCGTATCGACGCGCCAGCCGCCGTGATCGCCGATGGGCGCAGCAACCCCGCGTGCGCAGGAACGCGCCGCGACCCAGCCCGCGATCAGCGCGGGATCGACACCTCTAGCGTTGGGCGAAGCGCTCATAGTCGCGCTCGGCCATCCGCACGTCGTAGATCGCCTGCTCGCCTTCGACCGATTGCGACAGCACGTCGCCATGCGCGTGCAGCCACGCCGCGCCCGCGCCGTCGCCGGCGTCGAGCAGGATCGTATAGCGCCGATGGCTCGCGGTCAGCAGCGCGGCAACGGTGTCGAGCAGGCCCGCCACCCCTTCCCCGCTCAGCGCAGAGATCGCCACGACATCCTCGCGCCGCTCGGCCTCGCCGAGCCATTCGGCACGCTCGTCTTCGTCGAGCAAGTCGAGCTTGTTCCACGCTTCGATCCGCGGCACCGACGTATCGACGCCGATGTCGCGCAACACGGTCTCGACATCGTCGCGCTGCACGAGCGTATCGGGATGCGCGATGTCGCGGACGTGGATCAGCAGATCGGCCGAGACCACTTCCTCGAGCGTCGCCTTGAACGCCGCGACGAGCTGGGTCGGCAGTTCGGAGACGAAGCCGACGGTGTCCGAGAGGATCGCCTTGTCGATCCCCGGCAGCGCGATCTGGCGCAGCGTCGGGTCCAGCGTCGCGAAGAGCAGATCCTCGGCCATGACGTCAGCACCCGTCATCCGATTGAAAAGCGTCGATTTTCCGGCGTTGGTATAGCCGACGAGCGCGATCACCGGCCACGGCGCGCGCTGGCGGCGGTCGCGGTGCAGGCCGCGTGTGCGCGACACTTGCTCGAGCTCCTTCTTCAGCCGCGCCATGCGGTCGCGGATCAAGCGCCTGTCGGCCTCGATCTGCGTCTCGCCCGGGCCGCCGAGGAAGCCGAAGCCGCCGCGCTGACGTTCCAGATGGGTCCAGCTCCGCACGAGCCGCCCCGCTTGGTAATCGAGATGCGCGAGCTCGACTTGCAGGCGACCCTCGGCGGTCGCGGCGCGCTCGCCGAAGATTTCGAGGATCAGCCCGGTACGGTCGATCACCTTGGCCGACAGCGCCTTTTCGAGGTTGCGCTGCTGGACCGGCGTGAGGTTTGCGTCGAACACGACCAGCTCGGCCTCGCCCATCCGCACCGTGGCGGCGAGTGCCTCGAGCTGACCCTTGCCGATCAGCGTCGAGGGCTGGAGCGTGCGCACCTTGATCGCGACGCGATCGACCACTTCGACATGGATCGCCATGGCGAGACCGGCGGTTTCAGCCAGCCGCGCCTCGGCGTCGCGCGTCGATGCACCGGTATCGGGATAGACGACGACCGCCTTGGCACCGCGCGCTACGTCGTCGCGGTCACGTTCGAAACCTGTGGTCAATCTTCGTCCGAACCTGCTGTTTCATCAGCCAAATTGAGGGGGTGCGCGGGCTGGATCGTCGAGACCGCATGCTTGTAGACGAGCTGCGCCATGCCGTCGCGCTGGAGCAACATGCAGAACAGGTCGAACGCCGCGATCTGTCCCTGCAGCATCACGCCGTTGACGAGGAACATCGTCACGTTGTCCTCCGACTTGCGCACTGCGTTGAGGAAGATTTCCTGCAGCAACGGCTGCTTGCGCTGCGCCTCACCGACCGCATTGACGATCGCGTCGATGTCGACGGTGTTCGACGGCATGATCGTCGAAATCGCGTGCTTGTAGATCAGCTGCGACTGACCGTCGCGGCGGAGCAGCACCGAGAAATTGTCGAACCAGGTGACGATGCCCTGGAGCTTGACGCCCTTGACGAGGAACATCGTGATCGGGGTCTTAGTGCGGCGGAGCGCATTGAGGAACAGGTCTTGCAGCGAGGTGTGTTTGTCGGCCATCGGTCGATCCTATGTTTTTGGCGGGTGGTTCCCGCAGTGCGCCGGTTCCGGCGTCGAGATGCGCCTGAGTGACGCTAGACGTGATTTAGGGTGCCGGGGGCGGTTCGTCCAGCGGGTGGGGGTAGAAAGGGGCGGTCGTTGCGTTTCCCTTACGCGCTCAACCACTCGGTTGTGAGCTCGCCGCGATGCCCCTCCGGCGCGAGCACCGCGCGCAAGGCGTCCAGCAAAGGCGGCAACGCCTGCGTGAAGGCGTAGGGCGGATTGACGATAAAAAGGCCCGCGCCATTATAGATGCCGGGCCGATCTTCGTCGTACAGCCAATGCTCCACCCCCAGCACTTTCGGGATGCCGAGCTTGCGTACCTGCGCCTTCCACCGCGAATGCGTGGCGCGGTCTTTCAGCGGATACCAGATCACCGTCACGCCATGCGCCCATTTGCGGTGAGCGGCAGCGAGCGTTGCCGTGATCCGGTCGCGTTCGTCCAATTGCTCATAAGGCGGATCGACCACCACCACGCCGCGCGCGGTTCGGGGCGGCAGCATCGCCAGCCACAGCTCATAGGCGTCGCGCTCGTGGACGGCAGCGGACGTGGCGCGCATGACGCCGCGCAAGGTATAGGCGTCCTCTGGATGTTTTTCGTTGAGGATCAGCAAGTCCTGTGGTCGCAGAAGCTGCGCGAGAAACCGCGGCGAGCCGGGGTAGAGCTGCGGCCCGGTACCGACATTCACCGCTTGTACGGCGGCGCGGTACGCGTCCAGCAAGGGGTTCTGGTCGGCAAAGGCCCGCAGCACGCCCTGCGCGGATTCGCCGGTGCGTTGGGCCTCGTCGCCGCCAAGGTCGTACAGCCCGCAGCCGGCATGCGTGTCGATCAGCGTCAGCGCGCCCGGTTTTTGCTGCAAGGCCCGCATAAGGGCGATCAACAGGCTGTGCTTGACGACGTCGGCGCTATTGCCGGCATGGAAGGAATGGCGATAATTCATTGCAACTCAAAATCCTGACGATCGACCTTTTAGACGTGCTGCAGGGGGTTGGGTGGAGCACGCGTGGCGAAAGTACCAATCCGGGGCTCGTATAAAGCCGGTTGGAAATCTTCAACGCTCTTCCGGGACGCGCCTCAGGCCCGCGTTCGCGATCGTACCAGCGGCGGAGAATTGCGGCGCCGAGCGCTTGAGACTGCCCGATCATCGAGAGACCGGACGCGACTGGAATAACCGCGTCAGTCCCCGCCCGCCCCTCAATCCTCTCGCACCTCGGTGATCCCCAGCAATTTGAGCTTCCGGTGCAACGCCGAGCGCTCCATCCCGATGAAGTTCGCCGTCCGCGAGATATTGCCCGAGAAGCGCCGGATCTGCACGCGCAGATACTCACGCTCGAACGTCTCGCGCGCCTCGCGCAGCGGCGAGCCCATGATCGCCGTCCCGCTTCCGCCGAGCTCGCCCGGATCGCCGAGGATGTCGGCCGGCAGCATGTCGAGGTCGATCCGCCCGATCCGGTCGCCCGGCGCCATGATGATCGTACGCTCGACCACGTTGCGCAGCTGGCGGACATTGCCAGGCCATTCGTACGATTGCAGCGCGACCATAGCGTCGGGCGCGACTTCAGGGGTCGGCACGCGACGTTCGGACGCGTAATGCGCCATGAAATGGTCGATCAGCGCGGGAATGTCCTCACGTCGCTCAGCGAGGCCGGGGATCGCGACGGGGACGACGTTGAGGCGATAATAGAGATCCTCGCGGAAGCGCCCTTCCGCGATCTCGTGCGTCAGGTCGCGCGCGGTTGCCGAGACGACGCGGACGTCGACCTTGACGATGCGCTGCCCGCCGACGCGGCTGAAGCTCTGGTCGGTCAGCACGCGCAGGATGCGGCCTTGCGTGGCGAGCGGCATGTCGGCGATCTCGTCGAGGAACAGCGTCCCGCCATGCGCCTGCTCGAGCAGCCCCGACCGGACGAGCTGGCCGGCTTCCTCGGCGCCGAACAGTTCCTCCTCGACGCGTTCGGGCGTCATCCTTGCTGCATTGACGATGACGAACGGCGCATTGGCGCGCTGGCTCCAACCGTGGAGCAACCGTGCGGCGACTTCCTTGCCGACGCCCGCCGAGCCCATGATCAGCACGCGGCTGCCCGTCGCGGCGACGCGCTTCAAGGTCGCGCGCACCCCGTTGATCGCGGCGGAATTTCCGGTGAGATCGTTGTTCTGCCCGACCGATTCGCGCAAAGACGCGATCTCGCGACGCAGGCTCTCGGTCTCGGTCGCGCGCGCGACCATCAGCAGCAGGCGCTCGGCCTCGAACGGCTTTTCGATGAAATCGGCGGCACCGCGGCGGATCGCGGCAACGGCGGTGTCGAGATTGCCATGGCCCGAGATCATCAGCACGGGGATCGACGGATCGCGCCGCTTGATCTCGTCGAGCAGTTCGAGCCCGTCGAGCCGCGAGCCGTGGAGCCAGACGTCGAGCAAGACGAGCGACGGGCGGCGCACCGAGATCGCCTCGAGCGCCGAGTCGCTGTCGGCAGCGACGCGCGCGCCATAGCCTTCGTCTTCGAGGACGCCGGCGACCAGATCGCGAATGTCACGTTCGTCATCGACGACGAGGATGTCGAGGGGCATGGCTCAGGTCCGGTTCTGTAAAAGGGCGGGTGCGGGCGTGTCGGCGATGCCCCCATCGCCTCCATCACCCTGGTCGAGATTGGCAAGCATCGCCGTGTCGAAACGCACGGTAACGATCGTGCCCCCCCCGGGGCGGTCGTCGAAGGCGATCGTGCCGCAATGTTCCTCGACGATCTTCTTGACGATCGCGAGGCCAAGCCCGGTGCCGCGCGCGCGCGTCGTGACATAGGGCTCGACAATGCGGTCGCGATTGGCGGGGAGCCCGATGCCAGTGTCGGCGAGCGTCAGGGTGGCATGCCCCTCGCCTTCGCTCACCGTCATCGCGATTTCGGCCGAGAGCGCGTCGGTATGCGCCTCGACGGCTTCGACCGCGTTCTTGACGATATTGGTCAGCGCCTGGCCGATCTGGCGGCGGTCGCACACCAGGATCGGGCCGGGATCGTCATGCGTCAGCGTGAAGACGATGCCGGGGTGCGCGACTTCGTGGAGGAACATCGTCTGGCGCGCGAGATCGACGAGCGATTCCTCGCGAAAGACGGGCTTCGGCATCCGCGCGAACGAGGAGAATTCGTCGACCATCCGGCGCAGATCGCCGACCTGGCGGATGATCGTCTCGGTCAAGCGCGCGAAGGTCGTGTCCTCGGGGTCGATCTGCTTGCCATAGCGGCGCTGGAGCCGCTCGGCGGCGAGCTGGATCGGGGTCAGCGGGTTCTTGATCTCATGCGCAATCCGGCGCGCGACGTCGGACCAAGCGGCGCGCCGCTGGTCGAGCAATTGCCCGGTGATGTCGTCGAAGGTCAGGATCGGGCCTTCCGCCGCGCGCGTGACCTTGACCGCGAGCGTGCGCGCCTCGCCCCCGCCCGCGCCGAGCTCGACGATCGCCTCGCGCTCCTTGCCTTCGACCAAAGCGGCAAGCTCGGGCGAGATCAGGCTGAGCGGCTTGCCGGCTAGCGTATCCTCGGCGCCGTCGAGCAAGGTGACCGCCGAGCGGTTGATCAGCCGGATCGTCCCGTCGGGCGCGACCGAGATGACGCCTGCGGTTACCCCCGACATCACCGCCTCGATCAGCGCACGGCGGCTTTCGAGCGCGCTGTTCTGCGTCTGCAGGCGGCTGGTCATGCCGTTGAAGGCGTTGGCGAGCGTGCCGACTTCGTCGTCGGTCGTCGGCGTCGGCACACGCGCGCCGAGGTCACCCGCGGCGACGCGGTGCGCGGCGGCGACCAGTTCGCCGACCGGGCGCACGAGGCGATCGGCGACGGCGAGCGCGATCCACACCGCGATCGCGACGATCAGCAGCGAAATGGCGAGCAGAGCGGCGTTGAACTTGAGCTGCAACGAACGCGCCTTGACCAGCAGATCGCGATAAGTCGCAAGCACTTCGGTGCTGCGGCGCGACTGTTCCTCCATCACCTTGACGTCGGAGATCGCCACACTCAGGAAATACTGGTCTGTCGTTCCCGGGATCGCAGTCAGCGTCTCGATGCGGTTACCTTTGACTGTCGTCACGCTCGGCGTCCCGGCCCGCACCTGGTTGAGATCTGTGACGCTGATCTCGTTGCGCAAGTCGAGCTTATCGGGGTTGATTGCGTAGATCGGCTGAATGTCGTTCTTGGGACTGGCGGAAAAGATGAAGCCGTCCGACAGGCTGCGGAAGTAAATCTGGTAAAAGAAAATGTTTTCGAAAGCCGGTGAACCCGACTTGAACTCAGGATAGCCGGCGATGTCCTGCGCTGCAGTTACGGTAGCTTGCTGCCAGCGCTTGAGCATTTGTTGGTACGACGTCTTAGCGACCCCGGTGGCGTTCTCGATCATGTCGCGCGCCTGGTCGGAATACCAGAATTGCACGCCGTACTGGAACAGCAGCGAGGCGAAGATCACGACGAGCAAAGTCGGTACCGCGGCGACCATCGAGAAGATCGCGACGAGCCGAACGTGGAGCCGCCCGCGCCCACCAATTGGCGAGCGCGCGGCACGGCGCATCGCGACGCGGCGGCCGAGCAGGACGAGCAATGCGACGCCGGGCAGCAGGTTCGACACGAGCAGCAAGGCGACGACGGCAGGGCTGAGCAGGCTCTGCGAGGCGGCACCGCTCGCGATGACGAAATAGCTTGCGACCGCGATCGCGATCGCACCAGCGACGACCGAAAGCTCGAGCGCGGGTGTCACGCTGATCCACGACCGCGAGGCCGGCACAGACACAGGAGAGGCCGAAGCGTCGCTCATCGTGACATTGCTACAACGCTTGCGTTGCAAGGAAAACACACAAAACTGTAATCTATCGCACTTCGGCCCCCTTCGGGCCCCCTCCCGGCGTCGTCGCGGGCCAATCAGGGGTCGATTCCAAGCACGTCGAGTCGTTTGCGCAGCGTATTGCGGTTGATCCCGAGCGCCCGCGCGGTGCGCACTTGGTTCTGCCCGTGGCGCGCAAGGAGTGCCTCGATCAGCGGCCGTTCGACCTCGGCGATGATCCGGTCATAGAGCGTCCCGTCGTCGAGCGCGGCGGGTTCCTCGATCGCCAGTCGCTCGATCCGCGCACGGATCGCAGCGTCGATGCCGGCATCGACGTGCGTCGCGACCGACGACATCGCACCGCCGAGGGTCGCGCGGACCTCGTCGGCGTCGATTCGCTCGTCGCGCGCGAGCACCGCGACGCGGCGCATCATGTTCTCGAGCTCGCGGACGTTGCCCGGCCAGTCATAGGCTTCGAGCACGGCGATCGCATCGGTATCGAGCTGCTTGCGCGGGAGCCCGTCCTCGGCCGCACGGTCGAGGAAATGGCGTGCCAGCAAGGCGATGTCCTGCCGCCGGGCGCGAAGCGCGGGCAGCATCACGGGCACGACATTGAGGCGGTAGAACAGATCTTCGCGGAATTGCCCGCCCGCGACGAGCTGTGCGAGCTCACGATTGGTCGCTGCAACGATGCGGACGTCCGCCCGAATCGTCCGCGCGCCGCCGACCGTGGTGAACTCGCCCGATTGCAGCACGCGCAGCAGCCGCGTCTGCGCTTCCATCGGCATGTCGCCGATCTCGTCGAGGAACAAAGTGCCGCCCGCAGCCTGCTCGAAGCGCCCGGCCGAGCGCGCCTGCGCGCCGGTAAAGGCCCCGCGTTCGTGGCCGAACAGCTCGGCCTCGATCAGGTCGCGCGGGATCGCCGCCATGTTGAGCGCGATGAACGGCGAGCGGCGGCGCGGTCCGAGATCGTGGATGGCGCGCGCGACGAGTTCCTTGCCGGTCCCCGATTCGCCCGAGACGAGCACGGTAAGGTCGTTCGACACGACGCGTGCGATGATGCGGTAGACGTCCTGCATCGCGGGCGATCGCCCGATCAGCGGCAGCGCGCGGTCCTCGGCCTCGATCGGCTCCGCGATGCCGCCCGACCCACGCGACAGCGCGCTCTGCACGGTGCGTGAGAGCGCATCGAGATCGAAGGGCTTGGGCAGATAATCGAACGCGCCGACTTCGGTCGATCGCACCGCCGTCGTCAGCGTGTTCTGCGCCGACAGCACGATGACGGGGAGCCCGGGATGCGCCAGCACGATACGCTCGACCAGATCGAGCCCGTTGCCGTCTGGCAGCTTGACGTCACTGATCAGCACGTCTGGCAAAGCCGTCGCGATCTGCACCTCGGCCTCGGCGATCGTCGCGGCGGTCAGCACGCGGTGGCCGTCGCGCTTTAGCGCTTGCCCGACGACGGTGCGGATCGCGGCATCGTCGTCGAGAACGAGGATCCGGCCGGTGCGGCTCACGCATCGCCTCGCGGGAGCAGGATGCGGAAGACGGTCATTGGCGGGGCTCCCTCGCGCGCGAACTGGATGATCCCGCCCATGTCGCGCACCAGCTTGTCGACGAGCGCGAGGCCGAGCCCCTGCCCCTCCGGCTTGCCCGAGATGAACGGGTCGAACAGATGTTCGGCAATGTCGGCGGGTGGGCCGGGGCCATTGTCACTCACGCAGATCTCGATCGGCAAGCGCTGACGCGGCTTTCCGGGGGCGGGCGCGACCGCCATGCCGTGACGATAGGCGGTGGCGAGCGTGATCCGCGCATCGGCCTGCTCGCTCGTCGCTTCGCTGGCATTCTTGAGCAAGTTGAGCACGACTTGCAGGATCGCATCGCGATCGAGCTGGACCGTGGGGAGCGACGGATCGAACCGCTCCTCGATCGTCACGTGGCGCGCAAAGCCGGCGAGCGCGACGCGGCGCGCATGGCCGAGCAGCGGATAGATGTTCTCGGGCGCGAGCTTCAAGGGCCGCGTATCGGTGAAATCCTGCATCCGGTCGATCAGCGCGGCGATGCGGTCGACCTCGGTGGTGATGAGCGTCGTCAGTTCCTCGGCGCCCTTCCCGTTCGACAGCAATTGCGCCGCGCCGCGGATGCCCGATAGCGGATTCTTGATCTCATGCGCGAGCATCGCCGCCGCGCCGATCGCGGCGCGCGCCGCCGCGGCGCGGTCGGCGCTGTGCCCCATCCGGCGCGAGGTGGCCGCATGGTGCAGCGTGATGGTGTGCCAGCCGGGATGATCGGCGACGCGCGTCTCGATATAGTCGACGCGGATCTTGCCGCCACGCTTGAGCGCGATCTCGGTGTCGAACGCGGCGAGCCCGTGATTGTCGCGGGCGTTTGGCTGGCTCGGCGGGGTCATCACCGAGACGAGCGGATGGCCGAGCATCGCGCGTTCCGAGAGGTTGAGCAGCGTCTCGCATTCGGCATTGGCGAAGACGATGCAGCCGGTGCCATCGACGACGAGCACCGCCACGGGCAGCGCCGCGAACAGATCGGCGAAATCTGGTCCCCCGATCGCCTTCACGCGGCGGCGCGGCTGCACCAGGGGGCGTAGAATTCGGCGAGCATCGCCTTGACGACCTTGGGGTCGGGGATCTGATTGACCTTGTTGCGGAACTCGGCCGAGCCGTGGAGGCCGCGCGTGTACCAGCCGATATGCTTGCGCGCCATGTTGACCCCGGTCTCGTTGCCATAATGGCTGAGCATCGCTTCGTAATGCTCAGCAATGACGGTGTATTGCTCTTCGATCGAGGGATCTTCGACGCGCCGGCCAGTGGCGAACCATTCCATCACCTGGCCGAGCAGCCACGGGCGACCGTACGATCCGCGGCCGATCATGATGCCGTCGGCGCCCGACTGTTCGAGCGCCGCCTCGGCGTCCTCGATCGAATTAATGTCGCCATTGGCGATCACCGGGATGCTCACCGCGTCCTTGACCGAGCGGATGAACGCCCAGTCGGCATTGCCCTTGTACATCTGGTTGCGCGTGCGGCCGTGGACGGTGACGAGCTTGACCCCGAGATCCTGCGCGATCTGCGCCAGCTCAGGCGCGTTGAGGCTTGCATGGTCCCAACCCATCCGCATCTTCAGCGTGACGGGAACGCTGACCGCATCGACCACGCCCTTTATGATTGCGCCCGCCATGTCGAGATCGCGCATCAGCGCCGAGCCGGCATCGCCGTTGGTGACCTTGCGCACTGGGCAGCCCATGTTGATGTCGATGATCGCGGCGCCGCGATCCTCGCTGAGCTTTGCCGCCTCGCCCATTTCGTACGGCGTGCAGCCGACCAGCTGCATCGAGACGGGGTTCTCGATCGGTGCCCAGGCGGCCTTTTGCAGCGACTGGCGCGTCTCACGGATCGCGGCCTGGCTCGCCACCATCTCGGTGACGTTGAGCCCCGAACCATAGCGCCGCACGAGCGTGCGGAACGGCATGTCGGTAACGCCCGTCATCGGTGCGAGAATCACCGGCGAGGCGATCGTCACGGGGCCAATCTGGAGCGGGGCGAGGCGCGAAGTCACGGGATAGGGTCTGCCTGAAAAACGGGCAGCCTATAGGGGAAAGGGCGCGAAGCGGCAAGCATATGCAGCTGGGCTGGCGGGTCGCGCGCGGTTGGGCTAGGCGCTCATCGCATGACGAACCCCCGCACCGCTGCGTTGATCGTCGCCGCAGGAACCGGCGTGCGCTCGGGCAGCCCGATCCCCAAGCAATATGCGCCGCTCTGCGGCAAGGCCGTGCTGGCGTACTCTTATGCTGCGCTGTCAGCGCATCCGGCGATCGACCGGGTTATCGTGGTGATCGGCGCTGGTCAGGAAGCGGCGTTGCGCGCGGCGCTTGGCGAAGTGGAGTATGTGATCGGCGGCGCTTCGCGGCGGTTGTCGGTGCTCGCCGGCCTGGAAGCGCTCGACCGTCTCCCCGGCGAAGGCCGGGGCCGCCTCGTTGTAGCGAACGACGCGAACAACGCAGCGGCCCCGGCCTCCGCCGGGGCGACGGATGGGGTAGCGCGAGTCCTGATCCATGACGCCGCCCGGCCGTTCCTCAGCGCCGCGGTCATCGATCGACTGCTCGCCGCGCTCGATACGCATGACGGCGCCGTCCCTGCCCTTCCCGTCGCCGACACGCTCGCCAAGGGCGATGCCGAGCTCGGGGAAACCGTGCCGCGCGACTCGCTGCATCGCATCCAGACACCACAGGCCTTTCTCTTTCCAACCGCCCTCGCCGCGCATCGCGGCTGGCCAAATGACGGATCGGGTGACGAACCGACCGACGACGCGCAAATGGTGCGTGCCGCCGGCGGCAGCGTCGCGCTGGTCGCAGGAGACCCCATGCTCGAGAAGATCACCCACCCCGCCGATTTCGCCGCCGCCGAGGACCGCCTCGCCACCACGCTGCGCACGCGCATGGCGACCGGGTTCGACGTCCATCGGCTCGAAGTAGGCGAGGAGCTGTGGCTCGGTGGCGTCAAGATTCCGCACGACAAGGGCCTGTCGGGACACAGCGACGCCGACGTCGCGCTCCACGCGATCACCGATGCGCTGCTTGGCACGATCGCGGCGGGCGATATCGGCACGCACTTCCCGCCGAGCGACCCGCAATGGCGTGGTGCCGACTCGGCGCAGTTCCTCCAGCATGCCGCCTCGCTCATCACCGAGCGCGGCGGGATCATCGATTTCGTCGATCTGACATTGATGTGCGAGGAGCCCAAGATCGGCCCGCACCGCGCTGCGATGCGCGACCGGATCGCAGACCTCTTGCAGCTCGACACGGATCAGGTCAGCATCAAGGCGACGACGACCGAGCGGCTCGGCTTCACCGGGCGCGGCGAAGGCATCGCGGCGCAGGCGGCGGCGACGGTCCGCGTTCCAGGGGGCAAGAAATGAAGCGATTGCGCACATTCGCAGCACTCTGGATCGGGGCGACCGCGATGGTCGGCGCGCAAGCGGCCCCGACCGACCTGCCATGCCTCACCACGCAAGAAGGGCAGTCGCTCGTCCAGGTCGCGCTGCCTGACGTGCTCGACGCGGTCGGCAAGACGTGTGCGACGGCGCTCCCGGCGACGGCGACGCTGCGCGCGGGGCTCCCCGCGCTGATCGCGCGCTATCGCGCCAATGGCGATGCGGCGTGGGTCGCCGCAAAGCCGGCGATCGGCAAGCTCGGCGGTGAACAGCTGCGTGACATGAACCCCGACGTGCTGCGCCCGCTGATCTCGACGATCATGGGGCCGCTGATCGCCAAGGACATCAAGCCCGGCGACTGCCCGCGGATCGATCGCATCACCGGGCTGCTCGCTCCGCTGCCCGTCGCCAACACCGCCGCGCTGGTGGTCGAACTGTTCCAGCTCGGTACCGGCCGCAGCAAGACGCGCGCACCCTTCTCGATTTGCCCGACCCATGGATAAGATCGATTCGATCCTGCCCGCCGAGCTGGTCGAGGCAGCGCGCAAGGTCGTCACCGCCAATCTCGCAGCCGGACGCCGCGTGACGCTGGCGGAAAGCTGCACCGGCGGGCTCGTCGCGGCGGCGCTGACCGAGATCCCGGGATCGTCCGAGATGTTCGAGAGCGGGTTCGTGACCTATTCGAACGACGCCAAGCTCGAGATGCTCAACGTCAGCGCCGATGTGCTGGAGACCTTCGGGGCGGTGTCGGTGGCGACCGCGTGGAGCATGGCGCAGGGCGCGCTCGAGGCGACTGGCGCCGACATTGCCGTGGCCATTACCGGCGTCGCGGGGCCAGGCGGTGGGACCGAGAAAAAGCCTGTCGGCACCGTCGTCTTCGCACGCGCCGAACGCGGTGCCGATCCGGGACATGTCGTCGCCGATCGCAAGGATTTCGGCAATCTCGGACGCGGCGGGGTGCGGCTTCAGGCGGCGCTGTGCGCGCTCGAGCTGCTATTGCCACCCGAGGCCGCGGGCGACGCGTAAAGCACCGCCGCGCGGTCCTCGAACGCGCCGATCATCTTGCGCAGCGCGGTGCCGAACACCTGGCCCGCGAGCATTTCGAACACGCGGTTCTTGAACGCGAAGTCGACGGTGAAGTCGACCGCGCAACCCGCCCCGTCGGGCCGGAACACCCAGTCGTTGCGCAGATATTTGAGCGGCCCGTCGAGATATTCGACATGGATGCGGTTGGGGCGTTCCTTGTCGACCTTCGAGGTGAAGGTCTCGCGCAGGCCCTTGAACCCGACGATCATGTCGGCGGTAAGCTCGGTCGCGCTGTTCGAGCGGACGCGGATCGCCGAGACCCATGGGAGGAACTCGGCATAGCGGCCGACATCGGCGACCAGATCGAACATCTGCTCTGGAGTGTAGGGCAATCGCCGGGTTTCGGAATGACGCGGCATTACCGGACTGCGAACTTTGCCTCACGCGCGGCACGCAGGCGGGCGAAATCGTCGCCGGCGTGATAGCTCGAGCGCGTCAGCGGCGAGCTTGCCACGAGCAGGAAGCCCTTCGCGCGCGCGATCGCTGCATACGCGTCGAACGTAGCTGGCGGGATGAAGTCCATCACCTTGGCGTGGCGCGGAGTGGGCTGAAGGTACTGCCCCATCGTCAGGAAGTCGATTTCGGCGCTTCGCATGTCGTCCATCACTTGATGGACTTCGAGCCGCTCCTCGCCGAGTCCGAGCATGACGCCCGACTTGGTGAAGATCCGCGGGTCGTGGCGCTTGACGCTCTCAAGCAAGCGCAGCGATGCGTAGTAGCGGGCACCCGGGCGGATCGTCGTGTAGAGCCGCGGGACGGTCTCGAGATTGTGGTTGTAGACGTCGGGGCCGGCCTCGACGATCGACTCGACCGCGGCTTGCGTCTTGTTGCGGAAATCGGGGGTGAGGATTTCGATCGTCGTCGTCGGCGTGGTCGCGCGGAGCGCCTGGATCACCTTGACGAACTGCGACGCGCCGCCGTCGGGCAGATCGTCACGATCGACCGAGGTTACGACGATGTGCTGCAAACCCATCTGCGCCGCCGCATCGGCGACATTCTGCGGTTCGAGTTTATCGACCGCGCGCGGCATCCCCGTCTTGACGTTGCAGAACGCGCAGGCGCGCGTGCAGGTATCGCCGAGGATCATCACCGTCGCGTGTTTCTTGCTCCAGCATTCACCGATGTTGGGGCAGGCCGCTTCTTCGCAGACGGTCGTCAGGCTCTTCGAGCGCATCAGTTCGCGGGTCGCGGCGAACCCCGCCGAAGTGGGCGCCTTCACCCGCAGCCAGTCGGGCTTGCGTTCACGGGGCGGGCGGGCGAGCGGGGACATCTCGTTCATGGCTGTGCAGATAGCGATTGACGACGCGGCTTGCCACCCCCTCTTCTCCTCCGTTAAAAGCAGCACATGACCGATTTCAGCGACCTCGTCGGCGGGTATCACCGCTTCCGTTCCACCGACTACATCCGTCAGCGCGACCGCTGGGCGGAATTGGCCGAGGGGCAGAGCCCCAAGGTAATGGTGATCGCGTGTTCGGACAGCCGAGTCGATCCAGCGCAAGTGTTCGACACGTCGCCGGGCGAGATCTTTGTCGTCCGCAACGTCGCCAATCTGGTGCCGCCGTTCGAGCTCGACGGGTCGCGCCACGGCGTTTCGGCCGCGCTCGAATTCGCGGTGAGCCAGCTCAAGGTCGGCGAGATCGTCGTGATGGGCCACGGATCGTGCGGCGGCGTCAACGCGGCGCTGACGCGCGCGTTCGAGGGCAAGGCGCCGGGCGAAGGCGGCTTCATCGCGCATTGGATCGACATGCTCGATTCGGCGCGTGACCGGATCGTCGCCGAGCACGGCACTGGCCCCGCCGCGATCCGCGAGATGGAGCTCGAAACGGTGCGCGTCAGCATCGCCAATCTCCGCACCTTCCCCAACATCCGCGAAGCCGAAGCCGCCGGGACGCTGCGGTTGCGCGGCGCCTATTTCGCGATTGCCGACGGCGTGCTGCATGTGATGGACGAAACGGGCGACTTCGCACCCGCGTAAGGTCCGCAATTGCCCGAGTCGTATCGTTCGCGTAGCACATCGCGGATGAGACCCAACACGCTGCGGACCTTGCGCCGCTATCACCATTATCTCGGCCTATTCTTCGCGCCGATGATCCTGCTGTTCTCGGTCAGCGGTGCGTTGCAAACCTTCCGGCTGCAGGAAGCGCGCGGCTATGGCGGCACGCCGCCGAACTGGATCGTGTGGATCGCCAGCGTCCACAAGGATCAGGGCCCGCCCCGCCCGCCGCGCGCCGAGCAACCCAAGCCCACCGGCGAAGCGGCCAAGCCGCGCGGCGAGGCCGAGCGCGCCGGCCCCAAGCGGCCGTCCCCGCTGCCGCTCAAGATCTTCGTCGTCCTGCTGTCGATCGCCTTGTGCGCTTCGACGATCACGGGCCTGGTGATTGCACTGTCGATCCGCTCGATGCGACGGGTCTCGATCGCAATGCTCGTCGCGGGAACGATCGTCCCGCTCGTCCTGCTATGGATCTGATCGCGCGCCGCTGACGCGCCGGCCCGTCAGGGCTTGCGTGCCAGCGCCTTGCGCGCGATCGCCTCGATTGCCGGGTCGAGCTCGGGTGGCGTCATGTCGACATGCGCCTCGAGCCGCTCGGCGATCGCGGTGAGCGCGGCGATGCGGCCGGCTTTCTTGTCGTTGCCGTCGATCACCGTCCACGGTGCCCAGCGCGTATCGGTGCGCTTGAACATGTCGTGCATCGCGTCGAGATACGCCGGCCGCTTCTCGCGGTTGCGATAATCGTCGGCGCCGGTCTTCCAGCGCTTCCAGGGATGATCGAGCCGGCTGGCGAGCCGCTCGTCCTGCTCCTTGGTCGAGACATGGACGAACAACTTGACGATCGTCGTTCCCGAATCGGCTTGCTGCGCCTCGAATTCGTTGATCTCGTCGTAACCGCGCTTCCACTCGGCGTCCTTGGCATAGCTTTCGACGCGCTCGACGAGCACACGGCCGTACCAGCTGCGATCGAACACCGCGATGTCGCCGCACGCCGGGAGCTTGGTCCAGAAGCGCCACAGGAAGTGCCGATCGAGCTCGTCCTGGGTCGGCGCCTTGATTGGCCAGACCTCGAAATTGCGCGGATCCCAGTCGGCGCACAGCCGCTGGATGATGCCGCCCTTGCCCGCCGCATCCCAGCCTTCGAGCAGGACGATCGCGCGTTTGCGGTGGACGATGTGCGCGACCTGGATATGCGACAGGCGCGTCTGGAGCTTTTTGAGCTCGGCGTCGTAATCGCCGTCGAATGGTTTGCCCGATTCGTAGTCGGAGAGTTGGATCGTCATAGTCTCCTCCCGCTGGCGCGAGGAGTTGGGAGAGGAAATGCGCGGTTCGTTGTCATGGGGTGACACTGCCCGCCCCCAGCCCCTCCCGCAAGCGGGAGGGGAGTCTTTACGGGCAGCCCCCTCGCGCGGGAGGGGAGCCTTTTCGCGCCAGGCCTTCCCGAAACGGGAGAGCGTTAGGCCGGACGCACCGCTTCGTCTGCGGGCTTCGCGGTCGCGACGCCGGCGGTCGAGCGGAGGTTCAATTCCTTGAGCTGCTTGGGCGTCGCGAAGTTGGGCGCGCCCATCATCAGATCCTCGGCCTTCTGCGTCATCGGGAAGGTGATGACCTCGCGAATGTTGGGTTCGTCGGCCAGCAGCATGACGATGCGGTCGACGCCCGGCGCCGACCCGCCATGTGGCGGCGCGCCGAACTTGAACGCGTTGATCATGCCCGCGAAGTTCGTATCGACATCGGCCTGTGTATAGCCAGCGATCTCGAACGCCTTGTACATGATCTCGGGGCGATGGTTCCGGATCGCGCCCGACGACAGCTCGATGCCGTTGCAGACGATGTCGTACTGGAACGCGAGGATATCGAGCGGATCCTTGGTCTCGAGCGCTTCCATCTCGCCCTGCGGCATCGAGAAGGGGTTGTGGCTGAAGTCGACCTTCTTGGCGTCCTCGTCATATTCGAACATCGGGAAATCGACGATCCAGCAGAATTCGAAGCGCTTGTCGTCGATCAGGCCGAGCTGGTCGGCAACGCGCGTGCGCGCAAGGCCGGCAAGCTTGGCGGCCTGCGCCGCCTTGCCGGCTGCGAAGAAGATGCCGTCGTTAGGGCCGAGGCCGAGCGCCTCGGCGATCGCCTTCATGCCATCCTGGCCGTGGTTGTTGGCGATCGGGCCGCCGAACACGCCGTCCTTCTGCGTCGCATAGCCGAGGCCGGGGAAGCCTTCGCTCTGCGCCCAGCTGTTCATCTCGTCGAAGAACTTGCGGCTCTTCTCGTGCGTGTTCGGCGCCGCGATCGCGCGGACGACGTCGCCGCCCTCGACCATCGAGGCAAAGCGACCGAAGCCCGAACCCTTGAAGTGCTCGGACACGTCGGTGATGATCAGCGGGTTGCGCAGGTCAGGCTTGTCGTTGCCGTACTTGAGCATCGATTCGCGGTACGGGATGCGCTTGAACGGCAGCGCCGAGACGGTGCGACCCTTGCCCTGCCAGTTGGCGAATTCCTCGAACACGCCGTGGAGCACGGGCTCGATCGCGGCGAAGACGTCGTCCTGCGTGACGTAGCTCATCTCGAAATCGAGCTGGTAGAATTCACCCGGAGACCGATCGGCGCGCGCGTCTTCGTCGCGGAAGCACGGTGCGATCTGGAAATAGCGGTCGAAGCCCGCGACCATCAGCAGCTGCTTGAACATCTGCGGCGCCTGCGGGAGCGCGTAGAACTTGCCGGGATGGACGCGGCTGGGGACGAGATAGTCGCGCGCGCCTTCGGGCGAAGAGGCGGTGAGGATCGGTGTCTGGAATTCGGTGAACCCCTGCCCGATCATCCGCTGGCGCAGCGACGAAATGACGTTCGAGCGCAGCAGCACGTTGGCGTGGAGCCGCTCGCGGCGCAGATCGAGATAGCGGTACTTGAGGCGGATTTCCTCGGGATATTCGGCCTCGCCGAACACCGGCATGGGCAGCTCATGCGCGAACGACTGGACGACGACGTCGCGCGCGCGGATTTCGATCTCGCCCGATGGAAGGTTGGCGTTCACCGTCTCGGCCGAGCGGGCGACGACCTCGCCGGTGATCGTCACGACCGACTCGGGGCGCAGCTTGTCGAGCACGGCGTGCGCCGGGCTGTCGCTGTCGGTGACGATCTGCGTGATGCCGTAATGGTCGCGCAGATCGACGAACAGCAGATTGCCGTGATCGCGCTTGCGATGGACCCAGCCCGACAGCTTAACCGTGGTGCCGACGTCCGCGGCGCGGAGCTGGGCGCAAGTATGAGTGCGATAAGCGTGCATAGATCTTCTCATGTTCGTCGCCCCGGCGAAGGCCGGGGCCGCTGTGTATCGGAGCGCAACGCCTGACAACGCAGCGGCCCCGGCCTCCGCCGGGGCGACGGCGAATATGGTCGATGCGCTTCCCTCTACAACCCGCCTTTGTCAAGGCGCGCGACCCTCGCTATGGGGTGGAGATGCATATCCATCCCCTGATCACCGACAGTGCCACCCTCGCCAATCTCTGCGCCCGAATGTCGCAAGCCGATTTCGTCTGCATCGACACCGAGTTCATGCGCGAGAACACCTTCTGGCCCGAACTCTGCCTGATCCAGATCGCCGATGAGAACGAGGCGGCGGCGATCGACCCGCTCGCGCCGGGGCTCGACATGAGCCCGCTGCTCCAGCTCATGGTCAATAACGAGGACGTGCTCAAGGTCTTCCATGCCGGTGGGCAGGACCTCGAAATCGTCTACAACCTCACCGGCACGACGCCGCATCCACTGTTCGACACGCAAGTCGCGGCGATGGCGCTGGGGCAAGGCGAGCAGGTCGGCTATTCGAACCTCGTCGATGCCTGGCTCGGCATCACGGTCGACAAGGGCGCGCGCTTCACCGATTGGAGCCGCCGGCCGCTCGACGCGCGCCAGATCGAATATGCGATCGGCGACGTGACGCATCTCGCCAAGATATTCCCCAAGATGCTCGAGCGGCTGCGCAAGACCGGTCGCGGCGCGTGGCTCGACCAGGAGATGGAGCGGCTCGGCGATCCCAAGAATTACGCCAACGATCCCGAGGAAGCGTGGCGCCGGATCAAGGTGCCGAGCCGCAAGCCCGAGGTGCTCGGCCGCTTGAAGGCGCTGGCGCGCTGGCGCGAGATCGAGGCGCGCGGCAAGGATCTGCCGCGCGGGCGGATCGTCAAGGACGAGACGATCGCCGATCTCGCGGGCCATGCGCCCAAGCGGCAGGCCGATCTCGCCAAGGTGCGCGGGCTTTCCGCGACCTGGGCGCAGAACGACATCGGCGCGCGGCTGATGGCGGCGCTCGAGCATGCCGAGCCGATGTCGGCCGACGAACTGCCGTCGCGCGACGACCGCAAGCCGGGGATGGGCAAGGACGGCGCGCTGGTCGCCGATCTGCTCAAGCTGCTGCTCAAGATCCGCTCGAAAGAAATCGACGTCGCCGCGCGGTTGCTGGCTCGGACAGACGATATCGACGCGCTCGCGGCTGGGCAGCGCGAGGGGCTGTCGATCCTGCAGGGCTGGCGCTTCGAGCAGTTCGGGCGCGACGCGCTCGATCTGGTCGAGGGGCGGCTGGCGTTTGCGGTGGTCAACGGCAAGCTCAAGATGACGCGGACCGAGGATATCGCGGTTTAGCCGACGTTCGACGAACTTAACCCCGTCCGTCACCCCGGCCTTGTGCCGGGGTCCACCGTGCCGCGCGTCCTGCGCGTGTTGTGCGCGTATCCCGGTGGACCCCGGGACGAGCCCGGGGTGACGGGAGGCTACTCTACGATCACCGCCTTGCGTCCCAGCGCCGTTGCCAGCGAGGCATGACGCCGCTCGACCGTCTCGCTATACAGCGCGATATCGCTGCTCTTCACGCGCAGCGTCACCGTCTCGCCATCGTCGGCGAGCGACGAGCGCTGGAGCGGTCCGGCGAGCCCACCGCTCATCCGCTGCCCGAGCCGCATCGCCAGCCCCCAATGCACCGCGCGCTTCAAGTCGAGCGGATCGGCGAGCACCGCGAGCGGCGCTGGCGTGTTGACCCCGCCCCCCAGACTCGTGTGGAGCGCCTGCGCGATCAGCGCGCGACCGCGCGCGTCGACCGCGACCCAATTGCCGTGGAGCGCGACCTCGACGCCACGCTCTGCGCGGAACTCGGGATTGGCGCGCCAACCGACATCGGCGAGCAAGCACGCCGCGAGCCGCAGTCGCGCCATTTCGGGCCGGTCGCGCGTGAAGAGCGGCGCGATCCAGCGATCGAGCAAGTCGCCATGCTCGGCGAAGCGGCCATGCCGCCGGCCTTCGTCGCGCGTAGCGACGATCAGCGGATCCTGCGCGCGGACGTCCGGGTCTAGCGCGCCGTAGAGCAGTCCTTCGCGCAGCCCGAAGGCCGAGACGATCGTGGTGTCGCTGCCGAGATGTTTGAGCAAAGACACGAGCAGCGCGGTCCCGTCGCTCAGCGTTGCCGCGCGTGCGGCGGACAGGCCCGGGATCGCGCGCAGCCAGCTCTTGTTGACGTGGCTGATCGTCCGCCCCATCCGCGCGATCGCTTCGGCGGACATCGCATATTCGTGGATCACGGGAAGCGGGTAACTGCCGAGGTGCATGTCGAGCCGCGCGAGCGCGCGCCATGATCCGCCGACGAGATAGAGCGGCAACCCCGCCCCCTTCCCCGTCCAGCCCGCGCGATCGAGCGCACGCGCGACCTCGCGCTGCAACACGCCCGGCCCCTTGTCGCGGATCGCGCCGATGCGCAGGACGCCGAGCGGGAAGGACACGCGGTCGCCGACCTTGCCGCCACGAATGCGGATCAGCTCGAGGCTGCCGCCGCCGAGATCGCCGACGATACCATCGGCCTGCGGGATCGCAGACAACACGCCGTAGCCGGCACCGGTCGCTTCCTGCTCGCCGCTGAGCAATTCGACCTCGAGCCCGAGATCGCGCGCCGCATCGAGCAGGACCTTACCGTTCGAGGCATCGCGCACCGCTGCGGTCGCGACGGTGCGCAGCCGGGTCACTTCCATCTCGCGCGCAACAGCAGCGAAGCGCGCGAGCGCGTCCTTGGCCACCGTGATGCCTGTCTCGGCAATCGCGCCAGTCTCGGCCAGGCCGCGGCCGAGCCCGGCCATCACCTTCTCGTTGAACAAGGTCGCGGGCATTCGCTCAGGCCCTTGATAGACAACGAGGCGGATCGAATTCGATCCGATATCGATGATCGCGGTGCGCGGCTCGGCGGGATCCTGCTCGCGCGCGACGACGCGATT
The DNA here is from genome assembly GCF_014653575.1 of Sphingomonas glacialis. Taxonomy (GTDB): domain Bacteria; phylum Pseudomonadota; class Alphaproteobacteria; order Sphingomonadales; family Sphingomonadaceae; genus Sphingomonas; species Sphingomonas glacialis. The sequence goes on along the minus strand of NZ_BNAQ01000001.1, from coordinate 143,515 downwards.
ACCGGAGACAGCGTTGTCAGGTGACGCCGCCGAGATCCTGGGGGTGGTGTCCATCGGCTTAGCGCCGATTTCGGAGCGAAAGCTTTGGCACCGAACCACTCGCCGCGAGCGAGGCGCCGCGCCCCGACAGCGACGGGTTGGTCATGAAATAGCGATGCAGGTTGAACGGCCGGTCGCCCGGCTGCGTGCGGACGTATGACCCGTCGCCCTGCAGCTCCCAACTCTGTTCGTTGTCGATCAGATTGGCGACCATCACCTGGTCGAGGATCTGCTGGTGGACGGTCTTGTTCTCGATCGGCAGCATATATTCGATCCGGCGATCGAAATTGCGCTGCATCCAGTCCGCGGAGGAAATGAACACCTGCGCGCCGTCGTTGGGCAGCATCCCGCCATTGCCGAAGCACCAGATGCGGCTGTGCTCGAGGAAGCGGCCGATCACCGATTTCACGCGGATGTTCTCCGACAGGCCCGGGACACCGGGCTTGAGACAACAGATCCCGCGGATGATGAGGTCGATCTGCACTCCGGCGTCGCTCGCTTCGTAGAGCTTGTCGATCACCGCCGGGTCGACCACCGAGTTCATCTTCGCCCAGATCGCGGCCGGGCGGCCGGCCTTGGCGTTGGCGATCTCGGTATCGATCAGCCGCATCAGCCGCGGGCGCAAGTCGCGCGGCGATAGGCTGATCAGCGCCATGTTCTCGGGTTCGACATAGCCGGTGATGTAATTGAACATCTGCGCGGCATCGAGCCCGAGCCGCGGGTCGGCGGTGAAGAAGCTGAGGTCGGTATACACCTTGGCGGTGATCGGGTGGTAATTGCCCGTCCCGAAATGGCAGTAGGTCCGGTATTGCCCGCTCTCGCGGCGGACGACCATCGAGACCTTGGCGTGCGTCTTCCAGTCGATGAAGCCATAGACGACCTGGACGCCCGCGCGTTCGAGCGCCGAGGCCCACAGCAAATTCTGTTCCTCGTCGAAGCGCGCCTTCAATTCGACCACCGCGGTGACCGACTTGCCCGCTTCGGCCGCGGCGATCAGCGCGTTGATGACGGCGGGCTGCTTGCCGGCGCGGTACAGCGTCTGCTTGATCGCGACGACGTCGGGGTCGGCGGCGGCTTGCTTGAGGAAGGCGAGCACCACGTCGAAGGTCTCGTACGGGTGGTGGACGACGATGTCCTTCGCCTTGATCGCGGCGAAGCAGTCGCCCCCATATTCGCGAACTCGCTCGGGGAAACGCGGCGAGAAGGGCGGGAATTTGAGATCGGGGCGATCCTCGTCGACGATCGCCTCGAGATCGCCGACGCCGAGAAACGCGCCGCTCTCGGTGACGAAGCAATCCGCGCCGCCGAGTTCGTCGCGGAGCACCGAGCCGAGCCGCTTGGGCATGCCGCTTTCGAGTTCGAGCCGGATTACGCGGCCGCGCCGACGCCGCTTGATCGCATTGGCGAAGTAGCGAACGAGATCCTCGGCTTCTTCCTCGATCTCGAGATCGCTGTCGCGCAGCACGCGGAACTCGGCGCCGCCGATCACGCGGTAGCCCGGGAAGACGAGCGGGGCGAAACGCTTCACCAGCGATTCGACCGCGATGTAGCGCGCCTTCTCGCCCGGCAAGCGCAGGAAGCGCGGCATCGGCGCGGGGATCATGACAAGCTCGCGGATCGGCTGGTCGTCCGAGATGCGGACGAGGTCGAACATCACCGCGAGCCCCTTGTTGGGGATGAACGGGAAGGGATGCGCGGGGTCGAGCGCTTGCGGGGTCAGGATCGGGAAGAGCTGCTCGCGGAACTGTGTTTCGAGCCAGGCGAGATCCTCGCCCGACAGCGCCTCGTCGATCGTCCGCGAGCTGAGCACCGCGATGCCGGTCTCGGCGAGCTGACGGCGCAAGTCGCGCCACACGTCGCGCTGGCTCGTCACCAGCGCATCGGCCTCGGCAACGATCGCGGCGAGCTGCTGGCCCGACGTCAGTCCGTCGTTCGACAACCGCGCGACGTCTTGAAGCTGCTGGCCCTTGAGCCCAGCCACGCGGACCATGAAGAATTCGTCGAGGTTCGACCCCGAGATCGACAAGAAGCGCACACGCTCGAGCAGCGGATGCGCGGTGTTGCACGCTTCCTCGAGCACGCGGCGGTTGAAGGCGAGCCAGGAGAGCTCGCGATTGAAATAGCGGTCGCTCCCCTCGCTGCCCGCAAACGGATCGTCGTCATGGTCCAGGCTCGCGAGATGGGCTGGGCGGGTCATCGGGTTTCCGTCGATTCGGGGAACAAGTCGGGTGCCGCGCCCGGGATCAGTCCGGCTTCGATCAACGTCACCCGTGCGAGCGGGATAGACAGGCGCTTGTGCCGCGCCAGCAGCGCCTGGTCGAGCAGATCGACCGTGCGCAGCAAGCTGATATGGGTGCGTTCCACCCGCAGGACGAGCCATTGAATCACCTCCGGCCGCGCGTCGATACCACGCCTGAGGAACTGACGCTCGAAGATTGCGCGCATCAGCGCCTCGTCGGGATCGCCGATCCGCACCGTAGGGCTCGCGGCAAGGCGCGATCGCAGGTCGGGGAGCTTGATCGACCATTCGGGCGGCGGTGCGTCGGCGACGATCACGACCGGGCGGCGATCCTCCTGCGCGCGGTTCCACGCGTGGAAGATGCTCGTCTCGTTCTGCCGCTCGGCATCGTCGATCAACCCGCCGCCGGTCTTGGCCGCGAAGATGCGCGCCAGCAGACTGCGACCCGATTTGCGCGGGCCGGTGACGACGACGGCCATCACGGGCCAGGTGCTCCAATGTTCGAGCTGCTGCACCGCCCGCATGTTCGAATCCCCGATCAGGAATTCATCGTCACGCGGATCGGCTGGCCAGTCGAGCGGAAGTGCCATTTGTGCCGGGAGCATCAGATCACCCCGTCGGCGAATCGGTAGGGGTGGGCTGGCTCCCCTGCCCCGCCGAACCGCCGCGGCGGATGCGGAGCGTCGATCCACTCGCGCTCACGCTCCAACCGCGCGCTTCGAGCGCGGCGCGCAATACCGCCGGATCGGCGTCATATGCGACGCGCAGCACCGACACGCCGCCGATCGCGAGACTCGTGGTGATCGCCGAGCGAACGCCAGGGATCGCCTGAAGCGCACTCTCGGTTCCCGTGACCGAGCCGGCGGTGGGCGTGTCGACCTGGACCGTGATCGTAGCGCCGCTTTTGGTCGCGGCGGGGCCCGGCAAGCCGTCGATCCCGAGATCGATCGGGACGACTTCGGTTGGCGTGGCGACCGGCGTCGGCGTGGCGACGGGCGTGACATAGGCGAGGCCGGAATCGCCGCTGAGCCCGCCGCCGCGCAACGCCGCCTGATAGGCTTCGTCGATCCGCTTGACGCCCGCGTCGAGCAAAACAGCGAGCGCGTCGGCGCGGTCGACGCGCAGCGTGAACTGCGTGACGAGCCGGTTGTCGGGGCCATGCCGCGCCTCGAACACGCCGATAATCGGCCCGCCGGGCCATTCGCGGCGCAGCGTGACCTTGGGCACGAGCACATCGGTCGCGCCATATTGATCGAGCACGACGCGCCACCAGCCGCGACCCGGACGTTCGGTCTGGCCGAGGTTGAGCAATAGCGCGTCGGCGCCGGTGCCGGTCGGGCGGACATAATCGACCGCGCTGTTGCCGGTGCGATAGCGGCTCCACGCGTCCTGCCAGGCGGTCTTCTGTTCGAAGCCGGTGGCGACCCCGCCGCTCACTTCGATCGGAATCGTCAGCATCGGCGACGAGCGCGACGCCTCGGCCGAAACGCCGAGGATCGACCCGGCACGCGCCCGGCTGAAGAGCACGCCGAGCTTGGCGACGTAGCGGTTGGGGCCGATCTGTTCGTTCTCGACGACAATCCCCGACACCATCGCGTCGAGCGTACCGTCGGGCAGCGTGCCCCCGCCCCTGCCCATCCGGCGCGATAGCATGTCCCAACCCTTGCGCTGCGCGATCCGCCACCCGGCATAGCGCGCGGCCTCGGCGCTCTTGCCGGTAACGTCGATTTGAATGCCGCTCACTTCATAGCTGCCCGAGCTGTCGGCGGCGGCGACACCTTGATCGGGATCGTCGACTTGCGCGAGCACCAGCCCTCCCGACGCGGTCAGGGCGAGCGCCGCAGCGAACTTTACGGGCGTGGAAAGGCGGCGGATCGACATGTCGGCGCCCTTTTGGCGAAGGAGGCGTGGAAATCCAAGCAGGATATGGCTAGGCGGGCACGATGAGCGAAACGAACCCGGACACCGAGTCCTACACCTATGCCCAAGCGGGCGTCTCGATTGCCGCTGGCAATGCGCTGGTGCGCGCGATCGCACCGCTCGCCAAGGCGACGCGTCGGCCGGGTGCCGATGCCGAACTCGGCGGCTTTGGCGGTCTGTTCGATCTCAAGGCGGCGGGGTTCGTCGATCCCCTGCTCGTCGCGGCGAACGACGGGGTCGGGACCAAGCTCAAGCTCGCGATCGAGCACAATGCGCATGACGGGGTCGGGATCGATCTGGTTGCGATGTGTGCGAACGATCTGATCGTCCAGGGTGCCGAACCGCTCTTCTTCCTCGATTATTATGCGACCGCCAAGATCGACCCCGCGGTCGCCGAGCGCGTGATCGCCTCGATCGCCGAGGGCTGTCGCCAGGCGGGCTGCGCACTGATCGGTGGTGAAACGGCCGAGATGCCGGGGATGTATGCCGCCGACGATTATGATCTCGCAGGCTTCTGCGTCGGGGCGGTAGAGCGCGATCGGGTGTTGACCGGCGCTGCGATCGCGCCGGGCGACGTCGTGCTCGGGCTCGCCTCGGCTGGTGTGCATTCTAACGGGTTTTCGCTCGTGCGCCGCCTTGCCGCCGACAAAGGGTGGAAGCTCGACCGGCCGGCGCTGTTCGATGCGGACGTCTTGCTGATCGATGCGTTGATGGCGCCGACGCGCATCTACGTGAAGGCATTGCTGCCGTTGCTTGCGGAGAAGCGGATCAAGGGGCTGGCGCACATCACCGGCGGCGGCTTGCTCGAGAACATTCCGCGCGTGCTGCCCGACGGCACGCATGCGAAGATCGACGCCGATGCCTGGGCGCAGCCACGGTTGATGGCGTTCCTCCAGGCGCAGGGCAATATCGAGCCCGAGGAAATGGCGCGGACCTTCAATTGCGGGATCGGGATGGTCGCTGTGGTGGCCGCGGACGAGGTCGCGGCGGTGACCGCCGGGCTCGAGGCCGCGGGCGAGACGGTGTTCGCGATCGGGACGATCGAGGCTGGCGTGCGCGGGTGCACGGTTTCGGGCTCGGTCGAGACGTGGGGCGGTCGTGCCGATTGGACTGCGACGCATAACCATGGGTGAACGTCGTCTTCCCCCCTCCCGCTTGCGGGAGGGGTCGGGGGTGGGCGCGCGCGGTCACCGTCAGCTACCGTCGATGTCGGGTGCCCACCCCCAGCCCCTCCCGCAAGCGGGAGGGGGGCAGTGAGCGTCAAGGTCGGTATTCTGCTCTCGGGGCGTGGCTCAAACATGATGGCGCTGGTCGAGGCCGCGCAGGACTATCACGTCGCGCTCGTCGCATCGGACAAACCAGACGCCGCCGGCATCGCCTGGGCGCGCGAGCGTGGCCTCGCCACCTTCACGCAGTCGCCCAAGGGCATCCCGAAGGCCGACTATGAAGCCGCGATCGACGCCGCGCTTGTCGAAGCTGGCGTCGAGATCATCGCGCTCGCCGGCTACATGCGCCTGCTCTCCGACGGCTTCGTGGCGCGCTGGGCGGGCCGGATCATCAACATCCACCCTTCGCTCCTGCCCAAGTACAAAGGCCTCGATACCCACGCCCGTGCGATCGAAGCGGGCGATGCGGTTGCTGGCTGCTCGGTCCATATCGTTACCGAAGAACTCGACGGCGGCGCAGTGCTTGGTCAAGCCGAGGTCGCGATCCTGCCCGGCGACACGCCCGATAGCCTTGCCGCGCGCGTGCTCGAGGCCGAGCATCGCCTTTACCCACAGATTTTGGCGGAGTTTGTACGACGATGAGCCCCGATCCCGCAGCCGTCCTCGCCAAGGTCCGCGCACTGGCGCTGGCCTTGCCCGAAACGACCGAGCGCGAATCGCATGGCGCGCCCGGCTTTTTGATCGTCGATGGCAAGTTCTTCGCCTATTTCTGGCATGATCATCACGGCGACGGTGAAACCGTCGCGATCGTCAAGACCACCGGGGTCGACGAGCAGGCGATGCTGATCGAAGCCGATCCCGAGACCTATTTCCGCCCGGCCTATCTCGGCGCATCGGGCTGGGTCGCGATGCGGCTCGATCGTGACGACACCGATTGGGACCGCGTCGGCGACCGGATCGCGATCAGCTGGGAACTCGCCGCGCCGCGTCGCTTGCTCGAGGCGGGCGGACGGTGAGCGACCAGCCGCGCGATCCCGAACTGCAAGTCGCTGCGACCGAGGCGGTCGCCAAGGCCGAAGCAGCGGCGACGCGGCGGCGTTGGATCAACCTCGGCGAATTCATCGCGGTCGCCGGGTTGCTCATTGCGGGCGGCAGCCTGTACCTCAACTGGGCCGATCACCGCGCAGACGAAGCCGACAAGCAGGTCGCCTCGATCAAGGCAGCGCGCGAGCAATCACGCTTCGACATCCGCGCGGCGCCAGCCTCGAACGGCACCGCGTTGCTGCTCGCGCATGACGACCGCCATGCGATCCGCGACGCGTCCGTTACCTTCCCGACCGCGCTGGGTGTCGGCACCAAGGATACTGTCGCGGACACGATCGATCGCGGTTGGTTCGACCATGCCTTGCTGAAAGCGACCGATGGCGGGCCCGATAAGAAGACCGGGCGGCTGCCGGTGCTGATCGCGCTGACCTATTGGGATGGCGATACGCCGCGGACGACGCGCGGGATCTACGATATCGGGTGGAAGACCGAGGGCGGGTTTCCGTTCGGACGCTCGGTCAAGCTCGAGAGCCTGCGGCTCCACGAACTCGGCGGGACGCAGAAGCGGCTCGATGCCATCTGGGCGGGTCAGCAGCCGAAGGCGAAGGACTGACGGCGTTACAGCCGGGGTTCAGAGACCCCGCGCGTAAACCGGGTCGACATGCACCTCGCCGCCGACGACGAAGTCGCGGGTGCCGATGACGCTAAATCCATTGCGTTCGTAAAAGGCACGGGCGCGGGCATTCTGATCCCATACGCCGAGCAACACACGCTTGGCGCCAACCAGGACAGCATCGGCGATCGCCTGCGCCATCAGCGCGGCACCGGTGCCGCTGCCATAGGCCTGTCGCAGCGTGTAGATCCGGCGCAGTTCGATATCGCCGGGCTGCAGCGCAATCGGAAAGTCGGGCGCGGTCAGCACGGCATAGCCGATCGGCGCAAACCCGGGCTCGATCTCCGCGACGGTGACGACCGTCGCGGGATCGGCGAGCCATTTGGCAAAAACCGCCGCGCTATTGTTCTTGAGGCAATGCGCGACGAGATCGGCGCCGGCGAGCGACGGCGCATAGGTGTCGAGGAACGCCGCGTTGGCGACGAGCGACAGCAGGTCGGCATCCGCCGACCCTGCCCGTCGCACGCGCCACTTTGGCATCAGCCGACGATTTCTTCAGGCTTGAAGAAATAGGCGATCTCGATCTCGGCATTCTCGTCCGAATCCGAACCGTGCACGGTGTTGGCTTCGATCGACTCGGCGAGCTCCTTGCGGATCGTGCCGGGCTCGGCGTTCGCCGGGTTGGTTGCGCCCATGATGTCGCGATTGCGCTGCATGGCGTTCTCGCCCTCGAGTACCTGGACGACGACCGGGCCCGAGATCATGAAGCTGACGAGCTCGCCGAAGAACGGACGCTCCTTGTGGACCGCGTAGAAGCCTTCGGCCTGCTCGCGGGTCATTTGGATGCGCTTCGAGGCGATGACGCGAAGGCCTGCTTCCTCGAGCATCTTGGTGACGGCACCGGTGATGTTGCGACGCGTGGCGTCGGGCTTGATGATCGAAAAAGTGCGGTTCGCGGCCATGACCGTGAAGCTCCTGTGTTTGAAAGGCGTTTGGAAAGTCGCGCTCCCCTAGTCGGGCGCCCGGTCGGATGCAAGCCTCAGGCGGCTTGCTCCCACCGGCCGCTGTCATTCTGTTTCCAGTAGCGGCGCTCGATCCCGGAGCGATCGGCGAGCGCTTTCCACGCGGCGCGCGCTTGTGTGATGCGCTCCTCGTCGAAGAAGTGGAAGGCGCGGTCGAAGCCGAGCGCTTCCTCGCGCCACACGCCGTCAGCGAGCGCTATGTTGCGCGCGGCGTTGGCGGCGGCGGGGCGGTCGGTGATGAGGATCGGCTGGGCGGCGTCGCTCTCGCCGTCGGCTTGTGCGTGGGGTAAGAAGCTGTCGGGGGCATAGGTCCACAGCAGGCGGTCGAGCGCGCCGCGCTGGTCGACGCTTTCGGCGACGACCAACAGGCGGCCGCCGGTCTCGACGACGCGCTCGGCGATACGCGGGAGCACGCGTTCCAGCGGCTGCGCGGTGAGGTGGTAGAAGTCGACTTGCATGTTTCTCCCCCCTTCCCGCCCCTTCTTAATCCCCTCCCGCAAGCGGGAGGGGGATTTTGCGGCTTACCCCTCGAAGTTATCCGCGACGAATCGGTCGAGCAGACGCACGCCGTACCCGGTCGCGCCCTTGTCGTAGTTCGGGCCGGCCTTGTCGGACCACACCATCCCGGCGATGTCGAGATGCGCCCATTTCACGCCCGGATCGACGAAGCGCTGGATGAACTGCGCGGCAGTGATCGACCCCGCCCCGCGCGGACCGACGTTCTTCATGTCGGCGATCGGCGAGTCGATCAACTTGTTGTACGCCTCGCCCAGCGGGAAGCGCCACAGCAAGTCGCCCGACGCCTTGCCCGCCGCGAGCAGCTGATCGGCGAGCGAGTCATCATTGGCGAAGATGCCGCCATGCTCCGAGCCGAGGCTGATGATCATCGCGCCAGTGAGCGTTGCAAGATCGACGATCGTCTTTGGGCGATGCGTGCGCTGCACCCAAGTGACCGCGTCGCACAGCACCAGACGCCCCTCAGCATCGGTGTTGAGGATCTCGATCGTCTGCCCCGACATCGAGGTGAGCACGTCACCGGGACGGATCGCATCGCCATCGGGCATGTTCTCGACGAGGCCGCACACGCCGATCACATTGGCCTTGGCCTTGCGCCCGGCGATCGCCTTCATCGCGCCGACGACCGCGCCAGCACCACCCATGTCCCACTTCATGTCTTCCATGCCGGGCCCGGGCTTGAGCGAAATGCCGCCGGTGTCGAAGGTGACGCCCTTGCCGACCAGCGCCAGCTCGGGATCACCGGCGCCTGCCCCGCTCCATTTCAGTGCGAGCAGCCGCGCGTCCTTGGCCGAACCCTGCGACACGCCGAGCAATGCGCCCATGCCTAGCTCGCGCATCTCGTCCTCGCCAAGCACGGTCACTTCGAGCCCAAGGCCCTCGACTTCGGCCAGCACCTTGGCGACGAAGGTTTCGGGATAGATGACGTTTGGCGGCTCGGCGACGAGCGTGCGCGTCAGCTCGAGGCCCTCGGTCAGCGCCTTCTGCTTGCTCCACGCGGCATCGGTCGCTTCGGGCGCGCCGTGCAGGACGATCGAGGTCAGCGTCGGCTTCGATTTTTCGGGGAGTTTGGTGCGATAGACGTCGTGACGCCAGCCGCGCTGTGCTGCCGCTCCGGCAAAGCGCGCAACCGCGTTCGGGGTGGCGCCCGTGCCGGTGAAATCGACGCTCGCGCTCGTGACGCCCGAGGTCAGCAAGCGAGCGGTCAGCGCACCGCCGGCGCGCTCATAGTCGGGCTCGCTGCCCGCGCCCGTGCCGAGCAGCAACACGCGCCGCACCCCGCCCGCACCGTCGGTCACGAAGGCCTCGACGACGCTCGCCGCCTCGCCCTCGAAGCGGCTCGCGCGGGCCGCGGCCTTGACGAGATCGAGCGCCGCCGCGTCGACGAGCGTAGTCGCGAGCCGGGCAAGCCCGTCCTTCTCGACGGGAAAGGCGATCGCCGCGGCGGACGCCGGCGCGGCGCTGGAAAGTTCGATGTGCATGAAAGCCTCGATGTGGTCTGGTCGTCGAATGAGTCGAATGTCTCTAGGACAGCCAGACGCTGCTGGCAAAGGATCGACCCCAGGAAATCGCCGGGGGAATTCGCCGCAGCACGATTGCAGCGAGGCAAGGTCGATGCGATAGGGCGGGATCGACCAGCGGTATCCGGCGACAGATCGGGCGCTTTCTCGCATCAGGGTGTTAGTTCCGACGTGAAGCGTGCCTCCTTTCTCGCCAGCTGTGTGTTTCCGCTCGTCTGGGCGGCCGCGCCCGCCTTCGCGCAGGATCTGCAGACGCGGACCGTCCCTCCCCCGCCGCCCGCGACGACGCCGAGCACGGGCGAGGACCAAGTCCAGTTCAACGCCACGACGCTGGAATATGACAGCAAGGGCGACATGGTCACCGCCAAGGGTGACGTGCGAATGTACCGCGCCGGCAATCGGTTGCGCGCCGATACGGTGGTATGGGACCGCAAGACCGGCAAGGTCCACGCGGACGGCAATGTCGCGGTGGTCAACCCCGGCGGCGACACCGCCTATGGCGATTCGATCGAGCTGACCGATGCGCTCAAGGACGGCATGGTCGACAACATGCTGCTCGTGCTCGAAAAGGGTGGACGACTGGCTGCACGCAAGGGAACGCGCTCGCTCGACGAGACCGTCGTGCTCGAGGATGCCGCCTACACGCCGTGCGGTGTGACCGATTCGAACAATTGCCCCAAGGAACCGTCGTGGAAGATCACCGCGGTGCGCGTGATCTATCGGCCCGATCGACGCCGGATCTATTACAAGGGCGCGCGAATCAATTTGTTCGGCCTGCCGACGATTCCGTTGCCCGCTTTCTCGAATGCGATCGGCGACGGCAACGACAACGGCCTGCTCGCGCCCGACCTGCGCTACAGCCGTACCAACGGCTTCGAATTCGCGCAGCCCTACCATTTCGCGCTCGGGCCGAACCAAGGGCTTACGGTCACGCCGCGGATCTTCAGCGCCGTGCTGCCGATGCTCAAGGCCGAATATAGCGCGCTCAACACGCTCGGCGCGTACCGCATCGCGGGCTATGTCACCGCGAGCCCGCGCAGCACCGATTTGCTGACCCCGACCCCTGCAGGCACGCCGAATTCGTTCCGCGGCTATCTCGACGGGGTTGCGCGTTTCCAGCTGACCCCCGATTGGACGCTCAGCGGTTCCTTGCGCCTGACCACCGACCCGACGTTCCTGCGACGCTATGACATCTCGACCGACGACCGGCTGCGCAGCACCGTGAAGCTTGAGCATATCGACCGGAGCAGCTATTTCTCGGTCGCCGGTTGGTACGTCCAGACGCTCCGCGTCGGCGACCGCCAGGCGCTCCAACCGATCGCGCTGCCCGAGATCGATTATCGCAAGCGGATTCCCGACAGTCTGCTCGGCGGCGTTCTCACCTTCCAGCTCAACACGCTCGGGATCGAGCGCCCGGCGGGCCAGGACACGCAGCGCGCGTTTGCCAGCGCGCAATGGGAATTGCGCAAGCTGACGCCCTGGGGTCAAGAGGTGACCTTCACCGCGCTCGGCCGCGGCGACCTCTATCGTACCAGCGATATCCTCGCGACGAGCGTGGCAAACTATCGCGGCGAGTCGGGCGTCAGCGGCCGCCTGATCGGCGCGTTCGCGATCGACGTGAAGTGGCCGTTCATCGGGGCGCTCCTTGGCGGCACGCAGCGCCTTACCCCGCGCGTGCAAATCGTCGGATCGCCACAGGCTGGCACCACGACGGTTCCGAACGAGGATTCGCGGTCGGTCGATCTCGAGGATACCAACCTGTTCTCGCTCAACCGCTTTCCCGGCTACGATCGCTTCGAGGATTCGGCGCGGGTGACTTACGGGCTTGACTGGGCAGTCGACCTACCGGGCTTCTCGCTCACGACCAATATCGGGCAAAGCTATCGCCTCAACAGCCGTCCGACCCTGTTTCCCAACGGTACCGGCCTTTCGGGACGCGTATCGGACATCGTCGGGCGGACCGAACTGCGCTTCCATGACTGGGTTTCGGTGATCCACCGCTACCGGCTCGACCAAGGCGACCTCGCGGTCCGCCGCAACGAGCTCGATGCGACCGTCGGTTCGCGCAGCACCTATTTCCTCGTCGGATATCTGCGGCTCAACCGCAACATCGATCGGACGCTCGAGGATCTGAGCGATCGCGAGGAATTGCGGGTCGGCTCGCGCGTGCAGATTTCGCGCTTCTGGTCCGTGTTCGGCTCGACGGTGATCGATCTGACCAATCGAGACGAAGACCCGTTGTCGCTCGCCGACGGGTTCGACCCCGTACGGCACCGGCTCGGCGTGCAGTATGAGGATGATTGCCTCAAGCTCGGGGTTACCTGGAAACGGGATTATCAGACCACCGGCGACGTCAAGGCGGGCAATGGCTTCTTGTTGACGCTGGCGTTCAAAAACCTTGGCCGCTAAGCACTGGTTCAGACGGATCGGCGCAGGACCGCGTCCAACGGTTCGAGCCCGGGCCTAGGGCGCGAAGGTTTGGGCTGATCGGGCACGCTGTGCGGGATGGGATTTTGATTACGTGAAGACTGATACAGCAAAGCCGACCCGACTGGGTCGCAGCTTCGGATTTGGCGCAGCGATCATCGCGCTGCTGGCCGCGAGCGGGGGCTCGATCGCGCAGACTGCGCCGGCGCCAGCGGGGCCCGAGGCGGCGGCATCCGACCAAGCCGGCGTGACCGCGCTCGATCTGCCCAAGAACCCGACGATCTTCGGCAAGGTCGATCCGACGATCCGCAAGCCGACCGCGATCGTCAACGGTGCTGTGATCACCGGGACCGATATCGACCAGCGCGTTGCGCTGTTGCTCGCTGCACGCGACCTCAAACTGTCGGCGCAGGAAATGGCGCAGTACAAGCTCGTCATCGTTCGCCAGCTGATCGACGAAACGCTCGAGATCCAGCAGGCAAAGAGTGCCGACGTCAAAATTGGTCCCGACGAGATCAACAAGAGCTACGACACGGTCGCCCGCAACTTCGGCAAGACGCCGACCGAAATGCGCGCGTATTTGCGGACGATCGGATCGGCAGACCGTTCGCTCAAGCGCCAGATCGAGGCAGAGCTGTCGTGGAACCGCTATCTTCGCCGCAAGGTCGACGTCAACGTCGGTGACGAAGAGGTCAATGCGATCATCGACAAGATCAAGAAGCAGCAGGGCTCGACCGAATATCACGTTCGCGAAATCTATCTGAAGGCTGATGCCGACCGTGCTCCCGAGGTCTTTGCGCAGGCGCAGCAGATGATGCAGTCGATCCAGAAGCGCGACAAGGGTGAGGATACGTTTGGGTATTACGCCCGCCTGTCCGACGCGACGACGCGCGCAACCGGCGGCGATCTCGACTGGTTGAGCGAGCAGCAATTGTCGCAGCTTCCGGCGGCGCTGGTCGAGGCGATCAAGTCGATGACGCCCGAGCATCTCGCTGGGCCGATCGAGGTGCCGGGTGGTTTCTCAATCATCTATCTGGTCGATACGCGCAAGATCGGCGTCGCCGATCCGCTCGATGCGCGCCTGACGCTCAAGCAGGTCAGCGAGCGCTTCCCCGAGGGGATCACGCAGGAACAAGCCAACGCCCGCGTCGCCGAGTTCGCCAAGCTCAGCTCGACGATCAAGGGCTGCGGCGAGGTTGCCAAGGTTGCGGCAACGCTCGGCGCGGATGTGGTCGACAACGATTCGGTGCGGATCAAGGATCTGCCGGTCGCGCTGCGCGAGATCATGCTCAAGCTGCAGGTCGGCGAATCGACGCCGCCGTTCGGCTCGGCCAAGGATGGCATCCGTTCGCTCGTGTTGTGCGGTCGTGACGAAGCGGTTGCAAACATTCCGGGAATGGAACAAGTTCGCAGCACGATGGAAAATCAACGCGTTAACCTGCGTGCGAACCAGTTGCTCCGCGATTTGCGGCGTGACGCGATCGTCGAATATCGCTGACCTGGAGGATATCACGATGGTCGCGCCGCTCGCCATATCGATGGGGGACCCGGCGGGCATCGGCCCCGAGGTGATCGCAAAAGCGTGGGCGCGTCGCGTTGAAGCCGGCCTCCCGGCATTCTTCGCGACGGGCGACGCGCGAGCGATCGCAGCGGTGTGGGATGGTCCGGTCACGATCATCGCGCATCCCGAAGCGGCCAATCGCGTCTTCGAGACCGCTTTGCCGGTGCTGACGGTAGAGGACGGCGGTGAGATCGTGCCGGGCTCGCCCGATGTCGAGGGCGCGCGCTGTGCCTTGCGGGCGCTCGAGCTTGCCGCCGGTCTCGTCCGCTCGGGTGCCGCGCGGGCGCTCGTCACCGGGCCGGTGTCGAAGAGCCAGCTCTACCAGATTGGCTTCACTTATCCCGGCCAGACCGAGTTCGTCGCCGAACGCTGCGGCATTGCCGGTGAGAATGCGGTGATGATGCTGGCCGGCCCCGATCTGCGCGTCGTCCCAATCACGACACACGTGCCGCTGGCCGCGGTGAGTGGGCTGTTGTCGATCGAGCTGATCGTCGCCAAGGGCCGTGCGACCGCGCGCGGCTTGGCGCGCAATTTCGGGATCCTCAACCCGCGGATCGCCTTTGCCGGGTTCAACCCGCATGCCGGCGAAAGCGGCGCGATCGGGCGCGAGGAGATCGAGCTGATCGCGCCTGCGGTAGCGGTGCTGCGTGGCGACGGGGTCGACGCGATCGGACCGTTCGCGGCCGACACGCTGTTCCACCCGCGGGCGCGTGCTGGCTATGACGCCGTGCTGTGCTGCTATCACGATCAGGCTCTCGTGCCGATCAAGACGCTATATTTCGACGAGGGCGTCAACATCACGCTCGGCCTGCCGATCGTTCGGACGTCACCCGATCACGGCACCGCCTTCGACATCGCCGGCAAGGACCGCGCCGAGCCCGGTGCGACGATCGCGGCGATCCGTCTCGCCGGTGAAGCCGCCGACCGCCGCGCTGCTGCCGACGCGTGAGCAAGCCAGAATTGCCGCCGCTGCGCGAGGTAATCGCGCGCCATGGCCTCAACGCGAGCAAGGCGCTGGGGCAGAACTTTCTGCTCGACGCGCAACTGCTCGCGCGGATTGCACGCATTCCCGGCGACCTGACCGATTCCGAAGTGCTCGAGATCGGCCCGGGGCCGGGCGGGCTGACGCGGGCGCTGCTCGGCGCGGGGGCCCGCGTGACGGCGATCGAGCGCGACCACCGCTGTATCCCCGCGCTCGCCGAACTGGGCGAAGCGTTTCCCGGCAAGCTGCGCGTGATCGAGGGCGATGCGCTCGAGATCGACGGCGCCGGCCTGTTCGAGGGCAAGCCGCATATCGCCTCCAACCTGCCCTATAACATCGGCACGGCGTTGCTGGTGCGCTGGCTGTCCGCCGACTGGGCGCCGTGGTGGCAGAGCCTGACGCTGATGTTCCAGCGCGAGGTTGCCGAACGGATCGTCGCGCCGACCGATGGCGAAGCGTATGGGCGACTAGCGGTGCTCGCGCAGTGGCGGAGCAAGGCGACGCTGGCGATGCCGGTGCACCGGTCGGCCTTCACCCCGCCGCCCAAGGTGATGTCGGCGGTGGTGCATATCGTGCCTGCTGAGGCGCCCGACGGCGTGCGCTTCGCGACGCTCGAGCGGCTCACGGCGGCGGCGTTCGGGCAGCGGCGCAAGATGTTGCGGCAGAGCTTGAAGGGTGTGCCGGGCGCGCTCGCGGCGCTCGACGCGGTCGGGATCGAGGCGACGCGGCGGGCGGAGACGGTGAGCGTTGCGGAGTTTGTCGCGCTAGCCAAGGCGCTTTCCTGACAGCGTTGCCCGGCGGAGGCCGGGGCCGCTCGGTGGGTCGGGCGGCGCTCTGCTACATCCAGCGGCCCGGCCTTCGCCGGGACGTCGGATTAGTCGGCTTTGGGGAGCGCTGCCGGTACCGTCGCGGCAGCCGTAACGATCGGCGGGCCCTTGGCGATCGATGCCGTCAGCACGGCAACTTCAGGGCACGCGCGCTTGGCGCAGACCAGCTTGACCTTCGCCAGATTTTCGCGCGCGCGGATCACCGCCCCCTTGGCGACGAGCGCTTCGCCCTGCCCGCTCAGCGCTGCGACATCGTTGGGATCGAGCGACAGCGCCTCGCGGTAGAGGCGGATCGCCTTGCCCGGCAGGCCGCGCGTCTTGGCGACTTCGGCGAGCCGCACGAACGCGCCACGGTTGCGCGGATCGACCGCGACCGCGCTCTCGAACAGATCGGTCGCCGCGTCGAGATTACCCGCCGCCTGCTGCGCCTGCCCCTTTGCGAGCAGCGCCAGCGAGCGCACATCGACCGTGTCCTCGGGCCGCTGACCCTGCACCGCGGTCGCGACGGTAACCAGCGTCAGCGCGGCAGCGACGGCGACGGACGTGTAACGCATGAGATACTCCAGCTTCGACACGGCCACAGGGCTATCACGGCGCGATGAGGCGCGCGACAAAAAAGCCGTCGGTCGCGTCATGCGCTGGCGTCAGGCGGACGCCGGGGCCATGCTTGCGCCCGACCGGGAGTTTGAGCGGCTGCGCCTTCCAGCCGGGGTTGGCGGTAAGGAAATCGGCGACCTGTCCTGCCCCTTCTTCGTCGAGCAGCGAGCAGACGATGTACACAAGCGCGCCGCCCGGCTTGACGAGATTGGCGCCGACTTCGAGCACGTGCTTCTGCGTCTCGACCAGCCGCTCGATCCGGTCGGGCGTGAGCCGCCAGCGCGCCTCGGGGTTGCGGCGCCAGGTGCCGGTGCCCGAGCACGGCGCGTCGATCAGCACGCAATCGGCGCTGTGGAGCCAGTCGTCGAGCATCTCGACCTCGCGGCCCGGATTGAGCAGGCGCGTCTCGATGATCCCCGAGCGTGCGCGTTCAGCGCGAGGGGCCATGCGCGAAAGGCGCATGCGATCGGTGTCGGTCGCGAGCACTTCGCCCTGCCCTTCCATCACCGCGGCGAGCGCGAGCGTCTTGCCGCCGGCTCCAGCGCATAGGTCGACGATGCGCTGGCCGGGCTTGGCCTTGGCAGCGAGCGTGACGAACTGGCTGCCGGCGTCCTGCACTTCGATCGCGCCGTGATTGTAGGCGGGGAGGTTCTCGACCTGCGTGCCCGAAGGGAGGCGCAGGCCGTCGGGCAGGCCGGCGATCGGCTCGGCGCCCTCGATGTCGATCTCTTCGACGATCATGCGGTTGATGCGCGCGTCGAGCGGGGCGCGGCTGATGAGCGCTTCGAACTCTTCATAGCCGAGGTCGGACGAATGCAGGCGGTCGATGATCCACGTCGGCGCGACGCCCGAGGGGGCGGCGGTCTCGTGCTTGCCGATCGGCGCGGGGCCGTGGCCGACGCCGTCGAAGGTCGCGGCGACCTCTGGGTCGGCTTCAGCGACGGCGAGCATCGCGGCGCGGCCCGAGGCTGGGCGCTCGCCGGCTGCGCGGATCGCTGCGTAGACGAGTTCGCGGACGGCGCGGCGGTCCTTGCTGCCGGCATAGCGGCGCGTGCTGAAGTAGCGCGCGATCAGCGTGTCGGCGGCGGCGCCGCTGTCGCGGGCGCCAGCGATGATCTGGTCGAGCAGCTCGATCGCGGCCTGGGTGCGGGCGGATGGGGTCATATCAAAATTCCAGTCGTCATGCCGGACTTGATCCGGCATCCATGCGGTTTGCTCGCCTCATGCGGGACGTCTCGTCTCGGACGGCTCGCATGGACCCCGGATCAAGTCCGGGGTGACGAAATACGTCTTGCCCGCGCGCTCAGCGCGTGGGGTAGTTCGGGGCTTCGCGCGTGATGTCGACGTCGTGGACGTGGCTTTCCTTGAGGCCGGCGCCGGTGATCTGAACGAAGCGCGCGCGCGCCTGCAAGTCGTCGAGCGTCGCCGAACCCGTATAGCCCATCGCCGCGCGGATGCCGCCGACGAGCTGGTGGATCACGTCCTTGGCGGGCCCCTTGAAGGCGACCTGGCCTTCGATCCCCTCGGGGACGAGCTTCATCTGGTCCTTGATGTCGCCCTGGAAATAGCGGTCGGCCGAGCCGCGGCCCATCGCGCCGACCGAGCCCATGCCGCGATACGATTTGTACGCGCGGCCCTGGAACAGGAAGGTCTCGCCCGGCGCTTCCTCGGTGCCCGCGAGCAGCGAGCCGATCATGCACGCCGACGCGCCCGCCGCGAGCGCCTTGGCGAGATCGCCCGAGGTGCGCAGGCCCCCGTCGGCGATGACGGGCACGCCGTGCTTCTGGCCGATCTCGGCGCAGTCCATCACGGCGGTCAGCTGCGGCACGCCGACGCCGGCGACGACGCGCGTGGTGCAGATCGAGCCCGGGCCGATGCCGACCTTGATGCCGTCGGCCCCGGCGTCGATCAGCGCGCGGGTCGCCTCGGCGGTGGCGACGTTGCCGGCGATGACCTGGACCGAATTGCTGAGCTTCTTCACGCGCTCGACCGCGCGCGCGACGTCGCGATTGTGGCCGTGCGCGGTGTCGATCACCACCAGGTCGAGCTCGGCATCGACCAAAGCCTCGGTCCGCGCGAAGCCCTTGTCGCCGACCGTGGTCGCGGCAGCCACGCGCAGGCGGCCGGCGTCGTCCTTGGTCGCGTTGGGATAGGTGACCGCCTTCTCGATATCCTTGACGGTGATCAGGCCGACGCAGCGATATTTGTCGTCGACGACGATCAATTTCTCGATCCGGCGCTGGTGGAGTAGGCGGCGCGCCTCTTCCTTGCCGACGCCGGTCGAGACGGTCGCGAGGTTCTCGTGCGTCATCAGTTCGGAGACGGGCTGTTGCGCGTTCTCGGCGAAGCGCGTGTCGCGGTTGGTGAGGATGCCGACGAGCGTGCCGTCGGCCTCGACCACCGGGATGCCGCTGATCTTGTGGCGCAGCATCAGCGCCTGCGCTTCGGCGAGCGTCGCGGACGGGGCGATCGTGATCGGGTTGACGACCATGCCGCTCTCGAAGCGCTTGACCGCACGGACCGCGGCGACTTGCTCGGGGACCTCCATATTGCGGTGCAGCACGCCGATACCACCCAATTGCGCCATGACGATCGCCATGTCGGCCTCGGTCACGGTGTCCATCGCCGAGGAGAGGATCGGGATATCGAGCGAGATGCCGCGAGTGACGCGCGTCGCGGTGTTGGTCTGGCTGGGCACGATGTCCGATTCAGCCGGCACGAGCAGGACATCGTCGAAGGTGAGGCCGAGGCGAATGTCCATGAAGATGCCGTTTCCTGCTGCCCCGGGGAGGTCGGGTGGGTGCGAGTCGTGGCGGTCCATGTAAACAACGGCCGCGCGGGGCGCTAGGGGGCGGTTTGGGATGTGGCGGGCGGGGCGCTGCAGACGGGGGCGCGGTGGAAAGTCGCACGAGAGTCGCACCATCGCGGGTGGCTCACAAGCCCCTCCCCTGAAGGGAGGGGCAAGATGAAGAAGTTTAACGCTGTGCGACGAACCGTGTCTCGGTTGACTCGATTGACCCCAAGACGTGATGTTTCCTTTTCCGATCGTTTCCGTTCCTGCGCCAATACGGAATGCGGGTGACCTCCCCTTTCGTTCCGCCGCCCGGCGCAGGCCAAGCGAAACTGTCGCAAAGGCGCGAGGATGATAAGCCAGACCGTTCAAAGAGCAGGTAAGAACATAGCACGAACGTAGCTTGTAGGAAAGACTAAACGGAGCCTTCCGCGAGAACAGCCAACCAACGCAGCATAGCGGTTTGCGATCCGCGCCGCGTGGTGTCACTATCGCGCCATCAACTCCTGATACGAACAGTGTTCCCGCATCGATCGCGACCTGAATATTTCATATCCGAGGAAACGACATGAAAACGTTGGCGATCACGATGCTCCTCTTGCTCGTTCCCGCACCTTCTTCTGCGGCGGGATCATCCGCGGGCATGCCGAAACCAATTTTCAGTTGCGGGATCGGCACCAAGCGCGTGTCGGTCAACTTGGTGGGCAGTCAGCTGGTCTATCATTACGGCACGCAGCAAAAAGAGGAGATGTCGATCATCGGCGACCGGCAAAGCGGCAATGTCTTCTGGCTGACACAGCGGATGGCGGGGGTCGAATACCAGCTGCGTTTCAAGAGCGGTGCCTATAGTTACATCGTCTATACCGTCGAAGGAAATGCGATGTCTGGCGCGAGGCCTGCAGCGGGCCTTGTCGTCATGCAGGGCACAAAGACGATTTCGGACAAGAAATGCGCGAAATACGCCGAGTTCCAGCCGAACTTTGATTTCTCTTCGCTGCCGGAAGACTCTCGGGAGTATTCCGCGATGTAACCAGGGCTTGCATAGGAGCCCCCCCTACCCCCGCACCCCCAATCTGCTAAAACCCAACAATCGCGCCCGCCCCTTCCGCGGTCGCGCAAGGGGAACCCCATGGCACTCATCATCGCCGGCCTGCTCGTTATCCTCGTCCTGCTCTACCTCATGCTCGGCATGAAGGTCGTCCGCCAAGGCTATCAGTACACGATCGAACGCTTCGGCAAGTTCACCGCGGTCGCCAAGCCCGGGCTCACCTTCATCGTGCCGCTGTTCGACCGGGTCGGTCGGAAAGTGAACATGATGGAGCAAGTGCTCGACATTCCCGGCCAGGAGATCATCACCAAGGACAATGCGATGGTCGCGGTCGACGGCGTGGTGTTCTTCCAAGTGCTCGATGCGGCCAAGGCGGCGTATGAGGTGAGCGACCTGTATCTCGCGATCATGCAGCTCGCGACGACGAACCTGCGCACCGTGATGGGCTCGATGGATCTCGACGAGACGCTGTCGAAGCGCGACGAGATCAACACGCGGCTGCTGATGGTGGTCGATCACGCAACCGAGAGCTGGGGGGTTAAGATCACGCGCGTCGAGCTGAAGGACATCCGCCCGCCCGCCGACATCGTCAACGCGATGACGCGCCAGATGAAGGCCGAGCGCGAGAAGCGCGCGACGATCCTCGAATCGGAAGCGGCCCGCCAGAATGCGATCAACCGCGCCGAGGGGCAGAAACAGTCGCAGATCCTCGAGGCCGAAGGGCGCCGCGAGTCGGCGTTCCGCGACGCCGAGGCGCGCGAGCGCGCGGCCGAGGCCGAAGCGGCGGCGACCAAGGCGGTCTCGGATGCGATCGAGGGCGGCAGCGTCCAGGCGATCAACTATTTCATCGCGCAGAAATATGTCGAGGCGATCGGCAAGTTCGCGACCTCGCCCAATGCCAAGACGATCCTCTTCCCGGTCGAGGCGACGCAGTTGATGGGGACGCTCGGCGGGATCGGCGAGCTGGCGCGCGAGGCGATCGTCGGGTCGCCGTCGGCCTCGCCGGTGGTCAAGCCGCGGCCGCGGCCGGGTCCATTCGAAGCGGAGGAGCCCGCGGCATGATGCTGTTCGGGGTCGCTTGGAGCCTCGGCGCGCTGTGGCTGGCGGCGGCGCTCGCGCTCGTCATCGCCGAGATGCTCGTGCCGGGCTTCTTCCTGGTGTTCCTCGGCGCGGGTGCGGTCGGGACCGGGCTGCTCGTGCTGATCGTGCCGGGGGTGCCGATCGTGCTGCAGGCGTTGGTCTTCGCCGGGCTGACCGCGGGCGCGGTGGCGATCGGGTGGCGCTGGTATCGCGGGCTCGACACGACGCGCGCCGACCCGGCGCTCAACGATCGCGCGGCGCGGTTGATCGGGCGGCGCGTGCTGGTGTGCGAGGCGATCGTCGATGGCGAGGGCCGCGTTACGGTGGGCGACGGGGCTTGG
The DNA here is from genome assembly GCF_014653575.1 of Sphingomonas glacialis. Classification (GTDB taxonomy): domain Bacteria; phylum Pseudomonadota; class Alphaproteobacteria; order Sphingomonadales; family Sphingomonadaceae; genus Sphingomonas; species Sphingomonas glacialis. Next base: position 121,782 of record NZ_BNAQ01000001.1, on the reverse strand, counting down.
ACCGCCATCGGGCCCGATGCGGCGGTTGGCGCCAGCGTGCGGATCGTTGGGGCGGATGGAAGCGTGTTGCGGGTGGAGCTGGGGTGAGCTGACTTTGCTTGGTGCGGCTTGCGGGCGTGCGAAGAAGAAGGTTGGGTTCGCGCAGAGGCGCGGAGGGGGTGCGCGGGGGATCGGCGTTCCGCTCATCGATCGGTCGTGCCTGCGAGCGTGACACTCCCTCACCGCTTCGTCATCCCCGCGAAAGCGGGGATCCCGCTCCTCTCTGGCGCGCCGAGTAGAAGCGGGACCCTCGCTTTCGCGAGGGTGACGGAGGAGGTATGATTAACGGGGCTTCCGCCAGTAGGGCGACGCCGCGGGGCGCTACCGCCCGGCGTTGACGCGGTCGATCGTCGGGCGGTCGAACGCCTGGTCCTTGTAACGGCCATTGGCGTCGACCCAGTGCAGGAAGAGATGCGCCGACCAGGCATTGGGGTTGGGCTCGAGCCGGCCGTGGCGGTGGTGGACGCCCTGGTAGAGCACACCGTCACCCGGCTGCATTGCGACCGATCCAAACGCCGTCTGGCCGAAATCCGCGCGCACCACCGGCTGCGGGATGGGATCGGCGACGGTCGCGACCGACAGCGGCCAGGGCGTTTCGTCGCCATAGGCGATCGTCAGCGAGACGCTGTGCTCGCAGGCCGGGCGATCGGTGTGGATGCGGCACACGTCGCCGCGCTGATAGAGCCGGAAATAGGCGTAGGTCGGGAGCAACGCGCAGCCGGTTGCCTGCGCGATCCGCGGGGTTAGCCCCCACAGAAAGGTCAGCATCGGCGGATATTGCAGCGCGTAGATCTCGATCGCGTCCTTGGTCAGCAACGGCCCGCGCGCGGTGAAGCGGCGCATCGAGGCGTTGGTGAGCCCCAGATCCTGGCGCATCCGATCGTAGAACGCGTTGAGCACCGCCGGCGGAAACAGGCCGGGGAGCGCGGCATAGCCGTTCGCGCGATACTCGTCGGTTTCGTTCATCTCCAGACGCTTAGCCAATCGCGCGCGGCGATTGAAGCGCAAAGCGGATCGGCCACGCGGCGGCGCGACGCGACCGATCCGAAGAGCTCATTTCTTTCCGAAGAAACCCTCGGCCAAGCCACCGAGCTGGCCGAGCACCCCGCCCTGCCCGGCGAGCTGGCTCGCAAAACCGGCAAGCGCGCCCTCCCCGCCGAGATGCGCGAGGATCTGTTGGAGCGTGTCGGTCGGCAGGCCGGTGGTCTCGGCTGCGGTCGCGACGGTGTCGCCGGGTGCGGCATGCGCCTGGCCGAGCGCGGCGACCGCCGATTCGATCTGCTCGGGGGTCAGACCGATCTTCTCGGCGAGGTTCTTCACGTCGACGTTTTGGGTGACTTGGCCGAGCAGGCCGTCGAGCATTCCCATGGGTGCATCCTTGATCGTCAATTTGCGAGGCGCCGAGCGTATCACGCTACGGGCAGCGGCGCGAGATCGGGCGTGACGAAAGCGCGCCGCGCCGCGACGGAGAAGAGCCGCGCGCGGCTGTAGAAGCGCAGCGGCCAATCGCGCTGCCCGGCGGGGCTGGCGAGCAGCGCATCGACGCTGGCGACGAGCGGCTCGGCCGGGTCGCGCGCAGCGAGGTGCGCGCGGATGCCGGCGAGATAGGCGCGCGTGATCGTGTCGTGATAGCCGTGGCTGTCGTCATTCACCCCGCCGACGGCGGCGTTGTAGCGCGAGATGATCGTCGCGATCTGCGCATCGAGGTCGATGTCGCGCCGGTCGCGGGCGAGCCAGAGCGTTGCGGCGAGATGCGCCTCGTGCGTCCAGTCGGGGCGCGGCAGGGTGCGGTCGAGCAGCCCCTCCCCGACACGCCGGATCGCGGCGTCATCGGGAAAGGGGCGGTAGGGCAAGTCGGTCATCGGATCGGGCTCCAATGCGGTGCCCGATCCGGAGACGCGGGCAGGTCAGGCGGCGGCGGCGACTTTGGGCGCGGATTGTCGGACGCCTTCGTCGACATGCTCGGCGAATTGCGCGAAGTTTTCGACGAACAGATCGACGAGCCTTGCCGCCGTGGCGTCATAGGCCGCCTTGTCGGCCCAGGTCGCGCGTGGATCGAGGATCGCGCTGTCGACGCCGGGCACGGCGACGGGGACCTTGAAGCCGAAGTTCGGATCGGTGCGGAACTCGGCGTCGTTGAGCGAACCATCGAGCGCGGCGTTGAGCAAGGCGCGCGTCGCCTTGATCGGCATCCGGCTGCCGATGCCATATTTGCCGCCGGTCCAGCCGGTGTTGACCAGCCAGCAATCGACCCCGCCCTTGGCGATCCGGCTTTTCAGCAAATTGCCATAGACCGAGGGGTGCCGCGCCATGAACGGGGCGCCGAAGCAAGTCGAGAAGGTCGCATCGGGTTCGGTCACGCCGATCTCGGTGCCGGCGACGCGCGCGGTGTACCCTGAGAGGAAGTGGTACATCGCCTGTTCGGGGGTGAGCTTGGCGATCGGCGGGAGGATGCCGTAGGCGTCGGCGGTCAGCATCACGATGTTGCGTGGCACCGGCCCCATGTTCTTTTCGGACGCATTGGGGATGAAGTCGATCGGGTAGGCGCCGCGGCTGTTCTCGGCGAGGCTCGCGTCGTCCAGGTCGAGCTGGCGCGTTACCGGGTCCATCACGACGTTTTCGAGGATCGTCCCAAAACGCTTTGTGGTGGCGAAGATTTCGGGCTCGGCGTCGGCCGAGAGGCGGATCATCTTGGCGTAGCAGCCGCCTTCGAAGTTGAAGACCGCGGTGTCGGACCAGCCATGCTCGTCATCGCCGATCAGCGTGCGGCTGGCATCGGCGCTGAGCGTCGTCTTGCCGGTGCCCGACAGGCCGAAGAACACCGCGGTGTCGCCGTCGGGGCCCATATTGGCCGAGCAGTGCATCGGCATCACGCCCGTTGGCGGGAGGAGATAGTTGAGCAGGCTGAACACCGACTTCTTCATCTCGCCGGCATAGCGCGTGCCGCCGATCAGGATGAGCTTGTCGGTGAAATTGACCGCGATCACGGTCTCGCTGCGGCAGCCGTGGCGCTCGGGCGAAGCGCGGAAGCTCGGCAAGTCGATGATCGTATAGTCGGGGACGAAGCCGCGCAGCTCGCTCTCCTCGGGGCGGACGAGCATCGTGCGGATGAAGCTGTTGTGCCAGGCGAGCTCGTTGATCACGCGGACCTGGACGCGGTGCTCGGGCTGCGAGCCGCCGAACAGATCCTGGACGAACAGATCTTCCTTGTCCCGCAGCGCAGACAGGAAATCGGCCTTGAGGACAGCGAAATGCTCGGGCGACATCGCCTTGTTGCTCTTGCCCCACCACACCGTGCTCTCGGTTTCGGCGTCGCGGACGATGAACTTGTCCTGCGCCGAGCGGCCGGTATGCGCGCCGGTTTCGACCACCAGCGGGCCGTCGGCGGACAATTTGCCCTCCCCGCGGGCGATCGCCGACTGGATCAGCCGGGCGGTGACGAGATTCCAGTGCAGATTTGCGCGGGTTTCGATGCCCTGCGATTCAAGGCCGGCGGTGGGTATGCGATCGCTCACTGGGGTTTCTCCTACTGTCCCGTGCGGGTCATTTTGACCTCGCGGTGTTCCGGTCGCGCATATCGAGGCGGGGCGTGCCGGTCAAATCGGTCCGTTCAGCTTCCATTGAGGCTGGGCGGCTAATGGATTAAGCCGCCTGCGAAATGATGAAGGATTGCCCCCGCCGATGACGGCAACGATCGCGCTGGTCGATGACGACCGCAACATCCTCGCATCGGTATCGATCGCGCTGCAGGCCGAAGGCTTTGTCACGCGGCTCTATTCCGATGGCGAGACCGCGCTCAAGGCGCTGATCGACAATCCGCCCGACATCGCGATCCTCGACATCAAGATGCCGCGGATGGACGGTCTCGAGCTGCTACGACGCTTGCGCGAGAAGAGCATGATCCCGGTGATCTTCCTCACCTCGAAGGATGACGAACTCGACGAGGCGCTGGGCCTGGCGATGGGCGCCGACGATTATATCGCCAAGCCCTTCTCGCAGCGGCTGCTGATCGCACGGATCCGTGCGATCCTGCGGCGGACCGAGGTCTCGACGAGCGGCTCGGCGGGCGAGGAGGCGAGCGCGGAGACGTCGCTCACGCGTGGGCGGCTCGCGATGGATACCGCGCGGCACCGCGTCACCTGGGGGGGCCAAAACGTCGTGCTGACGGTCACCGAGTTCCTGATCCTCGAAACGCTCGCGCAGCGGCCCGGGATCGTCAAGACGCGCAACCAGTTGATGGATGCCGCCTATCACGACGACATCTATGTCGACGACCGGACGATCGACAGCCATATCAAGCGCGTCCGGCGGAAGTTCCGCCAGGTCGATCCCGAATTCGATGCGATCGAGACGCTGTATGGAGCGGGCTATCGTTTCTCGGAGGACTGACCCGGCGGCGGCGGCGATGCTCGTGCTCGATCCGAGCGACGAGGATGCGCGCGCGCTGTCGTTGCGCTGGTCGGCGCGCGTCTCGCTCACGCCGCGCATCCTGTTCGTCAACGTCTTCGCGCTGGCGATGCTCGCGGGCGGCTTCTTCTACCTCGATTCGTATCGCAGCCGGATCGTCGACGGGCGCGTCACGCAATCGATCCGCGAGGCGCGGCTGATCGCCGAGGCGGTGGTCGCGGTGCCGACCGCGCAACGCCCCGACCTCTCGGTCAAGCTGGCGCGCGACATGGGCAGCTGGATCCGCATCTACGATGCCGACGCCAAGCTGATCATCGACACGCGCGCGCTGGGTTTGCGCAACTTCGTGCTCCAGGACCCCGACAAACAGGCCTGGACCCAGGGCGCGGCGCGCTTCCTCGACGCCGGGATCGACACCGTCGTCGGCACGCCGCGCGCGCCGCTCTATCGCGAGCGCAGCAACGGGCTCGCCTGGCCCGACGTGCGCACCGTGCGATCGGCCCCGACCGTCGCGGCGACGGTGTGGCGCGCGCCCGACCGCACCCCCGTCATCACCGCCGCATCGCCGATGCCCGGCGGCAGCGTGGTGATGACGACCTTCAATGCGCGCGACATCACGCAGACGGTGCGCGTCGAACGCTTCCGGCTGAGCATCGTGCTGTTCGTCGTCGCGATCGTCTCGGTGCTGCTGTCGCTGTTCCTCGCGCGGACGATCGTGCGGCCGCTGCGGCGGCTCGCCTGGTCGGCGGTGCGCGTCCGGCTCGGGCGGGCGCGCGAGGTCGTGGTGCCGCGGCTGCCCGAGCGGCGCGACGAGATCGGGATGCTCGCGCGCGCGCTGTCGGACATGAGCCTTGCGCTTCGCGCGCGGATCGACGCGATCGAGGCGTTCGCAGCCGATGTGACGCACGAGATGAAGAACCCGCTCGCGTCGCTGCGCTCGGCGGTCGAGGGGCTGGCGATGGTCAAGGATCCGGCGCTGCAGGAGCGCTTGCTCGCGATCGTGCGCGACGATGTTCACCGGCTCGACCGGCTGATCACCGATATTGCCGAGGCATCGCGGCTCGACGCGCAGCTCAGTCGCGCGAAGTTCGAGCCGGTCGATCTCGGCGCGATGATCGCGGCGCTGATCGGCAGCCGTGAGGCGCGCGGCGTCGAACGCGGCATCCGGCTGGAGTTCGACCGACGGCAAGCCGAGTCGCTCGTCGTGCTGGGCGAAGGCGCGCGGCTCGAGCGGGTGCTCGAAAATGTCATCGAGAATGCGATTTCCTTCTCGCCCGATGGCGGGCTGATCCGGATCGTCGCGCGCCACGAGCCCGACGGCGTGTTCGTCGCGATCGAGGACGAAGGTCCCGGCGTTCCCGAGGAAGCGCGCGAGCAGGTGTTCCAGCGCTTCCAGTCGCTGCGCCCGGCGGGCGAGGCGTTCGGCAAGCATTCAGGCCTCGGCCTCGCGATCGCGCGGACGATCGTCGACGCGCATCAGGGCAGCATCGTCGCGACCGAACGCACCAACCGCGCCGCGGGCGCGCGCTTCGTCATCCGCCTGCCCGCCGCGGAAACCGCCGGATGAGCCTGCGCATCCATGCGACGACGATCGCGATCGGGGAGCTCGGCGTGATGCTGATCGGCCCGTCGGGAAGCGGCAAGTCGGACCTTGCGCTGCGGCTGATCGATCGCGGGGCACGTCTCGTCAGCGACGACTATACCGCGGTCCGCGCGGTCGCGGGCGGGCTCCGCGCGACGGCACCCGACACGATCGCCGGAAAGATCGAGGTGCGCGGGATCGGGATCCGGGCTATGCCGTATATCGACGAGATTGCGGTCGCACTCGTTATACGGCTTGGAGGTGCGGTCGCGCGGATGCCCGAGCGGAACGAGTCGACCGTCATCGCTGGCATTGCAGTGCCCGTGGTCGCGCTCGATGCTTTCGCGGCTTCGGCACCGATCAAGGTGGAATTGGCGCTCCGCGACGTTAGAGAGACGCTATGAAACGCGATCCCAAGGATATCCTGCTCGTTACCGGCATGTCGGGCGCGGGGAAATCGACCGTGTTGCGCACGCTCGAGGATCTCGGCTGGGAAGTGGTCGACAATCTCCCGCTGCTGCTGCTCGATCGCTTGCTCAATGCGCCGTTGCCCGAGGGGTTCGAGCGTTCGGCACAGCCGCTCGCGCTCGGCATCGGCGCGCGGACGCGCGATTTCGATCCCGAGCGGATCGTCGAGCGAATCAAGCAGCTGCGCGAAGTCCATGGCTATGACATCGGCACGCTGTTCCTCGATTGTGCGGGGAACGAGCTCGAGCGGCGCTATTCCGAGACGCGGCGGCGGCATCCGCTCGCGCTCGACCGGCCGGCATCGGACGGCATCGCGCGCGAACGCGAATTGCTGGCGCCGCTGCGCGGCTGGGCGAACCGGCTGATCGACACGACGAACCTAACCGCGAACGAACTCGCGCAGCAAGTGCGCGCGACGTTTTCGGGCGAGCAGCTCGGCGAGCGGCTCGGCGAGCCGACCTTGTCGGTGATGTCGTTCGGCTTTGCGCGCGGGTTGCCGCGGACGGCTGACCTCGTTTTCGACATGCGCTTCCTGCGCAATCCACATTGGGTGCCCGAGCTGCGCCCGGGGACCGGGCTCGATGCCGACGTCTCGGCCTATATCGCGCAGGACCCGGCGTATGACGCCGCGCTCGCGCAGATCGAGTCGCTGCTGCTGCTGCTGCTCCCGCGCTACCGTGCCGAGGGAAAATCGTATGTTACGATCGCCTTGGGCTGTACCGGAGGGAGACATCGCTCGGTCCATGTCGCGCAGCGGATCGCCGCGCGGTTGCGCGCCGAGGGATTTTCGCCCACGGTCGCGCACCGCGATCTCGCCGCTGCACCGCAAGACTCACTTGAGGGTGCGCGCGACGGGACGCCCGATGAGATTAGGGACGATGGGGCGCGTGTTGCATGAAGTGGGTGGGACGATGATCGGACTGGTTCTCGTGACCCACGGCCGTTTGGCCGATGAGTTCGTGACGGCGATGGAGCATGTGGTCGGCAAGCAGGAGCATGTCGCCACGGTCAATATCGGCCCCGAGGACGATATGGAGGCGCGCCGCAACGACATCGCCGAGGCGATCGGTCGCGTCGATACCGGGCGCGGGGTGATCCTGCTGACCGACCTGTTCGGTGGGACGCCGTCGAACCTCGCGATTTCGCTGATGGAGCGCGGGCGGATCGAAGTGATCGCCGGCATCAACCTGCCGATGCTGATCCGGCTCGAATCGGCGCGCAAGAAAATGAAGATCGTCGATGCCGTCGCCGCCGCGCGCGAGGCGGGGCGGAAGTATATTTCGGTCGCCTCCGAGGTTCTCGGCGAGGCGGCCGCCTGATGTCGGTCAAGCGTTCGGTGTTGATTACCAACAAGCGCGGGCTGCATGCGCGGGCGAGCGCCAAGTTCGTCACGCTCGCCGCCTCGCAGCCGTGCGAGCTGCAGGTCGAGAAGGATGGCGCCGGGTCGGTGACGGGCACCTCGATCATGGGGCTGATGATGCTCGGCGCGGCGATGGGCGACACGATCTCGATTTCGGCCGAGGGCGAGCATGCCGAGACTGCGGTCGGCGCGCTGTGCGCGCTGGTCGAGGCGAAGTTCGGCGAGGATTGAGCCACCCCTTCCCCCCTCCCGCTTGCGGGAGGGGTAGGGGGTGGGCACGCGCTGTCAGCGTCAGCTACCGTACATGTCGGGTGCCCACCCCCAGCCCCTCCCGCAAGCGGGAGGGGAGTAAGAAGAAGATGATGCCCCGCGAGATCACCGCTTATTCCAACCCGCTGATCAAGCGCATCCGCAGCTTGCGCGAGAAACGCCATCGCCGCGAGGAAGGGCTATTCCTGGCGGAAGGCCTGCGCATCCTCACCGAGGCGCGCGAGGCCGGGCGTATCCCGCACTATCTCTTCTTCGCCCGCGACAGCGCGGCACATCCGCTCGTGCTCGCGCTGGTCGAAGCGGTCGAAGCCGCGGGTGGCGAGGCGATCGAGACCGTCCCCGACATTCTCTCCAAGCTCTCGGGCAAGGACAACCCGCAGGCGGTGGTCGGCGTCTTCGCCGAATTCGCGCACGCGCTCGACACGCTCGACCGCGGCGCCGCGGGGATCTGGCTGGTCGCCGAGCGGCTGCGCGATCCGGGCAATCTCGGTACGATCCTGCGCACCGGCGACGCGGTCGGGGCTGGCGGGCTGATCCTGATCGGCGAATGCGTCGACCCCTTTTCGGTCGAGGCGGTGCGCGCGAGCATGGGGGCGCTGTTCACCGTGCCCGTCGTCCAGTGCGAGTGGAGCGCGTTCCTGCCTTGGCTGCGCAGCGGGCCGGGGCAGCTCGTCGGCCTGAGTCTCGATACCAGCGTCGATTATCGCTCGGCGCAGTATCAGGCGCCAACCTTTCTGCTCACCGGCAACGAGGCGCAGGGCATGCCCGACGCGTATGCCGCGCAGTGCGACCTGCTGGTCAAGATCCCGATGCTCGGCAAGGCCGACAGCCTCAACGCCGCGGTCGCGACTGCGGTGATGGCGTATGAGGTGCTCGGGCAGCAGGCAAGGCGCGGCTAGGTCTTTTTGCGGCGCTGGTCTGCGATATAGCTGAGCTCGCTCTTCGCCTTGGCGTCGTTGGGGTCGAGCTCGAGGCATTTGCGATAGAGCGCCTCGGACTCGTCGAGCTTGCCCTGTTCGGTCAGCGCATAGCCCATGCAGCGCCAGGCAAAGCCGTGCTCGCTCGCAACCGCGTCGGGCGGCGCGAGATCGGCGAGCCCCGCCGCCCTGGTGCACAGATCGAGCATCTTGGGCCAGTTGCGATCGGGCCGGTAGGTCTGGCCGAGTTCGGTCAGGAAGTGCGCGTGCATCGGGGCGAGCGCGACGACGCGCTCGTATACGGCGCGCGCTTCGGGCAGGCGCTTGAGATCGACCAGCGCGAACCCTTTGACGTATAACGCAGTGCAATAGCCCGGGCCGAACGCGACCGCGTCGTGTTTCTCGGACGCGGCGAGCGCCATATAGGCGAGCGTCTGCGCGGTCGACATGCCGCAATAGATCTTGCGAGTCTCGCCCGAATATGTCGATTGATAGGCTGCGATCACCGGCTCGATCCGGGCAAGCGCCGCCTCAGGATGGCCGTCGAGCACGGCGCGCGACGCGGTGTCGATGGCTTCCTTCTGCGCCGCATCGATATCGGGGGACGCGGCCCCACCAGCGGTCGGCGCGCCAATCAGCAGCGCCAGTGCCATCCACGCTGTGCCGCTCATCCGCCGTCCCCGCTCAGTGAGGCCTATTCTGACGCCTTTTCCTCGGCATGCGTCAAGAGCTTCGAAGTCTCGTCATAGCGTGCGAGCGCTTCGACCGGTGACACATCCTCGAGCTCGCGCGCGCCGGTCTCGATGTTGAGGTCGCGGAACTTGCGGCCCGTCACCATCAATCGGCCGTTAAAAGAGTTCGAGAAGCTGTTGAAATTGTTGACCGCACTGTTGAGCCCGGCGCCGACCTTGCGCAGATCGTCGGCCACCTTGGCGAGCCGGTCGTGCATTTCCTTGCCGAGCCGGCCGATCTCGGCAGCTTCCTTCGCCAGCCGCTCCTGACGCCATACCGCCGCGACGGTGCGGGCGATCGCGATGAGGTTGGTCGGCGTTGCCAACAGCACGCGCTTTTCGAACGCGAAGTCCCACAGCGTCGGGTCCTGCTCGAGCGCGGCGGAGAGGAAATGCTCGCCGGGCACGAACATGATGACGTAGTCGGGCGCGTCGGCGAACTGGCTCCAATAGGCTTTGTTACCGAGCCCGTTGACGTGCGCGCGCATCGCGGCTGCGTGGAGCGCGAGGCCCTTGGCGCGTTCCTCCTCGTCAACCGCGCCGAATGCGTCCTGGTAAGCGTTGAGCGACACCTTGGCGTCGATCACCAGCGCACGCCCGCCAGGCACCTTGACGATTGCGTCGGGGCGGAGCCGCCCCCCTGCCCGCTCGTCGGCATCGCCACTCGCGACCGAGACTTCGGTCTGGAAATCGGTGTGTTCGGACAAGCCACAGGTTTCGAGCACATTTTTCAATTGCTGCTCGCCCCAGCGCCCGCGCGACTTGGGCGCGTTGCGGAGCGAGTTGACGAGCTTGGCGGCCTCGCTCGAGACCTTTTCCTGGCCGACGCGGAGGCCCTCGATCTGGCCCTTCAACTGGTCGAAAGCGCTGACGCGGTCGAGCTCGACCTTGGTCACGGCCTCCTCGTAACGCAGCAGGCGGTCGCTGACCGGCTGGAGCATCGACTTGAGGTTCGCGCCCGCGGTCTCCTCCGACTGGCGGAAGCGTTCGTCGGCGCGCTTGAGGAAGGCGTTCTGCGCGTCGGCCAGCAGCTTGTTCGAAACCTCGGCGAATTGCGTCGCGAGCAATTCCTTGGCGTGGAGCAGTTCGGCGATGCGAGTCGCGTGCGCGTCGCTCACCATCTTCTCGCGCGCCGCAGTGACTTGCCGGATATCGGCGATGCGGCCCTCATAGGTGTCGCGTTCGGCGCGTTGGCGCGCTTCGCTGGTGGCCTGCATGTCGGCGAGACGATTTTCGAACGCCGCGGTGTGGGTCTTGAGCGCGGTGTTCTCGAGCCGGGCGACATCGCGTTCGTCGCGGATCGTCGCGAGCTCGACGCGGAGCTGGTCGGCCGCACGCGCGCGTTCCTCGGCGCTGGCGAGATCGACGATCGCGCGTTTGAAATCCGCCTCGCGCGCGGCCGAATCGGCACGCGCGGCGGCGACCGGCTTGCTGCCGAACACCCAGCCGAGCGCGAGCCCGATCAGAAGCGCGGCTATCGCCACCAGGGCTATCGTCAATCCGGTCATCGTGGGTCTCGCTGGAACATTCTGCGAACCCGTAGCTTGCGCGATCGGGATGGTAAATGGTTGCGCGACAGACCGAATGGCGACGCGCGAGGGCGCCTCGCCTGCAGCATTCTCCATCTCCCTTTTTGCGCGGGATTTGGTAGGGCCGTCGTATGCTCACCGATATCGCGATCTCGCGCGCCGCCACTTTGCAACCCATCGGCGCGATTGCCGCCGCAGCCGGGATCCCGCCCGAGGCGGTCGAGCCGTATGGCCATCACAAGGCGAAGATCGATCTGGCCGCGCTTCCCGCGACCGCGCATCAGGGCAAGCTGATCCTGGTCACCGCGATCAACCCAACCCCGGCGGGCGAAGGCAAATCGACGACGTCGGTGGGGCTCGCCGACGCGCTCAACCGCACCGGGCGCAAGGCGATGCTCGCGTTGCGCGAGCCGTCGCTCGGCCCGTGCTTCGGCACCAAGGGCGGGGCGACCGGCGGCGGCTATGCGCAAGTCGTGCCGATGGAGGACATCAACCTCCATTTCACTGGCGATTTCCATGCGATCACCTCGGCGCACAATCTGCTCGCGGCGATGATCGACAACCATGTCCATTGGGGCAATGCGCTCGACATCGACGTGCGGCGGATCGTGTGGCGGCGCGTGCTCGATATGAACGACCGCGCTTTGCGCGATATCGCGCAGTCGCTCGGCGGGCCGGCCAACGGGTATCCGCGCGAGAGCGGGTTCGACATTACCGTCGCCTCGGAAGTGATGGCGATCCTGTGCCTCGCGAGCGACCTCCACGATCTCGAGGCGCGGCTCGGGCGAATCGTCGTCGCCTATACGCGCGGGAAGCAGCCGGTGACGGCGCGCGACCTCAAGGCCGATGGTGCGATGGCGGTGCTGCTCGCGCAGGCGATCAAGCCCAACCTCGTCCAGACGCTCGAGGGCACGCCCGCGTTCGTCCATGGCGGGCCGTTCGCCAATATCGCGCATGGTTGCAATTCGGTGATCGCGACGCGCGCTGCCTTGGGGCTGGCGGATTACGTCGTGACCGAGGCCGGGTTCGGGGCGGATCTGGGGGCGGAGAAGTTCTTCGACATCAAGTGTCGCCAGGCGGGATTGAAGCCAGCTGCGGCGGTGATCGTCGCGACCGTGCGGGCGCTCAAGATGAACGGCGGTATCGCCAAGGCCGATCTCGGCGCGCCTGATGCCGAGGCGGTGCGACGCGGTGGCGTCAATCTCGCACGGCATATCGAGAATGTCCGCGCGTTCGGGGTGCCGGTGGTGGTGGCGATCAACCGCTTCGACGGTGATACGCCCGAGGAAGTCGCGGTGATCCATGAAATCGCAGAGCACCAGGGCTGCGAGGCGGTGCTGTGCTCGCATTGGGCCGAGGGTGGCGCGGGCGCGGTTGAGCTCGCCGACAAGGTCGCGGCGCTGGCCGAGCATCCGTCACAATTCGCACCGCTTTATGCCGATGATCTGTCGCTGTTCGACAAGATCAACACCGTCGCGACGCGGATCTACCGTGCCGAGGAAGCGGTTGCCGAGCCGTCGGTGCTGGCGCAGCTCGCGCGGTTCGAGGCGGCGGGGTTCGGGCATCTGCCGGTGTGCATGGCCAAGACGCAGTACAGCTTCTCGACCGACCCGGCCAAGCTGGGGGCGCCGACCGGGCATGTCGTGCCGGTGCGCGAGGTGCGCCTCAGCGCAGGCGCGGGGTTCGTCGTGGCAATCTGCGGAGAGATCATGACGATGCCGGGCCTGCCGCGCGTGCCGGCGGCGGAGGGGATCCGGTTCGGGGCTGGGGGCGAGATCGAGGGGCTGTTCTAGCCTTCTCCCTCTCCCGCTTGCGGGAGACGGTCGGGGTGAGGGCCGTGCCGCGCGCGTCCCTTACTGCCCTCACTGCGCTCGGCCACCCTCTCCCGCAAGTGGAAGAGGGAGTGGGCGATCACGCCGCCTTGCGCATCTTAGTCAGCTTCTTGAGCAGCATATCGCGCTTGAGCTTCGAGATGTGGTCGATGAACAGTACGCCGTTGAGATGGTCGATCTCATGCTGCAGCGCGGTCGCGAGCAGGCCGTCAAGGTCGCCCTCCTGGACCGCACCCTGCTCATCGAGCCAGCGGGCGCGGCAACTGGTGGGGCGCTCGACCTCGGCATATTGCTCGGGGATCGACAGGCAGCCTTCGTTGTAGAACGAGGTTTCCTCGCTCACCGATACCAGCTCGGGATTGATGTAGACGAGCGGCTTGCGGACCGGCTTGGCGTCTTCACCCTCGCCTTCGGTCTCCTGCAGATCGATCACGACGATGCGCTGCTCGATCGCGACCTGCGTCGCGGCGAGGCCGATGCCGCGGGCGTCGTACATCGTGTCGAACATGTCGGCGACGATTTTCCGCACGGCGTCGTCCACCGTTTCGACGGGCTTGGCGACGGCGCGGAGGCCGGGGTGCGGGACTTCGAGGATTTCTAGGACTGCCATTCCCGCGAGCTAGGAAAGGTCGGGGGGCGCGTCAAGGTTTCAGCTGCGGAATGGATTCACGCAAAGGCGCGAAAGCAGAAGAAGATTGGTTCGCGCAGAGGCGCGGAGGACGCGGAGGCGGCGTGCGTGTGGGGTATCGCCCCCGCAGCGGGCAGCCTCAGTCTTTGCGGCTGGCGATGACGCGGGCGGCCGCGCGGCGCAATCAGCTCTCCGCGCCGATCGCTCTCCTGTCTTCTTCTCCGCGTTTTCTGCGCCTCTGCGCGAACCACATCTTCTTGACCGCGTTGCTGGCTAAGCCACCGGCCGCCGCGCACGCAGGGCCTGCGCCAAAGTGCCCTCGTCGAGATAATCGAGCTCGCCCCCGACCGGCAAGCCATGCGCGAGCTGGGTGATGCGGATCGGGAAGCGTTCGATCCGTTCGGCGATGTAATGCGCAGTGGTCTGGCCCTCGAGCGTCGCATTCATCGCGAGCACGACCTCGTCGATCCCGCCATCCGCGATCCGCCGCACGAGCGACTCGATCGCGAGATCCTCGGGCCGCACGCCCTCGAGCGCGGACAGCCGACCGCCGAGCACATGGAAGCGCCCCGGGAACAGCCGCGAGCGATCGAGCGCCCACAGATCGGCGACTTCCTCGACGACGCACAACGCGCGCGCATCGCGGCGCGGGTCGGCGCATACGGCGCACGGATTGGTCGTGTCGATATTGCCGCAAATCGAGCAGTTTGAAAGGTTTTTCTCGACCGCCATCAAAGCGTTGAGCAGCGGCGCGAGCGCCCCCTCGCGCTTCTTGAGCAGATGCAGCACCGCCCGCCGTGCCGATCGCGGGCCGAGCCCGGGCAGTTTGGACAGCGCTTGCGTGAGTGCTTCGATTTCGGGAGAGGCCATCGCCTAGAGATAGGGGGCGGAACGGCGTTCGTCACTATCCGTCGCCCCGGCGGAGGCCGGGGTCGATCGAGCGGCCCCCCGGCTGGCTCCGGGTGACGGGACTTGCCTTTGCGCAGCCCCGATCGCAAAGCGCGGGCATGCGGATACTCTTCATGGGCACGCCCGATTTCTCGGTCCCGGTGCTGCAGGCGCTGGTCGATGCCGGGCACGACGTCGTCGCGTCGTACAGCCAGCCGCCGCGACGCGCCGGGCGTGGCAAGGCGCTCAAACCCTCGCCCGTCCAGGCGCGCGCCGAGGCGCTGGGGATCACGGTGCGGACGCCGGTGTCGCTGCGCGACGCCGAAGCGCAGGCCGAGTTTGCGGGTTTTGGCGCGGACATCGCGGTGGTCGCGGCGTACGGGCTGATCCTGCCGCGCGCGGTGCTCGATGCGCCGGCGCGCGGGTGTCTCAACGTCCACGCCTCGCTCCTGCCGCGCTGGCGCGGGGCGGCGCCGATCCAGCGGGCGATCCTTGGCGGCGATGCGGACACGGGTGTGTGCATCATGCAGATGGAGGCCGGGCTCGATACCGGGCCGGTGCTGTTGCGCGATGCGACGCCGGTCGACGGCAAGACGGCGGGTGCGCTGACCGACGAGCTGAGCGCAATGGGCGCGCGGTTGATGGTGGCGGTGCTCGCCGACCTTGCCGGCTATCCGCCGGTGCCACAGCCCGAGGACGGCGTGACCTATGCCGCCAAGATCGACAAGGCCGAAGCGCGGCTCGATTTCAGCCAGAGCGCCGCTGTGGTCGAGCGGCAGGTGCGTGGGTTCAATCCGCCAGGCGCCTGGTTTGAAATTGCGGGCGAGCGTGTGCGTGTGCTGGCGGCCGACCTTGATCGTCATCCCGGCGAAGGCCGGGATCGCGCGATGGAGCACGCATCCGAGCAAGCGGACGGCCCCGGCCTACGCCGGGGCGACGGCGTGGTGCTGGACGAGTTCCTTACCATCGCTTGTGCCGACGGCGCGATCCGGCCGACGCTGCTCCAGCGCGCAGGGCGTGGCGTCATGACCGCCGGCGAACTGCTGCGCGGGTTTGCGATCCCTGCGGGCACGCAGCTTTGACGCGCTTTGCGCTGACGGTCGAATATGACGGGCGCCCGTTCGTCGGCTGGCAGCGGCAGGACAATGGCGCGAGCGTCCAGGCCTCGATCGAACGCGCGGTCCATGCCGTCACCGGCGAGACCGTCGCGGTCCAGGCAGCGGGGCGGACCGATGCCGGTGTCCATGCGCTGGGCATGCGCGCGCATGTCGATGTCGCGCGCGAGATCACCCCGTTCCGGCTTATGGAAGCGCTCAACGCGCTGGTCCGTCCCGATCCGGTCGCGATCGTCGATTGCGAGGTCGTGCCCGACGACTGGCACGCGCGTTTTTCGTGTATCCGGCGGCATTACGAATTCCGGATCGTCACGAGGCGCGCGCCACTGACGGTCGAGCGCGGGCTGGCGTGGCGCGTTCCCGCGCCGCTCAATGCCGCGGCGATGGCCGAGGGGGCGGCGCATCTGGTGGGGCGGCATGACTTCACCACCTTTCGCGCGGCGCATTGCCAGGCCGACAGTCCGGTGCGGACGCTCGATCGGCTCGATGTCGTCGCGGACGGGGACCGGATCAGCGTGTTCGCCTCGGCGCGCTCGTTCCTGCATCATCAGGTGCGCTCGATGGTCGGGTCGCTGTCGCTCGTCGGGCTTGGGAAATGGTCGCCCGACGACATGGCGGCAGCGCTCGAGGCGCGCGACCGCACCCGGCTCGGGCTCAATGCGCCGCCCGACGGGCTCTACTTCCTCCGCGCGGATTATCCCTGACGGCTGAACCGCGCGGCGAGTTCGGCATGCGTCGACCAGCGGAACTGGCCGACCGGCTGGATCCAGTCGAGCGTGTAGCCACCTTTCGACAGGATCTCAGCATCGCGGGCGAAGCTGCTGGGATTGCATGAGACATAGGCGATTACTGGCACTTTCGATTCGGCCAGCTGCGCGATCTGCTCCTTCGCCCCGGCGCGCGGCGGATCGAGCACGATCGCGGTGAAGCGGTCGCATTCGGCCGAGATCAGCGGGCGGCGGAACAGGTCGCGATGCTCGGCGAACACCGCCCGTCCCGCTCGCGCCGCCCCCGCCTTGAGCGCGAAGATCGCGTCGCGTCCTGCCTCGGCGGCATAGACCTTCCCCGGCAGCGACAGCGCGAAGGTGCCGAGCCCGGCGAACAGATCGGCGCTGATCCTGGCATCGCCGATCGCTTCGCGGACCGCCGCGACGAGCGCCGCCTCGCCCTCCTGCGTCGCTTGGAGGAAGCTGCCAGCGGGGAACGGCACCGCGACACCGCCGAGCGTGATCGTCACCGCCTCGGGCTCCCAGCGCGTCTCCGGCCCGATCCCGTCGTCGATCGCGAGGCGGGCGACACCGTTCGTGCCGCAGAAGGCGGTGATCGCCTCGGCGATCGCGAGGCCATCGGCGATCGTGCCTTCGATCAGCACGTCGATGCCCTGGTCGAGCTCGGTCAGATGGACGCGCGCGCGGCCCTTCAGCGCGCGGTCGAGCAGTTTGCGCAAGGGGGCGACGAGCGCGAACAGCGTCGGCGTCAGGATCCAGCATTCGCGCAGGTCGACGATCGCGTGGCTCGCCTGCTCGCTGAAACCGAGCTGGAGCCCCCCGCCCTTCGCCTCGGCATGCAGAGTCGCGCGGCGGCGAGTATGCGAGGGGGAAAGCGCGGGTGGGCGGATCGGGGCGGTCAACCCTTGCGCGGCGAGCGCGCCGGTGATGCGGTCGGTGAGGAAATCGGCGTAGCTCGCATCGTCGAGATGCTGGAGCTGGCACCCGCCGCAGACGGGGAAGTGGCGGCATGGCGGGGTCTGATGGTGCGGGCCGGGCACGACGACATTGTCGGCGGTCAGCGTATCGCCAGGCGCGGCATAGGCGGCGTGACGGCCATCGGCGGTGATGCCGTCGCCGCGGGCCGCTACTCGAACGATGACGTCGCTCACAGGGCGCCCCTTACTTTGGAAAGTTCTGCCGCCAGATCATCGGCGAGGAAGGCCGCGCCGAGCCGCCGCGCGGCTTCGGCGTGGAGCCAGACCCCCGCCTCGACCGGGTGCGGGGCGTCGCTGGCGAGCATCGCGCCGATCGTGCCGGCGAGGACGTCGCCAGTGCCGGCGGTCGAGAGCCAGGGATTGGCGTTGGTCGCGGTGCGGGTGCGGCCGTCGGGATAGGCGATCACGGTGTCGGGGCCCTTGAATACGACGATCCCGCCGGAGCGCGCGGCGGCGGCGCGGGCGGCGTCGATCTTGCTGCCGGTATAGGCGCCGAAGATGGCGCGGAACTCGCCGGCATGCGGGGTGAGCACGACGAGAGCGTCGGCGTCGCGCGCCTTGATCCGTTCGAACATTGTGTCGTCGAGTTGGTGAAGTGCGTCGCCGTCGATCACGAGGCGATAGCCGCTCGCCAGCGCGTGCTCGAGCTTTTCGGCGGCGTCCGCGCCTTTGCCGAGCCCGGGGCCGACGATGATCGCGGTCGTCTCATGCTTCTTGCCATCGAGCGTTGCGGCCAATGCCTCGGGCGACCAGGCGCGCTGGACGAGCGCGTGCGGCATGTCGGGCGCCGCGCCGAGCAGCGCAGTGTAGCCGGCGCCGACGTGCATGGCGGCGCTTGCTGCGAGCGCGGCAGCGCCGGGCATCGCGCCGCCGATCACAACGACGAGACCGCGCGAATATTTGTGCATCGCCGGGGTCGGCTGCGCGAGCTTGGGTCGCGCGAGCGTCCAGTCGTGGCTCGCGCTCGCGTCGAGTCCGATATCGAGCACGCGCACCGCGCCGCACACTTCCGCAGAGGGTTGCAGGACATGCGCGGGCTTGAGGGCACCGAGCGCCAGCGTCAGCGCGAAGGGGGGGATCTCCGCTTCCCCGAGTATCGCGCCGGTATCGGTATCGACCCCGCTCGGCACGTCGACGGTGATCGCGAGATGCGCGTGGCGGGTCAGCGTGGCGAGCAGCGCCGCCGTCTCCGCCGCGAGCGGTCGCGTGAGGCCGGTGCCGAACAGGGCATCGACCAGCACCGCGCCGTGGCTGGCGTCGGGGGCGAGCGCCGCGAAATCCTCGACCGGGCCGTCCCAGCCGGCGCGCGCGGCCTTTGCCGCTTCGGTTTTGGGATCGCTCAGCGCGGCCAATCGGACGTCGAGCCCGTTCGCCCTGAGCAACCGCGCCGCGACATAACCGTCGCCGCCATTATTGCCCGGCCCGCACAGCATCAGGACTGGCGCGCCGCCTGCAAGCCGCCGCACAGCTTCGGCGACGGCCGCTCCGGCACGCTCCATCAGCGCTTCGACGCTCGTGCCGGCATCGACAGCGCGCTGCTCGACGGCGCGCATCGCTGCCGCGCCGACGATCGGCTGCCCCTCGCTTCGGATCATGACGCCGTGGCGGCCTTGCCCTTGACCGTTGCAGGCAAACGATAGCGATCGCCGCCGAGCGCGACTTCGATCTCGCCGCTGCCGATCACGCTGACCATGGCCTTCTCGGCGCCATCGGCGGCGATCACGCCGCGGCCGTCGCGCGTCACCAGCAAGCGGTGGAAGGTGCCGTCGGGATGGCGCAGCGTCAGCACCAGCCCGTCGGCGCTCTGCGTACGGTCGACCGTGCAGACGCGCGCGAAATCGCCCGAGCCGCGCTGCGCGCAGACGATATTGCCGCTATCGTCCTGGCGCGCGCGCTGCTCGGCCTCGACCTTGGCGAGCGTCGCCTTGTCGGTCTGCGGCTCGCCGCAAGCCGCGAGCGCGAGGAGCAGCAATGCTGCGCTAGATATCCGCATAGACATGGGTTTCGGCACTGGCTCCTGGGTGCGTGACCGCGCCCCTATACGCCGGGCCGACGGTTTTGGCATAGCGCCACAGCACACCTGATTGATAATCGTTGACGCGCGCCTGCCACGCCGCTTTCCGCGCTGCGAGGACATCGGCGGGGACATCGAGATCGATCGTGCCGGCCTCGGCGTCGATCCGGATCGAATCGCCGTCCTCGATCAGCGCGATCGGACCGCCGTCGGCGGCTTCGGGCCCGACATGGCCGATGCAGAAACCCCGCGTCGCGCCGGAGAAACGGCCGTCGGTGATCAGCGCGATCTTCTCGCCCATGCCGAGACCGTAGAGCGCGGCGGTGGTCGACAGCATTTCGCGCATGCCGGGGCCGCCCTTGGGCCCTTCGTAACGGATCACGAGCACTTCGCCCTCGTTGATCGAACGCGCCTCGACCGCGGCGAAGCACTCTTCCTCGCAATCGAACACGCGCGCGGGGCCGGTGAACTGGAGCCGGTGCATGCCCGCAACCTTGACGATCGCGCCGTCGGGGGCGAGCGAACCGCGCAGGCCCACCACGCCGCCGGTCGCCGAGAGCGGCGCCTTGACGTCGTAGATGACCTTCTGGTCGGGGTTCCAGGTGACCTGATCGATATTCTCGCCGAGCGTCTTGCCGGTAACGGTCAGGCAATTGCCGTCGAGGAACCCGCCCGCGAGCATCGTCTTCATCAGCATGTAGACACCGCCGGCCTCGTACATGTCCTTGGCCACATACTTACCACCGGGCTTGAGGTCGGCGATGTAAGGCGTTGATTTGAAAGCTTCCGCCACGTCGAACAGGTCGAAGTCGATCCCCGCTTCGTTGGCCATTGCGGGCAGATGCAGCGCGGCGTTGGTCGAGCCGCCGGTCGCCGCGACGACGCGCGCGGCGTTGATGAACGCCTCGCGCGTGCAGATGTCGCGTGGGCGGATACCCCGCGCGACGAGCTCCATCACCTGGTCGCCCGCCGCGCGCGCGATCTCGTCACGGCCGCGATAGGGGGCGGGCATCATGTTCGAATTGGGCAGCGACAGGCCGATCGCCTCGCCGACACACGCCATCGTGTTGGCGGTGAACTGGCCGCCGCACGCGCCGTGGCCGGGGCACGCGACCTTCTCGAGCTCGATCAGTTCCTGCAGCGGGCACGAGCCGGCGGCGTATTGCCCGACCGCCTCGAACACGTCGACGACGGTGACGTCCTTGCCGTGATAGCTGCCCGGCAGGATCGAGCCGCCATAGACGAAGATGCTCGGGATATTGAGGCGGAGCATCGCCATCATCATGCCGGGGAGCGACTTGTCGCAGCCGGCAAAGCCGACCAGCGCGTCGTAGCAATGCCCGCGGACCGAGAGCTCGACCGAATCGGCGATCACTTCGCGGCTGACGAGCGAGGATTTCATCCCCTGATGCCCCATTGCGATGCCGTCGGTGACGGTGATCGTGTTGAAGCGCCGCGGCATTCCGCCGCCCGAGATGACGCCGGCTTGCGCGGCATCGGCCTGCGCGTCGAGCGTGGTGTTGCACGGTGCGGAGTTGTTGCCGGCGGAGGCAAGCGCGACGAACGGCTTGGCGATATCCTCCTCGGCGATTCCCATCGCGTAATAATAGCTGCGGTGCGGGGCGCGCTCGGGGCCGACGGAGACATGGCGGCTGGGGAGCTTGGATTTGTCGAAGGTGCGAGTCATGCGACAGCCTATTGCGTAGGATGGTCGCTCGGCGCAAGTCTGTTGCTGATTTCACGCAAGATTGGCGCGAGGACAGCGGTCCAGCGGCCGACGCCTGCCGGGTCGGCGATGAGATCGTTGCGGATTTCGATCGACAGGCTCGGAATGCCATTGCCCTCGCCGTGGCGGTCGAGCGTCGCGTTGAGCAGCTGGCCTGAATAGGGCTCGTTGTCGCCAGTGACGAGACACTGCGCTGCGAGCAGCGGTAGCGCGAGATCCGCTGCGCGGCGATCTGTGTTCGACAGGATGCCGATCTCCCACGGGCGGGGCGCACCGTCACCGTGTTCGAGCCGCGGCGTGAAGCTGTGAATCGCCGCAATGAGCGTGGGCTGCGTCTCGACGATCAGCGCTTCGAGCACGTCGTGATAGGGCGTATGGAAGCGGACGATCCGGTCGGTGCGGTCTGCCGTGGCATTTCCGGGAATGGCGTGGCCGTCGCTCGCGAGCGGGATCAGGCCGGGATGGTCGGTCGGACGATTGAGGTCGATCACCAGCCGCGACAACGTGGCGAGCAAGGCAGGCGTGCCCATTTCCGCCGCGAGCGATTCGGTAAGCGCGGCGGTGCCGATGTCGATCGCGATATGCTTTTCGAGCAAGGCCGGCGCGATGCCGAGATCGATACCGTCGGGAACCGCGTTCGACGCGTGATCGCAGATCAGCAAGATGCCGCCGGGTTTGCCGGAGAGGATGTGGGGGCGCGTCATAGGGTCACGACCGGGGGGATGACATGGATGTCACCACCCCGGCCGGGGAATGGCGCAAGGCTGAGCCATGGACCATCAACGGGCGCTCCGCAGGGGGGCGGCGGACCCATCTTCCCCTAGCACAGCAAGCGGCGCGCCAATCGCGGTTTTCCGACGGTTTTGGCGCTGACCCGCGTGCCCTTGTCCCAGAATGACGCGGCGATCCGTCACGCGAGTGTCGTTTCGAGACACCAGTAGCCGGGCTGCACAGCGCGGATCCGCTCGGCGGCGGCGCTGCGCTCGGCGGTAGTGGCGTAAAGCGCGAAGCACGTCGCGCCCGAACCCGACATGCGCGCGAGCAGCGGCGTGCCCTCGGCGAGCAGCGCGAGCACTCCGTCGATTTCGGGCGCGAGCCGGCGCGCGGGCGGCTCGAGGTCGTTGCGCGCGGCGAGCGCGACGTCGAGCACGTCGCCTTCGGGCATCGCGCCGAGATCGACGCCGTCCCACGCCTTGAACACCGCGGCGGTCGACACCGCGACGCCCGGATTGACGAGCAGCACCGGCATCCCGCTCGGGCCGTCGAGCGGGACAAGGCGCTCGCCCCGCCCCTGCCCCAGCGCGGTGCGGCCGAGCAGGCACGCCGGAACGTCGGAGCCGAGCGCGGCGGCGATGTCGAACAGCTTGGGATCGTCAATCGCGATGGCGTTTGCGCGGGCGAGCGCGCGGAGCGCCGCCGCAGCATCGGCCGAACCGCCGCCGATCCCCGAGGCGACCGGCAAATGCTTGTCGAGCGTGAAGGCGCCGCCCTCTGGCAGATCGAACGCCGCGGCGAACGCGCGCGCGGCGCGGAGCACGAGATTGTCGCCCTCGCCGCTCAAGCCTTCCGAGAACGGCCCGGTGATCGCCAGCGAGAGTGGCCCGGGGGCGAGCGTCACCGTGTCGCCATCGGCAACGAAGGCGAACAGCGTTTCGAGCTCGTGATAGCCGTCGCTCCGACGCGCGCGGACGTGGAGCGCGAGGTTGATCTTGGCGGGGGCGGTTTCGGTGATCATTCGCTTCGTCCGGTTGAGAGCGCCGCGGCGAAGCCGCGTCGTCAGACGGCGCTTAAGGCGTCGCCGGCCGGGCGCGCCTTGAGGCGCGACGCAGCTTCGCTGCGTCTTGCCCGGCGCGCCTTACATATTGGGGTAGTTGGGGCCCCCGCCCCCTTCGGGCACGACCCAGTTGATGTTCTGCGTCGGGTCCTTGATGTCGCAGGTCTTGCAGTGGACGCAATTCTGCGCGTTGATCACGAACTTGGGATCGCCGGTTTCCTCGCCGACGATCTCGTACACGCCCGCCGGGCAGTAACGCTGCGCGGGCTCGTCATACAGCGGCAGATTGTGCTTCACCGGGACGTCGGGATCCTTGAGCGTCAGATGGACCGGCTGGTCCTCCTCGTGATTGGTGTTCGAGATGAACACCGACGACAGACGATCGAAGGTCAGCACGCCGTCGGCCTTGGGATAGACGATCGGCTGGACCTGGTCCTTGCGCCACAGGCTCTCGTGATCGGGGTGATGGTGCAGCGTGAAGGGCACCTTGAGGCCCCAATGCTCGAGCCACATCGTGATCCCGGCAAGCCCCGAGCCGACGAAATCGCCGAACTTCTTGACCAGCGGCACGACGTTGCGGACGACCGACAGCTCCTTTTTCACCCAGCTCTGCTCGAACGCCGCGGGATAGGCGGCGAGCTCGTCATGTTCCCGCTGGCTGAGGATCGCATCGGCGGCGGCCTCGGCGGCGAGCATGCCCGATTTCATCGCGGTGTGCGTGCCCTTGATCCGCGGCACGTTGAGGAAGCCCGCGCTGTCGCCGATCAGCGCCGCGCCGGGCATCACCAGCTTGGGGATCGACTGCAGCCCGCCATCGCTGATCGCGCGCGCGCCGTAGCTGACGCGCTTGGCGCCCTTGAGCAGCGCGGCGATCTCGGGATGCGTCTTCCAGCGCTGCATCTCCTGGAACGGCGAGAGATACGGATTGGTGTAGTTGAGCCACGTCACGAAGCCGATCGACACCTGGCCATTGGCCTGGTGATAGATCCAGCCGCCGCCGTTCGAGCCGTGTGTCTCGCTGAGCGGCCAGCCCTGCGTGTGGATCACGCGGCCGGGCGAATGGAGCGCTGGATCAATGTCCCACAATTCCTTGACGCCGAGGCCGTAAACCTGCGGATCGCTGTCCTTGGCGAGATCGAAGCTGCGGATCAGCTGCTTCGACAGATGCCCGCGGCAGCCTTCTGAGAAGAAGGTGTATTTCGCGTGGAGCTCGAGACCCGGCGTGTAATCGCCCTTGTGCGAGCCATCGCGTGCGACGCCCATGTCGCCGGTCGCGACGCCCTTAACCGAGCCATCGTCGTTATAGAGGATTTCGGCGGCGGCAAAGCCGGGGAAGATTTCGACGCCGAGCTCCTCGGCCTTGCCCGCGAGCCAACGGCACAGATTGCCGAGGCTGCCGGTATAGGTGCCCTTGTTGTGCATGAACGACGGCGTGAGGAAGTGCGGCAGATTGCGCTTGCCACCCTTGCTCAGCACCCAGTGGTGGTTCTCGGTGACGGGCACTTCGGCAAGCGGGCAGCCGTCCTCGCGCCAGTTCGGCAGCAATTCGTCGAGGCTCTTGGGATCGATGACCGCGCCCGAAAGGATGTGCGCGCCGACCTCCGAGCCCTTTTCGAGCACGCAGACCGAGAGATCGGCGCCCTTCTCGGCGGCCACCTGTTTCAGCCGGATCGCAGCCGACAGGCCCGAGGGGCCGGCGCCGACGATGACCACATCGTACGGCATGGACTCGCGATGGTTTTCGCCTTCACTCACGGTACTTCTCCATCCGGGGCGCCGTCGCATCGGTCTCGTCGCGCGCGCGGCACTTCCTGTCCTGCTGCGCGTGCCAGCGAATTGACCTTCGCGTCAACATGGTAGCTATAGGCATATATGGGGGCTGACCAAAATATCGACTGGCGGATGGCCGCGGCGAGCGCGCTCGAATGGTGGCGCGACGCCGGCATCGATTCGCTGGTCGACGAGGCACCGCGCGATTGGACCGCTGCCCCGGTCGCCCCGGTCGTCGTCCCCGAGCAGCGCGCACGCGTTGCCGCCGTAGCGGAACCGGCCGTCCTGCCGCTGCCGCGCACGCTCGAGGATTTTCTGACCTGGCGCGCCGGGGACGATGCGCCCGAGGCCGACTGGCGCGGCGATCCGATCGGCGCATCGGGCGATCCGTCCGCCGACATCATGATTTTGACCGACGTGCCCGATCGCGAAGATGGCGACTCGGGAAGCCTGTTCGGCGGGCCAGTAGGCAAACTGTTCGACCGGATGCTCGCCGCGATCGGGCGGAGTCGCGAATCGGTCTACATCGTGCCGATGTGCAGCAAGCGCCCGACCGCGGGCCGGATCGCGCCCGAGATCGAGCAGCGGATCGTCGAGGTTGCGCGGCATCACGTCGCCCTGGTGAAGCCGATGCGGCTGCTCGTGCTGGGAAATGCGCCGAGCCGTGCGCTGACGGGGATGGACGTCGCACATGCCCGCGGCAGTTTACACCCAATTAACCTAGAAGATGCCATGCCAGCGGTAACGGTCGATGTGGTGGCCAGTTTCCATCCGCGGCTGTTGCTGGAACGCCCGGCCGACAAGGCCCGGGCGTGGAAGGATTTACAAATGTTGATCGCGGGGTTGAGCGCATGAGCGCAAAGCGGGTTCTTCTCACCGCTCTTATCCTGGCGGTGCCGGGCATCGCACAGGCAGCGGGCGAACCGCCGATGGCGTCGGTTCAGACCAGCCAACGCAGCATCATCCCGACGCAGCTCGACGCCGAACAGCGCGATGCCTATCGCGCGGTGTTCGCCAATATCCGCGCGCAGAAGTGGCAGGATGCGCAGCTCCTCCTGGCCTCGCTCAAGCCGGGGCCGCTCCACGCGATCGCCGAGGCCGAGCTGCTCACCGCCAAGGGCTCGCCCAAGGCCGATCTCGACCCGCTGATGAAGCTGCTGGCCGATGCGCCCGAGCTCCCGCAGGCCAAGCAGATCCTGACGATGGCGGCGTCGCGCGGCGGCGTCGGCCTGCCACCCTTGCCCGAGGCGCGTGCGCTGCGCTGGATCGACGGCGCACCGGCCCGCAAGCGCGCCAAGAGCTTCGGCACTGGCGACATGCTTGCGGTCGAGCTGGCGCTCAAGATGCAGCCCTTCATCAAGGAAGATCGCGGCTTCGAAGCCCAGCAGTTGCTCGAATCGACCCCCGGCCTGTCGTCGGATTCGGTCACCGAGTGGCAACGCAAGATCGCCTGGATGTATTATCTCGCCGGCGACGACGCCAACGCCCGCACGATGGCGGCGCGCGCGGGCAGCGGCTACGGCGATTTCGCGGTCGAAGCGGTGTGGGTCGGTGCGCTCGCCGCGTGGCGGCAGCGCGATTGCGCCGCCGCGGGCGATCTCTTCCAGAGCGTCGCCGCGCGCGCGAGCGATATCGAACTGCGCGCCGCCGGGCTCTATTGGACCGCGCGCGCCGACATGCAGTGCGGCCGTCCCGACCGGATCGAGAACCGCCTCAAGAACGCCGCGCAATATCGCGAGACCTTTTACGGCCTGCTCGCGCGCCAGGCGCTCGGCATCAAGGATGCGCCCAACCGCGCGGCGACGCTGTCGGGCACGAGCGACTGGCAGCAGGTCGGGCGTCGTCCCAACGTCCGCGTCGCGGCCGCCTTGGTCGAGATCGGCGAGAACGGCCTCGCCGATGCGGTGATCCGCCAGCAGGCGCGGATCGGCGATCCCTCGGAATATCCTGCGCTCGTCCGCGTGGCGGCGGCGCTCGATTTGCCCGCGACACAAGTGTGGCTATCGCATAATGGACCGGTCGGCGCGACGCCGCCGCTCGAGGCGCGCTTCCCCGCGCCGAACTGGGCGCCCGATGGTGGCTGGCGCGTCGACAAGGCGCTGGTGTTTGCGCACACGCTCCAGGAATCGCGCTTCCGCACCGATGTGGTGAGTCCAGCGGGCGCTTACGGCTTGATGCAGGTGATGCCGCGCGCCGCGACCGACATCGCGCGCAAGCAGGGCCGCAGCTTCGACCGCAGCGCACTGTCGCGCCCCGGTACCAATTTCGAGGTCGGCCAAAGCTATCTCGAGCAATTGCGCGACCAGCGGTGCACCGAGGGGCTGCTGCCCAAGGTCATCGCTGCCTACAATGCCGGCCCCGGCCCGGTCGAGTTGTGGAACGCGCAGACGCGCGATGGCGGCGATCCGCTGCTCTATATCGAATCGATCCCCTATTGGGAGACGCGTGGCTACGTCACCACCGTGCTGCGCAATTACTGGGTCTATGAAGCGCAAACCGGCAAGCCGGCTTCGGTCAGCCGCGCGGCGCTCGCGCAGGGCATGTGGCCGCGCTTCCCCGGTCTGCCCGGGGCGGCGGCGGTGCGGCTGACCTCGAGCAACGGCTATCGTGCCTCTGCAAGCCTACCCAACAAGGCGGTCGCCAGTGCCAATTGACGAAGCCGCGACGTTTCTTCCCGTCCGGATTGCCGTTCTCACCGTTTCCGACACGCGCAGCCTGGCCGATGATCGCTCGGGCGACACGCTCGTCGCGCGGTTGACCGACGCGGGCCACGTTCTGGCGGCGCGCGAGATCGTCAAGGACGATGCCGATCTGCTCGTGGCGACGCTGCACCGCTGGATCGACGATCCGGCGGTCGACTGCATCATCTCGACCGGCGGCACCGGGGTGACCGGGCGCGACGTTACGCCCGAGGCGATCGAGCGCGTTGCCGACAAGCTGATCCCCGGGTTCGGCGAACTGTTCCGTTGGCTGAGCTTCAAGACGATCGGCACCTCGACCGTCCAGTCGCGCGCGTGTGCGTGCGTGACGCGTGGGACGTATATCTTCGCGCTACCGGGCTCGACCGGCGCGGTGAAGGATGGCTGGGACGGTATCCTCGCGAGCCAGCTCGACTCTCGGCACAAGCCCTGCAATTTCGTCGAATTGATGCCGCGCCTGCGCGAACGGTGAGCCTTTCGAAGGGCTGTCCTTCTTCCGCGCATTGAAGGGCCAACACCGCTTCGACACGCTCAGCGGAACTCCGTCAGCCATCGTAGCGCGCGACGGCAAGTTCGTGCCCCGAACGATCGCGGAAATGGAAGCGGCGCCCGCCGGGAAAATCGAACGCCGCGCGCGTGATCTCCCCGCCTGCCGCGCGGATTGCAGCCTCGGTCGCTTCGAGATCGTCGACCGCGATCACCGCGAGCGCCGCAGCGGTAGCCTCGGCCGGGTCGGCCTGGAACCCGATCTCGGTATCGCCAGTCGTCGTCGCGGCATAGCTCGGCCCGAAATCGCTGAATTGCCAGCCGAATGCCGCCGAATAGAAAGCCTTGGCGGTCGCGGTGTCGCGCACCGGCAGCTCGAGATAGTTCAATCGTGCCATGTCCGTCCCCCCAACGTCGTTCTTGTTGTGTTCTGGTGCACTTGCTAGACAGCGTCAATGGCCGACAAACGCCCCAGTCGCGGTGCGACGCTCAATCGCGAGAGCCAGCGCTTCAACCTGCCAGCGCGCGAGGCCGATGGCGACTGGCTCGATGATAGCTTTGCGATCGACGGCGCGCCGCCGCGCCTGCGAACCACCGTGACAATCGAGCGCGCGCGGACGATCATCAGCCGCAACAGTTCGCCCGACATCGGCTTCGACCGCTCGATCAATCCGTATCGCGGCTGCGAGCATGGCTGCATCTACTGCTTCGCGCGGCCGACCCACGCGTTCCACGATCTCTCGCCAGGGCTCGATTTCGAGAGCAAGCTGTTCGCCAAGCCCGATGCCGCCGCATTGCTCCGCGCCGAACTCGGCAAGCGCGGCTATGTCGCGCAGCCGATCGCGTTTGGGACCAATACCGATCCGTATCAGCCGATCGAGACCGACTGGCAGATCACGCGCGCCTGCCTCGATGTACTCGCCGAAACCAACCACCCGCTGACGATTACGACCAAGTCCGACCGCGTCGTGCGCGATATCGATGTGCTCGCGCCGATGGCGGCGAAGGGGCTGGCGGCGGTGGCGATCTCGCTCACCTCGCTCGACCCGAAGATCGCGATGACGCTCGAGCCGCGCGCACCCGCCCCGACGCGGCGGCTGGCGGCGGTGCGCGCACTCGTCGCGGCGGGGATCCCGACGCACGTCTCGATCGCGCCGGTGATCCCGGCGATCACCGATCACGAGATCGAACAGCTGATCGAGCGTGCGGCCGAGGCGGGTGCGCGCTCGGTGTCGTTCATCCCGGTAAGGCTGCCGTGGGAGGTAGCGCCGCTGTTCAAGGCGTGGCTCGACGCGCATTTTCCCGAGCGGGCGAACAAGGTGATGGCGATCATCGCCTCGATCCGCGACGGGCGCGAGAACGATCCGGGTTTCTTCACGCGGATGCGCGGCAGCGGGCCGTGGGCGGAGCTGCTGCGGACGCGTTTCCAGATCGCGTGTCGCAAACATGGCATGAATGTCGAGCGGATTGCGCTACGCAGCGACCTGTTCCGCCCGCCGGCGGGGCCGCAGGGGGATTTGTTCGGATGAGCCGCGTCAAGCATCGCCTGCCCGACCGTGCCGCGGTGCTCGCGCTGGTCGACGCGCGCGGGCAGATCGCGGTCCGGGCCACGCCCAATGCGAGCGCGAACGCGGTGGTGCTCCCTGCCGAGGGGGCGGCACGCGTGCTTTCGATCCGGACGACGATCACGCCCGAAGACGGCAAGGCCAACGACGCGATCCTCGGATTGCTCGCCGAGGCGCTCGGCTGCCCGAAATCGGCGCTGACGCTGGTGCGCGGGGCGACCGCGCGGGATAAGGTCGTGCAGATCGAGCGCTAAGGTCGGCACGGCTTATTCTTCGCGCGTTCCCCGGCGAAGGCCGGGGTCCAGCAGTAGCGCGGCGAAGGCGCGCGGCGCGTTCGATCATCCAGGCCATCGCTCCTGGGCCCCGGCCTTCGCCGGGGAGCCGTGTTTCTATCGCGCTTATGCATGGCCGCGGTCGGCTCACCCCGCCAGCACATGATCCTTGAAGCGGGCGCGCAGCGCGGTCTTGAGGATCTTGCCGGTCGCGGTGTGCGGCAGGTCGTCGACGAAGACGATCTCGTCGGGCAGCCACCATTTCGCGACATGCTCGCCCAGATGCGCGCGAATCTCGGCCGCCTCAACGCTACTGTCGGGCTTGCGCACCACCACCAGCAGCGGGCGCTCGTCCCATTTCGGATGATAGATCCCGATCGCGGCGGCTTCGGCGACGCCGGGGCAGCCGACCGCGGCGTTCTCGAGGTCGACCGACGAGATCCACTCGCCGCCCGACTTGATCACGTCCTTGGCGCGATCGGTGATCTGCATTGTGCCATCACGATGGAGAACGGCGACATCGCCGGTGTCGAACCAGTTATCGGCGTCGACCGCGTCCTCCTCCGCACCGAAATAGCGCTGGACGATCCACGGCCCGCGGACTTGCAGCCGCCCCGAGGACACGCCGTCCCGTGGCTGCTCGACATCGTCGTCGTCGAGCACGCGCAGCTCGATCCCGAACGGGATGCTGCCTTGCTTCTGGAGCAGGTCGAGCTGGTCGTCGCGCGACAGTTCGTCCCAATTGGCTGGCGGCGCGGCGGCAGTCGCGACGGGCGAGGTCTCGGTCATGCCCCAGAGGTGGATCACCTTGATCCCCATATCGAGGAAGCGCGCAATCATCGCGCGCGGTGCCGCCGAGCCGCCGACGGTGATCGCCTCGAGCGTGCGCGGCAGCTCGCCGGTCGTGTCGATATGCTGGAACAAAGCAAGCCACACCGTCGGCACGCCGCCCGCCAGCGTCACGCGCTCGCGGTTCATCAGGCCGCACAGCACCGCGGCATCGTTGACCGCCGAGAAGACGAGCTTGGTGCCCGCGAGCGGCGCGGCGAAGCACAGCCCCCAGGCCGCGGCGTGGAAGAGGGGCACGATCGGCAGCACGGTCGACCGCGCGCTCAGCGTCATCACCGCGGGCGAGGCGGCGTGCATCGCGTGGAGCAGCGTCGAGCGGTGGGTGTAGAGCACGCCCTTGGGGTTGCCCGTCGTGCCGCTGGTGTAGCAGAGCATGCACGGCGCGCGCTCGTCGCCCTCGACCCAGGCATAGCCGCCATCCTCTGCGTTGAGCAGCGCGTCGAACGCGCCGTCGTCGAAGCAGATATAGTGCTCGATGCTCGTCCACAGCGGCTTGAGGCGATCGACCAGCGGCTGGAACTGCTTGTCGTAGAGGAGGACGCGGTCCTCGGCATGGTTGGCGATGTAGACGAGCTGTTCGTCGAACAGCCGCGGGTTGATCGTGTGGACCACCCCGCCCATCCCAATCGTGCCGTACCAGGCGACGAGATGCGATCCGTGGTTCATGCCGAGCGTTGCGACGCGGTCGCCGGGGGCGATGCCGAGGCGTTCGAGCGCCTGTGCCAGCCGTTTCGCGTCGTGCGCGACGCCGGCCCAGGTGCTGCGCGTTTCGCTACCATCGGCCCAGCGCGTGACGATCTCGCGCCCGCCATGCTCGCGCGCGGCATGATCGAGCAGTCGCGGCACCCGCAATTCGAAATCCTGCATTCCACCGAGCATTCCACACTCCACTCCTGTTTATGGGAGGGGCTGGGGGAGGGCATCTCGCTGCCCGCTCTCACCACTCCCCTCCCCTGACCCCTCCCGCAAGCGGGAGGGGGACTAGGTTGTCTCACCCCACCAGCGACAGCTGCGCGCCGCTGGTGCGCAGCACCACATTGCCGACATCCTGCAGCGCTTCGATCCGCCCGACAAGCTCGCCGTCGAGCAGGAAGTCGCGGCCGAGCAGAACGCGCGCGGTATTTCCCCCGGGAACCGCGACCGTCGCCCACACTTCGCCACGTGCGCCGCGCGCATCGCCGATCATCGCCGCGAGCGACGCCATGCCGGCGGGCGAGGCGATCGTCAGCTCGAGGCTGAAGCGCGCATCGTTGGCGAGCGCCTCGAACGGCTGGATCCGCTTGACCGAAACGCGCGGAGTCTCCTCGCCCGGACGGCGATCGAGCTCGACCGTCACCAGCCCGCACCCGCCGTTGCGCGCCGCTTCCTCGAGATCGGCGGCGACCGAATCGTCGAAGCACGTCGCGACGAACTGCCCCGACGGATCCGACAGCGTCGCCATCAGGTAGCGCTTGCCGCGCGCCGATGTCCGCCAGCGCGCATCCTCGACCAGCGCCGCCATCGTCGCGCCGGTCCGCGTCCCGTCGTCGGGGATGTTGAGCTCGCCCAAGGTCGCAAAGCTGCGCGCGCCGTGCATCTTGGCGAGGTGGCTGTGGCGATCGACCGGATGCGCCGAGAAATAGAAGCCGAAGGCGTCGCGCTCCTGGTCCATCCGCTCGGCAAGCGTCCAGCGCGCCGACAGCGGGAGCTTGATCGGCGGCTCGGACGCTTCCGCAGTGCCGAACAGACCGCCCTGCCCGCTGGTCTTCTGCTCGTGGATCCGCGCGGCGGTCGCCAGGATCGTCTCGGCGCAAGCGAGGATCCCCGCGCGATTATCGTTGAGTCCGTCGAACGCGCCCGCCGCAGCGAGCGTCTCGAGCTGGCGCTTGTTCATGACGCGCGGGTCGATCCGGCGCGCGAGATCGTCGATCGAGTCGAACCGCCCGTTCGCGTCGCGCTCGGCGACGACCTTCTCCATCGCCCCCTCGCCGACCGATTTCAGCGCGGCGAGCGCATAGCGGACGGCGAGCCCGTCGCCGCTGTCTTCCACCGTGAAGTCGGCTTCGCTGCGCAGGATGCACGGCGGCAGCAGCTTGACGCCGAGCCGCCGCATGTCGTCGACGAAGATGCTGAGCTTGTCGGTCAGCGTGAGATCGAAGCACATCGAGGCGGCGAAGAATTCGTGTGGGTGATGCGCCTTGAGCCACGCCGTCTGGTACGACAGCAAGGCATAGGCGGCGGCGTGCGACTTGTTGAAGCCGTAGCCGGCGAACTTGTCGATCAAGTCGAATAGCTCGTTCGCCTTGGCGGCGTTGATGCCGTTGATCGTCAGGCACCCCTCGGCAAAATGGGCTCTTTGCGCGTCCATCTCGGCCTGGTTCTTCTTGCCCATCGCGCGGCGCAGCATGTCGGCTTGCCCGAGCGAATAGCCCGCGAGGATCTGCGCGGCCTGCATCACCTGTTCCTGGTAGACGAAGATGCCGTAGGTCTCGGACAGGATGCCCTCGAGCAGCGGATGCGGGTACTCGATCGGTTCGAGCCCGTTCTTGCGGCGGCCGAACATCGGGATGTTGTCCATCGGGCCCGGGCGATAGAGCGAGACGAGCGCGATGATGTCGCCGAAGTTCGACGGCCGCACCGCCGACAACGTGCGCCGCATCCCCTCGGATTCGAGCTGGAAGACGCCGACCGTGTCACCCTTCTGGAGCAGCTTGTAGACGCCCTCGTCATCCCATTCGAGCGCGTCGAGATCGAGCACCACCCCGCGCGCGGCAAGCAGGTCGATCGCCTTCTTGAGCACGGAGAGCGTCTTGAGGCCCAAGAAGTCGAACTTCACCAGGCCCGCGCCTTCGACATATTTCATGTCGAACTGCGTGACGGGCATGTCAGAGCGCGGGTCGCGATAGAGCGGGACGAGATCGGCGAGCGGCCGATCGCCGATCACCACGCCTGCGGCGTGCGTCGAGCTGTGGCGCGGGAGGCCCTCGAGCTGCATCGCGAGGTCGAGCAGATGGCGGACGTTGCTGTCCGACTTGTACTCGGCGTGGAGCTCTACCACGCCGTCGAGCGCGCGCTTCAGCGTCCACGGATCGGCGGGCAAGTTCGGGATCAGCTTGGCGAGCCGGTCGATCTGGCCATAGCCCATCTGTAGCACGCGGCCGGTGTCCTTGAGCACCGCGCGCGCCTTCAGGCGCCCGAAGGTGATGATCTGCGCGACCTGGTCGCGGCCGTATTTCTCCTGGACGTAGCGGATCACCTCGCCGCGGCGGGTTTCGCAGAAATCGATGTCGAAGTCGGGCATCGACACGCGTTCCGGATTGAGGAAGCGTTCGAACAGCAGCCCCAGCTTGATCGGATCGAGATCGGTGATCGTCAGCGCCCAGGCGACGACCGAGCCTGCGCCCGAACCGCGGCCTGGGCCGACCGGGATGTCGTGATCCTTCGCCCATTTGATGAAGTCGGCGACTATCAGGAAATAGCCGGGGAAGCCCATCTGGATGATGACGTCGAGCTCGAAATCGAGCCGGGTGCGGTAGACGGCGCGCCAGTCATCGGCTCCCCCTTCTTCACCCCCCTCCCGCTTGCGGGAGGGGTTGGGGGTGGGCTCGCGCTCTCCGGCTGCGGTATCGCTTGTTGAGGTCGGGCGCCCACCCCCAGCCCCTCCCGCAGGCGGGAGGGGAGCAGAGACGGCGAGTTCCGCAATCCGATCCAGCCGTCGCTCCAACCCCGCATGCGCGTCTTCGCGCAGCTTCGCCGCCTCGGCGGTCGGATCACCCGCCAAACTCGGCAGGATCGGCTTGCGCTTGGGCGCCGCGACACCGCAGCGCTGCGCGACCACCAGCGTATTGTCGATCGCCTCGGGCAGATCGGCGAACAGCGCGCGCATGTCCTTGGCGGGCTTCATCCACGCATCGGGCGAGCTGCGCACGCGGTCTTCGCTGGCAATGTAGGTCGAGCTGGCGATGCACAGCAGGATATCGTGCGCCTCGCTGAAGCCGGGCTCGGCGAAGCAGCATGGGTTGGTCGCGACGATCGGCAGATCGCGGTCATAGGCGAGGTCGAGCAGCGCGTTCTCGGCCTTGGTTTCGATCTCGTCTCCGCGCCGCGTCAACTCGATATAGAGCCGGTCGGGGAACAGCGTCTCGAGGCGTTCGCAATAGGCCAGCGCGCGGTCGGGCTGATCCTCGGCGAACAGCTTGGCAAGCCCGCCCTCGCGCCCTGCGGTAAGCGCGATCAGCCCTTCCGTGCGGCCTTCCAGCGCGGCAAAATCGACATGCGCGTTGAGTTCGAGCGGACGATCGAGATGCGCCTGCGAGACGAG
The DNA here is from genome assembly GCF_014653575.1 of Sphingomonas glacialis. Classification (GTDB taxonomy): domain Bacteria; phylum Pseudomonadota; class Alphaproteobacteria; order Sphingomonadales; family Sphingomonadaceae; genus Sphingomonas; species Sphingomonas glacialis. Next base: position 86,856 of record NZ_BNAQ01000001.1, on the reverse strand, counting down.
CACGCACAGGTTCTGATAGCCGACCTCGTCCTGCGCATAGAGCGCGATCCAGTCGAGCACCGGCGTCATGCCCTCGGGCATCCCCGGGCGACACACACCGAGCATTGCGCCGATGATCGGCTGCACGCCCGCCGCGCGCGCCGCATCGGAATAGGCCATCGCGGCATAAAGGCCGTTGCGATCGGTCAGCGCGGCGGCCGGGAAACCGAGTTCCTGCGCTCGCTTGGCGATGGCCTTGGGCTCGATCGCGCCGTCGAGCATGGTGAAGGAGGAGAAGATACGAAGGGGGACGAAACCGGAATGCGACATGGATGTGACTATGGGGGGTGCGCCCAATTCAGGGAAGGCGGTGACTCGCAAAATGCGGTGGATATCGTCGAGGGGAGGATAAGAAGTTTTGTTCGCGCAGAGGCGCAGAGGACGCAGAGCGGAAGACTGAAACGCGCGGCGCGCGTCAACCTGAAACGGGAGGGTCTATCAGTCGCTTGCTAGGAGCGCGCCATCTCTGCGTTCTCCGCGCCTCCGCGCGAACCAATCTACAGCAGCTTCGCGATATCCGCCTCGATATCGGCAGGCTTGGTCGTCGGCGCATAGCGCTCGACGACGCGGCCGTCCTTGCCGACGAGGAACTTGGTGAAGTTCCACTTGATGCCCTGCAGGCCGAGCAGGCCTGGGGCCTGTTTCTTGAGTTCGGTGAACAAGGGATCGGCGTTCGCCCCGTTGACGTCGACCTTGGCAAACACAGGGAAGGTCACGTCATACGTCAGCGAGCAAAAATTGGCGATCTCGGCGGCATCGCCCGGCTCCTGCGCGCCGAACTGGTTGCACGGGAAGCCAAGCACCTCGAAGGCCTGCCCGGCGAACTTGCGATGCAGCGCCTCGAGCCCCTCATATTGCGGCGTAAACCCGCATTTCGAAGCGGTATTGACGATCAGCAGCACCTTGCCGGCATAAGTGGAGAGATCGACGGGCGAACCATCGGCGGCCTTGACGGTGAGGTCGGTGATCGCGGTCATGCGGATGTCCCTTCGTTGCGCGCGAGCAGGAAGCACAGATTGCGCTCGACCCCGGCCCATTCGCTCGCGATGATCGAATAGACCACAAGATCGCGCACCCGGCCATCCATCACCTGATGGTTGCGCAAGATCCCGTCACGCTTGGCGCCGAGCCGCTCGATCGCCGCCTGCGAGCGCTTGTTGAACCAGTCGGTGCGGATCTGGACGGCGTTGCAACCCAGTACCTCGAAGGCATGACGCAGCAGCAGCAGCTTGGCCTCGGTATTGACACCGCTGCGCTGGACCGACTTGGCATAGAACGTCCCGCCGATTTCGAGCCGCTTATGGCCTGCGCTCATCCGCATGTAGCGCGTGAGCCCAACGACGCGGCCGTCGGGCGTGCACACGGTAAACGGCATCGCCCGCCCGAAGTCGCGTTCCTTGAACAAGGCCGCCATAAAGGCTTCGGGATCGGTCAGCGTCGAGACGTTGGTGAAGAACAGCTCGCTGATCTTCCCATCCGCCGCCGCCGCGACGATCGCGTCGCGATCCTCGGCCTGAGTGGGCCGCAACGTGACGTGCCGGCCGACCATCGTCGGCGCCTCGGTCCAGGTGGTCATTGCGGCGCCTTGGCCGGCGGAGACGCCGTAACCGTGCCGATCAGGAGCGTCGCGTCGTACGCGCCCGCCGGACTGTTCGGGCCGGCCGCGCCATTCGTGGCGACGATCCGCGGAGGGGCGACCCAGTCTTCCGGAACACCGGCCGAGTGCGGGCCGCAGTCGAGTATCGCGGCGGTGATCGGTCCCGGCGCCCGGACGTTGCCTTTGATCTGGCAATTCCATACTTGACCGCCGCTGTTCAGGACGTTGATCGATACGATCCGCGACGGATCGGCAAGGCGCATCGCCATCGGCTCGTAGGATACGCCGCCGGGCGCGATCGGCCGCTTGCGTGCGTGATAGTTGCCGACGAGCACCAGCACCCGTTCATAGGCTTGAACGGCGTCGGCGGCCCGGATGTTCTCCGCTTGTCCAGCCTCGTGCGGGCCCTGCCCCGGCAGATCCTTGAAGCGCGTCGATGCGGCTAGCGCCGTATCGTTGAACGCGACGACATGGATTTTGCGACCCGCGTCCTTCAGCGTGTGCAATGCGACCAGCAAGTCCAGCATCGCCTGGCTCGTCACGCCATCGTTGCGCGTCTTCCATTCGGGCATCGCCTGCAACGCCGCCGCTGCAAAGCCGGATTGTGGTTCCGACCAAGCGCGTTGCAGGCCGGCGTTATCCTCGAGTTCGACGGCAACCAGCAACGGCGTGTTGCGCTCAGCCAGCGCGCACGCGATCTCGCCGATTGCGGCGGGAGTCTCCGCGCTGCCGTGCAGTTCCCCGAAGACGATATAGTGCGCCTGCTTCCCGACCACGCCATCCCATCCGACGGGAAGGCTGCAGCGCGCCGATGCGGTGGAACCACAGAAAGCACCCAAGGTGCCGATAAGAATCCCGACCGCGCGTTTCATGCCAATCTCCCCTCGTGCAGCCGCACGACACGGTCCATCTTGAGCGCCATCCGCTCGTTGTGCGTCGCGACGAGCGCGGCGGTCCCCTCGCCGCGCACCAGCCGCAGGAATTCGGCGAGCACCACGTCGGCGGTCGCCTCGTCGAGATTGCCGGTCGGCTCGTCCGCCAGCACCAGCGCCGGCTGATTGGCGAGCGCGCGCGCGACCGCGACGCGTTGTTGCTCGCCACCCGACAATTGGCTCGGGCGATGCGTCAGGCGGTGGCCGAGGCCGAGCGCGGTGAGCAAGGCGGTCGAGCGCTCGTTGGCCTCTGCGCGCGTCTTGTCGCGGATCATCTGCGGCAGGACGACATTCTCGGTCGCGTTGAAGTCTGGCAGCAAATGGTGGAATTGATAGACGAAGCCGAGCTTGTCGCGCCGGACGCGCGTGCGCCCGTCGGCGTTGAGCCGCGCGGTCTCCTCGCCATCGATCAGGATCGAGCCGCCAAAGCCACCCTCGAGCAGCCCGACCGCCTGCAACAGCGTCGACTTGCCCGAGCCCGAGGGGCCGAGCAACGCGACGATCTCGCCCGCACCGACTTGCAGGTCGACGCCGCGCAGGACCTCGATCGTCTGCCCGCCCTGTTCGAAGCTGCGCGTCAGCCCGGTGACGCCGAGGACCGGATTATTCATAGCGCAAAACCTGGACGGGATCGGTGCTCGCCGCTTTCAGCGCGGGGTAGAGTGTGGCGAGGAAACTGAACAGCAGCGCCATCAGCGCAATGACGGTGACTTCGACCGGGTCGGTCTTCGACGGCAGTTCGCTCAGGAAGCGGATCGAGGGATCCCACAGGTTCTGCCCCGTCACGAGCTGGACGAAATCGACCACGCTCTGGCGGAAATAGAGGAAGATGAACCCGAGCATCAGCCCCGCGACGACGCCGAGCGCGCCGATCGTTGTGCCGACCGTCATGAAGATGCGGATCATCCCGCCTCTGCTCGCCCCCATCGTCCGCAGGATCGCGATGTCGCGGGTCTTGGCGCGGACCAGCATGATCAGCGACGACAGGATGTTGAACACCGCAACGAGGATGATGATCGACAGCACGGTGAACATCGCGACGCGCTCGACCGCGAGCGCTTCGAACAGCTGCGCGTTCATCTGCCGCCAGTCCTGGATGACCCCCATCTTGCCGACCTTATTCGCAAGCGGCGCGAGGATCGGCCCGACCTGATCGGCATTGCTCGTTTGCAGCTCGATCATGTTGACCGAGTCGCCGAGCATGAGGAGCGTCTGCGCGTCCTCCATCGGCATGATGATATAGGCCTTGTCGTAATCATAGACGCCGATCGTGAAGACCGCGCCGACAGTATATTGCACGATCCGCGGCACCGTGCCGAACGGCGTGGTCTGCCCTTGCGGGCTGATCAGCGAGATCTGGCTGCCGACGACCGCGCCCAATTGGTCGGCAAGCCCCGAGCCGATCGCGATCTGGCCGCTGCCCGGCATCAGCGACGACAGCGAGCCCATCACGACCTTGCTGCCGATCGTCTTGTTCGAACGGATGTCCGACACGCGCATCCCGCGCACCAGCACGCCTTCGACGCGGCCGTTATAGGTCGCCATCAGCGGCTGTTCGATCAGCGGCGTTGCGCTGGTCACGCCCTTGGTCGTCTCGGCGAGCCCGACGACTTGACGCCAGTCGCGCATCTGGCCGCCGTACGCCTGGACGACGGCATGGCCGTTGAGCCCGACGATCTTGTCAAACAGCTCGGCGCGAAAGCCGTTCATCACGCTCATCACGATGACGAGCGCGGCGACTCCGAGCATCACGGCGACAAGACTGATACCGGCGACGAGGAAGATGAACCCCTCGCCCTTGCCGGGCAGCAAATAGCGCCGGGCGATCATGCGTTCATAGCGGGAGAGGATCATGGCGAGCGCTCTAGGACGCGGCCGATGCGCTGGCAACCGCTTGCCCCAAGGACGCAGCTGTTGCGCAAGCGCCACAGCCGCGCCGCAATCGGTTCGCAACGGCCACATTCCCCATGACAACCTCCCGACGCGCTCGTAACGCTTTTGTCACTGACACACAGGCAACGGCCGTGGGTTCGGGGACTGGCCTTCAGCGCCGCCGCAGGGCTGGCAGCGAAGGCCTAAATGGGGGCTGACGAGCGATCGTCACGCAGGCGTCCGGGTCGGAAACGGCCCGGACGTTTGCATTTGGGCGAAGGCGGCCGTGCCGGCCGCCGGTCCGCACAGCGGATCGCCCAAATCGGCCGGCGGGTCGCCCTCGTGACGAACCCGTCCGACGGCGGCTTTGCCGACCGGCGTTTTCCCAACGACGCAACACACCCCTCACCCGACCTCGCTGCGCTCGGCCACCAGCATCGGGAAAACAGCGCCCCGCGCTGTTTAGGTCATACTGGGGGCATGACCGACCCGATGCTCCCGCATGCGGCAGAGGGAAAGGGAGGGAGAGCAACTCAAAACGTCTTGGAAATCGTACCCCCGAACGTCCGTGGATCGCCCGGTTGCCCGACGATCAACCCCGTGCTGCCCGATTGCGTCGACAGCAGCTCGAAGTACCTCTGGTCGAACGCGTTACGCACCCAGGCGTAGACGTTGAAATCCGTCTTGCGATATCCGAGCCGGAAGCTCGAAAGCGCATAGCCCCCGATCCAGGTATACGCCGAGGGCGACGGATTGGACGAGAAGCGCGAGCGATAGCTGCCGTCATACCCGACATAGACCTGTCCGCCCGATCGGCCGACCGGCACATTGTATTCGCCGCCGTATGAGAAGGACCATTTCGAGATCCCCGGCAGCCGCTGCCCCGATATGTCGCACGCCGCCGGGCTGACGCCCCCCGCGACGCCCGCCGCGGTCGCCGGACTGGTCGCGCTGGCGGCGCTCCCGCCCGAAAGCTCGGGCGGGCATGGCGCGTTCTTGAAGTCGACGTATTTGGCGTCGGTATAAGCGCCGTTGCCATAGACCGAGAAACGCCGGCTCGGACGGAAGCTCGAGTCGAACTCGAACCCGCGCGACCGCACCTTGCCGGCATTGGCGAGATACCCGCGGATCACGTTGATCGCATTGTTGTTCACGGTCGCTTGATAATCGGTGATGTCGGTCCAGAAACCGGCGAGGTTGAGCGTCAGCCGACGGTCGAGAAACTGCGTCTTGAGCCCGATCTCATAGGCGTTGACCTTTTCGGGCTTCACGCTCTGCGTCGTCAGGTCGACGCCGGTGCTGGTCGCGTTGAGCGGCAGGCCCGACAGGTTGATCCCGCCCGATTTGAAGCTGCGCGCATAGGAGGCGTAGCCGTGGAGGTCCGCCGCAAAGTCGTAAGATAGCGTGAGATCGCCCGACACGTTCCACGCGCTGAACCGCGGGCTGTAATGCTGCGGGGCGAGCGTGTTGATCTGGTTCTGGAAGGTGGTGCGCGCCGCGCCCGCTTGCGCCGCGGCGAGCAAGGCCGCGACATTCGCGCCGGTCGCGACGAAACTGTACTGGCTGTTGGCGATGCTGACGACCGCATCGTAGGTGCCCGATTTCTTGTCGTAATTGATGCGAAGCCCCGGCTGGAGGTGGAGCTTGTCGGTCAACGCCCAGTTGAGCTTGCCGAACACGGCGAAGCTCGTGTTGTCGAAGGCGATCGTGTTGGTCGAGGTGAGGCCGTTGAGCACGTTCGGATTGCTGGCGTCGCTGCCCGACAGGAGGAAGCGGCTCGCCGCCGATCCCTGTACCTGCGAACCTTGGGTCCGGATCGTCTGGTGGAACAGGAAGGCGCCGACTGTATAGTCGAGCCGGCTCTTGCCGTTCGAGGCGAGCCGGAACTCCTGCGAGAGCTGCTTCTGCTGCGACGGGTTCTGCGAGATCGTGGTGATCGGCAGTCCGATGAAATCGCGGTCGTTGGCGGGCTGCCATTCCCAATAGCGCCACGCGCTGACCGAGGTCAGCGTTGCCGGCCCGAGGTCCCAATTGGCGACGAGCGACGCACCGCCGACTTCCTGGCGCGAATTGATGCTGGCATCGAGATCGGTGACGCGGTCGAACGGGTTTGTGCTCGGCGGGGCATAGCCGAACGCGGCCGCAAGCGCGCCATATTGCCGGTTCGCCGCGCGCTGCGTCGTGCCGACGCGCGCGTAATATTGCGCGCAGCAGAGCGGGTTCTGCACATTGAAATCGCCCGACAGCGTCAGGCTCAGCGTGTCGGTCGGCTTGTAGAGCGCCTGTCCACGAAAGCCGAGATTACGCTGGCGATGGAGATCGGTCTTGCTCGCAACGTCGTAGATCGTGCCGTCGCGCGTCGTCGCCGAGGTCGACAGACGGATCGCCAGCGTGTCGGTGATCGGGCCCGAAACCGAGGTCTTGAGCTGACCGAAATTGTAATTGCCGACGCTCACTTCGGCACGGACCTCAGGGGTGAAGCTGGGCGCGCGCGTCGTGATGTTGAGCGCGCCCGACGTCGTGTTCTTGCCGTACAGCGTGCCCTGCGGCCCGCGCAGCACCTCGACCCGGTCGACATCGATGAAGTCGAAGGTCGCCGCGCCGACGCGGCCGATATAGACGCCGTCGATATAGAAACCGACGCCCTGCTCGATCCCGTCATTGGTCAAGCCGAACGGCGCGCCGAGCCCGCGGATGTTGATCGCCGAATTGCGCGGGTTGCTCGAATAGAATTGCAGCGAAGGGACTTGCTGCTGCAGCCGGTTGACGTTGAACGTGCCGCTTTCGGCGAGCGATTTGCCGGTCAGCACCGAGAGCGCGATCGGCACGGTCTGCTGCGTTTCGGCGCGGCGCCGGGCGGTGACCAGGATGTCGCCGCTATTCTCCTGCGCTGCCGGCGCGTCCGCCTGCGTGGCAACCACGGGTGCGTCTGCGGCAACGGGCGGATCGGTCACCACGGCGGGACTTCCGAGCGCGGTCGACGCGAGCAGCAGAGCCGGAAAGGAAGCAAGCATGACGGTCCCCTGGTTTCGGGCTTTTCCCGAGTCGCGCCATATGCCCACCAAATGCGGGGACTATCACTCGCGCTCGTTCTTGGGGCCGCGATAGGTGCGCTTTAGCATCGCATCAAAAACCGCGGCGGGGCCTCTTGAACTCGGTGCGCGGCCGACCAAATTCAGCGAGTGCGGCGCTCCTTGGGAGGCGGCACCGGGCGGGTCGCGCAGCAGCGGACCCGGCTCGATTTCGACGACACTCGCTTAATCAAAGGAGTTTTTATGCGTACGTTCGATCTGACCCCCTATCGCCGCTCGACCGTCGGCTTCGACCGGCTGTTCGACATGCTCGAGGCCAATGCGCGCCAGGCGAGCGCCGATAATTACCCGCCCTTCAATCTCGAGCGACTCGATGGCGACCGCTATCGCATCACGCTCGCCGTCGCCGGTTTCGGCCGCGACGACATCGAGATCACCGCGCAGCAGAACCTGTTGCAGGTGAAGGGGCGCAAGGAAGCGCAGGACGAGGCGACCGCCGCGTTTCTCCACATCGGCATCGCCAACCGCAACTTCGAGCGCCGCTTCGAACTCGCCGATTTCGTGCGGGTCGAGGATGCGCGGCTCAATGATGGCTTGCTGGTGATCGACCTGGTCCGCGAAGTGCCCGAGGCGATGAAGCCCAAGACCATCGCGATCAAGACCGGTGCCCCGCTGGTCGCGGTCGACTCCGCGAGCGACGTCAAGGCGGCATAACGCTCGTTCGAGCGCCCTTACGGCGGTGTCGGGAGCAATCCCGGCGCCGCCGATTGCGCACTCTGGCCGGTTGCGGATCGGAGCGCCCCTGCTAGCCTGACAGGACCGAACCCGGCCGATCAGGAGACTCCGCCATGCCGCCTCGACCGCGCGACACCGCCTGATGGCAACGAGCCTCCCGGTCGAGCGCTATCTGAACGAAGGCATCGCAGCGCTGCGCCGCGGCGACGCGACGCGCGGTCGCGCCTTGCTCTCCGCGATCGAAAGCGATCCACGCGCGCTTTTCCCGCTCGCCTTCGCGTGCGGGGCGTTGCGCGACGAAGCCGGTGCCCGACGCGCGCTGCAGCGGCTGCTCGGTCTGCAGCCCGATCACATCCCAGCGTTGATCATGATGGGCGACCTTGCCACGCAAACCGATCAGCGCGGTGCCGCTGCGTATTATCAAGCCGCGATCGCCAATGCGGCGGGGCAGCGCGATGCGCTCCCGCCGGAGCTGCAGGCTGATCTCGAGCGCGCGGCTGGCTTCATCGCCGCGACGTCGCGCGACTATGAAGCGTTCCTGCACGATCATCTGGCGGCGAGCGGCATTCGGCTGAGCCCGGCGACTCGCCGCGTCGAGCACGCGATCGACTTGCTGACGGGCAAGATCGAGATTTTCGTCCAGCGACCGTCGAGCTTCTACTTTCCGGGGCTGCCGCAAATCGGCTTTTTCGATCGCAGCCAGTTCGACTGGCTCCCTGCCCTCGAAGCCGCGACGGGCGATATCCAGGCCGAACTGCACGCGGTGATGGCGCGCGACTGGGATTTTCCACCCTATGTCGCGACGCCGGCCGATCGCCCCCCGCCCCCCAACCCGCTGCGCGACGACCCGAGTTGGGGCGCGTTCCATCTGCTGCGCGCGGGCGCGCCGGTCGCGGGCAATGCCGAGCGCTGCCCGGCGACAATGGCGGCGCTCGCCGCGACGCCGATGCCGCGGATCGACCAGCGCGCGCCGATGGCGTTGTTCTCGCTGCTCAAGCCCGGCACGCACATCACCCCGCATCACGGGATGCTCAACACGCGGCTGATCGTCCATCTGCCGCTGATCACCGCGCCCGAGTGCGGCTTGCGCGTCGGCGCCGAGACGCGCGGCTGGACGCTCGGCGAAGCGTTGGTATTCGACGATTCGATCGAACACGAAGCCTGGAACCGCGGCGACACGACGCGTGTGGTCCTGCTGTTCGCGATATGGCGGCCCGAGCTCACCGAACCCGAGCGCGAGGCGCTGAGCGTGCTGTTCGGTGCGGTCGAAGCGTTCGTCGATCAGGGGTGAGCGTGTCGCCCACCCCCGACGACCAGCTCAGACGAGCCGCGACTGCTTGACCGCCGCGGCGATGAAGCTCTTGAACAGGGGATGCGGGTCGAACGGCTTGCTCTTGAGTTCGGGGTGGAATTGCACGCCGACGAACCACGGATGGTCGGGCCGCTCGACGATCTCGGGCAGCGTGCCGTCGGGCGACATGCCGCTGAACACCAGACCGCCCTTTTCGAGCCGCTCGCGATACGCGGTGTTGACCTCGTAACGGTGACGATGGCGCTCCGAGATATCGGTTTCGCCATAGATGCTCGACACCACGCTGTTGCCGTCGAGCTTCGCCGGATAGGCGCCGAGCCGCATCGTGCCGCCGAGATCACCGCCATGTTCGCGCTTCTCGATGCCGGCCGCGCTCATCCATTCGGTGATCATGCCCACGACGGGCTCGTCGGTCGCGCCGAACTCGGTCGAGCTCGCGTCGGGGATCCCGGCGAGATCGCGTGCACCTTCGACGCACGCCATCTGCATCCCGAAGCAGATCCCGAAATACGGGATCTCGCGCTCGCGCGCGAAGCGCACGCTGGCGATCTTGCCCTCGGCGCCGCGCGACCCGAACGCCCCTGGGACGAGGATCGCATGCAGCGGCTCGAGCCGGGCGGTGATGTCGGCGTCGTCGGCCTCGAACAGCTCGGCGTCGATCCACTCGACGTTGACCTTCACCTTATTGGCGATCCCGCCGTGCACCAGCGCTTCGCCGAGCGACTTGTACGCATCCTGAAGCCCGACATATTTGCCGACCACGCCGACGGTGACTTCGCCTTCGGGATTGGTCACGCGGTCCATGATGTCGGTCCAGCGCGAAAGATCGGGTGCGCTGCCCGGCAGGATGCCGAACGCGTTGAGCACCGCGTCGTCGAGGCCTTGCTCGTGATACTGCACCGGCACCGCATAGATGCTCTTGGCGTCGAGCGCCGGGATAACGGCTTCCTTGGGAACGTTGCAGAACAACGCGATCTTCGCGCGGTCACTGTCGGGCAAAGGCTGCTCGCAGCGGCACACCAGCACGTCGGGCTGGACGCCGAGGGCTGCCAGTTCGCGCACCGAATGCTGCGTCGGCTTGGTCTTCAGCTCGCCGGCCGCCGCGATATACGGCACCAGCGTGACGTGGATGCTGACCGAATTGCCGCGGCCGAGATCGTTGCGGAGCTGGCGAATGGCTTCGATGAAGGGTAGCGACTCGATGTCGCCGACGGTGCCGCCGATCTCGCACAGTACGAAATCGAGATCGTCGGTCTGGTCTTGCGCGAATTCCTTGATCGCGTCGGTGACGTGCGGGATGACCTGAACGGTCGCGCCGAGATAGTCGCCGCGGCGTTCGCGCGTGATGATCTGTTGATAGATCCGCCCGCTCGTGACGTTGTCCGACTGGCGCGAGGCGACGCCGGTAAAGCGTTCATAATGCCCGAGATCGAGGTCGGTCTCGGCCCCGTCGTCGGTGACATAGACTTCGCCGTGCTGGTAGGGCGACATCGTGCCGGGATCGACGTTGAGATAGGGGTCGAACTTGCGAATCCGCACGCGGTAGCCGCGCGCTTGCAACAGAGCCGCGAGGCTCGCTGCCATGAGACCCTTGCCGAGCGAGGAGACCACGCCGCCGGTGATAAAGATGAACCGCGCCATGGGAGAAAAGGCCTAGCGTCAAACGGGGTGGCGCGGCAAGCGCGCGACTCCGGGAAATGGTGGATATGCGCGACCGATCGAGTCGCGCGCGAAGGGACCCGGTCGGGTTACTGTGCGAGCGGAACCGACGTGTTGCCGACCGGCGCCGCGCTATTTGGCGCGGCCTGCAGCGCACTGCGCGCGCCCGAGGCGAACGGCACGTTGGGATCGCCCGGCGCGACTGGCGCCTGGACCGGCGCGGTGACCGCAGCCGGCTTGGCGCTGGCATCGACCTTGACCGACTTGCCCTGCGCCGCGAGCACCGCGAGCAGGATGCTGAGCGCGATGAACAGACCGCCGAGGATCGAGGTCGCGCGCGTCAGGAAATCCGCTGCCCCGCGCGCCGACATCAAACCGGCCGGGCTCCCACCCATGCCGAGCCCGCCGCCCTCGGATCGCTGCATCAGGACGACCGTCACCAGCCCGAGAGCGATGACGAAATGGACCACGAGGAGAAACTGGAACAGAAACATGAAGCGGGCTGATTCCTTGGGGGCGCTTTGACAGCGAAGCCGGGCACATAGGCGAGGTAAGCCGCGCGATCAACCGCGCGCGCAACGACCGTTATCGCAACCTGTCCGTCACATTTCGCTATCGAACTGAAACCTGTGGCTTCCCGGAACGTTAGTGGACCAGGAATATCCCCGCTGGTGGGGGTTACCGAGTTATTTGCGGACACTAGCTGTGGCGATACAGACAGATCATGCGCTTGCCGACTGGATGCATACACTGGTCGATTATGTCCGGTCGGGTGAACCTGATCTGACCAATCGCCAGATGGCACTTCTGCTGGTAGTGTATCTCAAACCAGGGCCGCATACGGTGCGCGGGCTGGCGGCGATGCTCAACGTCTCTAAACCCGTTGTCACGCGCGCCTTGAACAGGCTCGGTACCCTGGGCTATCTGCGCCGCCAACGGGACGACAATGACAAGCGTAACATCTTTGTTGCGCGTACGTCCGAGGGGGCAAGTTTTCTTGACGATTTCGGCCAATTTATCGGCGACACCACGCCCCAACCCGCACGACAGCGGATCGTCCGGCACGCCGCCGCGTAGGAGCTTTGCGCTCAGCGGGCAGTCGGTCGAGCTCGATCCGCGCACCCACGCCGTGCGCCGCGACCTTGCCGACATCCGCTTGGCCGATCGCGTCTTCGCGCCGCATTATGCTTCTTGCGTGCAACGCGTCGTGATCAGCGCTACGGGCCTTCGCGAAGACGCTGATCCGGAGTCTGCCGTGCTGACCGATCTGAAAACGGGCGATGTGTTCGAAGTGCTCGAATTCGTCAAAGGCCGTGCCTGGGGTCGTGCGCCGGGCGCGGGACTCGTCGGCTATGTCGATGCCGACACGCTGTCCTGGCCTGCCGCATGAGCGTTTCGGTTTTCATCGACGGCGCCGTCGGCACCACCGGTCTCGAGATCCGCGAACGGCTGGCCGGACGCGATGACATCGCGATCGTGCTGCTCGACGAAGCGCGGCGCAAGGACCCGGTGGCGCGCGCCGAGGCGCTGAATGACAGCGACTTCGTGATCCTGTGCCTGCCCGACGATGCCGCGCGCGAGGCGGTTTCGCTCATCGCCAATACCCGCACCCGCGTGATCGACGCCTCGACCGCGTTCCGCGTCGCCGAGGGCTGGACCTACGGCTTTGCCGAGGTCGAGCCCGGCCAGGCAAATGCGATCGCCGAGGCAAAACGCGTTTCCAATCCTGGCTGCTATCCGACGGGTTTTCTTGCCTTGCTGCGACCGCTCGTCCGCGCCGGGCTGGTGCCGGTCGATTGGGGAATCACCGTCAACGCCATGTCGGGCTATTCGGGCGGCGGCAAGGCGATGATCGCCGAATATCAGGGCGTGAACCCGCCCCCGGCCACGCGCGCCTATGCGCTTGGGCTTGCGCACAAGCATGTGCCCGAGATGCAGAAGCATGCCCGGCTCGAACATCCGCCGATCTTCACCCCGTCGGTCGCCAACACCTATCGCGGGATGATCGTCGAGGTGCCGCTCGCACTGTACCGTTTCCCGCGCCGGCCGACCTTGCTCGCGTGCGAAACCGCGTTGCGCGAGGCCTATCCCGAGGGTGGGCTGATCCGAATCGCCGATGGCGATGCGTCCGCAGTGCAAATCGAGGATGACGCCGGCACCGATCGGCTGACGCTGCGCGTCTGCGGCAATGCCGAGACCGGGCAGGCACGGCTGATCGCGACGCTCGACAATCTCGGCAAGGGTGCGGCGGGCGCCGCCGTGCAGAATCTCAACATCATGGCCGGGCTCGATCCGCTCGCCGGCCTCACTGTGTAACGCAAGGTTTCAGCTTGGCGGGACGTCCGGCGTTCCCTAGGTGATGCCTTCCCCAGGAGCTCGAATTTCGCATGGCCAATCGCACGCCCGTCGGCAAACTCCTTCTGTTCGGCGCGACCGGCGACCTTGCGCAGCGCATGTTGTTGCCCTCGCTCTATGGCTTGCACGCCGACGGCCTCCTCCCCGAAGGGCTGACGATCACCGGCACCGCGCGCTCGGAGAATAGCGACGAGAGCTATCGCAAGTTCGCCAAGGAAGCGCTCGAGAAGTTTGTCCCCAAGGACCGGATGGACGCCAAGGCGATCAAGTCGTTCCTCGAGCGCGTCCAGTACCAGGCGCTCGATGCGACCGACATGGCGCATTACAAGGAACTCGCCGCCAAGGTCGGCGACGTCGCCGGCGGTCTCGCGATCTTCCTGTCGACCGCGCCGTCGCTGTTCGAAGCGGTGATCCGCGGGCTCGACTCGGCGGGCCTCGCCGGCGAGACCGTCCGCATCGGGCTCGAAAAGCCGCTCGGCTACGACCTCGCGTCGAGCCGCGAGATCAACGACACCGTCGCGACCGCCTTCCCCGAAGAGCGAACCTTCCGGATCGATCACTACCTCGGCAAGGAGACGGTGCAGAACATCCTGGCGCTGCGCTTCGGCAATTCGTTGTTCGAGCCGGTGTGGAATGCGCGCGGCATCGACAACGTCCAGATCACGATCTCCGAGACCGTCGGGCTCGAGGAGCGCGCGGCATATTATGACGGCGCGGGCGCGTTGCGCGACATGGTCGCCAACCACATGCTGCAATTGCTTGCGCTGATCGCGATGGAGCCCCCTGCCCGCTTCGACGGCAATGCGATCCGCGACGAAAAGGCCAAGGTCTTCCGCTCGCTGCGCACGATCGAGCCGCAGGACGCGCCGCGCGACACTGTGACCGGCCAGTACGGCGCGGGCGCGAGCGGCGGCGAGATCGTCAAGGGCTATATCGACGAGCTCGAGAAGCCGTCGACGACCGAGACCTTCGTCGCGATCAAGGCGCATGTCGACAATTGGCGCTGGCAGGGCGTGCCCTTCTACCTGCGTACCGGCAAGCGCATGCCGACGCGGCGCTCCGAGATCGCGATCCAGTTCAAGCCCGTGCCGCATTCGATGTTCTCGAACCGTGGCGGGCTGCTCCAGCCCAACGTGCTGGTGATCCGCCTGCAGCCCGAGGAATATGTCCAGCTGCTGGTGATGGCAAAGGAGCCCGGGCTCGACCGCGACGGGATTCGTTTGCGCGAAGTGCCGTTGAACCTCAGCCTCGATGCCGAGTTCGCAGGTTCGCGCCGGCGTATCGCCTATGAGCGGTTGCTGCTCGATCTGATCGAGGGCGACCAGACGCTGTTCGTTCGCCGCGACGAGGTCGAGGCGCAATGGACGTGGATCGACGCGATCCGCGCCGGCTGGGTGGCGAACGACATAAAGCCCAAAAGCTATGCCTCGGGCAGCTGGGGCCCGAGCGCCGCGATCGCGCTGACCGAGC
Source organism: Sphingomonas glacialis (assembly GCF_014653575.1). Lineage (GTDB taxonomy): Bacteria > Pseudomonadota > Alphaproteobacteria > Sphingomonadales > Sphingomonadaceae > Sphingomonas > Sphingomonas glacialis. The sequence goes on along the minus strand of NZ_BNAQ01000001.1, from coordinate 71,853 downwards.
GCGACGGGGTTACGTGGCTAGACGAGTAGTTCGTTTTTAAAGCCCTCTCCCGCCCTTTGCGGGAGAGGGTTGGGTGAGGGCCTTCTTCTTCAACGATCGAAAAGAAGACCCTCACCGACTGCGACTAGGCCGCGCTGAAGAAGCGCGACCAAGTCTCCGTAGCCTCTCCCGCGTGCGGGAGAGGGCAAGCAAAGAGAGAAGACATGAGCGACGAACACGAAATCGAATGGTGGGACTATGAAGACGCCGAGGAGATGGCCGCGGCCGTCGCCGGCGACATCGGCTTCATCATCGACAGCGCGATCGACGCGCGCGGCGCGGCGGTGATCGCACTGTCGGGCGGCAAGACGCCGATCCCGATCTACGCCAAGCTCGCCGCCGCCAAGCATGACTGGAAGCGCGTGACGATCGTCCCAGTCGACGAGCGCATCGTGCCGCTCGGCGATCCGCTGTCGAACGTCACGATGATCGCCAAGGCGTTCCTGCCGAAGGGCGCGCGCGTCATGCCGATCGTCCCGACCGCGACCGCCGACTACAAAGCCGCCGGCCGCTCGGCCGATGCGCTGATGCAGGATCTGCACTGGCCGCTCGATTTGTGCCTGCTCGGCGTCGGCGCCGACGGCCATACCGCGTCGATCTTCCCCGGCCCCGATTATGACGAAGCGCTGTCGGGCCCGAACGAGCGCCGCGCGCTCGGCGTGATGCCCGATCCGCTGCCCAAGGAAGCCCCCGTCCCGCGCGTCACGCTCAGCCGCGCCGCGATCGTCTCGGCGCGCGCGCTGATCATCGCGGTAACGGGCGACGCCAAGAAGTCGGTGATCGAGGCCGCGATCAAGCAGGGTCCGTCGTCGAAATATCCGATCGGACGCGTGCTTGCCGATGCCGAGCTGCCGGTGGATATTCACTGGGCCGCCGAATGATCTCCAACCCCTCCCCGGGAAGATTGTCGTGACCCTCCATTCCGAAATCGCGGCCGTCACAGACCGCATCATCACTCGCTCGAAGCCGACGCGCGACGCCTATCTCGCGCTGATCGGCCGGGCGCGCGACACGCATATCGAGCGGCCCGCAATGGGCTGCGCCAACGCCGCGCATGCCTATGCCGGCACCGAGGAGGATCGCCCCGCGCTCACCGCGGGCAAGGCGATGAACATCGGCATCGTCACCTCGTACAACGACATGCTGTCGGCGCACGCGCCGTATTATCGCTACCCCGAGCAGATGAAGGTCTGGGCGCGCGAAGCCGGCGCGACCGCGCAGGTCGCCGGCGGCGTGCCGGCGATGTGCGACGGCGTGACGCAAGGGTATGCGGGCATGGAGCTGTCGCTGTTCAGCCGCGACACGATCGCGCTGTCGACCGCGATCGCGCTCAGCCACGGCATGTTCGAGGGCGCGGCGTTGCTCGGCATCTGCGACAAGATCGTGCCGGGCCTGCTGATGGGGGCTTTGCGCTTCGGGCATCTGCCGATGGTGCTGATCCCCGCCGGGCCGATGCCGTCGGGCCTTCCCAACAAGGCCAAGGTCGAGGTGCGCGAAGCCTATGCCGAGGGCAAGGTCGGCCGCGATGCGCTGCTCGAGGCCGAGATCGGCGCCTATCATTCGAAGGGCACCTGCACCTTCTTCGGCACCGCCAATTCGAACCAGATGATGATGGAGATGATGGGCCTGCACATGCCCGGCGCCGCCTTCATCAACCCCGGCACCAAGCTCCGCCAGGAACTGACGCGCGCCGCCGTCCACCGCGTGACCGAGATCGGCTGGCACGGCGACAGCTATCGCCCGATCGGCCTGTGCGTCGATGAAAAGGCGATCGTTAACGCGGCGATCGGTTTGCTCGCGACCGGCGGATCGACCAATCATCTGCTGCATCTGCCCGCGATAGCGGCGTGCGCCGGGATCGTGATCGACTGGGAAGATTTCGATCGCCTGTCGAAGGCCGTCCCGCTCGTCGCGCGCGTCTATCCCAATGGCGCGGCCGACGTGAACGGCTTCGAGGATGCCGGCGGCATGCCGTACATCATCCGCGAACTCGCCGATGCCGGGCTGCTCCACCGCGACCTGATGACCGTCGCGGGCGCGGACATGACCGACTACGGCCGCAAGCCGCGGCTCGACGACGCTGGCACGCTCGCCTGGGTCGATCCCGGCCCGAGCGGCGACGAGACTATCGTCCGCACCCCCGCCGCGCCGTTCGCGCCCGAAGGTGGCTTCCGCATCCTCACCGGCAATCTCGGCCGCGCGTGCATCAAGGTCTCGGCGGTCGAGCGCGATCGCTGGACGATCGAGGCGCCGGCGGCGGTGTTCCACGATCAGGCGGCGGTGCTCGCCGCGTTCCAGGCGGGCGAACTGACGCGCGACGTCGTCGTGGTGATGCGCTTCCAGGGCCCCCGCGCCAACGGCATGCCCGAGCTGCACAAGCTCACGCCCGCGCTCGGCGTGCTCCAGAACCGGGGTTACCGCGTCGCGCTCGTCACCGACGGGCGCATGTCGGGCGCGAGCGGCAAGGTGCCCGCGGCGATCCATTGCTCGCCCGAGGCACTCGGCGACGGTCCGTTGTCGCGCGTGCGCGACGGCGACATCATCCGGCTCGATGCCGAAGCGGGTGTGCTCGAGGCTTTGGTCGATCCGGTGGAGTGGGCCGCGCGCGTGCCCGCGACCGCGCCGCCCGAGGCCGACGGCATGGGCCGCGAACTGTTCGGCCTGTTCCGCGCCAATGCGAACGAGGCCGAGCGCGGGGCATCGCCGCTGCTAACGGGTATGGGCTGGTAATTGCCCCACGCGCTGCGGCCAACGCAGCAGCGCGCACGATGCGAGATATTGGAGGGGATTAGAATGGAAGTCGTTTCGGTCGATATCGGCGGCACGCACGCGCGCTTCGCGATCGCGGAGGTCGACACGGGCCGCGTCGTCACGCTCGGCGAGCCGGTCACGCTCAAGACCGCCGAATATGCCGGTTTCCAGACCGCCTGGGAGGCGTTCGGCCAGCAGATCGGCCGCCCGCTGCCGCGTGCAGCCGCGATCGCGGTTGCCTCGCCGATCAGCGGCGACGTGATCAAGCTGACCAACAACCCCTGGGTCATCCGCCCGCCGCTGATCAAGGAACGGCTCCACGTCGACGACTTCGTGCTGATCAACGATTTCGGCGCGGTCGGCCAGGCTGTCGCACAAGTCGATCATGGCGATTTCCTGCATCTGTGCGGTCCCGACATACCCTTCCCCGAGCACGGCGTGATCACCGTCTGCGGGCCCGGCACCGGGCTCGGCGTCGCGCAAGTGCTGCGCACGCCCGAGCGCTATCACGTGCTCGAAACCGAAGGCGGGCATATCGACTTCGCGCCGCTCGACGCGATCGAGGATGCGATGGTGAAGCGGCTGCGCACCGCCTATACGCGTGTGTCGGCTGAGCGCGTCGTCTCGGGCCCCGGCATCGTCGCGATCTACGAGACGCTCGCGCATATCGAGCATCGTTCGATCACGCGGCTCGACGACAAGGCGATCTGGAGTTCGGCGCTCGACGAGGGCGACAGCCTTGCGGTCGCCGCGCTCGATCGCTTTTGCATGGCGCTCGGTGCAGTCGCGGGCGATCTCGCGCTGGCACACGGCTCGAACGCCGTCGTCATCGCGGGCGGGCTCGGGCTGCGGCTCAAGGACCATATCCGCAAATCGGGTTTTGCCGAGCGCTTCGCCGCCAAGGGCCGCTTCCAGGGCCGGATGGCGGCGATCCCGGTCAAACTCATCACCTATCCGCAGCCCGGCCTGTTCGGCGCGGCTGCCGCCTTTGCCCAGGAGCATACGCTATGACGACCATCACCGACATCATGCGCACCAGCGCCGTCATCCCCGTGCTGGTGATCGACGATGCCGCGACCGCGCGCCCGCTTGCCGAGGCGCTCGTCGCTGGCGGCCTGAAGGTGCTCGAAGTCACGCTGCGCACCCCCGCCGCGCTCGAGGCGATCGCCGAGATGAAGAAGGTGCCCGGCGCGATCGTCGGTGCGGGCACCGTCGTCAATCCCGATCAGTTCAAGCAGGCGGTCGATGCCGGGGCCGAGTTCATCGTCTCGCCCGGCCTGACCGAGCGCCTCGCCAAGCCGATCATCGCGAGCGGCGTGCCGTTCCTGCCCGGCATCGCCAACGCCGCCGACATCATGACCGGGCTCGACCTCGGCCTCACCAACTTCAAGTTCTTCCCGGCTGAGGCGAATGGCGGGTTGAAGGCACTCAAGGCGCTGGCCGCGCCCTTCTACCAGTGCAGCTTTTGCCCGACCGGCGGCATAACCGAAGCAAGCGCGCCCGAGTGGCTGAGCTTCAAGCCGGTGCTGTGCGTCGGCGGCAGCTGGGTGACGCCCAAGGGCGCGACGATGGAAGAAGTCGAGGCGATCGCGCGGGCTGCGAGCGGGTTGCGCGGGTAAGACCTCCCCGTCACCCCCGGCCTCGTGCCGGGGTCCACCGAGATGCGCGATCTGCGCGTGCAGGATGTGCGGCCCGGTAGACCCCGGCACACGGCCGGGGTGACGCTCTGATTGGTCAGAGGGCGATCGTCGACAGGCTCGCGCCGCCCCCCGCTAGATCCCGTGCGCCGCGCGATACGCGCGCCACTTCACGACATTGGCGTTATGCTGTTCGAGCGTGTCGGCAAACACATGCCCGCCTGACCCGTCCGCCACGAAATACAGCGCGTTCGACTTGGCGGGGTTGAGCACGGCGTCGATCGACGCGCGCCCGGGGTTGCAGATCGGCCCGACCGGCAGCCCGACCATCGCATAGGTGTTGTACGCGTTGACCGCATGCACCTCGGACAGCAGGATCTTGCGCCCGAGCGGACGCCCCTTGGTGATCGGATAGATGATCGTCGGGTCAGCCTGCAGCATCATCCCGCGCTTCAACCGGTTCGAATAGACCGCCGCAACCATCGCACGCTCGCTTGGCTTGCCGGTTTCCTTCTCGACGATCGAGGCGAGGATCAACGCTTGCTCGGGCGTCGTCACGGCTAGCCCCGGCGCGCGCTTCGCCCAGGCGGCGGCGAGGTAGCGTTTGCGCACGTTCTGCATCCGTTTGAGGATGAAGCTGCGCTCGTCGCCGCGCTGGAAGGCATAGCTGTCGGGCAGCACGCTGCCCTCGGGCGGCACCTCGACGCTGCCTTTTAGCTCGGTCGCGCGGTCGAGGGCGTCCTTGACCATCACCGCGGGCCACCCTTCCGGGATCGTCACGAAACGCTGGATCGTTTTGGTGCCCTGCAACACCTTGAGGATATCGGCCTGGCTGAGATGCGCGGGAATGCGATATTCGCCCGCCTTGATCGGCGAGTCCGCCCCGAAGACCTTAGCGAACATGCGGAAGCGGCTCGCCGACGCGATCGCGCCCGATTTCTCGAGCTCGACCGAGGCCGCTGCCAGACTGCTGCCCGGCGCGATCTGTACGCTGATCGGACGCGCGAGCGGCCCGCGGCCGCCCCACATCTGCACGACGATCAGCAACGCGGCGACCGCCGCCAGGCCAATCAGCAGTCCCAGGCACCCGACCTTGCGCATGGCGCTATCCTTGCTTCGGGTTGAACCGCGCGCCGGCCGCCGCGCGCCGCGTTTGGGCGGACGCACGGCGCGCCGTCACATCGCGCGCAGGACGAGGCTCGCATTCGTCCCGCCGAAGCCGAACGAATTGTTGAGCACCGCCTTGACCGAACGCTTCTTGGCGACATGCGGCACGAGGTCGACGCCGATGCAATTGTCGCTCGGATTGTCGAGGTTGAGCGTCGGCGGGACGATCTGGTCGCGCATCGCGAGGATGCAGAAGATGCTCTCGACTGCGCCCGCGCCGCCGAGCAGATGCCCGATCGCCGACTTGGTCGAGCTCATCGACATCGTCTTGATATTGTCGCCGAACAGGCGGCGCACCGCGTTCAGCTCGAGCTCGTCGCCGAGCGGGGTCGAGGTGCCGTGCGCGTTGATGTAATCGATGTCCGAGAGCTCGAGACCCGACTTGCGCATCGCCATTTCCATCGACCGGAACGCGCCCGAGCCCTCGGGATGCGGCGCGGTGACGTGATAGGCGTCACCCGACAGGCCATAGCCGATCACCTCGGCATAGATCTTCGCGCCGCGTGCCTTGGCATGCTCATATTCCTCGAGGCAGACGACGCCTGCGCCCTCGCCCATCACGAAGCCGTCGCGATCCTTGTCGTACGGGCGGCTGCCCTTTTCGGGGGTTGCGTTGAAATTGGTCGACAGCGCGCGTGCCTGCGAGAAGCCGGCGATGCCCAAGGGGCAGATCGCACCCTCGGCGCCGCCTGCCAGCATCACGTCGGCATCGTCCATCGCGATCATCCGCGCGGCGTCGCCGATCGAATGCGCGCCGGTCGAGCAAGCGGTGACGACGGCGTGGTTGGGGCCCATCAGGCCGTATTTGATCTGCACCTGGCCGGTGATGAGGTTGATGAGGCGACCATGGACGAAGTGCGGGCTGACGCGGCGCGGGCCCTTTTCGTGCAACACGATCGATTCGCTGGCGATTCCCGGCAGGCCGCCGATGCCGGCGCCGATCGAGCAGCCGGCGCGATATTTCTGCTCGAGCGTCATGTCGAGTAGTCCGGCATCCTCGAGCGCCTGGCCGGCGGCATCGATGCCGTAGATGATGAACGGATCGACCTGGCGCTGGACCTTGTGGTCGACGCGCTTGTTGGGGTCGAAGCCATAGGGATGGTCGGCGGGCTTGACCTCGCACGCGATCGTGCAGGCATAATCGGTCGCGTCGAAGCGCGTGATCGTCCCCGCGCCCGATTTCGCCGCGAGAATATTCGCCCAGGCGGTTTCGACATCGGCGCCGAGCGGCGTCACGAGCCCCAGTCCGGTTACGACAACACGCCGCATGGCCATCTCCGTGTAAATTCTTGATCTTCGTAAATGGGAACGGCCCCCCACCCCCGGTCATTGCCCTGGGACGGGGAGCCGTTCCTGTACATCAGCCGTGCGGCCGCGCTAAAAGCGCTAGGCTCAGCTCTTGTGCTCGTCGATGAAGGTGATCGCGTCCTTGACGGTCGTGATCTTCTCGGCGGCATCGTCGGGGATCTCGACTTCGAATTCTTCTTCGAAGGCCATGACGAGCTCGACGATGTCGAGGCTGTCCGCGCCCAGATCGTCGATGAAGCTCGCGTCTTCGGTCACCTTGTCGGCTTCAACGCCGAGATGCTCGACGACGATTTTCTTAACGCGGTCTGCGGTCTCGCTCATGTGTATCGTCCCTCTATCGATGGGGGTGTTGGAATTCCTGAACGCACGTAGAACGCGCGTCCGAGGCTTGCAAGTAGGGACACTCAGATCCCCTTTAGATCATGGCCATGCCGCCGTTGACGTGCAGCGTCTGTCCGGTGACATAGCCCGCCTCGCGGCTCGAGAGATAGACCACTGCCGCGCCGATGTCTGCCCCCGCGCCCATTTTTCCCATGGGAATGCGGGCGTTGAGCGCATCTTTCTGAGCATCGGGCAGCGTTTCGGTCATCGGGGAGGCGATGAAACCGGGTGCGACGCAGTTGACGGTGATGCCGCGGCTGGCGAGTTCCTGCGCGAGCGCCTTCGACATTGCGGTGAGCGCGCCCTTTGACGCGGCGTAGTTCGCCTGGCCCGGATTTCCGGTCGTCCCGACGACTGAGGTGATCGACACGATTCGCCCGAAGCGCGCCTTCATCATCGGCCGCGCCGCCGCGCGCGCGAGGCGGAAGGCGGCCTCGAGATTGACGCGGATCACTTGATCCCACTCGTCGTCCTTCATCCGCATGACGAGATTGTCGCGCGTGATGCCGCCATTGTTGACGAGGATGTCGAGCTTGCCGCCCAGCGCCTCGACCGCGGCGGGCACGAGCGCATCGACCGCGGCACCATCCGACAGATCGCACGGCAGCGCGACATGCTCGCCGCCGAGGCTGTCGCGAAACGCCTCGAGCTTGGCGACGTTGGAGCCCGAAACCGCAAGCCGCGCACCCTGCGCCGCCAGCGCCTGAGCGATCGCCGAGCCGATCCCGCCGGAGGCCCCGGTCACGAGCGCGGTCATGCCTGTTAGGTCGAACATTCTACTCTCCACCAGATTTGATTCACGCGGAGAAGTGGGGATCGTTGACGATCCGTCGCACTCCTCTTTCACCGTTTCGTCTCTTCCTAAAGGACCTTAATCAAAGCCTCGACATCGTCCATCGTCACCACGCTGACCGCCTCGACATCGCCCGCGATCCGATTGACCATCGGCGTCAGTACCTTCGCGCCGAATTCGACGAAGCGCTCGACCCCTGCTGCCTGCAGCGCCAGCACGGATTCGCGCCAGCGCACCATGCCCGTCACTTGCTCGACCAACAGGCGGCGGATCGTGTCGGGGTCGCCGACCGGCGTCGCCGTCACATTGGCGAACAGCGGCACCAGTGGAGCATCGATCCGGGCTTCCGCCAGAGCCTTTTCCATCGCATCGGCGGCGGCCTGCATCAGCGGGGAGTGGAACGGCGCCGAGACCTGCAGCAGAACCGCGCGCTTGGCTCCCATCTCCTTAGCGAGCGCGACCGCGCGTTCGATCGCGCCGCGGTGGCCCGAGATCACCACCTGCGACACATCGTTGTCATTGGCGATCGTGCAGACCCATGAGTCTCGGCCTTCCAGCGTAGGGCCCGCGGCGGCGGCCTCGGCAATCGCGCGCGCCTTGGCGAGATCCGCGCCGAGCAATGCCGCCATCGCGCCAACGCCGACTGGCACGGCCGCTTGCATCGCCTGGCCGCGCAGCTTGAGCAGCCGCGCGGTCGTCGCCAGATCGATGGCGCCGGCCGCGCACAACGCGGTATATTCCCCGAGCGAATGGCCCGCGACGTAATCGGCCTTGTCGGCAAGGCGGACGCCGCCCTCTTGTTCTAGCACGCGCAGCGTCGCGATCGCGTTGGCCATGATCGCCGGTTGCGCATTCTCGGTCAGCTCGAGCTGTTCCTTAGGACCATCCGACATCAGCCGAAAAAGATGCTGACCGAGCGCATCGTCGACTTCCTGGAACACCGCGCGTGCAACCGCACTGGCTTCGGCGAGTGCCTTGCCCATGCCGACCGACTGACTGCCTTGCCCCGGAAAGATAAACGCACGCATCATGATACTCCTTTGCCCGGGCGGTTAGGCGCTCGGCCAAACCCGCGTCAAGAACCGGGCGGGCAACATCCACGGCAGCACCCAAGCTGAACGGGACCGTTCCGGCCGGGACACTTTGCGACCATTTCGGGTTCTGGTCGTCACGGATGCGCGACAAACGCTTCCTAGATTGGGTTCGACGCCGGGAGTTAAGGCGCCGTCCGAAACAAGGAGTTCATCATGAACAAGTTCATTCTCGCAGCCCTCGCTGCATCGTCGATTCTGAGCCCGCTTGCCGCAACCGGCGCATCGGCCCAGCAGCGCGACGAGCGCCGCACCACAGTGATCCGTCAGCAGCCCAATGGCCGCACCGTCGTTACAGAGCGTCGCGTCGTCCGGCCGCAGCAAGCTCGTCGCTGGGCGCGCGGCCAGCGCTTCGATCGCCGCTATGCCAACAATTATCAGGAGATCCGCGATTGGCGCCAGTATCGCGGCCGTCGCCTCTACGCCCCGCCGCGCGGCTATCACTGGGTGCGCTCGGGGAACGACGCCGTCCTCGTCGCACTCAGCGGCGGCCTGATCGGCGCTGTGCTTGGCGGCGCGTTCAACTAAGACCCACGAACCGGCGCGGGAGGCTTGCCTTCCGCAGCGATTTCGCTATGGCACACCGATCGGGGTGGAGAGCGCACGATTTCCGCCCCGGTTGCTATTGAAGACGCCAATTTACTGAAGATAGCCGGAGGGGCGTCTCGCATGGTGCGGGCGTCAGCGATCGGCCAAGAATGAAAGACGAGACACATGGCTCTATACGAGCACGTGTTCCTTGCGCGCCAGGATCTGGCACAGGCGCAGGTGGACGCTCTGGCGGAAATCGCCACCAAGATTGTCAACGACAACGAAGGTCGGGTCGTCAAGACCGAGAATTGGGGTCTGCGCAGCCTCGCGTACAAGATCGCGAAGAACCGCAAGGCGCATTACGTCATGCTCGAGATCGATGCCCCGGGTAACGTGATCGCCGAGTTGGAGCGCCAGACGCAGATCAACGAAGACATCATCCGCTACATGACCGTCAAGATCGATGCCTCGGAAGAAGGCCCGAGCGTCATGATGCGCAAGTCGGACCGCGACCGTGAGCGTCGTGGCGACCGCGAGGGCGGCCGTGAAGGCCGTGGCGATCGTCCCGACCGTGGTGATCGTGAAGATCGCCCCCGCCGCAGCTTCGACGGCGAATAAGGGAGTTATAGACAATGGCACGCCCATTTTTCCGCCGCCGCAAGTCCTGCCCGTTCTCGGCCAAGGATGCCCCCCGGATCGACTATAAGGACGTCCGGTTGCTCCAGGGCTTCGTGTCCGAGCGTGGCAAGATCGTTCCCAGCCGCATCACTTCGGTGAGCGGCAAGAAGCAGCGTGAGCTCGCCCAGGCGATCAAGCGTTCGCGCCATCTGGGCCTGCTGCCCTACATCGTTAAGTAAGGGGCCCAACAGATGGATATCATCCTGCTGGAACGCGTCGAGAAGCTCGGCAACATCGGCGACGTCGTCAAGGTGAAGGACGGGTTCGCCCGCAACTTCCTCCTGCCGAACAAGAAGGCGCTGCGTTCGAACGAAGCCAACCGCAAGGTCTTCGAGAAGAACCGCGAGAAGATCGTGGCCGACAACGCTGTGAAGCGCACCGAGGCCGAGGTCGAAGCCAAGACGATCGACGGCATCACGCTGACGCTGATCCGTCAGTCGTCGAACACCGGTCAGCTCTACGGTTCGGTCGCGGTTCGCGATCTGATCGACGGGCTCGAGGCCGAAGGCCACAAGGTGCCGAAGTCGGCGATCGTGCTCAACAAGCCGATCAAGGCGATCGGCCTCTATGAGGTCAAGGTTTCGCTCCACCCGGAAGTGGCCGTGACGATCAAGGTCAATATCGCCCGTTCGCCCGAAGAGGCGAAGATGCAGGCCGATGGCGTCAACGTCATGGAAGCCATGTTCGAAAAGGACGAGGCCGGTTTCGTCGAGGATTACGATCCCAACGCCGAGCCTGGCGCGACCGCCGAAGTGTCGAACACTTCGGACGAGGCGACCGCAGAGGCCTAAGCCTTTGCAGCGTCTGTCGACAAAAAAAGGGCCGTCCGGAGCAATCCGGGCGGCCCTTTTCTTGGTCTCCGCCCCGGGGAGAGGGGGCTGGAGCGGAGCGGGTTTAGCCTGTCACGGCGCACGCGCCGACGAGCGCTGCGAACGGGATTAGGGCGAGGACAACCGGGAGAACTTTGGCCATTGGGCGAATCGCTTTGCTGAACTGTTTTGCAGGGGTTGCCTCTAGAATGCGCGACCCCGGCAAAGGTTCAGCTTTTGGAAAGCTTTCTTGCTTTCACCCTGGTGTCGAGGCGCCGCCGGGCTCGACGCCCGAAAGCACCCAGCGCAACGCCTCGTCATAGGTCGAAGTGAAGCGGGTAAAGGGCTGCGAGAAGATCCGGCGGACCTGCAGCCGCGCGAGCATCGCGCCCGTGACAATCGCGATCGCGCGGACGCGCTGCATCTTCGTCAGATGCTCGCCCATCGCGGCGATCATCTCCTGCGACTGGATCGGACACTGCGCGATATCGAGGATCAGCGCATAGCTTGCGAGGCGCGCCTCCGTGATCTGCGCGTTCAGCTCGGACACGAGCCGCGCACTATCGGCGACATCGAGCATCGCGCGCATCTCGATCTTGACCAGCGCATGACCGCGATCGACCGTGATCTTGTACATCCTCGCCTCCGGGGCGAGCGGTAGCAGACCAAGCGTTGAAAAGCGGTTGATGCGCGGCGGGCCGACCCGCTATTTGCGTCCGAACAGCTTTTCGATATCGCCATGTGCGAGCTTCACCCACGTCGGCCGTCCGTGGTTGCACTGCCCAGAATGCGGGGTGACTTCCATTTCGCGCAGGAGCGCGTTCATCTCGGCAACCGACAGGATCCGCCCGGCGCGGACCGAGCCGTGGCAGGCCATCGTCGCCGCGACATGGTCGAGCCGTTCTCGCAGCGACAGCGCCTCGTCGAACGCGGCGAGTTCGTCGGCGAGATCGGTGACGAGCCCGGTAACATCGCTTTGCCCGAGCATTGCGGGCACGCCGCGCACCAGCATCGCATGCGGGCCAAAGCGGTCGAGATCGAGGCCGAATTCGCTGAGCTCGGCCGCGCGCGCTTCGAGCCGATCGCAAGCCGGTTCGTCGAGTTCGATCACTTCGGGGAGGAGCAGCGCCTGCGAGGAGACGCCGCCGCTCGCCATCGCCTTGCGCATCCGTTCGAGCACGAGCCGTTCGTGCGCGGCGTGCTGATCGACGAGGATCAGCCCGTCGGGGCTCTCGGCGACGATGTAGGTTTTCGCGACTTGGCCGCGGGCGACGCCGAGCGGGAAGTCGATCGTTTCGGGCGGGGGGGCATAAGCGGGTTCGGCGCGGGCCTGCGGCGGCGGGGTGAAGACGCTGCGGCGCTCGTTGAGCGCGTACGAACGCTGATCCAGTGAAAGCCCCTCCCCTTCAGGGGAGGGGTTGGGGGTGGGGACGGCTGACCAAAAAGCAGGCGCCTCGTCTTGTGGCACACGGCCCCACCCCAACCCCTCCCCTGAAGGGGAGGGGCTTTGCTCTTGCGTCCAGGCAGCTAGCGCGCTTTCGGGGGCCGACTGGCTGCGATGTCCCGCCTCGTCCAAGGCCCGCCGCAAGCCACTGACGATCAATCCGCGCACCATCGCCGGATCGCGGAAGCGCACCTCGGTCTTCGCGGGATGGACGTTGACATCGACCGCGTCGGGCGGAACGTCGAGAAACAGCGCCACCACGGCGTGCCGGTCGCGCGGCATCATCTCGGCATACGCCCCGCGAATCGCGCCGATCAGCAGCCGATCCTTCACCGGCCGCCCGTTGACGAACAGATATTGATGGTCCGCCACGCCGCGGTTGAAGGTCGGCAGCCCGGCGATCCCGCCCAGCCCGATCCCCTCGCGGACGAAATCGATCCCCACCCCATTGTCGACCAGCCCGCGATCGGTCAGCGCCGCCACGCGGTCGGGGAGCGTCTCGCCGCCGGCCACGCCGAGCGAGCGCCGCCCGTCATGCTCGACCGAGAAGCCGATATCGGGCCGCGCCATCGCGAGCCGCTTGACCACGTCGAGGCACGCGGCGAACTCGCTACGCGGTGAGCGCAGGAACTTGCGCCGCGCGGGTACTCGCTCGAACAAAGCCTCGACCCGGACGCGCGTCCCCGGGGGAATCGCGGCGGGGCCTTCGGACACGACCACACCGTTATCGACGACGCGCGCCCAGCCTTCTTCACCGCGCACCCGGCTCTCGAGCGTCATCCGCGCGACGCTCGCGATCGAGGGCAACGCCTCGCCGCGAAAACCGAGCGTGCTGACGTTTTCGATAGCCTCGTCGGGAAGCTTCGAAGTGGCGTGCCGCTCGAGCGCGAGCGCCATGTCTTCGGGCGTCATGCCGCAGCCGTCGTCGGTTACCTCGACAAGGTCGGTTCCCCCGCCCGCCAGGCGCACAGCGATGCGGGTGGCGCCGGCGTCGACCGCATTTTCGACCAGCTCCTTCAACGCGCTGGCGGGCCTTTCGACCACTTCACCGGCAGCGATACGATTGACGAGATGTTCGGGCAGGCGGCGTATTGACATGGTGCAGGCTCTAGCCCAATCGCAGGCCTCCCGCGACCCGCATTCCACCACGTATCAGAGCGGTTTCACCGCCGCGCTGAACGCCTTGGTTGTAAGCGACGTCACGATATTGTGCGACCTGTCGGCAGTTCACTAAGTCCGGCGTGAAACGGAACGATCCATGGGCTTTTTCTCGAATCTCTTCCGCTTTTCCTCCCATGACATGGCGATCGATCTGGGGACCGCCAACACGGTGGTCTATCTGCGCGGCAAGGGCATCGTGCTCAACGAACCGTCGGTCGTCGCGGTCGAGACCTTGAACGGCGTCAAGCGCGTCAAGGCCGTCGGCGACGACGCCAAGCTGATGATGGGCAAGACCCCCGACAGCATCCAGGCGATCCGCCCCTTACGCGACGGCGTCATCGCCGACATCGACGTCGCCGAGCAGATGATCAAGCACTTCATCCACAAGGTGCATGGCGGCCAACGCCGCTTCATGCGCTGGCCGCAGATCGTGATCTGCGTGCCGTCGGGGTCGACATCGGTCGAGCGCCGCGCGATCCGCGATGCCGCGTCGAACGCCGGGGCCAGCCAGGTCTGGCTGATCGAGGAGCCGATGGCCGCCGCGATCGGCGCCGACATGCCCGTCACCGAGCCGATCGGCTCGATGGTCGTCGACATCGGCGGTGGCACGACCGAAGTTGCCGTGCTTTCGCTGCGCGGCCTCGCCTACACGACGTCGGTGCGCGTCGGCGGCGACAAGATGGACGAGGCGATCGTCTCCTACGTCCGTCGCAACCACAACCTCCTGATCGGCGACGCGACCGCCGAGCGGATCAAGCAGGAAGTCGGCGTCGCCAAGCCGCCGGCGGACGGCATCGGTCTCACGATCCACGTCAAGGGCCGCGATCTCGTCAACGGCGTTCCCAAGGAAATCCAGATCAACCAGGGCCAGATCGCCGAAGCGCTCTCCGAGCCCGTCGGCCAGATCGTCGAGGGCGTCCGCATCGCGCTCGAGAACACCGCGCCCGAGCTGGCGGCCGACATCGTCGACCAGGGCATCGTCCTCACCGGCGGCGGCGCGCTGCTCAAGGGCATCGACGAAGTGCTGCGCGACGAGACCGGCCTGCCCGTCACGATCGCCGACGACCCCCTCACCTGCGTCGCGCTCGGCACCGGCCGCGCGCTCGAGGATCCGGTCTATCGCGGCGTCCTCCACAGCGCGTGACGCGGTGAAGTGAGCCGTTGCGCGGTCTGGGCCGAGGGATTGACCCTACTCAGGGCGCGGCACATCGCGTAAGGCGAAACAAGGTTTTTACTGGCCCTCGGGCTTTTTGATGGGGGTATGATGGCGCCGCCTCGCAATCGGCGTCCGGGGTTTTCGCGGCGGGCGCAATACAGCCTTTTTGCAGGATATGTCGTCGCCGTAGCGGGGTCGCTCGTCGGGGCGGTGCTGCTTGCCTTGTCGACTTTGGACCCCGTCGCCTTTGCAGCATTGCGCGCGAGCGTCGCCGAAGTGAGTACGCCACTGTCGTCGGGGCTGGCGGGCGTCGGCCGCGGGATCGGCGCGATTCCCGGCGGGATCGGCAGCTATTTCGCGGTGCACGACCAGAACGCCGCGCTGCGCAAGCAGCTTGCCGCGCAGCATGCGCTGTTTCTGCGCGCGCGCTCGCTCTCCTATGAGAACCGCCGCCTGCTCGCGTTGCTCCAGGTCCGCGAACGGATATCGGAACCCGTCGTCACCGCGCGGCTCGTCAGTTCATCGGCGTCGAGCACGCGGCGCGTCGCCGTGCTCAACGCTGGATCGTGGCAGGGCGTCGCAAGCGGCCAGCCGGTGCGCGGGCCCGAGGGGCTGATCGGCCGTGTGCTCGAGGCGGGGCCAAACAGCGCCCGCGTGCTGTTGCTGAGCGACCCGGAAAGCGTCGTGCCGGTGCGCCGCACGCGCGACGGCGTGCCCGCGCTCGCGACCGGACGCGGCGACGGGCTGATCGACGTCAAGTCGGTCGCTTCGGCGACGACCGATTTCGCGCCGGGCGATGTGTTCGTGACGTCGGGAACAGGCGGCATCTATCCGCCCGACGTCCCCGTCGTGCGCGTCCTGCGGCGTGGACGCGATGCCGCGATTGCGCGCGCGTTCACGCAGGCCGATACGGTCGATTATGCGCTCGTCCAGCGCGCTTTCATGCCGCCCGCGCCGCCGATCCCAGTCCCCGCGCCGCAGCCCAAGGCGACGGCCACGCCGCGTCCGCCCAAGAAGAAGCCGTGAGCGCGCGATGAGGCAAGCCCGCGGCCCCTTCGACGAGGTCCCCGACCAGAGCTTCCGCCGGTTCGTGCCCGCGATCACCGTCGCGATCGGATCGGCGCTGACGCTGTGGCCGATGGTCGCAAGTTTCCCGGTGCTGCCGCCATTCGGCTTGTTGATGCTGCTCGGTTGGCGGCTCACGAAACCCGAGAGCCTGCGCATCTGGGCGCCGCTGCCGCTCGGTTTCTTCGATGATCTGCTCAGCGGGCAACCGCTCGGCAACGCGATGCTGTTCTGGACGTTGTGCCTGTTCATGATCGACCTGATCGACCAGCGCATCGTCTATCGCGATTTTTGGCAGGACTGGCTGATCGCGGCGGGCGCGATCGCCTTCTGCCTGCTCCTCGGGCGTCTGGTCGCATCGCCGATCGGCGCGCATGTCGATACCGGGCTGATGCTGCAGATCGCGGTGTCGATCCTGTTGTTCCCGCTGGTGGTCCGGCTGTGCACGCTGCTCGGCGACGACGAGGAGGAGATGTGAGCGGCGGCGCCTTTCGCCCGAGCGGCCGCGTCGCGACCGAGGCGGCGCAAAGCTACAGCTTCTCGCGGCGCACCGTGATGCTCGGCGCGGCGCAGGGCGTGTTCGGCCTTGCGCTCGCCGGGCGGATGACGTGGCTCGCGGTGGTCGAGAACGAGCAATATACGCTCAAGTCGGAGAGCAACCGCGTCAACATGACGCTGGTGCCGCCGCGCCGCGGCTGGATCGTCGATCGCCACGGCGCGCCGATCGCCAACAACCGCACCGATTTCCGCGTCGACATCATCCCCGACCGGCTCGAGAACAAGGACCATGTCCTCGCGCTGCTGCGCGACCTGCTCAAGCTGCCGCCCGAGGAAATGGATAGGCTCGTCGCCGATCTCGAACATGCCGCCGGGTTCCAGCCCGTCCAGGTCGCCGAAAATCTCGACTGGGAGCGCTTTGCCGCGGTCAGCGTGCGGTTGCCCGAGCTGCCCGGCGTCGCCCCGACGCGCGGCTTCTCGCGCAGCTATCCCGCAGGCGCGGCGGTCGCGCATCTGACAGGCTATGTCGGCGCGGCTTCGGCCGAACAATATAAGCAGACGCACGACCAACTGATGGTCACGCCGGGCTTCAAGCTCGGCAAGGACGGCCTCGAAAAGACGCTCGAGAAGCAGCTGCGCGGCGTCGCCGGGCAGAAGCGTGTCGAGGTCACTGCGCGCGGCAAGCTCGTCGCAGAGCTCGCCACCAGGCCCGATCAGCCCGGCGCGAACGCGCGCCTGACGATCGATGCCGGGCTGCAGGACTATGCCGCACGCCGGCTCGGCACGCAGTCGGGCTCGGTGGTGGTGATCGACTGCCTCACGGGCGAGATGCTCGCGATGGTGTCGATGCCAGCCTATGATCCCAACAATTTCTCCGACGGGATCAGCCATCTCGAATGGAAGATGCTGTCGGAAAACGACCATGTGCCCTTGATGAACAAGGTGCTGCAGGGGCTCTACCCGCCAGGCTCGACCGTCAAGCCGATGAACGGGCTCGCGCTGCTCGGTGCGGGCGTGCCGGCGTCGGACCGCGTCGTCTGCTCGGGCGCGCTGCGCGTCGGCACGGGCGTGTTCCATTGCCACAAGAAGAGCGGGCACGGCGCGCTCGATCTCAAGAATGCGATCATGCAGAGCTGCGACATCTATTTCTACGAGATGATCCGGCGGCTCGGCTACGATCATGTCGCCCCGGTCGCGCGGTCGCTCGGGCTCGGGCAGAAGTTCGAGCTGCCGTTCAACAGCCAGCGCTATGGCACCGTCCCCGATACGGCGTGGAAGCTGCGCCGCTATAAGCAGCAATGGACCGTCGCCGATTCGCTCAATGCGTCGATCGGCCAGGGCTATGTGCTCTCCAATCCGCTCCAGCTCGCGGTGATGGCGTCGCGGCTCGCCTCGGGTCGCGCGCTCCAGCCGAGCATCCTGGCGGCGGATGTCCGTCACGGCGCCCCTGCCCTGCCGTTCGCGCCCGAGCATCTCGATACGATCCACCAGGCGATGTGGGGCGTGGTCAATGGCGGCGGGACCGGCGGCGCGGCGCGGATGCTCATCCCGGGCGTCGCGCTTGCGGGCAAGACGGGGACCGCGCAGGTCCGCCGGATCACCATGGCCGAGCGCGCGGGCGGCGTGCTCAAGAATGGCCAACTTCCCTTCAAGATGCGCGATCACGCGCTGTTCCAGGGCTTCGCGCCGCACGACAAGCCGCGCTACGCGATCGCCGTCGTGCTCGAACATGGCGGCCATACCGTGCGCAATCTCGATACGCCCGCGATCGCACGCGACATCATGACATATCTGTTCGATCGCGACCGCGCGATGGCGTCGCTGATCGAGGGCGAGGCGACTTGGGGTGGCGACATCCGCACGCGCATGGCGGCCGAGACCGCGGCCTACCGCGCCGCCGCCAACGCGCCGCCGCTCGCGGTCGGCGCGCAGACCGAATTCGGTGCGAGCGCCCCGACCGACGCGCCCGCGGTGCAAGCCGCCGCGGCGGCCGACGTCGCGACCGCAGAAGAGCTCGCCAACACCGCCGCGCACGGCAACACCGTCGCCGAGGACGGCACCACCGAGCGGGATGTCCCATGAGCGGTCTGAGTTTCGTCCCTGCCCCGCTCGCGCAATTGCCGTGGAAGATTCTGCTGCTCGTCCTCGCGATCGGCTGTTTCGATTCGCTCGTGCTCTATTCGGCGGCGGGCGGCAGCATTCGCCCCTGGGCGCTGTCGCAAGGCATCCGCTTCTTCGTCTTCCTCAGCGGCGCGATCGTGCTGTCGCGGATCCCTGAGCGGGTGTGGAGCAATGCCGCGCTCCCTGCTTATGGCGCGCTGTGCGTGATGCTCGTGCTCGTCGAACTCGTCGGTGCGATCCGCGGCGGCGGACAGCGCTGGCTCGATCTCGGGATCGGCTTCCGGCTCCAGCCGTCCGAGCTGATGAAGCCGTGCATCGTGCTGACCTGCGCCAAATTCTACGATCTGCTGCCGCCCAACGAGACGCGGCGCTTCGGCGCGATCTGGCCGGCGGCGCTGCTGATCCTGGTTCCTGCGGCGCTGGTGATGAAGCAACCCGACCTCGGCACCGCATTGATGATCATGATCGGCGGCATCACCGTGATGTTCCTCGCCGGCGTGCCGCTCCGCCTGTTCATCGGCGGCGCGCTCGCGCTCGGCGCGGCGGTTCCGCTCGCGGTCAATTTCGTGCTGCACGGCTATCAGCGCAACCGCATCCTGGTGTTTCTCGACCCCGAAAGCGATCCGCTCGGGATCGGCTACCATATCAGCCAGTCGAAGATCGCGATCGGATCGGGCGGGATCTTCGGCAAGGGCTTTCTCAACGGTACGCAAAGCCATCTCGATTACCTGCCCGAGGGGCATACCGATTTCGCGCTCGCGACGATGATGGAGGAATGGGGGCTGGTCGGCGGCGTGCTGCTGATCATCGCGTTCCTCGTGATCGTGCAATGGGGTCTGTCGACCGCGATGCAGGCGCAATCGCGCTTCGCCAAGCTGACTGCGGCCGGGCTTGCCGCGACGATCTTCTATTATGTTTCGATCAACATGGCGATGGTGATGGGGATGGCGCCGGTGGTCGGCGTGCCGCTGCCGCTGATCAGCAACGGCGGATCGAGCCAGATGACCTTCATGCTGTGCCTCGGGATTCTGATGTCGATCGACCGGACCAACCGCCGTTCGCCGGTGCGCTGGTAGTTTTTTTGCCGCTCTGCACAAAAAGGGTTTGCATCGCGCGGCGACGCTGCTAATCGACCGCCTCCCGCAGCGGTCGCGCCACCAAGCGCCTCGCAGATCGCCGCGATATGGACGCATAGCTCAGTTGGTAGAGCAGCTGACTCTTAATCAGCGGGTCCTTGGTTCGAGCCCAAGTGCGTCCACCATACCTTCATAACGTTAGAGTGATCGGGTGGAGTTGTTTTACCTTGCGGGGTAACGCCACGGGTAACATTTAGGTGTGCAGGTCAGTCGGTTGCGATTGCGGTGGCTGAAGACCAATCGGACCCAATGGCGGACGTCCCGCGCCGCGTCAGCGCTCCCCGAAACCGGCCATTCGTTCAGATCGGGAGTTTGGAGCGATATACTAGGGGCGTCGGACCACAAGATAGTCGGTCATCCAGCGCATATTAGTTTAGCACGATTACGCTACATTTTCGGCTGGATAAAGCTGATCTCCGGCAAACCGCTCCCAAGCAGCGCAAACCGCGGGTTTACCGCCGTTTCGGTTTACCGGTTTGCGCATAGCGTCGTCGATCAAACCGTTGCGTCAGTCAGTCAGTCAGCGCAAGAAGCGCGAACGTCGCTAGCCAATGCTCACCCATATAATCGTCCGCGAGATGGGGCAGCGCGGCTTGGAGGTGTGCGTGGGCGATCAGGCGGGCCGACGTTGGCTCGGGCAGATCGTCGGCGAGGCGCTGCCAGCACCAAGCCCGCGCGAGGTTCAGGCCGTCGAGATGGGCGAGGCGACCGTCGCTGCGATCGGTGACGACGGCCGGCGTGCGCAAGCAAGCGGTCGGTGCGCCGTAGGGATGCGGCAGGAAGGCGCCGAGCCACGCCAGAAAATCCGCGCCGAGCACGTCCTGCATCAAGACCGCTTCACACAAAGTCGCGGACAGGAAGTCCTCGCCGCTCGGCTCCCATGGGTGCGCCGCGCGGTCCGCACCGAACCAAAGTCTTGATCGCTCCTCGATCACCCCGACAAGGGCCGCGTCATGCGTTCGCGCCCACCGCAACGCGTGGATCAGCGCGAAGGCCGTACTGTCATGCTTGCCGCTACGCACGGGATACAAGAGCTTGGGCAAATAGGCGGCAAAGCGCGCGGCGAAGGCCCGCGCAAGCGGCTCCAGCGCCGCGGCCCATGGCCGATCGGGGCGCAACGCGAGCTCGTCATGCAACGCCAGCAGCCACCCCCAGCCGTACGGGCGTTCGAACCCGCCGGTCATCGGTCGATCGAGATAGGCGACCTCGCCGGCCACGCGGTTCGGCACCAGCATCCGATCCGCCAACGCTTCGATCGCGGCTGCCTGGTCCATCGTAGGGAATAGGCGGGCGAGCCGCATCACTTGCCACCAGCCATGGACGCAACTGTGCCAATCGAAGCTCCCATGGAAGATCGGGTGCAGCGTCGCGGGGAGCGCGAGATCGGCCGGGCCGTTGAGGACCTGATCAAGCTTGTAGGGCCATTCGCGCGTCAAATGGCCAAACGTCAGCGTGGCGAACCGCTCGGCGGTGGCAGCATCGAGCATCAGCGAAATCCCAGCCAGTAGAGCAACACGATATTGACCGCCAAGAGCGGCAGCGCGGTCGGCACCTGCGCGCGGATCACCGCGCCCTTGTCCTTCAGGTCGAGCAGGGCGGCGGGCACAAGATTGAAGTTCGCCGCCATCGGCGTCATCAGCGTGCCGCAAAACCCGGCGAGCATGCCGATCGCCGCGATGACTGCCGGGTCGCCGTGATGGCGGCCGATCAGCAGCGGCATCGCGACCGCCGCGAACATCACCGGAAAGGCCGCGAAGGCATTGCCCATCACCATCGTGAAGGCCGCCATGCCAAGCGCGTAGACGAGCACCGCGCCGATCAAGCTGCCCTCGGGGATCGCTGCGCCGGCAATACCGCCGACGACGTGCCCAACACCGGCGAGCGCGAACACCGCGCCGAGGCTCGCCAGCATTTGCGGCAGCACCGCCGCCCAGCCGACGCCGTCCATCAGCCGCAACCCCTCGGCAAACGGCGTGGCGGGGCTCGGCCGGAACCAGGCGTAGCCGATGGCCAGCGCGAGCAGGACGCCGCACGTGAGGGCCACCAGCGTGATTTGCTTGGGATCGACCAGCGCGGGCATGGCCTTGAAGGCAAGGGTGCCCAGCATAGCCGTCGCGGGAATGACCAGAGCGGGCAGGAACAGCCGATTGCCGCGCGTGGTCGCGTCCGCCTGTCGCTCGACCGCGCCGGTGGTGCCGCGCGCGCCGCGTCCCATCGCTCCAGTGCCCGCGATTGCGACGAGACCAAGGACGAGGACACCATTCCCGATATCGCCGATCCGGTCACCGATTGTGAAGCTGACCGCAAGCAAGGCGTAGAAACAGGCGCTGCCGAAGCGCTTAGGATTGCTGCGATCGGTCGCGCTTAGCCATGCGAACATCGCGAACATCAGCCCGGCAAGGGTGTAGATGAAATTCGTGCCGATCATGTGCCACGCGCCAGGCGGCGGTCGAGCCACCACAGGCGGCCCCCATGGATCATCAGCGCCGCGACCGCCGTCGGGATCGCCCAGAGCGATAGATGCAGCGGCTGGATGACGATGCCATAGCCCTCCAGCACCCCCTTCATCAGCAAGATCGATCCAATTGCAATGAAGATATCCTCGCCGAAGAACAGTCCGATATTGTCGGTCGCGGCGGCCAGCGCGGGGATCGCGTCGCCGCCCGGCGCGACGCCTTGCCGCTCCGCCGCCGCCTCGGCCATCGGCGCGACCAGCGGGCGTACGCTCTGCGCCGGTCCGGCGATCGAGGTCAGGCCAAGCGCGGACGTGATCTGCCGGAACAGGAGATAGCCGATCAGCAACCGCCCGACCGTCGCGCCCCGCAATGCCGCGATCACGCCGCGCGCGCGCTCCTGCAGGCCATGGCGTTCGAGCAGGCCGATGACGGGCAAGACGATATAAATCGCGCTGACGAAGCGGTTGGCGTTGAACGCCTTGCCGAACGCAGCGAGGATCGCGAGCGGAGCGATTCCCGCGGCAAGGCCGGTGACCAGTGCCGAGACCGCCACGACCAGCAACGGGTTGAAGCGCAACAGGAAGCCCGCGACGATCACCGCGATCCCGGCCAGAACAAGCATTCAATCGCCTCCGAATCCGCCGCCGCCAGGCGTTTCGATGACGAACACGTCTCCCGCCCGCATGTCCACCTTTGCCGTCGATCCGAGGCGATCGATCGATCCGTCGCTACGCTCGACGCGCGCAGCGCCCACGGCGCCCGCCGACCCGCCATGCAGTCCGAACGGCGGCACGCGGCGGCGATTGGCGAGGATGCAGGCGGTCATATCGGACAGGAACCGAACGCGCCGCAGCCCCCCGTCACCGCCTTTATGCGCCCCTGCACCGCCCGAACCCGGGCGGATCGCGAACGCTTCGAGCAGCACCGGAAAGCGCGTCTCGAAGATTTCGGGGTCGGTCAGGCGGCTGTTGGTCATGTGCGTCTGGATCACCGCCGTGCCGTCATAGCCCGGGCCGGCCCCCGATCCTCCGGCGATCGTCTCATAATATTGGTAGGTGGCGTCGCCGAAGGTGAAGTTGTTCATCGTCCCCTGGCTCGCCGCCATTGCCCCCAGCGCCCCGAATAGCGCGTCGGTGACGACCTGGCTGGTCTCGACATTGCCTGCGACCACAGCCGCCGGGAAGCGCGGATTGAGCATCGACCCTTCCGGCACGCGGATCGTCACGCCGCGCAGGCAGCCATCGTTGAGCGGCACCTCGGTGTCGATCAGCACGCGCAGGACGTATAGCACAGCGGCGCGAACGATAGAGACCGGCGCGTTGAAGTTGTTCGGACGCTGCTCGCTGGTCCCGGCGAAGTCGATCGTCATGGTCCTGCTTGCGCGATCGATCCAGATGGCGACCCTGACGACCGCACCGTCGTCCATCGCATAGGTGAAAGCGCCATCGTCCAGCCGGGCGATCAGGCGGCGCGCCGCGGCATCGGCATTGGCCTGAACATGCTCCATATAGGCGCTGACACCATCCGCGCCGTATTCGTCGGCGATCCGCGCTAAGCCAGCCGCGCCCCGCGTGCAGGCGGCAAGCTGGGCTGCAAGATCGGCGATATTCTGGTCGATGTTGCGCGCCGGATAGCGGCCGCTAGCGAACAACGCGCGCAGTTCGGCTTCGCAGAAATGCCCTTCGTCCACCACCAGCACATCGTCGAGCAACACCCCTTCCTGCTCGACCGAAACACTGTCGGGCGGCATCGATCCAGGCGTAATCCCGCCGACATCGGCATGGTGGCCGCGCGCGGCGACGAACCAGTCCGGCGCACCGCTTCCACCCGACGATCCTGCGGCGAAGACCGGCATGATGACGGTGATGTCGGGCAAGTGCGTGCCTCCGCGATACGGCGCGTTCAGCGCATAGGCGTCTCCGCGGCGGATACCGCGTCCGTCGGCATTGCCACCGCGCGCGGCGATGATCGTGCGGATGCTCTCGCCCATCGAACCGAGATGCACCGGGATATGCGGCGCGTTCGCGACGAGATTGCCCCCGGCGTCGAACAGAGCGCACGAGAAATCGAGCCGCTCGCGGATGTTGACCGACGCGGCGGAGCGTTGCAGCGCGGCGCCCATCTCCTCGGCGATGCTCATGAACAGTCCGGCAAAGATCGCCAGGCGGGTGGGGTCGCTTTGCGTGCCGAAGCTGGCGACGCGTCGGGCGGTGACCCGATCGAGCAGCAGGTTTCCGAGATTGTCCACGCGCGCGCGCCAGCCGGGTTCGACGACCGTGGTCGACATCGGATCTATGATCAAGGCGGGCCCGTCGAGCGTATGGCCGGCGGGCACGCCCTCGCGCGCCATAACTGGCGTATCGTGCCACGCTCCCGCCATATGCACCGGCACGATCGCCAGCGGTGCGGCGGCATGACCAGGCAGATCGACCAGCATGGTCTCGACCGGCGGACTCTTCGCGACGGCTTCGGCGACGAGACGATCGACGATCAAAGGTTGCGTGCTGGCAAAACCGAATTGCGCGACATGTGCGCCGTCGAAACCGGCGATCATCGTCGCCGTGTCCCCAAAATCGAGCTCGATCGTATGTTCGGTCTGGCCGCGACGGAGGTGGACTCGGCGCTCGACCACGACGGCGTCGGGTGCGACGCCCTGCGCCACCAGCGCTTGCTGCGCCTCGTCCACCAGCATATCGAAGGCCGAGGCGATCGCCGCGCTGTCCGCGATCCCCGCGCCCAGCGTCCGCTCGCGCAGCACGCGGCGATCGGCCAGCCCCATGCCATACGCCGACAGCACGCCCGCGAGCGGGTGGATCATCACCTGATCCATCCCCAGCGCGTCGGCGACGAGACACGCATGCTGCCCGCCGGCGCCGCCGAAACAGGCAAGTGTATAGCGAGTGACGTCGTGCCCGCGCGCGACCGAGATTTTGCGGATCGCATTGGCCATGTTCGCCACGGCCACCGCTACGAAGCCTTCGGCGGCGGCATAGGCGTCGAGCGGCAGTTCGGCGAAACGCGCCGCCACTGCCGCCGGGTCGAGCGGCTCGTCGCCCTCCGCCCCGAACAGCGCGGGGAAGAATTCGGGGCGCACCTTGCCGAGCATCACGTTGCAGTCGGTGACGGTCAGCGGCCCGCCACGGCGGTAACAGGCCGGCCCCGGCATCGAGCCGGCGCTGTCCGGCCCCACTCGCAGCCGCTGCCCGTCGAAGCTGCAGATCGAGCCCCCGCCCGCTGCCACGGTATGGATGCGCAACATCGGCGCGCGGATGCGAGCGCCCGCGATCAGCGTCTCGGTATCGCGTTCGTAGCTGCCGGCATAATGCGACACGTCGGTAGATGTGCCGCCCATATCGAACCCGATGATTCGGTCGAACCCGGCCGCGCGCGCGGTCGCCGCCATCCCGACGATGCCACCTGCCGGCCCCGACAGGATCGCATCCTTGCCGCGAAAGCGTGCCCCATCGACGAGGCCACCCGACGATTGCATGAACAGCGCGTTCCGGCCGAGCGCTGCGTGCAGCCCCGCGACGTAGCGATCGAGCACCGGCGACAGATAGGCATCAACCAACGTCGTATCGCCGCGCCCGATCAGCTTGATCAGCGGCGCGACGCGGTGGCTGACCGAAATTTGCGTGAAGCCGATCGCCGTCGCGAGCGCGGCCAGCGCCGCCTCATGCGCGCTGAAGCGATAGCCATGCATCAGGACGATGGCGATCGACCGGAAACCCGCCGCAAAGGCCGTCTGCAAACCGGCCTCCGCCGCGTCGCGGTCGAGCGGGGTCACCACCGTGCCATCCGCTGCGATCCGTTCGTCGATCTCGACGACGTGCGCGAACAGCGGCACGGGACGCGCCAGGTCGCGCGCAAAAATGTCGGCCCGCTCCTGGTGTCCGATCAGCAGCGCATCGCCGAAGCCGCGCGTGATCGCCAGGACGGTCGGCTCGCCCTTGCGCTCGAGCAGCGCATTGGTCGCGACGGTCGTGCCGATGCGCAGTTCGAGCGGCACGTCCACGCGCCCGGTCAGGCGCCGGATCGCCTCAACCGCCGCATCGGCATAACGCTCGGGGTCTTCGGACAGCAGTTTGGCGGTGACGATTTTTCCGCAGGGCTTGCGCGCTACGACGTCGGTAAAGGTACCGCCGCGATCAATCCAGAACTGCCATGGCACCATCAGTCCGTTTCTCATTTCCGCAGTGAAGGATCAAGCGGGAGATCCTTTGATTGCACCGGCTAAGCCAAGCCGCTTGGCGCATGGGCCGATTTACCGCAAACTGACGCGATGCTGACCCTGCTCCTCCTCCTCGCCCAGGCGAGCGCACCGCAAACCCCTCCGCTCGCCGCCGCGACCGCGCCCGCCGCGCAGACGTCGAGGTGGCCCGCGCGCGAGGCGCAGGTCACCTTTCGCAATTTCCGCTTCAAGTCTGGGGAAACCCTGCCCGAACTCCGCATCACCTACACCACGCTCGGGCAACCGCACCGCAACGCGCGGGGCGAAATCGACAATGCGGTGATGGTGCTCTACGGCACCGGCGGTACCGGCCGCCAGTTCCTCAGCCCGCAATTCGCCGACGAGCTCTACGGACCCGGCCAGCCGCTCGACATCGCGCGCTACTGGATCATCCTGCCCGATGGCATCGGCCACGGCAAATCGTCCAAGCCGTCGGACGGCTTGCACATGCGTTTTCCCCAGTACGATTATGACGATATGGTCGAAGCGCAGTATCGGCTGCTGCGCGATGCGCTGGGCATCCAGCGGATGCGTCTCATCATGGGCACGTCGATGGGTTGCATGCACAGCCTGATATGGGGGGAGACGCATCCCGATTACGTTCGCGCGCTGATGCCGCTCGCGTGCGAGCCTGTGGAGATCGCCGGGTTGAACCGCATGTGGCGCGAACTTGCGGTGGAGGGGATCGAGGCGGACCCGGCCTGGGCCGGCGGCGACTATCGCGCGCCGCCGACGCAGGGCTTGCGAACTGCCGCGAGCCTGCTGTTCGTAGCGGGGGCGGCCCCGCTCTATTTCCAGTCGCAATATCCGCATCGCCAAGCGGCCGAGGCCTTCGCACGCGAACGGGTGGCGGCATCAATCGCTGCGACCGACGCCAACGATTTGATCTACCAGATCAACGCGTCGCGCACCTACGCACCATGGCCTCGGCTGGAGGCGATCACCGTGCCGACGACCTGGATCAATTCCGCAGACGATTTCATCAACCCGCGCAACCTCGATTATCCCCGGCAAGCGGTCGCGCGGATGAAGGACGCCCGCTTCCGGCTCATTCCGGAAACCGCGGAAACACGCGGCCACGGCACACACACCGCGGCGCGCTTCTGGAAGCAGGATCTGGTCGAACTGCTTCAGCGCACCGAGTAATGCGCCAAAATCATCACGACCCAGAAGTCGCCGTTCGGGCGTCCCTTGCCCCCCCCCCCCCCCGAAACCTGCCGTTCATGCACAATGTGATGTCGGCTCGGTCCGGCTGAGTTTGACCGGCAGCTTTGCCGCGACAGCTGCTGGTCGACCTTCAGTTTTCATGCACAGGCTTGCGACTTGGAAAATAGGCTGCGAACGATTGCGTGCACCGTCTTGCTGATAGCCAACATGTACGCAGCTAAAGCAGCTTTCCGTCCAAAGCGCCGCCAAACGCATCGCGCTCAATCCAAGTCGCCGTAGCCGTGGCCGACCGTGATCCGCGCGCCCGTACCCAAGCCGCCATTCGCGCCTTCCCACCAATATGGCAGCCGCTTGCGCGTTCCGGTGGCGACCTCGTTCAGCGTCGCCGCGTCGTACAACCGGCCGCCGAGCATGACCTGCGCGACCTTGTCGCTGTTGCGGATGTCGACGCTGGGATCGGCATCGAGCACGACGAGATCGGCAAGCTTGCCGACCTCCAGCGAGCCGACATCCTTCTGGTAACCCAGCGAGCGTGCCGACTCGATCGTACCGGCACGGAGGGCCTCGACCGGCGTGAAACCGCCGCGCACGAAGCTCCACAGTTCCCAATGCGCGCCCAGCCCCGGCTGCTGGCCGTGCGCGCCGATCGCCACCGGCACGCCCCTGTCAGCAAGCCTCTTTGCCTCGCGCGCAGTGGCGCCATCGACATAATCCTCTTCCGGCGCGATCTCGCGGCGGGCGTTCTGTGCGGCTAGCAAGGCAGGCGGCGCATGGCGGCGGAGCAGCGGATGCCGCCACACGTCGCTATGTGCGCGCCAATACGGGTCCCCCGCTGGGCCGCCATAGGCGACGACCAAGGTGGGCGTATAGCCGACGGTTGATTGCGACCACAGGCTGACCACGTCGGCGTAGAAATGCTCCAGAGGCACGTTGTGCTCGACCGTGGAATTGCCGTCCTGCACCAGGCTCATGTCCAGCGTGAACAGCGAGCCGCCCTCGGGCACCACCTCCATATTTTCGGCCTGCGCGGCGGCGACGACCATTTGGCGCTGTTCGCGACGTGGCTGGTTGTAGTTCTTCACGCTGTGCGCGCCCTGCGCCTTGAGGCGGCGGACGACGGCGAGCGCATCTTCGTAGGTGTCGATCTGGGCATAGACATCCGCGGCCTTCGCGCCGTAGATGATCTCCCCGGTCGAGAAGGTCCGCGGGGCAAGCAGCATCCCGGCCTGTTGCATTTCTGCAGCTGGGAAGATCTCGGCCGAGCGCGACGAGGGATCGTGGATCGTCGTCGTGCCGAGTGCGAGATTGGCCATCGCCGACCAGTTCTGCTGCGGTACCAGCTCGTCCTCGCCCTGCGGCCCGTGCGCATGCGCATCGACGAGCCCCGGGATGATCGTCTTCCCCGCGACATCGACCGTCTTGGTGCCCGCGGGGATCGTCACCGAGCCGCGCGGACCGATCGCGACGATGCGGTCGCCCCGGATGAGGATCGTGGCGTCGTCGATGATTCCGCCATCCTTCGTCGCCATCGTGACGACGCGGGCACCGGTGAGGGCAACACTGCCAGTGGCCTTGGCGGCGGTTACAGGCATCGCCAGCGATACGCCGATACGCGGCGCGGCGAACTTGTGCGCATCCTCGCCTGCCGGTGCGTCGCGGAAGAGCGCGGCGGTCTGCGCGGTGTAGAGCGTCGGGCCGGCGCTCCAGTGGAGCGCCTTGCCGTCGTTCGACCAGTTGATGAAGTCTGCGCCGTCTCCGCTCACGCGGGTGATCGGCAGCGGGCCAGCTTTGGCCGATCCGTCGGTAGCCACCGCCTGCTTGCCCGGCATCAGCGGCATGACGAACGCTTCGTAATTCTGTCGGAAGGCAATGTAATCGCCTGCAGGCGAGACTTGATAATCGTTGACCAGTTCGCCTTCGGCATGGACGCGGCGGTCCTGCCCGTCGAGCCCGGCGCTGATCAGCTGGTGCTTGTCCTTTTCGGTGACGATGAGGAACACGCGGTCGCTGGTCGCGCCGAACTGCGGTCTGGCGGCATCCTTGCTGATGCGCACCGGCGCACCACCGGTCGCCGCAACGCGGTACGCGCCAGTGCCCGCGGCGCCGCGCGCCGCGGTCAGATTGCCGCCCTCGCCCTGTTCGAACACGATCGTCTTGCCATCGGGCGAGAAGCGCGGGAGGCGATAATGGCCAGCAACCGTGGTGACGGTGCGGGCGTTTCCGCCGCCTGCCGCCACTGCGCGGACCTGGCCTAGCCCGGCATCGCTCCAGCCAACGAACACGATCGTCCGCCCGTCCCGCGACCAGCTCGGGAACAGCTCCAACTCGTCGCCACCGCGCGTTAGCCGGTTCGCGGTGCCGCCGGCTGCGGGCTCGATCCACAGCTTGCCGAGCGTCTCGAACACCACCGTCCGGCCATCGGGCGAGACGGTCGCCCAGCGCGGCATCTTGGTCGTGAACGTCGCCGGTGCCACCTCGATCTGCGGATGCACCGCATCGACGATCACGCGCGTATCGTCGATCCGGAACGGGATCACCGCTGCGCCGCTGCCGTCCGCCGCGACCCGTCGCAGTTTGCCGCCGGCCCAGAACACGATCTGCTGGTCGCCCGGCGTCCAGGCCATTTCGGGATACACCCCAGTCACGGCCCAGGTTT
This sequence comes from Sphingomonas glacialis, assembly GCF_014653575.1. Lineage (GTDB taxonomy): Bacteria > Pseudomonadota > Alphaproteobacteria > Sphingomonadales > Sphingomonadaceae > Sphingomonas > Sphingomonas glacialis. The sequence goes on along the minus strand of NZ_BNAQ01000001.1, from coordinate 41,577 downwards.
CCTGCACGTCGCGATCGAGCGGGCCATACACCACGCGCTCGACGCCGCTTGCCAGATCCTTGACCCATAATTTGGTGACGTTGTCCTCACGTCGCACGAACGCGATGCGTTTGCCGTCGCGGCTCGGCGTCGGGCGCACCGATCCGCCAACGCCCGAAACTGCCGTGGTAACCTCGCCGGTGTCGATATCGTAGCGCTCGATGTCGAACAGGTCGGTGCGCGAATTCTGCGCATATTGGAAGATCGGGCCGGGCGAGACGTTGCGTGAGTAATAAATGCTCTTGCCGTCGCGGGCGTAGATCGGCTCCCCCAATTCCTTTTGCAGCACTTCGCTCGCGCGCTTGACCAACTGCACGCCGCCGCCGCCAGACACGTGATACAGCCAGATCTCGCCGGTGCCGAGCGAACGCCCGGTGGTGAAATGCTTTTTCGCCACGATAAAGCGCCCGTCCGGGCTCCAGCTCGGCTGGTTGAGGAGGCGAAAATCCTCCTTCGTCACTTGGCGCTTGTCGCTGCCATCGGCGTTCATCACCCAGATATTGTCGCCACCCCCACGATCCGAAGTGAAGGCGATGCGTCGTCCGTCGGGCGAGAAGCGCGGCTGGTGCTCGAACGCCAACCCGTCGGCGATGCGCGTCGGCGTGCCACCGATGATCGGCATGGTATAGATATCGCCGAGCAGGTCGAACGCGAGTGTGCGGCCGTCGGGGGAGACGTCCACGTTCATCCAACTGCCTTCATCGACCCGGATCGGCACTTCACGCGTTTTCAGACCGCGCGGCGCGTTGACGTTCCAGGCGGGCGGTTTCTTCGGCGTGGCGACGGCCACGGGCGCGGTGGGCGCGACGGGCGGCGGGGGCAACGTGCCGGTCTTTTGCGGGACCGGGGCGATCGCCTTGTTCTCCGGCCCCTGGGTCTGCTCGACCGGCTTGTTCACTGGCGGCGGCGAGGTCTGAGCCGAAAGCTGCGTGGCGAACAGGCACGAGACAATAGCGGTATAGGTGTGCTTCACGGTTCGCGGATCTCCTGTTACGCCCCAGCTTAACCAATCCGCAGCCGCGGTCACCCTGAAAGATCGAGGGCCCACGCAGGCGTTTGACTGTCAACAATCAAAGGGTTGCTTCTGACCCGCCTGATCGTCTTGAGAGGCCGACAGTCGCTCGAATGCGCGTTAAGACTGAGGTTTCGGCGCTTTAAATCGGCAGATATAACATCGTCGAAAAAAATCCGTGCCTTCCCCAAAGATGTGTCCGCAAGATCCAGCAGATCTTCGTTAATAAGCAAAGATGCGGGCTGACGTGACTCCCGTCTTTGATCCAGCCGCAACCAGAGACTGGCCATTGTTTGAGCTGCTACCCATTCTTGGACCACCCGGCTGGGCGTCATCCAGTGCCTGCCGGCCAGGGCGGGCCATGTGGTCGCACCTCGTTATAGTCCCTACGCCAAGTCTCGCATTTTCCGACCGCGTCCTCGAGGCTCATGCACCAGTGCTGGTTCAGGCACTCCGCCCGGAAGGTGCCGTTGAAGCTCTCGATGAACGCATTGTCCGTCGGCGTGCCAGGCCGCGAGAAGTCCAGTACGACACCCCGCATGTACGCCCACCGGTCGAGGTCTCGGGAGATGAACTTGCTGCCCTGATCCACCCGGATCGAGGCTGGATAGCCGACCCCACCGCAAACCCGGTCAAGCACGGCGATCACGTCAGGCGCCCGGAAGCTGAACCGCGGCACTACTGCTGGCGAGAACCGGCTGAAAGTGTCGATCACCGTCAAGATGCGCAGCTTCGATCCCGTGGCGAGTTGGTCATGGACGAAGTCCATGGCCCATGCTTCATTCGACACGACGCCGCGCAGCGTCCTTCTCTCAGCTTTGCGTTTACCCGGCGATTCGGTGGCTTTTGTCGCAGCTGCAGCCCCAACTCCTTGTAAAGCCGATAAACACGCTTCGCGTTCACATCCCACCCCCCCCGCCGGGGCAGCACATGGATCCGGCGATAGCCGTAACGCACGCGCGTTTCAGCGATCTCCTGCATCCGCTTCTTCAGGTCGGCCTGATCCGCGGGGCGTACACGATAGTGGTAGCTCGATCGCTCCGCCCGAAGCACGCTGCACGCCCGTCGGATACTGACGGACCAGATGCCCCGGATGTCGTCGACGAGCTGACGCCGCCGATCAGGCCTCAGAGCGTTCGCGACCCATTCGGCCTACAATCGATCCCCCGGATCGATTGTCAAACGGCCTCATCCTGCAACATCGCCTTGTCGAGGCCCAGGTCCGCCACCAACCGCTTGAGCTTCGCATTCTCATCCTCGAGCTGGCATCATCGCCGCATCTCCGATGGCGTCAAACCGGCGTATTTCTTGCGCCAGGCATAGAATGTCGCATCGCTGATCCCGGCTTTGCGGCACACCTCGCCGATCGTCGTGCCGTCCTCGGCCTGCTTCAACACGAACGCGATCTGCGCCTCGCTGAACTTCGATCTTTCCATCGCTCACCCCCTTGCCTGACCCTCAATCCTAAACTGGACTTTTCCAGCTCAAAACGGTCCAGGAGCCGATGGATTTGCGGCGAGGCAACTTAAGGACGCTCACTTGTCTCCGCATGAGGATTTCAGCGCGGTCGAAATTTCTCTCAATGCCGAGTCGATAGCACCACCGGCCCTATCAGGCCGGAGGTCCGCAATGGCGCATCGGCGCGATACGTCGGTAGGGTGGTGAAGGTCACTTTCTCCGCGTTCGGCTGCGCATCGCCGATCAGGCGGTTGACCCAAAGGTTGGCAACCCGCACTTCGATCGTATTGCGGCCGGCGCGGACAGCGCTGCCGATATCGACGCGATACGGTGGGCGCCACAGCGTCCCCAAGCTCAGCCCGTTGATCCGCACCTCCGCCACGTCCCCGACGCTGCCAAGGTCCAACACCACCGATTTTGCCGCGCTTGCCTGCGGCAGGTCGAACCCACTGCTGTACGTCGCAATTCCCGAGAAATAGCGGATGCCCGGATCGGCGCCTTTATCGAGCGGCTGCAGCACGGTCATCGTGGTTTTGGCAGGCGCCCCGCGCCCCGGCTCGAATGTCACGGACCATGGCGCGTTCAGCGTTGCAAGGAGCGTCTCGACGGTCGGTACGACAGTCTCGCTGCTTAGCGCTGTGTGCTTGCGAAATACGACGAACACGGACTCATGCGCCTTTAGCGTAAGCGGGGTCACGGTTGACCCGCCGAACCGTCGCCAGGAGATCGACTCGCTTTGGCCGGTCTCGGCATGCCACAGTTCCGGAACCCTACCGCTTACCGAAAAGGTGGCATCGGTCTGCGCGACTCGATTTCCGCGGTTGTCGATCCAATAGATGTCCGCGTCAGCGGTGCGCCGATGCACGAACGCCAACTCGGCGTCGGCTGGCCCGCTATGCTGAAAATCGGGTGCGATCTTGGCGCGCGCCAGCCCTTGCGCGACGCTGTCGACAGCGATCACGCGGCCGGCCCCTACCCGCGTCTCTTGCCCCCCGGCCCACAACCGCGCGACAAGCGTTGCAAACGCTGCGGCATCGTCGGCAAGGCTCGGGCTGCTATCTGGCGCCTTGCCGATCACGGTCGCCCCCGCCTCGGCGAGCGCGGCAATGCGGCGCAGCGTCGGCAGCGTCATCCGGTGGGAGGTGCCACCAAGATAAAGCGCCTTGTAGCGCGCACCGCCCTTCGCGACGATCAGCCCGTGCTCGACCGTTACCGCATCGGTCAGCGCGGGTGCATTGATATAATCCCAGCCCCAGACAGGCGGCACGTCGGCCAACGGTGTGACCGCGTTGAGTGCAGTGATCGGCGCTTCCTCACCATAGAAATAAGCCAGATCGGCAACATTGCGCCCCTGCTGCAGCAGGAAGCTGGTGCGTGCGATATAGTCGATCCAGGGGCGTGCCAGCTCGGCCCAGGTCTCGTGCCGCGTGAAATACTGCCCGATCATCGCCAGGCTGAGCCCCGGCGCCCGGTCGAGCGGCTGATGGACCGAGGTGTGGATCACGGGCCGATTGATGCCGTTCGCGAATTCCAGGTCGATCATCGGCCGCAAATCGGCCGGCGCGAACGCCCACGGCCAAAAAGCGGCGGTCAGGGACTCGGCCGCGACCAAATTCTGCCCATAGATGTGCGCGACCGACGCCGCGCCGCGATCATCGCCGATCAGCGTCGCGCGTGGCCCTTCGGCGCCATACGTCCACATCGCCGCCATCGGAATGTCGGTATGCGCCCGCATCGCCATATCGTCGCCGAGCACCGGACGCTTGTCTTCGAGCGCTTCGCCATAGACTTTCAGCCCATGCTCATGCGCCACCGCAGCGAGCGTTCCATAATGCGCATCGGCGAGCAGATCGGCGAGCGTCTGGCGATAGTCGTACAGAAACGCGTCGGTCCGTGTCGCCGAGCCGATCACCGCCCCGGTCAGCGTGGGCAGCCACGGCGTAGGGTCGTAGCCCCGGAGCCGCTTGAACGCGGATACCATGTCCGGCGTCCAGTTCGATGCGCCGACCTCGATCGAATCGGTTAGCAGCGCGCCAAGACTCTTGCCGATCGCGTCCTTGCCCGCGGCGTCGCGATAAAGGTCGAGATAGGCTTCGAGATACCGCCGAACCGCTGCGGCATCATATTTGTCGACCTCGAGCCCGGTCGCCTCGGGGGTCGCGGGATGGTTGGTCTTGCCGAGCAGCGTCGAACCCAGCCGCACTATCCGCCAACGCCCCGGCGGCGGGCTCCAGTCGAGCGTGCCGTCGGGGTGCAGCCGGGTGGTGAGGTCGATCACGCGTGCGGGATCGACCTCCGGGCTCGCGGGCGCGTCGAGCGCATAATAGTCGAGCGCGATGTCGAACCCCGCCTTGGTCTCGGCGCGATGGACTCGCGCGGCATCGCTTACGCGGAACATGCCGAGGCGGACTGTTGGGCCCTGCGGGGCTTTCGGGAATATGTCGATGATCTCGGCACCCGGCGCGCCGATGCTCATCGGCCTTGGCCCCGACATGGCGGTCGGGACGAGCACCAGCCGTACCGCGCGCGTGCGGACGGGTGCGAACGACACCGTCGTCGGGACGCCCCCGAGCGGAACGTCGGCGAGCTTGCGCCAGCGGCCATCGACCTCTGCCTCGATGATCGGACGCAGCACCGGCGCGGAAAACGTCGATTTGGCATCGCTGATGAATACCGTCGCTGCGCGGATGGTGCGCGGGGCGGCGAACCGCAGGATGGCCAGTCCCGGCGCGGCGGCCGTTCCCCTTGCGACATCGACGGCGGAGACCAGCGATGCATCCGAGAGCGCCGCGGCATCGAGGGGCGTTCCGATAGCGTCGTTCGCCGTCACGCGCGGCGCGGCACCCTCGGCGATCGGGTACGCCAGAACCGCGACGTCGGTGTAGAAACTCGGCTTTGGCGACGCGACGGGCGCGCCGCCCGGTTCGTCATTCTTGAACGCGATATCCTGGAACGGTCCGGTCGTTACGGGCGGCGGCCCGAGCACACCGCGGAAACGCGTTCCGCCCACAATGTCGGTTTCGCTCCAGACGAGCTTCTTCATCGCATCGCGCGGCGCGACCCACGGACCACCTGTCTCACTCCAGCCGGGCGAGGCCGCGATCGCGAATTCGAGCCCCAGCCGATCGGCGGTCGCCACGGCGTGCGCGAAGGCATGTTTCCAGGGCCGCGTCATATAGGGCAGCCGCCGCTCGACGATTTGCGGCGTACCGAGCGTCGCGTCGAAGGTCTGCACCCCGCCGATGCCGATCCGGTGCATCCATTCGAGATCCTTGGTGATCCCGTCTTCGGTAATGTTGCCATTCAACCAGTGCCACCAGACGCGCGGTCGCGCGCTGGCGGGGGGATCGCGAAAGCCATCGACGAGAGGATCGGCCGCGGCAACCGGCTGGGCGTTCGCCGCGGTCGTGCTCAGCAGCGCCGCGAGCAAAAGGAGGGCACGCGCGCGCATCATATCGGAGGCCTTTCCAGCATGGTTGGCCGCTGCCTGGACGCAACGGCCATGACCAGATCCAGACGGACAGCGACGGCGCGGACGCCGGCGCTGCCCGCGACGATCAGTATTTGAAGCTCAACCGCATGCCGTAGGTCCGCGGCGGCTGGAACTGATAGGTGTTGATCGACGGGATCGCCGTGAAGTTGCGCGTCGCGTTCGCGAACACCGCCTTGTCGGTGAAGTTGCGAACGAACGCCGAGATCTGCAGGTGCCCGCCCGCCGGCGCATAGGTCAGTTGCGCATTGCCCGTCGCATACGCCGTCTGGCGCGTGTCGGCGTCGTTGAACACGCTGTAATAATAGGCCGTCGAATATTTCCCATCGACCCGCGGCGTCAGCGTCGCGCCATTGGCGAAGTCGAAGCGATATTCGAGCCCACCGGTCAGCGCGAAGCGCGGCGCGTTTGGCAGATCGTTGCCCGAGACGTTGCGCGACACCGCCGCACCGGTCACCGGATCGGTGCTGCTCACCGTGCCGATATTCTTGTCGAACTGCGCGTGCAGGTAGGTGCCGTTGAGATCGAGACGCGCGGCACCGAACAAGGCGATGAACTGCGCCTCGGCGCCGTAGATCTTGGCGCTGCCGATGTTGAACACGCCAGACCCCGACGAGACCACGGGCGAAGCCTGCGACGCCTGATAGCCCTTGTAGTTCTGGTAGAAGATATCGGCGTTGAGCTGCAGCTTGCGATCCGCGAAACGGTTCTTGGTGCCGATCTCCCACGAATAGACGTTCTCGGGGCCGTAATCGACCGACGGCGCCGATCCGTTGGAATTGAAGCCGCCCGATTTGTAGCCGGACGAATATTTCGCATAGACGAGATTGCGATCGGTCGGTGTCCAGTCGATCCCGCCAAGGAAGGTCGGACGCTGCTGGCGCAAGGTGCCGTTGCCCAGCCCCGGAAGGATCGGCGGGTTCCCCAGGCACCCGATGATCGGATAGAGGAACGCCGGGATATGCGCGATATCGCAGCGCAGCTGCGAGGTCCCCGTGCGGTCCTTCTTGTCCCAAGTGTAGCGCGCGCCCGCGGTCAGCTTGAGCGTGTCGGTCACGCGCAGGCTCGCCTGGCCGAAGACGGCGTCGGAGCTGGTCTTGGTATTGTAGCGGAAGCGGACCAGATATTGCCCGGCATATTGCCCCGATAGCTGCAGCAATCCGCTGTCGAGCGAGTTCGACTCGTCGAAGTGGAAATAGCCGACCTGCGCCGAGAATGCGCGGCCCTGCGGCGTGGCGAGGCGGACTTCGTGGTTCCACGTGTCGGGATTTTCGGCCTGACGGAAGTTGACCGGGTTGGCCGCGTTGCCGCTTGCGTCGAGCGCATGGCGCCACTGCTGCGAGTCGTACCCACCAGCATAGGTCAGCGTCAGACCGAGCGGGAGGCGATCATAGCTGAATTCCCACCGGATGCGGTTGCCATTGATGCGGTTGAAGGTCGGCGCGTAATTGACGAACTGCTTCTCATCGAAGCTGGCCGGAAGGATCGTCGCAATCGGACGGATCGCCGCGACGTCGCCGACATTGTTGATATCGTCATGCTGATACTGGATCATGCCGTCGAAGCCGGCAAAGGGCTGCACCGCCAGTGTGACGCGCCCCGACGTCGTCTGATCGTCATCGCCGCGACCGCCGACGCCGAGCAGCTCGCGATACCCGTCGTGCCGGCGCGCGACGCCCGAGAGGCGCAGCTGCGCCCAGCTCGCGAGCGGAATATCGATACCCGCTTCGGCGTTGACCGTCTTGTAATTGCCGGCCTCGAGCGAGAAATTGCCCCCGAGATCCTTGCCCGGCCGCCGCGTGATCAGGCTGATCAGGCCGCCGGTCGAATTGCGACCGAACAACGTCCCCTGCGGCCCTTTCAGCACTTCGACGCGCTGCAGATCGTAGATCGAGGTGGCGATGCTGAACGAGCGGTTGGTGAAGAAACCGTCGCGCGCGATCGGCACCGACGGATCGCCGATCTCGGTGACATCGGTAGAGGCGATGCCGCGGATCGCGACATAGGCAGCGCCGGTCGACGTGACGATGTTCACGCTCGGATCGATGCGCTGCAGGTTGGTGACGTTGGTCACGCCAGCAGCGGCGAGGTCGGCGCCGCTATAGACCGTCAACGCCGTGGCGGTCTTCTGCGCGCTCGATTCGACGCGGTTGGCGGTGACGATAATGTCCTGCAGCTGGTCGGCAGGGGCTTGGTCGCCCGTGGCTGCGGCAACCGCCGGAGCGCCCGGTTGCGTGGTCGGCGCAGGCGCCGGCTCGGTCTGCGCCATCGCCGGCAGCGCGGTGGTGATCAGCGCCGTCGTGGCCATGAGCCGCAGGAAATCGGATGTGTTCATGCTGTCCTCCCCTTCATCCGCGGGTCGGTCGCCATCCGGCACCGCCCGCATTTCATGATCGACACCATCGTCGAATTATAATCAGCGTTCTAATACCAATATAGCTATGCCGTCAAGACGGTCGGAACGGCCTCCATCGTGATGACGAGTGGAAGATCGTCCGACGCTTGTCCGACGTGCAGCGACAGCGGCCCGGCGATGGCTGCCCACCCGTCCGCGGTCCAGACGCGCAGCATTCTCGGCTCGATATCGATGGCGATTCGGCGTTGCGCGCCTGCCGCGACGAAGACCTTCGCGAACCCGACCAACGCGCGCTCGGGGGCGGAGCGATAGACCTGGACGACGGTGCCGCCGTCGCGTGTGCTCAGATTGCGCACCGTCACGCTGACGCGCGCGCCGTCGATCGTCGGCTGTTCGATCGCGAAGCGGGCATAGCCCATGCCGCTGCCGAACGCGTAGGCAGGCGCCTCCATCCCGCGCCAGCCGACGGCAAGTCGCTCCGAATACGCAAGGTTACCGTCAGCGTCGGGCGTGAGCCCCAGCGCGGGATAGTCGGCCTCGTCGCGCGCGATCGACACCGGCATCCGCCCGCCCGGCTCGCGATCCCCGGCGAGCACTTCGGCCAAGGCGCGACCGAACGCCTGCCCAGGATACCAGGCGACCAGCACGGCGGCGGCGCGCTCGGCCCAGGCGGCATCGAACGCATGGCCGACATTGGCGACGATCACGGTGCGCGGGTTCGCCGCCGTCACCGCTTCGATCAACGCGATCTGCTCGGGGGCGAGCCGCGTATCGACACGGTCCTTGCTCTCGACGCTCGAATCCGATGTCTCGCCGACCACTAGGATCACCGCATCGGCGCTGCGCGCGAGCTCCACCGCGCGATCGTGCATCGCCTGCGCCGAATCGGGCGTGCGAACGCCGAACCACAATCCCTGGACCCGCGCGGGCGTGTGCCGGAAGACGATCTCGACGAGGACGTCGCGGCCCGCCACGAGCGGCACGATCGAACAATCGGCATCGCCGCGCTTGAGCGTACCCATCACGTCCGACGCCGCTACGGCCTCGTCGCGGCGCAGCACCTCGGTGCCGCCGACCGTCATAGCCACCGCGCCGGTACCACCGAGATAGAAACGATAGTCGCCGTCGCGCTCGGGCGTGAACCAGCCGCGCGCACGGATCGCAGCCGGGCGATCCCAGGAGCCCTGCTCATGGACGCCGACGAACCAGACGAGCGAATTGGTCGCGCGAGTCTCGCTGAAGCGCGGCGTGCCCGACACAGCGGTGTCGTCGAAATAGTCGATCGTCATGCCGACGGTGCAGCCGTCGCCCAGATCGCGCTCGGGCCGCATGGGCATCGAGGGCAGTCGCGGCTGCGGATCGACGCCGACTTCGTGGACGATCTGCGCCTGTCCGGCATAGTGGCGGCGGATCGCCTCGAGCGGGCGCACCGCGTCGGGCGTCACCGCGATCTTGGCGAAGGTGCCGCCCTGATAGCAGGGCGCATCGGCGTTGGGCCCGATCACCGCGATCGTCGCATCGCGACCGCGAACCAGCGGCAGCAGATCGTCCTGGTTGCGCAATAGCACGAAGCCCGCCGCGGCGGCCTCGGTCAACAGATCGTCGACATCAGCCGTGGCGATCGAGGGAGTCTTGGCACCGGTGAACCGCCGCGCGAAGCCCGCGACCCGCGCCGCGGCATCGGCCACGCGCGCGGGATCGACCTGATCGGCCAGGACCGCCGCGCCGACCTTGGCGCCGAGGAAGCGGGCCGGCCCCGGCATTTCGAGATCGAGCCCCGCGCTGATCGTCGGAACGGTGCTGTGCGTGCCGAACCAGTCGCTCATCACGACGCCGCCAAAGCCCCATTCGCCCTTCACGATATCGGTCAGGATATGATGCTGTTCGGCGCAATAGCTGCCGTTGACGCGGTTATAGGCGGCGAGCATGCCCCCCGCCCCGGCCGCCGCAGCGAGCTCGAACGGCAGCAGATAGACTTCGCGCAGCGTGCGTTCATCGACCACGACGTTCACCGTGTCGCGCGCCGTCTCGCTGTCGTTGCACACGAGGTGCTTGACCACCGATGCGGTCCCCGTCGATTGCAGGCCGGTCGTCCAGGCTGCGCCGAGCGCGCCGGTGAGATAGGGATCTTCCGAGAAGTATTCGAACGCCCGCCCGGCGAGCGGACTGCGCGCGAGATTGACGTTGGGCGCGAGCACCGCGTCGACGCCGCAGCGAACGGCTTCCCCGCCGACCAGCGCGCCGACCCGCGCGACGAGATCGACGTCCCAGCTCGCGCCAAGCGACGTCCCGCACGGCGTCAGCAGCGACACGTCGCGTTCGTCGACGCGGCCGCTGGCGATCCCCATCGGGCCATCGGCCATCGTGGCCGCCGGAATGGCGTGCGCGGGCAGCGCCAGCGTCGACCACATCGCGCCGCCGGCGGACAGGCTGGCTTGCTCTTCGAGCGAAAGCGTATCGGTCATGCGGCGTGCGCCTCGAGTGCGAAGGTCATGATCTGCCGCGCTTGTGCGGAAACTGCCGAATCGATGCCGGCGTCGACCAGATCGCCGTTCGCATCGAACGGCCGCTGCTCGACCGAATTGATCGCGATACCGATCGGCGTCGGCCAGCCGCGCATCGCGTGGACGATCCCGCGCAACGCGCTCAGCGTCACGCCGCCCGCCTGCCACCCGGCAGCAGACACGATCAGCCCGACCGGACGACCCTCGAAATATGGACGCGTGTCGCCGCGCAGATCCTCGAGCAGGTCGATCGCGTTCTTGACGAGCCCCGAGACCCCGCCGTGATACCCCGGCGTGCCAAGCACGAGACCATCGGCCGCGCGCACGCTTTCGACAAAGGCCCGCTGTTCGTCGGTGCACGCAGTGTCCTCGACATTGAAATGCCCGAAGCGCGCGAGCGCCGCGCCGTCGAACAGCGTCGTCTCGGCCCCCGCATCGGCGCAGGCGGAGAGCACCGCGCGCACCAGCCGCTCGCTGCTCGAACCGGCGCGCAGCGTGCCGCCGATCCCGACGATCCGCTTACGACGAACGCTCATGCCGCGTCGCGCAGCGCCGGCATGACCCGCGTCGACAGCAGTTCGAGCGTCTGGTCGGCATAGCGCAACCGCTCCGCCGTCAGCGGGCCGGTCGTCGTGCCGCACAGGATGTTGCCGATGCCGAGCGCCGCATAGGGCTTGAGATGCTCGATCACCGTCTCGGGGCTGCCATAGAGACACCACGTCCCGATCCAGTCCTCGGTCAGCGCGTTCGGCGTGCGATCGGTCTTCTTGTTCGCGCCATCGGTCTCGGCGCGCGCGTTGAACGCCGCCTCGCGCTCGATCGCTTCCTGATAGCTCGTCAGGATTTCGAGCAATTCGGTCCGCGCCTGTTCGTCGGTCTCGGCGAGGTGGACGACCTGATAGGTATGCGTCGACCAGGACAGCGCGTCGGCGACGATTTCGGGCGCGTGGCCCGCCGCTTCGAGCATCGTGCGATAGGCGGTGAAATGCTTGGTGACGTGCTTGAGCGGCTCGGTCCCGCCGATCACTGGCGGGGTGAACGCAGGGATGAACGCCGGCCAGCCATTTTCCGCGGCACGCCGCGCGCTCGTTTCCTTCATCGCAACGGGCATCAGCCGGGCGTGTCGCGGCGTATAGGCCGCTGGTGCGATGCGCTGGAGGACGCGGCCCTTATATGGGCCATTGTCGATCTCGACCGCGGGATCCTCGACACCCTTGGCCCAGAGCTGCTCGGCAATCGCAAGGTTGCGGTCGGCGATCGCCCCGGCGTCCTGATAATTGACGCCGAAGCCGATCATTTCCTCGGGCGTCGTGCCGCTGCCGACGCCGACGAGCAGTTTGCCGTCGGTCAGCTGGTCGAGGATGTTGATCCGCTCGACGAAGCGCACCGGATGATGCAGCGGCACCGACGTGATCGAGAAGCCGAAATACATCTGCGGCAGCTTTGCCGCGAGATAGGCGGCGAACATGTAGCTGTCCGACGCGATCGGCATATAGCCGTTGAAATGGTGGTCGGGCAGGAAGATCGCATCGAAGCCGAGCTCGGCCGCGCGGGTCGCATGCCCCTCCAGATCCTTGATCAGCGCACGATCTTCTTCCGGCGCCATCGATCGGGCATTCAGGAAAACCGAAAATCGCATAGTCTATCCCCTCGCACGCTCACGCGGTGATGCCTTGCCGGCCATCCCGCATCGTTGTATGATTTAGAACTAGAACGGTAGTTCTGATATGTCCAGTCCCATTTGCGCGGCAAGTGCCGTAGAACGCGTCTTGCTATGAACGTCGAAACCAAGATCAGCGCGGTCCGCGCCCCGCAACAAGGTCGCAGCCGTGCGTCGTTCGAACGCATGTTGATTGCTGCCGAAGAGTTGATGTCCGAGCGCGGCACCGACGACTTCACGCTCAATGAGGTCGGCAAACGCGGCAAGGTGTCGATCGGCTCGATCTACTGCCGCTTCGACAGCAAGGACGATCTCGTCCACGCGGTGCAGACGCGCGTGCTCGAGCGCGTCAATGCCGAGCAGCTCGCGATGGTCGAGTCGGCGCGGACCGAGGCGCCCGATCTCGTCATCCTGGTCGATCGCCTGGTCGAAGGCACCGCCGAATCGCTCCGCCGTTTCGCCGACGTGATGCGCCCGTTCATGATCCGCGCGAGCACCGACACCGTCGTCGCCGCGCAAGGCAAGGCGCGCTATGCCGAGATCGCCGATGCCGTCTGCGCGGCTTTGCTCGAGCACAGCGCCGAGATCGCGCAGCCCGACGCCGAGCGTGCGGTGCATTCGGCCTATCGCATTCTCTATTCATCGATCGCGCGCTATCTCGGCTTCGGCTCGACGATGGGATCGGCCTGGGATGGCGATTGGCAGATCCTCAAGGAAGATCTCGCTCGCATGATCGCAGCCTTTCTCACCACTTCACCGCGGATCGCTTGACCACCGCCCCTGCTGCCGCGTATCAGAACTGTAATTCTGATAACAGAATGGGAGTGGGATGCGGCGTTTGCGCATGGGTATGGTCGGCGGCGGGCCGGGTGCGTTCATCGGCCCGATCCACCGCATCGCCGCCGAACTCGACCGCGAGATCGAGCTGGTCGCGGGCGCATTCGGCAGCACGCTAGAGCGCTCACGCGCCGCGGGCGATGCGTATCGCATCGATCCGTCGCGGGCGTACGGCAATCTCGCGGAGCTGCTCGCGGCCGAAGCGACGCGCGACGACCCGATCGACTTCATCACGATCGCCTCCCCCAACCATCACCATCTGCCGGCGGCACGCGCAGCGCTCGCCGCGGGGATCCCGGTGCTCAGCGACAAACCAGCCACCGCGACGCTCGCCGAGGCGCACGCGCTCGCCGGCCTCGTCGCCGACGCCGGACTCCCGTACGGGCTGACCTACACCTATTCGGGCTACCCGCTGGTGCGCGAGGCACGCGCGCGGATCGCGGCGGGGCTCGTCGGCACCGTCCGCAAGGTCGTTGTCGAATATCCGCAAGGTTGGCTGGCGGGCGAAGGCGCCGGCAAGCAGGCCGAGTGGCGGCTCGATCCGGCGCGCGCGGGCGAAGGCGGCGCGATCGCCGATATCGGGGTCCACGCCTTCCATCTCGCCGAATTCGTCACAGGGCTGCGCGTGACGCGGCTGCTGGCCGATCTCGCCGCGGTCGTGCCGGGGCGCCGATTGGACGACGATTGCCAGGTGCTGCTGCGCTTCGACAATGGCGCGCGTGGAGTCCTGCTCGCCTCGCAGATCATGCTCGGCGAGCGCAACGGGCTGCGGCTGCGCGTCTATGGCGACCGCGGCGCGCTCGACTGGCGGCAGGAATCGCCCAATGTCCTGACGCTCCACCACGCCGATGGCCGTACCGAGCTAGTCCAGGCGGGCGACGCCGGGCTTGGCGACGCAGCACGCGCCGCCAGCCGGACGCCCGGCGGGCATCCCGAGGGCTATCTCGAGGCGTTCGCCAATCTCTATCGCGATTTCGCGCGCCAGCTGCGCGGCGAACCCGGCAGCCTCGTCCCCGGGATCGACGAAGGTCTCCGCGGGATGGCGTTCATCCATTTGGCCGTCACCGCCAGCCGCGCCGATGCGGGCTGGGTAGATTTCGAGGTCTGACCCCCATGCGCACGATCAAAGGCCCCGGCATCTTCCTGGCGCAGTTCGCCGGCGACGCGGCACCGTTCGACAGCCTCGAGCAGATCGCCGATTGGGCGGCAGGGCTCGGCTATAAGGGCGTCCAGATCCCGAGCTGGGATGCGCGGCTGTTCGACCTCGCCCGCGCCGCCGAGAGCAAGACCTATTGCGATGACATCGCCGGGATGCTCGCCGAGAAGGGACTCGCGGTTACCGAACTGTCGACGCATCTCCAAGGGCAGCTGGTCGCGGTCCACCCCTCCTACGACGCGCAGTTCGACGCCTTCGCCGTCGAAGCGGTCCGCGGGAATCCGACGGCACGGCAGGCCTGGGCCGTCGAGCAACTCAAGCTCGCCGCACGCGCCAGCGCGCATCTCGGGCTGGCGGCGCATGCGACCTTCTCGGGCGCGCTCGCCTGGCCCTATCTCTATCCCTGGCCGCAACGCCCCGCGGGGCTGGTCGAGGATGCGTTTGCCGAGCTCGGGCGGCGCTGGCGCCCGATCCTCGATGCGTTCGACGAGGTCGGGGTCGACCTCGCCTTCGAGATCCATCCCGGCGAGGACCTCCACGACGGCGTGACGTTCGAGCGCTTCCTCGCCGAAGTCGGCGACCACCCGCGCGCGAACATCCTCTACGATCCGAGCCACTTCCTGCTGCAGCAGCTCGACTATCTCGCCTTCCTCGACATCTATCACGACCGCGTGAAGTGCTTCCACGTCAAGGACGCCGAGTTCCGCCCGTCGGGCCGCTCGGGAGTCTATGGCGGCTATCAGGGCTGGGTCGACCGCCCCGGCCGGTTCCGCTCGCTCGGCGACGGCCAGATCGACTTTGCCGGCATCTTCTCGAAGATGGCGCAGTATGACTTCGCCGGCTGGGCGGTGCTCGAATGGGAGTGCGCGCTGAAACATCCCGAGGCGGGTGCCGCCGAAGGCGCGCCGTTCATCGCGCGCCACATCATCCCGGTGACCGACCACGCCTTCGACGATTTCGCCGCGAGCGGCAGCGACCGCGCGCTCAATGCGCGGCTGATGGGACTTGACGCATGACCAGCTTCGACCGCCGCGAGATGATCGGTGCGGGCGCGCTCGCGCTCGGTGTGATTGCAGTGCCGATCGCGGTGCTGCGCGCGATGCGCGCGCCGACCGACGACGAACCGAGCGACCGGCAAAAGCTGATCGCGCAGCAGGTCGCGCAAATCCTGATCCCGCGCACCGATACGCCCGGCGGCGCCGATGTCGGCGCCGACGCCTTTCTGCTGCTCGCGCTCGCCGCGGGCCTTGACGGGACGCGCACACCCGACGGCGGCGCCGCGATCCAGGGCGCGACCGCGCGGTATCGCCGGCCCGACGGTTCGCTCGATCACCTGACCTGGCTCGAGGAAGAACTCGACCGCAAGGCGCATGGCGATTTCCTCGCCGCCCCGCTCGCGCGCCAGCAGGCCGCGCTCGACACGCTCGACGGCGCCGCCTTCGCCAACCACCAGTCGACCGGCCCGTGGCCCAAGATCAAGGGGCTGCTGCTGACCGGCTATTACACCTCGCAGCCCGGTGGCGCGAAGGAACTCACCTACGAATTGGTGCCGGGTCGCTTCGACCCCGATCTGCCGCTCCGTCCCGGCATGCATGCGTATTCGAGTGACTGGACCGCGGTGGAGTTTGGATGATGACGGTGAATTTCGACGCGATCGTGGTGGGCTCGGGCATCACCGGCGGGTTCGCCGCCAAGGAACTGACCGAGAAGGGCCTCAAGGTCCTGATGATCGAACGCGGGCCCAAGATCGAGCATGGCACGGGCTACAAGACCGAGACGCTCGCGCCGTGGGACCTGCCGTTCCGCGGGCTCGGCGATGCCGAGCAATATGCGTCGGTCTATCCCGTCCAGTCGAAGAACCGCCACTTCACCGAATTCACGCAGGACCATTTCTGCCGCGACGACGAGAACCCGTATACCACGCCCGCCGGCGGCGAATTCACCTGGTTCCGCTCGTACAATCTCGGCGGCCGCTCGCTGACCTGGGGGCGGCAATGCTATCGCTGGTCGGATTACGATTTCGGCGCCAACAAGCGTGACGGGAACGGCACCGACTGGCCGATCCGCTATGCCGAGCTCGCGCCCTGGTATGACCGGGTCGAGGATTTCGTCGGCGTGTCGGGCGCGGCCGAGGGAATGCCGCAGCTCCCCGACGGGCATTTCCAGCCGCCGATGCCGCTCAACGTGGTCGAACAGCACGTCCGCGAGGGGATCAGCGCGCGCTGGCCCGGACGGCGGCTGACGATCGGCCGCACCGCCAATCTGACGCAGGAGAAGGACGGGCGCAGCGCGTGCCAGTATCGCAGCATCTGTGCGCGGGGCTGCTCCTACGGCGCCTATTTCTCGACGCAGAGCGCCTCGCTTCCCGCCGCGATGAAGACCGGATTGCTGACCGTCGTCACCGACAGCGTCGTCGAGGGCGTCGATTACGATCCGGTCACGCGCCGCGCGACCGGCGTGCGTTTCCTCGACACCGCCAAGAAGGAACGCCACCGCGCCACCGCACGGCTCGTCTTCCTCAACGCCGGTGCGTTCAACACCAACCACATCCTGCTGCGCTCGCACTCGGAAGCGATGCCCAACGGCCTCGCCAATTCGAGCGGCGTGCTCGGCACGCACATCATGGACCACGCGACGACGCTGTCGGCGATCGCGATCATGCCGGGGTTCGAGCAGCATACCACCTTCGGCAATCGCCCGACCGGCATCGTCATCCCGCGCTTCCGCAACCTCGAGACGCTCGACGGCAACGGTTTCACGCGCGGCTATTCGTTCCAGGGCGGCGCGCTGCAGAGCACGTGGACGCAGGGCAAGCGCCAGGCGGGGATCGGCCACGGCTTCAAGACGCACCTGCGCACGCCGGGCGACTGGAAGATGATCCTCGTCACCTTCGCCGAGTCGATGCCACGCGCGAGCAACCGGCTGACGCTCGATCCGGCAAAGATCGACGCGAACGGTGCGCCCGCGCTCAACATCGCTTTCGCGCACGGCAAGGAGGAGCATGCCGCGCTCGCCGACGCCAAGGCCGAGGCGGCGGCGATGCTCGGTGCGGTCGGCGGCCAGGTGGTGATGGGGATGGACCAGCCTGGGCCCGGCGGCTCCGCGATCCACGAAATGGGTGGTGCGCGCATGGGGCTCGATCCGACCACTTCGGTGCTCGACAAATGGAGTCGGGCGCATGACGTCGCCAATCTGTTCGTCACCGACGGCGCGCAGATGAGTTCCTCGGCGTCGCAGAATCCGTCGCTCACCTATCTCGCGCTTACCGCGCGCGCCTGCGACGCTGCCGTGTCGATGCTACGCTCGGGCACGCTGTGACGCACCAAACCTTTTCCGGAGAGAGAGCATGATCGACCGTCGTACCCTGCTGGCGGCGACAGCCGCGTCGCTCGCCGCGCCGGCGTTCGGCCGGCAAGCCAGCCCGAGCTTCCCCAAGGGCTTCCTGTGGGGCGCGTCCACCGCGGCGTATCAGGTTGAGGGCAACAACATCAACAGCGACCTCTGGCCGCTCGAGCATGCGAAGCCGACTGCGTTCGCCGAGCCGTCGGGCGATGCCGCCAACAGCTTCGAATTGTGGCCGACCGATCTCGATCTGGTCCGCGCGATGGGGCTCAACGCCTATCGCTTCAGCCTCGAATGGGCGCGGATCGAGCCGGCGCGCGGGCAATTCTCGCAAGCGATGCTCGATCATTATGCCGCGATGATCGACGGTTGCCGCACGCGCGGGCTGACGCCGTTCGTCACCTTCAACCATTTCACCACCCCGCGCTGGTTCGCCGAAGCCGGCGGCTGGACCAACCCCGAAGGCCCGGCGCTGTTCGCGCGCTTCTGCGACCGCGCCGCGCGGCACCTCGCGCACGGCATCGGCTATGCGACCACGCTCAACGAGCCCAACCTCAACGGGCTGCTCAGCGAGCTCCTCCCGGCAGGCGTGGGTGAACGGCTGATGGAAACCGACAAGGCGATGGCGGCCGCCGCGGCGCGTGCGAGCGGCGTCCCGCTCTATTCTGCGGGCAGTGCGCTCTACGTCGCCGATCCGCAGCTCACGCAGAAGCACCTGCTGGCGGCGCACCGGCTCGGGCGCGCGGCGATCAAGGCGGTCCGGCCCGATCTGCCGGTCGGCGTCAGCCTTGCGATCATCGACGACCAGCCGGTCGGCAAGAACAGCGTGCGCGACGCCAAGCGCGCGCGCTTCTACGCCGCGTGGCTCGACGCGGCGCGCGCCGACGATTTCGTCGGGGTCCAGAATTACACGCGGACGCTGTGGGATTCCTCGGGCAAGCTGCCCGTGCCACGCGGAGCGCCGGTCAACGATGCGGGCGAGGAAATCTACCCCGCCTCGCTCGCCAATGCGGTGCGCTATGCGCATTCCGTAAGCGGCGTGCCGGTGATCGTCACCGAACACGGCATCAACGCGACCGACGATCGATGGCGCGTGGCGCTGATCCCCGCGGCGCTCGCCGAGCTCAAGAAGGCGATCGACGAGGGCGTGCCGGTGAAGGGCTATATGCACTGGTCGCTGATCGACAATTTCGAATGGGTGTTCGGCTACACGCCCAAGTTCGGGCTGCACAGCCTCGACCGCGTCACGTTCCGCCGCACCGCCAAGCCGAGCGCCGCCGTGCTCGGCGCGATCGCACGGCGCAACGCGCTCTGAGACTCGCGCGCCGTTAGCGCGGCGCGCGGCCCTGCAGGAACAGCGCAACGCTCGCCGCCGCGTGGTCGGCGAGCGCCGCTCCCGCGAGACGCTCGGCGCCATACAGCGCGCGGCTGACCGCCCCCGCGATCGCGAGGTCGAACAATCGCTGCGCATCGGCGGCGGGATCGTCGCACGCGAGACTGCCATCACGCGTCCATCGCTCGAGATGCTCCGCGAGTTGCCGCTGCAGCGGCGCGCCCGCCGTTGCATGGAAGACGCCGCTCAGCGTCGGCAGCTTATGCCCTTCGGCAATGCCGAGCCGGCCGAGAAACAGCGCATCGTCCCCGAGAATCCAGCTCAACACCTGTGTGACAAACGTCGTCAGCCAGGCAGAGGGATCATGCTCCTGCCCGACGACGCCGCTAACCCGCGCTTGCCCGCGCGCGGTGATGCGGCGGATCACCGCTTCGAGCAGCGCCTGCTTGGTCGGGAAGTAGCGGAACAGTGTCGCCTTCGACCCACCGAATGCAGCGACCATCCGATTGGTGCTCGCCGCTTCATACCCCGACGCCATGAACTCGGCCTCGGCTGCATCGAGAATGCGCGCCGTCACCGTCTCCGGATCTCGGCTCACAGGGGGTTTGCGCACGCCACCGGACGCGCTATAAGAACCATCTGGTTTCTTTATAATCATGACTAGGAAAGGAATGCCGATGGAACCGTATGTGCGCAACCTGTGGTATGTCGCCGCGTGGGAGGACGAAGTTCCCGAAGGCGGCATGCTGCCCCGTACCCTGCTCGACGAGCCGCGCCTGCTCTATCGACTCGCCGACGGTAGCTACGCCGCGCTTGCCGATCGGTGTCCGCATCGCTTCGCCCCGCTGAGCCGTGGCAAACGCGATGGCGACCGGATCGTCTGCGGCTATCACGGCCTCGAATTCGGCGCCGACGGGGGCTGCGTGCGCAACCCCTTTTCCGACCTGATCCCGCCTAACACCCAGGTCTCGTCATGGCCTGCCGAAGCGCGCTGGGGCGCGGTCTGGGTCTGGCCGGGCGACGCCGAAGCGGCGGATCCTGCGCTGATCCCCGATTTCTCGTTCATCGACGCCGGTCCGCCGATCGTCCGCGGCCGCACGCACATGCGCGCGAATTACGAGTTCATCACCGACAATCTGATGGACCTCAGCCATGCCGAGTTCCTCCATATCGAGACCTTTGCCACCAACGGCGCGCTGTTCAACGGCGAGCATAGCGCGACGCAGGACGACAGCGGCGCGATCTGGTCGAACTGGCGGATGCCCGACACCCCGCCGCGGCCCTTCGCCACCGCGCTGGTGCCCGACGGCGGCCGCGTCGACCAATGGCTCGAGATGCGCTGGCACGCGCCTGCGTCGATGGCGCTGTTCATCGGCGTCGCGCACGCCGGCAGCGAACGGCAGGCGATGGTCGTGCCGGCGATGGCCAATCCGCATATCATCACGCCAGAAACCGCGACGAGCTCGCATTACTTCTTCACCCGCGAGCCCGGGGAGGCATCCGAAGCGATGGCCAAGCAGGTGTTCGACGCGGAAGATGGCCCGATGCTCGAGGCGATCCAGCAAGCCATGCTCGGCCGCGATTTCTGGGCCGAGCGCCCGGTCATCCTGTCGGTCGACGCCGCGGCGATCCGCGCGCGGCGCCGCCTGATGCAGCTGCGCCGCTCGGAGGCACCAGCCCCGATCGAGGTAGCCGCCTGATCAGCGCCTGACCGGAACGCTCCCGCGCGTTCCGGTCAGGCGATCGCGCGATATCGAAAATCGCGGAAGTGGACCCTGCCCGCCCCGCTCGCGAAGAGCGCCGGGCGAAGCTGCGCGAGATCGTCGATCGTGTTGGCATTGTAGCCCGAGACTTCGCTGCGCACGCCGTGGCGCGTCCAGCTCTTGCCGTCGACGCTGTAATAGAAGGTCACGATCTGCCGATCGTTGACGATCCGCAGGAGCAGGCGCCGCACCGCGGGTGCCGGCTCGGGCCAATAGCTCGCCTTGCCGCCCCGATACGTGATCATGCGCTTTCCATCGATCCCCATGCCGAGGAACAGCCGGTCGTTGAAGAACAGCAGCAGCCCGCCCTGCGCGTCGCCATCGAGTTCGCACTCGACGGTCACTTCGTAAGCATGGTCGCCGACGATTTGCGTCAGCGGTGCGCAATCGTTCGGGCCAGTGCCCTTCCCCGCGATCGTCAGCGTATTGCGCTCGATCCGCGCTCGCGAAAGCTCGTCCGGCCCCCCGCCGTAGAAGCTCCAGCGCGTTCCGAACGCGGGCTTGGAGAAATCGTCCGAGCCCGCAATGCCGTGCGGCCCCGCCACGCCACCGGGCCGCGGCAGCGGTTGCGAGAGATCGCCACCTGTCGCGCGGAACCAGCCATCGTCACCCCACACGATCGGCTCGAGCAAGGTCTGCCGCCCGAGCGAGCGATAGCCGTTTTCATAGCCGTGATAGACCATGTGCCAGCGGCCGCCCGGACCCTCGACGCAGGTCGCATGGCCGCGCGACCACCAGCGTTCGGCCTCGCTGCGCGTCCGCACGATCGGGTTGTGCGGGCAATTCTCCCACGGCCCGGCGAGCGTCCGCGCGCGCGCGGCGATCACCATGTGCCCCGTCGCCGGGCCGCCCGTTCCGCCGACCGCGCTGACCAGATAATGCCAGCCCCCGCGCCGGAAGAGCTTTGGTCCCTCGAGCGAATAGGCTTCGGTGATCCAGGCATCGGGATAGTGCCAGCCATCATAGACCTTCTCGACCTTGCCGACGGTCGACAGCCCATCGGGCGCAAGCCGGACGCGGTTGACGCCCGACAGGAACAAGTAACGCTGGCCGTCGTCATCGACCGCATGGCCGGGATCGATCAAATCGCCGATGCCGAGATCGATCGGATCGCTCCACGGCCCGTGCATCGACGGCGCATGGATGACGTAGATGTTGGCGAAACTCGGCAATGCCCCCGACCACGACGCCTTCATGAACGGGATGTAGATGAAGTACCGCCCGTCATGCTTGACGATGTCGACCGCGAAGACCGTGCCGAGCGGCTTGGCGAGCGCCGGCCCGACCGGCGTCCAGTTCACCAGATCGCGCGAATGCCAGATCAGCAGCCCGGGCGACGCATCGAACGACGAATGCGTCATCCAATAGTCGTCGCCGTCCTTGAGGATCGACGGGTCGGGCCGATCCCCTGCCAGGATCGGATTGAGATAGCGCCCATCGCCGAGATCGGGCGCGCGCTGCCCCTCGACCCCGCGCCGAGCGGAAGGCGGCAGCGCTGCCACCGCCGGTAGCGCCGCGCCGCCCGCCAGCGCGAGCGCCAGCACATCGCGGCGCGACGCGCTCACGCCGCGACTTCCAGCGTCTTGGCGTCGCTGTTCATCGCAGGGAACGGCAGATACGAGACCCTCAGCTTCTCGCTCAACGTCAGGCTGTGCGCGCCTGGTGCCAGCGGCTCGGACGCGATCACGCTGATGGTCGCGACCGCGCCGAAGTTCCACTGGCGGTCATAGTTGGTTTCCATCTCGTCGAGCGTCAGCGGCGCGCCACCACCGGTCTCGTCGAAGCGGATCGCCTCGCGGGCCACTGGTTCGTCGTCGATCGTCACGACCAGATCCTCGACCATCGAAAGCCCGAGCCCGCGATAATAGCCCAGCCGCGCGTCGAACGCGAAGCCGTCCGCCGTCGCGCGCAGGCTGTCATCCACGATCAGATATTTGTCGAACATGCGGGCAATCCCTTCAGGAAGCGGTCGTGGTCGCGCCGATCAGGCGCTCGAACATCGTGTGCTGGCGGCGGACCTGCTCGCGGCTGTCGACCGGCTCGACGTCCTGGATCCAGCGATTGCCTTCATATTCGCTCGACAGATAGCCGTTCCACTCGGCGGCCGCGAGCACCGGGATGACCTCGTCATACGAGATCGACGGGTCGGTCGCCTCAGGCGTCATTTCGTAAAATTTCGCCTGGATGTGCCGGAAGTAGGGCGCATATTCGGCGAGCCGCTTGGGGTTGGCATAGGGCGCGTGGCGCAGCGTCTCGGCCATCGCCACCTCGGCCTTGTTGCCGCCCATCTTCACCGCGACCTCGTAGATCGTATATTCGGCCATGATCTTGGCTTCATGGCTGTCGACGATGAACTGCGCGACCTCGGGCCGCGCGCCCTGCCGCTCGAAGCGCGCGCGGAACACCGGCGGGTAATGCTTCATGAAGATGCCCATGTCGGGCAGGATACCGAGATGCTTCGTCCCGAGCCGGTCGGCCGTGTCGATCGTGCGCAGGATCCAGGCATGTTCGAGGTGCCACGGCGCATGGACCTCGACCCCCATATGGACGTCGAGCGCCTCGGCATAGGGCACGCACTTTTCGAGAATCTCGGGCCGCACGAACACGAGAATCCGCATCGATCGGATGCCGAGCCGATGGCACAATTCCAGGTCGCGGCGGATCGAGGCGACCTGCTCCTCGTCGGTCATCGGGCGATCCTTGCGGATCTTGGTGTCGAGGAACATGTCGTAGCAGCTGAGCTCGCAACCATGCTTGGCGACGGTGTCCTTCCACCAGGCGACTTCGGCGTCGCTGACATTGGGGAAGCTCGGCATGTTCTGTTCGGGAAGCACCTCGATCCCGGTCGCGCCGATCGAAGCGGCGAACGCGATCGCATCCTCGACGGTCATCTGGCGCAGGAACAGCTCTTCCTGGAAACTGTAGAGGCTGACGCCCCGCTTGATCGTGGACGGCATCGGCATCAAACCTCGACTGGATGGGAAACGGGGGCGCGCAGCGCCATGCCGACGCTGACCAGCGCGCAGAGCACGCCGAGCACGCCGGCGGTGAGGAAGGCGGACTGCATCGTGACGACCGCGCCGCGCACGACGCTGACGAGCAGCGGACTGGCGAACTGGCCGAAGAAGAAGCACGCGGTCCAGACGCCCATGCCGCGACCGCGATGTTCGAACGGCAGCTTGGTCTGCGCCCAGGCGATCAGCGTCGGGATCGTCATGCCGGCGCCGGTCTGCTGGATCACCAGTCCGGCGAGCATCCACTTCCAATCGGGCGCCAGCCCGATCATCGCGAGCCCGACCCCAAGCAGCCCGAAGCACGACGCCAATTGCAGCTGCGCGCGCGCGCGGCCCATCAGCCAGAACAGGCCCGCGCCGACGACGACGAACAGGCTCGGCAGCGCGGTCAGCTCACCGAGCTTCGCCGAGGACTGGATCCCGACCTCGCGGAACGCCATCCCGCCATTCACGATGAAGACGTAGTATAAGACGGCGGCGGCAAGCGTCACCGCGCCGATCTGCAGCACCGAAGACCAGGGAAACGGCGTGCGCGCGACCCGATCCTGGTCGATCCCGAGCATCTTGCGCGCGGTCGCATCGCTTGCCGGTTCGTACAGATACACCACCATCGCCGCGAAGATCGGGAGAGCGACGAGATAGATCAGGAACACGCCGTTCCAGCGCACCGCGGTGAGCATCCCGGCGCAATAGATCATGCCCGCGGCGAGCAACGGTCCGACCGTCCCCTGCAGTGCCAGCCAGTGACGCCGCCCGCGATCGTCCCAATAATCGCCGATCAGCGTATTGAGCGTCGTCAGGATCGCCGCTTCTGTGACCCCGAGCAGGATGCGCGAGCCATAGATCGCGTTGAGATTGTCGAGAAAGAACGGAATGACGCCGATCAGCGCGTAGAAAAACGTCGAAAACAGCAGCAGCCGCCGCCGCCCGAAGCGATCGACCAGAATGCCGGCAAATGGCGCGATCGCCGCGATCGCGAGGCCGGGCGCCGACACCATCGCCGGCACTTTCCAGCCCGCCTCCGGGTCGCCTGCGAAATGATCGATGATCGACGGGACCGCTGGGAATAGCGAGACGATCGCCAGGATCGGCAGGAATCCTGCGGCGATGACGGTCGAACCTTGCCCAAGACCGGGTCGTCGCCCGGCGTTCGACGCAATACGTGCAGTGGCTTCCACGATTCGCCTCTCCTACGCGCCGGGCTCATGCCGACATCAAATTAGAACTATTGTTCTGAAACCAGTATCGATATGCTGCTGTGCATGTCAAGCGAGACGATCCCACCACATCCGCCGTCCCCACTGCTTTCGGAGGTCGGAGTCGCGCAGCTGCTCGGCTATCGTCGACGACTTGCCTTCACGACCGTCATCCTCGCGCTCGTGCTCGAGATTGTCGACACGACGATCGTCAATACCGCGCTCCCCGCGATCCAGCGAGGCCTGGGCGCGAGCGAGAGCGCGACGCAATGGGTCGTCACCGGCTATTTCCTGATGTTCGCGATCCTGCTCGTCGCCGGCGGGCGGCTGGGCGATCTTTATGGGTACCGGCGGCTGTTCCTCGTCGGCGTCGGCGGGTTCACGCTCGCCTCGCTCGCGTGCGGATTGGCGCCCGATGCGACGACGCTGATCGCGGCCCGCTTCGCGCAGGGCGCCGCCGCGGCGATCATGGCGCCGCAGATGATCGCGCTCGTCCAGCTGATGTATTCGCCGCTCGAACGCGTCGCGCGGCTGGCGGTATTCGGGCTGGTCGGCGGGCTCGCGGCAATCGGCGGGCCGATCCTTGGCGGTCTGCTGATCGCCGCCAATCCCGCAGGGCTCGGCTGGCGCGTCGTATTCCTGATCAACTTGCCGATCGGGCTGGTGGCGCTGGTGGCGGGGTGGTGGCTGCTGCCGCGCGGGCGCTCGCCGCACGCGCTTCGGCTCGATCCGATCGGGACGCTTCTGCTCGGCGCCGCGCTGATCGCGTTGCTGATCCCGGCGATCGAAGGTCGCGCGCTGGGCTGGCCGTGGTGGAGCATCGCACTGCCGGTCGCGAGTGTCGTTCTGGCGATCGCCTTCTGGCGCCATTCGGTGCGCCGAACGGCGCGCGTCGGATCGGCGCTGATCGCGCCCGAACTGTTCGCCGCACCCACCTTCCGCCTCGGCCTGTCGATGACGCTGCTGTTCGCGACCGCGACCAACGGCTTCCTGCTGGTGCTGAGCATGGTGCTGCAGCGTGGCCTCGGCATGAGCCCACTCGACACCGCCTTGCTCCACTTACCCTTCGGACTGGGCGTGATGGCGGGGATCGCGCTGATCGGACCGCGCGTCCTGCCGCGGGTCGGCGCAGGGCTGCTGATCTTCGGCGCGCTGACGATGGCGCTCGGCCTGGCGGGAACCGCCGCGGCGGTGGCGTTCGCGCCGATCCCGGGGTTGATCGCCGCGACGCTCGCGCTGAGCGGTATCGGCATGGGCTGCATCACCGGGCCGCTCGGGCCGGTCACGCTGGCGCGGGTCGATCGCGGGCATGCCGGGGTCGCCGGCGGGATGCACAATGGCGCGCAGCAGATCGGCGGTGCGCTCGGCGCAGCGGTGATCGGCTCGCTGTTCTTCGCGATCCTCGATCACGGCGGCGCGCAGCGCGCCTTCGGTGGTGCCGTCGCGCTCGACATCGTGTTGCTCGCCGCGGTGGCGCTGCTCGCCCGTTTTCTCCCCGGCGCGATCTTCGCGCCCGAAGGCTAATCGGCGGCGGCCTCGATCCGCGATTGGTCGCGCCGCCAGCGCAGCCCCGGATCGGCATCGCGCGCACGGTGATGCTGGATCACTTCGGCCATTTCGGGAAAAACAAAGGGCACGGGTACCAGCACGATCGGCAAGCACGTCCGCATTGAGCAGGCCAGCCGTCATGCATCAATGCGATGCGCCGCGTGCCGACCACCATCCACAGGACTGCGGCGAAGCTCGGCACCGTCACGCCCATCTGCCGGACCTTGCCGATCTCCTCGAGCTGCCGGTCCGCGAACGCCGCCGGAACATTGGTGCCAAGCAGCACCGCGACATGGTCGAGCGCGAGAAAATCGGCCTTTCTGATCCGCCGCTCGGCCAGCGCCGGGTTGTCCGCACACCCCGCGACGCCGCCGCTCAGCAAACAACAATGCGACCGGATGACGCGGCGAGGCGAACTCCTGCGGCGTGACGAACAGGCCGATCCGTCCCTCGTCGAGCCGCGACCGCGTCCGTTTCTCGATCAGTTCGAGCACGATGCGGATCCCCGGCGCGATGTGCTTCAGCCGCCGGACGAGCCGCGGAAATACCACGACCGCGATATCGTCCGACGCAGCGATTCGGAAAGTTCCCGGGGAGCGCGCCGGATCGAACGTTCCCGCCGGATCGACGATCGCCCCGGCCCCGTCGAGCACCGCAGCAACCTGTGGCGCGCGTGCTTCTGCAAGCGCGAACGGAATATCCCTTTTCCCTTCGTCACCAGCGATGTGTCGCCGACATAGATTTTCAGCCGAGCAAATGCGCCGCTGGTTGGCTCAGGTGTAGCCGATCGGCCGATCGCCCGACACGCTACGCTCCTCGATCAGCATGGCAAAAGCCGCGAGGAGATAAAGATCGAGACCTTCGAACCGGATCTTACATACAGAGCGGATCTGGATGGCGCTGCATCCAGACAATCACTCTAACGGGATTCGATTACTGCGCTATCGGTAGCCCGCGTCACAACCAGCCGGCCGCAATCGAGAGCATGGACATGAACGGAGGGCCACTTACACTGATTTACCGTGCGAAAGCGGTCCGGCTGTAATCCACTGGATCCAGACCTTTCGCCGTATAACAGCGTCGCTGGCGATTGACGCCATTATACGTTCGGCCACGGGAGATACCGAGGTCACTGACGTCAAGCGTAGCCGAATTTCATCGATCATCGCGCGGCTAGGCCAGCCCTAGTCCGTGGGTTTTTGCGGCGGGAGAAAATCGCTGTTGATACTCGGCTCGTCAGTTCCGCGCACCCACACGACGCCCAGATGCGACATCGAATGCCTGATCGTAAAAACGGGTAGTACCCTCGACCTATCGACTTTTGTGATCGCAATAGAGTGCGATGCTGTTCGAGTATCCACCAGATGCGTATTTCCACCCGGCCGCATATCGAGTTCGGCAGGTTGGGTGCTGGAACCGGACTCTGGAGAGCGACAGCAGCGGTTATCGGGCTGATTCGGTCTACATTTTGCTGTTAGCGAGATCGTGCTACAGTTCGACGCCTCGAGCCATCCGCCATGCTAGCTCAAACAACGGAAGGTCAGTCGTTTGAGCGAAGGCAGTGTGGACGACGGCAGCGACGAACTTGCGGCTTTATACATCCAGCACCGGGCTGCCCTCGTACGTTTTCTGACTGCCCGAACCGGTAGCGCCGCCGAGGCAGAAGACGTTGTGCAGGAGATGTGGCTCAAAATCGGATCGGTGCCGTCCGGACCGATCGGCAACGGCCGTGCCTATCTGTACCGCGTTGCCCAGAACCTCGTCCTCGACCGTCTCCGCGCGGGACGACGGCGCGCGGTCCGCGAGCAGGATTGGGCGGATGTCGAGCAGGGCCAGCGCTCCAACGGCCCCGAACCGCACGCAGAGCCAGCCGCCGAAACCGATCTGATCGCGCGCGGGGACGCCGCGCGCCTCGCTGTGGCGATCGACCGGCTGCCCCCCGGCGCCGCCCGCGCGCTCCGCCTGCACAAGCTCGACGGCCTCAGCCATGCCCAGACCGCAGCACGGCTCGGGATCAGCCGCAAGGGCGTCGAAAAGCATATGGCAGTCGCGATGGCGCATCTGAGACGGATGCTCGATGCAGGGGAACTGGGGTGAACGACACGCCGCGCCGTCTTGGCAATGGAACAGAGAGCGGCGGCAGCAAAGGCTGCGGCGAGGTGATGCAATGAACGAGGATATCACGGAACGCGCGGCACAATGGCACGCGGCGCAGGATGCCGACGACATGGATTGGGACGGCTTTGCCATCTGGCTCGAAGCAGACCCGCGCCACCGCGCCGCGTTCGACCGCATCGCGCTGCTCGATGACGACATCGTCGCGCAACGCGCAACCATCGTCGCGCATCTCGCCGCCCCTGCCCCGGCCCAGCGTGAACCGAGGCGCTGGCGCTGGGCGGTGGTGGCAGGCGGTGCGATGGCGGCCGCGCTGGCCGTCGTTGTAGCTCTGCCGCGGCCAGCCGCCGACGTTGCCTGGCAAACCGACGCGACATCGCGCACGATTGCGTTGATCGACGGTAGCAGCGCCACGCTCGCGCCGCATAGCCGTCTCGTCGCGCAGCACGGCGATCAAACACTGCTCGCGCTCAACGGTACAGCCTATTTCGATGTGCCGCACCGTGCCGACCGGACGCTGTCGATCACCGCCGGGCGCTACCGCATCAGCGATATCGGGACACGTTTCGATATCGCGGTTGATGGTGCAACGACCCGCATCGCGGTGGCCGAGGGCCGCATCGCGGTGGCCGAGGGCCACATCGCCGTGGCGGCAGCGGGTCTGCATACGCCGGTCACGCTGGTGCAAGGCCGGGCGCTGCTCGGGCAACAGGGGAGCGTCACGCTAACCAGCATCGCCGCCGAAAGCGTCGGGAGCTGGCGTGGCGGGCAGCTCGTCTATGCCGATGCGCCGCTGGCGCTGGTTGCAAGCGACATCACGCGCTATGCGGGAGCCGAAACGACGGTCGATCCCGCAATCGCCAATCTCCGTTTCTCGGGGGCGTTGAAGATTGGAAAAGGAACGCAAGCTGCGGACGCGCTGGCCACGATCATCGGGCTCGAGGCGCGCCATGCTGGTGCTGGCGTTCGGCTGGAGCGCCGCCACCACTAGCCCGGCGCGCGCGCAGACGCTGCGGCTCGATATTCCGGCAGGGCAAATCGACCGCGCTATCACCGCGCTGGCGCGCCAGTCGGGATCCTCGATCGGGGCTGACATTCCGCTGGGTACCACGCTCACGCGCGGCGTCCATGGCCGCATGTCGGTGGCCGCGGCGCTCGCAGACATGCTGCGCGGCACCGGGCTGCGGGCGATCCGCGTCGGTCCGGATCTTTGGCGGATCGAACGCGCGCCGCGCCAGGTCATACGCTCCCCGCGCGCCATTTCCCCACTGGCTGCGCGCGAGGCCGCCGAGCATGACGACATCGTGGTGACCGCGACCAAACACCGCGAAACTCTGGCATCGGCGGCAATTCCGCTCGCGATAGCAACGCCCGAACGCCTAGCCGCTCTCGGCGATACACCCGGCACGCGCGATCTCGCCGCATCGATCAACGGCCTTTCGGTCACCAATCTCGGCTCCGGGCGCAACCGGCTGTTCATTCGGGGCATCGCCGACAGCCCGTTCGACGGTTTCGGGCAATCGAGCGTCAGCGTCCAGGTCGATGAATCGCGCGTGACCTACGACGCGCCGGACCCCGATCTGCGCCTGATCGACATGGCGCAAGTCGAAGTGCTCAAAGGTCCGCAGGGGCCGCTCTACGGCACCGGCGCGCTTGGCGGCGTGTATCGGCTCGTACCGGCCAAGCCCGACCTCATGCGCGCCAGTGGATCGCTCCGCAGCGGCGGCAGCGCGACGCAAAACGGGAGAGGCGCCGGCGATTTCGACGGCGTTGTCAATCTCCCACTCGTACCCGGCCGGCTCGCCATCCGGTTGGTCGGCTATCGGATCGGGCAAGGCGGCTGGATCAATTCGACCGACGGCACGCGCGACCTCAATCACGGGCAGACCAGCGGTGGCCGGATCGCGGTGCGCGCCCGGCCATTTGGCGACTGGATCGTCGATCTTCAGGGAATCACCCAAGACTCGTCGGTTGCCGACAGCCAATATGTCGAAGCGCCGCACACACTGACGCGCACCCCGCGACTACGCGAGCCGCAGGAAACCGGGATATCGCTCGTCAGCGCGACGGCGAATGGGTCGATCGGCGGGGCCCGGATCACCGCGGTCGCAAGCGCCACGTCGCAGGAGGTCAACGCCACCTACGATGCGTCGTCCAAGGCCGGGTTGCTCGGCGGGACCGCGCCTGCGTCCTATCGCGATGCGCGAACCTACCGTGTCTATACCGGCGAGATACGCGCGACCGGCTCGGCCGGACGGTTCGATTGGCTCGGCGGCGCAGCGCTGCTCGCCGCAGAAACCGCCGCGACCGGAACGCTGGTCGGCGCGACCACTGTGCCGGTGCTCCGCGTCACCCGCAGCGTCGATGAGGCCGCTATGTTCGGCGAGGTGACTTGGCATCTGTCCGATCGGCTGCGTGTCGGCACCGGTGTCCGCGTCTTCCGGTCTTCGGTCGATGACGAACGGGCGGAGGGCTCAATCGGCGGCACCATCAGCCGTGCGATCGTCCGCGCGAGCCCGAGCGCGACGATCGCTTGGCAGCACGATCCGCGCTTGCTGGTGTTCGCGCGCTATGCCTCCGCGTTGCGTCCCGGTGGGGTAGACACGACGTCGGTCGGCCCTTCGTCGCCGACCTCGTATCAGTCAGACGAATTGCAGGCCTATGACCTTGGGGTCCGCTGGTCGTCGCCCAACGATCGCATGTCGCTCGATCTCGGGCTGTTCGCGTCGGACTGGGCGCATGTCCAAGCCGACTATCTCGCCACCGACGGCCTGATCTCGACGCGCAATGCCGGCGATGCGAGCAATCGCGGGATCGATCTCAGCCTGCAGTGGCGGCCCGCAGGACGCATCTCGCTCTCGGCCGGAACGCTGCTCCAGCACGCGCGGATCAATCCCGGCGCGCTTCCTGGGGTCGAGCCCGACCGCCGGCTCCCGATCATTCCCGACGCCAGCGCGCATGGCGAGGCAAGCTACGCGCTCAGGCTCGGCCGGTGGCAGCTGCGCGCGACCGGGCGCGCAAGCTATATCGGCGAGACGCGGCTCAGTTTCGATCCCGCGCTCGACCGCGAAAGCAGCCCGATCCTGCTGCTTTCGGGATCGCTGAGCGCGGAGATCGCCGCGTGGCAAATCCGCGCCGGTCTCGACAATGCGGGCGATACCCGCGCCGACAGTTTCGCGTTCGGCAATCCGTTCACGGTGACGGCCGCGCCGCAGCGCACCCCCGTCCGTCCGAGGACCGCATCGCTTTCGGTACGCCGAAGTTTCTAGCCCGAACGATTTCTCTCGACCGCCAAGGTAGGGTGGCCGGCCATGCGTGACGTCTCTCGTGCATCGACGAGGTGTTCATGCACGATACGGCCATTCGCTCCCTGATTGCCGACCGCTATGCGGCAGTCCATGCGGCCTTTCCGCCATCCGACTATCCGACCTATCTGAGCGTCGGCCAGCCCGAGGCGCCACAGGCCGTGTTGGGCTTCCGCGCTGCCGACGCCGGCGCGTTGCTGCTCGAGCGCTATATCGACGAGCCGATCGAGGTCGTGCTCAGCGAGCGGTTCGGACGCAGCATCGCGCGCGATCGGATCGCTGAAATCGGCAACCACGCCTCGCACCGCCCCGCCGCGACGATCGCCCTGTGGCGCGAGGCCGCCGCTGCGCTGCAGGGCCAGGCGGATATTGCCGTCGCCGTCCTGACACAGCCGCTGCGCGCGATGTTCGCACGGCTCGATCTGCCGATCGTCGTTATCGCCCCCGCGCGGATCGAAGCGGTGGCGGCCGAGGCCTCGCGCTGGGGCCAGTATTACGACTCCGACCCGATGCTGTGCGCCGGCGACGTCGCGCTGTGTCGCGAGAAACTCCACCGAAACTCGATGCGAAGGACATTTTCGTGAGCGACCTTTGGAAGGCGATCCTGCGCCACGCGGCAGAACGACCCGACAGGCTGGCACTCGACGGCGCAGAGCCGCTGAGCTGGCGGGCCTTGGCGGATGCTTTGCCTGGCTTGACGGCTTTCGTTTCGGCGGAGTTCGAAGCAGGCCGCCCCGTTGCGACGCGCGTCGACCACGGCGTTGCGGAATGCCTTCTTGACCTCGCACTCATCGAAGCGCGCATTCCAACCATCCCGTTGCCGGCGTTCTTCACGCCGGCACAGGTCGAAGCCGCACTCGACCACGCCGGCGCGGCGGCGCTGATCAGCGGGCCGGTTGCGCTCGTGCGCGATCCGCAGGGCGGGTTTTCGTTCACCGCCGCGCGAAAAGTGCGCACCGCCGCAGCGCTGCCCGAAGGTACCGCGCGGATCACCTTTTCCTCGGGGTCGACCGGCGATCCCAAGGGAATATGCCTGTCGCTCGACCATCTCTCGCAAGTCGCGGGTGCGGTGGTGGCCCAACTGGGCGCGGATCATGCCGGTCGACACTTGCCGCTGCTCCCGCCGGGGATCCTGCTCGAGAACGTCGCGGGTTTCTATGCGACGATCCTGGCCGGCGGCACCTATGTCGCCCTGCCGCAAGCGGCGGTCGGCATGGCCGACCCGTTCCGCCCCGATTTCGGCGCGATGCTCCGCGCGATCGACGCACACGCGATCACCTCGCTGATCCTGGTGCCCGAATATCTGGCGGGCCTCGTCGCGGCGATGACCGCGAGCGGCGTGCGGCTCCCGCGCCTGACACTCGTCGCGGTCGGCGGCGCGCGGATCGAGCCCAAACTGCTCGACGCCGCCGCAGCCGTGGGATTGCCCGTGCGGCAAGGCTATGGCCTGACCGAATGCGCCTCGGTCGTCGCGCTCGATGACGGCGCAACGGGGTCGCGCGGCAGCGTCGGCCGGGCGATCGGCGCGAACAGGATCCGCCTTGCCGAGGATGGCGAGATCCTCATCGACGGGCCGGTCTATCTCGGCACCGTCGGCGCGCCTCGTTCACCTGGCCCGCTTGCGACCGGCGATATCGGTCGGATCGACGACGTGGGAAGGCTCTGGATCGAGGGCCGCAAATCGGCGCTGATCGTGACGAGCCATGGGCGCAACGTCTCGCCGGAATGGGTCGAAGGCGTGCTGAAGGCCGATCCGGCGATCGCGCAGGTCATGGTCCGCGGCGACGGACGCGCGACCCTCGACGCGCTGATCGTGCCGGCCACACCGGATGCCGATATCGCCACAGCGGTCGCCACGGCGAACCTGACCTTGCCGGCATATGCGCGGGTCGGCGCGTGGCAGATCGTACCGCCGTTCCTGCCCTCCGCGGGATTGCTCACTGGCAACGGTCGGCTCCGCCGCGCCGCGATCGATACGGCCTATCCGTATCGCGACGCCGCCGCCGAGCAGCCCTTCTTCGACCGCCTCGTCGCCGAGACGCGCGAGGCGCAAGCGCGCTTCGCGATGACGCCGCAGTTGATCGCCGGGCTGACCGGCCGGATCTCGGTGCCGGACTATATCGCCTATCTCACCCAGGCGTATCATCACGTCCGCCACACCGTCCCGCTGATGCAGGAAGCACGCGCACGGCTCGCTGCGCGCCCGACGCTCGTGCGCGCGCTCGACGAGTATATCGAGGAGGAGACCGGCCACGAACAGTGGATCCTCGACGACATCGCCGCCGCCGGGGGCAATCGCGCAGGTGCCGCAGCGAGCGCCCCCTCCCCCGCGACCAAGGCAATGGTCGATCACGCCTATCGCACGATCCGCGAGGGTAACCCGGCGGCGTTCTTCGGCATGGTCTATGTGCTCGAAGGGACGAGTATCGCGATGGCGAGCCACGGCGCAGGCGCGGTGAAAGCGTCGCTCGGACTGCCCGAAGGCGCGTTCCATTATCTCACCTCGCACGGTGCGCTCGACCAGGACCACATGCTGTTTTTCGAACGCCTGATGAACCGGATCGACGATCCCGGCGACCAGGCCGCGATCATCGCGATGGCGCGCGCGATGTTCGGCCTGTTCGGCGGTCTGTTCGCCGGGATCGAACTGGAGGCGATGCGTGTCGCGGCTTGAGGGGAAGCGCGTCGTCCTGACCGGGGCCGCCGGCGGGATCGGGTCGCTCGTGGCGAAGCGGCTCCGGTTGGCGGGTGCCCATGTCATCGGCGTCGATCGGGTCGATGCCGTGGCATGCCAGGACTGCTTTGCGTGCGACCTGTCCAATCCCGATGCGCTCGAGGCGCTGGCGAGCACGCTGGCCGCGACCCACGTCGACATTCTCGTGAACTTGGCCGGCCTGCAATATTTCGGCCCGCTCGACGCGCAGGGCGCAGCCCGCATCGCGCTTGGCTATGCGGTCAACCTCGTCGCGCCCGCGATCGTGAGCGGTGCCGTGCTGCCGCAGATGATCGCGCGACGGGACGGTCAGATCGTCAATATCGGATCGGTGATGGGCGCGGTGCCCTATCCCTATTTCACGACCTATTCGAGCGCCAAGGCGGGCCTCAAGGCGTTCAGCCAGGCGCTGCGGCGCGAGGTTGCAGGGCGCAATATCGCGATCACCTATATCGCGCCGCGCGCCGTTCGCACTGCGTTCAACACCGCCGCGATCGAGCGTTTCATGGCGCTGAGCGGGATGGCCGCCGACCGCCCGGAAGACGTTGCCGACACGATCGTCGCGGCGATCGAACGGCGCGCGACGGATGTCTCGATCGGAATGCCCGAACGCGTCTTCACCCAGCTCAATGCCGCGGTACCACGCCTGATCGACCGCGGCCTCGCCAAGCAAGTCGCGACCGCGCGCACCCTTTTCGTCGAACCATGATCCAGGAGCTTCCCATGCGCCGTCTTCGTCTCGCCGCCGCCTTATGCACGCTGCTCGCCGTCTCGAGCGTCGCGCATGCTAGCAACAACCCGCAGATGGACGCAGCGGTGCAGCGCATCAACGATCAATGGGCGCACATCCGCTACGAAGTTACCGATCGCGACCAGCAATACCGCCAGCTCGATGTCCTCGCCGCACAGGCCGCGCAGGTCGCCGCGCGCTTCCCGGGGCGCGCCGAGCCGTTGCTGTGGCAGGGCATCGTCACCAGCGAGGAGGCGGCGCGCGCGAGCGTGTTCCGTCAGCTCGGGCTCGCCAAGGCGGCCAAGGGCATCCTCGAGCGGGCGCAGGCGATCGATCCCAACATCGCCGATGGCGGCGTGAAGATGAGCCTGGGCGTGCTCTACTACCGCGTCCCCGGCTTCCCGGTCGGGTTCGGCAGCACGCCCAAGGCGCGCGCGTTGCTCGAAGCCGCGCTGCGGCAGGATCCGCGCGGGCTCGACAACAATTTCTTCTACGCCGACTTTCTGAACGACGAGGGGCATCCCGCCGACGCGAAGGTCTATGCCCAGCGTGCGCTCCAGGCCCCCGTCAACGCCGCGCGCCCGGTCTGGGATGCCGGACGCCGCGCGGAGCTGCGCGCCTTGCTGGGCAAGATCGACGCGAAGCTCCGACACGCATGAACGCCGTCGCGTCGGCACTCGGCCGACAATTGGCACGGCCGCAAGGCTTGGGCGGGCGCGTCGTCGCGCAGGCGATGCGGCTCGCCAACCGTCGCCCGACCGCGCTCGCCATCGCGGCGCTCGACGTGCGGGCGGGCGACGCGGTGCTCGATCTGGGCTGCGGTCCGGGCGATGCCATCGCGGCTTTGCAGGCGGCCGCGGCAGGCGGTGCCGTCCACGGCCTTGATCATGCGGAGGAGATGATTGCGCGGGCGCAGCAGCATCACCCCGAGGCGCGATTTTCGGTAGCGGATTTCAACGCGCTTCCGTTCCCCAACGCGCGCTTCGATCGCATCTTGGCCACCAACGTCGCCTATTTCTGGCAGGACGATCAGGCGGTCCTCGCCGAGCTTGCGCGCATCGTCCGGCCAGGCGGCCGGATCGCGGTCTACGTCACCGAAGCCGCCGCCCTGCGCCGCATCGGGTTGCACGAGACCGGGACGCACCGTCTGTTCACCCCAGAGCAGTTTTCGGAGATGCTCGGCGCCACGGCGACGATTCGCGCGGTCGATGCCGGGTTCGGGGTGCGCGGCCTCATCGGTACGATCGATCGATGATCGCTTCGCTGCAGTCGACCCTGTCCCGGCATCGCGGGGCGATCCTCCGCGCAGCGCTGGCGCTGAGCTGGTTCAGCGTGGCAATCTTCGCTTTCCGGCAATTGCCTGTCTCGGGGATCAGCGCGCTGCTGCGCGCGTCGCCCGGCTTCTGGTATGCGGCAGGAGGCTATGTTTTGGTGCATCCGCTCGCCGATCTCGTGATCTTCCGGCGGCTATGGGGAAGACGGAAGGGTATGCTCGGCGTGCTGACCCGCCGCTTCATCAGCAATGAAGTGATGTTCAGCTATTCGGGCGACGTTTACCTGTTCGCGTGGGCACGAGGACAGCGGATCGACGCACCGTTGCACGCGATCAAGGACGTTTCAGTGCTGTCGGCTCTGGTCGGCAATGTCGTGACGATCGGTCTTATCGCGGCATTTGCCCTGGGCCCAGGACTCGAGTCGCTCGGCTTGGGCGCCGCCCATATCTCTCTATCCATAGCGCTGGTGGTCGTTCCGAGCCTGGCGATGGTCGGCTTTCGTCGACGCCTGCTCAGGATGTCGGGACGCGATGCGCTGTTTGTCGGGAGCGTTCATGTCGTGCGAGCGGTCGCGATGCTGGCGCTGCTCGTACCGCTTTGGCGGGCGGCCGAGCCAACATTGGGGTGGGGCACGTGCTTGCTGTTTCTGACGATCCGCCAACTGCTCTCGCGCGTCCCGCTGATGCCGGGCAAGGACATGCTGTTCGCCGGCTCTGTCGCCCTGATCGGCAAAGCGGGCGCCGCGGCGACCGTCGCGGCGGCGAGCGGGGCGCTTGGAATTACCGCGACCGAGACGCTGCTCGCCCTTTTCCTGGCGGCCGCGACCCTGCTTCCCGCCGGGCTTAAGATCCGCCGCGCGGTTCCCGGCGGATGGCGCGTGCCGCGCCTCAGAGCATCCGCTGGAGGGTTCGATCCCGCACGATCACGCCGTGATACAGCGCACCCAACACGTGCAGCCCGATGACGACCAGCAACCCGATCGCGACGGCTTGATGCACGTCGCCCAATTGGCGGCCAAGCGGCGACCCGGTCGCGGATAGCGGCGGAAGCGGCAAGATGCCGAACAAAGTGACCGGCCAACCGCGCGCCGAGGCATTGGCCCAGCCGAGCAGCGGCAGCGCGACCAGCAGCGCATGCGTGACGCGCGATACGATCCGCAAGGACGCAGGCAGCGCCACCGGCGGCGGCGGTTCGCGGCGGCTCAGACGCCATAGCGCCCGCACCAGCATCACCGCCAGAATCGCTACGCCGAACGAAAGATGCCAGGCGATCAACCCAACCGGCTCGGTTCCGCGGCCGATATCAGGCATGGTCCAGGCGATCGCGAACTGCACCGCCACAAGGCCCACCACCGACCAGTGCAGCAGCCGAGCGACGGCGCTGTATCGCTCCGTGCGGATCGTCTCGTTCATGCGCCATCTCCCGTCTTCGTCGTCTGTCCATCTCGGTCGCCGGGCGCCACCAGAGTCTGCGCGCTCGGGGTTTGCACAGCGTCGACATGAGCTGCCGCGTCTGCCGGAGGCGTCGATGGCGACTGGGCCGCCTTGCCGCGGATATGGTCGATTTCCTGCTGGCGCCGGCGCAGGTAGAAATCGCGCGATGTCGCATAGGGATCGGCGACGCCGTCATGCAGGACGTGGAGTT
Source organism: Sphingomonas glacialis (assembly GCF_014653575.1). Lineage (GTDB taxonomy): Bacteria > Pseudomonadota > Alphaproteobacteria > Sphingomonadales > Sphingomonadaceae > Sphingomonas > Sphingomonas glacialis. Next base: position 3,088 of record NZ_BNAQ01000001.1, on the reverse strand, counting down.
GATCGTCGAATTCCGCGCGGTGATCGAGCGTGCTCAGCACCCCGACCGGCACCGAGAATGCCAATTGGTTGAACGGGCTGCCCACCGCGACGGGGAGCACGAAACGATCGAGCATTCCGCCCACTAAATCGCGCAGCGTCGTGGGGCCGATCAGCGGTACATAGAGGAAGGGGCCGTTCTTGATGCCGTAAATCCCGAACGTGTCGGCAAAGCCATTGGGACGGCGGGGCAGCTTGAAGGGCCGCCGCTTTGCAACATCCACGAGCCCCCCTACCCCCAGCGTGCTGTTGAGGGCGAAGCGCCCAAGCGTTTCCACAGCCTTGCCTGGCTTCAACTGCAGAAGGTAATTCACGAACACGTCGGGCTCGTGGAGATTGTACAGGAAATTGCGCAATCCGCTGCGCACGGGCGACGGGAGAACTCTCTTGTAGGCGAGCGCGACCGGCCCGACCAAGGCTTGATCGATGGTCTGTGTCGCCTCGAACGCTTTCGCGTTGACGCCAGCCAAGGGGTCGTCTGGTCTTCCCTTCCTGCCAGTCACGACGATGTCGCCCTGGTCGGCACTTGACCTTCGGTCGGCACCGGCCTCGCTCGAAACATTCGGGGCTGCGAAGGTGCGTTCGCTGCCCACCAGATCTGTCGATCTGGGTTGTTGCCATTCGCCAGCGGAGGAGAAGCCGCTCACGTTCGCGGGAGTGGCACCGACCGGCCCTTGCGCGAAGACCAACGCTGCGGCGAGCAACGCTGCGGTCACGCGCTCGTTCTCGGCTGTCTTGCGCTCGACCCTGGCGGGCTTCCTAACGTGTCTTCCCGGCACTCAATCATGGATACTCTCCGCATTGCATACCCATGACGCCGATTGCCTGTCGCCACCCCAGTGGTCGTGAGCTCGGCGCGCAACCATTCGAAACTTATTTGCCGCAGGCTTCTTCGACCGAAGTGCTGCAATTCGGCTGTCGACCTGGCTTTTGCGCTCTCGGCCGCTCGCTCACTGACATAGCGCGACCAAAGATTCGCACGCCCGCTTTACCATTGCTGCTGTAGCGGCTGCGATCACTCGACACCGTTGAGGCAAGCGATGGGACACTCGTCGTTAGATCCAACTTTTCACGAGCTTCGCCCGTAAACTAACGGTCGCGTGCACGGCCCAAAGCGCGCACTTGATCGACAGCATGCATGGGCCAGCGCGCGGACGCGTTCCACGCCCAGCGCCCGACGCCGCCCTGCGCGGTCATACCGCCGTGCAGCGTCGATGCCTGCCCCTGCTGCCGCAAGATGATACCCGGCAAATAGCGATTGACGAGGACAGGCGTCGTGAACGGCAAAGCCGGCAGGCCCGCTGGAACCGTGATCGCGGCCGCCGCCAAGCCGTTCGACCCGGCCGTCCAGTTCTGCTGCGCCGAGAGGTTAAACGACAGATCGATCGTCTTGATCGGCACTGCAAGCGTGCCGTCGAACCGCAGTTGGTCAGTCCTCGGCGGGAGCGTTCGATAGGGTCCGATGTCGGTCATCGCCTGCCCCGCCGCCGCATAGCTGGATAGGTTACGGCGCGCCTGCGCATCGGGCGGAACCGCCGCGAGCATCACTGCGCGCCCGGCACGTGCGTCGAGCGCGGGATCGATGCTGCCGCCTCCAATGCGCGTAACGTTGCCCTGAAGCGCGAACGGCACGGCGGGATCAGGAAGGATCGACCAGCTGCTCTGCAGGATGTTGTCCTGATGCGTGTACGATCCAGTTAGCGACAAGCGGCGGCCGTCATTGATCCGCGTCGCATTAACTTCGGCATAGTGCGTGCCGCCACCACCTTCAGTGGTAGTGCCGGCTGTTTCATGGACCGACAGCGCACGGAAATGCTTCTTGGTGATGAAGTTCATCACTCGCACAGTTGACGGGAAGCCCAACCGCGCGGCGTCCTGCTCCGACAAAATCTCCGTCCGCTCGATCGCTTCAAACGGAAGGCTGTAGAGGTCCTCCACGCCCGACACGCGCCGTCCGTTCAGCAGGCCGCGGGATCTCCACCCGCAGCCGACGTGGCGATCCCCTTGAGCCGCGCTAGGACGTCTTTGATCGTCGTCACCCCCCAAGCCTTTGAGCGCATTCTCGTCCAGCACCGCGATCGGTTCGATCGAGCCAACCGCGCTTCCGCGGACGTGGCGGCCGCGCACGATGATGTCCGTGCTGTTGTCAGAAGAGTCCGAAATAGGTGGATCGCTTTGCGTCAAGGCTGTGGCGCCGGCGGACGTCGCCGTGAATACGACAATTACCGCGAGCGCGCTGTTACCCGTTGTCCGCACTGCACGTCCCCGCAATCGTTGCGAAGTTCGATAACCGTCCGAAAGTACAAGAATATGGCAATGACGGTCATCTAAGGATCCCACTGGAACGAAAGGAGGCGGTCGGTATCGGCGCTACATTGTTGCCTGCAATGACCCAGACTCAGACGTTTAGCGGCGCTCCGCTCGATCTTCAAAGACCCTACTTATCCATGTCGTGATTTACGTCGTCCGCACGTGTAAAAACGGTAAAGTCACGCAACCGAACCTGTTGAGGCGAACCCGATGCTGAGAGTCCTAGCGAGCTTCCTAGCTCTGATATTGGCGGCGGCGGCGGCGGGGCCGGCGATGGCGGCCGACGGAGACAGGCGTGCTTTCCTGATCAAGAATTTTGCACTTGAGAACGGCAAGGTCTTGCCCGAGGCCAAGGTCATGTACGCGACCTACGGGACACTCAACAGCGCGCGCGACAACGTCGTGCTGTTGCCGTCGCACTACATGGCAGATGCGCATGGCTACGAATGGCTGATTGGCCCAGGCAAGGCGCTGGATCCAAAGAAGTATTTCATGGTCGCTACCGAATTGTTCGGCAACGGCAAATCCTCCTCGCCCAGCAACACACCCGCACCGTTCGACGGACCACGCTTCCCGGTCACCAGCATCCGCGACAATGTCGCAGCAGTGCACCGCTTGCTCGGCGATGCGCTCGGCGTGCGGCATCTGCGCGCGATCGTGGGATTTTCGATGGGTGGCGAGCAGGCTTTCCAATGGGCGGTTACGTATCCCGACTTCATGGACCGCATCGTCGTCACCTC